>NZ_CM142187.1:0-3842169 GCF_054880895.1 Lacisediminihabitans sp. FW035
ATGACCGACATCACGGATTCGACCCAGGACATCTGGAAATCCGTGCTCACCACCCTGCGCGACGATGAGCGGATCACACCCCAACTGCAGGGTTTCCTCAGCCTGGTGGAGCCGAAGGGCGTGATGGCCGGCACCCTCTACCTCGAGGTACCGAACGATCTCACGCGCGGGATGCTCGAACAGCGCATCCGCCTCCCCCTTCTCAATGCGATCACCGGCCTCGACGACGAGCAGTCCGTGAGCAATTTCGCGATCGTCGTGAATCCGGAGATCGCGCACGACGCCCTCGGCCAGCCGAACGACACCACCGTGGAACAGCCCTACATCGAACAGCCGGTCACCCCCGCCCCCCAGTCGGAGGGGATCTCCTCCGGGGCCCGCCGGGCTGACTCGCGCCTCAACCCGAAGTACAACTTCGACAACTTCGTGATCGGGGGGTCCAACCGTTTCGCGCACGCCGCAGCGGTCGCCGTCGCCGAGGCGCCGGCGAAGGCGTACAACCCCCTCTTCATCTATGGCGACTCCGGCCTCGGCAAGACCCACCTCCTGCACGCGATCGGCCACTACGCCGAGAGCCTGTATCCGGGCATCCGCGTGCGCTATGTGAGTTCCGAGGAATTCACCAACGACTTCATCAACTCGATCGCGAACAACCGTGCATCGGTCTTCCAGTCGCGGTATCGGGAGATCGACATCCTGCTCATCGATGACATCCAGTTCCTCCAGCGGGCAGTCGAGACGCAGGAGGCCTTCTTCCACACCTTCAACACACTCCACGACCACAACAAGCAGGTCGTGATCACGAGCGACCTGCCGCCGAAAGCGCTCACCGGATTCGAGGACCGGATGCGGTCGCGCTTCGAGTGGGGCCTCATCACGGATGTGCAGGCCCCCGACCTGGAGACGCGAATCGCCATCCTGCGCAAGAAGGCCCAGAGCGAGAAGCTGCAGGTGAGCGCCGAGATCCTCGAGTACATGGCCACCAAGGTGTCATCCAACATCCGGGAGCTCGAGGGCACGCTCATCCGCGTCACAGCGTTCGCCAGCCTCAATCGCACTCCCGTGGACCTCGCCCTGGTGCAGACCGTGTTGAAAGACCTCATCACCCTCGATGACGACAACGTGATCGCCCCAGTCGACATCATCAATCACACCGCGGAGTACTTCAAACTCACGGTCGACGACCTCTACGGCTCATCCCGGTCCCAGGCGGTCGCGACGGCCCGGCAGATCGCCATGTACCTGTGCCGGGAGATGACCAACCTCTCATTGCCCAAGATCGGCCAGCTGTTCGGCAACCGGGACCACACGACGGTCATGTACGCGAACAAGAAGATCAGCGAACTGATGAAAGAACGCCGCTCTATCTACAACCAAGTCACCGAGCTCACCAGCCGGATCAAGCAGAATCACCGCTACAACTCGATTTGACCCGTGGGGTAGACCTCCCAGTCTCACAGTGTGGATAACCTGTGGATAACTGTGGAACACGCCGACAAACACTGTGCAATCCCAACCCGCCCTGTGGAAACTCGTCCCCTCCACTCTCGCCAGAGATTGCCGGATCGACCTCGGATGCCACAGACTCCCCACAACTCACACCGTTGTAGTTCCCCGTCGGCGACGGGCATCCCCAGAGTTATTCACAGATCGCACAGCGGTTAAGAGTGTTAATCCTTAATGACAATAATTTTGGGGAAGATAACCCTTGGGTCCGACGAAAGTACCGGCTGTGCCAGTATTAACCTCCCGGATCAACGCTCGCTCCGAGCGCGACAATTCGATAGCAAGGGGTGCCCATGAAGTTCCAAGTCAATCGAGACGTCTTCAGTGAGGCCGTCTCCTTTGCGGTGAAACTCCTGCCCCAGCGCACCACCTTGCCGATCCTCAGCGGGGTGTTGATCGAAACCACCGATTCCGGTCTCACGCTTTCGTCATTCGACTACGAGGTGTCGGCGCAGACCGAGATCGCCGCCGAGGTCGAAGAGCCGGGAAAGATATTGGTCTCCGGGCGCCTCCTGGCCGACATCGCCAGCAGGCTCCCGAATGCCCCGGTGCAGTTCGCAACAGAGGAAGGGCGCATCTCCGTCACCTGCGGGCCTGCAAAGTTCACGTTGCTCAGCATGCCGGTCGAGGAATACCCCACGCTTCCCCAGGTGGCCGCCCAGTCCGGTCTGCTGCCGGCCGAGGCATTCGCGACCGCCGTGGCGCAGGTCGCGGTCGCCGCATCCCGCGACGATGTGACCCCGGTGATCACCGGTGTGCAGCTGGAGGTCTCCGAAAACAGTCTCACGATGGTCGCCACCGACCGTTACCGGGTGGCCGTGCGGGCGATCGACTGGGATTCCGGGGACACCGGAACCACGGAGACGCTCACCGCCCTCGTCCCTGCGCGAACGCTTCAGGAGATCGGCAAGACCTTCGGGCACAGTGGCACGATCTCGGTGGCCATCACCAACACCGACGATCGAGAGCTAATCGCCTTCCGCGCGGATCGAAAGACCGTCACATCCCTGCTGATCAAGGGCAACTTCCCGCCCGTGAAGCGGTTGTTCCCCGAGACCGTCGACAACTATGCCGTCATCAACACGGCCGAGCTGATCGAGGCGGTTCGACGAGTGTCCCTGGTTCTCGAGCGCGAAGCGGCCCTGCGTTTCACATTCACCATCGACGGCGTCACTCTCGAAGCGATCGGATCCGAGCAGGCCCAGGCGTCCGAGTCGATCGACGCGCACCTCAGCGGCGGGGACACCGTCGTCTCACTCAAGCCGGCCTTCCTTCTCGACGGTCTCGGCGCCGTGCATTCGGAGTTCGTGCGCATCTCGTTCACCAAGACCGAGAATCCCAACAAGCCCGGCCCGGTTCTCATCACCAGCCAGTCGTCCAAAGACCAGCCAGGCGCGGATAATTACAAGTACCTGCTGCAGCCCAACCTGCTGCTGCGGTGACCCCCCTCCCGCGATATCCCCGAAGGAAGTTCTGACATGCACATCGGCCTCATCGGTCTCGGCAAAATGGGCAACAACATGCGCGAGCGGCTGCGGGCGCACGACATCGAGGTCACGGGCTACGACCGCAATCCCGATGTGACGGATGTCGCAAGTCTCACCGACCTGGTGAAGGCGCTGCCATCCCCCCACATCGTGTGGGTGATGGTGCCGTCCGGGGCGATCACGGATTCCGTAATCACCGATCTTGCCGAGGTGCTCGAGGCGGGCGACATCATCATCGACGGGGGAAACTCGCGGTTCACCGAAGACATCAAGCACGCCGAGCAGGTTTCCGCCAAGGGCATCGAGTACGTCGACGCCGGCGTCTCGGGCGGCGTCTGGGGACTCGCCAACGGCTACGGCCTGATGGTGGGTGGCCACAAGAAGAACATCGATCTGTTGATGCCGATCTTCGACGCGCTTCGCCCGGAAGGCCCGCGCGAGGAGGGCTTCGTGCACGTCGGTGAGATCGGAGCCGGGCACTACGCCAAGATGGTGCACAACGGCATCGAATACGCCCTGATGCAGGCCTACGCCGAGGGCTATGAGCTTCTCGACAAGCGTGATGACATCATCAAGGACGTCACCGGCACCTTCAAGGCCTGGCAGCGTGGCACTGTCGTGCGCTCCTGGCTGCTCGAACTGCTCGTCCGTGCGCTCGAGGAAGACCCCGAATTCGCGGATATCGAAGGCTATGTAGAGGACTCGGGCGAGGGACGTTGGACCATCGAGGAAGCCCTGGCCAATGCCGTGCCTGTGCCCACGATCAGTGCCTCGATCTTCGCCCGGTTCGTGTCACGACAGCCGGAGGGATCACCCGCGATGAAGGCCGTTGCCGCGTTGCGCAACCAGTTCGGCGGGCATTCGGTCAAAGCCGTCGACTGATGCTGTGATCGTCACCCATCTCAGTCTCACCGATTTTCGAAACTACCGCTCCGCCGAAGTCGGCCTTGCGGCGGGATCGAACCTTTTCGTCGGTAGCAACGGGCAGGGCAAGACCAATCTGGTCGAATCACTCGCCTACCTCAGCACCCTCGGATCGCACCGGGTTTCCGTCGATCATGCGATGATCCGGCAGGGCACCGATTCCGCGATCATCCGGGCCCGGCTCGAGCACGACGAGCGGCAGATCCTCGCCGAGGTGCAACTCAATCGCTCTTCGCCCAACCGTGCCCAGATCAACCGGTCGGTCATCAAGACCCGCGAGCTTCCCCGGTATTTTTCGAGCGTGTTGTTCGCCCCGGAGGATCTCGCCCTGATCCGCGGGGACCCGGCCGGTCGCCGCCGGTTCCTCGACGAGCTGCTCGTGTTGCGATCGCCGAGGATCTCGGGGGTGATCGCGGACTACGACCGCGTGGTCCGCCAGCGCAACACCCTGCTGAAGTCGGCGCGGGCATCCGGGATCAAGAGCGACAAACTCTCCACCCTGGACATCTGGGACGAGCGCCTTGTCGCTCTCGGATCCCAGTTGATCGAGGCGCGAACCGCCCTGGTGGCCGAGCTGTCTCCCGAGGTCGCCGGCGCATACACCTCGGTGGCGGGCGAGGACCATCACGCGACCCTCGCCAACCAGCTCAGCATCTTCGCTCGAGGGTCGGGGGTGGAGAGCTCGGGGGATGAGGATTCGGATCCCGCCGGCGTGAGTCGCGGCCGCCTTGAGGCGGAGGATGCCGCCGTCGCCTTCCGGGATGCCCTCGCGGCGCGCCGACGAAGCGAGCTCGAACGCGGGATCACCCTCGTCGGCCCCCACCGGGATGACCTGGTACTCGAGTTGAACTCGCTCCCGGCGCGCGGCTACGCGAGCCACGGGGAATCGTGGTCGTTCGCGCTGGCCCTGAAGCTCGCATCCGCAGTATTGCTGCGGCGGGAATCCTCGATGGGGGACCCGGTGCTGATGCTCGACGATGTATTCGCTGAACTCGACGAGGCCCGGCGCGCCCGCCTGGCAGCCGCCGTGCGGGATTTCGAGCAGGTGCTCATCACTGCGGCCGTCTTCGACGACGTTCCCGAGGAACTCACCGGCAATACCGTGCACATCTCCAAGGGCACCATCCTCGACGAGGAGGCCCCATGAGGGAGATGGCCGACGCTCCGGAAGAATCGGAGCCGGTCGCCGTCTACCTGCGCTTCCGCCGCGTCTTCGGCGACGGGTCGAGCCGGTCCTCCGACGCGCGCAAGCGGGCGAAGAAGGAACCCGGATCGACGATCCCCTTCGGAGGGGGCCGGGACCCGGAAGGGCTCGGCTCGGTGATGGACTCCCTCACCTCGAAACTCGGCTGGAGTTCGCCGCTGGCACGATCGGAACTCCTGGCCTCGTGGCTCGAGATCGCGGGAGCCGACACGGCCGAACACTCGTCCCCGGTCGGCATCGAAGAGGGTGTTCTCACCGTGAAATGCGATTCGACGGCGTGGGCGACGCAGCTGCGTCTGATGCGCGTGCAGATTATGAGCCGGATCGTGTCGCGCTACCCGGATGCCGGGATCGACTCGGTGCGTTTCGAAGGGCCGGGTGCCCCCTCGTGGAAACGCGGCCCCAGATCAATCCCAGGGCGTGGTCCGCGCGATACTTACGGTTGACAGGGCAAAATAGGTCGCCGCGGCAACTCTGAGTCCCCAGATCGCCGATTCGCGACCATCCGCCCCGATGGTTTGGTAGAATTACAGAGTCGTCATGGCAGTTCCTATCTGAGGAACCCGAGCCGCGAACGAACAATCGATCTACCTGGCAGGAGCCCAATTTCACATGGCAGAGAACCGCTCGAATTCCGAATCTGAAGACAGCTACGGAGCAGATCAGATCCAGGTGCTCGAGGGGCTCGAGGCGGTGCGAAAGCGCCCCGGCATGTACATCGGCTCCACCGGCCCCCGCGGCCTTCACCACCTCGTCTACGAGGTCGTCGACAACTCCGTGGATGAGGCGCTGGCCGGCTACTGCGACACGATCCTGATCACGATGCTCAAGAACGGCGGCATCCGTGTCGTCGACAACGGCCGCGGCATCCCTGTCGACCTCAACAAGTCCGAGAACAAGTCGAGCGTCGAGGTCGTCATGACCATCCTGCACGCCGGTGGCAAGTTCGGTGGTGGCGGCTACTCCGTCTCCGGTGGCCTGCACGGCGTCGGCATCTCCGTGGTCAACGCCCTCTCCTCCCGCATGGACACCGAGGTCCGTCGCCAGGGAGCGGTCTGGCGGATGAGCTTCACCGACGGTGTCCCGGACGCACCGCTCGCAAAGGGCGAGCCATCGGAAGATCACGGCACCACTCAAACTTTTTGGCCGAGTCCCGAGACCTTCGAGACGGTGATCTTCGACTACGAAACGCTGCGTGCGCGCTTCCAGCAGATGGCCTTCCTCAACAAGGGTCTCTCGATCACGCTCACCGACGAGCGCGAGCTCGACGGCGCCGAAGAGCATTCGGTCACCTACATGTACGAGAGGGGTCTCGTCGACTACGTGGAGTACCTCAATTCGGCGAAGAAGGTCGAGGTGGTGCACCCGGATGTCATCTCCTTCGAGCTCGAAGACAAGGACCTCAAGATCTCCCTCGAGGTGGCGATGCAGTGGACTACCTCCTACCAGGAGAGCGTTCACACCTACGCGAACACCATAAACACCCACGAGGGTGGAACCCACGAAGAGGGATTCCGCGCCGCACTCACAACCCTCGTGAACAAGTACGCCCGCGAGAAGGGGATCATCAAAGAGAAAGATGAGAACCTCACCGGCGATGACGTGCGCGAGGGTCTCACCGCGGTCATCTCGGTGAAGCTCGCCGAGCCGCAGTTCGAGGGCCAGACCAAGACGAAGTTGGGCAACACCATCGCAAAGTCCTTCGTGCAGCGCGTCGCCGGAGACCAGCTCGGCGACTGGTTCGACCGCAACCCCACGCAGGCTCGCGATGTGATCCGCAAGGCGATCCAGGCATCCGCTGCCCGTCTCGCCGCCCGCAAGGCGCGCGAGCAGACCCGCCGCAAGGGTCTGCTCGAATCCGGCGGGATGCCTGGCAAGCTCCGTGACTGCTCGAGCAACGACCCCTCGCTGAGCGAGATCTTCATGGTGGAGGGTGACTCGGCCGGCGGTTCCGCTGTGCAGGGACGCAACCCGGAGTTCCAGGCGATCCTTCCGTTGCGCGGAAAGATCCTCAACGTGGAGAAGGCTCGTCTCGACCGCGCCCTCGCCAACAATGAGGTGCAGGCCATGATCACGGCATTCGGTGCCGGGGTCGGCGAGGACTTCAACCCCGAGAAGGCCCGGTATCACAAGATCGTGTTGATGGCGGATGCCGACGTCGACGGCCAGCACATCACCACGCTGCTTCTCACCCTACTTTTCCGTTACATGCGGCCGCTGATCGACCTCGGTTACGTGTACCTGGCCCAGCCTCCGCTCTACCGCCTCAAGTGGAGCAACTCCCCGCACGAGTACGTCTACAGCGACCGGGAGCGGGACGCACTGCTCGAGACCGGCATCGCGGCAGGCAAGCGCATCCCGAAGGACAACGGCATCCAGCGGTACAAGGGTCTCGGTGAGATGGACTACAAGGAGCTGTGGGAGACGACCATGGATCCGGTCACCCGCACTCTTCTCCAGGTGACACTCGACGATGCCGCGGCGGCAGACGAGATCTTCGACACCCTCATGGGCGAGAACGTGGAATCCCGCCGCAACTTCATCCAGAAGAACGCGAAAGACGTGCGTTTCCTCGATATATAGAGATTGCTGGTCGAGTAGCGCCGTCTTCGGCGCGTGTCGAGACCACGCCCCCGGATCTCGACACGCGCCGAAGACGGCGCTACTCGATCACCACTGCTGAAAGTGAAGAAAAATGGCTGATGTAACACCCCCGGACGACGCGGAACCGCAGATCGCCGGCAAGGAGCTCGACCTCGCGCACGACAAGATCACGCAGGTGGACCTCCAACTCGAGATGCAGCGCTCCTATCTCGACTACGCAATGAGCGTGATCGTCGGTCGTGCGCTTCCCGAGGTACGCGACGGACTCAAGCCGGTCCACCGCCGCGTGATCTATGCGATGTACGACGGCGGCTACCGCCCCGACAAGGGGTTCTCCAAGTGCACCCGCGTCATCGGCGACGTGATGGGCCAGTTCCACCCGCACGGTGACTCCTCGGTCTACGACGCTCTCGTGCGCCTGGTACAGCCGTGGAGCCTCCGGTACCCGCTCGCGCTCGGCCAGGGCAATTTCGGATCCCCCGGCAACGACGGCGCGGCCGCCCACCGGTACACCGAGACCAAGATGGCCCCCCTCGCCATGGAGATGGTGCGGGACATCGAGGAAGAGACCGTCGACTTCCAGCCCAACTACGACGGCCGCACGCAGGAGCCCTTCGTGTTGCCGAGCCGGTTCCCAAACCTGCTGGTCAACGGATCGGTCGGCATCGCGGTCGGCATGGCGACCAACATCCCGCCGCACAACCTGCGAGAGGTCGGTGAGGGTGCCCTCTGGCACCTGGCGAACCCGGATGCTTCGCAGGAGGAGCTCGTCGAAGCTCTCATCCAGCGCATCAAGGGCCCGGACTTCCCGACCGGCGCGCAGATCCTGGGTCTCAAGGGCATCCAGGACGCCTATCGCACCGGCCGCGGATCCATCACCATGCGCGCCGTCGTCAATGTCGAGGAGCTGCAGGGTCGCACCTGCCTCGTGGTCACGGAACTGCCGTACCAGGTGAACCCCGACAACCTCGCGCTCAAGATCGCCGAGCTGGTCAAGGAGCAGAAGATCTCGGGGATCGCGGACATCCGCGACGAGACCTCCGGCCGCACGGGACAGCGACTCGTGATCGTGCTGAAGCGTGACGCCGTGGCGAAGGTCGTGCTGAACAACCTCTACAAGCACACGCAGCTGCAGGAGAACTTCGGCGCGAACATGCTCGCGATCGTCGACGGAATCCCGCGCACGCTCGCCATCGACGGGTTCGTCACCGCATGGAGCGATCACCAGATCGAGGTGATCGTGCGTCGCACCGCTTTCCGGCTGCGCCGGCACGAGGAGCGCGCGCATATCCTGCGCGGGTATCTCAAGGCCCTCGATGCCCTCGACGAGGTCATCGCGCTCATCCGCCGCTCCGCCACCGTCGAGGATGCCCGCGACGGGCTGATGACGCTGCTCGAGATCGATGAGCAGCAGGCCCGCGCCATCCTCGAGATGCAGCTGCGCCGCCTCGCCGCCCTCGAGCGCCAGAAGATCATCGAGGAGGCCGAGAAGATCGAGCTCGAGATCGCGGATTTCAAGGCGATCCTGGCGAGCCCCCAGCGCCAGCGCGACATCGTGAGCGAGGAGCTCACCGAACTCATCGCGAAGTACGGCGACGACCGGCGCACCGAGATCATGTTCGGCTTCGACGGCGACATGAACGTCGAAGACCTCATCCCCGAAGAGGAGATGGTGATCACCGTCACCCGCGGTGGCTACATCAAACGCACGCGCAGCGACAACTACCGCAGCCAGCACCGCGGCGGCAAGGGCGTCAAGGGCGCCCAGTTGCGGGCGGATGACGTGGTCGAGCACTTCTTCGTCACCACGACCCATCACTGGCTGCTGTTCTTCACGAACAAGGGCCGGGTCTATCGCGCCAAGGCGTACGAGGTGCAGGAGGGTGGCCGCGACACCAAGGGCCAGCACGTGGCCAACCTGCTCGCCCTGCAGGCGGACGAGGAGATCGCGCAGATCCTGGACATCCGCGACTACGGGGTCGCCAAGTATCTCGCCCTCGCCACCCGCGGCGGCCTCGTGAAGAAGACCCTGCTGTCGGAGTACGACACGAACCGCACGGGCGGCATCATCGCCATCAACCTGCGCGAGGATGACGAACTCGTCTCCGCGATGTTGGTGGAGGAGGATTCCGACCTGCTGCTGGTGTCGCGCAAGGGCATGTCCATCCGTTTCACCGCATCGGACGATGCACTGCGCCCGATGGGCCGCGCGACCTCCGGCGTGATCGGCATGCACTTCCGCGATGAGGACACCCTGTTGGATGCATCCGTCGTCGCGGATGCCGGATATGTCTTCGTTGTCACGGAGGGCGGCTTCGCGAAGCGCACCTCGGTGACCCAATACCGGGTGCAGGGCAGAGGCGGTCTCGGCATCAAGGTGGCCAAGCTGCAGGAGGCCCGCGGAGACCTCGCCGGGGCCCTGATCGTGGGTGAGGACGACGAGGTGCTCGTGGTTCTGGCCAGCGGCAAGGTGGTACGCTCGTCTGTCGCCGAGGTCACGGCAACGGGTCGTGACACCATGGGGGTAGTCTTCGCACGTTTCGCGGACGACGACAAGATCATCGCAGTCGCGAAGAACAGTGAACGCAATCTGGAAGTCGAAGGCCCGGACGCTCCCGAAGAGGAGCCCGCGGTCGAAGAGATCCAGACCGGAAAGGACGAGTCCGTAGATGAGTAGCGTCGCCGAAAAGCTCCAGAAGAAATCGCAGCGTGCCACCGCGACCAAGCAGGTGCGTCTCAAGCTGGTGTACGTCGACTTCTGGTCGGCCGTGAAGCTGTCGTTCCTTATCGCCATCACGCTCGGCATCATCCTGATCGTTGCGAGCATGCTGGTATGGATCGTGCTCGATGGCACGGGAATCTTCGGCAGCCTCGACAAGGTGCTGCGCGACATCCTGAACGAACCGACCTTCAGTGTGACGGCGAGCTTCTCGCTGGCGCAGGTCGGCCTGTTCGCCGTGGTCGTGGCCATTCTCAACACCGTCGTCGGCACGGCACTCGGTGCGATCACGGCGATGCTGTACAACTTCAGCGTGCGTATCACCGGTGGCCTCCTGGTCGGTTTCACCAACAACTAGCAGGGCCCGGCGCTCGATTCGTTGAAACTCGACAGGTGCGATACTCTCGTATCTGCCTCGCGTGAATCGCAGGCCATGGGGATATAGCTCAGGCGGTTAGAGCGCTTCGCTGATAACGAAGAGGTCCCAGGTTCAAGTCCTGGTATCCCCACGTGTTTCCCAACACCGGTGTTGCCTGACGGCACCCGGGGCTTTAGCTCAATTGGTAGAGCGCCGCCTTTGCAAGGCGGAGGTCAGGAGTTCGATTCTCCTAAGCTCCACAACATCTCAATCTCACGGATGGCGGCGACCGCATCCCCTTCGCCCGGTGGCGTGAGGATCGCTTTGCGCCCAACGCCGCGCGACGATGCGACTCTGCCTCCGAAAGTCGACCGTGCGGCCGACCCATCCGCAGCAGGGTGCACGAATGGCAGCGCAATAGCCATCACCGATCGCCGGCCGGGGCGCCGGCGATCCGGTTACGAGCGAGCAGTGGCCGGCGCGATGGGGTTACGAGCGAGCAGTGGCCGGCGCGATGGGGTCGTCCGCCTCGTCGTCGCTGACCCAGAGCTCGTCGTCGGCCCGAAGGGTCTGCCAGGCCGCGTAGGCGACTCCGGCAGCGGCCACGACAGCGAGGGCGATGAGGATGTAGCGGCCCGGTCCCGGCTGCGGCTTGGGCGGCACGACGCCGACCTTTGCGCCGAACTGGGTGCCGGCCTTGCGCACGTTGCTGAGCGCCTCGCGCACGCGCGGGTCCTTGGAGACCTCGAGCACGGCGAGAGCCGAGGCGAGCGCGGAGGAGACGGCGGGCAGCACGTCGCGCTGCACCTTGTCCTTGGCAGTGTCGGCGACCGCACGGCCGGAGGCTACTCCGAGGTCGACGACCGGACGCACGCGGTGATCGTAGGTGTCGCGCACTCGCGGGGCCACCTCTTCACGACCGGCATTGGCCGCCTGGCGGCCCGCTTCCTTCACGACCTGGGAGGCGTGCTCGAGCACCACCCGCTGGTCATCCCAGAGATCGGATGCTGCGGACCTGAGCCGCTTCAATTCTTTCGCGCGCTTACGTGACAGTGCCAAGGGGACCTCCAGTAGTCGGACGGAGAATTCTTACATCTTTGCACGCACGCCTGCGCGCACAAACCCGGTTGACTGGATGAACCCTGAACGCTAGGGATTGCTGTGGAAGAATGATTGCATGTCAATGCATACCCACACCGCTACTTTCCACACCACCGAAGGTGACATCAAGGTCAACCTATTCGGCAACCACGCCCCCAAGACGGTGAAGAACTTCGTCGGCCTCGCAGCCGGCGAGATCGAGTGGACCCACCCCGGCACCGGCAAGGTCTCGAAGGACAAGCTCTACGACGGTGTGGTCTTCCACCGCATCATCGACGACTTCATGATCCAGGGCGGCGACCCGCTCGGCCAGGGCACCGGGGGTCCGGGCTACAACTTCGACGACGAGATCCACCCGGAGCTCACCTTCACCAAGCCCTACCTCCTTGCGATGGCCAACGCAGGCTCCCGCGGCGGCAAGGGCACCAACGGATCGCAGTTCTTCATCACCACCGTGCCGACCACCTGGCTTCAGGGCAAGCACACCATCTTCGGCGAGGTGGCGGACGAGGCGTCCCGCGACGTCGTCAAGAAGATCGAAGCAGTGGAGAAGGACCGCAACGATCGCCCGATCGAGGCCATCGTGATCAACTCGGTCTCGATCGACGAAGTCTGATGCACCGATCCGGTCGATCCCTCGTGATCGTTCAGTGAGCGAGGGGTCGGCCAACCCCGACGACTTCTGTTACCGGCATCGCGATCGGCAGAGCTTCATCCTGTGCCAGCGCTGCGGGCGCACCATCTGCGCCGAATGCCAGACGCCGGCGGCCGTCGGGGTGCACTGCCCGGAATGTATGCGCGAGTCGCGCCAGAGCGCTCCGCGTACCCGGCCCGCCGTAGTGACTTCGGTGAGGAGCCTCGCTCGACCGGGAACCCCGATCGTGACCTACGCCATCATGGCGGTGTGCGTGCTCGTATTCGTCGCCGAGGTGCTCACGGGCGAACTGGTGGGCAACAGTCCCATCGTGAGCGCGTTGCTGTACTACCCGCCGTACACGACGATCGAACCGTGGCGGATGCTGACCTCGCTGGTCGTACACGGATCGATCCTGCACATCCTCTTCAACATGTACTCGCTGTTCGTGCTGGGGCCAGAGCTGGAGCGCCTCGTAGGCCGCTGGCGGTTCGGCGCGCTCTTCCTGCTGAGCGGTCTCGGTGGCTCGGTCGCCGTGCTGCTGAGCAGTCCCAACTCTGCCGTGATCGGGGCATCCGGGGCCATCTTCGGCCTCTTCGGCGCCTACTTCGTCATCGCGCGGCACCTGGGCGGAAACAGCCGCCAGTTGATCATCGTGATCGTGATCAACCTGGCGATCGGATTCCTCGTGCCCGGCATCGCCTGGCAGGCGCACGTGGGCGGACTCATCATCGGAGCGCTCGTCGGATTCATCCTCACTCGCACCCGCAATCGAACCCAACGAGGGATCCAGCTGGTGGCCCTCGGCGGAACGGCGGTCGGACTCGTCGTGCTCACCGTCGTCGGGGCCGGCATCCTCGCCTAGATCCCCGGTACGGAGCGGCCGCGTCGCCGTGGCGCGCAGCAGCGGTGTCTGAAGCGGAAGTTATCCACAGGCTTCTCCACACTGGGGATAATTACAGCCGTGTAATTGCCCCTGCGGGGGCGCGGGATCAGCGCCAGCGAGTGGTCATGAGGAATCCCACGAAGAGGATCCCGAAGCCGATGAGGATGTTCCACTGGTCGAACTGGGGCACGGGAAGAGTGCCCTGGCTCACGTAGAAGACGATGATCCAGGCGAGACCGATGAGCATGAGACCGAACATGATCGGTTTGAACCAGACCGGGTTCGGAGCGTCGTCTCCCGAACGATTGTCTGAGGGAGCAACGGCCTTGGTGCGCGGAGTGGATCTTGCCATGCGGGAATTCTAGCCTGAATGGGCTCGGGGGCCCGAGGCGAGGGGACTCCGACGGCGCATTCGGACCGAACACTTAGAATCGACACCATGACTGACCACCCGTCGGAGCCCTCGCGGTCCGCGCCGCGGAAGCACCGCACCCGGGTGAGCATCGTCGGTGTTCTCGGTGAGTTGCTCATCACCGCCGGCGTGCTGGTCTTTCTTTTTCTCGGGTGGCAGCTCTGGCTCAACGATCTCATCGTCGGGGCCGACCAGAACAAGGCCGGGGCCGCTCTGGCCCAGGGCTGGGACGCCGGATCTCCGAGCCACCAGCACGGGACCACCCCCGCGACCGGCTTCGGGGATCCCGTTGTGGCAGTCGCTCCCGGGGACGCGGTGAAGTTCGCCGTGATGTACGTGCCGCGCTTCGGTGCCGACTACGCGCGATCCATCTCCGAGGGGGTCGAGACCGCGAAGGTGTTGGACAAGAACGGCATCGGCCACTATCCGGGAACCCAGATGCCGGGCCAGATCGGCAATTTCGCCGTCGCCGCCCACCGCACCACCCACGGTGCTCCGTTCAAGCCGCTCGCCACCCTTCAGGTGGGGGACAAGATCTACGTGCAGACGCAGGACGGGTATTACACCTACGAGTTCCGCGGGCTCGAGTATGTGCGCCCGACCGGAGTCGGAGTGCTGGATCCGGTGCCGCAATTCTCCGGCGTCGCACCGACCGACCGCATCCTCACAATGACCAGCTGTAACCCCATGTTCTCCGCTGCCGAGCGGATCATCGCGTATGCCTCTCTCGAATCGTGGCAGCCGACCTCCGCGGGAGCACCGGCCGCCATCTCGGCGATCGCGACGGCGAAGAGTTAGGGCGACCGATGTACGCAGCACTCTGGCGACTGATGCCCGGCCCCCTGTGGCTGCGCATAATCCTCTTCATCCTCTTCTTCGCGGCGGTACTCGCCGTACTGGTCCTTTTCGTGTTCCCGTGGCTCAACACCTTCGTGAACGTGAACGACGTGACGGTGGGAACATGACACGCATCCTGGTGATCGACAACTACGACAGCTTCGTCTACACGCTGAACGGGTATCTGCTGCAGCTGGGAGCGACGACGGATGTCGTTCGCAACGATTCCTTCCCGGCAACGGACGCGGCCGCGCGCATCGCCGACTACGACGGCGTGCTGTTGTCGCCGGGGCCGGGGACGCCGGCGGCGGCCGGGGTCTCCATCCCGATCGTCACGGCGGCCCTCTCCTCCGGCCTGCCGTTGCTTGGCGTCTGCCTCGGGCACCAGGCCATCGCCGAGGCTCTCGGGGCGACGGTGACGCACGCCGAGGAACTGATGCATGGAAAGACCTCGCTGATCACGCACGACGACAGCGAGTTCTACCGGGATGTTCCCCAGCCCTTCCGTGCCACCCGGTACCACTCGCTGGCCGTCGTCGATTCGACCGTGCCCGCGGAGCTGGTCGTCACCTCGCGCACCGAGGGTGGCGTGATCATGGGTGCGCGCCACGAATCGGCTCCGATCTTCGGCGTGCAGTTCCACCCCGAGTCTGTGCTCACCGAGGGCGGCTACAGCATGATCGCGAACTGGCTCACGGTCACCGGCCTCGAGACCGCCCGT
The DNA here is from genome assembly GCF_054880895.1 of Lacisediminihabitans sp. FW035. Lineage (NCBI taxonomy): Bacteria > Bacillati > Actinomycetota > Actinomycetes > Micrococcales > Microbacteriaceae > Lacisediminihabitans > Lacisediminihabitans sp. FW035. Next base: position 15,394 of record NZ_CM142187.1, read on the forward strand.
GAGGCAGCCCGGGGGCTGACGCCGCTGGTCAACCTGGGCTAGCCTCCCGGACGCGTGACGCGCGGCTTCCCGGCCACGGATCAGCCGCTGCAGTAAGTGATCGTGATGGTGGAGTGCTGGGGCTGGTCGCCGGTGAGGGACTGGGCCTTCACCTTGCTCCCGGTGCAGGTGGCATCCGGCACGGCGTTGATGCTGAGTTGAATGGCGCCGAGCTGGGTGTTCGCGTCGCTGATGTCGGCGGCGACGACCGAGGGAATGGTGACGAGTCCCGTGGAAATGATCAGATTGACCACGTCTCCCTCCCGTGCCGCCGAACTCGCGGCCGGGTCGCTTCGGATCACTGTGCCGGCGGCGATGGTCGCGGAGTTCTCGGGCGTGTTGGTGCCCAGGGCCAGCTTGCGGGCATCCAGTGCTGCCTTCGCTGCTTCGACGGTGAGGTTGCTGAGACTCGGCACGGTGGTCGGCGTCTTGCCCGACGACACCGTGAGAGCGATCGTGCTGCCCTTCGCCACCTTCTGCCCCGAGGCCGGATCGGTGCTGATGATGTGGCCGGACTCCACGCTCGAGCTCGGCTGGTCGAGCTTGGTTGTCTTGAGCCCGAGGTCCTTGAGTTTGGCTGCACCGTCGTCGTACAGCTGACCGGACACGCTCGGCACCCGCACGGAGAGGTTGTCGCCGATGGTGGCCGGCGGCAGGTTGATCACCCAGAACACCACGGCGATGAGGATGACCGCGAGAGCGGTGATGCCCACCCAGATCCAGGCGACCGGCGGGCGGGTCTGCGTGCGAGCGCCGCGTTCGTCGTTGGGCGCCGCGAGCTGGCGCAGCGCAGCCTCGGAGCCGGCGGTCGCGGACGGGTTCACGCCGAAGAGCGTGGAGTTGAAGTCGCTGACCGGGGGCTTGCGGGGCGGGATGCCGCCCGCGCTCGCATCCTCGAGGTCCTGACGGAACTCGGCGGCGGTCTGGAACCGCTGGAACTTGTCTTTCGCCAGCGCGTGGAGCACGACAGAGTCGAGCGAGGGTGAGACCCTCGGGTTGATGGTGCTCGGCGCCACGGCGGCCTCGCTGATGTGCTGATACGCGACGGCGGCGGCGCGATCCCCGCGGAACGGCGGCCGGCCGGTGAGGAGTTCGAAGAGCACGACACCGGTGGAGTAGAGGTCGGTGCGGGCATCCACGGTCTCGCCGCGGGCCTGCTCTGGCGAGAAGTACTGGGCGGTTCCCAGCACCGCGCTGGTGTCGGCGACGGTCGCGGAGTTGTCGGAGACGGCACGCGCGATGCCGAAGTCCATCACCTTGACCTGGCCATTCTGGGTGACCATGACGTTGCCGGGCTTGATGTCGCGGTGTACGAGAAGCGCGCGATGGCTGTACTCGAGAGCGGTGAGGATGCCCGACACGATGCGCACGGCTTCCTTGGGCTCGAGCGGTCCATCGGCGACGATGTCCTTGAGCAGGCGACCGTCGACGAATTCCATGACGATGTAGGGCACCTGGGTCTCGAGGCCGTTCGGCTCGCGCACTGTCTCCTCGCCGGCGTCGAAGACTCGCACGATCGTGGGATGCGCCATGCGGGCGGCCTTCTGCGCCTCTTCGCGGAAGAGCACGCGAAATCGCGGATCCGTCGCCAGGGCCGGCTTGAGCAGTTTGATGGCCACGCGGCGACCGAGCCTGATGTCCGTGCCGACGTGCACGTCCGACATTCCGCCCCGGCCGATGAGAGCACCGACTTCGTACCGGCCGGCGAGCAGCCGAGTGCCTTCAGTCACGAATGATCTCCTGGTGGTGCGGGGGGCAGGACCTTGCCAGTGTAATGCGTCCCGCTTTGGCGCCCGGTGGTCAGGGGGTTGTTGTGGCGATGGACGTCTCAGTGAGGGTGGCGGACGACGGAGATGACCCACCCGAACAATTTGCGACGTACGTCATCGTGTTATTGGTGGTGGGAGTCGGTGCAAGTGTCCAGGTGAGAGTGAGCGTCTTTGGATCAACCGTGCTCGGCGAGGTCGAGTTCGGTGTGGGCTGGTCGATCTTCGACGGCGCGTTGAAAGTGAACGTGTAGTTCAGGAAGGCTGATCCACTCGGACATCCCGAGTAGGGCGGGATTTTGACGGTCACGGTGTTGTCGGCGTTGACCGGGGGGACGGAGTCAACGACGAGCGCACCCGGCTGCGTCGGCGTCGCCGCGACGTCACCGTAAAAACGCACGGTGATCGTGTCGTTCTTGCGCACATTGCCGGTGGGGTTGACGAAGTAGGCGGTACCGACCTTGGAGGCATCGGGAGCCGGTGTCGCATCCGGCACCATGTTCGCGGCGAGCCCGAGCTTGTCGAGCTGTGCCTGCACGTCGGCGAGCTTCTCTCCGATGAACATGGTCGGGCCGATGTTCACGATATCGCTCGTGGGAGTCGGGGAGGGGCTGGTGGACTTGGGAGTCTGGGAGACGCTCGGCGACTTGGACGGCGCCGGCGAGGGATTCGCTACGAGGGTGATCAGGGTGCCGATGAGCACCACGAGCAGTATCGCGACAAGGGCGATGAGTGGCCAGGTCCAGGGGCTGCGGGTCTTGGTGGGCACCGGGGTGGTCGGCGGTCCCGACTCCACGGCGTTAGCAGTGGTGAGCAGACGGGTGGCCTGGGTCGCCGGGTTCTCGCGAAGGAGAGCGGGCAGCGTTCCTGCGCCGAGGATTCCGGGCACCGCGGATGCCGCGGCCGCGACATCCCCGCGACGAAGCGCCTGGGCGGCGCGAGCCAGGTGCGCCGCCGAGGCCGGGCGATCGGCCGGGTTCTTGGCGATGCAGGCGTAGACGAGATTGCGCACCGGCTCGGAGACCGTGACCGGCAGCTCGGGAGGGGCCTCGTTGATCTGCGCCATCGCGATGGCGACCTGGGACTCGCCGGTGAAGGGCCGCTTGCCGGCGAGGGCCTCGTAGGCCACGATGCCGAGGGAGTAGATGTCGGTGGTGGGAGACGCGGGGTGTCCGCTCGCCTGCTCCGGCGAAAGGTACTGAACGGTACCCATGACCTGGCCGGTCGCGGTAAGCGGCACCTGGTCGGCGATCCGGGCGATGCCGAAGTCGGTGATCTTGACTCGGCCATCCGGCGTGATGAGCAGGTTGCCCGGCTTGATGTCGCGGTGAACGAGGCCGGCGGAGTGGGCGGCGTGCAGGGCGGATGCCGTCTGGGCCACGATGTCGAGCACCCGGTCGGTGGAGAGCACGCGCTCCCGCTCGAGGATGGTGGACAGGGCTTCGCCCGGCACCAGTTCCATCACGAGGTAGGCGCTGCCCTCCTCCTCGCCATAGTCGAAGACGTTGGCGATGCCCTCGTGGTTGACCAGGGCGGCGTGACGGGCCTCGGCACGGAACCGCTCGAGAAACCCAGGGTCACCGAGGTACTCGTCCTTGAGGATCTTGATGGCGACGGTGCGCCCGATCACCAGGTCGGTCGCCTGCCAGACCTCCCCCATGCCGCCGATGGCGACTCGGCTGGAGAGTTGGTAACGTCCTCCGAAAGTGAGGCCACTCGTGGGTCTCATTTGCCAAGCACCGCCTCTATAACTTTTTTCGCGATTGGTGCCGCGACCACATTGCCGAAGCTCGTTCCGTTCTCAACGACCACCGCTACGGCGACCTGCGGGTCGTCTGCGGGGGCGAATCCAGTGAACCACAGCGTGTACGGCTTGCCGTCGCCGTTCTGTGCCGTACCGGTTTTGCCTGCCACGGCGACCCCGCTAATTCTTGCATTACTGGCTGCCCCGTTGCTGACGTTGTTGACCATCAGCTGGGTCATCGTGGCACTGGTGGCGGGGGTGATCGGCTGGCTGAACACCTTCTGCTGGAAGGGCTGGATCACCGTGAGGTCGGGGGCGTTGATCTCTTTCACGAGAGTCGGCTGCATCAGCGATCCCCCGTTGGCGATCGCGGCAGAGGTCATCGCGACCTGAAGCGGGGTGACCCGGTCTTCGAACTGTCCGAAGGCCGAGAGCTGCACCTGGGCGGCATCCCCGATGTTGTAGATGCTCGGTGTCACGGCCATCGGGATGGAGAGCTTCTGACCGTAGCCGTAGGCGGTGGCGTACTTCTTGAGCACGTCGCCGCCGAGGGCTGCGCCGAGCTGGGCCATCGGGATGTTGCAGCTGAGTCGGAGTGCATCCGCGATCGACACTGTCGCGCCGCCACCGCAGTTGCCGCCCTCGGCATTGTTGATGGGCGTTGAGGTGCCCGTGAGGGTCAGGGTGCTGGGATTGGGGAAGGTGTCGGTGGGCGTGTACTTTCCGCTGTCGATCGCGGCGGAGGTCGTGATCAGCTTGAACACCGAACCGGGGTAGTACAGGTCACCGGCGATGGCGCGGTTGATGAGCGGCTTCGTGGGGTCGGCGAGCAGGGTCTTGTAGGCGGCGATCACGTCGTTCGAGTTGTGGGACGCCAGCAGGTTGGGGTCGTAGGCGGCCTTCGACACCATGGCCAGGATGGCCCCGGTGCGCGGATTGATCGCGACCACGGCACCGGAGTTGTTGCCGAGGGCATCCCACGCGGCCTGTTGCACCTTGGGCTCGATGGTGAGGGAGACCGATCCGCCCTTGGGCGTCTGGCCGGTGAGGATCGAGTTGATCTTGGTGAGGAACTGGTCGTTCGCGGTGCCGCTGAGGTAGCTGTTCAGGGCGCCCTCGACCCCGGTGTTGCCCTGGTTGAGGGTGAAGTATCCGGTGACCGCTGAATAGAGCTGTGGATTGCTGTAGACGCGCTGGAACTTGTACTTGTCGTCCACCGCCTTCGACTCGGCGATCGCCTGGCCGTCGACCAGGATCGGGCCGCGCTCGGCCGAATAGCTGTCGTAGAGCGTGCGCACATTGCGGCTGTCGGCGTTGAGCGAGTCCACCTGGAAGACCGTGATGACTGTGGTGGAGGCGAACAGGGCGAGGAACATGAGAAGCACGGCGATGGTCACGCGCTTGAGCTGGCGATTCATCACTCCACCACCAATTGGGGCTGATTGCGCACGCTGTCGGAGAGTCTCAGCAGCAGGGCGGCGATGATCCAGTTGGCCACGAGAGATGATCCGCCGGCGGCGAGGAACGGGGTGGTGAGTCCCGTCAGCGGGATGACGCGGGTCACGCCACCGAGCACGATGAACACCTGGAGGGCGATGACGAAGGAGAGACCGACGCCAAGCAGGCGTCCGAAGTCGTCCTGGCCGGCGAAACCGATGCGGAAGCCGCGCGACACGAACAGAAGGTACAGGGCGAGGATGGCGAAGAGGCCGGCGAGGCCGAGCTCCTCACCGAGGCTCGCGATGATGTAGTCGCTCTCGGCGAGGGGCACGATCCCCGGGCTGCCCTGGCCCCAGCCGGTGCCGATCAGGCCGCCGTGTGCGAGCCCGAAGATGCCCTGCACGAGCTGGTAGCTTCCGCCGACCGCGTCGTAGATCTTCGGGTTGAAGGCATCCAGCCACGAGTCGAAGCGGCCTTGCACATAGGGCAGCAGACGGCTGGCGATGAGCGCGCCGCCGACGAAGAGCCCCAGACCGAGGATGACCCAGCTCAGGCGCCCCGTCGCGACGTAGATCATCACGAGGAACAGCCCGAAGAACAACAGCGCCGTGCCGAGGTCGCGCTGGAACACCAACACGGCCATCGCCGCGAGCCAGATCACGAGGATCGGGCCGAGATCCCGAATCCGCGGAAATCGCATGCCGAGGAATTTGCGCCCGACGAGCGAGAGGCTATCCCGTGCGGTCACCAGGTAGCCGGCGAAAAAGATCGCCAGGGCGATCTTTGCGAGCTCGCCCGGCTGGAAGTTGAAACTCCCGATGCGGATCCAGAGCCGGGCCCCGTTGATCGTCTGGCCGATGCCCGGAAGCATCGGCAACAGCAACAGCACGATGCCGACGAACATCGCGATGTAGCGGTAGCGCTGCAGCACCCGGTGGTTGCGGATCAGCAGCAACACCGCGAGCGCGAGCAGCATCGCCATCGCGGTCCAGGCGATCTGCCGCACCCCGGCGGCCTCCCAGCCCGAATGGTTCTTGCCGATGTCGAGGCGGTAGATCTCGGCGATCCCGAGGCCGTTGAGCAGGGTGACCACCGGCAGGATGAACGGATCCGCCTGCGGTGCGACGAAGCGGAGCGCCACGTGGATCACGAGGGTGATCACGCCGAGCCCGGCGCCGAGCGCCAGCACCGGGCCCTGCACGGCCCCGGTTGCCCCGAGTTCGACGAGAGCGATCGACGCCCCGACGATGCCGCAGGCGAAGATCAGCAGTAGGAGTTCGAGGTTGCGGAGTTTCGCCGGCACCCGGAGCCGCAACCGGATCGTGTTCGTGAAGGTCGACCGCTGGCCCGCATCGTTGGCCGGAGCGGGCAGTCCGATCTGGGTGGTGCCGTCGGTGCTGGGCATTATCGAGCTCTACTTGCTGGCATCTGTCAGCCGCTTGATGATCGCCTTCGCGTCGGCGAGATCCGCGGCGCTGATCGTGTCTTCGACGGTCTTTCGCGTGTAGCTCGGCAGGTCCGCGAGCTGCACGCTCGTCTCGGAGTAGATGCTGTGGAGCGAGATCGGGCCGATATCCTGCTGCACGCCGCGATAGATGGCCACGGTCTGGCCGTCGGCGCCCACGTAGAAGAGGGACTGCGACCACCGGTATCCCACGAAAAGCGCCGCCACGATGAGCGCGACGATCACGACGATGCCGACCAGCCAGGTGATGCGGCGGCGCCGGGCTCGGCGGCGGTCTTCGAGGATCAACTCGTCGAGGTACTCGTCCGATTCCGGCTCGAAATGGCTGTCTTCGTGCGCCTGGGTGGACTTGAGCGGATGCAGCAACAGCGTCGGCAGGCGCAGCGGGCGACGACCGGACTCCCCTTCGAAGGTGAGCGGGGCGGCGGCGGATCCGACGACCATCACGGGAGAGGACGCCGATTCGCCGGTCTCGTCGATGTCGACGATCACCACGGTCACGTTGTCGGGCGCGCCCTGGTCGAGGCTCTCCTTCACCAGGCGGTCCGCGGCATCCGTCACCGCGCTCTGGGCCGTGAGGGTGTGCTCGATCTTCTCGTCTGAGACATAGCTCGAGAGGCCGTCGGAGCAGAGCATCCACCGGTCCCCCGGCAGCACGTCGAACACCGTCGTGTCGATCTCCGGGGTGGCGTCGACGTCGCCGAGCACCCGCATGAGCACGGAGCGGCGCGGATGCACCGCCGCTTCCTCCGGGGTGATGCGACCGCTGTCGACGAGCCGCTGCACGAAGGTGTGGTCCGCGGTGATCTGCTTGAGCGTGCCATCCCGCAGCAGGTAGATGCGTGAGTCGCCGATGTGCGCGATCGCGATCTGCGAGCCGGAGCGCAGGATCGCGCTGACCGTCGTACCCATTCCGGTGAGTTCCGGATGCTCGAACACGGTCTCGGCGAGCATCGTGTTCGCCGCGCTGAGCGCGGACTGAAGCGCGAACTCCGCGTCGGCGGCCGAAGCGTACTGCCGGTCGGCCTCCATCACCCGCTTGAGTGCGATCGCCGAGGCTACGTCACCGCCGGCGTGACCGCCCATCCCGTCGGCGACGACGAAGAGCTGCGTGCCCGCATAGCCGGAGTCCTGGTTGTTCGCCCGGATCTTCCCGACGTGCGAAACGGCCGTGCTCTTGCCCGATGTGGCCATTCACCTACCGCCGAAGTTCGAAACTGGTCGTGCCGATCCGAACCGGTGTGTTGAGCGGTACCGGTGTGGGAAGTGTGACCCGAGTGCCGTTGAGGAACGTGCCGTTGGTCGAGTCTAGGTCCTGGATCACCCAGTCCTCGCTCCAGAGCATGAGGCGCGCGTGATGCGTCGAGGTGTAATCGTCCCGGATGACGAGACCGCTCTCGCTCGACCGACCGATGGTGAGCGGCTCTTTGGGAAGGCTGAGCTCCAACCCTTCCTTTGGGCCCGAGGTGATCACCAGGCGGGTCGCGATCGCGGACGACGAGCCGCTGCTCGACTGCACGTTGAAGGCTTCGGTCGCATCGGACGCCGATCCGCCGCCCCAGGCGGGAGCGGGAGCCACCACGGCCGGCGCGACCGCAGAGGCCACGAACGGTGCACTGGACACGGCACCGGAGGCGACATCTGCGGGCAACCGCCGCACGCGCTGTCCGAACAGGTCGGTGCGCAGCGCGTAGACGACGGCGAAGACGAACGCCCAGAGGATGAAGAGGAAGCCGAACCGCAGGAGAAGGAGGGTGAGTTCACTCATCGGCGGCCGCCGACACCGTCGTCGCCGGCACGGAGATCGGAGAACTGGTCAACCGACGCTGATTGGGCGAGCACCCGGAACACGATACGGGTTCTTCCGATGTTGATGACGGAATCGGGGGCGAGTGGCGCTTTGTGGACGGGAGCGCCGTTGAGCTGGGAGCCGTTGGTGGACCCGAGGTCGTTGACCTCGGCCCGGGTGCCGTCCCAGAGGATCTCGACGTGCTTGCGCGAGATTCCGGTGTCATCCACGGTGATGTCGGCGTCGTGGCCGCGCCCGATGATCGTGCGGCTCTGAGTGATGGGGTAGCGCTTGCCCGCGACATCCAGCACCGGGGTCCACGAGACGGTGCCCTTGACGCTCACCGAGTCGATGCCGAGCACGCCCTGGGTGAGGGTGGGGTCTTCGGCGAGGGTGATGCTGATGCCGCCGGAGAACTGGTAGTGCTGGGCGGCGGCGTGCTGTTGGACGAGGCGGCTGAGTTCGTCGACAAGTGTGGGGCCGATTGCCGTCATCTTGGCGTAGTCGACACCCGAGAGGCGCACCGTGAACTTATTGGGAACGAGGATGCGGTCGCGCGCGACGACGGCGGCCTTGGTGTCGAGCTCGCGGCGCAGTGCAGACGTGATCTCGATGGGCTGCAGGCCGGACTTGAAGGTCTTGGCGAACGCCCCGTTGACGGCGCGCTCCAAACCCTTCTCGAAGCTGTCCAGCAGGCCCAATGTTTTCCCTCATCTGACAGAAGTAGTGTGTGGATAACTAGGTAGATGTTAGCCGCACGCCCTGAGACGCGGGCGTCAGCGGGCGGCACTCAGGCTTGTCCGTCGCTGTGGTAATGTCGCTAAGTCTGCGCGAGTGGCGAAATTGGCAGACGCGCACGGTTCAGGTCCGTGTGCCCGTGAGGGCATGGGGGTTCAAGTCCCCCCTCGCGCACAGCAGGTTCGAAAGGGTCGGTCCGGGAGCATCCCGGGTCGGCCCTTTTTTGCTATCCGATAGGTTTTCGGCATGACGAGCGAGCGCTTGCGATGAGGCCACGACCGGTCCTGGCTCTGATCGCGGCCGCCGCGCTCCTCCTTTTGGGCGGATGCTCGAGCGAGCCGGCCCCGGAGCTCTCCGTGTCTCTGTTCCAGAATCGCGCCGACTACGCGACCCGCAGCCTTCAGGTGGAGATCAGCAATCGCGGAGCGACGGATGTGGTCATCACCGACGCCACCTTCACCTCCCCGTTCTTCGCGGGATCCGGCACTGCTGGGCACCTGCCCTACACGTTGGTGGCGGGCACGACCACGGATTTCCCCGCGAAGGTTCCGCCACCGGTCTGCGACGGGCCGGACGCGAAGCCGACCGCCACGATCCACGTCACCGCGAAGGGCGGTTCTTCACTCGTCGTGAAGAGCACGCCGAAGGTGCCGTTCAACTCCCTCGGCGCCCTGCATGCGCAGGACTGCGGGCAGCGGGCATTCGAGAAGGTCGCGAGCATCACTCCGGCGCCGCACCTGCGGTTCGAGACTCGGGATGGTTCGGAGCTCGCGCTCCTCGATTTCACCATCACCCCCACCGGCGCCGCCGGCACCGTGACACTCGTGTCCACCACCGGCACTACGCTCCTCATCCCGACCGAGGGCGAGGTGCGGCCGCTCGGCCTCAGCTTCAGTGCAGCGAGTGCCTCGACCATCCTCACCCTCGACTTCGTACCCTCCCGGTGCGGAACGCACGTGATCTCCGAGGACAAGATCGGCACGCTCATCCCGTTCCATGCCGTGGCCGGGGAGTTCCGCGACGCGTACTTCCGGGTGGCAGTCTCGCCCGTGGTGAAGGGAGAGTTCTACGACTGGGTTGGTCGAAGCTGCGGGCAGTAGCCCCGGCGCCGACCCCTCCGCGAGTGGGCGAAAGTGGCGGCATGATCGCGGATATGGCGCCACTTCTGCCCCCTCGCGCACTGTGGCGGCATCAGAGGGGAAATTAGCCCTCAGCGCCCACCCTCGAGGTTGCGATTGCGCTGGGCGAGGCCGCCGACTCCATAGGGATAGTCGTCGGAACGCGGGGCGCTCGCCGCGGTGAGGCTCGCGAGTTCGTCCGGGGCCAGTCGGAGGTCGACCGCGCCGAGGTTGTCGGTGAGCTGAGCGACGGTGCGGGCTCCGAGGATCACCGAGGTCACGGCGGGCTGGGCGCCGAGCCAGGCGAGGGCCACCTGCGAGGAGCTCGCGCCGTGGGCATCCGCGATCGACTTCACTGTGTCGATGATGGTCCAGGTCTGCTCGCGGGCGTTGCGCTGCTTCCACGCCTCCATGCCGCGCTCGGGGTTCTCGCCGAGGCGGGTGGCGCCGGTCGGCGCCTGGTCGCGCGCGTATTTGCCGCTGAGCCACCCGCCGCCGAGCGGGGACCACGGCAACAGGCCGATGTTCGCGTCGAGAGCCGCCGGCACGACCTCGTGCTCGATGTCGCGCACCAGCAGGCTGTACTGAGGCTGCAGGGTCACGGGCGGAGTCCAGCCGTGCGCCTTCGCTACGTGCACGGCCTTGGTCAGCTGCCAGCCGAGGTAGTTGGAGAAGCCGTAGTAGGCGATCTTGCCCTGCGCGATCGCATCGTTCAAGAATCCGAGAGTCTCCTCGATCGGGGTCAGGGCATCCCACGCGTGCATCTGGTACAGATCGATCTGCTCGATGCCGAGACGGCGGAGGGATGCGTCGAGCGCGCGCCCGAGATGGCGGCGGCTGAGTCCGAGGTCATTGGGCCCGGTGCCCATCGGGAAGCGTCCCTTGGTGGCGATCACCACCTGCTCATGCTCGGTGGGATGCGAGGCGAGCCAGGCGCCGATGATCTCTTCCGAGGTGCCGGAGCTGTAGACGTCCGCGGTGTCGATGAAGGTGCCGCCGGCCTCGAGGAAGGTGTCGAGAATGAGATGTGAGGTGGCCTCGTCGGCCTCCGCGCCGAAGGTCATCGTTCCGAGGGCGTGGGCAGAGACCACGGTGCCGCTGTTTCCGAGTGTGCGATATTCCATGCTCTCGACGGTAGCCCCGATCCTGGACGGCGCTACCCCTGCTGCGGCACTCGGCGCGATCCCGTAGATTTCTGGTGAGGTTTCGTTGAACCGAGGTGGTGCACGCTGTGGTGCACGGGCCGGCCGCGAACGTAGATCGAGGAGCAACAAAATAATGAGCGAGTACGTCGTCACCAATCCCGCCACCGGGGAGCAGGGTCCCGTCTTCCCCCCGGCCACCGATGCCCAGCTGGATGCCGCCCTCGGGTCCGCCGACACAGCCCACCGCACGTGGTCGCGCACCAGCACGCTGGCCGAGCGCACCGCACTGATTCAGCGCGTCGGAGAGCTGCATGTCGAACGACGTGAGGCGCTCGCCGAGATCATCGTGCGCGAGATGGGCAAGCCGCTGGACCAGGCGCTCGGCGAGGTCGACTTCAGCGGAGCGATCTACTCCTATTACGCCGAGAACGGCGAGAAGTTCCTCGCCGACGAGCAGATCGATCTGCTCGATGGCGAGGGGACCGCATTCGTTCGCCGGTCATCCCTCGGTCCGCTGCTCGGCATCATGCCGTGGAACTTCCCGTACTACCAGGTGGCACGCTTCGCCGGCCCGAACCTCGTGCTCGGCAACACCATCCTGCTGAAGCACGCGGGCCAGTGCCCGGAGTCGGCCGCGGCGATCGAGCAGATCTTCCACGATGCCGGCTTCCCGGCGGGAGCCTATGTCAACATCTACGCGTCCAACGAGCAGGTCGCCGACCTGATAGCGGATCCGCGTCTTGTCGGTGTCTCGCTTACCGGATCCGAGCGTGCCGGCGCCGCGGTTGCCGAGGTGGCCGGCCGCAACCTGAAGAAGGTGGTGCTCGAGCTGGGAGGGTCGGATCCGTTCATCCTGCTCAGCACCGATGACCTGGATGCCACTGTCGATGCCGCCGTCTCCGGCCGAATCGACAACAACGGCCAGGCCTGCAATGCGGCCAAACGCTTCGTCGTGCTCGCCGACCTGTATGACGACTTCCTCGCCCGGTTCACCGCGAAGCTCACCGAGCCCACCCCGTCGGACCCGATGGCGGATGGCACGGTGCTCGGTCCGCTGTCGTCGGCCCTTGCGGCGGATCGCCTCGACGAGCAGGTGGAGCGCGCCATCGCCCAGGGTGCGACAGTCGTCGCCCGCGGCGATCGCGACGGAACCTACTTCTCGTCGGTCGTGCTCACCGGCGTCACGCCCGAGATGGATGCCCACCACGAAGAGTTCTTCGGACCGGTGGCCATCGTCTACAGCGTGCCCGACGAGGCCGCGGCGGTCACCCTGGCCAACGACACCCCGTTCGGGCTCGGCTCGTACCTCTTCTCCACCGACTCGGAGCAGGTGTTGCGCGTGGCCGACCAGATCGAAGCCGGAATGGTCTTCGTCAACGGCGTCGGGCTCGACAGCCCGGAGCTGCCCTTCGGAGGCATCAAGCGCAGCGGCTTCGGCCGCGAACTCGGGCGCTTCGGCATCGAGGAGTTCGTGAACCGCAAGATGATCCGCATCCTGAAGTAGGGGTCGAGGAGGGCGCGTGCTCGCTCGCTAGTTCGAGCGGTCGCGCCCCGATCGACGCAGCCCGAGCACCATCAGGACGATGCCGACGACAGCGATGACGAGGCCGATGTACAGCCACGTGCGGTCGCCGGTCATGAAGCTTCCCGGGATCAGGTTCAGGCCCTGTCCGGCGAACACGCCACCGATGAGCAGGGCGATCACGCCCACGGCGGTCAGGACGGTGCGTGCGGTGCTGTTGTTCACGTCTCTCAACCTACCCTCGGGGACCGGAATGAGTCCCGATCGTCGAAGGGGAAGTGCCGCCAGTGTCCTTCGGATACGACCCGGACGGCGTGATCGACAACCATGATCGCTGTCTGGTCGTCGATTGCATAGGACGCATTGGCTAGGCCAGCAGCCCACTTCTCGGCCGCCGCCATCGAGTTGCCGGGGAGGCCCTCCGGGGCCAGATGCGGGCAGATCGAGAAGTCGACGACCCCCAACGGGCTGTCATCTCCGGCCGGCGGTCGCCAGCCCATGAACTCTCGGCCTATGTGGGGAGTCATCACCATGCTTCCGGCGCTGAGCCCCACCCACACCGTCTCGTTCAACGACGAGAGCATGTCGGCCAGACCCGACTGCCGCATCCAGTGGCTCAGGTAGAGCGCATCACCGCCAGCCACCAGAAGCACGTCTGTCTCGCGCACGAGCGGCTTCCACCGCTCGTCGTCGATGCTCGGCAGCGCGGTGAGCTCCAGCACCCCGACGGACTTCCAGCCCAGGTCGACCATGGGATTCTCCGATCGACCGGAGATGAACTCCCAGGCTTTGACTCCGGGCCGACCCACGGATGGCCGTACTGAGCGGTCGGGATGCAGAGCGCGATGGACTCGGCGATCGGTTTGCCCAACAGCTCGACCAGTGCATCCTGGATGCTCGGGTTCGAGACCCCAGCCGAAGTGAGGAGAAGCTTCACAGGGCCTCCCGAGACGAGCGCCATTTCCGTCGCCGCGAGTCACGCATCGTCATCCACATCGCCCCACGCCGCGATGTCGACGCCATGATTCTCAGGGGACGCCATCGTCCACCACTCCGGCGCGTGCGAATCGTCGGCCAACCGGCCGCCCGCAGCCTGAATGGCGACGACCCGCGCCTCGGCCTGGTCATTCGGCACGGCAACGTCGATGTGCGATCGTCCGCGACCCGGCGCGCCGATCTCGTCGAACCACATCCGCGGACCTCGCCGCAGGGGATCGACGATGAGTCCGCCGATCGATTCGTATCCCAGCGCCGCGATCCAGAAGTCACGGGTCGTCACGCCCTCCGCCTCAGCGATGGCGATCTGGATGGTGTGCAATCGCGACGGATCAGGGGTGAGACCGAGTTCGAGGGCGATCGCCGAGACGCGGCGCGCGAGCTCGGCATCGGCGGCATCGAGTCGACCGCCCGGCGAGGCCGCGGTGCGGACCACGACCGCTTCCGGGCGAAGGTCGATGTCGGGCTCCCGCCCCACCTCTGCTGTCTGGGCGGCAATGCGGCGGATGAACTCGACACCGGTGGCGAACGACCCGGTGGGGAAGACGGTCTGTGCGCCGCCGTACAAAACGTGCCAGCCGGCGGTGCCGGGCTCGTCATGAAACTGCCTGGCGCTGATCCAGTCGACCATTCGTGCTCCTCACGGACGAAGAAGAACTGTGAGTCCCCACCCGGCGCGGGTGGCGGCATCGCCAACCTAGTCGGGGGTTCTGACACTCTCAAGGCTTTTCGTGCCGACGAGGCTTCGATCGAAAGTGCACTAGAGAGCGCCGTGAATCAGTGACAGGGTCGACACATGGAAATCGATGAGTGGTGGCCCAAGTTGGACCCCTCCGCGCAGCAGTGGCTGATCGCCAACAACGGAGACGCGGTGTCGGCCGAGATTCTGGGGCAGATCGCGGCCGTCGGTGGCGAGGTCACTCCGGAGGCCGACCGTACCTTCTTTTTCTCCGACGAAGAGACGGACTGGATCGAAGCCATCGCAAATGACGAAGGTGCTGCCGAATGAGCGCCGCCCCGCCGATCACCATCACGCCGGTCTTCGTCGCCGATCTCCTCGCCGAGGGCGAGCGGATGCCGGTCTACGTGCATGTCATCGACCATCCGGATGGCCGCGTCCTTGTGGATACCGGCATGACCGAGCTGCACTCGGCGGTGGCCGACATGGAACCCCGCATCCGCCCACTGAGCGAGCAGGATTTCGACCTCTCCGGCATCGACTTCGTCGTGAACACCCACCTGCACTTCGACCACTGTGGCGGCAATCGACTCTTCGCCGGCACACCGATCTACGTGCAGCGCCAGGAGCTCGAGGATGCCCGCACCGAGAACGACTACACGATTCGTGAGTGGGTCGATGCGCCCGGTGTGCAGTATGTGCCGGTCGACGGCGAGTTCGAGCTGCTTCCGGGAATCCGGCTCGTTCCGGCGCCGGGTCACACCCGCGGCTCGCAGGTCGTCGTCGTCGAGACCGGCGGGAGTCCGCTCGTGATCTGTGGCGACGCCGCGGTATGGTTCGGCGAGCTCGACGAGCCGCGCACCGAGGGCCAGCTCAAGATTCGTGCACTCGAGCCGGACCTGGTCTGGCTCGCCCACACGCACGAGCCGTGGCGGCCGCCAGCGGCTGACGGATCTCGCGAGCGATGAACGATGGCGCACCTTCCCTCCCGGGCATACGGTGGGACCATGATCGGAACCCTCGAAGCGATCATCTTCGATTGCCCTGACCCTCGCGTTCTCGCCCGGTTCTATTCCGAACTCCTCGGCGCGGAGATCGTCCAGTACGACCCCGATCGGGCCGAGCTCGTGCCGCCCGGCAGTTCGCGCCCGCTCATCGCATTCCAGCTCGCCGAGGACTACCGGCCACCACGGTGGCCCGGTCAGGATGTCGGCCAGCAGCTGCATCTCGACGTGAAGATCGACGACTTCGAGGTCGCCGAACCCGCGGTGCTCGCACTCGGTGCGACAAAAGCGGGTTCGGATTCGCCCACGTTCCGGGTCTATCTCGACCCCGCCGGGCATCCCTTCTGCCTCATCACACCCGAGGATTGACGGCGTCGAATCGTTCGGTCGAGCCTATTGACCCGAATTGCCCGCGCGTCAAGGCGTACCCAAAAGTGCGTTTCGGGATGAGGATGAAACGGTGACGCACGAACTCATGACTCCCGAAAACAATGTCAAACGCATCATGTGGACCGGCACCGCCTGGTTCTCGGTTGCGGTCGGGTCCTCGGCCGTGACGCTCGGACTACTCCTCGGATCCGGGTGGCGTCCGGCCGTGCTGCCAGAAGACCTTGAGGTGATGTGGTGGATCGGCGCAGCGCTGGTCACGCTGTCCATCGGCCTGATCGGATGGTCGGGATGCCCGATCCTCGAAGTCGACGTTCCGACAGCGGACCGGAACAAGACCCGCACCATGCAGCTGGGGACCATGCTGTTCATCATCGGCGGAGCGACGGCCATGTTCGCGGTGCTCCTCGGGCCGGCTCGCTGAAAACGAGCCCTGCGACCGTCAGCGGAAGGCCGGGATGCCCGTGATGTGGTTGCCGATGACGAGGGTGTGCACCTCATCGGTGCCCTCGTAGGTGCGCACGCTCTCCAGGTTGTTGGCGTGGCGGAGCGGCGAATAGTCGAGAGTGATGCCGTTGCCGCCGAGCATGGCGCGGGCATCCCGGGCGATCTGGATGGCTTCGCGGCAGTTGTTGAGCTTGCCGATCGAGATCTGGTGCGGCTGCAGGGCACCGGCGTCCTTGAGCCGTCCGAGTTGTAGCGCGAGCAGCGTGCCCTTGTTGATCTCGAGAGCCATGTTCACGAGCTTCTCCTGCGTGAGCTGGTACCCGGCGAGCGGCTTGCCGAACTGCAGGCGCTGCTTCGAATAGTCGAGGGCCGCGAGATAGCTGTCCCGCGCGGCACCCATCACTCCCCAAATGATGCCGTAGCGGGCCTCGTTCAGGCACTCGAAGGGACCACGCAGCCCCTTCGCCTTCGGCAGCATCGCCGACGACGGCAGGCGTACCTCGGCGAGGTCGATCTCGCACTGGATCGAGGCGCGCATCGACAGCTTCTGCGGGATGACGGTCGCCGTGAAGCCGGCGGTGCCGGTGGGCACGAGGAAGCCGCGGATGCCGTCATCGGTCATCGCCCAGATGACGGCGATGTCGGCGATAGAGGCGAGCCCGATCCAACGTTTGGTGCCGCTGATCACCCAGTCGTCCCCGTCGCGTCTGGCGAAGGTCGTCATGCTCCCGGGATCGGAGCCGGCCGTGGGTTCGGTGAGCCCGAAGCATCCGATGGCCGTGCCCGCAGCCATCCGTGGCAGCCACTCCTGCTTCTGCTCCTCTGAGCCGTGACGGTGGATCGCCGTCATCGCGAGTGAGCCCTGCACGCTCACGAAGGTGCGCAGCCCCGAATCGCCGGCCTCGAGCTCGAGGGCTGCGATGCCGTATTCCACGGCGGATCGACCAGGACAGCCGTACCCGCTCAGGTGCATCCCGAGCAGCCCGAGCTCGGCGAGACGCGGGATGATCTGGGTGGGGAAAACGGCGGCGTCGTACCAGCCCGCGATGTGCGGCTTGATCTCCGCTTCGACGAAGCCGCGCACCGTGGCTCGCAACTCGAGCTCCGAGTCGCTGAGCAGCGAATCGACGTCGATGAGGTCGGAGGTATCGGGCACGGGGCTTCCTTCGGTCGGGGTCTCTCGCACGGTACCAGCCCGTCGTGCGCAATCGCTCAGTGTGCGAGCCACTCGCGCACCGCGGCATCCTGCTCCCCCAGCAGCGGCGGTGCGGAATTGCGTCGGGTGATCGGTGGGGTCCAGGTGATCGGATGCCGCACCTGCGAGCCGACGGCGACCCCGGTAGCGTCGAACACCTCGATCGTGGGCTCGAGCCCGAGTGATTCGGCGAGTTCGAGCCCGTCGGCGATCGTTCCGACGCGCCCGGCGGGAACCCCCGCCGCGGTCAGTCGGCGCTGCCATTCGGAAGCACCGTGCTCTCGCAGCCGCTCCTCGAGGAGCGGCACGAGCGCGGCCCGATTCGCGACGCGCAGGGAATTTTCGCCGAATCGCGGGTCATCCGCCAACAGCGGGCTGCCGATCACGGCGGCCAGTCGCCGGAACTGGCCGTCGTTGCCGCACGCGACGGCGATCGGACCGTCGGCGCACTCGAGGGTCTCATAGGGGGCGATGGACGGATGCGTGTTGCCGAGGCGCCCCGGAACCACCCCGGCGCCGAGGTAGGCCTGCGCCTGATTGGCGAGTGAGCCCTGCAGGCTCGAAAGAAGGTTCAGCTCGAGCCGCGCGCCGACGCCGGTCGTCTGGCGCTGCAGGAGCGCCGCGAGGATGCCGGCCACGGCATCCTTCGCGGTGAGCACGTCGACGAGGGCGACGCCGGCCTTGAGCGCCGGGCCGTGGACCTCCCCGGTGATGCTCATCAACCCGCCGACCGCCTGCACGACGAAGTCGTAGCCGAGCAGCCCACTTCCACCGGCGCTGCCGAAGCCGGTGATGGAGGCGTACACGACACCCGGATTCGTCGCCCGGGCGTCGTCATAGCCGAGGCCGAGCCCCTCCATACCCCCGGGCTTGAAGTTCTCGACGACCACGTCGGCACGGGCGATCAACTCCCGGGCGAGCACGAGGTCGCCGGCCTCGGCGAGGTCGAGACAGACCGACTCCTTGTTGCGATTGACGCTCTCGAAGTAGGTGGAGCCCGTCGCGGAAGAGGGTGGAGCCCACGAGCGGGTGTCATCGCCGACATCCGGTCGCTCCACCTTGATGACGCGGGCGCCGAGATCGGCGAGGGTCATGGTGGCAAGCGGACCGGCGAGGACCCGGGAGAAATCGGCGACGAGTATGCCGGCGAGCGGTCCCGCCGGTGTCGTCATGGTCACCGGTGCGACGTTACTCCCGCCGGGCGGCCGCCGCGGCCCTGCCGTAGAAGACAAATGCCACTATCGAGAGCGCAAGGAAGACGATCGCCAGCAATCCCGCGGACCAATTGCGCGGGATCGCCACCATCACGCTTTCGGCGCGGGATCAGGGGCGTCGGCCGGGTGGCCCTCCATTGCCCGGGCCATTGCCATTGCCGTTCCCGTTGTTACCGCCGTTGTTGTTCCCGGTTCCGGTGCCGGTACCCGTGGTCGGGGCGGGAGTCGGCGTGGGGGACGTCGTTCGGTAGCTGTTGCTGCGCAAGAGCGTTCCCGTCGGCTCGGTGAACGTGCCGCCCTTGCCGTAGACCGCGCTCGCATTCAGCGACGCCAGAACGGGCTTCATCACATAGGTGCGCAGATTGGACGCGAGGATGCCGCCGATCGAGATGCGCCGCATGTTCTGGCTGCCCACGATGTTGCCGATCCACACCGCCGTCGTGGTCTGCGTACTCGAGGCGACCATGTAGCTGTGCAGGGCCTCGGCCGTGCCGGTCTTGCCGAAGAGAGGCGTTCCGTCGCGAGGATTCGCGACCGCTCCGGTGCCGCCGGACTGCAGCGGTCCCTGCAGGTCGTACGCGGCCGCTGCTGCAACCTCGGGGGTGAGCACCTGGCTGCAGCTCTGGGCCTGGCCGGGCAATTCCTTGCCATCCGGTCCGACGATCTTGTCCACCGCGATCGGCTGGCAGAGCTTTCCGCCGCTGGCGACCGTCGCGTACGCGTTGGCCATGGTGAGCGGCGACGGAGTGTTCGTGCCGAGGATGGACGCTGGCGCATGGGAGAGTTCGGAATTGTCGGCGTTGTGTACGCCCATCGACTCGGCGGTATCGCGGATGTCGCAGAGGTCGAGCCTCGACGCCATGTTCATGAATGCCGCATTGACCGAGCCTTTCGTGGCGCTCAGCACGCTCATCTGACCCTGGCTCACTCCGCTGTCGTTTTTGGGCGTGTAGCTCTCGATCAGGGGGTAGTAGCCGCCATCACAGGTTGCGGGAAATGACTTGGACCGGGCGGGATAGGTCTGGATGTTGGCATTGACCGTGTCCTGGATGCCGTGGCCCTTTTGCAGCCAATCGATCAGCGTGAAGAGTTTCCAGGTGGATCCGACCGGGAATCCGGATGACCCGCCGTACGCCTTATCGGTGTTGAAGTTGATCGCGGTGGTGGTGGCCGGATCCCCCTCACCGGTGTCGTCAAACCCCTTGTTCTGCGCCATGATCACGATGCGCCCAGTGCCGACCTGCACCGTGGAGATCGCGCTGCCGAGATTGAATCGACCCTCGGTGGCGGGCGTGCGCTGTGCGAGATCCTGCTCGGCGACCGTCTGCTGGTCGAGGTCGATGGTCGTATACACGGCGTTGCCGCCGCGGCGCCAGGCGGCCACGCGGTCGGCTTCGGTCTCTCCGAGGCCGGTGAGGTTCTTCACGTTCTTGATCACGTAGTCACAGAAGGCCTTCGCCGCGGAGGCATAGGAGCATCCGTTGGTCGCAGGGCTGATCTTCACCGTCGTCGCATCGACCGGGGTGCCGATGGCCTCGGTGTACTGCACGGCGGTGATCATCTTCTCGTCGAGCATGGTTGCGAGGATCACATCGCGCCGGGACTTGTTGCGCTCCCAGTTGTCGGACGAGCCCGGGTTACGAAGCGACGGCTGCTGCACCACCGCAATGAGGCTCGCAGCCTGGGCCAGCGTGAGGTTGGCGGCCGTCGTCGAGTAGTACTGCTCTGCTGCCGCTTCGATCCCGTAGGTGTTGCCACCGAACCCGGCGATGTTGAGGTACGCGAGCAGGATCTGGTGCTTCGTGTAGTTCTTCTCGAGCCCGATGGCGAGCTTGGCTTCTTTGAGCTTGCGGTCGAGGGTGTTGGCCTGCGCCTTCGCTTTCGCTGCCGCGAGCTTCTTCGGATCGCTGATCGTGGCGACGGCATCCTGGATGGCCAGCTGCTTCACCAGCTGCTGTTCGATGCTCGACGCGCCCTGGAGGTCGTTTCCGGTCAGGTTGTTCACCGCGGCCCGGGCGATGCCCGCGAGGTCGACCCCGCCATGGTCGTAGAAGCGCACGTCTTCCGCGGCGACGAGGGCGTCCTTCGCGAACGGCGACACCGCATCCCACGCCACTTCCTGGCGATTCTGGTCGTAGACCTGCGCGAACGGCACCTGCTCCCCGCCGCGGAGCCCGTAGAGGATGTTGCGCTGGGACTGGGCGCCGATCTTGATGTAGTCCGGCAGATTCTCGAACAGCCCGACGGCACTATTGGTGACCTGGCTCGTGGCGACGATCGCGGGGGCGGCGAGCGTGACGACGAGAACGGCAGCAAGCGCGCTGAATCCCAGGAGGCCGAGGATGGAGCGCAACAGGCTGGTGGGCTTCGCTTCAGACACGATCACCCTCTCGATTCAGCGGTCGCGGGGTCTCCCAGACTAACCCGACGACCCTGAACGAACGCCGGGCTGGGACAACACGAGCGATCGGCGCCCTGTGCTGCTGAGCGGTCCGGCTCAGCTCAGCGGTTCGGCGAGGCCGGTCTCGGACGTTCCCGGTTCGCCGGGGTGAGCGACCCGTGTCGCCGAGAGCACCGCTCCGATGCTGGCGGCGATGACGAGGCCGATCGCCACGAAGGCTACCCAGGTGAAGGTCTGGCCAAGGATGAGGAAACCGGCGGTCGTCGCGATCGCTGGGGAAAGACTCATCAGGATCGAGAAGGTCGCCGAAGGCAGCCGGCGAAGGGCGACGAGTTCCAAGGTGTACGGGATGGTCGAAGACAGCAGCGCGACGGCCGCCCCGAGCAGGAGGATCCCGGGCTGGAAGATCACTGGGCCGGCACTGCCTATACCGAACGGCACCGTGATCACTGCTCCGATCGTCATCGCGAGCGCGAGCCCGTCGAGCCGGGCGAACCGCGACCCGGTGCGGGCGGAGAGCAGGATGTACCCCGCCCACATCGTCGCTGCACCGAACGCGAAGGCGACGCCCACCGGATCCAAATCACCGAAGCTGCCCTGGCTGAGGATCACGACCCCGGCGAAGGCGAGTACCGCCCAGAGCCAGCTCGATGCCCGGCGGCTGATCACGACAGAGAGCACGAGGGGTCCGAGAACCTCGATGGTGATGGTGGCCCCGAGCGGCACCCGGGCGAGTGCCTCGTAGAACAGTGCGTTCATCAGGGCGAGCGCGATGCCGAAGGCGATGACGGTGAACCAGTCGTTTCGACTGTGACCGCGAAGCCGGGGCCGGGCGACGGCGAGCAGCACGATCGCCGAGAACGCCAGCCGAAGGGAGACCATGCCGATTGCACCCACCGACGGGAAGAGCAGCACCGCGAAGGACGCTCCGACCTCTTGGCAGATGAGTCCGATCGCCACGAGCCCGACGGCACCCACCGGACGTGACGCCGGGCGGGGTGCGGGGGGTGTGGCGGTCATGGTTCAACGCTAGGGGCATCAGCGACGGCGAATAGTCAAGCCCCTCAGCCGACGGCCGAACTGGCACCCAACAGTGTTAGCGTCGCCGAATGGCCCGAATAGTCGCCGTCGCCCCCGCGCTGCCGGACAACGTGTACGCGCAGTCCGACATCACGGACATGATCGCGCCGATGGTCACCGCGGATTCGAAGAAGCAGGCGGTGCTGCGTCGGCTCCATTCCGGCAGCCATGTCGAGACCCGTCATCTCGTCATGCCGATCGAGCGCTATCGCGACGCCAGCACATTCACCCAGTCGAATGACATGTTCATCGAGGTCGCGGCCGATCTCGCCGAGCGTGCCCTGAGGGATGCCCTCGCCCTCGCCGGGCTCGACCCGCACGACGTCGACTACCTCATGTTCACCTCCGTGACGGGCATCTCCGCCCCCTCGATCGACGCCATCCTCGTCACCCGCCTCGGGCTGCGATCCGATGTGAAGAGGGTGCCGATGTACGGGCTCGGATGCGTGGCCGGGGCGGCGGGCATCGCGCGGGTCGCCGACTACCTCGCCGGGCACCCCGAGGGGGTGGCCGTGCTCATCGCGGTCGAGCTCTGCTCGCTCACCTTCCAGCGTGACGACGATTCCACCGCGAACCTCGTGGCCACCGGCCTGTTCGGCGACGGCTCCGCAGCCGTGATCATGGTCGGCGACGAGCGAGCGAAGCGGATGCCCGCCACCGGGCCCGACGTCGTGGACACCCGAAGCGCGCTCTACCCCGACACCGAGTCCGTGATCGGATTCACCGCAAGTGAGACCGGATTCCGCATCATCCTCACCGCCCAGGTGTCAGACGTGATCGAGGCCAACTTCGGGCGGGACGTCACCGGCTTCCTCGGCGACAACGACCTCGACATCGACGACATCGACACCTGGATCGCCCATCCCGGCGGGCCGCGGGTGCTCGAGCAGTTCCAGTCGTCACTCGGGCTCACGGACGGGGTGTTCGACAACAGTTGGCGCTCCCTTGCGGCCGTCGGCAACCTCTCATCCGTCTCGGTGCTGCACATCCTCGCCGAGGAGCTTGCGGCCGTGCACCTACCTGGATCGCACGGCGCGCTCTTCGCCCTCGGCCCGGGAGTCAGCGCGGAGCTGGTGCTGCTGAGGTGGCCATCGTGATCTGGTTCACCGTGCTCATCCTCGCCACGGGTGCAGAACGCATAGTTGAGGTCGTGCTCTCGAACCGGCATGCCGCGTGGGCCTTTGCGCGCGGTGGCCGGGAATACGGCCAGGGCCACTACCCGTTCATGGTGGTGCTTCACACGGGCATGCTTCTCGCCTGCCTCGCCGAGGTGTTCTTCACCGATCGGCCCTTCCTGCCGTGGCTGGGCTGGCCGATGCTCGCGATCGCGCTCGCCTGCCAGGCTCTGCGCTACTGGTGCATCGGCACCCTTGGCCGGCAGTGGAATGCGCGAGTGATCGTGATTCCGGGTCTCGGCCGTGTCACCGGCGGGCCGTATCGCTTCCTCACGCATCCCAACTACGTCGTCGTTATCACCGAAGGCATCGCGCTGCCGCTCGTGCACACCGCGTGGGTCACGGCGCTGGTGTTCACGGTGCTGAATGCGATCCTGCTATTCGGATTCCGCATCCCCACGGAGGAGAGGGCGCTCAAGACCCTGGACGCGGTGGCCTGAGAATGGATGTCGACGTGCTGGTGGTCGGGGGCGGTCCCGTCGGCCTCGCGACGGCGATCGAGGCCCGGCTGCGTGGATTGACCGCGATCGTCGTCGAGCAGCGCAAGGGTGATGCCGACAAGGCCTGCGGCGAAGGGCTGATGCCGGGCGCGGTGCCCGCCCTCGCGCGACTCGGTGTCGATCCTCCCGGGTTCACTCTCCGCGGGGTGAGCTACCGCTCCCCCGGTCGTCGCGTCGATCATTATTTCGCAACCGGCGAGGGCCGCGGGGTGCGGCGCACGGCGCTACACGATGCGCTCGCCGAGCGGGCGCGATCCCTCGGTGTGGACGTGGTGAGAGGCAAAGTGGATGCCCTCGAACAGGACTCACAGTCGGTGACAGCTGCCGGCATCCGGGCTCGATATCTCGTGGCCGCGGACGGACTGCACTCCACGGTTCGCCGGCTGACTGGGCTCGAGCGACCGGTCGCCGCGCGGAGTCGGCGGTACGGAGTGCGGCGACACTTCCACGTCGAGCCGCAGACCGACCTGATCGAGGTCTATTGGACGCCGACCGTCGAGGCCTACGTCACCCCCGTGGGCGGTGGTGTGGTGGGAATCGCGATGCTCGGCCGGCAGAAGCTCGACTTCGAGGGAGCTTTGGCGGGCATCCCCGCTCTGGCGTCGTTGGTGAGAGGCGCCGAGCCGGCGAGCGCGTTGCGCGGCGCCGGCCCGTTTCGCCAGCGCACGACCCGCCGGTCAGAGGGCCGGATACTGCTCGTGGGCGATGCCTCCGGTTACGTCGATGCCATCACCGGCGAGGGTATCCGGGTGGGTCTCGCGCAGGCGGAGGTCGCGATCGCGAGCATCGCCCGCGACGAGCCGCGGGCCTACGAGCGGGAGTGGATGCGGCGCACCCGGGACTTCCGCCTGCTCACGGCCGGGCTAGTGGCGGCGGCGAACTCGCCCGCGCGCGGGGCGATCGTGCCCGCGGCATCCGCTCTCCCCAGGGTGTTCGGCGCCGTAGTGGAGCGGCTGGCGCGATAGAGGACGGACGAAGCCTGGACAGTGGGCCACCCGCTCCTGCGTCGATCCCGGGCAGCAATGTCGGAAACGGGGCGTTCACGGACCGATGGGGCCAGCGCGCCGACCCGCAATGACCGCTTTCGCCCGCATTAGCGTGGCAGGCAGGCAGGCAGGCAGGCAGGCAGGCAGGCGTGGCAGGCAGGTAGGCGCGCAGGCGCGCAGGCGCGCAGGCGCGCTCAGCCGACGTCGACCACGTGGATGGTGACCCCGGCCGCGGCGATGCGCTCCAGTTCATCCGGGTCCGCGGTCGAATCGGTCACCAGTTCGTGGATCTGATCGAGCGCGGCCACCTTCGCCAGCGTCACACGCCCCACCTTCGACCCATCGGCGACCACCAGCACGCGCTCGGCATGCAGCACCATCGCGAGGTTCGTCTTGGCCTCGGTCTCGTCGTGGGTGGTGGCTCCGGCGAGGGCGCTGATGCCGTCGGTGCCGAGGATGGCCGTGCCGACGTTGATCGCGTTGAAGGTGTTCTCCGCGAGCGACCCGACCAGCTCGAAGGAGTTGGAGCGGATGAGCCCGCCGGTCATCAGCACCTTGAGGTTCGGGCGAGAGGCGAACTCCATCGCGGTGGTGAGCGAGTTCGTCACGATGGTGAGCTCTGAACGATTGGCCAGCGCCTTCGCGACCTCGGCCGTCGTTGATCCACCGCTCAGGGCGATCGCGTAACGGCCGCTCGGGATGAGCTGAGCGGCCTTGCGCGCGATCAGCTGCTTGGCGTGGCGAAACTGCGAATCCTTGAGCCGCACCGGTAGCTCGGACTGGCTGCCGACCGCCCGAGCACCGCCGTGGGTGCGCGAGAGCAAGCCCTGCGCCTCGAGGTCGGCGAGGTCGCGGCGGATCGTCGCCGCAGAGGCGTGCAGGGCATCCGAGAACTCGGCGAGGGAGACGCTCGATCGCTGTGCGAGCAACTCGAGGATCGACACCATGCGCTGCGAGCGCTTGGACGAGGCGGCACGCGGCACGAGGAATCCGGGTGCGGTGATGGTCATCCGGCTCCTTCGATTGCGTGCTTGAGACATACCGATCAGTAATTCTGCACAGTTCGACCAAAATAGTATCGCGAACTTGCGCGGTTTGATCATATGCATCGATGATCGCACTATGACAACGGTTACCTTCATCGGGGCGGGCAGCGTGGTGTTCACCCGCCAGCTCGTGGCCGACCTCCTCGGGTTCGCCGAGCTGCGCGACATCTCGATCGTGCTCCACGACGTGGATGCCGCGCGTCTCGCGGTGGCAGAGGGCACGGCGCGGCAGGTGAACGAGCGGCTCGGGGCATCGGCGACCATCACAAGCACCCTCGATCGGCGGGCGGCTCTCGAGGGTGCCGACTTCGTGATCAACACCATCCAGGTCGGTGGCATCGACGCCACCCGCAAGGACCTCGAGATCCCTGCGCGCTACGGGCTCAACCAGACCATCGGCGACACGACAGGGGTGGGGGGTGTTTTCCGCGCCCTCCGCACCTTCCCGGTGCTCAGCGACCTCACGGCGGACATCCGCCGCTATTGCCCGGACGCCTGGCTACTCAACTACACGAACCCGATGGCGATGAACATCTGGTGGGCCTCTGTCGTCGCGCCGGAGGTCAAGGCCGTCGGGCTCTGCCACAGCGTCTACTGGACCGTGCACGACCTTGGCGAGCTGATCGGCGTTCCGATAGAGGAGACACGGTACCGCGCGGCCGGCGTCAATCACCAGGCCTGGCTTCTCGAGTGGACCCGCGACGGCGAGGACCTCTACCCGCTGCTGCGCGAGAAGATCCGGCAGGATGACGGCCTCTCGCGCCGCGTTCGCGTCGAGATCTTCCGTCGGCTGGGCTTCTATCCCACCGAGACCAGCGAGCACTCCTCGGAGTACCTCCCCTGGTTCCTGCGCTCGCCGCAGCAGATCGAGCGCTACCGACTCCAGCCGCTGGAATACATCGGCATCAGCGAGGAGAACGTCGCGGAGTTCGAGCAGGCGAAGCGCTCCCTCGCCGACGGCACGCCCCTCGAGCTCGAGCAGAACGCGGCGGAGTACGCCCCGCAGGTGATCCATTCGATGGTCACCGGCACGCAGCGGGTTATCCACGCCAACGTTGTCAACACCGGCCTCATCGACAACCTGCCTCAGGGCTCGGTTGTCGAGGTGCCGGCAACGGTGAATGCCTCGGGCCTCAGCCCCCACGCCGTCGGTGCGTTGCCCGTGCAGTGCGCCGCCCTCAACCGGCCTTACCTCTCGGTGGCCGAGCTGACGATCGAGGCCGCGCGCACCGGCAACGCGACGCTCATCCGCCAGGCCGTCCTGATGGATCCGAATGCCAACTCCACGCTCACCCCCGAGCAGATCTGGGCGCTGTGCAACGATCTGGTGGCCGCTCACGGCGAGCTGTTGCCGGACCCGC
The DNA here is from genome assembly GCF_054880895.1 of Lacisediminihabitans sp. FW035. NCBI lineage: Bacteria > Bacillati > Actinomycetota > Actinomycetes > Micrococcales > Microbacteriaceae > Lacisediminihabitans > Lacisediminihabitans sp. FW035. The sequence continues at coordinate 42,631 of NZ_CM142187.1, forward strand.
TGCGCGAACTCATCCCGGCAGACACGCTGTGACCCTCGGCTCGACGACAGCGCTGATCGACGACGCGGTCGCCCGGGGTCGCGCGGTGCCGAGCTTCAACGTGATCTCGCTCGAGCACGCGGAGGCGATCGTCGCCGGCGCCGACCTTGCGGGCATCGGAGTGCTGCTGCAGCTGAGCGAGAATGCGGTGAAATACCACGGCGGCATGCGACCGCTGCTGGCGGCGTGCCGGGAGCTCGCGAGCTCTGCGCGCTCGCCCATCGGCATCCACCTCGATCACTTCGAGTCGCCGACGCTCGTCGACGAGGCGATCGCGCTCGGCCCACGCTTGGGGGTTGGATCGCTCATGATCGACGCGTCGACCGAACCCTACGATCGCAACGTGGCCCTCACGGCATCCGCCTCGGCGCGCGGTCGGGCCGCGGGTCTCTGGATCGAAGCCGAGCTCGGGGAGGTCGGCGGCAAGGACGGTGCCCACGCGCCCGGCGTGCGCACGGATCCGTCGGAGGCGGCGCGATTCGTGGAGGCCACGGGCGTCGACGGCCTCGCCGTGGCGGTCGGCAGCTCCCACGCGATGACCGCGCAGACCGCGGCTCTCGACCTAGAGCTCATCGCGCGGCTCGCATCGATCGTGCCGGTGCCGCTGGTGCTACACGGCTCGTCCGGGGTACCGGATGCCGCGCTGCGGGAGGCCGTGGCAGCGGGCATCCGTAAGGTGAACGTCGGCACTGGTCTCAATGTCGCGTTCACCGCCGAGGTGCGTGCTGTGCTCGGGTCCTCCCCGACGCTGACCGACCCGCGGCGATACCTCGCGCCGGCGCGCGATCGGGTGAGCGAACTCGTCGCGCACCTCTGCGGGGTCATCGCGGGATAGTCGCCGCGGCCAGTCTCGCGAGTCGCTGTGATTCGCGGGTCAGCGCGTGTTCGAGGGCAGCGCGTGTTCGCCGCGTCCGCAGCATCCGGGTCGACCGCGAATTCCCCCGGAAACAGGGAGTAGGTGCGGGCGAGCGCAATTCGCGCCTGTGATGCCATGTAGCGCAGAAGCCGCAGAAGCCGCAGAGGGCGTGGACGCCGGCGACGCCAGAAGGACACCCTCATGTCAGTGGGCTGACTCGCGATGCTCCGTCCGCGCCGCGGCCGATGAGGTAGGCCCGCACCTCCGGCTCCGTCGTGAGGCTCAGGGCCTTGGCGAGCGCCGTGGACGCCTCCTCCAATCTCCCGAGTTGCGTGAGCAGGTGCCCGCGCACGGCCCAGTAGGGCTGGAATGCCGGCCCGCCGAGCGCGTCGAGCATGGCGAGCCCGGCGAGCGGGCCCTCGACCCGGGCGGCGACCGCGGCTCGGGAGACGCTCGCCCCCAGTGTCGGCACGATCACGACAAGCGCGGCATACAGGCTCTGCAGTGCCGGCCAGTCCGTCACGCCGGTCGACGCCCGCGCACAGTGCACCGACTGGATCGCGGCCTCGAGCTGGAAGCGGCCGATGCGTCCATAGGCGTGAGCCCGGTGAAGCAGGGCCTCCCCGTTGGCAATGAGGGCGGCGTCCCAGAGAGTGGTGTCCTGTTCGTCGAGCGGTACCAGCATCCCCTCGCTGATGCGCGCCGGGGCCCGGGCGATCGAGAGCGAGAGCAGAGCGGCGAGACCGAGGGTCTCAGGGTCGGGCAGCAGCGCCGCGAGGAGTGTGGCGAGCGAGAGGGCCTCCGGCGCCAGCGAGTCGCGCACCGTCGTGTCGGAGACGAGCTGCCAGTCGATCGCGTACGCACCGTAGACGGCCTCGAGCACCGCCGGGAGTCGGGTCGGCATGTCGTCCCGCTCGGGGACGACGAAGGGGATGCGGGCATCCCGAATCCGCCGTTTCGCCCGCACAAGGCGCTGGGCCATCGTCGCCGGGGGGATCGCGTAGGCGGTTGCGATCACGGAGGCCTCGAATCCCAGCACCACCTGCAGCATGAGCGGCGTGCGCACCGCGGGGTCGATCGCCGGGTGCGCGCACACGAACATCAACTCGAGCCGCCTGTCCGGGATGCGATCGGGGTCGTCCTCGACGGACCCGGTCGCCTCCCACGGCGGCCGGCGTTTCTTGAGCGCGTCGAGCCAGCGGTTCTTCGCCACGGTCACGAGCCAGCCCTGGGGATTGTCGGGGATGCCGGACTTCGGCCAGGTGCGCAGCGCCCGTTCGAAGGCATCGGCGAGGGCATCCTCGGCGGCCGGGATGTCGCCGGTGCGGGCGGCGAGCACGGCGAGCAGTCGTCCGTAAGACGACTGGGCCACCTCCTCCGCCCGCTTGGCGGTCAGGCCGTCGGGTTCCACTGCCCGTTCGCGAAGTAGACCGCCGTCGGACGTACCTCGATGGTGCCCCATTGTGCAGCCGGGCACTTCTCCGCCCAGGCGAGCGCAGCATCCAGGTCGGGCACGTCGATCAGGAATACGCCACCGAGTTGTTCCTTGGTGTCGGCGAAGGGACCGTCCTGCACCTGCAGGCTGCCGCTTCGCAGCGTCACGGTGGTGGATGCCGCGACCGATTGAAGCACGTCGGCACCGATCAGCACGCCGGCCGCCTCGAGCGACTTGGCGTAACGGTCGAAGGCGGCCTGGGCCTCAGCGATCGCCTCGGCGGGAGCTTCGGCCCCACCCGCTTCTGAGTAGTTGAGCAGGAGTGAATATCGCATCGTGGATCCTTTCTCGTAAGTGATGCTGTCATGAAGGTGACGACCGCCGACAGCGTCGATCGACAGCAGTCCGAAAATCGATCAGCGCGTGCGCCCTCCACCACCTCCCGTTTTTGCGACCACCCCCGTGTGTGAACAGGGGGGTGGTCGCAAAAACGGGAGGTGGATGGCCGGACGGACGGCAGCGGGGGTCGGCCAACGACTCAGGCCGTTGGCGCCGGGAACCGTGAAGGGGATGACCGGCTGTTGCGCGGGGCACGCGGGTGGATCGGAGATCGTCGTGCAGCCCGCCAGCGCTGGCTCGGCGATGAGGGCGAGCGCGGTGTCTCCCCCGCGATCCACCTCCCGTTTTTGCGACCACCCCGCAGTGTGCACACGGTGGTGGTCGCAAAAACGGTAGGGGGATGCTCAGAGCCCGAGCTCAGAGGCCGAGCTCACAGGCCGAGCACCCGCCGGGCATTGTCGCGGTAGATCGCCTCGAGCCGCTCAGTGGGAAGGTGGAGGGCGGAGACCGTCCACCGGCCCTGCGGAGGGATTGGCGACTCCGGCGCGTACTCGAAGGACTCGTCATCCGATTCGAGGAACCGGAAGTGCAGCTCGTACTGCTCGCTGGTGATCGGATAGATGTCGGTGCCGAAGAGCACTCGGTCCGGGAAGCGCTCGATCAACTCGCGGAAGCGGCGCGGCTGGCGGCCGAGTTCGGCCAGCCGCCCGGCGATGTCGATCGCGAAGTTGGGGGCCACGGCAAGCAGTGACTCGACACGATCGAGGTCTTCGGCCGCGCATCCGCCGTGCGCACCGATGTAACGCGTGCCCGGGGTCGCGATCACGAGGGTGGCGAGCGCGTCGAGCAGGCGATCGAAAGGGGGATGCCTGCTCGTGTCGCCGAACCACCAGTCCTTCTCCTGAAGCAGCTCGTCGAGGCGCTCGTTGTGCTCGTCGAGCGGCGCGAAGAAGGCTTTCGGGTCGGCCACGTGGATGAGCACCGGAAGCCCCAGCTCCCCGGCGTGGGCGAGGATACGCACCACGCGGTCGTCATCCGGAAGCACGAGACCGGAGGCGTCGCGCACGGTGAGGCCGAGGTTCTTCCAGACCTTGAGGCCGCGCGCGCCGCGCCGCGCGCTGTCGTCGAGGGACTCGCGCAGCATCCGCTCGCCGTCTCCGTCGGCGAGGAGCGTCCAGTCGAGCTGGCAGAAGGTGAGGAAGCGGCCGGGGTGCGCCCGGTCGTAGCGGTGGAGGTTGGCGTCGAGTTCGTCGCCCCACATGCCGTCGAGGTTCACGATCGTCTCGACGCCGCGGTCGTCCATCATGGCCACAAGCGCGTCGACGTCGTCGATCATCCACTCCCCGTCACTGAGCCAACGGCCGAGGTGGTTGTGGACGTCGATGGCCGGCACCCGCGCGCGCGGCACCGCCGTCACCCGCGCTGTGAGCTGCGAGCGCGGTGTCCAGGCGGTGAGCGGGAGGCCGGCGAGGGCGGCCCAGTCGGGAGATTCCATGGCGACATTGTGCCAAGCCTGATGGTGCGCGCGGGCGTGGAGCCGTCAACCGCTCAGCCAAACTGAGCGACTCAGGCGTTTTTCTTGTCATATGAACACTCCTGGTCTCACTATGGATCAATTCCGCACGTCCCCCGCAGAACGAAGGCACCCATGAGCATCCCCAACACCATCACCGGCGACGAGATCGAGAGCCAGCCGGCCATGTGGGAGACCGCGCTGCTCGAACAGGACCGCTCGGCGTTCGGTCTCCCCGGCGAGCGAGTGCTGTTCCTCGGATGCGGTACTTCGGAGTTCGTGGCCGAGTCGCTCGCCCTGCTGAGGGAGCGCGCCGGACTCGGCGAGACCGACGCCGCCTACGCCTCGGAGTGGACGCCGGGTCGTCACTACGACCGCGTCGTGGCGATCACCCGCTCGGGGAACACCAGCGAAGTGCTCAGTGCCCTTGCGTCGGTCGATCCCGGTACGCTCCGCAGCGCCATCACCGGGGTGCGGGACGAAGCCGTGCACGAGCTCGTCGACAACTCGCTCGTGCTCGACTTCGCGGACGAGAAGTCGGTAGTGCAGACCCGTTTCCCCACCTCGACGCTCATCCTCGCCCGCCAGGCCTACGGGTACGACGTCGCCGGGCTCCCGCGCGCCGCGGCCGCCGCCCTCGCCGCCCCCTTCCCGTACGACGTGGCCGAGTTCGACCACTTCGTGTGCCTCGGATCCGGCTGGACCTACGGGCTCGCGCAGGAGGCGGCACTCAAGGTACGTGAGGCGGCACAGGCGTGGTCGGAGTCGTACCCGCTGCTCGACTACCGGCACGGACCGATCGCGGTCGCGCATCCGGGATCGCTCGTCTGGATCTTCGGCGAGGTGCAGCCCGACCTGATCGCCGACATCGCAGCGACCGGGGCGACGGTGCATGCCGACGACCTCGACCCCCTCGTGCAACTGGTGCAGGCACAGCGCCTCGCCGTGGCGCTCGCCCAGAGTCGGGGCCTCAACCCCGACACCCCGCGTCATCTCAGCCGGTCCGTCATCCTCAGCTAGCAGGTTTCGCCCCAGCCCGTCGAACACTTTTGAATGGAGATCATCGATGCTCACGAAATTCACCAGATCCAGGTTCGGCGGCACGCGAGCGGTTGCGAGTGGCCTCGCCATCATGGCCACAGTGGCCCTGCTGGCCGGCTGCGCCGGCGGCACGACCGGATCGGCAACACTCGATAAGAAGGCGAATGTCTCGCTGACCATGTGGACGGGCCAGGATTCCGGTGCGGAGAAGCTGATCGAGAAGCTCGCCGCCAAATTCGAGAAGCTGCACCCCAATGTGTCGCTGACGGTCTCGCCGGGTGCCTCCTCCACCGAAGACCTGTTGCAGAAGCTCTCGGCGAGCTTCGCCGGCGGAAACTACCCCGACCTCTCCTACGCGTTCGGGTCCTGGTCCAGCCAGCTCGAGTCATCGGGACGCACCCTCGACATCACGAAGAAGGTCGCCGACCCGACAGTCAAGTGGTCCGAGTTCTCGGAGGCGGCGCAGCAGACCGCACGCCCGACCGGGGCAAAGACCATCGGATTCCCGGCAGTCGTCGACAACATCTCGCTGCTGTACAACAAGACGGTGTTCGATAACGCCAAGGTGGCCTACCCCACCGACAGCTGGACCTGGGACGACTTCCGCGCGGCAGCGAAGAAGATCTCCGATCCGGCGAAGAAGATCTACGGCTACGGCTATTCGGTCTCGGGGAGTGAGGACACCACCTGGCAGCTCTGGCCGCACCTGTGGCAGAACGGCGGCTCGATCCTCTCGGACGACGGCACGAAGTCGGCATTCGACAGCGAGGCGGGCAGGAAGTCGCTGACTCTCCTGCGCGATATGGCCGTGGACGACAAGAGTGTCTATCTCGACCAGACGGACACAAAATACGGCCAACTCTTCACCAGCAACGCCATCGGCATGATCACCTCCGGCCCCTGGCAGCTCTACGATCTCGGCGTCGCGGGAACCAAGTACGGCGTGACCGTGCTCCCGGGCACCGACGGAAAGCACACGACCGTGTCGGGCCCGGACATCTGGGCGCTGTTCGACCACAAGGACGCCAACCGCGCCTACTGGTCTTACGAGTGGACCAAGTTCCTCACCGACCCGGCACAGGACGAACAGTTCAACGTGGCCATCGGCAACCTGCCATTGCGCTCGAGCGAGGTGGACAGTGCCGCCTTCAAGAAGAAAGTCGAAGAGAACCCCGGGCTCGAGGTGATGGCCGCCAACTCGGTGAATGCCACCATCGCCCGACCCACCGTCGCCGGATACGTCGGACTCTCCGCGGCACTGGGCGATGCGGTGTCGCAGGTGCTGCAGGGCAAGGGCACTGTCGACAGTGCGCTGAAGACGGCCGCCGCGAAGGCAGACAAAGCGCTGAAGGACAAGTGATGACCCGGGTCGCGGTCGAGCCGGAGGTGCAGACGGAGCGTCGGGGCGCTCCGGCCCCGCCGCCGGCGCGGCGGACCACGGCCAAGCGCCGACGCCGGCTGCGGGAGGCCCTCGAGGGCTGGGGTTTCGTGGTCCCGGCGCTGGTGATCGTGCTCGGATTGTCGATCTTCCCCGCGATCTGGGCATTCTTCCTCTCGCTGCAGAAGTGGAACGGGTTCAGCCCGGCGCAGAACGTCGGCCTCGGCAATTACCAGCAGATGGTCACCGACAGCGAACTTCACGACGCTTTCTTCCACACGGTGCTCTACGTGCTGTTGTTCGTTCCCACCTCCATCGGCCTCGGCCTGTTCCTCGCGGTCGCCCTGAACCGCCGCATCCGCTTCATCGGCCTCTATCGCACGGCGATCTTCGTCCCCTTCGTCGCCTCGGCCGCCGTCACGGGCATTCTGACCACCTATCTGTTCAACCCGCAGTTCGGCCTGGTCAACAACGTGCTTCGGGTGCTCGGCCTCCCGCAGCAGGGTTGGCTGGAGGATCCCTCGCAGGCAATGGTCGTGATCACGATCATGTCGCTCTGGGGCCAGGCGGCATTCACGACGGTGATCTATCTCGCGGCCTTGCAGGACACCCCGGCGGAACTCCTCGAGGCGGCCCGGATCGATGGGGCCAACCGGTGGGAGGCCTTCTGGGCGGTGGTGTGGCCACAGCTCATGCCGGTGACGATCTTCGCCACGATCTGGCAGCTGATCGGCGCCATCCAACTGTTCGACCTCGTCTACACGACCACCCGCGGTGGGCCGCTCAATGCCACCCAGACCATCGTGTATTACCTCTGGCAGACCGCGTTCCAGAAGCTCGAGTTCGGCTACGGGTCTGCCGTGGCCTACGGACTCTTCGCGCTCACCCTGATCATCACCATCGGTGTCGTCGTCTACTCCCGCCGATCCAAGACCGAGGGCTTCTGATGACCGCGATCCAGACCCGGATTCCCCCTCGTACCCGCCGGCGCCGGCGATTCAGCGGCTGGCACCTGTTCCTCGCGCCCGTCGCCGTGTTGTTCGCGATCCCGTTCGTGCAGATGTTCCTCACCTCGGTGAGCCCCGCCGCCGAGATCAACAGGTTCCCCCCGCGGTTCTTCCCCTCCACGATCACCTTCGACGGCTACGCGAAACTATTCGACCAGTCGCAGATCTTCCTCTGGCTCGGCAACACGGTGATCGTCTCGGCTTCCGCGATCGTGTCTCATCTCGTCCTGTGCTCCCTCGCCGGCTACGGATTCGCCCGGCTCCGGTTCCCGGGGCGCAACTTCGGCTTCCTTGCCGTGCTGGCGACGATCATGATCCCCACCCAGCTGCTCATGATCCCGACCTACATCGTCTTCTCCCGAATCGGCCTCATCGACACCCTCGGTGCCGCCATCGTGCCGTGGCTCGCCTCCGCCTTCGGCATCTTCCTGATGCGGCAGTTCTTCCTCTCGCTGCCCGCGGAACTCGAGGAGGCTGCGCTGATCGACGGGTGCACCAGGCTCCAGGTGTTCTTCCGCATCATCCTTCCGCTGGCGCGACCGGCGCTCGCCACACTCGCGATCTTCACGCTGCTGAGTTCGTGGAACGACCTGGTCTGGCCGTTGATCGCGATCAACGACGCGCACGCCTTCACGCTGCAGCTCGGACTGGCGAACTTCCAGGGAACACGCCGAACCGACTGGTCACTGCTGATGGCCGGTAACGTGATCGCCACGTTGCCGCTCATCCTGTTCTTCCTCTTCGCCCAGAAGCAGTTTGTGGCGACGATGACGTTCACCGGGCTGAAAGGATGAGGACGGGGACGACAGAGGAGGCCGACGTGACGATTCTTGTGGTGGGTGACGCCAACGTCGACCTGGTTCTGCGCGGGGATGTCGTGCCGCGGTTCGGCCAGGCCGAGCAGCTTCTCGATTCCGCCGATCTCACTCTGGGAAGCTCGGCCGGCATCGTGGCCCACGGGCTCGCACGGCTCGGCGTACCCACCGCCCTCGCGGCCACTGTCGGAAACGACGAATTCGGCAGGCTCACGAGGCACTGGCTCACCGAGGCCGGCGTGGATGTCTCCCCCCTTGGTGTGCACCCGACGCTGCCCACCGGGCTCTCGGTCATCCTCTCGGCTCCGGCCGACCGGTCGATCCTCACCCTGCTCGGCTCCATTCCCACCCTCACCGGCGACGCCGTGCTCGCCGCGACATCCGGCGTCTCCCACGTGCATTTCGCCTCCTACTTCCTGCTCCCCGGCCTCGCCGCCGAACTGCCGACGGTGCTGCGCACCCTGCGCGCGCTCGGGGTCACCACGAGCCTCGACACCAACTGGGACCCGGCCGAACAGTGGGCGGGTCTTGCCGCAGTGCTGCCGCTCGTCGACATCCTGATGCCCAATCTCGAGGAGCTGCGGGCGATCGCCGGAGCCGTCGGTGTGACCGGCGATTCCGACGAAGACCTGGCCCGCGGCGTCGCCGCGCTCGGCCCACGCGTTGTGACGAAGGTCGGACGGGAGGGCGGATGGTCCGTCGCCGCCGATTCCGCCGTTGTGCGCGCCCCGGGGCTGGTGCTCGATGCGCGGGACTCCACCGGAGCCGGTGACAGCTTCGACGCGGGATACCTCGCGGCCGTGGCATCCGGTGTCACCTCGGAGTCCGAGAGAGTGCGCTGGGCGACAGTGGCGGGATCGCTCTCCACCAGGGCCGCCGGAGGAACGCCGGCCCAGGCCACGCTGTCGGAGCTCACCGCCCACCTCGCATGATCAGCTTCGTCTCGCTCAGCCCTTCGGTCGACGTCACCTATCTCGTCGACGAATTCTTCGAGGGCGGCACCTTCCGGCCAACGGGTGTGTTCCGGGCGGCGGGCGGCAAGGCGCTGAATGCGGCGCGGGCGGCTCGCGTGGTGGGGGCATCAGTGCGGGCGGTTGCGGTCCTGGGCGGCTCGGCCGGGGAGTTCATCCGGCGGGACCTCGCGTCCGCCGGGGTGCCGCTCGACGCGGTGGAGGCCGTCGCCGAGACCCGCACGTGCGTCTCAATCGCGTCCGCTGCGAGCGGGCTGCTGAGCGAGCTGTACGAGCATCCGTCAGCCGTCAGTAGCGGGGAACTCTCAACACTCAGAAGTCTGCTCGGGATGCCCGCAGCGGCCGGGTGGTGGGCGATTTCCGGGGGGATGCCGCCCACGGTCGCGGTCGATGAACTCGCCGGACTCGTGCGCCTCGGTCACTCGCTCGGGCAAACGGTGGCGATCGACAGTCATGGCGCCGCGCTCGCCGCGGCGCTCGATGCGCGGCCGGATCTCGTGAAGGTGAACCGGCGGGAGGCGGCGGAGCTGCTGGGTCTCGATACAGCGACGGAGGTGTTCGACCTCGCCCTCCGCATCCGCTCGGAGACCGGTGGCCGCGTGGTGATCACCGATGGAGCGGAGGGGTCCGTCGCGGTCGACGGTTCCTCGCGCTGGCGGGCCACGTGGACGGGCGCGATCGGACGGTTCCCGGTCGGGAGCGGGGACAGTTACCTCGGCGGGTTGCTCGCGGGTCTCGACCGCGGGGATCCGTTCGACGAGGCCCTCCGCCTGGCGGCCGGCGCCGCGACCGCGAACGCCCTGGTGCCCGGCGCGGGCGTGTTCGCGGCGGGGGACGCGACGCGGATCGCGGGCGAGGTCGTGGTGGCCGTCGAGCTCGCGTAGGGCTGAGGCTTGCGGGTGGGCTGAGCCGAGCGGGAGGGCTGTCCGTCGCGCAAACCTCTCGCGGCGGGGATATGACGTCCTGAACCTCTCGCGGCGGGGATATGACGTCGCGGAGGGAGACACGACTCCCGCCATGACGCGCCTAAGCCTCCGCGAGGGCGCGTAACCCCCGCCGCGAGCGATTGCCTTCAGAGAAGCAGCGGCCGGGCTACGCGCCCGCGCTCGCGGCCAGTCGGTCGAAGAGAGCGTCGAGCACGGGATCGACGATCTGCTGCTCGGGATGCGCGTCGTACCAGTCGATGATCTCGCGGGCACCCTCCGCGAATCCCGTCGTCGGGTTGAAGGCCGGCACGAGCGACTTGACGAGGCTGTTGTCGAAGATCATCGAGTGGCTGCGGTCGCCGAGGTGTCCGGCACCCATGTCGGGGTCGGCGGCGGCGATCGCATCCGAGGTGACGTGCACGATGTTCGGAACGGCACCCGCGGCATCCGCCATCAGGTGGGTGATCTGTGTCCAGCTCAGCAACTCGTCGGAAGTGATGTGGATGGCCCCGCCGATCGTGTGCGGATTGCCGAGCAGGCCGACGAAGCCGACCGCGAAATCGCGGGCGTGGGTGAGCGCCCAGAGGGAGGATCCGTGATCGTGAAGCACGACGGGGGCGCCCCGGCGCATGCGGTCGATCGCGGTCCAGCCGCCGTTGAGGGGAAGGCTCGTGCGGTCGTAGGTGTGGGAGGGGCGCACGATGGTGGCCGGGAATCCGCTGGCCCGGTACTCCGCGACGAGCAGGTCCTCGCAGGCGATCTTGTCGCGCGAGTACTGCCAGTGCGGGTTGCGCAGCGGAGTGGACTCCAGGATCGGCAGCCGTGCCGGCGGCTTCTGGTACGCGGATGCCGAGGAGATGAACACATACTGCCCGACCCGGTCGGTGAAGAGCTCGATGTCCTGGGCGACATGCTCGGGGGTGAACGCGACCATGTCGACGACGACGTCGAACTCGCGGCCGGCCAGGGCCTCCGTGACCGAGGCGGGGTCTCGCACGTCGGCGACGAGCACCTCGGCGCCGACCGCCACCGGGCGCAGGGTGGACTGGCCGCGATTGAGGAGGGTCACCTCGTGGCCCTCCTCGATGGCTCGGGCACTCGCCGCGGAGCTGATCGTGCCGGTGCCGCCGATGAACAGGATTGAGAGAGGTGTCATGCCTCTACGGTCGCGGCTGCGATGAGCTTCGTCAAGTCGTCGCGGATGCGCTCGAGCTCGGCAAGGGGCATCCCGAGCCGGTCGACGATCTGCGGGGGCACCGCTTCCGCCTGCTCGCGGAGGGCCGCGCCATCCGGCGTCAATTTCACGTCGAGGGCGCGTTCGTCGGTGAGGCTGCGGGCCCTGGTGAGCAATCCGGCGCCCTCGAGCCTCTTGAGCAGTGGTGAGAGTGTCGCCGGCTCGAGCAGCAGGGTCGCTCCGATGTCGCTGACCGTTCGCGGGCTGCGCTCCCACAGCGCGAGCATGACGAGGTATTGCGGATGCGTCAGGCCGAGGGGCTGCAGCACCGGGCGGTAGAGGGCGATGACGCTGCGCGAGGCGGCGGCGAGGGCGAAGCAGACCTGACGATCGAGGGCGAGCGGATCCATAGTCCCAGCTTAGCGAGTACACTATTAGTTAGTGCACTAAGGAGTTGCTGATGATTGCCAAACGCCCGTGGTGGGATCGCCTGAACCGACGGCTGCTGCCCTACATCGGGCCGCCGCCGCTCGGCCCGTACGACGAGGAGCCGCTTCCGCCCACCCAGGCCAAGGCCTGCCCGGTCTGCGGGAACGCGATGTCCGACCACGACGTCGAGCGCCGGGCCGATCGCCCGACGCAGCTGCACTGCCCCGCCTGACTCCGCCGCGTCTCCGCGCCCGCGAGTGACACGCGCGCGGAATCGCGCGGGCGCACGTGTCACTCGGCGGCGCGGGCGTGATGACAGGGAGCGTCAGCCGAGGAGCAGGGTGCCGAGCTGCTCGGCCGTCGCGGCCACGCCGATCGTGCCAGCCTGCTCGGCAACCGTTCCGTAGCCCCACTCGACGAAGATGGTGGGAACTCCGTGTTCGGCCGCCCCGTGCACGTCGTGCTCGCGGTCGCCCACCATCACGGGTTTCGACGTATCGGCCCCGATCGCCGCCAGCCTTCGCAGTGCCTCCGCGACGACATCCGCTTTGCGACTGCGCACCTCGTCTTCCGAGGCGCCGGTGATCACGGTGAAGTAGTGGGCGAGGCCGTAGTAGTCGAGGGCGGTCGTCGCGGGCAGCTCAGGCTTCGAGGTCGCGAGCGACATCGGGATGCCGCTCTCGTGGATGCGCTTCAGGAGCGCAGGAATCCCCGGGTAGACCGAGCTGTTGAAGACCCCGGTCTGCAGGTAGTGCGGCCGATAGACCTCGAGCGCGTGGTGAGCTTCTTCAACGCTCATGCCCGCGAGATCGCGGAAGGAGTCGAGGATGGGCGGGCCCACGTAGGCCAGCAGCTCGGCGGGAGACGGGATCGGCCGCCCGAGCCGTTCGAAGGTCCAGGCGAGGCTCGCGGTGATGCCCGGCGCCGAATCGATGATGGTGCCGTCGAGGTCGAAGAGGAAACAGCTCCAGTTTGTGGTCACCGTCGTAAGCCTAGGAGTCGATCGAGGTTCACCAGGCCCGATATCAGAACAGGCGATGATCGCTGTCGTCAAGTCCGCGCATCGCGTCGTAGTCGAGGAGAAGGCAGCGGATGCCGCGGTCCTCGGCCAGCATCCGCGCCTGAGGCTTGATCTCCTGGGCCGCGAACACCCCGCTCACCGGGGCGAGGTGCGGGTCGCGGTTCATCAGTTCGAGGTAGCGGGTGAGCTGTTCGACACCGTCGATGTCGCCGCGACGCTTGATCTCGATCGCGACGGACCGGCCCGCGGCATCCGTCGCCAGGATGTCGACCGGCCCGATCGCCGTCATGTACTCGCGGCGAACCAGGCGCCAGCCGTCACCCGCGAGCTCGATCTGCTCGGCGAGGAGCTTCTGCAGGTGTGCCTCGACGCCGTCTTTCTGAAGACCGGGATCGATGCCGAGCTCATGGGCGCTCTCGTGCAGGATCTCATGGATCGAGATCACCAGCAGGTCGGCAGTCTTCGCCTGGGTCACCTTCCAGATCTCGGCGACGCCGGCCGCGGACTGGTCCGCATCCGGCTCGAGGGCGGTGACCGAGCACGGCGGGCTCATCCAGTTGAGCGGCTTGTAGCTCAGCGAATCGGAGTGGACGAGCACGCTGCCATCCGCTTTCAGCAGTAGGAGACGCGTGGCGAGCGGCAGGTGCGCGCTGAGGCGTCCCGCGTAGTCGACGGAACACCGGGCAATGACGAGACGCACCCGACGAGTTTAGTTGGGCGAGGTACTGCCGGCGATGCGGTGAAGCACGACACGCAACTCGTCGGCCGACAGCGCCATCCATGGTCCGCCCGGGTTGATCACGAGCCCGCCGTAGGGGGCCTGGATCGCATCGTGGATGATCTCGGCGGCCGGGCGCGTGGCGAACGAATCGGCGATGTTGCGGGCACTCACTTCTGGGCCGGAGGTGAAGGCGAGCAGCACCGGGTGGCCATCCGGATCGACGGAATCGCGGATGCGCACAGGCGTGCCGTCCGATACTCCCGATGCCGGAACGGAGTCGGTGTCGACCGCGAGCAGCAGCGGACCGTTCTCGGCGAGGGCATCCAATACCGCGGCCTTGCTCGCCTTCGGGTCGGCGATCTCGAGAGCGGCCTTCACCGCGTCGTTGCGCTCCCCGCGAAGCGCGAAGGCAGCATCGCGGTTGGAGATGGCGCAGGTTGGCCCGGCGGGATCGATGTAGAGCCAGCCGTAGCGCTCGGTCGAAGCGAGTTGCAGCGCTCCGGCGGCGGGCTGCACGAGGGCCTGCACCTCGGACAGGTCGTCCGGGTGCATCCGGTTGATCTGCTGCTGCGAGGTGAACGCGAAGAGAGCGGGGCGTCCGTCGGGTCCTGTTCCGCCGGCGAACTGCAGGGTCGCGCCGGCCGGGAAGCTGTAGCTGCCGTCGGGTTCGACAGTGGGACGGTCGGACCCGGTCGAATCGAGGAGCAGGCGGCCCTGGAGGCATCCGCGCACGACGTCGAGGTAGGTGGACTGCTCGGGTTTCGTCGCGAACGCCTCGACGGCAGCGCGCAGGGACGCGTTGTCGACGGGAACCGAGTCGGAGATCGAGGGCGTCATGCTTCGACCCTATCCCCACCGAAAACGCAGGACATCAGCCACGAAAGGGGCGTTTCGGCGGCCGACGGGGTCCTTCGGTGGTGAATCTCCTGCGTTTTGAGAAGGAGAGCGGGGGGAGGGTGGCGCGGCGGCAGGGTCAGCGACGGGAGGGCTCCCGCGCGGCTCCTGATGCGAGCCCGGCGATCGCGACCAGCACAAGCACGACGAGGAGTGCGTTCAGGAGGCCGACGTGCTGGCCGAGGAAGCCGATGACCGGGGGTCCGACGAGGAATGCGAAGTACCCGATGGTGGCGACCGCGCTCACTCGCGCTGCGGCGGTCTTGGGGTCGTCGGCGGCGGCCGACATGCCGACCGGGAAGCCGAGGGAGGCCCCGAGTCCCCAGAACACGACGCCGACGATAGAAATCCAGAGCACCGGCACGAAGATCACCATGACGAGTCCGATGGCGGCGAGAACCGCCGAGCCGCGTAGCACCGGGACGCGGCCGAAGCGATCGAGCAGGCTGACGCCCGCGAGACGCCCCACCGTCATCGAGGCGACGAAGATGCCGAGCACGAGTGCGCCCGTCGCCTTGGTCGTGCCGTGGCCGTCGACCATCGCCAGCGCGAGCCAGTCGTTGGCCGATCCCTCGGTGAACGCCATCCCGAGCACAATGAGACCGATGATGAGCGTGCGCGGATCGCGCCAGATGCTCAGTCGTCCCCGCCAGGTCTTCGAATGGTCGTCGTGCGCGACGGACTCCTCCGCGATGATGTGCTCCGACTGGAGGAACCGCACCGAGACGAGCGCACCCGCCGCGAAGATGAGCGCCACGACCAGGAGATGGATCACGATGGGGAGGTGGATCGCCTCCGCCCCGGCTCCGAGGGCCGCCCCGATCACCGTGCCGAAGCTGAAAAAGGCGTGGAATACCGGCATGATCGATCGACCGAGCACGCGTTCGTTCACGGCGCCCTGCAGATTCATCGCCACATCGCAGATGGAGAACATCGATCCGAAGACGATGAGGCCGATCATGACGACGGCGTAGCTCGGCCCGACAGAGACTCCGAACCCGGCGACCGCGAAGCCGACAGCTCCGACGGTGAGCACCACCGCGATCGTACGCCGGGCGCCGATTCGGGCGATCACGTGACTCGACGCCAAGAGCCCGACGATGGAGCCCGCCGCGATGCCGAAGATCAGGATGCCCATCGACGAGGTTGACACCTGAAGTGCCTCTTTTACGGCCGGGATGCGGGATGCCCAGCTCGCCATGGACAGGCCGCACAGCCCGAAGATCACGAAGAGAGCGTTGCGCCACGCCACGACCTGGGGGCGCGTGAGGCCGGCGGAAGTAGATTGGGTGAGGGCCACGGGGAATCCTGGGAGAAGGCTATCGAATCGATTCGATCGAACCGATTCGACTACGCTAACAAACCATGCAGCATGAGGCAACACCCGCCCGCGCGAGGCCGAATCTCGCCGCCGTCGCCGCCCTGGCCGGAGTCTCGCCGTCGACGGCATCCCTCGCCTTCAGCGGCTCCGGACCGATCTCTGCCGCCACCCGGGAGCGGGTGCTTGCCGCTGCCGCCCAGCTCGACTACGCCGGGCCGGATCCCCGCGCCCAGTCCCTGCGTCGTGGCCGCTCCGGCATCATCGGCGTCGTCATCGAGGATCGCCTTCGCGACGCCTTCCGAGACCCGATGAACATCGCGATGCTCGACGGCATCGCGGACGAGACCGGATCCCTCGGGGCCGGCCTCCTGCTGCTCACCGAGAACGGCGAGGGGGCCGCCAGCATCCGCAATGCCCCGGTGGATGCCGTGGTGCTGATCGGCTGCAGCACGAGCCTCGCCGCACAGGTGGAGATATTCCGACAGCGCGGTATCGCCCTGGTGGCGATCGAGGCCGAACCGATGGATGACGTGCTCGCGATCGACCTGGACAACCGGCAGTCCACCCGCACGCTCGCGTCGCACCTCGCCGAGCTCGGGCACCGGCGGGTGAGCCTTGTGACCCTGCCGCTCGATGCCGCTCGCACCCGTGGACTCCTCACCGAGGCCGCCATCACGGCGAGCACGGGTTTCACCGCGCTCGAACGCATCCGGGGGGCACGGGAGGTCTTCGCGGGTGCCCCGGGCGTGATGGCCTCCGTGAGCAGCATCGAAGAGGGCCTCACCGCCGGGCTCGCCATCCTCTCCGATCCCTTCGAGCGGCCCACCGCGGTGATCGCGCAGAGCGACCTTCTCGCGGTGGGGGTGATCCGCGCCGCAGAGCAGCTCGGGCTCGCGGTCCCCGCCGAGCTCAGCGTCGTGGGCTTCGACGGGGTGAAGCTCGACGGCGTCGCGCCCTACGACCTGACGACGATGGTGCAGCCCGCCGTCGAGAAGGGTCGTGCGGCGGGTCGCGGTGTGATCGCGCTGCTGGGCGGCGAGCATCCGGCCCGCGTTTCCTTCACCGCGCGCTTCCACCGCGGCACGACGACCGCGCCGCCTAGGATTCATTAGATTCACAAACCGGTGAAGTACGAGTAGCGTCGTCTCGTGAGCACGATCATTGAGACCTCCGGGCTCAGCAAGAACTTCGGGCGCGTTCGCGCCCTTGACGGCCTCGACCTCGCCGTGGCCGAGGGCGAGGTGCACGGCTTCCTCGGTCCGAACGGAGCGGGCAAGTCCACCACGCTCCGGGTGCTCCTCGGACTCATTCGGGCGAGCGGGGGCGCGACCTCCGTCTTCGGCCTCGATCCGTGGAACGACTCGGTGGCCATCCATCGCCGTCTCTCGTATGTTCCGGGCGACGTGGACCTCTGGCCCGGCCTCACCGGCGGCGAGGCCATCGACCTCCTCACCTCGCTGCGCGGCGGTGCGGATGAGGCACTGCGGGCCGACCTGATCGACCAGTTCGAGTTCGACCCCCGCACGAAGTCGCGCAACTATTCGAAGGGCAACCGGCAGAAGGTGGCGCTCATCGCAGCCTTCGCACGACCGGCCGAACTCTATCTCTTCGATGAGCCCACCAGCGGCCTCGATCCCGTGATGGAAGCGGTGTTCCGACGACAGGTCGAGCGGGTCACTGCGGGCGGGTCCACCGTGCTGCTGTCGAGCCACATCCTCAGCGAGGTGGAGCAGCTCTGCGACCGGGTGACCATCATCCGGGTCGGGCGCACGGTCGAGACGGGCACCCTCAGCGAGTTGCGTCATCTCACCCGCACCGGTTTCACCGCGGTGACCACGGCGGATCTCGCCACCGTCGCGGCGCTCCCGGGCGTGCACCACGCCCGGCGGGACGGCGACAAGCTCCTCTTCGAGGTGGACACGGATGCCCTCGCCCCGGTGCTCTCGGCCCTCGCGGCATCCGGCACCAGCGGCCTGACAGTGGCTCCTCCTTCGCTGGAGGATCTGTTCCTCCGCCACTACGGCGACGACCTTGCGCGCGGCTCCGCGGCGGCGTCCTGATGCTGCGACTCCTGCGCGCGCAGGCGCGGCGCGATCGCTGGCAACTCCTCATCTGGATCCTCAGTACGGGGTTGTTCGCCGCGTTCAGCGCGACTGCAGTCCTCTCGGAGTTCGGCGGACTCACGGAGCGCACCGCGCTCATGACTCTCGCGGCGTCGAATCCCGCCCTCCTCGCCATCCGTGGCCTCCCGGACGGGGTCAGCCCCGGCGCCGTGATCACGTTCCAGGTCTTCACCTATCTCGCGATCATGGCTGCGCTGATGAGCACCTTCCTCACCGTGAGGCACACGCGGGGGGATGAGGAGCGCGGCCGGACGGAGCTCGTGGGGTCGACCCCGGTGGGGCGATCATCGTCGCTCGTCGCCACCCTCACCCTCGGCTCGCTTGCCAACATCGGCATCGCCGTGGCCGTGGCTCTCGGGCTCGTGGCATCCGGTCTCCCCGCTGCGGGCAGCGTTCTCACGGGACTCGCGACGGGCGCCGTCGGGCTCGCCTTCTGCGGCGTCGCCGCGGTGGCGGCCCAGCTCGCCCGGTCGTCAAGAGCGGCCAACTCCCTTGCCGGCGCCGCCCTCGCCCTCGCCTTCCTCCTTCGCGCCTTCGGGGATGCCCTCGGCACGCCCGACGCAAGTCCCCTCCGCCTCGTCAGCGCCTGGCCGTCATGGGTGTCGCCGATCGGCTGGGCCCAGCAGGTGCGCCCCTTCGGCGAGTCGACGGCCCTGCCCGTGCTGCTGGATGTCGCCCTGGCGGGTATCGGTGCGATCCTCGCCGTGGTGCTCGCGCGCCGGCGCGATCTCGGGTCGGGGGTGATCGGTGAACGCCCCGGCCGAGCTCGGGCCGCGCGCTCGCTGACCGGATCCTTCGGGCTCGCCTGGCGGCTTCAGCGCGGTGCCGTTATCGGGTGGTCGTGCGGAGCACTGCTGCTCGGGATCTTCGCGGGCGGGCTCGCCGATCCGGCAGTGGCAGCGGTGAAGGCGAACGCCTCTATCCGGGCGGCCGTGAGTGGGATCGTCTCCGGTGGCACTGCCGGACTGCTCGATGTCTTCGTCGCCGCGATCATGGCCTTCCTCGGAGTCCTTTCGGCGGGCGTCGCGGTGCAGGCCGTCCTTCGCGCCCGCACCGAGGAGACCGACGGTCACACCGAGCTCGTGTCTGCCGGTGCCGTGTCTCGCAGCCGGCTGGTCGTCGACGCGCTCGGGGTCGCGGCGCTCTCGATCGTCATCGTGCTCGTCGTCGGGGGGCTCGCGGCCGGGCTCGCCTTCGTCGCGGCTGGGCATCCGGATCGCTTCGGCATCACTCTCGCGGCGGCGCTCGTGCAGTTTCCGGCCGCGGTGATGTTCGCCGCGGTGAGCGTTCTAATCCTCGTACTGGTGCCGCGTCTCGCCGTGTCCGCCGGCTGGGGACTGCTGGCCGTCGGATTCGTCCTCGGCCAGTTCGGCGGGCTCCTCCGCCTGCCCGACTGGGTGCGCGACATCAGTCCGTTCACCCACACCCCCGTGCTGCCCGGCGCCGACGCTCGATGGTGGCCGGCGATCGTCGTGCTTCTGATCGCAGTCGGCGTGAGTCTCGCGGCGGCGGTCCTGACCCGCAGGAGAGACCTGGTGACATGAACGCCGCCGATCCGATCGACGAATTCGCGGAACAGACCGCCGCCACTCTCGCCGCGGCGGGATTTCCGCGCATGGCTGCGCGGGTGATGATGATCCTGATGACCGAGGAATCGGGCAGCGCGACCGCCGAGGAGCTCGCGGATCGACTGGGCGCGAGCGCCGCCGCGATCTCGGGGGCGGTGCGGTACCTGCAGACGCTGTCGATCATCCGCCGACTCACGATCCCGGGCACCCGCCGGCATCGATATGAGCTGCCCGACCACTTCTGGTACGCCACATCGAGCTCCCAGACGCCCCTTTATACCCATCTCATCGCCCTGTCCGAAAAGGGCGCAGCGGCGATGCCGGAGCACTCGAGGGCTCGGGATCGCGTGACGGAGATGCGCGACTACTTCGTCTTCATGAGGGAACGCCTGCCTGCACTGCTCGACGAATGGAAGGCGACCCGCCCGTGAGAGTGACGATCCTCGGCACTGCGACGCCGTATCCCCGCCCCGACAACCCGTGCTCGGGATACCTCGTGCAGCACGGCGCCACCTCGATCTGGGCGGATGCCGGCACGGGCACCCTCGCGGAGTTGCAGCGCCACCTGCGGCTCGCCGAGCTCGACGCCATCTGGATCTCGCACGCCCACGCCGATCACACCGCCGACCTGCTCACCGCGTTCTACGCCCTGCGTTTCGCCGACCAGGCACCACCGACTGCCATCCCGCTGATCGGGCCTCCCGGCCTCGTGGACCGGATGGTCGGGTTCCTCGGTCACCGCTCGGAGGCTCTGATCCCCGAGGTCTTCGACGTCACCGAGATGCGCGGCTGGCAGGAGCGCGTCATCGGCGACCTCGCCCTCGGTTGGGGTCCGCTCGACCACGGCGTGCCCGCGTTCGGACTCCGGGTCGAGGCCGGCGGATCCGTGCTGGCGTACTCCGGGGACTCCGCCTACTGCGAGAGCCTCGTCGAACTCGCAGAGGGTGCAGACCTGTTCCTGTGTGAAGCGGGGACTTCGCAGCATCCGCCGGACGGGGCGGTGCACTGCACGCCGGAGGATGCCGCCCGCCTCGCCCTCACGGCCGGTGCGAAGCGACTCGTACTGACGCATATCGCTGCTCCGGATGCCCGGAATCGGGCCCTCGCCGGGTTCCCGTCCGTCGAGCTCGCGTTGCCCGGCACGACCCTCGAGGTCTGACGCCGGCGGTCGGCGCCGACCGCCATTGGTGCGTCGACATCACCCGGCAGCCGATCAGCCCGACATCCTGCTGTTGGAGCGCCCAGCATCGCAAATTCTGCTGTTGGACGCCGCTGCCCGCCGGGCTCGCGCCACTTTCCCCAGCCGTCACCGCGCGGCCATTTCCACGGCTTAAGCTGGTCGGCATGACCGCCGCCTCCCCGCTCCCCTCCGGTATCCACAGCGAAGAACTCGACCCGGCGGTGCGTCCGCAGGACGACCTGTACCGCCACGTCAACGGCCGGTGGATCGACCGCACCGAGATCCCGTCTGACAAGGCCCGCTACGGGTCGTTCCACGTGCTCGCCGAAGAAGCGGAGAAGGCCGTGCGCGAGATCATCGTCGAGGCGCAGGGCTCGGCCGAGGGCACGGAGGAGCGCAAGTTCGGCGATCTCTACGCGAGCTACATGGACGAGGCGCGCATCAACGAACTCGGAGCGGCGCCGCTCACCACCGACCTCGCCGCAGTCGACGCGATCAGCGACATCCCCAGCTTTCTCGAGACGCTCGGGCGACTCGAACGCCAAGGGGTGAGCGGATTCTTCCAGCTCTACATCGATAACGACCCGGGCAACCCGGAACGCTACATCGCCCTCTTCGAACAGGGCGGACTCGGGCTCCCCGACGAGAGCTACTACCGCGATGAGAAGTTCGCCGAGATCAAAACCGCCTATGCCGGTTACCTCGAGAAGATGTTCACGCTCGCCGGATCGGATGACGCCGCGGAACGTGCCGGGCGGGTGCTCGGTCTCGAGACCGAGATCGCCGCATTCCATTGGGACAACGTGACCTCGCGCGACTCCGAGAAGACCTACAACCTCAGCACCTGGCACGCCGTCGTGACCACTGCATCCGAAGCCACCGACGGGCCGGATCTCAATCGCTGGCTCGACGCGCTCGACGCGCCGCACGGCGTCTTCGATGAGCTCGTGCTTCGCCAGCCCTCGTTCCTCGAGGGGGTCGCGGCGTTGCTGGATGCCGGCCACCTGGAGTCCTGGACCGACTGGCTGCGCTGGCAGGTCATCCGCTCGTCTGCCGCGTATCTCTCCGACGCCTTCGTCGAGGCGAATTTCGACTTCTACGGCCGCACGCTCTCCGGCACTCCTGAGTTGCGCGATCGGTGGAAGCGCGGTGTCTCGCTCGTGGAGGGCGCGATGGGCGAGGCCGTCGGCAAGATCTATGTCCAGCGCCACTTCCCGCAGGGCGCGAAGGCGGCAATGGATGTGCTCGTCGGCAACCTGGTCGAGGCGTATCGCCAGAGCATCACCTCACTCGAATGGATGACTGAAGCCACCAGGGCGCGCGCCATCGAGAAGCTGGAGAAGTTCACCCCCAAGATCGGCTACCCGGTGAAGTGGCGGGACTACTCCCGCCTCGAGATCAGCGCGACCGACCTCATCGCGAACCTGCGGGCGACAAGCGAGTTCGAGTTCCAGCGGGAGCTCGGCAAGATCGGCACCCCGCTTGACCGCGACGAGTGGTTCATGACCCCGCAGACGATCAATGCGTACTACAACCCCGGCTTCAACGAGATCGTCTTCCCCGCGGCCATCCTGCAGTACCCCTTCTTCGACGAGGGCCGGGATGCCGCGGCCAACTACGGCGCTATCGGCGCCGTCATCGGACACGAGATCGGCCACGGCTTCGACGACCAGGGCTCGAAGTACGACGGCGACGGCCGGCTCATCGACTGGTGGACGGCCGCCGATCGCGAGTCCTTCGAGAAGCTCACGGCGTCGCTCATCGAGCAGTACAACAAGCTCGCCCCCCGTCAGGTGCCGGATCACCACGTCAACGGCGCCCTCACCATCGGCGAGAACATCGGGGACCTCGGCGGCCTGTCGATCGCCTGGAAGGCCTATTTGATCTCCCTGGCCGGACAGGAGCCGCCGGTGATCGACGGCCTGACCGGGGCCGAGCGCTTCTTCCTCTCCTGGGCGCAGGCCTGGCAGCAGAAGGGACGTGACGAGGAGGTCATCCGCCTGATCGCGATCGACCCGCATTCGCCCAACGAGTTCCGCTGCAACCAGATCGTGCGCAACATCGAGGGGTTCTACGACACCTTCGGTGTTACTTCCTCGGATGAGCTCTGGCTCGACCCCGAAGAGCGCGTGACCATTTGGTAGTTGGCACCCGGGATCACGAGCGCCGGGAGCGACTGCGCGCACCACGCGTCGGTCGCCACCGCGGAGTCGGCGGAGCGGAGAGCTTCACCGGCGGCTTCACCGCGCTCGCGCAGCTGGCATACGCGGGCGCGACGGTCTCGGCCAGCGTCCTCGACCTGCGTACGGGACTCACTCTCGTCTCCATCGACGACCGTGTGGCGATGCCGACGGCGAGCGTCGGCAAGATCCTGCTGCTCATCGAGGTGTCGGCGCGGATCACCTCGCGCGATGCGGCCGGCTTCGGCATCCTCGACAAGACGCCCGGCGATTCCGTCGGCGATTCCGGCATCTGGCAGCGGCTGCAAGCGCCCGCGCTGCCCGTCACCGACCTCGCGCTGCTCGTCGGAGCCACCAGCGACAACCTCGCGACGAACGTTCTGCTGCGGCAGGTGGGGCTCGACTCCGTGCGCGCGCGCGGCGAGTCACTCGGCCTGTCTCGCACGGCCCTGCTCGATCTCGTGCGCGACCACCGCGGCCCGGATGACGCGCCGCAGCTCTCCATCGGATCCACCGCCGAGCTCTCGTGGCTCTTCTCCGCCCTCGCGCGGGGGCAGGTCGTCGATGCGGTCACCAGCAAGCGTGTACTCGGCTGGCTCTCCCACAACGCCGACCTCTCGATGGTGTCGAGTGCGTTCGGGCTGGATCCTCTGTCGCACCGCACTCCGGACTCCGGACTCCAACTGATCAATAAGACCGGCACGGATGTCGGGGTGCGGTCGGAAGCAGGGCTTCTCAGCGGATCGCGTACCGGCGTCGCGTACGCCCTGACCGTGAGTTTCGGTGGCACCGAACTCGCCGCTCGGTTGCGCGTGCTCGAGGCCATGCGCACCTTCGGGTACGACCTGCTGGAGTACGTTTTCTAGTACCCCCCGTTCAGGTGGTACTCATAAGGGTCACAGTTCGTGTAACGTTCGCTGAAGCACAGTTGTCTGAACCCGAAATCCACGCTGTGTCGCATTGCCAGTATTTCCCGACCCGAACCCAATCGGTTACCCAGCCGAACTGACGCCCCCGACGTCTGCATCACAGCCACTCCAACGCCCCCCGAAGCGTGAAGAGGCAGCCCTGTAATGCTCCCTGCCGAAGGCCGACGTAAATCTCCCTTACCCAGGAGCACGTCATGAAGAGAACCCTTGCCGCGATCACGACGATCGTGATCGCCGTAGGCATTGCCATCACCGGTGTATCGACCGCGACCGCCGACGACGCCGTCGCGCCGCCGCCTGCGACCACCGATGTGGTGGCGACCGACACCGCCACCGTCGACGCGCCGGCCGCGCCCGCGCCGGCTTCGGACGCGCCAGCAGCTGTGACGCCGCCGGCTTCCGACCAGGCGCCCGTCGCCGCGGCTCCTGCGGCGGCCGCGCGCGTTGCGGCGCCCGCCGAGACGGCGCCCGTCCCCGAGGCCCCGAGCTGCATCAGCGACCCGTGGATCACCTACACCTACGACAAGACCGATTCCACGGGAACCGTGCGCGTCTACTCCGAGGGCGCCGCCGCCGGCTCACCGCTGTGCTCGCCGCTTGCCGTGCGAGCGGCCTCCTGGCTCTACGACCTCCCCACTACCGGTGACGCACCGTCCTGGAGCCAGACCCTCGAGAAGTTCTCCGATGTCAACGTCGACAGCGTGGGAACCTTCTCGTACAGCGCGCCCAACGGCGGGATGACCTGCCGTCAGTTCGACATCTATGCCTCGTTCGCCGGATTCGACGCGCTGGCCCTGCCCACCCACCTCATCGGTGCACACAACCCGTTCGAGCCGCCCTACCTCGCTGAGGCCCTCGACTTCCGCGGACCCCCGCAGACGTACTTCGCGGCATCGTCACGGGGCTGCGACGAGCCGGTGATCCCGACCCTGCCGCTGACCGACCCGACACCCGTCACCTTCGTCGACACCTGTGGAACCGAGGCCGACACGGTAGTGATCCCCGCGTTGACCAGCGATGACCACTTCACCTACTCCACCTCCGAGACCGCGTCGGAGAGCGGCGCGCGCACTGTCACAGTCACCGCTGCACCCGATGCCGGTTATGGCTTCAGCTCGGATGCCGTGACCTCTTGGTCTCACACCTTCAAGACCGACGCGCAGAACAACTGCGTGACGATCCCCGGTGATCCAGAGGCTGTCGGCCAAACCTGTGCGGTCGATTCCGACGGCGTGGTG
Organism: Lacisediminihabitans sp. FW035; assembly: GCF_054880895.1. Lineage (NCBI taxonomy): Bacteria > Bacillati > Actinomycetota > Actinomycetes > Micrococcales > Microbacteriaceae > Lacisediminihabitans > Lacisediminihabitans sp. FW035. Next base: position 67,729 of record NZ_CM142187.1, read on the forward strand.
AGCGGTTACCTCACGGTCGCACCGGTCGCGGGCGTGGTCTACACGATTCACCCGGTGACGCCGACCGGCGCGGATATCACGGTGACCGGAGTGAAGACGAACGTGGCGCCGGGCGAGTACCTGATCACCGCGGCGGCCGAACCGGGCTTCATACTCTCCGGGGTGACCGAGTGGCAGCGCACGGTTGAAGACAATGCGGTGGACTGCAGTCTTCCCACGGACGCCTTCCTGCCGTCATCCGTCAGCTGGGTCGGCCAGACCTGCTCCACGAGCGGAACGGTCAGCGGCTACATCGCCATCGATCCGACGGACTTCCTCAGTTACTTCGTCGGCACCACGCAGCTCGTCTCGGCTCGCACGGCGTTCGCGCCTGGTACCTACGTGGTGACCGTTACGGCTCCGCCCGGCGACACGATCGATGGACCTTCGAGCTACACGGCGACCATCACGAAGGCGAGCACCAGCTGCGGAAACCTCGATCCGCAGAGCCTCACCACCCTGGCCTTCACCGGCTTCGATTCGGGAGCGGGCTACATCGCGGTGGCGTCCGGGCTCTTGATGCTCGGCGCGGCCCTTGTATTCGGGTCTCGCCGCAAGGCGAAGGCCTGATCCACCCCTGAGCGCGCGCCCCGCACTGGCCCCTGGCCGGTGCGGGGCGTGTTTCGTCTCCCGGCCGGCCGCGTCACTGTGTGTTCACCAGCAGGATTCGCGGCATCCGCACCTTCGACAGCTGGATCTCGGTCGCGAAAGGCCCCGCGGGATGTTGAACGCACCAACGGCGACGAGCACACACCCGGCTGTTTCGAGAACAGGCGTCCGTCCGCTGCGCGGCCGAGGGAGGCCGCCCCACCAGCGCGTGGGTCAGGCGGGAAGGTCCTGCACGTCGTCGGCCGCCGCGGTCGGCGAGACGTCGATGCCGAACAAGGCGGTCACCGCTGAGCTGAAAGACTCGCCCTCTCCGGCCCGGGCGAGCTCGCGGGCGCGTACCGAAGGGGTGTGCAGCAGCACACCGGTGAGGTGACGCAGGGCCGCTTCGATGCGCCCGTCGTCGTCACCTCGGGCGCGGACACGGTCGATCTCGGCCTCGAGAAGCCCGAAGACATGGGTGCGGAGAGCGACCACCGACGGGGTGAGCTGCTGTTCCGCGGTCGCCGCTGCGAACTCTGTGGCCGCGTTCACGACGAGCGCACGGGCATCCGTCGTCGCGGTGAGCTCTTCGAGAGGGGCGTGCAGGCTGATCGTCTCGAGATCGAGGAGCTCGGTGCCCGGCACCTGCGCGACATCGGGATGCACGTTGCGCGGCAGTCCGAGGTCGATCACGATTCGGCGATGCGTGCTCGTCGCCGGAGCGGAGAGGTGGGCCGCCGTCACTACTGGCGCCGCCGAACTGGTGCAGGTGATCACTACATCCGCCGCCGCGAGGGCGGCGACCAGGTCGACGCTCGCGCTGAGGCCGAGGCGGAGGGCGAAACGGGCGGCGCGTCCGGACGGAGAGAACACCGTGACATCCACTGCTCCCCGGTCCCGCAGTGCAGCGACCGTGGTGGCCGCGTACTGGCCGGTACCGACGATCAGCACCCGGGTCGTCGACCAGTCCGCGATGCGGCTGGAGGCGAGTTCGAGCCCGAGACGCACGAGAGAGCGGCCAGCGCCGCCGATCGCGGTCTGGTTCTTCACCTCACGAGAGGTGTTGGCGGCCTTCTGGAAGAGCCGTTCGAGGCCGGACGACGTCGTGCCGGCCGCGCGGGCCTCCTCGAGGGCCCGGCGCACCTGGCCGGAGATCTCGTCCTCGCCGACGATCACCGACTCGAGACCGGAACTCACCGAGAAGAGGTGTTCCGCGACGGCATCGCCGCTCAAGACGTTCACCGTTGCGCGGAGGTCCACCGGGTCGATGCCGCTCGCGGCTCCGATCACCTGCACCGAGTTCTCCACGGCGACGGCAGTGGCGGCCGTGAGTGGCTCGTCGATCTCGAGATACGCCTCGAAGCGATTGCAGGTGGCGAGCACGACCGCGCCGGAGACGAAGTCGCCGTCGTTCACCAGGATGCCCGCTGCCTGGGGCGCACCGATCGAGAGCTTCTCGAGGATCTCGAAGCTCGCGTTGCGATGGTTGGCGGTCAGACACAGAAGCACCCGCTTAGCCTACGTCTGCCCGGCACGGTCGGGCGGCGTAGGGCACTCCCAGCGCACTCGCCCATACTTAATCTCGTGAACCTCCCAGCCAGCCATCCCCTGATCGACGGCCGCACGGCTGATTCACCGCTCATCCGGGCCTATCGCGGCGATCGTCCGTCGACGATGCCGGTGTGGTTCATGCGCCAGGCCGGCAGGTCGCTTCCGGAGTACCGGGCCCTGCGGGTGGGCACGAAGATGATCGACGCCTGCCTCGACCCCGAGCTCTCCAGCGAGATCACCCTGCAGCCCGTTCGACGCCATGGCGTGGACGCGGGCATCTTTTTCAGCGACATCGTCGTGCCCCTGAGGGTCGCCGGCGTAGACGTCGACATCGTGCCCGGGCGGGGACCGGTGCTCGGTGCCCCGATCCGCTCGGCGGCGGATGTCGCGGCTCTCCGCCTGCTCGAGCCGGAGGCGCTCGCGCCGATCGCGGAGGGTGTCGCCCGCGCGGTCGCCGAGCTCGGCACCACTCCGCTCATCGGATTCGCGGGCGCGCCCTTCACCCTCGCCGCGTACCTCGTCGAGGGTGGCCCCTCCAAGGACCATCTGCGCGCCCGCACCCTCATGCACGCCGACCCGGCTACCTGGGACGCCCTGCTCGGATGGGCGGCGGACGTCACCGGAGCCTTCCTCCGTGCCCAGGTCCTCGCGGGCGCCAGCGCCGTGCAACTGTTCGACTCCTGGGTGGGATCGCTGTCCGTCGTCGACTACGAGAGCAGCGTCGCTCCCTTCTCCCGGCGGGCGATCGAGCACGTGACGGATCTCGGGGTGCCCGTCGTGCACTTCGGGGTGGGCACCGGTGAACTGCTGCGGTCGATGCACGCGATCGGGGTCGACGTGATGGGTGTCGACGACCGGCTGCCGCTCGATACGGCCTCCGCCCGACTCGGCGCCGACGTGCCACTGCAGGGCAACATCAATCCCGCGCTCCTCGCAGCCCCGTGGCCGGTGCTCGAGGCACACGTGCTCGATGTGATCGCCCGGGGCCGTGCCGCCACTTCGCATGTGCTCAACCTCGGGCACGGGGTGCCTCCGGACACCGACCCGGACGTGCTCACGCGCATCGTGCAGCTCGCCCACTCGCCCGCCGTCGTCCATGCCTAGCGCGATCGTCGTCGGCGGCGGGATCGCCGGCCTCGTGATGGCTCGCGATCTCGTACTCGGCGGCTTCGAGGTCACGCTGCTCGAGGCCACCGACCGTCTCGGCGGCAAGGTGGCCCGCCACACTGTCGCCGGACTCGCCCTCGACGCCGGCGCCGAGAGCTTCGCCACGCGACGCGGCACCGTCGCGGACCTCGCCCGCCAGCTGGGTCTCGAGTCCGGCATCGCCCGCCCGAATCCCGAGGGAGCCTGGCTCCAGACGGCGGACGGCCGGTCCTATCCGCTTCCGCGCACCGGCATCCTCGGCATTCCCGGAACCCCGATGGCGGCGGATGTGATCGAGGTGGTCGGATTCTGGGCTGCGCTGCGAGGCCAGCTCGACGAACTGATGTTCGGCTTCGCCGCGTCCAAGGAGCGGTCACTCGGGCGACTGGTGCGCCGCCGGATGGGCCGGAAGGTGCTCGAGCAGCTGGTGGCGCCCGTGACCCTCGGCATCCACTCCCGGCATCCCGACGAGCTGGACGTGGATGTCGTCGCGCCCGGCCTGCGCACGGCAATGCTGTCCACCGGATCGCTCGCGCACGGGGTCCGCCGGCTGCGGGAGGCAGCACCAGCCGGCACTGCGGTCTCGGGCATCGTCGGAGGGATGTTCGGCCTCGTCGAGGCCCTGACCCGCGACCTGGAGCGCTTCGGCGTGACGATTCGCCTCGAGACGCCGGTCGCCGCGGTGCACGCCGCGAGCGTGACGCTGTCCAGTGGTGTGGTGCTCGAGGCCGACCACGTGGTGCTGGCGGCCTCACTGGTGCCGGCTGGTGCCGCGGCGATCGTGCTCGCGACGCTCGTCGTGGATGCACCGGAGCTGGATGCCGCACCCCGCGGCACCGGCGTACTGGTGGCGCGCGATCCCGCCGACACCGAGCTGAGGGCGAAGGCGCTGACCCACGCGACCGCCAAGTGGGACTGGCTCGCCGAACGGGGGGCGCCGCATCGCCACGTGCTGCGACTCTCCTATGACGGCGCGGTGGCGGCCGGGGTCGGCGACTCCCCACTGCGGGAACAGGCCATTCGCGATGCCTCCGTGCTGCTCGGGGTGACGCTGGCCGAGGCATCCGTCGTCGAATTCGCGCGGGTGGAATGGACTGCACCCTCGGGCGCCCCCGAGTCGATCGCCGGCGTCACGCTCGTCGGCGAAGGAGTAGCCGGCACCGGGCTCGCGGCCGTCATCGCGCAGGCGCGAGCGGAGTCTGGACGTTTGCTGGAAGGGGTGGAGGCCTAGCCTCCGGGGGCTACTGTGGATTAGACCCCCAGATATATGCCCATTCGGGCACGCACAGGACGGAGCAAATCATGCGAGGCAAACTGCTGCTCGTCGTCGGACTGGCCGCCGGCTATGTGCTCGGCGCCAAAGCCGGACGCGGCCGTTACGAAGACATCAAGCGAGCCACAAGCAAACTCTGGGGCGACCCCCGGGTGCAGCGCCAGGTGAAGAACGTCGAAGGACGCGCGAAGGAATTCGCCAAGGATAAGGCCCCCGAGGTCGTCGACTTCCTCAGCGACGGCGCCAAGAAGGTCGTCTCCCAGGTGAGCGGATCGAAGTCGGCATCGGGAAAGTCCCCGGCGGCGCGATCTGCAGCGGCGGCCAAGCCCGCTTCCGCCAGCGGTAAGTAGCGGCTCGTGAACGACGACGCCACCGCGCGCAAGTCGCTCTTCTCCCTCATCGCCGATCTCCCCCGTCTCGTGATCGGGCAGGTGAAGAACGAGATCGAGCAGTTGAAGAGCGAGCTCATCGCCAAGATCAAACACGCCGGCATCGGAGTCGGCCTCTTCGCGGCGGCCGGATTCATCGCCTTCTTCCTCTTCGCCGTGCTCATCGCAGCGGCGGTGCTGGCCTTCGCGACCATCGTGCCGGGCTGGCTCGCCGCTCTCATCGTCGCCGGCATCCTGTTGGTGATGGTGGTGATCCTCGTGCTGGTCGGGCTGCGCCAGGTGAAGCAGGGCGTTCCGCCCGCACCCACCGAGACGATCAAGAGCGTGAAGAAAGACGTCAACGTGATCAAGGGACTGGGAAAGAGGGAGAACCGATGAGTGACACGACATCCTCCGATTCGATCGAGACCAGGATCACCGCCACGCGCTCGGAGCTCGAACAGACGCTCGACGAGATTGAGGACCGACTCAACGTGCCGAAGCAGGTGGGCAAACTGACAGCTAAAGTGCAGTCCTCCTACGAGGAGAACCCCGTACCGTGGATCATCGGAGCGACCACAGCGGTGGTCGTCATCGGCGGCATCGTGGCCTGGGCGATCTTCGGCGACGACTAGATCCCGTCGATCGGCAACCACCAGTACCGAAAAGCTCTCGCTCACTGACGCTCGGCCGCTTTTTGTTCTCGCAGAGATGCGGGGGAGGATAGACGGCATGAGCACCACCCCGATCCCGGACGGGCCTCCCGTCGGCGACGCCAGCAGTCCCGAAGACCACGCACAGCACGGCCACACTCTGGCCGGCTACACCCTCTGGGCGGTCTTCCGTCGTGATGCCGGGGCGCCGGCCGGTGGCGATAGCGACTCTCTCTCGGCTGCGGTCGCGGTCGTGGAGGCGGCCGGAGTCACCGTGCGCGGTTTCTACGACGTCTCCAGCCTTCGGGCGGACGCCGACCTGATGATCTGGCTTCACGGCGGAGCTCCGGAGACCTTGCAGTGGGCGCTCCGTGAACTGCGCCGCAGTGCTCTGCTGCGCACCCTGCACCCCACCTGGAATGCCATGGGGGTGCACGTGGATGCCGAGTTCTCGGCCAACCACCGCCCGGCTTTCATGCGGGACACGGAGCCGGAGACCTGGCTTACCGTCTATCCCTTCGTGCGCTCGTACGAGTGGTACATCCTGCCGGAGGAGGAGCGCCGCGGCATGCTGGCGGACCACGGGCGCAAGGGAGGCGCCTACCCGCAGGTGCTCGCCAATACCGTGGCATCCTTCGCGCTCGGCGACTACGAATGGATCCTGGCCCTCGAGGCGCCGGAGCTCGTCGACCTCGTCGACCTGATGCGTCACCTGCGACAGACCGAAGCACGCCGTCACGTTCGCGAAGAGGTGCCGTTCTATACCGGCCGTCGCATCCCGGTCTCCGACATCCCCGAGGTGCTTCGATGACCATCACGAATGGCGAGCTCACCGGGGACCTCACCGGCCCGCTGGTGCGCGGTGCGACTGATGCCGCGAAGCACGGCCCCGAGCACGTGACCGAGGCCACGGCCTATGACGCCATCCTGCTCGCGAGCTTCGGCGGGCCGGAGGGGCAGGACGACGTCATCCCGTTCCTGCGCAACGTCACCCGTGGGCGAGGGATCCCCGACGAGCGGCTCGAAGAAGTGGCTCACCACTACCGGGCGTTCGACGGAATCAGCCCCATCAACCAGCAGAACCGCGAGCTCAAGGCGGCCCTCGAGGCCGAGCTCGAGCGCCGCGGTATCGACCTGCCGGTGCTGTGGGGCAACCGCAACTGGGCGCCGTTCATCCGCGACGCCGTCGTCGAGGCGAACGACCGCGGGTTCACCCGGCTGATCGCCATCGGCACGAGTGCCTACAGCTCCTACTCCAGCTGCCGCCAGTATCGCGAGGACTACGCGGCCGCGCTCACCGACTCTGGCCTCGACGGCGTGATCCAGATCGATAAAGTGCGCCAATTCTTCGACCACCCCGGCTTCGTCACGCCCTTCATCGAGGGCCTGCGCACCGGCCTCGCCGAGGTCGCCGCGGCCGGCATCCCGCTCAGCGAGACTCACGTGCTGTTCTCCACCCATTCGATCCCGTCGACGGATGCCGCGAAGAGCGGTCCCTCGTTCCGTGGTTTCGGCGAGGGTGGCGCCTACGAAGCTCAGCACCGGGCGGTCGCGGAGGTCGTGATCGCGGCCCAGCATCCGGATGGTCTCGACACGCGCGCGGAGCGCGCTACTCGACCGGCAGAGGCGGAGCGCGCTACTCGACCGGCAGAGGCGGTGGAGTGGAGCCTCGTCTTCCAGTCGCGCAGTGGACCGCCAACGCAGCCGTGGCTCGAGCCCGACATCAACGACGCCATCCGTGAGCTGTCCGGTAACGGCATCCGCGCGGTCGTCATCGTGCCTCTCGGCTTCGTGAGCGACCACATGGAGGTGAAGTGGGATCTCGACACCGAGGCGATGGAGACCTCCCACGAGCTCGGTGTGCTCGCGATCCGCGTGCCGACGCCCGGCATCCACGCGGCCTATGTGTCGGGCCTCATCGACCTCGTGCTCGAGCGCCGCGACGGGGTGCCGGTGGCCGAACGCCCGGCTCTCACCGAGCTCGGACCCTGGTACGACGTCTGCCGCTCGGGATGCTGCGAGAACGTGCGCCTCGGATTCAAACCCGCGCTCGCGGGACTGACTCCGTGAGCGGAGAGGGAAGCATCCTGCGAATCGGCACCCGCGGAAGCGCGCTCGCGCTCGCGCAGACCGGTGTGGTCGCCGCGGCCGTGGCGAAGGCATCCGGCCTCGAGGTCGAGATCGTGCCGATCGCCACAGAGGGCGACCACTCCACGGCATCGCTCGCGACTCTCGGAGGTACCGGGGTTTTCGCCAGTGCGCTGCGCGAGGCGCTCATCGCCGAGACCTGCGACCTCGTGGTGCACTCGCTGAAGGACCTTCCGACCGAGGCTTATCCGGGACTACGCATCGGCGCGATTCCGAAGCGGGCGGATGCCCGGGACGCCCTGTGCTCCCGCGATGGCCTCACCCTCGACGCTCTCGCGGCTGGCGCCCGGGTCGGCACGGGATCGCCGCGTCGCGCCGCGCAGCTGAGAGGCTGGCGCCCCGAGATCGAGGTGGTCGACATCCGCGGCAACGTCGACACTCGCCTTCGCAAGGTGGCCGATGGTGAGTTGGATGCGGTGGTCCTCGCCGCGGCCGGGCTCGGCCGGATCGGCCGGCTCGATGCCGTCACCGAGTACTTCGAGCTCGGCACATGGGCCACGGCTCCCGGCCAGGGTGCCCTGGCGATCGAGGTTCGGGACAGCTATTCGAGTTCGTTCGCTGCCGTCCTCAAGACGATCGATCACCCGTCCACCCGACTCGCGGTGCTCGCGGAGCGCGCCGTCCTCGCGCGGCTCGAGGCCGGTTGCGCTGCACCGATCGGGGCTGCCGGGGTGGTCGACGGCGAGATGCTCTTCCTCACCGCCACCGTCTACGCGCCCGATGGCAGCAGCTCGCTCACCAGTTCGCACGCTCTGGTGCTCGAGGGAAGCCCGTCGGAGCGCGCGCTGCTACCGACGGAGCTCGGCGACCGGGTTGCCGGTGAGCTGCTCGCCCTCGGTGCGGCGGACATCGCGCCGATCGGAGCCCTCTCGTGACCCCCTTCCGCAGCCTGAAGCCACTGGCCGGATGGCGCGTGCTCGTGCCGCGCGGCGGCAACTGGGGTGACGGGGTGGCCGCGAACCTGCGCACCTACGGCGCCGTGCCGGTGATCGCTCCGATAATCAACTTCGCCAGCGCCGAGAACGCGATGGAGCTCTCCGATGCCCTCAAGCGACTCGAGAACGGCCGGTTCGACTGGCTGGTGATCACGAGCGCCACCACGGTGGATGTGCTCATCAGCCAGCAGGTGACCATTCCTCCCACCACCCGCATCGCTGCCGTCGGCGAGACCACCGGCGCCGCACTCACTCTCGCGGGCTACCAGGTCGACTTCGTGCCCGAGAGCGACAACTCGGCCCGCGGACTCGTTAAGGAGTGGCCGGCCTCCGACATCGTGGGACGGGTGCTCATTCCGCAATCGGACATCGCCGAGCCGACCCTCGTCGCGGGGCTTGCCACCCTGGGGCTCGAGGTGGAATACGTCTCCGCCTACCGCACGGTCGGGGTGCCCGTCTCCGAGCATGTGGCGGCAGATGTCGCGTCCGGACGCATCCGCGCCGTGCTCATCACCTCTGGCAGCGTCGCCCGCCAGGTGCAGGCACAGCTCGCGCCGCTACCCGACGAGACTGTCGTCGCCGCCATCGGGCCGCGCACCGCGTTCGATGCTCGCGCGGCCGGGTTGACCGTGCACGTGATCGCCGAGTTCCGCTCCGCGAGTTCCCTCGTGGAGAGTCTCGCGGAATACGTGATCGCGCATGGCGAAGACCACGCCGGCGATCAGGCGGGCGCCTCGTGACCGGCCCGAACATCCGCCCCCGCCGACTGCGTGCGACACCGGCGATGCGCCGGCTGGTGGCCGAGACCCGTATCCATCCGGCCGAGCTTGTGCTTCCGATGTTCGTGCGCGAGGGAGTGCGCGAACCGGTGCCGATCTCCTCGATGCCCGGGGTGGTCAACCACTCACTCGACTCCCTGCGACGTGCAGCAGCCGAGGCCGCCGAGGCGGGCGTCGGCGGCGTGATGCTGTTCGGAATCCCGGAGTTCAAGGACTCTGTGGGTTCCGGCGCGACGGCCGACGACGGTATCCTCAACGTCGCGACCCGCGCGGTGGTCGCCGAGGTCGGCGACGCGCTCGTCGTGCAGACCGACCTGTGCCTCGATGAGTTCACCGACCACGGCCATTGCGGAGTGCTCGCGGCCGATGGCAGCGTCGACAACGACGCCTCCCTGCTGCGTTACCGGGACATGGGCGTCGCGCAGGCCGCCGCCGGGTCTCAGCTTCTCGGTCTCAGCGGGATGATGGACGGCCAGGTCGCTGCCGTACGCGAGGCACTCGACGGCAACGGCTTCGGCGGCACCGCCATCCTCGGCTACGCGGCCAAGTACGCTTCCGCGTTCTACGGTCCGTTCCGCGAGGCCGTGGACTCTTCGCTCGTCGGCGATCGCCGCAGCTACCAGCTCGATGCCGGCAACCGTCGGGAAGGGCTCCGGGAGGTGCTGCTCGATGTGGAGCAGGGCGCCGACGTCGTGATGGTCAAGCCGGCCATGAGCTACCTCGACGTGCTCGCGGATGCCGCGGCCGTGAGCCCGGTGCCCGTATGGGCCTATCAGGTCTCCGGCGAATACGCGATGATCGAGGCCGCCGCCGCGAACGGGTGGATCGATCGTCGTCGCGCTGTCGAGGAGTCGGTCGTGAGTATCAAGCGCGCCGGAGCCGACGCGATCCTCAGCTACTGGGCCGTCGAGCTGGCGGGGTGGCTGCGCTGATGGGACTGTGCTTCTGATGGGACTGTGCTTCTGATGGGCGCGAACGAGACCTACTTCACGCGGGCGAAGCTCTCCATCCCGGGCGGCGTCAATTCGCCCGTGCGAGCCTACGGCTCCGTCGGCGGCACGCCGCGCTTCATGGTGTCGGCCCACGGTGCCTACATCACGGATGCGGACGGCCGCGAATACGTCGACCTCGTCAGCTCCTGGGGTCCCGCGATTCTCGGCCATGCGCATCAGTCCGTCGTCGCGGCGGTACAGGATGCCGCGGCTCGCGGCCTCTCGTTCGGAGCATCCACTCCCGGCGAGACCGAACTCGCCGAGCTCGTGCGCGAGCGGGTGCGTGTGGAGTCCACCAACAGCTCCGGCCAGCTCACCGGGTCGGTGCAGAAGGCGATCGAGAAGATCCGCCTGGTCTCGACCGGCACAGAAGCGACGATGACGGCCATCCGTCTCGCCCGAGGATTCACCGGTCGCGAGCTGCTCGTCAAATTCGCCGGGCACTATCACGGGCACTCCGATGCGCTTCTCGCAGAAGCCGGGTCGGGTCTCGCGACGCTCACGATGCCCGGCTCTGCCGGCGTGACCGCAGCGACCGCAGCCCAGACGATCGTGCTGCCCTACAACGACCTCGATGCCGTACGGGCGCTCTTCGCGGTGCAGGGCAAGAACATCGCCGCGGTCATCCTGGAGGCGGCCGCGGCCAATATGGGGGTCGTGCCCCCGGATCGTGGATTCAATCGCGAGCTCGCCGCCATCGCGCGAGAGAACGGCGCACTCGTGATCTTCGACGAGGTGCTGACCGGATTCCGCGTCGGCCCGGCCGGCTGGTGGGGGCTCGAGGCCGCCAGGGTCGTGCCCGATGGGGCGGGCTGGATCCCCGACCTCATCACCTTCGGCAAGGTCATCGGTGGAGGCATGCCCCTCGCCGCGCTGGGCGGTCGTGCCGACGTCATGGACTACCTCGCCCCACTCGGCCCGGTCTATCAGGCCGGCACGCTCAGCGGCAACCCGGTGGCGGTCGCCGCCGGTATCGCCACGCTGCGAGCCGCGGATGCGTCGGTCTACGCTCGCCTGGATGCGGTCGCCGACCGGCTCTCCGGCGCCGTCTCGGCCGCCCTGGACGCGGAAGGCGTCGCGCACTCGGTCCAGAGGGCCGGCAACCTGTTCTCGTTCGCCTTCTCCGCCGCGAAGCCCCGCAACTACGACGATGTGCGCGCTCAGCAGTCGTTCCGCTACCCGCCCTTCTTCCACGCGATGCTGGACGCGGGCGTGTCGCTTCCTCCCTCGGTCTTCGAGGCGTGGTTCGTCACGGCCGCGCACGACGAAGCAGCAGTGTCCCGCATCCTCGAGGCGCTTCCGGCGGCGGCGAAGGCGGCCGCGGCCGCGGTGCCCCCGGGGCAGTAGGCCGCCTGCGGCCGTGCGTTCGCTGGTCGAGTAGGCCGCCCACGGCCGTGCTTTTTGCTGGTCGAGTAGGCCGCCCGCGGCCGTGTTTTTTGCTGGTCGAGTAGGCCGCCCGCGGCCGTGTCGAGACCCGTGCGCCGTCACATCACATCCAGCCGGGACTAGATGCGGGTTCGCCCGACTCCAGCCCGCAACGACTCCCGACTCGATTGCCGAGCTCTTCTGTACGGAGTTCGACTCGCGGGAAGATGCGGGTGCGCCATGCGGAAGGTCGCATCTACTCCCGACTCGGATTCGGGCGGCATCCTCCTCTCGCGCGGCAGCGTCGGGCCGCGCGGCAGCCTCCGGCCGGCCGGCGGCCTCCTGCCGGGCGGTATCCTTCTGCGACCCGGCCTCAGGCCAGCGACGCCGCCAGGAAGATGATCGCGAGCAGCGGGAGAACTCCCTGGATGGCCGCAGGTCGGGCGTTCGAACGCCCCGTCGAGATCAACACGAGCGCAGCGAGCACCATGCTGCCGGTGCCCATGAAGATGAGGGCGAGTCCGGCCGGACGACTCGGCGTGAGAAGCAGCATGCCCACGACGATGCCGATCGTGAGGAACAGGTTGTAGAAGCCCTGGTTGTAGGCCATCGGCTTGAGGGTGTCGGCATCGGCCTGGTTGGCGATGCCGAAGATCCTCCAGGTGCTCGGCTTCGTCCACCGCAGACTCTCGAGCATGAAGATGTACACGTGGATGAGGGCGGCGAGCCCCGCGAAGACGAGCCCGATCACAAACAGTGCAGTCATGCTCGCAAGTATGGCGGATGCGTGAGCGCGCATCAGCCGAGAGGGGCACCACTGCCCGACATCAGAATCTCGACGAGTGGGCGCTTCAACATCAGGAATTCGGATGTTTCGGCGTCCACCTGCTGTTCGGCGCACCGGTGCGGGGCAGGCGACGCCGCGCCCGCAGGACGCAGGCCCCGGTGGCGCCACCGCACTTCGCGTCAGCCGAAGAGGATCGCGGCCTCGTCGTAGCGGGACTGCGGCACGGTGTTGAGCTTGCCGAGGGCATCCTCGAAGGCGACGTGGGTGATGGACGTGCCGCTGAGCGACACCATGCGCCCCCAGCGGGCGTGGATCACCGAGTCGACCGCCGCCATGCCGTAGCGGGTGGCCAGTACCCGGTCGTAGGCGGTGGGCGTTCCGCCGCGCTGGATGTGGCCGAGTGTCGTCGCCCGAGTCTCGATCCCCACGCGCGCCTCGATCTCCGGCGCGATGAGCTCGCCGATGCCACCGAGGCGGGGGCGACCGAACGCGTCGAGTCCGCGCTCGGAGTGGGCGTCATCCATGGTGTCGAGGTGGAAGCCTTCGGCCACGACGACCAGCGGTGCGCGACCGCGGTCCACGACGGACTGCACCCAGGCGACGATCTGGTCCATCGAGGTCTTCTGTTCCGGGATGAGGATGGCGTGGGCCCCGGCCGCCATGCCGGAGTGCAGGGCGATCCAGCCGACGTGGCGACCCATGACCTCCGCCACCATGCAGCGGCCGTGCGAGTCTCCGGTGGTGCGGAGGCGATCCATGGCGTCCGTCGCGATCTGCACGGCGGTGTCGAACCCGAAGGTGTAGTCGGTGGCCGACAGGTCGTTGTCCACGGTCTTCGGCACGCCGACGATCTTGATTCCGGCGTCGGTGAGGCGCTTGGCGGCCGCGAGGGTGCCCTCTCCGCCGATCGCGATGAGGGAGTCCACGCCGAGCCGCTCCATATTGGCCCGCACGACATCCGCTCCGCCATTCTCTTCGAACGGATTGGTGCGCGAGGTGCCGAGGATCGTGCCGCCCTGCTTGCCGATGCCCTGGATGTCCTTGCGTTCGAGCGGGATGACGTCACCCTCGACGACGCCGCGCCATCCATTGCGGAATCCCACGAACTCCTGTTTGTAGATCTGGGTGCCCTTGAGTACGGCGCCGCGGATGACCGCGTTCAGCCCGGGGCAGTCTCCGCCGCTGGTGAGGATTCCAATGCTCATGTGCCCATCATTCCGTAGGTTGGCCGCCTGCCGATCACACCCGCACCGGGGGTGCTCGCTAGAGTCGGGGAAAGCGCAGACCGCGGGGGGATGCGCGCCCACGATCCAAGGAGCATCATGACCGAACTCAACGGGGTCCCGATCCCCAATCCGTCCGACGGCCAGAGCCCGACCACGCCCCCTCCCGCGCCACAGGCACCGGATGCCTATGCCTCATCCGCCCCGACGGGCTATGCCCCGTCCGCCGCTGTAGACCCCGGACGCACTCTCGGAATCGTCGGCCTCGTCCTCGCGTTCATCGTGAGCCTCGCCGGCATCATCGTGAGCGCGATCGCCCTCAGCCGGTCGAAGAAGGCGGGCTACAAGAACGGCATCGCGCTCACCGGCCTGATCCTGTCGATCGTCTTCTTCATCGTCGGGACGATCGTCACGGTCCTCGTCATCGTCGGACTCGTCGCCTTCGGCAGCCAGTGTGCTGAACTCGGCAACGGGGTGCACGAACTCGGCAACGGCAGCACGATCACCTGCAACCTCTAGCGGGTCGCGTCCGCGGATAGGGCGATCGGATGCTCGGGGCACGCGGTCTCGGCGGCGTGCTCCTCGCACACCACCAGTTGCACCCGGCAGGCCAGGTCGCTGCAGTTCTGCATGTGCTTCGTGGCGGTGCCGCAGCGGTAGCAGTGCCCGATCACCTGCGAGGCGGCGCTGAAGTCCATCGACATCCGATTGTCGAATACATAGAGCGAGCCCTTCCACAGCCCTGAATCGCCATAGGTCTCGCCGTATTTCGCGATACCGCCCTCGAGCTGGTAGACCTTCTCGAACCCGCGGCTCACCATGAGTGAACTCAGTACCTCGCACCGGATGCCTCCCGTGCAGTAGGTCACGACCGGCTTGTCCTTGAGGTGGTCGTAGCGTCCGCTATCGAGCTCGGCCACGAACTCCCGGGTGTTGCCCACCGGCGGCACCACAGCATCCGCGAATCTGCCGATCTCCGCTTCGAAGGAGTTTCGGCCGTCGAAGAAGACCACCTCTTCGCGCTCGATCAGCTCGTGCAGCTGGTGCGGTGTGAGCTTGGTTCCCCCGCCGACGACGCCGTTCTCGTCGACGCGCAGTTCGCCCGGTGCCCCGAAGCTCACCAGCTCGTCGCGCACTCGGACGCTGAGACGGGGGAAGTCGTCTCCGGCTCCTTCGCTCCACTTCGCGTCGAGGGTCTTGAAAGCGGGATGTTCGCGCGTGGTGCGCAGGTAGGTCTTGACCGCCCGCAGCTCGCCGCCGACAGTGCCGTTGATACCGTGCTCCGAGACGATGATGCGCCCGCCGAGGCCGAGCGAGCGGCAGAGGTCGCGCTGCCAGAGCCGGATCGCCTCGGGGTCGGCGAGCGGGGTGAACATGTAGAACAGCAGGATCTTGGGAACAGCCACTGCCCGAGTCTAGATTCCGAGGGTGTCGCTTTCACGGTGTGCGGTCGGCGAGCATCCGGGTCATTGTCGCGATCTCGGGCCGCTGGCTCGCGATCACACCGCGCGCGAAGGTGAGGATCGCCGGGTTGTGCGCTCGTTCAAGCGCGGCATCCGCCATCTCGATCGCACCGCGATGGTGCGCGATCATCACAGTGAGGAAGGTGCGCTCGGCCTGCACCCCAGACTCGGTGCTGAGGGCGGCGATCTGCGCGGGGGTGGCGAGGCCGGGCATCGCCGTGCTCGACCCGCTCATCGTTTCGTGCCCGCCGTCATCGGTCATCCAGGCCATCGATGGTTCGCTCGACGCCTGCGGCAGTCCCCACAGGGTGAGCCAGCCGTAGAGCTGGCCCGACTGCTGCGCCTGGGTGGTCTCGATGTCGTAGGCGAGCCTTCGGACAGCGGGATCGGCTGTGCGCTCCCTGATGAGGATCGCGAGCTCGACCCCCTGGTCGTGATGCACCTGCATGTCACGGTCGAAACCGGCATCGGCGCTTGTGTTCGAGGGGCGCGCCGTGTCGAGTGCGCTGAGGCGACCGATCGAGAACGCGAGGAGCGCGACGACGACGATCACGACCACGGCTGCCGCTATGAGCCCAAACCGGCCGCTGCGGCCGCGCGCCGGAGCAGGACTGCTCACGCTAGAGCTTGCCCGGGGCGTCGAGTCCACCGGTGCAGGGGGCTCCGGGCTCCGGTGCGTTGGCGCTCTTCCAGTACTTCTCGAAGAACTGCGCGATTCGGGCATCCGTCACGGATGACACGGTGACCTGGGCGTTCCAGGCGCTGAGCACGATCTTCGCCGGGAGGCCGGGGTACGGCGAGAGCACCGTGTAGGTCGAGGGCATGAGGTCTCGCAGTTTCGCCACCTCGGCAGCCGGTAGCGACGGGTCGTAGGTGACCCAGACCGCTCCGTGCTCGAGGTCGTGCACTGCGTTTTCGTTGGGAACCGGCTCCGTATAGATCCCGCAGTTCAGCCAGGTCGGGTTGTGGGGTCCGCCGGCCGGCGGGGTCTGGTCGTAGGTGACCGGACCCTGCACGTGCTCGGCCGTGTTGCTGAAGGTCTGCAGCCCGCGAATGCCGGACGAGGGCCCCGAGGGCTCGGGCCGGGAGGTGACGACGATCGACACGACGACGATCGAGACGATCGCGATCGCGGCGACGATCCCGGAGGCGATTGCGATCCGTCTCACGCGCACGCGGCGACGCTCCCCGGTCCGGAAAGCCTCGAGTTTCTCGTCGCGGCGCGCGTGAGGCGATGCGGGTTCGGTCGGGAGGGAAGGGGTCACCGTCTGGCCTCTTTCGTGGGGGTCAGTCCATTCCACCATTCGCGGCTGGGCGTGCGGCTGAGAGGCCGGTGGGCGCCCGGCGTCGGCTTCAGCCGGCGGGAACCGTCGCATTCACCATCCAGTGGATGCCGAAGCGATCGATGCACATACCAAAGGTGTCGCCCCAGGGAGCGCGCTCCAGCGGCATGGTGACAATGCCGCCGGCGACCAGTCCATCCCAGAAGCTCCGCAGTTCCGCTTCGTCTTCTCCGCTCAGCGACACGGAGACGTTGTCGCCCACCGTGAGGTCCATGCGAGCCGGGGTGTCGGATCCCATCAGGTTGAGGCCGGAGGGGGTGGCCAGCTGCGCGTGCATCACCAGGTCGACCTCAGCGGGGTCCTGGCTCATTCCGCCCTCGCCGAAGGTGTCGACCCTCAGGTCGCCGCCGAACACCGACTGGTAGAACGTCATCGCCTCGCGGGCGTTGCCGCGGAAGCTGAGGTAGGGGTTGAGTATCGTCATGGGACATGGTGGCACGGTCCACCGACGGGCGCTACGTCGCCGTCAGCGGAAAGTCGTATCCTCGAGGACATGGACGAGGTGGCGGCGGATGTCCCGCTTCGCAGCAGCTACAGCCCGTCGCATCCGCTCGACCTCGCCCAGACTCTCCGCCCGCTCAGCCGGGGTGTTGCCGACCCGACCCTGAAGTGGGAAGCCTCCGGCGTGTGGCGCACGCTGCCGACGCCACTCGGCCCGGCGACTCTGCATCTCACGCGCTCTCGCGGCACGGTAGACGCCACGGCCTGGGGCGATGGTGCGGAGTGGGCGATCGCCTCGGTGCCCGAGCTGCTGGGGGCCGGCGACGATGCCGGCGAATTTGACGTGTCCCAGAACCCGTTCCTGCGCGACTCGCACCGGCGCAATCCGGGCCTGAGGCTCCTCCGCACCGGGCTCGTGCTGGAAATGATGATCGCGGCGATCTTCGAGCAGAAGGTCACCGGCACGGAGGCCCGCCGCGCCTGGGCGACTCTCATTCGCGCCCACGGGGAGCCCGCGCCGGGGCCGGCACCGACGGGGATGCGTGTCTTCCCTTCGGCGCACGCGTGGCGGCTGATCCCGTCGTGGGAGTGGCACGCGGCGGGCGTTGGTCCCCAGCGCTCACGCACGGCGATAGCCGCGGCATCCGTCGCCGGGGGCCTCGAGCGCACCCTCGCCATCGGTCGGGGTGGCGCCGAAGTGGCGAAGCGGCTGCGCAGCGTGCCAGGCGTCGGTGCCTGGACCGCTGCGGAGACCACCCAGCGCGCGCACGGTGACGCCGATTCGGTGAGCGTCGGCGACTATCACCTTCCCGCGCTCGTCGGCTGGGCCCTCATCGGCAGCCCTGTCGACGATGACGGGATGCTCGAACTCCTCGCTCCTTGGACCGGACAGCGCCAGCGCGTCATGCGGCTCATCGAGTCGAGCGGGTTCGCGAAACCGCGCTTCGGGCCGCGGATGACGATTCAGGATCATCGTCGTCATTAGTCCTCGCCGGTAACGTTGTGGCGTGCACCTCATCTTCCGTACCTTCCTCGTCTGGCTGCGCCGCAATGGTCCACGGCTCGACGCCCATGATGTGGGCCGCCTGAGGTTTCGCGTGCTCCCCACCGATCTCGACGTGCTCGGGCACATGAACAACGGTGTGTACCTGTCGATCATGGATCTCGGTCGCATGGACCTGCTTCAGCGTTCCGGCGTCTGGTCACGCCTGCTCAGCGCGGGATTCTTCCCGGTGATGGCGGATGAGACCATCAGCTTCCGGCGTTCATTGATGCCCTGGCAGCGCTTCACACTCGAAACCCGCATTGTAGGTTACGACGCGAAAGCGGTGTACGTGGAGCAGCGCGCGGTGGTCGACGGGGAGATCTATGCGCGGGCGACCACCCGGGGGCGGTTCGTGAAGAAGACCGGCGGCACCGTCACGACGGCCGAGGTCGCGGAGGTGGCCGGCATCGACATCACCGGTCATCCGTTGCCCGAATGGGTGGCGCGCTGGGCCACGGATGTCGCGCTGCCTCCCGCGCGTGCTGCGGCGCCGAGCGAGTGGGACTAGCCGCGCTCGACTGAGGGCGGCGGAGGGCGGATGCTCCGTCGACACGCCGTCTTTCGCGCGCACCACGCCGCCGAGTCATCGGGATGTCCGCTCTCGACGCCACCCGCCCACGCCCCCGATTCTGGCCACCGCGTGAGCGCAGAGGACGTTCGCGTTCTGCAGGAGGATGTCCTGCAGAACGACGCGCGCGCAGAACAGCTTGAGAAGCTGAGGTGGCGCGAAGCAGCGCGTCGCCAGGCACGTGGATTTCATCCCCGCCCGTTCTGCAGGAAACCGTCCTGCAGAACGTGAGCGAGCCGGCCGGGTGTCGTCGGTCCGATGGCCGTAGCGCCGCAGCGCCGAAGCGCCGAAGCGCCGTAGCGATGCAGTCGCGACAGCCGAGTCACACTAGACCGCGTCGGGCTCCTCGAGCACGTCGGGGGTGTCGGCGGTGTCCGATTCGACGGCGACGTTGGGCTCGACGAGGGCTCCGAGCGGACCGCCACCGAAGTCGGCCGCCTGGGCCGCGCCGGCGCTCTGGCGAAGCAGTTCGTCGGCTTCGGCCTGGGCCGCGGCCGCCTCTGACTCGTCGCCCGCGGCGGCCCCGCCCTGGTTCGCAAACTGGTCGAACGTTGCCATGGCGAAGCTCCCTGATCCCGCAGCATTCCGAGCACGCTGCTTCGCACGAGTTTAACCGCCCTGCACGCGGGAGGCAAAGAGCGCTCGGTTACCCCTCGAGCACGGCCATCGCGGCATTGTGCCCGCCGAGCCCGCTCACGCCGCCCCCGCGCTGCGCCCCGGCCCCGCAGAGCAGGATCCGCTCGTGGGCCGTGGCGACTCCCCAGCGCTCCGCCGCCGTGCCGAGACTCGCCGAGTCCTCGGCGAAGGGCCAGGACAGCGGCGCGTGGAAGATGTTGCCTCCGGGCAGCCCGAGCGCCGACTCGAGGTCGTGGGTGGTCTTGGTCTCGATGCAGGGGCGGCCCGCGGCATCCGTCAGCAGCAGGGATTCGATCGGTTCGGCGAGAACGCTGTCGAGGGAGTCGATCACCGCACGTTCGAGGGCGGCCCGCACCCAGTCGTTGGTCGCCGCTGTTACCAGCCGGTGCGGGGTGTGGAGGCCGAAGACGGTGAGGGTCTGGGCGCCGGAGGCCGCGAGCTCCGGCGAGAGGATGCTCGGATCGGTGAGCGAATGGCAGTAGATCTCCGCCGGCAGCGGGTTCGGGATGTCGCCGGCGCTCGCCGCCCGGTACGCGCGTTCGAGCTGCCCGTAGCCCTCGTTGATGTGGAAGGTGCCCCCGAAGGCCGCGGCCGGATCTAATGACGCATCGCGAAGTCGGGGAAGTCGCCGCATCAGCAGGTTCACTTTCACCTGGGCGCCCTCCGCGGGCTCGACGTCCTCCCCAAGCAGCCGGGCGAGCAGCGATGGCGCCACATTGGAGAGCACGGTCGCGGCGTCCAGGCGGTGTTCGTCGTCCCCGAGGCGATAGCGCACCTCCCCATCGGGGGTGATCGAGAGCACCTCGGCCCCGGTGACGAGCGATGCGCCGGCGGCCCGGGCGGCGGTGGCCAGCGCGCTCGTGACCGCTCCCATGCCGCCGACCGGAACATCCCAGTCGCCGGTTCCCCCGCCGATCACGTGGTAGAGAAAGCAGCGATTTGCGGCGAGAGTGGGGTCGCCGGCCGGGGCGAAGGTGCCGATCAGGGCATCCGTCAGCACGATTCCGCGCACCAGATCGTCGTCGAAAGTGTGCTCGATCACCTCCCCGATCGGGCGGTCGATGAAGTCGGTCCAGTCCGAGGCGTCTACCAGGCGCCGGAGTTCCGATCGCCGCAGCAGCGGTTCGGTGACCGTGGGGAAGACGGCGCGGGCGAGCGCGGCGGTGCGACCGTAGAACGACTGCCAGGCATCGAAGTCGGCGCCGAGCGCATCGAACGAGCGGCGAGTGGCATCGGCATCCCCGTTGTCGACGAGGAGGCCGCGATCGGTTCCCGGCAACGGGGTGTACGAGCTGTAACGACGGCGCTCGAGGCGGATGTCGAGACCGAGGTCACGGATGATGGCGGCGGGCAGAAGGCTGACGAGGTACGAGTATCGCGAGAGCCGCGCCTCGACCCCCTCGAAGGCCTGTGCCGACACTGCTGCCCCGCCGAGGTGGTCGAGTCGTTCGAGCACCGTGACAGTCCTGCCGGAGAGGGCGAGGTAGGCCGCCGCGACGAGGCCGTTGTGGCCACCGCCGACGATCACGATGTCCACCGCAGGATCGGGCCGGGTCACGGCGCCTCTGCCAGGTCTTCGTCGGCCCCACACCCGATGGCCGCGACCACCCGGGCGGACAGTGCCGAGAGCCGCTCGCCCTCATCGCCCTCGAGCGCGTCGAGGAAATACCGGCGGATGGCGGCGGAGTGCCCGCGCAGACCGCCGAGCACGGCGCGTCGACCGTGCGGGGTCAGGCCGATCCAAGTGCTTCGGGCATCCGACGCACACCGAGTGCGATCCACGAGTTCCCGCTTCTCCATCCGCGTGACCAGGTGGGAGACGCGGCTCTTCTCCCAGCCGATGGTGGCGGCTATCTCCTTCACCCGCAGCCGGCGTTCAGGGGCGACGTTGATTGCCAGCAGCACCTCGTACTCCGAGGCGGAGAGCTTCGAATCCCGCTGGAGCTGCAGGTCGAGAGCACCATCGAGCGTGCGCCGCATCGCGTAGAACGATCGCCAGACCGACAGCTCATCGTCGCTGAGGGCGGGCGGGTCCGTCATGGACAGAGTCTACGAGAGCGGCCCCCGCTCGCGCCCTCGCAGCAGCTCGTCCTGCCAGTCGCCGGGCACCCGATCGGCCGGCCCGGGGGTCGACTGCTCCGCCGGATGGCTCTCGGGCGGGGCGAGATCCGGTCCCTCGAAGGTCTCGCCGGTCGCGTAGCTGTAGAACCAGCTCTCGCCGGGCTCGAAGGAGCGGATGACCTGGTGGCCGGATGCAGTGGAATGCGCGGTGGCATGGCGTCCGAGCGAGTCGTCGCAGCATCCGATGTGACCGCAGGTCGCGCACCGTCGCAGGTGGAACCACCAGCTTCCGGATGCCTCGCACTCGACACATCCGGTCGAAGAGGGCGGCACGGACACGTCGACTGCGCTCGTTTCGGTCATGCATTAATTGTGGACCCGCAGTCCTCATCCCGCCCCAAGTAGTCTCGTATCCATGCTTTCGACTGCTGCCGATGTGCCCGCGAGCCCCGATCCGCTCGCCGCCGAGGCCGTCGCGACCGTGCGCCGCTGGCTGACCGAGAGTGCGGATGTCTCGCCCGACCGCTCCGAAAAGCGACTGGCCGGCGTGCTCAAGGATCCGCGCGGACTCGACTTCACCATCGGATTCGTGGATCGCGTGGTGCGCCCGGAAGACTTGCGTGTCGCCGGTCGCAACCTCGAGAAGCTCTCCCGGGCGATCCCCGCGTTCCTGCCCTGGTACATGCGGGTGGCGATCCAGCTCGGCGGGGGATTCGCGCCACTCATCCCGTGGCCGATCGTGCCGATCGCCCGGCGGGTGCTGCGGGGAATGGTGAGTCACCTCATTCTGGATGCGAGTCCCCGCCAGCTCGACCACAGCCTGCGCGCGCTGCGTCGATCGGGCATCCGCCTCAATCTCAACCTGCTCGGTGAGGCGGTGCTCGGCGA
This sequence comes from Lacisediminihabitans sp. FW035, assembly GCF_054880895.1. Lineage (NCBI taxonomy): Bacteria > Bacillati > Actinomycetota > Actinomycetes > Micrococcales > Microbacteriaceae > Lacisediminihabitans > Lacisediminihabitans sp. FW035. The sequence goes on from NZ_CM142187.1 coordinate 90,021, forward strand.
TGATGAAGCCGATCGGCGGCTCGCCGGGACCCGCGAACTGCTGCAGCGGGACGACGTGGACTACGTCTCCATCAAGGTCTCGTCCGTGTCGAGCCAGCTCTCGATGTGGTCTTTCGACGAGACGGTGACTCGGGTGGTTGCGCGCCTCACCCCCCTGTACGAGCTCGCCGCAGAATCCCGCACCACCAAGTTCATCAACCTCGACATGGAGGAGTTCCGCGACCTCGACCTGACGATCGAGGTGTTCCGCCGCATCCTCGAGCAGCCGAAACTGAAGAACCTCGAGGCCGGGATCGTGCTCCAGGCCTACCTTCCGGATGCCGTGAGGGCGATGCAGGGACTCACTGCCTGGGCGACCGCGCGTCACACCCAGGGTGGAGCGGGCATCAAGGTGCGTGTCGTGAAGGGTGCGAATCTCGCGATGGAGCGCGTCGATGCCACGGTGCACGGCTGGCCACTCGCCACCTGGGGCAGCAAGCACGACACCGACGCCAACTACAAACGCATCCTGGATTGGTCATTTGAGCCGGCCCGAACCGACGCGGTGCGCATCGGGGTCGCGGGCCACAATCTCTTCGATATCGCTTGGGCGTGGCATCTCGCGAAGCAGCGCCGGGTCGAGACCCGCGTGGAGTTCGAGATGCTGCTCGGCATGGCGACCGGGCAGGCGGATGCCGTGCGGCGCGATGTCGGCGGCCTCCTGCTGTACACCCCGGTCGTGCACCCCGGCGAGTTCGATGCCGCCATCTCCTACCTCATCCGTCGGCTCGAGGAGAACGCGTCGAGCGAGAACTTCATGTCGGGTGTCTTCGATCTCGCGGACGATCCCGCGATCTTCGACCGTGAGGCCGCGCGCTTCCTGTCGTCGCTCGCCGATCTCACCGACACCGAGCCCACCTCCCACCGCGTTCAGGATCGCCGCCTGCCGGTGCCGATCGCCCCCCTCGACACTGCACCGCGCGACTTCACCAACGAGCCCGACACCGATCCGTCGATCGCCGCCAATCGCGAGTGGGGTCGCCGGATCCTCTCCCGGGTCGCGACGTCGACGCTGGGGGATGACAGCGTCGCCGCGGCGCGGATCACCGGACTGCCCGCACTCGAGGCCATCATCACGGCCACGGCACGCGCCGGGGAGAGCTGGGGCCAGCGCCGGTCCGATACCCGCGCGACCGTGCTGCACAGCGCAGGCGAGGCGCTCGCCGCCGCCCGCGCCGACCTGATCGAGGTGATGGCGAGCGAGACCGGCAAGACGATCGCGGAGGGTGACGTCGAGGTGAGTGAGGCTGTCGACTTCGCCCACTACTACGCGGAACGCGCCCGCGAGCTCGACCGGATCGCCGACGCCGAGTTTGAGCCATCCCGTCTCATCGTCGTGACCCCGCCGTGGAACTTCCCGGTCGCCATCCCTGCGGGATCGGTGCTCGCCGCCCTGGCCTCCGGCGCCGGCGTGATCATCAAGCCGGCTCCCCAGGCACGCCGCAGCGCGGCCGTGATGGTGGAGGCGCTGTGGGCCGGCGGTGTTCCCCGCGACGTCCTCGCTTTCGTGGACCTCGACGAGGGCGACCTCGGACGGGAACTCGTGGCGCATCCGTCCGTCGACCGGGTGATCCTCACCGGCGCCTGGGAGACGGCGAAACTGTTCCGCTCGTGGCGCCCCGATCTGCCGCTGCTGGCCGAGACGAGTGGCAAGAACGCGATCATCGTGACCCCGAGTGCCGACCTGGACCTCGCGGTGGCGGATGTCGTGAAGAGCGCGTTCGGCCACGCCGGCCAGAAGTGCTCGGCGGCATCCCTGGTGATCCTGGTCGGGTCGGTCGCGAAATCGGAGCGGTTTCGTCGCCAGCTCGTCGATTCGGTGAGCACCCTCCGGGTGGGCTACCCCCAGGTGGCGACCACGGTCATGGGCCCGCTCGTCGAGCCGGCGCAGGGCAAGCTCCGATCGGCGCTCACCACTCTCGCCGAGGGTGAGTCCTGGCTCGTCACCCCGCGATCCCTCGACGACAGCGACCGGCTGTGGTCACCCGGTGTCCGGGATGGAGTGGCTGCCGGATCGGAATTCCACCTCACCGAGTACTTTGGCCCGGTGCTCGGGATCATGCGGGCCGACACCCTCACGGAGGCGATTGCGCTGCAGAACGCGCCAGCCTACGGTCTCACCGCCGGAATCCATTCCCTGGATGCCGCTGAGATCGCGCAGTGGGTCGACGGCGTGCAGGCGGGCAACCTCTATGTGAATCGCGGGATCACAGGGGCCGTCGTGCGGCGCCAGCCCTTCGGTGGCTGGAAGCGGTCCACGGTCGGCTCGAGCGCAAAGGCCGGCGGACCGAACTACCTGCTCACCCTCGGGGACTGGCGCCCGGTCTTTGCGGAGCCCGGTCGAACCGTGGTGCTCCAGGGTCTCAGCGAGAAGGTCTCACGTGTGATCGAAGCGGCTCAGCAGGGCATGGAGTTCCTCGAGTTCGACCGGGTGCGTGCCGGAGCCGTGAGCGACCAGCAGGCTTGGGTCGAGGAGTACGGCACGGTCAAAGATGTCTCGGGCCTCGGAATCGAGCGCAACGTGCTCCGCTACCGTCCTGTCGCGGTGACGGTGCGACTGGCCGAGGGGGCATCCCCCGCCCAGCTCGTGCGTACGATCGCCGCGGCGACGCGGGCGGGAGCCACCCTCTCGATCAGTTCTGCGATGCCGGTGTCGGCAGGGCTCGTGCGGCTCTTCGGCTCGGCTCTTCCCCCGCTCACCGTCGATTCCGTCGTGGTGGAGTCGGATGCCCGCTGGCACGCGCGCCTGCAGTCCGGCGAGGTCCGGCCGGGCCGGATCCGCCTGCTCGGCGGCGACCGGCTCGCACTCGCGACGGTGCTCGGGGGCGATCCGGACGTGGCGATCTACGCGGGTGCCGTGAGTACCTCTGGCCGCATTGAACTCCTGCCCTTCCTGCACGAACAGGCGATCAGCATCACCGCTCACCGCTTCGGCAACCCCGACCCGTCCACCTTCGTCGCCCTGTAGTCGGCCGCGCGCTCTCTCCGCCCGCCCCTGCGCCCCGGAGTGACACGCGCGCCCGCACGTTCGAGCGCGCGTGTCACTCCGGGGCGCGGAGGCGAGCGATGGGCGCTCCGGTGTGGGTGCCAGAGGGCTAGAGCAGGTCCGAGTGGTACAGCGCCGCGACATCCGGATGCGCGCGCAGGCGACTCTTGAGGGCGTTCTCGCCGTACGTGCGATAGATCGGATTCTGCGGGTCCACAGCGACGCCGCGCGACTCGGCGGCGAGGTGCGGTGGCAGCGTGAGGGTCGGGATCGTGGCATCCAGCGCCGGGGCGAAGAAGAACGGGACCGAGATGCGATCCGTGCCGATGAGGGGCGAGATCACCCGGTGCACGGTCGCCGTGAGATACCCGTCCGTCGCCACTTCGAGCAGCTCGCCGATGTTGACGACGAAGGCTCCGGGCAACGGTGGGGCGTCGATCCAGCCGTCGCCGTACTGCACCTGGAGACCGCCCTTTCCCGGCTCGACGAACAGAAGGGTGAGCACGCCGGAGTCCTTATGCGCGCCGACCCCCTGCCGGGGAGTCGGATCCGACTTTCCGGGATAGCGCACGATCTTCGTGAGCGTCGACGTCTTGGTCGCGAAACTCGAATCGAAGACATCCTCTGCTGCGCCGAGCGACACAGCCCATGCCCGCAGCAGGGTGAGCGCCACCTCGGACAGGGCGGCGTTCCACTCGGTCACCACCTCCCGAAGTTCCGGCAGTGCGGTCGGCCACTGGTTGGGGCCGTCCAGCCGCCAGTAGTCGGCGACGCCCGGTGCGCGGGGCACGGTCGGGCGTTCCACTCCGATGTCGATCTGCTCGCGCCAGTCGACGGCGCCACGAGTGATCTCGCCCCCTACCCGCGTGTACCCCCTGAAGTGCGGGCTCTTGAGGTTCTCGATCTCGAACTTGTCGGCATCCGGCAGCTCGAAGAACGCGCGAGCGGTACGGATGATGGCGTCCTGCAGCCGCTCGGAGACGCCGTGGCCGGTGAGGTAGAAGAATCCAAACTCATGCGTGGCCTCCCGAAGGTCACGGCGAAACGTCTCCGCTTCCTCTTCGCCGCGATCGAGTCGGGAGAGGTCGAGTACGGGAAGTGTGAGTTGCATCCCTCCATTCTCGAGGGCAGATCCTGACTGTTCGCTCGTGTTACCCAGCATGAAGAAGACCCCCCGAACTGGCGGTCTGTCCTCCATTGTGTGGACACGGAGTGTCCCCCCATAATCGATTCGGGGGATGCACTCGGTGCAACCCTGCTGCGGCCGGGTACCCGAGCACGGCCGCGGAAACGCGACCGGATGCGTACCCGATTTACGCATCCGGTCGACTAACCACGAGAGGCGACATGCCCACTGCACCGCTCACCCTGTTGCGGCCCGCCGCGATCGTCGTCGCGACCGGACTCGCGGCATCCGCGCTGATCTTCGGCGTGATGGTGTCCGAGTCGGTGCCGGCCTCCGCCGCAACGAGCTGCCGGAGTTCGACGGCGCTCTCCGACGGAGGATTCGAAGACCCGGCGATCGCCCCGACCTCGTACCAGATCATGCCCTCGGCCAACGTGCCCGGGTGGGAGTCGACCGATCCTTCCGGCATCGAGATCTGGTCCACCGGCTTCAACGGTGTGCCGGCCAGCGTCGGCAACCAGTTCGCCGAGATCAACGCGACCCAGCCGGGCACGCTCTACCAGGACGTCGTGACGACTCCCGGCCAGAGCCTCCAGTGGTCGCTCCTTCACCGCGGTCGCAGCGGCGCGGATGTGATGGATGTCGTGATCGGCGCCACCGGGGGAACCCTCGCCTCGCAGGGCGAGCTCACCGACGACACCTCCGGCTGGGGCCGCCACACCGGCGTCTATGTCGTGCCCGTCGGCCAGACCTCGACCCGCTTCGGCTTCCGCGCTGTGTCGACCGCGAACGGCAACCCCAGCGTCGGCAACTTCCTCGACGACATCACCTTCGGCCTCGGGCCCTGCATCGAGAGCACTGGCGGCGTCACGAACGTGACAGTGCCGGGCGGCGGAGTGCACGTCGGCGACACCATCGAATACACCGTGACCTCCACCAACAGTGGCGGCGGGGCGGCGACACTCGCAGCGCTGCGAGACACGCTGCCGGCGGGCGTGGAACTCGTGCCCGGATCCATCCGTGTCACCGGCCCGAACACCGGCGGCAAGACGGATGTCGCTGGCGACGACCAGGCCGAATACGATTCCGCGACCCGAACCATCGTCGGTCGTCTCGGCACGGGTGCCGACGCCGTTACGGGCGGCTCGCTCGCGCCCGGGCAGACCACCTCCCTCGTCTTCCGCGTCGTCGTTCTCTCGTCGGGCGCATTCACGAGCCTCAGCAACACCGGTGTGCTCAGCTACACGGATTCCCTCGCGGGCACCGTCCAGACCTCGACGGCGCCCACTGTCGTCACCCCGGTGGCGCCCACCGCGAACCTCGTCGTGACCGCGACCGTCGACTCCGCTGCGCCGATCGCCGGCGGGTCGAACGGTCCCACCTACACCGTCACGGTCGGCAACTCCGGCCCGCAGGCGGACTCGGCCGTGGTCGTCTCGATCGCGGTGCCGGCCGCCCTGAGCGGGGCATCCGTCCTTCTCGCCGGGGCACCGTGTGCCATCGCCTCCGGTACGGCGCAGTGCGCGATCGGCTCCCTCGCGGCCGGGGCGAGTGCTGCCATCACGATCACCGGCTCGATCGCGGGCGGAGTGCCGTCCGGCACTGTCGCTGCCCTCTCGGCCTCCGCCACGGGTGCGGTCTACGAATCTTCGACCGCGGACAACTCGGCAGGCGTGAGCGCAACGACCGTGAGCCTGGGCGATCTCTGGGTCACGACGCGTGCCTCCGCGACGAGCGTGCGCGAGGGTGACATCACCGGGTTCGCGATCGAGGTCGGCAACACCGGTCCCTCGGATGCCACGGCGATCGTGCTGGCCATCGACGTCCCAGCCGGACTCGACGCCACCCCGACGGCCGGCAGCTTCGACCCCGCGACGAGCCGGTGGACTGTTCCGGCCCTCGCTTCCGGTGCGACCGAGTCGATCAGCTTCCGCGGGGCCGTCACGACACTCGGCCGCCTCTCGCAGCGGGTCACGATCTTCTCGAGCTCCGTGCAGGATGCCGACGCGGCCAACGACACCGCCTCAGCGTCCCTCATGGTGCAGCGGGTCGCAGTCCTCGCCCCGGTCTCCGCCGTCTCGGCCGATGAGGTCGCCGCAGCCTCGCCCTCCGCGGCTACCGGCCTCGCCAGCACGGCCACCTCCGCAACGGGACTCGCCCACACGGGAGCCGATGCGCAAGGAACCCTCTTCACCGCGCTGGCGCTGATGCTCGCCGGCATCGCTCTGGTCGTCGTGCGACGACGTCGCGCTCGCCGCTGACCGCGCGGCGTCTGTCGGCACTCGGCGGATCCCCAGCGAACCGACAGTATTCGTCGCGTCATAGCACTGCGGATCCGCGGTCTCTTCGAGTACCCGGACCCTGCTTTCTCGCACCTCGAACTGCCCACGGCTCCGGCTCGCACCCGATCGGAGTGTCGTGGCGGCCGAAAACTCCGACCAAGCGGTCTCCGACCCATCCCGCTCCGACCGGTTCGCAGACCGACTCGTCGAGAGGATCGCCGCCGGCGACCGGGCGGCCTTTGCCGAACTGTTCGACGAATTCGCCCCTCGCGTCTACCGCCGCATCCGTGCGGTGCTTCGCGATACAGCGCAGTCGGAAGAGGTGCTGCAGGAGGTCTTCCTGGAGATCTGGCAGCAGGCTGCGCGCTTCGAACCGGGACGCGGATCGGTGGCAGGGTGGATCCTCACCCGCGCCCACGCTCGCGCGGTGGACCGGGTGCGCACCGCAGAAGCCGACCGCGCCCGCGACACCCGCTTCGGCCTGCGCGACTTCGAGCCGGGCTATGACTCGGTCGTCGAGACTGTGGAGCTCCGCCTCGAGAGCGAGCGGGTGGTGCGTGCACTCGCCGAGCTCTCGGAGTTGCAGCGCGAAGCCCTCGTCCTCGCATTCGTCGGCAATCTCACCCACGTCGAGGTCGCCGAGCGCCTGCAGGTGCCGCTCGGCACCGTCAAGTCGCGCATCCACGACGGGCTGCGGCAGTTGAGACGGATGCTCGACGAGAACAGCTGAGCGACGGTGTGGCCCTCGGTGACTACGCTCGATGGAAGAGCAGCGCTACACCGGAGGTTCCGTGAACAGCTCCCCCCTCGCCCCCCGGGCCACCACGATCGGCGAATTCACCGTGACGGTCGACCCGGGTTCTTCCGTTCCTCCCTACGAGCAGTTACGCGTGCAGGTGATCGATGCCGTGGCCGCCGGAACCGTAGCCCCGGGCGCTAAGCTGCCGACCGTTCGCGGTCTCGCGGATGCCCTCGGCATCGCCCCGAATACGGTCGCGCGTAGCTACCGCGAGCTCGAACGCGATGCAGTGATCGAGACCCGTGGCCGTGCCGGCACCTTCATCGCGGCCTCGGGAGACGCAACCACACGCCAGGCTCAGGAGGCCGCCGCGGCCTTCGCCGCGCGCATCCGCCAGTTGCGCCTCGATCCCGCCGAAGCGGTCGAACTCGTGCGGGCCGCCCTGCGCTGATCAGATCGACGCGACCGCCCCGGAGTCGACGCGGTAGTTCGCGCCGTTCACGAAACTCGCCTGCTCCGAGCAGAGGAACGCGACAACGGCGGCGACCTCCTGCGGCTCGCCCCGACGCTTGAGGGCCATGTACGGCCGCTCCTCGTCGAGGAAGCTCACGATCGCCTCGTCGACGCTCGATCCGATCTTCTTCGCGCGCTTCTCCATCATCGCGTCGGTCATGGGCGTGTGGATGAAGGCGGGGGAGACGCAGTTCACGAGCAGGCCCTCTCTTGCATAGGTGCGCGACAGGCCCTTCATCAGGGCGAGCACCCCGGCCTTGGCCGAGCAGTACGGGATCTCATCGTCGTAGGGCTGCACCCCGTCCTCGGAGGCCAACAGCACGATGCGCCCCCAGCCTCCCTTCCGCAGACTGGGAAGGAAGGCGCTCACGAGCCGAACCGGGCCCATCAGGTCGACCTCGATCGTGTTCGTCCACCCGGCATCGTCGATCTCGTGGAAGTATCCCTGCGCGCCCGTGATGCCGGAGGACTGCACGAGGATGTCTATGTCCCCGACCGCGTCGAGCACTTTATCGCGCATCTGTGCGATCGAATCGACGTTGGTGATATCGGCGGCGAAGGCGAACAACCGGCCGTCGAGGGCCCCGAGGCTCGCCGCCGCGGCATCCAGGCTCTTCTGGTCTTTGTCGGTGAGCACGACCCGCACTCCCTCGCCCAGCAGGATGCGGGCCGTCTCCCAACCGATGCCCGAGTCGGCGCCGCTGATGAGGGCGGTGCGACCGGTGATTCCGAGGTCCATGAGTGCTCCCTTGTTAGACGTTCACGATCGAAACGTAGGCTGGAGTCATGAGCGTCGTCAGGGGGTTGCCCCGGATTTTTCGGGATGCTAGCGCCATCCTCGCTGAGAGCATCGTGTGGGATCCCACCGGCTTCGTACTCTGGTGTGACATCACCGCCGGCTTGCTCTATCGGTGCCCGGTCGATGGCCACGACGACACGGTGATCGAGCTGCCCCCGCCGCTCGCATCGTTCGCCCCGACGACCACGGGCGGCTACATCGCCTCCCTCGGCGACCGGATCGTGATGGCGGATGCCTCCGGCCGCATCCGCGATCTCGCTCACATCGAGCACGCCCACGAGGGGTTGCGGCTCAACGAGGGCAAGTGCGACCCCTACGGGCGGTGGATCACCGGGTCGATGAACCTCACCACCGGGCAGCCGGATGGCGCCCTGTACTCGGTCGAGCGAGACGGTCGCGTACGGGTGCTCCGCGGCGGTTTCGGGGTGGCCAACGGCTTCGAATGGAGCCTCGACGACTCGCAGATGTACTTCACCGACACCGCGGTGGGCACCATCTACTGCGCGCCCTACAGCGAGACCGGAGAGCTCGGCGATGTCAAGGTCTTCCATGCCGGGCAAGCTCATGATGGGCTGACCATCGACGCCGAAGGATTCCTCTGGGGCGCGATCTACGGGGGCGGTCGGGTGGTGCGCTACACGCCGGAGGGGGTCGAAGACCTCGTGGTCGAGCTTCCGGCCCCGAACATCACGTCCGTCGCATTCGGCGGACCCGGGATGTCGACGCTCTTCGTCGGCTCCGCGCGCGAGAATCTCACGGAGCGGCAGCTGGAGGCGCATCCGCTTTCCGGCGCGATCTTCGCGATCGACACCGAGACCCACGGACGCCCGGCGCGCCGCTTCGCCGCATGACCGGGTTCTCGCTCGAGCGGGACGGCAACGGACCCGCCAACCGGATCGACGGTTACGCCGACCTGCGCGCCTACGCGGCGATCGGCGACGGGCGCACCGTCGCGCTCATCGCCCTCGACGGCTCCGTCGACTGGTTCCCGGCGCCGAACCTGACCACCCCGCCCGCGTTCGCGGCGATCGTGGATGCTCCGCACGGCGGCCGCATCGAGTTGCGTCCGGTCGACGACTACACCGTCACGCGGCGCTACATCGCCGGGACCAACGTGCTCCAGACCACCTTCACCACGGCCACTGGGCGCGTGCGCATCACCGATGCCCTCGTGACCGGTGTCGCCGGCCGTCTGCCCTGGGCCGAGCTCGCGCGGAGGGTGGACGGGCTGAAGGGCGAGGTCGCGCTTCGCTGGTCGGTGGCGCCCGGCACGATGCTCGGCACGGCCTCGCCGTGGGTCGAGCACACGGTGCAGGGCGCGGTCATCAGGGTCGACGGCGTGATGCTCGGGGTGCGCGGCATCGACCACGGGCCGTCCGCCGCCGAGGGGCAGCGGATCGCCGGCGCCTTCACCGCGCGCGAAGGCTCGCGCCACCTCGTGGTCGTGACAGCGACCGAACGCGAGCCGCTCCGCATGGTCACGCCGGAGATCGTGGACAAGGGAGTGGATCGCACGGTCGCCAACTGGAAGGCCTGGTCGACCGAGTTCTCCTGGCAGGGGCAATGGAGCGACGCGGTGCTTCGCAGCGCCCTCGCCCTCAAGCTGCTCATCCACAGTCCCACCGGATCCATCGCCGCCGCGGCCACCACCTCGATTCCGGAGAGCCGCGACGGCGGCAAGAACTGGGACTATCGCTTCGCCTGGGTGCGGGATGTCGCCTACACGGTGCGCGCACTCATCCGCTTCGGGCTGCGCGAGGAGACCCATGCGGCGGTCTCCTGGCTTCTCACCACCATCCGGGCGCAGGGCCCCGAACTGCATATCTTCTATGCGCTCGACGGCTCGGTGCCCGAGGGCAGTTCGCAGCCGGATGTCGCGGGGTGGCGCGGCATCCCTCCGGTCGTCGTCGGCAATGGAGCCCAGGGCCAACGGCAGCTCGGCGTCTACGGCGACCTCTTCGATGTCGTGCGCGCCTACGTGGAAGATGGAAACCTGCTCGACGCGGAGACCGGGCGGCTTCTCGCCTCGATCGCCGACCGCGCCTGCGACAACTGGCAGCGTCCGGACTCCGGCATGTGGGAGCTCGAGGAGGAGCAGCATTACACCTCCTCGAAACTCGGATGCTGGCAGGCGCTCGACTGCGCGGTGCACCTCTCCGAGCTCGGGCAGTTGCCCGGCGGAAGCCAGCGCTGGGCGGCGGAACGCGATCGCATCCGCGCCTGGGTCGAGCTCAATGCGTGGTCGGAGTCGCGCGGGAGCTACGTGATGTTTCCGGGGAGCGAGAAGCTCGACGCATCCATCCTTCTTCACGCCCTGAGCGGATTCGACCGGGGCGAGCGGATGTCGGCCACGATCGACGCGGTGGAAAGCGAGCTCGGTCGGGGTCCGCTCGTCTACCGGTATTCGGGGATGCAGCGCGAAGAAGGCACGTTCGTCGCCTGCGCATTCTGGGTGGCGAGTGCCCTCGCCTGCGTCGGGCGCGGGAGTGAGGCGCGGGCGCGCATGAACGAGCTGGTGGAGCTCGGCAACGATGTCGGCCTCTACTCCGAGATGATGGATGCCGAGACGCACGAGTTCCTCGGCAACCTCCCGCAGGGCCTCAGCCACCTTGCCCTCATCAATGCGGCGATCACCATCGACGAACTCGCGGCCCAGCCGGTGGAGTAGGTCGCTCAGGCGGCTTCTGCTGGTCGGCCAGGTCGTTCGCCGACCGTGGCGAGACCGGGATGATGTTCACGGATCAGGAGTTTCAACGTGGATGCGGCGTGTCGCACGGGAGTGCCTCGGCGTGTCGCGAGAAACTCCTGATCCGCGAACGTCTGCCCGCGAGGCGCCCTCGCGACGCGCCCTCGCGACGCGCCCGCTCCCGCGACGCGCCCGCCCGCGCGACGCGCCCGCGCGAGCGGCCCCACCCCACGCGCCAGGGGCAGTGACTGGCGAGAAGTGCACCTTCCGTGCGCCCGCGAGGGTGTACTTCTCGCCACTCACTGCGGCGTCCAGGATCGACGAGGTCTCAGTGCGCCGAGCGACCTACTCGACCGGCAGACGACTACCCCTCGCGCGTGCGGTGGATGAGCTTCGACAGCACTATGGCGCTGCGGGTGTGGTCCACGTTCGGCGCTACCCGTACGCGCTCCAGGGCGAGCTCGAGGGACGGGATGTCGCGGGAGCGCATGTGCACGATGGCATCCGCGCTGCCGGTGACAGTGCCGGCATCCACGACCTCCGGCACTCCGGAGAGGATGCGCCGCAACTCCTCCGGTGCGACGGTGCCGCGGCAGAAGAGCTCGACGTAGGCCTCGGTACCGAGTCCGTCGACGGCGGGATCGACCTGGATGGTGAATCCGCGGATCACCTTGTCGGCGACCAGCCGGTCGACGCGGCGTTTCACTGCGGAGGCAGAGAGCCCGATCACTTCGCCGATATCACCGTATCCGGCACGGGCATTCTGGCGGAGGAGGTCGATGATGCCATAGTCGAGACTGTCCATGGTCATACCCTATGGTGCATTGTTGTGCCGACTGCGCCATTGTCGGCGATTTTGTGCGCGCCACGCTGCCAAAGATCGGATGTGTGCGTGTGAGACTGGAACGACCCCACACCCCGATCTCCAAAGGAGCCCTCGTGTCGGCCACCATGCCTGCAACGAATGTTGCCACCGTCCGCACCCCGTCCAAGCGCACCATCCTCATGTGCCGCCCAGAGTTCTTCACGGTGGTGTACCGCATCAACCCCTGGATGGATCCCCAGCTCCCCACCGACACGAGCCTCGCCGTTCGCCAGTGGGAGACGCTCTACCAGACCTACATCGACCTCGGCTTCGACGTGCACCTCATCGATCCCATCGACGGCCTGCCCGACATGGTCTACGCGGCGAACGGTGGGTTCGTGCTCGACAACATCGCCTACGGTGCGAGCTTCACCTATCCGGAACGCCAGCCCGAGGGCCCGGCCTACATGGACTGGTTCCGTGAGAACGGATTCGAGGTGAAGGTGCCAGAGAACATCAACGAGGGCGAGGGCGACTTCCTGCTCGTGGGAGATGTGATCCTCGCCGGCACCGGGTTCCGCAGCGCGTCCAACAGCCACCAGGAGCTCGCGGAACTCTACGGTCGCGAGGTCGTCACCCTCGAACTCGTGAACCCGAGCTTCTACCACCTCGATACTGCGATCGCCGTGCTGGACCCCCAGCCGGGATTCAAGAACCCGAACATCGCCTACCTGCCGAGCGCATTCAACGAGGCTGGCCTCGCCGTGCTGCGCGAGCGTTTCCCCGACGCGATCCTGGTGAACGAGGAGGATGCCGCCGTGCTCGGCCTCAACTCCTTCGGCGACGGCTACAACATGGTCATCGCCTCCCGGGCAACCGACTTCGAGCGCCAGCTGCGCGAACGCGGGTACAACCCCATCGGCGTCGACCTCTCCGAGCTGCTGCTCGGCGGCGGCGGCGTCAAGTGCTGCACCCTCGAACTTCGTCGATGAGCTCGACACCGGCGCAGTACATCGCGGCCGAGGATGCGCACATTGCGCACACCTACCACCCGCTGTCGGTGGTCGTCGCGACCGCCGACGGCGCCTGGGTGACGGATGTCGAGGGCCGACGCTACCTCGATTGCCTCGCGGCCTACTCCGCAGTGAACTTCGGCCACGGACATCCGGCGCTCATCGCGGCCGCCCGGGCGCAGCTCGACCGGGTCACCCTCACGAGCCGTGCCTTCCACAACGACCGACTCGGCCCCTTCGTCGGCGCGCTCGCCGCGCTCGCGAAGAAAGACCTCGTGATCCCGATGAACACGGGAGCAGAAGCGGTGGAGTCCGGCCTCAAGGCCGCCCGTGCCTGGGGCTACCGGGTGAAGGGAGTCGCACCCGACCGCGCCAACATCATCGTCGCCGACGGCAACTTCCACGGGCGCACCATCACGATCATCAGCTTCTCGGATGACGCCACGGCCACCACGGACTTCGGCCCGTTCACCCCCGGCTTCCGTTCGGTGCCCTATGGCGATTCCGCGGCTCTCGAAGCGGCGATCGACGGCAACACCGTTGCGGTGCTGCTCGAGCCGATTCAGGGCGAGGCGGGCATCCTCATCCCCCCGGCCGACTACCTCCCTGCTGTACGCGACATCACCACCCGTCACAATGTGCTCTTCATCGCGGACGAGATCCAATCGGGACTCGGGCGCACCGGTGCCACCTTCCAGTGCGACAACGTGGGCGTCGTGCCCGACCTCTACCTGCTCGGCAAGGCACTCGGTGGCGGCATCGTGCCGGTGTCCGCCGTGGTCGGCAACGCAGACATCCTCGGTGTGCTCGGAGCAGGCCAGCACGGCTCGACCTTCGGCGGCAACCCGCTCGCCGCAGCGGTCGGCTCGGCGGTAGTCGCCCTCCTCGAGACCGGCGAGTACCAGGAGCGCGCCCGCGTGATGGGCGCGCGCCTCACCGCCGGCCTCGAACGCCTCGTCGGATTCGGGGTGGTCGCGGTGCGCTCCGCCGGGCTCTGGGCCGGGATCGACATCGATCCGGGTCTCGCAACCGGGCGCCAGGTCTGCGAACTGCTCATGTCCCGCGGCGTGCTCGCGAAGGACACCCACGGCTCGACCATCCGCCTCGCGCCGCCGATCGTGATCACGGCGGAAGAGGTCGACTTCGTCGTCGACCAGCTCGAGGCCGTGCTGCTGGAGCTGCGCGGCTAGTTCGGTACCTTGGCGGTACCGGGGGTGGTGCCGTTCTAATCATGGCAACCAACCTGCGGCTCCGACCGGACGCCGAAACTGCCCTTCGCGCCGAAGCGGCTCGATCGAATCGATCCCAGCAGGATCTCATTCGGGACGCCCTCGACCAGTACCTCGGACTGGCAGCCGGCGCTGGGGGCGGTCGATCCGTTGGCGCCCTCGACGGTCTAGTCGCCGCAGGCGGCGTGAAGCCCGCACGGGGACCGATACGCTACGCCAGTCGTTTGCTCGAGTTGCCCGAGGGGGTCACCTCTCTCGACCTTCTCGACCGGGAGGACCGCCTGTGATGCGGGTCTATTTCGACAGCAGTGCCCTGGTGAAGCGGGGGCTTCAGGAGCGGGAGTCTGCAGCGCTGAAAGTGGCGCTGCGGCAACTCGATCCCCAGGGCGAGAGACTGTTCTCCTCGTCTCTCGCGTGGGTCGAGGTCAGTCGAGCAATTCGCGCCCAACTCGACTCGGAAGCCCCCGCGGTGGTGACCGAGCAGATCGAGACTGCGCTCTCTGGTATCGACGAATGCACTCTCAGCGAGGGCGTTGTCAACATCGCCCGTCGCATCGCCGGCCCGACGCTCCGTTCGGTCGACGCCATCCATCTCGCGACAGCGACCCTGATCGACGCGGATCTCGTGGTCGCCTCTGACGAACGCCTGATCCGATCGGCCAACGAGCTGGGTTTCTCCACGACCTCGCCGGGGCGGTGAGCATCCGGCGACCCCCAGGAAGCGGGATCGCCGGATACCCGCTAGGACGACGCCGCGGCGTAGGCGCTCTGGATGACCGAGCCCCAGTACGGGCCGAACATCGTGTTCTGCACGTTGTTGTAGCCGAAGCTGTTGATCGAGTTCTGCGATCCCCCCGATCCGCTGCCGATGAACCACGGTCCGCCGGATGATCCGCCGGTCATGTCGCACGCGATGCCCTGCGATTCCGTCTGGCCGTTGGGGTCGTCAGAGGAGTTGCCGCTGCACGACTTGAGCGTCTCGCCGTTGAAGGGCGACGCGGCCGGATAGCCGAAGGCGTTATAGGTGAGCCCACGCGCCTGGTTGAACGAGACGGCGGACGCTCCGACGGTGTCGCTGAGGGTCGACCCGTTGAGGGTCCCGACCGTGGCAAATCCGGTGTCGTAGGTGATGTCCCCACCCGAAGTCCACTGGCTCGGAGCGGTGAGTTCACTCGCCGTCCACTGGCCATAGGGAGCGGTGCCGCTCTCGTAGGCGGGCACGAAGATCCACCGGGAGGCAAAGGCGCCCGGCCCCTCGTTCACGCAGTGCCCGGCGGTCGCGACCGTGCTCTCGTTAGAGGAGGCGATCGCATTGCCGGAGCACACGTAGTCGGTGCCGCCGAGGGTGAAGAACACCTTGCCGATGTGGCTCACGGTCGCCTCTGACGCCGCGTTCGGCTGGGGAGAGACGGTCGCGGCCTGGCTCGGGACGGTGCGGGCGGTGCCGGATGTCGCGGCTCGCGACTGCGCGCCCGTGGCGGCGGCGGCGGCGTGGTCGGCGACGAGGGCGTCACCCGGAGTAGCGTCACGCATCCGTTCGGCGGTCCAGTAGTCTCCGACCTGCTGAGTCTGCGCGTGTACCTGTTGGGCCACGAACCAGGTGTCGACACCCGAGGAGGAGTCCGAGGGGGCGGCCACTGCGCCGGTCGAGCCCCCGGCGATGAGTCCTGCGCCGAGAGCGAGCGCTCCGAGCACCCCGTAGCGGAAGTTCTTCGATGTCATGATTCGGCTCCATTCTGAGAGAGATTGGTTTCGTAGACAGGTCGTTCCACTCCCAGTGTCCGCGTCGCCGTCCTCCCGAGACTCGATTCTGTGGATGTCGAGAGCAATGCTGTGCATTCCACGAATCTGAGCTGGCTGCCACGAAAAGTGTTAAGTTCGCGCGCGACCCCTCGGTGCCCTGCTCCTAAGCTGTGGCCATGACCTCGGCTCCACGCATCCGATTCCGTACCCGCATGTCCGGGCGCGACATCGAGGAAGAGAATCGGGTCTCGAGCTCGCTGGAACTGCTCTTCGACCTGACCTTCGTGGTAGCGGTGGCGCAGATCGCCGTGCAGCTGGCCCGCACGATCGGCGAAGGTACGGCGCTTACCGCAGGCATCGGCCCGTATCTCATGGTGTTCTTCGCCATCTGGTGGGCCTGGCTCAACTTCACCTGGTTCGCCTCGGCGTACGACACCGACGACCTGCCGTACCGGCTCACGACGATGCTGCAGATGGCGGGGGTTCTCGTGCTTGCCGCCGGGGTGCCGAGTGCCTTCGACAAGCAGCAGTATTTCGGCATCACACTCGGCTACTTCATCATGCGGGTCGGACTTGTCGGCCAGTGGGTGCGGGCGGGTATCGAGAATCCGGACGGGCGGCGAACGGCCTTCCGCTACGCCGGCGGGATCACCGTTGTGCAGTTCGGCTGGATCGCCCGACTGCTGCTTCCCCCGGAGCTCGGCACGGTGACCTTCGTGGTGCTTGCGCTCGCCGAAATGTGCGTGCCACTGTGGGCCGAGCGCTCGGGCCTCAGCTCGTGGCATCCGCACCACATCGCCGAGCGCTACGGGCTGTTCACCATCATCCTGCTCGGGGAATCGGTCTCGGCGGTCACCATCGCGGTGCAGAAGGCGCTCGACCTGTCGGGACTGAGCGTGGGGCTCGTCTTCGTGGCGGGAGGCGGGCTCGTGCTGCTCTTCGCCCTCTGGTGGCTCCACTTCCTCGAACCTGCCGGTGAGGGACTCGCCGCCCACCGGCCACGGTCCTTCATCTGGGGTTACGGTCATTACCTGCTGTTCGCGGCGATAGCGGCGATAGGAGCCGCTCTCGAGGTCGCCGTGGAAGCCGGCGAACACGCGGTGGTCCCGCCGGTGGTCATCGGGTATGCCCTCGCTATACCCGTTGCTCTGTTCTTCGTGCTGCTCTACCTGCTCCATTCCGCGATCGAGGATGCGGTGGCGACTCGTCCCCTCGGTCTCGCAGTCGCCGCGGTGATCGTGCTGATCATTCCACTCGGAGCGGCAGCCTACGGGGTGGCGGTCACCGTGGTGCTGGTCGCGCTCGTGACATCCGTGCTCACCGCGACGAGTATCGTCGACAACGTACGCCGATCGGCCAGGGGGGCCCCGCGATGAATTTCTTTCCCGCATCGAGTGCGACTCCCCTGAGAGGGGGGCCGAACCTTCGCTGGGGAGTGCTCGCTCCCGGTCGCATCGCCGCCGATTTCGTCGAGACCCTGCACGCCAACTCCGACCAGCGGATGCACGCGGTGGCGTCACGCTCTTTCGAACGGGCAGCGGCGTTCGGCGCCCGGTTCGGCATCGATCGGGTCTACGACAGTTACGAGCAGCTTGTGGCCGATCCCGGCATCGACATCGTCTATGTGGCGGCTCCACACAGCGAGCATCGCGCGCTCGCGCTCCTGGCGATCGCCGCCGGCAAGCACGTGCTCGTCGAGAAGCCGATCGCCCTCACCGCCGTCGAGGCGCGCGAGATCGCGGATGCTGCGCGCGCCGCCGGAGTGTTCGCCATGGAGGCGATGTGGGCGCGCTTCCTGCCACAGACCACGGTGATCGCGGCCCTGATCGCCGACGGGATGCTCGGCGAGATCGGACTGGTCGCCGCGGACTACGGATCGATCTTCGATTTCGACCCCGCGAGTCGCGCGTTCGATCCGGCCCTCGGTGGCGGCGCGCTGCTCGACCTTGGCGTGTATCCCATCTGGTTCGCGCACTTCGTGCTCGGCCGCCCCAGCCGGGTGGTTGCCAGCGGCTCGATCACGTCAACCGGAGTCGATGGCCAGGCCGCCCTCCTGTTCAGCACCGAAAGCGGCGCAGAGGCCCAGTTGAGCACGAGCATGATCGTCTCCACGCCGGTGCGGGCCACGGTGAGTGGCTCCCTCGCGAGCATCGACGTCGACGCGCCCTTCGTCGCCCCGGGGGGATTCACACTGTATCGGGACGGCACCGACGAACCGCTGCGGTGGGACGACCCCACGACTCTGCGCTGGCGCGAGGGACTGGTCTGGCAGGCCACCGCGGTGGCGCAGCATGTCGCCGACGGGCTGACCGAGTCTCCGCTGCATCCGCTCGATGTCTCGATCGCAGTGCTCGAGACGATCGACGAGGCGCGGCGGCAGCTGGGGTTAACCGTCTAGCGGTCGTTCACGAGCAGGATCTCCGCCGAGACGAATCCTCCACCCGGCTCGTGCATCGCCGAATACGGCGACGGCACGCGAGCGTAGAAGTTCGCGAGGGTATTGGCGACCTCGATCCGCAGGTCGTTTCGCCCCGGCCGCAGGTAGGCGTCCACCGTGACGTCGTTCGAGATGAGCATCGCTGTGGGCAGAGGCGAGCCGTTCACCGCAACCGTTGCAGTGCCGACCAGGCCGTTGAGCACCAGACGGGCGCGGACCGGCAGCGGGGCATCCAGGGCGAAGGATGTCGAATAGGTGACCGTGCCCGAGAAGTCGGCGAGGCCGAGGTCCCGCCAGTCTGCGAGATCGAGCGGACCGTCCTCGCACTCCCACACGATCGGG
The DNA here is from genome assembly GCF_054880895.1 of Lacisediminihabitans sp. FW035. Lineage (NCBI taxonomy): Bacteria > Bacillati > Actinomycetota > Actinomycetes > Micrococcales > Microbacteriaceae > Lacisediminihabitans > Lacisediminihabitans sp. FW035. Next base: position 108,760 of record NZ_CM142187.1, read on the forward strand.
CCACGCAGGGCGGATGCATCGGGCCACGGCCCTGACGCCCGCAGCTCGACCACGAGCTCGCGCGACCGGGAATGGGTCGGTCGTGGAAGTTCGACCGTGATGGATGCTGCCGACTCGGATGACCGGAGCACCATCGGTTCGCCGCCGACCCGCGCCGACACAACGCCGCCGGAGTCGATGGTCGCGGCGAGGGCACCGGGAGGCACCGTGACCTTCAGCCACGCAGAGCCGGGATCGCCGGCCGACCCGGGGCGAAGTTCTGGGCTGTAGTCCCTCGCGGGTTCCGCTCCACTCCACCAGCGGAGGCGCGCCTTCGAGCTGCTGTCGAAGCCCGACCCGCCGATCACCACGGCTGCTCGGGTCGGCTGCTCGGCAGTGACGGTGAGAGCGACCAGAACGCTCGATCGGGTCGCACCGGTGGCGACCATCCCCTGCGACCGAACGGCCGTCGCATCGAGAAGGTCCCAGGGTTCGAGGCGACGCACCGGCGTCTCGGGCGTGCCGATGCCGGTCGGTCGGCCGTCCACCCACACCCTCGTCGCCGACCGACTGGTCACGGTGAGAAGCTCCGGTGCCCCGACGGAGTCGACGGTCGACCAGAAGAAATACACGCTGCCGACCGGAGGCCGAGGATCGAGCATCGCGGGATCGAGGAACTCGTCTGGGACGAACTTGAGGCCGTGGGGTCCGGTGCGGTTGTCGAGGGAGGCCGGATCATGATCGATGCCCGTCTCCAGTGAGAAGCGGTAGGGGCGCCAGGCCAGCGAGCCGCCGGCGACCTCGACGGGCTCGGTGGCATCCAGTGCACGCAGCGTCGCGAGACGGGCGCCGACCTCCGCGGCATCCTCACCGGCGACCGGCCCGAGGGCGAAGAAGCGAACCCCGTCCCGCACGATGTGCGGAGTCCACGGTCCGGTTGAGCTCGTGCCGGTCTGCACGCGCCAGGTCTCGACTCCGACAGGCGCGTTGCCGACCTCGAAATCCCCGAAGCGGTTGTCGAGTGTGGACCGTACCCTCGCCGTCCAGGGTCCGCTGAGCGGGATGGCCCGCACTTCGGCATCGACGATCGCCCCGTCGTTCTCGGGCTCGAGAGCGGGCGCACCCGCAGCCGAGCGGATCAGATAGGTAGCCGATTCGCCCGGTCGAAGCGAGACGTTGAACTCCGAGCGACCCGGGTGCGTCGACGCGATGGTCGACTGGTCGCCCGTCCAGGCATCCCAGAGCTCGATCCGGCCCGTGGAACGAAGGGAGCAGGAGGTGTGGATGTCGGCCTCTGTCATGTTCACCAGGAAATACAGATCGCCCCCGTCGACCGATCGGTGCGCCGCGGCGACGCCCGGCACGCCGAATCGGATGTCCGGGTCGATGAGCGACGCCAGGTGCGCCGCGAGCTCGGCCGGCGCGATGTCGGCGGGCAGTACGTCCCAGGCCTCGGTGTCGGCGGCGAGCAGCTTCTTCATCTCCGTGCCTACGGGGGGAGGGCCGACGACGACGACCTTTCCGCCCTGGGCGGCGAAGCGGGCCAATGCGGTGAGAACGTTGTCGCGGAGGTTCTGGATGGCGGGGATCACGACGACGCGATAGCGACTGTGCGCCAGCTCGATCTCGCTGTAGAGAGTCTCGCTGTCGAGAGTCTCGCTGGCGATGACGACTGAATCCGCGAAGAGGTTCATCGGCACCACGTCCGCGTTCACCCCGTTCTCGCCGAGGCCGCCAAGGAGTGCCCGCGCGAGTTCTGGCGATCCCGTGGCTGACAGCGAGAGGTCGATGTCCTGGGTCGGGTCGACTATCGCCACATCGGCGACGTTCCGGCCGGCTCGCAACATTTCACTCACGCGGGCGAAGTACCGCCACAGGTCGCGCGAGTGCTGCCACCACGGCTGGCGGAAGTGGAAGTCGGGGGAGGCCCACTCCCACCATCCGCCTTCGGTCGTGTAGTAGAGGCCGTGCAGAATGAGGTGATTCGCGCCGGAGACGAACCCCAGGTTCGCGGCCCGCACCATCGTCGCCGGCGTCACCCCCCAGCCGCTGCTGTGAAAGGCCTCGTTGATCACCAGGGGGCGATCGTGCAGGTGAGCGATCGACGCGCTCACCCGGAAGGCGGTCACGTTGCTCGGCGAGTTCAGGTCCGGATCGTCGTTTCCTGGCCCGTGATACCACTTCATCACTTCCAGGAAATCGCCGTAGTGCGTGCGACCGGTGCGCAGATCCCCCCGGCTCATCTGGTCCATGACCAGCCGGCTGCCGCGGCTGTCGTGCCAGCGGTAGATCGGCTTGAAGTAGTGGCGTTCGAGGAGCCCGACGACGGCGTCTCGATATGTCGCCCGGAACTCGAGGGTACGGTCGCCGAGGTCGAGCCAGAGGGCGTGCACCCATCGGGTCGGCTCGAAACCGGCGTCGCGAAGCCGTCGTGCGACATCGTCGTTCCACATCGGCATCATCAGGCCGAGGTCCAGTTCATCCTGGAAGAAGGTGGTGAACACGGTACCGAAATGGGGGCCGATGTGCGCGGCGAACGGCTCGTAGAGTTCGGCGATCACCGCCGCTCCGGAATTCGGATGCATCGGATCGAAATCGGTGTCGCGCGGGCCGATGCGACCCGGCCGCCTCAGCACGACGGAGAGGGTCCACTCCCCTGGAAGAACGCTCCAGCGCAGCTCATCGGAGCCGATCTCGACCGCGATCGGCTCTGGACCATCGATGGGAGTCGACCCGGCGGGCCAGGCGGCGGCAGCGACCACAGCAGCACCCTCGAGCGGAACGCGGGCGATGGTGCCGCCGGATACCTGCACCATCCGGTGCGAGAGGCTGCCGGCATGTAGCCCGGCGGTGGCCGGAGCGACAGTGCGCAGCACGGTGCTGATGATTCCGTAGTCCATCATCCCGACAGTGAGCGACCGTGCGGCGCTCTCGGAAGTGAACCATTCCAACAGCGACCACCATTCGTCGGAAAATGGTGTCGGATCACCATGATCGAGGCTGGTGTCGGAGTGGTGGGAATAGCCGACGATCGTGCCTCCGATCCCCGCCTCCTGCAGCAGGTCGAGGTGGTGGGCAAGTTTGTCGCGCGACAGATCCGCCCCGCTCCACCAGTACAACGGGGTCGCCTGCGCGTGCGCGGGAGGCGCACGAAACGAGTCGCCGAGCGCGTCGATGTCGAGAATTCGAGTCGGGGTGTTGTCCACGTCGAGCAACCGATCTGGAGAAGGAGTCTGGAGGGACCGAACATCCGCGAGCGGTGCCCACCCGATTCGGTCCTACATAAATCGTATCGACAAAGGCCCCGCAATTTGAATATTCATTTAACCTTTCGTGATCTGCGCTGCGCCGACCATCACGGTTGCATCCTCACCCGAAGCGGTCGAATCGCACGTCATTCGACGAATATTCGGGCGAAATAGGCCGTTCTCTCGCATTGCAGCTCGCGGATCCGGACAAACCTGAGTGCTGGCCAAGTTCCGCCGAACGCTCTATCATCAGATCAATTCACGCTCATCGTGAATGATCTGAAAAGCAAAGGTGGTTTTCTCCGTGACTAGACAGAGCGTCAAACTCCGACCGAATGGCGTGCGGATACGCCGAGGGATGTCGATTGCAACTGCCGGTGCGTTGTTATTGACCGCGTTCGCCGTGCCGCTCGCGGCATCGGCCTACGGCCCGTCCACGATGTATGAGGGAGCCGCACAGAACCCCGGCTATTCCCGAGCCATCCAGTTGCACTACAACGGTGTGAACAACGGGAAGATGCTGGCGATCATGGATGACGCCATACCCTCCAATCCCGTGTTCCCCGTGCTCGAGAGCACGAACTCGGGGGAAAACTGGACCCGGGTCGGCACTGTGAGTGACACGAAGAACGGGTGGGGCCTGCGATATCAACCCCACATGATCGAACTGTCGCAGCCGATCGGCGGCATGCCGACAGGCACGCTGCTCGTCGCCGGCAACTCGATCCCCACCGATCTCTCGGCCACCAAGATCGACCTCTACAAGAGCAATGACATCGGTCGCACCTGGACCTTCGTGAGCAGCATCGCGACCGGTGGTGCAGCCAATCCCGACAGTCACAACGATCCCGTGTGGGAGCCATTCCTACTCGTGGCGAATAACAAGCTCATCGCCTACTATTCCGACGAGCGAGACCCGGCTCACAACCAGAAACTCGTGCACCAGACATCCACCAATGGCCGCAATTGGAGCAGCGTCGTGACAGATGTCGCGCTCACGAATACCGGGCTCCGACCCGGCATGGCCACGCTCGCGCAAATGGCCGACGGTCGATGGATCATGACTTACGAGGTCATGCCGCTTGCCGGTGACCCGGTGCACTACCAGATCTCATCGAACCCCGAGGTGTGGAATCCGACCGACCAGGGCACCTACATCGCCAGTGGCGGTGCGCCCTATGTGACCACCATGCCCAACGGCAAGGTGGTGGTATCGATCCTCGAACACAGTGAGGTCTTCACGAACTCCGCCAACGGAACCGGCGCGTGGTCGACAGTCCCGACCCCCTTGGTGTCGGGCTACAGCCGAAGCGTGACAGCCCTGGACAATGGACGGCTCTTCCTCACCACCGGAAGTGGGCAGAAGGTCGTCTACGCGGATGTGGATGCCGGCGGGGGCCTCGCCAAATTCGTCAGCCGCGCAACCGGCAAAGCACTGGACAATACCGGATCTGCGACTCCCGGCACCGATGTGGCCCAGTGGACGAATGTCTCGTCGAACAACCTGGTCTGGAATGTGCAGAACGGGCCCGACGGCACCCTGAAGCTGCGGAGCGTCGCCGGCGGGGATGAGTATCTCGACAGTCTCGGCCGCACGAAGAGTGGGCAGAACGTGGGGCAGTTCACGGGCGGGCCGAGCTTCAACCAGCAGTGGAAGCGGCAGTATGCCGACGGCTATCTGCGGCTCGTGAATCGCGCGAACTCGCTCGCCGTCGACACCGGTGGGCTCAACTTCGATGGTGCACTCATGCAGATGAGGCGCGTCGCTCCGGATGTCAACCAGCAATGGACGATGGTGCCGCAGAACTGAGTGCGCCAACAGGCAGCCCCCGGGTGGCCCGCACCCCTTCGGGTCGGCTCGCCCCGGGGCTGCTTGTGCTGTGCCCGGGCTCAGCTCGCGTGGTCCACGACGACCATCGCGTGACCCCGGGTGAATGACACTGTCGTGCGCACGTAGCCGTCGGTGTAGTCGAAGGGAAGGTCGGGGCCGTCCGGCTGCAGGGTGACCCGGGTCGGCGCCGAGGGGCAACGGATCTCGAGCTCGAGCCCCACGACGGGAACCGGATCGTCGATGATGTCGAGCCCGTCGGCCAGTCGGCTCGGGATGAAGCTCACGAGATGCACGACGGTGCCCGAGTCGACCCGCACCACGGTCGCTTCGAGATGGGACGGACCGTTGTCGCGCACAAGGGGATCCGGGAGGAGCTCGTCGAGGGCCATCCGGATCAGCTCGCGATACGCGGCATTGCCGTGGATTGCGAAGGCGCGGAAGATCGGCGCGGCGAAGGTGATCGCACTGCCGTTCCGCACCGCAAACGCGTACTCGCTCACCTCAGGAGAGGCGACGGTGTACTCGTGGCCGCTGAAACGGTCGTAGGTGCGTTCGAAGTAGGGCTCGACGACACGCACCATGGCCCGGGCCGGGGCGACCGCGGTCATCCGGTCCGTACGCTCGTACATCACCGTGTCGTACCCGGGACGGGCGTCGGTGGCGTTGTCCGAGTGAAGGAAGACGTGGCTGAACGGGGATGCCCCGTGCGCGATGATGCCGAGCTCGGTGAGAGCCGGTTCTCCGTCGTCGGTAGTCGCGGCATCTCCTGAGACGACAAGACCGCGGCCCAACGCGACATGGCGAGAGAGCGACTCCGCGAGCGGCTCACCGATGACCGTGCCCTCCGGCACGATCACCACGCGGTAGCCGTCGAGTGGGGTGTCCGGCCCGATCACATCGAATTGCGCTCTCAGCTGCTGCAGGGCCCGGACTGCTCCGACACCGGCCGGGCCGGGAGCGTCGCCGAGGCCGGGGTCCATGATCAGCGCCACCTCGGACTGCAGGACGCCTTTCTCCACAAAGGGCTCGCAGGCCTCGATATGGCGATAGACGGATCCGATCAGGTCGTAGACCGCGGGGCTCGGCCGCCCGCTCGGCGGCAGCAGGTCGCCGACTCCGCAGGTGATGCCCTGGCTCAGCATCTGGGTGCACTCGTAGAGGAGCGCCGCGGGCGTCTTCAGGGCGCCGTTGTCGCCCCAGCTCTTGTGGAACCTGCCGGTGTGGCTGAGAGTCGGCAGCCCGAGTGGTCGCACGAATCGAGCGACATACGGAAAGTAGGCGTAGCCCCATCCGCCGCTCGGCAGCGACTCGATCTCGACGTGGCGCACGAGGTCGCGCTCGTCGTAGAGGCGAGTCTTGGGGCGCGAGTTGAACCAGGTTCCGACCGCATTGCCCGGTCGCAGGGATGGCTCGACCAGGCTCTTGAAGCGCCGCATGTACTGCCGCGAGACCTGCCGGGCGTACTCGAGGCGGTGTTCGGCGTTCGACGGATCGAGACCCGCGCGCACCATCCCGGCCTTCGCCCAGATGCTCGTGCTCGGCTGGTCCCAGCACATGTCGAGGAAGATCCCGTCGACGGGCGAATACCTCTCGAGTACCTCGGTCACCTGCTCGGCCAGGAAGTCCTGGTACGGGCTCGACATGTCCAGAATCTGCCAGCCCGCATCGAAGGCGCCGAGTTCGCCGAACTTCTTCACCTGGCGGAGGTCTTCATCCAGGGCGATCCACTCGGGGTGGGTATTGGCCGCCCATTCGTCGCACTGCACGCTGAGGTAGATCGGAGCGCGGATGCCCACCGCGTGCAGCGCCTCGATCTGCTGACCGAGCAGGTCGAGATCGCGGGGAAGTCCCGGATGGCGCTCCGGGCGGTCGGTGTCGTAGAAGAGGTGTCCGTGATGATCCTTCGCGAACACCGTGACGCTGTCGACGGCGGCTTCCGCGAAGGTCTGGGCGAACTCGGCCGCGTCGAAGTCGTGACCGAGGTCGGGGATGTCAGGGCCGGTGTGGAAGTCGAGGTGGACCATCCGCCGCGGGAAGGTGCTGAGATCGGTAGACACGGGCGATTCTCCCTCAATTGGTATGACTAATAACGCAACAAGCTTAGCCAAAGTTCACGATAGCCGCTGAATATGCCTTACTCATCAGATGATTCTTCGCGACTGTGGTACCCTGACCGCGTGCAAATCTTTCACCAGACGACCGTGCTCGCCGGCCGGGTCGATGAAATCGGCCCGCTCTACACGCGGCTGCTGGCGACTGATCCCTCCGGCCCGAATGCGGGAGACCTCCTGCTCACCGCCGAGGTCTATCGCGACCTGGAGGACGGGCGCCCCGCATTCCCCATCTATCGCAGCTCCGACGGCGGCTCCACCTGGCAGCTCATCGCCCAGGTCAGGGACGACGCGCTCCTGCTCGGCCATCGTCACCAGCCGGTGCTCTACGAACTTCCGGAGCCCTTCGCGGGCCTCCCCGCCGGCGCTATCCTGCTGGCCGGTAACGCGATCCCGCGGGACATGTCGTCGACGCACCTGGTGCTCTACTCGAGCACGGATGGCGGAGTGAGCTGGGTCTACCGGTCGACGATCGATGCGGGCGGGCCTGCCGTCTGCGACTCGTCAGCGGAGGCGACGACCACCTCGGTCTGGGAGCCCGACCTGCTGCTGGTCGAGGGAACCCTGCTCTGCTACTTCGCCGACGAACGGCGCAAGCCCGAGGGTATGCACCAGTCGATCTCGCTGCGTACGACCACTGATCTGCAGGAGTGGAGCGAGCCGACCCTGGTGAAGGGCGTGCCGGACTCGGTCTCACGCCCGGGCATGTTCGTCTCGACAGGGCGGATGCCGAACGGCGGTTACGGCGCCGTGATGGAGGTCGTCGGCGAGCCGGGGGTGCCCGTGCGCTGGGTCACCTCTGCGGACGGGATCGACTGGGGGCCGACTGACGACCTGGGGGCGCGGCTGGTGAGCGAGCGCGGTGTGGCGCTCACGGCGACACCCAACGTGTACTGGCGGTCCGAGCCATCGGGTGCGATCTCGGTGATCGCGACCGGTCGCACCGCGATCCATCCGTCTGGCGAGCTGGTGAACATCGCCCTGCTGAACGGCGACGGGGGTCGCGGTGTCTGGCACGAGATCGATCTTCCGACCGCGGCTGACCGTGTGATGGGAGGCGACGATTCCGGCTACAGCCAGTCGCTGGCCTGGAACCGCGATGGCGACCTCGTGCATGCGACCACCCTGCGTAACTCCCGCGGCAGCAATGACGTGGTGGTCACGGTCGCCCGCTACTGAGCGGTGGGAGATCGTCACGTCGCTCCGCCGCCGGCGAATCGCCGTGCGGGGTGGGTGAGTACGCTCAACGGTCTTTCGGTTCGGCGCGGTAGGGGCGAGCATCCGGGGCTGGGCGCGACACCCGCGCCGTCGTCCCGGCAGCGCTCGACTGGGCAATAGTGGCGCTAAGACCGGCTGTTTGGGTGCACTTTTGCCCACTCACCCCACCTAGCCACGCGCGCGCCGAGCTACACGGAATCGTTCGGGCGCCACACGCCGAAACGATTGCCGGTGGGGTCGATGAGGTGCGCGAACGTAATCGCGCCGTTGTTCACCAGCGGAAGAGCCACGGTTGCACCCAGCTCCTTGGCCTGGCCGATCGCAGCAGCGACGTCGTCGACGTGCACATAGAAGATCGCCCAGGATGCTCCTCCCAACGCCGCGGTGTCCCAGAGGCCGCCGGCACCCCCATCCACCATGCTGTATTGCGCCTCGGATGGGTCACCGATCGGCCATCCGAACATCCCGGAGTAGAAGGCCTTGCTCGCCGCTGGGTTGGATGAGCCGATTTCGAAGTAGTCCACACGGTTGTTCATGCTGCGATTGTTCACCGAAGCGCGCGCCTAGACAATAGCGCCGGGATGGACAGCCCCCCGCCAGCGCCAGAAGATGGAGGCAGCGCGCCGGCGCTCCGGGTGTCGGCCTCGACGGAAGGATGCCTCCCGTGGGCAGCATTGTCGCGAACATGTTCCTCACCCTCGACGGGGTCTACCAGGCACCGGGCGGTCGGGAAGAGGACCCCTCGGATGCCTTCGAGTTCGGAGGGTGGCAGGCGCCGGTCTCCGACGATGAGGCTGGCGAGGTCATCGGCGCCGAGATCGAGCGGATCGACGCCCTGCTCCTCGGCCGCAGGACCTATGACATCTTCGCGGCCTACTGGCCGCTCCAGTCAGGCCCGATCGGCGACATTCTCAACCGGGTGCCCAAGTTCATCGTCTCGAACACCCTGACCGATCCGACCTGGGAGGGCACGACCGTGTTGCCGGATGCCGCGGCCGCCGGTCGATTGCGGGAGCAGTACGACGAGGTGCACACGTTCGGCAGCGGCGAGCTCATCCGTTCGCTGATCGCGGCGGACGTGCTCGACCGGCTGCACCTCTACCTCTACCCGCTCACCCTCGGGCAGGGTAAGCGGCTATTCGCGGGGATGATCCCCGCCACGTTCCGGCTGGCGCAGCCGGCGCGCACCTTCCCGAAGGGTGCCGTGTCACTGGTGTACGAGCGCGCGGGCGCGGTCGAACTGCAGGACATGTAGCGGAGCCTGTTTTCGAGCCAACGGTTAGGTTTCTCCCATCGTGTAGAGGCGCTCAATTCATTCCTGCGGTGACGCGGGCCCCAGACACACGAGCTGCCCACGGAGCGAGCGTGTACATTTCGGGCACCGAGGAACTGGCCTCGCACATTGTGGCCGCTGACGACATCGAGGCGTGTCGGGCCACCGCATCGGCTGTCACTGTTGCCTCAGGCAGACCCCCACCGCAGAACGACCTGGTGCGAGCCACCGGCCACCGACAGGACTGTGTTCGACCCACCTGTGACCACGGTCGCTCCGTCGACGGTGAGGTCCGCGCCATCCACCGGGGGCAGTTCGATCTCGGCGGTGGTGCCGATCGGCAGCGTGCAGGACAGCCGGAACTCGCCGGTCGCTCGTGCCCAGTGAACGTCGATGTCTCCGCGTGGAGTCGGGACCGTGCCGCGCGCCCAGTCGAGCCCGATCGGCGAGGGGCGGATACGCACTGACGTGAATCCATCGGTGAGCGGCGTGACGCCGAGCACCCGCGCCGACAGTTGGAACAGCGGGGTGCACTGCCAGGCATGGCTGTAGTCACCGGCATCCCACATCTCTCGGAAGGTGCCGGTGTCGGCATCGATGGTCCAGCGTCGGAGCTGCGTCAGCGCGAGCTCGTCGAACACTCCGGCGTGATCGAAGGCCGCGAAGACGAAGTGCATGAAGTAGGGCTGGACATTGAGATTCCCGGCTGCGAGTCGCCGCATGATCGACTCCCGCCGATCGGCAGGGGCGAGGTCGTAGAGCACCGCGAGCGCGTTGACCTGGGTGCTGAAGGTCTCGATGTCGCGGTCGGCCGGCAGCCACTCGTGAGGCTCGACCGCGGTGACGAACGGTACGCCGTCGCGAAAGAGTCCGGTGCTGTCATTCCACAGCTCACGGGAGAAGGCGGCGTGGATGCATCGGCGCTCCTCCGTGTAGCGATCGACCAGTGCGGCCTCCCCGCAGCGCTCGGCAACTTCGATGCCGTCCGCGAGCGCGCGGTAGTAGAGAGCGGTCAGGTAGCCCTGACCGATGACGGAGGGCGGATGGTGGGCCGGGAAGCCGCCGATATCGACCCAGTCCAGGAACATGTAGTCGGGTGCCTCGGAGAGGATGCCGGTACGCCCACGATAGGTCGCGAACCGGGCGAGCAGGCCGTGCACCTCTGGCGCGAGCTCCACGGTGAGGGAGGCATCGCCGGTATACCTCTCGTAGTCCCGCAGCATCTGGAGCCAGAGCAGCGCGTAGCTCGTATGGAAGGGGGCGAAGCCCGTCGCCCGCAGCAGCAAAGCGTACTTGCGCAGGTCCTGGCGGGCGAGGTGGGGCTGGCCGAACGCGTAGTAGTTGTCGAGGGCGATGATGAGGTAATCGCCGGGGTCGCTGATCGGCTCCTGGTGGTGTGGAGAGTCGAGGTGGTGGGTCTGCTGGCAGATCTGGGTGAGCCAGCGGGAAGCCTCCCAGAGCCGGTCCAGCGACGCGTCACTGCATTCGAACGACCCGTCGTATCGCACCGGAAGGGCGACGAAGGTGGCCCGCACCTCGATCACTGCCAGCGGCCCCGTGACGGTGATCGTCTCGAGGTGGATGGTGGAGAAACTGTCGTAGAAGGGAAGCTCGAGTACCTGCTCCCCGTCGCGCAGCACGATGGTGGCCATCCGGTTGTGACCGGGTTCCTTCGCCTCGTTGGGACGGATGGCGAGCACCGTTCCAGCAACGCCGGTCACCCGCAGCCCGATGAAGGCGCTGAACACTCGATCGAAGTCGACGGCACACCGGCCCTTTCCGGCGAACAGGATCTCCTCGCCGTCGATCGCGAGGTCGCCATCCAGAATCCGCACTCCGGTCGCCGGATACACCGCCTCGGTGCGCGGCGGCAGCTCGCTCAGCATGAGCGGCGGCCAGCATCCGGATGCCGCCACGCAGGTCGCCCAGTCTGCGTCGTCGAACGCGGGGGAGCGCCAGCCCACCCGCTCGCGCTCGCCCGAGAAGCGCAGCCTCGGTTCGGGGATTCCCGTGTCGGGAGATACCCAGGGCGCGAACGACCACTCGTCGCCGAGCGCGCATCGCCAGGTCTCGTCGGCGACGATCACGTGGGTGCCCCCGTCGGCCAGGTCGAGTTCACACTCGAGCAGGAGTCCGCCGGCACCGGTGGTGTTGTAGCGCCCGGCCATCGCCTCGGCGGTGAACACCTCGGCGGCGATCACGTTGCGGCCGGGCACGAAGACGCCGCCCAGCTCACGGAAGTTCACCATCCATCGGCCGGTCTGCTCGCCGAGGTAGTCCTGACCGCCGTCGTCCGGTCCTCGCGCCACCAGCACGCCGTTGACAAAGATGCGGGCGTGGGCGTCGGCGCTGAACCACAGCCGGCCGGAGAGCGGCTCCGACGGGAGGATGACCTCACCGCGGAACAGGGCAGTGACCGGTGTCTCGTCGTGAGAAGCCAGCCACAGCCATCCGGCGCGTCCGGGCCGTGGCGGCAGCGCGGCTCGATCGAACTCCGGTCCGAAAGTCTCGACCCGACCACTCGACACCGTGGTCAGAGGCAGTTCAGCCATGGAGCCGTGCAATCACGGGAATGAACGGCTGCACGTCGACCATGAGTCGACCTCCCTCGATCCGGTAGGGGTGGTCGGAGCAGGATCCCGCCCCGAGTCGTTCGACGCGTACCGGGCTTCCCTCCGGCAGCGGGGAGGAGAGCGTTGCAGCGGTTTCCGAGTAGAACGCCACCCGGTCGCCCGACAGGGGGATGCTCACACTGCGGCCGCGCATCACTTCGACACCGCGGTGGCGCACGATCGGCAGCGGCGAGTCACCGTCGATCACGATCTCCGTGTCCTCGGACAGGCCGATGGTGCAGGCGCTCCCCTCGCGCCGGAACGACACGATGTCCAGCCGACTGAGCAGCATCCACGGCAGGTAGTGAAGGTAGTACATGCCGGTGATCACGCGGTCTTCGGTATCCTGGCCGAGCCACTTCGCCGCGCGGTTGTTGTGGAAGAGAGCGTCATCGGGATCTGGGTAGGAGGCATTGCCGCCGCCGCCGGCCCCGTAGATCAGCGACCGGCGGTAGACGAGCGCCATCAACGGGATCGGCGTGCCCTCGAATCCGTTCCAGCCCTGGCCCGTTGGTCCGTCCATCACGAACGGCACCTCACCGATGAAGGGGTAGCGCAGCAGTTCGGACCCGACGTGGATGCCCTTCGATTCGAAGTGGCGGAGCAGCGCGAACTTGCCTTCGCGGAGGTTCTTGACCGCGCTGGCGGGAGCGGTCGGATCCCAGTCGTTGCGGATCGACCACCACGACATCGCATCGATCAGCATCGCGTCTCGGAGGCCGTAGCGTTCGATCGTCTCGTCGGCGCGGGGGATGCCGGGACCGTCTCCGTTCACGTACTTGGCGAATCCGGTGATCAGCGAGAGATCGACGCCGTTCCAGATCTCTTGGGCCTGCACCGTTCCATCACTCTCGAGAGCGAGATAGCGGGGGTCGAATGCGGGCTTCGCGTAATCGTTGTCGTACTGGTCGTCGTAGTTGTCGTCGAGCGTGACGTTCGCGTTGTACAGCTCGCGACCAGCGCGTTGCAGCTGTTGCCACCCGGTCGCCCCGCCGAGCTGTGGATTGACGACGCTCACGTTCGGATAGGAGGTGTCGTGCCCTCCGTCGGACCAGCCCGCAACGAAGACCACCTGGGGCGCCGCATCGGTGAGATGCCAGATACGCTTCACCAGCGCCTGGATGTCGACGAAAGTGTTGGCCGGATCGGTGCGGTCGGATGGCCCCATCTGACCGAGCGCGACGTAAAGCAGCTTGTCGTCGAAATAGTCAGTGGATCGTGGTGGCATGCGCGCCTGCACGACGTTCGCGACGTCAATCCAGGTCACCGCGGCATCCGGAGCGGTCGAGACAGGCGCCGTGACTACAAAGTCGAGACGTGCGACCTCTGGCTGCTCCACCGGGAGGCTCGGCGTGGCAGCGCCGCCGGGTACCCGGTAGAGCACGGACGCTCCGATGGTCGCCCGCGTGCCCGCCTCGTCCCGGCTCACGCGCAGTGCCGTATTGCTCAGGTAGCCCTGCACCTCCAGGGCGACTCCCGCCCGGTCGTGTCCGAGGAGCACGAGCGGCAACACGCTGAAATTGGGGAAGGACCCACGATCGCCGGGGTCGAGTTCGCACTCCGTCGCCGCAGAGAGGCGGGAGTGGAAGCCGCCTCCGTCGCCGTGAGCGAGCCACGCGCCCGCGTGGCTGTCGCTGAGGGAGAGGATGCCGCGAAGCCCGATCTCGATCACCTCGTGGCCGTCGGCCTCGACCACGTCGACGAGGGTGACCTGCACGGAGCTCCCGGTCACGACATACTCGAGCGCGAACGAGCAGCCGCCGCCGTCGTAGCGGACGACCGCCCGCCCACCCTCTACAGTGATGTCCCGCAGGCGAGCCTCCGAAGAGACCTGCCCGGCGGGTCCGGTCGCCAGCACCGGGATGTTGCCGCCACCGACCGGTCCGTCGAATGCTGCGGGAACGCCCGCCAGGTCATACCCCGCGGGGAGGCCGGTTCGCGAGTCGAACCGCACCGCGAGGGTCGGGGTGGAAATGCGGGGCGTGTTCAGGGGGTCCATCTTTCCTTGCGAAGGCGGTCGGATCAGGGAAATGCGACTGGCGGCCGCGCACCACGGCCACCAGTCGCCTCGCCAGTGACGCTATTTGCTGGATGCCTCGGACTTGTCGTATGCGGTCTGCTGGATCTTCAGGTACTTGTCGAGCCCGAGATCCTTCAGCCCCTTGACGTAGGCGTCCCAGTCCGTGTCGATGTTCTTCGACCCGGTGATGAACTGGATGTTGTTCTGGCTGATGTAGCTCTCGATGTTGGTCTGCAGGGTCGCGACCTCGCTGCCCTGGTCCTCGGTGAGCCATACCGACCAGTAGGGGTAGATCTGGGCCTTGTCCTCGTGGCCCTCATACAGCTTGGTGGCGTCGAAGAGTCGACGTTCGTAGCCGGCCACGCTGTACGGGTCGCTTCCGACGACCTCCGAATTGCGGAACGCGGCGGTGTTGTTGAACGACACGAGGCCGCCCCAGCCGGAGTTGCGCTTCTCGCCGATCTTCGGCTGGATGTTCACCCAGACCGGTTTGGCCTTGGCGTCGAGGGCGACGTCTCCGGCGGCGGCCTTCTTCCAGGCAACGCCCTCCTTGCCGTAGCCACCGACGAGCTGGGCCTCCGGGGTGAAGAAGTAGTTCAGCATCTTCACGGCGGTGATCTGCTCCTGCGGGGTCGCCTTGTTCGTCAGCACGAACGTGGAGCCGGCCGAGGAGGGGAACGTGTATCCCGTGAAATTCGCCCCGTCCGGTCCGGTGAGCGGCGGCACCGCGTCGTATTCCTTCGCACGGGGAAGCGAATCATCCAGGGTCACGAAGATGGCCGGATGAAGCACCGCAGCTGATCCGATCGTGGCGGCTGCGGCGTTGTCCCCCTGGGTCTTCAGTGCATCCGCATCCTGGGTGAAGGCGGCCGGGTCGATGAGGCCGTCCTTGTAGAGCGAGTGAATGTACTTGAGGCCGTCGCGCCATCCGTTTTTGTTCGCCTGAAGGTCGACCTTGCCCTTGTTGAGCACCAGCGTCGACGCATTCGTCGAACCGGTGCCCTGCGGGTCGTAGATGAACGCGTTCATCAGGTAGGGCACGAGGTTGTCGCGCACATCGGCAGTCATCGGGATCTCGTCGGCCTTACCGTTGCCGTTCGGGTCATCGTTCTTGAACGCGGTGAGCACCTTGCGCAGGTCTTCCGTTGTCTTCGGCTGGCTGAGCCCGAGCTTCTTCAGCCAGGCGGAGTTCATCCAGAGCTTGTCCTGGTAGGAGCAGTGGAAGCAGTCGCTCCACTGCGGCATGCCGTAGATCTTGCCGTCGGGGGCTGTTGCCATGTTCTTGAACTCGGGGTTCTCGGCGAAGGCCTTCGTGACGTTCGGGGCGTACTTCTTGATGAGGTCCTGAAGTGGCACCACCACCCCCTGCTTCGAGAGCTTCAGCAGTTCGGCTTGGCTGAACTTGTCCACGTAGGGCACGAGCATGAAGAGATCGGGATAGTCGCCACTGCCGAGCGCGAGCTGGCGCTTCTCCCGGGCGGGCCCGGCTTCGATGCCGGTCGTCTCGAACGAGAACTTGACGTTGAACTTCTTGGCCATGGTCTTGGTGAAGTCGTTCGTCTTCATGTCGGGGTTCGACTGGGGATTACTGGCGGTGAAGATGGAGAGGGTCTCTCCATCCGACTTCGAGCTTCCCGGCGCGCAGGCGCTGAGGGTTAGCGCGGCCGCGCAGAGCCCGGCGATAGCCAGGTAGCGCGCGCGTCGCGGTCGAATGAACGTCATCGTTGACTCTCTTTCTTGGTGTTTTCGGGCGCGATCGCCCTCGTTGGGTGGCACGGATATGCCGATTTCGGTGTTGCGGACTACCCCTTGACGGCGCCGACCATGATGCCCTTGGTGAAATAGCGGGCGACGAATGGGTACATGAGGAGAATCGGCACCGTGGTGACCACGATGGTGGAGTACTTGAGCAGGTCGGCGAGTTGCTGCCGGGCGAGCTGGGCCGAGGCATCCACGATCCCGCTCGCCGAATTGAGGATGACGATGTTGCGAAGCACGAGCTGCAGCGGCTGCAGATCGGTGTCCTTCAGGTAGAGCAGTGCGTCGAAGTAGGAATTCCAGTTCTGGATGGCGTACATCAGTGCGATCACTGCGATGACGGGCTTTGCCAGCGGGATGACCACCGACCAGAGGAAGCGCAGGTCGCTGCTGCCGTCGAGCTGGGCGGCCTCGTAGAGCTCCTCGGGGATCGCGCTGCGGAAGTAGGTGCGCGCGATGATCACCTGCCACACTCCGATGGCGTTGGGGATGATCAGCGCCCAGATCGTGTTGAGCATCCCGAGGGACTGAACGACGAGGTAGGTGGGGATGATGCCGGCGACGAGGATCGTGGTGAACAGCACGATCGTGGTGATCAGGTTTCGTCCGACCAGTTCCTTGCGGGACAGCGGGAACGCGATCGCGATCGTCAGGACGACACTGATGAAGGTGCCGAGCACGGTGTAGAGCAGCGAGTTGAGGAACCCGCGCACGATCGAGCTGTCTCCGAGGGCGACCTGGTAGCCGCGAAGGGTGAAGTCGACCGGCCAGAGGCCGACTCGGCCGGAGGAGACCGCCGCCGGACTGCTGAACGAGCTCGCGAGGATGTACATCAGCGGAAGCAGCACGATGAGCAGGAAGACCGTGAGCAGTACGTAGATCCCGATCAGGAAGATCCGGTCGCGCAGCGTCTCTTTGATCTTCTGCGGGCGGAACTTCTGCGGTCGGAACGTGGTGTCGTTCCGGAGGGCTTTGAGCGCCCCGGCTGCGCGCTTCGAGGAGGCCGCCGTGGTGGCGCCACTCTCATCCGGCTGGTCGAATCCCGTGCCCACGTCGCGCTGGTCTGTCGAGCTCGTCATGACCACAGCCCCGATCCGGTCAGCCGTTTTGCCACCCAGTTGACGGTGAGCAGCAGCACGAGGTTGATGCCGGCGTTGAAGAGGCCGACGGCCGCCGCCTGGCTGAAGTCGGCGTTGAGCAGGCCGATCTTGTAGACGTAGGTGTTGATGATCTCCGAATTCTGGAGATTGAGCGGATTCTGCAGCAGGAAGGCCTTCTCCCACCCGAGGGTCATGATGTTGCCGGCGGACAAGATCAGGATGATCGCCGCCGTCGGCATGATGCCCGGGATGTCGACGTGGATGATCTTCTGCAACCGCGAGGCGCCGTCCACCTTCGCCGCCTCGTACAGGCTCACGTCGATCGCCGACAACGCCGAGAGGTAGATGATGGTCCAGAATCCGGCCGACTGCCAGACATCCGTCCACACGAAGATATGCCGGAAGTTGTCGGGGTTGCCGAGGAAGTCGACCGGTCGACCGCCGAACAGGCCGAAGATCTGGTTGACGATGCCGACCCGCGGTCCGAGGATGAGGATCGTCATCGACACGACGACGACGCTCGAGATGAAGTACGGCGCGAAGGTCACCATCTGCACGGTCTTCTTGAAGACTCGCAAGCGCACCTCGTTGAGGGCGAGGGCCAGGATGATCGGGATCGGGAAGCTCGCGATCACCGTGTACAAGGACAACGACAGCGTGTTCTGCAGCAGCGTTCCGAACACCGGGTTGGTGAAGAACGCCACGAAGTTCTCGGTGCCGACCCAGGTGCTTCCCCAGATGCCCTGTACTACGTTGTAACTTTTGAACGCGATGACGGCATTCGCCATCGGGATGTACTTGAAGATGACGAAGTAGGCCAGCGGCACGGCGATCAGCAGGTACAGCTGCCAGTGCAATCGGAGGCTCTTGCGCAGCCGTCGCAGACCCGGGCGGCGACGGGGAAGGTTCACGGTCTCCGGCGCGGTGGAGCGCGGCGCCCGCACGGTGGTGGTCATGGCGTGGGACCGCCCGGCCGGGGGGCGCACGGGCTCGGGGAGGGGTGGATGCTGCGCAAACTCATCATTGAGCGAGACATCTTTGTTCTCCATTCCAGCCACTCGGTACCCAGCTACTCAAACACACCCCTGCGATGGGCACAAGGGTTTGGGGGCACATTGATCAGATCAATTTGGAGAGAGCACTGCAACTTAGTGGATGTGGAGCCCCATTTCCGCTCGAAATGAGGAAATGACGCGGGTATTCAGTCAACGCTTTCCGGCGGGGGAAAGATAGATCAGATCAAAACGACGGCACGCGCAGGGGGCCGCCAAACCAGCCGCTCGGGCAGCAGCGCGTTGGAGCGCTTCAGTCGGCGCGACAATCCTACGTCGATGCGAGTCCAGCGCGTGGGCGCCGCCGAGTGACACGTGTGCCCGCCCTTTCGGGCGCAGGTGTCACTCGCGGGCGCGGACCGCCCGGATGGCGGGCGCGGACTGCCGGGATGGCGGGCGCAGACTGCACGGATGGCGGGCGCGGACCGCCCGGATGGCGGAGTCGCGCGAAGAAGATCCGCTCAGCCGGCGATCGGCGACTTGCGCGGGCCGGCCTTCGGGGGCGCGGTGCGGGGCTTGGTAGTCGGGGACTTCGCGACAGGCCGCGGAGCGGTTGCCGCGGGGACGCTGAGCGCTCGCGGCGCGAGACGCTCGAGCTGGGTGACGTGGGCGGGCGTCAACTCGGCGAGGGAGGTGACCCCCAGCAGGCGCATCGTGCGGGTGATCTGCTCACCGAGGATCTCGATCATGCGATCGACCCCCTCACGCCCCCCGGCCATCAGGCCGTAGAGATAGGCGCGACCCACGAGGGTGAAGTCCGCGCCGAGGGCGATCGCGGCGACGATGTCGGCGCCCGACATGATTCCCGTGTCGAGGTGGACCTCGAGATCCGAGCCGACCTCGCGGGCGACATCCGGAAGCAGGTGGAAGGGGATCGGCGCGCGGTCGAGCTGCCGGCCGCCGTGGTTCGACAGGATGATGCCGTCGACCCCCATGGTGGCGAGTCGCTTCGCGTCGTCGAGGTTCTGCACTCCCTTGACCACGACCTTTCCCGGCCACTGGTCCTTGATCCAGGCGAGATCGTCGAAGGTGACCGTCGGGTCGAACATGGTGTCGAGCAGCTCTCCGACGGTGCCGGACCAGCGATCGAGGGAGGCGAAGGCCAGCGGCTCGGTGGTGAGGAAGTTGATCCACCATTCCGGCCGGGGAAGCGCGTTGATCACGGTGCCGAGGGTGAGCTGCGGTGGGATGGAGAAACCGTTGCGCTTGTCTCTGAGGCGAGCTCCGGCGACCGGCACGTCCACGGTCACCAGCAGGGTGTCGAACCCGGCCTTCGCGGCACGGTCGACGAGCGCCATCGAGCGGTCGCGATCCTTCCACATGTAGAGCTGGAACCAGTTGCGGCCATCCGGGTTCGCGGCCTTCACGTCTTCGATGGCGCTGGTCCCCATGGTGGACAGCGAGAAGGGGATGCCCGCGGCGGCGGCCGCACCGGCTCCGGCGATCTCGCCCTCGCTCTGCATCATGCGGGTGAAGCCGGTCGGGGCGATGCCGAACGGCAGCGCGGTCGGGCCGCCGAGCACGGTCGACGAGGTGTCGACCACCGAGACATCACGCAGGATCGACGGATTGAACTGGATGTCCTCGAAAGCCTGCCGCGCTCGCGCGAGCGAGATCTCCGCCTCGGCGGCTCCCTCGGTGTAGTCGAAGGCGGCCTTGGGCGTGCGCTTCTGCGCGATGGCGCGCAGGTCGTAGATGGTAAGCGCCTTCTCCAGCCGGCGCTTCTTCGCGTTGAGCTCCGGGGTGGCGAAGTGCATGAGCGGCGCGAGGTCGCGCACCTTCGGGATGTGGCGTTGCAGTTTCATAGGACAGTCCTTGTGTCGACGACGATATTGAGGGGAGGAAGGCCGCTGCGCAGCCGGGAGATCTGGCGGCGCACCTGCGGGTCGATGCGGGAGGCCATGCTCGCGACCTGCCCACCGAGGTGAGGGGTGATGATCACGCCGGGGAGGGTCCAGAGAGGATGGTTGGAGGGCAGTGGCTCGGGGTCCACGACATCGAGGGCCGCTCGGACGGCACCGCTCGCCACACTCGCGGTCAGCGCCCCAGTGTCTACGATCGCGCCGCGCGAGACATTCACGAGCAGCGCGCCAGTCTTCATCCGGCCGAGGAAGTCCGCGTCGACCATGCCGGTGGTCTCCGGGGTGAGGGGGATGCCGAGCACGACGATGTCGACCTCGCCGAGCAGCCGCGGAAGATCGGCCAGGGCATGGATGCTGCCCCGCACGTCTTCGCGGGCGGTGCGCGCCACCCGGCTGATCGTGACACCGAAGGGCTCGAGTCGAGCGGCGACGGCCTCGCCGACACCCCCGACGCCGACGATGAGCACCGAGCGACCGAGGAGGCCGGGGTACCAGCCGCGTTCCCAGCTGCCGGAGGGTTGCGCGCGCGCCACGACATCGAGGCCGCGCTGGCTCTCGAGGATCAGGGCAACGGCGAGTTCGGCTGTGGGCCCCTCGTGCACACCGACGGCGTTGCAGTAGACAAGCCCGGGGGGCAGCGCCCGGTCGACGGCGTCGTACCCGAGCGCCTGGCTCTGGATCACCGACACCGGGGAGTCCGCGAGTTTCGGCAGCGCTGCCGCCGATACCGAATACGGCAGCACCACCAGGTCGACGGGATGACCAAGGGGCGGGTCATCCGTCGTCCAGACCTCGAGCACGACATCGTCGCCGACCCCCGGATCATCACGCAGGAGTCGGTCGCGCATCGCCGCGTCAGGCACGGCCACGGTGATGGTCATTCCGGGGCATCGCTGTCGTCGTCGAGGACGGTGTCGTACTTCTGCAGGAGTCGGTCGCGGGCGCCCTCGATGTGCTCGCGGGTGAGCCGGCCCGCGAGGGCGGCGTCCCCGGCCGCGACGGCATCGAGGATTCCCTGGTGCTGGTGCGCGACATCCGACGGGCGGATCAGCCGATGTGACTGAACCTGCCCGATGCAGAGCTCGATCTCACCCATCAGCAGGCCGTGCATCTTCGCGAGTCGTGGGCTGTGCTGGGCGAGTACGAGCTGCCGGTGGAAGTCGAGGTCTGTGCGGGCGAGGGCTGCCCGGTCATCGGTGCGCGCGTGTTCAAGCAGTTCACGGTGCACGGAGAGGGCGGCGACGGGAACCACGGCGTCGGCGGCCAGGTTGTGCAAGGCGGCCTCTTCGAGAATGGCCCGGTTGGAGTAGAGATCCTGGATGTCGTCGCGGCTCAGTCGCGGGACCTGCGCGGCGTGGTGCGCCCGCCTCGACAGCAGGCCCTCGCTCACGAGCCGCTCGAGAGCGGCTTTCGCCGTGGGTCGGGCGACGCGGTAGCGATCCGCCACCGCAGTCTCGGTGAGCAGCGCTCCCGGGCGGTCGTCCATGGTGACGATGCTCTCGCGAAGCGCGTCGTACACCGCTTCGGGCAGCGAGGTGGTCTTGAGGGCGGGGCTCCGGGGGGAGCGGGCAAATGGGGACGACATTGTCAGACAAGTGTACGAGACGCTATCAGCGAGGCGCAAGGGCACCCGCGCGCGCGATAGAGCTAATCAATTGCATCAGCCGTGCAACAAATGCGGGGGAAAGTCGCAGGAACCTCCCAATACATCTGATGTTTGCCGTATCATCGGGGGAGAACGAACCAGAGGATGATGATGCGCCCCACTCCGACACCACGCACTGCCGTACCCCGCGGGCTGGGGCTCGGGGTCGCGCAGTTCGGCAATCTCTTCCGGGAGACGACCGATGAGGATGCTCGGGACGCCGTGCAGACCGCCTTCGCCGGCGGGGTGCGCTACTTCGACACCGCACCGCACTACGGCCTGGGCCTTGCAGAGCGCCGCCTCGGAAAGCTGCTCGCCCCACTGCCGCGGCACGAGGTGATCGTGTCGTCGAAGGTCGGCCGCCTGCTCGTGCCGAGCCCCGAGACATCCCACCTCTCGGACACCGAGGGATTCCTCGTGCCGGCGGTCACCCGCCGGCAGTGGGACTTCAGCCGTGACGGCATCCTGAGGTCGGTCGACGCCAGTCTCGAGCGCACCGGTCTCGACCGGCTCGACGTGTTGTATCTCCACGACCCCGAAGATCACCTGGCTGAGGCGTCTTCGACGGGAATCGCCACCCTCATCGAGCTGCGGGAAGCCGGGGTCGTCGGCGCGGTCGGTGTGGGAACGAACTTCGCGAGTACCGGCGTCACGCTGATCGAACGGGCCGATATCGACGTGGTGATGATCGCCGGTCGGTTCACCCTCCTGGACCAGTCGGCTCTCACCGGGCTGCTGCCTCTCGCCCTCGAGCGCGGTGTCGGAGTTGTGGCGGCGGGGGTCTACAACTCCGGACTGCTCAGTTCTCCTCACCCGTCGTCCGCCGCACACTTCGACTACTCTGCGGCCCCCGGCGAACTGGTCGCGCGGGCACGTGCCATTGCTGCGATCTGCGAAGCCCACCACGTGTCGCTGCCTGAGGCCGCGATCGCATTCGCCCGGAGACATCCGGCTGTGGTCTCCGTCGTCATCGGTGCGAGGAACGGTGCCCAGATGTCGAGCAATCTCGAGCGGTACGCCGCCGTGGTTCCCGATGCGCTCTTCACCGACCTGCAGGCCGCGGGAATCCTGCCGGGCCTTGCGCTCGACAGTGCATTCGCAGACAGTGTCTCCACACACAGTGCCTCTACCGAAGGACCAGTATGACCACGATCACCGCCGTGACGACGCACGATGTGCGCTTCCCGACCTCGCTGAGCATGGACGGGTCGGACGCGATGAATAAAGACGGCGACTACTCCGCCGCCTACGTCGTCATCCACACCGACGACCCGGCACTGTCGGGGTACGGCTACACGTTCACGATCGGGCGGGGAAACGACCTGTGCGTCGAGGCTGCCCGCCAGCGCGGACTTCCCCTCATCGGACTCGATGTCCACCAGACCGTCGCCGACCTCGGTGGCATCTACCGGCTACTTGGCAGCGACTCGCAGCTGCGCTGGCTCGGGCCGGAGAAGGGCGTCGAGCACCTCGCGCTCGCCGCGGTGATGAATGCGCTCTGGGATCTCGCCGCCCGGGTGGCTGGCAAGCCGCTGTGGAAACTCCTCACCGACATGACACCGACCGAGCTCGTGGATGTCTCCGACCTGAGCTACCTCTCCGACGCGCTCACCCGTGAGGAGGCGGTCGCGCTGCTCACCGACCTCGAGCCGACCCGGCAGTCGCGCATCGACGAACTCGAGTTCACCGGGTATCCCTGCTACACGACGAGCGCCGGCTGGCTCGGCTACAGCGACGAGAAGCTGCGACGTCTTCTCACCGAGGCCGTCGAGGCGGGATATGACCATTTCAAGCTCAAGGTCGGGGCCGACGTCGAAGACGACGTGCGCCGCCTTGGCATCGCCCGAGAGGTGATCGGGTGGGACGCGAACCTCATGATCGACGCGAACCAGGTCTGGGATGTGCCGGTGGCGATCGACTGGATGGCCCGCCTCGCTCCGTTCAAGCCGCTCTGGATCGAGGAGCCCACGAGCCCGGACGACGTGCTCGGCCACGCGGCCATCCGCCGCGCCGTGGCACCGATCGGCGTGGCAACCGGGGAACATGGCATGAATCGCGTGCTGTTCAAGCAGCTCTTCCAGGCCGAGGCGATCGACTACTGCCAGTTGGACTCAGCGAGGCTCGCGAGCATCAACGAGATCATCCCGGTCTATCTCATGGCGAAGAAGTTCGGCGTGCCGGTGTGCCCGCACGCCGGCGGTGTCGGGCTCTGCGAGCTGGTGCAGCACCTCTCGGTCTTCGACTACGTCGCGGTCTCCGGCAGTCTCGAGGGCCGGGTCACCGAGTTCGTCGATCATCTGCACGAGCATTTCGTCGCTCCGTGCGTGGTGGTCGACGGTGCGTACGTGTTGCCGACGGTCGCGGGGTACAGCGCCGAAATGTACGCCTCCACCGTGGAGGAGTACTCCTATCCGACCGGAGGCTACTGGCTCTCGGCCGCGCTGGAGTCGGTCCCCTCGATAGCGTGAGCATCCATGAACTCCTCGACCCCGAGCAGATGGTTCGACATGCGGATGCGCGCACGGTCCGGATCTCGCGCGACCAGCTCCGCCAGAATCGCCCGGTGTTCGTGCTGCGTGTCTCGCAGGGCACCGCGCTCGCTGATCGCCCGCCACATGCGGGCGCGCACGGTGCGGCTCGCCAGTGACTCGATCAGAGCGTCAAGGGCGGGGTTGCCCGACGCTCGCGAGATGATCCGATGAAAAGCGATGTCGGCATCCATCACGACCTCGTGGTCGGTGACCGCGGAGTCCGCGATATGCGGCTCGACTGCGTCGAGCACTGCAGCCGCCGCGAGCAGCTCCTCCTCGGTCATCCGCAGGGCAGCTCTTCCCGCAGCCTCGGTCTCGAGCACGCGTCGAACGGACTGGAGATGGGCACCGTTGGCGGGCGTTTGGAGGTCCACCATGAAACCCATGGGAGCGAGCAGCAGGTCGGGGTTGAGGGAGGTCACATAGGTGCCGTCGCCCTGCCGGGTCTCGAGAACACCCATGATCGCCAACGCTCGCACCCCTTCCCGCAGCGACCCGCGGGAGACGGCGAGCTCGGCCGCCAGATCCTTCTCGATCGGCAGTCGGGAGCCGGCGCCGAGCCGCCCATCCGTGATCATCGCCTTGATCCGCTGGATCACGACATCGGTCTGCGAGGGGCCGGCACCTTCGGACTTGCGACTGGCGGGCGGAGGCGTGGACATTCCGCAATTGTAGGGCCGGCAGTGTCCCGCCCGGCCGTGTGCCCTCGAATTCACCTGATGATTGCTACGGAACAGTCGTCATGACCATCATCGATTCGCACCAGCACGTCTGGGATCTGGAACGGGCAGAGTACAGCTGGCTCGGGCCTTCCCACGCTCCGATCGACCGCACGATGACGTTCGAGGAGCTGCGGCCGTCACTCCGCGCCGCGGGGATCGACGCCACGGTTCTCGTGCAGTCGGCCGACAACGACCAGGACACGGATGCGATGCTCGCGCTCGCCGAGACCGCCCCGGAGATCGTGGGCGTCGTGGCATTCGTCCCCCTCGACCGGCCGCAGCGCGCGGCCGAGCGGCTGGCCGAGCTTCGGCGCGACGCCCGCGTCGTCGGGGTGCGCAACCTCATCCACGATCTTCCCGACCCTGATTGGATCCTTCGCGCGGACGTCGACGAGGGCCTCGGGGTGCTCGAAGACGCCGGCGTCACCTTCGATTTCGTCGGCGTGCTTCCCCGGCACCTCGAGCACGTGCCGACCCTGTCGGAGCGGCACCCGCAGCTGCGCATCGTGATCGACCACCTCGGCGCCCCGCCGATCGGAGCCGGGGACCCCGAGCCGTGGTGGACCCTCATCGAGCGGGCCGCGC
Organism: Lacisediminihabitans sp. FW035; assembly: GCF_054880895.1. Classification (NCBI taxonomy): domain Bacteria; kingdom Bacillati; phylum Actinomycetota; class Actinomycetes; order Micrococcales; family Microbacteriaceae; genus Lacisediminihabitans; species Lacisediminihabitans sp. FW035. Next base: position 134,307 of record NZ_CM142187.1, read on the forward strand.
AGAATCCCCTCGTCTTCGCCAAGGTATCCGGGCTGTATTCGAGCGTCGGTGCTGCGGGCGACTGGACCGTCGATTCGGTGCGCCCCTTCGTGGAGCGAGCCCTGGCGACCTTCGGCCCTGATCGACTGATGTACGGGGGAGACTGGCCGATCTCCGTGCTCGCCGGAGGCTACGAACGGGTGTGGGCCGGGCTCGGCCGGATCCTGGACCAACTCGACGAGACCGCACGGGACGCGATCCTCGGGGGGACCGCCGAACGGTTCTACCGCCTCGACGCGGGATTGCTCGCTGCCGCGCAGGAACGATCGGATGGGCTTCCGTGAGACGCATCCTCTCGGTGATCGGAATCGCTCCGCAGAATGTCGCGGAATACGAGCGATTGCATTCCGCGGTGTGGCCCGAGGTGCTCGCCCGCCTCACCGCGAGCAACATGCACAACTACTCGATCTATCGGCACGGTGACCTGCTGGTCTCCTATCTCGAGTACACCGGCACCGACTACGAGGCGGATGCCGCGGCCATCGCCGCGGACCCGGCGACCCAGCGGTGGTGGGAGCTCTGCGAACCATTGCAGGAGCCGCTCGACGACCGCGCTCCGGGCGAATGGTGGAAGGAACTCCCGGAGCTGTTCCATCTGGACTGACTGCGCGGCGCGGGCGGTTTCGACCGGAAGTCCATCTCGCGTGCATCGAGATGCCGATACCTGTCCTTCCCGGCGGGTTTCAGGACAGAAAGTGGCGTCTCGCGGGGAAAGACGGGCCTGGGCTACGGCGCGGTGACCCGCAGGCTTCCACGCAGGAACGGAAGCCACGGTGCGGAGTAGGTGACCGCAGAGGGTCCCCTGCCGTCGAGGGAGATCTCTGCCTCGCCGAACCGCCAGAGCCGATTGAAGAGGTACACCCCCACCACCGTCGTGCCCTCGGTGGGCACCATCCAAGTGCCCGTACCCCATTGTGCGGGATTGCCGCGGCCGTCGAACACCACCGTCGGCTTGGGAACCAATCCGAACCAGGGCCGGCGAAGAGTCAGTTCGAAGCGGCGGCTACCGTCCGGAGGTTCTGTCGCCTTCATGCCGCCAGCCTAGGTGTCGACCCGTCGAGGGGAGGCTATTCCGGCCGCAATCGCAGGTTCTGCATGCCGCCGTCCACCGCGAGCGAGGTGCCGGTGGTGGAGCCGGAGCGAGGGCTCGCGAGGTAGGCGACCGCGTCGGCCACCTCATCCGCCGAGACGAGGCGCCCGTGCGGCTGGCGGGCGCTGAGGGCGGCGCGCTCCGCAGCCGGGTCCTCGGCGGAGTCCAGCAGGCGAGCGACCCAGGGGGTGTCGGCGGTTCCGGGGTTCACGCAGTTGACCCGGATGCCCTCGCGCAGGTGGTCCGCGGCCATCGCGCGCGTCATCGACAGCACCGCGCCCTTCGAGGCGCTGTAGAGCGCCCGCAGCGGCAGGCCGGCGGTCGCCGCGACGGAGGACGTGTTCACGATGGCGGCCGACGGGGACTCGCGAAGGTAGGGGAGGGCGGCCCGGGTCACCCGGGCCATGCCGACCACGTTGATGTTGAAGACACGCAGCCACTCCTCGTCGTCGTTGTCAGCGATGGTGCCTTGCGCACCGATCCCCGCGTTGTTGATCACGATGTCGATGCGACCGAACTTCTCCGCGACCGCGGCGATCGCCGCCCGTACGGAGACGTCGTCGGCCACATTGGCCGCGACCGCGAAGTGGGTGTCTTCCGCGGCCTCCGGTTGGAGGTCGAGCACGGCGACCCGTGCACCGCCCTGATGCAGTCGGCGGGCGATCGCGGCTCCGATTCCGGAGGCACCCCCGGTGACGACGGCGACGAGTTCACTGAATTCAGGACGAGAGGCTTCAGACATGGCTGCTCCAGGTTCGGATCGGGGTGGTGACTAGACGAAGAGTTGGCGCTGGCGGCCGAGGCCGTCGATCTCGATCTCGCAGACGTCTCCCGCGCGCAGGTAGGGGAAACGCCCCGAGAGCGCGACCCCCTCGGGAGTGCCGGTAAGGACGAGGTCTCCGGGCTCCAGGGTGAGGAACTGGCTGAGGTGCCAGATGATGTAGTCGACGTCGAAGATCAGGTCCGCCGTCGAAGAGTCCTGGCGCGGCTCCCCGTTGACCCAGCTGCGCAGCCGCAGATTGCGGTAGTCGACCTCGTCGGGCGTCACGAGCCACGGGCCGGTGGGATTGAATCCCGGGGCCGACTTGCCCTTCGACCACTGGCCGCCCGAAAGTTCGAGCTGGAACTCGCGCTCCGAGAGGTCGTTCGCCACGACGAAACCGGCGATGTGGTCGATGCTGTCGGCCGGCGATTCGAGGTAAGAGGCCCGCTTCGAGATCACGACGCCGAGCTCGACCTCCCAGTCGGTCTTGGTGCTCTTCCGCGGAATCGCGACTGCGTCATCCGGTCCGACGACCGTGTTGGGTGTCTTCAGGAACATGATCGGGATGGTGGGCGGAGCCGATCCGCTCTCCGCGGCATGGGCGGCGTAGTTCATGCCGATGCAGACGACGGCGCTCGGGCGCACGATCGGGGCTCCGATGCGCTCGCCGGCGGTCTCGACAGTCGGGAGGACCCCGGCCGCGAGAGCAGCGCGCACCCGATCGACACCATCCGATTCCAGGAACTGCGCCGTGATGTCGCTCGTGATGCCGCCGATGTCAAACGTGGCCTGATCTACGAGCACGACCGGGCGTTCCTGGCCGAGCGCTCCGATGCGGGCGAATTTCATGGGCAACCTTCTCGAAAGTTCAATACGGGCTGGGCGAACATCCGAACTCTATCGTGCATTATGGGGCGAGATCCAGCTCTGCGCGCGAATATCCATCAAGACATCGGATGTTTGCGCCACGGGTCACTCGACGGGAGCGCTCCACAGTCGCAGCCACTGTTCGACGCCATAGATGTGGGCGGCGGTGAGCACCTCCGCGAGTCGACTGTCGCCTGCTTCGAGCGCATCGACGATCGCGGTGTGTTCCGCGAGGGTGCGTGCCGCGCTGCTCTGCTGCGTGATGCCGCGCCAGATTCGCGCGCGCGTGGTCTGGCCCGAGAGGGACGCGATGAGGGTCGAGAGATAGGAGTTGCCGGCAGCGTCGACGATCGTGGCGTGGAACCGGGTGTCGTGAGCGACGAGGGTCTCGACATCCGACTGCTCGTGCACCGCGGCGAGTTGGGCGCGAAGGTCGGCGATGCCCTCCGCGCCGAGGTGAGCGGCCGCTATCGCGGCGGCAGCCGGCTCGAGGATGCGCCGCACGGCGAACATCTCGAGGATGGAGTCGTTGTCGTGAAGGTCGACGACGAAGGTCATCGCCTCGAGCAACAGCCGGGGTTCGAGGCTCGTGACGAAGGTGCCGTCTCCGCGGCGCACACTCAGCACGCGCAGCACCTCGAGGGCCTTGATCGCCTCGCGCAGCGAACTTCGGGAAAGCCCGAGGTGCTCGCTCAGCTCCTTCTCGGGAGGGAGGCGGTCGCCGGGGCGCAACTCCCCGCTGAGGATCATGTCCTTGATCTTCAGGATCGCCTCGTCGGTGACTGCCATCCGACGATCCTAACGACGGCGTTGCAGGGCTCGCTTCCCGATGCGCGCGCGGAGGTCAGCGGACGGGGTCGTAGCGCCGCGGGGAGAACGCCGAGGCCACGAGCGCGCGCATCGCCTCGAGGGAACCCGCGGTGAGACCCTGTGCCCGCGCCTGCACGAGCACATTGCCGATCGCGGTCGCCTCCACGGGGCCGGCCAGCACCGGGAGCCCGCTTCGATCTGCGGTGAGCTGGCAGAGAAGCTCGTTCTGCGATCCCCCGCCGACGATATGAATCAGCGAGACCGGCTGGCCGGAGAGTGCGCTTGCGGTCTCGACGGCGTGCGCGAAAGCGAGCGCGAGACTCTCGATGATCGCCCGCACGAACTCGGCGCGACTCCGCGGGGCGGGGAGGCCGCGCTCGGTGTACCAGCTCGCGATCCGCCCCGGCATGTCGCCAGGACCGAGGAACCGGGCGTCTTCGGCATCGAACGGTTCGGCGGACGCAGCGGATGCTGCGGCGATGAGTGACGGCAGATCGATCGAGTCGCCTTCCGCCTCCCAACTGCGCACCGACTCGCTGAGCAGCCAGAGTCCCATCACGTTGTGAAGGAAACGTACGCGACCATCCACGCCGCCCTCGTTGGTGAAGTTCGCGAGCCTGCTCGCCTCGGTGAGCACCGGATGCTCCAGCTCGACCCCCACGAGCCCCCAGGTGCCGCAGGAGATGTAGGCGAAATCGTCGCGGGTCGAGGGCACGGCCACGACGGCGGAGGCGGTGTCGTGCGACCCGACCGTTGTGACCTGCACTCCAGTGAATCCCCGGGCGGCACCGAGGGTCGTGCCGGGCTCGATGAGGTCGGGCAGAATTCCTCGGGGCAGCGAGAGGCGCTCGACAAGGGCGTCGTCCCACCGGCGGGTGGCGACGCCGAGCAGTCCGGTCGTCGACGCATTGGTGATCTCGGCGCCCCGGGCACCGGTGAGCCAGAAACCGAGGAGGTCGGGGATGAGCAGCATCCCGTCCGCCTCGGCGAGCGTGCCGGCCAGGCGATCGGCACTGAGCTGGAAGAGGGTGTTGAACGGCAGGTGCTGCAGGCCGTTGGCGCCGTACAGGTCGGCGTCCGACACGAGTTCGTGCACCGCGGCGACCGCCCGCACGTTGCGCTCGTCGCGGTAGTGGAACGGTTCGGCGAGCATCCGGTCTCCGCTGAGGAGCGCGTAGTCGACCGCCCAGGAGTCGACGCCGATGCTTCGCACGTCGGCCTCTTCGCGGATCGCGGCCTCGAGCCCAGAGATCACATTGCGGTACAGCTCGGTGACGTTCCAGCGCAACCCGTCGGATGTCGCGGCCGGGCCGTTCGGAAAGCGCGCGATCGGCCGCAGGCTCAGCTCGTTATGGCCGACGTAGCCGAGCATGACACGACCGCTGGTCGCACCGAGATCGACGGCAGCGACGGCCTCCGTCATCGCAGGACCACTTCGCGCCCGCGAGTGACACGCGCGCCCGCCCTTTCGGCAGCGGGTGTCACTCGCGGGCGCGGCGGCGGAAGAGCGGTCATCGCAGGAATGCCGCAGCGACGCCGGCGTCGACGGGGATGTGCAGGCCGGTGGTGTGGCTGAGGTCGCTGGTGCAGAGCACGAACACGGCGTTGGCCACATTCTCGGGAAGCACCTCGCGCTTCAGCAGCGTGCGCTGGGCGTAGTACTTGCCGAGGTCCTGCTCGTCGACGCCGTAGACCGCGGCGCGCTTGGCGCCCCAGCCGCCGGCGAAGATGCCGGATCCCCGCACGACGCCGTCGGGGTTGATGCCGTTCACCTTCACCCCGTACTCGCCGAGCTCCGCCGCGAGCAGTCGCACCTGGTGCGCCTGGTCGGCCTTTGTGGCGGAGTAGGCGATGTTGTTCGGCCCGGCGAACACCGAGTTCTTTGAGGAGATGTAGATGATGTCCCCGCCGAGCTTCTGGTCGATGAGAACCTTCGCGGCGGCGCGGGAGACGAGGAAGGAGCCTTTGGCCATCACGTTGTGCTGCAGGTCCCAGTCGGCGACGGTGGTCTCGAGAAGGCTCTTGGAGAGCGAGAGGCCGGCGTTGTTCACGACGAGGTCGAGCCCGCCGAACGCAAGGACAGCAGCATCCACCGCGGCCTGCACCTGCAGCTCGTCCGTGACGTTGGCCTGCACGCCGATCGCGACGTCGGTGTCTCCGATTTCGGCGGCGGCACCCTGTGCCTTCTCCAGGTCGAGGTCGGCGATCACGACGCACGCTCCCTCGGCGGCGAGGCGGGTAGCGATGGCCTTGCCGATCCCGGATGCCGCGCCGGTGACGAGCGCGACGCGCGTCGCGAGGGGCTTCGGCTTCGGCATCCGCTGCAGCTTGGCCTCTTCGAGCGCCCAGTATTCGATGCGGAACTTCTCCGCCTCGTCGATCGGTGCGTAGGTAGAGAGGGCTTCGGCGCCGCGCATCACGTTGATCGCGTTGATGTAGAACTCGCTCGCGACGCGGGCGGTCTGCTTGTTGGCGCCGTAGCTGAACATGCCGATGCCGGGGATGAGCACGACCAGCGGGTCCGCGCCTCGGATCGCCGGGCTTCCCTCGACTGCATTGCGGTCGTAGTACGCCTGGTAGTCGGCGCGGTACTCCTCGTGAAGCTCGTGCAGTCGCGCGAGCTGGTCTTCGAGGGAGGCGGTGGGAGGAAGGTCGAGCAGCATGGGCTTGACCTTGGTGCGCAGGAAGTGGTCCGGGCAACTGGTGCCGAGCGCGGCGAGGCGCGGTGACTCCGAAGAGGCGAGGAAGTCGAGCACCACCTGCGCGTCGGTGAAGTGGCCGACCTGGGCGCGGTCGGTCGAGGCGAGCCCGCGCAGGGTCGGGGCGAGCGCGGCGGCCCGGGAAAGACGCTGGTCAGAAGGCAGTGCGGCGTAACCCTCCATGACGGTTCCGAAGGGTTCCTCGCGCCCGTTCTCGAGGATGAATCTCTCGGCTGTCTCGATTATCCACAGCGAGTTCGCTTCGGCCTCAGCCGAGGTCTCACCCCAGGCGGTGATGCCGTGGCCGCCGAGGATGCACCCGATGGCCGCCGGGTTGGCGTCCTTGATAGCGGCGATGTCGAGCCCGAGCTGCCAGCCCGGCCGGCGCCACGGCACCCACACGACCTTCTCGCCGAAGGCCTTCGCGGTGAGCTCCTCGCCGTCGGCGGCGGTGGCGAAGGCGATGCCGGCGTCCGGATGCAGGTGATCGACGTGGGCGGCATCGACCAGTCCGTGCATTGCGGTGTCGATCGACGGCGCGGCGCCGCCCTTGCCGTGCAGGGTGTAGTCGAAGGCGGCGACCATCTCGTCTTCGCGATCGACTCCCGGATAGACGTTCTTCAGCGCGCGCAGGCGGTCGAGGCGCAGCACTGCGAGGCCCGGCTCGGTGAGAGTGCCGAGGTCGCCGCCGGAGCCCTTGACCCAGAGCAGCTCGACCGGCTCGCCGGTCGCGGGGTCGACATCCGTTCCCTTGGCGGAGGTGTTTCCACCCGCGTAGTTCGTGACGCGTGGGTCGGAGCCGAGGCGATTGCTCCGGGCGAGGAGCTCGGCGGCAGCGGGGTTGGTCATGTGGTGATCCTTCGGTCTGCGGTGAACTGGTCTGCGGTGAATCGGCGGTGGCGGGGGATACGCGCTGTCACGGAGGCCGGATGCCCTCGCGGAGGGAGGCATGGCACCCTCCGCGACGTCGCACGGCCGCCGCGAGAGAACACGCGGGTTAGGCACCCCAGGAGGCCTGCTGGCCTCCCACGCGGTCGGCGGCGATCTGCGCCTGGTACCCGGATGCCGCATAGGCGGCCATCGGATCCCCGGCGAGTCCGCGGCTCTCGCGCCACGCGGCGAGGTCGGGGCGCACGTCGGTGTAGAAGGCGTCCATGAGGATGCCGTTCGCGCCGAGTACATCGCCCGCCTTCTGCGCAGTGGTCAGTGCCGCCGTGTCGACGAGCAGGGCGCGCGCGGTCATCTCCTGCACGTTGAGCACGGAGCGGATCTGCCCGGGGATCTTGTCTTCGATGTTGTGGCACTGGTCGAGCATGAACGCGACGCTCGATCCGGGTCCGTATCCCCCACCGCGGATCACCTCGTAGAGGATGCGGAACAGCTGGAACGGGTCCGCGGCGCCGACGATGAGGTCGTCGTCGGCGTAGAAGCGGGAGTTGAAGTCGAAGGACCCGAGCTTGCCGAGGCGCAACAACTGCATCACGATGAACTCGATGTTCGTGCCAGGGGCGTGGTGGCCGGTGTCGAGACAGACCAGCGCGCGGTCGCCGAGCGCGGCGACCTGGGCGTAAGAGGTACCCCAGTCCGGAACATCCGTGTGATAGAAAGCGGGCTCGAAGAACTTGTACTCCAGCACGAGTCGCTGTTCGGCGCCGATGCGGGCGTAGATGGAGGCGAGCGAGTCGGCGAGGCGATCCTGGCGACCGCGAAGATCCTGCTGGCCGGGGTAGTTGGTGCCGTCGGCGAGCCAGATCTTGAGGTCACGGGAGCCGGTGGCATCCATGATGTCGATGCACTCGTAGTGGTGGTCGATGGCCTTCTGGCGGATCTTCGGGTCGGTGTGCGTCAGGCTCCCGAACTTGTAGTCGTCGTCCTGGAAGGTGTTGGAGTTGACCGTGCCGAGGGCGACGCCGTGGTCATTCGCGAAGGCTCCGAGAGCCGCGTAGTCATCGACCTTGTCCCAGGGGATGTGCAGTGCCACCGAGGGGGACAGCGCGGTGTACTTGTTGACCTGCGCGGCATCCGCGATCTTCTCCTGAGGGGTGCGGGGGGTGCCGGGGGTGCCGAAGACCTTGAACCGGGTGCCCGAGTTGCCGAATGCCCAGGACGGGAGCTCGATGGCCTGCGTGGCGAGCAGGGGCTCGATATCGGAGAAGGTTGTCATGGTCGGTTCCCGTTCTGTGTGACTCTGGTGAGCTGGTCGTCGAGGTTGAAGACCTCGTCGAGGTAGAGGAATGCCTGGTCGGCGGGCACGTCGAGGTCGACGAAATGCTCGGCCATCGCGGCCTGCCAGCGGGCGTTGACGGGAGCGGCCGCCATGCCGTCGAGGTTGGCCTGAAGGTCTTCGGTCTCGAAGTAGCCGATCACGAGGCCGTCGTCGCGCAGGAAGATCGAATAGTTGCGCCATCCGGTCTCATGAAGCGCCTCGAGCATGTCGGTCCACACGGCGGCATGGGCCTCCCGGTAGGCGTCGATGTGGCCAGGCTTCACCTGGAGCTGGAAGCAGACGCGTCTCATCGCCAACTCGGCAGACTCGCCATGTCGACATGGCGGTGCTCGATGCCGAGCAGCGAGGCGGCGGCGCGGATGTCTCCGGCGCGATGCCCGACGCAGAGTGCCCAGTGATGCCCGATGCCGGTCTGCGACCACTCGTCCACCCACTCGCCGGGGTCGCCCCCGAAGCCGACGCGGGAGGTCGTGTTGCCGATCGCGAGCAGCGGGCCGGGTACGACGGTGCCCTCGCTGGTGATGAAGGTGAAGCTGCCGTCACGGTCCTGGCCGATGCCGAAGGTGGTGACCGGGCCCTGCTTCACGTCGAACTCGACCGACACGCCGTAGCCGCGCTTGCCGTGGTAGATCCCGAGGCCGCGCAGCAGCGGGTCCCGCTCGGAGACCGCGAGGTGGGCCGGGCCGTCATGGCCCATCTCCACCACGCCGTCGAAGAAGTTGAGCGCCTGGATCTCGGTGAACGAGCCTCCGGCACCGATGGTGTGGGCGGCGAGCATGGCGAGGCTGGTGCGCAGCTCGTATTCCCCCACGAAGGGGATGCCGCGGGCGGTCAGCAGCGAGGCGCCGAGAATCATTCCCGCGCCGAGTCGCTCGTGCTGCTCGCCCTGCAGGCCGCGGTGGTAGTAGGCGGCCGAGTCGAGTTCGAAGTCCTCGACCAAGCGGTCGAGGCCGACAGACACCTTGGCGCCCCAGGCGAAGTCCTCCTCCTTCACCGAGGGGTCGAGCGTGAACAACGACTTCGCGAGTTCCATACGATCCCGCACCTCTGCATCCGTCACCTCGGAGACCCGCACGCGCAGGTCGTCGAATTCGAGCACCTCCACGTGGGAGCCGAACTGGGTGGAGACGAGGGTGAGGTCGGTGGAGACATCCAGCATGCCGGGGTAGAGGTGGCCCATCAGGCCGTGGCGGGCGGTGCGCAGGGTCGCGCGCACACCGGCCGCATGCACCCACTGGTCGATGCGTGCCCAGGCCGACTCCTGCTTCAGGTGGCCGGATACGGAACGGAAGGGGATGCCCGCCCGGCGGAACACATTCGCCACCTCCGGCACGGGGCACTGGCCGCAGTAGGCGAGCCACTTGCCGGTGTCGAAGTTGGCGTGGTCCATCGCCTCGGTGGGCTGCAGGTCGATCACGAGCACGGGCGTCTTGGCGCGTTGCGCGATCGGCAGCACCATCGACGAGGTGAGGTAGGTGGTGAGGAAGATGACGATGAGGTCGCAGTCGGCGATGCGCAGCTTCTCGGCGGCGACGTTCGCCTCCTGGGCATCCGAGATGAATCCCACGTCGACCACCTCGGCGTCGAGGGCGTTGAAGCGCGACGTGACGTAGGCGGACGACTGCTGAAGCTGGGGGAGGAGATCAGGAAACTGGGGCCAGTACGCGGCGAGCCCGCCGGCGACGAGGCCGATCCGGGTCTGGCGGCGCTTCTTCGGCTCGAGGGCGCCGGTGAGAAGGGAAGTCATGGGGTCTCCGCAGGATCTGAGATGAGGGGGTGCTCTCCCGGGCCGGCGTGCCGGCCCGGGAGAGCGGAGGGTTTAGAAGTTGTACTGGTCGATGTTGTTGGCGTCGAACTCCGTCGGCGGGCCGACGATGACGGTGTTGTCAGCTCCGACCTTGAGGGTGCCGAGGTCGCCGGCCTTGAAGGTGTCGCCTTCCTTGCCGGTGATCGTGCCGGCGACGAGCGCCTTGGCGGCGTAGACCGCAGCGGTGCCGATCTTGGCAGGGTCCCAGAGAGCGAAGGCCTTGACGGTGCCGTCCTTCACGTACTCGCGCATCTGGTTCGGAAGTCCGAGACCGACCAGCGCGACCTTGCCCTTGTAGGACGAGGTCGAGAGGTAGCGAGCCGTCGCCGCGATGCCGACCGTCGTGGGCGAGATGATGCCCTTGAGGTTCGGGTACGTGGAGAGCAGACCCTGGGCGACCTGGAAGGAAGTCGTGTCGTCGTCGTTTCCGTAGACGGTCGCGACGAGGTTGATCTTCGCGTACTTCGGGTTCGACTTGAGCTCGGCCTTCATGAATTCGATCCAGGCGTTCTGGTTCGTCGCGTTGGCGGTGGCGGAGAGGATGGCGATGTCGCCTTCGTAGTTGATCTGCTCGGCGACCTGCTTCACCTCGATCAGTCCGACATCCTTCGACACGACCTGGTTGATGAACAGGCTGCGGCACTTCTTGTCGGTGTCGGAGTCGAAGGTGATGATCTTCGCGCCGCCGGCCTTCGCCTGGTTGAGGGCCGAGCAGACCGCGTTCGGGTCGTTGGCGGCGATCGCGATCACGTTGATCTTCTTCTGGGTGAGCGTGTTGATGTAGCTCACCTGGGAGGAGGCGCTCGCGGTGTTCGGTCCGACGACCGAGTAGGTCACGCCACTGAGTGCGGCCGCGGCCTTCTTGCCTCCGCCGAGTTCGACGTCGGTGTAGGGGTTGTTGAGCTGCTTGGGCACGAAGGCGATGCTGAAGCCCTTCGCGCTGCCGCCGGAGGACGGTGTGGTTCCGGCCGCGCAGCCTGCGAGGGCCATGACCGCCGCGGTGGTGAGCGCGGACATCGCCAGGACACGGCGGGCCGTCACTGATCGGCCCTCCTTCAGATGAAACAACTTCATTGTTCTTCCTTTCCTCATAGAATCGTCGCCGGGTGCTCGGCGCCGAATGTTTTATGCCGCGGCGGTGCCCTGGAGTGGCACGCGGTTGCGGCGTTTTTCGCCCGCTCGCCGCACACTCGCGCTCACGCTCGGGGCGATGACGGAGAGCACGAGAAGCGAGCCGGTGACGATGGTGAGCACGGTGTCCGGAAGTCCGGCGAGCTGCAGTGAGTAGTTGACGGTGCGGATGATGAGCACGCCGGCGACGACCCCGACGATGCCGCCGGACCCGCCGAAGATCGAGACCCCGCCGAGCAATACGGCCGCGACCACGCTGAGCTCGAGGCCGGTGACGCTGTCGCTCTGGGCGCTCGAGTACCGCAGCACCCAGAAGATGCCGGCGAAGGCCGAGATGCCGCCGCTGGCGACGTAGAGCCAGAACTTGGAGCGATTCACCCGGATGCCCACGAAGCGCGCGGCCTCCTTGCTGAAACCGAGAGCGAACAGTGCGCGACCGAACGGCGTGAAGTGCAGCAGTACCCCGAACGCGACGACCACGATCGCGACGAAGATCATGAAGGTCGGGATGCCCGTCGCCCCGATCGTCGAGGTGGCGAAGGTGGTGAGGTCGATGGGGAAGTCCGCCACCGCGTTGTCGCCGATCACGACGAGGGCGAGCCCGCGGAAGAGCGCGAGGGTTCCGATGGTCACGGCCAGCGAGGGCAGCCCGATCGCGGTGATCAGGATGCCGTTGAAGGCACCGCAGAGCAGGCCGACGAGGATGCAGGCTACGAAAACCCACCAGATGTTCCAGTGCGCGTCGTGGAACAGCACGCCCATGACGGCCGCGGAGAGACCGGCGGTGCTCGCCACCGAGAGGTCGATCTCCCCGGTGATGATGATGAGCGCCATCGGCATGGCCATCAGGAGGATCGGTACGGCGTCGATGAGCAGGAAGCTCACCGTGGCGACGCCCGCGAAGTAGGGTACGAAGACGCTCGCGATGACCACGATCAGCAGCAGCGCGTAGACGGTGTTCGCGTTTCGGCCGAGGAACAGCCGCCGGGCGGCGCTCCTGGCCTTCACGGGCCTCGCGGTTGCATTGGTCGTGACGGCGTTAGTCATTGCGTGCCTCGCTCACTCGCAGTTTGCGGGCGGTTCGAATGGACAGGATGCGGTCGAGCAGGATGGCCGCGATGATCAGCACGCCGACGATCGCCTGCTGCCAGAACTTGCTGACGTTGAGGGCGGCCAGTGCGCCGGTCATGGTGGTGAGCAGCACTGCACCGATCGCTGCACCGGTGACCGTGCCGCTTCCGCCGAAGATCGCGACACCGCCGACGACGACCGCCGCGACGATCTGCAGCTCGAAGCCGGTGCCGGTATCGGCCCCCACCGAGTTGAAGCGCGAGGCGTAGAGCACTCCGGCGAGTCCGGTGAGCGCGCCGCTGGCGATGAACGCCCCCACGACCCGGCCGTTGACCTTGATGCCGAACAGGCGGGCGGCCTCGGTGTCGGATCCGATCGCGTAGAGGTCTCGCCCGGCCCGGGTGCCGAACATGAAGACGGCCGCGAGAATCACCACGATGAGGGCGGCGATGGCGAACAGCGGGATACCCCACAGCGTCTGCACCGAGAGATTGCCGAACGCGGGAGGCTCATTGCCGATGAAGTACTGGGTGCTTCCGGCCCAGGCGTTGTTGATTCCCCGGAAGATGTAGAGCGTCCCGAGGGTGATCACGAGCGATGGCACCCCGGCAATCGTCACCACCAACCCGTTTATCGCCCCGAGCACCGCTCCGAGCACGATTCCGATGAGGAACACCAGCGGAATCGGGATGCTCGGGAAGGCGTGGAACAACGATCCGGTGCCGAACGCGGAGAGCCCGAGGATGGAGCCGATCGACAGGTCGACGTTGTTCGTGATCACGACGATGGCGAGTCCGACGGCCATGATCACGAAGATCGTCGAATTGAGGAGGAGGTCCTTCACTCCTTGCGCGGCGAGGAACCGAGGGTTGACCACCGCGGTCACGATGATCAGCACGGCGAGGGCGGCGAACACCGAGAATTCGCGGGACACGAAGATGCGTCCGAATGCGCGCCCGGCGACGGCCTTCTCGATCGGAGGGGCACTCAGGGTCTGGCTCATGCGGCACTCTCCGGGGATGCGCTTGCGGCGTGCAGGACGGCTTCGGCGGTCGCCTCGTCGCGGGAGAGCCGGGCCGAGATCCGCCCCTCGTGCATGACGAGGATGGTGTCGGCCATTCCGAGCACCTCCGGGAGCTCGGACGAGATCATGAGCACGGCGATGCCCTGCACCGCGAGCTCGGAGATCAGGCGGTGGACCTCGGCTTTTGTCCCGACGTCGATGCCGCGGGTGGGTTCATCCACGATGAGCAGTCGCGGAGCGGTGGCGAGCCACTTCGCGATCACCACCTTCTGCTGGTTGCCTCCGGAGAGGGTCGCGACCGAGAGGTCCTGCGATCCGGTCTTCACCTGGAGGCGCGCACTCCACTCCTCCGCGACCCGGCGTTCGTCCTTGGCATTGATCAGGCCGAATCGTGCGAGCTTCTTGCGCAGGGTGAGGGTGGCGTTGCGGGCGACCGAGAGGTCCATCACGAGACCCTGCTTGCGGCGGTCCTCCGGCACGAAGCCCATGCCCGCATCGATAGCGGCCTGGGGGGAGTGCGCGCGGATGGACCGGCCGCTGAGAAGCACGCTCCCGGTGTCGTAGCGGTCGATGCCGAACACTGCGCGGGCCACCTCGGTGCGCCCGGCGCCCACGAGTCCGGCGAGCGCCACGATCTCGCCGGCACGCACCTCGAAGCTGATGTCGTTGAAGACCCCGGCCCTCGTGAGGTTGGTCACCGAAAGCACGGGCTCTCCGATAGCGGCTTCCTGCTTGGGGAAGAGGGTCGCGATGTCGCGGCCGACCATCTCCCGCACGAGTCCGTCTACGGTGATGTCCGGGGTGTCGTGAGTGGCGATGAAGGCGCCGTCCCGCATCACCGTGATGCGGTCGCAGAGGTCGAACACCTCGTCGAAACGGTGGGAGATGAAGAGGATGCCGGTGCCCCGGTCACGCAGGCTGCGGGCGACGGCGAACAGCCGGTCCACCTCAACACCGCTCAGGGCGGCGGTCGGCTCATCCATCACCAGGATGCGGGCGTCGAGCGAGATTGCCTTCGCGATCTCGATGATCTGCTGGTCGGCGATCGACAGCCCCTCGGCGACCCGGTCGGGATCGACCGGCACGCCGAGACGGGTGAACAGCGCGCGAGCGTCGGCGCGCATGGTCGCTCGATCGATCAGGCCGAGCCGACCGCGCGGCTGGCGGCCGATGAAGATGTTCTCCGCAACGGTGAGGTCGGGGAAGAGCGTGGGCTCCTGGTAGATCACGGAGATGCCGGCGGCCTTGCTGTCTGCCGGCGACCGGAACGAGACATCCGCTCCTTCGACGGTGAAGCGTCCGGAGTCGGGTTGGTGCACTCCGGCGAGGATCTTGACCAGGGTCGACTTGCCCGCGCCGTTCTCGCCGACGAGCGCGTGGATCTCGCCCGAACGGATCTCGATCGTGCCATCGGTGAGGGCGGCGACCGCGCCGAAGGACTTCGTCGCTGATGTCAGCGAGAGAGCGGCGGGGGTTGCGCTATCGGGGCTCATCGTCATTGACGGCTGATCCTCCACGTCGAGGTTTATTGAATCGTTTTAAGATCGGGACGGAATGCACTCTATGGCGCACGGTCGGTTCTCGTCAAGCTCGATTATGAATCGTTCCAAAACCGTACCCACGAGCGTCGGATTGCTGGCATCATGCAATGAGCGACGCACTGAGGCGACGCGGAGAGCACTGCGGCGACGCGGGAAGCATCGGTGATCAACATGGCGGCCAGCGTGAAGGATGTCGCGGCGCTCGCCGGCGTCTCCGTCGGCACCGTCTCCAACGTGATGAACCGCCCCGAGAAGGTGTCGGCCGCCGTCGCGTCCCGTGTGCAGGCCGCGATCGACGAGCTCGGATTCGTGCGCAACGACGCCGCCCGCCAGCTTCGGGCCGGCCGAAGCAGCACCATCGGGCTCGTCGTCCTCGACGTGCGCAACCCCTTCTTCACCGATCTCGCTCGCGGGGCGGAGGATCGGGCCGCCGCGGACGGCTTCTCGGTGATTCTCGGCAACAGCGACGAGAAGGCCGATCGTGAGGCCACCTACCTCGACCTCTTCGAGGTGCAGCGGATGCACGGGGTGCTCATCTCCCCATTCGGCGACATCACCGCACGGCTGCGGCAATTGCGCAATCGGGGCATCCCCGCGGTGCTGGTGGACCGCACGAGCGCCGATGCTTCCTTCAGCTCAGTCTCGGTCGACGACATCGCCGGAGGCGCTCTCGCTGTCGGGCACCTCCTCGCCCAGGGACGGCGTCGCATCGCCTTCATCGGCGGACCCCTCGAGATCCAGCAGGTCACCGACCGGCTCGACGGCGCGCGTACCGCGGTCGCGAGCGTTTCGGATGCCTCGCTCGAGGTCATCCTGATCGACGGCCTCAGCGTGATAGCCGGCCGCGCCGCCGGATCCGAGCTCGTGGCGCGGGATCCCGCGGATCGGCCGGACGCGGTCTTCGCGGCGAACGACCTCGTGGCGATGGGCGTGCTCCAGGCCCTCATGATGCAGGGGTCGGATGTACCGGTACCGCGGCAGATCGCACTGATCGGGTACGACGACATCGACTTCGCGAGCGCTGCGGTGGTGCCGCTCTCGTCCATTCGCCAGCCGAGCGCTCTCATCGGCCAGACGGCGGTCGAGATCCTGCTCGAGGAGGCCGCGGACCCCGCGCTCGCCCCCCGTCAGGTCGTCTTCCAGCCCGAACTGGTGGTGCGGGAGAGTAGTTTGTAGGGATCATGTCGACGCAGATCCCCGCCGATGCTCCCGCGCTGATCGTGCCGGAGTTCGGTCGCATTGAACTTGGCCGGCGGCCTGTGCCGCATCCCGGACCGGGGAAGGTGCTCATCCGCACCGACTTCACCGGAGTGAGCGTCGGCACCGAGATGCTGGCCGCCACCGGCGAACGGCCTTCCTGGGGCCCGGTGCCCTTCACCCCCGGCTACCAGGGGGTCGGCCACATCGTCGCTTTCGGCGAGGGCGAAGAGCGCCACGGACTCACCCTCGGCGAGGCGGTCGCCTGCTTCGGTGACGGCACCCACGGCGCCTACTTCGTCGCGGATCTCGAGCTCACGTACCCGATCGAAGAGACCGATTCGTACCACATGGCCGCGCTGTTCGTGCCCGCGGCGGTCGGCCTCAACGCCATCGACAAGGCCGGCCTCGAGAGCGGCGACACCGTGCTCGTGCTGGGCCAGGGTCTCATCGGGCAGGCGACGGCCATGCTCGCGCGTGATCGCGGCGCCTACGTCGTGGTCTCCGAGGTCTCGCCCGAGCGCCGGGCCATCTCCGGCGCCCACTGTGCCGACCGCGTGATCGACGGCTCGGCCGGATCGCCCTGGTCGCAGCTGCAGCCCGACTTTCCCGACGGATTCGACATGGTGATCGAGTCCACCGGCGTCGCCGCCCTCATCGACAGCGCGCTCGAGTGCCTGCGCTTCGAGGGCACGATGGTCTTCGAGGGCGTCTATCCCGACCAGGTCTCCTTCACCTACGAGCTCGCGCACGAACGACAGATCAACGCGGTGTTCCCGTGGTTCATCGGCACCTCCGAGGTGCGGCGCACGGTGCTGCGCCGCATCGTCTCCGGCGAGCTCGACTTCGATCCGCTCATCACGAACCAGGTGAACTGGACCGATGCGGACACCACCTACAGACGCCTCTTCACCTCGGAGCGGGATCATCTCAATGGAATCGTCATCGACTGGCGAGGAGCGGAATAGACATGCCTCTCGAAGGGGACTACGCACCGAGCACATCCGACTGGGCGCGTGAGCAGGCCGAGCTGTTCGAGGCGACGGGAGGCGCGAAGGGTGCTGACCTCCGCGGCATGCCGATCATCGTGCTGACCTCGGTCGGGGCGAAGTCGGGGTTGCTGCGCAAGACCGCCCTCATGCGGGTCGAACACGAAGGCGAGTACGCGGTGGTGGCGTCGCTCGGCGGCGCCCCGAAACATCCGGTCTGGTATTTCAATCTCGTGAAGAACCCCGAGGTCGAGCTGCAGGATGGGGCGGAGAAGGCCGACTACATCGCCAGGGAAGTCACCGGCGACGAGAAGGCGGTGTGGTGGAAACGGGCCGTCGCGGCCTATCCGCCCTATGCCGACTATCAGGAGAAGACCGACCGGCAGATCCCGGTGTTCGTGCTGAGCCGGCGGTAGCTGCCCTCACTGCCCGGCTGCCCAGTGATTCTGCACCTGAGTCGCGCTGAGCGCCACCGAGTATGCCGCGGCGAAGCGCAGCTGCCCGGCGAAGTAGGAGTTGCCCTGGTTCGGCCAGCCGTTGAGATTGTCGTACCCGATGCGCCAGTACCCGCTGTAGCTTTCCGGGGTGACCCACGCGGCGTTCGATGCGACGAGGATGCCGTCGAGATACAGCCTCATTCCCGTTCCGGGTGACATCGTCGCCACCGTGTGGTGCCACAGACCATCGGTGACGACGCCCGGAGTGACCAGGACCTGGAGGGAACCCCCATTGTTGGTGCCGAACTCGAGCGCGCCCGTCGTTCCGATGTAGAGGTGCCGGTCGTAGTGGTTGGAGACGCCCGTCTGGGTGTTGCTGAACCCCATCAGCCGGCCGCCGGGCACGGTCGTCTTGAACCACAGCTCCTCGCTGAACGTCGTCGGGTTCGAGTATTGGCGCGGGGTCGAGACGAAGCTCGACGTCCCGTTCAGCACGTAGGCGCCCCCGGAATCGCGCGGGCACGCGAGCGGCGTCACTGCGCTGCTGGTCATGGATCCCTGATAGGTCCCCCAGCTCATGAAGCTCGCGCTGTCCGCGGCGAACAACGAGTTCGATCCCTCCTGGAGGTGGTACTGGAAGTAGGCGTTGGCCTGGTCGGAGGAGCCCGCGCTCGTGCAGGTGGAGTACTGGCCGATGACGAAGCTTCCCGAGACCGCGGAGGCGACGCCGGGAGAGGTGGCGGTGAGGGAGTAGATCCCGGCCCGGTTGATGCGGCACCCGGCGAACGTGACGCTTCCGGCCGTCGTTCCCTTCGGGTCGGTCGTGCAGGTGAGGGTCGCACCCGCGGCAGTCGTCAGAGAGAGGGTGACGGGGATCGCACTGGTGGTCTGGTTCCCGCCGGCGTCGACGACGATCACCACCGGTTGCTTCGCGAAGGGGGAGTTGATCGGTGTCGTGGCGGGCGACGCGGAGAACCGCAGGTTCGTCGCGGGGCCCACCGAGATCGTGAACGATGAGCTCACGGCACTGCTGAGCAAGGGAGAAGTGGCGGTGAGCGTGTAGGTCCCAGCCTTGTCGACCGCGCAGGCGCTGAAGGTGGAGATACCGGATGTGGTGGTCATGGGATTCGCGGCGCACGCCAGTGCCGCGCCTGCCGGATTCGTGAGGGTGAGCGTGATCGTACGAGCCGTGCCGGTGGTCGGCTTCCCCGCTGCATCGAGCAATCGCACCGAGGGCTGCACCGCGAGGCGCGCCCCACCGGTGCCGCTCGACGGGTTCACCGCGAACACCAGTTTCGTCGGCGCCGTTGCGGCCGGATAGACCCAGTTGTTGCCGACGGACGAAGTCTGCGAGGTGAACACCGCGTTCGCCGGGTTGAGCGCCACCAGTGCGAAAGTGGCGGCGATGGCGAGCGCGACTCCGGCCGCGATCCCGGGGATCGCGCGAACGAATGCGGGGTGTTTCGCCCGGAAGGGTGCTCGATTCCTCTTGGTCCGCGGGCCGGGGTCTCCGATCACCTCGACCAGGAGGGCGAGCAACGTGAGCAAGACCCAGATCGAGAAGGGTACCCAGCCTCCGGTGGAGAGCCAGAGCAGCGGGAGCCCGACCCACGGAATCAGCACCCACGCCCGCGCGATGATGTCCGAGCGCTTCAGCGAAGTGCTGTCGACCTCGATGTTCGCGTCGCCCGCGGTGATCAGGGTGCCGTCCTTGTTCTTGCCCACGATGCGATGAACGATCAGGTCGGATGACTTGCCGGCGCCGGACCCGTGGAATGTCACGACCCGCCCCATCGGGGTCGGGGCATCCTTATCCAGGGGAAAGGAGAGCACCACATCCCCTGCCTGGAGGTGCGGTCTCATCGAGCCGCCGAACACGTCGGATCCGGTCATCCCGAACGCCAGTGGCGCGATCGAGAACACCGCAAGGGCCAAAACGAATGAGAGCGACAGCCGGGCCACGAGCCGCACAAACAGCCAGGTCCAGGCCGCAAGCACGATCGTCGGGCGTGCGCTGGCTAGGGATTCCCTCTGGGCTGGCATGGTGGGCACCCTCGATGATCGGGGGAATCGCTCAGTTGCTTTGGAGTTCCCAGACCACGTCGTCGCTGACCGACTTGCCCTGCAACGCATCGATCTGGCTCTGGGTCATGCTCGTCACGTCGAACTTCCACGTGACCCGGTAGGTCTTCGATTCGCCGGAAGTGACACCGGTGGTCGTCCAGGGCAGGATGCCGGTCGCATAGTCGGTCGACTGTGCCGCCGCCGTTGCGATGGAGATCGCGGGTGCTGCCACCGCATCCGCGACGAATCCGGTGCAGCTGCCGAAGGACCCGCCCGATCCGATCTCCACGGTGATGAGGATGTTGTTCTCGAGCCCCTGTGCGCCGAGCCGCGCGATGTAGGTCTTCACCACTCCCGGCACCGATGAAGTCGACGTCACCTTGATGCAGTTCGTACCGGTGTCGCCGGGCTTCACGTTGGTGAGCTGGAAAGTCGCCGCGCCGAGGTCGTCGTCCGTGAGGTTCACCGATCCGGTACTCCAGCTGTTGCCCACATTCTGGGTCTGGGCGGTGAACGCAGCGACCGAGATCTGCCAGATCAACAGGCCCGCGACCACGATGGCCGCTGGCCCGGCCGTGAAGATGGCGATTCGTCGTGCGCGAGCGCTTGGTGCCTTCATGATCTGATCCCCTGGTCGATTCCCCGAATTGGAGCCTGCCGTATGCTGCCGGCGCCCGGTGCCGCCGCCGATATGGCGGTGAGGCTCGATTCGATTGTGTCCGCCGTCGGGAGAGGTCGGGGGGCACAAGGTCCCGCGTAATTTCGCACCGGCCCGGGCGGCCGTCGAGTGTGCGGGCACCGCCATCCCCCTTCGGAAGCCACAGTGGGATGATGGATCGATGACCGACAACATCCCCACCAAGCGTCCGCTCCTCGTCTGGGACATCGCCGTCTCGACGGCGGTGCTCCTCATCGGTTTCGGCTTCCTGGTTGTCTCGGCCGTGATCGACCTGTTCTCCGCGGCCCTCGTGGGCAACTGTCCCGCGCGCACCTGCTCGGCGGGTGCGGCCGTCGCATCCCTCGGAATCTCCTGGTTCGTGATGTTCCTGCTGCTGATCGTCGGGGCCGTGCTCACGATCGTCACCCTCGTACGGCGTCGCCAGGCCTGGTGGATCGCTCTGCTCGCGATCGTGCTCGTCGTCGCGGTGTGGATCATCGGGTTCGTGCTCTACTCACGGGCGGTCAGTCACGAGCGGGTCGTGCTCGACGGGGTCGTGGCGCTCGGCTCCTCCCTTCTCGCTTAGCAACGCGGTCTCGCGGCCGTGAGTTGCACTCTTTTGCGACCTCGGCGCGCGGCCGGGTCGCAAAAGAGTGCAACTCACCGCGAGAATGCGGGGGAATAGGCCCCGCGGCGGAGGTCTCGCCCCGGTGACGCCCTGCACTCGACTCGACTCGACTCACGCTCACGCTTCACGCTTCACGCTCACGCTTCACGCTCACGCTTCACGCTCACGCTCACGCTCACGCTCACGCTCACGCTCACGCTCACCCTCACCGCCCGCGCCCGGTTCCCGTTCACGGATCAGGAGTCACGCGGATCTGCGGGCGCGCCGGGCCTTCGACACGCCGCAGGTCCGGCGTAACTCCTGATCCGTGAACACGACGCACGACGCACGACCCACGGCCAACGACCAACGACCAACGACCAACGACGCACGACCCACGACCCACGGCCTACGACCCACGCCATCCCCACGGGGGATAGTGGCATTTCGCCCGGCCGAAACCCGGGACGCGGATGGCGGAAACAACGCCGCAACATGCGGGGCCTAAGGTGAAGCCATGGAAGGCCTGTTCGAGGGATACGGCGCCCCGGTCGTGAAAGGTCGGATGGCCGGAGCCACGCCGTGGGACGAGATGTTCGACGAGCCGTCCAAGGTGCGCGCCGGCTATCGGGAGATCCATTCCGCGCTCGCGCAGATGACCCAGGACGAGCTCCGCGGCCGAACGGATGCCCTCGCCAGCTCCTATCTCGCGCAGGGCGTGACCTTCGACTTCGCCGGCGAGGAGCGCCCGTTCCCCCTCGACGCGGTGCCGCGCGTGATCGAACTCGCCGAATGGGTGAATGTCGAGGCCGGCATCAAGCAGCGCGTCCGTGCGCTCGAGGCCTTCCTCGCGGACATCTACGGAGCCCAGAACGCCGTGAAGGACGGCGTGATCCCGGCATCCCTGATCAGCTCGTCCAGTCACTTCCATCGCGAGGCCGCGGGCATCCATCCGGCCAACGGGGTGCGCATCCAGGTGTCCGGCATCGACCTCATCCGCGACGAGCAGGGCGGATGGCGCGTGCTCGAGGACAACGTGCGCGTGCCTTCCGGCGTGAGCTACGTGATCTCGAACCGCCGGGTGATGGCGCAGACCCTTCCCGAACTCTTCGTCTCCATGCGCGTGCGTCCCGTCGGAGACTATCCGCACAAGCTCTTGCAAGCGCTGCGCGCGAGCGCTCCGGAAGGGGTGGATGACCCGACCATCGTCGTCCTGACCCCCGGTGTCTACAACTCGGCCTACTTCGAGCACACCCTGCTCGCCCGCCTGATGGGCGTCGAGCTGGTCGAGGGCCGCGACCTCTTCTGCTCCGGCGGTCGCGTGTGGATGCGCACGACATCCGGTCCCACCCGGGTCGACGTGATCTACCGCCGGGTGGACGACGAGTTCCTCGACCCGCTGCAGTTCCGGGCGGACTCGATGCTCGGAAGCCCCGGCCTGCTGCTCGCGGCCCGGCTCGGCAACGTGACGATCGCGAATGCGATCGGAAACGGGGTGGCCGACGACAAACTCGTCTACACCTACATGCCAGACCTCATCAAGTACTACCTGAGTGAGGAGGCCATCATCCCCAACGTCGACACCTGGCGTCTCGAAGACCCCGCCTCGCTCGAGGAGGTGCTCGACCGGCTCGACCAACTCGTCGTCAAGCCGGTGGACGGATCCGGCGGCAAGGGTCTCGTCGTCGGCCCGGCCGCCAGCCCCGCCGAGCTGGAGAAGCTGCGCAAGACGCTGCTCGCCGATCCGCGCGGGTGGATCGCGCAACCCGTCGTGCAGCTCTCGACCATCCCCACACTCGTCGAGGATGGCATGCGACCGCGGCACGCCGACCTCCGGCCTTTCGCTGTGAACGACGGCAAGGACGTCTGGGTGCTTCCAGGAGGCCTCACCCGGGTGGCCCTGCCCGAGGGCGAGCTCGTCGTCAACTCCTCGCAGGGCGGCGGGTCGAAAGACACCTGGGTCGTCGGGGAGCTGCCCCTTCAGGTGTCCCGTCACTCGATCCAGGGCCTCGTCGCCGACCAGGCGACCTCTACCGAGGCGATCCCGATCATCAACTCCGAGGTGCACCAGATAGACCAGGCCCCGCGCGACCGCACGCTCGGACAGGGCCAGCAGGAACAGCAGCAGCAGGCTGCTGGTCGAGTAGCGAGCGCCAGCGAGCGTGTCGAGACCCGTCCGAAGGGGGAATCGCAATGCTGAGCCGCATCGCCGAGAGCCTGTTCTGGATCGGGCGCTACATCGAGCGCTCCGACGGCACCGCCCGCATCCTCGATGTGCACCTCCAGCTGCTGCTCGAAGACCCGTGGATCGAAGAGGACCTCGCCTGCCGATCGCTGCTCAGCGTGATGGGCAGTGATGTGCCAGAGGACCGGGTGCTCAATCGCCAGAGCGTGCTGGAGATCCTCGCCGTCGATCGTTCGGAGCCGGCATCGATCGCCTATTCGCTCGGCGCCGCCCGGGAGAACGCACGCCGCGCCCGTGAGATCGTATCGAGCGAGCTCTGGGAGTGCCTCAACACGACCCGCGCCCGGATGCCGCGCAAGATCGCCACCGACAAGGTGCACGAGTTCTTCGGCTGGGTGCGCGAGCGTTCGGCGCTCGCCGTCGGCATCATCGAGTCGGCGACGAGCCGCGACGAAGCCTGGCAGTTCTTCACGCTCGGCCGGTCGATCGAGCGCGCCGACATGACCGCCCGGCTGCTGGCCACCCGCAGCCTCACCGAGGCGAGCGGACCGTCGTGGACGACCATCCTGCGATCCTGCGGCGCGTACGAGGCCTACCTGCGCACCTACCGCGGAGTGCCGAGCGCGCGCAACGCCGCCGAGTTCCTGCTGCTCGACCGGCTGTTCCCTCGCAGCATCCTCTTCTCGGTACGTCGCGCGGAGATGTGCATGCGTGACATCGAGCCGCGCACCGACCGCGTCGGGGTGTCAGACCAGGCGCAGCGCCTGCTCGGACAGATCCGCAGTGAGCTCGAATACCGTCCCATCGCCGAGATCCTCGAGGACCTCACGCTGCACATGGACAACGTGCAAGCCGCGACGAGTGCGGCCTCGGAGGCGATCCGCCAGCGTTACTTCCCCACGAATGCCGCACCGAGCTGGGTCGGTGAGAACACGTGAATCGACTCCGCATCAAGCACATGACCGGCTTCCATTACGGCGGTGAGGTCACGGCGAGCTACAACGAGGCGCGGATGCTTCCCACCAGCGGCGACGGTCAGCTGGTGCTCTACTCCAATCTCGAGATCCTGCCGATCTCCGCCCACCACACCTATGTGGACTACTGGGGAAGCCGTGTCTCGTCGTTCGAGATCCTCACCCCGCACAAGGAACTGTCGCTCACGGCCACGAGCCTCGTCGAGGTGCGGCCGCGCGATCATCCCGAGCATGAGCTCAGCTGGGTGGAGCTTGCCGAAGCGGCCGAGCGCGCCACGGAGTACGTCGAGCAGCGCAAGCAGACCAAGCGCACCGAGCCGCCGGCGGAGGTCGTCGCACTCGCGAAGGAGATCGCCGACGGCACCGACGACCCCTGTGCCGCCGCCCTCGCCATCTGCATGAAGATCGGCGAGAGCGTCGAGTACATGCAGGGTGTCACGGGCGTCCACACGACGGCCACCGAGGCGTGGGCGCACCGCAAGGGAGTGTGCCAGGACATCGCGCACCTCGCGCTCGGTGCGCTGCGGGCCGTCGGAATCCCGGCCCGGTATGTCTCCGGCTACCTGCATCCGAGGCCCAACGCCGCGATCGGTGAGACTGTCGCCGGGGAGTCCCACGCCTGGGTTGAATGGTTCTGCGGCAACGGATGGCGTGGTTTCGACCCCACGAACCAGATCGACATCGGAGACCGTCACGTCACCGTCGGCCGCGGCCGCGACTACAACGACGTGCCCCCTTTGCGCGGCGTCTATGCCGGCCCATTCAAGTCCGTACTGTTCGTGAAAGTCGAGATCACCCGCGAGAGTTGAGTCGTACCCCTTCTGCTCCCGCTGGTGAGGTGCGCGCCCTCTCGGGTATTCGCACGCCTGGCAGGGAAGAGGAATCGCGGGATGCGGCGCCCCGAGTGGCACAATGAGGTGGCAGTCTCGGGGGGAGCAGAGTTGGGATCTAACAGGAACGCCGTCGCAGTTGTGCGCAGCCTCGGTGCGCTTCAGAGGTTCTCCGTCATCGGCGGCCTGCTCGGGCTAATCTTTGTGCTTGGCATGGCGGCGGTCGCGCTCACGCCACCGAGTTCCCAGACCGCTGCCTGGTGGCCCGCAGCCGGCGTCGGCGTGGTTGCCGCGCTCTTCGCACGGAGGCGACGATGGGGGGCGGCGCTTCTCGTCGGTCTTGTCACTGCCGGATCGAATTTCGTCGCCGGGCGACCGCTGGCCGTCTCGATCGGCTTCGGCATCGCCAACTTCCTTGAGGCCTGGCTGGTCAGCACCATTCTCTCCGGGGCCGTCGGGGGTCCGGCACTGGGGCGGATGACCGAGGTGGCGCGCTTGCTTGTGGCTACCATCGCCGGATCGGTCGTGATCGGCGTGCTTGCCGGAGGGATCATCGGGCTGCTCGAGGGAGGCAGCTTCGTCGACGCGTTGATCGCGGTGACGGCATCCCACGCGGCGGCGGTGATCGTGATCGTTCCGCCAGCCCTCGTTGTCTTCGGACGGGATATCAGGGTCAATCGGATCGAGCTGGCTGCGCAGGTGATCATCACGTTCGCACTCGTCGGATTCGTGTTCTCGCCGGTCAATGCACTGCCGCTCGCCTTCCTCTCGCTCCCGATACTGTCCTGGGCCGCGTTCAGGTTCAGCTACGGTTTCGTGATCATCGAGCTTCTCCTCGCCGGAGTGCTTGCGGTGGAGCTTACGGCGGTCGGTGGGGGGCCTTTCGTCAATTCGACCCTTGCGGGGGTGAGCGTCACGAACCAGATGGTCCAGGTCTTCCTCATCGCCCAGGCCGGAACGATCATCTTCCTCGGTGCGGGACGCCTCGAGCGCGACCGTCTGGCGGAAGAGGTTCGGTCTCGCGATCAGCTCCTGCGAGGCGGCCTTGTCGGGGTTCAGGTGGGGTTGCTCATTCTGCAGCCGGTGCGCTTTCCGGAGGTGCGAGTGCTGCTCGGGAACGACGCCGCAAGCGAGATGCTCGATTGGCCCGCGCTCGCCGGCGACGTCGAGGATCTGGGCCCCGGAGGCGTCGTGCGGTTGTCACGTCGGGATCCGGCAACGCAGATCTTCGATTCGTATCGCCGCAGCGGGGATCTGGAACAGCGCGGCGAGTTGACGACTCGAGGTGGTCGGCGCGTGCAGTATTTTTTGAGCACCCGCACCTCCGAGTTCGATCAGGGTGTCATCACCGCGCAGTTCGTCGACATCACGGAGCGGTACGAGGCCCAGCTTGCAAACCAGAAGGCGCTCGAACACGAGCAGGAACTCGTCGACCAGCTGCGCGATCTCAACCGCCAGAAGGATGATTTCGTCTCATCGGTCAGTCACGAACTCCGCACCCCGATCACCAGCATCCTCGGATTTTCCGAGGTGATGGAAGACGCGGTGATGGAGCCAGAGCTGCGGGAGTATGTCGCGGTCATCCAGCGCAACGCCCGCCGGCTGGCCGATCTGGTCGAAGACCTGCTCGAGCTCGGTAGCATGAGCGCGGCTACGCCGATCCATGACTCCAAAGCCGTCGACCTGCATCAACTCATCCTGGAGTGCGTGCAGGAGCAGTCCACCATGGCGCGCTCGCGCAGCGTGACGGTGACGACCTCATTCGACCGGCAGTCACCGTGGGTGCAGTCCGTGTCGCACGACCTCACCCGGATCGTGTCGAACATCCTGTCCAACGCGATCAAGTTCTCCTTTTCGGGAGGAGAGGTGGATGTCGCGACCTCCTGCACAGACGACGAGGTGGAGATGGTGGTCAGGGACACCGGCCCGGGCATCCCGCCCGAAGATGTCGAGAGGGTGTTCGAGCGGTTCTACCGGTCGCCGGCTGAAGCCCTGCGGGTGATCCCCGGTACCGGTCTCGGACTGCCGATCGTCAAGTCGCTCGTCGAGCGGCACGGGGGGCGCATCACACTCACGAGCGACCACGTCGCCGGCGGCACCACCGTGACCGTCAGCATGCCGCGCGCGGTGTCCCCCGCCTAGCGGGCGGGCCTCCAGTTCCCGGCAGCCAGGGTCGAGCTCGTTCTCAGCCCTTCTGCGAGACGACCTCTTCTGTGACGATCTGCTCCGCCGCACGCTCGCGCCCGTCATGGGAGAGACTCAGCCGGCGATCCGCGTAGTGCACGCGAAGGTGGCGGTACTTCACGAGCCACAACAACCCGACGAGCGTCGCGGCGATTCCGGATGCCGCGCCGACGCCGAGCGCCCAGCGCGGCCCGAACTCGTTGGCGACCCACCCGACGATCGGCGCGCCGATCGGGGTGCCGCCCATGAAGATCGCCAAGTAGATGGCCATCACGCGACCGCGGACTGCTGCCGGGGTGGAGAGCTGGACGGCCCCATTCGCCGTCGTCATCATGGTCTGCGATGCGAGACCGACGACCGCGAGGGCGACAGCGAATCCCCAGTAGCTCGGCATGAGTGCGGCCGCGGTGCACCCGATGCCGAAGACGGCGGATGCCACGAAGAGGAACCGCAACCGCGGCTTGTCACGGCGCGCCGACAGCAGTGCGCCGACCACGGATCCGATCGCCATCACCGACGAGAGCACCCCGAATTCCGCCGCGCCCTTGTGGAAGACGGTAGTCGCCATGGTCGAGATGAAGATGGGGAAGTTGAGTCCGAAGGTGCCGATGAGGAAGACCATCACCATGATCACCATGATGTCCGGTCGGGACCGCACGTAGCGGAAGCCCTCCATCAGGTTGCCTTTCTTCGCCTTCGCCCGGGGCGAGCGTTGCAGCTCGGCGACTCTCAGGAAGGTGAGCGAGACCAGCACGGCACCGAAGGAGGCGCCGTTGATCAGGAAGACCCAGCCGGCACCGACGGCGGCGGTGAGCAGTCCGGCGACCGCGGGTCCGATCATCCGTGCCGCGCTGAAGGATGCCGAGTTGAGCGCGACCGCGTTCGACAGGTTGGCACCGCCGACGAGCTGGGAGACGAAGGTCTGCCGGGCCGGAGAGTCGAATGCCGCGACGATGCCGAGCAGCGCGGCGAAGACATACACGTGCCAGAGCTGCACCGCGCCGGTCACGGTGAGCAGACCGAGACCGAGACCGAGCGCACCACCGGCCGCCTGGGTGGCCATGAGGATCTTGCGCTGGTCGAAGCGGTCGGCGACGAGTCCGGTGAGTGGCAGCAGCAGCAGTTGGGGTCCGAACTGCAGCGCCATCACGAAGCCCACCGCGGCCGCGTCGTGGTCGGTGAGTTGGGTCAGCACGATCCAGTCCTGGGCAGTGCGCTGCATCCAGGTGCCCACGTTGGAGACGAGTGCGCCCGCCGCCCAGACCCGATAGTTGAAGCCGCTCAGCGAGCGGAACATCGCGCTCAATTGTCGGCCAGGTCACGAAGGATCGGCGCGATCTCGCGCAGCATCTGACGTTGGTGGGACGGCAACGCATCGAGCCTGGTCGTGAACCAGGCGTCCCGGCGCCGACGGGTCTCGCGGATGAAGGCCTCCCCGGCCGGCGAGAGGTCGAGGCTCACTTTGCGCGCATCATCCGGGGCGGGCTCCCGCGTGACCAGCCCGAGCTCGACGAGGGCGTTGATGGTGCGGTTCATGCTGGGGGGAGTGACCCGCTCGTGCTCGCTCAGCGATCCGAGGGTCTGGGTGCCGTTCTTCGACAGCGCGAAGAGCACGGCACGCTGGCCCTCGGTGACCTCGTCGTCGGCCTGCATCGAGCGGATGCGGCGCGCCAGTCGCTGAATGGCAAGCCGGAGGTCTTGGTCATCGGTGGGTTCGTCAGGCATATTTACTTAGCATAGCTTATTAGCCATGCTAAGTAGTGGATTCGTGGCCGTCGAAGCGTCGGTGCACCATCCGGGGGTCGGCGAAGAGCCGCCGCACCGCCGCCGGGTCGTTCTCTTCGGTGAGGAAGGTCGTCCAGGTCATGAACCATGCCCACCAGGGCTGGCGGTCAAGGATTTCGGGGGTGGGGAGCACGCCGACCTCACCGAGGGCTATCGGCCGCCCCGCCGCGAGTTCGAGTAACTCGTCGTGATGGGACTGGCGATAGTCGTTCGCGTAGACATCGGCGGCGAGGATGTCGACCACATCGTGTCCCGGATAGAACCCCGCGTAGGGCGCCGCATCGCTCCGCGGAGCATTGGTGTTCCACACCCAGACCAGGTTGTCGAGGTGATGCACCGAGGTGAAGCGCTCATAGAGCTGCCGGTATAGCGCCGCGTGCCCCCGGGGTCCCGGACGGCCGCCCCACCAGAACCAGTCGCCGTTGAGCTCGTGGTACGGACGCCACAACACCGGCACGTTCGCGTCCCGCAGCTGGGCGAGGAACCCCGCGATGACGTCGACCTGGCGCACCCAGCGCTCATGGATCTCGGTGCCCTCGGTGAGCAGGTCGTCCCAGTCGGACGCGTCGAGCATCCCGTTGCAGATGCTGTCGAGGAACGTGACCGGTTCCGCCTCGGTCGGACGCACGGCATGCCACATCAGCGTGATGATCGCGCCGGATCCATGCTGCGTCTTCGCCTCATCGATCACGGCCTGGCGGAAGTTGACGCCGTCCATGTCGCCGTCTTCGGAGAATCCGAAGTCCTGGCCCCAGATGGCCGGATGCGATCCGGTGATCTCGTGCGCCTGCTCGCTGTAGTACGACAGCTCACGAGGAGTGTTGTGCTGGCCGCTCAGGATGCCAGCACCACCGACAGCCGAGACCCGCTCGAGCAACCGCCGAGCTGCCGGCGATGCGTTCGGGTTGACCGGGAGGATCGTCATTCCGACTCGTGCCGTTCGAGCGGGGCATCCCGCTCCGGGGAGAGACCACCTCGCGCGGAACCCCACCCGGCCAAGATCGCTGATACATCCCCTCGCCTCTCCGTGGCGATCGCGTCACCGTACGCGTCCTCGAGGAGCGCATCGATGAAGACGCGCTCGCCGCGCCGGGCCGAGAGCACCGCGGCCTCCACCATCGCCAGGCTGAGGATGTTGGAGTGCACTTCTCCCGACGGCACCCGCCCGGTGCGGATCGAATCGATGAACTCCGCGAGGGAGCCGGCGATGGTCTCGAGGTCGGAGTGGGCGTTCGCGACGAGCGCACGGTCCGTCGCGATGTCGCCCTCCACTGTGGGACTCGTTTCGCCGTCCCACGTCGCGGAACCCCGTGACCCGCTCACTCGCCACGAGCCGTTCCACGAGGTCTCGATTCCCGGGCTGCACCAGCTCCCGACGAAGGTGTAGCGAATGCCGCCGGCGAACTCGAAGATGGCGGTGGTCGCCGCATCGCCGGCGTACCAGCTCCAGGCCGGGTTGAAGCTGTCGCAGTAGACCGAGACCGGATCGGCCTCCAGCAGATAGCGGGCCACATCGAAGGCATGGATCGACATGTCGACGAGCAGGGGACTGTCCATCGAATCACGGAATCCGCCGAAGTGCGGCGCCCGGAAGAATTCGGTGGTGGCGATGCCCACGTCCCCCAGCGCCGCGAGCGATTCCTTGAACTCGGCGAGAACCGGGTAGTAGCGGCGCGACTGGCTCGTCATCAGCAGTTGGCCGGATGCCTCGGATGCCGCCGCGAGAGACAACGCCTGGCTCACCGTGGGTGCTATCGGCTTCTCGCAAAGCACGGGGAGTCCGGCGAACATCGCCTCGGTGTTCACCGGGTGGTGCGCGCCCGGCACGGTCACATTGACGACGGCGTGCGCGCGGGTCGATTCGACGAGCTCGGACAGGCTGGCCGCCACCGCGATCTGGGGATGGCCGACCTCGGCGAGAGCCCGGTGGGCGGCCTCACGGTCGAGGTCGACCAGTCCCACCAGTTCGACCTCTGGCGTGTCGATGAGCAGTTGCAGCCAGACCAGGCCCATCCCTCCCGCTCCGACCTGGATGACCCGCACCGGGGAGGTCGTCTCGCTGAGGGTCGCGAACGCACTCACGGTGCCACCGAGCCCTTGATGGCGTTGCCGTCTGCATCGAATCGGGGGAAGAACTCCCCGGTGTAGACGCGGCTGAGCCGGGGAGGTGTGCGATCCGGTCTGTCGGTGCGTGCCCATTCGACGCCGTTGGCGATCACCCGGCGCACGTCGTCGTGGAAGTACACGGGGTACTCCTGGTCGCCCGGGCTGAAGAAGAAGATGCGGCCGTGGCCGCGTTTCCAGGTGCAGCCGCTGCGAAACACCTCGCCGCCGCTGAAGGAGCTGATGAAGACCAATTCGTCGGGCGCGGGGATGTCGAAGAACTCCCCGTACATCTCCTGCTGCTCGATGATGAGCGGGTGCGGCACGCCCTGGGCGATCGGATGCGTCGGGTCGACGGTCCACACCAGCTCCCGGTCGATCTCTCCCCGCCACCGGAGCGAACACGAGGTGCCCATGAGCTTCTGGAAAATTTTGGAGAAATGGCCGGAATGCAGCACGACGAGGCCGAGCCCGGCGAGGACGTGCCGATGCACGCGCTCGACGATCTCGTCGGCGACCTCTCCGTGTGCCGCGTGTCCCCACCACACCAGCACGTCGGTGGCGGCAAGCCGCTCCTCGGTCAGTCCGTGCTCCGGGTCGTCGAGGGTGACCGTCGTGACCACTGCGCGCTCGCCGAGGTTCGCTTCGATCCCCTCACGGATGGCCCCGTGCATGCCGTTCGGATAGCGCTGAGCTACCGACGGTTCGGTCTGTTCATGACGGTTTTCCCCCCAGACGAGCACAGAGAGGGGCGCGGTTTCGCGGTAAACGGGCATGCGTGAACAGTCCTTTCGGCGGTGACAGGATGTTTTCAGTCGAGCGGAACGGCGAGCTCACCCGATCCGCGCTGGATCAGGCGAGTGGGGATCTCGATCTGCTGGGGAGGGCCGATCGGGTCGTCGAGGCGGGCGACGACGAGACGGGCTGCCTGGCGCCCGAGCTCGGCGGGGTCGTACGCGATCACACTGATGCCCGCGGCATCCGCGAGTTCGAAGTCGTCGAAGCCGATGAAGGCGACGCGGTCGAAATGGTTGCCGAGCGCCCGCACGACTCCGGAGCTCGCCCGGTTGTTGCCGGCGATGATCGCGGTGGGTGGTTCGGACATGGCGAGCAAGTCCCGCACCGACTCCTCGGCCGTCGGTCCGTCGGCATCCTCCAGTCGCTCCCACGGCGACGAGTCGAGGATGCCCGCTTCGCGCAGCGCCTGGCGGTAACCGCGAAGCCGCTCTTGGTGCGTGTAGAGGGAGGCCGGACTGCACACGAAGGCGATGCGCCGGTGACCGGCCCGGATCAGGCCCCGAACCGCTTCGGCAGTGCCCTCGAAATTCTCGAGCACGACGGAGTCGGCGATGAGATTGTGGGCCGGCCGGTCGATGCATACCACCGGCGTGCCGAGCTGGCGCTCGCCCTCGAGATAGGCCTGGTCCGAGGCGATCGGCACCATCAGCAGTGCGCGCACCCGCTGCTTGAGCAGGGTCTCCACGACGCGTTCCTCGCTTGCCGGATCGTCATCGGTGGCGGCGAGGATCATCATGAGACCGTGGCGCGAGAGTTCGCGCTCGATGCCGGCGGCGACGAGGAAATAGAAGGGGTTAGTGAGGTCGCCGATGACGAAGGCGACCGTGTTCGTCACGCTGCCGTGGCGCAGGTTGCGTGCGAGGTGGTTGGGGCGGAAACGCAGCGATCTCGCGGCGCTCAGCACTTTCTCCCGGGTGTCCTGTGACACGTTGCTGCTGCCGAGAACCACCCGCGACACGGTCTTGGGACTCACCCCGGCGAGCCGACCGACGTCCGCGAGGGTGGCGCGGGATTGGGGCGCCGGGGCCGCTGGCAGGGCAGGGGCGCGGTCGATTCCGGGCGGAAAGTCCGCCTCGCTTCCGACCAGCTCGCTGCTGGCCACCGGGTCGATCATGGAGCAACAGTAGCACCGAGGCCGCCAGGCCCGGCTAGATGACAGCGTGGACATCGGTGATCGGGCTTTTAAGCCGGTTACTCGCCGAAATCCCTCAAAATCAGTGACATTTCGGGCATCCACGGCGGAAACGCGTGAATGTGGATTTCATGTCAACGCTGACATTGAGCCTTGACGACCGGGCGATACTGCCTTAGCGTCATCCGGGACGGCGTGCACCACAAGACCGCAGCGCAACTTGGCGACGGCGCTGTCTCGTCAAGGGCGACATAGATCTGGAGACCAAGAGATGGCAAAGAAGCACATCGCGATCGCGGCAGTGGCGGTATCCGCCCTCCTGCTCGCCGGATGCTCGGCCGGGGGCGGTGGATCGGCCGATGGAACACCGTCCGGCGAGATCACCGTTCTCACCAACCGCACCGACCTCATCAAAGACAAGACCTACGCCGGTTACACCGCTGCCTTCGAGAAGCTGTATCCGAAGGTGACCGTCAAGGTGCAGGGAATCACCGACTACGAGGGCCAGGTGACCACGCGCCTCAGCACCAAGAATTACGGCGACGTGCTCGGCATCCCGGCCTCCGTCACTCCCAACCAGCTTCCGCAGTTCTTCGAGCCCCTCGGCGACACGGCGAAGCTCAAGGACAAGTACCGGTTCCTCAACGACAAGTCGTACAAGGGCAAGCAGTACGGCCTTCCCACCTTCGGAAACGCCAACGGCATCCTCTACAACAAGCGCGTCTGGAAAGAGGCCGGCGTCACCAGCCTCCCGAAGACGCCCGACGAGTTCATCGCCGACCTCAAGTTGATCAAGAGCAAGACCGATGCGATCCCGTACTACACCAACTACAAGGACGGCTGGCCGCTCAGCAGCTGGCAGGGGCAGCAGGGCTTTTCAGGAAATGCGGATGTCGTCGCCGACCGCGACAAGGACAAGGCGCCCTGGACGTCGGGCACCGAGCAGTACACCACCGATGCCCTGCTCTACACCGTGGTGCACGACGGCCTGAGCGAACCGGACCCGACCACGACAGCGTGGGAAGGCTCGAAGGGAATGCTCGCCACTGGCAAGGTCGCGACGGCCGTACTCGGTTCCTGGGCGATCGTGCAGTTCCAGCAGGCGGCCAAGGATGCGGGAGCGGACCCGGCCGACATCGGATTCATGCCCATGCCGTATCAGACCGATGGCAAGTTCCACTCGAACATCGGCGGTGACGTCAACCTCGCGGTGAACGTGAACTCCAAGAACAAGCCGGCCGCTCGGGCTTGGGTCGACTGGTTCACGACCAAGTCCACCTTCGCCGAAGACTCTGGTGCCCTGTCACCGCTGGTCGGATCGAAGAACCCGTCAACGCTGCAGGACTTCACCGACGCCGACGTGCAGTATGTGGAGCTCAACCCCGCCAAGAACCCGAGCCTGGATTCGGACATCTACAACAAGGCGCAGATCGACCTGTTCGGCATGCTCTACCGGCAGAAGCTGGTCGACATCGCCCGCGGTGCCGCTCCCGGGGACATGAAGTCCTACTTCGCAGACCTCAACAAGCAATGGGGGGATGCCCTCGCTAGCGTGAAGTCGTAGCGACACGCAGCAGCATCATCGAATTCGACCGACCAACAGAGCAGTTGTGGGGATCCCCCCGGAAGGACAGGCACGATGTCCCAAGTGACTGGCACCACCGGGGGGATCCTCCCCACTGCAGCCGCACCCCTCGCCCGGAAGAAGACCGGCCTACCGCGACGGGGTGTGCGCCAGCGCAGGATCACGCCCTACCTCTTCCTTCTCGCCCCTCTCGCGTTCCTGGTGGTTTTCACCTACATTCCCGCGGTCAACCTGTTCTGGTACAGCGTCACAGACTGGGACGGCATCGACCTCACCAAGAATTTCATCGGTGTCCAGAACTACATCGACATCTTCACTAAGCCGGAGTTCCTCCGGGTCTTCGCGGTCAGCCTGTACTACATCGTGGCGTCGTTCCTGCAGATGGGGTTCGCCCTCTATTTCGCGACCGTGCTGAGTTTCAGCACCCGCCTACGCAACCTGTTCAAGGGCATCCTGTTCTTCCCGACTCTTCTCAACGGGGTCGCAATCGGCCTCATGTTCCTCTATTTCTTCCAGCCGAACGGCACCCTCGACAGCGTGCTCAAGCTGGTCGGGCTCCAGCAGCTCACCGTGCAGTGGCTTGGCAACCCCGACGTGGTGAACATCTCCCTGGCGTCGACATCGATCTGGCGCTACACCGGGCTCAGCTTCATCCTGTTCCTCGGGGCGATCCAGTCGATCCCCGCGTCGCTCTACGAGGCTGCCGATCTCGACGGGGCCAACAAGATCCAGCAGTTCCGCTTCATCATCCTTCCCGGCATCAAACGCATCATCAGCCTCTCGTTCATCCTCGCGATCTCGGGCAGCCTGTCGGTCTTCGAGATCCCGTTCATCATCACCGGGGGCACAAACGGCAGCAGCACATTCGTGATCAAGACGATCCAGCAGGCCTTCACCTACCGGCAGGTCGGACTCGCGTCGGCCATGGCCGTCGTACTGCTGATCATCGTGCTGATCGTGACCGTTATCCAACGGAGACTGGTTCCTGACGACGAGGTGAATCTCACATGACGACGACGACATCGAGGACACAGTCCGAACCTCGGGCACGCAACGCAGTGCCGCCGCGATCGCGACAGGGTCGCGCGGGCATGGTCGGCGGGGCGGTTTCCAAGTACGTGATCCTGGTGGTGGCGAGCGCCGTCACGCTGCTCCCCCTCGTCGTACTGGTGATCACCTCGTTCAAGACCAAACGCGAATTCGCGACCACCGGCCCGTTGCAGTTGCCGGCGAACTGGTTCAACTTCAGCAATTTCGTCACGGCCTTCACCGACGGCAACATGGCGGTCGGCTTCCGCAACACGACCTTCGTGCTCATCGTGTCGCTGTTCGGCACCGTCGTGATCGGATCGATGACCGCCTACGCGGTTGACCGGTTCGAGTTCCGGTTCAAGAAGGTCGTGGTCGGGCTCTTCCTGGTGGCGACCTTGGTGCCCAGCGTCACGACGCAGGTCGCGACCTTCCAGATCGTCAACGGCCTCGGCCTGTACGACAGCCTGTGGTCGCTGATCGCGCTGAACCTCGGCACCGACATCATCTCGATCTACATCTTCGTGCAGTTCATGCAGTCGATTCCCAAAGACGTGGATGAGGCGGCGATGCTCGACGGCGCCAACAAGTTCACGATCTACTGGCGGGTCATCCTCCCCCTTCTGAAGCCGGCGATCGCCACAGTCGTCATCATCAAGGGCATCGCCATCTACAACGAGTTCTACCAGGCCTTCCTCTACGCGCCGTCGCCGGAAAACGCGATGATCTCGACCGCGCTGTTCGCGTTCAAGGGGCCGTACGGCTCGCAGTGGCAGATCATCTCGGCCGGTGCGCTGCTCGTGATCATCCCCACGCTCATCATCTTTCTCGTACTCCAGCGCTTCATCTACAACGGATTCACCCAGGGGGCAACCAAATGAGCACCACAACGACCACGGTCGCCGAGTCGAAGACCACGCGCGCTCTCCACGACGGCTGGTCCGTTCGAGCCGTGGGAGGCCCGGCACCGGCACAGCTCGCCGGGCGTTCCTTCGCCGCCACGGTTCCCGGCAGCATCCACACCGACCTGCTGGCGGCGGGCATCATCGACGATCCGTACCTCGACGACAACGAGCACCTCCAGGCCTGGAT
This sequence comes from Lacisediminihabitans sp. FW035, assembly GCF_054880895.1. Taxonomy (NCBI): domain Bacteria; kingdom Bacillati; phylum Actinomycetota; class Actinomycetes; order Micrococcales; family Microbacteriaceae; genus Lacisediminihabitans; species Lacisediminihabitans sp. FW035. Next base: position 171,025 of record NZ_CM142187.1, read on the forward strand.
CGGCGCGTGCGACTGGGAGTACCGCACGACCTTCGAGTGGGCCGACGATGGCAGGGAGGTGGCCGAGCTCGTCTTCGAGGGTCTCGACACCATCGCGCGGGTCGAGCTCAACGGCGCGGTGATCGCCGAGACCCGCAACATGCACCGCACCTATCGCTTCGCGGTGCGATCGCTGCTTCGTGCCGGGCAGAACGAGCTCACCGTCACCTTCGCGTCGCCGGTGCGTTATGCCGATCGCGAGAGCCTCGAGCAGGGTTACCGCCCGCACGTCAACCACCATCCCTACAACTCGATCCGCAAGATGGCCTGTAGCTTCGGCTGGGACTGGGGACCGGATACCGCGAGCGTCGGCCTCTGGCGTCCGGTCACGCTGCAGACCTGGTCGGGAGCGCGGCTCGACTCCGTGCGGCCGACGGTAACGATGGACGGTCCGGACGGCGTCGCGACCGTGCGCGTCGAGATCGCGGCACCCGCCGCCGCGTCCGGATATTCGGCGCGGGTCACCGTCGGCACGGTGTCGTCCACCGTGGGGTTCGAGCAGGGCGAGACCGTGGCCGAGGCACGGATCGTGGTTCCGGGCGCCGAGCGGTGGTGGCCGATCGGTCACGGCGAGCATCCGCTCTACGATCTCGACGTCGTGCTCGAGGGTGAAGACGTGCTGCGCGATAGCTGGCACGGTCGCCTCGGTTTCCGCACCGTGAGGGTCGACACCGAACCCGACGCCGCAGGCACACCGTTCACGATCCTCGTCAACGAGCGACCCGTCTTCATCAAGGGCGCCAACTGGATTCCCGACGATGCCTTCGTGCACCGGGTCGACCGGGCGCGGTACGAGGAGCGGATCCTTCAGGCCGCGGGCGCCAACATCAACCTGCTGCGGGTCTGGGGCGGCGGCATCTACGAGAGCGACGACTTCTATGACGTCTGCGACGAGCAGGGGATCCTCACCTGGCAGGACTTCCTGTTCGCCTGTGCGGCCTACTCCGAGGAAGAACCGATGCGCTCAGAGGTGGAGGCCGAAGCGAGGGACAACATCGTGCGGCTGATGCCGCACCCGAGTCTCGTGATCTGGAACGGAAGCAACGAGAACATCTGGGGCTACCAGGAGTGGGGCTGGGAGAAGCGACTCGGCGATCGCAGCTGGGGGCTCGGCTACTACCTCGACCTGCTTCCCCGCCTTCTCTCCGAGCTCGACCCCGGCCGCCCGTACACCCCGAGCAGCCCGTTCTCGCCGAGCGACGAGTACTACCCGAACGATCCCGAGCACGGCTCGGTGCACCTGTGGGAGCTCTGGAACCGGCAGGACTATCCCCACTATCGTGACCACAGCCCGCGGTTCGTCGGGGAGTTCGGCTGGCAGGGGCCGCCGACCTGGTCGACGATGACCCGCTCGATCTCCGACTCCCCGCTCACGCCGGAGTCACCCGGCATGCTCGTGCACCAGAAGGCCCAGGACGGCAACGTCAAGCTGATCGACGGGTTGGTGGCGCACCTGCCATTGCCCGACGACATCGACGACTGGCACTGGGCGATGTCGCTCAACCAGGCCGTCGCCGTGCAGACCGGCATCGAGCACTTCCGCTCGCTCTCCCCGCACTGCATGGGATCGATCGTCTGGCAGCTCAACGACTGTTGGCCGGTGACCTCGTGGGCCGCCGTCGACGGGGATGGTCGGCCGAAGCCTCTCCTGTATGCGATCACGCACGCCTACGCCGACAGGTTGCTCACCCTCCAACCCCGCGCCGACGCCGTGGTCGCCAGCGCCGTGAACGACACCGACGAGGCCTGGTCCGGCCAGGCTGTCGTGCGCCGCCTGCGATTCGACGGCACCGAACTCGCGGCGACCGCGGTCGCCGTCGATGCCCCGCCCCGAACGACGGCGACCATCCATGTGGATCTCGCGGTCACGACCCCGGATGACGCGGCATCCGAATTCCTCGAAGTGACGCTCGGCGACCGGCGGGCACTGTGGTTCTTCGCCGAGTATCGCGACTCGCAACTCGAGGCGCCGCGCCTCGAGGTCACCGCGCACCGCGTCGACGGCGGCTACGCGGTGACCGTGACGGCAGCGAACCTCGTGCGGGATCTCGCGCTCCTCGTCGACAAGATCGACGGCAGCGCCCGCGTCGACGACCAGCTCGTCACCCTGCTCGCCGGCGAGAGCGTCGTCTTCACGGTGACCGCCGCCGCTGGCATCGATGATGCCGTGTGGTCGGATCCCACGATTTTGCGCAGCGCGAACCAGCTCGTGGCGCAGGCATGACCGGGGATCTGAGCACCGAGCAGTTCTGCGGCATGACCTGGGGCTGGACGGGCGTGCGCGGCACCTGGGCGACCCCGCAGGCCGAGCGGTCGCTTTCCGCCCTCGTCGACCTCGACGCCAACTGGGTCGGGATCGCCTTCGGGGCGCTCCAGGCGACGGCACAGTCGACCGACATCCGCTTCGCCGATGAGCCGACGGTGACCGACGACGAGGTGCGCTGGGCCATTCGCGAGGCGAAGGCCAAGGGACTCAAGGTCTGCCTCAAGCCCGTGGTGAACGTTGCCGACGGCACCTGGCGCGCTTTCATCGGCTTCTTCGACGAGGAGGTGCCTGGCGAGCCGAGCTGGGCCGAGTGGTTCGCCTCCTTCACGAGGTTCGTGCTGCACTACGCCCGCATCGCGCACGAGGAGGGCTGCGAGATGCTGTGCATCGGGTGCGAGATGGTGCAGACCGACAAAAGGGATGCCGAGTGGCGCACGCTCATTGCGGAGGTGCGCGCCGCCTATAGCGGCCTCGTCACCTACAACAGCGACAAGTACCAGGAGCACCGGGTCACCTGGTGGGACGCGGTCGACATCATCTCCTCGAGCGGGTACTACCCGCTCGGCGAATGGGACACCCAGCTCGACCGGATCGGCACCGTCGTCGAGCGGGAGAACAAGCCATTCTTCTTCATGGAGTCCGGATGCCCGAGCCGGGTGGGGTCCTCCGCCCGCCCCAACGACTGGACCCTGGCGGGAGCGGTCTCGCTCGAAGAGCAGGCCGCGTGGTACCGCGATGCCTTCGAGACCTGCGCGAAACGGCCGTGGGTGCAGGGCTTCATGCTCTGGGACTGGCCACCCGTGCTCTACGCGCGGGAGGCCGCCGCGACCGACGACGACTACTGCATCTACGGCAAGCCGGCGGAAGAGGTCGTTCGGCAGCACTACGCCGCCCGCCGACGATGATCGACCTGTCGCCGTGACCGGGCTTCGCGCGTCCGGAGCGGATGCCACGCGCCCCGGCCGCACCCTGCTCGGGTGGTTGCGACCGTTCCGCACCCGCATCCTGCTGTCGATGCTCGTCTTCGGGGTCAAGGACAGCCCGCAGTGGGTGCTGCCGGTGATCACCGCAGCGGTGATCGACATCGTTGTCTCGCACGGCCAGCCCCAGCAACTGCTGTGGCTGCTGGCAGCGGCGCTCGTGATCCTGATGCAGAACTTCCCCACCAACATCGTCTTCGTGACCCTCTACATGGGCAGCGTGCGCCAGCTCGCCGTCGACATCCGCAACCGCCTGACGCACCAGCTGCAGGAACTCACCATCGGGTACCACTCGCGTGCGAGCTCGTCGATCATCCAGACCAAGATCATCCGGGATGTCGAGAACATCGAGTTGATGATGCAGCAGACCGCCCAGACCGGCTTCTCCGCGTTCTTCGTGCTCGCCGGCGCCATCGTCGTCACCGCCCTGCGCGTTCCCGCCTTTGTGCCGGTCTTCTTCATCGCCGTGCCGGTCGCGGCGCTGCTCGTGCGGGGACTGCGTCGGCGGTCCAACGCCCGCAACGAGCAGTTCCGCCACACGGTGGAGCACCTCTCGGCGCGAGTCGGCGAGATGTCGACCCTGATGCCCATCACCCGGGCGCACGGCCTCGAATCGGATGCCGCGGACCGCGTCGGCCGCAGTGCAGAGGGCGTGCGCGACGCAGGCCTCAAGCTGGACAGGCTGAACGGCTCCTTCGGCGCCCTGAGCTGGATCTCGTACCAGTCGCTCGGGGTGCTCTGCCTCACCGGGGCGGCACTGGCCTCCCTCACCGGATTCATCCCCATCACCCCCGGCGAGGTCGTGCTGCTCAGCACCTACTTCACGATCCTCACCGGCAGCATCGTCGCACTGCTGTCGCTCGCCCCGATCATCACGCGGGGCATCGAGTCGGTGAAGTCGATCTGCGAGGTGCTCGAGGAGCCGGACATCGAGGCGAACAATGGAAAGGCGGTCGTCTCCTCGCTGGACGGCGACCTGCGCCTCGAGAACGTGGGCTTCGAGCATGCCGATGGCGTGCGTCCCGTGCTCTCCGGCATCGATCTGCACATCCGGCGCGGCGAGACGATCGCATTCGTCGGTCCCTCGGGGTCGGGCAAGTCGACTCTGCTCAATCTCGTCCTCGGCTTCCTGCGCCCCACCGAGGGACGCATCCTCTTCGACGGCCGGGACATGGCCGAGCTCGACATGCGCACCCTGCGGTCCTTCGTCGCGGTCGTTCCCCAGGAGTCCGTTCTCTTCGAAGGAAGCGTGCGTGACAACATCACCCACGGGCTGGTGGGAGCGAGCAATGACGAGGTGCGCCAGGCGCTGGCCGACGCCAACGCGACCGAGATCGTCGCCGATATGGCCGAGGGCTGGGACACGATCGTGGGCGAACGCGGATCGCGACTGTCCGGGGGCCAGCGCCAGCGTTTCGCGATCGCCCGCGCGCTCATCCGCGATCCCCGCATCCTGCTGCTGGATGAGGCGACGTCCGCGCTCGACGGTGAGTCCGAGCGCCTGGTGCAGCAGGCACTCCAGCGGTTGATCGGCGGCCGCACCACCCTCATCGTCGCGCACCGGCTCTCGACGATCCGTTCGGCCGACCGCATCGTCGTGCTCGACCACGGTCGCATCGCGGAGGTCGGCTCGCACGATGAGCTCCTCGCGCTCGACGGCCGGTATCGGCGACTCGTGGAGGCGCAGAGCACGTGACGTCGGCCGGCCGTACGGAAGGCGGGTGCGGCTTCCTCCAGCGGTGCTGCCGTGAGTGACACGGGCGCCTGCCCTTTCCGGCGCGAGTGTCACCCAGCGGCGCGCTGAAGGCACAGCGCCTACCGCGAGAGCCGGATCCGCGGGGACTGGCCCTTCAGTGCACCCTGCGCTCTACACTGGAGCACTCGAGAATACGTCCGTTGCCAGGAGGCCCGATGGTCCAGTTCACCGCCGCACGGCAGGAGCGCACCTTCGTCGATTCCGACGGCGTGACGATCCACTTCTTCCACTGGAAGGTCGGCACGCCGGTGGGCGTCGTGCAGATCGCCCACGGTCTCGGTGAGTACGCCGCGCGGTATGAAGAGCTCGCCCAGAAACTCGTCTCCGCCGGATACTCCGTCTACGCCGACGACCACCGCGGGCACGGCCAGACCGGCCTCGAGCAGTGGGGCGGCGACCACTCGCAGCTCGGCAAGCTCGGCCCCGGCGGCATCCGCTCCACCATCCGTTCGGTGCGCGAGCTGCTGCCGATCATCCGCGACGAGAACGCCGGGGTGCCGCTCGCCCTTCTCGGCCACAGCTGGGGCTCACTCATCGCGCAATCGATCATCAACGAACACGCCGACGACTACGAGGCACTGATCCTCACCGGCACCGCCTACCGCACTCTTGTTCACATGAACGGCGGCGATCTCGCAAAGAAGCACGCGCACCTCGGCACCACCGGCTACGAGTGGCTGAGCCGGGACCAGTCGGTCGGACAGGCCTTCCTCGACGATCCCCTCACATTCAAGGCCAACGGCATGAAGCTGTTCGGCGTCGCTGACAGCCTGCGCCTCCTCGGCCGCCCGGCCAAGAATCTCGCCCATGACATCCCGGTGCTCATCCAGATCGGCAGCGAAGATACCCTCGGCGGCGTGCACAGTGCCGAGTTGCTCGCCCAGGCCTACCTCACCCGGTCGAAGCTCAGCGATGTGAAGCTCATCATCTACACGGATGCCCGCCACGAGGTCTTCAACGAGACCAACCGCGAAGAGGTCATCGCCGACACGATCGACTGGCTGAAGACCCACCTCACGCCCGAGTAGACCCACCCCGGCCTTCATCCATCGTCACGGCCCTAGGCTGGAATCCGCTCGACGAAAGGCACAGCAATGCACGGTGAGTACAAGGTCCCCGGCGGAAAACTCGTGGTCGTCGATCTCGACGTGATCGACCACCGCATCGCCAACTTCCGACTGGCCGGCGATTTCTTCCTCGAACCCGACGACGCCCTCGCCCTGATCAACGAGGCGGTCAACGGCCTCTCCGAAGACAGCGACGCCTCCACGATCTCGTTCGCGGTGCAGGGTGCGCTGCCCGACGACGTGATCATGCTCGGGTTCTCCCCGGATGCCGTCGCCGTAGCGGTGCGACGCTCGCTCGCCCGAGCCACCAGCTGGACCGACTACGACTGGCAGCTCATCCACGGCGCCGCCTATCCGCCCGTCCTGCAGATGGCGCTCGACCAGGTGCTCTCGGAGGAGGTCGGCGCCGGCCGCCGCAAGCCCACCCTGCGTATCTGGGAGTGGAACGAACCCGGCGTCGTGATCGGCAGCTTCCAGTCGGTGAAGAACGAGGTCGACCTCGACAACGCCGCGAAGTACGGCTTCCAGGTGGTGCGACGCGTCAGCGGTGGGGGAGCGATGTTCATGGAGGCCGGCTCCGTGATCACTTATTCGATCTATGCGCCGACCGATCTCGTGCACGGCATGACTTTCGCCGACTCCTACGCCTTCCTCGACGAGTGGGTGATCACCGCGCTCAAATCTCTCGGGATCGATGCCTCCTACCAGCCGCTCAACGACATCACGAGCCCGACGGGGAAGATCGGCGGCGCGGCCCAGAAGAGACTCGGAACCGGCGCGGTGCTCCATCACGTCACCATGAGCTACGACATGGACGGCGACCGCATGGTGGAGGTGCTGCGCATCGGCCGCGAGAAGATGAGCGACAAGGGCACGAAGAGTGCGAACAAGCGCGTCGATCCACTGCGCAGCCAGACCGGGCTCAGTCGGGCGGAGATCATCGAGCGCATGGAGCAGACCTTCACCCGCCTGTATGGCGCGACGCCCGATGACGTGACCCCGGAGGAACTCGCCCGCGCGCAGCAGCTCGTGGAAGAGAAGTTCGCGACCGAAGACTGGCTCTACCGGGTGCCCTGAGCTCGCGATATCCACCGGAGGGATGACCCGATCGCCCGCCCGATCACGTAGCCTTGACCGGTGAACTGGTGGATCTTCGGGGGTGTTGTCGTCGGCCTTGTGCTGTTCGGCATCCTCGGCCAACGCTTCGGCCTCATCGACATCGTCGGTAAGAGCAAGGCCCGCAGTGCCGGAAACGGCGCCGGTCTCATGGGCATCGGCGACGAGATCTTCGCACCCGCCCGGCACGAAGCCGCGATCGAGATGGACCGCCAGACCATCCTGCCGGCCCCCGCTCCGCTCGCCGGAGATCCGGTGCGCCCCTCACAGGAGGCCGGGATCTACCGCGGCCGGGTCGTCATCGACCTCACGCGCACTCCCCGCGAGTAGCGCCGCGCGCCCACGCCGGGTGATTCGGCCCCGCCGATCGAACTCGTCGAGTGCTGGGCCCCTGTTGGGAGGCCAAGCGGGCGTTAGCGTGCTGCTGAGAGCGGACGACTCCGCTGACACGCCCAACGCCCGCGGCGACACGCCGGCCCGTCGTGTACCCATCCGCCGTCAGCCATCCCGGCGGGGAGGAGCAGCGTCAGGGCGTCGGCGCGATCGGGGCATCAGCGTCCCGCACGCGCCTCAGCGTCCCAACATCCGCGGTCGCGGGAATCTCCGGTAAATCTGCTGTTCAGCAGCCCCTTCGTCCACAATTTGCTGTTGGACCGACACTCGCAGGATGCCGGTACCGAAGGGGAGCCGAAGGGAAAAGTTCAGACGCGCTGCTCGAGCTCCTGGTACTCCGGATGGCGGCTGAGCCAGGTCACCACGTACGGGCACTCGGCCACGACGCGGTAGTCGGTCTCCGTGCGAATCGCGTCGAGCACGCCCTGCACCATCTCCGACGCGAGGCCGGCGCCCCGCATCGACGGGTCGATCTCGGTATGGGTGATGTGGATGTCACGGTCCACGAGCTGATAGTCGGTGAGTCCGACCTCGACGCCGTCTTTGGTGAAGACGTAACGGTTCTGGGCTGGCAGGTGCTGCACGACACTGGACATCACACGAGACTACGGTCGGCGACCGGGCAGCGCAAAGGGATTGACTTGTCTGTGCGGGAGAATAGGCAGATGCCCGCCGCCTGGACGCCCGAATCGCCCGACCGCGTGATCCACGGCGACAATCTCGAGGCCGTCGCAGCCCTTCCCGACGGAGCATTCACCGTGGTCTACCTCGACCCGCCTTTCAATACCGGGCGTTCGCAGGCCCGGCAGTCCACGACGAGCGTGCGCAGCGCATCCGGTCCGATCCGGGGGTTCAAGGGACAGCAATACGAGCGCATCCGGGGGGACCTGATGAGCTACGACGACCGTTTCGAGGACTACTGGACCTTCCTCGAGCCGCGCCTCGCGGAAGCCTGGCGCCTGCTCGCCGACGACGGAACGCTCTACCTCCACCTCGACTATCGCGAGGCACACTACGCCAAGGTGCTCCTCGACGCGCTCTTCGGCCGTGAGAGCTTTCTCAACGAGATCATCTGGGCCTACGACTACGGCGCCAAGTCCAAGAGCCGCTGGCCGGCGAAGCACGACACGATCCTCGTCTACGTGAAGAATCCCAAGGGCTACTACTTCGACTCGACCGCCGTCGACCGCGAGCCCTACATGGCGCCCGGGCTCGTCACGCCCGAGAAAGTGGCGCTCGGCAAGCTGCCGACGGATGTCTGGTGGCACACGATCGTCTCGCCGACCGGCCGTGAGAAGACCGGCTATCCCACACAGAAGCCCGAGGGCGTGCTGCGCCGGATCATCCAGGCATCGAGCCGGGAGGGGGACTGGGTACTCGACTTCTTCGCCGGTTCCGGCACGACCGGTGCCGTCGCGGCCTCTCTCGGCCGACGGTTCGTGCTCGTCGACGAGAGCGCGGATGCCCTCTCGGTGATCCGCGCGCGGCTCACGAAGGCGGGCGTCGCGTTCGAGTAGCGGCGCCCCTCAGTCGACGCTCACCCACACCAGCGGTCGGGGTTCACCTTGGCCGGCCCAGGTGCCGGTGATCGAGTGCTTCGCGCCAGCGACCGGAGTGACGGCCGGGTCGAGCACCCGAGCCAAGACGATCCGAAGACCACCGGACTCGATCTCGGTGGTGCCGATTCCGTGCCGGGGGGAGATCTCTCCGACGAGCTCGGGAACGGCGCCCCCGGCGCGCCCGGTGCCGACCACGTGAGCCGAGGATTCCCGCCCGACCCTCTCTCCGTCCACCTCGAAGTACTCGTCGGCCTGTATGCCGCCGGTGAGCGCCGTCACCACCACCGCGGCGAGATAGACGGGATCCCCGGTGCCGTCGTAGACCCACCGTCGCCCAAGCACCGAGTGCTCCGTGGTGCCGATGAGCGATCCGGCATTCTCGGCCAGCGGCGCTCCGCGGTAGGTGAGCGGAATCTGCAATACGGTTCCGTCATCGACGCCGACGATTATGGTCTCGACGCCGACCTCGCCGTCCGGGTCATCGAATCGGAACGATGCCAGGTTCGTGAGAACCGAGGTCTCGCTCCCGGTGAACCATGGCTGGGTCGGTGCCCAGGCGGAGATCAGCTCGATCTTGGATGGACGCAGTTCGGCGCGGTGCAGGAGGGCCATGGTCTCGATTGTAAGCAGCATCGAACCGATGCCGTTCGGTTCGGAGCCCGTTCACCCGCCGATCGAATCCAGCTCCTCGACCGCGTCGGCGGGTAGCTCGAGCGCAGCACCGGCCACATTTTCGTGGAGGTGGGCCACGGAGGAGGTGCCGGGAATCAGCAGGATGTTGGGCGAGCGGTGAAGCAGCCAGGCCAGCGCCACCGCCATCGGGGATGCCTCAAGGCGCAGGGCGACGGCGTCGAGCACGTGCGATTGCAGGGGGGTGAATCCGCCGAGCGGGAAGTAGGGCACGTAGGAGATGCCCTGCGCGGCGAGAGAGTCGACGAGCGCGTCATCCTGGCGATTCGCGATGTTGTAGAGGTTCTGCACCGTGACGATCGGGGCGATGGACTGCGCTTCGGCCACCTGCTCGGCAGTGACGGTGCTGACGCCGAGGTGTCTGATCAGGCCTTCCTGCTGCAGTTCGGCCAGGGCGGTGAACGGCTCGGCGATGGAGCCGGGGGTCGGCCCCTCCACCGCTCCCACCCGGAGGTTGACCACGTCGAGCACGTCGAGACCGAGGTGTTCGAGGTTGTCGTGAACGGCTTGGCGCAATTGCTCCCGCGACCTCGCGTGGGGCCAGTTGCCCTCCGCATCCCGACGCGACCCGACCTTGGTGACGATGTGCAGCTGCGAGGGATAGGGATGCAGCGCCTCCCTGATGATCTCGTTGGTCACGTAGGGGCCGTAGAAGTCCGAGGTATCGATGTGCGTGATCCCGAGGTCGACGACGGTTCGGAGCACCTCGACGGCTCCGAGCCGGTCGGCGGGCGGGCCGAACACCCGCGGGCCGGCGAGTTGCATCGCTCCGTATCCCACGCGAGTGAGGGTGAGGTCGTCGGCGAGGGTGAAGGTGCCCCCGGCAAGAGTGGGTGTCGTCATGACAATCCTTTCAGTCGTGCGTGAGTCCACTCTCCTCCCGGCGCCCGGCCGCAGCGAGGGTTCCCGGTGTCCTGGGAGCACGAGGGACACCCAGCTCTCGGAACACCGGGATACAGTTGCGCGATGGACGATGGGAACGCGCTCGGCGAGTACCTCCGGGCGCGACGCGAGCTGGTGCAGCCACAGGATGTCGGCATTCGCGTCGGCGGAATCCGCAGGGTCACCGGCCTCCGCCGCGAGGAGGTCGCGATGCTCGCGGGGGTGAGCGCCGACTACTACCTCCGGCTCGAGCAGGGGCGCGACCGGCACCCCTCCCTTCAGGTTCTCGAAGCCCTGGCCCAGGTGTTGCAGCTCGACGACTCCGCAACGGACTACCTGGTGAGCCTCACCCAGGAGCGCGCGCGAACCGCAGCCAAACGGCGCACGCGGGAGGTGGTGCCCGCCGGCATCCGCCAGCTGCTGGAGGTGCTGGAGCAGCCCGCGTTCGTCGAGGGCAGATACCTCGACGTGCTCGCCTCGAACGCGCTCGCGGTGGCGCTCTCGCCCAACCTGGCGGTCGGCCGCAACCGGCTGCGCGACTTCTTCCTGGATGACCGCGAGAAGCAGTTCTACGAAGATTGGGATCGCTCCGCGCCCCAGCTCGTCGCCGGGTTCCGCACCTCGATCGGCACCGAGGCCACCGACCAGCGGGCGGTGCAACTGGTCGGAGAGCTCTCGCTGGCCAGCGAGCAGTTCCGGCGCCTCTGGGGGCGCCACGATGTGCTCATCCGGGCGGGAGGCCCGACGATCATCCATCATCCTGAGCTCGGGCGACTCAGCCTGCGCCGGGAGAAGTTGACGATCGGGGGCACGGATGGCCAGCTCCTCGCGATCTACCATGCCGAACGCGGATCAGAGACGGCGGGCCTGCTCACGCTCTTGAGCGCTCTCGGCGTGCCGACAGTGGCCGACCGCCCGGCCCGGACCGCGCCCACACTCTGACCCGAGCCGTGAGCCCAGAGTCGATCAGCGCCGCAACGGCACCGCCGCCGCCTCGCCCACGCGGGAGCCCCACTCGCGCGCCCTGGCCAGTTCTCCCCCCTCGAGCACAGTCTCCTTCGAGACGAGGAAGCTGGCGGCACGCAGCACCGCACGCGCGCCGCGCTTCGTGAGCTCGCGTTCGATGTGGCCGGATGCGGCGCCGGAGAGTATCCGCGCGATATCCATCCGCGTATCGAACGCGGCGCAGAGAGCGGGCACAGTGTCGAGTCCGTCGAGCCACTCGCGCACTCCGGTGCCTGGCGCGGTCGGTTCGAGGGTGACGTTCTTTGTGGGGTCGTCCATCCACTTGCGGGCTTCTTCTCGCGAAGCCGGCCGGCTCATGCCGTGCACGTGGGTCGGACCGCCGACAACCAGAAGGGTCGCGGACTGCGCGGCATCCTTCGCTTCAGGGTCGTTGACGGTGAACGTCGTCACTGGCCCGTAGGGCGCGAGCCCCTCCGCTATCGCGTCGGCAACCTGGCGCGTGTTGCCGAACATGGACTCGAAGACGACGACGATGCTCATGACTCCCACAGTGGCCCTGTCAATTCATCCGGGCAGGGCCGAAAGTCCCGCGGGCGATGGCATCGTGCGGGAGGAGAATCGACCGGGAGAGAGCGAAGGGATTCGCCGTGAGCGATCCGACCGACACCGATGTCCTGGTCATCGGCGCGGGGCCGACCGGCCTCCTGCTCGCCATCGTGCTGGCCCGGCGCGGGGTGAGGGTGCAGCTCGTCGACCGCAAAGCCGGCCCGACGCGGGAGTCGCGCGCGGTGGTGGTGCAGGCGCGAACACTCGAGATCTACGACCAACTGGGACTGGCGGAGCGGATGACCGCAGCAAGCGCCGACGCAGCGCTGCTGGCGCCGGGGTACGGTCGCCGCCGATTCGGCGTGCTGCCGATCGGAGCACTGGGGCGCGGACTCACGCCGTTCCCGCGGCTCACCGTGCTCGAGCAGAGCAAGACCGAGTCGATCCTCGGTGAACACCTCGCCGAACTCTCGGTGCCGATCGAGTGGAATGCCGAAGTCGAACCGGCGCCGGACGTCGCCGAGTCCGGCTTCGTCACCGTGCGGTCGCCAGAGGGGAGCCGAGTCATCCGGGCGCGGTACGTCGTCGGCGCCGACGGGAGCAACTCCCCGGTGCGACGCTCCCTCGGCATCGACTTCGAGGGGTCGACCAATGCCCACAGCTTTTTCGTCTGCGACACCGATGACACGCGGGGACTCACCGCTGATGCCGTGAACCTGCGCCTCGGCGATGCGGAATTCCTGCTCTCCTTCCCCCTCGGCGGCCACGATTCCGGCGGACACCACCGCATCATCGGACTGTTGCCTTCCCGGGGCGCGGGGATCGACGAAGCAGCGGCCCGTGCGACGGTCGACGAGGTCTTCGGGGTGAGCTGGCGAGAGTCGCACTGGTTCTCCACCTACCGGGTGCAGCACCGGGTGGCATCCGCCTTCCGTCGAGGCCGTGTCTTCCTTGCGGGGGATGCCGCCCACGTGCACTCCCCGGTGGGGGCGCAGGGCATGAATACCGGGCTGCAGGATGCCCACAACCTGGCGCTCAAACTCGCCGAGGTGATCCGGGGCACCGCCACCGACGAGTATCTCGATCGCTACGAGGCCGAACGCCGGCCGGTCGCCGTGCGTCTCATCGCCACGACGGATCGTGTGTTCGGCCTCGCGACTTCGAGCACCCGGCGCGCCCGGCTGGTGCGCCGGAGGGTGGCTCCGCTGCTCGCGCCCCTCGTCATCCGGGTGATCCCGCGGGTGAAGGGTGCCTCCCGGTTCTTCGGCTACCTGTCGCAGACGCGCATCCACTACTGGATGGATGCCGCCGACAAGCAGCGATCCGGCGGGCACCGCGACCGTGTGGTCGGTCGCCGGCTGCCCTGGACGGGAAGCAACTATGACGTCTTGCGCTCGTTCGAGTGGCAGGTGCACGGCTACGGGCGAGCGGATGCCCGCCCGGTCGGCGCCGCGCTGGGGATCGCGTCTCATGGCTTCCCGTCGACGGGCTCGACCGGGCTCACCCCGGCCGTGGTCTACCTGGTGCGCCCGGACGGATTCGTCGCTGCGGCCGCGCCTCCCGCGGAGGCAGTGCGTGTCTTCACGGCGGCGATGCCTACCTCTCCGGGGACTCAGTCGCGCGAATCGTAGGCGGCCGGCGCCGCCACGTCAGTCGCGCGAGTCGTAGGCGGCCCGCGCCGCCACGATGCTCTCGGCGCTCTCCATCGCCCAGCGGGCGAAGGCCAGCGCGGGTGCGAGCAGGGTGCGTCCGAGCGCTGTGAGGGAGTATTCGACGCGAGGAGGCACCTCGGCGAAGCTCTGGCGGCTCACCAGGCCGTCACGCTCCAGCTTTTTGAGCGTGAGGGTGAGCATTCTCTGCGAGATGCCGGGGACCCGATTCTTGATCTCGGAGTACCGTACCGGGCCGCTTTCGAGCATGCCGACGACGAGCAGCGTCCACTTGTCGCTGAGGTGATCGAGCAGGTCGCGGATCATCAGCCCGCGCTCGATCGAGGCCGAGCACATCCCATCCATCTCGGCGATGCCGGGGGCCGTGACATCCGCCGTCGGGCTCATGGGCACTCTCCTGTTCGTCACGCACACTGCAGTGCGTGGTCGTCGTGAGGTATAAAGGACCTCGCCACCTAAGTAACTGATCGTGTGGCTAGGCACTCATCATAACAATCGACTCCCCCAATCGACAGGACTCCCCATGACCATCGCCCTCTGGATCACCGCCATCCTCCTCACCGTGGCCTACCTCGGGGCGGGAGCCACGAAGACCTTTTCGCCGAAGGCCAAACTCCAGACCAACATGGGCTGGGTCGAAGACTTCTCGGAGCCCCAGGTGAAAGTGGTCGGGGTGATCGAGCTGCTCGGAGCCCTCGGTGTCATCCTGCCCCTTGCTACGGGTATCGCACCGGTCGTCACCGCGATAGCGGCCATCGGTCTCGTTCTCGTGCAGGTCGTCGCGTTCGTGATCCACGCCCGCCGCAATGAGCCGAAGTCATACCCGGTTAATGCCGTGCTGCTGCTGCTCGCGCTCGCCGTGGTGATCCTGAGGTTCGCCACCCTCTAGGGGCGTCGGTCGATGCCGGAGGCGCCCGCTCGGGGCGCCCCGCGTCTCGGCCGGCCCCCGCACCAGCGGCAGGCGCTATTGGCGGCAGCGTTCACGGATCAGGAGTTGTGCTGCGGATGCGGCGTGTCGCCCTCTCGCGGAACGGCGTGTCGCGCGCAACTCCTGATCCGCGAACGCAGGAGTGGCACGCATTCATGGCTGCTCAACGGAAAGCGCCCGACGCAATCGAACTACGCACTGTCGCGCTCCACGATGTGGGTCTCCATGATGCACTGGTGGTCCACGGTCTCCCCGCGCAACAGGCTCAGCATCATCTGCGCCATCTTGGCGCCCATCGCCTCCGAAGGCTGATGAACGGTGGTCAGCTGGATGTCGCCGCTGGATGCCGCCGGAGAGTCGTCGAAGCCCACCACCGCGACGTCCCCCGGCACGCTGCGACCGCGCTCGCGCAGCACGGACACGGCGCCCGTGGCCATCAGGTCGCTCGCCACGAAAACCGCATCGAGGTCGGGGAAGCGGTCGAGCAGTTCGCGCATGGCGCGGGCGCCGCTCACCTGGGAGAAGTCGCCGTACGCCACCCGATCGACGGCGTGACCGGCTGCCGAGAGCGCGCGGAGAGATCCTTCGGCTCGGTCGGCGCCGGCGGGCATGTCGGGCGGCCCGGCGATGAGGGCGATTCGCTGCCGGCCCCGATCGATCAGGTATTGCGTGCCGCGGGCGGCAGCGGCGGCATTGTCGACATCCACGAAATAGGCCGGTGGGTCGTCGAAGCGCATCGGCCGCCCGTTGAAGACCACCGGGATGGTCTCCTGCAGCGCCGCGAGGAATTCGTTACCGGAGTGGTGGGACACCACGAATGCCCCGTCGACATTGCCTCCGGTGAGATAACGCAGGGTCTTCTCGCTCGGCCGCGACTGTGCAAGCTGCAGGGTGAGCACATAGTCGCTGTTGTCGAGCTCGCGGGTGATGCCCTGCACGATCGCGGCGAAGTACGGGTCGCCGAAGAAGCGGCTGGTCTCTTCGGGGATCACCAGTGCGATCGCGAGAGTGCGATTGTTGGCGAGGGATCGCGCGGCCCGGTTGGGGCTGTAGTTGAGGGCGCGGATCGCCTCCTGCACCGCCTCGAGCACCTCGGGGCTCACCTGGCTGGACCCGTTCACCACCCGGGACACCGTGGATCGGGACACGCCAGCGGCCGCCGCAACGGCCTCGAGGGTCGGGGCGACGCGTCGTGCCGACGGCGTGATTGTCATGGTGCCCGAAGTCTAGCCAGTAGGTGCGGCAGGGCCAGTGCTGCCGGGCATCCGAGTGCTCCTACAGCGCGCGTTCGCCGATGATGCGGCTGTATTCGATCGCGCTGGCCTTCGGGGTGCGCGCCTGCGTCTCGTAGTCCACCCTGACGATTCCGAACCTCTTGTCGTAGCCCCAGGCCCACTCGAAGTTGTCCAGCAGCGACCAGTAGAAGTAGCCCGTCACCGGCACTCCGCCGTCGATCGCATCGAGGATCGCATCCAGGTGAACGGAGAGGAAGTTCCTGCGCTCTACATCGTGCACAGCCCCGTCTTCGTCGACCACGTCGTCGTAGGCCGCGCCGTTCTCCGTCACCGCGATGGCCACTCCGGCCGGCCCGCTGTACTCGTCGTGCACGCGGTGCAGCAGGCGGGTGAGGCCTTCGGGCTGCACCTCCCACTCCATCGCCGTCAGCGGCAGTCCGCGCGAGTGCCAGTAGACGCCGTCGGCGGCCGGGAACGGCGACCGCTTCGGGCGCTCGGATGGCGCGGCCGTGGATGTCTCCTCCGCTCCGGGCCGTGCGCTCACGAAGTCGCCGTGGTAGTAGTTGACCCCGAGCGCATCGATCGGCGTCGAGATGATCGCCAGGTCGCCGCCCTGCACCACGGTCTCGAAGCCGTTGCCCGCGACATCCTGCAGCACATCCGGCGGGTACTCGCCCCGGAAGATCGGATCGAGGAAGAACCTGTTGAACTGGCCGTCGATGCGACGGGCCGCATCGAGGTCGCCGGCATCGGACGGATCGACCGGATCCGCAACGGTGAGGTTGAGGGTGAGGCCGAGCTGCAGCGCGGGGTCGCGCTTTCGCAGCTCTTGCACGACGAGGCCGTGACCGAGCAGCAGGTGGTGTGCGGCGGCGAGTCCGGCCGGCACGTCCTGGCGACCGGGCGCGTGCTCGCCGCCGATGTAGCTGAGGAAGGAGGCACACCACGGTTCGTTGAGCGTGGTCCACGCCTCCACTCTGTCTCCAAGCACGTCGTGCACCGTTGCGGCGTATTCGGCGAACCGATAGGCGGTGTCCCGGTTGGCCCATCCGCCCTTCTCTTCGAGTGCCTGCGGCAGGTCCCAGTGGTAGAGGGTGAGCCACGGCTTGATGTTCTTCTCAAGCAGCTGGTCGACGAGCTTCGAATAGAACGCGAGCCCCTGCTTGTTGACGTGCCCGCCGTCCGGACGCACGCGCGACCACGAGGTGGAGAAACGGTAGGTCTGCAAACCGAGGTCGGCCATCATCGCCACGTCGTCGGCGTACCGGTGGTAGTGGTCGCAGGCGACCTCGCCGTTGTCACCGCGCACGACGGCCCCGGGAACGCGGCAGAACACGTCCCAGATCGAATCGGTGCGTCCGTCTTCGTGGGCTGCACCCTCGATCTGGTAGGCGGCGGTCGCGGCCCCGAACAGGAAGTTCTGGGGGAACGCGCGGGCGACCCGGGTGGTGGTGGCCAGTGCTGCGGTGTCGATGGTCACGCGGGCCATCCCTTCGGTGCTTGTGGTCTGAACGCTCATCATCCTTTTACGGCTCCCTGCATTATGCCCGCGACCAGCTGCCTTCCGGCGACCACGAACAGCGCGATGAGCGGGAGCGTGGCAAGGAGCACGCCGGCCAAAACGATCGAGTAGTCGATGAAGTAGTTGGCTTGCAGCGTCGCGAGCGAGACCGGCAGTGTGGGATTGCTCGCATTCAGCACGATGAAAGGCCAGAAGAAGTTGGTCCAGGTGGTGATGAACGTGAACAAGGCGAGCATCGCTGCGGCCGGCCGCGCCGACGGCAGCCCGATGTACCAGAACGTCTGGAACATGGTGGCGCCGTCGATCCGCCCCGCCTCCACCAGCTCGTCGGGAAGGGCCTGTGCGATGTACTGGGTCATCCAGAACACCCCGAAGGCGCTCACGAGTGCCGGCACGATCACCGCGCCGAGTGTGCCGGTCCACCCGAAGGCCGACATCGCGATGAAGAGGGGCACGACTCCGAGTTGCGTCGGAACGGCGGTCGTGGCGATCACGAAGACCAGCAGGCCCTTCTTCGCCCGGAAGCGCAGCTTCGCGAAGGAATAGCCGGCGAGAGTCGAGAAGAAGACGACGGATGCCGAGACGACGGTCGAGACGATCACACTGTTGCCGAGGGACTTCCAGAAGTTGACGCTCTCGTTACCGATGACGGATGCCGCGTTGGCGAGGAAATTGCCGCCGGGCCACCACGACATGGTCGGGTCGTTGATGGTGGAGGAGTCGCCGCTGCCGATGAGGAACGACCAGTAGAGCGGGAACACCGAGGCGACGATCACCACAGTGAGGAACGCGTACACGATCGGGCTCGGCCGACCGATGCCGGGGCGACCGCGACGGCGGAGTGGGGTGACGGTCATGATCTGCGTCCTTCGTTGCTGGCGATCCGGCGGGTGATGCCGAGATTGAGGAGTCCGATCAGCACGATCACCAGGAACAGCAGCCAGGCCACAGCAGCGGCGCGGCCGAAGTTAAGCTGCCCCCAGCCGAGGTTGTAGAGGTAGATGGTGAGGGTGAGCCACTGGCTGTTGGCGCCGCCGGTGCCGTACTGGTCGAAGAGCCGCGGCTCGTCGAAGATCTGCAGGCCGCCGATCGTGGCGGTGATGATCACGAAGATGAGCGTCGGCCGCAATTGGGGGATCGTGATCGAGAAGAACCGTCGCACCGCGCCGGCTCCATCGATGGTGGCCGCCTCGTAGTAGTCGCGCGGGATGGCCTGCATGCCGGCAAGCAGGATGAGCGCGTTGTAGCCGGTCCAGCGGAAGTTGACCATGGTCGCGATCGCGAACTGGCTCGCGATCGGGTTGGAATGCCACTGGATGCCCGGGATCCCGACGTGTGCGAGCAACGTGTTGACGAGGCCGTATTTGTCTCCGTACATGTTGCTGAAGATGAGGGAGACCGCCACCGGCATCACGATGTAGGGCAGCAGCACCCCCATGCGCCAGAACGTCTTGCCCCGCAGGTTGGTGTCGAGCACCGCCGCGATGGCGAGGGCGATGATGATCTGGGGCACCGACGAGAGCAGGAAGATGCTGAAGGTGTTTCGAAGCGCGATCCAGAATTTCTGCTGCTGCAGCACCCAGAGGAAGTTGTCGCCTCCGACGAACGCGCCTTGGCCACCGATGAGGTCCCAGGCGTGCAGGGACACCCAACCCGTGTAGAGCAAGGGGAACAGCCCCACGACGGCGAAAAGCAGGAAGAACGGGGAGATGTAGAGATAGGGCGAGAAGCGGATGTCCCAGCGGCCGAGTGTCTGGCTGAAGGCGATCCTGCGGGGGGTGCGTTGCGCCGCCCGGAGCGTCGAGGTTGTCATGGTGCGAGTCCTAGCGGCGCGAGTTGCGCTGGTGTTCGGTGGGGCGGGGCGTTCACAGGTTCTGCGGCGTACGAGGGCCGGGTCGCCCGATCACGCGGGCGACCCGGATGGTGCTCGACTGCTCAGCCGAGGGCCTTGATGTCGGTGACGACCTGGTTCCAGGAGTCATCGACGGACTGGGTGCCGGTTTCGACTCGCGTGAGACCGTTCTGCACGGCGGTCATGATGGATCCGTACTGGGCGCCCTTGAACGGGGTGACCTTCACCGCGTTGGCGCGATCAATGTAGATCTTGCCGATCTCCGCGTTGTTGAAGAAGGCGTTCGTCGCTCCCGTGAGGGTCGGATCGGTGTAGGCCGCGACCTGGCTCGGGAAGGTACCGGCCACCTTGAACGCCTTGATCTGCTGGGCGGGAGCGGTGATCCAGTCGGCGAGGGCCTTGGCCTCTGCGGTGTGCTTGCCCTGGGTCGGAACGAGCAGGTACGAGCCGCCCCAGTTGCCTCCCCCATTCGGGAACACGTTGGCGATCTTCCAGTCGGTCAGCTTCGGGGTGTTGCCCTGGATCACTCCGAGCATCCACGCCGGGCAGAGCATCGTCGCGTAAGCGCCATTGGCCTGGCCGGCCGTCCAGTCGGCGCTCCACTGGGTGAGGTGTGACGACTCGGTGGAGCTCGCCTTCAGCACCGACTCGAACGCCGCCTTGACGTCGGGATTGGTCGCGGCGATGACCGTGCCGTCGCTCTTCTCGAAGAAGTTCTTGTACTGGTTGGCGAGACCCTGGAAGGTCGCTCCGGCCGAGTCGAACCACGCGGCGCCGGTCTTGGCGTCGGCGAATGTCTTTCCGACCGAGTAATAGGTGTCCCACCCGCCGGTGAGGAGCTTGGCGACAGCGTCGGGATCGGTCGGAAGGCCGGCCTTGGCGAAGAGGTCCGAACGGTAGCAGATGGCCTCCGGGCCGATATCCGTGCCGAGCCCGATCTGCTTTCCGTCGGCGACGCCTCCGGCGGTCTTCCAGCTGGAGTAGCGGTCCTTGTTGTCGGCGGAGGCGAGGTCGACGAACTTGCTGGCGTACTTGCGCACCTTCGGCATCCAGTCGCCGTCGACGGCCTCGACATCGCCGAGGCCGGAGCCGGCGGCGAGTTTGGTGAAGAGGTTGGTCTGGGCCGCATCCGAGGTCGCCGCCTTGTTCTGCACGACCGTGATGTTGGGGTGGAGCTTGTGGTATTCGGCCAGGAGCGCGTCGTCGTAGCCGAAGTTGTTGAAGGTGGCGAGGGTCAGTGTGATCGGCTTGCTGGCATCGGCGGTCGAGCTGCCGTTGGCCGAGCATCCGGTGGCGATCAGGGCGAATGCTGCTGCGCCAGCGATGGCGGCAACGGCGGTCGTGCGTCGTGAGAGTTTCACGGTCACTCCTTTGTGTGCGTGGGAAGGGTTATGCGAAGGGCGCGTGGGAGCGCTCCCAAATTATTTCGTGGGAGCGCTCCCACGCGATCGCGCTAACCCTATTCACGACCGACCTATGCTGTCAACTACAGAATTGACCCCGCGACGGAATTGCCGGTCACAGCGCTTTTGCATTGAAGGCGAACTCGGTGCTCGGCTACCACGGAACGCCGCGCAAGGATCTTGTTTCCACGCGTCGTCGCCCTGTGGTGACCCTGTTCACGGATCAGGAGTCACGAGTAATCCGCGGCGTGTTGCGGAGCGACTCGCCGACAGAGCCGCGCCCCTCCTGATCCGTGAACGGGACGGGACCTCGCAGGGTTGAGGGAATGGATCGGGTCCGGGAAGGCGGTGGCCGCCCGACCATGGGCCGCGGTGTCAGACGGGCTGGCGAAGAGTCGCCGGGATGCTCTCGATGAGCGACGTGGCGTGGGCGGCGAGCCGAGTGATAGCGGCGAAGTCGCCGGCGGCGATAATCGCGCGGGGCACCATCCAGCTGCCCCCTGCAGCGAAGATCGACGGGTGCGAGAGGTACTCCACCAGGTTGTCGACGCCCACTCCGCCGCTGGGCATGAAGCGCATTCCGGGGAACGGCGCGGCGAGTGCCGCGATGGTGCCGAGACCACCGAGGCGGTCGGCCGGGAAGAACTTCACCGCCCGAAGCCCGAGCCGTTGTGCACCCTGCAGCTCGGAGGCGGTGGCGATGCCCGGCAATGCGAGGATGGGCAGCGCCTGCGATCGTTCCACCACCGCCGGATCCAGGCCGGGGCTCACGATGAACTCCGCGCCCGCATCGGCGCAGGCGTCGACATCGGCCAGCGTCAGCACGGTTCCGGCACCCACGGTGAAGTCGTCGAGCTGTGCGATCGCGGCGATCGCGGGGATTCCGGCACTGGTGCGCAAGGTGATCTCCGCACAACGAATGCCCCCGTCGGCAAGGGCTCGCGCCACTGCGAGCGCTTGGCGAGCGTCGTCGATAACGACGACGGGCACCAGGCGCGCTCGCTCGAGTCGTTCGAGGGTCACGGCGGGAGCGTTGTTCACGGGCTTACCGTCCTTTGTGCGTCGCTTGTTTGGTGGCGAGGAGTGCGCGAGCGGTATCGAGGTCGGTGATGAGCACATTCGGGAGTCCGCTCTGCAGTGCGGCACGGATGGGCTCGCGCTTGTCGGCGCCGCCGGCAACGGCGACCCTCAGGGGGATCTGCTGCATGTCGCTCACCGAGATGCCCGTCACTCGGCCTTCGAGAGCGCGGATCACATGCCCGGTCTCGTCGATGAAGTGGCAGCAGGTATCCCCGATCACCCGCCAGTGTCGCAGCTCTTCGTGGACCTTCTTGCTGAGCACGTCTCCGCGGTAGAGGGCCGAGGTGGGGGAGGCGCTGAGCGAGCCGATGCCGGTGACCATGATGTCGAGGTCGCGGTACCGGTCTGCAGTGCGCGCGATCGTCTCGTCGGCGCGGAGCAGAGCTCGTGCCTCGGGGCTCGAGACGAGGGCGGGAGCGTGCAGCAGGTAGGGATTCCCCCCGAGGATCGTGCTCGCCGACACGACCAGCTGGTTGCCGTTGAAGTTCCCGGCGGAGCTCGCGAACCCTCCGGCGAGCTGCACGACATCCGCCGGACCGCCGGGTGCGAGGTGGCTCACAACCTCACCGAGGGTGGCGCCCCAACCGAGCCCCAGGCTCGAACCGGGGGTGATCTTCGAGTCGAGATAGGCCGCCGCGACCGCGCCGAGTTCGGACAGTCCGCCGGAGGCCGTGACTGGCCTCGCTGAGAGCCGCACGTCTTCCAGGCCGAACGCATCCCTCAGCTGATCGGCCATCCTGCCGAGGCGTTCCTTGGGTTCGGTGATCTCGATGCGCGCGATTCCATAGCGCCGGGCGTCGTCGAGGATGCGCGCGACTTTGAACCGAGACAGGGAGAATTCCTCGGCGATCTCAATCTTCGAGCGGTCCTCGATCCAGAACATCCGACTCACGGTGGCGGCGAGTTCCTCGTCGAAGTCGCTCGGGGCTCCCGGGGTTGACTCTGGGAAAAGCATTATGCAATACTCCATCTATCAAGTGAGCGTAACTGTAGCGCTCATATGAGCGAATATGCAAGTACCAGTTTCAGGATCGACAGCACCGACACGTTAGACAAAGGAGTCTCATGGCCAGCAACGCCTCTTATCGAGTGGCTGTGATCGGGTTCGCCCACATGCACGCGGGTGACCAGCTCAGGTTCATCGAGGGTCACCCCGGGGCAGCGCTCGTCGGCGTCTGGGACACCGATGTGAATCGACGCGACGCGGTGTCTGACGACCTCGGGGTCGCAAAGGACATCCGATACACCGATCTGGACGCACTCGTCGCCGAGACGACCCCGGATATCGCGATCGTCTGTTCGACGACGGGAGATCACACCGAACTCGTGGAGAGGCTCGCCGCCTTCGGTGTGCACGTCATCCTCGAGAAGCCATTCGCGCTGTCGCTCGACGACGCCGACCGCATGATCGCCGCCTCGGATCTGGCGGAGACGATCCTCGCCGTCAACTGGCCGCTCGCCTGGTACCCGGCCCACCTCACCACCCAGCGGCTCATTGCCGAGGGCACCATCGGGGAGGTGACCGAGGTGCACTACTACGACGGCAACCGCGGGCCGCTCACCCACGTTCACGACAAGAAAGAGCGCGTCGACCCCGACATCGCGACCAAGGCGGCCTCGTGGTGGTACTCGCCGGAGTTCGGCGGCGGCTCGCTGCTCGACTACCTCGGCTACGGCGCCACCATCGGCACTTGGTTCCGCGACGGGGAACTGCCCGAGCGCCTCACCGCCCTCACCTGGGGCTCGGAAGGCCTCGCGGTCGACGAACAGTCGGTGGTCGCGGCGGCGTATCCGAAGGGCCTCTCCACCTTCCAGACCAAGTGGGGAACGTTCTCCAACCCCTGGGATGCCCACAACGCCCCCGCCTGTGGATTCGTCGTCGTCGGCACCGGCGGCACGATCTCCAGCCGCGACTTCGCCCCCGAGGTCTTCGTGCAGACGGTGGCCAACCCGGCCGCCGTCGGCATACCGGTCGATGTTCCGCGCATCGATCAGACCGGGGCGCTCGCCCACGTGATCCATTGCCTCGATAACGGCCTCGTGCCATCCGGTCCGTCGAGCAAAGAGCTCTCCCGCAAGGGCCAGCAAATCGTCGACACCGCGATCAAGGCCGTCGCCACCGGCACGACCACCGACCTGCTCGGCTCCACCCTCGCGAACGCGACACTCCAGAAATGAGTATGACAATCTCCCCCTCGACTGTGCCGGCCCCTGCCGACGTCACTTACCTTCCGACCGACCCCAGGTCGCTCTCCACCCCGATCGCGATCATCGGATGCGGCGGGATCAGCGCCTTCCACCTCGCCGCCTACCGGGAGGCCGGCTACAACGTTGTCGCCCTGTGCGACATCGTCGAGGAGCGGGCAATCGAGCGCCGGGACGAATTCTTCCCCGACGCTGACGTCTACACCGACCACCATGAGGTGCTCGCCCGCACCGACGTCGAGGTCGTCGACATCGCCACCCACGTGCACGTGCGCCCGCCGCTGGTTCGCGACGCGCTCGACGCCGGCAAGGATGTGCTGAGCCAGAAGCCGTTCGTGCGGTCCATCGCGGCCGGCCAAGAGCTCATCGACTACGCCAGCGACCGCGGGCGCCTGCTCGCGGCGAACCAGAACGGCCGCTGGGCCCCGCATTTCGGCTACCTGCTCTCAGCCGTGCGCTCCGGCGTGATCGGCGAGGTCACCTCGGCGGACTTCTGGGAGTACTGGCCGCACGATGAAGTGGTCAGCGGCAACGAGATCTTCTCGAACATGCAGGACCTGATCCTGCTCGACTTCGGCATCCACTGGTTCGACATGATCGCACAGATCTTCGAGGGCAAGGAGGCGACCGAGGTCACCGCGCGGGTCAAAAAGGTTCCCGGCGCGGTCATCCCCGTTCCGACGAACACCCAGGTCATCGTCGACTTCGATGATGCGCAGGCATCGATCCGATTCCGCGGCAGCAGCCACTTCGACGAGGAGGCCGGCTTCCGGGTCGAGGGCACGAAGGGTGTCATCAGCCACACCGGGCCCTGGCTCGGCGGCTCGTCTATTTCGGTGACCACCGAGGCCGGCACCTCGACGGTGGAGCTCGAGGGCGAGTGGTTCAAGAACGGCATGCACGGCACGATGGCAGAGCTTTTGAAGGCTCGCGAGGAGGGCCGCGCGCCCCTGAACGCCGCCATGACGGTGCTCCCGAGCCTGCAGCTCTGCTACGCCGCGATCCAGTCCGCCCGCACCGGCACGACAGTCGATCCGAGCACCGTCGACACGGCAGACGTATGACAGCTCCGGACTGGCTAGGAATCGACCTGGGTGGCACCTTCATCAAGTGGGAGCTGCTCGGCGACGATGGAGCGAGCCTCGGATCAGGACGAACGGCGACCCCGACGACGGGTCACATCGCAGTCACCGAGGCGATCATCCGCATCGTGAATGATTACAGTGCCGGCGAGTCGGGTCTCGCCGGGGTCGGGATCGCCGTTCCCGGGCATCTCTCCGAGGAGCGCGACTCGATCACGCTTCTGCCCAATGTCGCAGGCGAGTGGCTCGGGTTTTCCGTGCGCTCGTACATCGCCGAGCACACCGGCTATGAGCCGACCCTCCTCAACGACGCTCGCGCCTTCGCCAGGGCCGAACTCGAACTCGGCGCTGCCGTCGGCGCCTCCGACGCTGTCTTCGCGACCATCGGCACGGGCATCGGCGGAGCCGTGGCGGTGAATGGTCAGGTCGTCTCGTCTCGCCGGGACAGCTTCGGGGAGATCGGGCACTCGACGGCGGTCGCCGGGGGCGAGACCTGTGCCTGTGGCGGGCGTGGATGTGTCGAGGCCTATGCCGGCGGCACCTCGGTGCTCGCCCGCGCGAAACGGCGAGGCGTGACGGTCGACGCCGGGCCGGACGCTCTCATCTCCCTCGCCTTCGCGGCGCTGTCTGATCCGATCGCCGCCAGCGTGCTCGAGGAGGCCTACGACGCCTTCGCAGTCGGCGTCTCGAGCCTGTGTGCCGTCACCGGCTCCCACCTCGTTGTGGTCGGCGGCGCAGTGGCGACGGAACTCCCCGGCTACCTCGATCGCACCCGGGAGCGCCTTGTCGAACGGTTCGGGCTCCTCGGAACCGTCGAGGTGCGGGTCGGGTTGCTCGGCTCCCGAGCAGGAGCCCTCGGCGCAGCCCTCGCCCGTCGAGACCACTCGCACAGCAGCATGACGCCGTCGAACACAACACCCGCACGCACAGAGTTGGAGCACCAGGCATGAACTGGATGAAGAGAGCCCACGAGGTACTCGACGTCGTCGAACAGACCCAGACCGGGAACATCGCCGAGGCCGCGGCAATCGCGGCCGATTCGATCGGCGCCGGATCGGTCATGTTCGCCTCGGGCACCGGGCACTCCCGCATCGCCGTGGAGGAGCTCTTCCCCCGCTACGGATCGTTTCCGGGTTTCTATCCGCTCGTCGAGCTCTCGACGACCTTCCACACCCAGGTCGTCGGCAACAACGGCCAGCGCCAGGCGATGTTCCTCGAGAAGGTGGAGGGCCTCGCCGCGGCGATCCTCGCCAACTTCGAACTCGCTCCGCCGCAGAGCATGATCCTCTTCAGCGCGAGCGGACAGAACGCGGTCGCGATCGAACTCGCGATGATCGCCCGCGAGGCCGGGCTGCCCGTCGTCGGTGTCACCTCCCTCGCCGAGTATGGGGCGAGCGCCCCCCGCCACAGCTCGGGGAAGAAGCTCGCGGATGTCGTGGATGTGGTCATCGACCTGTGCACGCCGGTCGGAGACTCCCTCATCACGCTCGACGGACTCGAGACTCCCATCGGCCCGGGCACGACGCTCGCCGGCGCGGCGATCGTCAACGCGATGAAAGTCGAGACGGCCCGCCTGCTGCTGGCGCGCGGACAGCTCCCATCGGTGCTCACCAGCGGAGCCGTGATTGGTGTCGATCGCTCCCAGGCCCTGTTCGAGGATGCCTATCTCGACCAGGCGGAACGCTCCGCTGCCGTCCTGCGCGTTCGGAAGTCCCGCTCATGACGGGCGTGTTGGTCGCCGGTGCGAGCGGCGGAATCGGATCTGCGGTGCTCAGCGAACTCTCGAGGCGGGGCATCCCGTGCGTCGGCGTAGATCGCGACACCTTCGACATCACCGAAGTCGGAGGCGCGGAACGGGCGATCGCCTTCGCGAAGAGTGCACTCGGCGACCTCACCGGGGTCGTACATGCCGTCGGCATGAGCGGCCGCCGTCTCGGCGACGGCCCGATCACGAGCTGTACCGATGAGGCCTGGGCCGAGGTGCACCGGGTGAACCTCGAATCGGTGTTCCGACTGCTGCGGGCGGCGGTTCCGGCGGTAGCGGAGAGCGGCGGAGGCTCGATCGCTGTCGTCGGCTCCGGGCTTGCCCGTACTCTCGACGACGACTTCCTCACTGTGGCCTACGCCAGTGCGAAGGGTGCGCTCCTTCCCCTGGTGCGCTCCTCCGCATACGTCGGAGCGCCGAGCGGCGTGCGCGTCAACCTCGTCTCGCCGGGTGTCGTCGACACCCCGATGGCGCGAAGGGCGATCGACTCGCCCGATGTCGGCCCGCGACTCGCCGAGATCCAGCGATTGAGCCACGGTGCCCAGTCCGCCGAATCGGTTGCGAAGGTCATCTGCTGGGTGCTCTCCGACGATTCGAGCGACCTCACCGGCGCCGAGCTCCCTGCCGACGGAGGGTGGACGTTGCGATGACCGTCGTACCCGGCACGGGCACAGTGCGCACCGTACTCGGCGACATCGACGTCGCCGAACTCGGGCGCACCGATGCGCACGAGCACATCTTCCTCGCCTCGCCCCTGCTCGCGGGAGAGGAGTTCCAGGACGTCGACAAGGCCATCGTCGAGCTCCGTACGGTCAAAGAATCTGGCATCGACGCGATCGTCGATCTCACCACAATCGGCCTCGGACGAAACCCTGTCGGCCTGGCGAGCGTCTCGAATGACACCGGCGTGCACATCGTCGCGGCCAGCGGGTACCACCGGGATGCGCACTACCGCGGCGACCACTGGATCTTCAGGGCGACCAGGCAGCAGCTCCTCTCAGCCGTCCTCTCCGATGTCGAGGAAGGAATGGATGCCTCGGACTGGGCCTCCCCGTTCCGCGAGACCAGCAGCTTTCGCGCCGGCATCATCAAGTGCGGGGCGTCTTACCAACGCATCAGCCGAACGGAGCAGCTTCGACTCGAGGTGTGTGCCGAGGCCGCGGCATCCACCGGTGTGCCGCTCGCCGTGCACACCGAGGTAGGAACGGCGGCCGGCGAGCTGCTCGATGTCATAGAGGCTGCGGGCCTCCCTGCGAGCCGTGTGCTGCTCGCCCACCTCGACCGCAACCCCGACCCCGACCTGCACGAGCAGCTCATCCGCCGCGGCGCAACCCTGGTCTACGACACCGTCGGGCGCATCAAGTATCGTCCGGAGAGTCACCTCCTCGACCTGTGCGCCGAGATGGTCGAGCGGGGGTTCAGCGCGAATCTCACCCTCGGAACCGACGTCGGTCGGCGCCACACCCTCCGTGCGTATGGCGGCGGACCGGGCATGGACGTGCTCGGCCGATCCTTCCTCCCGCGACTCGTGGAGCGCATCGGCACGGAAGCCGTCGCGACACTGCTCGTCGACACACCCGCCCGGTTCCTCTCCCTCGAAGGAGCACAGAAATGACTATCAGCCCGTTTCCGCTCGCTCGGACCCTTGGCACTGCCGTGGCATCCATCCCGGCGCTCGCCGAGGTGGACGTGGTCGTGGTCGGTGGCGGTTCGGCCGGCTGTTCGGCGGCGATCGCGGCCAGTCGCGGTGGAGCACGGGTGCTCATCGTCGAGAAGTCGGCACGTCTCGGCGGCATCGGCACCGCGGTGCTTGACACCTTCTACGGCTTCTACACGCCCGGTGAGAATCGCAAGGTCGTGGGCGGCATCGGTGACGAGGTCGTTGGCGCGCTCACCGCGAAGGGGGCCGCGTTCATCCGCCCGAACACCTACGGCGCCGGCGGCGGGGTGACCTACAACCCCGAGATCCTCCTCGGCGTGTGGGACGACCTGGTCACGGCGGCCGGCGTCTCGGTGCTCTTCCACTCCCTCGTGATCGATGTCGTCTCCAGCTCCTCGGGCGATGAAGTGACGAGCCTGCTGATCGCAAATAAGAACGGCCTCTCCCGGGTTTCCGCGCGATACGTCATCGACGCGTCCGGCGATGCCGATGTGTGCGCGCTCGCAGGCGCCGGCTTCGACGGATCGGAGACGGGCGAGCAGGTGCAGGCGCTCACGACCACTTTCCGACTCGCCAACGTGGATGACGAGAAGTCGCGGTCGTTCCCCAAGGAGCAGCTGTTCGAGCGGATGGCGGATGCCGCGGCATCCGGTCGCTACGACCTTCCCCGGCAGGAGGGCAGCATCCATCGCACGCCCGTTGCCGGTGTCTCGCTCGCCAACATGACGCGGGTGGAGAACGTTGACCCTACCGACGTGGTCGCCCTGTCGATCGCGGAGCTCGAGGGTCGGCGCCAGGTCGGTGAGTACGTGCGCTTCCTCCAGGGTGAGATTCCCGGCTATGAGACGGCGGAGCTCGTCGGTGTCGGCCTGCACATCGGTGTACGGGAGTCCCGACGCATCCGCGGCGACTACCAGCTGACCGAGGATGATGTGCTCTCCGCGCAGCGATTCGATGATGCCATCGCCTCCTGCGGCGCACCGATCGAGGACCACAGCGGCGGCACCGACACCGTCTGGAAGTACATCCCCGACTCCCGCACCTACGACATCCCTTATCGGGTGCTTCTGCCGGTTGGGCTCTCCAACGTGATCGTCGCCGGTCGCTGCCTGTCGGCGACCCACGGCGCCCACGCCTCCGCGCGATCGATCGCCCAGTGTCTCGCGATGGGCCAGGCCGCCGGCACCGCTGTCGCACTGGCCCTTCCGGTCGATTCAGCCCTACGCGAGCTCTCCATCCCGTCGCTGCAGGAGCGCCTCGTGCGCGACGGCATGGTGTTGGAGAACCCGGCTCTCGCGGCCTCGGACTCCCTAGTCGAAAGGAGCGCGCCCTAGCACGTCAGCATCACCCCCCAACTGATTCGTCACCAGCACTCAAGGAAGAGAAAATGCACAGATCACGAAAGCTCGCCGCAATCGTCGGCGTGACACTCACGGCGTCCCTCGCCCTGGCCGGATGCGCTTCGAACGGCTCATCCACGTCGGGGGCGAGCAAGACGCTGAGCCTCTGGGTTCCCGCCGGCACACCGACGATCGCGCCCTACGTGGCCAGCTTCAACAAGAGC
This sequence comes from Lacisediminihabitans sp. FW035, assembly GCF_054880895.1. Taxonomy (NCBI): domain Bacteria; kingdom Bacillati; phylum Actinomycetota; class Actinomycetes; order Micrococcales; family Microbacteriaceae; genus Lacisediminihabitans; species Lacisediminihabitans sp. FW035. Next base: position 201,251 of record NZ_CM142187.1, read on the forward strand.
CACCCGGACTACAAGGTCACGGTTCGCGAGATCCCGTTCGCGAACTATGACAACGCACTCGGCCAGGCCTTCAGCGCCGGACAGGGTCCGGACCTCGCCCAGATCAACGGCACTTCGATGCCGTCGTTCGCCGGCAAGGGCTTCCTGCAGGACATCACCAAGGTCGTCGGAACGTCGGGCGACCTGGCAACGAAGAATTTCTACCCCAACCTGCTGAAGGCCGCCCAGTTCGACGGCAAGCAGGTGTCGATCCCGATCGACACCGGCACGCGCGTCATCCAGTACAACAAAAAGCTATTCGAGAAGGCTGGCGTCGCGCCGTTCGGCGACACCGCGAGCTACTCGGAGATTCTCAACGCGGCGCAGAAGATCCAAGCCCTTGGCAACGGCATTCAGGGCTTCTGCTACGTCGGCGGCGTCAAGGAGTACACAATCAACTCCAACATCGGCCCGTTCATCAAGCAATCCGGCGGCGCATTCATCAACGAAGCCGGCACCAAGGCGACAATCGACAGCTCGGCGGCCGTTCGAGGCGTGACGTTCTTCAAGGACCTCGCCGCGACCGGCAGCAAGTCCAACATCGTCTCGACGTCGGAGGCATCGTGTGATGAGGGCCTCGCCGCGGGTACGGTGGGCATGCAGTACAACGGGTTCTGGACGATTCCGTCAAAAGCGGACCCGGCGGTCTTCGAGCTCGGCCAGACCCTTCCGAAGGATAAGACGACCTACTCGAGCACCGGCGGTTGGGTTCTCGGTATTCCGGCCTACGTCAAGTCCGACAAGTCGGCTGTCATCAAGGCCTTCGTGACCGATATGTACAAGCCGGCTAACCTCGTGAAGTTCACCGGCCTCATGCCAGCGACCCTCTCCGGACGGGATGCAGCGACAACTCTCAAGGCGTCGCAGTATGACATCTACTGGAAGATCCTCAGCGAGAACGCCGACAACCCCATCCCGCTGAGCGACAAGCTCGTCGAGCAGGGAAACCTGCTCACCAGCGCGGTGCAGTCCATCCTGCAGGGCACTGATTCCGTGCAGGATGCTCTCGCGAAGGCCAACACGGCGTTCCAGGCAACCCTCACCAAATAGAAATTGCGGGGCATGTGGTGACATCGATCAAGACGGCCGGCGTGGGGATACTTGCCCCGCGCCGGCCGGCGAAACCAAGGTCTTCCGTACAGCCGTACGTGTGGCTGATTCCGGCCTATGCTCTTCTGGCGTTCGTGGTCGGGTATCCGATCCTGCAGAACATCTTCGCGAGCTTCACGACGGCGTCGGGGGGAGTGAGCACGTTCGTCGGTTTCGACCAATACGCCGCGCTGCTCAAAGACCCGGTTTTCTACCAGTCGATTCTCCTCACCGTTTATTGGACGGTCGGTGTCACCGCCCTGCAGTTCCTGCTCGGCGCGATCGCGGCGCTCGCTGCCGATCGCAATACGTTCTTCATCCGACGCATCCGCACAATCCTGATCATCCCGTGGGTGCTGCCCGGTGTGGTCGTCGCCAACATCTGGGTGATCTTCTACAACGACAACGGACTGATCAATACAGTGCTCACCGCGGTCGGGCTTCCGACCCAGCAGGCCTGGCTCGCCGACAGTAATACGGCCATGATCGCGGTCATCGTCGCCGCGGCCTGGAAAGGGTTCCCCTTCTATTTCCTGCTGCTCCTCGCCGGGCTCCAGTCCGTGCCGGAGGAGACGCGGGAGGCCGCGAAGATCGACGGTGCCGGCTCATTCCAGACGCTGATCAGGGTCGTGCTTCCCCAGATGCGCGCGATCGTGACCACGAGCCTCGTGCTCGGGGTGATCGCGACATCCAACTACTTTGACGGCATCTACCTGATGACCGGCGGCGGACCCAACAGTGCGACGCTTACGCTGCCGATCTTCGTCTACAACACCGCGTTCTCCAACTTCGACTTCGCCAAGGCATCAGCGCTCTCCGTCATCATCCTGTTGATCGTGCTCGTGCCCGTCATCGTCAGGCTGGTTGCCGGAAGAAAGCGAGCACGGTCATGAATACCCTCAGAAGTCGATTGGCGAGCGTCGGACCGAACCTCGTTCTGCTCGTCATCCTGGTGATCGTCGTTGTGCCCTTCGCCTGGGTGCTGATGGCGTCGCTAAGGCAAGCGAACGTGCTCACCGGATCCTTCTTCGACGTCTCGAACCTGGGTTTCGCCAACTACGTCAAGGTGCTGACAAGCGGCCTGCCAGGCAATCTCGTCAACAGCGCGATCGCGTGTTTGGTCGCCTCTGTGGTGAGTGTCTTCGTCAGTGCTGTGGCAGCATACGCCTTCTCACGATTCACCTTCAGGGGCAGCAATGCGCTCTATTGGTTGATTCTCGTCGTGCAGGTCATCCCCGCCGTCTCGATGGTCGTCCCCCTGTACAAGTTGTGGGCCGACCTTCACCTCTTCAACAGTGTGATCGGCCTTGGGATTGCCTACGCCGGTCTCAATACCGCCGTGTGCATGTTGCTGTTGAAGGGATTTGTCGATGACATCCCGCGCGAGCTCGATGAGGCCGCGGCCATCGACGGCTGTAGTCACTTCGCCGCGTTTCGTCGGGTGGTACTCCCGCTCCTCGCGCCGGCGCTCACTTCGGCCGGAATCTATGTGCTCGTCAACACTTGGCAGGAGTTCGTCATCGCCTCGTCGCTGCTCAACGATCCGAGTTCGTTCACGGCGACTGTCGGGCTCCAGAACCTGGTCGGGCAGTACACGACCGACTACGGCGGGATTATGGCGGGCTCCGTGCTCACCGCGATCCCGGTCATCATCGTGTTCGCGATCTTCCAGAAGCAGTTCGTGCAGACCGTTACCGGTGGCCTGAAGGGCTAATCGCGAGTGGCCTCGTCGTGCAGTGTGAGCTGCAGCTGGCGCCCGCCGATGACCCATTCGGTGAGATACACGCACTGGTCCGGCCCCACCGCGATGCCATGCGGACTGTTGAGCATGCCGAGTTCGAGCTGCGGTCGGGCGAACGTGTCCTCGCGCTCGACGTTCGGCCAACCCGGGCGCCCCCGCTCGGATCGGGTCTCGATGAGCGCTCGCGCCCCATCCGCGTTCACCGCTAACAGCGCCCCGTCCAGTTCGGTGACGAGCAGGTCGTCTCCGCGCAGGGCGAGACTGCTCGGGCTGGTGAAGAGCGGGTCCTCCAGGGTTCGCACAAAGGTGCCGTCGAGCTCGAAGATCACGAGTCGCCGATTACCGCGGTCCGCGACGACGAGAAGCGGATGCCCGGAGCGATCGTCGACCACAACCCCGTGGGGGCACGCGAAGGCGACGCCGCTCTCGCTGCCGTCGATGGTGCGCACGAGCGTGCCGTCCTGATAGAGGTGCACAAGGCTAGAGCCGTAGCCGTCCGCGACGATCACGAGTTCCGCCTCGTCGGCGCCGACCCGGGTCGCCACGACCGAAGTCGGCTCCCATCCCGCGCCGGTGGCGGAACGGGGAGGGGCGGGGAGCGGCGCATAATCGAAGTTCGACAGGTCGAAACGACCGACCTGACCCGGGGCGGATTCGGTCGCATAACCGAGCTCAGGTCGCGCCTTGAAACCGGGATCGGCGAGCCAGAGTGCCTCGCCGCGCTCGTCGTGTTGGTAGAAGATGCCGTGGATCTCGAGTAGCGGAACCCTGCGGCGTTCGACGGTGAACGCGTCATTCTCGACGGCGGGACGATAAAGTACTAGTCCCCCGCCCGCGGGTTCGGCGAAGATCACGACACCGGAATCCGTTACAGCGATACCGGAATGCGACCAACCCGGGTCGTCCGCGGTGTCGGGAACCAAGTATCTCCAGTCGATTGTGCTCATAGTGACCTCTCTCGTTGCGACACTCCGCGGCAACCGTAGAGCAGCCCGGGACGCGCGTGCGTCCCGGGCTGCGGTGGATGGTGGACTATCAGGCGGAGTACAGCACCGGATTGAGAGGCCCGTTGGGGACCTCGCCGACGGGGGTGCCGCCAAGCCAGTCGTTGACCTCGCGCTCGTGGAACTCGTTGGTCGGCTCGATGATCGTGATGTCGGCATCCATGTAGATGACGGTCATCACGGCACGAGGCGATCCCGAGTTGTTCGCGCCGGCGCGATGGAAGGTCCAGCCGGTGTGGAAAGAGACATCACCGAGCTTGAACGGCTCGACGACGAGCGGGAAGTTCGCCTCGGCCAGATCGACTTTGAGCTTGGCCTCCGACTCGTCGCTGATCGGCAGGTCGCGCCCGAACTCGTGCTTCTGGCTGCCGCGCGCGAAAGAGAGCGGGCCCATGTCCTCTGGGGTGTCCTGTAGCGGCACCCACACAGTGACCGTGCGGTCGCTGGACAGCGGCCAGTAGTACTGGTCGGCGTGCCAAGGGGTGATGCCGCCACCCGACTCCTTGTAGAGAGCCTGGTCGTGATAGAGACGAACGCCCTTGACGCCGAGCAGGTCGGCCGCGATCGCCGCGAGACGCTCGGAGAAGACGAACTCTTTGGCGATCTCACTGTGCTGCCAGAGGTTCGATACCTGCAGGAACGCCTTGCCATAGGTGTCGCGCTCTTCGAGGGGGAGGTGCTGGGTGTTGAGCTCCTTCACCTTGGCGGTGATCTCGGCCTCATAGACCTTGAGTGCCTCGGGGTCGAGGACATCGGAGAGCTTCACGAAGCCCTCCTCGTTGAACTTCTGAATGGTCTCGAACGAGATGGGGTATCTCGTCTTCATGTTCTCAAGTGTGGTGGTCATGAGTACAGAATCGTCCACATCCGGTCACCGAACAACGTCCCTGATTTCAGGTTGTGATACTATTTTGTCCCCACACGGGAGGAAAAATCTCATGCTGGCATCGTTCGAACACATCGTTCCGACCTTCCCGCTCACCTGGGCGATCACCACCATCGAGGTTCCCCAGTTCGAGTCGGTGTGGCACTTCCACCCCGAATTCGAACTCACCTATATCAGGGCGGGGCAGGGCACGCGCCTCGTCGGCGATTCCGTGGGTGAGTACTCTCCGGGCAATCTCACGCTCATCGGCCCAGAAGTGCCGCACACGTATGTGTCCACCCCGGGAGATCTCATGCACTCGGCGGTGGTGATGCAGTTCAAGCGGGACTTCCTCGGTGACGCCTTTTTCGACATCCCGCTGTTCGCCGGTGTGGCCGCCCTGCTCAATTCCTCGCGCCGCGGGGTGTCGTTCCACATCGAGGACGAGGCGATCCGCCGACTCGAGAGCGCGCACCCGGCCGAAAAGACCCTCGGCCTCGTCTCGCTTCTTCTCGACCTCTCGCACCGTAAGGCGGAGGTGCTTGCGAGCGACCAGGAGACCCCGGCACTCAACCTGGTTTCCGCCCAGCGGATCGAATCCATGGTGAGACTGATGCACACCGATTTCGCCTCGAATCTCACCCTTTCCGACATCGCGGATGCGGCGCACCTGACTCCGAGTTCGGCCAGCCGGCTGTTCTCCAAGAGCACGGGCTCGAGCGTCACCATCTACCTCAACGTCGTGCGGGTCAACGCCGCTTGTCGCCTGCTGCGCGATACAGACCGGAGCATCGCGTCGATCGCCGTGGACAGCGGCTTCACCAACCTCTCCAACTTCAACCGTCGTTTCCGCGACGTGAAGAAGATGACCCCGCGTGAGTATCGGGCCGGATTCTCCCTGGGTGCCGTTTCGGCCTGACTGTGTCTGCAGTCCGCCCGACTTTCCACGTCGGCCGACGGAGTCCAGCATGGCTGGGAGCGGCAGGATCGCACCCGGCGTCGTCACAGCAGGGTCGAACCCTCGATCTGCCTGTTCACGGATCAGGAGGCGTGCGCGAATTACGGCGTGTTGCGGAGTGACACGCCGACAAAAGGGCGTCACTCCTGATCCGCGAACGGGGCCGGGCCTCCTTCTGAGCTGGCGGAGGGCTGAGCAGGTGGCGCACTGAGGGACAGACCACGATGACGCCCGGCGCCCGGACCGTACAGAAAAGGCGGTCCACCAGAAATCCTGGTGAACCGCCCTTTCGGGTGAACTGCCTTCGCTACGGTTTCGGCGAAGCACCGACCCGGTCATCGGCGGATCCGTCGGGCCTGCCGCCGTCCCGGTCGCTGCCGCTGTCGCGGTCGCTCGTGTCGGGCTCGAGCGGCGCGCCCATCATCTCCGCCGCCTGGGTGGCGAGGATCGCGGCATCCTGGTCGGCGACCTCCTGGAGAGCCGACTTCTGGCGAAGCGGGGTGGCCTTCAGGAAGAAGCTCAGGATGAAGGCGATCAGCACCACTACGAGGCTCACCCAGAACCCGCGCACCATGGCGTCGGAGAAGCCGTTGAGGAACGGCGCCGCGAGCGCGTGGTTGGCGTTGTTGAGGAACGAGGTGTTGCCGTCGAGCGAGGTCGTCGCCCCGCCGCCAGTACTGCCGGGCGTGATCTTGGCGAGCACGCTGTCGACGATCTGGTGACGCTGGGTCGCGTTGGACAGGTCGACCTGCGCGGGCAGGTTCTGCTTGATCGGACCGACGATCGAGTCGTAGATCTTCGACATGATGCCCTTGTTGGCCGGGGCGTTCGCGATCGCCGGATTGAGGGCGGCATCGAGCGCCGCGCGCAGGGTGCCTTTGTTGGTGAAGTTGGCCTTGATGAAGCCGCCGACCACGCTGAACACGACGGAGAAGATCACCGCGACGCCCAGCGTTCCACCGACCTGGCGGAAGAAGGTGGACGACGAGGTGGCGACGCCGATGTCCCGCGGTCCCACCGAGTTCTGGCTGGCGATCGTGAGGGTCTGCATCAGCTGGCCGAGGCCGAGGCCGACGAGCAGCATCGCGCTGGCGAGCACCAGGTAGTTCGTGTCGGCCTTGATGGTCGTGAAGATCAGGAAGCCGACCACCATGAAGCCGGTGCCGATGATCGGGAAGATCTTGTAGCGTCCGGTTCGCGAGATCAGCTGGCCGCTGACGATGGAGGAGATCATGAGCCCGAGGATCATCGGAAGCAGCTGGAATCCGCTCTCGGTGGGGGTCGAGCCCTTCACGAGCTGCAGGTACAGCGGCACGGTGGAGATGGCACCGAACATCCCGAAACCGACGAGCACACCCAGGATCGTTGCGACCGAGAAGGTCGACGACTTGAACAGCTTGAGCGGGATGAGCGCGTCATCCCCCATCATGCGCTCGGAGATGATGAAGGCGATGATTCCGAGCCCACCGACGATGTAGCAGGCGATCGCTCCGCCCGAGGCCCAGCCCCAGTCGCGACCCTGCTCGGCGACGAGCAGCAGCGGCGCGACGGCGACGATCACCGTCGTTGCACCCCACCAGTCGATGCGCACGCTGCGGTTGACGCTGCGCTTGGGCAGGTGCAGGAATCGCAGCACCATTCCGAGGGCGATGATGCCGATCGGGATATTGATCAGGAAGACCCAGCGCCAGCCGTCGATGAAGAGGATGTACGGAGCGCCGGCGAACAGGCCGCCGATCAGCGGGCCGATGACGCTGGAGATGCCGAAGACGGCCAGGAAGTAGCCCTGGTACTTGGCTCGTTCCCGCGGCGCGAGCATGTCGCCCATGATCGCGAGCGGCAGCGCCATGAGACCGCCGGCGCCGATGCCCTGGATCGCTCGGAAGCCGGCGAGTTCGAGGATCGAGGTGGAGAAGCCCGAGGCGACGGACCCGATGATGAAGACGGAGATCGCGAAGATGAACAACGGCCGGCGTCCGAAGATGTCCGAGAGCTTGCCATAGATCGGCGTCGCGATCGTGGAGACAATCAGGTAGGCGGTGGTGACCCAGGCCTGCTGGCTGAGGCCGTCGAGGTCGTCGGCGATGGTGCGGATCGACGTTCCGACCACGGTCTGGTCGAGCGCCGAGAGGAACATTCCGGCCATCAGGCCGTATAGGACGAAGAGGATCTGACGGTGAGTCATGATCCCCCCGGACTCGTGGACCTCTTTGGCCCGGGTTGCTGCGTCGGCGCGTGACATGGATCCTCGATCTGTATGGCGTGGGTGAGTTAACGAAAATGGCCACTGAAGAACGCGCGTCCATCAGTGGCAGAAAATCTTGCGTGGTCTGCAAAGTTACACCCGCGGCAAGCATTCCGCAAGTCGATCCGCGCCCCACAATGGGAGGTGCCGCGGCCGCGATGCGGGGTCGCCGTTACTATCGACTGATGTCATCCCGTCGAGTGCGTCCCACCGTCGCGATCACTCTGATGCTCGTCATCTTGTTTCCTCTCGCCGCCTGCGCCGCCGAGCCGGCTCCCACCCCCTCGCGCACCGCCTCGGCCTCCCCGAGCCCGAGCCTCACACCCACGCCTACTCCGACGCCGACGCCCACCTTCAATCGCCAGGCCCTGTCGATCGACGACCCGACGAGCCTCTGGGTAGTGGTGGACAAGCTGCGACCGCTGCAGCCCGCCTCGTACGTTCCACCCGACCTGGTGCTGCCGTCGGTCCCGCACATCTCGAGCGCCGCGTCATCCAGCATGCGGGCCGAGGCCGCCGAGGCACTCCAGTCGATGTTCGCGACCGCGGCCGCCGAGGGTGCTGGCGCAATGCAGATCCAGAACGCCTATCGCTCCTTCGTCGTGCAGACGAACACTCACAATTCGCTGGTGCGCAGCCTCGGGGAGGCGAAGGCGGATGCCCAGAGCGCGCGCCCGGGATTCAGCGAGCATCAGACCGGACTCGCCGTCGACATCGCGGCATCACCGAGCCGCTGCGACATCCAGGCCTGTTTCGGCCAGACGCCGCAGGGAATCTGGCTCGCGGCCAACGCGTACCGATTCGGATTCGTGCTGCGGTATCCGTCGGACAAGCAGGCGGTCACCGGCTACGTGTACGAGCCGTGGCACTATCGGTACGTGGGGCTTGCGCTCGCGACGGAGCTGCACGGGACCGGTGCCACCACGCTCGAGGAGTTCTTCGGCCTGTCGCCGGCGCCGGCGTACGCGCCGTGACGCTGCGGGTCGAGTAGGTCGCTCCGCGACCGTGCTGGTCGAGTAGGTCGCTCCGCGACTCCGCTGGTCGAGTAGGTCGCTCCGCGACCGTGTCGAGACCTCGGTGTGCAGGCGGAGGTCTCGACACGCTCGCTGGCGCTCGCTACTCGACCAGCAATTCGCTGGCGCTCGCTACTCGACCAGCAAAACTGGCGCGGTTCAGCCGGCGAGCGCCGCATCCACGATGAGCTTCGCCTCAGCCTGCACCTTCTTGAGGTGCTCGGCGCCCAGGAACGACTCGGCGTAGATCTTGTACACGTCTTCGGTGCCGCTCGGGCGGGCCGCGAACCAGGCGTGCTCGGTCACGACCTTGACGCCGCCGACCGCTGCACCGTTTCCCGGGGCCTCGCTCAGCTTCGCGACGATCGGTTCGCCCGCCAGTTCGGTCGCGGTGATCGCAGACCCGGTGAGCTTGCCGAGCGCGGCCTTCTGCGCTTTCGTCGCTGCGGCATCCACCCTCTCGTACACCGGAGCCCCGTACTTCTCGGTGAGTTCGGTGTAGAGCACACTCGGCGACTTGCCGGTGACGGCGATGATCTCGCTCGCGAGCAGCGCGAGCAGGATGCCGTCCTTGTCGGTGGTCCAGACGGTGCCGTCCTTGCGCAGGAAGCTCGCCCCGGCAGACTCCTCGCCGCCGAACGCGACGGATCCATCCACGAGTCCGGGCACGAACCACTTGAATCCCACCGGCACCTCCCACAGCCTGCGCCCGATGGATTCGGCGACGAGGTCGATCATCGAACTCGAGACGAGGGTTTTGCCGATCGCGGCATCCGCTCCCCACTGCGGGCGGTGGCTGTAAAGGTATTGGATGGCGACGGCGAGGTAGTGGTTGGGATTCATCAGACCGCCGTCCGGGGTCACGATGCCGTGGCGGTCGGCGTCGGCGTCATTGCCGGTGACCACGTCGTAGTCGTCTTTGTGCCGCAGCACGGATGCCATCACCGACGACGATGACGGATCCATGCGGATCTTGCCGTCCCAGTCGAGGGTCATGAACGCCCACTGGGGGTCGACGCCGGGGTTGACCACGGTGAGGTCGAGGTCGTACCGTTCCGCGATCGCGCTCCAATAGTGCACACTTGCCCCGCCGAGCGGGTCCGCGCCGATGTGCACGCCGGCCTTCCGGATCGCCTCGACGTCGATGATGTTCTCGAGGTCGTTCACGTAGTTGCCGCGGTAGTCGTAGGTGCCGACCCCGCTCGGTTCGGCACGTTTCACCGCGTGGCTGCCCTCGGCAATGATCTCGTTGGCGCGGTTAGCGATCCAGTTCGTGGCATCGCTGTCGGCCGGTCCGCCGTGTGGAGGGTTGTATTTGAAGCCCCCGTCGCGAGGGGGATTGTGGCTCGGCGTCACCACGATGCCGTCGGCCTGCGGGGCGCCCGCGGCGAGCGCGGCGTTGTACTTGATGATCGCGTGGCTGAGGGCGGGGGTGGGCACGAAGTCGTCGAACTCGTCCACGAGGACATCCACCCCGTTGGCGACCAGCACCTCGAGCGCTGTGGTCTGCGCGGGATGGCTGAGAGCATGCGTGTCACCCCCGATGAAGAGCGGCCCGCTGATGCCCTGCCCCGCTCGGTACTCGACGATGGCCTGTGTGATCGCCGCGATGTGGGTCTCGTTGAAGGCGCTGTCGAGGCTGGATCCACGATGCCCGGAGGTACCGAACACCACCTTCTGCTCGGCGATGCTCACGTCCGGCACCAGTTCGTAGTACGCCGCATGCAGCGCTTCCAAGTTGACGAGATCGGATTCCTGGGCGGGCTGGCCTGCGCGAGCATTCATGGGGCAAGTCTTGCACCACGCCGGTGGGTGGACATAGGCCTTGATCTCATCCCGCCCTGTGCACAACGGCCGAGCGTCAGGAGCGGCCGAGCACGCCGTCGACGCGACGCGGGATGCCGAGAGGGTTGTGCTCCTGCAACGCGGGCGGCAAGACGGATGCCGGCGCGGTCTGGAATGCGACCGGGCGCAGGAACCGTCGCACCGCGCTCGCGCCGACGGAGCTGTGCAGGGAGGTGGTTGCGGGATAGGGACCACCGTGATGCTGGGCCCAGTTGACCGCGACCCCGGTCGGCCATCCGCTGAAGAGCAGCCTCCCGGACTTCGCCTGCAGGGCGGGGATGAGGGCACGGATGTCCTCGCCGTCGCCCGCCTGCACGGTGGCGGTGAGGCTGCCGGGCACCGCGGCGATCGCGGCCAGCAGCTGATCGTCGGTGTCGTAGGCGATGAGCAGGGTCACCGGGCCGAAGCATTCTTCGAGCAGCACCTCCGGATTGGCCAGCACGGCCGGCACGCTGGTGGCGAGCACGACGGCCGTAGCCTCTCCGGCCCGCTGCTCGGGCGTGCCGGCGATCACCCGCACGCCAGGCACGGTGGCCAAGGCGGCGAGCCCTCGAGGGAAGCCCACCCGGATCGCTTCGGTGAGAAGGACGGCTGGCGCGTCGACGCCGGTCGCCGCACCGACGGCTTCTTCGAAACCGGCGCCACTCGGCACGAATACCACTCCCGGCTTGGTGCAGAACTGGCCGGCGCCGAGGGTGAAGGATCCGGCGAGTCCGGAGGCGAGTTCCGACCCGCGTTCCGCTGCGGCCTGCCTGGTGATGACGACCGGATTCACGCTACCGAGTTCGCCGTAGAAGGGGATCGGCTCGGGCCGGGCCGAAGCGATGTCGAACAGCGCGCGACCGCCGACCACCGATCCGGTGAAGCCGACCGCGGCCGTGGCGGGATGGCGTACAAGGGCCGGACCGACGTCGTAGCCGACGACCAGGGCGAAGATGCCGTCGGGTGCGCCGGCGTCGTGCAGCGCGTGCGCGACGATCGCCGCGGTGCGGACGGACAGCTCCGGATGCCCGGGGTGGGCCTTCACCACGACCGGGTTGCCGACGGCCAGGGCCGACGCGGTGTCACCGCCAGCAACGGAGAAGGCGAACGGGAAGTTGGACGCGGAGAACACGGCGACCGGGCCGAGGGGTACGAGCATCCGCCTCAGGTCGGGGCTGGGTGGGGTGCCGTTCGGATTCGGGTGATCGATGGTGGCCTCGAGATAGCCGCCGTCACGAAGCACGGCGGCGAACAGCCGCAGTTGCGCGGTGGTGCGCGCGACCTCCCCGAGCAGGCGCGGAAGGCCGAGGTGCGTCTCCTCGTCGGCGATTGCGACGAGCGAGTCGGTCTCGGAGTCGATCGCCGCGGCGACGGCCTCCAGCCATCGCGCCCGATCGTCGTCACTGGCGGCGGCCGCACTCGGCGCCGCGGCGACGGCGGCGGCCATGATCGAGTCGAGCTCGAGAAGCGTGGTGTCCATGGGGGTTCCTAGCGTGCGGGGATGGGGGCGGGCAGTTCAGGAGGCGAAGCGGAACCCGAGCCCGGGTCCGGTGTCGGCCGTGAGCTGCCCCCGGTCGATCACGACACCGGTCGGCCGTTCGAGCATGCCGAGCGTATCGAAGGAGGCGTCCTCGACATCCTCGACCCAGGCCGGTTCGATCATCGCGAGAGCGAGTTGCCCGGAGAGCTCCGGCAACAGGTGGGGGGCGATGGTGAGGCCGTTCGCCCGCGCGAGGTCGACGATCCGGAGGAAGGGCGTGATGCCGCCGACCCTGACGATGTTGGGTTGCACGATGTCACATGCGCCAGCCTCGATCAGGTCGCGGAAGCGATGGATGGTGTGAGCATTCTCGCCGAGTGCCACGGGAACATCGATCGATGTCCGCAGCTCCGCATAGCCGCGGGTGTCATCCGCCAGAAGCGGCTCTTCGATCCAGTCGAGTCCGAATCGCGTGAGCTGGCCGATGGCGTGTCGCGCGGTCGGCAAATCCCAGCGCTGGTTCGCGTCGATCATCAGGCCGCGATCGGGGCCGAGCACCTCGCGCACCGCCGAGAGGCGATCGACGTCTTCCGCGATATCCGGCTTTCCGACCTTCACCTTCACCGCGCCGAAGCCGGCCGCGACCCAGCGCCGCACCTGCGCCACGAGCTGCTGCTCGGAGTAATGCAGGTTGACGCCGCTGCCGTAGACCGGTACAGAATCGTGGCGGCGTCCGAGCCGGTCGACGAGCGAGCGACCGGATGCCGCTGCCTGTCGATCCCACAGCGCGAGGTCGATTCCCGCCATCGCCATCGTAGTGAGCCCGCCGGAACCCGCCTCGTGGAGGTGCGCCCAGAGATCATCCCAGAGCACGCCGGGGTCGGCCGTCCTTCCGATGACGAAATCGCGGATGTCCCGCTCGAGCAGCGCGACGATCGCGGTCGGTCCGATGGTCGGTGTCCAGGAGAATCCGTGGCCGATCGAGCCGTCGTCACAGCGCACCGTCACCGCGATGGCGTGCATCTCGGTGACCTGTGGTCCCCACGGCCGGGGCAGCGTCGCGGTGTGGAGGGCGACGGTGACCGCGGCGATTCGAGCGTCCGTCGACGGGGTCATGCTCAGGGTGCCACCGACTCGCGGGAGCGTTGCGCCTCGACCAGCGAGTAGCCGGCATCGAGGACGCGCGCGAGCTCGGTGAGTTGCGCATCGTTCGGGTCCACAAGCGGTGGGCGAACCGATCCGACCTCGAGACCGGCGAGGCGAAGGCCCGCCTTGATCAGCGAGACGCCGAACCCCGGAACCTGATCGCGCAGGCGTACGAGCGGGGCGTAGAACCCGTCGAGCAGTTGCAGGCGGCGGTCCTCATCCCCCGACTCGTAGGCGCGATAGTGGGCGGTGGCGATCTCCGGTGCCATAGCGAACGCGGCAGAGGAGTAGCGCGGCATCCCGAGGCCACGATAGGCGCCCTGGCTGAGTTCGGCAGTGAGCAGCCCGTTGAAGAATTGGAAGTCGGTGCGACCGGTGGCCACCACCGCGCGCACGATCTCTTGCGCGAGCCCCACATCGCCGAAGCCGTCTTTGAAGCCGACGACCTTGGGGTTGCGGGCGAGTCTGGCGACCGCGGCGGCCGTGTAGATCGCCGTGCCGCGGTGGTAGATGATCACGGGAAGGTCGGATGCGGCGGCGATCGTCTCGACATAGGCGATCGTCCCCTCCATCGTGCCCGACACCAGGTAGGGCGGCAGCACGAGCAGGGCGTCCGCACCGGAATCCGAGGCGCTGCGGGCGGCTGCGATGGCGTTGCCGAGGGAGCCCCCGGCCCCGGCGACGACCGGTACCCGACCGGCGACGGTCTCGACCGTCGTTGCGACCACCGCGGCCACCTCAGCGACGGACAGCGCGTGGAACTCGCCGGTTCCGCAGGCCGGGAAGACCCCGCCCGGAAGGTGGGGGAGGCGGGAGGCGACATGCTCGGCGAGCACCTCGAGGTCGACGGTATCGCCCGCGGTGAAGGGGGTGACGGGGAAGAAGAGAACTCCGTCGAAGTGGAGCGGGGAGGGGGTCACGAGAGGGTTCCTTCTGCGATGGGGCGACCGGAGGGCGAGACGCCGAGGGCGAGTTCCGTGCGCCAGCTGTGACGTGGCTGCCAGCCGAGGATGCGCCGAGCCTTCGCCGAACTGAATGCCGGCGCGGTTCCGTGCAGGGCCGATGCCAGGACATCCGTTCCGGTGAGGAATCGCGGGATCAGCTCGCTGAGCGGTCTCTTGGCGAAGGCGTCATCCGCGCCGACGAAGAAGACGGACCCGTTCGGGGCGGCGGCCCCGCGTTCCAGCCAGGCGAGCACGAAGGATGCCGCGTCCCGGGCATCCACGTAGTTGAACAGCGAGACGGCGGCGTACTCCGGCTGGTCGAGACGCTCGGCGACGGTGTGGCCCTGCTGGGTCGGAGCGCCCGTCCATTCGGCGGGGGAGATCACAAAACAGGGGCGGAAGATGCCGAATCGCACCGTTGCGCCATCGCGGGCAACGGCCATGGCGACGATCTCCTCGATGACCCGCTTGGACAGCGCGTAGGCGTTCCAGGGAGCGATCGGATGCTCCTCGTCGATGGGCAGGTAGGCCGGCGCCCAGCCGGTGGGCGCTCCGTACCCGATCACGGTCGGCGAACTGGCGGCGAGGAGCCGGGTGGCGCCGGCGGCCACGGCGCCGTCGATGACGTTCCAGGCGATGGAGGTGTTGGTAGCCAGGATGACCGCCTCCGGGGCGCTGAACGGCACGGCGATCGCGGCGAGATGCACGACGGCCTCGGGTCGCGCTGCCCGCAGCGCGGCCGCGGTGGCCACCGCATCCGAGAGGTCTATCTCGACCTGGTGGGCCGGCAACCCCGACACCGGCGCGACGTCGAAGGATGTCACCTCGTACCCGCCCTCGGCGAGCGCCTCCACGACACTGCGACCGAGCCGCCCGGATCCGCCCGTGACGACGATACGACTCATCGGGGGATCGCCGTCCGGTGTTTGGCGAGGTCTGCTCCGAGGTGCAGGTCGTCGATTCGCACGGCCACACCAGTCTCGAGCGAGAGGTTCCCGGCGATGCCGACAGCAACTGAACGCACGCCATCGAGGTAGCCGGCGGGGCGCCCGAGTTCGTCATCTCCCGCACCGAGAAACACATCGCGAAGCAGGCGCGAGTCGCCGCCCCCGTGCGCTCCGTCGCCGCCGGGGATCTCGACCTCGCTCGCGTTCTCCCAGTGTCTCTGAACGACCAGTCGCTCACTGACGGGACGGATGCTCGCGGCCTGCCCGTTCTCGGCGGACGCGCTCGGGTCGATAGTGTCGAGCTCGAGTACCGATCCGCGCTCCACGACGGTGAGCTCGGCGCGGCCCTTCGTGCCGTTGATGGACACGGTGTAGCCCTCCCAGGGGGAGTGCGCATTCAGCGAATAGGACATGCTCGGCCCGCCGTTGTAGTCCACGACGAGCGAGAGGTTGTCTTCGATGGTGATGCCCGGATCGAAGACATCCCGATCACGGAGGTAGCCGTCGTAGTGCTCGTTGGCCAGGTAGAGGGCGGCTAGCGTCTCGTCGGTGCGGAGGTCGAGGAGGAATGGATCCTGAACCGCGCCGTCGACGGTACCGCGCTCTGGCCGCGCGTCGAGGCCGCGTGCCCGGGCATTCTCTGCTCCGTAGAAGCGAAGCCCGCCACTGGCGAAGACCCGCACCGGGGAATCGTCGATCCACCAGTTGACCAGGTCGAAATGGTGCGAAGCCTTGTGCACGAGAAGGCCGCCGGAGTTGAGCTTCTCCCGGTGCCAGCGCCGGAAGTAGTCCGCCCCGTGGTTGGTGTCGAGCACCCATTCGAAGTGCACGGAGGTGACCGCCCCGATCTGTCCGGATTGCACGAGCTGCTTGAGCGCCGAGTTGCGCGGCGAGTACCGGTAGTTGAAGGTCACCACGACCGAACGACCGGTGCGCTCGCTCGATTCGATAATGGCGCGGCATCCGTCGGCATCGATGGTCAACGGCTTCTCGACGACGACGTCGGCGCCGGCGGACTGCGCGCGAACCACCATCGAGGCATGAGTGAAGTCGGGAGAGGCGATGATCACGCGATCGACCCTCTCGTTGCGGATCATCGCCTCGATGTCGTCCGGCGAGTAGAGCGTGGGTCGGGCGGCTCCGGAGCTTTCGACGGCGTCGGCGTGGAATCGCATGCGGCCGGGATTCGGGTCGCTGATCGCGACGAGTTCGGCGACTTCGGAGTGCACGCCGGTGATCGCTCCGACGTACATGCGGGCACGCATGCCGGCGCCGATGAGTGCGTAGCGGGTCTTCGTCATCGAGTGCCTCCGGGCGTTGGGCCGTCTCGGAATGGATTGATCCGTCTTCGGCAGGCGCTGTTCGCACCGGTGAGAAATCGTTTCCTGAGATGGCTACGGCAATTAGATCAGGAATGTCCAGATGCGTCAAACGCCTCACGCATTCGCCCGGTATGGTGCTGTGAAAGGGTTTCCTGACCCCTGGCACCCGCGCTCACTCCCTGGAGATCGAATGGCACGCTCAGCTCGCTCGAAGTCGGCGACGATCAATGCGGTGGCCGAGCTGGCCAGGGTGTCACCCTCGACCGTGTCCCGGGTCATGAACGGCAACTTCACGGTGGATGCCGCCATCGCGGCGCGAGTGCGGATCGCCGCGGTCGAACTCAACTACTCGCCGAGCCCGCTCGCGAGGTCGCTGGTGCTCGGACGCACCATGACTGTCGCGATCCTCGTGCCCGATCTCGCCAACCCGACGTTCCAGAGCATCATGCGCGGAGTCAGCCGCGCCGCGGCGAGAGACGACTACCGCATCCTCGTCGCCGACTCGTTCGAGACGACGAGCGAAGAGAGCATCCTCGCCGTGGAGATGCGCCGCCGCTGCGACGGCATCGTCCTCTGCTCGCCCCGGATGCCGGAGGACGTGCTCGTGGCCCTCGTGCCCCAACTCACTCCGGTCGTGCTCATCAACCGTGAGAGCGCGAGCGTGGATGCACCCGTGCTCACGGCGGACTATGAGGCGGGCATCCGACCGCTCGCCGAGCACCTCTATGCGCTCGGTCATCGCAGGATCGTCTACCTCGAGGGCAACCCGGAGAGCTCGTCGAACACCCTGAGGGTCAACGGACTCACGACGTTCACCGCGCTTCACCCCGACGTTGAACTGGTGACGCTGCCCTCCGGAGTCACCTTCGAGAACGGCTACGGGGTGACCGGCGCCGTCATCGCGTCGAAGGCCACCGGTGTGCTCGCCTTCAACGACCTCGTAGCGATGGGGCTCCTCAACGGGCTCAGCGAGAAGGGGGTCAGCGTTCCGGGCGACATCTCGGTGACCGGTTTCGATGACATCCCGTTCGCCCGGTTCACAACGCCGCCGCTCACGACGGCCTCGGTACCCGTTGTCGAACTCGGCGAGCAGGCCTGGAAGCGCCTTCGCGCGCTGATCGAGGGCGAGATCCCCGAGCACAACATCAACTTCAAGCCGCGCATCGAGATTCGCGGAAGCACCGGGCCCGTTCGGTCTTGATCGCGGCTAACCGTCAACGATGGTTACAGGCCCGAAGGCGGCGATCGCGGTACCGGCGGCAGCCGGCGGAGCGCAGGCGAAGAGCCCGAGTTCAGCCGAGATCCATTGTCCGGCGGTGGCGGGGAACTCGATGCCGGCCGACCAGTCCTGCACTCCTGTCGCATACTCCAGCGAGCAGAGCCCCGCATCGTCACTACGGATGCGCAGCCGCAGCGTCTCGCCGACGGCCAACGGTCCGAAGTCGGTGACCTCCTCGTCGCCGGCGCTGGACCGGGCGGCGCGGATGACGAGGGATCCGTCTGACCGAGCGGCGAGGCCGAGCCACGCGTAGGTCGTGCCGAGCACGACGACACCGGCGCGACATCCGGGCTCCGGAGTGTCAAGGGCAAGCGAGGTGGTGAATGTGCTCGCGACCCCCGGCAGTTGCTGGCCGAGCACCTGCGGCACCGACCGGAGGGACCCGAGGTCGTCGGGCACCGCGCGCAACCGGGCGAGCCCGCCGCCGATCATCGCCCAGTCGTCGGCAGGGTTGGCTTGCCAGTGCCACTGCGGCCCAAGCCGCGCCTCCTGGAAGGCGTCGTCCCGAACGGGTGCGGAAGGGGCCGCTACCACGGCGCGGGCAGGCACCGGATGATCGAGCACCGGTCGTCCGTTGTCACCGATCATGGGCCATCCGTCGTCGCCCCACCGCAGCGGCTGAAGGTGCACGACCCGACCGAACGGGCCACGGTCCTGGAAGTGCAGGAACCAGTCCTCGCCCTCCGGCGAGGTGACCCAGGCTCCCTGGTGCGGGCCGTTCACCGCACCGCCCCCGCTCTCGAGCACGACGCGATCCTCGTACGGGCCGAGAACCGAGCGCGACCGGAACACGGACTGCCACCCCTCGGTGACTCCGCCTGCGGGGGCGAAGATCCAATACCAGCCGTCGCGGCGATAGAACTTCGGCCCCTCGAGAGTGGAATAGCCCGGCAGGTCGTCTCCGTCGATCACCGTGACTGGAGTGCCGAGCACGTTACGGGCATCCGGCGAGATCTCGACGACGCTCAGCCGATTCGCGATGCCGCCGCGGCTGCGCGCCCAGGCGAAGACGAGGTAGGCGCGACCGTCGTCGTCCCAGAGCGGGCACGGGTCGATGAGTCCGAGGCCCGGCAGCAGCGGATGCGGCGCAGACCAGGGTCCGGCGGCATCCGTCGCCGTGAGAACGAAGATGCCGTGGTCCGGGTCGGGCAGGAACAGATAGAAGAGTCCGTCGTGGTGGCGAAGGGCTGGCGCCCATGCGCCGGCGCCGTGGCGGGGAAGGGCGAAGTGCTCGCGGGGCTCGAGCACGGCCAGGGCGGAGCCGAGATGACGCCAGTTCACCAGGTCGGGCGAGGCCAGGATCGGGAGGCCGGGAACGCGATTGATGCTGGAGGCCACCAGGTAGTACTCGTCGTCGACCCTGATGGCATCGAGGTCGGGCCAGTCGGCATTGAGGATCGGGTTGCGGTAGTCCACCGTCCTGAGCTCCCTTCGTCACGCCAGCGACACCATTTCTCGCGTGATTGCTACTGTAGTCAAGAAAACGTTTCCTAGACCCCGGCGCGTCGAGCGTCGTCGGTGCTCGGATACGGAGGGACTCGCACATGACCACGGCGCTGAACGGCGGCCACTCTTCCACTCCCGGCGACTCCGCCCTGTCCGACCACCGGCAAGGGAGGCCCGCGGATGCCGGTGACGACCACGAGACGAAACGCCGGAGACTGCTCGCCATCCTCGACGATCACCGCTCGGATGCCCTCGTCCTCACCTCACCGGGAGCTCTCTCCTGGTACCTCGAAGGTGCGCGCATCCATGTCTCGCTCGTCGGGGATCCGGTGCTCGCCGTCACTGTGGACCGCGAAGGTGACGAGATCGTCGCCTATTCCAACGAGGAGGCGCGGCTGGTGCTCGAGGAACTACCCACCGGCATTCCGGTGCGGTCGGTGCGCTGGGACGCGTCACTGCTCGACCCCCGGTTCGTCGCACCGTCAGTGCTGCAGGAGTCCGATGCCGCCGCAGAGCTCCGAGCGGCCAGGGCGATGCTTCTGCCCGGCGAGCTCGCACGCTACACAGCGCTCTGCGCGGAGGTGGCCGCGATGATGACGGCGGTGCTGCGTGAGGAACGCCCGCAGAACACCGAGCGCCAGGTCACGGCGCGCATCTCGCAGGCCCTCGTCGACCTCGGTGCCGAGCCGCTGGTGCTGCTGGCCGCCGGACGATCCCGGCTGGAGTTTCGTCATCCCCTCGCCACAGACTCCCCCATCGGCGACACCGCGATGGTCGTCGCGTGCGCCCGCCGCGGCGGCCTCATCGCCAATCTGACTCGCTGGGTGAGATTCGGCAGAGCGACCGCCGAACAGCAGGATGCGCAATCCCGGATCCTCGAGGTCGAGGCCGACTACTTCCGGGCCACGGTGCCGGGACGCCGGCTCTCCGACGCCTTCGCGGCCGGCACCGCGTCCTACGCCACGCACGGCTTCGCCCCGGACGAATGGATGAGGCACCATCAGGGTGGCCCCTGCGGCTATAACGGGCGCGACCCGAGGGCGACCGCCGAGACGACCGATCTCATCGCGGTAGACCAGGCCTTCGCGTGGAATCCCAGTGCACCGGGGGTGAAGGTCGAAGACACGATGCTGCGAACGGCCGACGGCTTCCGAGTGTTGACGACGGATGCCGCGTGGCCGACGACCACGGTGGCGGGTCTCGCCCGACCCGCAGTGATGGAGCTCTGAGCCATGTTCATCCGCGAACTCCGCGTCACCCCGATCGCCTTCGCGGACCCTCCGCTGCTCAATTCGGACGGCGTGCATGAGCCCCACGTGCTCCGCGCCGTGATCGAACTGGTGGTCGACGACGGCCGCGGCGGAGAGGTCGTCGGGCTCGGTGAGTGCACGGGGCACTCCTGGCAACTCGACTGGCTCTCCCTTGCGGGCGAGCACCTCGCCGGTCGCAGCGTCTTCGAGACGTCGAGCCTTCGGGGGTTAATCGACGCGCTCCTCACCGGCCTTGTCGACGGGGTGGACACGTCTCCGGAGGCGTCCTGGCGGCGATGGGCGGATCGCACCGGCCCTACCGAATCCCGCGGTCCGGCGCCGCTGCCCGCTTCTCTGTTCGACCGGCGGAGGGTGTTCTCGGCGCTCGAGGTCGCCAGCCTCGACGCGCAGGGGAAACTCCTCGGTGTGCCGGTGGTCGACCTGGTCGGCGGGCGGGCGAGAGACACCGTGCCGTTCAGCGCCTACCTCTTCTACAAGTGGGCGGAGCATCCGGCTACCGCGTCTCGTCCCGCCATCGGCGATGACTGGGGCGCGGCCCTTGACCCCGACGGGATCGTGCGACAGGCCAGGCGGATGGTGGACCGCTACGGATTCCGCTCGCTCAAGCTCAAGGGCGGCGTGTTCGAACCCGAGGCGGAGATCGAGGCGATCCGTGCGCTGCGCGCCGAGTTCCCCGATCTGCCGCTGCGCATCGACCCGAACACGGCCTGGACCTTCGAGACGGCTCGCCGGGCTGCCGTCGAGCTCGAGGGACTCATCGAATATCTCGAAGACCCGGTCGCCGGATTCGAGCAGATGGGACGCCTCGCGGAGCTCACCCCGATTCCGCTCGCCACCAACATGTGTGTCGTCTCGCTCGAGACGGTGCGGCCGGCCCTCGAGCACGGATCGGTGTCGATCGTGCTCGGCGATCATCACTACTGGGGTGGCATCCGGGGCATCGGCGCGCTCGGTGACGTCTGCATCGCCGCGGGATTCGGGCTGTCAATGCACTCGAACTCGCATCTTGGAATCAGTCTCGCCGCCATGACCCACGCTGCAGCGGCGACGCCGAACCTCGGCTACGCCTGCGACACCCACTACCCGTGGAACTCGGCGAGCGACATCCTGGTGCCGGGATCGATCGAGTTCGTCGACGGGGAGCTGGCAGTGCCAGTGGCCCCCGGCCTCGGTATCGAACTGGACAAGGCGCGCCTTGCGGCTCTGCACGCCGACTACCTGGCGCTCGGGCGCGAGCATCGCAATGACAGCGCCTATCTCGAACGGGTGACCGGTACCAGAGTCACCCTGCCGCGCTGGTAGTTCAGACCGTCCATTCGACGACGGCACTACCCGGCAGTGCCGGGATCGTCACCTCGACGCCGCCCGGCAGTGCCGCGACACTCACTCCGCGATCGGTCGGGTAGAGAATGCGAAGCCCGCGCGCGCCGTCCGGCGCCGGCAGTCGCACGGTGCGGCCGGCATCCGCATCGCCGGTACGGGCAGGCCCGGGGCGGTGCCAGAGGGCGACAACGCGGCGCGATCCGGCGCGGAGTCCGACGCCGAGCCAGGGGTCTTCCCAGCCACCGTGGCCGAGCGGCCAGAACGGCAGGGCTTCGCGGATGAAGGGCCGCAGCGTCTTGTGAACGGCGATCGCGTCGGCCACCCGGCCGAGTTGCGCCGCGTCGAGCTGGTCGAGTCTTCCACTCAGGTGCACGCGCTGAAGCATCGACTGGGTGAGGCTGAAGTCATTGGTGTCGATGTCCCAGTCGGGTTGCGGATAGCTCCACACCGCCGACTGTTCCGGGGTGATCGCGGTCATCGCGCCGGCGGCGATCGCCGCATTCAAAAGCGGACTCTCCTGGTCGCTGGTCGATTGCAACTGCGACACCGCGAGCTGGGCGTAGTCGACCCGCATCGCGCCGGACGAGCAGCTCTCGAGCACCAGCTGCGGGTGGCGGTCGAGAAGGCCGGCGAGCCACTCGAGGTAGGCGCGATTGTGGCCGAGCAGCCCGGAACCGAGGCTCTCGGTATTCACCTCAGTGCCCTCGGCGATGGTGATGTTGTAGTCCAGCTTGAAGTAGCCGATGCCGTAGTCGGCCACCAGGCGGTCGATTACGCCGTTCATGCGCGCGATCACGAGCGGATGCCTGAAGTCGAGCTGGTAGCGGTCGAACTCCGCGACGGGTCGGCCGCCGCGCTGCATGTAGGCCTCGAGCGGCAGTTCGTGCACGGCGGGGGAATTCACGCCCATCACCTCGGGCTCCAGCCAGAGCCCGGGCACCAACCCCCGGGAGCGGATGCGGTCGATGACCTCGCCGAGGCCGCCCGGGAACCGCGTGGAGGATTCCTCCCACGCACCGACGGTTGACCACCATCCACTGTCGTCGGAATACCACCCGGCGTCGATCACGAAGTACTCCGCGCCGGCATCGGCCGCCCGGTCGACGAGCGGAAGCAACGCTGCCGTCGACGGGTCGCCCATCAGGCAATTCATGTAGTCATTGAAGATCACCGGTGTCGATTTGAAATCCGGGTGCGGCCGGCGGCTGAATCGCCGATGCCGGGTGAGCTCGGCCACCGCGTCATCGAAGTCACCGTGCACCACGGCGATCGCCACCGCGACGGTCTCGAACTCGTCGCCGGGTGCCAGTCGTTCCTGCCAGTGGTGCTGGCGGAAGGTCGGCCCGCTGATTATGGCGGAGAAGTCCGGTCCCACATCAGCGAACTCGGCCAGCCAAGCGCCGTTATGTTCGACCTGCCAGAGCCAGGTGGTCGCGCTCGCGACATCCTCGATCGCGGCCATCGGGAGGGAGGAGCCCGTCGACCAGCTGCCCACCGCACCGATTGCGAAGGTCGAGCGGGTCGAGCTGGTGGCGTGACTGATGCCGGCGTCGACGAAGCCGAGGTCGCGAAACGTGGCCGTTCGCCAGCGATACTCCGTCGACCAGGCGTTGTGGGCGTAATGCACCGTCAGGCGGTCGATCGCGGAGTCGCTTGCAGCATCGACGAAGCCGCCAAGCACGAGCGAACTGATGTAGTCGACGACGACAGCGTGATCTCCCTCGTTGACCAGCCGGTTCGCGATGCGCACCGTCGCCCCGGTGGTCTGCGTGAGGGTGGTGACGACCGCGACGCCGCTCTCGGCATCCCGCTGCTCGATCACGAGCTCGGCACGGCCGTCGACGGTGCGAAGGGCGTGGCGCCGATAGCGCAGCCGGTGGCTCGCCGAGTAGTTGCGGTGTCGCACGTTGTGGCTGTGTCGCGAATGACTCTCTCCCGAGAGACACAGCTCCACGAGCGGATTGGCGCATCCGCCGACCAGGTCTTCATCGAGCACCGCGGGGGTGTCCGTGCTGGTCACCGAGGTGAGCCAGACCGGCGCCTCAGGCGAATGCCGCAACGTGAACCGAACACCCCCGAGTTCGACGTCGAGATGAGTGGTGACTGTCATTACTGCAGGCTCGCCTTGGTTTCGTCGAGCAGTCCCGTGGCGGCCCGCTCAGGCGTCTGTCGCCCGAACAACACCTCGGCGGTGTAGCGGCGCATGTTGGCCTGGAACGTCGTGCCTCCGGCGGGCGCCAGAGGCGCCTCCACGACCTCTCGGCTGATGTCACCGACGAAGTTCACGATCTGGGCGTCGGATTCGCTCAAGAGGGGCACGACAGCATCCCGCACTGCGCTGTTGACCGGTGATCCGCGGCCGACTAGCAGGAGTTTGCCGGCGGTGGTCGAGTTGGTCAGGAAGTCGATGAGCTTCTGCGACTCGGCGGGATGCTTCGTGCGCGAAGCAACAGACCAGTACTGGGCCGCTCCGAATGCCATCTTCGCCCCTCCCATCTTGCCGTTTGTCGACGGGTAGCGAAGGATTTTGAGGCCGTCCTTGGAGACGGCCTCGAGCGACGTCAACTGCTGCGTCGACCAGAAGCCCATTGCGTACCGATTGGTCGCGGTTCCGCTCTGTTCGAGCGCGATCCCGTCCTGCTCGGATACCTCGTCCGCTGAAGGTGCCGCGCCCTCGTCGGCGAGTCTCTTGGTCAGGGTGTAATAGCTGGAAAGGTCTTTCTCCGTGAACCCGACCTTCCCGCTCTTGGTGAAGAGTTCGCTGCCGCGCTGGCGGGCCCAGATGCCGAATCCGGTGTCGGTGCCGAGTGCCTGGGATCCGAAGGTTCCGGCCGGGCTGGCTTCGGAGATCTTCTTCGCGATCTTTTCGTAGTCGTCCCAGGTCCAGGTGCTGTCATCGGGCATCTCGACCCCGGCCTGCGCGAAGAGCACGGGGTTGGCGATGATAGCGACCGTGCCGATGCCGGTGGGGATGCCGAGTTGTTTCTTGTCGAGGTTGACGACCTTGAGCGTGGCCTTATCCACCTTGCTCGTGTCGACACCATTGATGTCGAGGAGAGCTCCTCGCGCGCCGTACTCGATCGTGAAGTCTCCAGTGAGCTGCTGCACGTCCGGGGCATCGTTCGCCGCGACCTGGGTGGAGAGTTTGTCGAAGTACCCGTCGAAGGGAAGCGACTCGGCCGCGACGGTGATGTTCGGATACTTCTTCTCGAACGCTGCGACAGCATCGTTGGTCACCTTGGTGCGGTCATCCGATCCCCACCAGACCAGGCGGATCGTGACGGGCTTGACGCTCTCCGGTTTCGCCGATGGAGAGGAGGCGCCGCTCGAACATCCGCTGAGCACGAGTGCGCTCACCACCGCGACGGCTGCCGCAGTCAGGGCAGGTCGGAAGGGGGAACGGCTCACAGGGATTCTCCTTGGATCATCGTGCGCGTGTCGTGCGGCGATCGCCGCCGACCGGTTCGTGATCGCCCGCCGTGGGGCGCCGGCGCCGGCCACCGTAGTGAACCGGACCGGCGTCTCCACCGAAAGCCGGGGGCGCCTGTCCTGCTACTGCACCAGGCTCGCCTTGGTCTCATCGAGAAGTCCCTTGGCGGCCTGTTCCGGCGTCTGTCGTCCAAAGAGCACCTCGGAGGTGTAGCGACGCATGTTCTCCTGGAATGTCGCGCTGCCGGCGGGCGCAAGTGGCGTCTGCACGACCTCCTTACTGATGTCGCCGATGAAGTTGACAATCTGGGCGTCCGATTCGCTCAGGAGCGGCACGACAGCATCGCGCACTTTGCTATTGACCGGTGATCCGCGACCCACGAGAAGAAGCTTGCCGGCGGTGGTCGAGTTGGTCAGGAAGTCGATGAGCATCTGCGACTCGAGAGGATGCTTCGAGCGGGACGCCACTGACCAGTACTGGGCCGCTCCGAACCCCATCTTGGCTCCGCCGACCTTGCCGTTCGTCGAGGGGAACCGCAGAATCTTGAGGCCGTCTTTCGACACCGCTTCGAGCGAGGTCAGCTGGTTTGTAGCCCAGAAACCCATGGCGTAGCGATTGGTCGCCGTCCCGGTCTGCTCGAGGGCGAGACCGGTCTGCTCCGAGGCCTCATCGGCGGACGGTGCCGCACCCTCGTCGACCATCCTCTTCGTCAGCGTGTAGAAGCCGGCTGCGTCCTTCGCGGTGAACCCGACTTTTCCCGCGGCGGTGAAGACGTCGCCACCACGCTGGCGAGCCCACATTGCGAGCTGTCCGGAGTCCGTGCCAAGAGCCTGCGAGCCGAAGGTGCCCGCGGGACTGGCCTTGGAGATCTTTTTGGCGATCTTCTCGTAGTCGTCCCAGGTCCAGGTGGTGTCGTCGGGCATCTCGACACCCGCCTGCTTGAAGAGGACCGGGTTCGCGATGATGGCGATCGTGCCGATGCCCGTCGGGACCCCGAGTTGCTTATCGTCCAGGTGGACCGACTTGGTCGTCGCCTTGTCGACGTCGCTGAGATCGACCTTTGTGATGTCGAGGAGAGCACCCCGCGACCCGTACTCGACGACATAGTCGCCGGTGAGTTGTTGCACGTCGGGCGCATCGTTGGCGGCGACCTGCGTCGACAGCTTGTCGAAGTACCCATCGAAGGGAAGCGATTCGGTCGCGACGGTGATGTTCGGGTGCTTCTTCTCGAAGGCGGCGACGGCGTCGTTGGTCACCTTTGCGCGGTCGTCGGAGCCCCACCACACCATTCGGATTGTGACGGGCTTCTGGCTTCCGGTTTGTGTCGCCGGAGTCGGCGTGGACGAACATCCGCCGAGTACGAGCGCGGTCAGGGCCACGACGGCGGCGACGCCAAGAGTGTGCCTGAAGGGGGAACTGTTCACAGTCAATCTCCTTTGATCATCGTCCTGCTGTGATCACTCTCCAGACCCGGAATACAGGTGAGAAAGCGATTTCTGTACAGTACAGAAATCGCTTTCTTGTGTCAACATCTGATGTTCTCAGGCTCCGCGAACGCTGCATTCAGTGGGAACGACACGCCGACGGCCGTCACGGGCCACATCGAGTCTAAACTGCTGGACCGGGCGGGCCGTCCGAACCCCGGAATCTTGACGATGTCCATCATTACTGATCTAATGGCCCACGGTCAGGAATCGATTTCTCAGGCTCATCGGCCGAGAGCGGCCTTTCCCCAAGGACGACGGACGAGGAGGTCTGCACTTTGAACACGAACACGGTGCGAGAAGCCCGATGCACGCGGATCACGGGCCGCGTCCGATGAGCGCGCTTGGGGAACTGCGGAAGAAAGGTCAATCGACTGCCCACTCCGAGGGTCGGCAGGAGAACAAGACCGCCTTCATCTTCCTGCTGCCGTGGCTGATCGGGCTCGTCGTCATCACCATCGGACCGATGCTCGCGTCGCTGTACCTCTCGTTCACCGACTACAACCTCATTCAGGCACCGAAGTGGATCGGTTTCGACAACATCATCAGGATGTTCAACGACGCCCGCCTCGCCAACTCCCTGAGGGTGACCTTCACCTACGTGATCGTCTCGGTGCCCCTGCAGCTGGTCTTCGCTCTGCTCATCGCCATGGTGCTCGATCGCGGGATGCGGGGGCTCGCCTTTTACCGGTCGGTCTTCTACCTGCCGTCCCTGCTCGGGTCTTCCGTCGCAATCGCGATCCTCTGGCGCCAGATCTTCGGTACCGCAGGGCTCGTCAACCAGATCCTCGCGTGGTTCGGAATCGAGGGACCCGGCTGGATCTCGAATCCCCAAACGGCCCTCTCGACCATCATCCTGTTGCATGTCTGGACCTTCGGGGCTCCGATGCTGATCTTCCTCGCCGGCCTGCGGCAGATCCCGGTGATGTATTACGAGGCCGCGCAGATGGACGGCGCCACTGCATTCCAGCGCTTCGTGAAGATCACGCTGCCGCTCCTGAGCCCCATCATCTTCTTCAACCTGGTGCTCCAGATCATCGGTTCGTTCCAGTCCTTCACGCAGGCGTTCATCGTCTCCGGGGGGAGTGGCGGCCCGGCCGACTCGACGATGTTCTACACGATGTACCTCTATCAGAAGGGATTCGCGCAGCTGGACATGGGCTACGCGTCCGCTCTCGCCTGGGGGCTCGTGTTCATCATCGGCGCATTCACTGCGGTGAACTTCATCGCTTCGAAATATTGGGTGTTCTATGACGATTGAAAGCGACCGGATGGTGACCACTCCGGAGCCAATACCCGGCACCGATGATGCTCGAACGACGATGACGGCTCTCCACGACGAAGCACGCCGCCGTCGGGTAGCGCGCAAACGCGTCGGCTCGGTGATCCGGCACAGCATCATGATCGTGGCCGGACTCATCATGATCTACCCGCTGCTGTGGATGGTCGCGTCCTCGCTGCGACCGAACGACGAGATCTTCACCCAGCCGGGCATCCTGCTCAAGGATTTCCAGACACAGAACTATTCCGATGGGTGGGTCTCCCTCGCCCATCCGTTCGGTCGTTACCTGCTCAACTCCGCGATCCTGGTGCTCGGCTCGGTGATCGGCAACCTTGTCTCGTGCGCCGTGACCGCTTACGCGTTCGCTCGGATCAACTTCCGTTTCAAGAAGCCGTTGTTCGCGATCATGCTTATCACGATCATGATCCCCGTTCACGTGATCATCGTGCCGCAGTACATCATCTTCTCCCAGCTCGGATTGGTGAACACCTTCATTCCGCTGCTGTTGCCGAAGTTCCTTGCGACCGATGCCTTCTTCATCTTCCTGATGGTGCAGTTCATCCGCAATATTCCGAGGGATCTGGATGAGGCGGCGAGGATCGACGGCAACGGCCACTTCGGAATCTTCTTCCGAATCACGCTTCCGCTCATGCTGCCGGCGCTTGCCGCCACCGCGGTCTTCACGTTCATCAACAGTTGGAACGACTTCTTCGGCGCGCTGATTTACCTGACATCGCCCGAAATGCTCACGGTGCCAGTCGCACTGCGGTCGTTCGTCGACTCGACCGGCACCTCGTCGTTCGGGCCGATGTTCGCGATGTCGGTGGTCTCACTCCTTCCGGTGTTCCTCGCCTTCCTATTCGGACAGAAGTATCTGGTCAAGGGGATCGCTACCACCGGGCTGAAGTAGGGCCGCCGGGGTCGATTCAGCTCGCGGAAGCGGCGCGCAGTGATCGCGCCACCGCGTCGAGTCGCTCCGCCGACAGCAGGCCGAAATGGTACGCGCACAGTTCGTCGACCACACCCGCCAGCTGGCTCCATCGCTCGGGCAGGACGCCGCTGTCGATCGGCGGCATCGCAGAGACGTATGCCCCGAGCGCGGCCGTGCCGGCCAGGGTCCGGATGCGCTCCAGCTCTGCCGCGTCCGCCCCGAGCAGGTTGCTCTCCGGCAGCAGGTAGGCGTCGTCTGCGGATCCGTCCATGACGGCGGCACCCGGCCCGACGGCCCAGGGGTCGGGCTGTGCATGAAAGGTGATCCGCCGGATGCCCCGGCTACGGGCCGCGCTCCTGACGGTCGATTTCAAGCGCGCCGTCGCGGAGCCGCGCACCGCGAGCACCTCGCCGGTGGCATCCTCGAAGGTCTGCTCGAGGGAGCCGGTGCGACCGACCGCCCGACGGGTGCGCTCGGCAAGATAGGCGGGGTCGAGCCCTCTCTCGATCATGCCGTTCACGCATGCTCCGCAAAAGCAGACCGACAACAGGGCATCGTCAACGGGAGTCCAATCGGCCCCGGTCGTCTTCTCATGGTGACCGAGATGGCCGGAGCCGAGTGGGCCGCACGCCTCGATCACCAGGGACGACACGGCGGACTGTTCCACCACCTCGCTCACCAGGCGCTCCGAGTAGTCGACGACATCGCCATTGGATGGGCAGAGCGCGTAGTCGTACACGTCGCCGAAGGCGTTGCGAACGCACAGCTCGGGATTCTCCCGACCAAGGGCCCCGTTGTGAGTGAGCACGATCCACGCTTCCACCGCAACCCCGGCGGCAGTGGCCGTCTCGGCGGCGCGAGAGAAGGAATCCGGGCCGGCCCACGCCCCGGCCGCTCGGGGGACGAGGCGCGTCCCCGACCAGGCGTCGGCACGCACGGGGACGTAGAGCGCCGAGTGCGTGGCGTCGACGACGCGATGCCCGGGGTGGAGCGGAGTCGCGGCGCGAACCGAGTGGTAGGCGGCCGCGAGCACGACGGAATCAGCGCCGACGGCAGCGAGCCTGTCCCCGGCGGCGGCGTCCCCGATGAGGTCCCAGGGGTAGGCGCAGATGCTCGTCCGTGTCACGTGCCTACCGTAACCTAGGGCTCATGCAACGTTTTCTCGTGACCGGGGGCAACGGGAGGATCGCCACCGCGATACGACCCGCACTCGCCTCCGCGGGCCACGCGCTGCGCCTGCTCGACATCCTGCCCCTTGCGGTGCCCGCCACCGGCGCGGAGGAGTCGGTGACGGCATCCGTCACCGACCTCGATGCCCTCGAGGCGGCCTGCGCGGGGGTCGACCTGGTGATCCACCTCGGCGGTTACGCCTCGGAACGCAGCTGGTCAGAGATCGTCGAGACCAACATCAACGGCACCCAGGCGGTTCTGGAGGCCGCGCGGCGAGCGGGTGTCCCGCGGGTGCTCATCGCCAGCTCGATCCACGCGGTCGGCTACGCCACGGCCGCGGAGGCCCGCGTGGCCGAGGTGCTCGCGCCACGCCCCGACACCTATTACGGAGTGGGCAAGGTCGCGGCCGAGGCGCTCGCGAGCCTCTATGGCGACCGTATCGGCATGTCGGTGGTCTCCGCCCGAATCGCGAACTTCGTCGATCGACCCGTCCACGGCCGTGGTCTCTCGCTGTGGTTCTCGCCGGCCGACATGGTGCGACTCGTGGAGGCGTGTGCGGCACTGACCGAGCCGGGGCACTCCATCGTGTGGGGCGTATCGAACAACTCTCGCCGCTGGGTTCGGCTGGACGCCGGCCGGCGCATCGGATTCGTGCCCGTCGACGATGCCGAGCAGTTCGCGTCGCAGATCGACCAGAAGGAGGAGCGCTCACTCGACGCCATCCTGCTCGCGGGCGGCTTCGTCGAGGCCGACCAGGAACTGGGTGTCGCCCCTCTGTGACCGGACCGTTTGTGCCGACACTGATCGGCGCACACCGGGGAGATAGGCTTCCAGCCATGCCCGAAATGCATGCCGACGACACCTACTCGTACCTCGGCCCCGCCGGCACCTTCACCGAGGCGGCGCTCGCCCAGGTAGTGGATGCCGCTGGCAAGACCTGGCGGCCGGTAAACAACGTCGGCCAGGCCCTCGACGACGTGGTGTCGGGGCGCAGCACCGCGGCCATGATTGCGATCGAGAACTCCATCGAGGGCGGCGTGAGCGCGAGCCAGGATGCGCTCGCCAACATCCCGAACCTCCGCATCATCGGCGAATACCTCGTGCCGGTGAACTTCGTGCTCGTCGCCAGGCCCGGCACCCGGCTGCAGGATGTGCGGGTCGTCAACGGTCATCCGGTCGCCTACGCTCAGTGTCACCTCTGGCTCGATGCGACCCTGCCGGAGCATGGCCACCTGCCGGCCACGTCGAACGTCGCCGCGGCCGCGTCCCTCCTCGAGGACACCACGGCCGATGCCGCTATCGCACCCCCGGGCATCACCGGCCACTATCCACTCGAGGTGCTCGCGACCGAGATCGGCGACAATCCCCACGCCGTGACCCGCTTCGTACTCGTGAGCCGCACGACCCGCCTTCCTGCGCCGACCGGCTCGGACAAGACCAGCGTCATAGTCGAGCTGCCGGATGACACGGCCGGGCGCCTGCTCGAGATGCTGGAGCAGTTCGCCACCCGCGGGGTCAACATGAGCCTGCTCGCCTCGCGACCCATCGGGGACGCTCTCGGACGGTATCGATTCGTGATCGACCTCGATGGCCACCTCCACGACGAGCGAGTCGCGGATGCGCTCCTCGGGCTCAAGCGCTTCAGCCCGAACGTGATTTTCCTCGGCTCATACCCCCGTGCTGACAAGCTCGCGATCACGGTGACTCCCCGCTATGACGACCGGGCCTTCACCGCCGCTCGCGAGTGGCTCGAGGGGCTCGACTCCTAAGAGGTCGCGATTCCTGCCGCGGCGAGGTATCTCACCGACCACTTCCTCCTCCTGTACTGGTAGCGACTCCAACCCGTGGGGCCGCCCGTATGGAGGAGTAACTCATGGCGCCCGAGCCAGAGAACGAAGCCCGAGCGGCCATCCGCCCGGTTAAGGAACGGGTCGAAGACGCGCTGATCGCCCAACCGGGTGTCGTCGCCGTCGACATCGGCCACAAGGTGTCGAAGGGAGTGAACACCGGCGAGCTGAGCATCGTCGTGTACGTCGACAAGAAGAAGCCGAAGAGCTCTCTGCCCAAAGACCAGCTCATCCCGGCCGAGATCGACGGCATCAAGACGGATGTCAAGGAGCTGACGATCGAACTGCAGCCTGCCCGTGAACTCGCGGACGGATCCGCGTTCGTGGATGCCACGGTCTACCCGACACTCACCGGCGGCATCAGCATGGGGCCGGTGCGCAGCATCCACCTCGACCCACCCGACGTGCCGACGAGCGGACAGTACGTCTTCTCCGGCACCCTCGGCGCGCTCGTGCGCGACCGGGCATCCGGGGCCACGATGGCGCTCACCAATTTCCACGTAGCCTGTCTCAACAACACGTGGACCGCCGGGGACCGGATGGTGCAGCCCTCCATCCCGGACGGTGGCGGATCAGCGGTGCAGTTCGGCAGCCTCGCCCGCGGCTCACTCACCGACCAGGTGGATGCCGCTGTCGTCACCCTCGACGCCGGAAAGGCCTGGGAGCCGAGCATCCGGGACATCGGGTACGTCGCCGGGCAGGCGACCGCCATCGTCGGCGAGCCGGTGCGCAAGCGCGGCCGCACGACCGAGCTCACGTACGGC
Organism: Lacisediminihabitans sp. FW035; assembly: GCF_054880895.1. Taxonomy (NCBI): domain Bacteria; kingdom Bacillati; phylum Actinomycetota; class Actinomycetes; order Micrococcales; family Microbacteriaceae; genus Lacisediminihabitans; species Lacisediminihabitans sp. FW035. The sequence continues at coordinate 234,098 of NZ_CM142187.1, forward strand.
AGTATCGCGTCGACCGACTTCACGGCGAGCGTCAACTACGGCGGAGCCATCGGCGTTCGCACGCTGAAGCACCAGTTGCGCATCAACACCGACACGACGAAGTCGGCCCGGTTCTCAGACCACGGCGACTCCGGATCGATGGTCGTGAACGCGAGTCGACATGTCGTCGGCCTGCTCTTCGCGGGCTCCAACGACGGCTCGATGACCTTCGCGAACCCGATCGCGACGGCGCTCGACACCATGGGGGTCGACCTGATCGTGCGCATCATCTCGCTGCCACCGACCCGCATCCCGGTGCTCTGCCCGACCCGGGTGATCACCACCTGCGTCACGCGATCGACGGTGCTCTGCCGGGTCACGCGGTCGGTTGTCTGCCTCCCGACGAGGCCGATCACCTGCCGGATCACCCGCACCCCGATCTGCCAGGTCGTCTACAGCCGCCCGGCCTGCCCGCCCGGCCCGATCTTCTCGCGGGCGTGCAACGATCCCTCCGACCCGTTCAATCCCGGCGGGCCGATCGAGATTCCCGGGGGACAGATGCCCGGCTTCCAGGCGGACTACACCGACCCCGACGCCGGACAGTACTCGACCGGCGAGTTCGAAGACGACACCACCTACTGGGCCGGGTACCTTGCGGCGCTCGAGGATCTGTCGGACGAGGGCACGGAATGACCACCGCTCCGGGACTCGCGGCCGCGGCGATCCGATCCGGCCTCCTGCACGCCTCCGACGTGCTGGACGGATCGGTCGCCGTCGTGCCGCAGTCCCGGAGCAACGTCGTTCACCGGTTCGACCGGCACGATGTGCCCCTCGTCTTCGTCAAGCAGCGCGGCCTCGCCTCGCGGCTCGACGGGGATGATGCGATCGAAAACGAACGGGCGGTGCTGCGGATGCTGCAGGGCCGCCGGTTCGCGCCCCGCCTGCTCGATGCGCCCGACCCCGGTCTCTGGACCTCGGCCGTGCCCGGAATCGATCTCGCCGAATTCTCCCGGGAACCGCGGTCGCTCATCGCCGCGGCGCGGGCGACCGGCTCCGCGCTCGCGGAGTTGCACCAGACAGCCCTGGCCGAGGGGTGCCCGAACGCCCCTCGGCCGTGGGCCCTCGCACCGGACTCGCTTCCGCCGTCGATGGCGACGGATGGCTCGGCCACCCTTCATTCCGTGCTTGCCGCGCTGACGGAGCCCGTCATCCACGCCGCCCTCCATGTCGCGGCGGCGAATTGGACCACCGACCACCTCATCCACGGCGACCTGTCGGCCGGCAACCTTGTCGTCGGCACTCCCTCTCGCGGCAGCGCCGCACTCGGTCTGACCTTCATCGACTTCGAAGCGGCAGGCCGGGGGGATCCCTCCTGGGATCTCATCTGCGCGGTGACGATGGTGCAGTCCCTCGCTCTCGACGATGTAACGGCTGCGGCAGCGGGCGATGCCCTGGGCGAGGCATACCACCACGGCGGGGGCAGCGGGCGCATCGAGTCCTCGCTCGCCTGCGTGCGCGCACTTCTCACCGCGTGGCAGGTGGCCATGGCGCCGGGCTGGGCCGCACGACAGCTCGCGATGCCGGGGCCGGACCTCGACGATGTCACTTCGGAGGTCGACGCCTGGCTCGACCGGGCGAGGGCGCACGCCGCCGAGCGGTCGATCGGCACAACCGTGCGGGTGGTGGCGCAATGATCGCCTCGTTCCCGCCCGAGCTGCGCGCCCGGCTGGAGCGGGGCATCCGGCTCGGTCTCGACCTCCTCGCCGAGACACCGAGTATCTCCGCCGACGACCTGGCGGGGGCACTCTATGGCGGCTGGTACGCGGCGCCTGTCGGCGAGACGCAGGTGATCGATCCGACCTGGCCGCCCCTGGCCGGCATGCTGAGGGAGGCGCACGCCGGAACCCGGCTGGTCGCCGACTCCACAGTCGTGCGACGGGGCGCCGCCGGGATCGCGGTCGTGCGTCGCGACGATGGATCATTGCACGCGGCGGCCAGGGGCGAGTACCTCCACGCCGAGGGGTCACCGAGTTTCGGCCTGATCCCGACCGTCGGCGAACGGCTTACGGTGCTGTCACGATTCGGTGCCGCCGTCGCCAACGGGTGGTGGCGCACCTGGGGCGGGGGGTGGGATCCTCGCACCGTCGGCCCCGGGCTCTCCCGGCTGTACCTCGCGCCGCAGCTCGAGCTGCTGCCGGACCTTGTCGGGGCGCTGTCCGGGGTGCTCGCCACCGCGCGTACCCCCTGGATGTTCAAGGCGGGCATCGACGCGTATTCGATCAACCGCGCGGACGCCGTGGTCGTCTACCTCGAAGACGCCGAAGTCGACCTGCGGTCGATGCTCGCCCGGCAGGCGGAGGGTCTCGTGCGCTGGGTGCCGGGCCCGCCTTTCACCGAGTGGATCGCCCCGGGCATCAGCTGGTCGGAGGACCCGGAGAACGGCCTGAGCTTCGGCGAAGAGCGGTGCGCCCTGGTGGCCCGTGCGCTCATCGAAGCGTCGGACTTCCCGATCGCCGCCGTCGAGGCCGGCTTCGTGCGAGCGGGTCTGGATCCGTCGCACCCGCATCGCCGGGCCGTGCGCGCAGCCGATGCCGACACCGCGGAGGTGGGATCGTGAGCGCCATTCTCGAGGCGGCTCTCGACGACTGCATCGACGCCCTCGTCTCCACCGCGATCGACGACGGCACTCGCGTCGGCTGGCTCAGCTGGGAACTGGATGCCGAGGGGACGCCCGCCCGCCTGGTCGGGGGCCGCGCGAACCTCTACGACGGCGATGCAGGAGTGGCGTGGGCTCTCGCCCAGCTCGCCGCAGAGACCGACCGAAGTGACCTCGACGACCTCGCTCGACGAGCCGCTGCCTCGGCCCTGCGTGCGGTCGAGGGGCAGCCCTTCGGCGGCCTGCTCGACAGCGCCACCGGCGTGGTGCTGGCGGCCGAGAGTGCCGGGGTGGCCGGTGGTGCTCGCAAGGCCCTAGCGACGGCGAGCCCCAAAGTGCCGGCGACCGACCTCACGAGCGGACTCGCCGGGCTCGTTCTCGCCCAGTCCCGCGGACCCGGCCCCTGCACTCACGATGCCGTCACCCTGCTCGCCGCCCGCGCCACCCGGCATCCGGTGGGCGTGTGCTGGGCGGATCCGCTCGCGATCGAAGAGCGCGCCGCTCGCCCGCTGCTGGGGCTCGCGCACGGCAACAGCGGCATCGCGCTCGCGCTCGCCGAGGCCGCGTGTCGCGACGAACGCACCGCGGATGTCGCCCTCCCGCTGCTGCGGGACACCCTGCGCTGGGAGGCGGCCTGGTTCGATCCGATCGCCGGAGGCTGGCCCGACCTTCGCAGTGACGACGGCGGCTACCCGACCATGTGGTGCCACGGTGCCGCCGGCATCGGCGCAACGCGACTCCGGCTGCTGCAGCTCGAAGACGGCGGTCTCGACCTCGGATCGGTTGCCACCTCCGTGCGAGCCGAGGCGGAGGCCGCGGTGCAGGCCTGCGGATCGGAGCTGGCACGGGCCGCGGCATCCGTCCCGCGATTCGGGGATGCCGACCTGCTCGGCGGCCTCACCCTCTGCCATGGGCTCGGCGCCTCGCTCGACGTGCTCGTTCTCGCCTCGGAGCGCGGAGTCCCCCGTCATCTCGAAGCCGCCCGCCGGTTCGCCGAGACCATCGTCGGCGCCCTTCCGGCCGATCCGCTCGAGTGGCCGTCCGGAGTGCGGGCGGAGGGCAGCGTGTCGCTGTTCCTCGGTCTGGCCGGGGCGGCGGTCGTGCTGGCGCGCCTGCTGCATCCGGAGCGGGTCGCGAGCCCGTCGCTGCTCGTCTAGGCCAGGCAGCGTTCAACAGCAGATTCTGGGCGGATGGAGCGTTCAACAGCAGATTTGCGTCGGTTTCTGACGATCGGTGATGTTGAGCAGTTGCCGCTGGGATGGCTGCCGACGCCGTCACGGCGGCACGTCGTAGTGACGATCACTCGAGGATCGACGATGATGTGGGCATGGAGAGCGAATCACCGTCGATCGACCCCCGGTATCGGCCGGAGTTCCAGCGCGGGTACACCGGTGGCGCTGCGCCGAGGCCGATCGTCCCGGCACCGCGAGTCGATGAGCCGACGCAGGTCGGGATGCCTCCCGCGGCCGCGATCGATCTCGAAGCGGCCGCCGATGCACCGAGCGTGCACGCGGATCAGGTGACGCGGCGGCGTAACCCCTACGTGTTCACCATCCCGGTCGTCGCGCTCGGGTTCATCGTTCTCGGCAGCTGGCTGCTCGTGACCCAGTTCGTCTGGTCGTACTCCGGCGCATTCGGGTCCGACAATTCTGTCGAGAGGCGATTCACGGGCGTGCTTTCCTACGTCTTCTCCGCCCCGCTCGTCACCGTCGGGCTCGCCACCTTGGTCGGATACGTATTCTGGCTCGCGGTGCGTCGGCAGCGGCCGTGAGAATCGCGGAACGAGTGCTCGTCGTAAGCGTCGGGATACTCCTCGTCGCGGCGGTGGCGCTGTGCTGGTACAACGCCGGTTCGCCGCAGAGCTACCGCAGCACCGACTCGGGGATACCGTGGCCGGTGGTCTGGGCGCAGGTCGCGTCCTCTGCGGCATCGGCATTCGCCCTCGTCGGCCTCGCTGCCGGGGCAGGCCTGCTCTTCCTGCGCGCGTTCCGTTGGACAGCTGGCCCGGAGGGAGACGAAGACCCTACGCCGGAACCTTCACCGTGAGCGCTCCGGGATCGACCCAGGCATGCACGGACTTCGCCTCACCGAACTCGTCACCGTCGAGCTGGAATTCCTGCGGCTGCTCCACCGTCATCCGCAGGTCGGTGCCGGTGGCGTAGAGCACGTCTTTCACGTCTTTGGTGAGGTCGATGATCGATCGGCCGAGCGCACTCTTGCGCAGCACGCCGTTCTCCCAGGCCACCTTGTTCCACACCTTCAGCCAGCCAAACGGGCCGCTCGGCTTGAGGGCGGCGATGTCGAGAATGCCGTCATCGGGTTTCGCATCGGGCATGAGCAGGATGCCGCCCGGCAGCGCCCCGCAGTTGCCGACGATTATCGTGTGCACGCTCGTGGTGCGCTCCGGTGCCCCGTCGATGCTGAAGCGCAGCTTGACAGGCTTGAGGTCGGGGATGGCGCGCACTCCGGCATCGATGTAGGCGAGCCATCCGACCGCCTTCTTAAGCTTGGGATTGGTGAGCGCGATCATCTTCGCGTCGAGGCCCAGGCCGGCCATCACGAGGAAGCTATGTTCCTCTGAACTGCCGTCGGAGCGCTCGATCTCGGCGACGCCGAGATCGATCTTGCGCTCCCTGCCCGTGAATGCGGCGTTGATCGCCGCGATCTGGTCGGTGAGGGGCAGCTCGAGGTTGCGAGCGAGCAGGTTGCCTGTGCCGGAGGGAATGAGGGCGATCGGCACGCCGGAGTCGCGCAGGGCCTCGGCCACAGCGCGCACCGTGCCATCGCCACCCGCTGCCATCACAACGGCGGCTCCTTGCTCGATTGCGGTCTTCGTCACGCTCTGGCCGGCATCCTCCACCGACGTGGCGTGCCACTGGGTGGTGCCCCAGCCAGCCGCGGCTTCGGCCTCGGCGACGTGCGCTTCGAGCCGCGGCAGATCCACCTTGATCGGGTTGTAGACAACGGCGGCGTGGCGGTCTTCGGGCAGCGAGGCGGCGGTCACGTGGTCTACGGTACGGCATTGCTCAATAGACTGGAGGGGTGATTGATCCGCAGCTTCTCCGTGACGATCCGCAGGTTTTCAAGGCATCGCAACGAGCGCGGGGTGAGTCCGACGGGCTCGTGGACGTGGCCGTCGAGGCCGATGTGAAGCGCCGGTCCGCCATCTCGGAGTCGGAGAACCTTCGGGCGACCCAGAAGATCCTCGGCAAGCAGGTGGCGCAGGCCATGGGCGAGGAGAAGACCCGGCTGCTCGCTGAAGCCCAGGGCCTCGCCGCCCGGGTGAAGGAACTGGCGCAGGTCGCTGCGGATGCCGAGGCGGAATTCACCCGTTCGGTGCGGGGCATCGCCAATCCGATCATCGACGGGGTGCCGGCCGGCGGCGAAGAGAACTTCGTCACTCTCCGCGAGGTGGGAGATAAGCCGGTGTTCGACTTCGAGCCGCGCGATCACCTCGAACTCGGTGAGAAGCTCCGCGCCATCGACATGACCCGGGGTGCCAAGGTCTCCGGCAGCCGCTTCTATTTCCTGCGCGGCATCGGCGCTCGCCTCGAGATCGCGCTGATGAACCTTGCGCTCGACAAGGCTCTGTCCGAGGGCTTCGAGCCGCTGATCACCCCAACGCTCGTGCGACCCGAGATCATGGACGGCACCGGATTCCTCGGCGCCCACTCCGACGAGATCTACTACCTCCCCGCCGACGACCTCTATCTCACGGGAACGAGCGAGGTGGCGCTCGCCGGATTCCACTCCGACGAGATCCTCGACCTCTCCGCCGGCCCGGCGCGCTACGCCGGCTGGTCGACCTGTTACCGCAGGGAGGCCGGGTCGGGTGGGCGCGACACCCGTGGCATCCTGCGCGTGCACCAGTTCAACAAGCTCGAGATGTTCAGTTACGTGCTTCCCGAGGATGCCGAGGCCGAGCACGAAAAGCTCGTCTCGTTCCAGGAGTCGATGCTGCAGGCGTGTGGCCTCAGTTACCGCGTGATCGATGTCGCCGCCGGGGACCTCGGATCCAGCGCCGCCCGCAAGTTCGACATCGAGGCGTGGGTTCCCACCCAGGGCGAATACCGGGAGCTCACCTCCACGAGCAACTGCACCACCTACCAGGCCCGGCGCCTCGACATCCGTTACCGCCTCGAATCGGGCAAGACGACGCCCGTGGCGACGCTGAACGGCACCCTCGCCACGACGCGCTGGCTCGTCGCGATTCTCGAGACGCATCAGCAGGCGGATGGTTCGGTGCGGGTGCCGCCCGCCTTGCAGCCCTACCTCGGCGGCCTCGAAGTGATGGAACCGGTCGCGTGACGGATCCCTGGCTCGTCGCCCTCGACATCGACGGCACTCTGATGCGTGAAGACGGCGACATCTCACCGGAGGTGATCAGCGCGGTGCAGCGCGTGCGCGATGCCGGCCACGAGGTGATGCTGGCCACCGGGCGCTCGGTGTCGATGACCCTTCCCGTGCTCGAGCAGTTCCAGCTGACCCCGCGTTACGTCGTCTGCTCGAACGGGGCGATCACCCTCGGACGCGACGCCGACGCGGAGTCCGGCTACTCGCGCGTCGCCGTGGATTCGTTCGATCCGTCGGAGGTTCTCACGACCATCCGCGAGAGCCTCGGCGATGCGAGTTACGCGGTCGAGGACGAGGAGGGGTTCTACCGGTACACCGGTTCCTTCCCCGAGTCGACTCTCGGCGCCTCGAGCGAGCAGGTGCCGTTCGAGCAGCTGAGCGAGCATCAGGCCACCCGGGTGGTGGTGATCTCGCCCGAGCACGCGATCGAAGACTTCCTGTCGATCGTGGAAAAGATGGGTCTGCACAAGGTCACCTACAACGTGGGTTGGACGGCCTGGCTCGACATCGCCCCGGATGGTGTGAACAAGGCGACTGCCCTCGAGCGAGTGCGCGAGTGGCTGGACATCCCCCGCTCGCGGGTGATCGCGGTGGGCGACGGCCGCAACGACATCGACATGCTGCGCTGGGCGTCCGACGAGGGTCGGGGTGTAGCGATGGGTCAGGCTCCGGATGAGGTGCTCGCGGTGGCGAACGAGGTCACGCTCTCCGATCTCGACGACGGCATCGCGGAGCTGTTCCGCACGTTCTGAGTGGATGCCCCGGGGTGGGTGCGGGTGCGTGGGCGTGCGGGTGCGTGCGGGTGCGTGCGGGTGCGCGCGGGTGCGTGCGTGAGCGCGTGCTGCGTGCTTCTTTGCGCGATCTTTCGTAATCGACTCGGGAGTAGTTGCGGCCTGCGCGTCCCAGAAGGCACGTCGTCCCCCGACTCGATTGGCCGATGGATGCTGAGCCGCGCTGAGCCGCGCTGAGCCGCGCTGAGCCGCGCTGAGCCGCGCTGAGCCGCGCTGAGCCGCGCTGAGCCGCGCTGAGCCGCGCTGAGCCGCGCCGCGCCGCGCCGAGCCGCACCGCGCCCCGCCGAGCGGCGCCGGTCGGCGTGTCGGCTAAGCTCGATCCGTACTTCAGGAGGGCTGTCCGAGCGGCCGATGGAGCCAGTCTTGAAAACTGGTGGGCAGAAATGTCTCTAGGGTTCGAATCCCTAGCCCTCCGCCGAAAAAATGCGCATCACTAGCCCTGTTTTGTTGCTCAGTCAGCGCCGACGGGCGCGGGAATACTTGCAGCGATACGAGTACCGCTACCCGCTGGGCTGGTGATGGTCAGTACACCGTGACTTGCTTCGATCCGGTCGCTAAGACCTAGTAACCCGGTTCCTCGCAAAGGTTCAGCGCCGCCGACACCATCGTCTTCGACGATAAGGATCAGTTCGCCAAAGTCCGAGAGTTTTCCAGACACTCGAATCCGACTTGCGTGAGCATGTTTGATCGCATTCGTCAGCGCCTCGGCGACCGTGAAGTAGCCGGTGGTTTCGATGCTGGTCGGCAGGCGAGGGATGTCGAGGTCCAGGTCAACGGATAACCCGGTGTCGGCGGCCAGCGAACGTATCCCCTCCGCGAGCCCGCCCCGCGAGAGGGACGCCGGCAAAATACCTCTGACGACATCTCGGAGCTGTCGGTTGGCTTGTTCTGCGTTCGCCAGCGCCTCGGCGAGAAGTTCCGCGAGATCTTCTCCGGCGGCGTGCCGGGCAAGCTTGAGGGTGATGATGGCGTGGACCAAGCGCTGCTGGGCCCCGTCGTGGACGTCGCGTTGAAGTCGCCGCCGGGCTTCATCCGCTGCTGCGATTACGCGGGCGCGAGACTCAGTGAGTTTCTCCCGATGGTCGGCGTTCGAGATTGCCGCCGCGGCGAGGTCAGCGAACGCCTTGAGATGTTCTTCCGTTACATGCCCGAACGAAGCGGGCCACGTCGCCTGAAGGGTTCCCCATGCTTCACCGTCGACCTGTATTGGTAGTCGAGCCATGCGGGATTCGGTCTCGGGGGAATTCCCTGCATGTGCGAGCGTTCGTTCTCCGCTCGGTTGCTTTTCCTCTCCCACGGCGAGCAGAACCTCGGCCTCGTAGACCCGGGCAGCCGCTTCGACGACGGCCTGGAATACGTCCGGTAGTGGAGATTCGCGAGCCACCAGCTCAGCAACACCCCGGAGCGCAGCTTGTTCATCCGCCAGTCGCCTCAGGCTCTCGCGAGCCTCAGTGTGAGCGACTGCCGCCCACGTCAGTTGCGCGAACCCAGCCAACCGGTCTTCGGTGCGAGGGGAGAGCGGTCCGGTTTGCGAACTCGCGGAGCACATTCCCCAGACCGCACCCTCGACGAAAACTGGGACAGCGACGACGGCCCGGATGCCGAAGGGACGAACCAGATCTCTATCCGACCACTCCTCCATGTCGTCGGCACGCACCGGCGCTCTGGTCGTTCCCACCCGTTCAGGGACTGAATCCGGACCGAAAGTTGCTCGAACGCCCGGTGGTATCGGGCCGTTATGGGTGGCGACGCAGACCACAGTGTGGTCTTCTTCAAACCGGAGCAGGCTGACTTCCTGGCCATCGAGCAAGGCCGAGGCCTCGCGGCAGATGGTGGTGAGGATGTCTTCGGTGGGCCCGGACGCGGCAAGGAGTGTTGCGACATTCCGGAGTGATTGCTCTTCGTCTACGAGTCGTCGAAGCTCGAGCTCTCTCAGGGGGGTGAGTGGGGGCACGTGACCGACGGAACGCGGCATCCTGTCGGCAGAATCCACTGGCTAAGGCCTTTGAGTAGTGAAGAAGCGTAGGACTGCCTGCACCCGTCGATGGCCAGTCGCCTCCGGGGCGAGGTCCAGCTTTCGGAAGATCGACGTGACGTGCTTTTCGACCGCCGCGTTGCTGACGAGGAGGGTTCTTGCGATACCGAAATTCGACTGGCCCCCAGCCATCGCTTTCAGGACGGCAAGTTCGCGGTCGGTAAGACGCGCGAGCGCCTCCGGAACTCTGCGCGGACGCATCATTCGAGCGACTATGGCGGGGTCGAGAGCGCTTCCTCCATGCGCCACGCGGATGACCGCGTCGGTGAATTCATGGACGTCTCCGACGCGCTCCTTCAGGAGGTAGCCGGCACCCTCCGCTCGGTCGTTGATCAGGGCAAGTGCATACTCGGGGTCGTCGTATTGAGTCAGGACCACCACCCCCATCCCTGGAAGTCGATGTCGAAGTTCGATCGCAGCCCGGAGTCCTTCATCTTCGTGATCATGAGGAGGCATTCTGATGTCGACGACGGCCACGTCCGGACGGTAGGCCAGTGTGACATTGAGCAGCTCGGCCGCGTCTCCAGTTTCCGCAACTACTTCGAGTCCAGCGTCGCCGAGAACGCGAACGATACCCTTTCGGAGAAGTAGGTCGTCTTCCCCCACCGAGACCCGTACCGGGTGAGCCACCGAAGTGTCCATCGCACCTCAGCCAGTATGAAGTAAGGCGGCAAGAACTCCGCACGACAGCTCGCTCTTGGGGACGAAACCGGTCGCTCCGGCGTCGGTCGCGTCGTGCGCGGATGTGGCATCGCAGTCAGCCGAGACGAGGACGACGCGGACGGTCGAGGGCGGTGTGGTGATCAGCCTGCTCAACTCGAGTCCGTCTCCGTCGGGCAACCCGACATCGAGGAGGACGACGTCCGTCCTGTGGCGCGCCATTTGCGTGAGCGCATCCGATACATTACGCGCCTCGCCCTCGACGCGATAGCCGCAATCCGTCAGGATCCTTATCGCCAATCCGCGGAACCCGTCATCATCGTCGACAACCAATACTGAAAGGCCCATCACCACAGTGTGCTTCGAGCGACGCTCAAAAATCGTAGGGTTCGCCGGAATTCGACGCCGGGGCGGCTGGACAGATTCCTCGATCATCGACGGGCCCGAGGCGTTTCGCAATGGATTCGGGACTCTTTCACGAAGACGCTCTCGGCTTCGTCGCGGGCCCATCCGCGCAACGCGGCACGGGGGCAGCTTCATTCCAGGGCCATCGTGGCAGAGTCAGCGATCTGCGTCTCCAGTGCGTGGATGCGTTCCCGGAGTGGAGCGATCAGTTTCTCAACCTGGTCTGTGGTGAATCGTTGTGGAATGTGTTGAGGGCAATTCCAGTCGTACGCGGTCACAGCGACGACAATGCCGGCTTCTATGAGTGCGTCGTAATCCGGGGTTCTGAGCGACGAGATGAGGGAAGGGTCATCTTCTGCCCGAACAGCTCGCGCCATCCCGAATAGTTTCAGTCGTCGCCGATTCGGGTAGTCGACGGCGATAAGAGCGACACGATCTCCACCGGCCAGATTGCCGGTGGAGACGTGTTGCAGATTGCCTCTGTACTCGGGCCATGCAATCGTGTGTTCGTCCAGAACGGACACGAATCCAGGGGGCCCTCCCCGAAACTGCACATAAGGCCAACCCGTTTGGCTCACTGTCGACACGTAAAACCCGTCGCGTTCCTCCAGGAAGCTCACCTCTCGTGCTCCCAGCGCATCGACCTGGGCATTGTTGTGCCCGTGGCGGGCCATCCGAGCGTAGAACTCGGCGCTGCCGTAGTCCTTTTGCACTCGGCGGACATCATCGGTGAAAGCGATACAGCCGTACTGACGACTCATCGGTCGACTCCTTCCGATCGTGACCGTTTCGGACCACCGCGGCTTCGACGGCGAGGCATCCGCTCACCCCAATCAGAGCGGGGAGATCTTTCGATTTCGTCGAGCACAGGCGCGGCGCGTAAGGCCAGCTCCTCGATGTCGATGGACCGCAGCGCCGCGGCGACGACACTCTCTGGGAAGAGGTGTTGCCTCCTCGCGGAGATGACGTACTGGCGTTCCGCCCGAAGCATTACCTGCCGAAGCCGCTGATAGGTCATCAGCAATTTCTCGTTCTGATCGGTCTCGAGGCGTATCGAGTCCGTGATGAGGGTCGCGTTGACGCGCAACTGATCCACAACGCGGGCATGGTCGCGATCAGTTACCTCGACCTCGAGACGTTCGAGCCCGCGGGCCTGGGCCTGGGCCATCAATTCCTCCCAGGCGGCGCGCTCTCGTAAATCATCCGGCGGAGCCAGATTCAGTAGCGTGACGAGCCGGGGGAGCAGCAGACCGGTGAATAGCGAGACGACGACCACGACGAATGCCATCAGTTGCAATAGTGATCGCCCCGGGGTCTCTGGTGGCAAGAGGAACGCTGCGGCGAGGGTGATGACGCCGCGCACATTTGCGGCGGAAATGATCGAGGCGTTCTTCCAGCGCAGGTCCTGCGTTCGCATGTATTTCGTACCGTGCTTGAAGATGCCGACCATCGCGAAAATGAATACGAATCTGGCGCTGAAGAGTGTTCCGATCACCGCCGCACACACGCCTACGGTGCCCCACCCGGTAAGTTCTGTCGCCGCTCCACGGACTATAGCCGCCGTGTTCAAGCCGATAAACAGGAAGACGGCGTTTTCGATCAGGAACGACGCAGTGCGCCAATTGACGGCTTCAGCGACACGTGCCTCTGCCGACTGCACCTCCGGGGATCTGAATCCGAGGTAGAGCGCAGAGGTGACGACGGCGAGCACACCGGACCCGTGGATGGCGTCGGCGGCGATGAATGCGAAGTAGGGGGTGATCAGAGTGAGGCTGGTGTCGAGGACGGGCGCTCGGAGCCGGCTTCGGATCGCTGCCATCAGCCACCCGACCGACAAGCCGACTCCTACGCCTCCCACGATGGCGAGGGCGAGGTCCGCCGCTATTCTTCCGGGGGTGGTGACCGAGACTATCGAGGCGATACCGGTATTCAGAAGTACGAGCGCCGTTGCGTCGTTGAGGAGGCTCTCCCCTTCGAGAACGGTCACAACGCGGCGCGGTAGCTTGAGCCGGCCGGCTATCGCTGTGACCGCGCTGGCATCGGTGGGAGACACGACTGCGGCGAACGCGAAGGCGGCCGCAAGCCCTATCGTCGGCAGCAACAGGTGGGTGACCAGCCCGACAGTGATAACGGTGAAAACGATCAGCCCGACCGACAGCTGCAGGATGGTGTCACGTCGCGCGCGCACATCCACGACAGAGGTCCCGAAGGCAGCGGCGTAGAGCAGCGCTGGCACGACTCCATATAAAACGAATTCCGGCTCGAGCTGCACTCTCGGTACGCCAGGTATGAAGGAGACACCCGCGCCGATTACCACGAGAAGCACTGGCGCTGACCAACTAAAACGCCTGGCAAGCCCCGCGACCGTTACGGCCAGCAACACGAAGACCACAACCCACCCAACGAACGTTGCTGGATTCATGGTGCCTCTCCGCAGTCAGGGATCCGTTTTCCTGCTTGTGATCAATCGGCTGACGTGATGGCCTCTCGCACGATTTTCACCACTTCCGCCGGGTGGGAGATCCCGACGACGTGGGACGCGCCCGGGAACTGCACAACTCTGCGTGCGCCAGCACGGTCGGCCATGGCATGGTGCGCTCCAGCGGGAATGTTGCGGTCTTCCTCCCCGAAGACGAACCAGCTCGGAACTGACTTCCAGAGAGGGTCGCCGCTCAGCGGATCGTTCAACGCAGCGAACGTCACGGGGCGCTGGGTCACTGCCATCACCGCAGCCTGATCTTCCGGCAGGTCCGCGCAGAACTGTTGCCAGTACTTGTCCTGATCGATGTACAGGTCGGCGCCACCTGACATCAACGGAACCTCGACCAGGGTGTCAGCCAGGGTCGATCCGGGAGCGAGCGCGGATGCCGTTGCCGGACTCTCGCCGGATAGCAGGGCAAAACCGGCGACGTAGACGGCGCCAATGATGTCGCCTGCCGTGGCGTCAACCGCGGTCATCACCGCTCCGCCATACGAATGCCCCACGAGCAAGACCGGGCCATGCACCGTCCTGATCAGGTCGCTCAATGGTGCCGCATCGAGGGAGATACCGCGGAGCGGGTTGGCGTACGCGATGACGCGGTGACCGTCATCGGACAGCGGCTTGATGACGCCGTTCCAGCTGTCGGAATCGGCGAATGCGCCATGAACGAGGATCACAGTGACCATGAGAGTTCCGTTCGGTTTTGGTTCGAGGTTCGAGGTTCGAGGTTCGAGGGCGATGGGGGGAGCCCTTGACGGGCTCCGGAGCGAGGGCCAAGCCGGCCTTCCGGGGGTTGCTCCGCTACGTCGGGTCCACCAGGAACCGGAGCAGTTCCTGGTTCACTTCCGCCGTGTGAGTGACGGGGTTGATGTGTGGCCCTCCGTCGATCTCCACGTAGCGGGCCGCCGGCAGCGCCTCGTGGGCGCGCCGTCCCTGCCCGTCGATGGACAGGATGCGGTCCGCGGTTCCGTGAAGGATCAGCGTCGGCACGTCGAATCGTTCGAGATCGGCGTGGAAATCCTCCAGCCACGTCTGCGGGCAGGCCCAGGTCGCGTAGGGGGATGCCTCGGCGCCGGCTGACCACATCGCCCGCACAGTATCCTCGCTGACGCGGTTCCCCTGGTATTCATCGAGATTCAGAAAATTCTCCATCATGCCCGTCAGCCATGCGAATCGGTCTTCAACGATGGCCTGCTGTACCCCCTGGACTCCTGCCTCGTCGACACCTTTGGGATTGTCGGGGCCCTGCGCGAACGTCGGCGTCAGACTTTCGATGAGCACCACGCTGCGCAGCCGTTCCGTGCCGAAACGACCGATGTATCTCGCGACCTCACCCGTGCCAAGCGAGAATCCCACAAGGCTGGCATCCTGCACATCCAGAGTCCGGAGGAGCACCTCGACGTCGGCGCTGAGTGTGTCGAAGTCATAGCCCGTGGTCGGTGCGCTGGATCGGCCGAACCCGCGCCGGTCGATGGTGATGACTCGGTAACCTGCAGCGAGCAGGGGGTGCAGTTGCGGCTCCCACGATCGGGCGTCGAACGGCCAGCCCGCAAGCAGCACTACCGCGCGCCCGCTGCCGTGGTCTTCGTAGTACAACTCGATCGGTGCCGAGTTCTCTTCACCCACGGTGATGGTGGCCATTGCAACTCCCTTGCTCGATAGTTGGTGTCCCTACTGACAGTCCGCCTTCGACGCGCCCGCTGCACTCCGGTCAACCGGACGATTCTTCCGGAAAACCCCACCGTTTCCCGATTTCGCACGCCCCAGAATGAGCAGACAGTTCGGCGAAAGGGCTGAAGTGAGAAGGAGGAGCCGACGATGCCAATAGTCACCACACCGGACGGGGTGGATATCTTCTTCAAGGACTGGGGAGCCGGTACTCCGGTGGTTTTCAGCCACGGGTGGCCGCTCACCTCCGATGTGTGGGATGGGTCGGCGAAGTTCGTAGCAGACCACGGCTTCCGCGCCATCGCACACGATCGGCGCGGCGGGGGCCGATCCAGTCAGCCCTGGGACGGCAACGACCTCGACCATTACGCCGACGACCTCGCCGCGGTCATCGAGTCTCTCGATCTTCACGACGCGGTGCTCGTCGGGCACTCAACGGGCGGTGGAGAAGTGACCCGCTACATCGGGCGCCACGGTACCGGCCGCGTCTCCAAGGTCGTGTTGCTCGGGGCGATTCCGCCGCTGATGCTGAAGACCGACGCGAACCCGGAAGGGTTGCCCATCGAACCTTTCGACCAGTTGAGGGAGAGCGTCCTGGCTGACCGATCTCAGTTCTACCGGGAATTGGCCTTCCCGTTCTACGGGGCCAACCGGGATCTCTCCACCGTGTCTGAAGGCGCCCGAGAGGCGTTCTGGCTGATGTCCATGACCGTCGGCATCAAGGGAGCGTTCGATTGCATCAGGGCTTTTTCCGAGACCGACCTCACCGAGGACCTGAAGAAGATCGACGTGCCGACGCTCATCCTGCATGGGGACGATGACCAGATCGTGCCGATCCAAGCGTCAGCCCTCAAGTCGTCGAAGATCGTGCCAAATGCGACGCTGAAGGTCTATCCGGGTGCCCCCCACGGGTTGACCGGCCCGCACGAGCAGGAGTTCAACAACGACTTGCTTGAATTCCTGAACAGCTAAAGATCAACCCCCGACCTCCGCGCGCAAGGAGGTCATCCTCACGCAATAAAGGCGGTCCTTCGATGTCTGAAAGCACAACACCCCCGGCCGATGATCTCGCAAAGACCCTCAAGCGGACCGAGATCCAACACGTCAGCTCCTCCATTCCGGGGCGCGATATCGTGCAGGTCCTCACTGAGATTCCCGCTGGCGTCGAATCGGGTTGGCACACCCACCCCGGTGAAGAAGTCGGATACCTCCTCGCTGGCCGGGTGCAGATGAGCATCAAAGATACGCCGACCCTCATCTTGGACGCCGGAGACGGATTCCTGATCCCGCCCGGGACACCGCACAACGCGCTCGATCTCGGTCCCGAAACCGGGCGAATGCTCTCCTGTTACATCGTGGAGGCGGGTGCGCCCGTCGCCTCCTTCGTCGACGCCCCGACAGCGTCATGACGAGTCTGCTCGACGGAATCCCCCTGCAACATGCGGTGACCGGGCCGCTGGAGGTGTCCTACATCGACACCGGGCCACAGGATGGCGACCCGGTCATCCTCTTGCACGGCTGGCCTTACGACATCCACAGCTACGGTCGAGTCGCATCACTTCTCGCCGACGAGCGCCGGCGCATCATCATCCCCTATCTCCGGGGCCACGGCGGGACCGTGAGTCTCGAAGATGCAGGACGATCCGGGCAACAGGCCGCCATCGGTGCCGATGTCATCGAGCTGATGGACATGCTGGATATCGAACGTGCAGTCTTGGCCGGCTTCGACTGGGGAGGGCGCGCCGCATGCGTCGCGGCTGCGCTCTGGCCAGAGCGATGTTCGGGCCTGGTCTCCGTGACCGGGTACCTGATTCAAAACATCGCCGCATCACGGAGCCCTCTGCCCCCGGCGACCGAAGCTGGGCTCTGGTATTTCTTCTATTTCGCGACCGAACGGGGTCGGGCCGGTCTGGAAGCGAACCGTCGCGAAATCGCCCGCGTCGTCTGGACACGCAATTCGCCCGAGTGGGCCTTCACCGACGACGATCTCAACCTTGCGGCGGCCGCATTCGACAACCCTGCCTATGTGGATGTGGTCATCCACTCCTACCGGCATCGCCTCGGATTGGCGGCGGGGCATCAGCGATACGCCGAGCTCGAGCGGCGACTTGAATCTGCTCCCGCCATCACCGTGCCCACGGTCTCCCTCGATGGAGGTGCCGACGGGAACTTCCCGGCCACGGACGGCCGCGGATATTCCCAACACTTCACCCGCGCACACCGGCACCACGTCATCCAGGGAGCCGGACACAACCTCCCTCAGGAGAAGCCCGAGGCGTTCGCCGATGCGATTCTCGAGGCCGAGCTCTTGGCGAAGCGAGAACGTACGTGACTGAACGCACCCCGACAAAGCCGACTACGTCGGAGTCCCCTCAACACTCTCCCCGTCGGCTCTGGGATGACGAAACGGGCCTCTCTCGATTCGAGGATGACGACAGCATTCGAAATCTTGCCCCTGAACGAGTCGGTCGTAGTGGAATCGACACGTCCGAAATCCGGAACCGCGGTCGCGCGGGGGTGGACGGACTGATCGATGCAGTCGAGCTGGTGGGGCGTCACGTGCGATGACAACACCAACCTCTGGAGAACCTCGCCGTTGGGCGATCCTCATCGCGATCGGGGTCGTAGGGGGCGTACTTTCCGGAGTCTTTGCGATAGGCGGCGGGATCATCATGGTGCCGCTGTTGACCACGTTTGCGAAGCTGAATCAGCGAGTGGCCGCCGCCACCTCGCTCGCCGCGATTGTTCCCACCGCTATCGTCGGCTCGATCGCTTACCTTGTCGCGGGCGAGATAGATCTTGTCGCTGGCCTGTTCATCTCCATTGGTGCAGTGGTCGGGGCCATCGCCGGCAGCGCTCTGCTCAAGCGGATACCACTGTTTTGGCTGAGATGGATGTTCATAG
The DNA here is from genome assembly GCF_054880895.1 of Lacisediminihabitans sp. FW035. Classification (NCBI taxonomy): domain Bacteria; kingdom Bacillati; phylum Actinomycetota; class Actinomycetes; order Micrococcales; family Microbacteriaceae; genus Lacisediminihabitans; species Lacisediminihabitans sp. FW035. The sequence continues at coordinate 252,031 of NZ_CM142187.1, forward strand.
CTTTCATCCTGTTGGTCGCCGTCAGGCTGATACTGGTGGCACCCGAGCGGGGCAACTCCCTCCAATTCAGCGCACTTGTGGCGCTCGGATATGTCGGCCTCGGCCTCGGCATGGGTGTGCTGTCGGGGCTTTTCGGCATCGGCGGCGGTATCGTCGCCGTCCCGGCCCTGGTCGGGCTATTTGCCATCAGCGACCTGGTTGCGAAAGGGACATCGCTTGTCGTGATGATCCCCACAAGCGCCATCGGCACTGTCGCCAATTGGCGGGCCAGCACAGTCGATGTGCGAGCCGGCTTGCTTATCGGGGTTGCCGCAACTGCGGCTAGCATTCCCGGTGCCGCGTTATCGCTAGCTCTGCCCGCCAGACTTTCCGGGATCCTCTTCGCGCTCCTGCTCGTCGCGGTTGCTGCGCAACTCACCTACAAGGCGGTCAAGGCGCCCAAGAACGCACGCCAAACCGGTGCGCGAACGAACCTGGCAGGGAAGGAATGAGACTGTGGGCCATCACACCCCGCCTTCACTGCACCGCTCGGGGCAACCCCGGATACCGCTGAACACCCTGGCTATTGGGTTCGGTGCCGCCGGGCTCGCCAGCTTATGGACGACGGTTACATCTGCATTGAGGATGTCGCCCATCCCTTCCGAACTTCTTTGGATTTGCGCATCGATCGTTTGGGCGTGGCTGATCTTCGCCCACCTCTATCGAGGGAGGCACAGTGATGAGACTCTTCGATCACAACTGCGCCACCCTGCCCAGGGACCGATCGCCGCGATAGTGCCCGTCATTGGGATGCTGATCGGAGCGCACCTGCATCAGAGTTGGCCTGTAGGCGGAACGATATTAGTCCTCGCCTCGATCGTGACCGCCGCACTTTTTGCCGGGTGGATCCTGGCGTACTGGCACACCGGACGACTCACCCCGGAGGCAATCCACGGCGGATATTTCCTTCCCACCGTGGCCGCGGCCCTCGTCGGGGCGACAACGTCCTACAGGGTGGGTTTCCCCATGATCGCCTTTGGAGCCTTTGCTGTGGGCATCATTTTTTGGGTTGTTATCCTCACGGTACTGCTGGCGCGGCTTGCCTTCTTCCCGCCGCTACCGGGGCCGTTGACCCCAACGCTGGCGATCATCCTCGCCCCGCCGGCAGTCGCGGGCACGGCCTGGTTCGCTCTTCATGGGGAGAGGGCCGATGGAGTATCGCAAGGCTTGCTCGGGGTCACGGTCCTGATGCTGCTGCTTCAACTGTTCTTGGTGCCCGTCTATCGCAGAGTCCCGTTCAATCTGGGGTTCTGGTCGTTCACATTCCCTGTCGCGGCCGCCGCGACGTACCTGATTCAATGGCTCTCCGTGGCATCATTCGCGGGATGGCAGATCGTCGCGTTGACTGTGGCCGGGGTAGCTTCCGCGTTGACTCTGGCCATTGTGATCCGCTCGCTGGTGCTTGTGTCCGCGGTGGGCCGCAGAGGGCGTTTCGCAGAAAACACGTTGCGTCAAGCGGATGACAAGGCCGAAGGCAGCTGAGAAGCGCAAGCCACTACCAGGCGGCCGGATCGCTGGCGGGAAACAGACAGCGACAGGCGCTCGGACTCTCAGAGCACGCGAATGCCTTGCTGTGGGCCCAGGAGTTCCCATCTAGGTGCATCCGGGCGTTTTTGCCGTTGTGAACGAGGACGTACATGCCGACTGGGATCTCGAAAGACCTTCCGGCGGCTGCGGACGAGTTGCCGGCGAACACCACACTTTCCCCATCCATGCGGAAGTCTCGACAACCCGCTACAGCGGATCCGGCGGCGTCGGCGGATCGATGAAGTCGCCGGCCTGTCGACGGAAGCGGGCGAGGATCCGCACCAGGTCGGAGAGATCCTGCTCCGACATCCCGGGCTGTTCGAAGACCGTCGAGTTGAGTGCGGGGGACGCGCCCGCGACGATCTCCCGGCCGGCGGGGGTGATCGTGACGATGGTTGCGCGGCCGTCGGTGGGATGAGCGGATCGGGTCACCAGACCATCGCGCTCGAGGCGGTCGACGGTATTCGTGACGCTCGTCGGATGCACCTGCAGTCGTGCGCCGGCGCTGGCCATCGGAAGTTGCCCGTCCTTGGTGAAACTGAGGAGCGTGAGCATCTCGAACCGGGCGAACGACAACCCGAATGGCTTCAGCGTGCTCTCGACCCGGCCGAGCATGAGCTGCTGGGCACGCATCAGAGAGGTGACGGCGGCCATGCCGTCGGCGGCCTCCCGCCAGCCATGGCTGAGCCACTGGCGTTTCGCCTCGGCGATGGGATCACTGGAGAGGGGAATCGCTGGTGACACTGGCTGGATCCTCCCGTCCGCTGGATGCCCCCACCGTAGCGGAGATCATCAGTTTTAGTAGGAACTAGTTGGATATGCTCGGAGGTGCAACCAAATGACACCGGGTGTATCCGCCCCGTAAGATCGCTTGGTATTCGAGGAATGGGCGTATCAATGAAGATCATCGTGCTGGTGAAGCAGGTGCCCGATACGTGGGGCGAGCGCAAGCTCGACACCGCAACCGGCCGATTGGATCGCTCGGCGAGCGACGCGGTGATCGACGAGATCGACGAACGCGCACTCGAAGTGGCTCTCCAGTTCAAGGACGCGGGGGACGCCGACGTCGTCGCGCTCTCCATGGGCCCTTCCTCCGTGACCGATGTCCTGCGCAAGTCACTTGCGATGGGGGCAGATTCCGCCATCCATGTACGGGATGACGCGCTCGCCGGCTCCGACCTCTCGCGCACCGCCGCCGTGCTCGCCGCGGCCATCGCCAAGAGCGGCTTCGACCTGGTCATCGCCGGCAACGAAGCGACGGATGGTCGGGGCGGCGTCATCCCCGCGATGATCGCCGAGCACCTCGGAGTGCCGAGCATGACCTATCTCGACTCGGCCGAGTTCACGCCGGACGGCATCAGAGGCGTGCGGGGTGACGAGCATGGCACGGCAGCCGTGCACGCCGCCCTTCCCGCGGTGATCTCGGTCACCGAAGCATCCGCCGAGCCGCGCTTCCCCAATTTCAAGGGGATCATGAAGGCCAAGAAGAAGCCTCTGGATGTCTGGACGCTTTCCGACCTCGCCCTCGATGACTCCGGATTCGCGCCGAGCACCGTGGTCACCAGCACGACCGAGCGACCGGCGCGCACCGCCGGCACAAAGATCGTCGATGAGGGGAATGCGGGCAACGAGCTCGCCGAATTCCTCGCAGCCGGCCGCCTGATCTGAGCCGAGGAACTCCATGTCACACGCACTCGCTTTCATTGAGACCTCCTCCTCCGGCGAGGTCCGCAACACGGCGGCGATGCTCATCGCCGCCGCCGCGAAGCTCGGCACTCCCGTCGCAGTGGTCGTGGCGGCTCCCGGCGCGACCGACGCGCTGACCGCGCAGCTCGGCGCCCTCGGTGCCGCCCAGGTCTACGTCGCCGAGACCGACCAGTCCGTCGGGCTGCTCGTCGCGCCACAGGTCGTCGCGCTCGAGGCGGCATCCGCCGCCCTTCAGCCGTCGGCGATCGTGCTCGCCCACTCCATCGACGGGCGAGAGATCGCGGGAAGGCTCGCCGTGCGGCTGCGCACCGGCCTGCTCGTGGATGTCGTGGACGTCCGATCCGACGGGGACGTCGTTATCGCAACCCATTCCGTCTTCGGCGGCGCGTACACCGTCGAGGCGACCGTACCCGGCGCCGGTCCCACGATCGTGACCGTGCGCCAGGGTGCAATCGACGCCAGGGCGGATGCCGCGTCACCGACCGTCACGACCGAGCCGGTCACCGTCGACCCCGTGGCCGCCGCCGTGATCGATGAAGTCCACGAGGCCGTCGTCGCGACGGATCGACCGGAGCTGCGGGGCGCGACCCGCGTGGTCTCCGGCGGCCGCGGCCTGGGATCGAAAGAGAAGTTCGTACTGGTCGAGCAGCTCGCCGACGCGCTCGGGGCAGCGGTCGGGGCGTCCCGCGCGGCAGTGGATGCGGGCTACGTGCCGCAGACCAGTCAGGTCGGGCAGACGGGCATCACGGTCTCCCCCCAGCTGTATGTCGCGCTCGGGATCTCGGGGGCGATCCAGCATCGCGCCGGAATGCAGACGGCGAAGACCATCGTCGCGATCAATAAGGATGCCGACGCGCCGATCTTCGACATCGCCGACTTCGGCATCGTCGGCGACGTCTTCACCGTGGTGCCGCAGCTCATCGACGCTCTCGGTAGACGCGCCGACTGATGGCGTTCTCCGAAACGATGTCGGGCTTCCGGGAAAGCCGGTGGTTCAAGCTGGTCTGGATCGTACCGGCGGTGCTTGTCGTGCTGTTCCTGCTTGTTCTCGCTGCACGGGGCATCCGCGTGAGTGCCGGCGGCCAGTCTTTCCTGAAGTCGTTTCCGGGGGAGTCCGAGCTGCCCTCGTTCTCGCCGGTCGGATTCCCGGCCTGGCTCGCCTGGCAGCACGGGCTCAATGCCTTCTTCCTTCTGTTCATCATCCGAAGCGGCTGGCTCGTGCGCACGACCAAGCGGCCGGACGCGTACTGGACGCGCAACAATTCCGGTCTGATCAAGACCCCGGGAAAGCCGGTGCGGATCAGCCTCAACCTCTGGATGCACATCTCCATCGACACCCTCTGGGTGCTCAACGGCGTGCTGTTCTATGTGCTGATCTTCTCCACGGGGCAATGGACCCGCATCATCCCGACAAACTGGGACGTCTTCCCCAATGCGGTCTCCGCGGGGCTCCAGTACGCCTCCCTCAATTGGCCGGTCGAGAACGGGTGGGCCAACTACAACGCTCTCCAGGTGCTCAGCTACTTCCTCGTCGTCTTCATCGCAGCGCCGCTTGCCCTGATCACCGGCATCCGGATGTCCCCGGGCCTCGCCGCCCGGTTCGCGCCGATCGACAGGATCTTCCCGCTTCCGGTGGCGCGCAGGATCCACTTCCCGGTGATGGTCTTCTTCGTCGCGTTCATCGTCGTGCACGTCACCCTCGTGCTGGCAACCGGGGCGATCAACAATCTCAACCACATGTACGCCGTCAACAACGGCTATGGCTGGGCCGGATTCTGGATCTTCGCCGCGTCGATCGTGATCATGGTCGCCGCCTGGATCGCGGCCCGGCCGCTCGTGCTGCGGGCGATCGCGGGCACCTTCGGGCGCGTGGGTCGCTAGAGGCGGCCGCTAGAACTGCCAGGGGTACGGCGACCAGTCCGGGTCGCGCTTCTCGAGGAAGGCATCCCGACCCTCGACCGCCTCGTCCGTGCCGTAGGCGAGCCTGGTTGCTTCGCCGACGAGAACCTGCTGGCCGGCAAGACCGTCGTCGATCGCGTTGAATGAGAATTTGAGCATGCGGATCGACGTCGGCGACTTGCCGAGGATCGTGCGGGCCCATTCCAATGCTGTCGTCTCGAGTTGAGCGTGAGGCACCACCGCGTTGATCGCCCCCATCTCGTAGGCGCGCTTGGCGGAGTACTCCTGGCCGAGGAAGAAGATCTCGCGGGCGAACTTCTGCCCGACCTGACGGGCGAGGTATGCACTGCCGTACCCTCCGTCGAACGAGCCGACGTCGGCATCCGTCTGCTTGAACCTGCCGTGCTCGGCGCTCGCGATCGTGAGGTCGCACGTGACGTGAAGCGAATGACCGCCCCCCGCGGCCCAGCCGGGCACGACGGCGACCACGACCTTCGGCATGATGCGGATGAGCCGCTGCACCTCGAGGATATGGAGTCGGCCGGTCGAGGACGTGCCGTCGGCATACTGGTACCCGTCGCGACCGCGGATGCGCTGGTCGCCGCCGGAGCAGAACGCCCAGCCGCCGTCCTTCGCGCTCGGCCCGTTGCCGGTGACCAGGACGACACCGATCGCGGTGTCCTGCCTCGCGTGGTCGAGCGCACGGTAGAGCTCGTCCACCGTCTGCGGCCGGAAGGCGTTGCGCACTTCTGGTCGATTGAACGCGATGCGGGCGATCTTGCCGGTCGTGTCGTGGTGATACGTGATGTCGGTGAGGGCGTCGAAACCCTCGACGTCTCGCCACGCGGCCGGATCGAACAGTTCGGAGACGAAAGCCATGAATCCACCATAACCAGATCGCCTGCGCGCCGGCGGTGGCTACAGCACCGCCAGTCGCCGGCTCACCCAGAGCGAGTACTGCGACCACGGGTCATCCACCCCGGCGGCGAGCTCACGGATGTGCAGCAGAAGGGCGTCGTGCTGCTCGAACCACTCGGTGCGGGGGATGCGATGGCTCGCGAACTGGGCGTGACGCCGCTGCTCGACCAGCCGGTCGCCCCGCTCGAAGGCGAGGATCTCGTCGTAGGGCAGGCTCGCGAGCCGCTGGCGTGGATTGCCAGAGGTGCCGATCTTGATGCGGCCACGGAAGCGGATGTAGTAGACGACGTCCACCCGCAGGGCCGACGCGTCGTGGTCGGGGATGTCGCCGAGCTTCCATTCGCAGAGGGCGCAGAGCCATCCCGAGGGGTAGCGCACGCCGAGCCGGGAGCCGCAGGCGAGGCAGGGGGAGGGCAGGCGATCCGTCACCCCCACGCTCCCGACGACCCAATCGTGCGCGACGAGGAGGTGTCTGGTGCACAGGGGGAGCGGGCAGCCCGGCTCGGCCCGTGCGTCGCACCGGTCGCCGTCATCCACCACACACCGCACCATGGGCGTACGGTACAGCGCTCCCCCGACGGAAGAACTCATTGCTAGACATTCAGATAATTCAGCATCTGAACTACAATGGGTGATGCCGAGGGCGCTGAACGCGCCGACGTGCTGCACCGATTCGTCGACGAAACGGGAAGTGGTTTCATGCGCGGCAAGCACAGGGAGTACACGCCGACGCCGCGAAGGCGCGCCGACCGGTGGTGATCGATCGCGCGCCCCGACGCTTCTTCCGTGAATCCGCAATCGTGTTCGGCACGAACCTTCTCGCTCGCACCCCCGGAGTCCTCGCCTCGCTACCGGTGCCGACGGACTCGCGATTCATCGCGGTACCCGGTCCGGACCCGCACCACATCCTGCTGGTGGGATCTGGTGTGGTCGTGGGCTCCGGCCTCGCAAGCCACGCTCTCGGGGCGGGAGGCCACCTCGCGCGGTACCTCTCGGCGGAGACCGGCCGCGGGGTGAGGGTCGATGTGGCGCCGATCCCCTCCCTCCTCCTGCGGTTCGCTCCCGCCCACCTGTCCTCGCTCGACCTCGGTGGGTATGACGCGGTGATCCTGGCCGTCGGGATCAACGATGCCTTCGGCATTACCTCGCGACAGGACTGGCTCCGGAGCCTCGAGATCACGCTTCGGCTGCTGAGGACCCGGCTTCCTGCCGCTCACCAGGTGTTCCTGCTGCTGATCGCGGACCCCACGCCGTCGCCCCTGTTCCGCCGCGGGGCATCCCGCCGGGCATCAGTTCGCGCCGAGAGTTTCAACACGGAGACCGCCGAGTTCGTGCAGGGCGACTACGACGTCACGGTGGTCGGCTTCGCGATCGGTCCGACGGTCGAGGCGCCGCGTCCCTACGACTCGGCGTCCTACCTGGGCTGGGTGCGACAGATGGGACCACGCATCGTCGAGGGGCTCGCGCGACTCGGCCCCGGGGACTGACCCCACCACTTCCAGAGACTGTTACTTCCAGAGAATGGCGACCATGTCGGCCAGCAGGCTCGGCGAGGGGAAGTTCGCCTCCGCGATGGAGATGAATACGTCATCGCGCAGGAAGCTGGTGTAGCCCTCATCGACCGGGTACTGCTCGTTGGGCTTCACCAGCGTGCACGACTGTCCGCCGAGGGTGTCGGTGCAGGAGTAACTCTTGCTCGCAAGCTCGGTGAGGTAGCCGGTGGCGACGGCGGAGTCCACGTGGGCCATCGACACCTCGAGGTAGGTGATGTCCGCGCCGGGGTCGCGCCACACGCAGTGCAGCTCGACGGCGTTCGCCAGAATCTCGGATGGCGTCGCCCCGGCGGGCGACGGGGTGGGCTCCACGACGCCGGCATCCGCAGCGTCGACGACGCCGGGGTCGTTCAGCGGGGTGTCCCCGAAGGTGGGTTCGTAGCGGGTCTTCTTCACGACCGACGGGCAGTCCTTCGGCAGCGCGACCGAACGCGCGGTGGCCGATGGCGATGGCGACTCGGACGGCGTCGCCGAGGGCGAGGGGGTCCCGCCGGAGGGCGCCGTGCCGCCGGTGCACCCGCCGAGGGCCAGCGCGCCGAGGACCAGTGCGACGAGCGCGAGCGGATGTGCGGTCATTATTCTCCCGGCGGGTCTGGGCGGCAAGAGGGTCGCCTCAGCCTAGGGTGCGGGGACGGATGCCGTCGCCTCGGTCGTTCTGACCCTCCGCGAATGGTGCCCGTGTAAACTCCTCCAGACTCGCTTCCGAGCACCCCCTCCTCCCCCTAGCTCCGGCTCCGCCTCGCCGAAAGGATCATTCATGAGCGACCTGCGTCCCCGTTCCCGCTCGATCTCCGGCATCGCGCGCCACGGTCGGCTGCGCCCGTCGCGCCCCGCTGTGACCGTGCTCAAGTTCGTCGCCGCCGCCGCTGCGGTCGTCGCGGTGAGCGCTGCATCCGTCGCCGGTATCGCCGTGACCCAGATCACCAACAACATCAAGACCGTCGCGTTGGCGGGCGAGACCCAGGGGCCACCGCCCGATCTCGGATCGTTCGAGGGCGGCTTCAACATCCTCATTGTCGGCAGCGACACGCGTGCCGGACAGGGAGCGCAGTTCGGCAAGGACGACGGCGTGCTCAACGACGTGACCATGCTCGTGCACGTGTCGGAAGACCAGACGAATGCCGTCGCCGTGAGCATCCCGCGCGACATGGTGGTGCCGATCCCGGCCTGCCCGCGGGAAGACGGCAAGGGCAACTACAACTCGATGTCGGCGCAGCCGATCAACAACACGCTCGCTTATGGTGGCCTGGCCTGCACTGTGCTCACGGTAGAGACCCTCACCGGGCTCAAGATCCCGTTCGCGGCGCTCATCACCTTCCAGGGCGTCATCCAGATGTCCACCGCGGTCGGTGGCGTGCCCGTCTGTATCAACGGCCCACTCGTCGACAGGTACAGCGGGATCAGCCTGCCGAAGGCGGGCACCTACTCTCTCGAAGGGGCGCAAGCGCTCGCATTCCTCCGCAGCCGCCACGGGGTGGGTGACGGAAGCGACCTCGGGAGAATCAGCTCGCAGCAGGTCTTCCTCTCCTCCCTGGTGCGCACCGTGAAAAGCAACGACACGCTCACGAACTTCACGAAGCTGTACGGCATCGCCACCGCGGCGAGCCAGAACATGACGCTGTCCAACAGCCTGAAGAACGTGAACACCATGGCGTCGCTCGCGCTGGTGCTCAAGGGCATCCCCCTCGACCGGATCACGTTCGTGCAGTACCCCGGCACGACCGGCGTCGGAGGGGTCTACGCGGGCAAGGTCGCGCCGTTAAAGGATGTCGCCACCGCTCTGTTCGCCAAGATCAAGGCGGATGAGCCCTTCTCGCTCGACTCCGGAACGGGTCGTGGCTCGGTCGCAGACCCGAGCGCTCCTGCGACCCCCGCGCCCGCGGCATCCGGATCCCCGGCACCCTCGGCCTCGGCCGGAGCCACGACGCCCCCCGCGGAGGCCATCACCGGAGTGCTCGGCCAGACTGCGGCCGACTACACCTGCTCGAAGGTGAACAACTAGGTCGTTACTCGTCGTCCCGGCGGATGTGACGGAGCAGGAGTATCGCCACGACCAGCAGCACCACCCCGAGGGCGATGATCAGCACGCCGATCGTCGGTCCTGCAGACGCGAGGTTGGAGGGAAACACGTGGGTTCCCTTCAAGCGGTGGTGGCGCGCATCGGTACCGGCTGCCGGCAATCGGTTTAGCCTGCTCGGGCGCTGGACTTCACTCTAGGTCTGCGGCGGCCCGCCGGATGGCTGCGGCGGCTCCCCAGTCCGGGGGTGGGGCCTTCCCCAATTCAGGGGGGCGAATCGGCCCAGGTGGACAGTGCCGCTATGATTGCAGACGACTACTTGGAGCTGTCGCATAGTTCGGCCTAGTGCACCACCCTGCTAAGGTGGAGTACCCGTAAGGGTACCGTGGGTTCAAATCCCACCGGCTCCGCACAGAGAATGATCCGCAAAAAGCCCTGATGATCGGGGCTTTTTCGCTTATTGTGAGTCGTCAGCCGAGCACCACGGTGCCGGCAGGTCGCCGTGCCCGCCAGGACACGCCCAGTGGTCACTCACGCAGGTGGACCTCCGTCACCAATCTCGCGAGATCGGCCGCCATCGGCTCCGCCTCCCACGAGTGGTTGGCCCCCGGCATCCGTTTCTGTTCGGCCCAGGGGAGCGCCTCGACGATGAGATCGGCGGCAGTGATCATCGAATCGAAGGTGTGCTCGCCGAGAAGAACCTCGATCGGAACTCGCACATCACCGAGCAGCTCGCCGAGAGGCGCCGACTCCGCCTACGCGAGCGATTCTCCGTCCGGCCGATTGCTGCCCACTTGTGCCACGAGGGCCGACCACATCGGGGAGCCCTGGATGCCCTCGAGAAACTCCCGAGGCATGTCCTTCATGTAGTAGCGCTGGGCCCCGTCGAGATCGCCGGCGTCGATGAGCCGGTCCACCTCTTCCGCCCAGGCGCGGGCGCCACCACCCGTCGGTCCGATGGGAGCCTCCCAGAGCGCAAGCCCGACGGTGGGCAGCCCGGCGGCTGCGGCGGCGAGCGCGATGGAACTTCCCGACGAATGACCGCACAACACGACCGGTTCCCCGGCGGTGTCGACGAGGGCTGCAATCGCCGCCAGCTCGCGGTCGAGGTCGATTCGTCCATCGACCCGGCTCTCGCCGCGTCTGGTCGTGACGAATTCAGTCATGGTCGATGCTCCTCACGACAGCCGCGAGAGCAAGCGGACGGTCACGTCGGCGCCGGCGTCCTTGCCGATGGCCTTTCTCAGAGCAGCCGTGACCGGAATCATGTGCACACCCTCGCCGAGCGCAAGCATGGTCGCCGCAAAGGCACAGCCATCCATCGTCCCCGCCACCTTGAGGGACTTGCGAGTGCCGAAGAAGTCGGCCGATCCGGGCACTTTGACGACGGTCCAGCGGTGCGGACCCATGTCGCCCACGAGTGTCGCCTCGAACTCGTAGTCGAGGGCCTGCGGCAGGGCGATCTGTTCCATGACCTTGCTCCTCAGTGCGATGGGACGTCATCGGGATAGAATCAAACTAGACTGTCCAGTATGAAAGTGCAAGAGACACCACGGGGTGCGGCCTCGATCAGAAAGCGGGGGGCGATTCTGGCAGCGGCCGAAGATGTGTTCCTGCGCAACGGGTACCTCGGCGCGAGCATGGACGAGGTGTCTGCTCTTTCCGGAGTCTCCAAGCAGACGGTCTATTCGCACTTCGGCAGCAAACAGGCACTGTTCATCGAACTGGTCAGCGCGATGACCACGGATGTAGGCGATCGTGTAATCGGCGAGCTGGAGATCCCTGCGGAAGAGGACGAGCTCGCCGGGTTTCTGAGGGCGTATGCGCGGCGCCAGCTCAGCCTCGTGACCACCCCGCGCATCCTGCAGTTGCGTCGACTGGTGATCGGCGAGGTGGCGCGCTTCCCTGAGCTCGCCGAGACCCTGTACATCACCGGGCCGCAACGTGCGATCACCGCGATAGCCGCAATGCTCGAGCAACTGCACGACCGCGGCCTGCTGAGTGTCGATGACCCGGCCGTCGCCGCGTCCCAGTTCAACTGGCTCATGATGGGTGAGCCTCTCAACCGGGCGATGTTGCTTGGCGATGCCGGAGTGCCGACGTCGACGGAGCTCGACGCTCATGCGGCAGCCGCAGTGCGGGTGTTCCTTGCCGCTTTCGCTGTGCGGCGGTGACGAGGAGCCCGCTTCAATGATGACCGCCCCGTGCCCGACCCACCCGGGCGCCGCCGGGCGCAGGCGATGCTAGCCTGCGTGCGTGACCCCTGCCAGCGTCGAGTTCGCCGTCCTCCCGCTGCGCCCCGCTGGTGCCGTCGACTTCGTCGAGGACGTGACCCCGTGAAGGATCGCATCACCCTCCGGTTCCTCGCGGCGCCGGGCGATGCCGCTGCCGACGGGTCCACTGTGCAGGCCGGAAGCGTGCTCGAATGGATCGACAAAGCCGGCTACGCCTGCGCCGTCGGCTGGGCGGGCACCTCCTGCGTCACCGCCTACGTCGGCAACGTGAACTTCGGTCGCCCGATCCACCCCGGCGAGCTGGTGGAGGCCACGGCCCGCGTCATCCACACCGGTCGAACCAGCATCCATGTACGGGTGACCATCTCTTCGGCGGACACCCGTGACGGCGAGTTCGCCCCGGGGACCCACTGCATCCTGGTATTCGTGGCCGTCGATGGGGCCGGACGCCCGCACCCCGTGCCGGAGTGGGTACCCCACGGTCTCGAGGACCTGGATCTCGCAGCGGGGGCAGAGGGACGGATCGCGGCCCGCGCGCGGATCCACGACGAGATGCGCCGCCAGACCTACAGCGACCTCGGGACGGCGCCCCGCATCGTCCTGCGTTTCCTCGCCGCGCCATCGGTGGCCAACTTCGGAGGGAACGCCCACGGTGGAACGGTCATGCGCTGGATCGACGAGGCAGCCCGCACCTGCACGACCGGGTGGACCCGGCGGGCGACGATCGCCGTCTACTCCGGCGGGATCCACTTCTACCGGCCGATCCACATCGGCGACATCGTCGAGGTCGAGGCCCGACTCATCCACACGGGTGTGCGCAGTATGCATGTCGCGATCCACGTGCGGTCGGGTGACCCGGTCGATCCGGTGATGGCGCTGACGACGCAGTGCATGAGCATCCTCGTCGCCACCGGCGACGACGGCCGGGCCGTTGTGGTGCCCGCCCTCGAGCCGCGGTCGGACGAGGACGCGGCGTTGGATGCGCACGCGATCGAACTGATCGCGATGCGCGCCGAGCTTGGCGCCCTCGGGGCGGCATCCGAGTGGTCCGAGCAGTCGCACCGGTTCGACTACCTGCCGCTCCCGCTCTGATCGGCTGGAGCGCTCCGCCGGCAACGCCGGGCGCGCCGGGCTGCCGTCACCGCGCGGATGAGGCACGCTCGCCAGCTAGATTGTGACCATGTCCGGCAACCGGTCCGCCGACGACCGTAGCGTCGCCGCGAAGATCTTCGCGATCGCCGACGTGTTCGGCGGCGCAGGGGAACTGACCCTCACCGAGATCGCCCGACGCGCCGACCTGCCGCTCACCACGGCGCATCGCCTTGTGGCCGAATGGGTGGCCTGGGGTGGAATCGTGCGCGGCGACGACGGCCTCTACCGCGTCGGGATGCGACTGTGGAAGCTCGGGGTGCGCGCGCCGACGGCGCGCCGGCTGCGCACCGTCGCGATCCCGTACCTCGAAGATCTCTATGACCTCACGCGGGAGAACGTGCACCTCGCCGTGCGCGACGGCCTCGGTGCGCTCTACCTCGAGCGCGTCTCCGGCCGATCCGCCGTGCCCGTGATCTCCGATGTCGGCACTCGACTCCCCCTGCACGCCACCGGGGTCGGACTGGTGCTGCTCGCCTGGTCGCCGCCGGAGGTGCTCGACGAGCTGGTCGCCTCCGCGCCGCGCAAGTACCTGGCCAACACGATGACTACCGATCGCGAACTCCGACCTCGGCTGGCCGAGATCCGAGCGACCGGGATGGCGATCTCGATCAACGAAATGACCGCCGACTCCTTCTCCGCCGCGGCACCGGTGCGTGACCACACGGATGCCGTTGTGGCGGCCGTGTCGATCGTGGCGCACGCGGCACTCCGATCCGATCCGCAGTACCCCCTCGCCGTGAGTGTGGCTGCGCGGGGCATCTCCCGGGCGCTGGGGTGGCGTTCCTGAATTCCACTGGGTGGAAGTCGGGCCCCGCGTCCGAACCGTACCGGCCAGAGTAGGGCTACCATTCCCGCCGTTGCGAAAGGCCAGTATGAACATCCGCACCTCGGTAGCCATCGTGGGGGCGGGCCCTGCCGGCCTGCTTCTCGGGCACCTGCTTGCCGCCTCCGGCATCGACTTCGTGATCATCGAGGCGAGGTCGCGCGAGTACGCGCTCTCGCGCATCCGGGCCGGGGTGCTCGAAGAGTCCTCGGTTGAAGTGCTGCGACGCCTCGGCCTCGACGGGCGCCTCACCGAGCACGGACTCGTGCACGACGGCATCTACCTCCAGTACGAGGGCATCCGTCATCACGTCGACTTCGCCGAGCTGATCGGCCGCACCGTCACGGTCTACGGGCAGCAGCAGGTGGTCAACGACCTCATGCTCGCCCACGACGCGCTCGGCTCGGCGCTCTACTTCGAAGCGAGCGGGGTTACCCCGCGCGACGTCGAGACCCCCCGTCCTTCGGTGGACTTCGTTCACGAGGGCACTGAGTATTCCGTCGAAGCGGACTTCGTGGTCGGAGCGGACGGCTTTCATGGGGTGTGTCGCTCGATCATTCCCGCGGGCGTGATCACGAGCTTCGAGCGGGAGTATCCGTTCGCCTGGCTCGGCATACTCGCCGATGTCGCGCCCTCCACCGACGAACTGATCTACGCCCTCCACCCGGACGGCTTCGCGATGCACTCGATGCGCTCTCCGTCAGTGTCGCGCCTGTATCTCCAGGTGGATCCGGACGACGACATCGCCGCCTGGAGCGACGAGCGCATCTGGGCCGGCCTCCACGAGCGGCTCGGGATCGAGGGGTGGACGTTGCATGAGGGCGTCATCACCGAGAAGTCGATCACCCCGATGCGGAGTTTCGTGGCCTCGACCCTCAACCACGGGGCGCTCTTCCTCGTGGGCGACGCCGGCCACATCGTGCCGCCGACCGGAGCCAAGGGGTTGAACGCCGCCATCTCCGACGTGGCGATGCTCGGCGCTGCCCTCGACTCGTACTACGCCGGGGATGCCGGCCCGCTCGCCGGCTACAGCGACCGCGCACTCTCCCGACAGTGGAAGACCCAGTACTTCTCGCGCTGGATGACCGAGATGCTGCACACGACGGGCACAGGGGCAGAGGCGGAGAGCCGCTACCGGAGCCATATCGGCCAGCTCCAGTACGTCACCGGTTCGCGATTCGCCCTGCAGAGCCTCGCCGAGCAATACACCGGGCTTGCGATCGAGGGGATCTGATCATGGAACTCCCCACCCAGGCGCAGATCTCGGCCGAGATCGCGGCGGCCCATGCGGCCGCGGACGGTTCGCGGGGCCATCCCGAGCGCGGCTTCACCCCGTATCGCAGCAGCACGCTGCGCCATCCGTTCCACGATTTGGTGAGGACGGATCCCGAGGTGATCGAACTCGTGTCTCCCGTCTACGGACACAGCGACGTCGCGGCCAACGAGAGCGACCTCACGATCCAGCACGCCGGTGAACCGCTCGGCGAGCGGATCATCGTCACGGGGCACGTGCTCGACGGTGACGGCCGACCCGTGCGCAACCAGCTGGTGGAGGTCTGGCAGGCCAACTCCGGGGGACGCTACGTGCACAAGCGCGACCAGCATCCGGCTCCGCTCGATCCGAATTTCACGGGCACCGGCCGGCTGGTCACCGGAGACGACGGCAGCTATCGTTTCGTCACGATCAAGCCCGGCCCGTACCCCTGGAAGAATCACCGCAACGCGTGGCGGCCGGCGCACATCCACTTCTCGCTGTTCGGCGACCAGTTCGTGCAACGTCTCGTGACGCAGATGTACTTTCCGGGGGATCCGCTCTTCCCCCTCGATCCGATCCTGCAGTCCATCTCCGAGCAGTCCGCCCGGGACCGACTCGTCGCAACCTACGACCATGAGGTGACCCAGCCCGAGTGGGCGACAGGCTACCGTTGGAATATCGTGCTGACCGGGTCGAAGGCGACCCGGATGGAGCAGGAAGGAGACGATCGATGACTGACCTTCACCAGACCCCGTCGCAGACCGTCGGTCCGTTCTTCGGATATGCACTCCCCTACGACGGGGGAGACCGACTGCTGCCTCCCCACGCTCCCGGCACGATCCGGCTGCACGGCACCGTCTTCGACGGCGCCGGCGAGGCGGTGCCCGACGCCTTCGTCGAGATCTGGCAGGCGGATGCCGCGGGATCGGTCGTCTCCGAACGCGGCAGCCTCCACCGCGACGGCTACACCTTCACCGGGTTCGGCCGGGCCGCGGTCGACGACGGTGGCCACTACTCCTTCACCACAGTGAAGCCCGGGCCGATGCGCGCCGGTTCATCGCCCTATGTGATGGTCACGATCTTCGCGCGCGGCCTTCTGCACCACCTGTTCACCCGGGCCTATTTCGGGGACGATGCCCCCGATCCCGCGCTGCAGGGGCTCGGTGACCGCGGGGCGACCCTGGTGGCCCGGCCGGACGGCGATGCGAGCTATCGGTTCGACATCCGGCTTCAGGGCGAGCAGGAAACGGTCTTCTTCGACTACGGAGTCGATGCGGGTGCGTGACTGGGGGTTGCTCGACCCGCTGGCGACACCGGGCGTCGACGACGATGCCGTGCTCGCGGCGCTGGTCGAGGTGGAGAGGGCGCTGATGCTGGCCTGGCACGATATCGGTGACGCGCCCGACCTGGTCGCCGAGGTCTCGTTCGAGGTGTCGCACCTCGACCTCGGGCAGATCGCCCGCGGCAACCGCGATGGCGGCAATCCCGTCATCCCCCTGGTCGCCCAGCTGCGAACGCAAGCCGAGGCGAGCCATGCAGGTGCCGGGGACTGGGTGCATCGCGGTGCAACGAGCCAGGACATCCTCGACAGTGCCCTCATGCTCGTCGCGACGCGGGCCATCGGCCTCGTGTCCGCGTCTCTCGCCGATTCCGCGGAACGCCTCGTCGTCCTCGCCGAGACCCATCGGCACAGTCTCATGGTCGGCCGCACGCTCACCCAGCACGCCGCCCCCATCACCTTCGGCGTGAAGGCCGCCTCCTGGCTGGACGGAGTCGAAGCCGCCCGGGCCTCCCTCGACGCCCTCGCCCTGCCCGTTCAACTCGCCGGAGCCGTCGGCACCGGAACCGCGTTCGCCGATCTCGGCGGGTCGGCAGAGAGCGGCCCCCGCCTCCGCGCGGCGCTCGCGGGCAGGCTGGGGCTCGCCGACCCCGAGCGCAGCTGGCAGGCCGAGCGCAGCATCGTCGCCACCCTCGCTTCCGCCCTCTCCCTCGTGATCGGCTGTCTCGGCCGCGTCGCGACCGACGCGCTCGTGCTCGCGCGCACCGAGATCGGCGAGCTGTCGGAGGGCTCCGCTGGGGCGTCGTCGGCCATGCCTCAGAAGCGCAACCCGACGGCCGCGGTGCTGGTGAGATCGGCCGCCCTCCAGGCGCCCGGCCTACTCGCGACGGTGTTCTCGAGCCTCGCGACGGAAGACGAACGGCCGGCCGGGGCCTGGCACGCCGAATGGCTCGCGCTCCGCTCGCTGCTGCGAATAGCGGTGGAGAGCAGTGCCGCGACGGCGGTCTTCCTCTCGGCGCTGTCTGTAGACACCCAGCGGATGCGTGCCACCGTCGACTCGGATGGCGGGCTCGCCTGGGCGGAACACGCCACCTCCCAGCTGGTGCCCGATCTCGGCCGGGCCGCGGCGGCCGTCGTCGTCGCTCGTGCCATCGAGCTGACCACCGCCGACCTGTCGTTCGGGGCGGCACTCGCGGCCGAACTCGACGGCCGCGTCGTGGACCTGTCGCCAGAGTCGATCCACGCAACCGCCGACCTCATCGTCGACGCCGCCCTTGCCCGGTACCAGGCGTCACGACACCAGGCTCCACCACACCAAGCTTCACCACACCAGGCTTCACCACACCAGGCGAGGAGCGCCCGATGACCGTTCCCCTTATCCGCTGCACGATCGATCCGGCCGACCCCTCGAGCGCGTCGAGCGAGTTACTCGTGCTCGGTCCGTCCCTCGGAACGACGAGCTCCCTCTGGAGCCCGGCGGTCTCCGCGCTCACGGCGAGTGGTGGGCGCCGTGCGACCCGCGTCCTGCGATTCGACCTGCCCGGGCACGGGGCGAGCCCGGCCGCGACGGAGCCGTTCACCATGGGGGAGCTGGCGGATGCGGTGCTGCGGCTCGTCGATGAGGCGGGAGGCGGCCGCTTCCACTACGCGGGCGTCTCTCTCGGCGGCGCCGTCGGGATAGAGCTCGCCCTGCGCCATCCGGATCGCCTGCTCAGCCTCGGGATCTTCTGCTCGGACGCGAAGATCGGCACCGAGCAGACCTGGATCGATCGCGTCGCCCAGGTGACCAGCCAGGGCACCCCCTCGCTCGTCGCCGGAACCCCGGCCCGCTGGTTCGCCGGCGATTTCATCGCGCGGCAGCCTGCCGTGGCATCCGCAATCCTGAACGACCTGTCCGAGACCGATGACGCCTCCTACGCGTTCTGTTGCGGAGCGCTCGCCCACTTCGACCGCACGGCCGATGTCGGGGCGATCGCCGTGCCGACCATCGCTGTGGGCGGGAGCGAGGATCCCGTGACGACGCCAGGCGCCGTCGCGCACCTCGCCGTGCAGATACCGGGCGCGCACTACGTCGAGATCCCGAACGCTTCCCACCTCGCCGCCATCGAGAGGCCCGTCGAGGCCGCTCGGATCCTCGCCGACCTGCTCGCGTCGGGTGACGACCTGTATTCGCGCGGGGTTCGCACCCGGCGGGCGGTGCTCGGGGATGCCCACGTCGATGCGGCGGAGGCGAAGATCACCGCGGAGACGGCCAGCTTCCAGGAATTCATCACCCGCTACGCCTGGGGCGACGTCTGGAGCCGCACGGAGTTGTCCCGGCGGGAGCGCAGCATCGCGACCCTCGCCAGCCTTGTCACCGGCAGTCACGAGCACGAGATCGCGATGCACGTTCGGGCCGCCCTCACCAACGGTCTCAGCCGCATCGAGATCGCCGAGGTGATACTGCACACCGCGCTCTATGCCGGGCTGCCGCCGGCCAATCGCGCGCTGGCCATCGCGCGCGACGTCTTTGCCGAAATCGACACGAAGGAGACCCATGGATAAGACCTATGCATCGGCGGCGGAGGCCGTCGCCGACATCCCGAGCGGAGCGATGATCGCGGTTGGCGGCTTCGGACTCGTTGGAGTGCCGATCGTGCTGATCCGGGCACTGCTCGCTCAGGGCACCGATCACCTCGAGGTCATCTCGAACAACTGCGGCGTCGACGGCTGGGGGCTCGGCGAGATCCTCTCGGCCGGTCGCATCGACCGGGTGATCGCGTCGTACATCGGCGAGAACAAGGAGTTCGCGCGCCAGTATCTCGGGGGCGAGCTCGAGGTCGAGCTGACTCCGCAGGGCACGCTCGCCGAGCGGCTGCGTGCCGGCGGTGTCGGCATCCCCGGATTCTTCACCGCCACCGGGGTGGGCACCATGGTCTCCGAGGGCGGACTGCCGTGGAGGTACGCAGCGGATGGCACGGTGGCCGTGCAGTCCCCGGCGAAGGAGACCCGCGTGCTCGGGTCGCTCGGCGAGCAGCGAGAGTACGTCTTCGAGGAGGCGATCCGGGCGGACTTTGCGCTCGTGCGTGCCGCGAAAGGCGACCGCCACGGCAACCTGGTCTTCGAGAAGTCGACCCGCAACTTCAACCCGCTCGCCGCGATGTCCGGCCGGATCACGATCGCCGAAGTGGACGAGATCGTCGAGCCAGGCGAGCTCGACCCCGACCAGGTGCACCTCCCCGGGATCTACGTGGACCGCATCGTGCAGCTCACGCCCGAGCAGGCGACCGAATTGCCCATCGAGAAGACGACAGTTCGACAGCGAGGCGACAACTGATGCCACTCACCCGTGACGAAATGGCCGCGAGGGCCGCTCTCGAGCTGCATGACGGCAGCTATGTGAACCTCGGCATCGGACTGCCGACGCTCATCCCGAACTTCATCCCCGATGGGGTGACCGTCGTGCTTCATTCCGAGAACGGAATACTCGGGGTCGGGCCGTACCCGTGGGAGGGCGAAGCGGATCCCAAGCTGATCAATGCGGGCAAAGAGACGGTGACGGTGCTCCCGGGGGCGTCGTACTTCGACTCCGCGGCGAGCTTCGGCATGATCCGTGGAGGCCGGATAGCCACTGCGGTGCTCGGGGCGATGCAGGTCTCGGTGGCCGGCGACATCGCGAACTGGGCGGTGCCGGGCAAGCTGATCAAGGGTATGGGCGGCGCGATGGACCTCGTCAACGGAGCCGACCGCGTGATCGTGCTCATGGAGCACGTGGCGAAAGACGGCTCGGCGAAGATCGTGGAGACGTGCAGCCTTCCGCTCACCGGCGTGCGCTGCGTCGACCGCATCATCACGGAGCTCGCGGTCATCGACGTCACGCCCGAGGGGCTCGTGCTCGTCGAGACCTCTCCGGGGGTCACCGTCGACGAGGTCATCGCGGCGACTGGCGCACCCCTCACGATCGCGCTCGACCGATGACCGAGCTGCGGGAGGTGGTGATCTGCGAGCCGCTGCGCACCCCGGTCGGGAGGTTCGGCGGATCTCTCGCAACCGTGTCCGCCCTATCGCTGGCGACGCGGGTCATCGAAGAGCTTGTCGCTCGAACGGCGATCGACGGGGCATCCGTCGACGATGTGATCTTCGGCCAGGGGTATCCCTCGTCCGAGGCTCCGCCGATCGCCCGGGTCGCAGCGCTGGACGCCGGCCTTCCGGTGACCGTCGGCGGCTACCAGGTCGACCGTCGATGCGGCTCCGGCCTGCAGGCCGTGATCGACGCCGCGATGCAGATCCAGGTGGGGGCGAGCGAACTCGTCATCGCCGGGGGCGTGGAGTCGATGAGCAATGCACCGCTCTACACCGTCGAGGGCCGGCGGGGCGTCACGGGTGCCGGGCTGATGCTCCACGACGCCCTCAGCCGCGGACGCGTCACGGCCGGGGGCAGGTTCTATCCGACACCGGGAGGCATGGTCGAGACCGCGGAGAACCTGCGGCGTGACTACGGCATCTCCCGCGAGGAACAGGACGAGGTCGCGCTGCGTTCCCACCAGCGCGCGGTCGCGGCGCAGCGGGCCGGCCTCTTCGCCGACGAAATGGTGCCGGTCACCGTGCCCGGGCGGAAGGGCGATGTGATCGTCGATACCGACGAGCATCCGCGGGCCGACTCTTCCCTCGAAACGCTCGCCGCTCTCCGACCGGTGACGAAAGGCGATCCCGACGCCACCGTCACCGCGGGCAATTCCAGTGGACAGAACGACGCGGCGGCGGCCTGCATCGTCACGACGCCGCAGCGTGCGGCCGAGCTCGGGCTGACGCCCCTGGTAAGGCTGGTGTCCTGGGCGCGGGCCGGCGTCGACCCCACTCGTATGGGCCTCGGTCCCGTCCCCTCCACGGCCCTCGCGCTCGATCGCGCCGGACTCGAGCTGAAGGATCTCGACCTCATTGAGATCAACGAGGCCTTCGCGGCCCAGGTGCTCGCGGTCACTCGCGAATGGGGATTCGCGGAGTCCGACTGGGAGCGCACGAACGTCAACGGCGGAGGCATCTCTCTCGGGCATCCGATCGGCGCGACGGGCGTGCGCATCCTCGCCGGCCTCGCGCGCCAGCTGCAGCGCAGCGGCGGTCGGTACGCGCTCGAGACCATGTGTATCGGCGGCGGCCAGGGCCTCGCGGCGGTGTTCGAGCGCGCCTAGCCTCGACCGAATATCGAGTATGTGATGCGTGGAGAAAAGCGCGCGAGTGGGCAGTAGTGGCGCCATTTCGAGACGCATGGAGCCACCTTTGCCCACTCGCGGCGGGATGCGGGCCAAGGGGAGGAAATCTGGGCGCCTACGTCTCCCAGTGACTGAGGTGGACGCGGGGTGCTTCGCTCGCGAGATACCGCACGATTCGGCCGCTGCCGCTGCCGCTGCCGCTGCCGCTGCCGCTGCCGCTGCCGCCGCCGCCATCGCCGCAGCCCTCGCCGCCTGACCGCTTCCGGCTCTTTGAAGACACTGGACTGGCGGTGCGTTCGGCGCGCCGCCGAATCGCTCGTGTCTACGTTGACATTCCCATGCCGATCACTGTACATTCATATAACGAAAACGACTTTCACACAGTGAAGTGACCGAAGTTGGGAAGCGGCGTGCAGACGATTGAACACCCCGGGGTTCCGGTGGGGGCGGACTGGCTCGGACTCTCCGGAGCGCGAGTCCTCATCGCGGGTGCCGGGGGCATCGGTACCGACTGCGCACTCGGATTCGTCGCGGCCGGCGCGACGGTCGTGATCGTGGATCGCGACCAGTCCCGGCTGGACGCCTTAGCGACGGAAGGCTCGATCCACACCCTCCAGGCAGACCTCACGGAGGCTGGAGCGGGCGCACGACTCGTCGAGGCGGCGATCGATACCCTCGGCGGCCTCGATGTGCTCGTGCACTGCATCGGCATGAACGACCGGCGGCCGGTGCTCGACTTCACGGAGGACGAGTGGGAGCGGGTCATGCGCACCAACCTCTCCACGGCATTCGGGGTCGCGCAGGCCGCGGGTCGCCACATGGTGGCGAACCGCACGGGCCGCATCGTGGTCTTCTCCTCGGTCTCCGGGCAGCTGGCCCACAAGAACCACGGCCCCTACGCGGCATCCAAGGGCGGCCTCAACCAGATGATGCGCGTGATGGCCGCTGAGTGGGCGAGCTCGGGCGTCACCGTCAATGCGGTCGCACCCGGCTACATCGAGACGCCGCTCACCGCGGACTACCTGGCGAAGCCGGGGGTGCGCGAGGGCCTGGTGAAGCTCGTGCCCGCCGGGCGACTCGGCGTGCCGGCCGAGGTAGTGGGCCCCGTGCTCTTCCTCGCCTCCGGCCACGCGCAGTTCATCACCGGACATGTGCTCTATATCGACGGCGGCCGTACCCTCGTCTGACCACCGACACTCACCAGTTCCCCGCAACGAAAGAGATCATCATGAGTCCACAGATCTTCCCCCGCTTCGAAGGCAAGACCGTGCTCGTCACGGGCGCCGGAACCGGCTTCGGGGCCGAGATCGCGTTTCGCGCCGCGCAGGAGGGGGCAAGGGTCGCAGTGCACTACAACTCCTCGAAGGCCGGAGCCGAGGCGACGGTCGAGCGGATCGAGGCGATCGGTGGCGAGGCGATCACCGTGCAGGCGAACATCGGCACCTGGGAGGCCATCAAGAAGATGGCCGACGAGGTGTGGGCCGCGTTCGGCACTCTCGACGTGCTGGTGAACAATGTCGGGGATGTCTCAAGCGAGCAGATGTCCTGGCGCGAGCTCACCCAGGAGGCGCTGGATGCCGTGATCGACATCGACGTCAAGGGCACGCTGCTGATGACCCACGAGTTCGGCGAGCGGATGCTCGAACAACCGAACGGCGGCAACATCATCAACGTCGGCTCGACGGTGATCGTGCGCGGATCGCCGCGCGCGCCGCAGTACGCCGCGGCGAAGTACGCGATCCTCGGAATCACGAAGTCGTACGCCAAGGTGCTCGCCCCGGCGGTGCGCGTGAACACCTTCGCCCCCGGCTTCATGGAGACCGAGCGGCTGCTCAATCGCGCGGACTGGAAAGCCGGTCGCCGGGAGACCCTCATCTCCCAGACGCCGATGGGTGTCATCCCGCCTCCCGAATTCGTCGCGGGCACCTGCCTGTGGCTGGCGACGGAAGAGGCAGCACATCTGACCGGCGGCTACCTGCTCGCCGATGGCGGATTCAACATGGTAGGAGCCTAAAGATGAAACTCATCACCTTCGACAACGGCCGCGTGGGTCGACTCGAGTTGGAAGAGGGCGTCGTCATCGAACTGGACGTGCCCTCAACGCGCGAATACTTCGAGCGCGGTGGCCAGGTCATCGAGACCGGCGAGCGTCTGAATTACTCCGACGTGAAGCTGGAGGCGCCCATCCGGCCGAAGAAGTTCTTCCACACCGCGGGCAACTTCGCCGATCACCACAAAGAACTGCAGGCTGTGGACTGGTCGCATCCGGTGCACAAAGGCATCGTGTTCTTCCAGAACGTCGACGCCATAATCGGGCCGGATGACGCGATCGTCTACCCGGAGGGCCTCACGCAGGAGCTCGACTACGAGCTCGAACTCGCAATCATCATCGGCAAGTCCGGCAAGTTCTTCGGGCCCGACGAGGCTGTCGACTACATCGCCGGCTTCACGGTCTTCAACGACATCACCGCTCGCGACATCCAGCGGAAGGAGATGGAGTCGGGGGTGTTCTCGTTCAGCAAAGGCATCGACACCTTCTGCCCCATCGGCCCGTGGATCGTCACCGCCGACGAGGTGCCCGACATGCACGAACTGCCGATGCAACTGCGGGTGAACGGCGAGGTGCGCCAACAGGGCAACACCAACCAGACCCGCATCAAGTTCCCCCACCTGGTGGCGTACCACTCGCCGCAGATCTACAGCGCGGGCGACATCATCACCACCGGCACCATCTCGGGCGTCGCGGCGGTTCAGCCGAACCCGTTCGACTTCTACCTGCAGCCCGGAGACCAGATCGAGGCCGAGATCACTGGCATCGGGGTGCTCAAGAACCACGTGGTGAGCTGGGAAGAGGCCCACGGCGAGCCGGCCCCGCAGCGGGTCGACTGGTGAGTCGGGGCATCCGATGAAGCTGGCGAATCTCGCCGGCCGGGCCGTGCTGGTACTGCCCGAGGGGGCGGTCGACATCGAGCGCGCCAGCGGCGGCACCTTCGGATCCGACCCGCAGGCCCTCTACGGCCGGTGGGACGAGTTCGTCGCGTGGGCGGCCGGAGTGCGCTCGGGGGCGGAACCCTTCGATGTCGCGCGGCTCGATGCGCCGGTTCCGCGTCCCGCCCAGGTCTTCGCGATCGGCGTGAACTACGCCGAGCATGCCGCGGAGGCCGGGTATCCGAGCGATTCGACCCCGGTCACGTTCACCAAGTTCCCCACGTGTCTCACCGGCCCGGAAGCGACGGTCGAACTGCCGAGCGAGTTCGTGGACTGGGAGGTCGAGCTCGTCGTGGTGATCTCGAGGCGCGCGCAGAGGGTGGCGCGCGAGGATGCCTGGCGTCACATCGCGGGATTCACCATCGGTCAGGACCTCTCCGAGCGTCACGTTCAGATGCAGGGCAGCCGCCCGCAGTTCAGCCTCGGGAAGTCGTATGCCGGCTTCGGCCCGACCGGACCGTGGCTCGTCACCCCGGACGAGTTCGCCGATCCGGCAGACCTCGAGATCAGCTGTGACATCGGCGGCGAGACGTTGCAGCACTCGAGGACCTCCGCCATGATCTACGACGTTCCCGAGCTGATCGTGCGCCTCTCGGCGATCTGCGCCCTGCTGCCTGGCGACATCATCTTCAGCGGCACTCCCTCGGGCATCGGCAACGCCCGCACGCCGAAGCGATTCCTCGGTGCCGCGGACGTGCTCGTGTCGACCATCGAAGGAATCGGTTCGATAACGACCCGGTTCGTGTCGAGATCCGCCGATTGACAGCCTCCGGATCACCCGTTAGTTTCAAATCAAGAAAATAAAAGTGGCTTTCGAAGAATGAAAGTTACCGACCCGAAGGCGCAACGATGCGGCTGCTCGAAGTGGATAGGCTCCGCGTCTCCTATGGAGCCGTGGTGGCGGTCAACGACGTCTCCCTCTCGATCGACGAGGGCGAGATCGTCGGATTGATCGGCCCGAACGGTGCCGGAAAGTCCTCGTTCATCGATGCCCTCACCGGCGCCATCCGAAACCGGGGTGGCTCGGTGCTCTTCGAAGGCAAGAGCCTCGACACGCTCGCCCCGCATTCCGTCGCCCGCCGGGGATTGCTGCGCACCTTCCAGTCCGTCGAGCTCTTCGACGACCTCACCATCCTCGAGAACCTTCAGGTCGCCGCCGAGCAGCCGACCTTTCTGAACATGCTCTCCGACCTGGTGGCGCCGAGCCGGCCAAAGGGCGTCGAAGACATCGCCTGGGCGGCCGCGCTCTGCGACCTCGGTGAGGTGCTCGACCGTTTTCCGAGCGAGTTGTCCCACGGCCAGCGCAAGCTCGCCGGTGTGGCGCGGGCCCTGGCGAAGCGCCCGCGGCTCGTGCTGATGGACGAGCCGGCGGCCGGCCTCGACACGGACGAGAGCATCGCCTTCGGCGAGCGCCTGCGCTCCCTCCCCGGCCACGGGGTGAGCGTCCTGCTCGTCGACCATGACATGGAGCTGGTGCTCGGCGTCTGCGACCGCATCTTCGTCATCGACTTCGGAACGGTGATCGCCAGCGGGACCCCCGATGAGATCCGCAAGGACGAGCGGGTCATCGAGGCCTACCTCGGAGGACACAATGTCGAAGCGTGACGCGGCCGTGGCGGTCTCGGAGCACGTACTCGAGCTCTCGGCGATGTCGGCAGGTTACAACGGGCTCGCCGTCGTGCGCGAGGTGTCCCTCACCGTGGCGCGGGGAGAGATCGTGGCCCTTCTCGGCTCGAACGGCGCTGGCAAGACCACGACTCTCTCGGCGATCGCGGGTCTCGTGAAGCCGATGAGCGGCACGATCTCGCTGCTCGGGGCGTCGACGGCGGGACGGTCGGCGCATCGGCTCGCACGGGACGGCGTCGCCCTCGTGCCCGAAGACCGCGCGCTCTTCCACGATCTCACCACCCGGGAGAACCTGCGGGTCGCCAGTGTGCGCGGCCACGCGAACGAGAGCGAGGAGCAGGTGCTCGAGTTCCTTCCGGAGCTGAAGAAGTGCCTCTCCCGCAAGGCCGGTCTCCTCTCCGGAGGCGAGCAGCAGATGCTCGCGGTCGGCCGGGCGCTCGTCGGCCGGCCCCGGCTGCTCATCGTGGATGAGATGAGCCTCGGTCTCGCCCCCGTCGTCGTCGAACGACTGCTCCCGGTGCTCCAGGACATCGCACTTCGGCTCGACACGGCGGTGCTCGTCGTGGAGCAGCACGTCGCCCTTGCGATGGATGTCGCCTCCCGCGCCTACGTGCTCGCCCACGGTCGCATCGTGCTCGAGGGCAAGACCGACGAGCTGAGATCGAGCAAACAGCTCATCGAAGCCTCCTACTTCGGAGACCCCGACGCGGTCGCGGCCCTTGCCTCCACCGAGAAAAGGGCCACCAAGAAGAGGGCCACCGAGGAGAAACCGACGGCATCCCCCTAGCCTGCAGCCCCTCTGATCGGGGGCTCGCTTGAACCTCACCCGTCGGGCGAGGTTGCGCCACACGTACTGCAACGAAGGAGTGACATGGCAATCAATGGAAAGACCCGAGGTGCGACGATCGTCGCCCTCACCCTCGGCGTCAGCCTCGCCCTCGCGGCGTGCTCGACGACCGCGACAACCCCCACCGGCTCCGACACGGGAACCGCGTCATCCGCACTCGGAACTCCCAACAAAGCCACCGGCACCCCGATCGTCTTCGGAGTCCTCAATCTCGAATCCGGCCCGGTGACCTTCCCGGAGGTCGTGCTGGCCGAAAAGGCCGCGGCCGAGTACGTCAACGAATACAAGGGCGGCATCGGTGGACACCCGATCAAGATCGTCTCCTGCGCGACGGACGGATCCCCCGCGACCTCGCAGCGCTGTGCCAACCAGATTCTCGACCAGAAGCCCGTCGCGATCCTCGGCGGTGCCGACACTGGAGCACCCGGTGCCATCCCGGTCTGGGAGCGCGCCGATCTGGCCTACCTCGGCGGGGTCCCATTCACCCCGGTCGAGCAGAACAGCAAGAACGCCGTGATCTTCTCGAGCGTATCCACCGCGGACAACGCGGCGGCATCCGTCTACGCAGCGAAGACCCTCGGGGCCAAGTCGGCTGCAGTCATCTACACCTCCGACACCCAGGGCACCGCGTCGGCCGAGGGCGCGATCATCCCGACCATGACGAACGCCGGTATCACCAAGATCACAAGGATCGCGATCGCCCCGACCGCGTCCGACGTGTCCGCCGCCGTAGCGACCGCGGTGGGCGCAAGCCCCGACGTGATCTACGTCGATGCGCCGGCGGCCTGCCCGAACATCCTCAACTCGCTGAAGCAGCTCGGCAACCAGGCCAAGATCCTCGGCATCGACCCGTGCACCTCGCCCGCGGCGATCAAGGGAGCCAATGGCGGCGCAGACGGACTCTACTTCGCCTCACCGGTGCTCGACCCCGGTGCCGGTACCGCCGAGACCAAGCTCTACCTCGCCGCGCTCAAGAAGTACGCCCCGGCGGATATCGCCCTCGACTCGCTCGCCGCTCTCGGCTTCCAGACCGTGATAAACGTGCAGGCCGCCCTGGCGAAGTTCAGCACCGCCGACCTGACGAAAGACAAGATCCTCGCCGCCTTCACCACGGGCAGTGATCACGCGAACTTCATGGGCCACCCGTACACCTGCGACGGCAAGCAACTCGCCGGAGCGACGGCCGTCTGCAATGCGTTCCAGCAGATCCGCCAGATCAAGGGTGGAGTGCCGACGGTGGCCTCCAAGGAGTTCGTCGATCCGGGCACGTACTACACGCCGAAGAACTGACCCCACCGCTCATCGCGGTATCCGACCAATTAGTTAGGGATGTGACGAACGCTCGTGAGTGCTTTCCTGCTCTTCGTGCTCCTCGGGCTCGGGGCCGGGTCGGTGTACGCACTGCTCGGACTCGGCCTGGTGTTGAAATACCGCTCGACCGGCGTGATCGACTTCGCTCACGGCGCCGTGGCCATGTTCAGCGCGTACGTGTTCGTCAACCTGCGATCCACGGGAGTTCTCGAACTCCCGTGGATCGTGCTCCCGCATGAGATTCAACTCACCCCCGGGCAGACTCCGATGGACCTCGGTCCCGCGCTCGTGATCACGCTGGTGTACGGCACAGGGCTCGGACTGCTGCTCTTCCTCGGGGTGTACCGTCCGCTGCTGCGCGCGGCACCTCTCACCAAGGTCTGCGCCTCGGTCGGCGTGATGCTCTACCTGCAGGCCGTGGCCGTGCTCAATTTCGGCACCACCTCCCTCGCCACCTCCCCGATCCTTCCGAGTACTCCCCTCCGAGTCGCCGGGATCGCCTTCCCCTCGGACCGGCTCTACCTCGCCGGCATCGTCGTCGTCGTCGCGACGGCGCTGCTGGTCGTCTACCGCTTCACGAAATTCGGCCTCGCCACCCGGGCGAGTGCCGAGAATGAGACCGGTGCCGCGCTCATCGGGATATCCCCGACCGCGATCGCGGGCCGCAACTGGGTGATCGCGAGCCTGATCGCCACCGGATCCGGCATCCTCATCACTCCGATCTCCTCGCTCGACCCGACCTCGTACACGCTGTTCGTGGTGCCTGCCCTCGGGGCCGCTTTGATCGGCCGGTTCCAGTCGTTCTGGTGGACGGCGGGGGCAGGCCTCGGCCTCGGCATCGTGCAGTCAGAGCTCATCAAGCTCCAGACCATCTGGACCTGGCTCCCGCAGCAGGGGCTCTCCGACGGACTGCCCTTCGTGATCATCCTCGTCACCATGACGATCAGCGCAAGGCGCCTCGGAGCCCGTGGCAGTTCGGGCAGCTGGCGCAATCCCAAACTCGGGCGACCATCGCGCCCACTGCTCACCTCGATCATCACCTTCGCCGTTGGATTGGTCATCCTCGTCGCCCTCCAGGGGTCGCTACGCGCCGCCTTCATGTCGTCGATCATCACCGCCTGCATCTGCCTCTCGCTTGTGCTGCTGAGCGGGTTCATCGGCCAGGTCTCTCTCGCCCAGATGTCGTTCGTGGGAGTAGGCGCGTTCATCCTCAGTCACCTCAGCGGCGATCTCGGCATCCCCTTCCCGTTCTCGCTGATCCTCGGTGCGCTGCTGGTCGTGCCGCTCGGAATCTTGATCGGGCTTCCCGCCCTCCGGGTGCGCGGCGTCAGCCTCGCGGTGGTGACCCTTGCCGCCGCCGCCGCGATGGACGCTCTCGTCTTCAGCAATGTCGGGTTCTCCGGCGGTCTGGGCGGCAGGAAGGTCGCTCCGCCGTCGCTGTTCGGCCTGAACCTCGGCATCTCGAACGGCACCGTGTACCCGACGATCACGTTCGGGGCGCTGCTCCTGGTGATCGTCGTCTTCATCGGCTACTGCGTCGCCCGGCTGCGCAACTCGGCCACCGGGCGGATGATGATCGCGGTGCGGTCCAACGAGCGCGCGGCCGCCTATGTCGGCATCCGGGTCGCCCCGCTCAAGCTCTACGCCTTCGCGCTCTCGTCGTTCATCGCCGGTATCGGTGGAGGGCTGCTCGCTTTCCAGCAGGGCACCGTCTCGTCGTCGTCGTTCGCGGTGTTCTCGTCGTTGAGCGTGCTCGCAATCACCTATGTCGCGGGCATCGGGCGCATCGCCGGCGCCGTGATCGCCGGCCTCATGTTCGCCTCCGACGGGTTTTTCGTCTCGTTCCTCGACAACGTGCTGCACATCGGCCAGTACCAGATGATCGTCGCCGGCATCGCGCTGGCCGTCACCGCGATCGCCAACCCCAACGGGGTGGCGAGCGAACTCGCGGGGGAGAAGGGCCTCGCTCGTCGCTTCGTGAAACTGCGGGATCGCGTCTTCCCGGTGAAGACTGTGCGGCCCTTCGTGCCGGCGCCCGTGCTCGCCTCAGGGAAGGCCGGAAAATGACACGGGGACGCACCCGCGACATCGGCCTCACCGAGGCCCGGGCGCTCGTGCAGCGGGCCATCGACAAGGCCGAACAGCTCGGACTCCGCGGGGGGATCGCCGTGGTCGGGGCCAGCGGCGCTCTCGTCACGACCTCACGGCTCGACCGTGGAGGCGCGGGAGGGATGGCGCGCGCGAGGTCGAAAGCGTGGATCTCGGCGACCCAGCAGGTGCCGAGCGCCGAACATCTCACCCGCATGAACTTCGTCTCAGCTCCGGTGGAGCAGGGCTTCAAGACGGCATCGCCGGAGGCGCTGTTCCCGGGGGCTGGGGGCATGCCCGTCTTCGATGGCGACGAGGTGATCGCGGGAATCGCCGCATCCGGGGCGACCGTCAGTCCGTTCTTCCCATCCGGGATCGCGCCGGAGAATATGATCGCCGAGGGGCGCCCGGCGAACCCGGAAGACCTCCTCATCCACTACGCGCTCGGCCTGCCGTACGTGGGCCAGCACGGTGACGACTACGCGCGCTGGGCGCGGTCCTTCGGCGACTTTCCGGCGGATGCTCCCACAGGCCTCGGCATGACCGAGGCGCCGCCGGCATCCGCCCAGTTCGAGCACGACTGGGCGGTGAGGCTGTCGGATGCCGTGATGGCCGAGGCGACCCGGCGCGGCCTACGGGTGGCCGTCGCTCTCGTCGACCACCGTGGCGACCCGATCCAGCAGGACGTGATGGATGGCGCCGCGACCGCCGCCGCCTTCGTCTCGCTCGCGCTCGCCGCGACCGCAGCGACCTTCCAGGCGCCGACCGAGACCCTCGCCGAGCACTATGGCAATCTCGCGGTGCTGACCCAGCTGGGTGCCGCGCTGCCGTTTGCCGTACTCGCCTCACCCGGCGGGATCCCGCTCGAGGAAGACGGCCGGGTGGTCGGCGGGCTCGGCGTCGCCGGGGTCGCACCGAAGGTGTGTGCCGCGATCGCCATGGCGGCGGTCGCGGGGATGGCATGACGAACGTCTGCGTCGTCGGTGTCGGCGCCATCGGAAGCCTCTTCGCTGCGCACCTCGCCCAACTCGATGACGTGACGGTCTGGGCATTCGACGTCTCGGCCGCCCAGGTCGACGCGATCACCCGTGACGGGCTCGAGCTCACGGGAGAGGCGCGACTGAGATCGACCGTCCGCGCGCACGTCGATCCCGCCGGAATCCCGCCCTGCGAGTTCGGCATCGTCGCGGTGAAGTCCGAATACACCCGCTCCGCCCTCGCCGCCACCGCCGGGATCTTCGCGGATGCCGCGGTCGCGAGCGTGCAGAACGGCATCGGCAACGAAGAGATCATCGCCGAGTTCGTGCCGAGGGTCATCCGCGGAACGACTCTCGCGGCCGGGGCGCTGACCGCGCCGGGGGTCGTGCGCTTCGACGCAACCGGGGGCACCTGGCTCGGCCCCTTCGAGCCGAAGCCCGCTTCGATGGCCGAAGTCTCAGCGTTGGCGGAGATGCTCGACCGTTCCGGGATGACCACTCGGGCCATGGCCGACGCGCGCGGCGCCCAGTGGACCAAGCTCGTCTTCAACGCGGCGGGTAACGCTCTCGGGGCGATGACCGGCCTGAGCGTCGGCCAGCTCGGAGATGACCCTTCGCTTCGACCGATCGTCGATGCGCTGATCGACGAGGGAGAGCGTGTGGCCGCGGCCCTCGGGATCACCCTCGACAGCGATCCGCGTGCCATGATCGACGACGCCGTGGCGAACGCCTACGGGCATCGGGCCAGCATGCTTCAGGATGTCGCCGCCCGCCGCCACACCGAGATCGATGTGTTGAACGGGGGTATCGTGGCCGCGGGACGGGCGGTCGGAGTCCCGACGCCTCTGCACGAGACCATGGTGGCGGTCATCCGGGGAATCGAGAGGTCGTGGCTCGGCGATCCAGCACACGGCAGAGGGAGTCGTCATGAGTGATCTGACAGCGGGCAATCGCGCCATCATCGAGCATTTCGCGCGGCTCTTCTACACCGAACGGGATGTGCCGGCCGCGTTCAGCCGATTTGTCGCCATGGACTATGTCCAGCACAATCCCGGGATCGGTGACGGCCGGGAGGCGGCGATCGCCTTCCTCGCCCCGATGTTCTCGGCCGACGGCGCGAGCTTCGAGGTGCAGCGGATCGTGGTGGACGGCGACCTCGCCGCGATCCACCTGCGGGCGCAGCCCCCGGGCCGCCCGGAGCTCGCAGTGGCCGATTTCTACCGGCTCGCCGACGGCCTGATCGTGGAGCACTGGGATGTGCTGCAGCCGGTGCCGGAGTCCACCACCGGTGGCCACGGGATGTTCTGAGCCGAGGTCAGCGGAATCGCAGCGCCTCCCCAGACGGGGCAGCCAGCACCCGCGCACGGTTCGGGCCGCGGTTGTCGCTGCCGACGCCCCGGCAGCACCGCCGCCGATGACGAGCCGATCGACAGCCGTCAGAGTTCGGTGGAGATTCCTCGCTCGAGGGGGGTGAACTCGGTGCCCTCCGGAGTGAAATTGCGGATCATCGAGTGCGGCATCCCGAGATCCGCCCAGGCGGCCTCATGAAT
This sequence comes from Lacisediminihabitans sp. FW035, assembly GCF_054880895.1. Taxonomy (NCBI): domain Bacteria; kingdom Bacillati; phylum Actinomycetota; class Actinomycetes; order Micrococcales; family Microbacteriaceae; genus Lacisediminihabitans; species Lacisediminihabitans sp. FW035. Next base: position 285,010 of record NZ_CM142187.1, read on the forward strand.
CGGCAGGACCACGCGGGGGGCGATCGCTCGCAGGTAGCCGATCGCCTCACCCAGCTTGATCCAGGGGCCGCTGATCGGCAGGGCGAGCACGTCCACCGGCACCTCCGGCAGCTCGAAGGAGTCTCCCGGGTGGAAAAAGGCTCCGTCGTCGAGGAGATACGCCACATTGGCACTGCCGGGGAAGTTCTCGAAGACCGGTGCGTGGGATTCCCCGATCACCTCGATGATCGTGCCACCTGCTTCGATGCGATCCCCCTGCCCCACCGCTCGCGCGGGCAGGGAATCGGCGCTCTCGGGGTCGGCGAGCACGATCGCGCCGGGGTTGTGAGCGAGGAGTTCGGTCACACGCGGAAGGTCGAGGTGGTCGTCGTGATTGTGGGTGATCAGCACGGCATCGAGGTCTCGAAGGCCTTCGAATCCGGTCGACAGGGTGCCGGGATCGATCAGGATGCGCGCCCTCGCCGTTTCGACGAGCACGCAGGCATGGCCGTAGTGGGTGATTCTCATTGCTTCCTCTCATCGACGCGAAACACGCGGAGCTGCAGGGCAAGGGTGGAGTAGTAGCCGACCAGAGTCGAGAGCTCGACGAGGGTCGTGCGCGAGAGAACCGCCGCCGCTTGTGTCCAGGCCGTGTCGTCGACATCGCCGCGCGTCATGGCGTGCACGACGCGCACGACCGCGAGCTCCCTCGGCGAGGTAAGGTCGGGTATTCCGCCGCGTCTCACGGAGTCGAGTTCAGACTCGGTGAGGCCGGCGGCGCGGCCGACGGCCTCATGGGCCTCACGTTCGAAGCCGCTGCCCCACTGCGCGGCGACGACCAGGATGGAGAGCTCGCGTTCGCGGTCCGACAGATTGGTCTCGTAGCGCACCGCCGCACCCAGCGCCTGGAGAGATCGCGAGATCCCGGGGGCGAAGAGGAACGCGTTGAACGGGCCGTTGAGCGAGCCGTCCTCGGCGGTCAGTGCGAAGTGCTGCGGCCGGTGGGCGCGGGGACCCTCGGTGATCTCCCGGTAGAGCGCCCGCTGTTCGTCGTCGAGGTCTGCGGGACGAAGGCGCGGCAGCCTCACAGCGCCTTGAGCCTCATGCTGATGTCGGCTGCAGTCTCGCGGATCTGGGTGAGCAGCGGACCCCGCAGCGACTCGACGTCGTGCCGAGACGACGACACCGCGATGTTGATCGCGGCGACCGGCACCGTCTCGCGCCCATAGACCGGCACGGACACGGAGCGAAGGCCCTGCGCCAGTTCCTGGTCCTGGATGGAATAGCCCTGCTCACGGATGGTGGCGAGCCGGGCATCCAACTGCTCTCGCGAGGTCACCGCGTTGGGTCCCGCGCCGCCGAGGAAGGAGTGCGACCCGATGCGGGCGTCGAGTTCGGTCTCGGTGAGGAAGGCGAGCAGCAGTTTGCCCATCGAGGTGTAGACGGCGGGCAGCGTGGATCCCACCTGCACGTTCGCGGTGACGAGGTCGGCGTTGCGCAGCCGGGCGAGGTAGAGCACCTGGTCATTGATGAGGATGCCCAGGTTCACGGTCTCGCCCGTGGCCTCGGCGAGGTGCCGCAGCGGGCGTTCACTCACCTGCACAAGGCTCGACCCGCGAAGGGCGGCGGAGCCGAGCGTGAGCACCGAGACCCCGGGCTGCAGGTCGCCATCGGCGGTGCGATCGAGGAAGCCGTCTTCCTCGAGCGTCGACACGATCCGGAATGCGGTGGGCATCGGGATCCCGGTGCGGTCGCAGATCTCCCGCAACCGTAGCGACACGGTGTTCTCGTCGAAGAGTTTCAGCACCTGGAGCCCTTTTGCGAGAGACTCGATGCGGTACTGGTTGCCGGACTTGCCTGCGGAGGCTGAGTCGTCGTCGACCACCGGATCCCCTTTCTCGCTCCTGACAGACGGCACATGAAAGAGAGTTTCGTCTGTTGAAAGTAGCCTACCGCGGAGAGAGTTCGGCGGCAAGCTGCCCCTCCCGGGCCCGACGTGCCTCCTCGAGGGCGATGGCCTCGAACTGTTGCGCTGCCGGCGTGAGTGGGCGCACCAGGGTACAGAGGATGATCGTGGCCGGCTCGATGTCGACGATGGGCACGAAGGCGAGGTCGTCGCGGCGGTAATGCGTGGCGGCCGAAGCGGCGGCGATATTCACGCCAACCCCCGCCGCGCAGAGCTCGAGCAGGCCATCGATGTCGTCGGCCACCGGACCCCGCCGTGGTCGACTGCCGTCCGGACGCGGGTCGACGAGCCACCAGTCGACGGCGACCGCATCGCCTCCGGATGCCGCCACGAAGGTCTCTTCGGAGGTTTCGGCGATGCCGATCGACTCACGACCGGCCAGCCGATGGCGGGACGACACGACCAGCACGCGGGGTTCGGTCCACAGCGTGGTCGAGCGGATGCGCGCCGGGTCGGCGGCGAGCGGGCCCGGTACGAAGACAGCGTCGACGCGCCCGGCGAGGAGCTCGGTGGGGGCATCGAAGAAGCCGAGCCGGCGCATCTCGAGGCGAAGGGTCGGCATCTGCTGCACGGCGCTCATGATGACGGCGGTCGTGAGCGCTCCGGCGCCGGCCGCCACGACTCCGACCCGGAGCACGCCGTCCTGGCCGATGGCCCGTGCCCGCGCCCAGTCGAGCACGTCGTCATGAGTGTCCCGCACCCGCCGCGCGAGCGGAAGGAGTTCGAGACCGGCCGCCGTCAGGGTGACCCGGCGAGAGTTGCGGTCGAACAGCCGGGCGCCGACATTCTCCTCGAGGCGGGACAGCTGCTGGCTGAGTGAGGGGGACGAGATGTTGAGACGTCGAGCCGCGGCTCCGAAATGGAGCTCGTCGGCGAGAACGCAGAACGATCGCAGGGCATGAACCGGGACATCCATAGGACAAGCCTAACGATGGATAGGCAGGTCGAACTGGATACTTGGCGAAGAAGGTCTGAAAGTAGATGACATCACTAACAAGGAGGTTAGAAAATGACGATCGAGTCACCCCAGACCGATAGTTCCCTCGCACCATTCGCCGGCATCCTTCCCGGAACTCCGGCCCCCTACTTCCTCGAGCAGGGCGAGGGCGAGAAGTCGATAGTCTTCGACACCCTCTTCACGCTCATGCTCACTGGTGACGAGACCCAGGGGCAGTTCGGCGTCTTCACCTGCGAGGGGCCGGCCGGCGACATGATCCCGCCCCATCACCACCCCGATGTGCACGAGATCTTCTATATCGTCGACGGCACCGTGCGGGTGTGGATGGATGACGAGAAGGGCTTCAAGCAGGAGCGCCTGCTCAGGGCCGGCGACTTCGGATTCGTGCCCGCGTTCACCGTGCATGCCTTCAAGATGGAGGGGCCCTCGAAGATCCTGGGAGTGAACACCGGTGGCTTCGAGCGCTTCTTCCACGGCATCGGACAGCCCACCACCGAGGCCACCCTGCCGACCGTGCCCTATATCCCCACCCGAGAGCAGTTCATGACGGCGGGCAAGAAGTACGGCCACGTGTTCCGCCCAGATGTGCGGATGGGGGAGTGAGCGGCGAGGTCCTCAGCGACATCGTCTTCGCCGAGCTTCCGGGCTTCCGACCTCTCACCCTCGACCTCCACCTGCCTTCGGCCTCGCCGGCACCGGTCATCCTGTTCGTGCACGGAGGCGGATGGCGGGTCGGCAGCAGGCGGGTGTTCGGACCGAACTTCACCGCGGCCGAGTCCTTCGGGCGCATCGTCGCTGCCGGGTTCGCCGTGGCATCCGTCGACTACCGGCTGAGCGGGGAGGCGCACTTCCCCGCCCAGGTCGACGACGTGCGGGCCGCGCTGCCGTGGCTCCGCGAGCACGCGTCGGAGCACGGGCTCGACGTCTCACGCATCGTGGTCTGGGGCGAATCGGCCGGCGCGACGATCGGAGCCCTTGTCGCTCTCGAGTCCGACTCGGGGGTGCTCGCCGTCATCGACTGGTACGGGCCATCCGACCTCGTCGCTCTCGCCGAGCGGGCCGATCCGGAGACGCTCTCTCTCACCCGTGAATCGGAATGGCTCGGGGGAACGGCGCTTGAGCTTCCTGCCGCGGCGCGCGCGGCGAGCCCGCTCCACCGCGTGCATGAGTCCGCTCCGCCTTTCCTCATCGCGCACGGTCTCGACGATGCCTTCGTGCCCGTGTCCCAGAGCGAGGCACTCGCGGATGCCCTTCGCGGCGCGGGCGTGCAGGTCGAGTTCACGACGGTTCCGGGAGCGAACCACCTGTGGAACGGCGTCGTGGACACGGCCGCGATCCTCGACCGGGCGCTCGATTTCGCGCAACGGATGACGGGGTCCGACGGAGCCCGAATTGCCTGAGGTGACTGCGCTGTCGGCATCCGCCCTGATCCAGCAGCGGCTGTGGAGCGCGGATCCGGAAGGCTGGGCGCTCTTCAGCGAGCCGCACACGCTGCCGCTGTTCGAGGCCGTGCTCGGTGCGGCCGGGGTCGCTGCCGGCACTGTGCTGCTCGATGTGGCCTGCGGTACCGGGCTGCTGCTGCGACTCGCCGCCGAGCGGGAGGCAACTGTCTCCGGCATCGATGTGTCGGCCGCGATGCTCGGTATCGCGTCCGGGTGGCTGCCGGGCGCCGATCTTCGATTGGGAGACCTGCAGACTCTGCCCTTCGCGGACGCGACATTCGACGTCGTCACCGCCGTGAACGCCTTCCCATTCGCGCAGGACCCGGTCGCCGCGATCGCCGATTCGGCGAGAACGCTCCGCCCCGACGGCAGGCTGGTGATCGGCATGTTCGCGGAACCCGAACGCTCACAGTCCACGGCGATCCACGACGCGATGACCCGGCTGAGCCCGCCCGAACGCTCCGCCGACCACCAGCCGTACGCACTGTCGGCACCGGGCAACCTCGAGGCGGCGCTCGGGGCCGCCGGGCTGGTCGAGCTCGACCGCGGCGAAGTCGAATGCACCTGGAGCTACGAGACCACCGCGGATGCCGTGCGCGGCCTGCGCGGCTCGGGCGGGGGAACGCGAGCGGTCGAAGACGTCGGCGCGCAGGCGGTCGGGGCCGCGATCGAGGCCGCGCTCGTGCCGTTCACCGACCCGACCACGGGCCGGATCGCCATGGTCAACACCTTCCGCTGGCTGTCGGCGGTGCGCCCGTGACCACAAACCGGGGGCTGCACCACATCGGCTATTGGGTGGACGACCTGGACGCCGCGATGGCCCAGGCGACCGCGCTCCTCGGTGTCGGCCCGTTTCGGGTGATCGAGCACGTCGATCTCGGGCTGTTCCGATTCGACGGCGAGCCCGCGGTACTCGACCACAGTGCGGCCTTCGCTCAGTGGGGGCCGGTCATCCTCGAGCTGAACCTGGCCCATGACATCCAGCCGCCGTCCCTTCGAACGGCGCTCGGCGTTGCTCCCGGCGCGGTCAGCCATACTTCGTGGCGGACGACGGACCTCACGACCGAGACCGCGCATCTCGAATCGGCGGGCTGCGCCCTGCTCACCACCTCGGTCGGCGGCGCGGTGGCCAACTGGTTCGGCGGCGGTCCGCTCTTCGGGCATCCGATCGAGATCCACCAACCGACCGCCGGCGTGCTCGGCATGTGGGCTTCCCTCGGCGACGGAAGCATCTACGGAGCGACGATATGACGATTCTTGGACTCTCGGCGGGCAATCGCGGCGGCAGCGCAGAGATCCTGCTCAAGGCCTCCCTGAAGGCGGCCGAAGAAGCCGGCGCCACCGTGGAGATGGTACGCATCGACGACCTCGAACTCAGCCAAGGGCCGACGGCTGGCAGCGATGACGGCGCCTGGTTCTGGGATCGGCTGATGGAGAGCGACGGCCTCATCGTCTCGACGCCGATCTATTCGCGCACCGTTCCCGGCAAGCTCCGGTTGCTCGGCGACAAGATCTCCGGTCCCCAGGCCGACGCCGCCTTCACCTCTGAACTGTTGCGGATGCGCGCAGCCGGCGAGGACATCCCGCTGCAGTTCGCGATCGACGAGCGCGTGCTGCGGCCCCGGGTCGGCGGGTTCATCGCCGTCGGCGGATCGATCCCCGCGTACTGGAAGACGCTCGCCCTTCCTCTGATGCACACGCTGACCGCCTCCATGCAGCTGGCCGTCGTTGACCAGGTGCAGTTCGCCGGCGCCGGCAGCCCGTCGTCGATCGTGCTGGATGGGGCCGCGCTCGAGCGGGCGGCGCAGCTCGGCCGAAGCGTCGCGCGCCAACTCGGCCGCACCTACGACGACGCGGAATATGTGGGCGATCCGGGGGTCTGCCCGGTCTGCCACCTTTCCGTGATCGCGATCGTGCCGGAGGGTGTGGAGTGCGCGAGCTGCGGCGCCCGAGGTGAGTTCGTGGTCACTGGTGACGCCGTCTCGGTGGAGTTCTCCGCAGCCGGACGGGATCAGTCCGTGCTGTCGATGGTCGAGAAACTCGACCACTTTCGCGAGGTGCAGCACACCGCGGCGACGCACGCCGGCCTGCGCGGCGAGATCGATGCCCGGGCGGGCGAGTGGGCGGCCTGGGATCGCTCGGTCTCGCCGCGAAGCTAGCGGTCCTGCAGGCGGGGTCACACGCTGCACCTCCGCGTGCGGTGAGCACCTCCGCGTGCGGTGAGTGGCGAGAAGTACACCTTTAGGGGCGTCATCCGCGTGTTCTTCTCGCCAGTGAGCGCGCACTCCAGAGTGCGCCGCGTCGGACCCGGACTCGCACCCCCGGCGTCCCCTCTGCAGGAGCCAGCTGATGCATTACTCCGGCGACCGTCAAGAGGTCCGGCCCTCTCGCCACCAAGCCGGCGGGGCGTCGAATCTCGCGGAGTCTGTCCGGGGCAACGGCGCCCGTGAGTGGCGAGAAAAGCATGCTCCCGCTGCCAAAGAGGATGTCATTCTCGCCAGTGAGCGCACACTCCGCGCGCACGAAACGGCCTCACACCCGGCGCGCTGCCACCCGGTGCAGGCCTATGCGACGGGGAAGCGCGACCTAGCCGCGCCCCTGCTTCGCGTAGGGATTGAGCAGCTGCTCGGCGGTGTCGGGGTGGATCCCTTCCTCCGTCGCGGTGGGGGCATCGGCGGGCGGGAACGACTCCGTCATCGACATCGGCATGGCCCCGTTGCGGTAGATGCTGTTCGATCCGCTCGCGGGCGTCCACTCGTTGGGAGTCCAGTCGGGCACGTAGTTGCGGTAGCCGCCGGTGTTCACCTCGATGCGCATCGTGCTGGGGTCGCGGAAGTAAAGGAAGTTCTGCTCGCCGATGCCATGGATGGATGGCCCGTACTCGATGTCCACGCCGTTCTCCATGAGCACATCCGCCGCCTGCAGGAGGTCTTCCCGAGTGTCGACCCAGAAGGCGAAGTGGTTGATGCGACCGGCCGTCGACGACCCGTCGAACACCACCCCGAGGTCGTGGGACTTCTCATTGGTGGTGAGCACGCCGAAGACGGTCAGTGGTGCCTCATCCAGAGTCGTGTACGCCATGATCCGGAATCCGAGGATGTCGTTGTACCACTCGCAGAACGCCCGCACGTCGGGGGCGGCCACGGTGAGGTGATCGAGCTGGCGCGGCGCGACGGCATGACGGCTGCGGCGCTCCGGCCGGTCGGGGAAGATCGAGGCGAACTCGCCCTCGCCGTGGAAACGCTCGACCTCCCAGTAGAGCTCCATGGTGTGGCCGAACGGGCCGACGAAGGTGTAGGAGCGCCCGCGGTGGAAGTTGCGGTCGGTCCAGACGCCGGTGATGCCCGCCGCCTCGATGCGCTTCGCCGCCTCATCCAGCGCCTCGTCACTCGACGTGCGCCAGGCCATGACCGCGAGGGCCGGCTGAGCCCCCTCGGAGAGCACGACGCTGTAGTCGTAGTAGTCGCCCCAGGCGCGGAGGTAGACCTTGCCGCCCTCGCGGCCGAAGACACGAAGCCCGACCTGTTCCTCATAGAACTTCACAGATGCCTCGAGGTCGGGGGCGGTGATCTCGATGTGGGCGAGATGGGAGAGCAGCTTGATCATCGTTGATCCTTCGGTGAGGGGGCGGTCGTTCGCCGGAGCTTCCACTGTCGGGCAGCCCTGGGGTATCAGGCAAGACGAAACTGTTGATGCAGGGTATAAGCGACACCTATGCCCGATGCTGTGGCTAGAGTGACGCCATGAACCTCGAAGGACTCGTCATCGTCGTCACCGGCGCCGCGCGCGGGCAGGGCGCAGCCGAAGCCACCCTGCTCGCCTCCCTCGGGGCGACCGTCGTCGCTGCGGACCTTGCCTTGCCGGACGACGGGCCGCTGGACGCGGACCTCGATCGCCGCATCCTCGATGTCTCGAGCGATGCGTCCTGGCGGGAGCTCGCCGGCGGCATCGCGCAGCGGTACGGCATCGTGCACGGTCTCGTGAATAACGCCGGGATCACCTGGCGCGCGAGGATCCTCGACATCGAGGCGCAGGATCTCGCGCGAGTCTTCGCGGTCAATGTGACCGGCGCGACCCTCGGCATCCGCCATCTCGCCCCCCTCATGACGGCGGGAGGGTCGATCGTGAACGTCGGATCCGCGGCCGCGGTGACGGCCCACTACGCCGTCGCGTACGGCGCGAGCAAGTGGGCGCTTCGCGGGGTGACGAAGACGGCGGCGATGGAACTCGGCCCGCTCGGCATCCGCGTCAACCTGGTGAACCCCGGCTACATCGAGACACCGATGACGGCGAGCGCCTCACCCGCCTTCCGGGCGGCGAACATCGCGGCGACTCCGCTCGGGCGGGTGGGATCGGTGGATGACGTCGCTCCGCTCGTGGCCTTCCTGCTCGGTGACGGCGCGCGTTTCATCACCGGGGCGGAGATCCCGGTCGATGGAGGACTCACCGGCCATGGCGGGGGAAAGGCGATCTCCGACGCACTGCGCGAGATATAGATCGCGGTTATCCGCAACATAAACAAGTTCATCTTCTCTGATACCCCTCGTCGGGCGAGAGTAGACGCACCCCGCTCACCGACGAGTGCGGCGGCGAATGGAGACACGAACCGTGCCCGAACTTTCTGCAGCAGGCATCCGAGCGGTGCCGTTCTCGCTCGTGCGCTTTCGCACCGTCGACAGCCCCCCGGTGGCCGGACTCCTGGTCGATGGCCGGATCCTGCCGCTCGCCGAGACGATCAACGAACTCCTCGCCGTCTGGGAGGCGAGCTTCGCCCGTCTGGTCGCGCTCGCCGAGGCCAGCGACGGCTGGCTGGACGCCTCGAGCGTCACCCTCGTGGCGCCGGTCGAACCACGCCAGGTGATCCAGGCCGGAGCCAACTACCGTACGCATGTGATCGAACTCGCGATGTCCCACCGGCCGGAGAGCGATCCGCGCTCCGAGGATGAAGCGCGAGCGGAGATCGCGCTCATGATGGACACGCGGGCGAGCTCAGGAATCCCCTACTTCTTCATCGGGCTGCCGACCGTCGTCGTCGGCGACAACGTCGACCTCGTACTGCCCGCCTATAGCGACCGCCACGACTGGGAGCTGGAACTGACCGTCGTGATCGGCGCCGAGGCGTTCCAGGTCAGCCCGGCCGACGCGCGCAGGCACATCGCCGGCTACACGATCGTGAACGACATCAGCACGCGGGACCTCATCTTCCGCCGGGACATGCCGGAGATCGGCACCGATTGGTTCCGCGGCAAGAACGCTCCAGGCTTCCTTCCCACCGGGCCGGAGCTGGTGCCGGCCGCCTTCGTCGACGACCCGGAGAATCTGCGCATCACCCTGACGCTGAATGGCGAGACGATGCAGGATGCGCTCACCAACGACCTGCTGTTCGGCATCGACGCCCTGGTCTCCGCCGCATCCCACACCACCCGCCTCTATCCCGGGGACCTCCTGCTCACGGGAAGCCCCGCCGGCAACGGCCAGGCCATCGGCCGCTTCCTGACGGACGGGGATGTGATGGTCGGCTCGATCACGGGTCTCGGCTCCCAGACAGTGCGGTGCGTCGCCGAGGTGACACGGTGACCGACGCGATCACCGTCGACTCCCTCGATAGGGCCGACCCGGAAGGTGCGGTCGCCCGCGCCGTCGCCCTCTACGGGAACTGGGGCAGGTGGGGCGAGGACGACGTGCTCGGCACGGTCAATTTCATCGACGAGGCCAAGCGGCTCGAGGCCGCTCGCCTCGTGCAGCGTGGCGTGAGCTTCTCGCTCTCCCAGAGTTTCGACATGAACGGACCCCAGCTCGGCTGGCGTCGACGCACCAACCCGGTGCACACGATGCTCGATACCGGGGTGGATGCCGAGCGCGGCAATCAGGGCTTCCCGCACGGCATCGGCGGTGCGGATGACGTGATCGCGATGCCGCTGCAGTGCTCGACCCAGTGGGACGGCCTCGGTCATATCTTCGACCACGGCAGGGCGTGGAACGGACGGCCGAGCGGCGACGTAGTCACCAGCGAGGGCGACCTCGTGACGGGCATCGAGCACATGGCTCCGCACCTCGTCGGGCGCGGTGTGCTGCTCGATATCGGCCGCTTCCTGCGTGACGACGGGGAGCTTCCGGATGCCTACGCGATCACGACCGAGGAGCTCGTCGGCTGCATTGCGGCCCAGGGTACGTCGTCGACGGTCGGCCGAGGCGACATCGTGCTTGTGCGCACCGGCCGACTCAGCCGCGCTCGTCGCGAGGGCTGGAACGGCTACGCGGGCGGGCCATCCGCCGGGCTCTCCTTCACGACGGTCGGCTGGCTGCACGACACCGAGATCGCCGCGATCGCGACCGACACCTGGGGCTTCGAGGTGCGGCCGAACGAGTTCGACGATGCCTTCCAGCCTCTGCACCAGGTGGTGATCCCCAACCTCGGCCTCACGATCGGCGAGATGTGGGATCTCGACGCGCTCGCCGAGGATTGCGCCACCGACGGCCGCTACGACTTCTTCCTGACTGCTCCGCCGCTGCCGATCACCGGTGCCGTCGGATCCCCCGTCAACCCTTTGGCTATCAAGTAGAAACGAGCAACACCATGAGCGCAGTGCAGCGCGTAGCCATCGCGGGCGGCGGTTTCGCCGGCGCGGCGGCGGCGATCATCCTTGCCGAGTCCGGCGTCGACGTAGACGTCTTCGAGGAGAAGCCGAGCCTGAGTGCTCTCGGGTCTGGCATCACCCTGCAGGGAAACGCACTGAGGGTGCTGCGGCAGCTGGGGGTGTGGGATGCCGTGCGGCGGCAGTCGTACTCCTTCGACATGCTGGGCCTGCGTGCACCGGACCCCGCCGCCACTCTGATCGCCGAGTTTCCGGATCAGCGCACCGGCGGCCCTGACCTGCCAGCGACCGCCGGGATGTATCGTCCCGACCTCGCCCGTATTCTCATCGACCGCGCGACCGCGGTTGGCGCGAACGTGCAGTTCGGTGCGAAAGTCACCGCGTTCGAGGCTTCGTCCGATGGCGTGACCGTGACGCTCGACGGGGCAGACGGCGGCCACTACGATCTACTGATCGGCGCGGATGGGATTCACTCCGGTGTTCGCTCGCTGATGGGGATCGCGCTCCAGCCTCGGCACATCGGCGCGGGTATCTGGCGGGCCTTCGTCGACCGCCCGGCATCGGTCACCCACACCGATCTCTTCTACGGCGGACCGTCGCTCATCGCCGGATACTGCCCGACCGGTGAGGATTCGATGTATGCGTACATCGTCGAGCGTGAGCAGGACCGCTCAGGAGTGACGCCAGAAGAAGGCGTCGCCATCATGAAGGAACTCGCCTCCGCCTACCACGGTCCCTGGGACGATGTGCGGGCGAACCTCACGACATCGTCCAGGGTCAACTACACCTGGTTCACCGAGCATGTCGTCGATGGCGCCTGGAACAGAGGGCCGGTCGTGCTCATCGGTGACGCGGCCCACAGCTGCCCACCCACCATCGCGCAGGGTGCTGCGCAGGCGCTCGAGGATGCCGCCGTGCTCAGCGAGCTCCTCCTCTCGACGACTACTCTCGGACACGTCTGGGCTCCCTTCCACGAACGTCGGGTGGAGCGCGCGACCGCCGTCGTGAAAGCGTCGACCCAGCTTGTGACCTGGCTGCTCGAGAACAACCGTGATGGCGACATCCCCGGCCTGATGAACGGGATCGCCGCGATGGTGAGCGTGCCCGCATGACGGGAGCGATCGACGTGCACGCCCACGTGCTGCTTCCGGGGCTCCAGGCCGCGGTGCAGGCTCGGCAGCCCGCGGGGTTCGCCGCCGCGCAGGCGCTGGACCTGAGGCGCCAGGGCACTCCCTCGACCCGGGCATCCGGGGCCATGATCGGCGCCCGAATCGAGCAGCTGACGGTGCTCGCGCGTCGTCTGGCCGACATGGATGCGGCCGGCGTAGACCAGCAGGTCGTCTCGCCATCCCCCTCGCACTACTACCCCTGGGCGGATGCCGAGCTCGCGGCGTGGATCGCGCGGGAGGCGAACCGGGCCGTCTCGCAGCTCGTCGCCGAAGCCCCCGACCGCCTTCGCGGTCTCGGGCTCGTCCCATTGCAGCATCCCGACCTGGTGGTCGCGGCCCTCGAGGATGCGATGATCGGCAATGGCCTGGCGGGAGTCGAGATCTCGTCGTTCGCCGGGGACGTCGAGCTGTCGGATGAGCGCCTCGAGCCGTTCTGGACGCGGGCCGAACAGCTCGGCGCCGTCATCTTCCTTCACCCCTTCGGATGCTCGCTCGATGAGCGTCTCAACGTCTACTACCTCTCGAACACGGTCGGCCAGCCGGCGGAGAACGCCGTCGCCCTCTCGCATCTCATCTTCTCGGGGGTGCTGGACCGGCACCCGCAGCTCAGGATCGTCGCCGCCCACGGCGGCGGATACCTCCCCACTTTCATCGGCCGATCCGACCACGCCTGGACCGTGCGCCCGGAGGCCCATGAGTGCGCGAACGTGCCTTCGAGCTACCTCTCCCGCATCAGCTTCGACTCGCTCGTGCACACGCCCGAGGCCCTGCGCGCGCTCGTCGCGGCAGTGGGATCCGACCGCGTGGTGCTCGGCTCGGATTTCCCGTTCGACATGGGCGTCGCCGACCCGGTGGAGCGGGTCGAGGCGGCGGGACTCACCCCCGCCGAGGTCGACGCCATCCTTCGGGGCAACGCCGAGCGGTTGTTCGCATGAGGATCGCGCGCTGGCTGCGAAACGGGCACCTCGAGGAGGGGATCGTCACCGACGCCGGCGTGCAGGCGCTCGACGGCATCACGGTGCGCGACCTGTTGCGGATGGGGCTGCCCGCGGCACTCGCGCTCGCCGAGAGGCACGACGGCCCGACGACGCCGCTGGCGCAGGTGACCCTTCTCGCGCCGCTCGAGGTGGCGAGCATCCGTGACTTCGTCGCCTTCGAAGAGCACGTCGAGGGGGTGACGGCGAGCATCGATGGGAAGAGCGAGGTCGTGCCGGAGTGGTACGAATACCCCACCTTCTACTTCACCAATCCGCACTCCGTGATCGCCACGAACGACACGGTCGAACCCCCCGCGACGGAGCGCCTGGACTTCGAGCTCGAGGTCGGTGCGGTGATCGGGGCGGTCGCGGGCAGTGACGGCCGGTCCCTCGACCCCGAGAGCGCGGCGGAGCACATCTTCGGGTACACGATCTTCAATGACTGGTCCGCGCGCGACGTCCAGGGCCGCGAGATGAAGGTGCGCCTTGGGCCGGCGAAGGGCAAGGACTTTGCGACCACCCTCGGCCCCTGGATCGTCACGGCCGACGAGTTCGCCCCCCTCGTGGATGCCGACGGCTTCCTCCCGCTCGTCCTGGAAGTCGAGGTGAACGGAGTGCCGATCGGCACCGACCTGCTGTCCAACATGGGCTGGCCGTTCGGCGACCTCGTGGCCTACGCTTCGCGCAACTCCCGTGTGGTTCCCGGCGACGTGCTCGGGTCGGGCACGGCCGGAAATGGCGGATGCCTCGCCGAGCTCTGGGGACGCAGCGGCACCCTCACCCCGCGACCGCTCGCCGCCGGCGATGAGGTAGTGATGCGGGTCGAAGGCATCGGCGAGATCCGCAACACCGTCGGAGCCGCCGTGCCGGTTCCGTCCATCCGCCCGGCCAGGGTGCGCGATCGCGCACGACGCCGGGCACACCAGTCACCACCCGAAGAGAAGGTAGTAATTCAATGACGAATGATCTCGCCACGGCTTCCCCCCAGGCGTTCCGCAATGAGGCGGCCGTCAACCCGGCCACCGGCCGGGCCGCCGGAAAGCTCCAGGCCACCCTGCTGCTCATCGGCAGTTGTCTCCCGATCCTCGGCGCGGTGCTGCTCGCGCCGATCCTGCCGATCCTGTCGAAGGAGTTCGCATCGACGCCCGGAGCCGCGGCACTCGTGCCCCTCGTGCTCACCATTCCCGCGTTGATGATCGCTATCCTCGCGCCATTCGCCGGGGCGATCGTCGACAAGGTCGGTCGCAAGCGAGTGCTGATCGTCGCGCTGCTCGTCTACGCAGTGTTCGGAACGGCGCCGCTCTGGCTCGACGGCCTCGTGCCGATCGTGCTCAGTCGCGTCGGGGTCGGCATCACCGAGGCCTTCATCATGACCTGCTGCACGACGCTCATCGCCGACTACTTCAGTGGCAACCGGCGCAATCGCTACCTCGGCCTCCAGGCGCTCGTCACCGCTCTCGCTGCGACGGTGTTCTTCGCGGTCGGCGGCGCGCTCGGCGCGAGCGGATGGCGCACCCCGTTCTGGCTCTACTCGGTGAGTCTCGTCGTGGCCATCGCCATGATCTTCGCCATCTGGCCGTCGCGCCAGACCGCGGACGGCTCCGAGAAGGCGGTGACGCGACTCGAGCCGATCCGGTGGCGTGCGCTCCTGCTGCCCACGATCGTCACCGTCTTCGGTGGCATCATCTTCTACACGATGATCGTGGAGCTGCCCTACGTGCTCGCAAGCCTGGGTGTCGCCTCCACCGCGTTCATCGGGGCGGCGGCGGCAATCGCCTCCCTCGCCACCGCGATCAGCGCGTTCGTCTTCCGCTGGGTCGCCCGCTTCGGCGTCGAGGTACTGCTGCCGACGGCGCTCGTGCTCGCTGCACTCGGCATGGGAATCGTCGCAGTCTCGCCGTCGCCCGTCGTCGCGATCATCGGCGCGGTCGTCACCAGCTTCGGAACGGGACTCCTGCTGCCTACCCTGCTCACCTGGGCGATCTCCCGCCTCGATTACGAACAGCGCGGTCGCGGCACCGGGCTCTGGACCGGAGCCATCTTCTTCGGAGAGTTCCTCTGCCCGCTCATTGTCCTTGCCCTCACGGGCGCCGCCGGGAGCCTCGCGGTCGCGATCGGCCTCGTCGGAGCGGTGAGCATCGTGCTGGCGATCGTCGTGGTCGTCGTCTTCGCACGCCAGCCCCAACCGGCCCTGGTGGTGCAGGCTGCCTGAGCGGCTCGCCGGAAAGGTCGCGGTCATCACCGGCACCGCGGGCGGGCAGGGGCGCGCCGCCGCGGTCCTGTTCGCCGCCGAGGGAGCCACAGTGGTCGGGTGCGATCTCGACGCGATCGGCAATGCCGAGACCGCTCGGCTCGCGGGCGCGCGGATGTCGGGGGTCGCGCCGGTCGACCTCACCGACGACGCGCAGGTGCGCGATCTCATCGTGCGCGTGATCGCCGAACATGGCGGCATCGACATCCTCTATGCGAATGCCGGCGCTACCCGGTTCTCGCCGGTGGCCGAGACGAGCTTCGAGGACTGGTCGTGGGTGCTGCGGCACGAGCTCGACATCGTCTTCCTGCCGGTGAAACACGCGTGGCCGCACCTGGTAGCGGCACGCGGCAGCGTCATCCTCGTCGGCTCCACCGCCGGGGTTTCCGGGTCGGTCACGAACACCCGCATCGCGCACACCGCGACGAAAGGCGGGGTGATCGCGATGACGAACCAGCTTGCCGCCGAGGGAGCCCCGCACGGGGTACGGGTGAACTGCGTGAGCCCCGGGATGATCCGCACCCCGGCGACCGAGGGCGATCTGCTCGCCGCCGATTCGTCCATGCGTGACATCGCTCGCGCCATCCCCTTGGGGCGCATCGGTCGGCCGGAGGAGGTCGCGACCTGCGCTCTCTTCCTTGCAAGCGACGATGCGTCGTATGTAACCGGCGCCAACCTCATGGTCGATGGTGGTTGGTCGGCTGTACTACCCGGAGGAGTTTCATGATCACCCTGATGTCCGCCATCCGTCGTCGCCCCGGCCTCAGCCGCGAGCAGTTCTTCGCCTACCTCCACGATGTGCACGGCGAGATCGCGACGCGCAATCCGCTGCAGCTGAGCGGCTACGTGCAGAACTATGTCGTGGACTCGATCACCGGTGACACCGCGCAGTTCTCGCGCACGATCAACGATCGCGATGCCGTGATCGAGCTTCGCTTCGAGGGGATGCCGCAGCTCGGGGCAACAATGGGCGCCGACTACACCCGCGAGGTGGTCGGTCCCGACGGGCGCAATTTCTCCGACTTGCCGAGCGCCATCGCGGTGCTCACCGACGATGTCGGCTCCGGAGGTGGCACCGCCGAAACGAAGACCTTCACGTTCCTCTACGCGGCCGAGGGCATCCGGCACGAGGCGTTCCTGGCCTCTTGGCGCGCGGTTCGTGATCGGCCCCTGCCGATCGGCGCGACCGCGGTCACCTTCCACGAGCGCAAGCCGGAGGGCGAGGAATTGTTGAGGTACTTCGGCGGCGCCGGGATGCCCGAACCCGCCGGCGTCGTCAGCCTCCGCTTCGACACCTCCGCGGGTGCCCTGGATGCCGCAAGGGACTTCGTGCTCGCGCCGGATTCCGACCCCGCGATGATGACGACTCTGCTCACCCGCGAGGTGGTCGTCTTCGCGAAGAACTGAGGCTCCGCGTCAGCGGAGCCTCAGTTCTTTTAGGCGCTCGGGGCGATGTTGTTGTTGATGCGGAACACGTTCTGCGGGTCGTACCGGTCCTTCACCATCCGAAGCCGGCGGTAGACCGCGGGGGAGTACGCGGTCTCGACATCAGCCACCTCGTCGGCGGACAGGAAGTTCGGGTAGGACACCATCGAGCTGTAGGAGGACATCACCTCGGCCGCACCCTTCGTCCACGCCTTCTGCTGGGCGTCGTCCTTCGCATCGGACCAGAGCGACAGCACCTGGAACGACCACTCCTCGTTGCGGTGACCGATGGCCGAGTGCGACTCGTCGGCCACCGCGTACTGGGTATGGTGCCCGAGCGGGGCGCAGATGATCTGCGTGAGCGGCTCGGTCACGGTCTCGGCGATGCCCACGATGTCATCGATCGCCGCGTCGGAGAGCTCGGTCATGAACCCGCCCTTGAAATAGTCGCGCTTGCCGGCCGGGGCGCCCTTGTCGGTGATCTGCTGAAGCTCGGCGTACGGCATGGGTCGCACGAGGTCGACGATGGGGGTGCCGAGCGCCTCGAGGGGCGCGAGCCCCCTGGCCGCGTCGGCCTGGTCGCCGGCCCACAGCACGATGGTCGCCGCGACTACCTTCCCGCGATACTCCTCCGGCACGAAGGGAGCAGGCGGTGCCGTGATGAAGGCGAGTCCGCCACAGAGTTCCTTCGGCGCGGCCATCATGATGTCCCGATAGGCGGCGAGCACCTCCCGCCCGCGTTCGAGCGGGTAGAACCGCTGCCCGGCGAGCACAATCGGCCCGAGCGGCCTGAGCTGGAAGCGGAATTCGGTGACCACACCGAAGTTCCCGCCGCCGCCACGCAGCGCCCAGAGGAGGTCCGGGTCGTCGTCGGAGTCGACGATCGCGCCCTCCGCGGTGACGACGCGCACGCCGATGAGGCTGTCCGAAGTGAGGCCCATGGCGCGCTCGAGCCAGCCGCTGCCGCTGCCGATCGTCAGGCCCGCGACGCCGGTGCCGGAGATGCGCCCTCCGGTGACGGCGAGTCCGTGCTCGCCCGTGACGGCGTCGAACTCCTTCCAGGTGAGGCCGCTTCCGCAGGTGATGGTCTTCCTCTCGTCGTCGATCTCGACGTGCTGCAGCTCGCGGCAGTCGATGACGAGGCCGTCGTCGACGCTGCCGAAGCCGGGGGCGGAGTGACCGCCGGCGCGGATGGCGAGCGGGAGGTCGAATTCGCGGGCGATCCGGATGCCGGCCGCGACATCCGCGTCGTTCCGAACCCGGAGGATCGCGAGCGGCCGCTTGTCGATCATTCCGTTGAAGCCGGCGCGGATCTCGTCGTAGTCGGAGTCGGACGGCACGACGACGCGGCCGGTGACGGTGGCCTGCAGGGCTGCAGGGTCGAACAGGGTGTTCTGAAGCATGGGTCTCCAATGACCGTGAAGTGGATGGGTGGGCTGAGCGGGCACGGTGCTGCCGGGTGCGGAAATTCAGCCGCGTCGTTTGAGGGTGCAGACCACGCGGTGCCAGACCGTGACGCCGTTGATGTGGCCGGCTCGCATCAGAATCCCCCTCGCATCAGGTGTCCAGCCCGAACGCGCGCAGCCACACCGTGACAAGGCGCTCGGTCAGGGCGTCACGCGCCGCGGGGGTGGGATCGCCCCGCATCAGGTCGAAGTAGCTGCGCTCCGACATCAGCATCAGCACCGAGACGAGTCCTTCTGCGGCGACGGTGTCGCGTGCTTCTGGCACGGTTCCATAGCGCTGGAGCAGGGCGACGGTGGGGGCGCCGACGACGGAGAGATTCGCCATAGTGCGCTCGTAGACCTCCGGCATCGCCGAGCCGAGTTCGACGCTCGCGCACAGCACCGTGCGGTGGTCCCACCAGAGCTCACCTGCCGCTTCGACAGTGGAGCGCACGGCATCGGCCGGTGAATCGAACCGATCGCTGGCCACGACGCTGATGATCCGCGCGTTGAAGTGCTGCACGGCCTCGTCGAGGAGGCTGGCGAGGAGAGCCTGCTTCGAGGCGAAGTAGAAGTAGAAGCTCGCACGGGAGATGCCGGCCTCGCTCGCTATGCCGGCGACCGACACATCGCCGAAGGTGCCCGCCTGCAGCAGACGCCCGGCGGCTTCGAGCAGCGCGCGCTCGCGGCGATCCCCTTTGGAAGGATGCTCCTGGCGCTGGGCGCGGCGCGGGCTGACCTCGGTGTCGATCACGCTCGCAGCCTAGCAACATTCTGAACAGTCGTCCATAAAAAATTGACAGGTGTTGACTTAATGCGATGGGGGCGACAGGATCTCGACATGACTCTCGCTGACACCGCTGTCGACTGGCTCTCCGAATTCGTCTCCGCCCTCGGGGGTGACAACGTGCTCGGTCCCGACTCCCCGCGTCTGGAGGAGTATCTGGACCCCTTCGCATTCGACGAGCGCATCCGGCCCGCGGGGGTCGTGCGGCCATCCACTGTGCAAGAGGTGCGTCGTGTCGTTGCGATCGCTCGAGAACACCGCCTGCCGCTCTGGACGGTCTCCCGCGGGCGCAACTTCGCCTACGGCGGCGCGGAGGCGCGAGTGCCCGGCTCGGTCATCTGCGACCTCGGCCGAATGGACGCCGTGATCTCCGTCGACGAGGAATCCGGGGTTGCGATCGTCGAACCCGGGGTCTCGTTCCAGGCCCTCGACGCTCACCTGCGCGCGACCGGATCGGGTCTCGCCGTCTCGGTGCCGGACCTCTCGTGGGGCAGCCTCGTCGGCAACACCCTCGAGCGCGGCTTCAGCTACACCACCAACTCCGAGCACCAGGCGATGCAGTGCGGCATGGAGGTGGTGCTGGCCGACGGCGACGTCGTGCGCACCGGCATGGGCGGGCTGCCGGGCGGCGACACCTGGGGCAACTACCGCGGCGCCTTCGGCCCGGGATTTGACGGTCTCTTCTACCAGTCCAACCTCGGCATCGTCACCAAGATGGGCATCTGGCTGCGGCCACGACCCGAGCGCGCGGCCTCCTGCTCGGTGTCCGTACCGCGGGACGACCAACTGGCCCAGCTGATAGACACGCTGCGTCCGCTGATGCTGGCCGGCGTCATCCAGAGCAATGCGGTCATCGGCAACGGGCTGATCGCCGGCTCGGCGGCCACGACCCGCGAACGCTTCTACGACGGACCCGGCCTGATGCCGGACGACGCGCTCACGGCGATGATGCAGGAGTTCGGTCTCGGTCGTTGGAATGCGCAGTTCGGCGTGTACGGCACGCCAGGCATGCTCAACGCGCGCCGAGGCGAGATCGAGGAGGCCATCGCCGGCATCCCGGGCGCCACGATGATCTTCGACGAGTACCCGGGCGACGTCGACCCCGCGGATGTCGCCCCGCAGGATCGCACCCAGCTCGGAATCCCGAGCAACGAGGCGATCGGCATGGTCGCCTGGCGCGGCGGTGAACCGGCCCACGCCGACGTCGGCTTCGTCTGTCGCCCGACCGGTGAGGCCGCCGACGCGGTGCGCCGCATCGTCGGCCCCCGGGTCGAAGCGGTGGGCCTCGACTACGCGGCCGGATTCATGCTGTGGCCGCGGCACATCATCGCGATCAGCCTCATCACCTTCGACCGCAGCGACGACGCCCAACGGTCGGTGATCGGCGAGCTGGTGTCGTCCCTCATCACTGCAGCGGGCTCGGAGGGCTTCGGACTCTATCGCGCGCACGTCGCCCACATGGATGTCGCAGCGGAACAGTATTCCTTCAACGACCATGCGGCCCTCCGGCTCGCGCGTCGCATCAAGACTGCGCTCGATCCCGACGGCATCCTGTCGCCGGGCAAGCAGGGGATCTGGCCGGCCGCGTAGGCGAGAGGGTCGGTCGGCGTCAGCGGGAGGCGGTCCCGGCCAGGGAACGGCCAGCCTCGGCGAAGAGCTCGCGCATCCAGGCGTGCTCCGGGTCGCGACGGTGCATCGGATGCCACCAGAAGGCCTCCGAGATCGGCGTGGCGGTGAAGGGCGGGGCGAGCACGCGGATGTCCGGGTCGAGCCCGGCATAGTGGGCCAGCCGGGACTGCAGAAGCCCGAGGCGCTGCGTGCCCGCGATGAAGAAGGGCAGCGCGAGGAATCCCTCGACCACGCACTCGACACGGGCCTCGACACCGAGCTGCTGCATCTGCCGGGCCGCGGGAGTGAAGGCCGCGCGCGACTGGTAGGTGAAGACCCACGGCAGCGCCGCGACATCCTCCATCGTCAGCACGTCGCCGACAGCCTCGTTCGAGGCCGAGGCGATCACCACCCATTCGTCGGTGCCGATGTCGACGAAAGGCAGGTCGGTGAGAAAACCGTGGGGCATCATGAGGCCGTCGGCAGAGCGCAACTGATTGACGGCGTCCTCGATGATCGGCGGGGTGTGTTGCACGAATCGGAACCGCACCTGCGGCGCACGCTCGCGGGCGAGGGCGGTGACGACGTGTCCGATGGTGGCGAAGCTGTAGTCCGAGCCGTAGATGGTGAATTCACGCGTGGATTCGGCGGGGTCCCATTCGGCCTGGGTGGAGAACACCCGCCGCGCGGAATCGAGCGCGATCGCGGTCTGGTCCGCCAGCCGGGTGGCGAGCGGCGTGAGCTGGTAGGTGTTGCCCTGCCGGGTGAGGATCTCGTCGTTAAAGTGGATGCGCAAACGGGAGAGCGAGGCGCTCAACGCGGGCTGACTCAGGCCGAGGCGGGTCGCGGCGTGGGTGACGCTCCGCTCAGTGAGCAGCGCGTCGAGCGAGACCAGCAGGTTGAGGTCGAGCCGGGCGAGGCTGGGGTTCGTCATCGAATCCGTTCGAGTGGTCGGGACGGGCTGGGGCAGGGAGCACCCGACGGCGGCGCGCTCGCGTTCCGACGCTACGGGACGGGCCCCGATGCTGACAAGAAGCGCGCGGAGCACACCTCAGAACGCGACCGTCTAGAGGTAGATCGTGTTGCTGGTGATCCGGCCGGAATCGATCAGGCCGCGATACTCGATGACTTCGCCGACCTGGTAGTTGTCGGCGGCCGGCGAGAGCAGCACTGCCTCCCAGGGGATGGAGCTGCTGTAGGCGACGGGGAGTCGGCGATAGGTCTTGTGCCCCTGCAACCAGGCCAGATCCTCACTCGCGCGACTGGTGAGGGGAGCATGACCGATGACGATGATGTAGCCGGCCAGCCCGTTGTCGTCGTGGGCCCGGTCGATCATCGCGTCGATCAGGTGCCGGGTCGGATTGTGCCCGGTGACCGTCACTATGGCGCCGTCGGCAGAGCGGTGTCGTCGCTCGACGCGGGATCGACCTGGCGGATCGTGTACCGCGTGACATCCCCGTTGAGGATGCGGCCGTGAAACTCGATCAGGTTGCTGTTGCGGAGATTGTCGGGCGAGGGGGCGAGCACCACGCTGTAGTTGGGCACGAGACGCGTCTGCACGACAGGGCACCAGCGGTAGACCTTCTTGCCCGTCGGCCAGTCCAGCTCCGTCGCCGGGGAATTGCCGATCAGGATGCTGTACGAGCCGGCCGGATCGAGCTCGAGTGCCTGGTCGATCATCCGGTCTATCAGTAGCTGGAGTTGCATGGGGCTCCTATCGTGGCCGGTCGTCTTCGGAGAAATCGGACATGCTCACCGTCGATGCCAGCTGTTGCTGGGTCGTCTGCAGGATCTCGACCAGCAGCGCCCGCGAGATGGAGAGCAGGTCGGCGACCTTCGGGTAGGCCAGCCGGTAGAAGACCTGGCTGGCCCGTCGCTCGGCGACGACGAGATTGTGGCGACGAAGCACCGACAGGTGCTGGGACAGGTGGGATGCCTCGAGGCCCGTGTCGGCGAGGAGATCCGCCACCGACACGTCATCGCCCCCGGCGAGGACTTCCAGCACCCGCACCCTCACCGGGTGGGCGAGGCCCTTGAACAGGTTGGCCTTCACCTCGTAGAGGGGACGATGGGCATCGGTGTATTCAGACATGCCCTCACGATTCCATGAGTTGACAGTGTCATCAAGCCGCGCGATCGCGCGCTCGTCGAAGGTCATCGTGCGAAGTTGCCCCGGTAGTACTCGTACACCCAGCCGATGATGCAGATCACGAGCAGCGGTACGGCGATGAGCACGATCCAGGCGCTGATCGCGAGTCCGACCACGACGAGGGAGCTGGCCGCACCGAGCAGCACGGGCCACCAGCTCCAGGGGCTGAAGAAGCCGACCTCCGGATCCCCGTCGTCGATCTCGGCATCCTGGCGGTCTTCGGCCCAGGCATTGGCCCCGGCGGATTTCACGACCTGCCCGAAGTAGAAGGCGAGCAGCAGGCAGAGAACACCGGAGAGCCCGATGGTGATCAGGCCGATGAGCTCGAAGTTTTCCGCTCGGAGGCTCCAGACGAGGTAGACCCCGTCGACGGTGACGAAACTCGCTCCCAGAAGCCACATCAGCCTGCTGACGGTGCGCATGTCTCATCCTTTGCTAAATGAATTTATAAATTGATCATATCGCAAAGCGTGCAGATTGATACCCTTTCGGGGCTTCTCGGAGACCCTCGCATCACAGACGACGTGAACGGGATCCCTCCCCCTTACTCCCGGGAGGCGTCCCGACGCGCCGTTCGATCGGACTTCTCCCGAGCCTCGATCAGGCTGTCGTGCACGGCGACGCCGACCATGATCACCGTGGCGAGGGTCGCCGCGGCGAGCGTCGGCAACAAGAGCGACACGACGCCTCCGATAACGAATGCGATCAGGGCGATGGGGCGGGATGCGACCGCGCGACCCTTCGTGCGCTTCTGGAAGACCGCCTGGGCGAGCACATAGAGCGCGGGTCCGCCGAACAGCATGATGCTGGCCGCGACGGAGGGCTTTCCATCCGGGTGCGAGATGCTCAACTCATCGCCGACGGCGACGAGCACAAGGCCGGCCAGCATGACCGCGATCGCGTAGATCGCTTTCCGCCCGATCTGTGCTTCGTCATCAGTCTCCTCCAGCACGTCGAGGGCCTCCTCTTCCGAGCGCACGAAGTAGCTCCACCAGATCGCCGTAGTTCCGGTGATCGCAACCAACAGCGCGAGCAGTGTGAGCCCGTCGAGAGAGGTCTGCGTGAAGACGGTCGCCGAGGTGATCACGGTCTCCCCGAGCGCGATGAGGAAAAACAGCCGGCACCTCTCGAGCAGGTACTCCCCGGCGAACTCGTAGTTCCTGGTCTCTGTGCGGCGGCGGATCCCGGGGTGGGACAGAAGGGTCGCCACGACATCGATCACCGCGGCGATGCCCCAGAGCAGCAGGCGTGACGGCCCGTCGACCACCGCACCGATGATCCACAGCGGCGACGAGACCACCGCCCAGCCGAGCATCCGGAAGAAATGGTCCTGCATGATGCCGTCGACGCCCGCGAACACGATGAAGATGCTTCGCGACACCTGGCAGGCGAGATAGATGGTGACGAACAGCCAGCCACGATCCCCGAAGGCGTCGTCGAGCGAGGTGTTCAGGATCATGCCGAGAAAGAGCGTCACGATCACGAATGCGCGCACGGGTAGCCGGGACGTATCGAGAAGACTGCAGGCCCAACTCGTGAACGCCCAGACCGCAAAGACCCCGACGAGCAGGATGCCGGTCTCCGCGGCGCCCTTCCAGTCCAGATGGGTGAGCAGGTGATGCGAGAGCTGACCCACCGCGAAGATATAGACGAGGTCGTAGAAGAGCTCGAGCGGCGTCACCGATTGGGACTGGTCCGGCGTGCGCCCGACCCGGAGCGAGGGAAGTCGAGAAATAAGGGTCTGGCCCATCGGCGTGCTCCGCTCAAAACAATTTCGCGATTCGCCGTGACGAATCGACCTCGACCAACGTCTCCTCTATGAATACATCGAAACAGTCCGAATGCCATCCGCGCTCCGGGCTTTCACATCAAGAGGAGTCAGACCCATGGCCAACATGACCAGCCCCCAGACCGCCACAACCCCCTCGGTCACCACCGCCACGAGCACCGGCAAGACCGTCATCAACGACGCCGTGATCGCCAAGGTCGCCGGTATCGCGGCACGCGACGTCAGCGGAGTTTACGGACTCGGCGGTGGAGCAGCGCGAGCCCTCGGCGCCATCCGCGAGGCGATGAACAACACCGACCTCACCCAGGGTGTCAAGGTCGAGGTGGGCGAGACCCAGGTGGCCGTCGACGTGAGCATCGTCGCGGAGTACCCGGTGCCGCTGCAGACTGTCGCGGCGGGCGTTCGCGCAGCGATCATCAGCGCGATCGAGACGCTCGTCGGCATGGACGTCACCGAGGTCAACGTGACCGTCAACGACGTGCACCTTCCCTCTGACGACGCTGACGACCAGGCCGAGGCGCGGGTCCTGTGACCTCGACAAAGACCGGCATCCTGATCGGGGCGGTCCTCGCCCTCACCTGGATCGTCATCGGCTTCTGGGCGTTCTTCTTCGTCGCATTCGCGATGGCCGTCGGCGCTGTCGTCGGTCGCGTGATGGACGGCAAGCTCGACCTCAGCAGCCTCGTCGACGTCTTCCGAGGCAAGCGCTCGTCATCATGACCGATGCCCGCACCACCGAACGGCGCGGACGCACCAACGTCAGCTCGCGCGCCCTCGGTCGAGTCGCCTCCGCGGTGAGCGCCGCGGCGCTCGGGGTGGATGCCTCGAGCATCGGTGTCGACCTGACCGACGAACGGGGTGAGCTCGTCCTCACCGTGCAGAGCCCCATCCGCGCGGTCGCCCTCGACCGGGTGACCGGTGACGCCGACCTGGTCGCCCGCACCGGCGGAAGCATCCTCGAGCGCGCCTCGCGTGCGCAGGGGCAGATCCGCACCGGGGTGAGCGAGCTCACCGGCTACCGTATCGCCCGAGTGGTGGTGCGGCTGAAGAGTGCCGACATCCGGCAGGAAGATAGGGTCCGATGAGTTCCCCGAACGCGCTTTATCGGCGCATCACGCGGCGTGAAACGCATTCGCCGCGCTCCAGCCTCGCTATCGTGCTCGCCGTGATCGTGATCCTCGCCTGCCTCCTCGCCGGCACCGAGATCGTGCTGGCGCTCGCATCGCAGCCGCCGCTCCTCGCCAGCCCCGGGGCTGTCGCGGACTTCCTCGTGGACGTGCCCCGGTACCCCGCGTCGACGGTGATCGCCATCGGAGTGCTCGCCGCAATCATCGGGCTCGTGCTGGTGGTCGCTGCCCTCGTGCCGGGCCGCACCGCGCGTCACGTGGTGGCGACGGACCGCACCGCCGCCATCGTCGACAACGAGGTGATCGCTTCGGCGCTCGCCCGGCACGCGGCCCGGGCCGGCAATGTCGACCCCGACAGTGTGAGTGTGAGCGTCTCGCACCGGGAGGCGGTGGTGCGGGTGACTCCGGTCTCCGGACTGCCGGTCGACCGGGCATCCGTCGTAGCGGCCGTCGACCGCCAGCTGCACGAGTACGGCCTTCGCCGCAGCATCCGCTCGAAGGTAGTCGTCGCCCAATCCGGAAAGGTCGGAGCATGAACAACACCAATCGAGCACTGAACCGCGTGCTCATCCTGGCGATCGGACTCGTGGTGCTCGCACTCGGGGCGGCGGCGGTCGCCGTGGGTAGCGTGCCCAGCGTGAGCAGTGCGTGGAAGGATGTCGCGCCGCGGGTTCGCAAGTCCCTCTCGGGCTGGTTGGGCTCCGCTCCGCTCAGTGGCACCACGGTCGACTGGTGGTGGGTCGCCGTTCTCGCGGCCCTCCTGGTGATCGTGATCCTGCTCGTGGTCTTCATCTTCCGGCAGGGCCACGGCCACACGGGGCGTCTCATCGACGATGCCGCGACGGGCGACGGCTCGACCATCGTGGACTCGAAGGTCGCGGAGCAGCTCATGCAGGACGCCCTCGACGGGCATCCCGAGCTCGTCTCGTCCCACGTCTCCACGTACCTGGTGCGCCGCACTCCGGTGCTCAAGGTATCGGCGACGGCCCGCCGCGGCGTTTCCCCCCGGGACGTCGTCGACACGGTGGAGACTGCGCTCGACTCGCTCGAACAGCTGCTCGGTCATCCGGTGCTCGCCTCGGTGCAGGTGAGCGGCGGATTCCGCGCTCGCCGGAGTTCGACCACGCGGCTCCAGTAGCGTGCTGCGCCGCTGGCCGTGACCTCATGCCGGCGGTGCAGTGGCTCCCGCATCTTTCCTCTGCCAGGGCCCCTTGGTCAGCACCGAGAGAATGCCGACAAGCACCACCACCGCTAAAAAGATGGAGGCGAGGTGCAGGCGGAGGGGGCTGCCGAGGTACATGGTGAGACCCACTGCGATCAAGGCAAGTGTCATCACGGCCAGTGCGATCCAGTGCTGGCGACGAAGACCGATGAGCAGCAGTATCGCGGGCACGACATAGAGCGCGACGCTGGCGGCTCCCATGCCGTTGACCGCACCGACGAGGGGTCGCACGGCGGGGATCCCGACGAGAAGCTGGCGAGAGAACATCGCCGTACAGTGAAACGTGAGGCCGAGGACACCCACGACGAGGAGTGCCACCTCCGCGATGCGGAGTCGTACGCCCGCCTGGGCAAGCGGCAATTGCGGTAGCGCGAACCTCGCCATCACGATGAGTACGCAGATCGCGGCAAGACCGATCGAGAATCCCGCGGTCATGGTCGGCGATCCCGGCTCGGGCATGCCCGGACAAACATCGTCTCGATCTGCATGGCTGAAGTCTCGTGCACCGGACTGTGCGAATGCTTGCGGTCTCGAATCCGCGCCGGGAATCGTGGCGGAGGAATCGGCTGGTATAGTCGTCAGGTCGGGTTTTACGCCCAACGAATGCGCCCGTAGCTCAGCGGATAGAGCAATTGACTACGGATCAATAGGTCGGGGGTTCAAATCCCTCCGGGCGCACTTAGTTATCGGGCCACATCGTAGGCAGGCGTTGAGCCGCTACCGGCCTTCCCTTTAGCAACGTCACGTGGCATGCTGGAAGAGAAGCGCGGAAGCGCTCCGGCGGTGGGGCTCACCGGAACCAACCTCGGCGAATTGTCGACAACAGTCCCTATCTCAGCACTCTTGTGCGCTTAGAGATAGGAGCCCCCGTGACCGCCGCACGCGAATCATCGCCCACCTTCGGACCTCTGGTCGTGGGGGTTGCGTCCGGGCAGTCCGATGTCGTTGTCGAGCAG
The DNA here is from genome assembly GCF_054880895.1 of Lacisediminihabitans sp. FW035. Classification (NCBI taxonomy): domain Bacteria; kingdom Bacillati; phylum Actinomycetota; class Actinomycetes; order Micrococcales; family Microbacteriaceae; genus Lacisediminihabitans; species Lacisediminihabitans sp. FW035. Next base: position 312,856 of record NZ_CM142187.1, read on the forward strand.
GCACTGGCCTTGGCTTCTCGACTGGGCACCCAGCTCATCTGCGCCTGGGTTGACGCCGGTCGGTACGTGATCGACGAACTACCTGATGGAAACGGTCGTTCGATGCCGATCGACCCGGATATGGGCGATGAAAGGCACTCCGGTCTTCCGACCAAGCTTCTGGCGCAACTCTCGAGACTGCTCGGCCCGGAAGGCGACAGCTGGAGCAGACGGGAGCTCGCCGGGGATCCTGCACGTGCTCTCGGACGCCTCGCCGAAGTGGTCGACGCGTCGATGATCGTGGTCGGCAGCCGCCGGGCCGGCATGACCGGTTCGTTTCAAGAGATGTTCAACGGCTCCATCGCCGTTCATTTGGCGCACCGTCAACATCGGCCGGTCGTCGTCATTCCGCTAGATCCCATTCCGTTCGAACGCCCATTGCCGTGGGAGGACACATGAGCAGGGAGGAAGAGTGCGGGGGAAGTGGGAGGACTTTGGTGCTCGTTCGTCACGGCCAGAGTGCTGCGAATGCGGCTGGCCTGTTCACTGGCGTCATCGATGCCCCGCTTACTGCGCTCGGCTTGGTCGAGGCGCGGTTGGCAGGACTTCTGGTCCAGAAGTCAGCAATTATTCCGGATGTCGTGTTCGCTTCTGAAATGCTTCGCGCTCGACAGACCGCGGAGGTCCTTGTCGAGTGCGTCACTGGGATCGGTCGTCTCCTGCGCGACTGGCGATTGAATGAGCGCAACTACGGTGCTCTTACGGGCAGGTCGAAGGCGGAGGTCCTCGCGCAGTTCGGTCGGAATCAGTTCAGGGCCTGGCGACGGTCAGTCGACAGCGCGCCGCCGCAAATGACGGACGACCTTTACGTGGAATTGGCCGCGACATCACTCTTCAGGCATCTTCCGACGGCCGCACTGACTCGCGGAGAGTCGCTGCGAGAGGTCAGCGGCCGTGTTCGCGCGTTCTACTCCGAACGTGTTGTCCCGGAGATCGAATCCGGCGCATCGGTGATGCTCGTCGCGCATGGCAACTCACTGCGCGCTCTCTGCGGTGTTCTCGACGATCTGGACGATGGCGCGTTGCAGGAGCTGAACATCCCTACGGGACAGCCGCTGGTGTACCGATTCGATGATGACCTGGTTCCTGTCGTTGCCGGCGGGGAGTACTTGGATGCCTCAACCGCGAAAGCAGCCGCTCTCGCACTCGCACACGAAGGAGGAACATGATGAACGACTACACCGGTGCACACTTTGCGGTGGACCACGCTGCGGGCGAATACGTCAGTCATCCCACGGGGCATCCCGTGGCGATCAGGGCGGTCACGGCACACCAAATCCTGGACTCGCGCGGCTTTCCCACGATCCAGGTGAGCCTCCAGCTTGAGGACGGCGCCATTGTCGAGGCGTCTGCGCCAGCCGGAGCTTCCACTGGCGCGTTCGAGGCCGTCGAATTGCGCGATGGCGGAGCATCGTTCTCGGGTCGCGGAGTGCGTCAGGCCGTTGCTGGAGTGATGAACGAGCTGGGTCCACTGCTCGTGACGCGCAGTTGGACCTCCATCGGCGAAGTGGACTCCGCGATGCGGAAGCTGGATGGCACGCCCAATCTGGGCCGGTTAGGGGCGAACGCCATCGTGGCTTTGTCCATCGCAGCCACTCGGGCTTTCGCACATCAGGCGGGGGTGCCGCTTCATAAGTGGATCGCGCGGGCCACCGGGGCTGCGGAATCGATGCCGGTGCCGCATTTCAATGTTCTGAACGGTGGCGCACATGCGGCCAACGATCTGGACTTCCAGGAGTTCATGATCGCGCCGGTCGGAGCGGACACAGAAGCCCTTGCAGTGGAAGCAGGGTCGGAGATCTACCATGCCCTCGCGGCGCGAATTCGCACTAAGTACAACGCGACCGGGCTGGGCGACGAGGGAGGATTCGCCCCACCGATCAGCAGCCCGGAGGAAGCGCTGGAACTTCTGGTCGACGCCATCGGAGACGCCGGGTTCACGCCCGGGCTGAACGACATCGCGATCGCGATCGACCCAGCCGCGAACGGATTTTACGAAGGCAACGGTCAATACCGAATCGCGGGCAAAATGCTCTCGCGCGAGGACCTGGCCGACTATTACGTGCGCTTGCTGGATGTCTATCCGTTGCGGAGCATCGAGGACGGCTTTGCAGAGGATGATCATGAAGGTTGGAAGGTGCTCTTCGATCGGGTCGGGAACCGGACGCAATTGGTGGGGGATGACCTCTACGTCACGGATGCTGCACGTATCCGTGACGGAGCCGCTCAGGGGTATTCGAATGCTGCTTTGATCAAGCCGAACCAGATCGGCACGGTCAGTCAGACCTTCGACGCGATCGCGGCCGCTCGCGAATCAGGAATGGCCAGCATGGTCTCGCATCGTTCGGGTGAGACCGGCGACACGTTCATCGCTGACCTCGTCGTCGGCACGGGGGTCGGCCAGATCAAATCGGGTGCCCCCGCGCGAGGCGAACGCGTGGCGAAGTACAACCGTTTGATGGAAATCGAAACAAGCACCCCGGGCCTTCGCTACGGGCTCGCCTGACAAGAAGGGAACTGCTGACGAGTGAACGACATCTCAGCAACCAACGGCATGACCCAGGGAAGCGGCTTGCCCGTCGACAGTGATATCGAGCTCGGCGACTCTCACCCGGGAGCCAGTCGACCGGTGCACCTGCGCATCCGCTACCTTGCTGTGGTTGCTCTCGGCGGGATGGTGGGAACGGCACTGCGAGAGGCACTGAGCATCATCGTGCCGTCAGCGTGGGGTATCCCGGTGATCATTCTGGTGATCAATGTCGTCGGCGCTTTCGCACTGGGTGCGTTGCTCGAAGCGCTCGCGCGGACGGGGGCCGATGAGGGGCGGAGGCGATCACTGCGCCTATTACTCGGCACCGGTGTCCTTGGCGGCTTCACGACCTACAGTGCCCTCGCCACCGACACGAGCCAACTGCTCGCGGATGGCCGTGCAGCAGCAGCGATCGGTTACGCGGTAGCAACCCTGGTCGTGGGTGCCGCTACGACGTTTGCGGGAATCGCGATCGCTTCGGCCGTCCACCAGAGACGACAAATCACGGCTGACCCGGGGGCCGCATCGTGACAGCACTGATTTTCATTGGACTGTGCGCCGCTGGCGGCGTGGGAGCTGCCCTCCGCCTACTGGTCGACGGACTGGTACGAAGCCAATCAAAACTGAACTTTCCCATCGCCACCTTCCTCATCAACATTTCGGGATCGTTGCTGCTCGGCCTCATCACGGGGCTCACGCTCGCCCGGGTTCTGCCCGACAGCGCGCACCTCGTTCTCGGAGCGGGGCTTCTGGGCGGCTACACGACCTTCAGCACTGGCAGTTTCGAAACAGTGCGGCTCGTGCAAAGCCGTCGGTTTGGTGCAGCCGTGGCCAATGGGCCAGGAATGCTGGTCGTTGCCGTCGCCGCGGCATCCTTCGGACTGTGGATCGGGTCCCTGCTGTGAGCCCGCACAATGAAGTCGACTTCGCCGACACTGCAACCGTGCTCGAACTTGCCGCGCGGTCGATAGCACGCTGGGCGAGCGTGCTCGAGGAGCTGGCTCGCCGCCTGGCCGAGATCTCAGACTCGCTGATACTGCGACTTTTGGGCGATGTCAGTACGCGTGCCCTCGACGAAGAACGCGTTGCTGGGTGGCTTCGGTCCCACCTCGATGACACGGAACCTCGAACCGGAAAGGACGGACTATGACCACTCTGAGCGTGATGATCGAGATTCCCAAGGGCGGCAACAACAAGTACGAGGTCGACCATCTCACGGGACGTATCAGTCACGACCGGGAACTCTTCACCCCGATGGGGTATCCGGCCGATTGCGGATTCATCGAAGACTCTCTCGGCGAGGATGGAGATCCATTGGACGCACCCGTCCTACTCAACAACACGATCTTTCCGGGAGTGCTCGGCTTCCCTGCTTGGTGCGGCGCATGAGTGACCAGGTCACCGCGCTGAGACGGTATGACCTCCCTCTGGCACCCGACGAATCTCAGAATCTCAGCGTCGACGAGGTGCGCGTGCTGTGGTCCTTCGTTCACGGAGACATCATGGACACTCAGACGAGGGCACGTCTTCATGCCGATTGGGGTATGTGTTCGCGGCACGCCTGGGGTTATTCCTCCACCGAGATCGAGCTGTGGGAATCGGGCGCTGGCAGACGAGGTGGACACCAACCGTTCGACGTTTCCATCCTTTACGCCTACCTGCTCGAGCGAATGATTGCCGAGCTGTCGACCAATCACCATCGTCGGAGAATGAAGACGCTCGCCGGGCAGGGTACTTGCTTGGTATGTGACGACGTTCGCGATGGGACACCGTCCGGAATCCTGGTGACCCACGCCGGATTCGACCCCGACTCACTCGCGGCCGAAGCGAACCGATTCGCGTTCACTCGCTCGTGGTTCCAGGACACTGCCGCTCACTGGCAGCCCCACGCGTGCCCGGATTGCTGGGGGAGAGCGAGCGGGGAAGTCGCGCCGACCAGCCTTCCGTGCCGCCTTCACCTGATCGCTTCCGGCGACGTCGACAATGAGACGAGGGATCAGACAGTCACGCAACTCGCGGAGCTTCACACGATGTTGCTCGCTCTGACGGAGTCCATGACACAGTCGGGAGACGCGAGCACCGCTGCGATCGACGCATCCTGGATCCGAACCCTCGGCTGGTTTCACGGCTGGAGCTTCCCGCTGATCATGCAGCGGTCCCGTGACGAGGGCGGCTGATCCGTAACCCCAGACCGCTCGCAGTACACACGAAGGTTCCACGTCCTTCGAACTGCGAGCTAGAGGGGGAAACGCCCACCGAGACGGGTGTTTCCCCCTCGCTTCGCGAGTGAGTCCGGTTCCGAACACAGGCGGAATCTCACTCTCCCGTCTGCCCACATCTCACCCACACCTGGATAACATCCTGGTCAGATCGCGTCACCGGGGTCGTGCCCAGTCATCAACGATTTGGCGACATTTCGGCCACTTCCGCATAACTCCGGGCCTCCGGCTTTCGACTACGGATCAATAGGTCGGGGGTTCAAATCCCTCCGGGCGCACTTAGAATAAGGGGCCTGACCTGGATTTCTTGTGGAATAGGGTCTGGCCCGTTTCTGTTTCTGCCCACACTGCAAAACATTTGGCGCCGGTTCTGAGTCGAAAATCGACCAGCTTGACTTTTCGCAGCCCAGTGTTTGTCTGGGTTTTGGTACGGCAGGCTGAGGTAGCCAATTGACCTTTGAACAGCAGGGCAGACGTTCCAATCTCGCCAAGGACATCCTCTTCGGCGAGACGCACGGCACCATGAAACTCTCGGTGCACCGAGTCGCCCTCCTGCAGATTCAGTCGCGGTTGGTCAGGAGCGCGACACCGAGGGTATCTGTCGCGGGATTGGCAACGTCGGAGAGCACGATGGCGGCGGTCCCTCTGGTCCGGTCAAGGCCGAAGTAGGTGGTGTAGCCGCCGGTTTGCCCGCCGTGCCACGTGAGCTTTGTGCCTGACTTCAGGGTCGAGGTGTGCCAGAAGGTCCCCACCCGCGTGTCTATCTGCGTGGTGGGCGTGGTGGCATCAAGGGCGGGCACGCCGGGTGCTGAGCCATCGAGGAGCGCAGTGGCGAGTATCGCGAGGTCTCGAGTTGTAGACACTCCGCCGCCTCCGGGGGCATACGCGCCAAGGAGCCAGGGCTGGACAGGAAGGCCCGACGTTGACCATCCGCCCGGCACTAGTGCATGTGAGCCTTGGATGAATGTGTGCTTCATGCCGAGCGGTCCAAAGAGCCGCTCCTGCATTAAGGCGGGGTAGGTCATCCCGGCTGCCGCGGCGACAGCTTGCCCGGCGATTGCGGCTCCCAAGGTCGAATAGGAATAGGTCCCCCGTGTCTCGAGCGTCCCTTGTCTGGCATCCGCGTAAAGCTCGCTGAGATCACTGTCGAGGAAGTTCCGGCCGAATGGAGCGCTCCAGCTGGCCCGCCGAAGGGCGGTCGGTCCAAAGGCGGCGTAGCCGGCAGTATGTGTCGCGAGTTCATGCATCGTCACGGTGCCAGCGGGAGAGCCCGCCATCTGAGGAAGGTAGGTGGAAATCGGCGTGTCCATTCGGATCTCGCTTCGGCCCACAGAATCAGCGATGACCAACCCGGTCATCGCCTTGGTCAGTGATCCGATCTCCATAGGGGTGGCGTCCGATGCGCCCACGCCCGCATACCGAATAGGCGCGTCGCTATGAAGGGATACCAACGCGACCGCGATGTCGCGCTGCCGGGTGAGTAGCCCGGAATCGTGCGCCTGGTCGATCTTGGCGAGAACGACGGAGTCGCCGAGGGCGGAAGCCACTGCGGATGGAGTGACGGCCCAAACTGTGAGGCCAACGACGAGTGCTGCAACGAGAAGCGTCAGCACTAGCCGCCTGGTCGTGACGAACATGACGATGAGGACTGCCGCCATGAGGACGCCAGTCCAGCTGTCGTCCGCGTACTGGCCGCTTCGCAGTGATTGAAATAGTATCGCCGCCGGGACGAGCACCAGAACGAAGGCGGCAGCCGCGCGTCGGAACCAGCGGCGGGATCTGCGCTTGCGAGTGGGGCGGGTGCCGAAGCGACTTCTCACGTCAGACATTTCGATTCCTTTCCAGTAAGAGCGGACGACGGATGTCTCACTTGGCGGCTGCGAGCTGGAACTGTGGTCGGCGAATGGCCGCCCACAGAAGCCAGCCAATGAGTGCGACCTCTCCGATGAAGGTGACGGTCGAGATCGACGGAACATAGTCGGGATGGAGGATGGTGCCGGCGCCGTCGACGAAGTATCCCGCGCCGGCGATGCCGACCAGAATGCCGAGCCAAAGCGGCAGAATGCGTGACCGGACGGCCACGTACCCCACTAAGAGGAGGTGCCCGGCGAACAGCATCAGCCCGACGTGCCAGATGACGTTGTACGAGTCGATCGCGTCGAGGGCCCGGTCCGGGTTCTGAAGCAAATTCGGTACGCTCGCGAGTTGGGTGAGGGCCACGACGAACACCGCAGCGTATGCAATGCGGAACCACGCGGCTGTGAGGGCAACCATCCGGTTCGCTGGCTCCAGAATGCGAAGCAGTGCGGCAGCGACAACAACGTCGAGGATGGCCGCGAGGATCATGCAAAGCACGCCGATGCGGAATTGGAGTTCCGAACCGCTGATGGCAGCGGCGGTCTTTGCTGCGTCGCCTGCAGTGATGAGAGGAGCGAGCGCGCCGAAGTTGCCGGCGCCGGCGAGTACTGCAATGAGGAGCAGGCAGACACCTCCGACCCAGGCAGCACTGCGGGAAATGTGCGGGACGTTCGTTTCTTTCGTCATTGCTGTTGTCCTTGTTGAGAGGGTGGGGTGATTCACGGTCGGATGATGGATGGTCGTTTGCGTCGCCGGAGCCGGCGTGCGAGAAGCGGGAGGGTGCCGAGGCCTGTGGCGAGCAGAACGGCTAGCCCGAGAAGGGTCGGCGCGCGCCATGGGTCAGCCGTTTGTGTGGGGGCGGGGACGACTCGGTCGAGTGGGTATTCGAGCATCTTTCCTACGGACACGACAATTGCGGGGCTGACGGAGCGACCCAGCTGCTCGAACGCGGCGTCGAGACCGCCGAATCCGCTGGTGCTCTCCAAGCCGCCGGCGACGAGCGTCGGCTCGGCGGCATCGCGTTTCAGTTCCGTGCGCAATACGAGTCCGTGTCTCGTGCGGACGGATCCGGTGGAGGACACGGCGCGCGTTTGGGCCGACTGGGAATAGGCGTAGACCTCGAAGAGAGCAGAGGCATCGATCTCGCCCACTCCGTCATGCAGCTCGATGGTGAAGCTCGGGCGACCCCACGGAAACGCTGTGTTCAGCAGCACGGCGGCATCTGCAAGTCCGAACGATGCCTTGGGTATTGTCGTTGCCTGACCGAGCGTCCAGCCCGGGTAGGCAATCTCGCCGCCCACTCGTGCAGCTTCCGAGCTTCCGGCCAGGTCGGCCATCACCTTGAGTGCCCCGGAAATGCTCGAGGTGACGCCGGCCGTGGTGGTCACTCGACCGTCCTGCACATAGCGTTGCCCCCGGATCCACGAAACCTCGGGGTTGGATTTCTCCAGTGCGGCGATACGTGACCAATGCGACGTGGCCGTGAGGCCGTTGAGAATCCCGGTTGCGGAGAGCAGGCGTGAACCCGCGCAGATCCCGAGAATGCGCGCACCGTCCCCGTAGGCCTCGGCGACGAAATCGCGTGCGGCCTCCTCCTCCGGGCCATCGGGGAGATTGACGGCCGGAACGACGATCACATCCGGAGTTGGAGCGGTTCCGGAAGCGACATCCGCGAACGTGTAGTCAGGATCGACAGCCAGGCCGCCGTCCAGGGCCGCTGGTTTCGTCGAGGCGGCGATCGTGTAGACAGCGAAGGCGGGTGAGCTAGCGAGCACCTCGTAGGGAGCGAGCACGTCAGTCGCGTCTGACCCTGATTGACCGAGGACTACTGCAACGTTGAAGCGGGCTTTCGCGCTGCGCGGAGCGGGTTGGTGGGCGCTCGGGGTGCCCGCGACTTTCGAGGGGGACGGTTGGCTGGAGTGAACGATCCCGGCCGCGGCTGTGGCAGCGAATGCGACGAGGGCGATGGTAGCTGAGAGGGTGATGGCGCCTATGCGGCGCAGTATGGGCGACATGATTCTCCTGCATGTGATGGGTCGACTGTCCGGGTGCTTCACGTTGCGGCGTCGAGAGCTTGATTGGTTAGTCGGTGACGTGCGCGGCGATGAAGTTCGAGATGATCCGAGCCAGCGCCGCGGACTGCGTCCAGTGCAGGTAATGGGATCCCTCAACCACCTCGAGCTGATGCGTGGCCACTCCCTTGAGCTCCTTTTCATGGTTGGGCAACCACTCCGGCATCGTCGTGACGCTCTCGCTCGACAGGACCTCGAGGACCGGAAGGTCGGCGGCGAACGGGCGCGCATTGGCTTTTGTGGAATTGGCACCGATTCGGCTCCATTCGTCGGAGATCGAGACGTTGCCATAGTTCCAATTCGTCATGGCAGCGGTTCGCCGGCGGTCGCCTGGCGTGTAGGCGGTCCCGGGAGGCTGGATGAGGGCGGGCGCGACAGTCGTCACCAATCGGAAGAGACCGGTACCGGCCTGGATACCCTCCGCGATCGACGGTGCCCCGACCTTAAGCGATGACGTCGTAGCCGCCATGGGGTCGATACCGACGATGGCGGAGACCTCCTTCGGGTAGGCGTTCGCGTAATAGCGTGCATAGAGACCTCCGACGGAGTGGCCGACCAGAATCACGGGCTCGTTCACCAGCAGTTTGGCCAGAACCTGGTGGAGTTCGCTCGTAATGTTCTCGATCGTGCGATTTGCAACATTCAGATCGCTGTAGCCGTAGCCGAAGCCCTCGACGACGATCACGTTGAACGCGTCCAGCTTGCGTATAAGGGGTGCGAAGTCGATCGCAGGTGCCGGGGTGCCGAAGCCGCTGAGAAGAACCATCGTCGGTCCGGTTCCGCCATTGCGGTACACATTGAGTGAGCCCGCATTGACCGATACTCGCTGGCCGTATGGGGTGAGGGTCTTCTTTTCCGATGCGGTGATGGATGCGTTCGCCAGAGCCGAGACTCCGGTGAGCAGGAGAAGAGTGACCACGGCTATGCCGAATCCTCGGGCCATTCGCGTCCGGCGACGGGGTCGGGACTGTTGGGATGGTTTTGTAGGGGTCATTTCGAGCTCGATTCGTGAATTTGTCTGGCGTCAATGGGAAATGTCGCGGCGGTGGGTTCTTCTCGGCGTCGTGTTGCTCCGACCGCGATTGCTTGTGCGATTCGCTCGTTGCTCTTAAAGCGGCCGAATGCGATCACAACCGTCGTGAGTGCGATTGTCGTGGCGAGCCACATCCACGGAATCTGTGTCGTGCGTGGGGTGCGCATTTGCTCTCGATTCCTGTCTGTGGGTATGCATTCACGGTAGAGTTCGGTCGCCGACCCGCCTAGGACACGATGTTGACGTTCTCGGCCACGCGTTTGGCTGATAATGACTTCTGTATCGGAGGGTCGTGCCGCAACCACGCATCGTCATCGTCGGATTCCCGGGCGCCCAGATCCTCGACGTAGCCGGGCCGCTAGAAGTGTTCTCGACCGCCTCCCGGTTCCTGTCCATACCGCCGTACTCGACTCAGGTCGTAAGTGTCGGCGGTGGTCCGGTTCTCTCAACGAGTGGGTTGGAATACGCAACCACGCCGATAGAGAAGGTCGTCGGCGACATCGACACGCTCGTTGTGGCTGGCGGGCGCGACTTCGACCAGGCGACCGACGATGCGGAGTTGATTGGCAACATCCGGCGCGTGGCCGGGAGATCTCGACGAGTAGCATCCGTGTGCTCCGGAGCCTTCTTGCTCGCCGCTGCGGGGCTCCTCCACGGCAGAGAAGCGACCACCCACTGGGCGGACTGCGCGCAGCTCGAACAGGAATACCCCGACGTATCGGTCGACCCTGACGCGATCTATGTTCAGCACGGCAACGTGTGGACATCCGCCGGGGTCACTGCCGGTATCGATCTTTCGCTGGCGTTGGTGGCTGATGATCACGGTAGGCAGGCTGCCGCTTTCGTTGCCAAGCAACTCGTCGTCTACCTGCGTCGATCCGGTGGTCAAGGTCAGTTCTCCGCACTGTTGGCGGCCCAGTCGGCTAACGAGGAGCCGATTCGTGACCTTCTCGCTTGGCTTCCCGAGCACCTGGCGGACGATCTGTCGATCCCGGTCATGGCAGCCCGCACACACCTCTCGGAACGCCAGTTCAGTCGCCTATTCAAGCTCGAGGTCGGGATCACGCCAGCGGAACACGTCGAAGCGGTGCGAATGGAAGCAGCATGCCGCCTGCTCGAGACCACGGTCCTCACGGTCGAACAGATCGCTCGCGCGTGCGGCTTCGGGGCGCCCGAGACCATGAACCGGGCATTTCGCCGACGCCTGAACACGACTCCGTCGGATCATCGCCATCATTTCGGGCCGGGTTAGGTGTACAGCTCGGGAGCCGAAATTACCGGTCGATCTGTGCCCGTGAAAATCACAGCCTGGCCGTGCCAGTGCCCACATTTCACCTGGGGTTCAAATCCTTGGGCGCACTGAGAACAGAGCTGATCAAGGTAGGTGGTTTTTGAACCACAGGGCGCGGGAACCGCTGGAATTGGCGGTGCCCTTTCCGTGCTCTAAGGCCGGGACAGCTGACTGTTCCAGCGACGCTGTCCAACTCTGGGAGACAGACTGTCGGCGCGAGGGCCACCACCTTCCCGGCCTGCAGGGTCTGCTAGTCGGCTTGGTTCGGCGCGAAACCTGCTTTGATTTCGACGCAGATTTCACCGTCAAGGTCAGCGACGCGGACGGGCGCCCCGACCGTCTGCAGGTATCGCTCAGCGGCGAGAAAGAATTGCTTCCTGTCGCGGTGCGTTCCGGAACTACCGCACCATCGCGCGAAGATGGCGAACATGTGCCAGGGTTTCGCCGAGAGCGCCGCGAACGCCGTCAGAATCGAGATTGGCCCAGCCACGCGACCACGTCAGCTGCTCGGCGATCTGCCACACTGAAGCCTCAGGTGTCGCGGCGAGAACCGCTTCGACTTCAGCGCTGCGCACCTGATGGTGCTCGGTCAGTTCGCGGCAGCGTTCGGCGAGGCCGGCGAACCTCCACTCGTGCGCGGGGCAGACCTCGTAGGCGTCCCATTCCGCAATAGTCTCTAGCGATCGCAGATACTCGCCCACTGAATCGCGCTCACCGTCGTGGAAGCCGATACCGATGTTGGGCGAGATTCTCGGCAGGACATGGTCTCCAGTGAGCACGAGTTGCTCGTCGTGGTCGACCACGCAGAGATGGCCGGCGCTATGACCCGGAGTCCAGACCACCCGAAGGTCGCGATCCGGCAACGGGATCCCGTCGCCATCGGCGAACTCCATTCGAACCTGTGGGGAGCCGCCGAAGGCGCGGAGCGATCGCTCTGTCAGCAACATAGTGCTGTGCATCGGTTCGGGCACACCGCAGGTCACCAACCATCGGCGATCCGCGTCGATCGCACTCGTGACGGCTGCCGAGGTGACTCCGGGGAGCGTGTCTAGGGGGTGCATCCCGATCCATGCCCCGGTCATGTCGGAGAGCGCCTGCGCCATGCCCACGTGGTCCGGGTGGAAATGCGTCACGACGATCCCCACCAATCGGTCCAGCTGCAGCCCCGCGGCGGCGATCGCGTCGAGGAGCTGTGCGCGGCCCTCCGGGCTATCCCATCCGGGGTCCACCACGACGAAATCCCCGGCAGCGTTGGTCATCAGATACGCGAGCGTGTAGCGGACCGGGAACGGATCGCACGCCACCGGAACCGACCAGACGTGGTTGCTGACCTTCTCGACGGACGGCATCCGCTTCTCCGACCAGGCGCGCTGCTGGTCGGTTCCGGTGACCGTCGTCACGAACCGGCAGGAGCGACGGACCGAATGGATGCCGCAATCTGGCGCTCGACCTCGTCTGGGGGATAGGAGCCGTCGATCTCGATCAACAATCCTCGCCGTTTGTAGTCGTCACGCAATGGGGCCGCTTGCTCATGATAAATCGCGAGTCGTTTGAGGACGACGTCCGGGGAGTCGTCACTGCGTCGCGACTCGGTGTCGCGCACCATCAGTCGCCCGATGACCTCGTCGTCGGAGGCTCCGAGTTCGACGACGGCATCGAGGTCGATCCCGAGCTCGGAAAGGATCGCGTCGAGTTCGGTCACCTGACCGAGCGTGCGGGGGTAGCCGTCCAGAACGAAGCCTGCAGCAGCATCCGGCCGTCCGAGTCGATCGCGCACTACCGCGTTGGTGAGTTCGTCTGGTACGTAGTCGCCCGAGTCGACGATGGCCGCGATCTGCCGGCCGAGGTTGGTGCGGTCCCGCACGTGTGCCCGGAAGAGCTCGCCGGTTGAGATCATGACGACGCCGTGGCGTGCGGCCAGGCGCAGCCCCTGCGTGCCTTTTCCGGCCCCGGGCGGTCCCATCAGCAACACCCTCATCGTCACTCCTTCGTCACTGACTGTTGACGAGCACTCTAACAGACAATAATCGTCCGTAATGTTCGAGTTCGCCGAGAATGCGTTGACGCGATGGTCGGCGAGGGTTACCCTCGACCAACAGACGAAAACCGTCTGAAATCTCACTTCGCAGGAGCACCGGCGCACGATTCGCAGGACCAACGAGAGGACAGTCAATGACGACCGTTTATGCAACCCGGCACGATTCCACCACCACGGAGGACATCTCCAGTGTGCAGTTTTGGGGCAAGACCTTCGAACAGCGGGATGAGACCTTCGCCCGACTGCGACGCGACAATCCGGTGAGCTGGCATGTCCCGCTGGAAACCCCGGAGATGCCCGCAGAGGTACACGGAGAATCCGGCTTCTGGGCGGTGACTCTGGCGGAGGACATTCGCTACGTGAGCGAGAACAACGAACTTTTCGGCTCCGGCGAGCCCGGATCGGTCGGTCTGCGCCCGCAGCACCCCGCGCTGATCCAGCCGCCTACCTTCCTGAGCATGGATCCGCCCTTTCACACCCGCTACCGCCAGATCATGAGTCGCGCGTTCACCCCGAAGGCAGTCGGCGTGCTGAGCGAGAAGATCTCGCGACGCGCTGGAGAGATAGTGGATCGGGTGGTGGGTGGCGGGGAGTTCGACTTCGTCGCCGAGGTCTCGTCCAAGCTCCCGATGCTCACGGTGGCCGACATGGTCGGCGTTCCGGAGTCCCTCGTGCGCGAGTTCGCCGAGGCAGGAGACCGGTTCATCGGTGCCCGCGACCCGGAAATGATGCCACCGGGAGTGAACCCCATGGAATTCGTCATGCAGCAGCTGGGCATCCTGCAGCAGATCGGTGTCGACCTGGTCGCCCACCGACGCCAGCACCCCGCGAATGACATCGCTACCGCGCTCGCCGGAGCCAACTTCGACGGGGCGCCCCTCACCGACGACGAGATCGGCGCCGTCATGCTGCTGCTCAGCGTCGCCGGCAACGACACCACCAAACAGACCACCTCGCGCACCGTGGTGGCCCTTGACCGCAACCCTGACCAAAAGGCCTGGCTCACCGAGGACTTCGACGGCCGCATCGCAGGCTCCATCGAGGAGTTCGTGCGTTATGCCTCGCCGGTCATCGAGTTCGCGCGTACCGCGCGGCAGGACATCGAGCTTCGCGGCCAGCACATCGTCGAGGGAGACAAGGTTGTGGTGTTCTACGCCTCCGGCAACCGCGATGAACGGGAGTTCGAGAATCCGCACTCCTTCGACCTCACCCGCGGTCGCAGCGCGCACGTCGGGTTCGGTGGCGGCGGCATCCACTTCTGTCTCGGCAATGGGGTGGCGAAGGCCCAGTTGCGCGCTTTGTTCAGCGAGATCCTTGAGAAGCTGCCGGCGATCGAGGTGGGCGAGCCGGAAGAGCTGTACAGCGAGTTCATCAATGGCATCAAGCGCCTGCCTGTAAAGGTCAGCTGATGGCCACCACCGTCATCGTCGATCGCACCCGTTGCACAGGGATCGGCATCTGCGAATCCATCGCCCCCGACCACTTCGAGGTCGGTGACGATGGGGTGCTCATCCTGCTCGAGGACACGATCTCGGATGCGGACCGCGAAGACATCGAGACCGCGGTGCGCTCGTGCCCGGCCAAGGCACTCACGATCGCGAGCGCCTCATGACCAGCCCGTCATCGGATGCCGGACTCGTAGTCGTGGGCGCCAGCCTCGCGGGCCTGCGCGCCGTCGAAGCCGCCCGGCGCGGTGGCTACGCCGGCCGAATCACCCTGTTCGGCGCGGAAGCCCACCTGCCCTACGATCGCCCCCCGCTGTCGAAGGAGTTTCTCGCTGAGGGCGGCGCGCCGAGCTACTTCCTCACCGAGAGCGAGCTGCGGGACGATCTCGCGGTCGAGCTGAGGCTCGGCGCCCTGGTGGACGCACTCAATCCCGAGCGCCACACCATCTCGGTAGGCGGCGAAGAGATCCCCTTCGAGAAGCTCATCATCGCGACGGGTGCCGAGCCTCGGGTACTGGCGCATCTGCCCGAGCTCGATGGCATCCAGACCCTCCGCACGCTCGACGATGCTCACCGGCTGCGCGAGGCGATTCACGCCGACACGCATCTGGTCATCATTGGCGCTGGCTTCATCGGCTCTGAGCTAGCCTCGTCGGCACGAGCCAAGGGTGCGACTGTGACCATCGTCGAGGCCGCGCCCGTACCGCTCGTGCGCGCCGTTGGCGAAGTAGTGGGCATCGCGATCAGCGGACTGCACGAGCGCAACGGCACGCGACTGCTGTGTGGGGTTCAGGTCGAGGAGGTGATCGGCACGGAACGTGTCGAGGCGGTGCGACTGAGCACGGGCGAGACCATCGCCGCAGACCTCATCATCGTGGGCATCGGGGCCGCGCCGGCGACCGGATGGCTCGTGGACTCCGGCCTCGAGCTGAATCCGATCGATGGTGGTGTGGTGTGCGACGCATACCTGCGCACGTCCGCGCAGGACGTCTACGCCGCCGGGGACGTCGCGCACTGGCCGAACGGACTGATGGACGCCACGATGCGGCTCGAGAACTGGACCAATGCGTCTGACCAGGGCACGAGAGCCGGTGTGAACGCGCTCTTCCCGGAACAGGCGCTGGGCTACGAGACCGTTCCGTACTTCTGGAGCGACTGGTACGGCCACCGCATCCAGTTCGTGGGTACCGCGGTCGCCGACAGCGTCAGTTTCGCGTCAGGTGGTCCGAACGACGACAGCTTCGTGGCGCTGTACCGGGTGGGCGACCGACTCGTGGGCGCCGCGACCCTCAACCAGCCCCGGCGAATCATGAAGTACCGGCGCTTCATCGCCGACCGCGGGGATTTCGACCGCGCCGGCGACATCCTGCAGCCGACCGCGGCCCGAACCTGATCGGCCGCCCATGTCGCGCAACGAGGGGCCACACCTGGCCTGGAATGTGAAAGACACCTTCCGGGCGTACGTCGAGCAGGCCGGCGGCGTCATCGACGTCGCCGAGCCCGCCGTGGCGCGCGACAACACCTTCGTCTTCCCCTACGTCGGAGTACAGAGCGAGCCGGATGGCGCGATCCACCGGTTCTCCGGAGCCATCCGCTTCACGGCGCACGGGGGCACCATGAACCTGCTCGTCCAAGATCCGTGGATCCACATCGACTCGGACGGCCAGTGGCTCAGCGTCGCGGGCACCGAGGCGACACGCACAGCGGGCGGCCGGCTCGTGCTTGCCAACCTGGCCGGGGCTCGACCGCGGCAGGAACTCGTGGCGGCGCTCACGAGCGAAGGCGCGGTCGCATTCGATTTCCGTTACCCGTCGGGCGCAGAACTGGCGCCCATCAGTTATGTCCTGCCCAACTCTTGACGAATTCGTAATTACGGACAAAGATTGTCCGAAATAGCTCACCCTGCTTCATCCTGAACCACCGGCAGCAGTCAAAGGAGACTCACCATGACCGATTCCCGATCCGCGATCCTGCGTCAGGCAGATCAGCCCTACGTCGTCGAGACCGTGCAGGTGGCCGATCCCGGCCACGGCGAGGTTCTCGTGCGCATGGTCGGCGCGGGTATGTGCCACACCGACGTCTTCGGCCGAAGCGGCCTGCTTGGCGAACACTTCCTGCCGGCAATCCTCGGTCACGAGGGATCCGGCATCGTGGAGGAGGTCGGCGCCGGAGTGCAGTCGGTGCAGGTCGGCGACCACGTCGTGCTCACCTTCGGCTCGTGCGGCGCGTGCACGATGTGCGTGCAAGGCCAGCCCGCCTACTGCCTCACCTTCGAACTGCGCAACCTCTCCGGCGTGCGTCCCGACGGAACCGGTGCCGTGACTGACGGCGCGGGTGCCCCGATCACCAGCCGTTGGTTCGCCCAGTCGTCGTTCGGGGAGTTCGCGATCGCTACTGAACGCAACGTCGTCGTGGTCGACAAGGATGTCCCGCTCGAGATCCTCGGCCCATTGGGCTGCGGAATCCAGACCGGTGCGGGTGCGGTGCTCAATGAGATGAAGTTGCTGCCCGGGCAGTCGATCGCGATCTTCGGTGCCGGTGCGGTCGGTCTTTCGGCTGTCATGGCGGCGAAGCTCTCTGGCGCTTCCGACATCGTGGCCATCGACCTCAACCCCGAACGTCGCGCGCTCGCGCTCGAACTCGGGGCCACGCGAGTCGTCGACGGTCGGGACACCGACCTCGTCGCCGAGGTGCGCGGTACGGGCGCGGGCATGGACTTCTCGCTCGACACCACAGGGGTGGGTACCGCGATGACTGCCTCGGTAGACGTGCTCGCCCGCCGCGGCACCTCCATTCTCGTCGGTGCCGGTGCCGACCTGTTCTCGATCGTGCCCGGCTCGATGGTGGGCAAGACCGTGCGCTACATCTTCGAGGGCAGCGCCATCCCCCAGCTGTTCATCCCGCAGCTGATCGAATTCTGGAAGCAGGGGCTGTTCCCCTTCGACCGTCTGATCAAGCAGTACCCACTCGATTCGATCAATCAAGCGGAGGCCGACAGCCTGTCGGGCGCCACCATCAAGCCCGTGCTCTCGTTCGCCTAGCCCACCTCGCCAACACCAACCACGTCACAGGAGACACAATGTCCACATCCACCCTCGCGCCGGCTCTGTCGGCGACCGTCAATGGCAAGGCCGTCGACCAGTCCGTACGCTTCGACGTCATCAACCCAGCCACCGGCAGGGTGTTCGCCTCAGCACCCTCGCTCAGCGCTGCCCAGGTCGACGAGGCCTTCACCGCGGCGGCCGCCGCCTTCAGAAACTGGAAGCGGGATGACGGTGTGAGAACGGCGGCACTGCTGGCCGCCGCCGACGCCATCGACGCAGCGGCGGCGCAACTCGCCTCGATCCTCACCAGCGAGCAGGGCAAGCCGATCTCCGACGCCGCGACGGAGGTCGCGATGACCTCAGGATGGCTGCGCTACTTCGCGACCCTGGAGATCCCGCTCGAGGTCGTGCAGGATGACGCGACCGGCTTCGCCGAGGTACACCGCCGGCCCCTCGGGGTCGTCGCGGCGATCACGCCGTGGAACTTCCCGCTGCTGCTGGCGATGTGGAAGATCGCCCCCGCGCTGCGCACCGGAAACACCATGGTGCTCAAACCCTCGCCCTATACCCCTCTGACGAGCCTCGCGCTCGGAGAAATCCTGCGCGGCGTGCTGCCGGACGGCGTCTTCAACGTGGTCACGGGACTCGACCCGCTCGGGCAGCTCCTGACCTCGCATCCGCTCGCCCGCAAGATCAGCTTCACCGGCTCGACCGCCACCGGCAAGAAGGTGGCCTCCGCTGCCGCCGACGATCTCAAGCGCGTGACGCTCGAGCTGGGCGGCAACGACCCGGCGATCGTGCTTCCTGGTAGCTCGGTCGACGACATCGCCCAGTCGCTGTTCTGGGGGGCGTTCATGAACAACGGGCAGGTCTGCCTCGCCGCCAAGCGCATCTACGTGCACGACAGCATTCACGACGACCTGGTAGACGCGCTCGCCGGCATCGCGAAGACGGTCAAGGTCGACGAGGGCAACGTGGAAGGCGCGCAGCTCGGCCCGCTCAACAACCTCGCCCAGTACGACCGGGTGGGGGAGCTGGTGAAGGATGCGATCAGCCACGGCGCCCACGTCGCGGCAGGCGGCAAGGCGATCGACCGTGACGGCTACTTCTTCGAGCCCACCATCCTGAGCAACGTCACCGACGGCCTCGCTATTGTGGACCAGGAGCAGTTCGGTCCCGCTTTGCCGGTGATCTCCTACAGCGACGTCGACGATGTGATCGAGCGCGCGAACCGGGGCAACTTCGGCCTCACCGCCTCGATCTGGTCGGCCGACCCCGCCGAGGCCGCGACGTTGGCATCGCAGATCGATGCCGGCCAGGTGTCGATCAATGTGCACGGCAGCGGGGTTCGCCCCGACCTGCCCTTCGGCGGTCACAAGTGGAGCGGCATCGGCGTCGAGAACGGCCCGTGGGGACTGCACTCATTCACCGAGACCCAGGTCATCACCGGCCCGCCGCGCCAGTAGAAGGGCGTGAACGGTGACCCTGCGGACTCAAGATCCCGTTCTAGTACGGGAGCAGGGTCACCTCGGGCGCATCACGCTCAACCGGCCGGATTCGGTCAACGCACTCACCCGCGAGATGGTCGTCCTCATCACTCGAGCCCTCGATCAGTGGGAGGGTGACGATGCCATCACGAGCGTGCTGATCGACGGAGCGGGGGACCGCGGCCTGTGTGCCGGTGGCGACCTCCGCGCCGACGACGACGACCCCTCGCAGTTTCTGCGGGCCGAGTTCTGGATGAACGCCCGCATCGCCGAGTATCCGAAGCCCTACGTCGCCTGGATGGACGGCATCACGATGGGTGGTGGGGTCGGAATCTCGGCGCACGGCGCGGTACGGGTCGTCACCGAGCGGTCCCGCGTCGCGATGCCCGAGACCCGCATTGGCCTGAGCCCGGACGTGGGCGGCACGTTCCTGCTGGCCCGTGCACCCGGGCTTCTGGGACTGCACCTGGGTCTCACGTCCTCGAGCATGACCGGCCAGGATGCGGTCGCCGCCGGTTTCGCCGACCTGCAACTGCCATCCGGCGCTTATAGCGAACTCGCGACCGCCCTCGAGCGCGGGGATGAGCCGCGCGCCGCGGCGCAGCGTCTCGCCGTGGATCCCGGCCCCTCGCGCCTCCTCGCCGACTGCGACTGGATCGACGAGTGCTACGACGCGGGTACCTTGCCGGAGGTGCTGGAACGCTTGCGCGCCGCGGGCGGGGACGCTGCCGCCGCCGCCGACCGAATCTCGAGCTTCTCCCCGACGGCCACGACGGTCGCGTTCGCCGCGATCCATCGCGCCGCCGGACTCAGCCTGCGGGATTGCCTGTCGATGGAGTTCGTCATCATGAACCACCTCGCTACGCGGGCGGATGTCGGCGAGGGCGTGCGGGCGACGATCCTCGATCGGACACACACCCCGCGGTGGAGCCCCGCGAGACTGGAGGAGGTGGATGCGGGGGAGGTGGCACGCCTCATCCGGCAACTGCCCACTCCGTCGCTGTGGTGATTCTGTTGACGAGACGTGCGACTCGCGCTATCGTCGCATATCAGACAATAATCGTCCGTAAAGCTCTGAGCTCCGGACATGTGATCCCATTTCGACTCAAAGGAGAGTTATGACCATGGTCGACCAGCAGCTCGAAGCCCCCGCGGTATCGGATGCCGCAGGCTTCTTCTCCATCGCTGCCCGTGATCCTTTCCGTCTCGCCGTGATCGGCCCCGACGGCGAGCGAGTGAGCTACGGCGAACTCGCCACCCGTGCCAACCGCATTTCCAATGCCTTACGCGACCTTGGTCTCGTGGCCGGCGACCGCGTCTCGATGCTCGCGCGCAACAGCGTCGCCTCGCTCGAGCTGGTGCTGGCGACCTCGCAGATCGGCGTCATCGAGGTGCCGATCAACTGGCACCTCAGTCAGCCGGAGGTGGCGTACATCCTCTCCAACTCCGAGTCGAAGGTGCTCGTCGCCGGCAGCGAATTCGCAGCCATGCACGGCACGTTCCCCGATCTCCCTCGCCTGACTAGATTCGTCATGGGCACAGCCGTCGAGGGCTGGCGTCCGTATAGCGAGCTTCAGAACCTCGCCGACGGCCACCCGCCGCGCGACCGGATCTTCGGCCAGATCATGGGCTACACGTCGGGAACGACCGGCACGCCGAAGGGCGTCTATCGGCCGAGCACTGGTGTCGCACCCCACGAGGGCTACGCGAGCCTGGTCTTCTTCATGACGATGTTCGGACTGGGTGCCGACGGGGTGAACCTCGTGTGCTCCCCGCTGTACCACTCCGCGCCGTTCGGGTTCGCGCAATCCGGACTGCACATAGGCCAGACGCTGGTCATCCTGGAGGGTTTCGACGCCGAACTTGTGCTGCGTACTATCCAGGACAAGCGCGTGACCACGGCGCACATGGTGCCAACGCACTTCCACCGCATGCTCAGCCTGCCTCCCGAGACGAAGGCGCGCTTCGACCTCTCGAGCCTCGAGGCGATCGTGGTCGCGGGTGCTCCGTGCCCCGTGCATGTCAAAGCCGCGATGCTCGCCTGGGTCGGCCCGATCATCTGGGAGTATCTCGGTGCGACCGAAGGAATCGTGGCGCTCACGCCGCCGAGTGACTTCGAGACAAAGCCGGGAACCGTCGGCAAGGTGAGTCCGGAGGTCGTGCAGATCATCACCGACGAGGATGAGACTGCGGCGACCGGCGAGGCCGGAACCATCTATTTCAAGACCACCATGCCCTATGAGTATCTTGGTGACCCGGTGAAGACCGCCGAGTCACGGCGCGGGGAGTACGTGACGGTCGGCGATGTCGGCTATTTGGATGACGACGGCTACCTGTTCACTCTCGACCGGCGCACCGACCTCATCCTCTCCGGCGGCGTGAACATCTACCCCGCCGAAATCGAGTCGCACTTCCTCGCGCACGATGCCGTCGCAGACGTCTGCGTGATCGGGGTGCCCGATGACGAGTGGGGCCAGCGCGTGGTCGCAGTGGTGCAGCCGAAGCCCGGATTCTCGGCCGACGAGCTGATCGCCGCCCTGAACGAGCACGCGAAGAACGGGCTCGCCTCCTACAAGCGTCCGCGACAGATCGACCTACAGACCGAGCTGCCCCGCAGTGCCGCCGGAAAGCTGCAGCGTCGCCTGGTGCGAACCCAGTACCTGCCTAACTGATCCACCACCACCAGAAGAACGAACACAGGAAGACAGAGCACATGACAGACCAGAAGACGACCCGCGTTGCCGTGATCACCGGAGCAGGCCGAGGAATAGGCCGCGAGCACGCGCTGGAACTGGCCCGCAACGGAGTGGCCGTGGTCGTCAACGATCTCGGCGGCAGCGCCGACGGTGTCGGCGCCGACGCGACCCCAGCCCAGCAGGTCGTGGAGGAGATCCTCGCGATCGGCGGGCAGGCCGTCGCCGACGGTCACGACATCAGCGACTGGGAAGGAGCAAAGGCGCTCATCCAGACCGCCATTTCGACGTTCGGAACCCTCGACATCCTGGTGAACAACGCGGGAATCCTGCGCGACCGCACGCTCGCGGCCATGAGCATTGATGAGTGGGATGCGGTGATCAGGGTGCATCTTCGGGGCACGTTCGCACCGAGCCATTTCGCCGCGGCCTACTGGCGCGCGAAAGCCAAGGAGACCGGCCAGCCTGTGGGTGGCCGGCTGATCAACACGAGCTCGCCGTCGGGCCTGTACGGCAATTTCGGACAGGCCAATTATGCCGCGGCCAAGGCGGGGATCGCCGCCCTCACGATCGTCGCTGCCAAGGAACTCGCGTCGTCTGGTGTCACCGCGAACGCGGTCGCCCCGGCCGCCGCGACCCGCCTGACGGCGTCGCTCATGACGGGCGAGCATCCGGAGCTCGGCCCCGACCGTATCGCCAAGCTGGTGGCCTGGCTTGCGAGCCCGGCCGCCCACGGCGTCACGGGTCGCGTGTTCGACATCGTCGGATCCCGCATCGGCGTCGCAGAGGGATGGCACCTGGGTCCTCGCATCGACAAGGAGGGACTGTGGACCCTCGAGGAGCTCGACACAGCCATCCCCGCACTCGTGGCAGAGGCAGCCCCGCTGCCCGAGATGAACGGTGAGCCGCTCCCCGCGAGGGTCACGGCATGAGTCTGAACCTCGACTTGCTCGGCACCGAGTGGGATGCGGGCACGCACGCCTGGTCTTCGAAGGATGCCCTGCTCTACGCCCTCGGAGTGGGAGCCGGCGCCGATGACCCCGGGCAGGAACTGCAGTTCACCACCGAGAACAGTGCCGGCATCGACCAGCTCGTGCTGCCGACATTCGCCGTCACCCTCTCCGGAGGCGGGGGGCCGCGCCTCGGCGACTTCGGCATGGAGCAGGTGCTGCACGCTGAGCAATCGGTGGAGCTGTACGGCCCGCTTCCCGTTGCCGGGATGGTCTCGACCCGCGGCCGCGTCATCGGGTATTACGACAAGGGGCGCGACGCGCTCATAGAAGTCGAGAACGTTCTGACCGACCAAGCGACGGGTGCCCCGTTGGCGCGCCTGGTCATGAACATCTTCGTTCGCGGCGAGGGCGGGTTCAGCGGCGACCCTGGACCGCGTTCGAGCTGGGTCAAGCCAGACGAGCGCGAGCCCGACGTGACCTTGCGGGCGCGGACGCGCACCGATCAGGCGCTGCTCTACCGGCTCTCGGGTGACCGCAACCCCTTGCACAGCGACCCGTCGTTCGCGGCGCGCGCCGGCTTCGACCGACCGATACTGCACGGACTGTGTAGCTACGGCATGACCGGTCGGCTGCTGCTTGCCGAGCTCTTCGACAACGACGTGAGTCGCTTCGGTTCGTTCTCGGCGCGCTTCGCGTCGATAGTGCATCCGGGCGACGAGCTGGTCGTGCAGGTCTGGAAGGATGACGACGGCGCGAGCTTCATCGTGACGGTGGGCGAGACCGTCGTGCTGAACAACGGACGTCTCACCGAGCGTCGGGAGCCTGCGGATGCCTGACCAGTACGTGCCCGTGGCCACGCCCGAGACCGCCCCCTACTGGGAGGCGGCCGCTCGCCACGAGTTGATGCTCCAGCGGTCGCGGCGCACCGGCGAGTTCTTCTTCTACCCTCGCGGCGCCGTGCCGGGATCCCTTGACGACGAATTCGAGTGGGCTCTGGTATCGGGCAGGGGCACCCTCGTGTCGTATATCATCAACGCCCGGCCGATTCCGGGCACCGAAGGCGAGTCGCCCGTGATCGCCCTTGTCGAACTGGAGGAGGGTCCGCGCCTGATGACGAACATCGTTGATGTTGAGCCGCTGCCCGAGAACCTTCCGATCGGCGCGGCCGTGACAGTCGCGTTCCGGCAGCGCGGCGACATGACCCTGCCCGTCTTCGCTCTGGCCGGCGGCGCCGCATGACCTCCATGCACGGAGACATCGCGATCGTCGGGGCCGCAGAGACACCCAAAATCGGAGCGCTGCCCGGCGTCTCGATGCTCGAACTGCACTCCCAAGCGGCGCGCGCCGCGGTGCGGGATGCCGGGCTCACGCTCGACGACATCGACGGCATCGCGACAGCCGGCCCCATGGCGATGGAGGTCTCGCACTACTTGGGGATCACACCCCGGTGGCTCGACGGCACCATGGTCGGTGGCGGCAGCTTCATGCTGCTCGTGCGACACGCGGCGGCGGCGATCGCCGCCGGTGCCGCAACCACGGTGCTCATCACGCACGGCGAATCCGGGCGATCGCAGGTCGGGATGCCGCCCTGGACTCGCTCACCGTCGTCGCTCACCGGCCAGTTCGAGACGCCGTACGGGGCGGTCGCACCGTACTCGATTTTCACGGTTCCCGCGCTGGGCTTCCTTCACCAGCGCGGAATGAGCAGCACCGACCTCGCCGAGGTCGTCGTCTCGCAGCGCCGATGGGCGGTCGACAACCCCCGCGCCGAACGTCGCACCCCAACGTCCGTCGAGCAGGTGCTCGACGGCAGGATGATCGCCTACCCCTTCACCAAAGAGATGTGCTGCGTGGTCACGGACGGTGGTGGCGCCCTCGTGCTGACGACGGCGGAGCGTGCGAAGGACCTGCCGAGCGCCGGTCGCGAGGTATTGGTACTCGGATCCGGCGAAGCCGCCGAAGGCGTGCTCGTGTCGCAGATGGAGGACTATGGCTCGTTCGGCGCCTTCCGGAGATCGAGTGCCGAGGCGTTCGCGACCTCGGGCCTCACCCACGGCGAAATCGATCACCTCATGTGTTACGACGCGTTCGCACACCTCCCCCTCTACGAACTGGAAGACACTGGATTCGTCGGGCGCGGGGAATCCGGAGCCTTCATCGCCGAGGGCCACACCTCACCGGGCGGCAGCCTTCCCATGAACACGAACGGTGGCGGACTCTCGTATACCCATACCGGCATGTACGGCATGTTCGCGATCCAGGAAGCGGTGCGACAGCTTCGCGGGGAGGCCGCCGCGCAGGTGCCGAACGTGCGCACGAGCTTCGTTCAAGGAGTGGGGTTGTTCTTCGCAGCCTCTGCGAGCCTCGTGCTGGGCGTGAGGTAGCGAACCCCTATGGCAGAATCGCTGCATGACTCTTGAACGCACGGTCGGCCGAAAGCCCGATCCGCAGATCGAGCCTCGAGTCATGGCTGCGGCCCTCGCCGTCTATGCCGAGGTCGGCTGGGCAGCGTTCACTTTGGACGCCGTCTCCCGCCGCGCCCATGTGGGCAAGGCCGCGCTCTACGGCCGTTGGGATGACAAGGCGGCGCTGCTGAGGGACGCCCTGCTGTCGAAGAACATCGAGCCCGAGGTCATCGATACCGGCAGCATCCGCGGTGACTTGCTCGGCGTGGCCAACATCGAGCTGAGCATGTGGGGCGGCGAGTCCGGGCAGGCCAAACGGCGTGCAGCGATCGACGCCGTGACCTATCCCGAGATCCTTGGGCCGGTGCGCGACGCCTACCGGCGCACCGTGATCGAGTCGGGTCGCGACATCATCCAGCGGGCAATCGGCCGGGGGGAGCTCGATCCGGGGGTATCCACCGCGCTCATCCTCGACGCCCTGTCCGGCTCGGTGGAACATCGCCTGGCCTACATCCCCGACAGCCGCCGTGCGGACTTCGACCTGCGTGCCGACGAGTATCTCGAGGCTCTCGTCGATTTCGTGCTCGCCGCGGCGACGTCACCCAGCGCGCGTTCGCACTTCCCGTAAGTCGGGCGTCTGGCCGGTCTCGGCTCTCCAGCGCGCGACGCCCGAATCGGCGCCTGTGCGCCGCACCGCGTCGGGTAGCTCGCTGTGAATCACGCCGAGTCCCCGTCAACGGGCTGCCCAATCGGCCCCAGTGCACCCATAGACTCGCATCTATGGGTGCAGAGGCGACCACTTCGGTGGAATTGAAGCTCTTGGCCGACCCCACTCGCGCGCGCATCCTGGGACTGATCATGGAGAGCCCGATGGGTAGGCGCTCGGTCGGGGAGCTGGCTGCCGAGCTGAAACTGCGGCAGCCGACGGTGAGCCATCACCTGAAAGCGCTGGTCGACGAAGGGGTATTGACGCGGACCCCTGACGGCCGAATTGCCTGGTATTCGATGCATCCGGAGCAGGTTGATCGTGTGGTGGAGGTGCTCAACGGGACTCGCGCCACCGTGATGGCGGACGGTGTGCTCGAGCGCATCTCGATCGACCTTGCCGGTCGGTTTGCAGGAGTTTTCGGGCCGGAGACCGTCGAACGGTACGTTCGGGAAAGTTACGCACTGTTGGCCGACGGGGCCCGGATCGACCGATATCTTCCCTCCCTCACCTCACGGTTCGCCGCTGACCGGCTGTCGGCGCTGGCGCGCAGCGAGTCCACCTCTCTCGACCATGTTCCCGAGGTGTTGTTCGTCTGTGTGCAGAACGCGGGCCGATCCCAGATGGCGGCCGCCATCCTCGAGCACCTGGCCGGGGATGCCGTGCGCGTTCGCACGGCGGGATCTGCTCCGGCCCGCGCCGTGCGCTCGGTTGTGCTGACCGCACTTGATGAGATCGGAGTGTCGATCGGCGGTGAATTCCCCAAGCCGCTGACGGACGAGGTGGTGCGAGCAGCGGATGTCGTCATCACGATGGGCTGCGGGGATGCCTGCCCCATCTACCCGGGCAGGCAGTACCTCGACTGGGAGATCGAAGACCCGGTCGGCCTGCCCATTGCCCAAGTCAGGGACATCCGGGATGACATCGAAGCTCGAGTGCGGTCTCTCATTGTCTCCCTCAAGGTGAACGCCATCTGAACTCCCGTTCCTGTCGCGCGCCAATAGATAGATGACGGTCTATGCTTTGTCTATCGTCGAGATTGAGGAATCACATGCCCGAGAAGCCCACTGTCCTGTTCGTCTGCATCCACAACGCCGGCCGTTCCCAGATGGCCGCAGGCTATATGCGCGAGCTGTCCGGTGGCGCCGTCGAGGTGCGATCCGGTGGTTCCGAGCCCGGGGACCAGATCAACCCGATGGCGATCCAGGCGATGGCCGAGGAGGGCATCGACATCTCCCAGGCGGTGCCTCAGTTGATGACGACGGAGCAGGTGAAAGACTCCGACGTGGTGATCACGATGGGCTGCGGTGATGTGTGTCCGATCTTCCCGGGCAAGCGGTATGAGGACTGGGAGCTGACGGATCCGAAGGGCAAGCCGATCGACGAGGTGCGTCCGATTCGCGACGACATCAAGGCTCGTGTCCAGGCCCTGCTGGCCGAGCTGCTGCCCGCCACGGCCTGACCGGTCCGATCGTGACTGACTTTCGCGAGCGTCCCGAAGCCGCTCACAGATCACGTCGTGCACGCTGCGGATGCCGTTGTCACGATGGGGTGCGGGGACGCGTGCCTGGTCTTTGCCGGCAAGCGTTACCAGGACTGGGCGCTCGACGACCCGGCCGACCTGCCGCTCGAAGAGGTCCGGCGCGTGCGCGACCAGATCCGCGCCCACGTCGTCTCCATGCTCGCCCAACTCGGCGTCGAAGCGAAGGAACTCTCCGCATGACCACCATCGCTTCGGGCTCACGCATGGACTCCATCTAACCCGTTGCCGAGCGATCCGCCCAGACGACTTCCCTCGGCACCGAAGGGTGAGTCAGCACTTGCCACGCGGAACCACGTAGGCCCGTCACCCGAAGCAACCCCACGATCTGAGAAGTCCATCATGCGAGGTCGCTGTCGCTCGGTACGATCAGTGGGTGACGACTACCCTCCGACCGTCCTTCTCTTGGGCGATCCGGATGGTGGTGGTGACCGGTCTGGTCGGAATAGGCGCGGGTATCAGCGGACTCGTCGTGAGCCTCGCTCTTCACGGCATCGAACACCTCGCCTACGGCTATTCGGCTGGCTCCTTTCTCGATGGCGTCAGCCAGGCCCCTCCCGGGCAGCGCGTTGCGGTGCTTGCCGCTGCCGGTGTCATCGGGGGCGTGGGCTGGTGGTCGCTTCGTCGCTGGGGCGACCGTGTCGTTTCGGTCGAGCAGAGCATCGAGGGCAAGAGGATGCCACTGCTCGCGACCCTTGTGAATGCCGGGCTCCAGGTGGCGATTGTGGGGTTGGGTGCATCGATCGGTCGCGAGGTTGCGCCCCGGGAGTTGGGGGCGGCGGCCGCCGGATGGCTGAGCGAGAAGGCCGGGGTCACCGCCCGCGAGCGCCGGATCCTGATCGCCTGCGGTGCGGGGGCGGGTCTCGCCGCCGTCTATAGCGTTCCGTTGGGTGGCGCCCTCTTCGCCGTGGAGATTCTCCTGGCCGAGATCAGTTTCGCCACCGCCCTGCCCGCGCTGGTGACATCGGCGATCGCTACGATCGTCGCCAGCATTGCTGTGCCCACCGATCCGCTCTATGTACTGCCCCGATTCGACCTGACCTCGTCGCTGTTCGTGTGGGCGCTGCTCGCCGGTCCCGTGCTCGGGGTCGGTGCGGTCGGGTTCGTGCGACTGGCAAGACTCGCGGAGGCTCGTCGCCCCCGATCGTGGTGGGTCATCGTGGTGATGCCCCTCGTTTTCACCGGCGTCGGCCTGGTCGCGATTCCCTTCCCGGAGGTCTTGGGAAACGGGCGCGCACTCGGCCAGACAGCCTTTTCTGCGCTGGTACCAGTGGGGGTGCTTGCCCTGCTGGCAGTCGTGAAGGTGCTCACGACGACGGCGACGATCGCGAGCGGAGCGGCCGGGGGAACGCTCACACCCTCCCTGGCGATCGGGGCTTGCCTCGGCGCAGCGCTCGGCGGGCTCTGGGAGCTGGCGTGGCCCGGCGGCACGGTCGCGGCATTCGCCTTCGTTGCTGCGGCTGCATTTCTCGCCTCCACCATGCGGGCGCCGTTCACTGCGATAGTTCTCGTGGTCGAGTTCACAAACCAAGGTCCCGCACTGCTCGTGCCGACGATGCTGTGTGTGGGCGGGGCAGTCACCGTGAGCTACCTGCTGGCACGCAGGCGGGAGACGGGAGTCGCCTGACCAACGGCATCAGCTCTTCGGCGAGGAATCCACCGGGTGTTCCGCATCATCCGCGACCTCGATCACGGCCGGCGCCGTGCCGCGAGACTGCCGCGGCACCCAGCCGGGCCGAATCGCAGAGGGCTCGAGGCCGGGGTGGCGACGCGTCTGAATGATGAACAGGGTGATGCCGAGCACGATCGCGACGAAAGAGGCCCAGATGTTGGCGGGGATGCCAAGGAACCCGTCGCTCGTCGGGTCGATGCGGATCGCCTCGAGCCAGCTGCGACCGAGGCCATACCAGATGAGATAAAGCGCGAAGGTGCGACCCCAGCGCAGCGCAAACCGCCGCTCCAGGATCAGGATGATCGCGACGCCGACGAGATTCCAGATGATCTCGTAGAGGAACAACGGGTGGAACAGCGTGCCGGCCGGCAGTCCCGCCGGGAACTTCGCATTGGATGCTTCGATCTGCAGTCCCCAAGGCAGCGTGGTCGGCAGCCCGAAGAGTTCATGGTTGAAGTAGTTGCCGAAGCGCCCGAGGGACTGGGCGACCAGCATGGCCGGGGCGAGAGCATCCGCGAAAGACCAGAATCGGATGCCGTGTCGCCTGCACCCGATGTAGGCGCCGAGTGCGCCACCGAGCAGGGACCCGTACAGGGCGTTGCCGCCGTCCCAGATGGCGAAGACGTTCCAGAGGTTCGCGCCCGGGAAGAAGTAGTCGCCGACGTGGGTGAATACGTGATAAAAACGCGCCCCCACGATCCCGATGGGCACGGCCCAGATGATGATGTCCAGCACGACGCCGTCCGGCGCACCGCGGCGCGACAGGCGGCGTTGCGTGATCACGACGGCCGCGACGATGCCGATCAGGATGCAGATGGCGTAGGTGTGAATGGTGAGGGGGCCCAGGTGGAATTGCGCCCAGTCGGACGGGGGGCTGGGGATGCTGGTGGGTACCGTCACGATGCGCCTTTCGAGAGTGTCGGGCTCTGCAACCCAGACCGGCCGGCCAAACAATCGCGCGCGGCATCTCGAGGCTAGTCGATCAACTTCCGCGATGGATTCGAGCCACCAGGACGTTCACGCGAGAGTGAGGAACAGCTTCTCGAGCTCGTCGACGGTGAGGGTGTTGTCCGCGGCATCCGGGGTGGTGATGCATCGGCGCATCGCCGACGACACGATGGTGAAACCGGCACGGTCGAGGGCGCTGGACACCGCGGCGAGCTGGGTGACCACGGTCCGGCAATCCTTGCCCTCTTCGACGGCAGCGATCACCGCTGCGAGCTGTCCCTGTGCCCGGCGAAGACGGTTGAGAATTTTCCGCATCTCGGCGGCGGATGCTTCGGAGTCGGGTGCGGGCTGGGAATTGTCGTCGGTCATTCGGTCTCCTCGAAAATGGTGTGGGTCAGGCGGGGGTGAGTTCGCTGTCCCGGTCGTGGGCGGAGGTGCCCGCGGCCCAGGTGCGATAGCCCCCGTCGAGATTGTGTACGTCGTGGCCGAGTTGGGTGAGCAGGCGGGACGCGGTGTGCCCGCGCTGGCCGACCTGGCAGTGCACGATCAGCGCTCGGCCATCCAGTTCGCTGTGCCGGTGACGGAGGTCGTCGAGCGGCAGGTTGATGGCTCCGGGGATCGAACCGGCGGCGAACTCGTCGGGGGTGCGCACATCCACCAGCATCGCGCCCCGATCGAGGGCGGCGTCCAGTTCGTGCCACTGCACGGACCGGGTCAGCCCCGTGGCGAGGTTGTCGGCCACATAGCCGGCCATGTTGACGGCGTCTTTCGCGGATCCGTATTGCGGTGCGTAGGCGAGTTCGAGGTGGGCGAGCGATGAGGCGGTGAGACCACCGGCCATCGCTGTCGCGATCACATCGATCCGTTTGTCGACTCCCGCGCCGCCGACGATCTGCGCGCCGAGGATCGCGTCGTTCACCGGGTCGACGAGAAGCTTGAGGGCCATCGTCTCGGCGCCGGGGTAATAGGTGGCGTGCGAGGCGGGATGCGTGTGGATGACCCGATGTGGGCGTCCCGCGGCCACCAGCCGCTTCTCGCTCCAGCCCACCATCGCGATGGTGAGATCGAACACTCCGACGATCGAGGTCCCGAGTGCCGGCCACGCGGGTTCGGGGTGCCCGGCGATCGCGTCGGCGGCGGCCCGCCCGTGTCGGTTGGCAAGGCCAGCCATTGTCACCAGGGTGGGCGAGGCATCCACGTGGTCGATCTTCTCCACCCCGTCGCCCACGGCGAAGATCGACGGATCGCTCGTGCGCTGCTGGCGATCGACGGCGATGCCTCCGGTCGGGCCGATGGTGAGTCCGGCGCTGCGCGCGACCGCGATCTCTGGTCGCACCCCGCTGGCTTCGATAACGATGTCGGCCCGCACCCGGGATCCATCGCTCAGGAGCACCGAGCCCTCTGAAGCGGATGCCACAGTGGTGCCGGTGCGCACATCGACGCCGTGCCGGCGCAGCTCCGTGAGCACGGGGGCAGCCATCTCACTGTCGAGGGGTGTCAGGATGTGGGCGCCGCGTTGCGCCAGGGTCACCTCCATGCCGCGATTAACCAGGTTCTCCACGGCCTCGAGCCCGATGAATCCGCCGCCGACGACCACAGCGTGGGTGGGTCCGACGAGACCCGAGACGGTCTCGGTGATGTGATCGACGTCCTCCACGCTGCGAAGGGTGAAGGTCGGCACGGCCGGTGCCGTGTCGCCGGAAGACGCAACCGCTCCGCCGGCGAGCACCACGAAATCGTAGGACTCGGTATGCACCGCGCCCGTGGAAAGGTCGGTGACCGTGACGAGCTTTCGGTCCGGATCGATGGCCGTGACCTCGTGCCGCACACGCACGTCGAGGGCGAAACGGGACGCGAGCGATTTCGGCGTCTGCAGCAACAGGGAGTCGCGGCTCGGGATCACACCGCCCACATAGTACGGAAGGCCGCAGTTCGCGAACGACACGTACTGGCCGCGCTCGAACACCACGATCTCCATGGCCTCGTCCAACCGTCGCAACCTCGTCGCGGCCGACATCCCGCCCGCGACACCACCGACTATCACCGTCTTCATAACCATCTCCCTATAAAGAACTATACCCCCGGGGGTATAGTTCAGCGAGACGGAACCCAACGAAAGAGAGAAAGCCCGATGTGTAGAGCGGTCACCTGCCGAGTGTGTGGCAAGACGACCTGGGCGGGATGCGGCCAGCATGTCGACCAGGTGATGAAGAACGTCCCGCGCTCACAACAATGTCCGGGGCACGACAAGGAGCCGTCGAGCCCCGGGTTGCTCAAGAGGTTGTTCGGCCGGTAGCTCACGGGGAAGCCGACGGAAATCGCCTCTGAGGTCTACCCGTAGAGCTCGGGATCCAGTTCGTTGATCTTGATCAAGAGTCCACCGGGTGCTCGAAGCTGCAGCTGCCTCCCAAAACCTTCGTCGGTCACCGGCGAAACCACCTCGACGCCTGCCCGAGTGACTGACGCTTCGAGCTCGTCGAGGCGGGTTGCTTCGAAATTCAATTCGACGTCTCCCCCTCCTTGATCGGGGTTGGCAGGATGCGCCAGCAGCGAGAGTTGGGTGTCGCCCAGGGACAGCAGCACGAAGTCGCCATCGCGTGAGCCGTTGACGACTGTCGCTCCGAGGGCCTCGTAGAAGGCGACCGATGCGGGCATGTCTTCCACGTGGACCATTGGTTGCACGGTCACCGCGGGTAGTGCGCTCATTGTGGATTCCTTTGATAGGTGTTCGGTGAGGACTTTCTCGAGCCAGTCGGACAGCGAGTGTTGGTCGTCGATGGCCTGGTGCTTCGCGGCGCGGATCAGTGCGGGCGGAAGGGTCACGTTGAACTGCTGCTTCGAACTCGGCACACTCCTACTCTGAATGCTAGATATCTAGATGTCTAGGCCTCGGACGGCCGGGCTCCCCGGAGCCGCGGCCCGTGGCTGACCCCAGCGGGCCGACTCCGTCAACCTCCTCCCTGATCCAGCCGGAATGAGCCCGCGACCACGACAAGCAGGTTGAGGATCGAGTGTCGGCCCGTGGCGTCGCCGGCAGCCGCCGACCACGGGGAGATCAGTAGATCCGAGTTGACGAGGGCGACGATGCCTGGCGACGGGCTCGACGGTGAATGACGTACTCCGCGACGGCGAGGTTGATCACCCAGGCAGCTCCCATGAGCACCGTTCGCGAGAGTTCGTCGCGCGGTCCGTACACGATCGCGGCGGGGATCAGCACGATGGCCTGCGTGCCGGCGCCCATCCCGATGGCGTAGGCCCGGGTCATCCACTCGCCATGGACGACAAACCTGCGCTGCGCGATCGCCCGAATGCCCAGGGCGAGGGCGGCCAGCATCGC
The DNA here is from genome assembly GCF_054880895.1 of Lacisediminihabitans sp. FW035. Classification (NCBI taxonomy): domain Bacteria; kingdom Bacillati; phylum Actinomycetota; class Actinomycetes; order Micrococcales; family Microbacteriaceae; genus Lacisediminihabitans; species Lacisediminihabitans sp. FW035. The sequence continues at coordinate 346,165 of NZ_CM142187.1, forward strand.
GGCACCGAAGAGAAGGCGGAGCAGAGTGAGGGCAAGACCGTCGCCGATGGGGTGCGGGTAGAAGACCGCCATCCACATGCCTGACAGGGCGGCGAGTGCCCCGGCCGGGATCAGGACTCGGCCGACGAGCCGGTGCCACCCGCGTGGTCGCCTCAGTAGGGCGGGGACGAACTGGAAAGCGCCCACCAGGCTGAAGATAGTGACGCTCACGATGTGGATGACAACCGGCCAGGGCGAGTCGAAGAAGCGGGCGTTGGAGAAAGTGATGGCGGCGTTACCACCCAGCTCGGCGACGCGGTGTGCCCCGCCGAGGATCGGGATGAGGCTCAGCGAGACGAGGCCCGTTGGCACGCGCCACTGCCCTCGCTGTCGTCGTGATGCCGGGATGTGGACGGTGGTTGCAGTCATTCCAGTGCTTCCTCAGGGTGTTCTCTCGGTGTGAGGCGATCGTGGGGTTGTGGCGAGGCAGTTCACCGAGAGCAGTGTCACGCCGAGATCGCCGATGCGGCGCAGCAGGCCGTGGAGGGCGGCCTGGTCGACCGCCCCCCCCCTGAGGGTGGTGGTCCCGTCGCTCTCGGTGGTGAGGGTGAACCCGTCGAACCAGTCGGTCCAGCCCTGGTCGAGCTGCCCCTCCAATCGCACTTCGTAGTGATCGGTGACGCACCGGCCGGTCATCGGTTGTGCGTGTGAGTCAGACCGCAGGGGTGCGGTCGAGGCGGGGCTGGCCCGCACGCGTCCGCCCGCTGGAGCTCTTCCTGCGCAGGTCGGCCAAGAGGGAATAGCCGAGCCAGGCGATGGCAATGCCCATCGGAACAGCGGCCATGCGCTCGAGGGCGTGGGGGAGCAGTGCGCCGGCGACCGGTGTGACCGCAGCGGCGATGATCAGAAGGATGCCCGCCCCGCGCGAGAGCACCCGTGCGCGGATGATGGCGATACCGAACAGCAGGGCGCCGCCGACGTAGAGCACGCTCCCGACCAGCGGTAGCGCGGCAAGGGGACCGAGGTCGGTCACGGCGGGATAGCGACCGAACAGGCCGACGAAGTCCACGGCGAGCTGGGGCGCGTTTACCGCGATGAGTGGGGCGATGAGGGCCTCTGCGAAGTTGAATGCCGACTGCAGGATGAAGAAGAAGCCGAACATCAGGTAGCCGATCAGGCCGAGAACGCCGAACTCGCGTACCTGGCGGAGGTAGATCCCTGCAATCCCCACGGTGGCGAGCACCGCCTCGGCGAAGCTGAGGATGTGGACATCGACCCAGGCTGAGGTCGAGAGCGAGGCGATCACGTCGGCGGGGTGAATGAACTGGATGACGACGTACGTCAGTCCGGCGAGGATGGCCGCGACGGCGGCTGTGCGGGTGAGGGTGGCGCTGTTGATGGTCACGGTGGCTCTCCGATGTTCAGTGTCGTCCCGGGCGGTTACCCGGAACGACCTGAATCTACGAAGACCCGTGGTGACCGGGCATCACCACCCGGAGCCGCGATGTGGTGATCTTCGAGCAGGCCCGGTCAGATCAAGCCAAGCGCTTCTGCCCGCCGGACTGCCGCACCGCGGCTCGTCACCTCGAGCTTGAGGAAGATGTGCTTGGTGTGGGTGCGCATCGTGTTGAGGGTGACGTAGAGCTCCCGGGCGATCTCCGGACCGGTCATCGCCGTGGCCAGGAGCCTGAGCACCTGAAGCTCTCGCTCGCTGAGCACCCCGACGATGGCCTGGCCGGCGCTGCCAGCACCTTCGGCCTGCCGAAGGGCCTGGCTGAGGCGACGGACATAGTCGGTGCGGATGCCCGCCCCGGCGGCGGCTCGAAGCAATCGCAGCATCGGCGCACCTTCGTCGACGAACAACCGGACGAGGCCCTCGGGTTCGGCGAGGCCGAGTGCCTTCTCGAGCGCGGCCAGCGCCAGCGAATCCTCGCCGAGGGATTCCAGCGCAAGCGACTGCAGCATCAGGATCTCGGTGGCGCTTCCCGTCCTGCCGCCGGATTCCGCGGCATCCAGGAGTCGTGCGAGAAGGGGCATCGCGTCGCCGATCGCGCCCCCGGTGGGGTCTGCGCGGTGCCGCGCGATCAGGAATCGAGCCAGGGTGATGTGACCGAATTCGCGGAGGGAGGTCAGGTCGTCAGCGGCGAACAGGCCCTGCTCGGCCACCCAGGTTGCGGCCTGCCCGAGGAGTCTTTCGGCGATCCAGACTCGGGCCTTCATGCCGCCGATCGGACGGCTCTCCGGAAAGAACCCCCGGCGATAGTGCCCCTCCGCCTCGGTCAACAGGGCGAGGGCGGCGTCGGGGTTGCCCTCCGCGTGCCTCACTCCGGCCAGCGCGACGAACCATCGGTAGTGGTGTTCGTGTGAGAACGCGCCCACGCCGAGCGCTTCGCTCTCGTCGAGGTGTCGGAGAGCGCTGGGGAGTTCGTTCCGCTCCCGAAGCAGGTCGGCGAGGCCCGCGTGAAGGTCCGCAGTGGGCTGGCCGCCATTGCCGTGCTCGACCGCCTCCATCAGGGCGGAGGTGTAGAGGTCTTCGGCTTCTCGAAGGCGGCCGAGCGGCACCAGCATGTCGCCGATCACCATCGTCGTGCTGAGGGCATCGGTGAGGTTGCCGGCCCGTCGCAGGCTCGCGCTGCTCGCAGCGAAGGCCTCGACGCCCGCGTTCAGTTCTCCTCCCGCCCACGAGGCGAGCCCCAACAGCCCCGCTGCGGCTCCCCGACCGAGGTGGTCCTGGGGCGATGCCACGTCAAGGGCGTGCCGGGCGTGCGTCGCGATCCCCGCCTGATCCCCCGATGCCATCGCCACGGCGGCGCGATAGAGCGCGATGGTGACCGGTAGTGAAGCGAGTTCTTCGCCGGCCTCGGAATCATGCGCCGGCGCCCCGTCGGCCCCGATAGAGGCAAGCAACAGCTCCGCGTGAAGCAGGCGGGGTGCAACGGCGTCGATGTCTCCGGCCACAAGGGAGGACCAGGCCGAGAAGACACTCAGCACCGGTCGGCGCGCGATGATCGCCTCGGGCAATCTGTCCAGCCAGCCGAGCAGCGTCGCATCCTGCCTGCTCTTGCGAACGCCGGGGATCGTCGCTTCGATCACCCGCGCCGCCCGCGCGAAGTCGCCGGCTTCGAATGCGTGACGCACCGCCTCGTCGGATGAATCGTGCTGATCGAACCACTCGCTCGCGCGGGTGTGAAGAATGGCGCCCTTGACCGGGTCGTCGGCGAGGAGGCGGAGCTTCAGAACGTCGGCGAAGAGGTGGTGATAGCGGTACCACTCGCGTTCGTCATCGAGGGGGATGACGAACAGGTTCGCCCTCTCCAGCGACTCCAGCATCGCCGTACCGCCGGTGCGCCCGGTCACCGCGTCGCAGAGCGATCCATTCAGCCGGGCGAGAATCGAGGTCTGGCAGAGGAAATCCCGCACGTCGAGCGGTGCTCGTTCGAGCACCTCCTCGACCAGGTAATCGATGACGAAGCGGTTGCTGCCGGCGAACGCGCTGATGAAGGCGGAGACATCGGAGCGATCCTGCATCGAGAGGGCGGCGAGCTGGAGCCCGGCGATCCACCCTTCCGTGCGGGTTTCGAGGGCGGCGACGTCATCGGTGGAGAGGGACAAACCCATCACGGTGGTGAGGAAGGCCGAGGCCTCATCGGGGGTGAAGCGCAGGTCTGCGGCACGCAGTTCGGTCAGCTCTCCCCTCGCGCGGAGCCGCGCAACGGGAATGAGCGGGTCTGATCGGCTCGCAATGGTTACGTGCAGTGGGGGAGGGAGATGGTCGATCAGGAACGCAACGGCGTCGCGCACCGGCGGGTTCTCGATCACCTGGAAATCGTCCAGCACCAGCACGATCGGGTACGCACTGCGCGACACCCGATTGATGATCGTGGTCAGCGCAGTGTCGTCCAGGTGCTGACTGCCGAGATCATCGGCGCCGATCGAAGGATCTGCCTGGCCGAGCGCGGCGACCAGATACGCGAGGAACCGGGCCGGGTCATTGTCGCTGGGCTCGAGTGACAGCCACGCCACCCTCAGATCCGGGTTCCGGCTCGAAGCCACTCCGATCCACTCGCTCAGGAGAGTCGTCTTGCCGAATCCCGCCGGGGCGGAGATGAGCATCAGCTTCCGGCCCGCGCGAACCCCATCCTCCAGCTTCGCGGTGAGGCGGGGGCGCTGTATCGCCTTGGCGCGCGGCAGTGGAACGAACAGCTTCGTAGCCAGGACCGGCATCGCCATGTGCTCATCCTAGGGAGACCGGCGACGGCGGCCAGGCGGTTCTCGCGGGCTACACCCCGACCCGTGACTCGAGCAGCCCCTCGAGGCGGGCGTAGCTCGTTTCCATGCCGCCCGTCATTCCGGTGGCGAGTACGGCATCCCGCATCTCGGCGTTCGCGTACGTGATGACGAGGGAGAGAAGCGTGCCTTCCGCCACGGGCGTGAGGGTGAGCTCATTGAGAGTCGACGGGAAGTCCATGCCGATCATCGACTCTGTGGTGACGGCGCGGTACGGCGCCTGCGATTCGAGAAGTTCTCCGGTGAAGCCGAAGCCTTCGCCGCCGCCCTCGGGCGCCCACAGGTAGCGGTAGCTGTCTCCGACTGTGGTCGCGATCTCACAGACGGGCATGGTCCAGCCGTCGGGACCGAGCAGCCACTGTTTCATGAGGTCGGCGTCGTTGTGTGCGCGCCAGACCTGCTCGACAGAACCGCGGATGACGCGGGCGACCCGCACCTGCGTGTCGCTGAGGATCTGCGCCTCCGCGACACGGTCCGTGGCGAACGCGGCGAGATCGGCGAGGACCTGATCGATTTGGCCCATCGCCAGTGTCGTGCCCTCGAGCACGCCCATCTCCAGCAACTTCTCGAGATCCTCCAGCGAATCGAAGCGGGAGACGGTGGTGAGACGCGATCCACTGTCGGTCGCCTCGAATTCGAAACTCGCATGTAGCGGCGGAAGCTCGGTGTTCGGCGCACCCGTCTCATCGGCGAACCAGTCGACGATGGTGAACGACCGGGGAGCATCGACCGTTGTCCACTCCCAGCAGCCGTAGTGCTCGTCGCCCGTCGGCCCGGTCATCCGGTAGACGCTGCGACCGCCCACGGCGGCGTCGTGGCGGGAGAAGGTGGCCGGGTAGGTCGGCGGACCCCAGAATCGCTCGATCTGGCGGGGATCGGTGTAAGCATCCCAGAGGCGTGAGAGGGATGCCGCGAAGTCGGCGACGATCGTGAGGGTGAAACGGTCGAGGTCTTTCTCGACGGAGGTGACGGGCATGGCAAACCTTTCTAGTGGGGATCTTCTTCGAGCAGCGCATCGAGACGGTCGATCCTCGAGCGCCAGAGCGCGGCGAACTGGTCGAGAAGGAGTTGCGCCTGGCGGATGCGCTCGGGGTCGCCCCGCACCATCCGTTCTCGCCCGCGGGGATGTTTTGTCACGAGCTTCGCCTCCTCCAGTACTGCGACGTGTTTTTGCACCGCAGCGAACGACATCGCGTACGCGTCGGCGAGCTGCGAGACCGAGACCTCGGCGAGGAGCGTCCGGCGAACGATGTCGCGCCGGGTCGTGTCGGCGAGGGCGCGGAAGATCCGGTTCACGTCGTCGTCGGAGAGTTCCAGTTGTACAACCATTTGGTTGTACATTACCTCTCCGGGACATCGCGCGCAAGCCCTTCCAGACGCGGGAGCCCTCGACTTCAGGGGCGATTCGGCCGACAGGAGAACGGGACCAATGGCCCTGTGGCGTGAGCGCCACAAAGTGGACCATGGGACACGAGGTCGGCAGCCGAACGCGCTTCGACCGGGAGGAGACGGCGCAATGTGGGGCTACGGATACAACATGATGGGCTGGGGTTGGCTCGCTGGGGTCGTGGTTGTCGCCCTGGTCGTCGTTGCGGTCATCGTCGTTCTTCGCCTGGTCCCCGGACGCCCGAATCACTCCGCGACTGTTGCCCCGCCGGCTGTGAGCCCTGTGCAGAGTCCGCGTCAGATCCTGGATGAGCGGTATGCCCGGGGTGACCTCACAACTGAGGAGTACCTCGAGCGTGTCAAGCACCTGGGTACTGCGTGACGCCCGTTGCTGCAGCCCTTCCCTTATACCCCTAGGGGGTATATGATCGGCGCATGAAACAACGGGACGCGCACGCATCCGCGCAGGAACACGAAGCGATGAATTCGCACCAGATGGCCGGCCACGCCGGCATGAACCACGCCGGTCACGGCGATCACGTTGCCCAATTCCGGCGCCTGTTCTGGATCATGTTGGTCGTCGCTGTGCCGGTCGTAGCCTTCAGCGACATGTTCGCGATGATCCTCGGCTACCGGTTGCCGACGTTCCCGTTCGTCGCGTGGATCTCGCCCGTTCTCGGAACCGTGATGTACGTGTGGGGCGGGCGACCCTTCCTGACCGGTGCCGTCACGGAATTGAAGGCACGCAAGCCGGGGATGATGCTTCTCATCGCGCTGGCGATCACGGTCGCGTTCGTGGCGTCCTTGGGAGCGAGTCTCGGGCTTCTGGATCATCAGCTCGACTTCTGGTGGGAGTTGGCGCTGCTCATCGTGATCATGCTGCTTGGGCATTGGATCGAGATGCGCTCCCTCGCGCAGACCTCGACCGCCCTTGAGTCACTCGCCGCCCTTCTTCCCGATGAGGCAGAACGGGTCGATGGAGACAGCACTGTCACGGTCGCGCCCGCAGACCTCGTCGTGGGCGACCTCGTGGTGGTGCGCCCCGGTGGACGGGTTCCGGCCGATGGTGAAGTCACCGAGGGCACAGCCGATGTCGATGAGTCGATGATCACCGGCGAGTCGCGTGCGGTGAGCCGGGGCATCGGATCCCACGTCGTGGCAGGCACCGTCGCGACCGACAGCGCGCTGCGGGTGCGAGTGACCGCGGTCGGTGACGACACTGCCCTTGCGGGAATCCAGCGTCTCGTCAGCGAAGCCCAGAACTCGTCGTCCCACGCCCAGCGCCTTGCCGACCGGGCAGCGGGCTGGCTGTTCTGGTTCGCACTCGGATCCGCCGCGATCACGGCCATCGTGTGGACCGCCCTTGGGGCTCCGGATGATGCGATCATCCGCACCATCGCGGTCCTGGTCATCGCGTGCCCGCACGCCCTCGGTCTCGCGATTCCCCTTGTGGTGTCCATCGCAACGGAACGTGCCGCACAGGGCGGCGTGCTGATCAAGGACAGGCTCGCCCTCGAAGCAATGCGCACAGTGTCCTCCGTGCTCTTCGACAAGACCGGAACCCTGACCACGGGCGAGCCCACCGTCTCGAAAGTCGCCGTCGTCGACGGAGTGTCCGAAGAGGAGTTGCTCTCCTGGGCGGCAGCCGTCGAGGGCGACAGCGAACATCCCCTCGCCGCAGCAATCGTCGCTGCGGCCAGGGCGCGGAACCTCACCCACCTTCGGGCAACCGATTTTCAGGCATCGACCGCCGTCGGAGTCACGGGAACCATCGAGGGCAGCCGCATCAGCGTCGGGGGACCGAGCATGCTCGAATCCCACAACGCTTCGGCGTTGATGGAAACGTCAGCGTGGGCGGAGGACGGCGAAATCATCCTGCATGTGCTGCGAGATGGCGCGGTCGTGGGGGCCATCGGGCTCGCCGACGAGATCAGGCCCGAATCGCGGCAGGCCGTCGACGCGATCCATGCGCTGGGAATCCAGGTCGTCATGATCACCGGGGATGCCGACGCGGTCGCGCAGTCCGTCGCGAGAGAACTCGGCATCGATCGGGTCTTCGCCGGGGTGCGCCCCGAAGACAAGGCGGCGAAGGTGATCGAGCTCCAGGGAGAAGGACGCACGGTCGCGATGGTCGGCGACGGAGTCAACGACGCCCCAGCACTCGCCCAGGCGGATGTCGGAATCGCGATCGGCGCCGGCACCGATGTCGCCATCGCCTCCGCCGGCGTCATCCTCGCCAGCGACGACCCCCGCTCGGTGCTGTCCGTGATCGAGCTCTCGCGGAAGAGCTACCGCAAGATGCAACAGAACCTGTGGTGGGCGGCCGGCTACAACCTGATCGCGGTGCCGCTCGCCGCGGGCGTCCTCGCGCCGATCGGCTTCATCCTCCCCATGGCAGTCGGGGCACTGCTCATGTCGGCGTCCACCGTTGTGGTTGCCCTGAACGCACAGCTGCTGCGGCGCCTGGATCTCCGGCCCGAAGTCAGTGCGGGCGCCCGGTTGTCCGGGCAAACTCACACTCCGGCGGGGAATGATGGCCAACTGGAGAAAGCTCTCGAGAGGAGCGCCGGCTAGGGGTTCTTCCCTGTGCTGGCACCGGTCTTCATCTCAACTTCGATACCCGGCATGGGTATGTGGCGAAAGGGGCGTAGTGATTCGACATCCACGCCCGGGTCTCGCGCACCTCATCGTCATGCTCGTGATGGCCGTCGGCGTGATCGTCGGCCTACTGGCGATGCACACCATCGTGTCGGCGCCCGGTGACCACCACGAACCGGTGTCGACCATGGCCGCGGAGATGAACACCCACGGTGGCGCGGTCGCCATGGTCATTCCCACCTCGGCCAATACGCCCGGTAGTTGCAGCGGGATGTGCGACCCGGGCCATGTAGTGGCCAACATGGCCTGCGTGCTTGCCCTGTTGTTCACCGGCCTGGTCCTCACCATCACCGCTTCCCGCCAGTGGTCGATCTTCTTCGCCCCCACGCATTCCCTGTGGCGGGCGATCCCCCCGGCCGCGTGTCTCGCGTTGCCACCGCCACCCGATCTGAACGCACTCTCCATCAGCAGGACGTGATCAAGCGCGCCCGCATCCCGGGCATTTCTGCGCTCAAATTCACCCTCAACTGATTGGAAAACACCCATGTATGAACGACGTTCAACCCTGGCGATAGTCGGCGTACTCGCCACCGCCCTCACCCTGTCTGCATGCTCGGCGACGCCTTCGATAGGAGGGATGACCCACAGCAGTTCACCGGGATCCACCTCCGCCAAGAACACCGGGGCATTCAACGACTCGGATGTCGCCTTCGCGATGGGAATGGTGCCGCACCACGAGCAGGCCGTCGAGATGGCGGACATGATCCTCGCGAAGAGCGGGATCGATCCGAAAGTCATCGACATCGCAATGCGGATCAAGGCGGCCCAACAGCCCGAGATCACCGAAATGACGGCCTGGCTGAAAACCTGGGGAAGCCCGATGGGCTCAATGTCGGGGATGTCCGGCATGGACTCGGGGATGATGTCCGACGGTGACATGGCCTCGCTCGACGATGCGACCGGCATCGAGGCCTCGAGGCTGTTCCTCCTCCAGATGACGACACACCACCAGGGCGCGATCGCCATGGCGAAGACGGAGATCAGCGACGGCAAAAACCCCGACGCGATCACACTCGCGCAGGGCATCGCCACCGGCCAGGCGGCGGAGATCACCGAGATGGCCAGCATCCTGAGCGCTCTGCAATAGGCCGCCCGGCGTGACCATGGTGAACTCCGCCGTGGTCACGCCGGACGGCTCCGCGTTCGCCCTCGCTCCGGCGACTTGTCGACGATCGCGGCCAGATAATGGGAGCAGGACGATCGGAGACGATCCTGGACGCACGAGGAGGCATAGCTGTGGCAGAGCACACTCACGCACCGGCCGGGTCGAATCGCCGGCGGCTCGCCATCGCGTTCGCGATCACCACCGCGATCCTGTTCGCCGAGGTCGTCGGAGCGATCATCACCGGCAGCCTCGCGCTGCTGATCGACGCCGCGCACATGCTCGTCGATGCCGGAGGGCTGTTGCTGGCGCTCGTCGCGGCGAATCTCGCCACCCGCCCCTCGAGCTCGCGACGCACCTGGGGCTTCGCACGCGCCGAGGTGCTCGCGGCGACGGTGCAGGCGGCCGTGCTCCTCGCCGTGGGCATCTTCGTCCTCGTCGAGGGGGTGCAGCGATTGATCAACCCTCCCGAGATCGGCTCGGGCGGGTTGGTCGTGTTCGGCATCATCGGCCTGGTCGGCAACATCGCGTCGATCCTCGTGCTCGCCTCCGGCCGCAACTCCAACTTCAACCTGCGGGCCGCGTTCCTCGAGGTCGTCAACGACGCCCTCGGATCGGTCGCCGTGATCGTCGCGGCCATCGTCATCGCCACCACGGGATGGACGAGGGCGGATGCTGTGGCGGCCATGCTCATCGGCGTGCTGATCCTGCCGCGCACCTTCACCCTCCTGAGGGAGACGATCGACGTGCTGCTGGAGTCCACTCCGCGGGGGCTCGATCTCGACTCCGTGCGCACCCATATCCTCGGAATCCCGCACGTTCGGGCCGTGCACGATCTCCATGCGACCCAGATCGCGACCGGGCTCCCCGTGCTCACCGCGCACGTGGTCGTCGACGACGCCTGCTTCTTCGACGGGCACGCACCACGCATTGTGGATGACCTGCAGAAATGCGTCGCCGAGCACTTCGCCGTGTCGATCGAGCACTCCACATTCCAACTCGAGCGCGCTGAGCACGGTGAACACGAGCACGAAACCCACGACTGATCGGGGGCGCTTTCCCAGGGTGATCCTGATCTGTCAGCGAAGCCCCACGGCGTCGGATGACCAGAAAGCGTCCGGATAGACGAGGGTTCCGGTCATCCACGATTCGTAGGTCGGCAGTAGTCGCACCTGGAATGCCCGCGGCGGAATTCGCACTGAAGGGGATCGAAATCCCCATCCTGTGGCAGCGACGAACTGCACTCTGGAGTAGTAGGCGGGATCTCCTTCGAGGAAGATCGCCGGCACGCTCTCGCCCGAGCGAATGGCGGCATCATCGATCAACTTCCTCCCGATTCCTTGGTTCTGGTGACCGGCGGTGACGGCGATAGGGCTCAGCACGTGCACATCGACCAACCGTGGTGGCGCGTCGAGCCAGCCGCGGGACAGCATCACATGACCGACGATCATGCCGCCGTTCTCTGCCACGAGCTCGAAGGCGTCGGCCCCGGTGGCCCGTAATCGCTCGATCAAGGGCACGACCACGCGCGAGTGGGTGCCGAACGCCGCGGTCTCTACCTCTTCGATCGCCCGATAGTCGTCTGCCGTCGCCAGCCGCACCTGCAGGTCCTCAGGCATCCGGAGTCACTCCGCTCGCTCGTGTGGCGTCACCGGACGTGCCGGGCGCGATCTCGAAAGGGTCCTGGCCACGACATTAGGCCGCAACCGTGCGTTGTGCGAGCCATTGGTGCGCTCGCCCGGAGCGGCGTTTATCGAAACTTGTCGTCCGTTCATCGCCAGAAGAGATCGCAGGGGGTCTTGACGCCGCACTTGTTTTTTGCAAGTGTTTACGTCATCCGCATCCGCATTCGGAATCCAGAAGAAGGAAGTCCACGATGACCCAGATGTTCGTCAACCTGCCGGTGACCGACCTGGAGCGCGCGAAGGCGTTCTACACCGCGATCGGATTCACCATCAATCCACTCTTCACCGATCACAATGCCGCCTGTGTCGTCGTCGAAGACGGCCACAGCTACTTCATGATCCTGGTGCGCGACTTCTTCCAGACCTTCACCGACCTGCCGATCGGCGACCCGGCGGTGAACCCCACGGTGGCGACGGCGATCTTCCTCGACAGCCGCGACGCGGTCGACAAGGCAGTCTCCGATGGCCTGGCTGCAGGCGGGGCTGAACCCCACCCCGCGTCGGACTACGGTTTCATGTACCAGCGCCAGCTCACCGACCCCGACGGCAACTTCCTCGAATTCGGTTGGATGGATCCGGTCGCCGCCGAGCAGGGACCCGAAGCCTTCGCAGAACAGCAGGCCTGAAGCCGAGCAACGACACCCCATGGTCGCCCGAGACTACGGCCAGTACGGCGGTGTGACGCGAGCCCTCGAGCTGGTGGGCGAGCGTTGGGCAATGCTGATCGTGCGCGACCTGCTCGTCGGTCCGCGCCGGTACGGAGAGCTCGCTGCGGGGCTTCCGCGCATTCCCAGCAACATCCTGGCGGCGCGGCTCAAAGAGCTGCAGGCCGCTGGCGTGCTTCGCCGCGTGCCGCATTCGCGCGTGATCGTCTACGAGCTGACCCCGTACGGTCGAGAACTGGAGCCCGTCGTTCTCGCGCTCGGCGCCTGGGGGTTCAAGACGATGGGTGATCCCCGCGAGGAGCAGGTGATCACCCCCGACGCGATGACCATGGATCTGCGAACCGCGTTCCGGCCGCAGGTCGCGGTGCTCCTGCCCGCGACCGCCTACGCGGCGCGCTTCGGGGCCGCCGAGCTGCTGATCCGGGTGGACGGCTCCGCCCTCGAGGTGACGCGCGGGGACGGGCCGGCCGACCTCGCCTTCGCAACGGGTGCGGACATCCGCCGACTCATCTCGGGAGAGCTCGCCCCGGATCGCGCGATCACGACCGGTGTGGTCGAGGTGTTGCGGGGGCGCGGTGAGCTCCTCGATCGCTTCGCGAACACGTTCCACCTCGCCGCCTGATCGGATGGTGCAACCAGTCGCGGGTGCGGCTCCGTCTCACTAGAATTTCGCGCATGCGAGCGACCGGCGGGCGGCACGTAGGGGTGCGGGGAGGCCTGCTGATCGCCGCCGTGCTCGTGGGGATACTTGGCGGAGGCCAGGCGAAAGCCGTCCCCGCCCCGCCGACAACGCCGACCGGGTGGGGGACCGCATCCGAGATCGACGCCTTCGTGCAGCGGGAGCGCGCGGAGCTGAAGTTGTCGGGTCTCGCCGTGGTCGTGTTGTCCGAAGGCTCGGTGATCTTCGATCGCACCTACGGCGATGCCGCTCCCGGAGGGCCGGCGGTCACGCCCGACACCCCCTTCGTGCTGGGATCGACGTCGAAACAGTTCACTGGGCTTGCCATCCAGCAGCTCATCGCGCAGGGCCGGCTGTCCCTGGACGACAGGGTGGGCGCGCTGTTGCGCCCGCTCAGTGGCGGCACCAGCCCATACGCCGATGTGTCCGTCGCGCAACTGCTCAGCCACACCTCTGGGATCAGTGCAGAGGCGGGCACCGCCGACGAGTTCGATCCGGCGCCCGGCTTCACCTCCCTCGAAGCGGAGGCGCGCCACCTGCTGCAGAGCTCTCCGGCATCGGCGCCGGGTACGAAGTTCGAATACTCCAACGGCAACTACACGCTGCTCGGATCGATCATCGAGCAGGTCACCGGCACGGACTTCGAACACTCCCTGCAGGATCTCGTCGCGGGGCCGCTCGCCCTCCGCGCAACCACCAGCGACCTGGCGATCGCCAAGGCGAACGGCCTCGCCACGGGGCATTACACCTGGTTCGGGGCGATCGACTCCACCATTCCGGGCCCGCGGTGGCCGATGGGTGCGCCCTCTGCCTACACCTCGTCGACCGCGGCCGATCTGACCCGGCTTCTCCGAGCCGAATTGGGTGGCCAGGAGGGCATCGATCCGAAGGTGATTGCGGCGGACCATGCTCCGCTGACCACGGTCGACACGTTCAGCAAGTACGCGAGCGGCTGGTTCGTGCGCCCATTCTGGGAGCTTCATGACCGGGACGAGAACTACGACGACCCGACCCTTCCCCTGATCTACGACCACGACGGCAGCACCACGCGCGAAACCTCGTACCTGGCGTTCGCACCCGATCGCGGCTTGGGAGTCGTGGTTCTCAGCAACACCGGGCTCGGCACCGACATGGGACGGTTCGGTGTATTCACCAACGGGCTACTACACGTGATCGTCGGCACCCAGACTTCGACCCGCGTCGTCGATCCGCTCGTCGCCGCGGCGCCGACAATCATGGTGGCTCTGCCTCTGGTGCAATTCGCTGGGTTCCTCTTTTTCGGTATCTCTTCGCTGCGACCGCGACGAAGCGGGTGGGGCCGATGGATGCCCCGAATAGTCGTCACGCTCGTCACGCTCGTCACGGTGACCTTCGCGTTCGTGGTCGTGCCGCAACAGACGCATCAACCCCTGCTGGATCGCGCGTGGTGGGCCGCGGTGCCGGACCTGGCGGTCTCGGTGGCGGTGAGCCTCGTGTTTGCTGCCGCCTGCCTCGCGCTCGGGGTGCAGCGGCTCGTGCACGCGCTGCGAGCGCGGCGCGAACGGGCGTCCGCGGTCTGACCCTCCACTTTCGAGATCGAGCCGGCCCGATATCTCGTCGCATCGGCCGATCGGCGCGCGAACCTATGCCAGGGTGGACAGCCACATCGGCTGGCCGGGCGACGACATAGTCGAGTACGCCCTGAGGGTCGAACGCCAGGCGCGCGAGGCTGGCGTAGGCCGTCCAGGCGCGACCGATGAGTCGCACTTCACTCCACTCGTCCGAGGGATCAGCCCACGGGGCAGTCACCCGTATGGTCAGGGACCCACCGGCATCCGTCTCGATCGATCCGATTCGGAAGATCGTCACGGGGGTGCGGTGGGTGGTCGACGGGCGACCAATCCGGCACTATCGAACATCCGCTGATCGAACAGGGAGTGCCGCTGAGCTCCGCGACCCGCACCAGCGCGGACGGATCCCTCACGAACTCCGTGCGCGCCGGGTGCGAATCCTCACGCGATGCTCGCGGAGCCTCGGCTCGCGGCACCGATCCACCGTCACTGTTAGGGATTCGTTAGGGTTTCCGGCCCGGCCGTAAAGACTTCGTGAGCAACACCAAGCAGCGATAACGGAGGGTGTCTACTCATCTGCTGTGCCTCACGTGGCATCGGGCCCGACTCAGGGTTCCGCGATCCAACTCGAATGGAGCTCCCAGTGCTCGACATTGTGTACATCCTCGTGCCGATCGCCGTCTTCGCGGTGATCGGCGTCGTTGCCTGGGGGGTGGAGAAGCTGTGATCGTGTTCACCATCATCGCCGCGGTTCTCGCCGTGGCCTCGCTCGTCTACCTCGTGTTCGCCCTCGTCAAACCGGAGCGCTTCTGATGGCCGTACTCTTTGGGATCCTCCAGATCCTGACCCTCGTGGTGCTCCTCGCGCTCGTGTATCGCCCACTCGGCGACTACATGGCGCGCATGTTCACGACCTCCAAGGACCTTCGGGTCGAACGCGGTTTCTATCGTGTCATCGGCGTCGACTCGGATTCCGAGCAGACCTGGCGCCTTTATCTGCGCAGTGTGCTCGCGTTCTCGTTGGTCGGCGTGCTGGTGCTCTACGCGATCCAGAGACTGCAAGCCGTACTTCCCTTCGCGCTGGGCTTCCCTGCGATCCCGGAGGGGCTGTCGTTCAACACCGCGGCATCCTTCGTGACCAACACCAACTGGCAGTCGTACTCGCCCGACGTGACGATGGGCTACGCCGTGCAACTCGGCGGACTGATGGTGCAGAACTTCCTCTCGGTCGCGGTGGGAATCGCCGTCGCCGTCGCGCTCATCCGTGGTCTCGCCTACCGAAAGTCCGGCACCGTCGGCAACTTCTGGGTGGATATCACCCGCTCGGCCCTCCGACTGCTTCTACCGCTGTCGATCGTCGCGGCCATCGTCCTCATCGCCGGCGGCGTCATCCAGAACTTCAACGGTTTCGACACCGTCAACACCATCACCGGTGGCACGCAGTCGATACCGGGTGGCCCGGTGGCATCGCAGGAGGCGATCAAGGAGATCGGTAACAACGGTGGAGGGTTCTTCAACGTCAACTCGTCGCACCCCTTCGAGAACCCGACCCCCTGGACCAGCCTGTTCGAGATCTTCCTGATGCTCGCTATCCCGTTCGCGCTCACCCGCACCTTCGGCCAAATGGTGGGAGACAAGCGCCAGGGCAATGCGATCCTCGCGGTGATGGCCTCCATCTTCGCGGTCTCACTTACGGCGATGACCCTGTTCGAGACGCTCACCGGCGGCGCGGCGACCCGGCTCGCCGGCAGCGCAATGGAGGGCAAGGAACAGAGGTTCGGCATCTGGGGGTCCACCCTCTTCGCCACCTCGACCACCCTCACCTCCACCGGCGCGGTGAACTCCATGCACGACTCGTTCACCTCTCTCGGCGGGTTCATGGCCATGTTCAACATGATGCTCGGCGAAGTCGCACCGGGAGGTGGCGGATCCGGTCTCTACGGAATGCTGATCCTCGCGGTCATCGCCGTCTTCATCGCCGGCCTGCTGGTCGGGCGCACTCCCGAGTACCTCGGCAAGAAGATCGGGCCGCGGGAGATCAAGCTCGCGAGCATCTACATCCTCATCACGCCGACCCTCGCGCTGGCAGGCACGGCGCTCAGCTTCGCGATACCGGCAGTTCGGGAGGATGTCCTGAAGACCTCTATCTACAATCCCGGCCTCCACGGGTTGGGAGAGGTGCTCTACGCGTTCACCTCCGCCGCGAACAACAACGGATCGGCCTTCGCCGGCCTCACCGCGAACACTCCGTGGTTCAACACGGCTCTCGGCATCGTGATGCTGCTCGGTCGTTTCCTGCCGATCGTGTTCGTTCTCGCCCTCGCTGGTTCGCTCGCCGCCCAGGACAAGGTTCCGGCGACGGCGGGCACCCTCCCCACCCACCGGCCGCAGTTCGTCGGCCTGCTCATCGGAGTGTCCGTTCTCGTGACGGCGCTCACCTACTTCCCCGTATTGGCGCTCGGACCGCTTGCTGAAGGGCTGCAATAAACATGTCTACTGTCATCGAAACCCCCGCTCCCGAGCGGAAGCCGGCTCCTGGGGAAGAGCACGCTCCGAAGCGGAGCGCGTTCACCCCGCAGCAGCTCTTTGCCGCCCTCCCTGGCGCGCTGCGCAAGCTCGATCCGCGCCAGATGTGGCGAAACCCGGTCATGTTCA
This sequence comes from Lacisediminihabitans sp. FW035, assembly GCF_054880895.1. Classification (NCBI taxonomy): domain Bacteria; kingdom Bacillati; phylum Actinomycetota; class Actinomycetes; order Micrococcales; family Microbacteriaceae; genus Lacisediminihabitans; species Lacisediminihabitans sp. FW035. Next base: position 362,810 of record NZ_CM142187.1, read on the forward strand.
TCGTCGAGATCGGTGCCGCGTATACGACACTCATCGCGATAGCTGAGCCGTTCCTCGGCGGGCCGTCCAAGTCCGGCGGGGCGATCGTGCCCGCCTCCTTCACCTGGGGTATCGCTATCTGGCTGTGGCTCACCGTCGTCTTCGCGAACCTCGCGGAAGCCGTCGCCGAGGGCCGCGGCAAGGCGCAGGCGGAGAGCCTGCGCCAGACCCGAACCAGCACGATGGCCAACCGCGTCGTGTCGTACGACGAGAAGAAGGATGCGGGCGCCGAGCTGGCGGCCACCTCGCCGGTCTCGTCCGCGGACCTGACCCTCGGCGATGTCGTCGTGATCGTCGCCGGTGAACTGGTTCCCGGGGACGGCGACATCGTCTGGGGCATCGCCTCGGTGGATGAGTCGGCAATCACCGGAGAGTCTGCTCCCGTCATCCGCGAATCCGGCGGGGATCGCAGCGCCGTCACCGGTGGCACCCGAGTGCTCTCCGACCGCGTGGTCGTGCGCATCACGAGCAAGCCAGGCGAGACCTTCGTCGACCGCATGATCAAGCTCGTCGAGGGCGCGTCGCGGCAGAAGACGCCCAACGAGATCGCGCTCAACATCCTGCTGGCCAGTCTGACGATTGTCTTCGTGATCGTCGCTCTCACCCTCAACCCCGTCGCCGGCTACGTCGGCTCCCCGGTGAGTGTGCCGGTGCTGATCGCCCTGCTGGTCTGCCTCATTCCGACCACGATCGGCGCCCTGCTTTCGGCGATCGGTATCGCCGGAATGGACCGGCTGGTGCAGCGCAACGTGCTCGCAATGTCTGGGCGTGCGGTGGAAGCCGCGGGCGACGTGACCACCCTGCTCCTCGACAAGACCGGGACGATCACCTACGGCAACCGCCAGGCGGCCGAATTCACCGTGATGACCGGAGTGGACCAGGCCGACCTGGTCTCGGCGGCGGCCCTCTCCTCGCTCAGCGACCCGACCCCGGAGGGAAAGTCGATCGTCGACCTGGCCAAGGTCGACGGTTTCCGTGAGCCGACGAGCGTGGCGGGGGAGATCGTGCCATTCACCGCCCAGACCCGCATGAGCGGTCTCGACCTCTCCGACGGCTCGCAGATCCGGAAGGGCGCAGGTTCCGCCGTCATCGCCTGGGTCGAGGAGTCGAAGAAGGCGGCGAGCAGCGAGCTCGCCGAACTCGAGGAACTCGTCGACCGCATCGCCAACGCCGGCGGAACGCCGCTCGTCGTGGCGACGAAGTCCACCACCGGTGAGGCGCGCATCCTCGGGGTCGTCTACCTCAAGGACATCGTCAAGACCGGACTGGCGGAGCGCTTCGCGGAGCTACGCCTGATGGGCATCCGCACGGTGATGATCACCGGCGACAACCCCCTCACCGCCAAGGCGATCGCCGCGGAGGCCGGGGTCGACGACTTCCTGGCCGAAGCGACACCGGAAGACAAGCTCGCCCTGATCCGCAAGGAGCAGGAGGGCGGCAACCTCGTGGCAATGACCGGAGACGGCACCAACGACGCGCCTGCCCTCGCGCAGGCGGATGTCGGCGTCGCGATGAACACCGGAACCTCGGCCGCGAAGGAGGCCGGCAACATGGTCGACCTCGACTCGGACCCGACGAAGCTCATCGACATCGTGCGTATCGGCAAGCAACTGCTGATCACCCGCGGGTCGCTGACGACGTTCTCGATCGCCAACGATGTGGCCAAGTACTTCGCCATCATTCCGGCGATGTTCGCCGGAACGTTCCCGGGGCTCGCCGTGCTCAACATCATGCAGTTGCACTCTCCGGCGTCGGCGATCCTCTCGGCGATCATCTTCAACGCGATCATCATCGTCATCCTGATCCCGCTCGCACTGCGCGGGGTGAGCTACCGGGCGACCTCGGCCTCTCGCATCCTCAGCCGCAACCTGCTGATCTACGGCGTCGGCGGCATCGTCGCGCCGTTCATCGGCATCAAGCTGATCGACCTGCTCGTCACCCTCATCCCCGGCTTCTGAACACCCTCGAACTGGAAAGTAGACACACATCATGAGTTCACCAAGAACGGCGGTCCGCCAATACTGGGTGGCCATCCGGGCTCTGCTGATATTCACCGTCGTGCTCGGCATCGGCTACACCGCCGTGATGACCGGCATCGGCCAGCTCGCCCTTCCGTACCAGGCCAACGGGTCGACGATCACGGTCGGGAACGCGAAAGTCGGATCGGCCCTCATCGGCCAGAGCTTCACCGACAAGAAGGGCAAGGCCCTCCCGCAGTGGTTCCAGTCGCGGCCCTCGGCTGCGGGCACCGGCTACGACGCCTCCGCCTCCAGCGGCAGTAACTACGGGCCGGAGAACGCCGACCTCATCGCGGCCGTGAAGGAACGGAAGGCGGCCATCGCCACACTCGACGGTGTCGAGGAATCCAGCATCCCCGCCGATGCGGTCACCGCATCGGCTTCGGGCCTCGATCCTCACATCAGCCCGGAGTACGCGCTCCTGCAGGTCGACCGGGTGGCGGAGGTTCGAAGCCTTCCCGTCTCCGCGGTGCGCAAGCTGGTCGAAGACCAGATCCAGGCACCGGATCTGGGCTACCTCGGACAATCGCGCGTAAACGTGCTCGAGCTGAACATCGCGCTCGCGAAACTGAAGGGCTGATCGCATGAAGAGAGGGCGGCTCCGAGTGCTGCTCGGCGCCGCCCCCGGCGTCGGTAAGACCTACACGATGCTGGAGGAAGGGGCCCGTCTCCGGGATGAGGGACGGGACGTCGTCGTCGCGGTCGTGGAGACCCACGAACGCGCAGCGACGGCCGCGATGCTCAAGGACCTCGAGATCATCCCCCGGGTCGAGACCGAACACCGCGGCGTGCTGCTCGCCGAGATGGACATCGACGCCGTGATCGCGCGACAACCCGACATCGCGCTCGTCGACGAGCTCGCGCACACCAATGCGCCGGGATCCCGCAACGAGAAGAGGTGGCAGGATGTCGAGGCGCTGCTCGATGCGGGCATCGACGTGATGTCGACGGTCAACGTGCAGCACATCGAGTCGCTCAGCGATGTGGTCGAGCAGATCACCGGGGCGCCCCAACGGGAGACCGTACCCGACAACATCCTCCGTTCGGCCGACCAGATAGAGGTCGTGGATCTCGCCCCTCAGGCGCTTCGGGATCGTCTCGCCGAGGGGCACGTGTATCCCGCCGTGCGGATCGATGCGGCGCTCTCCAACTACTTCCGACTGGGCAATCTCACGGCGCTCCGGGAACTCGCGCTGCTCTGGCTGGCCGACGAGGTCGACAGCGCGCTGAAGAGCTATCGCAACGAACACGGGATCGACAGCAAGTGGGAGGCGCGAGAACGCGTCGTGGTGGCTCTCACCGGCGGCCCGGAAGGAGAGACCCTGATCAAGCGCGGGGCTCGCATCGCCGCGCGGTCGGCGGGAGGCGAGCTGATCGTCGTGCACGTCACGAGTCAGGACGGCCTGGTCGAGTCGCATCCCGGCGCCCTGTCGGCGCAGCGCGCGCTCGCCGAGAAACTCGGCGGCACCTACCACCAGGTGATCGGCAACGACATCCCCCGGTCCCTCGTCGACTTCGCGAAGGCGTCCAACGCCACCCAGCTCGTGATCGGCGTCAGCCGGCGCAGCCGCCTCTCCGCGGCGCTGACCGGGCCGGGCATCGGTGCGACGGTCATCCGGGAGTCCGGGCCGATCGACGTGCACATCGTCACCCACTCCGCGGCGGGCGGGGCCTTCGCGCTGCCCCGCCTCACAGGCGCGCTCACGCTCAAGAGGCGGATCATCGGGTTCATCGTCGCTCTCGTCGGCGGCCCTCTCGTGACCTGGTTGCTCGTCACCTTCCGCACCGACGACTCGATCACCAGCGACGTGCTCGCCTTCCAGCTTCTGGTGGTCATCGTCGCGCTGATCGGCGGCATCTGGCCGGCACTGTTTGCCGCCCTGCTTTCCGGGCTCACCCTCGACTACTTCTTCGTCGATCCGCTCTACACGGTGACGATCGGCAAACCCGCCCACGCCCTGGCGCTGATCCTGTACCTCCTCAATGCGACACTGGTGAGCTACGTCGTCGACCAGGCCGCCCGGCGATCACGGGCTGCAGTGCGCTCGGCGGCGGAGTCCGAGCTGCTCGCCACTATCGCGGGCAGCGTGCTCCGCGGCGAGGACGCTTTGGAGGCGCTCATCGCCCGCACCCGGGAGTCCTTCGCCCTCAACAGTGTGCGGATCGTCGGAGCGGAGGGGGTGCTCCTCGAGTCCGGCATCGTCGACGACGCCGACCACCTCACGACGCTCCCGGTCGGTGAGCGGGCCTCGCTCGAGCTGCGCGGTCCCGACCTGGAGGCCTCCGAGCGACGGCTCCTCGCCGCTATCGCCGCGCAGATCGACGCGGCTCTCGAACACAGTGCGCTGGTGAAGACGGCGGGCGAGGTGGAGCCCCTCGAGCAGGCCGACCGGATGCGCAGCGCCCTGCTTGCCGCAGTGGGGCACGACCTCCGGCGGCCGCTGACGGCAGCCACCGCCGCCGTCAGCGGGCTGCGGAGCACCGACGTGGCCTGGTCTGCCGCCGACCGGGAGGAGTTGCTGGCCACCGCCCAGGAGAGCCTCGAGACGCTTGCCGACCTCGTGACCAACCTCCTCGACGTCAGTCGGGTGCAGGCGGGTGCGCTCGCCGTGAGGACCGAACCATTGCACGTGGAGGATGTGATCCTCGCGGCGATCGACGAGCTGGGGCTCGGGCCGGCGGACGTCGAGCTGGGGATCACCGACGACCTCCCCGAAGTGCTCGCGGATGACGGGCTGCTCAGGCGCGTGCTGGTGAACCTACTCGAGAACGCCCGCAAGTTCTCCCAGCCGGGAATGTCGGTGCGGATCTCGGCGAGCGCCTTCGGCGGCTCGGTCGAGGTGCGCGTCACCGACAACGGCCCCGGTGTGCCGCGGGACCGGCGGGAAGACATCTTCGTGCCATTCCAACGACTCGGCGACACGGACAACGCGACCGGACTCGGACTCGGGCTCGCCCTCTCCAAAGGCTTCGTCGAGGGCATGGGCGGAACGCTCCAGGCCGATGACACCCCGGGGGGCGGATTGACCATGGTCATCTCACTGCCGGCGACGCAGGAATCACTGTCCGCGACGCAGGAATCACTGCCGGCGACGCAGGAATCACCGTCGGCGACGCAGAATTCACTGTCGGCATGAAGATCCTGATCGCCGACGACGACCCCCAGATCCTCCGCGCCCTCAAGGTGACGCTGGGGGCCCGGGGCTATGACATCGTCACGGCGAGCGACGGTGTCGAGGCGCTGAATCAGGCGATCAGCCACCATCCCGACCTCGTGATGCTCGATCTCGGCATGCCGGGCCTCAACGGCATTCAGGTGATCGAGGGCATCCGGGGGTGGAGCAAGGTGCCGATCCTCGTCGTGTCCGGGCGCACCGACGCCGCCGACAAGGTCGAGGCGCTGGATGCCGGCGCCGACGACTACGTGACCAAGCCGTTCTCGGTCGATGAGCTGCTCGCCAGGGTGAGAGCGCTGACGCGGCGGGTTCCGGCGGGCGAAGATGAACCGGTCACCACCTTCGGGGACGTCACCGTGGACTTCGCGGCGAAGCAGGTCACCCGGGGCGACCCCGAGCGAACCGAATCGATCCGGCTGACCCCCACCGAGTGGCGGATCCTCGAGCTCCTCATCCAGAATCCTGAGAAGCTGATCACGCGCGAGAGCATCCTCACCCAGGTGTGGGGCCCGCATCACACGAAGGACACCGGATACCTCAGGCTCTACTTCGCCCAGCTGCGGAAGAAGCTCGAGCCCGTGCCATCCCGTCCGCGGTATTTCATGACCGTCCTCGGGATGGGCTATCGGTTCGTGCCCGACCAGCCTTCGGATTCAGCCCCTCGGATTCTGCCCTCGGATTAGGCACAGCGACATCGCTCATGACCGCCACCGGCCCCGCCTGGCCGCGGGCGCGAGCAACCCGTTAGGGTTTCCTCCGTCGAGCGTGTAGATGTCGTAAGCATCGTTCCCGCGGCCGGCGGATCGGCGTAGACCAGTCTTGTGAAGCACTCCGAGACCACCATCACCCTCCCCGATCTTCGACTGTGGGACCGCCTCCCCGAGCGCGTGAAGACGAGGCTGCAGGGACCGCACCCATGGGGTCACTTCGAGGTCGCACCTCTCAGCCGGGGCCTCTGGACTCGCGAACGCCTCACCGTCTACCCTCCGGGCACGACCGCGGCGGAGCGAAGACTTCATGGGATCTTCCGCAACTGGCCCCTTGTCGGCTCGGTCGCTGCACTCTTCGCCATGATGGCGCTCGGTGTGGTGCTGTCTCCGTTGCTCGCGTTCATGGTGGCGTTCGCGCTGTACGGGGCGAGTGTCTGGTACGGCGCCCGGGCGACGAGACGACTGCGCGAAGCCTCGATACAGCTGGTAGTGGTTCGGGTTGCCGTGGATGGCGGCATCTCGTGCTGGGGCAATGTCGCGAGCATGGCTGCCGCCCGCACCGCCTTCGCGGCCCTCGATGACCGTGCGGTGCACGGGCGGCTCACCCCCGCGCAGTACGAGTCGGAGTGGGCGACAATCTTCCTGACCCTCGACGACTGCCGGCCGGCGCTCGCCGGCGAGCTCGAAGAGGGACTCCTCCGCAGCGAGAGGCTTCCCGGCGCTTAGGCCGGTCGGGTCCCCGGTGCTAGGGGGTACGCCATGAGGTACCGCTCGATCGCCCGGGCGATGGCCGCGTGTCCGGCAGCATTGGGATGAAACGCGGGAATGCCCGAGAAGCGTGGCGCGAAGCCGACCATCCACGGTTCTTCCGACTCGACCGCATGGTCCTCGCTGAGCGCCGATACCTGCACCAGTTCGGCCGCGGACGAAGCGGCGGCGTCTTCGAACGCACTCGTGAGCAGCTGGCCCACCCGCCGGAAGAGCTTCAGGGCGCTGTCATCCAGCGGCACAGCGCTGCTTGTGGTGGTCGTGGCGCCTATCACTGTGGGGTAGTCGACAAGCAGAACTCGCGCGTGAGGGGAGCGAGAGCGGACCTCGCTGACCACCCGGGCGAGCCCGGCGGCGGCACGAGCGACGTCGTAAGGCCCGGCTGTCGGCACCGCGCCCCTGGTGAGCCTGCGACCGATCCCGGCGAGGAGTCGACGCTTCGACAGCCACCCTCCCCACCCCGCTCGCCAGAGGGAGAACGAGTAGCCGAGGTCGTTGCCTCCGGCGGTGATGAGCACGAGGTCGCACTCCTCCGGGAGCAAAGAGATCTGCGGCGCGAAACGTCTCGTCCTCAGGCGCTGGGAGGTGTCGAGAATAGTGGAGGTGGTGGCGCCGGACACGCTCAGGTCGGTGAGCCGTGAACCGTAGAACTCGGCGACAAGGTGAGCGTAATTGCGACCCGATCGACCGGCCGCCCTGTCGATGACCGGACCTATGCCGGGGCCGGCCGCGAAGGAGCTGCCGAGCACGGCGATGTGGTGGAACCGCGGGGCATTCGGGTCACTGGTCGGCACTGGTCGAGAGTATCCCCTCGCCTGCCGTCGCCGAGGCATAGCGCCCCGCGAGCTCGACGAACGCCGCCGCGAGTTGCGGGGGGCCGAGCACCTCCATCGTCGTCTCGAAACGGCCGAAGGACGCGGCGAGGGACCCCCACGACCAGGACCCGGCTTCGAGAGTGCACCGGTCGGGTCCGAGATCCTCGACGACGCCGTCGCCGGCGAAGGGGAGAACCGCACCGGCGGCAAGGTGGAGCATCACGGTGCCGCGGCACGGCCAGGCGTCGACCCCGTCCGATCCCGTGAAGCGCGCCGACACGTAGTCTGCGACGCTGCCTCCGGGGATCTCACGCGGCACGAACCGGGGGCCGGTCGGCGTGCGCGGTGAGATGCGGTCGGCGCGGAACATCCGCCAGTCGTCGCGGTCGCAGTCCCACGCCACCAGGTACCACAGGCCGTGGGAATTGACGATGTGGTGCGGCTCCACGCATCGGGGCGGTATCCCTGTGTCCTCGTCGACCGGGCCGCGGCTCGCGTAGTCGAATCGCAGAATCTGCCGGTCGCGGATGGCGCCGGAGAGCGCGACGAGTGTGTCCGGGGCCACGGGCTCGGCGACCGCGCGGCCCGGCCGCGCGGGGAGGGTGGTGAATCGAAGCGCGTCGAGGCGGTGTTGTAGCCGGGAGGGCATCACCTGGCGCACCGTCGCGAGGGCGCGAGCCGCGCCTTCCTCCACCCCCGCCCCAAGCCCGGGCGCAGCCTGGAGGGAGACCGCGAGGGCGATCACCTGCTCATCGTCGAACAGCAGCGGCGGCAGCTCGGAGCCCGCGTCGAGGCGGTACCCGCCATCCGGACCCATCGTGGCGCGGATGCTGTACCCGAGGTCGCGCAGCCGGTCCACGTCGCGCCGCACCGTGCGATGGCTGATCTCCAGCCGATCCGCGAGAAGGGTGCCGGGCCAGTCCCGCCGCGTCTGCAGGAGCGACAGCAGACGCAGCAGTCGTGCTGTGGTCGAGGCAGTCGTGGTCATACCTCGACAGTAGTTCGAATCTAGGACGGAATCTGTCCTAGATGGCTGCGAGCGTGGAGGAAGACCGGGGACCTCCCGGCAATCGAATCCATTCAGGGAGCAGAAATGACCGTCATCACCACCCCCCACCTCAACTTCCGAGGCGATGCCGCTGCGGCGCTCGAGTTCTATCACTCGGTGTTCGGAGGCCAGTTGATCGCCGTCACCAACGAGCAGGCCTATAGCGCCGAGATCCCAGAAGAGGCCGCGCAGATCAAGTTCGGCCAGATCATCGGCGACAACGGCTTCCAGGTCATGGCCTATGACGTGCCCTCGAGCGTCTCATACGACCGCGGCGAGAAGGCCGTGTTCGTGTCTGTGCGTGGGGATTCCGCCGAGGAGATCACCGAACTCTGGGGTCGCCTCAGCCGCGGTTCGAGAATCCTCTCCGACCTCGCGCCCTCCGCGTTCTCGCCCGCTTACGGCATGCTCACCGATTCCTTCGGGGTCACGTGGGTGCTCGACGTCGCGGTCGCTTACGCCCCCGCCTGAAATGGCCGGCCCGGCGGGCGGGGGCGGATGTCGCACCCTCGCCCGCCGCTGGCTCCGGCGTTTTCGACTGTTCGGTCGTCGTGGAACCGGCCTAGCCGACGACCCGCGACTCGTACTCTGAGCGCGACGCGGCGACGCCCGTGAAGTGCTCGATCGCCCATTCTTCGAGGGCCTTGAGAGGCTCCGTGAGGGTGCGGCCGGCGTCGCTGAGGGCGTACTCGACCTTCACCGGCACCTCCGCTGTCACCGTGCGCACCACCAGGCCGTCTCGTTCCATTGCCCGCAGGGTCTGCGTCAACATCTTCTGGGAGATGCCGTCCACTCGCCGTTGAAGTTGCGAGAAGCGCGCGGTCCCCGGGCCGAGCGCACCCACGATGAGCACCGTCCACCGCCCACCGATGAGGTCGAGGATGCGCCGGGTCGGGCAGCCCGCCTGATACGGATCGAGTTCACGCCCATCGTCATGCCGCATGTGCCACTCCAGTCGGTTACTCCAAGGTGCCTACTTACCAACAGTAACCACTTCTTCTAGAGTGATCGAAGTAGCGCAAGCACCAGCGAAAGGGAAGACAATGTCTCGAATCACCGTCCTCGGAGGAACCGGCTACACCGGCGCGAACATCGTCCGCGAAGCTGTCGCACGCGGCCATGACGTGACGTCCTTCAGCCGCAACGCCCCCGCAGAGCCCATCGCCGGCGTGCACTATCGCACGGGCTCGATCCACGATGAACTGGCCGGGCTGGTATCGTCCGCCGACGTGCTCGTCGGTGCGCTGGCTCCGCGGGGCGAGCTCGAGACCGCGTTGCGCAGTCTCTACTCGACGCTCGCCGGAGTTGCGGCATCCGCGAGCACTCGGATCGGGATCGTAGGCGGCTTCAGCGCCCTCCGGCTGGCTCCGGGGGCTCCGCGCATTGCCTACGCGGGTGAGGTGCCGCCGCAGTTCGCCACCGAGGCCCGAGTCATGGCGGAGGTCGTCGACGATCTGGTCGACGGCGCTCCGCAGGGCCTCGACTGGTTCTATGTCAGTCCGGCCGCCACCTACGGGTCCTTTGCGCCGGGAGAAGCGACGGGCACCCATCGCACGGGCGGGGATGTCGCGATCTTCGACGAAAGCGGATCGTCCGCGATCTCTGGCGCAGACTTCGCAACCGCGATCGTGGACGAGATCGAGTCCCCGGCGCACTCCGGCCAGCAGTTCGGCGTCGCGTACTGACCGGCCTTCTGGCGGCGACGGCGCCGGGCGACCGCCGGGAGCCGCGCTCGGTGCTCGAATTGCGAAGTCCTGACCGCTGATTCCGACTCGATCGGCCCGGTTCAGTGGGTACTGGTGATGTCGAGCACGGATGGCACGCCGGCCAGGGCCTCACCGATGCGGTTCTGAAGTGATGCTCCGCCGGGCTCGGCAAGCCAGGCGTGAAGGGATCGCCGAAACAGCGCGAAACCGATCGACGCGAGCACATCGGATTGCTCGATCGGAAATCCCCGATCGATAAGAGCGGTCGTGACCTGTTGCTGCCACAGCGCCTGCTTGGCGAGCTCCCGCCCCGACAGCGAAATCTGCGAGTCGATGATTAGCTGGCGCTTGCGCAGTGCCTCGCGCCGCGGTTCCAAGACCTCCGCCAACGCGCCGAGGGCTCTCTTCATGTGCGCCTCGGCTCGAACCGGCCCCGAGTCGCCGCGGATCTCGGCCAGAAGGAGGGGGAGCAGGTCGTCGTCATCGCCGAAGAGCACCTCCTCCTTGTCCGAGAAGTGACGAAAGAACGTGCGGGGGGTGACTCCCGCGCTGAGGGCGATGTCCTCGACGGTCGAGTCGGTGTAGCCACGCTCGGCGAAGAGCACCACCGCGGCATCGATCAGCCTCCGGCGGGAGTCTTCTGGCCAGCGGGGCATGCCCACGATCCTACCCTTGTGTCACATCATGACATCAGCTAGATTCTGGCTATGGCACAAAGTGACATCACTAGTCCGACGGTTCTCCTCACCGGCCCCACCAGCGGCATCGGCGCCCGGATGCTCCAGGCCCTCGTCGCGCACCCGTCCCGCCCCGACATCCTGCTGCTCGCCCGCGATGGCGCGGCACTGGATGCTGCGGTGCAGACCGTTCGGTCGCGGGGGCTGGCGGCCCGCGGCATCCACTTGGATCTCGGCGATCTCGAGAGTGTGTGTCGCGCCCTCGAGGAGATCGCAACCATGCAGGACGGGGGAGATCTGGGGCCCATCGATGCGGCCATGCTCAACGCGGGTGCCCAGTTCGCCTCCCGACGCAAGACCGGTGTCCAGGGGTTCGAACTGACTTTCACGGTCAACGTCATCGCCCAACACCTGCTGCTGCGGGGGCTGGAGCGATCCCTCGCGCCGGCGGCCCATGCCACGGTGATGGGCTCGTCGACCCACCGCGGCAAGAAGGAATCCTTCAACCTGGTCCCTGATCCGCAGTGGCTGGATCCCGCCGATCTCGCGCGGCCGGATGCTCCCGCCGCCGACGAGACGCGGTTCGCGCAGGAGCGACGGAGGGGCGGTGTCGCCTACGCATCGAGCAAGCTCGCGCTGGTGACCCTCTCCCACGACTGGGCGGAGAGGTTCGCGGCATCCGGCAGACGGCTGAACGCCTACGACCCTGGCCTTGTCCCTGGCACCGGTCTTGGCAAGGACATGCCGGCCTCGATGTACTGGGTGTGGAAGCACGTGATGCCCGCGATGGGCATCCTGCCCGGCGCTACGACCGCGCCCATCACCGCCGGTCACGCGGTGCGCTTCGCGTTGGGGGACACCTTTCCGTCGCTCAACGACGGCTACGTCGAGATCGGCCGCCTAGCCCGGGCCGAACCGGTCACCTTCGCGATCGAACGCCGCGTTGCGCTGTGGGAATGGTTGGAGCACGCGGTGGCCCGCTTCCTGCCGGAGGGCGCGCAGCCCCACTGAAGGAGACAATGTTGCAATAATGCTATGTAGCATTTATGCTGCCTTTCATGGGACGCAAGCCGAAGTCAGAGGAGCCGGTCTTCAGCCGACTGGAAGACGTTCGTGCCAGTCGTGGCATCAGCCGGCAGCAACTGGCTGACGCCGTCGACGTGCACTATCAGACGATCGGATACCTCGAACGCGGCGAGTACAGCCCGAGTCTCGCCCTGGCACTGCGCATCGCAAGCGAGCTCGCGACTCCGCTTGGCGAACTGTTTTCATTGACCCCGTTCACCCCCTCAGGAGCATCAGATGAGCACCTCACGCAAAGATAGGAACAAGCAACAGGTCGCCGATCGCGTCGACCGCATCATGTCCGATACCCGCTTCCAGTCCCTGCGCACCAGCCGCGCGCGTTTCGCGCTGGCGGCGGCGATGATCGCCCTCATAGTCGTGATTCCCGCGTGCTGGATCCTCCTCGGGTCGATCGCCGGCATCGTGGCGGTGCTTGTCGGAGCGGTCCTCTGGTGGATGCTCCGGCTGTCGGTACGGCTGGTCGCCGACCTGCCCGACGAATACCTCGACGAGCGGCAGACGCTGCTGCGGGACCGCACCTACCTCGAGGCCTACCGTTGGCTGGCGGCGCTGGTCATCGTGCTTGCTGGGGCGGCGCTCCTCGCCTTCGTCGTGCTCGGGCAGGATCCGGACACCTGGAAGGTGGCCCTCAACTACAACGCGGTAATGGGCATCTTCTGGATGCTCGAGGCCGCGGCCCTCAGCATCCCGTCAGCCGTTCTCGCCCTGCGCGACCGCGAGCTGCCGCGCTGATTCCGGAATCCGGCATCGGGGTAGCACCCGCAGCGAGGCTCTTCACCAGGTACCGCCGCACGGCCGGATGGGTCGTGAGTCCGATCGCCCTCTCACGGAGAGGGAGAATCGATGCGAAGCACACGTGCTCATAAGAACTGGCTCTGGGTCTCGGCCATAGTCATCGGAGCGTTCGGGCCGGTATTCACCCTCGGCTCGGTCGCCGCGACCTCCGGTGCGGCGCACGGGACGCTCGACCTGTTGTCCTGGCCCATCGACGGTGGGCAGCGGTTCGACGGCGGCACCACACATTTTCTTTCGGCACTGACGGGAGGCTTCCTTCTCGGCTGGGGAATGATGGTCGTGTGCCTGCGTTACTGGGCCTACGACCCGGCCCCGGAGGGAGTGCGGCGGTCGCTCGTCGTCGGTGCTTCGGCCTGGTTCCTGTTCGACAGCGCGGGATCCATCGCTTCCGGTAATCCCTCGAACGCGCTGTTCAACGTGGCGGTCCTGCTTCTCGTCGTCGGCCCGCTCTGGCGACCGGCTAATACAGAACCTGCGTGATTCCTCGGGCGGCGAGCCAGGCGGAGTCCGCCGATCGCGACTCGAGCACGATGGTCGGCGAGATGCCGCGATCGACGAGCTCGAAAAAAGCGTCGGCGAAGCCGAGATCGGGGGTGCGTCCGTCGGGCAAAACAAGCGCCACCGATTTCTGGGGCAGTTTCGGCAGGGTGCGGGCGGCACTGGCGGCGTCCCGGAAGCGCTCGCCGGTGGCCTTGACGGCATTGTCGACGGTGAGCAGTCCGAGGTCGTACTCGAGCGCAGCGAATCCGCCGAGACGCCGGTCGATGTCGTGGGATGCCCACCAGGTGACGCCCCAGAGCCCGTCGACACCGAGCGCGGCCTTGGTCGCGTCGGTCACATAGCGCTCCATGGCGTCGGGCGCCATCCACTCTCCCGAGACTCCGAACTCCTGCAGCCAGACCGGGCGCTGCGGATCGGCCGAGTAGGCGCGCGCGAGCTCGAGAAGGTACTCGGTGATCCGCTGGGTGCCGGTACTGTCCACTCCGTAGCGGTCAAGGGCCCCCGTGAAGTAGGTCCAGGCGTGCACGGAGGTGACGGTGCCGAGAGCCGCGAGGGACGGGCGCGTGAACGGCGTCTCGTCAGTCATCCAGGGCAGGTGGTCCATGCCGACGGTCGCGAGCCGTGAGGGTGCCGCGCGCGAGACGGCGGCGAACATCCGCTCCAACCAGGCATCGCCCTCTGCGGTCGTGCTGCGATTCGGCGCATTCATCGCGATGACGCTCGGCTCGTTGGAGAGATCGATTCCGAGGAACCTCGGGTGTGCTCCGACGGCCTCCCCGACCCGCTGGATCAGCAGTTCCTGCGCGACAAGGGTCGGCTCATCCGCGAAGACGTTCGCGGTGGCCGGAAGCCAGTCTGGACGAAAGTCGAATCCGCTCAACCACCCGTTGAACAGGGTCACGACCACGTCGAGCCCGACCTCGTCGGCGATATCGTGCAGCTCCCGGAGCCTGTTCAGCAAGGTGGAACTGACCAGGGACGGGTTGGGCTGGAAGACCGGCCACAGGCAGTGGATTCGGATGTGGTCGCTGCCGAGTCGGGCGATGGCCGCCAGGTCCGCTCGGATACTCTTGGCGTCCCAGTCGACCCAGGAGTACCACCATTGAGAAGAGGGGACGTAGTTCACGCCGAATCGTGGGGACATGGGTGCCAGGCCCTCAGCTCGTCGTCGATGGGCTCGAGAAAGCTTAGCGGCGGTTAAGGCAGCGGCCCGCGACGCGCGACCAGACCCGCGAAGAGGGCGTGGAGCAGCGGAATGGCCGAGATGCCCATCAGCACAGTCCCGAACACGACGTCGTCGGCTCGAAGCAGGATGCCCCCGATCAACAGGGCGCCGAACAACACAGCCGAGATGGTCTGGCGAGCCGTGCGCTCGAGACTGATGAGGCGACGCTCGAGGCGCGGGGCCTGCACCGAGATCCGACCCTCGTCGAACCGGGTGGTGAGGTTGTCGAGCCGTTGCGGCAGCCCCGCGAGCAGCCCTGCGGTCGAGACCGCCCGTTTCAGGACGTCCTGCACGAGGTTGCCGCCCTCGGCGCGGATGAGCTGGGCCGAGTACGGTTCGACCGCATCCCAGATGTTGAAGGCGGGGTTCAGTGAACTGCAGACACCCGATGTCACGGACATGGCGCGGATGATCAGCAGGAAATTTTCGGGCAATTGGAACGGCAGCGACCGCACGAGATCGCCGAACTCCGTCGCGAACGCCCGGAACTCGCGCGGATCGACCTCCTGCAACTCCGCGAAACCCATTCCGCCGAACCGGGCGAAGAGCTTGGTCATCGCCCGCTCGAGCTCGGCCGTGTCCGCCGAGGGCAGGAGCACCCCCACCTCGCGGATGCCGTCCACCATGCCCGTGCCGTCGCGCGACGCCGCGGCGATGATGAGCTGGCGAAGGCCGCGGCGCAGGCCGTCGGGTACCTCACCCATCATCCCGAAGTCGATGAACGTGAAGTGCCAGGCCCGGGTGCCCTCAGCGTCGCTGCGTTGCGCTGGCGTGACGAAGATGTTGCCGGGGTGCGGGTCGGCGTGGAAGAAGCCGTGCACGAAGAGCTGGTCGAACATCACGGCTGCGAAATCGGCAGCGACCTCCGCGGGGTCGATGCCGGCGGCTGTCAGGGCATTGACGTCATTGATCTTGATCGCCGTCACGTCCTGCAGGGTGAGCACGCGTTTGGTCGAGCGTTCCCACACGAACTCGGGCACCCGCACCCGAGCATCGCCCGCGAAGTTCTGGGCGAACCTCTCCGCGCTCGCCGCCTCGTGCAGGTAGTCGATCTCCTCGAGACTGGTGAACGCGAACTCCTCCACGAGTGAGGGCATGTCCACGCGATCCGATACGAGGCGCACCCGACTGAGCCAGCCGGCGACCCGACGCAGCGCGCTGAGGTCGACATCGATGATCTGGTCGATGCCCGGTCGCTGGATCTTCACGACGACGTCGACGAGGCCCGTGTCCGCGGCATCCATCTCCGCGAGCCGCGCACGATGCACCTGGCCGAGGGATGCTGCGGCCACCGGGGTCTCGTCGATGAAGGCGAACGCCCGCTCGAGGCTCACTCCGAGCTCGGCTTCGGCGAGGGCGCGGATGGCGGCGAACGGCACCGGCGGCACCTCGTCCTGCAGCCCCTCGAGTTCCTTGGTGATCTCCGGCGGCAGGATGTCCAGGCGCGACGACATGAACTGGCCGACCTTGATCATGAGGCCACCGAGGTCCACCGCGAGCGCGTGGAAGTTGCGCGCGATGCGCTGCAGCCGCTTACTCCGGCCGCGCGCCGAGAGTCGCGCAAGCCCGAGCCGCGGCAGGAACAGCTCGTACCACCACGCCTGGGCAAGGTAGCGGGCGGCGAACCGCAGGATTCTGCGGGAGCGGGCACGCATGTTGCCGGCGTCGGTCATCTGATCTCGGTAATCTCGTCTCCGCCGCGCCGAAGTGCGGGGGGCACGCTCAGTCCTGGGCGAGGATCGAGTAGAGCTTACGACGCGCTTCTTCGAGAACGGCGACAGCCTGTTTCACCTGTTCGGGGTTGCCGGTGCGTCCCACCTGGGCAGCGGCCTGGGCGAGGTCGATACCGGCCTTGGGCAGTGCCGTCGCCCGCCTGGTGTCACGAGTGTTCTGGCCCTCCCAGGGCGCCGGCTGCTCCGCCGCGGCATCCGCTACAGCACGCCCCTCGGCGGTGAGCGAGTAGGTCTTACGACCGTTGGACTCTTCGGCGCTGATGAAGCCCTCGTCGGCGAGAAGCTGGAGCGTGGGGTACACCGAGCCGGGGCTGGGCTTCCAGCTGCCGCCGCTACGCTCCTCGATCTCGTGGATGATCTGGTAGCCGTGCATCGGCTTCTCGGCGAGGAGGGAGAGCACCGCGGCACGCACATCACCGCGCCCCATCCTGGTGCCGACCTTGCGGTCGAACTGCCCGCGCAACTGCTCCATCGCGTCCCACATGGCGTTGGCGGGCCAACCTTCGCCGGCACCGCCCCGGCGTCCCGCGAACCTGTCGCCCATGAATGGATTGCTCATGATGATCTCCTCGGTGTCTCTGCTGGCTGGATGACCTCATCCCGCCTGGCCACGTCGATGTCTTCTGGCTCGACGATAGCCAACGATATATCGTCAGTCTGGGGAATTCCCGTGCGAGTGCCGACATTCGGCCGGGCGGTGGGCACACGGCCGCTGCTACTCTCGACCCGTGACGCACCAGCTCACGCGAGACCAGGCCCGGCGGATCGCCGTGCGCGCCCAGCTGCTGGATGCGGATCGAGCGGGCGATGTCGTGGAGGTCGCCGAGGAGCTCGGCGCGATAAAGATCGACCCCACAGCCACGATCGCCCCCGCGGAGCACACGATCCTCTGGTCGCGGCTCGGCACCGCTTACGACCAGATCCAGCTGTCGAAGGCTGTGGAGAAGGATCGGCTGCTGTTCGAATTCGACGGTTCGTTCCGCCCGGTGAGTCTGCTTCCGCTCATGCTGCCCGCCATGCGGAGCTGGCCCCGTCGGCAGAGCAGTCGAGAATGGCTGGCCGCCAACGACCGCTTCCGCACTGATGTCCTCGCCCGATTGCGTGCGGAGGGGCCGCTGCTGGCGACCGAGATCCCGGACACGGCCGAGGTGATCCGTCCACCGGACGGCTGGTTCGGATCCAACCAGACCGTGCACATGCTCGACTTCCTGCAGCGGCAGGGAGAGGTGGCGATCGTCGGGCGCGAAGGGCGCCATCGTCGGTGGGACCTGGCCGAGCGGGTGTATCCGCAGGATCTTCCCGAGCTGGCGCTGGACGAGGCCGAGCGGATGCTGAACGAGCGCCGACTGCACGCGGCCGGGATCGCGAAGCAGAAGTCGCCCTGGACTCCGGTGGGGGAGGCGGGCGAACCCGCCGTCATCGAGGGCCTGAAGCAGAAGTGGCGGGTGGACCCCGAGGCGCTCGCCGCTCTGGATGACGACCCGGGCGGTCGGGTCGCCTTCCTCAGCCCCTACGACGGAATGCTGTTCGATCGGCCTCGGCTGCATGACATCTTCGAGTTCGACTACGTGCTCGAGCAGTTCAAGCCGAAGACGCGGCGCAAGTACGGATTCTTCGCCCATCCCATCCTGATGGGCGACCGCTTCGTCGGGATGCTCGACGCCGAGGTGAACCGTGGGCGGGACGCACTCGTGGTCACCGCGGTGCATGAGTTCCTGCCTTTCGACGCTGAGGAAGACGAAATGGTGCGTGCCGAGATCGCCGCCCTCGCCGAATGGTTGGGCGTCACGGTCCAGGCCTGGTGATGCCGGGTGTGCGCCTCTGGTCTCCCGCAGCAGCCCGTCCTATGGTGCGACGGTCACGATGCCCGCGACCGTCCGCTGCACCGCGACCGTCAGTTGAACCGCGACCGTCCGTTGCACCGCGACCACCCGCTGCACTGCGACCGTCCGTTGCGCCGCGACCACCCGCTGCGCTCGAGTCGGCCTGCTGCGCTCGGCTCTGGTGTGAGGCAATCTCAGGCGGAGCATTCGACTTCGCGGTCGGCATCCACCATCCTCCGTCCGCGGCGATAGACCGGATTTTTCGGAATCAACGGAATCTCGGCGGGATGCAGGGGATCGCCCGGCGGCGGCTCGAGAACATAGTCCTTGCCGCGTCGCCGCACTTTCCAGCCGTTGTTGTGCACGCGCATGTGGTCGTGTCGGCACAGGAGGATGCCATTGCCCACATCGGTCGCGCCGCCGTCTTCGACCCATTCGTCGATGTGATGGGCCTCGCACCAGGACGGGGGCCGATCGCAGCCGCCCACCGCGCATCCGCCCCAGATCGCTGCCAGTACGGTGCGCTGCGCGTCGGAGAACGTGCGCCGGGTGCGACCGAGTCGGAGTGCCGAGCCGCTGTTGACCCCGCTGTCGCTGAACTCGAGCGCGAGGAATTCGTTGCCGCACGCGAGTCGCTGCGCGGTCGCGACGGACGCTGCCGCGGTCTGGCCTTCCAGGTGGGCGACACCGGTGCCGCGGGCAAGATCCGTGGCGGTGACATGCACCCTCACGGCGGGCTTGCGGGTGCCGAAGACGCGGCCGTCGTCTGCAAAGGCGGCGATCCGCACCATCTCGACCAGCGCATCCAGTGACAGCTGCCCGGTCGTGCGCTCGTCGAGCGCGATGGCCTCTGCGCGCGCTGCCGTAGCCGCGTCGACAAAGCGTGGGCCGCCTCGCCGTGTCGCGGTCACGGCGTCGACCGCATCGGTGACGAGGGCCGCCGACTCCGGGTCGAGCAGACCGAAAATGCGCGTCATCCCATCCGCCTGCGGCGTGAGACGGAGGAATCGCTTGTCGCGCAACTGCGCCTCGCGATCGGCGACGCCCGCGTCATCGAGCTCGTCGCGGAGTTCGCGAGCGTGCCGAGCGACCTTCTCGGGCGGCAGGAAATTTGCGGATGCCAGCAATTCGTGCGCGGCATCCGCCAGATCGTCGGCGGCGACCGTGGGCGATGGCGTCCCGAGCCCGCTCTGGATGGCGGCAGCGGCCCCGATCGACAGGTCACCAGACGTCACCCGTGACGCGACCTCGCCCAGCCAGGCCGCAGGGTCGCTCATCATCGTGCCGACAGCGGTGATCGCGCGAGCCTCCGGCCCCGATGTGCCGGTGAGCTGGGACACAAACGCGTCTGCAGTGCGTGCGCCCGCCCGCTGGGCCAGTCCGTCATAACCGAGCTCGAGGGAGGACCGCGCGGCCACGACGCCGGCGAGGGTGGCCAGCCCGGCATCCACTGCTCGACGCGCCTGCGCCCACTTGCGCATGACCTCGATCAGCTCTACGTCGTCCGCGCGCGAGATCTCATCGAGGGCGGGGACCTCGAGCGAGACAGTGGCGGTGATGGACATAGCCCCATTCTCCCTCAAATGGAACACAATTACTATACTATGCTACAAAGATGTTGATAAGTCTCGAATATACATTCGGTGGAGGAGGAGACATGTCGCCCGATCCACCCCGGCGTCCTCCACCGGCGGAAGCTCACTCCAGAGCGCGCTTGGAACAAGCGCTGCACGACAGCGGGCAATCGGCATCCGTCGTTAGAATCGCGGCACGACCCCGAGAAAGCGCGCGCGATGAGAGACTCCGCAGTCGACACCTACATCACCTCGCTCGATGCCCAGACCGCTGCGGACACCGAGGCCCTCATCGACCTGTTGCAACGGATCAGCGGGCACGTGCCAGCGCTGTGGAACGTGGGCACGATCGGATTCGGCACCTACCACTACAAGTACGACAGCGGCCGCGAAGGCGACGGTCACACGATCGGTTTCTATCCGCGAAAGCGCAAGATCACCCTCTACCTGATGGATGGCACGGCACGGCACTCCCGGCTGCTGGATCAGCTGGGCACGCACTCCCTCACCGGATATTGCGTCGTCTTCAAGAAACTCAGCGATGTGGATCCGTCGGTCCTCGAGCAGATCGCGCGCGATTCGTATGGGTTCGTCGACTCCCTGGCTCAGGCGGGGCCGATCCGTCAGATCCTCTGGAAGGCCGATCCGGTCCAGCCCCTCTAGAGGTGGGCATGGCTCGTCCTCAACGGACGCACCTTCGACCGTCTCTTCGAGAGCGTCGGAGTGAGGAGTGATGCGGATATCGCAACCGCGACGGTCGCTACCGACGAGTTCACGATATGCGTCGGCTCATCGGCACCGTTCAGCCATTTGCCTCCTGCTCGATCCGTGCACCGCCCCCAGCTAGCCTTTCCCGCATGGAACCCACCGAACTCGCCACACTCACCGTCGTCGCGGTGGTGCTTGTCATCGGCGTCGTCTCCTTCTTCTCCGGGCGCATCGGGGTCGCGGCACCGCTGGCCCTGACGGTCGTCGGGGTGGGGATCGGCGCCATCCCGGCCGTTCCGCACTTCGACATCGAGCCGAGCCTGGTGCTCACTGTCATCCTGCCTCCGCTTCTCTATGCGGCCGCGCGGCAGGTGCCGTTCGTGGACTTCCGACGCAACCTGCGGGTGATCGTCTTCCTCGCCGTCGGACTTGTTGCGGTGTCGGCGGTGCTGGTGGGCGTACTCGTGAGCCTGCTCTGGGTGACCGTGCCCCTCGCGCTGGCCGTCGCGCTCGGCGCGGTCGTCGCCCCGCCCGACGCGGTCGCGGCGACGAGCCTGGGCAAGCGGCTCGGGCTGCCGCCGCGCATCGTCACCATCCTCGAAGGCGAGGGGCTCGTCAACGACGCGACTGCGCTGGTGCTGCTCTCCACGATGCTCGCCATCGCAAGCGCCACGGTTCAGTCGCCCAGCGGCTGGATGATCGCGCTCACCTTCTTCTGGGCGGTCGTCGGCGCCGTGATCATCGGTGGCGTCCTCGGGGCCGTCTCAGTCGCGCTTCGACGACGGATCACCGACCCGGTGCTGGATGCCGCGGTCTCGCTGGTAGTGCCCTTCGTCGCGTACCTCGCGGGGGAGTTCGCGCACTCGTCCGGAGTCGTGGCGGTGGTGGTCGCCGGCATCCTCGTGGGCAACCAGGGGGCGTACCGCATCCGGGCATCCCTGCGTCTCGCCGAGTCGGGCACCTGGCGCATCGTCACGCTGCTGGTCGAGAACGCGGTCTTCCTCTACATGGGGTTCCAGCTCTGGCCGGTAATCGGCGAGGTCGCGAGCGGCGGTGAGCTGCCCGGCACCCTCGGCGTCGCCGGGCTGGTAATCCTGCTGCTCGTGGGCCTCCGTTTCGCATCGATGCCTCCGCTGCTCTGGACGATTCGCCGCCGCTACCGCAAGCGCGCCGTTCAGGCGGAGAAGACCAACGGTCGGTTCGACAGCGTCACCGAGGAGGACTTTCAGCAGCGCGCCGCGAAGTTCCGGCAGCTGGGCATCAAGCAGTCTCCGCTGAGGAACTTCACGCGGGGGATTCGGGCGACCTTCGGCATAGTCACGAAGAGGGACAAGGCCGCCCGCGACCGGATCGCTACCCGAATCGCGGAGCTCGAGGCGAACCCGCCGGCGGAGCCCGTCGAGATCGACGACACTGCCCGGGCGCGGTTCTCCAAGACCTTCCAGAACTTCCGCAAGCGGCTCGACCAGCAGAACAACGACCTCACGGCGGAGCGTGATCAGGCCCTCGGATGGCGCGACGGCGTGATCCTCGGACTCTCGGGCATGCGCGGAGTGGTCACCGTCGCGGCGGTGCAGACAATCCCGGAAGGGGCGCCGATGCGCGAACCGCTGGTTCTCGTGGCCTTTGCTGTCGCCATCGTCACGCTGGTCGTGCAGGGACTGTTGCTGCCGCCGGTCGTGCGCCGGCTGCATCCCGCGGACGACGTGCCCGGCAGTGGTCGGGCTGAGCTGGTCGAGCTGCGCAAGCAGATGAAGGATGCCGGCGACACGGCGGTCGCCGCGGCGGCCGAGGGATCCGAATCATCCGTCGCTCCGGCACGACCACAGGTGGTGCGGGAGGTCAACGCGCAGACGGAGGCGTGGCTCGGTCGACTCGAGATCTGGGCGAGGGCCGACCTCTCAGACCCGCAGAACGAGGTGGCGCAGTACCAGCGATTGCGCCGGGTGCAGCTCGACGCGGAGCGCGCCGTGCTCCGCGACGCGTACGAGCGCGGTGCCTACTCGACGGAGTCGATCGAAGTGATGCGCACCGCCCTCGATTCGGAGGAGATCTCGCTCGATGCCGCGGACGGGCGCATCGGGGGCAGCTCTTGACAGCGACTCGCACGCCCGGATACCGTGGCGGCCATTCGACCGATCCTCACCGGCGATAGATCAGGAGACACCGTGGCCACCAGCATCTTCGTCAACCTCCCCATCACCGATGTGGAGCGGTCGAAGGCGTTCTTCACAGCGCTGGGCTGGTCCATCAACCCGGCCTTCTCCGATGAGAACTCAGCCTGCGTCGTGATCGACGACAACCTGTTTCTCATGATCCTCACGCCCGAGTTCTTCGGCACCTTCACCCACAAGCCGATCGTCGATCCGCACACTGCTGCGCAGACCCAGCTGGCGATCAGCCGGGATTCCCGGGAGGCGGTCGACGAGATGATCGACCGGGTAGTGGCGGCCGGCGGCACCGAATTCCGGGAGGCGCAGGACTACGGGTTCATGTACGCGCGGGACTTCGAGGATCCCGACGGCAACTGGTTCAGCGCGCTGTGGATGGATCCGGTGGCAGCGGAGAAAGGACCGCAGGCGTTCCTCGCGGAGCAGGATTCGGAGTCCCCCACCTCTGCCCCCAGCTGACCAGCGGCTGCAGCGAGTCCATCAGGTCCTGCCCACGCAGGGTCAAGTGGTAGCGCACCTGCACCGGGGTCGACGGGATCACCTCGCGTGACAGCAGGCCGGATGCTTCGAGCTCCTTCGCCCGCTGGGACAGCAGACGGTCAGAGAGCCCGGGCACCGCGGCGAGGATCTCGCTGAACCGGGTGGCGCCCTGGGCGACCGCCATCAGGATGCCGGAACTCCAGCGCTTGCCCACGTGCTCGATCGAGGACTGGAAACGACGGCACTCGTCGTCGTCAATATGGTGCCACTCACTAATCACTTACCTATAGTAAGTCGCTTACCGGTGGTTTGCCAAGCGGACTGATAGGGCGCAGGCTTGCGGCATCCCAGATTACGGTCATCCGCTCTCCTTCGGAACGTTCATCACCCCGACGAGCGCTTCGCCGCAGGCGCCGGTCGAGCTCGCGGTGTTCAGCGAGCAACTGGGCTTCGACCTCGTGACCTTCCAGGACCACCCGTACCAGCCCGGCTTCCTCGATACCTGGACACTGATGTCGTGGGTCGCGGCCCGCACGTCGACCATCCACGTCTCCGCCAACGTGCTCAACCTGCCGCTTCGACCCCCGGCGGTGGTGGCACGCGCGGCGGCCAGCCTCGACCTGCTCTCCGGCGGCCGGTTCGACCTCGGGCTCGGGGCGGGAGCATTCTGGGATGCCATCGAGGCCATGGGCGGTAGGCGTCTCACCCCCGGCCAGGGCGTCGATGCGCTCTCCGAAGCGATCGACGTGATCCGCGGAATCTGGGATGCCGGCGAGCGCGCGCCGCTCCGCCTGCCCGGCCGGTACTACGCAGTGGATGGCGCCAAGCGCGGCCCTTCGGCTGCCCACGACATCCCGATCTGGCTTGGCGCGCTGAAGCCTCGGATGCTGCGCCTCATCGGGCGGAAGGCCGACGGTTGGCTACCGTCGCTCGTCTACCTGGAGCCGGGCGGCCTTGCCGCGGGCAACGCCATCATCGACGCCGCGGCGATGGATGCCGGGCGCGACCCCCGCGAGATCCGTCGCCTCCTGAACATCGGCCCCGACCTCGGGGTGGAGCAGTTGCTCGACCTCACCCTGGAGAACGGCGTCGGCACCTTCATCGTGGCGTCCGACGACCCGGCGACCCTGCAGCGCTTCGCCGAGGAGGTCATGCCCGACGTACGCGAGAGGGTGGCGACCGAACGCGACTCGAGATCTACGGATCAGGGACGGGTGCGCAGTGCCGTCGCGCTGGCCGCACGCGCTCCTGGCATCGACTACGACGCCGTGCCGGCATCACTCGTCGCGGCGGCAGTCGAGCCGGGGGATTCGGCGTACTCCCGGGTACGGGCGACCTATATGCGCGGTGGTTCTCCCGGCATCGTGCTGCGCCCGACGACCACCGCAGAGGTCGCGGAGGCCGTGGGCTTCGCCCGAGCCCACTCCGCGCTTCCGCTCAGCACTCGCAGCGGCGGACACGGCTTCAGCGGCCGCAGCACCAACGCGGGCGGCATCATCATCGATGTCAAGAAACTGGACACGATCGAGATACTGGACCTAGCGACCCGGCGAGTGCGCGTCGGACCGGGCGCGCGGTGGACGGATGTCGCGAACGCCCTCGCCCCGCACGGTTGGGCTCTCAGCTCCGGTGACTACGGAGGGGTCGGTGTCGGCGGCCTGGCCACTGCGGGCGGCGTCGGATACCTCGTGCGCGAGCACGGCCTCACCATCGACCACCTCGTCGCCGCGGAGATCGTGCTGGCCGACGGCACCATCGTGACAGCGAGTGACGCGGAGAATCCGGACCTGTTCTGGGCGATCCGTGGGGCGGGAGCCAACTTCGGCATCGTCACCTCCTTCGAATTCGAGGTGGATGTGGTCGGTGATGTCGGGTGGGCCCAACTCGCTTTCGACGCCAGCGATACCGCGAACTTCCTCGAGCGCTGGGGCGCCGCGATCGAAGCGGCGCCCCGCGATCTCACGAGCTTTCTGATCATGGGTGGGCGTAGAGACGGTGAACCCAGAATCGCCCAGCTGATGTCGGTGGTGGACTCGGATGACCCCGACACGATCATGGAGCGGCTGCAACCCCTCGCCGATATCGGCCCGCTGGTGCAGCAATCGGTGCAGCTGGTGCCCTATGCGAGCATCATGGCCAACGCGCAGCCCGGCGACCACCACGGCCAGGGCGAACCGGTGGGTCGCTCGGCGCTGATCGAGCACATCACGCCGGAGTTCGCGCTCGCCGCCGAGCGGTTGCTCGACTCCGGCGAGGTCTACTGGTTCCAGATCCGCTCGGTCGGCGGAGCCGTATCCGACATTGCGACGGATGCCACGGCCTACGCCGGGCGATCCGCCAACTTCTCGATCGTGGTGCTCGGCAGCCACCGGGAGCGACTCAACGAGCTCTGGGACGAGCTGCACGAACACTTCAGCGGCCTCTACACGAGCTTCGAGACCGACCCCCGCCCCGAACGGATCGCCGACGCCTTCCCGCCCCCGACCCTTGCCCGCCTGCGCGAACTCAAGACGCGGTACGACCCGGCGAACCTGTTCCGTGACAACTTCAACGTGGCGCTCGCCGATTCCTAGCCGGCCAACCACCGGCGGGCAGCGGCCAGCTCCTCTTCGGTGATGCCGTGACCTCCCGGTCGGGTCAGCCGGTCGACCTGCGCACCGCGCACCGCAAGCTGATCGGCGAGGCGGTCGACCGAGGCAGCGGGCGCCATCGCGTCGGACGAGCCGTTCAGGAGCAGGATGGAGGACCGGTCAAGGGGGGTCGGAGCGTCACGATCGCCGAGGGGATACATCCCCGAGAAGGCGATCGCGCGCGGTGCCGCGGAGGGGTGCAGGAGCGCGAGCGCGAGGGCGATGTTCGCTCCGTTGGAGAAGCCGACCGGCACGATCTCACGACCCTCCAGGTCGTATTCCGCTCGCGCCCAGCCGAGGAATTCGGCAAGCTCCCCGGCGCGAACGATCACGTCGTCCACGTCGAATACGCCTTCGGCGAGGCGGCGGAACCAGCGTGTCGCTCCGTTCTCGCTGACACGCCCGCGCGGGGCTAGCACGGCGGCGGTGGGGTCGATCCTGTTGGCGAGAGTCGCGATCTCGTTCTCGGTGCTGCCGGTGCCATGGAGCATCAACAGCACCGGGCCGACGCCGGCAGAGTACACGTGGGGCCAGGCGGAGACTTCGAGCGGAGTCATCCGGTCACGCCTCGCCAAGGCCGGGGTTGTTCTCCCCGGGCAGGGTCACGGGAATCACCGCGTGCTCGATCGCCTCGCGGGAGGGCTCGAGCCACGGTGGCAGCTTCAGGCTGCGACCGAGTTCGAGCAGGGGTTCGTCGATGTCGAAGCCGGGTGTGTCGGTCGCGATCTCGAACAGCACTCCGCCGGGTTCGCGGAAGTAGATGGAAGTGAAGTACTGCCGGTCGAGGATCTCGGTGACCTCGTAGCCGTGGTCGACGAGCTGCTCGCGCCAGAGTTTCTGGGTCTCGCCGTCCGGCACCCGGAAGGCGATGTGGTGCACGGTGCCGCCGGCGGTGAGGCCCTGCTCGGCACGGGGATCCGCGATCACGTCGACGATTCGGCCCGACACCTCGTCACCGGCGGCGAATCGCAGGCGGTTGCCATGCTCGGAGACCAGGCGCATGCCGAGTTCATCCACGAGCACGCGTGACGTGCCGGCCGGGTCGTTCACGGTGAGCACCGACGAGTGCTGGCCGCGCACTGCATATTCCGCCGGGACGGATGCCGAGTCCCAGGGGTCGCGCGGGTCTGCGATGGACGACGCCACGAGATCGAGCTGGAGGCCGTCGGGGTCGCGAAGCGAGAGGCGCTCCTCGGTGGAGTTCTCAGTGGTGATGGTCGAACCGACTCCGAGGTCGGCGAAGTGGGTGCTCCACCAGCCGAGGCTGCCGGCGGGCACCGAGAACGCGGTGGTGGTGGACTGCCCGGCGCCGATGCGGCCTTCGTGGACGCCCTTCCAGGGGAAGAAGGTCATGAGCGATCCGGGGGTGCCCGCGTCGTCGCCGTAGTAGAGGTGGTACGTGCCCGGGCTGTCGAAGTTGACGGTCTTCTTCACGAGCCGCAACCCGAGGCCCTTGATGTAGAAGTCGATATTGCCCTGCGGGTCGCCCCCGATCGCGGTGACGTGGTGGAGGCCGGAAGTGGTCGCAGTCATGGTTTCTCCTGTTCATCGATCGCGCCGCTGCGCGGATATCCATGCAAACGCATGAATCGCCCGGATCATTCCCACTCGCAACCTCGAGCCTGAGGGTGCGATCAAGCCCCATTCTCCCCGCACACCGCCAGCTGTGAGAGGCGGGGTAACAGCGCCTGACCGGTGCGGGCTATCCCGCGAATTCGGCCGCGGTGACGAAGTGCGGGAGCACACCATCCCAGCCTCCGCGGTTCAGGTCTCTCCAATTCGGCCCCGCGGCCCCCAGGTTTTCCCACCCGCTGTGGACGATGTCGACCCGGGTGCGGTCGCCGATCGGAACGAAGTGGATGTCGACATCCGTCGCGTCGGCCGGCTCCCGCCGGATGTGCCAGCGGTATGCGAAGCGCTCGGGCGGTTGCCACGCGGTGACGGTACCCCAGACGTGCTCTTGCCCGTCTAGTGCGCGCTCGAAGAGTCGGCCTCCGACATGCTTCTCGAGACCGATGACGGATCCGGCGAGGTTGGTCGCGGTGTGGTTGCGCGGCCACCAGCTGTCGATGCGGTCGGTCCAGATGTGAAACGCGTGCGCCGCGGTGCAGCCGACCTCGAAGCTGATGCGGAGCGGGTCGATCATTCGGTGTTGTCCACTCGTTCGGTGTTCTCGGCCATCAACCGGAAGCGGGTCGCGGCTTCGCCCCAGGTGCGACGAAGGTACTCCTCCACGGCGGCTAGGCCCTCCTCGCGGAGGGAGTAGATCCGCAGCGTGCCCTCGCGTTCCTCAGAGACGAAGCCGGCCTCACTCAGCAGCCGGAGGTGGCGCGAGACAGCGGGGCGACTGATCGGCAGTTGCGCGGCGAGTTCGTGGACCGGCCTCTCGCGCTCGGCGAGAAGGGAGAGGATCTTGCGCCGGTTCTCGTCGGCAAGCGCATCGAACGGGTCCCCGGCCGCGGGCTCAGGCGCCACGCTCGACCCGCGCTTTCAACCCCTCGGCGAACTGACGGAACGAATCCGAGAGGTCGGGGATCGACTTCCAAATCATGCCGAGCAGCGGACCGGTGTACTCCTCGCGCATCGTGAACTTCGTCGACGTGGCATCGACAGGAGTCACGGTGTAAGTGCGCACCCCGCGGAACAAGCCGAGCGGCATCCCTCCCGTGAACACAATCGACCGTGGCGGGGTGAACCCGGTGACTTTCACCGGAAACGCACGGGTCGGTGCGACGTGCGAGCGCACCGTCACCTTCGCCCCGGGGCTCACCGTGCCTTCGACGGCGTCGACTCCCGAATCCCAGGCGGGCCACTCGGAGGCTCGGGAGAGAACGGCCCAGACATCGGCGGGGGAGGCGGCGATCGTGGATTCGGATTCGAAATAGTGCATTGCGGGCTCCCCACATCGGTAACAGTATTGTTACCGTAAACCCTGGGTTACCGATGCGCAACAGCTATGCGGTCAGGTGCCGGAGGTCAGGCCCCTCAATTGCTCGAGCGCGTCACGGATGCACTGGGGGAAGTCGGCAGTCGTGCCGACCTCGATCCACATCTCGAATCCGATCTTGAAAACCGTGACGCCTGTCTCGGCCGCCAGCCCGGCTGTGACCCGTGGAATTCCGCGCCGCCCGAGGGCGTCGGCGACCGCGCCGGCGAGAGTCGAGAACTTGAGCAGTTCACGTTCCTGGAGGCTGGGGTTCGCGGCGATCACCTGAGCGCGACGCCGGGAGTAGTCCCGATCGGGCAGTAGCGCCGCGGCGGTCTGCATCGCGGTCGCGACGATCTCGATCGGCGTGAGCGATCCCGCCGCCGAATCCACTGCGTTCACCACGGACTCCTGCAGTTCGCTCGATCCGGCGAACAGGACTTCCCGCTTGTCGGCGAAATGGCGGAAGAAGGTGCGTTCGGTGACACCGGCGCGCTCGGCGATCTCGGCGGCCGTCGTGAGTTCGAAGCCGCGCTCTGCATACAGCTCGAGTGCGCTGAGCCTCAGGCGCCCTCGCGCATCCGGTTCCCATCGTCCCACTCCGCCATTCTAGTGATGTCTGTCACTGACATGGAGTGCTACACTGATGACAGCGACTGACATGAATGGTCCGGCCCTGCAGCCGGACGGAAGGAGAAGCCCTCATGCGCGTTTTCGTCACCGGTGCATCCGGATGGATCGGATCGGCCGTCGTACCAGAACTGATCGCTGCCGGCCATGAGGTCGTCGGCCTCGCGCGGTCGGACGAATCCGCGGCCTCCGTGGCGGCGGCGGGTGCCGCTGTCGTGCGTGGGGGTCTGGATGACCTCGACGTGCTGCGGACCGCGGCCGCGGCATCCGACGGCGTGATCCACCTCGGCTTCAAGCACGACTTCTCAGACATGGCGGGTGCCGGCCGCACCGAGCGGGCCGTCATCGAGTCGATCGGGCACACTCTGGTGGGTTCCGACCGGCCGTTCCTCTTCGCCTCCGGCGTCGCCGGCCTCGCGCCTGGGCGGGTCGCGACCGAGCGGGACGCCGTTCCGTGGTCGGGCCCCGATGCGCCGCGCGGCGGGGCCGAAGCGCTCGCATTCGACTACGCCGGGCGCGGGGTGCGGCCGGTTGCCCTCCGATTCGCCCCGACGGTACACGGTGAAGGCGACCACGGGTTCATCTCCACGATCGTAGGGGTAGCGCGCGAGACGGGCACCTCGGGGTTCGTGGGGGACGGTTCCAACCGCTGGCCCGCCGTACACCGGGCGGATACCGCGAGCATGATCAGGCTTGCCCTCGAGAAGGCGCCGGCGGGCTCGGTCGTGCACGGCGTGGGGGAGGAGGGGATCCGCGCCCGCGACATCGCCGAGGTGATCGGTCGCCACCTGGGCATCCCGGTCGCGTCGGTCGCGCCGGAGGACGGTGCCGCGCACTTCGGATGGATCGGCGCGTTCTTCGCGCTCGACGTGCCCACCTCCAGCGCGCTGACCCAGCAGTTGCTTGACTGGACGCCGACCCATCCCGGGCTGCTCGACGACCTGGAGGCCAGCCACTACTTCCGCGCCGGCGCCTGAACACGGAGCGCACTCAGCCGCGCACGACCGTCAATCGCAGCCACTCCGCGAAAGACTCGACCTGGGCATCGACGGCCGCCTTCGTCGATCGGTCGAAGGGCTCGTCTTCGTGGATCCGGTGCACGATGAATCGACCGGAATCGCGATCGGACCGGGCATCCACCTTGCCAACGAGGCGGTCGCCGTGCAGGATCGGCAGGGCGAACTGGCCCCAGATGCGGGATCGCGCCGGCTTGTATATCTCGAGCGAGTAGTCGAATTCGAAGAGTCTTGCGACCCGGTGCGGGTCCGTCATGAGCCGGTCGAAGGGCGAGAGCAGCACGGTTCGACCTTCGAACGGGCGACCGAGCTGGGCGGGGTCGACGCGCCACTTGCCCGCAACGCCCTCGATGGTGGCGGCTTCGCCGACCGCAGCGATCCCGTGCAATTCCGTAGGCGAGACGGCGATGCTGTCGCGCATGATGCCGCATGCTCCGAGCAGCCGCTCACTGCGGATGCGGCGCGCCTCCTCCGCCGGGATCTCCGCAACCGGCGCAAACACCCGCTCGGCGAGGTCCCAGATCCTCAGCCGCCCGGCCCGCCCGACCACCGCCAATTCGCCGGCCATATGCAGGCATTCGAGCATCTGGGTGACGTTGCGATTGTTGGTCCACCCTGTCGAGGGCCAGGGAGCGACTGCTTCGTCCGGGATGTCGCGGGAGGTCTTCGGCCCCTCGTCGGCGATGCGATCGAGGATGCTGCGGGCGAAGTCCGCGTTGTCCTGCATCCATCCGGCGGCACCGGTGCGGTCGGCCCACGTGCGCATGCCCGCGAGATAGAGCCCGAGGTCCGACATCGGGCGAAGCATCCATCCGCGCTCGAAGAGCAGGCCCTGACTGAGCGCGCGTTCGGTGTCGACCGGGCGGTACGACGACCCGAGTCGGGACCAGCAGATGTGATCGGCGGCCGGGGCGACCGTGCTGGTGAGCTCGACGCGCAGAATGGCAAGTTCGCGCACGACGCCGACCACGTCATCCGGCGGGTGGACTTTCGGCTGCCGGGAATCGAGGAGGGCGGCGCGCACCGCGATCCGGCGCGCATCCTGCTTCGTCACGGTGATGACTGCCATGGGCCAAGGGTATTGGCAGCCCCCGACTAGTCATCCACCTCCCGTTTTTGCGATCACCCACCGGTCGACACCGGGAGGTGATGAGAAAAACGGGAGGTGGTCGGCAATCAGGAGGTGAAGTGAACCGCGAGAACGGGGACCTGACTGATCTTCGAAAAATAAGAACCCTCTCATAGCCGGCTCCCTCGGGTCTCATCTGCGGCTCCCAGACTGAGCCTGTGGCCGATCAGCCACACACAGCCACCGCCTCAGGCGGTGATTCGGAGAGGCCCAGAAAATGTTCAGCACCAGGAAGACAATCACCATCGTCGCGCTGGCCGCAGCCGGCGTACTGTCGGTCGGCGCGGTCGCGTCGGCGCAGGCCCAGAGCGGTTCGGTCACCACGTCCGATCACCGCACCCCGGCGACGTCCGGCACTCCCTCCGTCGGCGACGACAATGGACTACGCGGCAACGGCACCGTCGATGATGACTCGGCCCTCCCCGTGACTCCGACGACGGTCCCCGCGCCATCGCCGTCGACCGGGCTGCCGACGGATACCGACCACCCCCAGGGTGACGACAGCATCGGCCGCGGAGATGGCGACGATGCCAACGAGGCCGATGATGTCGATGGCGACGACAGTCACTCCGGCGTCTCGGACGACGGTGCGGGACACGACGCGGGTGACGACCACGGCCAGAACCGGGGCGAGGACCGCGGCGATGACTCCGGCCACGGCTCGGACGACTCCGGTCACAGCGGTTCGCGTCACTGACAGCACGTCCCGCGCGCGATCACAGCTCCAGTCGAACGGGCTGTCGACCCATCAGGGCCGGCAGCCCGTTCGGCCTGGCGGGGTCGTCTCCCGCGCGAGTGCTACGTTCCGTGACGAAAGGGATCGCGCCCTCCCGTCGCAACCGCGATGCTGGGGGGATGACACTCGAGGCGACCTTCTCCCTCGACGTCAGCCGCGCCGGTCGATCCTCGGTCAAGTGGACCAGGTACGCCCCGGATGTGATCCCGCTGTCCGTCGCCGAGATGGACTACAGCGTCGCCACCCCGATCTCCGACGCGATCGTCGAGCGCGTTCGCGCCTCCGACTTCGGCTACATCGACGCCCCCGGGCCGCTCTCCGGCACCTTCGCCCGATTCGCCCGCGACCGGTGGGGGTGGCAGGTGGACCCCGCGAGCGTGCGGGTGACCACGGATGTCAGCGCCGCGATCGTCGAGACCCTGCGGTACGGCATCCCCCGCGGTGGTCGCGTCGTGATCAACCCTCCCGTCTACACCGCCTTCTATGAACTCGTCGAGGAAGCGGGTGCGGTGCGCGTCGACGTGCCGCTGCTCGACGACGGGTCGTCCTGGTCACTCGACCTCGACGGGCTCGAGCGGGCGTTCGCCGAGGGAGCGGATGCCTTCCTCCTCTGCAACCCGCAGAATCCACTCGGGCTCGTCTTCGACCGCGAGACGCTGGCCGCCGCCGCGGTGCTCGCGGCCCGCTACGACGTGCTGGTCATCAGCGACGAGGTGCACGCGCCCCTGACGCATCCCGGGCAGGCGTTCGTGCCCTTCCTCGAGGTCGGCCCCGAGTTCGGCGCGCGATGTATCTGCGTCACCTCAGCGAGCAAGGGCTGGAACCTGGCCGGCGCGAAGTGCGCCATGCTGGTCGCGGGCGACGACGCCTCCCTCGCCATGCTCGATCGTTTTCCCGAAGAGGTGACCTGCCGCACCAGCATCCTCGGCCTGCATGCCAACATCGCCGCGTTCGGCTGCACCGACTGGCTGGACGAGACCATCGGCGACATCGTGCAGAATGATGCCCTGCTCGCCGACCTGCTCGAACAGCAGCTGCCGGCCGCCGTCTACCACCGTCCTCAGGCGAGTTACCTCGGCTGGATCGACCTTCGCGCGTACGACCTCGGCGCCGATCCGGCCGCCCTCCTCATAGACAGCGCCCGCGTCGCACTCAACTCCGGCCACAGCTACGGCGAGGCCTACGACGGCTATGTGCGCATCAACCTTGCCTGCGATCCGCGTCTTCTCGTCGAAGCCGTGCGTCGCATCTGCTCGGTTCTCCGGTAGCGCCGGGACTCCAGGCTCAGGCCCCCGCGCGCAGGATCCCGGCGACGCGGTCCCACCAGTCGGCGGTGTCCGCACGCTGTGTGTCGGCGATCGTCCGCCCGGCAGCGACCGTGGCGTCCCGCGCTGCCCACACCCTGGCGAGCAGAGCCGGGCCTTCGCCGGCGAGCAGGTCGTTCACCGGCAGGATGCCATCCTGCCCGAAGTTGCGCAGGGCACCGGCGAGTTTGACGCCCGTGTACTCGTCGACCGGGATGCCGATGGTCGCGACCCCCGCCGGCACCGCGAAGACCGCGGGGTGGTAGCGACTGGTGACCACCAGCGAAGCCGAGCGGGCGATGCGGGCCGCGGCCGGGGCATCCGGGGGCACGACCGCCATCACCCGCCGGGATTCCATCTGCGCCATCACGCGCTCGTGCACCAAGGAGTCGCCGCGCACCCGAGAGTCGTCGAGCGAGCCGAAGTGGGCGAGGAAGACGATGTCGAGGTCGGTGGTCTCGACGATCTCGTCGAGCAGGTCGGCGAGCGCCGTGATCACCGCCTCCCGGTCGGAATCCCCGACGTGATTGGCGAGGGTGACGACGCAATATGGGAGCGACGGCAGTGCCTCGTCGAAGAGGAAGCTGGCGTCATCGGCCCCGAGTCGCAGGCGATCGGATGGTACGCCAAGGCGCTCGGCGACCGCGAGAGACGCCGACTCGCGCACACTCACCAGCCGGGCCAGGCCGAGCAGGCGGGCGACGAGCGCGGAGTCGTCGTCGGTGAGCTGTGGACCGAGGGTCTGCCCGCTCACGACGAACGGCACGTCGAGGGCATCCGCGATCGCCCCGATGGCCAGGCGTTCGAAGATGTGCGACGGCCAGGTGGAGGCGAGATTGCCGCCCCCGGTCACCACGACACCGTCGGACCTGCGGATGGCATCGATCACGGCAGATGCCGAGTCGTCGTCGGGCAGGAGGCCGGCCTCGCCGCGGGCAGTGCGCAGTACCCGGTCGAGGCGATCCTCCTGCGCTGCCCGCCCTCCGGCCGAGGGCGCGAATCCGATACCCCGGATCGCCTCTGCGCGGAATCCGCCGCTGCTGTAGCGCTCGATCGTCTCGCCTGGGTTCGCCGAGATCGCGACGACGGAGTCGAGACCGCGCTCGCGCATCGCGTCGACGAAGGCCTCGAACATCGCTTCATCACCGATGTGGATCATGTCGTCGATCACGCCGACATCGCCGATTGCTACTACGCGCACGTGAATCTCCGAGTGTCTCTCTCTGGGCGTCGCGCCGCGCGAGCCTCCACCACGCTAGTCGAACCGGCAGCGGTAGTCAGTCTGCGGCGAGCGAGTCGATGCAGGTGCCGAGCAGACGGCGCAGCCGATCCTGCTCGGAGCTCTCCAGACCGCTTCGCATCCGTTCTTCCACCGCCCGCACGGCCGAGCTGGCCGACGCCAGCTGGCGACGGCCGAGGTCGGTCAGCTCGGTGGGGCGCACGCGCCCGAGGGGAGTGCCCGGCCGCGAGACGAGCCCGTCGCGTTCCATCAGGTGAAGGAGGGTGTTCATGGACTGGCGGGTCACGAAGGTTCCGCGCGCCAACTCCGAATTGGACAGGCCGGGTCGTTGGGCGAGAAGTTCGAGGCAGGCGTAGTGGGTGATGGTCATGCCGAGGGGTCGGAGGACCGCATCCATCGCGCCGTGTAGAACGCTCGCGGCCTGCTTGAGGAGGTATCCGAGCGAGGTGTCCAGGTCGAGCCCGGGGGTGGGCGCTTCATCTTGACTCATGTCAGAAGTCTGACATATAGTTGCTAATGTCAGATATCTGACACCAGAGAAGGAGTTCACCCATGCCCGTCATCGGCCCCGATTTCGTTTCCCTGCAAGTGCGCGATATGGACCGCTCCGCCGCGTTTTACCAGGAATTCCTCGGACTCACCCGCCTCGCGGGGCCACCGCACGCGGTCGTGTTCGATACGAAGCCCGTCGCCTTCGCTGTTCGGGGAGTACTCGACGGCGTCGATCTCGACGCCATAGCCCAGCCCGGCCAGGGAATGGCGCTCTGGATGCTCGCCACCGAGGTCGACGCGATCCATGACGCCCTCGCCGCCGCCGGCACCCCGATCGTGCTCGCACCAATGGACGGTCCGTTCGGCCGCACCTTCACATTCGCGGACCCCGACGGCTACCACGTCACTCTTCACGACCGGGCGTGAGCCGGGGAACGGCGTCTCTCTGCCCGGCGACTAGCACGCGGTGAACGCCCAGCACAACCCCATCGTTTTACCAGCATGCTGCCGCCTATCATCAGCATTGTGGGCATCCAGACATCTCTAGACGCAGTGCTGCGAGCGGACCGGCTTGTCGACTCGATGCGCCTCGCCGACGACCTCGCCTTCGAGGCGAGCCGCGATGGCGGAGCCCGCACGATCCGGGTGTTGACCTCGGCGTTGAACAGCGACGACCAGGTCGCCGCCATCGCCGCGACGCACGCGCTCGCGCAGATCTTCGACGAGCAGGCCGATATCGCCCTCTCCCGCCTGCTCTCCAGCAGCCGCGGCTTCCTTCGGGAGCACGCCGCCTGGGCGCTGAGCCTTCGGCTGCCGAGATTCGACACTGTCGGGAGGCTGATCGGCCTGGTGGCCGATGGCGGCTTCGGCGGCATGCTCGCCCAGCGCACCCTCGAGCAGTGGGGATCCCCGGTCGCCGAGCATGTCGCGATCGGGCTCGAATCGGCCCTCCTCGGCGTCGATGAACCCGGCGCCCGCTACCGGTTGGTGGAGACTCTCGGTCTCGTCCGCAAGTCCGTGGCGACTCCGGCCCTCCTGCGCGTCGCGACCGACATCCTCGAGGAGGAATCCGTGCGGGTCGCGGCGGTCTCCGCCCTCGGCCAGCGGCGAGGGGATCGTGAGATCGTCGCCGTTCTCGACGACCTCGCCCGCTCCGAGGGCTACCTGGCGGATGTCGCGCGCCTCTCCCTCGTCGACCTGTCGGCCGAAGCGACCCCGATCGACAGCCCCCGCAGCGGCCTCACGATCGCCCAACTCTTCCTTCACGCCGACCTCGATGCCGGTCTTACCCAGGCCGGCAGCGGTGACAACGGCGGCATCGCCACCCTGTTGGTGAGGCTCGGGGACGCCCTCGTCGCCGAAGACTCCGCGGCCCCGCGGGTGGAGCGGGTGATCACGCTCTCGCGTGGTTCGGTCTCCGACGCCCTGCAGAGCGTCGTCGACATCGGTGCCGGCGAGTGGGGTCACGACTACGGGCGCGTGCCGTTGCTGAGCGAGCCGGTGCAGTCCGCGAGCGCCTGGCCGTTGCGGGTGGCCGCCCGCCGGGGCATCCGTCGCATGCTCCGGGCCGCCGGCGGAGTCGACCTGCTGCACCTGCGGATGGCGGATGTCGGCAGCCTCGCCGCCGCAGACGTCGCCCGCGAACTGGACATCCCCGTGGTGTTCACGGTCGCTCCGGACCCGCACGCCGTCATCCACTCGCTCGACCTGTCCGGTCGGCTCACCCGGCAGAACTTCGGCGAGGTCGACGAGGTGGAGCACTTCTGGTTCCGCACTCACCTCGTGCAGCAGCTCGCCGCCAACGCCGCACACACCGTGCTGTTTCCCCGGCCCTCACTCGAGCGGGACATGCGGGAGCTCGTGGGGATCGACATCACGGCGCATCCGGAACGCCACACGATCGTGCCGGAGGGCATCGACCTCGAAGTCGTCGACCGGGCCGTCGTCGAGAGTGCGGGCCACGCTGCCGGCCAGCCCGCGACTCCCGCCCTGCAGGAGCTGCGCGATCTTCTCGCCGAGGTGCCGGAGCACCGCCGTGACTTTCCGCTGCTCGTCAGTGTCGGCCGGTTCCATCGGGTGAAAGGCATGGCCACGATCGTGGATGCCTGGGCGAACGGTCCTCTCGCCGATCGCGCCAACCTGCTCTTGATCGGCGGGAACCTGGTGGATCCCTCCGCCGACGAACGCGAGCAGCTCGAACTGATGGACGCGATCGTGCCCGCAGATCGCCGATTCGAGGCGGGGCTGGTGCTCTCCGGTCATCGCCGCAACGACACCGTCGCCCGCTGGGTCGCCGCGGCCCGCTTCGGGCTGCCCGGGCGTGCTGCCCCACGCGGCATCTACGTCTGCGGAAGCCTCAAGGAGGAGTTCGGCATCGCGCTCCTCGAAGCAATGGGCTCCGGACTCCTCGTCGTCGCCCCCGACGGCGGCGGACCGGCGACCTACGTCGAGGAGGGCGTCACCGGGTTCCTGACTCCCACGTGGGATGTCGACCTGCTGCGCCGCGCCATGGTCGAGGCGCTCGAGGCCTCCATCGCCGAGGAGGATGCCGATCGGGCAACGGCATCACGGGCGACAGTGGAGCAGAGCTTCACGATCCAGGCGATGGCCCGGGCCCTGTCCAACGTCTACCAGGGCGTGCAGGACGAGGAGAGTGAATCGCGGGGCTGGTCATTCGCGGCCCTGTGACCCTCCTCATCATCAGTCCCGACTACGCCTCGCACCTGCTCCCCCTCGCAACCCTCGGCACCGCGTGGCGAGATGCCGGCGAGCGCGTCGTCGTCGCAACCGGGCCGGCGACGGCGGACATCGTCGACTCCTTCGGCTTCGAACGCATCAACCTGCAGCTGGGCAAGGGCTCGAATCCCGGGGTGATCCGCGCGGAACAGCAGCCCACCGGCGAGGACGACGCTCTGCGCGGGTTCTTCGACGCAACCCGCCGCGGGATGGTGGAGACGCTCGCCTTCCAGGCCGAGGCGCGACTGAGCGACCTCATGTGGGAGCCGGTACGGGTCGCCCGCGAGGTGCAGGCGGTGGTCGCCGCAATCCGGCCCGACGCGATCATCGTCGATCACCTGGCCTTCAGCGCGCGGCTTGCCCTTGTGGCCGCGGCGGTGCCCTACGCGGACGTCGTGCTCGGGCATCCTTCCGCCCTCCCCGTCGGTGACGAGGTCTACGGCTTCCCGCCGGCCTGGCCCGTGGCATTCGAGCCCACGACGGACGAATTGCGGATGCTTCGCGAGCTCTGCGACCGGGTGAGCGAGTCCTTCACCGCCGAGTGGAACGCCGCCCTCGCCGAACTCGCGCCACAGGCCCCGCCGTCGCCGAGCGCCTTCGGCGAGCACGGCGAGTTGCTCCTGCTCAACTATCCCGCCGAGCTCTCACCGCCCGAGCGCACCGCCCTCCTTCCGCCGCATCGCTTCCTCGGGTCCGCTGTGCGGGAGGAGGCGCGCGATGCCGAGGTGGATGCCTGGCTCGCGGAAAGCGACGATCCCTTCGTCTATGTGAGCTTCGGCAGTTTCCTCTCGGTGCGAGGGGACGTGCTCGCGCGGGTCTGTGCAGCGCTCGAGAAGTTGGGCATCCGGGGAGCGATCGCCATCGGATCCGCGGATCGGGCCGATCTCGGTGAGCTGCCGCCGCACTGGCTCGTGCGCGAGTTCCTGCCGCAGGTGACCCTGCTGGAGCGGGCCGCCGCCGCGGTGACCCACGGCGGCAACAACAGTGTCACCGAGGCAATGACGATGGGTGTCCCGCTGGTGGTTCTGCCCTTCTCGACGGACCAGTTCGCCGGGGCGGCGGCGCTCGAGGACGCCGGTTTCGGCATCGCCCTCGCACCGAACACCGCAACGGTGGCCGAGCTCGCGGATGCCGTGCGCACCGCGCTGGACCTGCCCGCCCGCGAAGCACTCTCTGCGTTGTCGGTGGGGCTGCGTCAGGAGGCGGGAAGTCGCCGCGCCTTCTCGGCGGTGGCGTCGGTCCCTACGAGCTGACGCATCGCATCCCGGCTCGACCGGGCCTCGCGATATTGCTCCATCAGTGCGGCATTCGCGTCGTACTGCTCACCCTCGCGAGCCTGCGCCGCGTGGTGCAGGGCATAGACCACTCCCTCGTGGCGCCGCGGCACCTCGTCGAGCAGGGTCTCGTGCGCCACATACCAGGCTGCGTCCTCGAAGCCCCAGCCGCGAAAGCGCTCGTCCTGGCCGCCGTGGCTCCACCAGCTCTGCGGGGTGGTGACGTAGACACCGGAGCAGGCGCCGTTCACGAGTTCGTAGTCGCACTGGTCGAGCGGTGTGCCCGCCGTGAACTGGGCGGTGCCCGGCGTGCCGAGCCAGTGGTACCGCGTGTACGGCAGGTGCACAAGGCCGGAGGTCGCCGCGGCGGCGATGGCCTCGCGCAGCGGCTCGAGCTGGGGGATGGTGTCCGCGTCGTTGATGACGACCACCTCGCCGGCGTCCTCGATCGAGTCGATTCCGAGGTTGCGGCACCGGGCGAGATTGAAGATCTCGTCGTCGGAATCGATGGTGCGGATGTCCACGTCCCCGAAGTTCTGCACGTACCAGTCCACGACGGCGTCGATGGCCGCCAGCCGGGAGGGCTGGGGACGCCAGGGGATCAGGACAGTGAGCACCGATCAAGCATAAATGGATGGCGGAGGGCGAGAATACGCCGGTGCCTCAGGCGAGCAACGGACCGAGCAGAGCCGAGCTCGAGCGCATCGAGTCCAGGGCGGAGCCGGGTCGTTCGATGAGCGATTTCGGAGCGGAGAGGCACAGGCCCGCCACGAGGATCCCGGCGCGGTCGCGGATCGGAACGGCGAGGCATCCGTAGCCGACCGTGCTCTCGTCGACCTGCACCGCGAACCCCCGGGCGCGGGTCTCCCGTGCGAGCCGGGAGACCTCGGCGGGGGAGCGTTCCGTCGCGGAATCCGGGAGTGTGCCCGCCTCCCGCAACTCGCTCAGGAGCAACCGGCCCATCGCTGAGGCATCGAGGTAGCGGGTCAGCCGAGCGGGATTGCTCAGCGGGAAATCGGGATCCACATCGACGATGCCCAGCCGTGCCTCGTCGTAGCGCACGAGGTGGATGCCCCCGCGCATCGTTCCGCGCAGGCCGGTGAGGAGGTCGCGCACCGCCTGCGGGGGCCGCACGGGGGTGGACACTCCGGCGAGCTGCACCACCTTGAGGCCAAGCGCGAATCCGCTCAGGTCGGGAAGGCGCACCAGGTATTCCTCCTGCACGAGCAGGTTGAGCAGCCGGTAGGCCGTCGCCCGGGGAAAGCCGAGGTTCTCGCTCACCTCGCGGGCCGTGACCCCCGGACCGCAGCGCGCCACCTCCTCGAGCACCACGAGGGCGCTGTGGATGGCCTTGGGCTGGCGGGCGCGAACCTCGCTGAGGCGGTCG
Source organism: Lacisediminihabitans sp. FW035 (assembly GCF_054880895.1). Lineage (NCBI taxonomy): Bacteria > Bacillati > Actinomycetota > Actinomycetes > Micrococcales > Microbacteriaceae > Lacisediminihabitans > Lacisediminihabitans sp. FW035. Next base: position 403,363 of record NZ_CM142187.1, read on the forward strand.
GCTGAGGTCATCGTCGGCTGATGGGCGGGCCCGGCGGCGAGGGGTCGGCCGGCAGGCCGCCGAGCAGGTCCTGGAGGGTCGTCTCGTCGTACACCCCGATGGCGGAGCTCAGCCACGGACGGCGCAGACGCATCACTCGGTAGACGACCATTCCCACGGCGACGATCGCGAGGAAGATCCACACCCCGGCCGAACTGGCGCTGGTGCTGCGGTCGATCAGGTAAACGACGAGCCCCACGCCGAGGAGCGCCGCTGCGGCGATAGCGCGCACCCCCACCCAGAAGGTGAGCTCTCCGATGCGACGGAGGAAGACGACGGCGGCGATGCAGACGAAGACGTAGGCGGTGATGTAGCCCGCAGCCGAGGCGACGAGCAGCACCCCCATCGCCTCCCACACCCCTCCGCCGAGTGCGATGGTGACCACCGGCACGATGGCGAGCACCGGCACGGCGGCGGCGACGGCGGCGATCGGCGTCTTGAGCGTCGGATGGGTGCGCCCGAGCACCGGCGACACCAGGCCCTCACGGGCCATCGAGAAAATCACCCGCACGAGCGCCGTCGTCGAGGCGATCGCGCAGGCGAAGAAGGAGGTGGCGATGCTCGCGTCAAGCAGCAGGCCCATCCAGGTGAGCCCATACGCGTCGGCGAGGGAGTTGACGGGGGAGGCGCTGGTGGTGATCGATCGCCCGAGGGTCGAGAAGCCGATCAGCTGGCTGTAGGTGGAGAGCAGGTAGAGGACGCCGGAGGCGACCACCGTCCAGACGATCGCCCGCGGGATGCTGGCGAAGGGCTTTCGCGCTTCGGCACCGAGAGTGGAGGCGCTCTCGAAACCGACGAAGGCCATGAGAGCGAGAACCGTGCCGGTGGCGAACTCCCGCGGGGTCGTGCCGGCGAGACTGAGCACCGACCAGTGGATGCCGCCGCCCTGCCGCACGAGCATGGCGATCGTCAGCACGAGGATCAAGGCGACCGATGCCGACTCTACGACGAGCGTGACGCGGGTGGAGAGCCGGATGCCGCGGGCCAGCACCAGGAAGCACACAGCGGCCAGCGCCACGATCGACGCGCTCACCAGCAGTGCGGAATTGCTGGTTCCCGGCAGGAACGTGCCGAGGAGCGTGGCAAGGAACAGCCCGCTCCCCGTGAGGGAGAACATCGCGACGAAGGCGTATCCGATGACCAGCGCGATGCCGGTCAGGAAACCGGCGCCGATGCCGAGTCCTTTCGAGACGAAGGTGTAGAGGGAGCCGGTCGCCGACATCCGCCGGGTGAACTGGTTCACTGTCGTCGCCACGAGTAACGAGAGCAAAAGGGCCCCGGCGACGGCCCACAGCGTGCCGTCGCCGGCGACGGCGGCGACGATCGAGGGGATCGTGATCGCCGCGGCCGAGGGGGCGACCGCGGAGACCGACTGTGCAAGCACGTCGACGAATCCGATGCTGCGTCGAGCGAGTCCGGAGACGGGGGAGCGGTCGAGCACGCCCGTCACACGGGGCGGATCGGAAATCGCGCGCTCGAGTGCGGTCACTGCTCAGCTCCTGGGTGGGGGGTTTTCATGCTAGCGACCGCCTGTTGCGGCGGTAGGTCGACAGTGTTTCGGGCGTGTGATCGTCAAATGAGACAACGGCGGGCGCTGTCTCATTTGACGCTTCCGGATGTTTACGCCGGCGGAACCGGCGCGCAACGAGCCGCGGCGACGATGGAGGCATTCCTGAAGTTCCCTCCCACCCCCACGGAGTCACCATGACAACAACACGCGAACCGACAGACATCGCCAACCCTCCCGCCAAGGCCGGGCTCTCCGGCTCTCTCAGTGTCGGATCGATCGTCTTCATGGTCGTCGCGGCAGCCGCGCCGCTCACTGTTATCGGCGGGTCGGCGCCCCTCGGCTTCCTGCTCGGCAACGGGGTGGGTTTCCCCGCACTGTTCGCCGTCTGCGCGGTCGTCCTCGTGCTGTTCGCCGTGGGACTCGTGGCCATGACAAAGAGGATCCCGAAACCGGGCGGATTCTTCACCTTCGTGGGGCACGGCCTCGGAAAGCCGGCCGGGCTGTCGGCCGCGTACCTCGCCCTCCTCACCTATACGACCATCCAGATCGCCGTCCACGGCTACGTCGGCTACCTCATCGGCGCCTCCATCGCGGCGCTCGGTGGCCCCGACCTCCCCTGGTGGATCTATTCGCTCGCGATCATCCTCATCGTCGGGGCCCTCGGCTACCGGCACATCGATCTCAGCTCCAAGGTGCTCGGAGTGCTCCTGGTCTGCGAGGTCGGCATCGTGCTCGCCCTCGTCATCGCCGTCGTCGCGACCGGTGGACAGGAAGGCCTCTCGGCCGCGCCGTTCCTGCCGAGCGCGATCTTCTCCGGATCCCCGGGCATCGGCCTCATGTTCGCGTTCGCGGCTTTCATCGGCTTCGAGTCGACAGTGATCTTCCGGGACGAGGCCAAGACCCCCGATCGCACCATCCCGAAGGCCACCTACATCGCCGTGATCGGCGTCGGCATCTTCTACACCCTCGCCTCCTGGGCGCTCGTGATGGCTTGGGGACCATCGAACGTGGTGGCCGAGGCCGCCAAGAATCCCGGAACGATGGTGATCACCACCACGCTGCGCTATCTCGGTCCGGTCGGGGAGATCATCCTCAACACGCTGCTCATCACGAGCATGTTCGCCTGCGTGTTGTCGTTCCACAACGTCATCTCCCGCTACCAGCACTCCATGTCGAACGCCGGACTGCTGCCGAGCCGTGTCGGTGACGTGCACCCCCGGCATCTCTCCCCCCACGTGTCGTCGCTCATCCAGACCATCACCGCGTTCGTGCTCATCGCCGTCTTTGCCGTGCTGCGCCTCGACCCGATCCTGCAGGTGTTCACCTGGTTCTCCGGGGTGGCGACTCTTGCGATCGCCATCCTCATGGCCCTCACGTCCGTCGCGGTGATCGTGTACTTCCGCACCACCAAGAGTGACCGGAGGCTCTGGAACACGCTCATCGCCCCGGCTCTCGGTTTCGTGGGACTCGTCGGTTCCGCGGTGGTCATCGGCATGAACTTCCCGTTCCTGGTGGGAGACGTCAATGCCAAGGGCGCGCCGGTCTTCGGAGCGGTGAGCGCCATCCTGCTCGGACTGATCGTGGTCTTCCCGGTCGCGGGGCTCATTCAGGCCGCAGTGCTCAGGCGGCGCAATGTCGCTGCGTACGAGTCCATCACCGACGCCATCGCCGGCTGACCCGTCCCATCCGTCACGACCCATCCGTCACCACCCTGAGGACAGACCAATGACCATGACCGATCCCATCACCACCACCGGACCCCTCGAGAGCCTCGGCGTCACCGAGATCGAGCGCATCCGCGACCTCGTGACCGCGAGCGAGCTCTTCACCCCCACCACACGGTTCGCCTACGTCGGCCTCGAGGAGCCGCACAAGCTCGAAGTTCTCGACTACCTCGCCGGCATCGCCGACCGCCCCGACCGGCGCGCTCGCGTCATGTTGCTCGACATGGCCACCGGGCACTCGACCGACAGCGTGCTGTCCCTCGACACCGGGGAGATCGTGAGCACGGCGGTGCTCGACGGCAGTACCGGCCAACTGCCCGTGCTACTCGAGGAGTTCGACGCGATCGGCGCGATCGTCGCGGCGGACCCCCGATGGGTGGCGGCCCTCGAGGCGCGCGGGGCGTCCGTCGACACCGTGGTCTGCGTGCCGCTTTCCGCGGGCTACTACGACTACCCCGAAGAGGAAGGGCGCCGCATCCTGCGCGTGCTCGCCTTCCGCCAGGACTATCCGGAGGACCACCCGTGGGCGCATCCGGTCGACGGCCTGTGTGCCTATGTGGATGTCTCGAGCCGCACGATCACGCGACTCATCGATGCCGAGGTGATGCCCATCCCCGCCGAGGGAGGCAACTTCGACGACCCCGCTGTGCAGGGCGCGCCGCTCACCGCGCTCAAGCCCATCTCGATCACCCAGCCGGAGGGCCCGAGCTTCGAGGTCGACGGCGAGTCGGTGACCTGGGGCAACTGGAAGTTCGACGTGGGATTCGACCCTCGGGAGGGCCTGATCCTGCGCCAGCTGTCGTTCTTCGACGGTGTGGACCAGCGACCGATCCTTTACCGCGGCTCGATCGCCGAGATGGTGGTGCCCTACGGGGATCCCTCACCGGTGCGTTTCTGGCAGAACTACTTCGACACCGGGGAGTACCTCTTCGGTCGCTTCACCAACTCGCTCGCTCTCGGGTGCGACTGCGTGGGAGAGATCAAGTACTTCGATGCCGTCCTCGCCGACGAAGTGGGCAACCCCCAGGTGATCCAGAACGGCATCTGCATGCACGAAGAGGACTTCGGCACCCTCTGGAAGCACAGTGACATGTTCACCGGCTCCAACGAGGTGCGCCGTTCCCGCCGCTTGGTCATCAGCTTCTTCACCACGGTGGGCAACTACGACTACGGCTTCTACTGGTACCTCTACCTCGACGGCACCATCGAGTGTGAGGCCAAACTCACGGGCATCCTCTTCACCTCGTCTTATGTGGAGGGCAGCCCCTACGCCAGCGAGGTCGCTCCCGGGCTCGGTGCGCCGTACCACCAGCACCACTTCAGCGCTCGTCTCGACATGATGGTCGACGGGCTCTCAAACGCGGTGGACGAGGTGGATGCCGTGCGCTTGCCGATCAGCGAGTCGAACCCCCACGGCGGCGCGTTCACCAACAGCGCGACGCGTCTGTCGAGCGAGGCGGATGCCGGCCGCCTCGCCGACGCGTCCGTCGGTCGAGCCTGGCACATCGTCAATACCGAGAAGACGAACCGGCTCGGTCGTCCGACCGGTTACGTGCTCATGCCCCAGCAGTCGCCGACGCTGATGGCCGACCCCGCGTCATCCATCGCCGAGCGCGCCGCGTTCACCACGAAGCAGCTGTGGGTGACCCAGTACGACCCGGCAGAGAGGTATCCGGCCGGGGACTTCGTGCACCAGAACCCGGGAGGGGACGGCCTCCCGCGGTACATGGCGGGAGACCGGGCGCTGGACGGCGAGGACATCGTGCTCTGGCACACCTTCGGACCGACCCACTTCCCGCGCCCGGAGGACTGGCCGGTGATGCCCACCGACTACGCCAAGTTCACCCTCAAGCCGTATGGCTTCTTCGACCGCAACCCCGCACTCAACGTGCCGCCGAACGAGGCGGCGCACGAGTGCTCGCACGGGGGAGACGGCCACGCGGACCACTCCGCACACCACCACTAGGGCGAGGGATGCTCCCCGCGCTCGAGGTGGCGATGCTCCTGCCGGGGGCCGTCGGGGTGTGCTGCACGGTTGCAGACCAGCGCACGCACGCCCCGCTCCGGCGGGCCTGGACGGGCTGGGCGCCGGTGACCGTTGCCCCATCCATCGTGATGATGCTCGCGATGGCCGATCTGGCGACCGGCGGGCGCGCGCCTCTGGTGCCCTCGATCGGGTGGATCGCGCTGCTCCTGCTCGTGGCGCTCGTGCCGGTGGTGCGACTTCGATTCGACCGGGCGGTCCGCACCCCGGTGGGCACGGCGATGGCGGTGCACCGGAGCCTCACCCTGCTGCTGACGGCTACGACCATCGCGGCGATGGGCCTGCGATCGGCAGGTGGGGATGCAGCCGCTGCCGGGGGTGGCGTCCACGACGGAATGACGATGGCGAATCCCCTCGTGGTGCTCCTGGTGCTCGGGCTCGTCACCGTCGCCGCGCTGACGTTCTGGCTGGTCGCCCGGCTCGGGAGGCGACCGCGCTCGAACCGGGTCGCGATTGTGGAGGCGGTGAGCATGTTCGGCGGCGTGGTCGTCATGGCCGGCGTCGGGATGTGAGCCGCGCGCGCCGCGGAAACTAGACCGTTGACGGCCGGGAGGCAAGCCCTCCCGGCCGATCCATCGTGACGACGCATCCTGCTCCATGATGAGGAGATCGAGCAGGAAAGAGGTGCCGGATGTCGATCACCGTGCGAGAGATGGCGTGCAGCCCCGAAGACGTCTTCGCGGTGCTGGCCGACGGGTGGCTGTTTCCCGGTTGGGTGGTCGGAGCTTCCCGGATGCGAGACGTGGACGAAGACTGGCCCGCCGTCGGATCGGTGCTTCATCACTCCTTCGGAGTCTGGCCGGCGCTCATCGACGACGAGTCGGTGGTGCTCGAGTACGATCCGCCGAGGCACCTTGCACTGAGGCCGAAAGGCTGGCCGATGGGCGAGGCCGAGGTGATCATCGACGTGAAGCCGCGCGGAACCGGTTGCGTGGTGCGCATCGAGGAGTTCCCTGTCGCGGGGCCCGGCACCTGGGTGCCGCGTCCCCTCCTCGACATCGCGCTCTATCAGCGCAACGTTGAGACGCTGCGGCGCCTCGCGTTCATCGCGGAAGGCAAGGCAGACGACACCGCAACGACACGAGGAGACAGGGCATGAGCAAGGGCGTGGCAGTGGTGACCGGTGGATCGGCCGGGCTCGGTCGTGCGGTCGTCCGGGAGCTCGCCGATCGGGGCTGGGACGTCGCGATCCTCGCGCGCGGAGAGGACGGCCTCGCCGGAGCGACGGCCGACGTCACCGCGCGCGGGCGGCGGACGCTCGGCATCCCCACCGACGTGTCGGATGTCGCGGCCGTCGAGCAGGCGGCCGACCGGGTGGAAGCGGAGCTCGGGCCCATCGAGCTCTGGGTGAACGACGCCATGGTCGGGGTGTTCGGCGAGTTCCTCTCGACCTCTCCCGCGGACTTCGAGCGCGCGACCGCGGTCAACTACTTCGGTTTCGTGAACGGCACGCGGGCGGCCCTCTCGCGCATGGTGCCGCGCAATCGCGGCCATGTGATCCAGGTGGGGTCGGCACTCGCGCATCGCGGCATCCCGCTTCAGGCCGCGTACTGCGCGGCGAAGCACGCCGTGCAGGGTTTCACCGAGTCGGTGACCACCGAGTTGATCCACAACGGCAGCGCCGTGAAGATCTCCACTGTCGACATGCCTGCCCTCAACACGATCCAGTTCAACTGGGTGAAGTCGCAGCTGCCGCACCATCCGCAGCCGGTGCCGCCGATCTACGAGCCAGAGGTCGGCGCCCGTGCCATCGCCGCCGTGGCCGAGCGCCCGCGCCGCCGCACCTGGGTGGGGGAGCCGACCGTCGCGACGGTGCTCGGCAACCGCTTCGGGGCGGGATTCCTCGACTGGTACCTGGCGAAGACCGGGTATTCGGGCCAGCAGGCCGCGGACAAGACCCAGCCGATGCTGCCCACCAACCTCTATGAACCCGTCGCGGGTGATCAGGGGGCCCGAGGAATCTTCAGCGACCGCGCTCACTCGATGACCCCGCAAGTCTGGGCCATCAGCCATCGCCGGGTGACGGGGGCGGTCGCGGCGGGGTTCGGCCTGAGCCTCTTCGCTGCACTGCTCACCTCCTTCCGACGCCGATAGCCGAGACACGCGAAAGTCCCCGGCACCGGTTCGAGGGTCTGGTGCGATGTTCTCCTGTGCCGTCTTAGGGCCCCCGATAGTCTGAAGTCCTATGACAACAGCACCCCACCCCGCGTTCACCGTCTCCGCCGAAGTTGCCGAGGCCCTCGACAACCGGCGCCCCGTCGTCGCTCTCGAATCAACGATCATCTCGCACGGCCTCCCGCGCCCGCGCAACCATGAGGCGGCGAAGGAGTTCGAGCAGATCCTGCGGGACGCGGGCGTCACTCCGGCGACCATCGCCGTGCTCGACGGCGTGCCCCAGATCGGACTGGACTCCGAGGGCGTTCGCCGCATCGCCGAGGAGGACCTCACCAAAGCGAGCGTGCGCGATCTCCCCGTGCTCGCCGCGGCCGGGGCATCCGGGGCCACGACGGTCGCGGCCACTGCGCACCTTGCCTCGCTCGCGGGGGTGCGGGTGTTCGCTACCGGCGGCCTCGGTGGCGTGCACCGGGGCGCGGGCGCGACATTCGACGAGTCCGCCGATCTCTCGACCCTTGCGGTGACCCCGGTCACCGTGGTGAGTGCCGGGGTGAAATCGGTGCTCGACATCGCGGCGACCCTCGAGCGCCTCGAGACGCTCAGCGTTCCGGTCGTGGGGTACCGCACGACCATCTTCCCGAGCTTCTGGCTCACCGAGTCGGCCTACACGATCGACTGGTCGGTCGAGTCGGCCGCCCAGGTCGCCGCCATCATGCGCAGCCAGGATGCCCTCGGCCACGGCCAGGGGATCGTGGTGGCCAATCCGATCCCGCGCGAGCAGCAGTGGGATCCGATCGAGCACGACCGCGTGCTGATCGAGGCGCTCGCCGCGGCCGACGCGGCCGGCATGCATGGCAAGGCCGTGACGCCCTTCCTCCTCGGCTACATCGTCGACGCCTCCGAGGGCCGCAGCCTCGAGGTGAACCTCGACCTCGCCCGCAACAACGTGAGGCTGGCGGCGCAGATCGCGATCGAATGGTCTGCCCTTGCCTGATAAACGCAGCCCTGATCACCACGGTGCGGGATCGCGCCTGAGCGGATTACGGCGCCACGGACACGGGCGGATCGTCGTCTTCGGCGATGTCGTCGACGACGTGGTGGTGGTGCCCGATGGCGCGATCCGAGTCGACACCGATACGCCGTCATCCATCCGCAATCGGGCGGGTGGCTCCGCGGCCAACGCGGCGGCCTGGATGGCCTCGCTCGGGGCATCCGTCGACTTCGTCGGCGTGGTCGGCCGTGAGGATGTCGCTCGCCACAGTGGTCTCCTCTCCGCGAGCGGGGTGCGACCGCACCTCATCGGCGACCCGCACCTGCCGACGGGCGCCATCATCGTGATCGTCGAGGGCGAACGCCGCACTATGCTCACCGAGAAGGGGGCGAACACGCGGATGTCGCCCGCGGCCGTCACCGACCGCATGCTCACCGGGGCGGCCGTGCTCCATTTCACCGGCTACAGCGTCTTCTCGCAGCAGAGCCAAGACGAGCTGCGCGACCTCTTCGACCGGGCCGCCGCGCACGGTGTGCGCATCTCGGTGGATCCGGGTTCGGCCGGGTTCATCGGCGACTTCGGCGTCGAAAAGTTCCTCGACACGGTCTCCGGGGCGCACCTGTTCTTCCCCAATCTCGAGGAGGGGCGCATCCTCACCGGTTTGGACGATCCCCTCGAGATCGTCGAACGTCTCGGTGAACGATTCGACGTCGTGGCGCTCACCCTCGACACCGCCGGCGTCGTCGTCGTCGAGCGCGGCATGCCCACCACCACCGTCTCGGCGGTACCGGTCGCGATCGTCGATCCGACCGGGGCCGGTGATGCCTTCGCGGCGGGCTTCCTCGCGGCCTGGGTGACCGGCGCCGGGGCGATGGCCGCGGCTTCCGCCGGAGCCCGCGCCGGCGCGCTCGCCGTGTCGACCATCGGCGGCCGACCGCGCCCGTAGGCCGACGGAAATCAGGCGCGCTCGCCGGCCCGCTTCACGAGTTCGTAGGCGGCCAGAGCGTCGTCCCGGGACTTCTTGAGATCGACGATCGGCTGCGGGTACTCGTCGGTTCCCAGCTCCGGCAGATACCGCCGCTGGTATCTGCCGTCCCTATCGAACTTCTCCGCCTGCAGCAGCGGGTTGAAGATGCGGAAGTACGGGGCGGCATCCGCTCCGGATCCCGCGACCCACTGCCAGTTGCCGGGGTTGCTCGCCTCGTCGGCGTCGACAAGGGTGTCCCAGAACCACTGCTCGCCGACGCGCCAGTCCACGAGCAGGTTCTTGATCAGGAAGGATGCCACGACCATCCGCACCCGGTTGTGCATGTAGCCGGTCTGCCAGAGCTCGCGCATTCCCGCATCCACGAACGGGATGCCCGTGCGGCCCTGCTGCCAGGCCTCGAGGTCACGGGGGTCTGGGTCATGCCAGGGGAAGGCGTCGAAGTCGGCGCGGAAGTTCTTCTCGTGCAGGTCGGGAGCGTGGAAGAGGATGTTCCAGTTGAACTCCCGCCAGCCGATCTCACTGAGGAACTTCGGCGCGTTGCGTCGTGCGGCCGCGTCGAGCTCGCCCCGCTGGGTGCGCTGCCAGACCTGGAACGGGCTGATCTCACCGAAACGTAGGTAGGGCGACAGGCGGGAAGTGGCTTCTCCGCCTGGGGTATCCCGCGCGGTGTCGTAGTGGGCGAGGTCGTGTGCGGCGAAGTGCTCGAGTTGAGTCGTCGCGCCTGCCTCACCCGGAGTCCAGGCGTCCCGGATGCCACCCGCCCAGTCCGGGCGCGTCGGCAGCAGTGTCCACTCGGCGAGATCGTCGCTCGCCACGCCCTCGATCCCGGAGAGACCGGAGGGGCCCGGCAGCGGCTCGCGGGGCGGGGCCGCGGCAAGGCACGCCTTCCAGAACGGAGTGAAGACGCGGAACGGGGTGCCCCCGCCGGTGGTCACCGTCCAGGGTTCGTGCAGCAGGTTGGCCTGGAAGCTCTGCACCGTGAGGCCGGCCTCACGCAGGCTCGACTTGAGCGCGGCATCCACTTTCCTCTGGGGCCCGCCGTAGCGACGATTCCAGAACACCGCGCCGGCATCGAGCTCCGCGACGAGTGCGGGCAGCTCGGTTTCTGCGGCACCCCGGCGCAGTACGAACGTCGCCCCGATTGCACGGACGGCCGCCGCGAGCGCCTCGAGACTGTGATGCAGCCACCAGCGTGACGCCGCCCCGAGCGGTCGGATGCCCGGGCTCTGCTCGTCGAGCAGGTACAGCACCACGACCGGCGCACCTCGCTCGGCGGCCGCGACCAGCGCGGGATTGTCGGCGATCCGGAGGTCGTCCCGAAGCCAGGCGATCGTCGGTGCAAGTGCGGGATCGGGCGCCGGGGTCATGCACTCCACAGTACGAGATCCGTGTTGGAAAGGAAGTGGTCTAGTACGGTGTGACCTGGGGAGAGTCATGGCAACGGATCCGGCACCGGATTGGCCCGGCGCGTCGAAGAGCGCGTCCGACCAGGCGCGCCTCCGGGGCGACAAGCTGCGGGTCGCCGGACTCGTCTGGCAGCTCTGCCAGGAGCACGGTATCCGGGCTCTCGCCGCGGGCGGCCCCATCTTCGCGCAGCTGGGTCTCGTCTCGCCTCGGGTGTCGCCGACGGCGATCGTGATCGTGGAGCCCATCCACCAGCTCCACCTCGTGCTGGCTCTCGAAGGTATCGGCTGGTCGCTCGCCTCAGCCGGCCAGACCAAGGGATTCCTCCCCCCGGTCTTCGTGCGGCTGGTGCATCCGGCCCTGGTCTGCCCGATCGACATCTACGACATCTTCCCGGGCTTCTATGCCCCACCGGCAGAGGTGTTCGAGCAGCTGTGGGGGCGCAGGGTCGTGCTGCCGATTGGCGGCATCGACGTGCCGGCCCTCGACCGCGTGAGCACCCTGCTGGTAGCGGGCCACGACCAACTCGGTACTCTCGCCCGCGACCGTCGGGCCGAATCGCACATCGACTACTTCGTCACGATGTTCCGAACGAGCCTCACCCCCTCCGAGCAGGATGCGGTGGTCGCGCTGGTGGACACCGTCGATGGCCATGAACCGCTTCGCCCCTTTCTCACGGCGATCGGGCGGGCCGTAAGCGAGATCACCCTCCCGAGCGAGGTCTACTGCCAGGTGAGGCTCTTCGTCGACCGCGTGAGCGACCCGGTCATCTTCGCCGTCGCCCTGTTCGAGTCTCCGCCCGGGCACCGGAGCGGGCCGTTCTGGAGCGTCACGAGGAGGTATCCCGTGCGCGTGATCAGGGCACTGCTCGCGGCGCCCCGCTCCTTCGTCATCATCGTCGGGTCGCGAGCGCGGCAGCGCCGCCAGCTGGAGCGCCGACCAACGGCCACAGAGAACCACTGACGCCAAGGTGCTCTGACGCCAGGCGCACTGACCTGCGGGCGCGGACTACGGCCGCTCGGCCAGTCTCAGCCGGTCGCAGAGCTCGGTGAGGGTCTCGAGTTCCGTCGCACTCAGGGATCCGCCCACCCGCTCGGCGATCGATTCGATGTGGGTCCGCGCCACCCGGCGGAATAATTCGAATCCCGCGACGGTGAGTGCCACATTGACGCCGCGCGCGTCATCCTGGTCATGGGACTTGGAGAGCAGCCCCCGAGTGGTGAGCCGATCGACCAACCGGCTCACGCTCGGCTGGGTCAGCAGAAGGTGCCGGTTCAGATCCTTCATCCGCAACTGCCGGCCGGGCTGGCGGGAGAGGTTGAAGAGCACGTCGTACTCGTTGAGCGACAGTTCGCCGGTGGGGAACTCGGCGTTCAGGTAGCGCATCACCGAGACCTGCGCACGGAATAGCGCTTCCCAGGCAGTGACCGCAGTCGTCTTGTCGCTCACGGGTCTCCTCTCAACCCGAGTGCAACTCTACGGAAGGGGAGGGCGGGAGGTGCGCAGGTGCAGGCCCTAAAACCGCGTTAAACAGGATTGAGGGTCGGTTTCAGAGGCAAGAAACCGACCCTCTCCCTTGCACCAAGAGTGTCCTGCAATCACATTCCGCAGAAGCTGCCACAGCAAACAACTTCTGCTCTTGAACTGTATAACAGCACGGTAACGATGCGCTAGTTATCGAACCGTTATTTTTCTGGGAGATCCAAAAGTTTTCACTGAGTGTCCTTTGACACCTGCTTTCACCGCATTGACACTTCCGTGTCCGTTGTGACAGATAACTTTTCCGCGCACCGCGCGGAGCAGTACCTGCGCGCGTGGGCCGCTCTCAGGTGTCTCGAAACTATGGATGACTCCGCCAACTTGCGCCACGGTTTTGACACATAGTTACGAGAATCGGCGATGTCAAAAACTCTGCGCGAAGTCGGCAAACGCGAGATGATTCCCCGCGGAGTGCACATAGTCGGCGAGACGCCACGAAGCCGTAGGGTTGCGAGACATAGCCGCCGTGCCGGATTTCAACCGCTACCCGGGGACGATCAGAGTCGAGTCGAGTGCGTTTCGACAGGTCAAAGAGAGTGCCTTGGCCGGCGGCAACGGTTTTGTTCAGCTCCGGGATGCGCCGCACGACCAGGCGCCCAGCGACTTGTTCGCTCTTTTTCTTTGAGCCGAAGGCGGTGAAGCCAATCTCGGCGACTTCCGCGTCGGAGATCCACTGCCCGGTCGTGTCGTCGAAGATCGCGTTGGTGTACTTGATCGGGATCCACGCGGTGTCGGGGATCTTGCTGATCGCCGCTTTCACCAAAGAATTCAGGCGGGCTGTGATCGACACCATCGCGCCGGCGCGGATGGCCGCCGTGATGACGGCGCTGACGTAGTAGGCGCTGTCGGCGCGCAGAAGCAGCAGTCCCGTCGCGGTCGGGTTGCGGAGACGTTTCACGGCGGCGAGGGTGTCGGAGACGAACTTCGCCGCTCCGCGGGCAGAGTTCGTGGGGCCTTTCCGCAGCCGGCAGGCGACGATGATCGGTGCGGACAGTCCTGTGCTGATGATGGCGAACAGGGCGTTGAGGCCGCGGACGCCGGAGTAGCCAAATCCGGCGCCCTGTTTCTGGTGCCCGTGCACTTCTTTGATGGTGTCGTCGATATCGACCAGAGCGTACTCGTCGATACCGGCCACGATCGGGGTTACGGCGGCGAGGTTGCCCAGCCAGCGGGACGCGGCGGCGTCGAGTTGGCGAACATGGCCGAACAGGAACGCGCGCAGGAACGATCCCAGCGTTGAAGGGGCGTAGGTTCCGGTGAACAGTTTCCGCAGCGCCCCGTGCCGCAGTACCGCCATATCGTCGATGGAATCGCCCCCGGTGAGCATTCCGGCGACCAACGCCATCACTTTCATGCCCGCGTTCGCGCCGAAGTATCCGGGTAGTTTCACCCACTGATCGACGAGGGTACTGAGGCCAGTTTTCGCCGCCAACGCCATCACGGGAACAAGCCCGGCAGATGACACGAGATTCGGGTCATCGAAAGATGCGGACAAGGACCGGTGAGTGTGAGAAAGTTGCATCTAAGAGATGCCTCCCTGGTTGGTCGATAGTTTGTCTAAGTAACAACTATTTTACCTGATCAGAGGGGTATTCTCGGTTTAACTCGCCGTCACCGAATCAAAGCCGACCGGTGGATTGAGGCTGAATCTTCGTCTGAGGTGACGCGCGTCGGAGCGATCTTGCTTATATAGACCGGAGCGATCACCGAAGTTGCACCGACCGCGAACCCGGCGATCGACTCCCAGTCTGCGAACGCAAGTGCGGAACCGATCGAGGACGACCGGTTTCGCCCCCTCACATCTCCGATTTGCACGAGAACCGGGCTTTGATCGCGCAGCCGATCAATTGGCCGTCTTCGGCACCCAATATCGTTCACCCGTTCCATGATGGGCTAGCTGTCACTTCGCCCCTGCGAAGGGATGGCCGCGCTCCACGACGACGTATCTCACATGGGGGTACTGAAGAGCGTTGAGCTCCCCTCGCGATCGTCGCGAACGTTCACAGGGTTCACGTGATGCGCGCTCCCTCCAGGTTCAGGCGAACGATGGTCTGGGAGCGACGCGGGGGTGTGAACCTTTTCCGGATCCCGGCCACAATTTTTTTGCCACGACCGTTGAAACAGTCATCGTGATGGTTTTGCAACTCCGAGCTTGCGAGCCAGACCGCAACACCAATATTGATCAGTCCCCAGACACCAGCGGCACCGGTGGTGAGCCCGAGCACACCCTCGAGCGCGAACAGGGCGACCACACTCCACGATGCGATACGGCGCAAACTGAACGCCAGAAAACGTTGGTGGGAGCCAGGCACGGCAGCCCGTCCCTGCGCACCAAAAACAATCTCCGCGAAAAGCGCGGCGGAACCAGAAAACTATCTGAGGGCGGGCGGCAGGTCAGAAGATGTGCACATTCGCGGACAAACCACCATCTATCGGGGCGACATCATCATTCGCCGTCCACAGCGCAGCAGTCGATGTTCGTGGTGAAAAGACTCACGCACGTCGGGCGCAATACCTGAATGACTAAGTGGCTGATGCCGAAAGGGCTCATTCGCGGGATGGCCGGCAGCAATCCAAATGGAAGGGCCGAAGGTCCTTTCTGGCAATAGTCACAGGCGTACGAAATTCTGTGGCTTGAAGCGTAACGTAATCCCTGTTGCTCCAGTCCTCGGCGGCGAATTTATTCGCTCCGAACAGAGGATTGTCATGGCTGCAACAGCCACTCCGTCGCCCTCGGCACTTCGTGTCGGTGTTCTCACCGAAACTGAAGAAGGCGAGCACCGGGTCGCCCTTGATCCTGGAGCGGTCGCCAAGCTCGTCAAGGCTGGCCGTACCGTGCACATCGAGTCCGGTGCTGGCGAAGCCGCGAGTTTCACCGATGAGGCGTACACAACTGCCGGAGCTACCATCCAGACCCGCGCAAGCATTCTCAAACACTCCCAGGTCATTGCGGTTGTCCGTACACCTGACGACAAGCTCGTCGCAGCCCTCACGAAGGATCAGGCCTTGGTTGGCCTGCTCAATCCTCTCAACCGACCCGACATGATCCGCGAGCTCACCAAACGCGGGGTTACCACCATCGCATTCGAGTTCGTCCCGCGCACGCTCAGCCGGGCGCAGTCGATGGATGCGCTGAGTTCCCAGTCGAGCGCGGCTGGCTACCGTGCTGCGATCGTGGCCGCGAATGTTTTCGGTCGGTATCTGCCGATGATGATTACGGCATCTGGAACGGCGACCCCAGCCAAGGTCATTGTGATCGGCGCGGGCGTCGCCGGTCTGCAAGCGATCGCCACTGCCCGGCGTTTAGGGGCGGTCGTCACTGGCTATGACATCCGCGACGCTTCGCGCCAAGAGGTCGAATCGCTGGGGGCGAAGTTCCTGACCAGCTCGGTCGCCAAAGGCTCAGGCGCTGGCGGCTACGCACGTGTCATGACCGATAACGAGAAAGCCACCCAGCAGAAAGAACTTGACGACGCACTCGCCGACTTCGATGTCATCATCACGACCGCGAAGGTGCCAGGTCATGCCCCGCCGGAACTCGTCTCCGCCGCCACATTGAAGACCCTCCGAGCGGGCTCGGTCTGCATTGATCTCGGCTCCAGTTCGCTCGGCGGCAACGTCGCTGGCTCCGCGGAAGGTAAGACCACGGTCACGAAGGGCGGCGTCACGCTCGTCGGAGGTGGCGAGCTCGCGGCCGATCTGCCCGCCTCAGCTTCGCAAATGTATGCACGCAACGTGGTTGCCGTTCTCGATTCGCTCGCCCCGGAAGGCGAGATCGTGATCGACCCGACAGATGAGGTTCACCAGGGCATCGTCGTCGGTCACGACGGCGAAGTCACTAACGCGGCGATGCGCAAGGTGCTGAAGCTCGACGCGTTACCCGATGCGACAAAGGTCAGCGCCCCCACAGCTGATGCTCCTAAAGCCGACGCCCCAGCATCCAACGCACCCACGTCATCCGTTCCCGACGACACCACGAAGAAGGCCGCCTGATGGAAGCCCTGTACAGCAACCTTGCAATCTTCGTCCTCAGCCTGCTCGTCGGCGTCGAGGTGATCGGCAAGATCCCCTCGACACTGCACACCCCGATGATGTCGGGGTCGAACGCGATCCACGGCGTCGTCATCGCCGGTGCCGTCGCGACCGCCTCGGTCGCGAACAGCCCGCTCGGATATGTGCTCACTTTCGTCGCCGCAGCTCTCGCGGCCGCCAACGTGTTCGGCGGGTACGTCGTCACCGACCGGATGCTCCAGATGTTCACCCGGCACGCCCCCGCTCCCGCGGTGACCGCACCGGCAGCGCCTGTCGCCACTAACTCCAAGGACCCCTCATGACCCTCTTCGCCTTCGTCATCGGCGTGATCTACCTCGCCGCCGCGACGCTCTTCGTTGTCGGGCTGCATCTCATGCGCCTGCCCTCGACCGCTCGCCGCGGCAACCTCATCTCGGCGGGCGGGATGGTCATCGCCGTCGCGGCGACGATCGTGTTCTCGCTGATCAACTCCGGGGGGAGCTGGATCGGCTGGCTCGCGCTCGTGCTCGGTGCCGCGGGTGGTGCGGCATTCGGGATCATCCGCGCCCGCACGGTCAAGATGACCGACATCCCACAGCTGGTCAGCATCTTCAACGCGGTGGGTGGTGGAGCGGCGGCGGCGGTCGCCTTCGCCGACTTCGTGCTGCATACGAGCGGTGCGCGATTGGATCTCACGTCGTCCATTCCGATCGTGCTCGACGTCGTCATCGGTTCGGTCACGTTCTCGGGTTCGCTGATCGCCGCGGGCAAGCTGCAGGGCATCATTTCGGGCAGTCCGATCACCTTCCCCGGCGCGCGGATCGTCAACGTCGTGGCCATCGGAGTTGCCCTCGCGGCGGGGGTCTTCGCGATCGTCATCGGGGACAACATTCTGTTCCTCGTGGTCGTGCTGGTTGCGTCGCTCCTGTTCGGCGTGCTCATGGTGCTGCCGATCGGCGGGGCTGACGCTCCGGTGATCGTGTCGTTGTTGAACGCCTTCACCGGCCTCGCCGTCGCAATGGCCGGGTTCGCGATCAACAACCAGGCGCTGATCATCGCCGGTGCCCTCGTGGGGGCGGCGGGCACCATCCTGACCCTGCAGATGGCGAAGGCCATGAACCGCTCGGTGCTGGCCATCGTGCTCGGCGGTTTCGGCACGGGCGACTCGACGTCGTCCGCGCCGGCGGATGCTCAGGATCTCGCCGATGTGCACGAACTCACCGCCGACGATGTTGCCGTGCAGCTGGCATACGCCCAGCACGTGATGATCGTCCCCGGCTACGGGCTCGCGGCCGCCCAGGCGCAGCACGAGGTCGCCGAGCTGGCCAAGTTGCTGATGGCGCACGGGATCGACGTGAAGTACGCCATCCATCCGGTGGCCGGCCGCATGCCGGGTCAGATGAACGTGCTGCTCGCGGAGGCGAACGTGCCCTACGAGCAGATGCTGCAGTTGGATGCCGCCAACGTGGCTTTCGACAACTGCGACGTCGCCCTGGTGGTCGGCGCCAACGACGTCTACAACCCGGATGCCCGGAAGCCGGGCAATCCGGTCTCGGGCATGCCGATTCTCGACGTCGACCATGCCAAGTCGGTCGTCATCCTGAAGCGCTCGATGCGGCCTGGCTACTCCGGGATCAGTAACCCGCTGTTCACCGACCCGAAGACCGGCATGTTCTTCGCGGATGCCAAGAAAGGCCTCGCCGATATCACGGCGGCGGTCAAAGAGTACGTCCCCGCCTGATCCCACCATCTCTCTCCACGAAAGGCACACCATGAAGGCAGCAGTCGTCACCACATTCGGATCCCCACTCGAGATCCAGGAGCGGGACATCCCCGAACCAGCAGCAGGCCAGGTGCTCATCCGGATGGAGACCTGCGGTCTCTGCCACACCGACATTCACGCCGCGCACGGAGACTGGCCGGTCAAGCCGACCCTGCCGCTGATTCCTGGCCACGAGGGCGTAGGAATCATCGAGAAGCTCGGTGCCGACGTCACCGATCGGACCGTCGGCGAACGGGTCGCGATCGCCTGGCTCGGCTCGGCCTGCGGAGAATGCCGCTACTGCATCGACGGCCGCGAGACCCTGTGTGAGAAGCAGCAAGACAGCGGCTACTCGATGGACGGCGCATTTGCGGAGTACGCGGTCGCCAGTGCGAAGTATGTCGTTCCCGTACCCGACGGCATCAGCTCGTTTGATGCCTCCCCGCTCAGTTGCGCGGGACTGACCACCTACAAGGCCCTCAAAGTTGCCCACATCACGCCGACTGAACTCGTCGGCGTGTTCGGGATCGGCGGGCTCGGCCACCTCGGCGTGCAGTACGCGAGCATTATGGGCGGCCTCGTTGTTGGAATTGACATCGAGCAGGAGAAGCTCGACCTCGCGACCGAACTCGGCGCCAGTCATGTCGTGAATGCGGCGACCTCGGATCCGGTGGTCGAGATCCAGAAGCTCGGCGGTCTCGATGTAGCGCTCGTTCTCGCACCATCGGCGAAGGTATTCGCGCAGGCTTTCGCCTCACTACGACGCGGTGGACGACTGGTCTGCGTCGCCATGCCGGCGACCGGTGCAATGGAGATTCCGATTTTCGACACCGTCATCAAAGGCATCTCGATCATCGGCTCGATCGTCGGAACCCGTCAGGACTTGACGGAGGTGTTCGCCCTCCACGCGGCAGGAAAGACCCGAGTAGTCGCCCAGACGCGCGAGCTCGATGACGTCAACGCCGCCATGGCGGAGGTCCTCTCGGGCGACGTTCCGGCACGGCTCGTCTTCGAGTTTGCGCACGCGGTCGTCCCGGTGACGTGATGAATCCTTTGACCGCCGCATTGCCGGAGGCAGAGTGGTCGCCGCAGGGACCGGTCTTGGAGCTTCCCGATGACGAGAGCTGGGAGCGTTTGCGTGAACGGAGTCTCGGGCACCTGGGTGTCAGCGTCGACGGGCAACCGGAAATCTATCCGGTGAACTACGTGTGCGATCGACAGACCGTGTTGTTCCGGACAGCAGCTGGCGAGAAATTGCGCGACCTGATGATCAACCGCCGAGTCGCTTTCGAAGTGGATGCCGAAGTCGAGAACGGGACCTGGAGCGTAGTGGTCAGCGGACGTGCGTCTGTGCTTCCCAACGAACCTCCCCTGAGCGTTGAGCTGCTCCACAGCATGCCTCCGTGGATCCCCACCCAGGAGGCAATCTGGGTGTGCATTGTGGCCGAACATATCCGCGGCCGTCAGTTCGAGCATCACCTCCCGACTGGAAGGATCTAGCACCCATGACGTGCCCCCAAGGTTCCAGCGGTTTTCCGACGCGAAAAGCCTGGTTCATGACTGAAGCCGATCCCGAAGACATGTCAGAAACGCAGCCCACCGACATGCCCTGGAGGGCTAAGCAGCCATCCGCTGCTGACGCAGGGCCGCAAGAATGACGCCGCCAATCATCGCCGAAGGTGAGTCCTTAACAGCAACGAACGCAGTCTCTGTGCGGTCTGATAACAATTCCACCGATAAGAAAGGCACTACGAAATGACGTATCAAACCATCAACCCGTACACGAACGAGGTCGTCGCAACGTTCCCCGACGCTACTAAAGAAGAGGTCGAGGCTGCCATCGCGGCCGCGCATGAGGCGTTCCTTTCGTGGCGCGAGACCGCCTTCTCAACACGGACAGCGTTCCTCGCCAAAGCAGCAGAGTTGTTGCGAGCGGACAAGCGACGCTACGCCGAACTTCTCACTCTCGAGATGGGAAAGGTAATCGCCGAAGCCGAAGCGGAAGTCGATCTCTCAGCCGACATCCTGCAGTACTACGCAGACCAGGGCGGGAGCCTGTTAGAGACAGTGACGGTGCCTGTCGCCTATGCGGCGGAAGGTGAAGTGGAAATAGTCAGCGAACCGCTCGGAGTGCTCCTTTCCGTGGAGCCTTGGAACTTCCCCTACTACCAGGTGGTGCGCGTAGCGGCACCCCAGCTGCTTGCCGGCAACACCATTCTGCTTAAGCACGCGAGCAATGTGCCGCAGGCCGCTGCGATGTTCGATGATCTGTTCGCACGAGCCGGTCTGCCGGCCGGCGCATTCCAGAACCTGTATCTGCCGCACGAGTTGACAGAGTATGTGATCAACGACCCACGCGTGCGCGGTGTCGCTCTCACCGGTAGCGAAGAGGCGGGCTCGATTATTGCCTCGTACGCCGCAAAAGCGGTGAAGAAAAGCACCCTCGAACTGGGCGGAGCCGACGCGTTTGTTGTTCTCAAAGACGCCGACATAGACAAAACAGTCGACTGGGCAGTCTTTGGCCGTTACTGGAACGCCGGGCAGGTCTGCGTCTCGGCAAAACGCATCATTGTGGTCGATGAAGTCTTCGATGAGTTCCTCGAAAAGTTTCGCACCGGGGTTGCCGCGCTGAAAACAGGAGATCCGATGGATCCTAAGACAACTCTCGCACCAATGTCGTCCCAGGGAGCTGCCGACAAACTTGCCGGCCAGGTCACAGAGGCCGTCGCCGGTGGTGCGAAAGCAGAAACCCTTGGTGACCCGGTGCCGTCGGTCGGCGCGTTCTTTCAGCCCACAATCCTCACGGGCATGGACCCCAAAAATCCCTCCTATTACGAAGAATTCTTCGGACCGGTCGCGATCGTGATCAGGGTCAAGGACGAAGCCGAGGCGATCGCCGTGGCAAACGATTCACCATTCGGCCTCGGCGGGTCAGTGTTCACCAAGGACACCAAAAACGGTGAGAAGGTGGCGAGGAAGATCGACACGGGAATGGTTTACGTCAACCATCCGACGATGGTGAAGGCCGACATCCCTTTCGGAGGGGTCAAACATTCTGGGTACGGTCACGAGTTGACCAACCTTGGTATCCAGGAGTTCATCAATAAGAAAGTCATCGACGTCGTCGACATCAACGCAGCCTTCTAACCTCCACCTCGGCCGGCCAGCTCATCACCCTGGGGCTGGCCTGCCAGTAATCGGTGCGAGAACTCGCGCCTGCACAGTATTTGGCTACGGAATCGAAGGAATCTTGTGGAGAAGATGAACGCGTGGGTAACAGGCGATGCGCCCGGGCAGATCAGTTTGGTTCGTAAAGCCATACCTATACCCGGCCCCGATGAGGTCGCGATTCGGGTGGTAGCGTGCGGGGTGTGCAGGACAGATCTTCACGTGATCGACGAGGAGCTGAAGCCCCACTTGGCCCACGTAACTCCCGGGCATCAGATTGTTGGCACAGTGACAACCCTCGGCGAACGTGTACAGCACCTGCGAGTCGGTGACACAGTAGGGATCGCCTGGCTGCGGCGCACCTGTGGGGTGTGCCTGTGGTGCAGGAGCGGACGCGAGAACCTCTGCCCGGACTCTCAGTACACGGGCTGGGATGCCGACGGAGGTTTCGCCGAGTACGCGACCGTGCCCGAAGCGTTCGCCTATCTTCTGCCGGAAACGACCAACGCGGCGGAAGTAGCACCCTTGCTGTGCGCAGGAATCATCGGATACCGAGCGCTGTCCCGTGCCGCTCTGCCCGTCGGCGGCACCCTCGGAATCTACGGATACGGATCAAGCGGACATATCACCGCCCAAATTGCCCAAGCCGCCGGGGCGACCATCTACGCCATGACTCGAGGGACCTCCAACCAAGATTTGGCACGCAGTATCGGTGCAGCCTTTGTCGGCGGTGCAAGCGCAGTACCGCCGGTGAAGCTGGATTCAGCGATTATCTTCGCACCCGCTGGCAGGCTTGTGCCGGTCGCGCTTGCCGCAACCCAGCGCGGGGGGACCGTTGTTCTGGCCGGAATCCACATGTCTGACATACCTGCGATGAACTACAGCGACAACCTCTTCAACGAGCGCGACCTGCGCACGGTCACTGCAAATACCCGGGCCGACGGAACGTCCTTCCTCCAACTCGCGCAAAACCTCTCTCTCGCCCCGACGGTCACCACCTACCCGTTCGAGAGCGTAGACACCGCCCTTTCCGATCTGCGGGCTGGCCGAGCATCCGGATCCCTCGTCATCACCATGTGACGCCACGCCCGAACGTCTCCTCCATCTCTAAATCACTCAACCCCACGCTCGAGTGCGCCCGCACGGCGATACGAGGCAAAGCAAGGGAAAGCCTGCTTCTTGCCGAATCGCCGTAACTTCATCGCTGAGTTCCGCGCTGACGCTGAGCCCACAGGGTTTTGGCCCCGCTTCCGTCCGGAAGAGGGACGGCGAGAGGACGCATCCCCACACTCACGGGGATCGAGCTCGCAGCTGTTGGGAGGATTACCGTTTACCTGTCCCGAGATTAAGCCCGAGGACCGGGCGCCTTACGGGCGAGCTCGAGGGTCGCGCTTAGCCCATCTCGGTGTCTCGTATCCCATGGGATATGAGACACGGGCGCGCCGAATGGTTGTCGCGTGGTGGGTCCCGTTTGGAGGCGTGGCGATGGTGTTGCCCAGCGCGAGATTCAGTCGATGGAAATGGCAAGTTTGGTCAGCAGCTGAGCGAGCATGCTGCGTTCGTCTGTCGACAGCGGCGCGAGAATTGCTCCCTCTGTCGCAAGGTGGTCGGGCAACACCTTGTCGAGGAGTTCCCGTCCTGCCTTGGTGATTCTCACGAGCTTCCCTCGTCCGTCGTCAGGATGGGGCTCACGAGTGAGAAGTCCGAGTTTGTCCAGCCGGTTAAGTCGCTGAGCAACAGCGCTGGTGCTAATCATGCTGTCTGCCGCGAGTTCGGCGGGGGTGATCCGGTAGGGCGCCCCTTGACGTGCCAACGTCGCCAGCACATCGAAAGTGGATGCGTCGATGCCATGAGTCGCGAACGTGGCTGCCAATCGAGCGTCAACCGCGGCGGATGCACGGCTCAGTCGACCGATTACGGCCATAGGGGTTGAGTCCAGGTCAGGTCGTTCGAGACGCCACTGTTCGACAATCCGGTCAACGTGATCCATAACCTCACTATATCGCTAAGAACTTAGGTATTATGTCTAAGTGCTTAGCAAACTATGGCCTGCTCTCCTCACCACTGCTGTCCCTCCCATGCTCTGGGGTACCACCTACTACACGTCAACGACCTTCCTCATCGAAAATCACCCGCTGCTTACCGCCAGCCTGCGAGCCCTCCCGGCAGGGCTCATCCTCCTCTGTATCGGGCGACGCCTACCCCGCGGGGCATGGTGGTGGAAGTCGGCTGTTTTGGGCCTGCTCAATATCGGGGTGTTCTTCGCGCTTCTGTTTGTGGCCGCCGAACGCCTGCCGGGGGGAGTCGCCGCGGTCGTCGGTGGCATTCAGCCCTTGCTCGTGGCGGTGCTTGCCTCCCGCCTGGTCTCGGAACGGCTAAATGGAACGGTGATCGCGGCTGGAGCGGGAGGCGTCGTGGGCGTCGCTCTCATCGTCCTTCGCGCCCAAGCCGGGCTCGATCCGATCGGGGTCAGCGCGGCGTTGCTCGGAGCAGTCTCAATGGCGATCGGAGTGGTGCTGGCCAAGAGGTGGTCGGACGGTCAGACACCCATCGTGACCACCTCTTGGCAACTGATCGGCGGCGGAATCTTCCTCGTCCTACTGACCACCATCTTCGAACCGTTGCCGTCAAGCGCACCGACCCTCGGCAATATCGCCGGGTACGCCTACCTCACCCTCGCCGGTACAGCTCTGGCCTACCCCCTCTGGTTCCGAGGCATCACACTGCTTCCCACACGAGTTCCAGCATTCCTGGGCCTCCTCAGCCCCATCGTCGCGCTCACCATCGGTGGTATCGCCGCTGGCGAAACCCTGACCTGGACCCAGGCTGCTGGCGTCGCGCTAGTCTTCCTGTCAGTCGCAGCAGTCATCCGCAGAACGGTACAGAATCGCGTGCAGTTTATCTCGAAAGCGACCTGGGTCCGCGAAGATTGATCGCCCCGGTAAGCGTTCCACTCTCGGCGACTGATCGGGCCGAAATGTAGTTTCCGGCGGACTAGCGATGGCGGAAAAATAGCCTGCTCATCTTCTCCTCACTGGTCGCTCTACTCGCGAGGAGGGCGACGCAGTCGCTTGACGTCGGTTCGCCGTTTCTTCTCTTCCAAGCGTCTCTTCCTGGCACCGCGACTCGGCTTCGTCGGTCGTCGCGACGGTGACGGCGGTAAGAGGGCGTCGGCCACGATTGCGGCCAGCCGGGCGCGCGCAGCATCCCTGTTGCGTAATTGCGCACGGTGCTCGGATGCCGCGATCGTCAGCGTTCCGTCGACGATACGACTGCCCAGACGCTCTAGGAGTTGCTCCCGTTGGGATGCAGTGAGAACTACAGACCCTGCCATATCCCACACGAGTTCTACGCGGGAGTCGGCAGTGTTCACACCTTGCCCGCCGGGGCCGGATGACCGCGAAAACCGCCAAGACAGCTCGGACTCAGGAATCGTCAGCCCCGAGTCGACCCGAAGACCAGGACGGTGAGCAGCGGGCATAGTTCCATCTTCCTCTCGCGCTCGGGGTGCGTCCGCAGGAAGTCCGGCTTGCAGGCTGGCGCGTCGGACGGAATCCATCGGATCGTCCACACGCTGATTGCTATCGCTAGTTCAGCTTCTCATTCCTGATATTGGCCGACTCTTCAGCCTTCAACCGTGCCGTGAGTCGTAAGCCGAGGACGAGATTAGTTATCGCGAACGCGACAACTATTGGAGACAAGAC
The DNA here is from genome assembly GCF_054880895.1 of Lacisediminihabitans sp. FW035. NCBI lineage: Bacteria > Bacillati > Actinomycetota > Actinomycetes > Micrococcales > Microbacteriaceae > Lacisediminihabitans > Lacisediminihabitans sp. FW035. The sequence goes on from NZ_CM142187.1 coordinate 428,362, forward strand.
CGCCACCACGAGCGATGTGCTCGTATCCAGGTACCCGCCGCTGCTAGCAACAGCACTACCGATCAGATAGATAGTGATCCAGACGACAAGAAGTATGGCGGTTGCTGTGGTGATCATTCGGTGGAAGCGAGTGGACTTTGCCCACCGCACACGCGCTCGATTCATTTGTCTCCTTCATACCGTCGCGGAGTAATTGTCAATGAACGCTTGATCAGTTCGAGCGCCTCATCTCGTTACTAGAACATGACAATCGCACATGGACTTCCCTTCCGACATACGTCGAGACCCACGGTGCGGCGGCCATTCTCGCCCGCGAACTGCCCCGCTGGTCGTTTCCGCTTGCGGGCACGCGATTGGGGCGAAGAAGGGTCCCGAGCCGACTCTGGGAGTACCGTCAAATGAGGCCCGCTAATCGTCCGGCTCGCGTTACGGAGACGGTGTGCCGATCTTAAAACGTCCGGTCACGGTTGTGCCGTCTGACTCATAGACGGGTATGTATCCACTTCCTCGCAGCGCATCCATCTGCTTCAGGAGTACGAACCCGGTCTTGTGATTGGTGCCGAGGGCTCCGATCAGGTCCGGGCAGCCGTTGACGTTGCACTGTCCGAAGCTTTGTCCTTTGGCATTTTTGCCCCACGGGGTCATCTTCGAATCGGCATACTGTCCGGTCACCTTCCACCGAGTGCCCGAATCTGCGGTGATGGTAATCGAGGTTTTCCCCGTAGCGGGTAGCGATGCATCGTTCATGTGCCACGGGTGCACGATGCCGTGAGAGTCCACGCGGCCTCCGTCTTTGCAATAGAACGTAGCAAGATCACCAATGTCGCCCGCATTTTGTGGGAGTGACGATATGGAGATTGATCCTTCCGAGTTGAGGCATTGGACGATGACGATTACGCGGGTCGCGCCGGCAGGCGCGGGTCCCAGTTCGAGGGCACTGGTCCCTGTGTGCGTGACGGAGTGGAGCCCGCCGAGAGGCGTCACAGTTGTTGATCCGGGGAAGTGATTGACGACGATCGCGGCGGCGGTCGATAGTCCCGCCGCCGCGACCAGGGCGATGGTTAGGGCCAGCTGCCGGGCGCGGCGCTGATGGCGTTGGAGGCGGCTGTTCTTCGTACCGATCGCCAGAAGCTCGGCTCGCACAGCTTCGGCAACTGCGGGGGTCATTCCAACGGGTGTCATGAAGCACTCCCTTCCATGGCGGGACGCGTATCGGGCTTGAGGTCGCCAAGTTCGGTTCGAAGTCGGGCACGAGCGCGATGGAGGCGGACGCGCGCTGTCGCCGGCTTCAGGCCGATCGTTTGAGCGGCGTGGGCGATCGAGAGACCTTCGAGGGCTGTAAGAACGAAAAGCGCGGCGTCGTCTGGCGCGAGCCGCCCGAGAGACGACGCAAGCCTCAGACTCGCTTCCGCTTGCTCCGCGTTATGTCCCAGGACTGGCTCCGGTTGTGGAAGGGACTGGAGTAGCCGTCGGTAGCGTGCCGTGCTCCGGCGGGCGTTTCGTGACAGATTGACTGTGGCGACGAGGAGCCAGGGCCGGACCGAGTGGTCGACGAGGACCACCGTGCGGCGCTTGCGCCATAACTCGAAAAACGCTGCTGCGGCAATTTCGTCGGCGTCATGCACATTTCCCATGAGGGAGAGTGCGCGCCCGTGTATCCGATTCCGGTGGAGGTCGAAGATCTGCGCGAACGCCCACCCGTCGTCTTGGCGTGCTCGTTGCCAGAGTTCCGCCTCGTTGTCCATCACACCCATGAATGTCCGCTATGGCCGTATCCGTTACATCAAGTTTCTTGAAGTGCCAGGTAGCGGCCAAAACTCTCAGCTGCACGTGACCGTCGGCCTCAGGCTACCCGAGCCCATTCATCGTCCTCAGCCTGTGCCTTTCGCGCTTCATTCGGAACCAGGCATGGGTAGGCAGGACAAGAGCGAAAGCATCACCACCGCCCCGTTGAGGGTTCCCCTTGCGGGCGGTATTTTTTTCACCTGGCCCGATTTGAGGCGATTCGCCGTCCCGTAAGTGAAGTGCCACGTAACCCATGAGATACGACACAGGGCGAGACCTGCCCGCGGTAATGAGGCAGCGGACTCTGCGCGCGACGGTCAGCTGCACCTGGCCAGTCATCCGATTTGGACAGGTTGACTTTCACAACTTCGCCGCGAGGCGCGCGTGGTACGTCGACCGCGCCCCGCCACCCTCAGCTCGAGATGTCCTTGCGGCGGAACCACCACACCGCCACCGTGGTGAAGAGCAGGGCGTAGATCAGGGCCGACAGCACGGAGTCGGCGATCGGGGCGTAGTCGATGCGGGCGTTGAAGAATTCGCGGAAGGCATCCGTATTCCAGGTGGGGAGGTAGTTGCGCACCTCCCCCAGGTCAGGGATGCGTTCCAGGATGCTCGACAGGATGGAGGTGATCACGACACCGCCCGCCGCAGCCAGCGGGGCCTCCGCGAGAACGGTGAACATCGTTCCGAGCGCGGCCGCCCAGGAGAGATGGACGCAGATGATCGCGACCGCCGCCAGGATCCGCATCAGGGATTCGCCCATCCCGAGTTGCGGCCCGACCGGGATCTGGATGCCGCCACCCCCGTAGGAGATCGTTCCGACCAGCAGTGACATGCCGGTGAGCAGCAGGATGCCGACCACCAGCACCGTCGAAGACACCAGCACCTTCACGAACAGCAGCCGGGTGCGTCCGACGGGGATCGTGAGCAGGTATTTCAGCGTGGACCTCGACGCCTCGCCGGCGATCATATCTCCGAAGAGCAGCGCAACGACGAGAGTCAGCAGGAATCCCGCCGTGATCACCAGGATGAACGCCGTGAACGTCGTGCCGCTCGCCTGGGCGAACGCAGCCAGGTCGGTGCGCCCCGCCGCGGGACCACCGGCTCCACCGATGAGGAAGGCGAGCCGCACGACCACCGGCAGCAGCGCGAAGATGATGAGGACGACCCGCACGCGCCACTGGCTGATCTGCCGGGCGAATTCGACCCGGATGGGCATGGTGCGGCGCACGGAGGGGGTGGGCTCCGGGATCGGCCCGGGGCTCCAGGCAGACGGTGCCGGCGCACTGGTCGTGCTCATCAGACGATCCCTTCCGTGCCCACCATCTCGAGGAAGGTCTCCTCGAGATGCCGCCCGCGAGTCACCGAGCGGATGCCGATACCTTGCGCCGTGACTGCGGCCACGACCGCCTCCGGGCTGTTCCCGGCAGGCAGCACCCGGATGGTGCCGGGGGCGATGATGTGCGCCTCGGCACCCTCGAGGCCATGGACGGCGTCGAGGGCGGCCTCCACATCCGTCGCCTCGATCGTGAGCTCTGTCGACTCTCCCGCGAGTTCCGCGACGGGACCTGCGGCGAGGAGGCGGCCGCGGGCCATCACCACGACGTCGGAGCAGGTCTGTTCGACCTCGCCGAGGAGGTGCGACGACACGATGACCGTGCGTCCGGTCTCGGCATAGCGACGCAACACCCCGCGCAGAGCGAAGATCTGGGGAGGATCGAGTCCGTTGGTCGGCTCGTCGAGGATGAGGAGTTCCGGCATCCCGAGCATCGCTTGCGCGATGGCCAGGCGCTGCTTCATTCCCTGGCTGTAGCCGCCGACGCGACGGTTCACCGCCGAGCCGAGGTCGGCGATATCCAGCGCCTCGGCCAAACGTGCCTCTGCACGGGGGCGCCCCGACGCGGCCCAGAAGAGCTCGAGGTTGCGCCGCCCGGAGAGGTGGGGGAGGAACCCCGGCCCTTCGATGAAGCAGCCCACCCTCGTGAGCACCCGGGATCCCGGGGAGACCTTCTCGCCGAAGATCTCGATCTCGCCGGCATCGGGTCGAAGCAGTCCGGTGACCATGCGCAGCGCGGTCGTCTTGCCCGCGCCGTTCGGGCCGAGAAGCCCGAGCACCCGTCCCTGCTGCACGGTGAAGGAGAGGTCGTCGACGGCGCGGAACCCGCCATAGTTCTTGGTGAGCCCGCGGATCATGAGGGGTGGGGCGTCGTTCGGGGCCGCGGCGACGGGCAGGGCCCGATCCCGGCGGCGGTCGCTCACGACGGCGGCGATCCCGAGCACCAGCGCGAGCAGGAGCACGATCGGGATGCCGATGATCGCGGCGGTCGACGGCGCACCCCCGGCGACCGCCGGGTCGGAGGAGGCGATCGTCGGCAGAGAGATGCCGCCGTCGGTGTCGACCGCGAAGACAGCGGTGGTGGGGGATCCCTGGTAGCCGGCATCCGTCGTCCGAAGGGAGAGCTCGATCACGTCGCCGCGCTCGAACCTCCAGGTGGTGGCCGGCAGCCGCACCGGCACCCGAACGACAGAGCCGTCCGCCGGAAGTGAGATCCGGATCGGGGCGACTCCACCGCCGACAGCGATGTCCGAGTCCCCCGACGAGACGCGCAGCTGCGCGAACAGCAGTACTTCGACCGGAGCGGTGGATGGCGCGGACTCCCTATCCCGGTCCCGGAAACGTGGCAGCCGCACATCCACGGTCACGGTGGGGGAGCCCGCCAACACGAACGGCGCGGTGATCGGCGCGGTGGTGTATTTCGCCTGCTGGGCCGGTTGTGCAGCGGTGCCGGCGATGCCGCTGCCGATCCCGCCGATCACTGAGTCGAGCGGTCCGGTCCCCGGAAGAGACGAGATCGTCGCCGGCAACCCTCCGGGCGGATTCACGACGACGTCGAAACGGCCGCGAAGGGGCAGGGTCTTCGTGCTGCCACCCTCCAGCCCGGGATAGCGCGCGGCGACGCGGGTCTCGGCGAAGCCGCGCACCGAAGACGGCACGGTGAACGAGAAGGGCTCCGACCGGGAGTGTGTCACCGCTCCGCGCCGCAGGTGCGAGGAGAGCCACCGGTCGACGGTCGCCGAGGTGCCGGCGGTCTGCCCGCCGTCGTGTCCACCGGCGAACCACGACACCGTCACCGGTGCACCGGCCGCGGCGATCTCGCGGGCGTTCGCATCGGCCTGGTCGAGGCCGAACAGCGTGTCCTGCCTGCCCTGCAGCAGCAGGGTCGGCGCCGTCATCCCGCTGAGGGCCGAAGCGGGGGAGGATGCCTCGAGCAGCGCGTGATCGGCCGCATCGAGTTGCCCTCCGCCCACGAGCTTCGTGTAGAGGGTGCAGAGTTCGGCGGTGAAGCGTCCGCAGGCTCCCGCGAAGGGCGAGGCTGCGGCTCCGAAGAGCTGGGTGGCCCAGGCCTGTTTGAAGACGCCGGGCTGCACCGCAGCGCCATCCGCCGCCGGGGACTGGGGCACGAGAGCCTGCGCCAGGTCGTTCCAGGTGATGGCGGCGACCACCGTATCGATTCGGGGGTCCGTCGCGCCGAGCATGAGCGCGAGCGCCCCTCCGTACGACGCTCCGACCACGCCGACGACGGGGTCGCCGTCTCTCGTCTCGACTTCGGGTCGGCTGCCGAGCACATCGACGAGGCGTTTCGCGTCCGCGACCTCGTAATCGAGGGAGTCGAGGGAGATCCGCCCCCCGGAACGCCCGAATCCACGGGCGGAGTAGGCCATCACCACGTAGCCCTCGCGCCGCATCCGTTCGGCGTCTTTGGCGAGGGAGCGCTTCGATCCGCCGAAGCCGTGCGCCAGGAGCACGGCGGGAGCGGGACGCGAGGTCGCGGGCAGGTACAGGTCGACGTCGAGGGAGATGGTCGCGGCGGATCCCGGCGCCGCGGGCACGGGCACTCGGAAGCTCTCGGTCGACCCGGTCGGTTCCGCAGCGGAAGCGGACGGCACGACGCCGCCACCGAAGGCGAGCACCATCAGCGCCGCGCCGAGAGCCGCACGCCAGCCACGGGCGTGGGAGCGGCTCATGGATTAGTCCTTCGCGTTACGGGTGACGAGGAAGAGATGAGCATACGTGATTCACCCTCGGGGAGGGTCGGGAATTCTCTGTCGGGGTGCCGTGCGCAGAACGAAAACCCGCACTTGCGGTCTGTTTACCTTCATGCGCGACAATAAGGCCCATGTCCAAGAAAATCGATGCCGCCCTCAAGGATCTGACCAAGGCCCTTCGCAAGCACGCGGAGGCCGTCGGGGGCAGCCGCGTGTCCCTCAAGAAGTCCCAGCGCGCGTCGGCGAAGCTGCAGGCGACCGCGTCGGCCTACGCTGCCGCGGTGCACGCGAAGACCGGGCTGGACAGCCCGTTCAACGACGTCGTGAGCCCCGGGCTCGAGAACGTGACCCTCAACTCGCTGCTCGCCGAGCGCGATGCGCTGGCCAGCCAGTCGAAGAAGTCGGAGCCCGCCGACTCATCCGCTGCCCTGTGAGGCAAAGCGCGGCTTAGAAGACGTCCGGGCTCGGCGTCGAGGTGTGGCGGATCGCGACATCCGCGTGCCGGTCGAAGCGGTAACCCACGCCACGAACGGTGCGGACGATGTCTTCGTACGACCCGAGCTTCGAGCGCAGACGGCGCACGTGCACGTCGATGGTGCGCTCGTTGGGGGCGTCGTCATCGCCCGCCGACCAGAGCGACGAGATGAGTTCGGCCCGATCGATGGTGCGGCCCTCGCGGAGTACGAGGTACTGCAGCAGCTCGAACTCCTTGTAGGTGAGGGCGGCGGTCTCGTCGTCGAGCACGACGCGCTTGCGGGAGAGGTCGACGACGACGCCGCCGCGTGGCTTCTCTTCCGGCTCGGGCTGCTGACGGTGTTTGGCAAGGGCGGACGGGTCCTGCAGGGCGAGCCGCACGACCTCCACGTCGCGGCCGCCGGCACCCTGCGGGGCGAGGGCGACGGCAGCGTAGGTCTCGGAGGTGGGCACGAGCTCTTTTGCCAGGGCGCGGAGGGCCTCGACGATCTGAGCGAGGTCGGTGCCCGCCGCGGCTGCCTTGAGTTCGTCGACCCCGACGTAGAGCACGAACCCGCGGGCCTCGGTGCCGCCGGGGACGGCGCGGATGCGGGACGGCGTTTCGATGGCCGGAGCGGGTTGCTCGACGGGCACGAGTCGGCGAGGCGCCGACGAGCGGGACGTGGAGGGCAGAACGCGGTCGATTGTGGCAAGAGACATGTGTCGAGAATCCTTGAGAGGGGTGAAGGGCCTCTAATGATGAGGGTGTGATCCTTCGGGATACTTCAGGTGGTGCAGTACAGGGAGCCGCTCGTTATGAGGGGCGGGCACCCGGGGATTCGCGACTCGCGACGAGGGGAATCCGACTCAGGAGTGGGCCGTTAGGCACACATTCGACAACACATCACCGCGCGGAAGCTTCCGGATGCCACGGGGGCGTTCGGAGTACGCGCGGAAACAGTCATAGCACAACTATCTTGCAGGGCGCGGGCAAAAGTCAAGCCAGCGCGCAGGATGTGCGCCTAGACGAGTCCGTAGAGGCGATCTCCTGCGTCGCCGAGGCCGGGAACGATGTATCCCACCTCATTGAGTTTCTCGTCGACGGCGCCGAGCACGATCGTCACGTCCCGACCCTCCATCGCGGCCTCGACGGCGGCGAGGCCCTCGGGAGCGGCAATGAGGCAGACGGCAGTGACATCCACGGCGCCTCGGGCGAGCAGGAAGTCGATGGCCGCGATGAGCGAACCCCCGGTCGCCAGCATCGGGTCGAGTACGAAGCACTGGCGGTTGGAGAGGTCGTCGGGAAGTCGCTCGGCATAGGTCGTCGGCTGAAGGGTCTCCTCGTCGCGCACCATGCCGAGGAACCCGACCTCCGCTGTGGGAATGAGCTTGACCATTCCCTCGAGCATGCCGAGCCCGGCGCGCAGGATCGGTACGACAAGGGGACGTGGCTGGCTGATGGCGAGACCGGTCGCGGTGGCCACCGGCGTCTCGACGGTCACCGTCTCGACCCGCACGTTACGCGTCGCCTCGTAGGCGAGCAGGGTCATGAGCTCTTCGGCGAGGGCCCGGAATGTCGGCGAGGGCGTGTTCTTGTCACGCAGCACGGTGAGTTTGTGGGTGATGAGCGGGTGGTCGGCTACGTGGACTCGCATAGGCTCAATCTAGCCGAGAGGGAGGGGCGTGTTGACAGTCGTACCGCCGCTCTACACCCAGCGGATGCTCGAGGCCGTTGCGAGCGCGAGGCAGGCTCTCACGCACGGGGACGTTCCCGTCGCGGCCCTCGTGCTCGACGCATCCGGGACCGTGATCGGCGCGGGACGCAACGAGCGGGAGCTGCGCAAGGACCCGACCGCGCATGCCGAGATCCTCGCGCTTCAGGCCGCGGCAGCCGCGACCGGCGACTGGCACCTCACCGACACGACGCTCGTCGTGACCCTCGAGCCCTGCGCGATGTGCGCCGGGGCGATCCTGGCAGCGCGCGTGCCCGTTGTGGTCTTCGGAGCGTGGGATGCCAAGGCCGGTGCGGCCGGGTCGGTGTACGACCTGCTTCGCGACCGCCGGATGCCTCATCGCGTCGAGGTCTATGCCGGAGTCGAGGAGGCGGAGTGCGCCGCCCTGCTGCTCGACTTCTTCGGGGAGCGCCGCGGCTGACCGCGCTTCAACGGCTGCTAAAGCGCGCCGAGCCACTCGCTGAACATGGCGACGGATGCCACCTGCATGGCGGGCCCATTGGCGGCGGCATCCCGGCGCAGGTCGTCGGGCTCGATCTCGAGCGTCGCGAGTTCGTCGAGACCGCCGGAGATCCACGCCTCGTACATGTCGGCCGTGAGTTCCGGATGAAACTGCACAGCGAGCGCGTAGTCCCCGAGCGCGAAGGCCTCGTTGCTGTATGCACCGGAGCTGGCCAGTCGGACGGCCCCGCTCGGAAGCCCGAAGGTGTCGCTGTGCCACTGCATCATCGGCACGCCGGCGACGTGGCGGAGCGGCGAGTCGAGCCCGGCTTCGGTCGGGGTGACTTCGCGGAACCCGATTTCCACGGTCTTGCCCCGGCGCACTGTCTCTCCGAGGGCCTCCGCTATGAGCTGCGCGCCCAGGCAGATGCCGAGGGTCGGGCGTTCGGCCGCGAGACGGTCGCGCAGGTAGTCGAGCTCGCTGACGAGGAAGGGGTTCGCGTCCTTCTCGTACACGCCGATGTCGCCACCGAGCACGACCACGAGGTCGGGCTCCGGGTGGTCGAGGGGCGACTCCACCGTGACATCCACGTAGCGGATGTCGTAGCCGTGGTCGAGGAGCACCGCTTCGAGGTTGCCGAGGTGGGCGATGTCGAGGTGTCGGAGCACCAGCGCGACCGGCATGGTCAGTCGGCCGCTCGAATGATGATGGCCTCGGTCGAGGGGTTGCCCTCGCCGGGTGCGACATAGACATCGGGCTCGATGTAGATGACCCTGGCGATCGGCACTTCGGCGCGCACCCTCGCTTCGAGGGAGTTGATCGCCGCAGCGACCTCCGCGAGTTTCATCTTCGTGGGGAAGGCCACCTTTGCGGCCACCAGCAGCTCTTCCGGACCGAGGTAGAGGGTCTTCATGTGGATGAGGGACTCGACGTCCGAGTCGGCGTTGATCGCGTCACGGATGCGCACAGTGTCGTCGGCGGAAGCGCCCTCGCCCACCAGGAGGCTCTTCGTCTCCATTCCGAGCACGATGGCCACGAGCACGAGGAGCACGCCGATGCCGATGGTGCCGATGGCATCCCAGATTCCGTCACCCGTGATGATCGTGAGCACGACTCCGACGAAGGCGAGCAGCAGGCCGGTGAGGGCCGCGACATCCTCGAGCAGCACGACCGGCAGCTCCGGTGCCTTCGCGTGACGGATGAACGCGATCCAGCCGTCCTTGCCGCGAACGTGGTTGGACTCGCGCACCGCGGTGCGCAGCGAGAAGCCCTCGAGCACCATCGCCACCAGCAGCACGACTATCGGGATCCACGCGTTCTCGAGCGGATGCGGATGCTGGATCTTGTTGACCCCCTCGTACAGCGAGAAAACCCCACCCACGCTGAACAGGATGATCGAGACCACGAACGCGTAGACGTAGCGTTCGCGTCCGAAGCCGAAAGGATGGTCAGCATCCGCGGCCTTCTTAGACTTGGAGCCACCGCGTAAGAGCAGGAGCTGATTGCCCGTATCGGCGAGCGAGTGGACGGCCTCGCCGAGCATCGAGCTCGAGCCCGAAAGCCCCCAGGCGATGAACTTCGCCACGGCGATGCCGAGGTTCGCGGACATCGCCGCCAGGATCGCCTTCCTGCTGCCCTCGGTGCTCATGGCGTGGCCTCTGCAGTCCTGCGGTGGGTGCTCATGCGGTCAATCCTAGGATGAGGTGATGAGCACCCTTCCGACCATCGCCATTCTCGGAGCCGGTTCGATGGGCGGAGCGATCCTCAGCGGATTGCTCGCCCCGTCGATCACCGTCGAGGGCGGCATCCGCGTCACCAATCGCACCGAGGCCAAGGCCGCTGCCATTCGGTCGGATGCCGTCACCTCCCTTGCCCTCGAAACCGATCCCAGGGCAAACCTGGTCGCCGTGGACGGCGCCCGGATCGTGCTCCTCGGGGTGAAGCCGGCGATGGTGCCCGACCTTCTGCGGGAGATCGCCCCGGCGCTCGCCGAGGATGCCGTCGTCGTGAGTGTCGCCGCGGGAGTGACGACGGCGACTATGGAGGCCCTTGTCTCGCAGGTGGTGCTGCGGGCGATGCCCAACACGCCGGCCCTCGTCGGGCGCGGGGTGACCGGCGTCAGCCCCGGTTCGCGCGCGACGCCGGAGGATGTCGCGCTTGCGCTCACCCTGTTCGACACCGTGGGGCAGGTGCTCGAGATCCCCGAATCGAAGATCGACGCCCTCAGCACGATCTCGGGATCGGGACCCGCGTACGTCTTCTACCTGATCGAGCAGCTCACCAAGACCGCCGTCGCGCTCGGGTTCACCTGGCAGGAGGCCGCGACGATGGTGAACGGCACCTTCCTCGGCGCCGCGGAACTGCTCGAGGCATCCGGGGAGGATCCCTCGGAGCTGCGTCGCCGGGTCACGAGCCCGAAGGGCACCACCGAGCGCGCGATCTGGGAACTGGAGAAGGCCGACCTCTCGGCGGTGTTCGGCCGCGCGACGGGCGCCGCGCTTGCCCGCGCGCGTGAGTTGGCCGCCGGCTGACCTGCTCTGCTGGTCTCGACATGCTCGCTGGCGCTCGCTACTCGACCGGCAAGGGTGTGCTGGTCGAGTAGGCCGCCCGCGGCCGTGTCGAGACCCGGGGGCCGTGGTCTCGACACGCTCGCTGGCGCTCGCTACTCGACCGGCTCTACTTCTCCAGGTTCGCGAATCTCTCGATGTCGGCGGAGTTGCCGCTCACGATGATCAGGTCATGGTCGGAGACCACAGTGTCTGCCGTGGCATAGGTGAATTCCTCGCCAGGGGTCTTCACCCCGACGACGGTGATCCGGAACTTCCGCCGCACCGCCGACTCGGACAACGCCACTCCGCGAATCGGCTTCGGCGGATGCATCTTCACCATCACGAAGTCGTCATCGAACTCGATGAAGTCGAGCATCCTTCCGGAAACCAGGTGGGCGGCCCGTTCCCCAGCCTCGAGCTCGGGGAAGATCACGTGATTCGCGCCGATGCGCTCCAGGATCGTGCCGTGGGACTTGCTGATGGCCTTCGCCCAGATCTGGGGCACACCGAGGTCCACCAGGTTCGCGGTGATCAGCACGCTGGCTTCGATGGATGACCCCACAGCGACGACGGCGATGGAGAAATCCTGCGCGCCGATCTGCCGCAGCGCGTCGATGTTGCGAGCATCCGCCTGGACGGCGTGCGTGACGACCTCCGACCAGGTCTGCACGAGCTGGGGATCGGTGTCGATCACGAGAACATCGCGGTCGAGTCGTATCAGTTCGCCGGCCGCAGCCGTGCCGAACCGCCCGAGACCGATCACGAGCACGGCGGCATTGGCCGGAATGGGATCAACCAACGATGGGCCTCTCTTCCGCTCGGTGGAACAGCTGTCGCCGGGTGCTCGCGGCGAGGGCCGCGGCGAGTGTCACTGTACCAACGCGTCCGAGGAACATCGTGGCCGCGAGCACGTACTTCGCGGAGTCGGGGAGGTTCTCGGTGAGGCCGGCGGAGAGGCCACACGTCGCGAACGCCGAGATCACATCGAAGAGCACGAAGTCGAGGCGCTCGCCGGTGAGCTGAAGGACGACGATCGTCGAAACGGCGACCGTGGTTGCGCCCCACAGCACCACGCTCACAGCGATGCGCACCACATCGGTGGGGATGCGGCGTTCGAATGCTTCGACCTCGCTGTTGCCGCGGGCTTCGGCGAACGCAGCGAGAAACAGAACCGCGAGGGTCGTCACTTTGATACCGCCGGCGGTGGAGGCCGAGCCTCCGCCGATGAACATGAGCATGTCGGTGACGAGCAGGCTCGATCCGTTGAGCTGGCTGATGTCGATGGTCGCGAAGCCGCCCGAACGGGTCATGACCGACAGGAAGAACGACTGCAGCACTCGCTGCCCGCCGTCCAGGCCGCCGAGTGTGTGGGGATTGGCGAACTCGAGACCGAAATAGGCGACGGCACCGATCAGGAGCAGGATTCCGCTCGTGACGAGGGTGAGTTTGGCATGGAGGGACCAGCGGCGCGGTTTTCGAAGCGTGCGGGAGAGCACGTAGATCACAGGAAAGCCGATGCTGCCGAGCAGTACGCCGAGCATGAGCACCCCGAGGAACCACAGATCGTGGGCATACGGGGCGAGACCGGTGGTAATGGGCACGAAACCGGTATTGGTGAAGGCCATCGCCGCGAAGTAGATGGACTGCCAGATCGCGTCGGGAAGGTCGACTCCGCCGAGAAGGATTCGGGGCAGGAGCGCCACGGCGATCACCGCCTCGATGACGAGGGTGCTGATGGCGACAGTGGCGAGCAGCCCGCCGATCTCCCCGAGCCTCACGGCCTGGCCCTCCGCGATCGGACCGCGCTGGATCCGCAGCGGGTTGCTGTCGCTCGCGACCATCAATTTCGCCCTCAGGCCGAGCTTGCGCGAGATGACGAGCCCAAGGATCGACGCGAGGGTCAGCGCACCGACCCCTCCGATTTCCACGCCGACGAGGATCACGCCATTGCCGAATGCGCTCCAGTTCGTCGCCATGTCCACCGTCGTCAGTCCGGTGACGCACACCACCGAGACCGCGGTGAAGAGTGCGTCGGCGAAGCTGGTTCCGGATGGCGCTGCCGTGGCGACCGGCAACGAGAGCAGTGCGGTGAAGACGACGATCAGGGCGATGAACACCCCGACGGCAAAGCGAGCCGGGGATGCCGAGGCCAGAGCTGTGAATGAATACCGGGCCTGGCCGAGGTGCCCGGCGCTCACAACTGGTCTGGTGGCCATCGATCCCCTCGCAACAGGTTGTCATGGTACCCCTGCGCCACGCCCGGTAGCCTGTCGGGATGGCTGACATCTTTGACGTGGTTGCCGATGCGACCCGACGGGACCTGTTGCAGGTGCTGCTCGACAGGTACACGGCATCCGACACCTCCCGCGGAAAGTCCAACGCCGGGGAGATCAGCGTCGGTGAGATCGTGGAGAAGCTCGGGCTGAGCCAGCCGACGGTCTCGAAGCATCTCAAGGTGCTGCGGGACCACGACCTGGTGACCGTGCGCGAGGAGGGACAGCACAGGTATTACAGCCTCGACACCAGTCCCCTCGAAGACCTCGAAGACTGGCTCATCCCCTTCCTCAGCGCAGATTTCGACGGCGGAGTGGACGACGATTCGACGGTGTTCGCGGCGTGGTCCGGAGTGCAGGTCCCGGAGCCGTTCCGCCGCGCGGCCGAGACGCTGCAGCATCCCACCGAGGCCGGCACCGCGATCGGCCGCCGGGCCGCCGAGGCATCGATCCGACTGCAAGATGCGCAGCATGACCTCGAGCGCCGCGTGATCGAGCCGATCAAAAAGAAGCTCGGGCGCTAGGGCGACACGTGGTCGGCCGAATGGGGCTGTTGCCAGCGAGTCACATTAGCCCCTACAGTTACCGATTAGCACTCCTGTAACACAAGCGATCGGGTGCGTCTGTTCCCAATATCGCTGGAACCTAAGGGGCACCCGACATGGCACGCGATCTCTCCGAGGTGCGTTTTCTTACGGTGGCGGAAGTCGCCGACATGATGCGGGTGTCGAAGATGACGGTCTACCGTCTCGTGCACGCCGGGGAACTGCCCGCCATCCGTTTCGGCCGCTCATTCCGCGTGCCGGAATCCGCCGTCGTCGCGGCCATCGACACTCACATCTCCGACGTCGGTTAGCCCGCGCTGTAAAGCCTGAGCCGGGCATCGGATCCCCGGCCGGTTAGCAGGGACACACCCGGGCGGCTAAGATAGCCCGAGGCAATTTTTCCGCGGTTCTGATCGGACCCGGTCGTCTTCCGAACAACAGTTGAGGTCTCTATGGGTTCCGTAATCAAGAAGCGTCGCAAGCGCATGGCGAAGAAGAAGCACCGCAAGCTGCTTCGAAAGACTCGTCACCAGCGTCGCAACAAGAAGTAGCACCGCAACAAGAAGTAACGTCTGCCGCGTCCCGCGCGAGCAGACCGCGACACGCCAGGCCTAACCGGCCTGGCGTTTTGCGTTGGTCGACGGATCGGCGCCCGGCCGCACCGCTCGAGCCTCCCGGCGTACCCGCTTCACCGTCGCCCGGATGCTGGCCGGATCGAGTCGCATGATCGGCCAGCCGTTCGCGCCCGCGTGGGCCGCGAGCGTGGCATCCGGATTCACCACGATGCGGTTGCCCACCAGTTCGAGCAGGGGGATGTCGTTGCGGGAATCCGAATAGGCCCAGCAATCCGCCAGGTCCGCCCCGAGCGAGTCCGCGAGTTCCTTCGCGGCGACCGCCTTACGGGCACCGTGCAGAACGGGGCCGTCGAACTCCCCGGTGAGCTTGCCGCCCTCTGCGCGCAGCATCGTGCCGAGGGCACCGGTGAGTCCGAGTCGCCGGGCGATGACTGCCGCGATGTCCACGGGGGCCGCGGTGATGAGCCAGACCTCATGGCCCTTGCGCAGGTGTTCGCGGGCAAGCTCCACGGTCTCCGGCCAGAGCCGCGACTCGATCTCCCGCTCGTAGACGTCGTCGGCGAGATTCGTGAGTTCGTCCGCGGGCAACCCTTTGGCCAGTCCGAGCGCTCGTTCCTGGGCGCTCGCGAAGTGCTTGACGTTCTCTCCTACCGTCACGAACCTCAGCTGGTGCCAGCCGAAGGTGAGAAGGTCGCGCACCCCGACGTGCCCGCGCTTCCAGGCGGCACGACTCACGTGGAACGCGCTCGCGCCGTGGAGCAGCGTGTTGTCCACGTCGAAGAATGCGACGATCGGTCGTGCGGAGGCCGGTCCGGGTTGTGAGGCTGGCATGTCGCACCATGCTACGCGGCACGTCTGGCCGATTCGCCGACCTGCCGCGCGCAACGCCGATACTGTTGAATCGTGTCCACGGCAGCGATCACCCTCATCGGCAAACCGGGCTGCCACCTGTGCGACGCCGCGAGGGAGACGATCGGCTCGGTCGTGCGAGAGCTCGAGTCCGAAGCATCCGCTCCCGCCATGTCAGTCGAGGAGCTTTCGATCTTCGATGACGCTGCGCTGCTCGACCGCTATGCGGACGAGATCCCGGTCGTACTCATCAACGGGCGCGTCCACAACATCTGGCGCGTCGACCCGGTGCGATTGCGTGCCGCCCTACTGGAGGTCTAGAGAATGCTCATACACGTCGTGTCGTGGAAGATAGCGGATGCCGCGAGCTCCGAGGGCACACAGAAGATCGAGTCGATCGTCGCCGGCCTCGAATCGCTCGTGGGGGTCGTGCCGTCGATTCGCGAGCTGAGCGTCGGGCCGAGCGTGGTGACCGGTCCGAATCATTGGGACCTTGGCCTGGTGGTGCATTTCGACGACGAAGAAGGGCTCGAGGCCTACCAGGTGCACCCGGAGCACCAGAAGGTCGGAGCGCACATCCGCTCACTGGTCAGCGAACAGGCGACCGTCGACTTCCTGGCGTAGTCCGCCGATGAGCCTCACCGTAATTCGAGACCAACGCCGTCGCGGCTCCGCCCTTGCAGCCAGAGTTCTGTTCCTGATTTTCGCCTCGGTCGCCGTCGGCGCTGGTGCGGGCTTTCTTCTCGTGGTCTTCTTCGGCACAGTCATCGAGGACACCTATCCGGGCGTCTGGTACGACGGCGCGTGGGACGCCATGTGGCGGGCGGCCCTCGGAGTCGCGGCAGGCCTCGTCTATGTGGCCCTCGGAGGTGTGGCGCTCACACTGTGCGTTGCCCGGCTGACCTTTGCTCGCCAGCTTGCGCGGGAGGCCGAGACGAGTCCCGCTGAGATCCCACCACGTCAAGTGCGCGAGGAATCGACCATGGCCAGTCCTTATTCCGGGCTCTGGGCGTACGGCGCGTATTCTCTGATCTTCGCTGCGATTGCCCTGGTCATTTTCTCCCTTGCAACGATCGACACGGCACGATCGAACCCCGCTGAGGTGGCGGTCGGGATTGTCGCGATCGCCGTCACTTGTGGAGTCGTCATCGTCATCATCGGCTGCCTGGCGCTTGCGGGCACCCTGTGGTCTTCACAGTGGAAAGCGACGAGCGAGCGACTCTCGTCAGCCTGGCCGCAACGGAGGTCTGTCGCCAGCGCCGGCAGCGGACGCCAGCGGAGTGCCGAGAAGAGCGCTCGGAAACGCGAGGCGCTCGCGTCCGACACTCGCCTGCTTAAACGGATGGCGCGACGCGGCGCGCTCGCCGCGGGAGTTCTCGCGGCGGCGTCGGGGGTGACCTTTCTCGCGGTGCTGATCGCTCGGAAGCCCTGTCGACTCTGCGATACGCGGTACTTCAACGACACCGGCGAAACGCTCATCGACATCGTGTTGCGGTTCTCGGGCACGATCGCCCTCGTCGCGCTCTTCCTGGTCGCGGTCGTCGCAGTGATCGGCTGGGCATCCAGCGTCAGGGATGCGGCCGACATTCGGCGGCTGGCTGGGTCCTCCGCCCCCAAGACACCCTCGTCCGCAGCTCTCGTCGCACAGGTGACCGGCCTGTGGTGGGGCACTCGGGCCGGTGTCACGCTTGTCGGGATCGGATGGGGAATTGCGCCGATCATCGGTGCCGCCGAGTTCGCAGCGCCCGGATCCTGGCCGGGCTGGGTGGTGCCTGTGCTCGTTCTCTGCGGATTCGTCGGAGCCGCCGTACTCGCCTGGTCGGAGGGCGCGGCGGTGCGAGAGCGCAACGTGATCCGCGAGGCCTGGGTCGTCGAAGACGCCTAGCGGTTCTTCGCGGCGGCTTCCGCTTCGGCGCGGGAGTCGTAGACCGGCTCGTCGAGCACGTAGACCAGGTCTTCGTTGGGTGCCACCAGCAGCAGGTCGGTCTCCTCGTCGGCGGCCTGGAAGTCCGCGGACACCAGCAGCTCGTTGTTGAGATGCACCGTGAGGATGCCGCTGCCGGTCTCGAGCGACGCCACCTCGAGCGCGCTCACCGGCTTGCCGCCGGCCCGTTCGAGCAGCGCCGAGACCGCAGCTCCCACGCCGGTGCCCGCGGAGAGGAACTCCTTCTCGTCGACGACGGTGTAGTCGTAACGGGTGCGCACGGTGAAGGTGAGCTCCTCCGCGTCATCCTCGTCGTCGTCCTCCTCATCGTCGTAGAGGTCGTCGAGTGCTTCACCGTAGGCACCGACGGCCTCCCAGAGCTCGCGGTCAACCTCGACCGCGTCGTCGTCCTGGTCCGAACCGGCGACGAGCAGCGCGATGTGGGTCTCGAGGATCGTCTGCAGTTCACGTCCTGCCTCGATGGCGGCCTGGCGGGGGTCGGGGGAGTCGTTGTCCATGGAGGTCACGGTACCAGTGGGAGCCGGACACAGCACTGATGCCCGGGGCCGGAGCCACGGGCATCCGCTGAGCGCAGAGTGCGCACGCTACTCGATTTCGACGACAGGCGCGTCCGCGGCGTTCTTCTTGATGGATTCGATGCCGTTCTTGGCCCCGGCCTTTGAGGAGTACCCCTCCGACGAGAGGGCGATGACCTCGCCGTTGCCTGCCTTGAGGCGGAAGCGGTATTCGCCGCCTTTGTCGGTGTAGAGCTCGAACTTTCCAGCCATCGTCCAGCCTGCTTTCTCGTCGGGATTTCTCGTCGGAACGGGCGACCCTGCCCGTTTCACGCACCACTCTAGGGACCGTGCCGCTTTCGGTCCAGAGCCGGTCGCAGGGCATCCTCACGGGATTCCCGCAGCAGCGCAAAACGTAGACTGGGCGCGTGGCTGCATCCCTGATCCACCTCGTCCGGCATGGAGAGGTCTACAACCCGGAGGGCATCCTCTATGGGCGCCTGCCGGGCTACCATCTTTCGGAGCTCGGACGGCGGATGGCGGCGGCCGCGGCAGGCGAACTGGCCGGGCATCCCATCACGGCCTTGTATGCCAGTCCCCTGCAGCGCGCGCAGGAATCCGCCGCTCCCTGGAGTGCGAAATTCGGCCTCGAGATCGTCACCGACGACCGCCTGATCGAACCGACCAATCGCTTCGAAGGCGAGAAGTTCGAGTTCGGACCGGCGGTGCTCACCAAACCGCGTGTCTGGCGCTGGGTGATCAACCCCTGGAAGCCGAGCTGGGGTGAGCCCTACGTGAGCGTGATCGACCGGATGATGTCGGCGATCGGCGACGCCTGGGATGCCTCGGACGGCGGTGAGGTGGTGATGGTGAGCCACCAGATGCCCATCGTCATGGTGCAGAGGTTCGTCGCCGGATCCAAGCCGTTCCACGACCCCCGTCAGCGACGGTGTCACCTGTCGAGCATCACGACCCTCCGCAAAGACGGCGACTCCTTCGTCGAGGTGGGCTACCAGGACCCCGCAGCCGAGCTGCTCGCCGGATCGATCGACACGGGTGCGGTGTGAAGGCGCGCTCCTTGATGGCTGCGGCACTGGTGGTCGGAGCCCTCGCGCTCAGCGGGTGCTCCACCGACTCCCTGGCCAAGGACTACGGCAACGGCGGCGCCAACTACACGGATGATTCCGGTCTGCCTGTGCAGATCCCTGCCGCGAAACGCACGATACCGATCGACTTCACCGGGACCACGGTCGACGGCAAGACCCTTACCGTCTCCGCTGACCGCGCCCCGGTGACCGTCGTCAACTTCTGGTACGCGAACTGCGCGCCCTGTCGCGCCGAGGCGCCCTTCCTGCAGGGGCTGTACGAGAAGTACCAGTCGGACGGCGTTGACTTCATCGGCGTCAATGTCGCCGACCAGTCGCCGGGAGCCCTCTCGTTCGAGAAGACCTACAAGATCACCTATCCCTCGGTGATGGATGTCGACAGCGGTGCCGCGAGGATCGCCTTCGCCGGGGCCGTCGCCCCGACCGCCACCCCCACGACCTTCGTGCTGGATGCCAAAGGCCGCATCGCCGCGCGCATCGTCGGCCAGCTGGAATCCGAGTCGATTCTCAATACCCTCATCTCCGACACTCTCGCCGAGAGCAAGTAGTGCAGAACCCGATCTACCAACTCATTTTCGGCGGCAACCTCGCCGCGGCACTTCCCATCGCCCTGTTCGCGGGAATCGTGGCCTTCGCGTCCCCGTGCGTGCTTCCGTTGGTGCCGGGCTATCTCGCCTACATCGGGGGATTCGCGGGGACGGCGGAGAAGAACGTGCGCGGCGCCCGGCAACGCAGCCGGCTCCTGCTCGGCGTCGCTCTCTTCGTCCTCGGGTTCAGTGTGGTCTTCGTGGGGCTCACTCTGGTCGCGGCAGCGGTCGGAGCAGTTCTGCTGCCCTGGATCGGCGTGATCACGCGCATCGCCGGCGTGGTCCTCATCCTCATGGGACTCGTCTTCATCGGTCAGTTCAGCTTCCTTCAGCGGGACTTCAAGCCGCGCTGGCGCACCACCACCGGTCTCGCCGGAGCACCGCTGCTCGGCATCGTCTTCGGGCTCGGCTGGGCCCCCTGCATCGGCCCGACCTTCGCGGCAGTGATCGCCCTCAGCGCCGGCAGCGGAACTGCGGGCCGCGGGGTGCTCCTCGGCATCGTCTACTGCCTCGGACTCGGCATCCCCTTCCTGCTGGTAGCACTCGGTCTCAACTGGGTCACCGGATCGGTGGCCTGGCTCAAGCGCCATATCCGCGTGATCAACATCATCGGAGGATCGCTGCTCATTGCGATCGGGCTCCTCATGGTCTCCGGTATCTGGCAGATCATCATCAACCAGTTGCAGGGAGTGATTGTCGGAAACTATGTCACGCCCCTCTGATCACATCGATTCCCCGGCGCCCGCCCCCCGCGACGGCGTCATCCAGCCGAAGCTCGGCCCCCTCGGCTACGTGCGCTTCTTCTGGCGGCAGCTCACCAGCATGCGCACCGCGCTCTTCCTGCTGTTGCTCCTTGCGATCGCCGCCGTGCCCGGATCGGTCTTCCCGCAGCGCAGCTCCGACCCCAACGGCGTCACGCAGTACTTCACCAACAACCCGTCGGCAGCGCCGGTGCTCGACAAACTCCAACTCTTCGACGTCTACACCTCTGCATGGTTCTCGGCCATCTATCTGCTGCTGTTCATCTCCCTGATCGGGTGCGTCATCCCGCGCACGATCCACCATGCACGGGCCCTCGCGTCGCCGCCGCCGAAGACCCCCGCGCGCCTCGAGCGTCTCGGCGCCTTCAGCGCATTCGAGATCGAAGCGGATGCCGCCGGCCCGGCCCTCACGGCGGCCTCCGCCGTCGAGTCCGGGCGTGGGGTGCTGCGTAAGGCGGGGTATCGCGTCAAGCTGTTCGACGGGCGCGGACCCGACGGGCCGGAGTTCTCTGTCTCCGCCGAGCGAGGCTACCTTCGGGAGACCGGCAACCTCGTCTTCCATATCTCGTTGATCGGCATCCTCCTGGCCGTCGGTATCGGCGGTGGCGTCGGCTACACCGGCCAGAAGGTGCTCGTCGTCGGGCAGGCCTTCGCCAACGTGCGCCTCACCTTCGACTCCTTCACCAAGGGGCGGTTCTTCTCGGACAGCGACCTGCAGCCGTACCGGCTGCGACTCGACAAGTTCGCCGTGAAGTACGAGGAGAAGAACGACAACGCGCTCGGCCAGCCGATCGACTACACCGCCGACGTCACGACCTTCGATGCAGCCGGCAAGGCTACAAAGGCGGTGGTCAAGGTCAACGACCCGCTGCGGCTCGGCGGCAATGACATCTACCTGCTCGGTAACGGCTACGCGCCCTGGGTCACCGTGAAGAATCCGGCCGGCAAGGTCGTCTACTCCGAGCCTGTGCCGTTCCTCGCCCAGGATGCCAACCTCACCTCACTCGGCATCATCAAGGTGCCCGACGGACTCTCCTCCCAGGTGGGTATGCGGGCCTTCTTCTACCCGACGGCGGCCGAGAGTGCGGACGGCGTGCTCGGCTCGGTCTACCCGGACCTCCGCAACCCGGTGCTCTCCCTCGTCGTCTTCAAGGGCGACCTCGGCATCAACAAGGGTGTCCCGAAGTCGGTCTACGTACTCGACACCGACAAGATGACGCCGCTCGCCGGACCGGGCACCGCCGACGGCACGTCGGCGTTGCGGCTGAAGCCAGGCGAGACCGCGAAGATCCCCGGCGGCCTCGGTTCCATCACCTTCGAGAACAAGGCGCCCGCCTCCGACAAGGCCGACCTGTCGAAGAGCGTGCAGCGCTTCGTCTCGTTCGACGTGCATCGCGACCCCACCCAGGGTTGGGTGCTGTTCTTCGCCCTCTGCGTGCTCGCCGGGCTGCTCACCTCCCTGTTCATCCCGCGTCGTCGCGTGTGGATCAAGGTCGTGGAGCTCGCGGAGGGCCGACTCCGCATCGAATACGCCGGCCTCGCGCGCGGTGAGGACCCCACCCTGGGCGCCGCAGTCTCAGCGATCGCCCAGCGCCACTCCCAGCAACTCGGGCTTAGGCTGGATCCGTGACCTCCGCTGCCCTCGCGTCGTACTCTCTCACCGCGATCTACTCCGCGATGGGCGTGTACCTCTTCGCCTTCATCGCCTTCACGCTCGACCTCGCCAAGCGGTCCGCCGAGACGCCGGTCGCTGCCGTAGCCGCCCCCGCGCGCGTGGGGCAGATGTCGCGGGTCGGGGGAACGGCGGTCATCGAGCGCCAGCCGGCCGCACCGGTCGCGCCGCAGCGCAGATCGAACCAGTTCGAGCGGGTCGCGTTCGCGTTGACGATCCTCGGCTGGGTGCTTCACGTGGTCGGCACCGTGCTGCGCGGCGTCGCGGCGCATCGCGTGCCCTGGGCCAACATGTTCGAGTTCAGCCTCACGGCATCCGCCATCATCGTCGGAGTCTTCATCGCGGTGCAGGCCTGGCAGAACCTGAGATTCCTCGGTGCCTATATCACCGGCTTCTCCCTGATCGTGCTGGGTTTCGGCACCGTCGGTTTCTACGTCAACGTCGTGCCGTTGCCCCCGGCACTGCAGTCGTACTGGCTCGTGATCCACGTGTTCGTCGCCACTCTCGGCACCGCGTTCTTCGCCATCGGGGCCGGCCTCTCGCTCGTGCAGCTGATCCAGGCCCGGCGCGAGTCGAAGCAGATCTCCGGCCTGAAGTTCCTCGACACGATGCCGGATGCCGAGAAGCTCGAGACCCTCGCCTATCGCGTGATCGTGGTCGGCTTCGTCTTCTGGACCTTCACCCTCATGGCGGGCGCCATCTGGGCCGAGCACGCCTGGGGTCGTTACTGGGGTTGGGACACGAAGGAGGTCTGGACGTTCATCATCTGGACCATCTTCGCCGGCTACATCCACGCGAGGGCGACCCGGGGATGGCGTGGCTCGCGCTCCGCCTATCTCGCTATCGTCGGATTCGCCGCGGTGATGTTCAACTTCACCATCGTGAACCTGTTCTTCAAGGGCCTGCACGCCTACAGCGGCCTGTAGGCGCAGAACCCCTCGATGTCGCTGCTGCATATCGCGCACGCCGAGGACTGGCGTTCGGCGATATCGGGCGGGGAGTACCGAGTCTCGACCCGCGGGGCGTCGCTCGATGAGGTGGGTTTCATCCACGCCTCCACTTCGGCGCAGGTCGCCGGGGTGGCCGGCTTCGCATACGCGGGCGATCAGGAGCCGCTGGTCGTGCTCGTCATCGATGACGCGGCGGTGCGCGATGCGGGAATCGCTGTGCGCTACCAGGACGCCGGTAACGGCACCCTGTATCCGCACATCTTCGGCGCCGTGCGCGCAGAGTTCGTCACGGAGGTGCGGGAGGCCGCGTTCGTCGACGGGCGGTTCTGCTGGCTGCGAAGCGAGGGACAGGTGAGTTTCGAGGGCACCATCGTGGAGACGGATGTCGCGGGCGCCGTCGCCGCGGAGCACGCGCTGCTCGATCCGGCCGTGCGCGCCGATCGCGCGGCGGTGGACAGGCTGCTCGCGCCGGGATTCACCGAGATCGGGAGTTCGGGGCGGCTGTGGCAGCGCGGCGAGGTCCTGGCCCTTGATTCTCTGGGGGCGCCCGGCGGGATCGCGACATCCGAGGGATTCGTCGTGAGCGGTCTCGAGGCCAGGGTGCCCGCCGCCCGCCTCGTGCTGCTCAGCTACGTTGCGACCCAGGCGGGGAACGTCACCCTCCGGTCGTCGCTGTGGCGCTCCACGCGCCATGGCTGGCAGATCGAGTTCCACCAGGGCACCCTGGCCTGACTTCCTCTGTCGCGTTCCGATCAGGCCGAGCCGAAGGTGTCCCGGAAGCGTTGGAACTGCTGGAGCACCTCTTCGTCGGGAGCGAGGCTCTCTGCGGTTTCGGGAGCGCCGGAAGAGCCGAGTCCGCGCACCTCCTCGTGTAGTCGTTCCATGTCGGCGTCGAGGCGGCTCGCGGTGTCGGCGGCCTCCTTGAGGCCGGCGAGCAGATCATCCGGAACCTCGTCGTCGTACTTGTAGAAGATCTTGTGCTCGAGGCTCGCCCAGAAGTCCATGGCGATCGTGCGGATCTGGATCTCGACGTAGACCGGCACCACCCCGTCCGACAGGAAGACCGGCACTTCCACGATCGCGTGAAGGCTCTTGTAGCCGTTCGGCTTCGGGTTCGCGATGTAGTCCTTGACCGCAACGACACGGATGTCATTCTGGCTCGCCAGCATCTCGAACACCCGGTAGGTGTCCGAAACGAAGCTGCAGGTGATGCGGATGCCCGCGATGTCGGTGATCGCCTCGCGGATGGAGTCGAAGTCGGGCTCGATCCCCTTGCGCTGGATCTTCGCGACGATGCTCTCTGGCGATTTGAGGCGCGAGGAGACATGCTCGATGGGGTTGTAGTCGTGCAGCTGGCCGAATTCCTCGCGCAGGATCGTGATCTTGGTCGTGACCTCGTCGATGCCGAACTTGTAGCGCATCATGAAGCGCGTGAAGTCTTCTCGCAGCTGTTTGAGGCCGGTGAGGGTGGGCCCTACCGCTAGAACGTCGTCAGTTGTGCTCACCCCGACAGCCTAGGAGGCTCCCATCGGAGAACGCTTTGCAGGGCGCAAGTGACTCCCGGGGGAGTAGGTCACTCGTCCGAAGCGAGGACGGCGGCGCACGCGGCGAGGTCGCTGCGGAATCGGCTGCGACGTTTCTCGGGAACGGCGTCGAGCATCCGCTTCTCCACCGAGCGGGCGACCGCATTCGCGGAGTTCAGGCGTTCGCGACCCGCGGCGGTGAGCTTCGTGGGGAGTGCGCGGCCAAGCGGAGCCACATCGGGGCGGGTGACGAGCCCGCGATCCTGAAGGCCGCGCAACACCAGGTTCATCGACTGGCGGCTCACGAACGCTCCGCGGGCGAGGTCGGAGCTCGAGAGGCCGGGGCTTCGTCCGAGCAATTCGAGGCAGGAGTGCTGCGCGGCGGTGAGGTCGAGGGGACGCAGCGCCTCGGCCATCGCGCCCCGCAGCGACGCCGCCGCGTGTCGAAGGACGTAGGTGAGCGCCTCATCGAGCACACCGACCTGTGCAGCGTCGGCAGCGGCCTTCTTCGATGCCGCCTTGTCGGGAGCAGTCTTGGCCGAGGTCGACTTGCCGATGCTCTCGTTCTTCGATTTCTTGCCGTGTTTCGCCATGTCAGTAGTGTGACACCGCGACCCGGTCCAGGCTAGAGGGCACGGACGGCGGGATCAGTCGGTTTCGGCTAGAAGCTCGCGAACACGCGGGGCCACGACGGTGCCGAAGAGCTCGATGCTCGACATCAGCTTTTCGTGCGAGAGGGTGCCGTTGGAGTACTTGAGGTCGAAGCGGTCCAGCCCGAGCACGCGGGCCGTCGAAGCGATCTTCTGCGCGACCGTCTCGGGGGATCCGACGTAGAGCGAGCCGGTGTCGGCCTCGTTCTCGAAGGACTCGCGACTCATCGGCCCCCAGCCACGCTCCTTGCCGATCCGGCTCATCATCTCGGAGTGGTGCGGCCAGAGTTCCTCGCGCGCCTGCTCGTCCGTCTCGGCGATGTGGCCGGGCGAGTGAACTCCGATTTTCGGGGTCGGCTGCTCGAACTGGGCCAGCGCGCGGTGGAACAGGTCAACGTAAGGCGCGAAACGAGCGGGCTCCCCACCGATGATCGCGAGCATGAGGTTGAAGCCGTAGCGGGCGGTTCGCACCACCGATTCGGGGCTGCCGCCCACGCCGATCCAGGTCGGCAGAAGACCGTTCTCCACTGTCGGGTAGACCGATTTGTCGACGACGTCGGAGCGGGTGCTGCCCGTCCAGTTCACCGGTTGTTGCTGCCGCACGGCGGCGAACAATTCGAGCTTTTCCTCGAAGAGACGCTCGTAGTCGGCGAGGTCGAGTCCGAAGAGGGGGAACGACTCGGTGAACGACCCGCGACCGAGGATCACCTCCGCCCGTCCGTTCGAGATGCCGTCGAGAGTCGCGAAGCGCTGGAAGACCCGGATGGGGTCGTCTGATGACAGCACGGTGACAGCGGTGCCCACATGGATGCGCTCGGTCTGCGCGGCAATGGCCGCGAGCACGACCTCGGGCGCAGAGACGGCGAAGTCCTTGCGGTGATGTTCACCGACGCCGATGTAGTCGAGTCCGACCCGGTCGGCGAGTACGCCCTGGGCCACGAGGTTGCGCAGCACCTTGGCGTAGGGCACCGGGGTGCCGTCGGCTTCATTGGTCACGTCACCGAAAGTGTCGAGTCCGAGTTCCAGTTGGCTGGCCATCTGTGTTTCTCCCAGTTCAATGTCTATGCGTTTGCATGTGGTAGCAACGGCGACCCCGGCGCCGATATTCCCCCGGTGCATACACTGGCACGATGGCAGGCTACGCGCGCGGGGAAGTACCGCACTCCGAGTACCGCGACGATGCCGGCGCAGTCATCCCGTACGGCTCTCGTTGGAGTGTTGACGGGCCTCCCGATGACTCCTACAGCCGGGTGAGCAACCCCCAGCGCTTCGAGCCGCTTCAGGGGATCGCTCGGCGGCTCATCACACATCTCGTTCGGGAATATGCCCTCGACGCGGCATCCGACCCGTCGTTCGTCTCCGATTTCAGCCATCCTTCGGGGGTCGGTGAGCTGGTGCGGTTGGTGCCGACCGATCCGTCGGCCGCCCGACTCACCTTCGGATTCACGAGCCTGCCCGGCGTGTTACTTGCTGCCGGCGCACTGCATCAGTTCAGTTTTCCGCCGTGTGGCTGTGATGCCTGCGACGAGGACGTGACTACCCAGATCGACCTGCTCGAGGAGACGGTCTTCGCCGTTGTCGAGGGCGACTTCCGGGAATGGGTCTCTGGTGACGATGTGGGCTTCGCATTGAGGTTCGACGGGGGATCGAGCTCCGGAGCGACCCCGGCGAGCGACTTCCCGCCTGAACGGCTGGCTGCAGTGCCCCGCGAGGGCGCCGGCTGGCTCCCCTGGCCCAGCCGCCCCTAGCCTCCGAGCAGCGCGAGGCATCGCTCGAGGCGGGCGTGCCACCACGCCTCGCGCTCGGCATCTGCCGCATACCGATCGAGCAGTGCGGCATCCGGAGTGACCCGGCGCACGTTCACCAGCCCGCCCTCGGCCACGAGGGACTCGGCGGTGATGTCGGAGGCGAGCAGGCTCACCGTCGCGAGTCCGCAGTCGTAGGCCAGTTCGGGGATGGCGGCGGCGAGGTGCGCTCCCATCGCGATGCCGACCGAGGTCTCGAGGGCACTCGAGACGACGACGGGAAGGCGCGCGGCATCCACGATCCGCAGTGCGGCGCGGATGCCCCCGAGCGGCTGCGCCTTGATCACGAGCAGGTCGGCCGCCTTCGCCGTCGCGACCTCGAGTGGATCGTCCGCCTTGCGCACGCTCTCGTCGGCGGCGATCGGCAGCCCCATGTACTTGACGCGCTTGCGGATGTCGGCGAGCTCGTCCACCGTGGCGCAGGGTTGTTCCACGTACTCGAGGTCGCTCGGCGCGAGGGCGTGGATCGCGTGCTCCGCCTCATCCACGTTCCAGCCGCCGTTCGCATCGAGGCGGATGCGTCCCTCCGGTCCGAGATAGTCGCGCACGGCGACCACCCGGGCCACATCGTCGGCCAACTGCTGTCCGGGCTCGGCCACCTTGACCTTGACGGTGCGGCAACCGGGGAACCGGTCGAGGATCTCCGCCACCGCGTCGGGCGCCACCGCGGGGAGGGTGGCATTCACCCGGATCTGGCTGCGAAAGAGTGCCGGCGCCGCCTCCCAGCCGAAGTCGATGGCTCCTGCGAGCCACACGGATGCCTCGGCGTCACCGTATTCGAGGAACGGCGAGAATTCGGTCCATCCCGCCGGACCCTCGAACAGCATCACCTCGCGACTCTCGATGCCACGGAATCGCTGGCGCAGCGGCAGTGTCACGACGCGCGCGGAGGAGAGCATGTCTGGCAGCGATGGCAACATGTTCCCAGTCTGTCGTAGTGGGGCTGTGTGCCGCATGCTGACCGGCCGCAGGTGGGAGAACCCTCCGTGTCTGCCGCCGGGGCTTGCGCCGACCACCGGAGTGCGGAAGCGTGGCCACCTTCCATTCGCACAATCGAAAGGACCACCATGCTTACACTCACCGATTCGGCCACCTCCGTCGTCAAGACGATCATCGAGCGCACCCCCGATGTTTCCGATGCCGCCCTCCGTATCAGCGCGTCAGAGGCCGGGGCCACCGACCTCTCGCTCGCCGTCGCCACCCAGGCCGAGCCGACCGACACCGTGATCGAGAACGCCGGCGCGAAGGTGTTCATCGAGCAGAACGCCGCCCTCGTGCTCGACGACAAGGTGCTCGACGCCCAGATCGACGATGAGGGATCGGTACGCTTCTCCATCGACGTGCAGAAGTAACGCCCCGCTCCATCACCCGACGAGCCTCGGCTCGGTCGGGCTCGATTACCCTGAAGGCATGTCACTCGACTCGGTGCAGCTCTCTGGCGAACCGGGCCCGTCCGCCCCTCGGGTCGCACCGCGGCGGATCCGACGGCTCGGCTCGGCGTCGTTCCTCATCGCGGTTCTCGGCGTCGCCCTCGAAGTGATCGCGATCGTCATCGGCAGCGGCGGCGGCTGGGTCGCCGCGACCGTGCTCGCATGGGTCGTGATCGGCCTCTTCGCCCTGGCTTTCGCGCTCGGGCTACTGGCGATTCTGACCCGCAACGGCAGGCGTTTCGGCCTCGCCGCAGCGATCCTCGGCCTGGTGGCCAATCCGCTCACGCTCGTGGGTGTCTTCGGCCTTCTCGGGGCGAACTAATGTCCCGGCCGCTGCGAATCGTGCCAGCCGACGATCCCGCCACGGTGCTCGCCGCCCTGCGCGAGGCACTTGCGGGCGGGCCGGCGATCCTGCCAGGAAACCCCCGCAGTCCGGTGCCGTCCGAGGTGGAACAGCGCGTAGCCGTCGTGATCGAGACGAGCGGCTCGACCGGCGAGCCGAAGCGTGTGGCGCTGGGCGCCGATGCCCTGCTGGCCAGTGCCGCGGCATCCGAATCGTCCCTCGGCGGGCCGGGGCAGTGGCTCCTTGCGTTGCCCGCCCATTACATCGCGGGTATCAACGTGCTCACGCGATCCCTCGCCGCCGATGCCGAGCCGGTCTACTTCGGCACGGGGCACTTCGATGCCGCAGCCTTCGCCGAAGCGTCGCTCGAGTTGAATTCCGCGCTGCGGTTCACCTCGCTCGTGCCCGCCCAGCTCGCCAGGCTCGTGGATGCCGCGGACGACGATCTCGACTTGCTCGCCGCCGTGCGCCGCTTCGACCGTATCCTCGTCGGCGGCCAGGCAACGCCGCCCGCGCTGCTCGCACGCGCCATCGAAATCGGCCTGAACGTCACTCGCACTTACGGTTCGAGCGAGACCTCGGGAGGGTGCGTCTACGACGGTATTCCGATCGGGACAGCCGAGGCCCGCATCGTCGACGGACAGGTCGAACTCACGGGTCCGATGCTCGCGGAGGGATATCTCGGTGACCCGGCTGCGACCGACGCTTCGTTCGGGACCCACGACGGCGCGCGCTGGTACCGCACCGGCGACACCGGGGAGATCGTGGACGGTGCCCTTCACGTGACCGGCAGACTCGACAGCGTGATCATCTCCGGTGGCGAAAAAGTGTCGCTCGACGCGGTCGAACGGGTGGTGCGCACGATCGGCGGTCTCGCGGATGCAGTGGTCGTGCGGTCTCCCAGCGCCGAGTGGGGCGAGGTGCCGGTCGTCTTCACGTCCGGGCAGGCGACCCTCGCCGAAGTGAAGGCGATCGTCGTCGCGGCACTGGGGCGGGCATCCGCCCCAGTCGCGCTGGTGAGGGTGGAAAGCGTTCCGCAGCTGGCAAACGGCAAGCCGGACCGCGTAGGCCTAACGGCTTTCGCGGCGACTCGCGGCGGAGGTCGGCGTCCGGTCAAATAAAACGGGCCCGGTCGATGAAAACAGGCCCGGTCGGTAGGATTCGATCCGTGGCTAACGCAGGCAGACCCGTACAGAAGCGCATCGATCCCCGCAGCGTCGGCAAGAGCAGCGCGGGCAAGAGCAGTGTCGGCACGAGCGGCGCAGGCACGAGCAGCGCAGGCAGGACCAGCACGGGCAAGACGGGCGGCCGTCCCGGCGGCAAGTCGCCCCGCGTGGTCGTGCGCAAGGCGACGGCCCGCGACTGGATCGGCGGCGCGCGCGTGCGCACGCTGCCGCTCGCTATCGCCCCGGTCGCGCTCGGCACCGGTGCCGCCCACCTTCTCTCGGACGGCGGCTGGCACTGGGTGCGGGCACTGCTCGCCCTCGCTGTGGCCGTCGCACTGCAGATCGGCGTCAACTTCGCCAACGACTATTCCGACGGCGTGCGCGGCACCGACAAGAACCGTGTCGGGCCGTCCCGGCTCACCGGATCCGGTGCGGCCAAACCGCGCACGGTGCTCATCGTGGCGCTGGTCTTCTTCGGCCTCGGCGGCCTCGCCGGGCTGGCGCTCTCCCTACTGAGCGGGTTCTATTGGCTTCTCGCCATCGGGGCTGTCTGCATCGTCGCTGCCTACTTCTACACCGGCGGCAAGCGGCCGTACGGCTACAACGGTCTCGGTGAGGTCTTCGTGTTCGTCTTTTTCGGACTCGTCGCCACCCTCGGCACCACGTTCACCCAGGTGGGCACGGTCAACATCGAGAGCGTGCTCGGTGGGGTGGCCGCCGGTTTCTTCGCCTGCGCGGTGCTGATGGTCAACAACATCCGCGACATCAGCCAGGACACGCTGTCGGGGAAGCGCACTCTCGCCGTCATCGTCGGCAGCCGCGCCGCCCGCATCCTGTTCGCGGTGTTCGTGGCCGTGCCGTACCTCATCCTCGTCTTCTTCTCGCTCTTCTATGTGAAGGCGCCGCTGGTGTACTTCTCGCTGCTCTCCGGCCTTCCGGCGATCGTGATCACCCTCACGGGCAAGACCGCGCCGGAGTTCATCCTCGCGCTCAAACTGACGAGCTTCACGGCCCTGGTTTTCGGCCTGGCGCTCGCGGCGGCGATCGCCTTCTAGGCGATACCGGTGCGGCGGATGCGATCAGCGCGGCTCTTCGAACCGGTCGAGTGCCTCGTTCTCGAGCTCGTTGTCGCGGTCCCTGTCTTTGTTGTCGCGCAGGTGGCCGATGCTGATCGACACGGCCTCCCGTTGTTTGCGCAGGAAGATGTACGACACGCAGAAGCCGATGATGGCGGCTCCGATGGCTGCGACGAACACGTTGATGCCCACGAGCAGGAGAACCGCGAGCGCCACGGCGAAAGTGCCCACCCTGATGAGGGAGAAGACGATCCACTGGCGCGAGTACACGGAAATCAGTCTAGGCACGTGTGCCTGAAAGCTCGTCCGCTCCATGCAGGATCCCGGCTTAGAATCTGCACATGGCTCGGCTCTCAGTGATACTCACAGTTCTATTCGTGGCATTCACGATCTTCTCTTTCATCGACTGCATCCGCACGGAGGAGTCGCGTGTCCGAGCGCTGCCGAAGATCCTCTGGGCGGTGCTGATCGTGATCGTGACGCCCTTCGGCGGCATCCTCTGGTTCGCGCTCGGCAAGGAGCGATCGGGCCGCGCGCCCGTCGCGGCCACCGGCGGGGGAGGCTCGAAGGCTCCGGATGACGACCCGGAGTTCCTGCGCCAGCTCGGTGCCGACAAGCAGCGCGATGAGCGCATCCGTGAGCTCGAAGCGCGCCTGGCCGAGCTCGACGACGACCAGAACAACTCGACCGAAAAGTGAGCACCCCGGCCACGGGCGCGGTGCCTGTCGGCAACCCGGCGACGGACTTCTCCGTCGCCATGCTCGGTGAACTCATCTCTCGCGGCGTCCGCGATATCGTGCTGTGCCCCGGGTCCCGGTCGCAGGCTCTCGCGCTGGCCGCGGCCGCCTGGGAACGGGATGCCCGGGTGCGCCTCCGGGTGCGCATCGACGAACGGGTCGCCGGGTTTCTCGCACTCGGCATCGCGGTCGAGACCCGCCGGCCGGTTGTCGTCATCACGACCTCCGGCACCGCGGTGGCCAACCTGCACCCCGCCGTGCTCGAAGCGCACCACTCCGGCGTTGCGCTCATCCTGGTGACGGCGGATCGTCCGCTGGAGCTCCGCGGGATCGGTTCCAATCAGACCACTGACCAACCCGGCATCTTCGGCAGCGCCGTCGGCTGGGTGCGGGATGTCGCGCCGCCCGTCGATTCGGCGGGCGCGGTGTCGCTCGCCGCCGAGGCGTACGCGGCAGCATTCTTCACGCCCGGCCCGGTGCAGCTCAACCTCTCGTTCCGGGAGCCGTTGTCGGGACCTGTCGGCGTGCTCCCGCCGCTGCATCCCGCCGCCCGGGTCGATCCGCCGGCCTCATCGCCTGTGCGCGTGATCCGTGCAGCCCCCCGCACCGTGGTCATCGCGGGCCACGATGCCGGGCCGGAGGCCGAGACCTTCGCGCGATCGCTCGGGGTGCCGCTTCTCGCCGAGGTCTCGAGTGGCGCCCGGTTCGGGCCAAACCTCGTCGTCGCTTACCAGCGGTTGCTGGACGACGCGGAATTCGGGCCCAGAATCGAGCGGGTGGTCGTGTTCGGTCATCCCACGCTCAGCCGTCAGGTGCCCGCCCTTCTCAGCCGACCGGATGTCGTGGTGCACATCGTGCGCGGGGTCACCGCGGACGCCTACAACCCCGGCCATCGCGCGGCGACCATCGATGGGGCGGTCGTCGCTGAGGGTGCGCCCGACGAGTCGCCGGAGGGCAGGGCATGGCTCGGCAGCTGGGTGCATGCCAGTCGCGGCATACTCTCGGCCGACCTCCCTGTCGCGCCGGCTGCTGATCCGCACGGGAGCGCCAGCGAG
The DNA here is from genome assembly GCF_054880895.1 of Lacisediminihabitans sp. FW035. Classification (NCBI taxonomy): domain Bacteria; kingdom Bacillati; phylum Actinomycetota; class Actinomycetes; order Micrococcales; family Microbacteriaceae; genus Lacisediminihabitans; species Lacisediminihabitans sp. FW035. Next base: position 460,913 of record NZ_CM142187.1, read on the forward strand.
CGACCGGGGGACTTCGCTCGCGAGCAGCTCGCCGTGTTCCGCGAGCCGGTGACTCGGCGGATGCTCGTCGAGGCCGTGTGGCGCGTGACCTGGCCGCATGACCGGCTGGTGCTCGGGGCATCCCGACTCATCCGCGAAGCGGACGCCTGGGTGCCGGGCAAGAAGATCACCGTCTACGCCAACCGCGGACTGGCCGGCATCGACGGCACGATCGCGACGGGCATCGGCATCGGCCTGGCGAGCCAGGATGCAGAGGGCGGGAGCTCCGCCGGGATCACGCGTGTGCTGGTGGGCGACCTCACCGCGCTCTACGACGTCGGTGCTCTGCTCTTCGGCGGCGGCGAGACGAGGCCGCGCATCCAGGTGATCGTGGGAAACGACGGGGGCGGCACGATCTTCGACGGTCTGGAGGTGGCGGGCACCGCCCCCGCGGACTCCTTCGACCGGGTGCAGTACACGCCTCAGTCCGTGGACTTGCGCTCGCTCGCCGCCGCCTATGGGTGGGACTACCGGGTGGCGCGCAACCGCGGGGAACTGGATGAGGCGCTCGCGGCATCCGAGACTCCGACTCTCGTCGAGGTGCCGCTGCCTCGGTGAGGCCTTCGGCTGCGCACCGCACCGGTCGCTAAATTCCGCTCCGCGAGTACCATCTGGCCTATGGCGAAAACTGTGTGGACCGAAGACCCTGGCGCGCTCCTCAAGGTGGGACCGGGCTTCTCTCTCGCCGGCGTCGATTCGTCGTCGACACCGGGCATCGAGGGCGGCAAGGCCGGGGGCGAGGCACTGCTCGAGAAGGGGCGCGCCGAGCTCGGCGAGCTTCAGGAGCGGCTGTGGGCCGAGAGCCGGTTCGGCGGCACCCGTTCGGTGCTGCTGGTGCTCCAGGCGATGGATACCGCCGGCAAGGGCGGCATCGTCAAGCACGTGGTCGGTGGGGTCGATCCGCAAGGCGTCAAGGTGTATGGCTTCAAGAAGCCGACGAAGGAGGAGCTCTCGCACGATTTCCTCTGGCGCGTACGCAACCAGCTTCCGACGCCCGGCCTCCTCGGCGTCTTCGATCGTTCGCATTACGAAGACGTGCTCATCGCCCGCGTTCGCAGTCTCGCGGAGCCGAGCGTGATCGAGCAGCGCTACGGCCTCATCAACGAGTTCGAGAAGCAGGTGGTCGACAGCGGCACCACCATCGTCAAGGTGATGCTGCACATCAGCCCGGATGAGCAGAAGGCACGTCTCGCGGCCCGCCTCGCCGACCCGCAGAAACACTGGAAGTTCAACCCCGGCGATCTCGACGAGCGGGCATTCTGGCCGCAATACCAGGAGGCCTACCAGGCCGCGTTCGAGAAGACCTCGACGGCGGATGCCCCGTGGTTCGTGATCCCCGCCGATCGCAAGTGGTACGCCCGGGTGGCGGTGCAGCACCTGCTGCTCGACGCGCTGCGCGGGCTGCACCTCACCTGGCCCGTCGCGGAGTATGACGTCGCGGAGCAGACGGCGCGGCTCGCCGACGCCTGACCTCAGTCGAGCGCCTCCACGATCGGCCGGAACTTCATCCGTGTCTCGAGCAACTCCCGCTCCGGCACCGACTCGGCGACGATGCCCGCACCGGCATATGCCGTAACGCCGCCGTCGGAGGCGAACTGGGCGCTCCGCAGCGCCACCGCCCATTCGCCGTCGCCGTCCGCTCCCACCCAGCCCACCGGTCCGGCGTAGCGTCCGCGGTCGAATGGCTCGAGTTCGCCGATGATCCGCAGTGCGTCCGCGGTCGGCGTGCCGGCGACCGCGGCGGTGGGATGCAGCGAGTCGATGAGGTCCAGCGACGTCGATCCGTCGATGAGGTCACCCTCGATGTCGCTGGCGAGATGCCAGACGTTCGGCAGTTTGAGGGTGAAGGGCATCTCGCTCGCCATGACGTTGGGGCTGTGGGACCGCAGCGACGCGAGCACGTTCTGCACGGCGTAGCGGTGCTCGTCCTGGTCTTTGGTGGAGGTGGCGAGGGCGGTGGCGGCCTCTTCGTCCGAGGCGGCATCGACCCCGCGGGCCGCACTGCCGGCGAGCACCCGAGCGGTCACCGATCCGGCATCGACGGTCACGAGGGTCTCCGGGCTCGATCCGATGAAGCCGTCGACGGCGAAGGTCCAGCAGTCGGGGTAGCCGACGGCGAGCACGTCGATCATCCGTCGGATGTCTGCACCCGGCGGCAGCTGCCCCACGAGCTCGCGGGCGAGCACTACCTTGCTCACCTCCCGGGAGCGGATGCGCCCGACAGCCGCGGCCACCGAATCCCGGTAGTCGGCGCCGGGAACAGTGCCCGGGTGGAGGTCCACGTGATACCGCGGGCCGTAGGGCGCCAGCGGGGGAATGACGAGCGGCTCGAGCTCACCGACGGAGATCCGCGTCACCCAGCTCTGCCCCTTGTCCCGGCCGATGATGAAGGACGGCACGATCAGCACGCTCGACGTCGCCGAACTGTCCGAGAAGGCGAAGGTGCCGAAGGCGAGCAGTCCGCTGCCGGTCTGAGCGAGCGGATCGGTCACCGTCGCGGCCGCGGCGATCCGCTGCCAGGCGACCGCCGCATCCCGCATACGATCGGGGCCGCAGAACTCGAGCCGCAGGGCCTCGCCGAGCCCGACGAGACCGAACCCGCGACGCATCCAGAGCAGCGGATGCCCCGCCTCCAGTAGCGGCACCAACGGGCCGAGATCGGCCGTAACGGTGGTCTCCACGGTGAGCGACGGCACCACGGCGCCGTCATCGAGGGGCGCGGGAGCGGTCACCCGGCCAACACTAGCCGGGCACTGCTGGGAGCTGCCGCAGATGCACCGGGACGCACAGAAACGCTGAACTAGACTTATCGACGTGGCAAAGGCAGATCTGACTAAGCAACCCAAAGAGGTCGCCGAGATGTTCGACGGGGTCGCGAAGCATTACGACCGCACGAACGACGTCCTGTCGATGGGCAACTCCTTCATTTGGCGTATCGCGACCACCCGGGCCGTCGCGCCCGTGGCGGGCGAGCGCATCCTCGACATCGCCGCGGGCACGGGCACGAGTTCTGCCGCGCTCGCCAAGAGCGGCGCCGACGTGGTCGCGGCCGATTTCTCCCCCGGCATGATCGAGGTCGGTCGGCAGAAGCATCCGTCCGTCACCTTCGTCGAAGCGGATGCCATGGACCTGCCGTTTGCCGATGGCGAGTTCGACGCGGTCACCGTGTCCTTCGGCCTGCGCAACGTCGAGAACCCGAAGAGGGCCCTTGCCGAGATGTATCGGGTGCTGAAGCCCGGCGGTCGCCTCGTGATCTGCGAGTTCAGCACCCCGTCCCGCGCCATCTTCCGGGCCGGCTACGGCGCGTACATGCGCTATCTCATGCCCTCGATCGTCGGAGCGGCCAGCTCCAACCCCGAGGCCTACACCTACCTCGCGGATTCCATCCGCGAATGGCCCGACCAGGTGACCCTGAGCCAGTGGATCCGTGGAGCGGGCTTCACCCGGGTGGCGTACCGCAACCTCACCGCGGGTGTCGTCGCACTTCACCGTGGACACAAACCCGCCCGGGTGGTCACCCGCCGCGCACCGCGGAAGACCGCCAGCCCGAAGAAGCCCGTGATCGAGACCGTGACCGACCTCGATGCCACGAGCACCGATGCCTCGACACCTGATGACCGCGCCACCAACCCGGACAGCCCGGCGGCTCCGAAGCCCTAGGGCTTCGTTTCCGCCCTCGACGGTAAGGCCGACCCCGTGACTCCCAGCGCGCCCCTCGCCCGCCGCCGCAATTCTCTCAACTCCGCGCTCGGCCTCGGCGAGAAGCTGTTCTCCTCCGCCAGCGAACGGCGCTTCGCTACAGCCATCGAGGACGGCCTCGACCAGGTCGAGACCGGCCTCCTCGACCAGGTCTCGTTCGCCGACGACCTCGCGGATGCCACGACACGCTACCTCCTCGATGCCGGCGGCAAGCGGGTGCGTCCGACGCTCGCGTTGCTCACCGCCCAACTCGGCACCGGCAACACCCCCGAGGTCGTCATCGCCGCGGAGGCCCTGGAGATCACCCACCTCGCTTCGCTGTACCACGACGACGTGATGGACGAGGCGGGGATGCGGCGCGGGGTGCCGAGCGCCCAGAACGTCTGGGGAAACTCTGTGGCGATCCTCACCGGGGACCTGTTGTTCGCGCGGGCATCCAAGCTCATGTCGGGCCTGGGGGAGCGGGCGATCATGCTCCAGGCCAACACCTTCGAGCGGCTCTGCCTCGGCCAGCTGCACGAGACGATCGGCCCTCGCGACGACGAAGATCCGATCGACCATTACATTCAGGTGCTCGCCGACAAGACCGGGTCCCTCATCGCCGCCGCAGCGGAGATGGGAGTGATCTTCGGCAACGCGCCCGAGGAATACCGCACCCCCGTAAAGGTGTTCGGCGAGAAGATCGGCGTCGCGTTCCAGCTCATCGACGACGTGATCGACCTGGCCGCCGGAGAGGCGGAGACGGGCAAGACTCCCGGAACCGACCTGCGGTCCGGGGTCGCCACGCTCCCTCTTCTCTACCTGCGCGACCTCGCGAAGACAGACCTGGATGCCGCCGACCTGCTCACCCGCATCGAGCGCGACGTGAACGCGGCGCACTATGCGCCAGAGGATCCGGATGAGGCGGAACTGGCGCTCGCGATCGCCGAACTGCGCGGTCACCCGGTGACGACGAAGACCCTCGATGAGGCACGACGCTGGGCGCGGGAAGCGGTCGAGGCGCTCGCGCCGCTGCCTGACGGCCCCGTGAAGAAAGCCCTCACCCGTTTCGCCGAGAGCGTCGTCGAGCGCTCCAACTGATCTCGCGTGCGGGCTGTCGAGCCGGCCGCCTGCCCTGTCCCTGACTGCAGAGGAACCCATGACGAAACTGAGACTCGCCATCGTCGGCGCCGGCCCGGCGGGAATCTATGCCGCCGACATCCTGCTCAAGACGGAGACGCACTTCGACGTGTCGATCGACCTGTTCGAGCAGCTGCCGGCCCCCTACGGGCTGGTGCGCTACGGCGTCGCTCCCGACCATCCGCGAATCAAGGGCATCATCACGGCGCTGCGCGAAGTGCTCGACACCGGGCGTATCCGTCTCTTCGGCAACGTGCTCTACGGCCGGGACATCACCCTCGACGACCTGAAGACCCATTACAACGCGGTGATCTTCTCCACCGGAGCCGTGCGCGATGCCGGCCTCGACATCCCGGGCATCGACCTCGCAGGCAGCTACGGCGCCGCCGACTTCGTGAGCTGGTATGACGGTCACCCTGACGTGCCGCGGGAGTGGCCCCTCGAGGCGAAGGAGGTCGCGGTGATCGGCAACGGCAACGTCGCCCTCGACGTGGCCCGCATCCTGGCAAAGCACGCGGACGATCTGCTGCCCACCGAGATCCCGGCCAATGTCTACGCAGCGCTTGCCGCGTCTCCCGTCACCGACGTGCACGTCTTCGGGCGTCGCGGACCCATGCAGGTGAAGTTCACCCCGCTCGAACTGCGCGAGCTCGGCGAGCTCCCCGACGTCGACATGATCGTGCACGACGAGGACTTCGACTACGACGAGGCCTCGAAGACCGCCATCACGAGCAACAAGCAGGTGTTCGTGATCGACAAGGTCTTCACCCAGTGGCGCGCGCGGGAGGCCGGCACGGCATCCCGGCGCCTGCATCTGCACTTCCACGCCCGCCCGGTGGAGGTCACGGGCGACGGACGGGTCGAGGGATTCCGGTACGAACGTACGGCTCCCGACGGTCAGGGCGGGGTCGTCGGCACCGGTGAGGTGCGCGAGATCCCGGTGCAGGCGGTCTATCGGGCCGTCGGATACTTTGGGTCGCCGCTGCCCGGCATCCCGTTCGACGAGAAGCGCGGTGTCATCCCCAACCGCGAGGGCCAGGTTCTGGATGACTCCGATCGTCCGCTGCCCGGCGTCTACGCCACCGGCTGGATCAAGCGCGGGCCGGTCGGGCTCATCGGCCACACCAAGAGCGATGCGATGGAGACCGTCAAGCACGTGGTGCACGACCAGGCGAACTGGTGGGCACCGGCGCATCCCGAGGAGCAGTCCATCGTGGACCTGCTGCAGGAGCGGGGCGTGGAGTACACAGACCTCGGCGGATGGCATCGGCTCGATGAGCACGAGAAAGCGCTGGGCGAACCGGCTGGCCGGGTGCGCATCAAGGTCGTGCCGCGCGACGAGATGGTGGCGGTATCCCGCGCCGAGGCCTGATTTTCTGCGCTCTCCGTTCCGCGAGTGGGCAGTAGTGGCGCTAACCGCGCGGATATGGCGCCACTTTCGCCCACTCGCGGGGGTGGACCTCGCGCAAGTGAGGCGTGCCTGCCTGAGCCCTACTGCACCGCCGCCGTCAACCGCGCCGTGTTGTCGAGAACTTTCGAGCGCAGCGGCCGCGTGAGCCATTCGTCGAGGGTGAGCTCGGTGCTCTGCTGGCGGTAGCTCTCCTCGACGTCGCGCAGCTGCGCGACGATGTGGCGGCCGTGCACCATGACCGAGATCTCGTAGTTGAGGGTGAACGAGCGCATGTCCATGTTGCTCGACCCGATGACCGCGACATCCTCGTCGATCGTGAAGTGCTTGGCGTGCAACACCGTCGGTGACTCGTACAGCCAGATGCGCACCCCGGCCCGCAGGAGCGCTTCGTAGTAGCTGCGCTGGGCGTGGAAGACCACGGGCTGATCGGCCACGGCGGAGCAGAACAGCTGCACGTCGAGCCCGCGGTAGGCCGCGTTGGTGATGGCGTAGAGCATGGAGTCATCGGGCACGAAATAGGGACTCGTGATGATCACGCGGCGCTGGGCGTTGTACACGAGCGAGTCGAAGAGTCGCAGGTTGTTCTCGAGGTCGAACCCGGGACCGCTCGGCACCACCTGGGCGTCGATCGCATCCACGACCTTCTCGTCGGGGATGCGGTCGGTCTCCCGGATGAGCAGCTCATCCGTCTCGCTGTACCAGTCGGTCACGAAGAGCGCGTTGATGCCCGCGACGATCGGTCCCTCGAACCGCACCATCAGGTCTTTCCACTTCAGACCGCGCCGGATGTTCCCGCGCTTGTTGTAGCTGCGGTCGATCATGTTCTGCGACCCGGTGAACGCGACCGTGCGATCGATCACGAGCAGCTTGCGGTGGTTGCGCAGGTCAGGCCGCTGCCACCGTCCGCGCCAGGGTTGCACCGGCAGCATCAGGTGCCACTTTGCCCCGATGCGCTTGAGGCGACGGATGGTGCGCAGGTATCCGGGAGAGCGGATGGATGCGACGTGGTCGAGCAGCACCCGCACCGTGACGCCGCGCGCCACCGCGGCCTCGAGCGCGTCGAAGAAGGGCTTGGTCGTCGGGTCGTACGCCAGGATGTAGAACTCCGCGTGCACGAAACGCTTCGCCGTGCCGACCGCTTCGGTCATCGCCGTGAGCGACTCCGCATATTCGGTGAAGAGCTTGGCGGTGTTGCCCCCGACCAGCGGCATCGATCCGAGCGTGCGGTTCTGCTCGACGATCGGCTCGAGCCAGGACGGGAAGTCGATCTCCTTCTCCACCCGGTCCATCCCCTCTGTCGTCTCGAGGATGAAGGTGTTGATCTCCAGCTGCTTCTCGCGCCGGCGCTTCGGAAGCCTCGTGCTGCCGAAGAGCAGGAACAGCAGGATGCCGACATACGGGATGAGGAAGATCGCGAGCAGCCAGGCCATCGCCGTCTGCGGCTTGCGGTTCTGCGGCACGACGATGACCGCGATCACCCGGATCGAGATGTCCACCACGAGGGCGATCGTGGCGAAGAGGGAGCTCGCGAAGAAGTTCGCGACGAAAGCGACCACGGGTTCGGGTGGGCCGCAGGCTCAGCGGAAGTTGACGAACTGCAGGTCGATGTCGAGATCGGCACCCTTGAGAAGCGCCATCGTCGACTGCAGGTCGTCGCGGCTCTTCGAGGTGACCCTCAGCTCGTCGCCCTGGATCTGCGCCTTCACGCTCTTGGGTCCTTCGTCGCGGATGAGCTTCGAGACCTTCTTCGCATCCTCGCTCGAGATGCCGTTCTTGAGCGAGACGTCGATGCGGTATTCCTTGCCGGAGGGGTAGGGCTCCCCGGTGTCGAGGCTGCGAAGGGAGATACCGCGCTTGATGAACTTGGCCTCGAGAACTTCGAGCACTGCCTTCACGCGATCCTCGGAGGATGCCTTCAGCAGCAGCTTCTCGCCGCTCCAGTCCACCTCCGCTCCCACATTCTTGAAGTCGTAGCGCTGGGCGATCTCTTTCTGCGCCTGGTGGAGGGCGTTGTCGGCCTCCATCTTGTCGACCTTGCTCACGATGTCAAAAGTTGGGTCAGCCATGCCAGCAGTTTAACGGGCGGCTCAGGCGATGATGGGAGCCGATGTCGATTCTGCGCGTGATCCTGATCTCCGTCGCTGGCCTGGTGGTCACCGCGGCGGTGGTCGGCGCCATCGTCGTCTTCGCCCTGCCGGGTAGCCCACTGCGCGGGCTTCCGGATGCCACTGGCCCGTCGACCCCGCTAGCCCGGTATGCCACCTCCGCACCGGTGACTCCGGCGACGACCCCTGCCGGCCCGGCGCTCTCCGCGCTCGCGGACCCCGCCTGGGTCACGGCGACCGCACGGAAGACCGGCATCCCGCCGCGCGCGCTCGCCGCCTACGCCGGTGTTGCGATCTCGTTCGAGAGCCGCACCTGCGGGATCGGGTGGAACACCCTTGCTGGGATCGGCGAGATCGAGTCCCGGCACGGCACCATCTTCGGGGGCACAATCGCACCCGACGGGAAGGCCACCCCGGCGATCTTCGGGGTGCCGCTGTCGGGCGGTGCCGTGGCGAACATCCCCGACTCCGACAAGGGGGCGATCGACGGCGACGCCACGATCGACCGTGCCGTCGGCCCCATGCAGCTCATCCCGGAGGCGTGGCGCAACTGGCACGCGGACGGCAACGCCGACGGTGTGCAGGATCCGCAGAACATCGACGACGCGACCCTGGCCGCGGCCGGGTATCTCTGCCGCGCGGGGGACAAGGCCCTCGACACCGAGAGCGGCTGGCGGCAGGCGGTGCTCGCGTACAACGGGTCGCAGCAGTACCTTGACGACGTCATCCGCTATTCCACCGGCTACGCCGCCGACGTCAGCCCGGCGAAGTAGCGGTCAGCACGTCGAGCGACGCGCGGTCGACGACCGCACGATCAGCTCGAACGGCAGCGGGGTGTTCGACGAACCAAGCGAGCGGCGGCCGGGGTGCAGCTCGTCCATGAGCAGCTCCACCGCCAGCCGACCCTGCAGCTCGGGAAACTGCGCGACGGTCGTGAGCCCGAAGAACTCGCTGAGCTCGTGGTCGTCGATGCCGATCACCGAGATGTCGGCGGGAACCCGGAGCCCGAGGTCTCGGGCGGCGAGGATCGTGCCGATCGCCATCTCATCGGATGCCGCGAACACCGCGGTCGGCCGCGTGCGCGGGTTGCCGAACAGTTGCTTCGCCGCGGCGTATCCGCCCGGGATAGTGAAGTCTGCCGACTGGAACAGCGAGGGGTCGGCCGAGATACCGGCGGCCACGAGCGCCGCCTCATAGCCCACGCGTCGATTGGTGGGCAGGTGGAAGTCGCGTTCCGAGTCCTGGTCGCCACCGATATGTGCGATCGACACGTGGCCGAGAGCGAGAAGGTGCTCGGTCGCCAGCCGCGCGACGGCCACATCGTCGATGCTGAAGGTGCGCACCCCCACCAGCGGGCCTCCGACGCCGACCACAGGTTTGCCGAGCGCGAGGAGGCCGGCCAGCTCCGAAGGCGTGAGCTCGAGCGAGATCGCGACCACCGCATCCACCCGTTTGCGCAGCAGGAAGTGCTCGAAGACGCTGCGACGTTCCTCGCCGCCCCCACCGAGGTTGTAGAGGGTGAGGTCGTAGCCGTTGCTCAGCAGCGAGCTCTCGGCCCCCTCCAGCACCGAGCTGTAGAACCAGCGGTTGAGGAAGGGGATGACGACCCCGATGTTCTTGGTACGCCCGCTTGCGAGACTCGAGGCATTCGAACTCACGACGTAACCGAGATCGGCGGCGGCGGATGCGACGCGGGCCTTCGTGACTTCGGAGACGTGGCCATTGCCGCTGAGGGCTCGGGACACGGTGGCGGTGGAGACGCCGGCGGCATCCGCCACCTCCTGGATGCCGGCCATGACACCTCCCCTTCGCGCTTCGTCGTGCGACCGACTGAATCCTATGGCCTGGCTGGGGCGGGCCACGATTTCGCCGGGGCCGTTCACCCTGTATCCTTTTATTTGCGCGTTCGACCGGTGGTCGACGCGAATGGCAAGTTACCCAAGTGGCCAAAGGGATCTGACTGTAAATCAGCCGTCTACGACTTCGTGAGTTCGAATCTCGCACTTGCCACATCGCAGCAGCACCGCACGACCGATGGCCCGCCTCGAAACGAGACGGGCCTCTCGTGTTTCGCAAGCACATCAACCGAGAGCCGGATTGTTATGAGCGCCGAGCTGCTCGAGATCGCCCGATCCGTGGCCGTCGAAGCCGGCGCGCTCGCGAGACGGCGCCGATCGGAGGGGGTCGAGGTCGCCGCGAGCAAGTCCTCGACGGAAGACATCGTCACCTTCGCCGACCGGGAGACCGAGTCGTTGATCCGCGGAAGACTGGCCGTGCTGAGACCGGACGACGGATTCTTCGGCGAAGAGAGCGGTGCGGAACCCGGCACCAGCGGGCTTACCTGGGTGGTGGACCCGATCGACGGCACTGTCAACTTCCTCTACGGCTTCCCGCACTACGCCGTGAGCATCGCCGTGGTGGAGGGAGAGCCCGACCCCCTTACCTGGCGCGCGCTCGCCGGGGCGGTGGCCAACCCGGCGAGCGGGGAGACCTTCACGGCACGGCTCGGCGGTGGGGCGTTCCTCGACGGGGCGCCGATCCGGGTGGGGTCGGAGATCGACCTCTCCCAGGCGCTCGTCGGCACCGGATTCGCGTACCTTGCCGACATCCGTTCCGAGCAGGCCGAGGTACTTGTCGGGCTGCTTCACCGGGTGAGGGACATCCGTCGCATGGGGGCGGCCTCCCTCGACCTGTGCGCCGTGGCGTGTGGTCGGCTCGACGCCTACTTCGAGCGTCGCCTGAGCCCCTGGGATCACGCCGCCGGGGCCCTGATCGCCCGCGAAGCCGGCGCGCGGGTCACCGGAATAGACGGCGCACCGCCCTCGCGCGAGCTCGTACTCGCCGCCGAACCGCGACTCGCAGAAGCCCTTGAACTGCTGTTTCAGCAGCTCTGACCGGGGATTCAGGCTGGCCTGCGACCATGGAGCATCAGCGCCGAACGGGTCGACTGCAATTGCCGTTTTCGTGCCGGTGACGTAGCCTTTACCTATTCGTTATAAATCCGATGGGCGTGCGCCCTCGGATGTGCGGCCTTGACCACGTCGATTGCAGACACGCCATAACCAGACCTACAGACGTACTCGAGTTCTCCAACTCGTTGTATTTGTTGTTGGAGGACCACCAGCTGTGAACGCCCCACGCTCATCCATGCCCGCTCGCCAGGCGACGTCGGAGCGCCGATAGCGTGGCGGACTTCAGCTGGAACCTCGACTCCGAGTCCGACGCCGCCGCCTCTGCTCCAGCAGCGGCGACCTCGCGTCGTGCGCTTCGCGCCCAGGAGACGGCGGCGTCGGCATCCCGTGTGCGCAGTATGAAGGCGCCCCGCGGTTTGAAGGTTCTGCGCACCAAGGCTCCGCGCACGGCTAAGGCGCCGCGCGCCGTGAAGGCCCCGCGCCCGGCCGCTGCGAACAGGGCTCGAATCGCCCGCGCGACAACGGCTCCCGCGACAGCGGTGCCCCGCGCATCCGCTCGCTCCCGGAGTCCCCGTGGTGGGCTGGTGCTTCGCAAATTCATCACCATCAGCGCGATGTTCGGCGCCGGCGCCCTGCTGGTGGCGACCTCGCTTCCCGCAGTCGCGCTCCACGTCACCTCGGCGAGCGCCCTCACCCCGGTGAACCAGAGCACGTCCAGCTCGGAGGTGCAGAGCCTGGCCGTGGACAGCAGCGCCGTCGATGCCGCTCCGTCGCGCGACCCGTACACCGTGGTCAACACGATTCAGCAGGCCCGGATGAAATTCGGCCTGCAGAACTTCGAATACACGAACGACACCAACGGCACGATCCAGTGGCCGTTCCCCGCGCCGGTGCCGATCAGCTCCGGCTTCGGGGCGAGGGTCTCGCCCTGCGGCGGGTGCTCATCGTTCCATGAGGGAGTGGACTTCATCCCGGGCGCCGGAACCCCCATCGGCGCGATCGCCGACGGCACGGTCACCTACGCGGCCTACGACGGCAACTTCGGCTACCACGTGATCATCGACCACAACATCAATGGCCAGAAGGTGCAGAGCCTCTACGCGCACATGCTCGCCGGATCGATCAAGGTCGTCGTCGGGCAGCAGGTAACCGTGACTCAGGAACTCGGACTGGTGGGCAGCACCGGGCACTCCACGGGAGCCCACCTCCACCTCGAGGTGCACCTCGACGGCACGCCGGTCGATCCCTTCGCCTGGCTCAAGGCGAACGCGAACTGACGTCCGCCCCCGCTTGCGGGGCTGGCCTTCCGTGGCCAGTTTGGCTACTGTTGAAACAATCGTCACATTCGCATAGACATTGTGATGTTTCGAGACCGAAGTAAGTCAATGGCCGTGCCAGTCCAGTGGTACCGCGCATCGCCGCAAGGAGCACCCCTCATGTCACCAGCATTCCGTGACGAGTCGTGCAGCCGTGGGACCGCTCCCTCGGGCCGTGACCGCTCTCTCGTCGGGCGCGCATGACGTTCGACTCCGGGATGCCGCCCGCGCGAACCCGACGGGAGCTGGCAGAAGCACGCCGCGCCTCGACCCCTCGCATCCGCGCCGGAATCCCGCGCCGCACTGTTGCGGCACGTCGCCCCGCAGCAACTCGCTCCATAGCAACTCGCTCCGCAGCAACTCGCCCCACAGCAACACTGCGCCGCAACGGAGTCCGTCGGGTGCTGCGCAAACTGATGACCGTGGGGGCGATGGCGGGTGCCGCAGCCCTGCTCATCTCCACTTCTCTCCCGGCCAGCGTCTTTCTCAACCCCTCCAGCACCTCGAGCGCCTCGGCGAGCACCGCATCCGTGAGCGCCGCAGTGCCGGTACAGAACCTCAAGGTGGATGCCTCAGCCACGGCCGCCGCGCCCGCCCGAGACGCCTACACGGTCGTCTCCCTCGTGCAGCAGATCGCGACGAAGTATGCCGCCGCCGCTCGAAGCAACGCCTACACGAATGACCCGAACGGCACGATCCAGTGGCCGTTCCCCGTAGCCGTGCCGATCACCTACGGCTTCGGCCCGAGGTCGGTACCCGGCTGCGGATTCTGCTCCACCTTCCACCAGGGCGTCGACTTCACGCCCGGATCCGGGGTGGCCATCCAGGCCATCGCCGACGGCGTCGTGAGCAAGGTCGAGTTCGATGGCGGAGGCCTCGGCAACAACGTGACCATCGACCACAACATCAACGGCCAGAAGGTGCAGAGCGTCTACGGGCACATGCTCACGGGCTCGGTGCGGGTTGTCGTGGGCCAGATGGTCAAGGTGACGGATGAGGTGGGCCAGGTCGGAAGCACCGGCGCGTCCACCGGCGCCCACCTCCACCTCGAAATCCACCTGAACAACACGCCGGTCGATCCCTTCGCCTGGCTCAAGGCCAACGCGAACTGACTCCTGCTGAGCGACCTGCTCAACCGGCAGCGGTGCCTACGAGCGCAACCAGGCCGCGGTGTCACCCGGAAGCATTCGACCGCTCACTTCTCCCGACGCCACGAGGATCTCGCCCGCGGGCAGTTCCACCGGCTCGGAGCCTGTGTTGGCGAGCACTGTGACGGAGCCGTTGCGGAATGCGACAACCGCATCCGGGTAGCCCGTGAGCCATTCGACGTCGCCGAGTCCGAGATCCGCGAGGGACCGTTCGGCCAGGAGGGCACGGTAGAGCTCGAGCGTCGACCCGGGCACTCCGCGCTGGGAGTCGCGAGCGTAGGGAGCCCAGTCGGTGGGCTGCGGGAGCCAGCTCTTGCCGCTCGTGCCGAAGCCGTACGAGGGGGCGTCCGCCTCCCAGGGGATCGGCACGCGGCATCCGTCCCGGCCGTAGCGTTCGCCATCGGTGCGGAACCAGGTGGGGTCCTGGCGGGCGTCGTCGGGCAGGTCGATGACCTCGGGAAGGCCGAGCTCCTCGCCCTGGTAGAGATACGAACTGCCGGGCAGGGCGAGCATGAGGGTTGTCGCCGCGCGGGCGCGGCGAAGGCCGAGAGATCGCACCGGCTGGCCGGGGGAGCGCGGTCCGATGCCGTGGCCCTGTGGGTTCTCGGCCGTCACCGCGAGGCGCGAGGCGTGACGCACCACGTCGTGGTTCGACAGCACCCAGGTGCTCGGGGCACCGACCCCGGTGAACGCCTCGAGCGAAGAGTTGATGATCGCCCGCATGGTGGGGCCACTCCAGGGCGTCTCGAGGTAGGAGAAGTTGAAGGCCTGCTGCATCTCGTCGGGGCGCACCCAGCCGGCGAGCTTGGCCAGCGGCTCAACCCAGGCCTCGGCGCAGAGCACGCGATCGCCCTCGTATTCCTCGAGCACGGAGTGCCAGTCGCGGTAGATCTCGTGCACGCCGTCCTGCGCCCAATAGGGCGGGGTCACGTCGTCGTCGCCCAGATGCGCATCGATGGCGGGCTCGAGGCCGAGGGTGCCACTTCCGCCCATGCTGCCGCCATCCGCCGGTGCCGTGTAGTCGGGCAGGCCGGCTGCCTTGATGAGGCCGTGCGCCACATCCACCCGGAAGCCGTCGACGCCCCGGTCGAGCCAGAACCGCAGGATGTCGCGGAACTGCGCGCGAACCCACGGGTTCTGCCAGTTGAGGTCGGGCTGGGAAGTGTCGAAGAGGTGCAGGAACCACTGACCGGGAGTGCCGTCGGCGTTTGTGATCCGGGTCCAGGCCGGGCCGCCGAAGACGGACTCCCAGTTGTTGGGTGGCAGCGCGCCATCGACACCAGTGCCCTCGCGGAACATGTAGCGGTCGCGTTCGGGGCTGCCCTCGGGTGATGCGAGCGCCTCTTGGAACCAGACGTGCTGGTCGGAGGAGTGGTTGGGCACGAGGTCCACGATGAGCTTGAGGCCGAGTTCGTGCACGCGCTTCTCGAGCGCGTCGAAGTCGGCGAGGGTGCCGAAGATCGGATCGACGTCGCAGTAGTCGGCCACGTCGTATCCGGCGTCCTTCTGCGGCGAGGTGTAGAACGGCGAGAGCCAGACGGCATCGACCCCGAGCTCGACCAGCGCTGGCAGCCTCTCGGTGATGCCGATGAGGTCGCCGAGACCGTCGTCCCCCATGCCATCGGCGAAGGATCGCGGGTAGATCTGGTAGATCACGGCGGAGCGCCACCACTCGCTTCCGGGGCTGGTGGAGGGGGTGACGGTCTCGGTCGAGGGCGCAGAGAAATCCTGCAGAATGTCGAGGCTCATCCAAAAACCCTATTGCATCGCCTGTCGGCCAAAATCGCGAAGATGCCTTCCGCGCGTAGGAGTGACGGAAAGCGTACTGTCTGCATACGTGAACTCTTCGCCCCTCTGGCTGCTGGTGCTGATCTTCGTCGCGGGAGCGGCCGTGATCTGGGTGGCGGGTATCCAACTGTCCAAAACGACGGACGTCCTTGATAGCCGACTGCACCTCGGCAGTGCCCTCGGCGGATTGATCGTTCTCGCGGTCGCCACAAATCTCCCCGAGATCGCCATCACGGTCAGCGCGGCTCTGTCCGGGAAGATCGAGATAGCGACGGGTAACATTCTGGGCGGCATCGCGATGCAAACAGTCGTACTGGCGATCCTCGATCTCTTCGGACGGAGGGGAAAAGGAGTGCGGCCGCTGACCTACCGGGCCGCTTCCCTGACGTTGGTGCTCGAGGCGGTGGTCGTCGTCGCGGTTCTGAGTGTCGTCGTCGCGGGCAGCCAGCTTCCCGCCGCGCTCGTGGTCGCGCGGGTCACGCCGGATGTACTCGCCATTGCCGCCCTCTGGATCGTCGGCCTGTTTCTGGTGAAACGCTCCGGCTCACACCTACCGTGGCACGAGGATGGGTCGTCACCGGGCTCGTCTCCGCATCCCCGCGGACATCGACGCCACACTCCGGACAAGAAGATGAGTGTGACCAAAGCTGCCATTGTGTTCGTGGTCTCCGCCCTGGCCACGCTCGTCGCGGGTGTGGTGCTCGAGCGGGCGGGTGATGCCGCGTCGTCGCAGATCGGTTTATCCGGGGTATTCTTCGGGGCGACTTTCCTAGCCTTGGCGACATCTCTGCCCGAGATCTCCACCGGGCTTCAGGCCGTGAAGCAGGGCGACGACAACCTGGCGATGAGCGACATCTTCGGGGGGAACGCTTTCCTGCCTGTTCTCTTCCTGGTCGCGACGATCATCTCGGGGAAGTCGGTGCTGTCCCACGCCAACCCCAGCGACATCTACCTCACCGCTCTAGCTGTGCTGCTCACTCTGGTCTACGTCGTCGGTTTGATCTTTCGACCGTCCCGACGGATCCTCGGCATGGGTATCGACTCGCTCACTGTGGTCGTCCTCTACGCGGTGGGTATCCTTGGGCTTGTCTCGATCACGAGTGGATGACCGACCTGCCGTCGTAATCGGGCTGTAACGCCGCTGCGGTAGTTTCTGCACTAACCTGCGGAGCCCCACCGCCCTCCGCGTCGCGCAAAAGGATCACCATGGGCATCGTGCACGAGCCGCACCACGACGGTTCTCCCCTCTATGTCTCGGATGCCGCGCCGGCGCTCGGCGACCACGTGCGGGTGCGCATCCGCATCCCGCAGGACCTCGGACCGGTCATCGCCGTGCACACCCGCTCCAATCCGGACCACGAACCGCGGTTCGCCGTGGCTTCGCCCGTTGCGGATGTCGACGGCTGGGAGTGGTGGGAGGCGGAGATCGAGATCGAGAACCCGGTGCACGGGTATCGCTGGCTGCTCTCGCTCGCCGACGGGAGCTCGGCGTGGCTGAACGCCACGGGCATCCACGCGATCGAGACTCTCGACTCCGAGGACTTCCGGCTGGTGACCTACCCGGCCGCGCCGGACTGGTCGTCGTCGACGGTGATGTACCAGATCTTCCCCGACCGCTTCGCCCGGTCGGCGGCGGCATCCGCCCGTGAACTGCCCGACTGGGCCGAACCGGCCGAGTGGACTGATGACGTGATCTACGTGGGCGCGGACACCCCGCGCCAGTTCTACGGCGGCGACCTTGCCGGCATCGCCGAGCACCTCGACCATCTCGTCGCGCTCGGCGTGACGCTCATCTACCTCACGCCGGTCTTTCCGGCGCAGTCCAACCATCGCTACGACGCGCTCTCGTTCGCCGAGGTGGATCCGCTGCTCGGCGGAGACGAGGCGCTCGTCGCGCTGATCGAAGCCGCCCACGCAAAGGGTCTGAAGGTGATCGGCGATCTCACCTCCAACCACAGCGGTGACGCGCACGAATGGTTCCGGGCATCCCACCTCACTCCGGGTGCAGCGGAGAGCGAGTTCTACTACTGGCTGGATGCGCAGCAGGAGCGCTACGTGTCGTGGCTCGGGGTGCCGAGCCTTCCCAAGTTCAACTGGAACTCGGCCGAGCTGCGCCGCCGGTTCATCGACGGCCCCGATTCGGTGGTCGCCAAGTGGCTCGGCGAGCCCTACAACCTCGACGGCTGGCGCATCGACGTCTCCAACATGACCGGCCGTTACCTCGAGCAGGACCTCAACCAGGAGGTGCGCCGCACGATCCGCCGCACGATGGTGGCGACGAAGACAGACACGATCCTGCTGGGGGAGTCGACCAACGACGCCGCGAGCGACTTCCCCGGCGATGCCTGGCACGGCGCGATGACCTATGCCAACTTCACGCGCCCGGTGTGGGGCTGGCTCTCCGAGCCCGGAAGCCTCGCCCCCGGCGGCATCGGAATGGCTCTCGGAACGATCCCCAGCTATACGGGAACGCAGGTGCACGCGGCCCACATCCGCTTCACCGCGGCCTTCCCGTGGCGGGTACGGCTCCACAATATGAACGCGCTCGACACCCACGACACCCCGCGCTTCCTCACCCACGCGCGGCAGGGCACCGTGCCCGTGGCCTTCGGGCTCTCGGTCACCCTTCCGGGAATCCCCGTCGTGTTCGCCGGCGACGAGTTCGGTCTTACCGGATCTGATGGCGAGGAGTCTCGCACGCCGATGCCCTGGGGCACCGAGGCGGCAGCCGCCGGCACGATCTCTCTCTATTCGCGGCTCATCCACCTCCGCACCTCCCACCCGGCGCTCAGCACCGGTGGCATCCGCTGGCTGTACGCGGGGGACGAGGTGCTGGTGTTCGTGCGGGAGTCGGCCGGGCAGAGTGTGCTCGTGGTGGCCGCCCGCGACGATTTCGACGTGACCCTCGCACCCCACGCGGTCGCCGGGTTGCCGGTGACGCTCTTCGGGGAGATGGGTGCGGTGCAGACTCCGGAGGGCCTGAGGCTGAGCGGATCCGGACCGGCATTCGGTGCCTTCGAGCTGCCGGGCATCACCCTTCCCGACTTCTTCGAGCCGGGCATGATCCTCGCGCTCGAATAGCGGCGCGGGAGGCCCCCTCCCGGATGCTATTCTCTAACGGTGCCAAAACGGCCGCGCATTCGTGCGCGCTGCTTTCGCCCCCTTAGCTCATTGGTAGAGCACTTCCTTGGTAAGGAAGAGGTAGTGGGTCCGATTCCCACAGGGGGCTCGCGCATCCTTCACTCGGATGCAGCCCGGCGGGGTAGCTCAGGTGGTTAGAGCACACGGCTCATAATCGTGGTGTCGCGGGTTCAAGTCCCGCTCCCGCTACCTTCGCTAAAAGTGCTGGTCAGAAGCAGAATGTCTCGTCAATTCCGATCCCGCACGCGACCACGTCGCCGCTTTGATCGGCCTCCGCTGAGCTGATCATTTCGTGGACACCCTTCATGAGGCCATCGCTACGCGGGGAAGTGAAGTACCTGCGGTGATCATTGCGGAAATCGAGGATAGGCATCGGGGTGATCTCGCAGATCCAATCCGCGGACAAACGCATAGCCGTGGACGGGTGGCCTGGGTTCCCTGAAATGGTTCTTCCGCACGAACCCGTAAGCCCGAGTTGCTCAAGCGAGACTGGTACGGATTCGCCCTCACCCCACGGGTCCGGGCGCGGGACAGCAACGTGTGCGCTCATCGCCCGTCCGTACGACGACGGATCGTATAGCGGTGCTCTGGTCGACCGGTGCGGCCGTAGCGGAGTTCGAGCGTGATCGCCCCGCTCTGTTCGAGCTGTGTGAGGGAGCGTTGTGCCGTTGCGCGGCTCATTCCGAGCCCCTCAGCGATGTCGGTGGCCGACAACGGCGTGTCGCTGGAGTTCAGTGCGTCGTACACGCCCTGAAGGGTCGGGGCCAGCCGACTGAGCTCCGTACGTAGGGGAGCCGTGGTCGGCCGCATCAGGTCGAAAATGTGATTGATATCGACCTGCGTCGCCTCGTCGGTCAGCTCGTCGATGTGCGCAGAGGCGTCCCGGAACGCGGTCAGCCGTTCTGCGAGCTGCGCGAAACTGAACGGTTTGACGAGATAGTGAGTCACTCCCAGTCGCAGGGCCGAACGCACATTCAACACATCGTTGGCGGCCGAGATCACCATCGCGGCCGGAGGGGAAGGCCACTGGAGCATTTCCTGAAGGGTGCGCAGCCCGTCCACATCGGGTAGGTAGATGTCCATCAGTACGAGATCTGGGCGCAGCGTCGACGAAAGGTGGAGAGCCTCGGCCGAAGTGTGCGCCTTACCCACCACGGTGAAGCCCTCGATGCGTTGCACGAATGCCTCGTGAAGCGACGCGACCCGGAAGTCGTCATCGACCACCAGCACGGTCGTGGGATCGGGGGTCATGACCGCACCGGTGCCACGGCCACGGGGGCGAGCGGCAAGACCACGGTGAAGGTGGCGCCGGGTCCCTCCGACACGGTGATCGATCCGTCGAACCTGCTGACAGTCTTCTCCACGAGGGAGAGGCCCAGCCCGATGTGGCGGACCACCGACCCCCGTTTGGTCGTGTAGCCGTTGCTGAATATCTGAGGAATGGCGCCATCGGGAAGCCCGGGGCCGTTGTCGCTGACCGACAGCACCAGCGACTCTGGCGCCTCAACGACGCTCACCGAGACCCGGCGAGGCGGGCGGCTCTCCGAGAGAGCATCGAAGGCATTGTCGATCAGATTGCCGAGGATGGTGGTGAGGGCCTGCACGTGTCCCGGTGCCTCGCTCAGCCGGGTTTCGGGAGCGATGACGAAGTCGATTCCGCGCTCGTGAGCTTCAGCAGCCTTCCCCAGTAGCAGCCCGACGATCTGCGGAGCCTCGATATAGCTGCGCAGCGACTGGTCGAAGTCGGCGGTGCTTCCCCGGATCTCTTCGATGTAGGCGAGAGCCTCACCCGGTCGTTCGAGTTCCAAGAGGCCTGCAATGGCGTGCAGCCGGTTTGCGAACTCGTGTTGCTGCGCCCGGATCGACTCGGTGAAGTTGCGTGCGCCATCCAGCTCGCGGGTGAGCGCCTCGAGATTCGTGCGGTCCTGAAGGGTGACGACGGAGCCGTGGGGCCGCCCGCCGAGGATGACGGGCATCCGATTGATCACCAAGCAGTAGTCGTCGGTGATCACGATGGCGTCCGTCACGACGGAGCTGCCCGTGAGTGCCTCGGAGAGCGGACCCTCACCGAGCACCTCGGCAAGCGGGCGATCAAGGGAGTCAGAGGGCAGTCCGAGCAGGCGTCGAGCCTCGTCGTTGATCACAGTTATGCGCCCGGCGGTATCGACGGCGATCACGCCCTCCCGAATACCGTGCAGGGTCGCCTCGCGCTCCTGGAACAGGCGGGCCACTTCGTCGAGCTCGAGACCGAAAGTGCGCCGCTTCAGCAGTGTGGCGAGGCCGAACGACGCGAGTGCGCCGATCGCGAGCACCGCGGCGACCCAGATGGCATAGGTGGGAAGTTGAGCGAGCAGCTCGCTCGAGACCGAGCTTTCACGAATGCCCACCGAGACCTCGCCAATCAAGGTTCCCGCTTCGGAATACAGCGGAACGCGCGCACTCGCGTTCACTCCGGTGGCCCCCGCGTCCACCCCGAGGTGCGCCTTTCCGTCCAGTGCGACGATGGGTTCGGAGACGGGCTTGCCGATGAGCTCGGGGTTGGGGTGGCTGTGGCGCACCCGTTGCATATCGATGAGCACGACATAGGAAGCACCGGTGCGCTGGGCGGTCGCCGAGGCCACTCGCTGCAACATCGGCTGGCAGCCGCGATCCTCCGTCGCCATGCAGTCCTGAACTGAAGGATTCTCCGCGAAAGCCTGGGCGATTGCGGCAGCCCGTGACTGGTACTCGTGATCGAGATTCGCACGAGCGGTGGTGGCGAAGAGCACGAATCCCACGGCGAGCGAGCCGACGAGAATCACTAACTGCGCGAGGAAGATCTGGCTGGAGAGCCGCCTGATCCGTCGTCGCATCACGCTTCATTATCGCTGCGCCGCCGTGAACCCGCACGTGCGCAGAATGCGCGAAAGTCCCCGCAATGCGCTTAACAGGCGAATGGCGCACAAGCGCGACGGCGGTGGGGGTGCGCGCGCAGTCTTCCTGAAACACGCACTACACAGACAGAGAGGTCTTCAGCGCATGCGTACTCCCCCTTCTCCCCAACCACGACGGGTCGGCGTCGGCGGCATGGACGATGCGGCTCGCATCGAAATCGTCGGCCTGACCAAGCGGTACCTCACCCCGAAGGGCGAGACCTTCACGGCGATCAAAGACGTGACCCTCACCGTGGAACCCGGGCAGTTCTGCGCCATCGTCGGCCCTACTGGGTGCGGCAAGTCCACGACCCTCGCCCAGGTCTCCGGCCTGGAACAGCCGAGCGAGGGATCCGTTCTGGTGGGCGGCCAGCGCGTCGACGGGATCACCGACGGGGTGAGCTACATGTTCCAGGCGGACTCCCTCTTTCCCTGGAAGACTGTGCTCGGCAATGTGATGATGGGTCCGATCCTGCTCGGCACGTCCAAGACGGAGGCGACAAAGCTCTCCCTGGACTGGGTGCGGCGGGTCGGCCTGGCCGGCTTCGAAGATCGCTATCCGCACCAACTCTCCGGCGGAATGCGCAAACGGGTCGCGATGGCCGCCGCGCTGATCAACCGGCCCCGCATCCTGCTCATGGACGAACCCTTCGGCGCGCTCGACGTGCAGACGAAGGCGATCATGCAGTCGGAGTTGCTACAACTCTGGGAGGAATTGCGCCCCTCGGTGCTCTTCATCACCCATGACCTCGACGAGGCGGTGACGCTGTCTGATCGCGTCGTCATCATGACCAGCAGCCCCGGCACCGTGAAAGACGTCTTCGACATCGACCTTCCACGCCCGCGGGGAGACGTGCAGACGCTGCGCCACGAACCGCGATTCCAAGAGATCCAAGGTCAGATCTGGGAGTCGTTGCGCGACGAAGTCACTCGCGCGTACCAGCTCTCATCGGCGGTGGCAGCGTGAGCGTGCTCAGGCAGGAGACCGCGATCCAGGGTGTCTCGGACACGATCCCCCAATTCGACTCGGAAGCGTCGTTGAGGGAGTCCGCCCGTCGGGCTCGTCAGCGTCGCACCACCTGGGTGTGGGTCGGTCGTGCGCTCGTCATCATCGTCGTGCTCGGCGGATGGCAGTCGTTCACGGCGATCGGATGGGTCGACAAATTCTTCTACGGTCGACCGAGCGATATTTGGAACAGCCTCGTGACACTGTTCACCGAGGGCACCGCGTTCGGGTCGATCTGGGACAACATCTGGGTCACCGTGCAGGAGGCGCTCTATGGCTTCCTCGTCGGGACCATCGCCGGAATCATCGTCGGCATCCTGCTCGGCTCGAACCGGTACCTGTCGGACGTGCTGAATCCCTACATCAAGGTGCTCAATTCAGTTCCGCGCATCGTGCTCGGATCGATCTTCATCGTGGCCTTCGGTCTGGGGATCTTTCCCAAGATCCTGCTCGCCGCAGTTCTCGTGTTCTTTGCAGTGTTCTTCAACGCCTACCAGGGTGTGCGCGAAGTCGACCAGAACCTGGTCGCCAACGTGCGTGTTCTCGGCGCGTCCCCGCTGCAGATCGCACGGCACGTGACCATTCCGTCCGCGATGACATGGATCATCGCCAGCCTGCACACCGCGTTCGGTTTCGCCATCATCGGCGCACTGGTCGCCGAGGTGCTGGGGGCACAAAAGGGCATCGGGCTCATCATCAGCCAGGCGCAGGGACATTTCGACCCGAACACGGTGTTCGCGTGCATGGTCATCATGGCCGTTGTCACCCTCGGGGCCGAATACTTCATCACCCTGCTCGAAAAGGCGGTGCTCAAGTGGCGTCCGCCGTCGCGCTCCGAGGCGCAGGCAATCTGAGTTTCTGTCTCTCCCACCAAGTCAGCCGGAATCCCTCCGGCACCACGAAAGGAATCACACAAGATGAACAAGCGCAGCATCGTCGCTGTAGTCGCAGCATCAGCAGCAGCAGTGTCGCTGGGGCTCGCCGGTTGCAGTAGCAGCACTCCGTCGGCCTCGAGCTCGAACCCCGGTTCGAGCGCGGCCCTCCCGGTAGTCAAGATGATGGTCGGAGGCATCGACAAGCAGATCTACCTTCCCTACCAGCTGGCAGAGAGCCTCGGCTACTACAAGAAGTACGGCGTCGACATGCAACTCTCCACCGAACAGAACGGCGGTGTCGGAGCGGAAGAGGCCATGGTCTCCGGCTCGGTGGATCTCTCGGGTGCCTGGTACATCCACGCGATCGATTTCCAGTCGAAGGGCAAGAAGGTCATCAACCTGATCCAGCTCTCCGGGGCACCGGGTGAACGCATCATGTGCACCCCGAAGTCGAACGTCAAGTCGGGGGCGGACCTCAAGGGCAAGAGCGTCGGTGTGACCGACCTCGGCTCAGGAACGGACGAGCTCACCCAATTCATCGCCTCGAAGGCGGGGGTGAAGAAGACCGACTACAGCACCGTCGTCGTTCATGCCGGAGCCACCGCGATCGCGGCTCTGCAGCGGGGCAGCGCGGATTGCGTGATGACCACGCAGCCCACTGTCGGAGCTCTCGAGTCGCAGAAGATCGCCACCTCGTCGATCGACCTCGCGAGCACGAAAGGCGCGAAGTCAGCGCTCGGCGGGGCCTGGCCAGCCGCGGGCCTACTGGCTCAGGAGTCCTGGGTCAACTCTCACAAGGCCGTCGTGCAGAAGGTCGTCACCGCGCTGACCGCGACCATGCACTGGATGCACACTCACACCGCTCAGGACGTGGCCGACAAGCTCCCCCAGTCGTTCGTGCAGAATTCGACGATCTCGAAGGCGGACTATGTGAAGGGCCTGGAGCAGGACTACGGCCAGTTCCTTCCGGACGGGCTGATGCCGGTCGGTGGCCCGAAGACGGTGTTCCAGATGGAGAACGCGATCGGCGTGGACACCTCGAAGATCTCGTACACGGACACGTTCACCAACTCGTACGTGCAAGTCGCGCTCAAGCAACTGGGCATCACACCGACCACAGCCGCCGCAGGCGCACAGGGCTGATCCTCTGCCGAGTCGCGGCCCCCGAAGTGCCCACAGTGGACACTGCGGGGGCCGTTCTGCGCAACCAGACGAGTCAGGAAAGCGCCGCATCGGCAGCGCTGTCCGTACCAGAATCGGGACCATCGACACCCTTCTCTTGCCAAATCCGCCTTTCAGTAGAGCTGGCGGGCTGCGGAGAGAGCGACTGTGATTCCGCCGACATCTCACGGTCGGCGCAGGCCCCCTGCCCAGGGGGCTGATGGCAACGCAGCGCAGGCGGAGCGGTCGTCGGGTCGCTACAGTCCCAGCGTGAGCAGATCCTCAACGGCGGGTTCGCTCGCCGCCGTGGAAAAGACCTCAAGCGCTTGGACTACGGATTTCTGGTCTTCGGGGGTCATCCGGGAAAGGATCTCGGAGATCGCGAGTCGGCGCCTCTCGGTGACCTCATCGACAAGGGCGCGCCCGGCGTCCGTGGCACTGATGAGCACTTCTCGCCGGCTATCGGGGCTGGGTGATCGTTGAACCCAGCCGCCGATCACCATCCGGTCGATCGAGCGGCTGAAGGTGGATGAGTTTGCGCTGAGTCTCTCGGCCAGGCTGCCCATTCGAAGCGGTCCACCGCTCGTCAGAACAACCAGCACGCGGAATTGTGGGAGGGAGACGAACTCGAGGGCGGGCGAAACCGACCGGGCGACGACTCCGAGCAGGGCGCGGGACGCCGTCAAAATCGAGTCGGTGGTCTGCCGCCTGAGCCGGGATGTGTCCTTCACCGCTCTCCTGTCTTGCGAACCAAGTCACCGGTGGCACCTGCACGCCAGCAACATTTGCAAGGCTACACGCCGGCTGCTCGGGTCGCTCGTTCTCGTATCGCAGAAGCGCTACGGACTCGATACCCCCGGCGCTCACCCACACGCGCCGGCCGGAGCTGTGCCGCCGGACTGCGGATCCCCGGTCTGGATGGTGAGCGTCACGCCCGAATCGATGGCGGTCGGCGCCCCAGCGGCGGGCGCGCTCGCGCTCACTCGACACGGGTTGCTCGAGGTGGCTTTCCAGGAGAAAGTGATCTTGTCAGAGGAGAAACCGTGACTGACCAGATCCTCCACGGCTGCCTTCTTCGACCTGCCGATCTCATCGGGCATGCTGATGGCAAGCGAGCCATCACTGGTGTACACGGTCACCGTCGCGCCCTTGGACACGCGAGTGCCGGCCGCGGGCGACGTGCGTGCGACCTGCCCGCCGGGGAGACCCGCAGCGACCTCTCCGCCGTCGAGGAGCCTCAACCCCCGACTGGACAGGGCGGCCTTCATCTCGGTCGACGAGTATCCGGTCATGTTCGGAACCAGCACGCCCTCCCCGACGAGGAGTGCCGGGTCGGGCACAGGGAAGGCCTCACCGCGATATCGGGAATCGCTGTTCAGGGACGCCAGCGTCGTTCGAAATATGTTGAACTTCGTGTTGTACCCGTTGGTGCCGGCCACCGAGATGCGCCTGAGGTCCTGGTGCCCCGATATGTTCCCCACCCAAACCGCCAATGCGACCTTTGTAGTGGTGCCGATGAGCCAGTTCTGGTCGGCTGTATCGGTGGTTCCGGTCTTGCCGACAACGGGGACGCCATCGCGCGGGTTGCCGTGCGTTCCTGTTCCCGACTTCATCACAGTGGCCAGCGCGAAAGCGACCGTGCTCGCGACCTCGGGTGACATTGCTGTGCTGCAGGCCTTGCCCTGCCCTGGCAGACTCGCCCCCTCTCCGTCCACGATCCTGTCGATGATGACCGGGGTGCAGAACATGCCCCCCGCGCCGATGGTCGCGATCGCTCCGGCCATGCTGAGCGGTGCGATCTCGTTGACGCCGAGCACGGAGGACGGCGTCACTACGAGTTGCTTCCCGTCGGCTCGGTGTACACCCATGGCTGTCGCATCCGCACGGATGTCACACAGGTCCAGCTGTTGGGCCATGGTCATGAACGCGACGTTCACAGAATTCTGAGTCGCCCTGAGCACTGACATGTAGCCGCCCTCGTTGGGCGAGTCGTTTCGCGGGCGATAGCTTCCGACGAATGGCTTCGAGCACGAAGCCTGGAACGAGGATTGTTGGAAGGTGCGGACGCTCCCGTTCACGTACTCGTTCAGGCCATGACCGTTTTGCAGCCAATCGGTGAGGGTGAACAGCTTGTACGTCGAACCGGTCTGGAATCCAGAGGATCCCCCGTACGCCTTGTCGGTGCTGAAATTGACGGCGGTCTTGGCGGATCCACCGCCTAGTGCCGAATTGTCGAACGCCTTGTTCTGGGCCATGACGAGTATCCGTCCAGTCCCCGGCTGAACAGAGACGGCAGACGCACCCAGGGCGAAACGGGTTTCCGATGCCGGTGCATTCCGCCTGAGCGATGCGGTAGCGACATCCTGCTGGGCGAGGTCGATGCTGGTGTACAACTTGTAGCCGCCGCGCGCCCAATTCGCTTCCCGTTCTGCGGCGTCGCTCCCGAGCGCCGCAAGCGTGGGCACCAACCGGGTCACGTAGTCGCAGGCGAATTTGGCGTCGGCGGCATACAGGCACCCGTTCCTGTCGGGGCTCAGCGCGACCTCATCTTCGATCTTTGTCGACAGGGCACTCTGGTACTGGGACTCCGTGATGTAGCCCTGGTCGAGCATGTCCGCGAGAATCTGGTCGCGGCGTACCTTATTGGCCGGATAGTGTGCGGGATTGCCCAGATTCTGCAGCGAAGGCTGCTGCACGATCGCGATGAGACTCGCTGCTTGCGCGAGCGTCACGTCTTTCGCGCTGACGCTGAAGTACTTGTCGGACGCGGCCTGGATGCCATAGGTATTGCCGCCGAATCCAACGATATTGAGATAACCGAGCAAGATCTCCTGCTTTGAATACGCCTTGTCGAGACCGATGGCCAGTTTCATCTCGCGGAGCTTGCGGGAGAAGGTATCGGTGATCGCCGCAGTGTAGGCCTTCGCTCTCGCGGTCGGATCCTCGATCTTGACCGCGCGCTGGACCAGAATGTTCTTCACCAGCTGCATGTCGATAGTCGAGCTTCCGCTCGTGATGGCCTGGTTGGCGACATTTCCGGCGGCGGCTCGGGCGATGGACTTGAGATCCACCCCGCCGTGTTCGTAGAACCGCTGGTCCTCACCCGCCACGAGGGCATCCTTCACGAATTCCGACACGCTGTCCCAGGCGACGATCTCCCGGTCCTGGTCGAAGACTGTAGCGATCTTGACTGGCGCACCATCGCGAGTGGCGAAGATCTCGTTCTGCTGGGAGAGGCGCCCGATAGTAATGGAGTCGGGGAGGTTCTCGAAAATCGAGATGGCCGCCGCCGATGCGCGGCTCGGCACGATCACGGCGGGAAGAACCATCACCGTGACGAGCACTCCGGCCAGGATTCCCAAGCCGACAATCCCCAGCCACCCCATCACGGCCTGCCGAACGTCATTCATTGGCATTCATCCCGCGGGCCAGTACGGGAAGCGACCGAGCCGGATGCCGAGCAGGTCTCCGGCGGCTGGCTTTCGAGCCAGCTGTCACGCCCTCGAAGACGGGCCGAATTTCGGAGACAGGTTTCATCGAGCGACCTTTCGGGCAATGCCGACGAGACTTCCCTTGGCGGCGCCATGGATCTCGGGTGAGGGAAGGAGATTAGTGCAGCGATACAACTATTGCTAGTTTACACATTTTGCCTGAATGGCTCAGCGAGGGCTGGGCAGAGTGTGCCGGTCGGCGCGGAACGCCGGGAATCCCCGGCATTCCGCGACCTCGACTGCGCTACTTCGTCAGTCCATCGACGTAGGACTTGTTCTTCGCGATCCACTTCTCGACGATGGGGGTGTAGTCGTCAACCGATCCCTCGACGTTGTACATGTCGTTCTCGAGCGAGAACAGCAGCTTCGACGGGAGTGTGAAGCCCTTGATCCATCCGGCCAGCTTCGGATAATCAGCCGAGAAAGAGGTGCTCGCCAGGGAGTGGATGGACTCCGACGTGCCGAGAGTGCCCTTCGGGTCCTTGAGGTCCTTGATCGGGAAGGCGTCATAGGCCCATTGCGGGCGCCACAGGGTCACCGCGATGTTCTCGCCCTTGCTGGTCGCGGACTTGAGCTCCGCGAGCATCGCGGGAGTAGACGAGGTGACGAACTTCATCTTCTCGAGTCCATACTCCGGGATGACCTTGTCGGTGACGGCAGCGGTGAGGCCGGCGCCCGGCTCGATACCGACGATGCGGTTACCGAACTTGCCGGCGTTCGCTGCCAACTGGTCCAGGGAGTCGATCGGGGCGTCCTCGTTCACCGCGACGGTGAGCTTGGCATCGGAGTTCCAGGCGCCGAGGTCGGTGATCTTGTCGCCGTACTTCTTCATGTAGGAGGCATGGGTAGTGGGCAGCCAGCCGTCGAGGGCGAGGTCGTAGGCGCCCGTGCTCACCCCAGCGAAGACCGGGCCGGCGTCGGCGTACTTCAATTCCACCGAATACCCCTTCTTCTCCAGGATCGACTTCCAGAGGTACGAGGCCGCCTCGCCCTCTGGCCAGCCATTGAAGACTCCGATACTGAGATCTGCCTTGTCGCCGTTCGATGGGCCGGATGACGATCCCGACCCGGTCGTCGACGCGCACGCGGAGACGCCGACCAGTGTGATTGCTGCCACGGCGATTGCCGCGAGGAGACGCTTATTCATGGTGATTCCTTTTCTTCCCGAAGCTGTGGTCCGGGAGATTGGGTTATGCCGTGCTCGGGACTGCCGGGGTGGCCGGCGCCGAGCTCGGCGGGTTTTCGACCGACTCATCGACGGTCGAATTCTGGGGGAACAAGCGACGTGGGCCTCGTCGCGCCCCGCCGAGCGAGGCGGTGAGACGATCGAGAAGGATGGCGAGGATGACCACCGACAAGCCGGCTTCGGCTCCGAGGCCGACATCGATTCTGCTCAACGCCTGGATGATGTCCCTGCCGAGTCCATCCGCCCCCACCATGCTCGCGATGACGACCATCGACAGGGAGAGCATGATGACCTGGTTGATGCCGGCCATAATCGTGGGGCGGGCCAGGGGCAACTGGATCTGGAGGAGGATGCGCCCGGGGGAGGCCCCGAAGGCGTGACCGGCCTCGATGACCTCCCGATCCACCCCGCGGATGCCCAACTCGGTGAAACGCACTCCCGGGGCCATGGCGAAGGCGATCGACGCGACGATGCCGGGAACGGCGCCGATACCGAAGAGGATGATCGCCGGAATCAGGTAGACGAAAACCGGCATGGTCTGCAGGAAATCGAGCACGGGCTTGAGGATGGACGACACCGTGTCGGATCGTGCCGCCCAGATGCCGATCGGGATGCTGATCACCACGGCGACGAACGCGGCAACGAGGGTGAGCGCGAGGGTGTCCATCGCGTTCTCCCACTGGTTGAGGCCAGCGATCAACAGTAGTCCGACCGCCGCTCCGGCACCGAAGCGCCAGCCTTTGGCGAACACCGAGATGGCGACGAGAACAATCAGGATCACCCAGAATGGCGGGGTGGAGAGGGCGTAGTCGAGACCGTCGTAGAGCCCGCCGAAGGCCCCGGAAATGAGGTCGAAGAATCCGGCGAAGTGGAGGGTGATGAAGTCGACGACGGTGGTCACCCAGTCTCCGACGGGGATGCGGAAGCCGTTCACTTGGATTCTCCTTCAGCGTTCTCGAAGACGCCGTTGGGACGCTGTGCGGTGGCAAGAAGCGTCTCGGTGATGACATCTATGGGGATGGTGGACGGCGGTTCGACCAACTGGATCTCTCCGGTCGATGGCGGTACGTTCCCGAGCGCGCCGAGCAGCGTCACCCGGGGCACGACGCCGAGCAGTCGTTCCTTGGCATCGGTGACCGCGACGGGCAGGGAGCTCTCCACGGCGGCCTCGAACAGCTCGGACAGGGCGGTCGCGCCGGTGACCGACCCCACGGGACGCACGATGGGGGCGAGGTCGGTCTCGGAGTTCTTCACCAGCCGCATCACGTCGCGATCACGGACGACGCCGAGGAATCGACGTCCCTCACCGACGACGAAGACCGTCGAGGTCTGCAGGTCCCGCATCACCCGGAGGGCGGCGCGGGGGCCTGCGGTAGAAGAGATCAGGGCACGGACGGGCTCCATGACGCTGGCGGCAGTGAGTACGCGAGCACGGTCGACATCCTTGACGAACTGGGCCACGTAGTCGTTGGCCGGATCGGTGAGAATGTCCTCGGGGGTCCCCACCTGCACGATACGACCGTCCCGCATGACCGCGATCCGGTCGCCGAGGAACATGGCTTCGTTGAGATCGTGGGTGATGAAGATGATGGTCTTGCCGAACTCCGCCTGGAGTTCGACGAGCTGCTCTTGCATCTCCCGACGGATGAGCGGGTCCAGCGCCGAGAACGCCTCATCCATGAGCAGGATCTCTGTGTCCGCGGCGAGTGCCCGCGCCAGGCCGACGCGCTGCTGCATTCCCCCGGACAACTGGCCGGGGAGCTTGTCTTCCCAGCCCTCGAGGCCGACTCGCTTGACGACAGCGAGGGCGCGCTCCCGACGCTCAACCAGTGGGACTCCCTGCACCTCGAGTGCGAACGCGGCGTTGTCGAGCACGGTGCGGTGCGGAAGGAGGGCGAAATGCTGGAACACCATCGAGATGCTCCGCCGGCGCACGTCGCGCAATTGAGCGGCGTCCGCGCCAGTGATGTCGATGCCGTTGATGGACACCGATCCGGCGGTGGGCTCGACCAGCCCGTTGAGCATCCGGATGAGCGTGGACTTGCCAGAGCCGGACAGCCCCATCACCACGAAGATCTCACCGCGCTTGACCTCGAAGGACGAGTCGATGACGGCGACGGTGGTACCGCTTCCGAGTGAGTCGCGCGAGGCTCCGCTCTGAAGTCGCTTGATGCTTTCGCGGGGTTTGCGTCCGAAGACTTTGTAGAGGCTTTTCGCCTTCACTGCTATTGAATCTGACACGGGCTTCTCCAGACGCGCGTTCGCGATCCACCAGATCTCGAACGCGGCTCATGTGTTATCGACCGGGTCGTGGGCACGCCAGGTGTACTCCCACATCAAGCAGCGGCGACGGGTTTCACCGGTGCGATCGGAGTGTCACGATGGTGCCGCCATGGGGCAGCACCGACGACGCCAGACCATACGTTGGCATCCCACGAAAACATGGAACGGGAGCGCGGACTGGGCTCTACTGGCCAAAACGGCCACCACGAGGCTAGCAACATCCGTGGCTCGGCCGTCGGGCGCGGGCCCGGAATCGGTGCCCCTTCCCGTGCCGCGACCGGGATCCCTTCCCGTGATTTCAGGGATCCAGCGCCCTTTCAAGTAGTTGCAGCTTTGTTACCTTGGCGAGCGGATGGGGCGCTCGACGGCTCCCGAACCCGCTCCGTGCTACGGTTATCTGTGCATAGATGCAATTGTTGCATCGATACGGGAAGTGAAGTGATTGTGGCATCTGTGCGAGCGCGATGGGCCGAGCCCGTCTTTCGGTTCTCGGCTGCCCTGAAGCCGCTTGGCGACCGCCTTGGGGTTGCCTCGCTGCAACTGGTGCTGCCCGCGGTCATCGTGGGCGGAGGAGCCGGCCTCGCTGCTGTCGGCTTCCGGTGGCTCGTTTCGGCAGCGACCTTCGTGTTCACCGGCACCCAGGATTACTCCTCGTCGGTGGGACATCCCGCCAACCCCTGGATCCCGTGGCTCGGCGGTGCGTTCGTCATCTTCGCCCCCGCCGTCGGTGGATTGCTCTACGGACCGCTGGTCGACCGCTTCGCCCGCGAGGCGCGCGGCCACGGAGTGCCAGAGGTGATGTATGCCGTGTCGAAGCGCGGTGGTCGGATTCCGGGAAGGGTCGCGGTGGTCAAGGCATTGGCTTCGGCGATCACGATCGGATCCGGCGGATCGGTCGGGCGCGAAGGTCCTATCGTGCAGATCGGGTCGGCGATGGGCTCGACCCTGGCGCGACTCATGCGGATGCCCGAATCTCGAGTCCGCACGCTGGTCGCCTGCGGAGCGGCAGGCGGGATCGCCGCTACCTTCAACGCTCCGATCGCGGGTGTGTTCTTCGCCCTCGAACTGCTTCTTCGGGACTTCGCGGCGACGTCTTTCGGCGCAGTGATGCTTGCATCGATCACGGCATCGGTGGTTGGCCGATCGTTGCTTGGCGATCATCCCTTCCTGACCCTGCCGACCTTCACCGTCACGAACCCCTCTCATCTCGCGCTGTTCGCGATCCTCGGCCTGTTCGCGGGACTCGTCGGCGTCGGCTTCACCCGGGTGCTCTATGCCATCGAGGACTTCTGCGACTGGGCCTGGCACGGCCCGGAATGGCTTCGACCGGTGGCCGGTGGGCTCTTGCTCGGGCTATTGCTTTTCGCCATCCCGCAGATGTACGGCGTCGGCTACCCCGTGCTCGAGAAGAGCGTGATGGGTGGGTACGCCGTGGGCATGCTCATGCTGCTGCTGGTTGCCAAGATCATCGCGACGAGCCTCACCATTGGAATCGGCGGATCCGGCGGCGTGTTCGCCCCCTCGCTGTTCATCGGCGCCATGCTCGGCGCGGCGTTCGGCGATATCGTCGGTTCGGTCATCCCGAGCCTTGCCGGTCAGCCCGGAGCCTTCGCTCTGGTCGGCATGGGGGCCGTCTTCGCCGGGGCGACCCGAGCGCCGATCACCGCCGGGATCATCCTCTTCGAGCTCACGGGGGAGTACAGCATCATCCTGCCGCTCCTCTTGGCGATCATCGTGTCGACAGGGGTCTCGCGTGCGCTCACCGCAGACACGATCTACACACTCAAGCTGCGCCGACGAGGGGTCAATATCGGCACGGCGCCGGCAAACACCGCTCTGCACTCCCTGCACGTTCGTGACGTCATGGTCTCGTCCGACACTATTCCGGAGGACACTCTCGCGAGCCACGGTGCGGGACTTCTCATCGCATCGGGTCGACCGGCGCTGCCGGTGACGACGGCGGGCGGTGACTTCGCGGGGGTATTGACCGTGCGGGCCGTCGCCGACGCCCTGGCGAACGACGACGACTCATCCTCGCTCACCGTCGCAGGCCTCTGCGAGCTCTCGGACACGGTGCGGCCCGGGGCCACTCTCGATGGAGCGCTGGACACCGTCCTCGCCGCAGCCGACAACGACGGCGTCCCCGTGGTCGACGAGGCAGGCGCGCTTCGCGGCTGGCTCGGCCAGAACGTGGTGCTTCGCGCGCTCGCGGGCGAACGCTAGCCCAGCGTCGAGGGGGGTCACGGCCGTCCCAGAGCCGGGTCGAAGGTATCGAGCACGTATTCGAGCTGCTCCGCGGTGAAGGCTCCGGGATGCCGCACCACCACCGACCCGGCCGGGTCCAGGATCACCGTGTAGGGCAAGCCGGTGATCTGGAACCTGCCGGCGAGGCTGCCGTCGCGGTCGGCGGCCAGTGGATAGGTGACACCGGCGCGCGCGGCGAAGGCGAGCCCGGAACCCGTAGCGTCCGAGACATCGATTCCCGTGAACGTCACCCCGCTGCCGTCCTTTGCGAACTCCGACTGGAGCTGGGGGAGTTCTTGAACGCACGCGGTACAGGTGCTTGCCCAGAAGTTGATCACCTCGTACTTTCCGGTCGAGGGTGCCGTGCCGACCATTGAGGACGGTTCGCCGAGCGAAGGAAGCCGGGCGGGAGTCGGGGTGTCGCCGAGATGGGCAGAGTGGTGCACTGCGGTCGTGATGGCGGGACCGCCGATCGGTCCGCGGATGCTCGCCGGCAGGAGCGAGACGGCCAGTTCGGCCATGGCGTGAGCGAAGAGGGCGGTGCTCGCCGACCCGGCACCGAAGCCGCCGACCTGCGACTGGATGCCTTTCGGGTCGATGAAGAACAGCTGGGTCCCGTGCTCCACGGTCCTCGCCTTCGCGTCAAGGGCGATCGGCACGCCGTACTTCGTCGCTACCGCGGCGAGGGTCGCGGCCGAGCCGGTACCGAAGTACCAGTTGGAAGCCGACCCGAGGCCGTGATCATCGGTCCAGGTCTTCACGTCGGCCACCGACGGGTGGTACGGGTTCGCGTTGATCGACACGAACGCCACGTGTTTGGCGAGCGGTCCGAGGTCGCGGTCGGCGGCCGCGACGTCCTGGGCGAGCAGGGTGCAGAGATCCTCGCACTCGTCGTCGTTGAAGCTGAGTACCACGACGCGCCCCGCGAATTGCGTGAGGGTGAGGGGCTTGCCGCGCTGGTCGATGAGGGCGAAGTCCGGCATCGCGGTGTGACTCACCCCGAGATCGGCGAGTTCGAGCAGCGAGGCCGCGGGTCGGCCGATCCCGGCCGAAGCATCCGCCGCCGTGGTCGGCGACGACGTGGGCGGCCCCGGAACCAGGGCGACGATGAGCAAGACCACCAGGGCAAGGGCGAGCACGCTGCCGGTGGTGACCCAGAGGATCCAGCCGGACCCGGTGTTGGCCTTCGGCCCTTTTCTCGGGCCGGTCTCAGTGTCCATCGGGGTCGTTCTCCATTCTGGCTGGCGCCGGTCGGTGTCGGGTGGACACTGCGGCGACCGCGAAACCGGCGAGCACCGTCATGGCCAGTGCGCAGCCGATGAGGAGGGGAAAATCCGAGAGCGCGCCATTGACGGCACCCTGAATCGTTGCGACGGCCCGGCTTGCCGCCGTGGTCGACAGCGGGTCGACAAGCTCGGTCACCCAATAGTCGATCAGGTACACGCCGACGAGCGCCTCCAGGGCGTTGGCGAGAGTCGGTATCAGTCGGCCCGCGCGGCGCAGTGTCCGCACCAGTCCGCCACTCGCGTGGGCGGCGATCAGGCCGAGGCCGGTGACGAGAGCGCCCATCCCGAGTGCGTAGGCCACAAAGGTCGCGACGCCGGCGACCAGGCCGAGTCGGGTGAACGTGCCGGCGACCCCCGCGATGAACAGGGGAAGAGCGCAGGTGAGGGAACCGACCGCGTACGCGACGCCGAAACCGGCCATCGCGATCGCCCCGGTGCCGGAGCGGAAGCGCATCACCGGCACGGCGATCCTCGCCTGGCGACCGAACAGTCCCGCCGTTCCGAGGACGGCGAGGGACACCCCGACGACGATCATGAACCACGGTGCCGCATCGACGACCAGCTGCACCCCGGCCGACGCGAGCAGTCCGACCGTCGCGAACACGGCGATGAATCCGAGGGTGACGCAGCCCCCCGCCGCGAGGGCCGCGATCGTGCGCGGACCCCACCCGCTCCGAGTTTCTCGCCGGGCGAAAAGCGCCAGATAGCCCGGCAGCAGCGGGAAACCGCACGGGTTCACAGCGGCGATGAGACCGAGGGTGAAGGCATAGGCGATGGATGCCGCGGGCGTCACCGTGATTGCCGTCGGGCGAGGGACGTGAGGTACTCGTTGTAGGCGACGCGCTCGGCATCGCCGTCAGAGTCCGCCTTGCGGTCGGCGGTGCGCTCGTGGCGTTTTTCAGACCGCTGCCACTGCAGGAAGAGCACGCCGAGCACGATGAGGGTTGGCAGCTCCGTGAAGCCCCAGGCGA
This sequence comes from Lacisediminihabitans sp. FW035, assembly GCF_054880895.1. Lineage (NCBI taxonomy): Bacteria > Bacillati > Actinomycetota > Actinomycetes > Micrococcales > Microbacteriaceae > Lacisediminihabitans > Lacisediminihabitans sp. FW035. The sequence goes on from NZ_CM142187.1 coordinate 497,006, forward strand.
TGCCCCCACCCAGCGCCTGGTCGGCAAGGGGGTTCACGCCCCAGGACGTATTCGGAGTCGCGTAGAAGTGCACGATGAGGTCGACCGACATCATCACGATCACGCCGAAGAACGCATGGAACGGCACTGTGATGAAGAGTTCGAAGATGCGCAGCACCGGAGCACTCAGCCGGCGCATCCCTCTCCTCGCTTGTCGGGGCGACGGATCGACTCCCATGACTCCCCAGAAATAGAGCATCCCGATGGCCAGGAAGTGGAGGAGCATGACATTGTGGCCCCACATCGAGCCCATCAGGAAATCGAAGGCGGGGGTGAAGTAGAGGCCGTAAAGGCTCATCAGGAACAGTGTGATGGTCACCACCGGATGGGTGAAGAAGCCCGCGACCCGACTGTGAAGAACTCGCAGGATCAGCTTGCGAAGGTTCACCCCGCCGCCCGGCTTCGCCGGCAACGCCCGCAATAGCAGCGTCACCGGGGCCCCCAGCACGAGGAACACTGGCGACAGCATGCTCAGCGTCATGTGCTGCACCATGTGCACGCTGAACAACTCCATGCCGTACCCGTCGATACCGGTGGCGGTAACGAGCAGAACGGACGCGATGCCGGCGGTCCACCAGATGGTGCGACTGGCCGGCCAGCTGATTCCTCGGCGATTCAGTCGCCACACCCCGAACAGATACAGCGCGAGAAGCGCAGCCATGAGCAGGGGGATGATCGGGATCGGCTGCGGATGCCAGGCCAGCAGGCGCGCGAGGGTGGGGGGAAGCTGAGGCATCCACATCGGGCCGGTCATGTCATCCATTGCCCGTCACGCCTCACCCAATCTCACTTGTAGTTTTGCAACTATTGCAAGATTACACGCGAGTATGCTGCGTTTCGCCTCCGCGGCGGGCACTGACCGCGCCTCTTACAGGAAGTACCTCAACCAGAGATAGGGCAGGCAGAGGCTGACCGTGACCGCCGTGACGATCAGTCCGTACTTGGTGAAGGTCCAGAATGAAATCGGCTGGCCGTTGCGCTTTGCGATGCCGAGCACGACGACATTCGCGCTCGCACCGATCGCCGTCGCGTTCCCTCCGAGATCCGCACCCAGCGCCAGCGCCCACCACAGCGGGTGAGCCGCAGAGCCGCCGGCCTGCACCAGGTCGTTCGTCAGCGGGGCGAGCGTCGCGACGTAGGGGATGTTGTCCACGATCCCCGAGAACACCGCAGAACCGAACAGGAGACCAGTCGCTGCGCCGAAGTAGTTGTCGCCGACCGCCTCGGTTGCGGCCTTCCCGACCATCGAGATGACGCCGAGATTCACCAGAGAACCGACCATGATGAACAGCCCGGCGAAGAACAGCAGGGTTTCCCATTCCACGTCCGCAAAGATCTTGCGGGTCTCCAGCTTGGTGATGAGCACGAGCAGTCCCGCGCCGAGCAGCGCGACAATCGCGGGCGCGAGCCCGATTACCGGATGGAGCACAAACCCGGCGAGCACGAGTCCGAGCACAACCAGCGACTTGATCAAGAGGGGAACATCGCGGATGGCCTCCCTCTCGTTCAATGCCATTATTCGCTCGACCCTTGTGGCGTCGTAGGTGAGCTGCTTGCGAAACATCAGCCAGCACAATCCGATGAACACGACGAGAAGAATGGCCACTATCGGGGCGAGGTTGATCACGAAGTCGTTGAACGTGAGACCACCGCGGCTTGCGATGATGATGTTGGGGGGATCCCCGATCAACGTCGACGTTCCTCCGATGTTGCTCGCCATCACTTCAGCGATAAGGAACGGAATCGCGGGCATTGCGAGTCGCTCGCAAATCAGCAGCGTCACCGGTGCGATCAGCAGCACTGTGGTCACATTGTCGAGAAATGCCGATAACACTGCCGTGATGACGACGAGCATGACCATGATCACGAACGGGCGACCACGGGCACGTTTGGCGGCCCAGATTGCCAGGAATTCGAAGACGCCGGTCTGCTGAAGGATCCCCACGATGATCATCATCCCGAGCAGGAGGAAGATGACGTTCCAGTCGATTCCGCTGTCTTCCGAGAAGAAGACTCCGTGGTCGTCGGTCGCTCCGATGATGACCATGAGCGCCGCGCCGACGAGGGCGACGGTGATCCTCGGAACCTTCTCGGTCGCAATCAGCACATAGGCGCCGATGAAGACTGCGAGCGCGAGGGCTATCTGAATCGTCACGCGCCGTCCTCGCCGTTCGGGCGCGGGGAGCAGAGGGCGAGCACGGCGTCTAACACGACAGGGAGGGTGAGGAACACCGGTGGCGCTCCGGCAGCGCCCTTCACCTGGGCGACCTGGGCACGGGCATCGGCCATGCGGGCGGCGACTTCGACGATGGTGGCATCCGGCTCCACGACCAGGAGGTCGTAGACACGCACGCTTTCGTCATCGAGGAGTTCGCCGATGGTGTGGTCCTTGGCGTGCCCGAAAACCTCTTCGGCTGCGCCCTCATCGAAGACCCCGGCGAGAGACAGGTCGTCGAGTACATAGCCGGGCAACATGAGTTTGAGGACATCGACAGCGGAGACCACGGCGGCAGGTATACCTGATCGGTCGACCACGACCAGCCCGGCGAGACGGTCCGCGGCAATCAGCCGCGCAGCCTCGAGGGCGGACGAATCCCGCCCCACCAGGGGGAAAGTGGTCTGAAGGTCTGATGCGCGCACGGTGTCCTCCTCGATGTTGGCAGCACAAAATAATGCCGACCAGACTTCCCGGCTCACCTCCGTCGAGCGTATCCGCTTCTCGACGTCCGTGCCGCGCCCCTGTTCGCGCGATTCCCGGAGGGGGATAATCGACCCACGTCGGCAGGCCTCGAAAGCTCGATCTGCCCCTCGGGCGACCGCGGGGAATCGCCAGCCCGGCCTTTCGGAGAGGACAGCGCAGTGACCGATGATGGTGTGGCGCCGGAGACAGGCGAGGTCGCGACGGAGTTGCTCGCCGCGATCGACCTCGGGTCTGAGATCCCGGGCATGGACGGAAGACAGCTGAGGATGCGGCTGGTGACCATCGAGCCCGGCGGCGTCTTCGGGCCGGTCCACGACCACGTGGGGAGGCCGGGAGTCGTCTACGTGCTGCAGGGCGTCATCACCGACCACAGGGATGGCCTCGCCACGGAGTACGGGCCGGGTCTCGGCTGGCCCGAGGACCACCACACACTGCACTGGCTCGAGAACCGCGGATCCGTCCCTGCCGTTGAGATATCGGTCGACGTCGTCAGGGGTGGAAGCTGACGCTCGGGACATCCGCCCTGGCGGGTGTTGCTCCCGGGATAATTGAGCAGGGGACCGGCGCTGCCGGGAGGAGGATCGATGAACACCATCGGCGTCGTCGGCCTCGGCCGCATGGGCCTTCCGATCGTGGCGAGGCTCTGTGGTGCAGGCTTCGAGGTGTCCGTCTTCGATCTGAGCCCGGCCGCCGTCGATGCGGCCCGCGAGTTCGGTGCTCGCCCCGCGGTGTCGGCCACGGCGCTCGCGTCCCGGGTCGACACGCTCATCACCGTTCTCCCCGGTGGAGGCGAACTCTCCGGTGCGATGCTGGGATCCGACGGGATTCTCTCGGCGATGCGCCGAGGTTCCTGCTGGCTGGACCTCACCAGCGCCGACCCGCGGATCGTCGCTGACCTCGCCGTAGTGGCGGCCACCGCCGGGGTGGAGTGCGTCGGCGCGCCCATGGGAGGAGGACCGGACTCTGCAGTATCCGGAGCCCTCAGGTTCTTCGTCGGGGGCGGCCCGGACGCCGTCACGCGAGTGCGCCCGATCCTCGAATCGCTCGGCGGGCCCGACTCTCTCACCGTGATGGGGCCGGACATCCGGGCGGGCTATACGACGAAGCTCCTCGCGAACACCCTGTGGTTCACCCAGGCCGTCGCGGTGACAGAGGCCCTTCTCCTCGGCCAGGCGGCCGGGCTCGATGTGCTCTCCCTTCGTGACGCCCTCGCGGCCAGCGCGGGCGGCAGCGTCTTTCTCACGGACTACAGCGATGCGCTCCTGTCTGGCGACTACCTCACGACCTTCGGCATCGACCGGGTGGTGGAAGAGCTCGACGCCGTGACCGCCCTCGCCTCGGCCCTCGAAACGCCCGGCGACCTCACCGCGCACGTGGCGACACTGCACCGGGACGCACTGGAGCGCTTCGGCCCGGTCGACGGCGAGCTCCTTGCGGCGAAGCTGTTGGAGGAGCGAGCGCACCGCACTCTGCGGGCCGACAGCGGGCGATGAGACGGATGACGCGGCCGGGAGTGCCATGCTGGACGCTGACGGGGCCGACCGGCCGAGAACAGCCGTCCGAAGGAGTACACCGTGGATATGCGCCTGGAACTTGTTCCCCTGCCCTCGAGCGACGTCGACCGCAGCAGAGAGTTCTACGTCGACCGCGTGGGTTTCCGCCTCGACCACGATGTGGAACCGGGCAACGGGATGCGCGTGGTGCAGCTGACCCCGCCCGGGTCGGCGTGCTCGATCGTGATCGGGGTGGGGATCAGTGATCCGAGCGCGGGGCCGGTGCTCGGGCTCCATCTCGTCGTCGACGACATCGAGGCGGCGCGCGATTCGCTTCTCGGCACCGGGGTGGATGTCTCGCCCATCAGCGACCTCGGGGGCGGTGTGCGCTACGCCTACTTCAGCGATCCCGACGGCAACTCCTGGGCGCTGCAGCAGATCTCCCGCTAGCGCGGCGAGCTAAGCCCCGGAGCCAGCCTCGCCGAAGATGCGCTCGAGTTCGCCGAAGCTCTCATCGATCATCTCCGCGGGGGTGCGGGGATCGTCCCCCGCGGCCCACCACGTGAGCGCCGAGAAGGTGGATCCCAGCAGCGCGGTAGAGATCACGCGGGCCCGCAGGGACCCGGTCTCGAGCCTCTCGAGCCTCGTGATGTGCGCTTCGAGAACTGTGGCTGATTGCTCGAGCTGCGAATAGCCCCACGCCCGCACCACAGCGGATGAGCCGATGATCCTCAGCCTCAGGCGGGTGATCTCGGTCGCCGAGTCGAGCGAGTGCATCGCGGTGACCCAGCTTCGGTGCAGCAGTGGCACTACGGCGTCGCCTGTTGCATCCGCGATCTCCCGCTCGAGAACGGCGGCGAACTCGGACATTCCACCCCAGACTATGGATGCCTTGGTGGGGAACAGGCGGAACAGGGTGCGCCTGCTCACGTCTGCGGCATCGGCGACCTGGTCCATCGTCACGTCGTCGAGCCCGAGCTCGTCGAACAGGCGTAGTGCCACCAGGCTCACCGCCTCGGGATCGACGCTCGGCGGGCGTCCCCGGCCACGGCGGGGGGAAGCGGGGGCGACGGTCATCCTCACAGGATACTTCGCCGGGGACAATTATGGCACTGAGTGCTATATTTTGAGTCCACGCCGACCCGCGGCACTGAGCACGAAGGAATGGTCTGTCATGAGCATCACCCCGATCGTCGATCGCTTTGCCGGTCGAACAGTCATCGTCACCGGAGCCGGCAGCGGCATCGGACGCGCGACGGCGGTTCGCCTCCACCAGGAGGGCGCCCGCGTCATCGCGGCAGACATCTCCGCCGAGCGACTCGCGGAGCTCGCCCTCGAGTATCCGGGCGATCGAATGGTCACCGTCACGGGTGACGTGAGCAAGCAGGAAGACGTCGATTCCCTTGTCTCTGCAGCCGGCGCGACGATCGATGGCCTTGTCAACAATGCCGGGATCATGGATGCCTTCCTGCCGACGGCCGAGATCACCGATGACGTGTGGGAGCGCGTGATGCGCATCAACGTGACATCCCAGATGCGCACCATGCGCGCGGTGCTGCCCGGAATGGTCGATGCTGGTTTCGGCCGCATCGTCAACCTGGCCAGCGAGGCGGGAATTCGTGCGGGGGCGTCGGGCACGACCTACGCAGCATCCAAGCACGCGGTCATCGGTCTCACCAAGAGCACGGCGCTCTTCTACGGCCCGAAGGGCGTGCGCTGCAATGCCGTCGCCCCTGGCGCCGTCAAGACCAACATCGAGGCCCCCTTCCTGTCGGCCTGGGCGGGCGAACGACTCGGCCCGATCATGCAGACGACCATCCCAGCGCCCGCAGAAGCCGAGGAGCTCGCCGCCTCCATCTGCTGGCTGCTAAGCGAGGACTCCTCCAACGTGAACGGCGCGATTCTCATGTCGGACGGCGGTTGGTCCACCGTCTGACCGGCTCCCGCGGGCACGGCGTCACTTCAGCGACTGGTGTGGCGCCGTGAACGCGATCGAACTCGCCGTGACTCCGACCAGTCCGAGGTTCACGCGCAGCATGGTCGGGGGCAGCTCGTCTCCCGGCGGTGGCGTCGCTGCCCCGAGCGTGAGCGCTGTGCCGTCGACCAGGGTCGCCGTGAGCGAGTCGAGATAGACCTGCACGTTGCCGCGCAACTGCATCCGGGTTGCGTTGGTCACCAGTGATGGCCCGGTCGCCTTCCGCACGTCGAGAAGGAAGTCGTCGACGGTGACGCCGTCTGCCACAATCCTGAGCGCGGTAGTACGCGTTCCATCGGCGAGCGGAACGGTGACGACGGTGACCGAGTGCAGGCCGGAGATCGAGATCGACGAACCACCGAGCTGGGCGGCTGGCAACGTGAAGGTCGGGGCTCCGGCATCCGGCACTCCGACCACCGGGGCGGGGGCGGCCGGGGCGGGTACAACACCGCCGGGGATCGCCGGCACCGCGGGGATCAGGCCCTTCGTCGGCGCCGGTGTGGGCGTGGGCGTGGGTTGTCCCGATCCGCACTGCATCAACAGCGGAATGCACATCCCCGCGCCCGGAACGCGCGCGGCGCCGATGCCCGAGAGGGACATCACCAGCACGGCGACGAGAGCGATCGAGGTGCTGGCCCCGCCCGGGCGCCGTCGAGCCGCGCCGGTCAGGACCGGCCCGACACAAAAGGGGACGACTCCGTGGGGGACGACTCCGCAGCGGTCGATTCCGCGGCGTGCGCGGCTGACTTCGGCATCCAGGCGACGATCAGCACGCCACCGACAGCGCCGAGCAGCATCCCGATGAAGAATCCCCCGAGATTAACTCCGATGAGGGAGTACACCGAGACGGCGAGCACGAGCACGCCATAGAAGATGCGGTGCACGGGCATCGCCATCGCGAGCACGCCGAGCAGCACCATCAGCAGCGGGATAATCGTGGCCTGCAGGCCCTCGATGCCCACCTGGACATGGATCTTGCCCACGTCGAGTTGACCGGAGAAGAACATCTCCACTCCGGCGAGAGCGGCGAGAACCGCGCCGACGAACGGGCGGCGTCGACGCCAGGCCGAGAAAGCGGCGAAGCGCGTCATCAGAAGCACCCCTTGCTGCCGTCCGTCAGCTGCAGGTGCATCCCGGTGAGCGTGAACACGGATGCCTGGGTGGACCAGGCGGTCTGCTGGAGTCCGACGATCTTGAGCGAGTCGGCGTCCTGCGCGAAGTCCCCGGCGGTGCCCTTGTGGCTGGTGTTCACCGTCGAGGCGTCGACTCCGATGCGGATGTTGTTGAAGGTCGAGTCGCCCTTGAGATCGGTCATCCCGATCTGCAGGTCGGTGGCTGTCGCGGGCGCGCCGCCGCCGCCCGCGGTGATCAGCAGTCCGACCTTGCCGAGTGGGGTGTCGGTGACCACCGACTGGCAGAGATCGGCAAGTTTCGCCGAGGCGATATTGGCGATCGCGACCTGGTGCGGCTTGCCGGCCGTGTCGTTGGTGACGCCGGCATACTGCGAGAACCCGGTGCCATCGAGCTGGGAGGCGCTGATCTGGAACTGGCTGCCCGACACCGCGAACGAGACCGGTACGGCGCCGTTGGCCACCCCGCCCATGAGTACGGTGGCGACGACGGCGACCGGCACTGCGGCGAGCACAATGCGTCCGGCGTGTGTTCCTGTGAGGTTTCGGAACTTCATAGATCCTCCTTGATCCACACCAAATGACTCATTTGATCGCTATAGAAAGAGCGACGCCGCCGGAGGGGAACTATGACGCGGATCCGGGAAAATAGTTTTCCGGAGGGCGGTGCTCGTAGACTCGCCCGCATGCCCCCAGCCGACGACCCTGCCCTCCTCCTGCGTTCGGCGGCGCCGATGGACCTCGCGATGATCCTTCGCGGGGAACGGCTGTATCTTCAGCAGATCGAGCCGGAGAACGAGGCCCGCTGGACGGCCGCGCTGGATCGAAACCTCGAGCTGTGGGTCGCGAACCTCGAGCGCACGATCGTGCTCGAGGCCGACGGCGAGCCGGCGGGCTACGCGATGTGGATGCCCAGGGACGACGGCGCGACCCTCGTGACGATGCACGTGCTCCCGGCGTACCGGCGCCACGGATTCGGAGCCCGGCTCCTCGGGTGGTTCGCGACGGACGCGGCGGCCGCGGGAAACAGTCGCCTCGATCTCGGCGTCCACCGCGACAATCCCGCGCGGCGGCTCTACGAGCGCGATGGCTACCGGCTCACCGGCGAAGACGGGGACTACCTGCTCTACTCGCGCGCGGCAGCGGCCTAGAACTCGAGAAGGTTTCCCCTCGCGCCATCCGAGCCATACTCGCGGCGCAGCACTCCTCGCTTGCGCAACTCCGGCACAAGCAGGTCGAGATAGCCGTGCACGGTCACCGGGTGCAGGTCGCCGGAGAAGATGAAGCCGTCGTTGTCGGCCTCGTCACCGAGGCGCTGGATGAAGTCCGCGACCTGCCCGAGGGTGCCGACGAATCCGGTGCCGTCGGCGATGCGGCCCTTGCGGGCCTTACGAACGGCGAGGTCGCGAAGGGTCTGGGTCTCGAAGCTGTCCGAGCCGCCGAGCAGGCCGTTGATCGTGCCGCGGGACACATTCTGGCCGAACACCGAGATGTCGAGCGGCTTGTCGAGGTCGAGGATGGTGAGGTCGGTTTCGAGGTCGCTCGACTGGCCCGCGAGAACCGCCCGCACCTCGGCATCGGACGGATGCAGCGAGGCGGCGACGATGCGATCCACCTCCTCCTGGCTCGCAACGATCTCCGGCTTGAAGACGAAGAGGATCTTGATGTCTTCCGCCCGTCGTCCGCGAGCGACGGCAGCTTCGTGCACCTTCGCGCGATAGGCGCGCACACCGTCGACGGTGAGCGGTGCGAGCGCCAGCTGCACGTCGGAGTTGCCGCCCGCGAACGACAGCCCGCGTCCCGAACCGCCGGGGGAGACGATGAGGGGATCCCCCGCCTCGAACGGCACGGCGTTGAGCGGGCCGTCGAGGGTGAAGTACTCACCCTCGTGATGGAAGGCGTCGATGCGACTGCCGTCCGCGAACTGGCCGGTGGCGGCATCCTGAACGAGAGCCCCCTCGTCCCAGCTGTGCCAGAGGCGTCGCACCACGGTGAGCCATTCCTCAGCGCGATCATAGGCCGCGTCGTGCGACAGCTCGTCGAGCCCGAAGTGGCGTGCGCTCTTCACGTCGGTCACCAGGTTGATCCCGAATCGGTTATCGCTGAGGTGCTGCAGCGTTGCGAACTGGCGGGCGGCGAGGTAGGGAGGGTAGGCACCCGCGTTGATCGTGGGCGCGATCGCGATGTGGGAGCTCGCCTCGAAGAGGTAGGGGGTCAACAGCAGTGGGTCGAGCTTCGGCCCGCCGTAGGCGGCCCGCACGCGGAGGTCGAGGGTCTCGGGTGAGCCGAGGGAGAGGGCATCCTCGATGATCAACAGGTCGAGCCCGGCCTGCTCGAGTTCGCGGACGGACTGCTGGTAGAGCTTCGGCGAGGTCCACCGGTAGTTCCACTGGTAGTCGGGGCGTCCCCAGCCCTGTGGGCCGAATCCGCGACCGAAGAACCATCCGAAGTGCTGGAGTCGTGTCATGATCGTCTCTCTGTGGGGCGTGCGCTGGCCTCTCGACCCTAGGTCGAGCCGGGCTGCGGGCGGGCGAATATGTCTCCGTGTGAACGCGCGGATTGTCCGGGCGCGCCCTCGCCCGTAGCGTGGGCGGCGCACCCAGAGGAGATTTTCGTGACATCCACCCCCCTGCCCTTCGGCGGCGAGCACTTCGGTTTCGACACCGACCAGGTACACGCGGGCGAGCAGATCGGCGCGGGGCACGGCGCAAGGATCACCCCCATCTACCTGACCGCCGGGTTCGTCTTCGATTCCTTCGACCACGCTCGGGACCGCTTCGCCGGGGACGACGGCGCCTGGGTCTACTCCCGGCTTGGCAACCCGACCAACGTCGTCGTGGAGGACCGCCTCACGGCGCTCGAGCACGGGGTCGCGTCTCTTCTGGTGGGCAGCGGCCAAGCCGCGATCACGGTGGCGATGCTCGGCATCCTGAAAGCCGGGGACCACTTCCTCGCGACCCAGAGCCTCTATGAAGGCACCAAGACGCTCTTCCGCGACAACTTCAGCCGGTTCGGTATCGAGGTCGAGTTCGTGGACGATCCGCACGATCTCTCGGAATGGCGGCGCCGGTTGCGGCCGGCCACCCGGGCCGTCTACGCGGAATCGATCCCCAATCCCAAGAACGACCTGATCGATTTCGAGCTCGTCTCCGGTTTCGCACGGGATGCCGGCATCCCCTTCGTCGTCGACAGCACCGCCGCTACGCCCTACCTCCTGCGCCCCCTCGACCACGGCGCCTCCATCGTCGTGCACTCGGCAAGCAAGTTCCTCAGCGGGCACGGCGCATCCCTGGCGGGGGTCGTCGTCGACGGCGGCACCTTCGACTGGGCGCGCTACCCCGAGAAGTTCCCCCAGTTCTCCGCGCCGCTCTCCGGCGATCCGGAGGCCACCCTGCTCACCCGGCACGGCGACCAGGCTTTCATCGAGTACACCAGGAACGTGATCGCGGGCCGGCTCGGTCCCGTGCTGTCGCCGTTCAACTCCTTCCTGTTGTTGCAGGGCCTCGAGACTCTGTCGCTTCGGGTCGAACGGCACTCCCGAAACGCCCTCGCGATCGCCGAGTGGCTCGAAAAGCAGCCGGAGGTCGAGTCGGTCGACTACCCGAGCCTCGCGTCGAGCCCGCACCGCGCGCTCGCCGAGAAGTACCTCCCTCGCGGGGCCGGATCCGTCTTCGGCTTCACCCTGCGCGGCGGGTTGGATGATGCCCGCACGCTCATCGACGCCGTCGAGCTCTTCAGCCGGATGACCCACATGGGTGATGTGCGGTCGATGATCCTCCACCCGGCGACCACCTCGCACGCCCAGGTGTCTGCCGCCGATCGCGAGCGCTTCGGGATCGGTGACGGCCTCGTGCGTCTTTCCGTCGGGATCGAGGATGAGCCGGACCTCATCGCCGACCTCGAGCGGGCCTTCGCGGCCGTGCGCGCCTCACGGGTGCTTGCCGAGGTCGGCTGACTCCGGGTCTCTACCGCGCGCGCAACCGCGGAGCGAGGTCGCGCTCGAAGGACTCGAGGAAGCGGCGCTGGTCGTGCCCGGGAGCGTGGAAGACGAGGTGGTTGAACCCGGCGTCGATGTACTCCCCGATCTTCGCGGCGGTCTCGTCGGGATCGGAGCCCACGATCCAGCGCGTGGCGACCTTCTCGATCGGCAGGGCATCCGCCGCCTTCTCCATCTCGATGGGGTCGGTCAAGTCGTGCTTCTGCTCGGCGGAGAGTGAGAGTGGAGCCCAGAAGCGGGTGTTCTCGAGCGCGAGGTCGGGGTCGGTGTCGTACGAGAGCTTGATCTCGATCATGTGGTCGATGGAGGCGACATCCCGTCCCGCCTTCTCGGCCCCGGCCGCCACCGCGGGGATCAGCTTCTCGGTGTAGAGGTCCATGCCCTTGCCGGAGGTGCAGATGAAGCCGTCACCGGCTCGACCCGCGTAGCCGGCCACGACCGGTCCGCCGGCGGCGATGTACACGGGGATGCCGCCGTCCGGCCGGTCGTAGATGCTCGCGTCGTGGGTGGAGTAGTACTCGCCCTCGAAGTTGACCCGGTCGCCGGTCCACAGCTCTCGCATGAGGGAGACCGCCTCGCGCAAGCGGGCGTAGCGCTCCTTGAACTCCGGCCAGTCCTGCTCGCCGGCACCGCGGAATCCGGTGGCGATCTCGTTGAGCGCCTCACCGGTGCCGACCCCGATCATGATGCGCCCCGGATACAGGCAGCCGAGCGTCGCGAAGGCCTGAGCGAGCACCGCCGGGTTGTAGCGGAAGGTCGGGGTCATCACTGAGGTGCCGATCTGGATCGACGACGTGCGCTCGCCCACTGCGGCCATCCACGCCAGCGAGAACGGCGCGTGCCCGCCGGTGTGGCGCCAGGGCTGGAAGTGGTCGCTCACGGCGACGCTCTCGAAGCCGTGGGCTTCGGCCGCGACGGCGATCTCCACCAGCTCTCGCGGTGCGAACTGCTCCGCGGATGCCTTGTAGCCGAGTTTCAATGGCAGGTTCAGTGCAGACATGGGGCTCGATTCCTGAGGGCGATGAGGTACCCCTCCATTGTCGTCGTGATGGCCGTGAGTAAACACCGGGAGTCTGCACCGGACGTATCGTTTCCTTCGGGCCCAATCGCGCCCACAGCCGGAGAGAGCCCCATGTATCCCACCAGTCCCGCCCAGTTCGAGGCCTCGCGAACCGGCGCGATCCCGCAGTCGGAACCGGTGCGGGACGACGTATGGGCGCTCGCCCAGCGGATGCCCGGCGGGTACCTCCCGTACTCGCTGCTGTACCTGCTGAGAGATTCAGAGCGTGGATTCCACGTGATCGATCCCGGCTGGGATTCCCCCGACAACTGGGCCGGCCTCACCGCCCTCCTTGCCGATCTGGATGCCTCGCCCACCGACATCCGCTCGATCACGTCGACGCACCTCCACCCCGATCACATCGGGCTTGCGGGGCGGCTGCGCGAGGCATCCGGGGCGCCGCTCCAGCTGCACGAGGCAGAGGCGGCGGCGATCGGATCGCCCTTCGACAGCCCGCTCAGCGCGGAGGCGGGCGCCCGTCAACTCGAGGACTGGGGTGTGCCGGCGGATCGCCGCGACGAGATCCTTCGGATCACCGCCCAAGCCTCGCGCTTCGTGCCTCCTCCCGCGGATCGTACCCTCGTCGACGGCGAGCGGCTCGACATCCCCGGCTTCGACCTGCGGGCGATGCTCACCCCGGGCCACACCTCCGGCCACCTGTGCCTGCGGGACGACGCGCGGTCGTTGCTCTTCACCGGCGATCACCTGCTCCCGATGATCTATCCCGGCCTCGGACTCGGAGCGCCCACCGTCACCAATCCCCTCGCGGACTACCTGGCGAGTCTGGACCTGGTGAGCGGCTACCCCGACCACGAAGTGCTCCCGGGCCATGGCTGGCGGTTCTCCGGCGTCGCTGATCGCGCGACGGAGACCGCGGCTCATCACCTCCGCCGGTCGAGTGAAGTCGCGGCCGTGCTCGCGGATGCTCCCCACTCGAGCACCTGGCAGATCGCGTCCCGCCTCACCTGGTCGGCGGGGTGGTCGGGGCTCGTCGGCTTCCTGCTCTACTCGGCTCTCGCGCAGACCGAGATGCACCGCGACTACCTGGCGAACCCGGCCCGTTAGCGAGTCACCCTCAGCACGCGGAGAGCGGCGAGCACATCCTCGATCTGGCCTCCCTCGTGACCGTTGTAGGGCCACACCGTGATCTGTTTGTCGCCCCCGTAGGCATTGAAGGCGGCGAATACCGTGGACGGCGGGCAGGTCGAATCCATCAACGCGGTCGAGAACCAAGCCGGCGCCGTCGCTCGCCGGGCGAAGTTCACGCCGTCGAAGTACGACAGGGTGTCCTGCACCAACGCCGCCTTGCCGCGGTGCACGGCGAGATATCGGCCGATCTCGCGGTAGGGATCATCGTCGGTGATGGTCGTCGCGCGGGGGAAGTCGCAGAGGAACGGCACGAAGGGGAAGACCGCCTGCAGGCCGTCGACGAGGCCCGCGACCGCGAGGGCGAGCCCTCCACCCTGGCTGAATCCGAGCACGGACACCCGATCGGCGTCGATAGCGGGCAGTGACCTCGCCGCATCGATCGCCCGTACGGCATCCGTCATGAGGCGCCGGTAGTAATAGGTCTCCGGGCTCTCGATGCCCCGGGTCATAACGCCGGGGGCGCTGGGGGCTGAGCCCTCCGGATCGGCGGTGTCGCCGGGGCTCCAGATCGAGCCCTGGCCGCGGGTATCCATCTGCAGGTGCGCGAAGCCGGCGGATGCCCAGAACAGGTTCTCGACGGCGTGACCGCGGCCGCCGCCGTAGCCCACGTATTCCACCACCGCCGGGAGGGGCTGGGGGAGGCCGGCAGGGAGACGCAGCCACCCACGAACGCGCTGCCCACCGAATCCCGAGAAGCTGAGGTCGAAGACGTCGACGGTGCGCAGCCCGCTCTCGACGGGCACCACGGAGAGCGCGAGGTCGAACTCTCGGGTTTGCGCGAGGGTCGCTGCCCAGAAGGAATCGAAGTCGGGCGGATCGATCTGGCCGCTGCGGTAAGACCTCAGTTCGGCCTCGGGAAGGTCTGTGAACATCGTCGTTCCTCGGAAGCGGGGCGGGGAGAGGGGAGGGCTGCCGAACCTAGACGGTGAGGCGGATGAAGAGCGGCGAACCCCAGAGGCTGCCGACGTGCTCGACATAGCGGCCGGGCCGTGGTGAGTTGTACATGCCGCCCGCGCCATCGTAGATGCCGATGTGCTGACCCGGCCAGTACACGAGGTCGCCGGCTACCGCATCCGCCTGGCTGATGCGCACGCCGAGGCGCGCCTGGTGGTCGGCTCCACGGGGGAGGCTGATCCCGAATCCCGCGAAGACGTACTGGGTGAAGCCGTCGCACGAGAAGCTCGTCTGGGGGCTGTTTCCATACCCGTAGGGCACGACGCCCACGAACTGCGCCGCATATTCGAGCACCGCCGCACCGCTGTAGGTTGGCGCCGGGGGGTTGACGGTGATGCTGCCGAACTTGTTCGCGACGGCCGCTCGGCCCACCGCGGCTACGGCCGCGACCGGTTGCGGCTTGGTCACCGAATACCCATCGCGGGAGGGGGCGACGAGCTCGACAGAGGAGACGAGGGAGACCGTCTGGACCGTTGCCGCGCGGCTGGTGACCGCGGCCGCAGAGCCGGCGACGGCATAGGCGGGAATGGCGACAGTTGCGACGAGAGCGCCCGCTGCCACGAGGGCACCGAGCTTCGCGGCGTAAGAAGTCATTCGAACAGGGTAGCCCAGAGCTCCTCGAAAGTCTCATTCTGATAACGAGATCCCCGTGAATTGGGGCGCTCGGGCGTCATTTCGGGGGTGATCAGACCGGTGCATCGCTCCATTTCGGAAAAATATGGCGACACGCCGAAAACACTAGATGTAGTGGAATGACACGAGTGTCATTCCGGTTATATAGTAAGAACCCACGACGGCACCGGGAATGAACAGACGGTGACGGAGTACCAAACTTTCAGCAGACCACCCCACAATCCAGGAGGCTCCCATGGACAACGACAACAGCTTCATCGGCGGATACGCAGTGCCGGTCGACCCGATGGACGACCTGCAGTGCGACAGCTGCCAGTAAGCCCCTAGCTCCCTCACGGAGCGACTCCTTCACGGAGCGACT
The DNA here is from genome assembly GCF_054880895.1 of Lacisediminihabitans sp. FW035. Classification (NCBI taxonomy): domain Bacteria; kingdom Bacillati; phylum Actinomycetota; class Actinomycetes; order Micrococcales; family Microbacteriaceae; genus Lacisediminihabitans; species Lacisediminihabitans sp. FW035. Next base: position 512,498 of record NZ_CM142187.1, read on the forward strand.
CCTGCGAAGCCCCGGCCACCATTGATGGTGACCGGGGCTTCGTTCGTTAAGCTTTCGCTGTGCCAATTGAAGCTGTGCCAACAGAAACTGTGCCCAAGGAATTCGAATGACAGTGAACCCCGAGCTCGTCGGCCGGGTCTTCCCGCCGATCGGGCCGTATCTCGTCGGGAGGGAGAAGATCCGCGAATTCTCCCGCGCCGTCTTCGCCACCAGCCCCCTCTCCTTCGACCTCGCGGCCGCACGCGCTGCCGGGTACAGCGACCTCGTGGCGCCACCCACCTTTCCGGTGGTCGTGCAGGAGCTCACCCTTCAGCAGTTGCTCTCGGAGCCGGATGCCGGCATCGACTTCTCCCGGGTGGTGCACGGCGACCAGCGCTTCAGCTTCAGCCGACCGATCGTGGCCGGCGACGAGCTCACCGCGACACTGACCGTTGCGAGCATCAAGTCGCTCGGCGGGCATTCGATGGTCACGGCCGAGTCCTCGATCGTCGGCTCGGACGGCGCGCACGTCGTCACCGCCACCTCCACCCTCGTGGTGCGGGGCGACGAATGAGCGGCATCACGGCGGCCTCCCTCGCAATCGGGCAGGTCGTCGCCGAAGCCGAGTTCGCACTCAACCGGGACTCCCTCGTGCGCTATGCGGGGGCATCCGGGGACTTCAACGCCATCCACTATCGCGACGACGTGGCCCGCTCGGTGGGGCTTCCGGGCGTTCTCGCCCACGGGATGCTCACTATGGGACTTGCCGTGCAGCCGGTCGTCGACTGGATCGGCGACCCGGGAAGGGTGCTCGACTACCAGGTGCGCTTCACCCGCCCGGTCGCTGTGGATGCTGCCGACGGTGCTGTCGTGATCGTGACCGCCAAGGTCGGCGCTCTCGACGGTGACATCGCGCGGATCGACCTCACGGTCACCTTCGACGGTTCGACCGTGCTCGGAAAGGCGCAGGTGCGCGTGAGCGTGGCCTGACCGATGGATCTTCGAGAACTCACCACCCTCAGGGTCGGCGGCGCGGCCCGGCACTACCTTGCGCCACAGACGCGCGAGCAGCTCATCGACGCCGCGCGCGCGACCTGGGCGACCGGCGACGACTGGATCGCGCTCGGGGGAGGGTCGAACCTCGTCGTGGCCGACGAGGGAGTGCCGGGCACCGTCATCCATGTGGTCACCCGGGGGATCGAACGGCTGTCCGGGTCCGGACTCGACGGACGGGTCGTGCTGCGGGTACAGGCTGGGGAGCCGTGGGACGCTCTCGTCGCGACGACTGTCGAGCAAGGCCTTGCCGGGCTGGAGGCGCTCTCGGGCATCCCGGGGTCGAGCGGGGCGGCTCCGATCCAGAACATCGGCGCCTACGGGCAGGAGCTCTCGTCCAGCCTGGTCTCGATCGAGTTTCTCGACTACCTCAGCGGCGACCTTCTGCGCCTCCCGGCCGCCGAGCTCGAACTCGGCTACCGGAGCTCCCTGCTCAAGCGCGGTCGCGCGGGAATCGTCGTCTCCATCGACCTCGTGCTGACGCGAAACGAGGGTGCCCTCAGCGATCCGATCGAGTACGACCAGCTCGCCAGCGCGCTCGGCGTGTCCGTCGGGGATCGTCTGCCGGTCGCCAGGGTACGCTCCGCGGTGCTTGCACTTCGCGGGGCCAAGGGGATGCTGCTCGATCCGGCGGATCCCGATTCGGTGAGCGCGGGATCCTTCTTCACCAATCCGGTGGTGAGCGCGGCCTTTGCACGCTCCCTGCCCGCGGACGTTCCTCGCTGGCCGATCGAGGACTCCGCAACGACGGAGCCGCGCGTGACGCCCCTCGAGACCTATGACCCGGGCAGCCTGCCCCAGGCTGCCGCCGTCGAGCCGGCCGGCGTGAAGCTGAGCGCGGCCTGGCTCATCGAGCATTCGGGGGTGACGCGAGGGTTCAGCCTTCCGGGGTCACGCGCGGCAGTCTCGAGCAAACACAGTCTCGCGATCGTGAACACCGGGGATGCGACGGCGTCACAGGTCGCCGAGCTGGCCCGCTACATCCAGACCCGCGTGCTCGGGGCCTACGGAGTCGTGCTCCAGCCGGAGCCCGTGCTGGTGGGCGTGCACGTCTGAGGCGGAGTCAGGGTCAGTTGGCGTTCGCCATGAGCCAGGCGTAGGGGTCCACGAAGGTGCCGCCAAGGGAGATGCCGAGGTGCAGGTGCGCGCCGGTCGACGCCCCCGTGCTTCCCACCAGGCCGAGCGTCTGTCCGACGGTGACGGTCTGGCCGACCGTGACGGTGGGGGATCCGGCGATCATGTGAGCGTAGAGGCTCTCGACCTTCTGGCCGTTGATCACGTGTTCGATCACGACCCGCGTGCCGTAGGACGCGTAGCCCCCGCTGTCCTGCCCGACGATGGTCACCACTCCGGCAGCGATCGCACCGATCGGCGCGCCCGCTCCGGGAAGGAAGTCGAGCCCGTCGTGGAATGAGGAGCATCCGTTGCAGGGTGCTGGTCGCGGCCCGAACCCGCTTGCGATCGGCACATAGCGCGTGAACGGCCACTGGATCGTGCCATTGGGATTGGGCGTGTAGAGCATGCTCCCGCGCGGTGCGAAGCTGGCCAGTTTCGTCTGGCGGATCGGCGGAGGCGGCGGCGGGAGGGTGACGGCGTAGGCGTCCCGGACCACCGTCGTCGGCGCTGTGAGGGCTGCGACGGTCGCGAACGACTGGGTCGGCGCGGTCTCCCGCAGGCTCGAACCGGTGAGCGTGAGGGCGGATGCCGAATCCGGGCGGTAGAGGGCCGCGGCCGGCAGCGAGGTCGAGACGATGAGCGCTGCGACGCCGAACAGGGCACCGATCGCGGTCACCTTCGAAGTCGCCCTCTTCAGGGCGCCTCGCCGTTGCCGTGTCACCAGGTCAGTCCTCTGCCGTGAATCGCCGCTGCGCTGCAGTCGAGAGACTCGGGCTTGCTCGGGTTTCGTCACCGTTTAGTAACGAATCGGTAAAGGCTAGCAAGACTCGACCGATTCGACCAGAGCCCCCGGTGCGCTCAGCGCTTCAGCAGGCCGAGCTCCATGGCAAGAGTGACCGCCCGCGTGCGATCACTCACCCCCAGTTTTTCGAACACGTGCAGCAGGTGGGTCTTCACGGTCGCCTCGCTGAGGAACAGCGCTTTCGCGATGGAGGGGTTGCTGTTTCCGCGCGCCACCAGGCCGAGCACCTCTGTCTCCCTCTCGCTAAGCGTCACCGTGGGAGGCTTGGCCACCCGTCGCACGAGTAGTGCCGCGATCGACGGCGCGAGAGCCACTTCGCCGCGAGCGACCGAGCGGATCCCGGCGAGGATCTCCTCCTGGGGGGCGGCCTTGAGCAGATAGCCGGTAGCGCCGGCCTCGATCGCGGAGAGGATGGCCTCATCGCTCTCGTAGGTCGTCAGTACGATCACGCGGATGCCCGGCTCGGCGGCCATGATCTGCGCGGTCGCAGCCACCCCGTCCAGCTCCACCTCGCCGACGGATGACGCCGGCAGCGGCATCCGCAGGTCCATCAGCACGAGATCGGGCTTCAGACGTACCGCTGTCTCGACGGCGTCCGCGCCACTCGACGCCTCGCCGATCACCTCGACGTCCGCGGCATCCTGCAGCAACGCGACGATGCCGCTGCGCACGATCGGATGATCGTCGGCCACCACGATGCGGATCACGCAGCGACTCCGATCGGCAGCGACACCGACAGCGAGGTGCCGCCGCCCGGCACGCTCGACACAGCGAGCGCGCCGTTCACCAGGGCGAGCCGGTCGCGCATGCCGGGGAGGCCGAAGCCGGTCTCGGCGGCGCTCGAGTCGAATCCGCTGCCGTCGTCGGTGACCGAGAGCGTCGCGGTCAGGAGCTCCGTCACCAGGCGCACCGTGGCGGTAGTCGCGTGAGAGTGCTTGCGCACATTGGCAAGAGCCTCCTGGGCGCAGCGCAGCAGAACGACCTCCGTGTCCCGGTCGAGCTCCACCGAGACTTCGGCGGTTACCGAGATCGCGATGCCGCTCTCCCGCCGGAAGCGCTCGGCCAGTCGCTCGAGCGCGGAGGCGATCCCGCCGCCGAGGTCGACCGGGGCGCTCGCCGCGACCAGCGATCGGGTCTCGACCAGGGCATCCCGGGCGCTCTCCTCCAGCAGTTGGAGCTGGTCGGCGAGCGGCGTGAGCTGCCCGGCGCCGAGTTCCCGCTGGGCGCGCTGCGACATCATGACGATGCCGGTGAGGCTCTGTGCGATCGTGTCGTGGATCTCCCGGGCAAGGCGCTCACGTTCGCTCACGACTCCCGTGTCGTGGTTCGCCGCCGCGAGTTCGGCCTGGGTCGCCGTGAGTTCGTCGAGCAGGCGCAGCCGTTCGTTGCTGAGATCGGCGATGCGACTGATCCAGAGGCCGAGGGCGAGGCTTCCGACGAGCGAGATGCTCTGGATCAGTCCGGTCTGGGACAGGTTGTCGGAGCCGGTTCCCACCGACACGACGAATCCCGCACTCACCACGAGGGCAAGGGCGACGTTGGCCGCCACTGCGACCCTGGTGCGCTCGATCACCACCCAGAGCAGCGGGAATGCGATCGCCTGCACGAACGCGAGGTTCGGCGAGCAGGCGACAAGCACGCCGGAACCGATGATCAACGCGAGGGAGAACGGGAGGGTGAAACGGGTGTCTCCGCCGAGCGCCCGCCGCCCGATGGTCACGTAGGCAAGGCTGAGGGTGGCGATGGTCACCCAGGCTCCGATGCGCTGGCCGGTGCTCGGTGCCCAGGCGAACAGGTTGATCACCGCGAGCATCACCATGGTGGTGGCGAAGAACACGTGCCACCAGCGGTTGCCTGTCATGGACTCAAGCATCCCATCCGTCCCCCGCCTTTCGGGCGTTCAGGAGTCCTTGCGGATCCAGCGGAAGGTCAGGCGGCACGCCACGAGTCCCACCACGAGCCAGATCGCCGTGACGAGCGCGACACCCCCCAGGTTCCAGGTGCCGCCCATCTCGAGCGCCTTGAACGAGTCGGGCAGGAATACGGAGCGCATTCCCTGTGCGAGCCACTTGAGGGGAAAGATACTGGCGAAGTTCTGCAGCCAGTCGGGCAGCTGCGAGAAGCTGAGGTAGACGCCCGAGATGAACTGCAGGATCAGTGTGATCGGGATGATCACGGCCGTCGCGCTCTTGCCGGAGCGCGGGAGGGCGCTCAGGGCTATCCCGAGCACAGCACAGGTGGAGACTCCGAGCAGGAACACCCAGGCGAAGGTGAGCCACTTGGCCGGATCCGTCGGCAGTGACACCCCGAAGGCGACCGCCGCCACCACCAGCAGCAGTGCCGATTGCAGGATGCCCGTCACGATCACCTGCCCGATCTTGCCGATGAAGTAGCTCATTACCGGCAGGGGCGAGCCGCCGAGCCGCTTGAGCGTGCCGTCGCTCTTCTCGGTGGCGATGTCGATGGACATGTTCTGCAGGCCGCTCAACAGCACCCCGGCCGCGAGCATGGCGGGAAGGTAGAACTCGGCGGCGGTCACCTTGGCGCCGCTCGCGGTCTTTCCGAAACTGCCTTCGCTGAAGGCGACCGAGAAGATCGTGAGGAAGATGAGCGGAAACAGGAAGGTGAAGAAAACCGAGTCGCCCTGGCGGAAGTAGGTCTTCACCTCGTAGGCGATGCGGCTGGCGCCAAGTGCGAGCGTGCGACCGGCGGGCAGTTTCGGGGTCGCGATTTCGATGGTGGTCACAGTGAACGCTCCAGTTGTTCGGGGGTCTTCTTCTCGGTGCTGTGGGTTGCCCCTTCGCGGGCTGCCCCTTCGTGAGCCGCCACGAGGTCGAGGTAGACGTCTTCGAGGCTCGGGCGGCGCACCTCGAGCCCGGCGGGCTCGCCGCCGGTGGAAGCGAGCAACCGCGCGACGACGGATGCCGGCTCGGTGGTGCGCTCCTCGTGCGCCCCGTTCTGGTCGTGCCAGCGCACGACCGGTACCCGGGCATCCGCTCCTCCGATCTCATCGATCGTGCCGATGTCGATGAGCCGGCCGCCGGCGATCACGCCGGCTCGGTCGCCGAGCTGGGCGGCCTCGTCGAGGTAGTGGGTCGTGAGCAGGATGGTGGTGCCCTCGCGCTTGAGGGAGCGGATGAGCTCCCAGAATTCGCGACGCGCCTCCGGGTCGAACCCGGTGGTCGGCTCGTCGAGGAAGAGCAACTCCGGCCGCCCGATCACTCCGAGCGCGACATCCACCCGCCGCCGTTGGCCGCCGGAGAGCGATTTGATGCGGGCCTTGGCTTTCTCGGTGAGGCCGACAGCGGCGATCACCTCGTCGACGTCGCGCGGGTTCGGATAGAAGCCGGCGAAGTGGGCGAGCTGCTCGCGAACGGTGACGTTGCCGCTCTCGCCGGTCGACTGCAGCACGATGCCGAGGCGGGCCTTCCACTCGAGGGTGCCGCGCTGCGGATCCACGCCGAGCACGCGCGCCTCGCCGCTGGTGCGGTCACGGTAGCCCTCGAGGATCTCGATGGTGGTGGACTTGCCCGCGCCGTTGGGGCCGAGCAGGGCGAAGGTCTCGCCGGCCTGGATGTCGAAGCTCACGCCGTCGACGGCCGCGAAGTCTCCGTACTGCTTGCGCAGGTCGCGCACACTCACGTGGGGAGAAGTTGTCATGTGCCAATAGTCGCGCTCGCGGCACCCCGGGACAACGGTGCACCGGCTGGAGAGGGATCAACCGATCGGTGGATGGCGCGGGGTGGGGTCGCGTGGTGGCACTCCGCCGACTGAGTGGCGAGAAGTACATCTTCCATGACGCGTTCGCGGTGTACTTCTCGCCAGTGAGCGCGCACTCCGCGGGTCGCGAGCAGTTGCGCGAATCCGTGACCTCGGGAGCCGCGCTCACCCCCGCGACGCGAGCACCGTGCGGATGCGGGCGACCAACTCGTCCGGATCGCGCAGGTCGTTCGCGTTGACCTGCATCACGAACCATCCGTCCGCCTCGAGCCGGGCGCGGTGGGTAATGTCGGCCCGGAAGTTGTCGGGATCGGAATGGTAGTCGCTTTGGTATTCGATCAGCACCCTGTGACGGGGAAAGGCGAGATCCGCCCGGTACTCGAAGCCGCCGGAGGTGGTGATCGGCAGGTTGGCCACCATCCCCGGCAGTCGGGCCGTGAGGATGATCACCCGAAGGTGGGACTCCTTTCGCGACTCTGACCGGTCGGAGAGCATCGGGTGGGCAGCGCGCAGGACAGGCAATCCCCGGCGGCCGGGGTAGCTCGCGATCGCGGCGGCGAGGGCATCGCGGGAGGTGAGAGGAAGCATCCGCCCTATCAGGAAGTCGCCGACCGCGACGAGATCGGGGAGGTCGAGGTCGGCGCCGAGGTCGCAGAAGACCCGCTCCGGTGAGCTGATTCGGATGCCGTGCCAGACCCGGATTTCGCACTCCCGCACCACAACCGAGCGGCCCCGGATGCCTCGCCCGGTCGGCGCCCGCAGCGGCGCCGGAACGCTCACCTCGAGCCGGCGCGACGCCTCCGATCGACTCGGGAGCGGCAGGTTAATCACCACGGCGGCCGTGATCCCGCTGAAGAACGCCGACGGGGGCAGTCGAAGGCGCAAGGCGCGGCAGAGCGACTCGACCGATGGCGCGCTTCCTGCAGGAATCCGAACCCCGCGCTGCGGCTGGGCGAGATCCGGGCCGAGCATCCGGCCGCGTCCGAGCCCCGCGGAAGCGCCCTGCCGCACGCTGAACGGCGCGGCGCCGAGGCTGCGGGGGAGGGGTACGCGCGGTGGCATGACAAGAGGATGCCGCTCCCGCGCGAGCCGTGTCGTCCACTGTCCACAGGGTTGGCGTCGCGCACCGGGTCGGGCGCGTGACTGGCGAGAAGTACACCCTCCGGATGCGATCGAAGGTGCACTTGTCGCCAGTGACGGCGGTCACCAGAGTTTCCGTCCCGATACCCCTCACGCCGTCGCCGAGTCACGGGAGCCCCGTGTGCGCACCCCGCCGCGCGCAGCTTTGCACCCGGCGGAACCGTCGCCTACACTGGAGCGTGGTAGTTGAAATCTGCCATCATTTCGTATGCCCATTTCGGGTAAAACCCTTGGTTTCGGATGCGGATGATGACAGTTCGGCTGCGAAGGGCGGTGGCTCAATTGGTAGAGCAGCGGTCTCCAAAACCGCAGGTTGCAGGTTCAAGTCCTGTCCGCCCTGCAGTTCGATTCGTGCACCTGTACGGGTCGACAGTTTCGACGAAGGTAGTAACCAAGTGGCGAGAAATGTCATCGACGAGCCGAGTGAGGACATCGTCGCGAATGCCAAACAAGACCGTGGCTCGAGCCGCGGTCCGTTCGGCCGACTCGTCCTGTTCCTTCGGCAGGTCATCAATGAACTGAAGAAGGTCGTCACCCCGACCCGCAAGGAACTGTTCAGCTACACCGGTGTCGTGTTGGTCTTCGTGGTCATCATGATGGCGCTGGTGTACGGGCTGGACCTGCTCTTCGCACTCGGTGTGAATACCATCTTCGGCAATTAGCGACAGAACAACTGCAACTGGCGGCCACAGCACGGAACGGGCCGCAGGGAGTTAACGGCTCCCTAACCGGCGGAGGCACGCGACGTGCCGCATCCGCCCCAAGAAATGGAATGAGATTCACAGTGTCTGGAACAAACCGCGACGACATCGACCTCGCGACTGCCGCCGAGCAGTCCTCCGAAGAGGACGAAGCGCAGGAGGGCTACGAGCTGGCCGCGGATGAGTCGTCCGTAGAGTCCGCCGAGAGCCGCGCCATTCACCTGGTCGACGAAGACAACGAGTACGAGATCGAGAGTGACGTCGAGGCAGACCTCGATGCCGCCCTCGATGCCGTGGCGCTCGCCGCAGACCCCGAAGCCGATCTCGCGGTCGCCGACGCCCTAGAGGTCGATTCTGTCGACGAGGCCGAGGCCGCCCTCGAGGCGACCGAGGACGAGGTCGGATTCGTGGAGGGGGAGGCCGAGCAGGTCGTGCCCTTCGACGATGCGTTCGAGGCGGAGATCGAGTCCGAGCTCGCCGAGCAGGCGAGTGTTGATGAGGCCGACGAAGAGACCGAGGTCGACCCCTACGACGAGTTCCGCAAGGAGCTCAAGGCGGCCTACGGCAAGTGGTACGTCATCCACTCCTACGCCGGCTTCGAAAAGCGCGTCAAGCAGAACATCGAGAACCGCAAGGTCTCGATGGCCATGGAGGACTTCGTCTTCCAGGTCGAGGTTCCGATGGAAGACGTCGTCGAGATCAAGAACGGCCAGCGCAAGCTCGTCACCCGCGTGCGCATCCCGGGGTACGTGCTCGTGCGTATGGATCTCAACGAAGACAGCTGGTCGGTCGTACGCCACACCCCCGGCGTCACCGGATTCGTCGGTAACTCGCACAACCCGACGCCGCTCCGTTTCGAAGAGGCCTTCAACATGCTGAAGAGCCTGGTGCAGATCGTCGAAGCCCCGGTCAAGGCCGGAGCAAAGGGCGGAAAGGCCATCGGCAGATCCATCCCCCAGGAAGTGGACTTCGAAATCGGCGAGACCATCACGATCAAGGAGGGTTCGTTCGCGGGTCTTCCGGGATCGATCAACGAGATCAAGGCCGAGAGTGGCAAGCTCATCGTGCTCGTCTCCCTGTTCGAGCGCGAGACCCCGGTGGAGCTCAGCTTCGACCAGGTCACCAAGCTCTAACCCACCCCCGCTGGAGACCCCAGCTCTGAAAAGCCCGTCGCACCCGCGGCGGGCTTTTTCGTTGTCTTTCGGCCTTATGCCTACGCGCTCTGCCGGCGGCCGTCGTTCACTTTCGCCGTGAAGAGGTCGAGTGTGAGGCCATCGAGCAGCGCGCCCGGATCCAGGCCGAGGGCGGCCGCAATGCGCACCAGTGAGTGGATGCTCGGCATCGCACGCCCGTTTTCATAGGCGCGGATGTTGGACGAATCGATCCCGCTCCCGGCAGCGAGTTCATCCTGCGTAATTGCTATCTGCCGCCGGCGCTCAGCGATTCGCCGCCCGATGTGGGCTGCGGCGTCGGAGGTGACTCGGGGCATCCACTAAGCCTCAGGGCGCCCGGGCGCGTGTACCAGTGTGTAAGTCACCGGGTACTTGTACTCTGGTACCTATGGCCGCAGCGAATGAGGGAGTCGAGCGGCTAGTAAAGTCCCGAAAGCGCGTCGCCGATCACGGCGAAGTCTTCACGCCCGCGTGGCTGGTCGCAGACATGCTCGACCTCGTCAAATCCGAGACAGAGCGCATCGACTCGCGATTTCTCGAGCCGGCTTGCGGATCGGGCAATTTCCTCATCCCGGTACTCGAGCGAAAGCTCGCTGTCGTGCAGTCCCGTTACGGTCGCAACGACTTCGAGCGCAGGCATTATGCGCTGCTTGCCCTGATGTCGGTGTACGGAGTCGAGCTTCTTCCGGATAACGCGGCGGAGTGTCGAGCGAGGCTTTTGTCGACGTTTGCTGCCTTCCTCAGACTCGCAGAAGAGGATGGCTGGTGGCCCGCGGCCCAGCGTGTCCTCGCGTTAAACGTCGTCGAGGGCGACGCATTGACCATGACCGCCGCAAGCGGCAATCACATCACGTTTCCGGAGTGGGGCTATCTAGGTCGAGGCAAGTTCCAGCGTCGCGACTTTCGTTACGACGCGCTCACCCAACGTTCGTCAGTGCAGGGCAGTCTCTTTGAGAATTTGGAGGAGCACGAGGTCTTCGTGCCAGTCGCCATCTTCCCGCCGATGACCGTGCGAGAGCTTGCGGCATGACCGCTGCTTCACCGAAGGCGGAGTTCACTCTGAAGGGCCACAACCCTGACGTGCTCACGTGCATCGCCAATCTCTCTAATGATGAGGTCTTCACTCCGCCGGCTCTGGCCAATCAGATGCTCGACACACTCGAGGTGGCATGGGCCGAGGCGAATGACGGCAAGAGCATCTGGGCGGACCCCGCAGTCACCTTTCTCGATCCGTTCACGAAGTCGGGGGTCTTTCTTCGCGAGATTGTTGCGCGATTGAATCTCGGGCTGGAAGATCAGATCCCCGAACTGGATACTCGAGTCGAGCACATCCTTACCAAACAGGTTTTCGGCATCGGGATCACCAGGCTCACCAGCCTGCTTGCCCGACGAAGCGTCTACTGCTCGAAGGATGCAACTGGCACCCACTCCATCGCAAAGTCGTTCGACCGGGATTGGGGCAACATCTGGTTCGAGCGCACCGAGCATACCTGGGCTGGGGAAAAGTGCGCATACTGCGGCGCCAGCAAGCTGGAATACAGCCGGGGTGCCGATCTCGAGACACACGCCTACGCCTTCATCCATGCGACCGACATCACAGCACGGATTAAGCAGATTTTCGGAGCCGACATGCAGTTCGACGTAGTGATTGGGAACCCGCCCTACCAACTCGATGATGGTGGGCACAATAATTCGGCGGCACCGATCTATCAGCTTTTCGTTGACGGAGCCGTGACCCTGGATCCGCGTTTCATCGTGATGGTTACACCGTCCCGCTGGTTCGCCGGGGGGCGAGGACTTGACGGGTTCCGAAAGAGAATGCTCACTTCGCGGAAGCTGCGGTACCTGGTCGATTACCCGAAGTTGTATGACGCGTTTCCGGGGGTAAAGATCCGCGGAGGAATCTCGTACTTCTTGTGGGATCGCGACCATGAAGGCACCTGCACGATACAGACGATGTGGGATGGTGTCCCGGTCGGGCTTCCCGTCGCCAGGGAGCTCGACACCTACGACATACTCGTTCGTCGAAACGAGGCCGTGTCGATCTTGGAAAAAGTCCGAGCCAGAAACGAACCGACCCTCGACGCACATGTGTCTGCAGGCAAGCCCTTCGGACTTCGAACCTTTTTCCACGGTCAGCCGACTCCGACTGGACTGACCGATCCGATCCAGCTCTTCGGCTCTCAAAGAATCACTTGGGTCGAGCGAAACGCGATTCCACAGAACGCTGGGTGGATCGATGAGTGGAAGGTTCTCATGACGGCTGTGCAGGGCACTAGTGCCGCAGTCGAGACTAAATTCCTCAGCAAGCCGATCATTGCTGCGCCCGGGACAGCTTGCACGGAGACATACCTTGTCGCAGGACACTTTTCGAACGAAGACGAGGCCAAGCGATTTGCGGGGTACCTTCGATCCCGCTTCCTCCGGTTCCTTGTGTCGCTGCGCAAGTCAACACAGCACGCAAACCGTGACGTCTACTCCTTTGTCCCGGATCTCAGCACCGACCAAGACTGGACTGACCGTGCGCTCTATGAGCGATACGGTTTGAGTGGCGGCGAAGTTGACTTCATTGAGTCTCAAGTTGCCGCGCATGACGCCACGTCCGAAGTGATCGATGACTAAGCCCATCGATAGCCTGCTGCCAGAAAAGCCCGACGCCCGACTTCGAATCTACGGTTGGTCGAGTAGCGAAGTCGCGGAGCGGTGGCGCGGTTGTCTCAAGATCGGGCAGACGACGCAACGGGTCAACGATCGCATTCGGCAGTCGCAGGGGCAGGCGCGAGTTGAGTACTCCGTCGAGGTTGACGAGTCGGCGGAGCGGGCAGACGGCAGCACGATTACGGACACCGACGTGCGGGCTCGGCTTATCTCGAAGAACTTCGAGAACGTTGTCTACGAATCAAGCCGAGAGTGGATGCGCTGCACGGCCGACGATGTGCTGACGGTGATCCACGAGCTGCGCGAGAATCGCGACTTCAGCGGCACCCACCACAACACCTTTCCACTGCGGAACGAACAGGAACAGGCGGTCGCGAAGACTGTCGAGTACTACCGATCCATCTGGAACGAGGACTCTGATGCGGTCCCTGAGTTCCTATGGAACGCAAAGATGCGGTTCGGCAAGACCTTTACTGCGTATCAGCTCGCGAAGCGCCTGCGGGCGATGCGGGTGCTAGTCGTCACCTTCAAGCCAGCCGTGGAGGACGCCTGGAAGACCGACCTCGAGTCGCATGTCGACTTCGATGGCTGGCAGTACCTGTCCCGCGCAACGGGAGCCGACCCCGACAGCGCCGACTCACACCGTCCCCTTGTGTACTTCGGGTCCTTTCAAGATCTACTGGGCCGTGACGCAGCAGGCAACTTCAAGGCGAGACACCAGTGGCTCACCGAGATGTCCTGGGACCTGGTTGTCTTCGACGAGTATCACTTCGGCGCCTGGCGCGACGCGGCCAAAGAGCTCTTCGAGGGCGAGGATGACACTTCGAAGAAGAAGGAACTCGAACTCGAGTTCGGTCGCGACCTCGAGACCTTCGCCCAAGAGACGGAAGAGCTCGGCAGTGTCGAAGACGCCTTCGTGCCCATTCGCGCTGGAGCGTATCTTTATCTTTCTGGCACACCGTTCAAAGCCCTCGCGACCGGTCGGTTCATCGAAGAGCAGATCTTCAATTGGACATATACCGACGAGCAGCGCGCGAAAGCGGCATTCGCCGAGCAGTATCCGAATGACCGCAACCCCTACGCCTCGCTGCCCGAAATGCGGCTGCTTACCTACCAGATGCCCGATGAACTAGTTGCCGTGGCGAATCAGGGCGAGCTCGACGAATTCGATCTCAATTCGTTCTTCGAGGCGACTGGGTCCGAAAGCGCAGCGCAATTCGTGCACAAAGACGATGTGCAGAAGTGGCTCGACATCATTCGCGGCTCACACCTTCCGACCCAGATCGACGCGTTACGAGCAGGAACTCGACCCCCATTTCCCTATTCCGACACTCGCTTGCTCCCGTACTTGCAGCACTCCCTGTGGATGCTTCCGCGCGTCACCTCCTGCGCCGCGATGGTCAACTTGCTCGCCGAACCGCAGAACTCTTTCTGGCACGACTACGCGGTCGTCAATGTGTCGGCTCCAGGGGTCGGCGTAGGGCTGGATGCGCTTCCGCCGGTGCGCGTGGCGATGGGCAACGGTTACGACACCAAGACCATCACACTCACCGTCGGCAAGCTCACCACCGGCGTGACGGTCGCGCCGTGGTCATCGATTCTCATGCTGCGGAACCTCAAGTCGCCGGAAACGTATTTTCAGGCCGCCTTCCGAGTTCAGTCGCCGTGGACGATCAGCAACCCGCATGGCGACGATCCGAGGTCCGAGCAGATCCTGAAACCAGTGTGTTTCGTATTCGACTTCGCCCCGACGCGCGCTCTTCGTCAGATCGCCGAATATGGCATCGGACTATCCCCGGAGGCACTTAATCCGGAACGCGCCGTCGAGGACCTTGTGAAATTTCTGCCTGTGCTCGCCTACAACGGGTCGAACATGCTTCAAATCGATGCGGGTGCAATTCTCGACTATGCGATGACGGGTACATCCGCGACGCTCCTGGCGCGCAAGTGGGAGTCAGCGTTGCTCGTCAATGTCGACAACGACACACTTCGCAAGATCATGGAGTCGCCGGCTGCGATGGATGCGGTGATGAACATCGAGGGGTTCCGTGCGTTGGGGTCGTCGATTTTCGAGACCGTCGTGAACAAATCCGAGGCAGTGAAAGAAACGAAGAGGCTAAAGGGCGACGGCATCACCGCGCCCGAGAAGAAGGAACTCTCCGACGACGAGAAGGACTACCGGTCCAAGCGAAAGCAGATTCAGGAGAAGCTGATCAAATTCGCGACTCGAATTCCGGCATTCATGTACCTGACTGACTACCGGGAGAACACCCTGCACGATGTGATCACGAAGCTCGAGCCGGACCTCTTCAGAGCAGTCACCGGTTTGACGGTCGGCGACTTCAACCTGCTCGTCTCGCTCGATGTATTCAATTCCTCGCAAATGAACCAGGCCGTCTTCGCGTTCCGACGCTACGAGGACGCATCCCTGTCGTATACAGGAATCGACTCGCACGAGGGCCTTCGGCGCTACGGGCTCTACGACACCGTCGTCGCACTCGAGAGCCCGCGGTAGGCAGAGTTCTCCCCTAGAACGGCGGCGGATCGGGCGCGGCGACATACCCGGTCGGGCTCGTCCACTCGATCCGCCCTGCCTTATCCTGAGTAATTGTCCACTTAGTCCGATGTTTGTCGCGGTGATGATTGCGGCAGAGGTGCGACAGGTTCATCAGCGTCGTGCGGCCGCCGAACTGGCGGTCGACGGTGTGGTCGAGATCGCAATTCACCGCGCGTTTGCCGCATCCGGGGAAGGTGCAGGTCTGGTCGATCAGCTGGCGCATTCGGCGGAGGCCCGTTGGGATGCGTTTCGTCGGCTGGTCGATGTCGAGAATTGCGCCGGTGACGGGATCCGTGAGGATGCGGTAGATCGAGGACGCGTCCCCCGCCAGTGTGCGGGCGGTTTCGGCATCGATCGGGCCGTAACCCTCGAGAGAGGCGGGCATCTCGGACTGCCCGAGGAGGGTGAGCATGGGGATGAGCACGCCAACACGCACCGCCACTGAGCCGGCGCTGCCCGATCCGGTGATCATGTCGCCCAAGACGTCCGCTCGCAGTTGGGGCAGGGTGCGAGTCTCGCCGTGCATTGCCGAGAGCCTGAGCGCCTCGGCGTCGAGGAACGTCATCGCCTTGGTCGCAACCTCGGCAGGAAGGTAGGCCGAGATCCAGGCCATCCCATCGATGTCGGGCTCGAAGACGACTCGGCGTTGTGACAATTCCGACTCGTGCCGTTCCGCTGCCGTGTCGGAGACGATCTGTTCGCGCAATTTGCGAGCGAAGGCGCGAAACCGTGCTGGTGCGAGCCGCGCTGCGTGCTCCGCAACGGCGGTGTCGAACGAGGCGAACAGCGCGGTGTCGCCATCCGGAAGCGACGCGGCGAGTTCTGAAACGGTGCGCGCGTTGACAGGGGAGACTTCGCCCCACCGGAACTTCTGCCAGGTGAGGGGTGCACGGCCGATCATCGTGACGGCCTGGTGTTCGTGCGCCCGGACGGTGTTCTCCGAGAGCGCGAGCCTGACGGCGAGGTCAGCGATCGCGGCCCGCTCGGAGAACTCGACGTCTTCCCTCGAGAAGCGGGACGCATGCTGGCCGACGAAGACCTCTGGGCTGAGCCGAGCTTCTTCCAGCACCGAATGGATGGCGACCAGAGTTGCCGCATGATGGGAGTTCACGGCGCGGAGTTCGTACTCGGCGGCCGCAATCGCGGTGTCGACACGCACGTCGGATCGGGCCTGATCCGAGTAGTAGCCGACTGCCTCCATGCCTTCATCCAATAGGCAACCACCGACATTTCGCGTAAGGTAAAGAGGTTGCGCCTTCGGGCGCGACCGCACCGCATCCCTCTGGATTGCGGGAGAGCTGGCCAACACGGGCCAGTTCGATACAGAAGAGGAAAACAATGGCACCGAAAAAGAAGGTCACGGGTCTGATCAAGCTTCAGATCCAGGCCGGCGCCGCCAACCCCGCACCGCCCATCGGGCCGGCGCTCGGACAGCACGGCGTTAACATCATGGAGTTCTGCAAGGCGTACAACGCCGCGACCGAGTCGCAGCGCGGCAACGTCATCCCGGTCGAGATCACCGTCTATGAGGACCGTTCGTTCACGTTCATCCTGAAGACCCCGCCGGCCGCCGAGCTCATCAAGAAGGCCGCCGGAGTCGCCAAGGGATCCGGCACCCCGCACACCACCAAGGTGGGACGCCTGTCGAAGGACCAGCTCCGCTCGATCGCCGAGCAGAAGATGGTCGACCTCAACGCCAACGACGTTGCGGCGGCAGAGAAGATCATCGCGGGCACCGCCCGCTCTATGGGAATCACGGTGGACGCATAATGGCTACGAAATCCAAGGCCTACCGCGCCGCCGCAGAGAAGATGGAAGAGGGCAAGTTCTACACGCCCAACGAAGCCGTCGGACTCGCCCGTGAGACCGGTTCGAAAAACTTCAACTCCACCGTCGAGGTCGCCCTCAAGCTCGGTGTCGACCCCCGCAAGGCGGACCAGATGGTTCGTGGAACGGTGATCCTCCCGCACGGAACCGGCAAGACCGCCCGCGTCATCGTGTTCGCAACCGGACCGGCCGCTGACGCCGCGATCGCTGCGGGCGCCGACGAGGTCGGTGGCGACGAGCTCATCGAGAAGGTGGCCGCCGGCTACACCTCGTTCGACTCCGCCGTCTCCACCCCGGAGCTGATGGGCAAGGTCGGTCGTCTCGGAAAGGTGCTCGGCCCGCGTGGCCTCATGCCCAACCCGAAGACCGGCACCGTGACCACCGACGTGGCCAAAGCCGTCACCGAGATCAAGGGCGGAAAGATCGAGTTCCGCGTCGACAAGCACTCCAACGTGCACTTCATCGTGGGTAAGGCCGCCTTCCCGGCCGAGCAGCTCGAAGAAAACATCAAGGCAGCGCTCGACGAGATCGTGCGCTCCAAGCCCAGCTCCGCAAAGGGCCGTTACATCCAGAAGGGCACTGTCACGACCACCTTCGGTCCGGGCATCCCGCTGGACGTCAACGTCCTCTAAGCAAAACAGTCGCGTTTCAAGAGGGGGATCACTTCGGTGGTCCCCCTCTTTTCGTGCCCAATCCGAACCCGCCCACCGAAAACGCAGGAGATTCGCCACGTCCGGTAGGAATCTGCGGCGATAACGTACATCTCGTGGCGAATCTCCTGCGTTTTGGGGACGCATACGGGGGAGAAGGAGAACAACGGATGACCGCATCGATCCGTCGCGCGGAGGGGGGCGAGGGCGCAATGCTCCACGAGCTCGCCGCCGACACCTTCGGGCTGGCCTGTCCGCCCGACACCCCGGCCGAAGCCATCGTCGGATTCATCGCCGCCCAACTCTCCGAGGAGCGCTTCGAGGCCTACCTCGCAGATCCTGACCGGCAGATTCTCGTCGCGACGGACGGCGGCCGGTTCCTGGCCTACGCGATGCTCATCACCGGTGAACCGACGGATCCGGATGTCGCCGCCGTCGTTCGCGCACGCCCCGCGGTCGAGCTGAGCAAGTTCTATCTGCGCGCCGACAGCCACGGCAGCGGCCTTGCGGCGCAGCTGATGGATTCGACGCTGGAGCATGCGCGCCTTCGCGGAGCGGTCGTCGTGTGGCTGGGCGTCAACCAACAGAACCTCCGCGCCAATCGCTTCTACGAGAGGTCGGGGTTCGGCATCGCCGGCACCAAGACCTTCGCCCTCGGCGACCGCCTCGAAGAGGACTTCGTGCGCGTGGTGACGCTCTAGCCCAGTTCGGAGACGCTCAGCACGATCTTGCCGCGGGTATGGCCGGTCTCGATCGCGGTGTGGGCGTCGGCGACATGCTCGAGGTCGTAGACATGATCGACGGTCACGTGGATGTCTCCGGAGTCGAGAAGTCGCCCGATGATCGCCAGCGTCGACCCGTCGGGGGAGGTCTTGTAGGTGGTCGCGCGCACGCCCGCCGCCGCGGCATCCTCCATGATGGTCGGCCAGCTGCCGCTCGGGGCGTTGACGAGCAGCCCGCCCGAGCGCAGCACCGACAGCGACCGTGTGCCGGTGTCGTCGTGGACGTTGCCGAGGAGGTCGATCACCACATCGACCCGGCTCACCACGTCTTCGAAGCGGGTCGTGTTGTGGTCGATCACCTCGGCGGCCCCGAGTTCGCGAAGCCAGCTCTCGTTGTGCGCCGATCCGGTGGCGATCACGTGCGCGCCGAAGTAGGCGGCGAACTGCACGGCGAAGTGCCCGACGCCACCGGATGCCGCGTGCACGAGCACCCGCTGGGCCTCGTGTGCCTTCGCGACATCCACCACCATCCCCCAGGCGGTGAGGGCGGCCATCGGCACCCCCGCCGCCTCAACGTGAGTGAGCCTTGAGGGCTTGCGCGCGATGCTCAGGGTGGGCACGGTCACATACTCGGCGTAGGTGCCCGCCATGCGCGGCACCGGAACCATGCCGAACACCTCGTCCCCCGGCTTGAATGGGCAGGTCTCGTAGGGGCTCTCGACGACGATGCCGCTGAAGTCCGCACCGAGCACGACGGGGAAGTTGGCGATGGCGGCCGAAGAGCCGCCACCGGAACGCGTTTTCGCATCGATGGGGTTCACGCCCGCGGCGATGATCTTCACCACCACCTCGGCGCTCACCTTAATCGGCATCGGCAGGTCGGCCGGTGTGAATACCTCAGGGCCCCCTGTGGCCGCGATCACCATCGCTCGCATCGTGGTCATGAACACAGTCAAGCCGCACAATGATTCGCCGGTGTTACAACGGTGTCAACTGGAAAAAAACTATGCGCGAGGCCCTACCATTCAACAATGACCGCGACGCCGCTCCCGAACCGGCGATCGGTGGAAGCGGCGGGCACCCTGGTCGGCTCGGCATTCGTGCTCGTGGCCCTCGTGATCATCTGGGTGGCTCGGGTTTCCCAGGGGCGGGATCTCTACGTGAGCGAGCTCGGCGCTGCGGGCCAGCCCACCGCGCGGTGGTTCGAGGGGGCGCTGCTGCTGATCGTTGTGGGGGGCAGCCTCATCGCATATGCCGCCCGCGGCATTCGTTGCCGCTTACCGCTGCTTTCGATCTGGGCCCCGGCGGTGTCGCTGTGGATCGGCTGCGGTTTCTTCCTCGTCGCCTCCCAGGTGACGTGCACGAGCGGATGCCCACTTCCCATGGGCACGACGTTCACCTGGCAGGACCTCGTGCACACCGTCGTGGCGGTGCTGGCGTTCGCCGCGGCCTGCCTCGGCATGGTGCAGGTCTCGTTCGCGGCCGGCCATCGATCGCTCGCGCGGCTCTCGCTCGCCTCCGGAGTGGCCGTCGCGCTGATCGCGGGGGCGGGCGGCATCCTCTCCCTCGCCCGCTTCCAAGCGGACTTCGGCAGCAGACTCGAACTCGCCGCGACCACGATCGCTCTCGCCTGGCTCCTCACTCTCGGCGTGATGATGGCGGTGCGGCCGGCCCGAACCGGCGTGGCTCCGATCGAACAGGAGATCGCGCTGCCGGTGGGCTAACGACGACCGGCCGCAACCAGCCCGAGCACCTGGTCGGCAAGCTGCACGAGCAGGTGGATCTGGTTCTCATCGCGGTCGATCCACCGGCATTCGGGCTCGGCGTTGGTCGGCACGAAGTCGTCGTGCTGCTCCCAGACAAGAAGGGTGCGCTCGGCACCGAGCACGTACTGCTGCCACCAGACCTGCCGAAGATACGAGCGGGGGATGGATCGCCAGGCCGACTTCGTGGTCTTGATCTCGGCGAGTTCGAGGTGTCCGGTCGCGGCGATCGCCAGGCCGTCGGGGGTGGCGAGATGCGAGGTCTCGCCGGCGGCGTGGAAGAGGGCGTCGCTCGAGACGATGCCGTAGTTGCGCTCCACCCAGCGAGCGATCTCCGGTTCGCGCGCCCGGCCATGATCCGTGTAGGCGTTGCCGCCGAAGCCGCTGCCGTTGATCTTCTCGAAGGCGACCGCCTGCACCGAGGCCGCGCCCGAGAGGCGGGCGACATCCGTCGCGGTGATGCCTCGGCTTCGGGCTCGGAGCCAGGACACGCGGTCGGCAGCGCGCGCGACGATGCGATCGCGGTGATCCGGGGCCGGCTCGTCCCACAGGGAGAGCATGGGCTGGATGACGGTCACCCCACCATTGTCTCCCGGGGCCCCGTCCCCGGGCGGCGCCTCTCCGCAGTCAGGGCCGAAGAGCCAGCGCGCTCTCGATGGACTCCGGCGAGAGCACATGCTGCACGACCATCATGGACGCACCGAGGATGCCGGCGTCGTCGGCCGAGCGCGAGCGCACGATCGTGAGGTGGGCGGTCGCCAGCGGCAGGGACCGGGTGTACACGACCTCGCGCACCCCCGCGAGGAGGTGGTCGCCCGCGTCGGCGAGCGACCCACCGAGCACGATGACCGACGGGTTGAGCAGGCTCACGCAGGTGGCGAGGACCTCGCCGAGATCGCGCCCGGCCTGGCGCAGAGCGGCCACTGCAGTGGGGTCGCCGCGATCGACGAGGTCCAGGAGTTCGCCGACGCGCGTGCCGTCGCCCAGGGTCGCGGCGATGGCTGGGGCGCCGGCCAGTGCCTCGAGGCACCCGATGTTGCCGCAGCGGCAGGTCACGTGGGATCCTCGGGCGACGCGCACATGCCCGAGATCTCCGGCGGTCCCCATCGCCCCGCGCTGCAACTGGCCGTTGCCGATGATCCCGGCGCCGATACCGGTCGCCGCCTTGATGAAGAGCAGATTCTCCTGGGTGGGCCAATGGGTGCGCTGTTCACCGAGGGCCATGATGTTGACGTCGTTGTCGACGAGCACGGGCACGTCGAACGAGCGGTGCACGTAGCCCGGCACATCGAAGTCGTGCCAGCCGGGCATGATCGGGGGGTTGGCCGGCCTGCCGGTCGTGTGCTCGACGGGGCCGGGCAGGCCGATACCGATCCCGATCAGGGCGCCGCGCTGCGCACCGAGCGTGCCGAGAAGGTGCCGTGCCCGCTCGACCACCAGATCGAGCACCGGCTCGGGCCCGTCTTCGATCGCGGTCTCGGCGCGGACGCTCGCGAGCACCGTCCCGGCGAGGTCGGTGACGGCGATCACGCTGTGCGAGGCACCGAGGTCGATGGCGAGCACGACCCGGGCCGTCGGGTTGAACGCGAACCGCGATGGCGGCCGACCACCGGATGACGCTGCCCCGCCCACCGCGCTGACGAAACCGGAGGCGATGAGGGCATCCACCCGGGCGGCGACCGTCGACCGGGCGAGACCGGTGAGTACGGCGAGCTCGGCACGGGTGCGGGGAACACCGTCGAGCAGCAGCTGGAAGAGGTCACCGGAGCGCGAGGAGCCGGCGGCCGGAACGGCGGGCGCGCTCGGCATGACCATGACCTATTGATACCAGTTGGACTTCGTCATGTCACGCAATCTATAGATGTCGGGTGAAGCGCCACTTTTGCTTGACTCACGGCAGAAGTGGCCCTAGCTTGTTCTTCGTATGCACGAAGCCTCGCGGTCGATGCGGAGCTTGCCACCGTGACCAGCATCGCCGCTCGATTCGAGGAGATCCTCTTGCCAACGACACCCCCGCTCTCGCTCCAGCTCTACACAGTTCGCGAGGCTCTCGATGCAGACTTTGCCGGCACGATGCAGCGTGTCGCCGACATCGGGTTCACCCGGGTCGAACCTTACGACTTCCTCGCCCGTGCCGATGCGCTCGCTGCCGGCTTCGCGGCCACCGGCCTCACCGCGCCGAGCGCGCACTTCCGGTTCCTCGATGCCGAGAGCCGTGCCGGCGCCAGTCTCGACGACGTGTTCTCGACGGCCGCCCGCCTCGGCATCCCGACCGTGATCGATCCCTTCGTCGACCCGGCGAAGTGGCAGTCGGCCGCCGACATCCACAAGACCGCGGATGCCCTCAACGCCGCCGCGGAAGTGGCGGTGAAGCACGGCATCCGCATCGGCTACCACAACCACTGGTTCGAATTGGAGTCGGTGATCGACGGCGACACCGGGCTGGAGATCCTCAGCTCTGGCCTCGATCCCGCCGTGATCCTGGAACTCGACACCTACTGGGCCGCCGCCGGCGGTCAGGACGTAGTGGCACTGCTCGGGCGCCTCGGCGACCGCGTGCGCCTGCTGCACATCAAGGACGGGCCGATCGAACCGGACCCCGCCTCGCAACTCGCGGTGGGCAAGGGCAAGATGCCGGTCTGGGACATCATCGCCGCGGCGACGAGCCTCGAGGTGGCCGTGGTCGAGCTCGATGCCTTCGCCGGCGACATGTTCGACGCCGTGACCGACAGCTATGCGTACCTGATCGCGGGAGCCACCGCGTGAGCGGCCCGATCGGGGTCGGCCTCATCGGCGCCGGCACCATCAGCAAGCAGTACCTCGAGAACCTCACCACCTTCCCCGACATCGTCGTGCACTCCATCGGCGACGTCTACGAACCGGTGGCCAAGGAGCGCGCCACGGAATTCGGCATCGAGACCTGGGGCGGCGTCGACGCGACGCTCGGGCATCCGGATGTCGAGATCGTGATCAACTTGACCATCCCGGCCGCCCACGTCGAGGTCGCTCTCGCCGCGGTCGCCGCCGGCAAGCACGTGTGGAGCGAGAAGCCGTTCTCGCTCGACCGCGCGAGCGGCCTCACGCTGCTCGCGGCGGCGGAGAAGGCCGGCGTGCGTCTCGGCTCCGCACCGGACACATTCCTCGGCGCGGGCCTGCAGACCGCTCGCCGCATGATCGAGCGCGGTGACATCGGGGTGCCCCTCACCGCCCTCACGCTCATGCAGTCGCCGGGACCGGAGTCGTGGCATCCGAACCCCGCCTTCCTCTTCCAGGAGGGCGCCGGCCCGCTCTTCGACATCGGCCCGTACTACCTCACCACCCTCATGCAGACCTTCGGATCGGTGCGCCGCGTCGCCGCGCTCGGCTCGAAGTCACGCGACTCCCGGGTGATCGGTTCCGGCCCGAAGGCCGGCGAGAGCTTCGACGTGACCGTTCCCTCCCACGTGAGCGCACTCGCCGAATTCGAGGGCGGCCAGTCGTCGCAGAGCATCTTCAGCTTCGACTCGCCGATGGACCGCCACGGCTTCGTGGAGGTGACCGGCACCGAGGGCACGATGTCGCTCCCCGACCCCAACAACTTCGACGGGGAGATCCGCGTGAAGCATCCCGGCGAGGCGGAGTGGACCTCCTACCCCGCGCTCGGCTCCACCAGTTCACGTGGATCCGGGGTCCTCGAGATGGGCCGCGCCATCCGCGCCGGGCGCCCGCATCGTGCCACCGGGGAGCTGGCGTACCACGTGCTCGACACGATGGTGTCGATCAGCGAATCGATCGAGAGCCACAGCTTCGTGGAGGTGGCGAGCTCGATCTCGACGACTCCCGCCCTACCGGAGGACTGGGATCCGACGGCGGCGACGCTGTAGGGCACGATCGTGACCTCCACAGCGCGACCGCTCGGCGTCGCAATGATCGGCTACGCGTTCATGGGCCGAGCGCATTCGAACGCCTGGGCGACTGTCGCCTCGTTCTTCGAGGTGCCCGCATTCGAGCAACGGGTGCTGGTGGGCCGGGATGCCGCGGGCGTCGCCTCCGCGGCGGCGGCGTTCGGCTGGAGCGAATCGGCCACCGACTGGCGCGAGGTGATCGCGCGCGACGACATCGATATCGTCGACATCTGCGTGCCTGGCCATCTTCACGCCGAGATCGCCCTCGCGGCCCTCGCCGCGGGCAAGCACGTGCTGGTCGAGAAGCCGCTGGCCAACTCCCTCTCCGAAGCGGAGGCGATGGCGGATGCCGCGGCCGACGCCTCCGCTCGCGCCATCGTCTCCCTTGTCGGCTTCAACTACCGGCGCGTACCGGCGCTCGCGCTCGCCCGCCGCATCGTGGCCGACGGTCGCCTCGGCGAGATCCGGCAGGTGCGGGCGTCCTACCTGCAGGACTGGCTGGTGGATGCCGAAGCCCCGATGAGCTGGCGGCTGCGTCGCGAGTCGGCGGGATCCGGAGCGCTCGGCGACCTCGCTTCACACGCCATCGACCAGCTGCAGTTCCTGCTCGGGGATCTCGTGTCCGAGGTCTCGGCCCGCACCCACACCTTCGTGACCGAGCGCACCGGTGAGGGTGGCCCGGAACCGGTCACCGTCGACGATGCCGTCTGGGCTACCTTGGCCTTCGATTCGGGCGCGCGGGGGAGCCTCGAGGTGTCGCGCGTCGCGACCGGGCGCAAGAACGCCCTGTCGATCGAACTCTTCGGCTCGACCGGAGCCTTGCGGTTCGACCTCGAGGAGTTGAACGAACTCTGGTTCCTCGACGCGACCGAGCCGATCGAGACGCAGGGGTTCCGCCGCATCCTCGTGACCGAGCCGGAGCATCCGTATGTCGCCGCCTGGTGGCCGCAGGGCCATGTGCTCGGCTGGGAGCATTCGTTCGTGCACGAAGTGCGCGACCTGCTGCTCGCCATCGCCGGCGGCAGTCCCGCATCGCCTTCGTTCGCCGACGGCCTCGCGGTGCAGCGCGTGCTCGCCGCGATCGAGGCGAGCGCGACGGCGAGCGGATCCAGTGTGACAATCGACAGCACGCACTCGAAGGAGACTGTATGACCGCCTCGACCCATCCCGTGACGCTCTTCACCGGCCAGTGGGCCGACCTCACGCTCGAGGAGGTGGCGAAGCTGGCCTCGGGATGGGGCTACGACGGGCTCGAGATCGCGGCATCCGGAGAGCATCTCGATGTCGCGCGGGCGGCCGAGGACGATGAGTACCTGCAGGGGCGGCTGGACATCCTCGATCGGTACGGGCTGAAGGCCTGGGCGATCTCGAACCACCTCACCGGCCAGGCCGTGTGCGACGATCCGATTGATTTCCGTCATCAGGCGATCATCCGCCCGACAGTATGGGGGGACGGGGATCCGGAGGGCGTGCGCCGGCGCGCTGCGGACGAGCTGAAGCTCACCGCGGTGGTCGCCCGCAAGATGGGCATCGACACCGTCGTCGGCTTCACCGGCTCCAAGATCTGGCAGTACGTGGCGATGTTCCCGCCGGTTCCCGCCTCGGCGATCGACGCCGGCTACCAGGACTTCGCCGACCGCTGGAACCCGATCCTCGACGTGTTCGATTCGGAGGGCGTTCGTTTCGCCCACGAGGTGCATCCCTCGGAGATCGCCTACGACTACTGGTCGAGCGTGCGATCGCTGGAGGCCATCGACCACCGGGCGGCCTTCGGGTTCAACTGGGATCCGAGCCACATGATGTGGCAGGGCATCGATCCCGTGTCCTTCATCACCGAGTTCGCCGACCGCATCTATCACGTCGACTGCAAGGACACCCGGCTGCGCACGCCCAACGGGCGCTATGGGATCCTCGGGTCGCACCTTCCCTGGGGCGATCCGCACCGCGGCTGGGACTTCGTCTCCACCGGCCACGGGGATGTGCCCTGGGAGGACTCGTTCCGGGCGCTGCGGTCCATCGGCTACGGCGGTCCCATCTCGGTGGAGTGGGAGGATGCCGGCATGGATCGGCTTCACGGCGCTGCCGAGGCAGTGGGCTTCGTGCGCTCGCTGCTCTGGGAACTGCCGACGGCATCCTTCGATGCCGCCTTCAGCAACCAGGGGTAGCGGTACCGCTAGCCGTTCGCCCCCGGGCGCGCGCCGAAGGCGGCGTTCGCGCCCTCGGTGATGGAGGTCGCGGATACGTTTCCGCTGCCGTCCTTCGCGCCACGGACAATCACGGTCTCGCCCGATGTGAGGTCGGAGACGCTGCTCTTCTCGGTCTTGGTGACCGTGGTCGAATCGGTGGTCTTCACCGTGACCGTCGACCCATCGCGGAGCTTCACCGTGATGGTGTCGCCGTCGATCGACTGGATCGTGCCGGCCGTCAGCCCGCCGAAGACGCCGGGGCGCGTGGCGTTGCCCTGCTGGCCGGTTCCGCCCTGGGGTGCACCGTTGCCGCGCTGGCCCTGCTGTCCCGGTTGGCCCGGCCCATTCTGGAACTGGCCGCCCGGCCGGTTGAAGCCGGCCGCCTGTCCCGGTCCCGCGGTGTGCTGGCCGATGAGGATGCCGCCGAAGAGGGCGATCACTGCAACCGCGAGGAGCGCGAGCGTCGGGGTGAGCCATCGCAGGGCGCTGCTACGCGTTGGGGCGACGGCCGCCGCCGGGGGCACTGCTGCGGGTGCCGGAGCGGACGCCGCCGCCGGCGGCTCGGTGTTCAGGACCTCGGTGGGCTCGTCGCCGGTGGGCGCGTCAGGAGTGCTCATGGGCTAACGCTCGCCCGTGAAGCTATGAAATTCGTATGGACCGGCTGGGCGGCAGGCTTCAATCCCGAGGATCCGCCCAGCCGTGGTGACTCAGTTTCCCGTGCCGCTCGGCGGCGCACCCCCTCCGAATCCGCCGGTGAGGGCGCCCTCGGACACGGAGGTCGCCGACACGGTGCCGCTCGCATCCTTCGTGCCCTGCACCGCGATGGTGTCGCCGGTGGCGAGGTCGCTCACGCTGCCGTCCGCGGTCTTCGTCACTGTCGTGCTCGAGCCGGTGGTGACCTTGACGGTCGATCCGTCGGTCAGCTTCAGGGTGATCGTGTCGCCGTCGATGGCGGAGATGGTGCCGGCGGTGAATCCACCGCCCGCACCGGGCGCCCCACCCTCGCCACCGAAGCCGCCACGGGTGCCTCCGGCCTGGGCGGACGTGCTCGAGGTGTTGTGCCCGATCAGGATGCCGCCGAAGAGTCCGATCGCGATTGCGGCGACGCCGGCGAGGATCGGGGTGACGATGCGCGATGCGCGCTTCTTGCCGGGCGCCGGCGGCGTCGGTGCTTCTGACGAAAACGCAGGAGATTCGCCAGCAGGAGCCGGGTTTGTCGGCGGAGTGGGGTTATTCATGGCGAATGTCCTTCGTTTTGGGTGGGTGGGTGGATGGAATGGGACGAGCGGTCAGATGGCTCGGAGGGCCTGGATGGGCCGCATCGCCGCCGCGCGCGCCGCCGGGTAGACCCCGAAGAACACGCCGATGGCGACGGACACCCCGAGGGCGAGCGGGATGGAGTAGCCGAGGATCACCGGCTGGGTACCGTTGATCTCGTACCGCGCGCCGATGAGCGCCGCGATCACCCCCAGCACCCCGCCGACCAGCGTGAGTGTCGCGGCCTCGGTGAGGAACTGCCCGAGGATCGCTCCGCGGGTGGCTCCGAGGGCTTTGCGGATGCCGATCTCCCGAGTGCGCTCGGTCACGGTCACCAACATCACGTTCGTGACCCCGATGCCACCGACCAGCAGGCTGATCGCCGCCACCGCACCGAGCAGCACCGTGAAACTGGTGGCGCTCGCCGCGGCGGTCGCAAGGAGGGAGGACTGGTTGGTGATCGTGTAGGGCAGGTTCGAAGTATCCGTCACACCGAGCAGCTGGTTCAGCATCACGCCGACCTCGCCCTCGGCGGCCGTCACGGAGTCCGAATCGACGGCCTCCACGGTGAGGGTGGAGACGGCGCCGTAACCGGTGAACGACTTCTGGATGCGGGTGATCGGCGCGATCACTATCGAGTTCGGGTCGGTGAAGCCGACGCTCGACTGGCTGGCGAGAATGCCGACAACGGTGAATGGGGTACCGTCCACCGCGATCTGCTGCCCGAGCGCCGAACCCGTGGTGAACAGGGTGGAGGCGAGCGTGGATCCGATCACCGCCACCTTGGCCGAGGTTGTGACGTCCGCCGTGGTGAAGGCGCTCCCGGAGGCGACCTTCGCGGTGGACACATCGAAGTAGCCGGCCGTCGAACCGACGACGGAGACGCCGGTGGACGACGCGGAATCCGAGGAGACCGTGAGGCTCGTGCTCACATTGGGCACGACCGTCTTCACGTGGCCGAGCCCGGCGTCGGCGAGCCGGTCGCTCACCGCGCGGGTGATGGTCTTGACGCTCGAGCCGGCGGTCGTCGTAGCCGTGGTGCCGCCGCCTGCGCCACCGCTGGCCCGCACGGTGAGGGTGTTGGTTCCCAGGGTCGTGATCGCGTTCTGCACGGTCTGGGCGGATCCGTTGCCGACGGCGAGGAGAAGGATCACCGATCCGACTCCGATCATCACCCCGAGCAGAGTGAGGATCGAGCGCAGCTTGTTGGCGGTCACGCCCCGCATGGCGGAGCGCAGGATATCGAAGAAGCTCATCGAGCGCTCCGGGCGATGTCGCTGGTGGGATTGTCGGAGACGATCAGGCCGTCGCGGATGGTGAGCACTCGGTGTGCACGCTCGGCGACGCTCTCCTCGTGCGTGATGATCACGATGGTGCGGCCCGCGGTCGCGAGCGAGTCGAAGATGGAGAGGATCTCCTCTGTCGAGTCGCTGTCGAGGTTTCCGGTTGGTTCGTCGGCCAGCACGAGGGTCGGCGACGTGACAAGGGCCCGCGCGATGGCGACGCGCTGCTGCTGGCCACCGGAGAGCTGCTGCGGCTGGTGGTCGGCGCGATTCGCGAGGTTTACCAGGTCGAGTGCTTCGAGCGCGAGCCGTCGACGTTCGTGCCTCTTCAAGCCGGCGTAGATCAGGGGCAGCTCGACGTTGGCGAGAGCGCTCATCCGTGGCACGAGGTTGAACGACTGGAACACGAATCCGATCTCCTGGTTACGCACCCGGGCGAGGTCCTTCTCGGTGAGGGATCGCACATCGTGCCCGGCGAGCTCGTAGAGGCCGTCGGAGGCGATGTCGAGGCAGCCGAGCAAGTTCATGAGGGTGGATTTGCCCGATCCGCTCGGACCCATGATCGCGACGTAGTCGCCGGCGTCGACGGCGAGGTCGATGCCGCGAAGCGCATGCACCACGGCCTCACCGGCGCCGTAGACCTGATGGATTCCCGCGAGGCGCAGCACCGGTTCGGTCGCTGTGCTCATCAGTTGCCTCCCGTGGGAGGGGCGCCGCCGCCGAAGCCGCCGCCGCCGGTCCCGGTGCCGCCGAAGCCGCCCCGAATGTTGCCGGTGCCCCCAGTTGTGCCCGTCGAGGTGGTCGCCGCGACCGTGCCGATCACCACGGTCTGGCCAACGGTGAGTCCCGTTGTGACCTCGGTGCCGGTGTCGCCGACGACCCCGAGCGTCACGGTCTTCTCGGTGGTCTTGCCGTTGGCCACGACCTTCACTGTCGAGGTGCCGTCGGCGGCGGTCGTGACCGCCGCGGTGGGCACGTAGAGGGCGTCTGAGGCGGAGCTCGCCGTCACGATGGACACCTCAGCGGTCTGCCCGAGCCGCAGCCCGGCGGGGATTGCGTCAAGCGTGATCGTGGTCGCATAGGTCACGACCGAGTTGCTGGCGGTCGCCACCGGCGAGACGGCGGTCACCTTGGCCGCTGCGGTGACACCGGTGAGGGCCGGGAAGGTGATGGATGCCGCCTGGCCGACGCTCACGGAGGCGATGTCCGCCTCGGCGATGTTCGCGGTCATGGTCATCTGCGACACATCCGCAATGGACACGAAGCCCGTTGTGGAGGTTGCTGCTGTGCCCGTGCCACTGGCGGATGATCCCCCGCTCGTGCTCGCTCCGATGGAGCCGTTCACCGCCACCACCAGTCCGGCGATGGGCGCGACAAGGGTGGCGGAGTCGAGGTTGGACTGGGCCGTTGTCACGGCTTCCACCGCGTCGGTGACTGACGACTGGGCGGAGGTGACCTGCTGCTTTGCGGAAGTGGTCTGGCTGGCGCCGCTCCCGCTACCGCTGATACTGGCGTTGCTGCTTGCCGCGGCGTCCGCCGTCTTCGCCGCGGCCAGGGAGGCGTTTGCGTCGGAGAGGGAGCTTCGGGCGTTGGCGAGCGTCGTCTTCGCCTTGGTGAGCGCTGCGGTGAGATCCGTCGTGTCGAGCGTGCCGAGCACCGCCCCGGCGGCGACAGTCGCGCCGAGGGTCGTATCGACCGAGGCGACGGTGCCGGAGACCGCGAAGGACGCGACGACTGTGTTCACCGCGGCAACCGATCCGCTCGCGGTGATGCTGCTCGACACGGTGCCGGACTGCACGGTGCCGGTGAGTTGGGTTGCGGAGCTGCTCGCCGTCGCGACGAAGGGATTCGCGACGACGAAGTAAGCACCGACGAGGGCGCCGAGCACCAGCACGGCGAGTGAGCTGTTGATCAGCACGGGTCGGGATATCTTCATGGACCCGACCATGTCGGCCGCTCCTATGGAAGGTATATGGAGCGGCTATGGCCCTCCACAGAGTGTTGCCTGTCGTTGTTTTGGGCAGAGAAAAGGCTCAGGCAAGGTTTGGGTGAAACATAGGCGGTTCATAGCAAACTCGCGATAGTAGGGAGAGTGACCTCAAACAACCACAGCTCCTCTGCTCCGACCACCGGCCCGAAGCTCCGCCGTGCCGACGGTTCTCCCGTGCGTGTCGTCGTCGTTGACGATGAGGCGACGCTCAGCGACCTGCTGAGCATGGCGCTGCGCTACGAGGGCTGGGATGTGAAGACCGCCGCCGAGGGGCGCACGGCCATCCAGATCATCCGCGAGTTCCAGCCGGATGTGGTCGTGCTCGACGTCATGCTTCCCGACATCGACGGTCTCCAGGTGTTGAAGCGACTGCGGGACGACGGCCAGGACACGCCCATCCTCTTCCTCACCGCGAAGGACGCACTCGACGATCGCATCGCCGGGCTCACCGCCGGGGGAGACGACTACGTCACGAAGCCGTTCAGCCTCGAGGAGTTGGTCGCGCGACTGCGCGGGCTCATCCGCCGCTCGTCGGTCGTCGTCGCTGACTCCACCGACCCGCTGCTGCGCGTCGGCGACCTGGTGCTCGATGAGGAGAGCTACGAGGTGCGCCGGGACGGCCGTCTCATAGAGCTCACCGCCACGGAGTTCGAACTGCTGCGCTTCCTGATGCGCAACCCACGCCGGGTGATGAGCAAGGCGCAGATCCTCGACCGGGTCTGGAGCTACGACTTCGGTGGTCGGTCGTCCATCGTCGAGATCTACATCTCCTACCTGCGCAAGAAGATCGACGCGGGGGAGACCCCGATGATCCATACAGTGCGCGGAGTGGGCTACATGATCAAGGCTGCTGGATGACCTCGCTCACGCCTGTCGGGGCCGCTCGCCCTCGCTGGTCGCTGCGCCGACGTCTCGTGCTCGCGGTCGTCGGACTGCTCGCGATCGTCGCGATCGTGATCGGCTCGATCAGTGTGCTCGCGCTGCAGGGCTTCCTCATGGGTCGCCTCGACGGGCAGCTCAACGCGGCAAACGGTCGCTCGCAGACCGGATTCGGCGGACCTCCCGGCGCCCCCTCCGACGACCCGACATCGCAGACCATTTCGCCCGAGCAGTTCTCTCGGATCTTCAACGCCCAGGCGCCAGGTACGGTCCTTGCGGTGGTGAGCGGCCCCTCGGTGTTGGCGGCGTTCCTCAAAGATCAGGCCGGCGCGGCAAAGAAGCTCACCGCGGCGCAGAGCGCCGCTCTCCTCGGCGTGCCAGCGACCGGCGTCGCCACCACCATCAGCTTGGGGGGCGGCATCGGGGCATATCGGGCCGTCGCAGTGGAATACAACGGCGGCGTCAAGCTCGTCACCGCACTGCCACTCGGCGAGGTGCAGACCACGCTCCTTCAACTTGGCCTCATCATCGCCATCGTTACCGCCGCCGGGCTCGTGATCGCGGCATTCCTCGCGCTCTGGATCGTGCGCGTCGCACTCCGGCCGCTCGAGCGAGTGGTCTCCACGGCCACCCGTGTCGCCGAGCTTCCGCTCGACCGGGGCGAGGTCGCCCTCGGGGTGCGCGTTCCCGACGACGACGCCGATCCGCGCACCGAGGTCGGGCAGGTCGGGGCCGCGATCAACCGCATGCTCGGACATGTGGCATCCGCCCTCAGCGCCCGCCAGGCCAGCGAGAACAAGGTGCGCCAGTTCGTGGCGGATGCGAGCCACGAGTTGCGCACGCCGCTCGCGGCGATTCGCGGCTACGCCGAGCTCACCCGCCGCGGGGACCACGACCTGCCGGAGGATGTCGTGCATTCGCTCGGAAGAGTCGAGTCGGAGGCCACCCGCATGACCTCGCTCGTCGAGGACCTGCTGCTGCTCGCCCGCCTCGATGAGGGGCGCGATTTGGAGAGCGATCCGCTCGACCTCACTCGGCTCCTGATCGATGCGGTGAGCGATGCGCATGCCGCCGGCCCCGAGCACGAATGGTCGCTCGACCTGCCTGATGAGCCGGTGATGATCGAGGGTGACGTCGCGCGCCTCCATCAGGTGTTCGCCAATCTGCTCGGAAACGCCCGTGTGCACACGCCCGCGGGCACCGATGTCGTGACCGCGGTCGCCATCGTCGGCCAGAATGCCGTCGTCACCGTGACGGACGACGGTCCCGGCATCCCCGCGGAACTGCAGCCCGTGCTGTTCGAACGCTTTGCGCGCGGTGACAGCTCGCGTTCCCGCGCTGCCGGCAGCACCGGCCTCGGTCTCGCTATCGTGGCCGCCGTCATCGAGGGGCACGGCGGCGCCGTCGAGGTGCAGAGCGAGCCGGGCAGCACGAGCTTCCGCGTGATCCTGCCGCTGAACACCCGGGCAGGATGACAGACTGGACGTACCCCCAGATGTTAGGAACTACCGTGCGAATTGCTGTCACAGGAGCCAGTGGAAAGCTGGGACGCGCCGTCGTCCAGCGCCTCCGGGACTCCGGAAACTCCGTCCACTCCCTCGACGTGGTCGGGGAACGCGGCCCCGGATTCACCAGGGTCGACTTCACCGACTACGGCCAGACCGTTGACGCCCTTTTCGGCATCAACGACCGTCACGACGGCCTCGATGCGGTCGTGCATCTCGCCGCGGCGCCGGCCGGTGGAATCCTGCCCGACTCGCAGACCTTCCACAACAACATGTCGGCCACTTTCAATGTCTTTCAGGGCGCCCGGCGGGCGGGCATCAAGAACATCGTCTACGCCTCGAGCGAGACGGTGCTCGGCATCCCCTTCGAGACGCCGCCGCCCTACATCCCCGTCGATGAGGAGTACGACACCCGCCCCGAGAGCATCTACTCGGTCACCAAGCACCTCGAGGAGCAGCTCGCGCAGAAGCTGGTGCGCTGGGATCCCGAGCTGAGCATCTCCGCCCTGCGGTTCTCCAACGTGATGGATGTCGCGGACTACGCGCCGTTCCCCTCGTTCGATGCCGATGCCGGCATCCGCCAGTGGAACCTGTGGGGCTACATCGATGCCCGTGATGGCGCCCAGGCCGTGGAGCGTGCGCTCGCCCTCGCGAAGCCCGGCTTCGAGGCCTACATCATCGCCGCGGCGGACACCGTGATGTCGCGTTCGAGTGCGAGCCTCGCCGCGGAGGTGTTCCCCTCCACGCGCGTCACTCGCGAACTCGGAGAGCGCGAGACCCTGCTCTCCATCGACAAGGCCCGCCGGGTGCTCGGCTTCGAACCGGAGCATTCCTGGCGGGACCATGCGTAGTGCGACTCTCGCATTGAGGAAGACTGTCGTCGTCGTCATTCTGGCGGCGGCGGCGGTCTTCGTCTCGGCCGCCCCGGCCAGCGCTCTCGACGAACCGCGAGTGCCCGAGAACGTCGGCCGATACTTCGCCACCGGGTTGATGCCCCGCCTTGTCGACCTGTTCGGGGCGAAGGCCGGCGCCGAAGTGGTGTTCGACTCGGCGGCGAAGGTGGGAGGCATCCATCGTGTGCTGTCGTTCACGAAGGCTTTCCTCTCCGGTGCGAAGACAGACGACCCCACCCAGATCACCAACACCTGGATCGCCACCATCACGGCGGCGGATGGCACAGTGGCCGGCGTCGCGACAGTGTGGATCAACCCCGCCAGCGACCAGCCCGAGCTCGCGGATTTCTCCTCCGGGCCTGCTCTCGCGACCGCGCTCGCGACCGCGCCGAAAGGCACGCTCCTTGTTCGGGATGACACCCACTCGGCGTGGTTCGCCACCGATGGCACCACGTTGACACCTCTCGTCAGTGGCACCTCGGGGGTCTCCGTCGCGACGACCCCGGTCGCCTATCAACGGCAGTTCACCCTCTCCGCCCCGGTTGCCGCCGATCCCGGTCCCAACCGTGGCCTGATCATCGCCGTCGTCGTGCTCGGGATCGTGGTGGTGCTCCTTGCGACCTTCGTTCTGTTGCCCGACCGCCGCCGGCGCGCTCAGATGACCGGTGTGCCCGCGGCTGATGGCGGGATACCCGAGTCCGGGCCGCCGGTGGCCGAGGTCGCGCCTGCCCTTGTGCCGGCCGCTGGAATCGAGCCCGCGGTCGTGAAGCCGGCGACCGTGAAGCCTGCGGTTGTGAAGTCGGCGGTTGTGAATTCGCCCACCGCGAAGCCTGCGACCGTGAAGCCGGCGACTGTGAAGCCTGCGGCCGTGAAGCCTGCGGCCGTGAAGCCTGCGACCGTGAAGCCTGCAACCGTGAAGTTGCCCGCTGTGAAGCCTGCGGCTGTGAAGCCTGCGGCCGTGAAGTCGCCCGCTGTGAAGCCGGCGGCCGTGAAGCCTGCGGCCGTGAAGCCTGCGGCCGTGAAGCCTGCGGCCGTGAAGCCTGCGGCCGTGAAGCCTGCGGCCGTGAAGCCCGCGGCGGTGAATGCCACCACCCCGAAGGCGCCGGCGGCGAAACGTGCGCCGGTCAACCGTAAACAGGACCCGCCTGATCCCGCGTAGCTTACGAGTTGCACTCTTTTGCGGGTTGGGCGGCGGCCACACCAGCAAAACAGTGCAACTCGACGCCGCGGCGCTCTTCGCGAGCGACTTTCGCGGCGGCATCCGTGAGGACACGAAGGCGCGGGAGGCCTGCAGTCGTCCAGCGACGCGGATTTGCACGGGCCCGCCGCATCCCGTACTCTGAACGGAGCCAAAGACCGCCGGTTATCGGTGTGCCGCGATTCAGAATTGATGAGCAGCCCCGATCGAAGGTTCGAGACATCCGATTCGGATGCCACGAAAACCTGCGCAGGTGTATTGAGAATTCCCCTTACAGGTTTTGCTCCGTGCGCTTGCGCCGGAGCCTTTTTTGTTTAAGAAACCGTGGTCCAGGTCGAAGACATAACGCACCACCAATCCACCTAGGAGCCACATGGCGAACAAGGAAGCTTCGGTTGCCGAGCTCACGGACAAGTTCCGCGACTCGACCGCCGTTCTGCTCACCGAGTACCGCGGGCTCACTGTCGCACAGCTGAAGACGCTGCGCACCACCCTCAGTGAGCACGCAACGTACGCCGTGGTAAAGAACACGCTGACCAAGATCGCGGCCAACGCTGCGGGGATCTCGTCTTTCGACGACGACCTCGTCGGCCCATCCGCAATCGCTTTCGTGCACGGTGACCCGGTCACCGTAGCGAAGGGTCTCCGCGACTTTGCCAAGGCAAACCCGCTGCTGATCATCAAGGGCGGTTACTTCGACGGTAACCCCCTGAGCCCGGCAGAGGTCATCAAGCTCGCTGATCTCGAAACCCGAGAGGTGCTGCTCGGCAAACTTGCCGGCGCCTTCAAGGCTTCGCTCTTCGGCGCTGCCTATCTGTTCAACGCACCGCTCGCGAAGGCGGTTCGCACCGTCGAAGCGCTGCGCGAGAAGCAGGATTCCGCCTCCTAAGTCCCTGACGGGTCTTGGACAGCGCGGCTTACAACACGAAAAACAAGGAGAATCACCATGGCAAAGCTCTCAAGCGACGACCTGATCGCCGCATTCAAGGAACTCACCCTCATTGAGCTCAGCGACTTCGTCAAGAAGTTCGAAGAGGTCTTCGAGGTCACCGCTGCTGCGCCCGTCGCGGCTGCTGCTGCCGGCGGAACCGCCGCTCCGGTCGAAGAGGTCGAGGAGAAGGATTCCTTCGACGTCGTTCTCGAGTCCATCGGCGACAAGAAGATCCAGGTTATCAAGGAGGTCCGCGCGCTCACGAGCCTCGGACTCGGCGAGGCCAAGGCCGTCGTGGACAACGCCCCCGGCGTCGTGCTCGAAGGTGTCAACAAGGAGACCGCCGAGAAGGCGAAGGCTCAGCTCGAAGAGGCCGGCGCAACCGTCACCCTCAAGTAGTCGGGTCGCCCCTCGGGGCGGCACCTCTGCACGCAGTTCGCAACGACCCTCGCCCGTGCCCATGGCACGCACGAGGGTCGTTGTGCGTGGGGCAGCCGCGATGATCCCGAGCGGTGCGAGGCGTGCCCCAACCACGGGCCCGCCCCGCACCGTGCCGTCTGCGCCACGCGATTCGGGATCAGGGACGAATCACACGGCATCCAGTGAAGAACCGACCGACGGCGAGCACGGCTCTGGACTCCGGGCAGATAACGCTGCCATAAGTGAGGGTAGTTGCATAACTGCGGTCGTGTCCACCATAATGAGGACCGGCGCCACCCCGTGTTCCGGGCCGTCGTCACACAGCACCGTCCGCTGTCTCACTCACCAATCTTTTTCTTCGACCTGCGATGTCCGAACTGGACGGCCTTACCCTCTGGCCAGTTCGTGAAACCCGTGTCGTCCCTGGTGGGAGAGCGGATGGTTTCGGCTCCACCCCGTCGTGCGAAACTCAGCCCGCGCGGGGTGGAGCCGTGCTGCTCCGGCGCACGACGAAGCGCACGGGCACGGTGATCCGTTCGTCCCCGAAGGCGTCCGCGCCGGGGCGGAGGCGGTCGAGGATCAATTGCACCGCCTGCTCCCCCTGGGCCGCAGGGTGCTGCTCCAGGGTCGTGAGTCCGAACATCTCGGCGAGGGCGTGTCCGTCGATACCGACGATCGACAGTTGGGCTGGCACGGCGATGCCGAGCTGGCGTGCCGCGAGGATCGCCCCGATCGCGATCTCGTCGCAGCCGGCGACGATCGCCGTCGGACGGGTCGACGGGTCGGAGAGGACCGCGAGGGCGCCGGTGTATCCTCCGGGGATCGAATAGGCCACAGCGCGGAAATCATCGGAATGGGAGAGTCCCGCGGTGGCGAGAGCCTGCCGCACCCCGGCAAGGCGCTGGGCATGCACGGCGAAGTCCATCTGCTCGTGCAGGTCGCCGCCCAGATGAACGATCCGGGTGTGCCCGAGGCTCACGAGGTGTTCGGTCAGAAAGCGTGACGCGGCAGCATCGTCGATGCACAGGGTAGAGATCGCCGGGACGTCTCCGCCGATGCCGACGACCGGCTTGCCGAGCGCGTTGAGCGACTGCACCTCGTGCGGGCTGAGGGAGATGCCGACCGCGATCACCGCATCCACACGCTTACGGACGAGGAAATAGTCGAAGATCCGTTGGCGGCGGGCTTCATCGTCGTGCAGCTGGTAGAGCGTGAGGTCGTAGCCTGCGGAGATCAGCGCGTTCTCGATCCCCTCGAGCACTTCGGCGAAGAACCAGCGGTTCACGAACGGGATGACCACGCCGACATTGCGGGTGAGACCCGTAGCGAGGCTCGACGCTATCGACGAGGGAACGTAACCGATCTCCGCCGCCGCCCGCTCGACCCGGGAGCGTGTTTCCTCCGACACGTAGCCGTTTCCACTAAGCGCGCGCGACGCGGTGGACTTCGACACGCCAGAGAGGCGAGCGACATCGGCGATTGCGCTCACAGGGGACCTCGGATTCGACAGCGTTGACGAGCGATGGCTCATCATAGGCACGAGATGGCCCATGTGGGAAACGCACCACACTTCCATGGGTGCGCTCCCATGGCCGAGCCCCGGATTCTAGGCAATTCCTCAGGACGTGACTAAAACGTTAGACAACGCTTCGGAACAAGCGCTTGCATAACCATCGCTACGCCCGTAGCTTGTGCAGTGGAACCGGTTCCCCATCACGAGCGTCCACCCGTCGATCTCAGGGCGGAGCAGTTCCGACCGAAAGACCCAACCCCAACCCTCAATGAGGAGGAGTCACATGAGTTCCACCCTGCTCCGCAGCGCAGTCAGCGGCAAGAAGTTGCACCGCCGAATCACAGCCCCGATCGTCTTCTTCACCATCGCAGGGCTCGCTCTCGCGGGCTGCTCGTCGTCTGGTGGAGGCAACACGGCCTCGGACAAAGGCCCCGGCGACGCCGGCAAGGCCGATGGAGTCGTCACCATCTACGGCACGATCGTCGACACCGAGGCAGAACTCCTGCAGAAGTCCTGGGCGGACTGGGAGAAGAAGAACAAGATCACCATCAAGTACGAAGGCTCGAAGGAGTTCGAGACCCAGATCAGCGTCCGCGCGCAGGGCGGCAACGCTCCCGACATCGCGATCTTCCCGCAGCCCGGCCTTCTGAAGGACCTGGCCTCGCGCAACTACATCCAGCCGGAACCCGCGGCGGCGGCGGCCAACGTCAAGAAGAACTGGTCGAAGGACTGGGCTGGCTACGCCTCCTCGGACGGAACCCTCTACGCCTCGCCGCTGATGGCGAGCGTCAAGGGCTTCATCTGGTACTCCCCGGCGAAGTTCGCGGAGTGGGGCGTCGAGGTTCCCAAGACCTGGGATGAGCTCCTCACCCTCACGAAGACCATCCAGGAGAAGACCGGCACGGCCCCGTGGTGTGCCGGCTTCGGCTCCGATGCGGCCACGGGCTGGCCCGGCACCGACTGGGTGGAAGACCTCGTGCTCCGCCAGGCGGGTGCAGACACCTATGACAAGTGGGTCAGTCACAAGATCCCGTTCACGGACCCGGCCATCAAGAAGGCGTTCAACTCGGTTGGCGACATCCTCCTCAACCCGAAGTACGTGAACGCGGGACTCGGCGACGTGAAGTCGATCAACTCCACGCCGTTCGGTGATGTCGCTCGCGTTATCGGCAACGGCCAGTGCGCGATGACCCACCAGGCATCCTTCTTCGATGGATTCATCCAGGACCCGAAGAACGGCAACGCCACGGTAGGACCGGACAAGCAGGTCTGGGCCTTCATCACCCCGCCGATCGACGCCAGCGCAGGCCCCGCCGTCACCGGTGGTGGCGAGATGGTCGCTGCGTTCTCGAACGACGCGGACACCCAGAAGGTGCAGGCTTACCTGTCGAGCGGCGACTGGGCGAACAGCCGTGTCAAGCTCGGTGGCGTGATCAGCGCCAACAAGGGCCTCGACCCGGCCAACGCGTCGAGCCCGATCCTGCAGGAGGCCATCAAGACGCTCCAGGACCCGAAGACGACCTTCCGCTTCGACGCATCAGACCTGATGCCCGGAGTCGTCGGTGCCGGCTCGTTCTGGACCGGAATGGTCGACTGGATCAATGGCAAGTCGACGGACGAGGTCTTGAAGACCATCGACGCGTCGTGGCCGTCCAAATAGCAGGTCCGGCTAGCTAAGAAGCACCAGTGCGAAAGGCCGGCAGAGGAACTTTCTTTGCCGGCCTTTCCTCACCCATTGCTACGGTGTCTAATGCAGATGCAGTCCGCAGCTCCTGAGTCCACCGCCGTACTCGAAAGGGCACAATGTCAGATTTCTTCAACTGGATCTCCACGCTCCCCGCGTTGGCCCAGATTCCCCTCGTCGTCGGGGCGTTCGTCGCCGTCGTCGCAGTCATCCTGTTCTTCGTCGAGATCGCCCCGCGATCCGGCCGGAAGTACACGATCATCCGCCTCGCGGTCTGCGTGCTCGCACCGCTCGCGATCTTCGTCTTCCTCGGATCGGTAGCCTGGGCCGCCGCTGTCGCCGCCGTTCTCGGTGGGGTCTTCTTCATCCTCGACTACCGGTCGAAGCAGGGAGCGGGCTACCTCTTCCAACTGGTGGGCTTCCTCGCCCCGGCCCTGATCCTGCTGCTGATCGGACTCGTCTACCCGACGATCCTCACGGCGATCGCCGCATTCCAGAACAACCGCGGCAACCGATTCATCGGGTTCGAGAACTTCGTCTGGATCTTCACCCAGCCCACCGGAATCCGGGTCGTGTTGAACACGGTCATCTGGGTGCTCATCGTTCCCGCGTTCTCGACGGCCATCGGACTCGCCTACGCCGTCTTCATCGACAAGTCACGCGGTGAGAAGTTCTTCAAGATCCTCGTCTTCATGCCGATGGCGATCTCATTCGTCGGGGCATCGATCATCTGGAAGTTCGTCTACACGGCGAGGCCGGAGGGGCAGAACCAGATCGGACTCCTCAACCAGCTGGTGGTGCTCTTCGGCGGCCAGCCGACGGACTTCGTATCAATCTCGCCCTGGAACACCTTCTTCCTGATCGTGGTGCTCGTCTGGATCCAGACGGGGTTCGCGATGGTCGTGCTCTCGGCGGCCATCAAGGGCGTGCCGACCGAGCAGCTCGAGGCCGCGGAGCTTGACGGCACGAATGCCTGGGAGCGTTTCATCAACGTGACCGTGCCGGGCATCCGCTCCTCGCTCATCGTCGTGCTCACCACGATCTCGATCGCGTCGCTGAAGGTCTTCGACATCGTGAGGACGATGACCGCCGGCGCCAATAATACGAGCGTCATCGCCAACGAGATGTATACGCAGTGGAAGGGATTCGAGAACGGCCGATCGGCGGCGTTCGCCCTCGTGCTCTTCGTGCTCGTGCTGCCGATCGTCATCTACAACGCCCGCCAGATCAAGAAGCAGAGGGAGATCCGATGAGCGCCGTCTCACCCATCGATGTGCCGATCGACGCCCGGACGAAGCGACAGCTCGGAGTCGGCGAACGCGCCGCGGAGCGCAGCGTCACCAAGCGCACCAAGAAGCGCCTGACCAGTCGTGGTGCGACCATCGCGTCGCTGATCATCGCGCTCCTCTGGACGGTTCCCACCTTCGGGCTCTTCATCTCCTCGATTCGTCCGGCCGTCCTGATCAACACCACGGGCTGGTGGACCATCTTCCAGAATCCCGGGTTCACCTTCGACAACTACGCGCAGGTGCTGAAGGCCGGCAACAGCCAGCTGAACCTCGGGCAGGCGTTCATCAACTCGATCGCCATCACGTTGCCCGCGACGCTCATCCCGCTGACCCTCGCAAGCCTCGCGGCCTATGGGTTCGCGTGGATGAACTTCAAAGGCAAGAACTGGATGTTCATCGGGGTGTTCGCGCTGCAGATCGTTCCGCTGCAGATGGCTCTCGTACCTCTGTTGAGCCTGTTCTCCCGGGGCCTCAACATCGGCGGCGTGCAGCTGTTCGCCGGGCTGAATGCGAGCGGCTCGTACACCCAGGTCTGGATCGCGCATACGATCTTCGGACTCCCGCTCGTCATCTTCCTGCTGCACAACTTCATCGCCGAGCTTCCTGCGGAGCTGATCGAAGCGGCGCGAGTAGATGGCGCGGGGCACGGACAGATCTTCTTCAGGATCGTGTTGCCGCTCACGATGCCCGCCATCGCATCGATCGCGATCTTCCAGTTCCTCTGGGTCTGGAACGACCTGCTGGTCGCGCTGGTGTTCGCCGATGGCGAGGTCGCACCGATGACCAAGCTGCTCGCTGAGATCACCGGTGGACGCGGCCAGGACTGGCAGCTGCTCACCTCGGGTGCATTCATCTCGATCCTGGTGCCGCTGATCGTGTTCTTCGCCCTACAGCGGTTCTTCGTGCGCGGCCTGCTCGCGGGCAGCACCAAGGGCTGACCAGCGGTGCTGATCGAGTAGCGAGCGAAAGGCCCTGCTGATCGAGTAGCGAGCGCCAGCGAGCGTGTCGAGATCCCTGTGCTGCGGGGTCTCGACACGGCTGCTCCTCCGTCGCGGCCTACTCGACCGGCAGGGCTGGCGCTTCTACTCGACCGGCAGTTTCGCCGAGGGCGAATCGCGCCTGCGGTGTCGGCGGCGGTGCGTAAGGTGATCTGGTGAGTGGAATGCACGGCGGAAGCACCCCGGTGGGCCGGATGGGGAAGCAGCGTACCCGCATCAGCGGATCGGATGCGGATGCCCAGAAGGCAGAGAACGCGGATGCCCCGCGCATCCCCGACCTGCTCGCCCGCATCGCGCAGCTGTTCCAGCCTCACCGTCGTGCCCTCGGCGTCACGGCAGCGCTGGTCATCATCAGCGCGGGGCTCACCGTACTGCCGCCGTTGCTCACCCGGCAGGCCTTCGACGTCGGACTGTTCCCGGCATCCGGTCGGCCGAACTTCCCGGTGCTGCTCGAGATCGTCGGGCTCATGATCGTGATCTACGTCGCCTCTGCGGGCCTCGGGGTCTGGCAGACCTTCCTCACCGCCACCGTCGGCAACCGGGTGATGGGTGCGCTGCGGGTACGGCTGTTCGGGCACCTCCAGAAGATGGAGCTCGCCTTCTTCACGCGAACAAAGACCGGAATCATCCAGTCCCGCCTGCAGAACGACGTCGGGGGCGTGTCGAGCGTGCTCACCAACACCGTGGCGAGCGTGCTCGGCAACACGGTCACGGTCGCTGCGGCCTTCGTGAGCATGCTCGTGCTCTCCTGGCAGCTCACCGTCGTGGCCGTGATCCTCATGCCGATCCTCGTGATCGCCCAGCGGCGGGTGGGACGCGTGCGCGCGAAGATCGCCACCAAAACCCAGGAGTCGCTCAGCGACATGACCGCGATCACCCAGGAGACCCTGTCGGTGTCGGGCATCCTTCTGGCAAAGAGCTTCAACCAGCAGGGCGCGGAGGTCGCTCGCTACAGCGACGAGAATGACAACCAGATCCGGCTGCAGGTGCGCGAGCAGATGAGCGGCCAGTGGTTCTTCGCGATGGTGCAGATCTTCCTGGCCATCATCCCGGCAGTGATCTACATCTGCGCCGCCTGGCTCCTGTTCCACGATGTCGCCGTCACGGCCGGCACGATCGTGGCCTTCACCACAGTGCAGGCGCGGCTCATGTGGCCACTCCTCGGACTCATGCGTGTGGCGCTCGACCTGCAGACCTCGCAGGCCCTTTTCGCCCGCATCTTCGAGTACCTCGACCTGCACCCCGCGATCTCTGATGCCCCGAACGCCCATCCCGTCGACCCCGCCGAACTCGGCCGGGTGCAGTTCGAGGATGTTGTCTTCGCGTACCCGGACTCCGGGCCGGGCACGCCCCCCACCCTCAAGGGCGTCTCCTTCTCGATCGAGCCGGGCCAGTTCGCCGCCTTCGTCGGGCCGTCAGGGGCGGGCAAGACCACGGTCTCCTATCTGATTCCCCGCTTCCACGACGTCACCGGCGGCCGAATCCTCTTCGCCGGGGACGACGTGAGGCAACTCGAGCAGGACTCCCTGGTCTCGAACATCGGCATCGTGAGCCAGGAGACCTACCTGTTCCACGCCACGATCGCGGAGAACCTGCGGTATGCGAAGCCCGGTGCGACGGATGCCGAACTCGAGCAAGCGGCGCGGGCCGCGAACATCCACGACACCATCGTGTCGTTTCCCCTGGCCTATGACACCGTGGTCGGAGAGCGGGGCTACCGGCTGAGCGGCGGCGAGAAGCAGCGCATCGCCATCGCGCGGGTGTTGCTCAAGGACCCACGCGTGCTCATCCTCGATGAGGCGACGAGCGCGCTCGACTCCCTCTCCGAGCGCATCGTGCAGGACGCCCTCGACACCGCCTCGGCCGGCCGCACGACGATCGCCATCGCGCACCGCCTCTCGACGATCGTCGGCGCCGACGTGATCTTCGTCGTCGATGCAGGACGAATAGTGGAGCACGGCACCCACGCAGAGCTCACTGCGCTCGGCGGCGTCTACGCGAGGCTCTATGCCCAGCAGGTGTCGCAGGACTGAGGGCTCCCTCCATCCGGGCCGAACCCCGCTGGTAGATTGGCGGCACTATGAAGTTCGCCAATAGCGTCATCGACCTCGTCGGCAATACCCCTCTCGTGAAGCTCAACCGGGTGACGGATGGCATCGCCGCCACTGTTCTCGTGAAGGTGGAGTACCTCAATCCCGGCGGGTCGTCGAAGGACCGCATCGCCACCCGCATCATCGACGCGGCGGAACGCGACGGCCTGTTGAAACCCGGCGGCACCATCGTCGAACCCACCTCGGGCAACACCGGAATCGGGC
This sequence comes from Lacisediminihabitans sp. FW035, assembly GCF_054880895.1. Lineage (NCBI taxonomy): Bacteria > Bacillati > Actinomycetota > Actinomycetes > Micrococcales > Microbacteriaceae > Lacisediminihabitans > Lacisediminihabitans sp. FW035. The sequence goes on from NZ_CM142187.1 coordinate 556,583, forward strand.
TTGCGCTCGTGGCCCAGCAGCGCGGCTATCGGTGCGTCTTCGTGCTACCCGACAAGGTGGGGGAGGAGAAGCGCAACGTGCTTCTCGCCTATGGCGCGGAGATCGTCGTCACCCCCACGGCCGTTGCACCCGACAGCCCGGAGTCGTACTACTCGGTCTCGGATCGGCTGGCCCGCGAGATCCCCGGCGCCTTCAAGCCCAACCAGTACTCGAACCCCAACGGTCCGCTCAGCCACTACGAGACGACCGGTCCCGAGATCTGGCGCGACACCGAAGGCGAGATCACCCACTTCGTCGCCGGGGTCGGTACCGGCGGCACCATCAGTGGCGTTGGCAAGTACCTCAAGGAGGTGTCGAACGGTGCGGTCACCATCATCGGCGCCGACCCGGAGGGCTCGGTCTACTCCGGCGGCACCGGTCGCCCCTACCTCGTGGAGGGCGTCGGCGAAGATTTCTGGCCGGAGGCCTACGACGGCTCGGTCGTCGACGAGATCATCGCCTCGTCCGACGCCGAGTCCTTCGACATGACGCGGCGCCTCGCCCGCGAGGAGGGACTGCTCGTCGGAGGGTCGAGCGGCATGGCCGTGGCATCCGCCCTCAAGGCGGCACGCACCCTGCCCGCCGATGCGGTGATGGTGATCCTGCTGCCCGACGGCGGCCGCGGCTACCTCAACAAGGTCTTCAGCGAGAAGTGGATGCAGTCCTACGGCTTCACGCAGGTCTCCGACGAGAAGACCGTCGCGGACGTCGTCGGCCACAAGACCGGCTCGCTTCCCGCGCTCGTGCACGTGCATCCCTCGGACACGGTGCGCGACGCGATCCAGATCATGACGAAGTACGGGGTCTCGCAGCTGCCGGTGCTCTCGGCCGAGCCGCCGGTGGTCATCGGCGAGGTGGTGGGAGCGATCGAAGAGAAGACGCTGCTCGAGCAGGTGTTCAGCGGTGACGCGAGCATGACCGACCCGGTGGGGAAATTTATCGGGCCTCCGCTCGGTTTGATCGGTGTGCACGAAGCAGTCAGCGCCGCCCGAGCCGCCTTCGGCAAAGCGGATGCACTGCTCGTGACCGAGGACGGCAAGCCCGTCGCTGTCGTCACGCGGCACGACCTGCTCACCTTCCTCTCCGACTGAATTCTCCTGCAACAGAAAAGATCACCGTGACCGACTTCTCCACCCGCGCCATCCACTCGGGCCAGGCCTTCGACCCGAGCACCGGTTCGGTGATCCCCCCGATCTACCAGACCTCGACGTTCGTGCAGAAGAGCATCGGCGAATTCCGCGGTGGGTACGAGTACGCGCGGAGCGCCAACCCCACCCGTGACTCCCTCCAGGAGCTCGTGGCCGACCTTGAAGGAGCGAAGCACGGCTTCAGCTTCGCTTCTGGACTCGCCGGGGAAGACACCCTGCTGCGGTCGATCCTCGTGCCCGGTGACCACGTGATCATGGGCAACGACGTCTACGGCGGAACGCACCGGCTGGTGAACCGGGTCTTCGTGCCGTGGGGGATCGAGCTCGACACCGTGGAGATGACCGACCTCGATGCCGTGCGCGCGTCCATCCGTCCGAACACCCGGGTGCTCTGGGTGGAGACGCCGAGCAACCCGCTGATGAAGATCAGCGACATCGCGGCTCTCGTCGAGATCGGGCACGCCGCCGGTGTGATCGTGGTGGTGGACAACACCTTCGCGTCGCCGTACCTGCAGAACCCGCTCGCGTTCGGAGCGGATGTGGTGACCCACTCGACCACCAAGTACCTCGGCGGTCACTCCGACGTGCTCGGCGGCGCGGTCGTCTTGAACGATGATGAACTCGCCGAGAAGCTCGGCTTCCTCCAGTTCGCGATCGGGCCGGTGTCCGGTCCGATGGATGCCTGGCTCACCGTTCGGGGCATCAAGACGCTCGCCGTGCGGATGGACCGCCACACCGCCAATGCCCAGGCGATCGCGGAAGCCCTTGTCGGGCATCCGGCCGTCGAGCGCGTGTACTACCCCGGCCTCGCCGATCATCCCGGTCACGAACTCGCCGCACGCCAGATGCGGGGATTCGGGGGGATGCTCTCGGTGGCACTCGCCGGCGGTCCCGCCGCGGCGCGGGCGTTCGCCGAGTCGACCGAGCTGTTCCAGCTGGCCGAGTCACTCGGAGGAGTCGAGTCACTGATCGGGTATCCGACCGAGATGACCCACGCCTCCGTTCGCGGCACCGCGCTCGCCGTGCCGGAGAACCTCGTGCGGCTCTCCGTCGGCATCGAGGGCGTCGACGACCTGGTGGCTGACGTGCGCGACGCCCTCGATCGTGTCGCGACCCGCTGAACCACATCCATAACAGCCTCATAGCCGTGCCATAGGGCGCGCCGAGAGCCGTCGCTGAGAGTGTGCCCATGGCACATTCACCCGACTCCCTCGCGCTCGACCTCGCGGTTCCGGTCTACAACGAGCAGGCCGCGCTCGAGCGCAGCATCCGCACGCTGCACGAGTACCTCTCGACGCAACTCGACGTGCCCTGGCGCATCACCATTGCCGACAACGCCTCGACCGACGACACCGCGGAGATCGCGGATCGTCTGGCTGAGGAGCTGCCGGGCGTGGTGGCCGTGCACCTGGCGGAGAAGGGGAGGGGACGCGCCCTCAAGAGGGTGTGGCTCGAGTCGCGGGCCGACGTGCTCGCCTACCTCGACGTCGACCTGTCGACCGAACTCAGCGCGCTGCCACCGCTGATCGCCCCCCTCCTCTCCGGACACTCGGATATCGCGATCGGCACCCGACTCGCGCGGGGGTCCCGTGTGGTGCGTGGCGGCAAGCGCGAGTTCGTCTCCCGCGGGTACAACCTGCTGCTGCGCGGGGCGATGGCCGTGCGTTTCAGCGATGCGCAATGTGGATTCAAGGCGGTGCGTCGCGAGGTCGCCCAGGAACTCATCCCGCTGATCGAAGACGACGGCTGGTTCTTCGACACGGAACTTCTGATCATCGCCGAGCGCGGCGGCCTTCGCATCCACGAGGTGCCCGTCGACTGGATCGACGACCCCGAAAGCACGGTCGACATCGTCTCGACCGCTCGCGAAGACCTGAAGGGGATGCTCCGGGTCGCCCGGTCGATCATGTCGGGGCGGATTCCGGTCGAGTCGATCTACGCGGAGCTCGGGCGGCGCCCCTTCGAGCAGCCTCGCACTCCGAGCTTCTTCGGGCAGGTCGTGCGGTTCGGCGCCATCGGGGTGCTCTCGACGGCGGCCTACGCACTGCTCTACCTCGTCTTCCAGCTCGCGATGCCTGCCCAGCTTTCGAACTTCCTCGCCCTGCTCATCACCGCGGTCGCGAACACCGCAGCCAACCGCAGATTCACCTTCGGGGTGCAGGGTCGGTCCGGTGCCGTGACGCACCAGTTCCAGGGGCTCGTCGTCTTCGGCATCGCCTGGGCTATCACAAGCGGTTCGCTCCTACTGCTGCACGGCGTCGACCCCACCGCGTCCGCCCGGGCCCAGCTTGTGGTGCTGACCCTCGCCAACCTGTTCGCCACCCTCGTGCGCTTCGTGCTGTTGCGGCTCTGGGTCTTCCGGCATCAGCGCCGGCCCGCGGCATCCATCCCCTCCGACCAGAAAGCGACCGTCTCATGACCGCCTCGACCGCAACCGCCCTGCACGGGGAGCGACGCTCGCTCCGCCTCGCGACCCTGTTCCGCTGGATCCTGCGTGGCCGCTCCGATACGGCCGCCTGGGAGCGACCGGCGCTGCTCGGCCTCCTCGCCGCGACCGCGGTGCTCTACCTGTGGAACCTCGGTGCGAATGGTTGGGCGAACTCGTTCTACTCCGCCGCGGTGCAGGCGGGCTCGGTGAACTGGGAGGCCTTCTTCTACGGCAGCTCCGACGCCGCGAACTCGATAACCGTCGACAAGCCTCCGGCGAGCCTCTGGCTGATGGCTCTCTCGGCGCGCGTCTTCGGGCTGTCGTCATTCAGCATCCTGCTGCCGGAGGCGATCATGGGGGTCGTCACCGTTGCGCTGGTCTATGTGATCGTGCGCCGACACTTCTCGGCGCGGACAGCCCTTGTCGCGGGCGCGGCGCTCACCCTCACGCCGGTGGCGGCGCTCATGTTCCGCTTCAACAATCCGGATGCCCTGCTCGTTCTGCTGATGACGCTCGCGGTCTACTTCACCCTGCGTGGTGTGGAGAGCGGGAGAGTGCGGTGGGTGCTGTGGGCCGGAGCGATGGTGGGACTCGGATTCCTCACCAAGCAGCTGCAGGCTTTCCTGATCCTGCCGGTGCTCGCCGGCGTCTATTTCTGGGCGGCGCCCCTGTCCTGGCGCAAACGACTCGCGCACCTCCTCGGAGCCCTCGGCGTGATGATCGTCTCGGCCGGCTGGTGGGTCGCGATCGTCGAACTCGTTCCGGCGAGCGTCCGCCCCTACATCGGTGGTTCCCAGACCAACAGCTTCCTCGAGCTCACCTTCGGGTACAACGGTCTCGGCCGCCTCACCGGCAACGAGACCGGCAGCGTCGGCGGAGGTGGGGCCACGGGCACCGGAATGTGGGGGTCGACCGGCATCCTGCGTCTCTTCGAGGGCGAGATCGGTGGTCAGGTGACCTGGCTCCTGCCCGCGGCCCTCATCGTCATGGTCGTCGCTTTCGTGCTGTTCGGCAGGACCAAGCGCACCGATCCTCGCCGGGCGGTCCTCGCCCTCTTCGGCGGTTGGCTCGTGGTCACAGCGCTCGCCTTCAGCTTCATGGCGGGCATCTTCCACGCGTATTACACCGTGGCCCTCGCCCCGCCGCTTGCCGGAACCGTGGCGATCGGCGCGAGCATGCTGTGGTCCCGTCGCGCGGAACTGTGGGTGCGCATCCTCTCGGCGCTCTCCATGGCGCTCACCGCGCTCTGGGCGTTCGCCCTGCTCAACGAGGCCCCCGACTGGCTGCCCTGGCTCAAGTGGGTGGTGCTCGTGCTCGGTGCCGGCGCGGCAGTGCTCCTTCTGCTGCCGGCGCGCGGACGGATGCTCGCGATCGCTACCCTCGCGGTGACCCTGGTGGCGGGTCTCATCGCCCCGGCCGCGTACAGCCTCGAGACCGTGTCGACTGCGCATACGGGCTCGATCGTCACCGCGGGGCCGGCGGTGAGCGGCTCGATGGGCGCAGGGATGCCCGGGGGCCTGATCGGTCGGGTTGCACCCCCTGCCGGGATGACCGCCACGGGCACACCTCCCGCCGGTGCCCGGCCCGGTGGCGCGGCTGGCGGCATGGGAGGCCTGCTCGGAGCAGGCACTGTGTCATCGAAAGTGGTCGCCATGCTCGAGGTCAACGCGGCTGACTACACCTGGGTCGCGGCATCGGTCGGATCGAATAACGCTGCCGGCTATCAGCTCGCGAGCCGGTTCCCGGTGATGGCCATCGGCGGCTTCAACGGCAGTGATCCCTCGCCGACGCTCTCCGAGTTCAGGTCGTCGGTCGCGGCCGGCGAGATCCACTATTTCGTCGGCGGCGGATCGGTCGGCCAGTCGAGCGGAGGCTCCGCGGCATCCGCTGCGATCGCCGCCTGGGTCGCGGCCAACTTCACCGCCACGACCGTCGACGGGGTGACCGTATACGACCTCACGAAGTAGCGCGGGACAAACGTGTTGGCGGCATCCGCCCGGCGGCTGGCGGGAAATCGCGCGACAGTCTCGCGAGCCGCTGGGAGAATTGAGCCATGACCCGACTCGTCGATCTCAGCCACACCATCCGTGCGGGTCTGGTGACCTATCCCGGGTTGCCGGCGCCCGAGATCCGCCCGTTCCTCACCCGCGAGGATTCGATCGCCAGTTACGCCGAGGGCACCCAGTTCGCGATGGACATCATCACCATGATCGGCAATACCGGCACCTATCTCGACAGTCCGTTCCACCGATACGCGGGCGGGACGGATCTCGCCGGCCTGTCTCTCGACACCCTGGTCGACCAACCGGCGGAGATATTCCATCTGAGGGATGTATCTTCGCGGGGCGTTACCGTCGAGGCCTTCGCGGGCCGGGACCTTGCAGGCAAAGCCGCGTTGCTCGACACCGGCTGGAGCAGATTCTTCGGCGCCGCCGAGTATGCGACCGGCGCTCCGTTCCTCACCGCAGAAGGCGCGGCGTACCTCGTCGACCAGGGCGTCACCCTCGTCGGGATCGACTCGCTCAACATCGACGACGTCGAATCGGGGGGTGAGCGACCCGCGCACTCGCTGCTGCTCGCGGCAGGTATCCACGTGGTCGAGCACCTCACCGCTGTGGATGAGTTGCCCGAATCGGGAGCGACGGTCACCGTCGTGCCCCCGAAGATCGAGGGCTTCGGGACTTTCCCGGTGCGGGCCTTCGCGCGAATCCCCTGAGTCGCGCCGCCGGCGCCGCCGTGGGTGATAATGGTTTCGCCGTGCGGCGATTCGAGTCCGCGCCCCCGATGACTACGAATCCGGATACTCCCGTCCATGGAACCAGCGAAGGTTCGTGCCCCCAGCATCCGCGATGTCGCGCGGATCGCCGGGGTGTCCTACCAGACGGTTTCCCGCGCGCTCAACAACTCCGAGAACATCCGCTCGTCGACCAAGGATCGTGTGCTCGAGGTGATCGAGCAGCTCGGATACCGGCCGAACCAAGCCGCGCGCGCTCTCGTCACGAGCCGATCGCGCACGATCGGGGTCCTCACCTCCCAGGTCGCGAACTACGGTCCGGCGACCAGCCTCGCGGCGATCGAGGAGGCCGCCCGTGATGCCGGGTACCTCATCACGACGACGAGCCTCGCCGCCACCGATTCCGAGGCGATCCACGACCGCCTCGAATACCTCCTCAGCCAGGCGATCGAGGGCCTCGTCGTCATCTCGCCCCAGATGCGGGTCTTCAACGCCATCCGCGATCTCGACATCCGGCTGCCGCTCGTCACACTCGACTCGACTGGTCGCGACGGCCAGCACAGCCTGTCAGTCGACCAGACCTCCGGCGCCCGGCTCGCGACCCGGCATCTCATCGAGCTGGGTCATCGCAAGATCCTGCACCTGGGCGGCCCGCAGGACTGGATCGAGGCCGAAGCGCGGATGGCGGGATTCCTCGACGAGCTGATCGAGGCGGATCTCGACGTGCGCGCCCCGATCCTCGGGGACTGGACCGCCGATTTCGGCTATCGAGCGGGGTGCGAGCTCGCCCGGTATCGTGACTTCACGGCGGTCTTCGCCGCCAACGACCAGATGGCCCTCGGTCTCATCCACGCATTCCGAGATGCCGGACTCGACGTGCCGGGCGACATCAGTGTCGTCGGCTTCGACGATGTACCGGATGCCTCGCACTACTGGCCGCCGCTCACCACGGTCCGCCAGGATTTCGCCGAGATCGGACGCCGCTCGGTCGCGATGCTCCTTGCAGAATTGAACGGCCAGTCCGGGCTCGGGCACGAGCCGATCCTCCCCGAATTGATCGTGCGCAATTCGACGGCCGGCCCTCGCCAGTAATTGCGGTTCCCGCTTCCGAGCATGGGCATCCTCAGCAGAAGACGCTGCCTGACCCGCGCGTGCCGTCGAGTTGCACCAGTTTGTGGGTTGAGACGATGCGCGACCGACAAAAGAGTGCAATTCGACGCGGCTTTGCCCGAGTCACAGCACGCCAGACGCTGGGACGCGGCGCGATGTGATCGCTCTCATACCTCGATAACGGTTGCGTTAACTTCTTGACGACAAGCCGGGGGATGATGCACCCTCGTACTCATGCCTGCAACGTCGCAACCGCTCCCACGGGGCGCCCGGAACCCCGGGTCGCAATCGGCGCTGCGCGAACTCAACCAGCAGAGGGTCGTCGATGCCCTACTGGGAAGCGGTCCGCTGACCCAGGCCGAACTCGCCAGGCAGACCGGGTTGTCGACAGCGACGGTGTCCAACATCGTGAAGACCCTGGCATCGATGGGATCGATCGAGACCGAGCCGACGACGAGCTCCGGCCGCCGTGCACTGCTGGTGCGGTTGTCCAACAACGGCGCGGTCGCGGTAGGGATCGACTTCGGCCGCCGGCACCTGCGGATCGTGCTCGCCACTCTCGGATTCACTGTGGTGGCCGAGCGATTCGTGGAACTGCCGCTCGGTCACCGGGCCGAGGACAGCATCGACCGGGCCTCCCAGCTCCTGGCGACGCTGCTCGAGGAGAACGACGTGAAGCCGTCCGCGGTGCTCGGTGTCGGCGTCGGGATCCCGGGCCCGATCGACCAGCGAACGGGCACCGTCGTGCAGGGGGCCATCTTGCCGGAGTGGGTGGGCATCCACCTGCAGGATCTGGAGAAACGCCTGCATTTCCCGGTCGTCTTCGACAATGACGCCAACCTCGGAGCTCTGGCGGAAGTCACCTGGGGTCCGCACAACACCGTGGACAACCTCGTGTTCGTGAAGATCGGAAGTGGCATCGGGGCCGGCCTGATCCTCGGTGGCCACCCCTTCTCCGGCAGTCTCGGCATCACGGGGGAGATCGGTCACGAGACGATCACGGACAACGGGGTGGTGTGCCACTGCGGCAACCGGGGCTGTCTCGAGACGGTGGCGTCCACCTCCGTGATGATGGCGCTCCTCGGCACCCGAGCCCCCGTCTCGACGGCCGATATCGTGCGGAACGCGCTCGCCGGAGACTCCGCGACTCTCCGGGTGCTGGATGATGCGGGCGCGGCGATCGGCCGCGGTCTCGCCAGTATCGCCAACCTGATCAACCCCGAGGTGATCGTGATCGGGGGACCGCTCGCGGGTCTCGACCAGATCCTGCTCGGCCCGATCCGACGCGGGCTGCTTCGTCACGCGGTGCCGAGCGTCGGCGAGGCGACCGGTCTCGTGATGTCTTCGCTCGGTGACCGGGCCGAGGCGCTCGGCGCGGCGTCGCTCGTGTTGCAGTCTCCCGGGCTGCATCGCGAGTGAGTGTTTCCGAGTCGTTACGAGTTTGTTGCGTTCACAACTTGACGACAACACCGCAAACAAGGTTTAGTCTGTTAGCGGGTAATTTCATCCCCCTAACGAGACAAGGTAGTCCGGCGTGAAACCACAGGCGAGCCTCGCAGTTGTGAACGTACACAACCCGCGCTTCCGAGCGATTTCAGCGGACATCGCGGAGGTGTCCGATGGCGAGTGAACCGGTCATCCTCGAGATGCGTTCGATCACCAAAGAGTTCCCCGGGGTCAAGGCTCTCGACAAGGTCTCCCTCGTGGTCAAGGCCGGCGAGATCCACTCGATCTGCGGTGAGAACGGTGCTGGCAAGTCGACGCTGATGAAGGTGCTCTCCGGCGTCTATCCCTACGGCACCTACCAGGGCGACATCGTCTTCCAGGGTCACGAGTCGCGCTTCAAGGACATCGGTTCGAGCGAGGCCGCCGGCATCGTGATCATCCACCAGGAACTCGCGCTGATCCCGGAGCTCTCGATCACCGAGAACATCTTCCTCGGCAACGAGCCGCGACGTTTCGGCGTCATCGACTGGGTGCAGGCAAAGAAGCGCGCCGTCGACCTGCTCGCCCGCGTCGGACTCGTAGACGACCCAGACACCCAGATCAAGAACATCGGCGTCGGCAAGCAGCAGCTCGTCGAGATCGCCAAGGCACTCAACAAGTCCGTGAAGCTGCTCATCCTCGACGAGCCGACGGCGGCGCTCAACGAGGCGGACTCGCAGCACCTCCTCGACCTCATCCTCGGTCTCAAGGGCCGCGGGATCGCGTCGATCATGATCTCGCACAAGCTCAACGAGATCGAGCAGATCTCCGACTCGATCACCATCATCCGCGACGGCAAGACGATCGAGACCCTGGACGTGAAGGCCGACGGCGTCGACGAAGACCGCATCATCCGTGGCATGGTCGGCCGCACGCTCGAGAACCGCTTCCCCGATCGCAACGCCGACATCGGCGAAGTCTTCTTCGAGGTGAAGAACTGGACGGTTCAGCATCCGCTCACCTCCGAGCGGATGGTCGTCAAGAACTCCAGCTTCGTCGTGCGGCGCGGTGAGGTCGTCGGCTTCGCCGGGCTCATGGGCGCCGGCCGCACCGAGCTCGCGATGAGCCTGTTCGGACGCTCTTACGGCACCTTCATCTCCGGGCAGGTCTTCAAGGACGGCAAAGAGATCCAACTGCGCACCGTGACCGAGGCGATCGCAAACGGCCTCGGCTACGTGAGCGAGGACCGCAAGGCGCTCGGATTGAACCTGCTCGACGACATCCAGGACTCCATCGTCTCGGCGAAGCTCTCCAAGATCGCGAAGCTCTCGGTGATCGACAAGGTCGAAGAGCACCGCGTCGCGGAGAGCTACCGCAAGAGCCTCCGGATCAAGGCCCCGCGCGTGGAGGAGGGGGTCAACAAGCTGTCCGGCGGCAACCAGCAGAAGGTCGTGCTGGCGAAATGGATGTTCACCGACCCCGACCTGCTGATCCTCGACGAGCCGACCCGCGGCATCGACGTCGGCGCCAAGACCGAGATCTACGGAATCATCCGTGACCTCGCCGCCTCCGGCAAGGGCATCATCCTCATCTCGTCCGAGCTGCCGGAGCTGCTCGGCGTCTCGGACCGCATCTACACGATCTTCGAGGGTGCGATCACTAATGACCTCACCGCCGATGAAGCGAATCCCGAAACTCTCCTGAGAAGCATGACTTCCGCGAAGAAGAAAGTTAACAGCTAATGAGCGCAACTCCCGAAGCTCCACAGAAGAGCGGCTTCCAGCTCCGCGACCTCGGCAAGATGTTCGGCGGATCCCAGGGCACCGGCCGTCAGGTCGGTATCCTCGCCGCGCTCGTGGTCATCATCATCTTCTTCCAGATCGCAACGGGGGGCCTCACCCTCGACCCGATCAACCTCATCAACCTGGTCAACCAGAACGCCTACGTGCTCATTCTGGCCATCGGCATGGTGATGGTGATCATCGCCGGCCACATCGACCTGTCCGTCGGATCCGTCGCAGCCTTCGTGGGGATCGTGGTCGCCACGGCGATGGTGAGCTGGCACTTCCCACCGGTGCTGGCCTTCGTGCTCGGCATCGTGCTCGGCGCCGTCATCGGTGCTTGGCAGGGCTGGTGGGTCGCCTACGTCGGGGTGCCCGCCTTCATCGTGACCCTCGCGGGCATGCTCATCTTCCGCGGTGCGAACCAGTTCTTCGGCAGCTCGAACACCATCACTGTGCCGGACTCCTTCACCTTCATCGGTGGTGGCTCGATCCCCGATTTCGGGCCGAACGTCGGGTACAGCAACGGAACCCTCATCCTCGGTCTCCTCGTGATCATCGCGCTCGTCTGGCAGGAATTCCGCCAGCGCCGCACGCAGACCCTCATGGGTGCGGTGCCGGCTCCCCTCTGGGTCAGCGTCGTCAAGATCATCGTCCTGGTGCTCGTCGCCGGTGGCGCGACCTATCTCTTCGCGACCGGCCGAATCGGCACCAGCTATCCGATCTCGGGGATCATCCTCGGCATCCTCGTGCTCATCTACTCGTTCGTCACCCGCAACACGACCTTCGGTCGCCACATCTACGCTGTCGGTGGCAACTGGCACGCCGCCGAGCTCTCCGGTGTGAAGATCAAGCGAATCAACTTCTTCGTCATGATGAACATGTCGGTGCTGGCCTCCATCGCCGGGATGGTGGGAGTAGCGCGAGCCGGCGCCTCCGGCCCCGGTGATGGAACCGGGTGGGAGCTCGATGCGATCGCCGCCGTCTTCATCGGTGGTGCCGCGGTCGCCGGTGGTATCGGTACCGTCGTCGGGTCGATCATCGGTGGTCTCGTCATCGCCATCCTCAACAACGGCCTCCAACTGCTCGGCGTCTCGAACGACCGGGTGCAGATCATCAAGGGCCTCGTGCTGCTGCTCGCGGTGGGCATCGACGTCTACAGCAAGCGCCAGGGCCGACCGTCGATCATCGGCATCTTCGTGCGCGGACCGAAGTCGTCCGGGGGGAACCCTCCGGCCTCAACGCCGATCGATCGCCCGGATGTCGCACCAGGAGGAGAAAGCGCCGAAGCCTCATCCCGCCCACAATCCACTACTCCGAACGCATAGCAGCGCCGGCGTAGTCACCGGGGTGGACCCGTCCGCCCTATTGCAATCCCCCTGCACCACCACACAACAAAGAAAGTGATAAAAATGCGCAAAATCGCAATCACGACTGTGGCAATCGCCGGAGTCGCGCTGATGGCCCTCTCGGGCTGCTCGAGCCGTGGCACGGACGCCGCGTCCTCTGGCACTGCCGCAGGCTTCAAGTCCGGCTCCGTCATCGGTGTCGCACTTCCCGACAAGACCTCGGAGAACTGGGTTCTCGCCGGCAAGCTGTTCACCGACGACCTGACCAAGGCCGGCTTCAAGGCAGACGTGCAGTACGCACCGTCCGCCAACACGGCATCGGAGCAGGCGAGCCAGATCTCGACCATGAACACCAAGGGTGCGAAGGTCCTCATCATCGGCGCGTTCGATGGCAAGCAGCTCGGCGCCCAGGTGAAGGCGGCCCACGACAACGGCGCCATCGTCATCGCGTACGACCGCATCATCCAGGACACGGCCGACGTGGACTACTACATCGCCTATGACAACGAGAAGGTCGGCGAGCTCCAGGGCCAGGCCCTCCTCGACGGGATGAAGGCACGCTTCCCCGACGCGAAGACGTACAACATCGAGCTGTTCTCGGGTGCATCCACCGACCCGAACGCGGCAGTGTTCTTCGGTGGAGCGATGAAGATCCTCCAGCCGAAGATCGATGATGGAACGCTCAAGGTCGTCTCCGGACAGACCGCGATCGCCCAGACGCAGACCACCGGATGGCTCGCCGCCAACGCGCAGACCCGTATGGACACCCTGCTCGCCGGCAACTACTCCAGCAATGTGCTGAACGGTGTTCTCTCGCCGAACGACACCCTGGGTCGCGCCATCATCACCTCGATCCAGAGTGCAGGCAAGGACAAGCCGGTCATGCCCGTAGTCACGGGTCAGGACTCGGAAGCTGCCTCGATCCCGCTGATCATGTCGGGCGTGCAGTACTCCACCATCAACAAGGACACGACGAAGCTCGTCGCGCAGGCCGTTGAGATGGTCAAGCAGCTCGCTGCCGGCAAGAAGGCGTCGACCAACGCCGACGCGACGGACAACGGTTCGGTCAAGGTTCCGACCTACTACCTGCCGCCGGAGCTCGTCACCAAGGACAACGCTGCAGAGTCCTACAAGAACAACCCGACCCTCCTGGCGCTCGTCAACAAGTAGTCCGCCTCGATAGTCACGAGTCCGGCCCCCGCGATTTCGCGGGGGCCGGACTTTTTAGTGCCCGCGGGGCCACGCATCCGCTTGGCGACTTCGCCGGTGTGACTGCGCCGGCGCGACCGTGCGCGTGCGACCGCGCGTGCGACACCGCCTGAGCGACGCCGCCAGGACGACGCCGCCAGGACGACGCCGCCTGGACGACGCCGCCTGGACGACACCGCCTGGACGACACCGCCTGGACGACACCTCCTGGACGACGCCGCCTGTTCGAAATGCAGGACTCAGTGGTACGGATGTTGCGGATGTGCCTCACGCTTCACTTGAGTCACACCCGTTCCTGCATTTCGAGCGGGGGAGCGAGCCGGTTCGGATCGCGGGGCGGGGAGCATCTGGGCGGGGTTGCGGATTGCGCCGGGGGAACGTTAGTCTCGTTCCCAATGTGATCGCTCACATTCTGGTCGAACAGATACCGACCCCGAACGACAAAGGAGTCCCTGAGGTGAGTTCCGCAACGCCCGACAGCCCGGCCGAGCAATACGTCATCGGCGTCGACTTCGGCACGCTCTCCGGCCGCGCAGTGGTGGTGCGGGTATCGGACGGCGCGGAGCTCGGCACCGGCACGCACGACTACCCCCATGCCGTGATGGATACCGTCCTCGCGTCGACCGGTGCGCTCCTGCCGCCGGACTGGGCGCTGCAGGTGCCGGGCGACTACGTCGAGGTGCTCCGGATCGCGGTACCGGCCGCCATCGCGGCATCCGGAATCGACCCCTCGCTCGTCATCGGCATCGGCACCGACTTCACCGCGAGCACGCCTCTTCCCGTCCTCGCGGACGGCACACCGCTCAACGAGGTCGCCGGCTACGAGGATCGCCCGCATGCCTACGTGAAGCTGTGGAAGCATCACGCCGCCCAGGGCCAGGCCGATCGCATCAACGAGCTCGCCGCGGCGAGGAGCGAATCGTGGCTGCCTCGGTACGGTGGCCTCATCTCGAGCGAGTGGGAGTTCGCCAAGGGCCTTCAGCTGCTCGAGGAAGATCCGGAAGCATACGACCGCATGGACCACTGGGTCGAGGCGGCCGACTGGATCGTCTGGCAGCTCACCGGCCACTACATCCGCAACGCCTGCACCGCCGGCTACAAGGGCATCCTGCAGGACGGGCAGTATCCGAGTCGCGAATTCCTCGGCGCCCTCAACCCGGCCTTCGCCGGTTTCGCCGACGACAAGGTCGCCCACGAGATCGGCCAGCTCGGGGCATCCGCCGGCTCCCTCTCTGCGGAGGCGGCGAAGTGGACCGGCCTTCCCGCGGGGATCGCGGTCGCGGTCGGCAACGTGGATGCCCATGTCACCGCTCCCGCCGCACAGGCCGTCGAACCCGGCCAGATGCTCGCGATCATGGGCACCTCCACCTGTCACGTGATGAACTCCGACGTGCTCACCGAGGTGCCCGGCATGTGCGGGGTCGTCGACGGCGGTATCGTCTCCGGGCTCTACGGTTACGAGGCCGGTCAGTCCGGAGTGGGCGACATCTTCGCCTGGTACGTGAAGAACCAGGTGCCGGCGAGCTACTTCGCTGCAGCGGATGCCGCGGGCATCAGCATCCACGAACACCTCACCGCGCTCGCACGACACCAGCCGGTGGGCGGGCACGGTCTGGTGGCGCTCGACTGGCAGAGCGGCAACCGCTCGGTGCTGGTCGATCACGAACTGAGCGGCCTCGTGGTCGGCACGACCCTCACCACGCGGCCGGAGGAGATCTATCGCGCGCTCTTCGAGGCGACGGCGTTCGGCACCCGCACCATCGTGGAGACCTTCAACGCGAGTGGAGTGCCGGTCACGGAGTTCATCGTCGCCGGTGGTCTGCTGCGCAATCCCTTCCTCATGCAGGTCTATAGTGACGTGCTACGGATGCCGATCTCGATCATCGCGAGCGATCAGGGGCCGGCGCTCGGATCGGCGATCCACGCCGCGGTGGCCGCCGGGGCGTACCCGGATGTCCTCGCCGCGGGTCGCGCGATGGGCAAGGTCGATCGCGCCGTCTACACCCCGAACACCGAGGACGCGGATGCCTACGACCTCCTCTACGCGGAGTACGCGACCCTGCACGACTACTTCGGTCGCGGCGGCAACGACGTGATGCATCGGCTCAAGGCCATGAAGCGGGATGCGGTGCGCGCATGACCGCTGTCCAGCAGGCCATCGACGCCGTCCGCGCCGACGTCGCCACCCTCCACGAACTGCTCGTGCGCTACAACCTGGTGATCTGGACCGGCGGCAACATCTCCGGCAGGGTGCCGGGCGCCGACCTCTTCGTCATCAAGCCGAGCGGAGTGGAATATGACGATCTCACCCCGGCGAACATGATCCTCTGCGACCTCGACGGCACGGTGATCGAAGGATCGCATTCGCCCTCAAGCGATACCGCGGCCCACGCCTACGTGTACCGCAACATGCCGGAGGTCAACGGGGTGGTGCACACCCACTCCACCTACGCGACCGCCTGGGCCGCCCGCGGGGAGGCGATACCCTGCGTCATCACCGGCCAGGCCGACGAGTTCGGCGGTGAGATCCCGGTCGGCCCATTTGCAATAATCGGCGACGAATCGATCGGCGAGGGCATCGTCGCGACCCTCACCGGGCACCGATCCCGTGCTGTGCTCATGCAGAACCACGGCGTCTTCACGATCGGTTCGAGCCCTCGCGACGCCGTGAAGGCGGCCGTCATGGCCGAGGATGTCGCGCGCACCGTGCATATAGCGCGCCAGCTCGGGGAGGTCATCCCGATCCCGCAGCAGAGCATCGATGCACTCTTCGACCGCTATCAGAACGTCTATGGACAGAAGGACTCGAAATGAGCAACTCCATAATCCCCGACCTCGCCACCTATGAGGTCTGGTTCCTCACCGGAAGCCAGGGACTCTACGGCGAAGAGACCCTCGCCCAGGTCGCCGACCAGTCGCGCGAGATCGCACGCGCCCTCGGGGTATCCGACGACATCCCGGTCAGCGTGGTGTGGAAGCCGGTGCTCACCGATTCCGACGCCATCCGTCGCACCGCCCTCGAAGCCAACGCCGCCGACAAGGTGATCGGCGTGATCGCCTGGATGCACACCTTCAGCCCCGCGAAGATGTGGATCACCGGCCTCGACCTGCTGCGGAAGCCCCTGCTGCACCTGCACACGCAAGCCAACGTCGAGCTGCCGTGGGCCACCATCGACATGGACTTCATGAACCTCAACCAGGCCGCGCACGGCGACCGGGAGTTCGGCTACATCCAGACCCGTCTCGGCGTCGCGCGCAAGACGGTCGTCGGCCATGTGTCGAATCCGGATGTCACGGCGAAGGTGGGAACGTGGAGTCGCGCGGCCGCCGGCTGGGCCGCCACCCACGACCTGAAGCTCGCGCGCTTCGGCGACAACATGCGCTTCGTCGCCGTCACCGAGGGTGACAAGACCGAGGCGGAGCTGCAGTTCGGCGTGCAGGTGAATACCTGGGGAGTCAACGATCTCGTCGAAGCCGTGGATGCGGCATCCGAATCCGAGATCGACGCTCTGGTCGCCGAGTATGGCGAACTCTACGAGATCGCCCCCGAGCTTCTGCCGGGGGCCGAGAGGCACGACTCGCTGCGCTACGGTGCCCGCATCGAGCTCGGGCTGCGCTCCTTCCTCGAGGCCGGCGGATTCAGCGCTTTCACGACGAGTTTCGAAGACCTCGGCGGGCTGCGCCAGCTTCCCGGTCTCGCCGTGCAGCGGCTGATGGCCGACGGCTACGGATTCGGAGCGGAAGGTGACTGGAAGACCGCGGTGCTGGTGCGCGCGGCGAAGGTGATGGGGTCCGGACTGCCCGGCGGTGCCTCCCTGATGGAGGATTACACTTACGACCTGACGCCGGGAAACGAGGTCATCCTCGGGGCCCACATGCTCGAGGTCTGCCCCTCGCTCACGACATCGAAGCCGCGACTCGAGGTGCATCCGCTCGGAATCGGCGGCCGGGAGGATCCGGTCCGGCTCGTCTTCGATGCGGATGCCGGCCCCGCCATCGTGGTCGCGCTCAGCGACATGCGCGACCGGTTCCGCCTCGTGGCCAATGTGGTCGAGGTCGTCGAGCTGCCACATCCGCTTCCCCGCCTGCCGGTGGCGCGTGCGGTGTGGAAGCCGCAGCCGGACTTCGCGACCAGCGCCGCGGCCTGGCTCACCGCCGGCGCCGCCCATCACACCGTCATGTCGACGGCCGTGGGGCTCGAGGTGTTTGAGGACTTCGCCGAGATCGCCAAGAACGAGCTCGTCGTGATCGACCAGAACACGAACCTGCGCGACTTCGGGCGCGAGTTGCGCTGGAACCAGGCGTACTACCGCCTTGCCCAGCGGCTGTGATGGGGCCCGTGCCGGTGATCAGCTAGCCTTCGATTCGTGGCGAACATCATGGAGGTCGCCCGGCTCGCCGGCGTCTCCCACCAGACCGTGTCGCGGGTGCTCAACAACGAGGACACCGTTCGGCCGCAGACGCGGGCCAAAGTCGAGGATGCCATCCGCGAATTGCGGTACCGGCCGAGCTCCGTCGCCCGTGCGCTTGCCACCCGAAAGAGCCGCACGCTCGGGCTGGTGAGCACCGGCAATCCGCTGTACGGCCCGGCGAGCATCGCGTTGGCCTTCAATGGGGCGGCGCGCGAGAGCGGCTACCAGGTGATCACGGCGAGCATGGCGGATGCCGATCGCGCCGAGATCCTGCAAGCCGTCGACGTGCTGCTGCGGCAGCGTGTCGAGGCCATCGTTCTGATCGCCTCGGACTATTCGTCGATCGAAGCGGTCGACGGGCTCGAGCTCGACATCCCGCTCGTCACCGCCGACTCGAGCGGGCACGGCGGTTTCCCGAGCGTCTCGATCGACCAGTTCCGGGGGGCCGAGCTCGCCACGGGCTATCTCGCCGACCTCGGCCACCGCAGCATCCTGCACGTTGCGGGCCCCGAGGGCTCGCTCGATGCCCGGGAGCGGGAACGCGGGTGGCGCTCCGAACTGACGCGGCGCGGCCTTCCGGTGCGCGAGCCGCGACACGGGGACTGGACGGCCGACAGCGGTCGGGCCCTCGGCGAACGGCTGGTCGACGATGGTGACTTCACCGCGGTGTTCGTCGCGAACGACCAGATGGCACTCGGGCTGCTGCATTCGTTCGGTGACCGGGGCATCGGGGTGCCTTCCGCGGTGAGCGTCGTCGGGTTCGACGACATCCCGGAGGCCGCGCACTTCTCTCCGCCGCTCACGACGGTGCGCCAGGACTTCACCGAGCTCGGGCACCGCATCATGGGCACCGTCTCGTCGGTGCTCGACGGTCGCATGGTCACCGATCCGGTGAAGACGAGCCCGCATCTGGTGGAGCGTGCGTCGACGGCGCGGTCTGCTCGATCGCTCTAACGCCCGGCGAGTGAACCGCCGATGCCGCCCACGCTGAAATATTTGTTGAGCGCGGCGAAGAGGAGCACCGGGGGCAGCATCATCACGACGGCCACCGCCATCACCAGGCCCCAGTTGGTCTGGTTCTGCTGGAAGAACGTCTGCAGGCCGATCTGCAGGGTGTAGTTCTCGTCGGAACGCAGGAACACCACGGCGACCAGGTAGTCGTTCCAGGCCAGGAGGAACGCGAAGATCGCGGTGGAGAGCACCCCGGGCAGGGAATTGCGGAGCACGATGCGGGTGAAGCTGCCGAAGACGGAGCAGCCATCCATCCAGGCCGCCTCTTCGAGGGTGATCGGGATCGAGTCGAAGTAGGCCGCCATCATCCAGATCGCGACCGACATCGTCGAGCCGACGTAGATGATCGTGACGCCGACCAGGTTGTCGACCAGGCCGATCTGGGCGAACAGGATGAACAGGGGGATCACGGCCGTGACGACGGGAAGCGACTGCACGATGAACAGGATGAGCGAATAGCCGGAGACGAGCTTGCTACGCCCCCGGGAGAGTACGTACCCGGCGGGGGCCGCGACAGTCACGGAGATGAGCACGGTGACGATGGTGACGACCAGACTGTTGGCGAGCCAGGTGCCGACCGATGTCTCGGTGAAGATCTTGCTGAAGTTCTCCAGAGTCACTCCGCGGGCGGTACTGCCAAGCGACGGCTCGAGGGAGAGCAGCACCACCGCCACGATCGGCACCAGCACGATGGCGGCGATGACGAGGATGAGAACGAATCGCCACCACTTGCCCCGCTCCTGCGCCTGGGTCAGGGTGCGGCGTTTGGCCGGTCGGGAGGTCGACGTAGCCTGGCGGACGATGGTGGCGCGTGAGGTTTCGACGCTCATTCGATGTTCACCTTTCGGATCTGGCGGTAGAGCACTGTGGCGATGATCACGAGCACGATGGTCATCATGAAGGCGATCGCCACGCCCGGGCCGGTCTGGAAGTTCTGGAACACCGTCGAGTAGGCGAGCACGACCAGCGTCTGGGTCGAGTTGACCGGCCCGCCTCCGGTGAGCAGGAAGATGCTCGGGAAATCATTGACACAGAAGATCGTCATGAGGATCCAGCTGATGTACGTCGAGCGGGAGATCATCGGAAGAGTGATCCGCGTGAAGGTCTGGAACGCGGACGCGCCGTCGACCTTCGACGCCTCGTAGACATTCACGTCGACCGACGCGAGCGCGGACGACATCATCATCATCATGAACGGGAAGCTGATCCACACCTTGAATACGCACACCGTCACCTGGGCGAGCAGCGGGTCGGCGAGGAAGAGCACATTGCCGAGGCCGAGGGCCTGGGCCAGCATCGGAAGCGGCGACTGTGGCGTTGCCACCAGCCAGTTCCAGGAGGTGGCGGAGACGACGACCGGTACCACCCACGGCAGCAGCAGCAGCACCTTGAACAGGCCACCTGCGGGGATGCGGGTGCGAAGCAGCAGGGCGAGGGCGAGTCCGATCGCCCAGCTGCCGAAGACGCCGACGAGGGTGAAGACCACGGTGAATCCGGCCGCGTGCCAGAAGGCCGGTGTCTGCACCATCGCGACATAGTTGTTCGGTCCGACGAAATTTCCGGCGCTGAGCAGGTCTCCGTTGCGGAGGGACTGCAGGCCCGCATAGATCACCGGGTACAGGTTCAGCAGTACGAGCAAGATCAACGACGGAAGCACGAAGAAGACGAAAGCCCGCGAGTGGGTGAACCTCCGCCGGCGTTCGCGATCTCTCGTCGGTCGACCCGACCCGGCGTTTCCCACGCCGCTCCGCGCCCGTCTCAGCGCTCCCGTCACGGACTCGGTCGTCATGTACTTCTCCTTCGAAGGTCTTTGCGCTGGGAAAAAGGGTGGGCTCAGCTCACGCTGGGCCCACCCGAATCGGAGAGTTACTTCATGAGACCTTCCATCGAGGTCTGGAGCGCCGTCAGTGCGGCCTTCGACGTGGTGTTGCCCCCGAGGATCGACTGCGCGAAAGTGATCATCGGTGCTGTTCCGTCGACGGTATTGGCGACGTTGGCGAACAGTCCCGATCCGCCGGGTGCGGCCCAGGTTTTGAAGACGGGCTGCCATTCCTTGATGATCTTCACGTTGTTGGGGTCCGCCTGGAACTCAGCGGTCTCCGAGATCGACTTCAGAGGCGGCAAGCCGATGCCCGTCTTCTTCGTCCACAGTTCCTTCATGTTCTGGTAGTAGTACGTGAGGAATGCTTCAGAGCCCTGCTGGCTCGGCGTGTTCTTGTACATCATGATGTTGTTCGGAAAGTACAGGCCACCCTTCTTGCCGCTGGGGCTGGTGAGTGGGCTGCCGACCACGAGGTCGCCGGCGACATCACCGACGGCACCGGCCGCAAGCCCCGCGCCGTCCCAACCGAATCCGAACTTCTTCGCCTTCCACTGCGACTGCACGTTCGCGCTCGTGTAGGTGGCGGATGCCGGGTCGCTGTACCCGCTCTTCACGAGGTCCAGGATGAAGTCCATGGCTTCGATGTTCTCGGGAGTCGCACAGTCCGGCTTACTGTCGCCATCGAATAGTCCGCCGCCGTTGTTGATCATGAACGCCGTGAGGATGTGGCTGCCGGTGAAGCTGCCGGCACCGGACCCGAGACCGAACCCGTAGACGCCGTTCTTCTTGAGCGCCGCACAGACGGCCCGATAGGAATCCCAGTCCGTCGGCGACTCGACGCCCGCCTCCTCCATCAGCGTCTTGTTGTACCAGGAGACGCGCACGTCGAGGTTGTACGGCACAGCGGCGTACCCCTTGTCGGTCTTCAGGGTGTCCACGAGCCCGTCGAAGAAGTCGTCGTAGATGCCGTTCTTCTTCCAGCTGTCGATGAGGTCGTCGGCGTAGGCGATCTTGCCCTGCTCCGCGAATTGGAACGCCTGCGTTCCTCCGCCGGAACTCACGGCCGGCCCGGTATTGGATGCCACCGCGGAGGAGAAGGTCTGGGTGAAGTTCGCCCACTGGATCTCCTGGTAGGTGGCCGCGCCCATCCCCGCTTTCGGCTTGTACGCGAGAGTGATCTTCTTATCGAGCGGGTTGAACTCGGTGCCGCCCCACGGCATGTTCCAGAACTTGATCGCCTTTGCGGATCCTCCGGAGCTGCCTCCGGTGGAACACGCTGCGAGTGCGGCGGTCGCTGCGACGCCACCTGCGATTCCGAGGAATCGCCGCC
The DNA here is from genome assembly GCF_054880895.1 of Lacisediminihabitans sp. FW035. Taxonomy (NCBI): domain Bacteria; kingdom Bacillati; phylum Actinomycetota; class Actinomycetes; order Micrococcales; family Microbacteriaceae; genus Lacisediminihabitans; species Lacisediminihabitans sp. FW035. Next base: position 578,381 of record NZ_CM142187.1, read on the forward strand.
TGGAGAACGAAGATCCTGTGGATTGTGTCGCCATGACAGTGTCCTTTCCAGCCGCCGTCGCCAGTGGCGGCGGCCATGATTCGTCTTTGGATGCATGTGTCGCTCTATTTGTGAAAAGGTTTCGTGCTGCGACGGCATCAGTATTCAATGCTTCGGGAGCGTTGTCAACAGAATTCATGCGGCCGACCTGCACACTCACGCCAGCAAAGCGTCGGATGCCCACTACCATGAGCGAATGAGCGAGCAAAAGGTTTCGTCCGGCCGGGCCACGCTGGCAGAGATCGCCCGCGATGCGTCGGTGTCGATGTCGACGGTGTCGAAGGTGCTCAACGGCCGGACCGGTGTTTCGGATGCCGTGCGCGAGCGAATCGAAGGACTACTTCATACCGCGGGCTACAGCCGCCGCGGTGCCGCGCACGACCAGGGCAAGCTCATCGAGCTCGTGTTCGACAACATCGACAGTGAGTGGTCGCTCCAGATCATCCGTGGAGTGGAAGGCGTCGCGCGGCAGAACGGGTTGAGTGTCATCCTGACCGAGAGCGGCCAGCGACTATCGCTCGCTCCCGGCTGGATCGACGGGATCCTGCGACGGCAACCGGTCGGAGTCATCCTGCTCTTCTCCAACCTGTCCGTCGACCACAAACGGCAGCTGGCGACCCGCAACATCCCCTTCGTCGTGCTCGATCCGGCCGGGGATCCGGATCCGGATGTCTCGTCGGTGGGTTCCGGCAACTGGTCGGGCGGCCTCGCCGCGACCCGTCACCTCATCGAGCTGGGGCACCGCCGCATCGCCATGGTGAACGGCCCGTCGGAGATGCTGTGCTCGCGAGCGCGGCTGTCGGGCTACCGGTCCGCACTGGAAGAGGCGGGGATCGCGTTCGATCCGACGCTGATCGATGGTGGCCAGTTCCACTACGAGGACGGCGTCGCCGCAGGCACGAGGATCCTCACGATGCCGGACCGACCGACCGCGATCTTCGCCGGCAACGACCTTCAGGCGTTCGGGGTCTATGAAGCCGCGCGCCTGCTGGGGTTACGGGTGCCGGACGACGTCTCGGTGGTGGGCTACGACGATGTGCCGAGCGCAAGTTGGATGGGGCCGAAGCTCACGACGGTGCACCAACCGCTGATCGAGATGGCCGAGCAGGCGACGCGCCTCGTGCTCGCGCTGCGCGACGATCCGCATCGCAAACTCGTGCGGATAGACCTCGCGACGAGTCTCGTGGTGCGGGAGAGCACGGCGCCCCCGCGCCAATGAGTTCGTGAACTCGGCGACATATTTCCGTCAATTTCGAGAAAACTTGCGTTGACGCTTGCGACCGGGATAACGTAACGGCACACGCACCGGGGACTGTGACGCCCCCGGCCAACCCGGCGAAGGAGTCTGCGCAGATGAGTCGTCCCTCGCTCGGTGTGGCTCTCATCGGCTATGGCTTCATGGGGGCTGCCCATTCTCAGGCGTGGCGCGTGGCCCCTCGTTTCTTCGACCTTCCGGTCGAGCCGCGGATGTCGGTGATCGTCGGTCGCGACCGCTCGCGCGTCGAGGCCGCCGGCAAGCGATTCGGCTGGGCAGAGACAGAGACCGACTGGCGGCGGGCGATCGAGCGCGACGACATCGATCTCGTGGACATCTGCAGCCCCGGTTCCACCCACGCCGAGATAGCGATCGCAGCGCTCGAGGCCGGCAAGCACGTGCTCTGCGAAAAGCCCCTTGCGAACACGGTGGAGGAAGCCGAGCGGATGGCCGAAGCGGCCCGGCGTGCGGCCGGGCGCGGCGTGTACGCCATGGTGGGCTTCAGCTATCGGCGGGTGCCCGCGATCACCTTCGCCCGCGACCTGGTCGCGGCCGGAAGGATCGGCGAACTGAGGCAGGTGCGCGCCCTCTACCTGCAGGACTGGCTGGTGGATGCGGACGGCCCGATGACGTGGCGGCTCGACAGGGAACTCGCGGGTTCGGGTTCGCTCGGAGACATCGGGGCGCACGCCATCGATGCGGTGCAGTTCGTCACGGGTCGGAGCGTGGAGAGCGTGAGCGGCATCCTGCAGACCCTCGTGTCGGAACGGCCGCTGCTCGCAGAAGCCATCGGGCTGAGTGGCACCGCGTCGACCGAGCGAGGGCGGGTGACAGTGGATGACGTCGCGCTGTTCACGGCCCGGCTGAACGGCGGGGTACTCGGGTCTTTCGAGGCCACTCGATTCGCGACCGGGCGCAAGAACGCCTTCCGTCTCGAGTTCAGCGGGTCGGAGGGTGCACTCGCCTTCGACCTCGAGCGGATGAACGAACTCGAGTTCTACGACAGCACCGACCCGGCGGGCCTGCGTGGCTTCCGCCGCATCCTCGTGACAGAGCCGGAGCATCCGTATATGGCCGCCTGGTGGCCGACCGGGCACGGTATCGGGTACGAACACCCGTTCTCGCACCAGGTGCGGGACCTGGTGTGCGACATCGCGGCGGGCGTCCAGCCGCGCCCCTCGTTCGACGAGGGGCTGCAGGTGCAGCGGGTGCTGGAGGCGGTCGAAGCCAGTTCGGCGGCCGGGAGCGCGTGGATCGCCGTCGACGACAGATCTGAAATGCAGCAATCATGAGCGGCAGTCTCGCTCCGAGGAGGAGAACTCGATGACATCGGCAACACCAAGGGGGCGCACGGCGCTCATCGTGCGCGGCGGCTGGGACGGTCACCAACCCGTCGAGACCACCGACTCGATGATTCCGTTCCTGGAAACGAACGGATTCACGGTGCGAATCGAGGAGTCACCCGCCGTGTATACGGATGCCGACTACCTCGGCACCGTCGACCTGATCCTGCAGATCAACACCATGGCGTCCATCACGAAGGACGAATTCGCCGGGCTGCAGAGGGCCGTACTTGACGGCACCGGGATGGCCGGATGGCACGGCGGAATCGCCGACTCGTACCGTGACAACGCGGACTACCTGCACATGATCGGCGGGCAGTTCGCCCATCATGCGAGCAAGGATCCGGCCGAGCGCACCGGTGAGCAGTCCGACAACTACATCCCGTATACGGTGCACATCACGGAGCTGGGGCGCGAGCATCCGATCACTCGTGGAATCGACGACTTCGACCTGGTGACGGAGCAGTACTGGGTGTTGAGCGACGAGTACAACGACGTGCTCGCGACGACGACACAATCCGTTCGCCCCTGGGACGCCTGGAATCGTCCGGTCACCGCTCCGGCGATCTGGACACGGCAGTGGGGGAAGGGCCGGATCTTCGTCTCTGCTCCCGGGCATCGGCTCGAGGTTCTCGATGACCCGAATGTACGCACGATTGTGGAGAGGGGCCTCCTGTGGGCGGCACGTTGAATATCGGAATCGTCGGCGTCGGCACGATCAGCGCACAGTACTTCGCGGAATTCCCGAAACTGACCGGATTGCGGGTGGTGGCGGTCGCCGATGTCAACGAGGTCCGTGCTGCCGAGGTGGCGGCGGAGCAGGGAGTCGAGGCTCTCAGCGTCGACGCGCTGCTCGCCGATCCACGCATCGACGCGGTGTTGAACCTCACCATTCCGGCGGCGCATGTGGAGATCGCGACCCGTGCGCTCGAGGCGGGCAAGCATGTCTACGGCGAGAAGCCGCTGGCACTGCACCCCGACGAAGCGGTGGCGATGCTCGAGCTCGCGAGCCGGAACGGGTTGCGCGTGGGCAGTGCTCCGGACACAGTGCTGGGCACGGGCGTCCAGACCGCGCGGGCGCTGCTGGACTCGGGTGCAGTCGGCGAGCCAGTCGCCGCAGCCGTGCACTGGAGCGCGCCGGGCCATGAGCTCTGGCATCCGGCGGCCGGGTTCTATTACCAGCCCGGCGGCGGTCCGCTGTTCGATATGGCCCCGTACTACCTCACCACCCTTGTCACGCTGCTCGGACCGGTGATCCGAGTCTCCGGCGTCGCGACGCGGTCGAACCGGGAGCGCACGATCGCCACCGGTGATCGGGCCGGCAGCAGCATCACCGTCGATGTCGACACGCACGTCAGTGCGATCCTCGAACATGCGAACGGGGTCACCTCGACCCTCACGGTCAGCTTCGAAGTATGGGCCTCACGCGCCCCCCTGTTCGAGCTCTACGGTACGACCGGCACGATCGCGGTGCCGGATCCCAACCGGTTCTCCGACCCGGTGGAAGTCTGGACGGTAGCCGAGCCGGAATGGACGGAGGTGCCCGCGTCGGCGGGGTACGCGGATGCCGGACGCGGCGTCGGCCTCGCGGATCTCGCGCACGCGATCGAGACCGATCGGCCGCACCGGGCATCGGGGGAACTGGGCTTCCATGTGCTCGAGATCATGGATGCCGTGCTCCGTGCGGCGCGCGAGCACCGGGTGGTCGAGCTCACCAGCACGGTCGCGCGACCGGAGCCCGTGCCCTTCGGGGCGACGCCCAACGGGTGGTGAGCCGCGGGCTCGCCGCGCTGCGGTCAGTCGCGCGCCGCGTACTGCTCCCGGATGACCGCGCGCGTGTCTCGAGCCGGGCGCGCCGAGAGTTCGAGCGCCCAGTCCGGGCGCGAGCCCGTGAGCGCCCAGGCGGCCTGCACTGCCGCACCGAAGGCAACGTATTCGGCCGGCGACGGCACTTCGACTGGCAGGTCGAATACCTGGCCGGCGATGGTCGCGACCGCCTCGTTCTGGGCGGCGCCACCGATCAGCAGGATGCGCCGGGCATCGACGCCCTGCGCGCGGATCGCGTCGAGTCCGTCGGCGAGCCCGCACAGCATCCCCTCGATGGCGGCCCTCGCGAGGTTGGCGCGGGTTGTGGATGCCAGGGTGAGGCCGAACAGGGTTGCGGTTGCATCGGGCCGGTTCGGGGTTCGTTCCCCCTCGAAATACGGTTGAAGCACCGCGCCTCCGGCGCCGGGAGGGGCTTCGAGGGCGAGCCGGCCGAGTTCGGCGTGGTCGACACCGAGCAGGCCAGCGACCGAGTCGATCACGCGCGCAGCGTTCAGGGTAGCGACGAGCGGGAGGAACGCGCCGCTCGCATCCGCGAATCCGGCCACCGTGCCGGAGGGGTCGGCCGACACGGTCTCGGTGACGGCGAAGACGGTGCCGCTTGTGCCGATCGAGACGACGACATCGCCAGGGCCGGCACCCAGCCCGAGCGCCGCGGCGGCGTTGTCGCCCGCGCCGACCCCGATCACCCGGCCGAGGCGGATGCCGTGCTTCGCGAAGGCGGCGGTCTCGCCACCCCGCGCACCGGGCTTCATGACCCGGGGGAGGATCGCCGGATGCCCGAGGGCGAGCTCGAACATCTCGAAGTCGTACCGCCCGGAGTTCGGGTTCCAATAGCCGGTGCCGCTCGCATCCGACCGGTCTGTGATGAGCTCCTCGAGCCGCGGACCGTAGACGCTCTCGCTCTCGGGGCCGAACCCGCGCAGCCGCCACGTGAGCCAGTCGTGAGGAAGCAGGACCGCCTCGACCCGTGCCGCATTCTCGGGCTCTGTGTCCCGCAGCCACCGCAGCTTGGTCGCTGTGAAGCTCGCGACGGGTACAAGGCCGGTTCGGCGCGCACACTCCTCGGCGCCGACCTCGGAAATGAGATCGCGTGCCGCCTGTGCCGAACGTGTGTCATTCCAGAGCAGGGCTGGACGGATGACGCGACCCTCGGCATCCAGGACCACCATGCCGTGCTGCTGGCCGGCGACGGAGATGGCGGCGACGTCGGCGAGGCCGCCCGCGTCGTCGATCGCGGCGAGCAGGGCATCCCACCACGCTGCCGGGTCGACTTCCGTGCCCTCGGGGTGCGGCGCCCGGCCGGAGCGCACCACCTCACCGGTGTCGGTGTCGCGAATCACGACCTTGCAACTCTGCGTCGATGAATCGACCCCGGCGACCCGTGTCATGCTTGCTCGCTCCGCCCGCGATCCGGGGTCAGCGCGCGCCGAGCAGGTGCTCGAGCGCCAGCTGGTTGAGACGCACGAAGCCGAAGCCCTTGCCGCCGAAGTACGAATCCGTGTCGAAGTCCTCGTAGGCGCCGCGATCGGCGAGCAGGTCGTCGTAGGTCTCGCCCGCTGCGAGGGTGGTCTCCTGAATCTGAGCGACGCGGGAGGCCGCGAGTGCCTCCTGCACCTCCGGGTCGGCGCGGAAGGCCGCGGCCCGCTCCTTGAGCAGCAGGTAGGTGCGCATGTTCGCCGCGGCGGAATCCCAGACGCCGGTGATGTCTTCGGTGCGGCTCGGCTTGTAGTCGAAGTGCCGCGGTCCGTCGTAGCTCGCCCCGCCGTTCGCGCCACCGTTTTCGAGAAGGTCGACCAGCGCGAAGGCGTTGGCGAGGTCGCCGTGTCCGAAGACCAGGTCTTGGTCGTACTTGATGCCCTTCTGGCCGTTCAGGTCGATGTGGAAGAGCTTGCCCTGGTAGAGCGCCTGGGCGATGCCGGAGGTGAAGTTGAGGCCGGCCATCTGCTCGTGCCCCACCTCGGGGTTCACGCCGAACAGCTCGGGCCGTTCGAGGGTCTCGATGAACGCGATAGCGTGGCCGACGGTGGGCAGCAGGATGTCGCCGCGCGGCTCGTTGGGCTTCGGCTCGATCGCGAACCGGATGTCGTAGCCCTTGTCGGTGACGTACTGGGCGAACACATTGACGGCTTCGCGATACCGCTCGAGGGCGCCGCGGATGTCTTTGGCCGAGTCGTATTCCGCGCCCTCGCGGCCGCCCCACATTACGAAGGTCTTCGCGCCGAGTTCGACACCGAGCTCGAGCTGGCGCATAGCCTTGCGCATCGCGAACCGGCGTACTCCCCGATCGTTGGAGGTGAAGCCGCCGTCCTTGAAGACGGGGGCGCTGAAAAGGTTCGTGGTGACCATCGGGATGATGAGCCCGGTGTCGCTCAGGGCCTGCTTGAGACGGTCGATCTGCTTCTGGCGGTCGGCATCCGACGAGCCGAAGGCGAACAGGTCGTCGTCGTGGAAGGTCAGGCCGTAGGCGCCGAGCTCGGCGAGGCGGGTGACGGCCTCGACCACGTCGAGAGGGGGACGGGTGGGTCCGCCGAAGGGGTCGGATCCGTTGTAACCGACCGTCCAGAGGCCGAAGGAGAACTTGTCGTCACGGGTGGGGGTGGGAGCCATAGCGGTGAATCCTTCAGCGTCATCGATGATTTGTTGTTGTGGAGAACATATCAGGGGTCGTGCCGAATTTCGAGACTCAAACAACATATCCTTCTGACATGCCTTCCCCAACGACGATCGACGACCCACCGATGGGGCGGGGCAACAGCAACGATTCCCTGCGTCGACACAACCTGTCGGTGATTCTCGAGCTCGTCCACCGCAACCGCGGACTCTCGAGATCGCAGCTCACCCGGCAGACCGGCCTCAATCGTTCGACGATCGCTGCGCTGGTGTCGGAGCTCGTGGCGCTCGGTCTCACGATCGAGGGGGAGCCGGACCCCGGCAACCGGGTCGGAAGGCCGAGCCCGATGGTTCGACCCGACCCCTCCACCGTCGGAATCGCCGTCAACCCCGAGATCGACGCCGTGACGATCGGAGTGGTCGGGCTGGGCGGATCCGTTGTCGAGCGGGTGCGGTATCCGGTCGACCACCCTCCGAAGGTGCGCGAGGCAGTCGACATCGCCGCGGAGGGAATCGCGAAGCTGCGGGTCGACCTCGATCCCCGGTATCGGATCCGCGGCATCGGAGCCGCGATCCCCGGTCTGGTGCGCACACGGGACGGGCTGGTACGGCTGGCGCCGCATCTCGGCTGGCACGACGAGCCCTTCGCCGAGCTGCTCGCCGCCGCGACCGGGATGCCCGTCGTCGCCGCAAACGACGCCCACCTCGGCAGCCGTGCCGAGAGCACCTTCGGCGCCGCGCGAGACATCCGGGACCTCATCTACCTCAATGGCGGGGCCAGCGGAATCGGCGGAGGCATCGTCTCCGGGGGACAGCCGCTCGGAGGTACCGCCGGATACGCCGGCGAACTCGGGCACACCCTGGTCACCGGTGACGGGATCCCCTGTCACTGCGGGGCGAGCGGATGCCTCGAAACCGAGGTGCGTCGGGAACACCTGCTTGCGCTCGTGGGTCTCTCGAACGCAGACGGCGACGAACTCGAGGTCGCGCTCAGCACCTCGACGGATCCGGCGGTGAGCACGGAGGTGCGCCGGCAACTCGACTTCCTCGGCGTGGCACTACGCAATGCCATCAACATGCTCAACCCCCGGCTCATCGTCCTCGGCGGGTTCCTCGCTTCGCTGTATGCGGTCGATCCGAGCCATCTCGACGCGCTGCTCGCGACGCAGCCGCTGGCGGCCTCGCGGGAATCGGTGACGGTGGTACGCACGCGACTCGGCTCCGACCTCCTGTTGGTCGGGGCGGCTGAGCTGGTCTTCGAGACCCTGATCGCCGATCCCGCCTCGGTCGGCCCGCCGGTGCGACCGTGATGCGCTGGGAAATTGCCGGGAATAGTCTGCGTCCGAGCCGGTTGATCCTCTAAGTGACCACGACCCTTCACCCCGGAGACTCCCTTTCCCGGCGCCAGCGCCTCGTCTATGTGCTCGTGCTCGGAGCGCTGACCGCCCTCGGGCCGTTCACTATCGACCTCTACCTTCCGGCCTTCCCTGCCCTGCAGCACGACCTCGGCGTGACCCCGGCGATCATCCAGCTCACGCTCACGGCAACGACCATCGGGTTCGGAGTCGGCCAGCTGCTTGTCGGTCCATGGAGCGACAAGGTGGGCCGCCGCATCCCGCTCATCGTGGCCAGCTCGCTGCATGTGCTCGCGAGCCTCGGGGCGGTGCTTTCGCCTGACATCGTCTGGCTCGGGTTCTTCCGGGTGCTGCAGGGGATGGGCGCGGCGGCCGGCGGCGTTGTGGCGATGGCGCTCGTGCGAGACCTCTTCGGCGGCGTACCCCTGGTGCGGATGCTGTCGAGACTCGCCCTGGTGAGCGGGCTCGCTCCCATCCTCGCGCCGGTGATCGGATCCCAGCTGTTGCGCATCGTCGACTGGCGGGGCATCTTCGTCTTCCTCACGGCCTACGGCGTGCTCGTCGTGCTCGCTGCAGTGTTCTTCATCGTGGAGACCCTTCCCCCGGCCCGTCGCGCGGACACCGGCCACAGCACCGCGCGCGAGCGTTACGGGGCGATCTTCAGCGACCGCATCTTCGTCGGCGTCGCGATCATCGGGGCGATGAGTTTCTCGGGCCTGTTCGCCTATCTCTCGGCATCGTCGTTCCTGTTCCAGGAGGTGTACGGACTCAGTGCCCAGGAGTTCGGGTTGCTCTTCGCGATCAATTCGCTCGGAGTGGTGGCGGGAGTGCAGATCAGTTCCCGCCTCGTGCGCCGGGTCGGGCCGCAGTGGATCCTGGCCTGCTCGACCGCGGTGTTGCTCGTCTCATCGCTCACGATCGTTCTTCTCGACGCGCTCCATGTCGGGCTGCTCGGCATCCTGATCCCGCTGTGGTTCTTCATCGCCGCGTGCGGGTTCGGGTTCCCGCTCGTGCAGGTGCTCGGACTGGTGAATCACGCGGGGGAGGCAGCCACGGCGGCATCCGTGCTCGGAGCGGTGAACTTCGGGCTCGCGGGCCTGATCTCGCCGATCGTCGGGCTGTTCGGCATCCACAATGCGGTGCCGATGGGCACGGTGATGGCGGCGACCTCCGCGGTATCCGTGCTCGCACTCTGGTTCGTCGTGCGGCCCCGAACGGTGCCGGCCCTCGGGCACTGACCGGCACGCACCTCGTCTGTTTCAGTGCTTGCATGCGTGTCTGCATGCCTGCCTGCCTGCCCGCTCGAAATGCAGGAATTGTTGTGACGGATGTTGCGGAGGAGGCTCATGCGTCACTCCAGTCACGGGTGATCCTGCATTTCGTGCGGGAGCGTGGCGGGAGTGGGGCCGGGTGCTGCCGAGGCTGAGGCCGCTCGCCGGGGCCGCTCTTCAGTGCCTGCCTGCTCGAAATGCAGGAATTGTTGTGACGGATGTTGCGGATGAGGCTCATGTGTCACTCCAGTCACGGGTGATCCTGCATTTCGTGCGGGAGCGTGGCAGGAGCGTGCGGGGCGGGGCGGGGCGTGGCGGGGCGTGGCGGGAGCGTGGCGGGAGCGTGGCGGGGCGCGGCGGAGCGTGGCGGGGCGCGGCGGGGTGGGCGGGGCAGCGCCAGTGTGGTCTGCAGCGGACACCACCTCTGACTGCTGAGGCAATGACAACGTTGTACTCTCACATCAGGCGACGGATTCTGCGCCGGTGGAGAGTCTGCGGGAGAGCGGTGCGATGTCGATCACGATGCATGATGTCGCGCGGGTCGCCGGCGTCTCGATCAAGACCGTGTCGAACGTCGTCAACGACTACCCCTACATCCGGCCGGAGACGCGGCAGCGCGTGCTCGACGCCATCGAGGAGCTGGGGTACCGCCCGAATCTGTCGGCTCGCGGGCTGCGTTCCGGGCGCACCGGGGTCATCAGCCTCATCATCCCCGACCTGAGGAATGCCTACTTCGCCGAACTCGCGGATGCCGTGATGCGCGCCGCCGCCGACCAGGGTCTCTCGGTGATCATCGAGCAATCGGGCGACACCCGCGAGAGCGAGCTCGCGCTGCTCCGAGGCCCCCGAATGCAGATGGTCGACGGCGTGCTGTACAGCGTGCTGGCCCTCGGCGAGAGCGATGCACACCTGCTCGACCAGGTGCAGGTGCCGATGGTGCTACTCGGTGAGCGCATCTTCCATGGCCCGACCGACCACGTCACGATGCGCAACACCGAGGCCTCCCGTGCGGCCACCGAGCACCTGATCTCACTCGGGCGCCGCCGGATCGTCGCTCTCGGCGCTCACCGTGGCGAGGTGATCGGTTCGGCCGGACTGCGGCTGAGCGGCTATTGCGAGGCACTGGATGCCGCGGGCATCGAGTACGACGAACGTCTCGTCTGCGAGGTCGGAGGGTGGTTCCGCTCTGGTGGGGCGGAGGGGATGCGGTCGCTTCTTGCCTCTGGCGTCGACTTCGACGGTGTCGTCGCGTTCAACGACTCGATGGCGCTCGGCGGAATGCGCGTGATGCAGGAGGCGGGCATCCGCATTCCGCAGGATGTCTCGGTGATCGGATTCGACGACATCGACGAGACCCGCTACACCCTCCCCACCCTGTCGACCATCAACCCGGGACGGGAGGAGATCGCTCGGGTGGCGGTGGCGTACCTCCTCGAGCGAATCTCCCGGCCGGGCGCGGAGATCCCACCCCGGGAATATCTCTCGGACTTCCAGGTCGTGGCGCGGGAGTCGACGGGCGTGCTCGCCGGGTAACTGCTCGGCACCGATTCGCGATGTGCTCTTGACATCGGTCCGGCTGCTCAGGAAGATGTTCCTACAACGTTTACCTACAACGTTGTAGAACACTTTTCAGGCAGCGGGAATCAACGACTGCCGATGGCGAGGTCGCCACCGGCCGGACGGAGTGATCCGCTCTGAACAGGCCGCCGAATCGATCCTTCGCACCGAAACGATCCGGCTGATCAGCACCTTCAGACAACGAAGTCCATGCAGCACCGAAGGGAATCCCCGTGAAAAAAAGAATCCTTGTCGCCGCGGCTACCGCCATCGCACTCGCGGCCACACTTGCCGCCTGTAGCAGCGGAGGCGGCACGACCAATGCCAAACCGACCAACTGCACCAACAAGATCGTCGACAAGAAGGCCCCCGTCGTCTCGGTCTGGGCGTGGTATCCGAACATGGCGAAGGTCGTCGACAACTTCAACAACGCCCACACCGACGTGCAGGTCTGCTGGACCGTCGCAGGCCAGGGCGCGCCGGAGTACGCGAAGTTCCAGACGGCGATCTCGGCCGGAAAGGGTGCGCCGGATGTGATCATGCTCGAAGCCGACCAGCTCACCGGCTTCGAGATCCAGAAGGCGCTCGTCGACCTGAGCAAGTACGGGGCGGACGACGTGAAGAAGAACTTCAGCGACGGCGCCTGGAAGGATGTCTCGCAGGGCAGCGCGGTCTATGCCATCCCGGTCGACGGCGGACCGATGGCCATGATCTACCGCAAGGACATCTTCGACAAGTACGGCATCACGACCCCGCCCACCACCTGGGCAGAGTACGCGGCAGACGCGCAGAAGGTGAAGGATGCCGGAGGGCCCGCCTTCGGCGACCTCGGAAGCAACGTGCCGGCGGCCACCACCGCCCTCATCGCGCAGAAGGGTGCAGTGCCGTTCACCTATGACCTCGCCGACCCGAAGAACGTGACGATCGATCTCGACTCCCAGCCGGCGAAGGATGTGCTCGACTACTGGGCAGACCTGTCGAAGAAGGGGCTCGTCGGCAAGGAAGACCAGTTCACGACGGACTACATCTCCGGCGTCGTCGGTGGCAAGTACGCCACCTACATCTCGGCGGCGTGGGCTCCCGGCTACCTCACCGGCGCCGGAGTCGGCAAGGGGTCCGAAAAGGGCCAGTTCGCGGTCGCGGCTCTGCCGCAGTGGGACGTGAGCAACCCGGTCTCGGTCAACTGGGGCGGCTCCACCTTCGCCGTCACCTCCCAGGCCAGCGACAAGAAGCTCTCGGCGATCGTGGCCAAGGGGCTCTATGCCGATGACGCCTCGCTCACAGACGGCTGGAAGACCCAGACCATCTTCCCGCTGAACCAGGGCGTGCTGAAGTCGGACGCGTTCGTCAACAACCCCGTCGAGTTCTTCAACGGCCAGACCGCGAACAAGGACATCTACGTTCCGGCTGAGAACCTCTACAAGGGCTTCAACTACAGCCCCTTCTCCGTGTACTACTACGCGCAGCTGCAGGCGGAGATCGTGAAGATCAACGCCGGCAAGATCTCGGGAGCGGATGCCGCCACCGAGCTGCAGGCCACGATGGTCAAGTACGCCAAGCAGCAGGGCTTCACCGTCAAGTAGCGTTCCCTGCCCGATCCTCAGCGGATGTCGGCCGGCCTTCGAGTCGGAGGCCGGCCGACATCCCGACCACCCTTTCGCATCCCCACCAGGAGGATTCCCATGGCAGACGCGCCAGCGGCATTCCCGGCCACCCGGTCGCGAGCCGCCCAGCCACGCACACTGGCCAAAAAGCCGGGCAAGTCATCCCGCAGTCGCAAGCACGCGCTCACCGGCTGGCTGTTCATCGCTCCCTTCGCGCTGGTCTTCCTCGTCTTCCTCGTCGCCCCACTCGTCTACGCCTTCTACCTGAGCCTCTACACGAAGGGTCTCGCGACCGGCACGACGTTCGCGGGCATCGACAACTATGTGCGGGCTTTCACCGACCCCTCGTTCCTCAAGGGCATCTCGTTCGTCATCAGGTTCTCACTCGTGCTCATCCCCCTGCAGATGGCCGTCTCCCTCGCCGCCGCCCTGGTGCTCGACAGCATCACCACCCGGTTCGCGCGATTCTCGCGACTGATGATCTTCCTGCCCTACGCGATTCCCGCGGTGATCGGTGCGCTCATGTGGGGCTTCCTCTACAGCCCCAGCTTCGGCCCGCTGCAGCAGATCTTCGGGCTCTTCAACCAGCCGGCGCCGGTGCTGCTGAACGCGGACAACATCTTCGGGAGCCTCCTCAACGTGGTGACCTGGCAATGGGCCGGGTACTACATGATCATCATCTACGCGGCCCTCCAGGGGATCGACCCCTCTCTCTACGAGGCCGCGCGTATCGACGGGGCCAACGCCCGGCAGATCGCGTTCCGCATCAAGATCCCGATGGTCTCCTCGGCGCTGGTGTTGATCCTGGTCTTCGCACTCATCGGCACCCTCCAGTTCTTCACGGAACCCCAGGTGCTCGGCCCGGTGGCGAACGGCACGATCACGCCCGACTTCACCCCCAACATCTACGCCTTCAATCTCGCTTTCTCCTACGCGCAGTTCAACTACGCGTCGGCGATCTCGTTCGCGCTCGGAATCGTGGTCTTCATCGGCGTCTACCTCTTCCTCTTCTTCACACGCAAGCGCGGGAGCCTCTTCTCATGACTACCATCCGCACCGGGCGGGGGCCGCGACGTCGCCGGCCCAACGTCATCGCCCACCTCTTCCTCGGCGTGCTCGTGGTCTATTTCCTCGTGCCGCTCTGGTTCCTCATTGTCGCGAGCACCAAGGATGCCCATGGGCTGTTCGCGGGTTCGGCCGGCGCGCTCTGGTTCGACAAGACCATCGACTTCTTCGGCAACCTCGGCGGCCTGTTCACCTACAACGGCGGAATCTACCTGCGGTGGATGGGTAACTCGGCGCTCTATGCCATCTGCGGCGGACTCGGCGCGACGGTCCTCGCGGTGCTCGCCGGCTACGGGTTCGCGAAGTTCGCCTTCCGGGGCCGCAACCTGTCTTTCGCGATCCTGCTCGGATCCGTCATGGTGCCGCTCACCGCCCTCGTCATCCCTACCTTCGTCCTGCTGTCGCAGCTGGGGCTCACCGACACGATCTGGGCGGTCATCCTGCCCTCGCTGCTCAATCCGTTCGGGGTCTACCTCATGCGGGTCTACGCGGCAGATGCCGTGCCCGATGAGCTCCTGGATGCCGCCAGGATGGATGGCGCGGGGGAGTTCCGCACCTTCTTCCAGGTGGCACTTCCCCTGATGCGACCCGCGGTGATCACCGTGCTGCTGCTCTCCGTCGTCGGCACGTGGAACAACTATTTCCTGCCGCTCGCGATGCTCTCCAACACCAACCTCTTCCCGATCACGGTCGGGATCGGGCTCTGGGAAGGCCTCGCCTCCTCCAACAACGGGGGCGGGCAGTCCCTGTGGAGTCTCATCATCATCGGCTCCCTCCTCTCCATCGTCCCCCTGATCGTCGCGTTCCTCTCCCTGCAGAAGTACTGGCAGGGCGGGCTCTCGCTCGGCAGCCTCAAGTGACCCTGATCCACGACACACGGAAGACAGCCATGCCCCACGCCCACCTGACCCTCGATCCCGCCTTCACGGTCGGCCCGATCAATCGACGACTGTTCGGCGCGTTCGTCGAACATCTCGGACGCTGCGTCTACGACGGAATCTACGAGCCCGGGCACTCGCTTGCCGATGGTGAGGGCTTCCGCACCGACGTCATCGACCTCGTGAAGGAGCTCGGCGTCTCGACCATCCGTTACCCCGGAGGCAACTTCGTCTCCGGATTCCGCTGGGAGGACAGCGTGGGCCCGCGAGACCAGCGCCCACGCCGGCTCGACCTCGCCTGGCACTCGACCGAAACCAACGAGGTGGGGCTTCACGAGTTCGCCTCCTGGCTCGACAAGGTCGACAGCGACCTGATGCTCGCGGTGAATCTCGGAACCCGCGGCACCCTGGAGGCCCTCGACCTGCTCGAGTACTCGAACATCTCCTCGGGTACCGCCCTGTCCGAGCAGCGGATCGCCAATGGAGCGACGGATGCCTTCGGCGTCAGCATGTGGTGCCTCGGAAACGAGATGGATGGACCGTGGCAGCTGGGCCATCGCTCTGCGGATGACTACGGAAAGCTCGCCTCCCGCACCGCGAAGGCCATGCGGCAGCTCGACCCGAGCGTCGAGCTCGTCGCCTGTGGGTCATCGAGCGCGCACATGCCGACCTTCGGCGAATGGGAGCGGGTCGTCCTCACCCACACCTATGACGACGTCGACTACATCTCCTGCCACGCCTACTACGAGGAGAAGGACGGCGACCTCGGCAGCTTCCTCGCGTCGGCCGTCGACATGGACAATTTCATCGAATCCGTCGTCGCCACGGCCGATCACGTGAAGGCCGTGAAAGGCAGCTCCAAGACGATCAACATCTCGTTCGACGAGTGGAACGTCTGGTACATCAGCCGGTACCACAACGTCGACAAGATCGAGGGCCTGGACAACTGGCCGGTCGCCCCGCGCCTGCTCGAGGACTCGTACTCGGTTGCGGACGCCGTGGTATTCGGCAACCTGCTCATCTCGCTCATCCGTCATGCGGATCGCGTCACCTCGGCATCCCTCGCCCAGCTGGTGAACGTGATCGCGCCGATCATGACCGAGCCGGGAGGCACGAGCTGGCGGCAGACCACTTTCTTCCCGTTCGCGCTGACCTCGGAACTCGCTCGTGGGGTGGCCCTCGAACTGAAGCTCGAGACGGAGACCTACTCGAGCGCCGCCTACGGCGACGTTGCCGTGATCGACGGTGTTGCCACCCACGATGCCGAGAGTGGCGGTTCGGCGGTCTTCCTGGTGAACCGGAGCCAGACCGACGAGGTGACCGTGACGATCGACGTCTCGGGGCTCGAACAGTCCGCGGTCATCAGCGCCCAGACCCTCAGCGATACCGATGTCTACGCCAAGAACACCCTCGAGCAGCCCGAACGGGTAGGACTGAAGGCGAACGACTCGATCGAGCTGAACGAGGGCGCGATCACCATCACGCTTCCTCCGGTCTCGTGGACGGCGATCAGCCTCGGCTGACCCGTGACGACTCGGCGCCTGATCGTCACCCTCGCCGGCATCGCCGTCGGGGTGCTGGTCGCGGCTGTCGCGGTCGTCGCCGTCGCGGGGCGCGCTCCCGATTCCTCGCCGCGAGTGCTGAGTGGTGACCTCGCCGCCCATGATCCGGCGCTCGTCGCCGGGGCCGCGGGGCACCCCTGGTATGTCTTCTCCACCGGGAGCGAGGCCGGACCGGGCACCATCGAGATCCGGCGTTCGGCCGATGGTCTCGACTGGCAGCAGGCGGGCACCGTCTGGAAGACGATACCGGCGTGGATCTCCGACCGGGTGCCGGGTGTCAAGAACCTGTGGGCCCCGGAGCTCTTCCATCATGCGGGCACCTGGTACCTGTACTACTCGGCGTCGACTTTCGGCTCCAACCATTCCCTGATCGCGCTCGCCACCAACACCACGCTCGACTCCTCCGACCCCTCCTACCGCTGGGTGGATCGGGGTGTCGTCGTGGGCTCGGAGGTCTCGGACGACTTCAACGCGATCGACCCGGGCATCGTCGAGGACTCGAGCGGCACTCCCTGGATGACCTTCGGCTCGTTCTGGAGCGGCATCCGCATGGTCGAACTCGACTGGCCGAGCGGGCTCCGGGCGGCACCCGCCGACACTCCACTGCGGATCGCGGACCGGCAGGTGCCTCCGAACGCCGTCGAAGCGGCGTACACGGTGTCCCACGATGGCTGGTTCTATCTCTTCGTCTCGTTCGACTCCTGCTGCCGTGGACTCGACAGCACCTACAACATCGATGTCGGCCGTTCGCGGTCGGTCACCGGACCCTACGTCGATCGCCGCGGCCGGGCGCTCCTCGAGGGTGGCGGCAGCGTGCTGCTCGCGACTGACGGGCGTGAAATCGGGCCCGGCGGGCAATCCGTCTCGCGGGGATACCTCGCCTACCACTTCTACGACCGGGATGCGGGTGGGGCGGCGACGCTCGGAATCCGCCAGATCACCTGGGGACGAGGCGGCTGGCCCACGCTCTGATCGAGGGAGACGCTTGCGGGGCGCATCCGAGTGAGTACGTTGGAAGGATGCCCCAGACCTCGCTCCCCCCGGCCGATTCGACCGCGGAGAGGCAGGCGGCTCGGGTCAGCCAGCGCTGGCCGCTGATCAGCGGCGGCATGGCGGTGCTTCTCGTGGCCGCGCTCGGCGCGATCATCGCCTACCGGGAAAACAACCTCCCGTTCTCGTTCGACCTGGCCTTCCTCGGAGAACTGGTGGAGCACCGGTCGCCATTCTGGACTGTTCCCGCGCTGGTGATGAACAACATCGGGGCCGGCATCATCGGTGTTTTCATCGTGCCGATCGCGATCGCCCTGCTGTTCCTGCTGTTCCGGATGAGATGGGCCGCTCTCTATTTCTTGATCGCGACGATCGTGAGTGCGGGTCTCGTGCAGCTGCTCAAGAACATCTACGACCGGCCGCGCCCCCAGGACATCCTGGTGACCGCGGACCCTGGATCGTTCCCGTCGGGACATACCGCGAACGCGGCGACCATGGCCGTCGTGCTCGCCCTGGTTCTCCGTCGGGTCTGGATCTGGGCCGCCGGTGTCGTCTACACCGTGATCATGCTGCTCAGTCGCACCTACCTCGGCGCGCACTGGCTCAGCGACACCATCGGCGGACTGGTGCTCGGAAGCGCGGTCGCGGTGATCGTCTGGGCGCCGCTCGCCCACCGCCTGCTCACCGAGCGGGAAAGACGCGTCGGTCCAGTGCGCCCGCCGGATCCCGCGGAGCCGGTCACCCGCTAGCGTAATGACATGAGAATCCTCCTCGTCGGCGCCGGTGGCGTCGGCAATGCGATCGCGAAGATCGCCGCCCGCCGCACCTTCTTCGAGACCATGGTCGTCTGCGATTACGACCTCGCCCGCGCAGAGGCGACCATCGCCTGGATCGAGGCGAAGCATGGGCAACAGGGCGACCGGTTCGTCGCCGCAAAGATCGACGCGTCCGACCCCGACGACGTCGCTGCGGTCGCCACGGCGCACGGGGTCACGCACGTGATGAACGCCGTCGAGCCGAAGTTCGTGCCCACGATCTTCGCCGGTGCCCTCGCCGCCGGGGCGGACTACCTCGACATGGCGATGAGCCTGTCGGAGCCGCATCCGTCCGAGCCGTATTCCGAAACCGGCGTCAAACTCGGTGACGACCAGTTCGCGCAGGCTCCCGATTGGGAGACCGCCGGTCGCCTCGCGCTGGTGGGCATGGGGGTCGAGCCTGGCCTGAGCGACGTCTTCGCCCGCTATGCCGCCGATCACCTGTTCAGCGAGATCGACGAACTCGGCGTGCGTGACGGGGCGAATCTCGTGGTGCGCGACGACCTCGGCAACGAGATCTTCGCCCCCTCGTTCAGCATCTGGACCACCATCGAGGAATGCCTCAACCCCCCGGTGATCTGGGAGAAGGATCGCGGGTGGTACACCACCGAGCCGTTCAGCGAGCCGGAGGTGTTCGATTTCCCGGACGGCATCGGACCGGTCGAGTGCGTCAACGTGGAGCATGAAGAGGTGCTGCTGATGCCGCGTTGGGTGGATGCCAAGCGCGCGACCTTCAAGTACGGCCTCGGCAACGAGTTCATCGGCATCCTCAAGACCCTCCACCAGCTCGGACTGGACAAGACCGCGCCCGTGCGGGTGCGCTCCGCGAACGGCCCGGTGGAGGTGGCACCGCGCGATGTGGTCGCGGCGGGACTGCCCGATCCTGCGACCCTCGGACCACGGATGAGCGGCAAGACCTGTGCCGGTCTCTGGGTGACCGGTCGTGGCCTCGATGGCGCAGCGAAGGCGGTCTACCTCTATCACGTGGCTGACAACGACTGGACGATGGCCGAATACGAGGCCCAGTGCGTGGTCTGGCAGACCGCGCTTAATCCGGTGATCGCGCTCGAGCTGCTCGCAACCGGCGCCTGGGCGGGACGCGGAGTGCTCGGCCCGGAGGCCTTCGACGCGCAGCCGTTCCTCGACCTCATGGCTCTCCCCGAGGCCGAGGGCGGTTACGGGCAGGCCTGGGGCCTCGAGGATCGCACGCCCGTTTCGTGACGGTCCTCCTGTGAGGGTGCTTGCTCTCGAGCTCCATCGCCTGGCGATCCCGCTCGTGCGTCCCTTCGAGACCTCGTTCGGGCGCCAGACCGGGCGGCAGGTACTACTCGTGAGGGTGCGCACGGATGCCGGCGACGGCTGGGGCGAGTGCGTCGCGGGCACGGATCCGGTCTACTCGAGCGAATACGTGGACGGCTGCGAAGACGTGATCCGTCACTACCTCGGTCCGGCACTGCTCTCCGCCGGAGAGGTCACTGCCGAAGGAGTCAGTGCGCTCTTCGCCTTCGTCATCGGTCATCGGATGGCCAAGGCGGCCGTCGAGACGGCGGTACTCGACGCGCAGTTGCGTGTCGAAGGCACCAGCTTCGCCGGGTACTTCGGCGCCGAGCGCACCGAGGTGGACTGCGGTGTCTCGGTGGGAATCTCCCCGACCATCCCCGCACTGCTCGAAGAGGTCTCGCTCTACGTCGCGCAGGGGTACCGACGGATCAAGCTCAAGATCAAGCCGGGGTGGGACCTCGAACCGGTCGCGGCGGTGCGCGAACTCCTCGGGCCGGATGCCCTCCTGCAGGTCGACGCGAACACCGCGTACTCCCTTCTCGACCTCGATCACCTGAGGCGACTCGACGACTACGGGCTGCTGCTGATCGAGCAGCCCTTCGTGGAGGACGACATCCGCTCGCACGTCTTCCTCGCGGGTGCCATCTCGACCCCGGTGTGCCTCGACGAGTCGATCGTCAACACCGAGCTCGCGCTCGATGCGATCGAGCGCGGCGCCACCAGCATCATCAACATCAAGGCCGGCCGGATGGGCGGCTACCTGGAGGCCCTCGCCCTCCACGACGCCTGCGTCGAGCTCGGAGTGCCGGTCTGGTGCGGCGGGATGCTCGAGACGGGAGTCGGGCGGGCGGCGAATGTGGCCCTCGCCGCGCTGCCCGGCTTCACCCTTCCCGGCGACACCTCGGCCTCCGATCGCTACTTCGCCGAAGACCTCACCGAGCCCTTCGTGCTCCGTGACGGGCGCCTCGCGGTGCCGACCGGCGCGGGCAGCGGGGTGACCGTTCGCGAGGAACTCCTCACCGCGTGGGCCGAGCGCCCGGTCGAGGTCCTGCGCGCGGGCTGACCGGCCGCCCACCGCGGGCGAAATTCGCCCGCCCATCCGTCACGGGCTGCTTGTTTGACGCCGCGATGGAGCCGTTTGCGACGGCTCGGCTGTTGTTGGGGCCGGGCAGGGACAGGGGCGCCCCCGAACCTGTGCGGCAGCGATGCGCGCGGCCCCTCATCGATCCGTCGCAATCTGCTCGTTGGGCGCAGTAGGGGAGCGCTTTGTGACGGGTGGGCGGCCACGGCCGCCGGCGATGGGAGCGAGGCGGCGTTCAGCCCGTCAGGGACTGCCCGTTTGACGCCGCGATGGAGCAGTTTGTGACGGTCGGACCGGGCCATCCGTGGCGCGGCAGCGACGGTGGAAGCCGACGGGACGGGTCAGTAGGCTGGCGACATGACGGATGCCGCTGCCCTGGTCGAAGCCGCGAAGAAGGCCCTTGCGGATGCCGAGGCGGCCCTCGCCGCCGAGAAGGCAAGCGCGCCGCCGTCCCCATCACCGGCCGCGCCCGCGCAGCCCGCCGGCGGTACACCGGGGCCCCTCGATGCGGCCGCCGTCGAGGTGATCCGCTCCGGTTACGCCTTCACGGGCACCGTGCTCGAAATCGGCGCCCTCGTCAATGGTGACGCGCAGCCCGGGGTCCAGGTGCGCATCCCCATCGCCATGCTCAACCGGCACGGTCTCGTCGCGGGAGCGACCGGCACCGGAAAGACCCGCACGCTCCAGGTGCTCGCCGAGCAACTGGCGGCGGCGGGAGTGCCGGTGTTCGCCGCCGACATCAAGGGCGACCTCTCCGGAGTCGCTACCGCGGGCGTCGAGAACCCCAAGCTCATCGATCGCACCAACGGCATCGGGCAGCACTGGACCGGCGCATCCTTCCCCACCGAGTATTTCGCGCTCGGCGGAGTCGGCAAGGGGGTGCCCGTGCGGGCCACCGTCTCGGGCTTCGGCCCGCTTCTGCTCTCCAAGGTGCTCGGCCTCAACGGCACCCAGGAGTCGTCGCTCGGGCTCGTGTTCCACTATGCCGCGCAAGCAGGGCTGCCGCTCGTCGATCTCTCCGACCTGCGCGCCGTGCTCAGCTACCTCACCAGCGCCGACGGCAAGGGCGAACTCACGGGGCTCGGCGGACTCTCGAGCGCGACTGTTGGGGTGATCCTGCGCGAGCTGATCACCTTCGCCGACCAGGGGGCCGATGTGTTCTTCGGCGAGCCGGAGATCGACACCGCCGACTTCCTGCGCACTCATCCGGACGGCCGGGGGATCATCAGCCTGCTCGAGGTACCCGGAGTGCAGGATAAGCCCGAGCTCTATTCCACCTTCCTGATGTGGCTGCTCGCCGACCTGTTCAACGACCTCCCGGAGGTCGGAGACCTCGACAAGCCGAAGCTGGTCTTCTTCTTCGACGAGGCGCACCTGCTGTTCAAGAACGCGTCGAAGGACTTCCTCGACTCGATCACCCAGACGGTGCGGCTCATCCGCTCGAAGGGTGTCGGAATCGTGTTCGTCACGCAGACACCGAAGGATGTGCCCGGCGACGTGCTCGCCCAGCTCGGGTCGCGCATCCAGCACCAGCTGCGCGCGTTCACGCCGGACGATGCGAAGGCACTCAAGGCCACGGTGTCCACCTATCCCAACTCCGACTACGACCTCGGCAGCGTGCTCACGACCCTCGCTACCGGTGAGGCGATCGTCACGGTGATGGGTGAGAAAGGCGCGCCGACTCCGGTGGCTTGGACCCGGCTTCGGGCTCCGCAGGGATCGATGTCTCCGAGCGCTCCGGAACTGATAGAGGCGACGATCGCTTCGTCGGCGCTGCTCCCCAAATACGGCACCGCCATCGACAACGAATCCGCGAAGGAGATGCTCGGGCGCAAGCTCGAGACTGCGGCGGCCAGTGCGGCGGCGGCCGCCACAGCAGCCGAGCAAGCGGCGGCCGCGAAACAGCAGCAGGCAGACTACGAGCGGATGCTGCGCGAGGCCAGGAAGTCCCAGCCGCGCGCCACGACCACCGCCCGCCGCGCACCGGCGCCGCGCGCCGAGAAGAACCCGATCACGGACTTCCTCGGCTCATCCGCCGGCAAGTCCGTGATGAGCGCGGTGGTGAAAGGCATCTTCGGCACCCTGCGGCGACGCTGAGACCGATGGTCTTCGACCCGGCCATCGCTGGAGAAACGGCCGGTCAGGGCCGGATCGGCAAACCGATCAGGCTCATGAGGCCGATGGTCAATCCGACGCAGAGGATTCCGACCACCACGACGATGGCGATGCCGAGTCCGCGACGGCCCTCGAACCAGTAGGCGCTCCCGGAGTACTGCTCGAAGAATTGTTTCGACGTGAGCGGGTCGGCGGGCTCGTCGACCGGGGTGCCGATCGCGGCGGCCGCTGCGCGGATCGCCTCCTCGGTCCAGAAGACACCGCGCATTCGAAGGATGCGCTTGCCCTGCGCGTCGCGTACGAGCAATTGCGGAAGGGTTTCGCTCGATGAGGAGCTGAACGTGTGCGCGATCACGACCGTCCGTACCTTCGAGAGGGGGGTACTTACCGGCCGGGTGAAGTACTCGCGTTCGACGATCTCGGTTGCAGAGATCGTGACGTACGACGTTTGAAGCAGGTAGAGCGCGATCAGGAACATCGCTACGACTATCGCGGCTCCCATCACGGGGATCACCCAGGAACCTCCCGTCACCCCGAGGATCAGGAGCGTCGCGTCGATCGGCAGGGGCACGATGATGAACACGAGGATGCCGCTCCAGAGCAGGCTCCGCCGCGGGCGCAGTCGAACGAGCCCGTCGTCCTTGCTGCTCGCAACCGCCACGAGAACTCCCCGAATGCGCCGGTCACCGGCGCGGTGACATGACCGCGTCGATTCCAGCGCTCCTAGTAGCGCTGTACTCTCGTCCGATTCCCGTCGGTCGATGTGACTGGTCCTGCGCGGAGAATGGGGGATTCGAACCCCCGAGGGCTTGCACCCAACACGCTTTCCAAGCGTGCGCCATAGGCCACTAGGCGAATTCTCCTGAGCCGGCCAATGGTTCTGGCCTCGCAATATCGTACCCGACCCGGACCGGGGCCGAAGACGGTCTCGTTGCCGGCGAAAGAGCGATCCGCGCAATTCTCAACCGGGGGGATCACCGGCTAAACTATCGGTGGCTCCTCGCGTGGCGCCATCCAGGCCAACTCCCCCAGGACGGAAACGTAGCAAGGGTAACCGGGCTCTGGCGGGTGCGCGAGGGGTCTTTTCACGCCGCCATCAGTAGCGCGTCGCGGGTCTCCGCGTGCGGACCGAGCTCGGCGAGCGACGTGATGGTGAGCACCGCGACCTCCGCGCGGGACAGCTCGTCACTCACCTCATCGAGCAGGCGTCCGAGCGAGACATCCAGGACCCGGCACAGCGTCGCGAGAATCTCGGACGAGGCCTCCTTGCGTCCCCGCTCGATCTCGGAGAGATACGGCAACGAGACTCGTGACTGCTGCGCGAGCTCCCGGAGCGTCTTGCCCTGCTCGAGACGAAGACGACGAAGGACGTGTCCGAGTGCGTGGCGGAGAAGCATGGTCAGGACTCCCGACAGTGCGATGGCGTGAGGTGGATCTCGCCAGAATACGGCTCTTGCCCCACTGTGTCTCTTGCTCCGGTTGGTTTGGGCCAGATCCGGTTCTGCCCTCGGCAGAATCGTGCCGCAACTAAAGGCAGGGTTCTGCCGTTGGCAGATCTGCTGCGGGCAGACAGCGCGGATCGCGGCATCCGACCGGCACACTATGGACGCATCCCCACGAGAGGCAGACGAATGGACACCACCGCGAACGGCACCGAGCAGATCTTCCGCCAGTTGCTGGACGAGAGGATCGTCTTCCTCGGGACGGAGGTGACCGACACGTCGGCGAACGAGGTCTGCGCGAAGCTCCTGTTGCTGAACTCGGTCGCCCCGGAGAAGGACATCTACCTCTACATCAACTCCCCGGGCGGCTCGGTGACTTCGGGATTCGCGATCTACGACACGATGCAGTTCGTGCAGGCGGATGTCGCGACAGTCGCGTTCGGGTTTGCCGCCTCGATGGGTCAGTTCCTGCTGTCTTCCGGCGCGCCGGGCAAGCGCTACGCCCTGCCGAACTCGAGCGTCGTGATGCACCAGCCGCATGGCGGATTCGGCGGCACGTCGTCGGACATCCAGACCCAGGCGAGGCAGATCCTGTTCTTCAAGCGGCGGATGGCCGAGCTCACGAGTGCCCAGACCGGTCGGACCCTCGAGCAGGTCACCGCGGATGCCGACCGCGACCGCTGGTTCACCGCTGAAGAGGCGAAGGACTACGGATTCGTCGACCACATCGTCACGACAGCGCGGGGCCTGAACCCCTGAGGGTCGAACCGCCCCGCGCAATAGGATCGAAAGGACGCTGCGACGAGGGAGACGAATGAGCGACCGGGAACATCTGGTTCGGGCCATGTGGACGCTGTTCGAGCCGATCCATGCGGTGACCTACTTCTCGACGGAGGCCAGGGAGTCCTTCGCTGGAATCGGACTCACGCGCTACTGGGACGGCTATTTCGCCGGTCGCGCGGCTCCGCTCGGCGCCGTGGTCGCCGCACCGGTAGTGGCCATCTTCGGCGGGTTCGCCCCGTCGATCGTGGAGCGTGCGCTGCCGGCGGCGTGGGAGACGGCGTCCGTCGACCGGGTGCTCGAGGCGCGGTCGATCGGCGCGGCGGCGACGCTGCGCAACCTCGTCGCCGACGACCGGGCGGTGGCCGAGGCGGCGGACCTTCTCGCCGGGGTCGCGGCACGCGTCGACACCATCGGCCGACCGCTCGCCGCAGCCAACAGCGCCCTGCCCGTCGAGCCGGATCCATATCGTCGCCTCTGGCAGGCCGCGGCGACCCTTCGCGAACACCGCGGTGACGGGCATGTGATCGCCCTCGTCGAGGGCGGAATTGCCGGTCTGGGCTCGATCGTGCTGCGAAGCGCCGTCGACATCGACGCTGCCGCGATGAAGAAGGCGCGCGGCTGGACCGAGGAACAGTGGGCCGCCGAGGTCGAGGCGCTCGAATCGCGCGGACTACTGACCGACCAGCGGGTGATCAGCGAGCAGGGCACGTCTGCCCTCGACCGGGCGGAGCGCATCACCAACCGCCTCGCCCTCGGCCCGTGGAGCGGTTCGACCGATGAGCAGATCAGGGCTGTCGCGCGGGCCCTCGAGCCGATAGCCAGGGCGTGCGAGGCGATCTTCCCGTATCCGAACCCGATCGGGATGCCGCGGCCGTGGGATCCGCACCTCGACCCGCAGGCCTCGTCGGTGCCCGTCGCGCCGCGAGCGAGCTGAGACACGCCCAGCCGGCGTACGTCCGCGAAGCCTAGGCTGGCCTCGTGACCCGCGCCATCTACATCACCTCTATCGAAGGGCACGCCGGCAAGTCGACGGTCGCCCTCGGCATGCTGGATACCCTCAGCCACGAGACCGAGCGCGTCGGCGTGTTCCGTCCGGTCGCCCGGTCGAGTGACGAGCGCGACTACGTGCTCGAGATGCTGCTCGCCCACGATGGTGTCGACCTGGACTATGACGAGTGCGTCGGTGTGAGCTACGACGACGTGCATGCCGACCCGGAAGCCGCCCTGAGCGAGATCGTCTCGCGCTTCAAGGCCGTCGAGCGGCAGTGCGACGCCGTCGTCATCCTCGGTTCGGACTACACGGATGTCGGCAGCCCCACCGAGCTCGGATTCAATGCCCGCATCGCCGCCAATCTCGGTGCCCCGGTGCTCCTCGTCCTCGGCGGACAGCAGTCGGATGCCGCGGGCAGCCGCAGTCCGGACGACCTGCGCCAGGTCTTCACCCTGGCCCGCCAGGAACTGGACAGCGCCCACGCCCACGTGCTCGGCATCGTGGTCAACCGGGCCGATCCAGAGCGCATCGACGAGATCGTCGCGGCGGTGGAGGAAGAGAGCGATCGACTCCCGGTCTGGGCCATCCCCGAGGACCGCTTCCTCATCGCCCCGAGCATCGCGTCGCTCATGGAGGCCGTGGATGGCACCCTGATCAAGGGCGACCCCGCACTCCTTGGCCGGGAATCGCTGGGGGTCGTCGTCGCCGCCATGTCGATGGAGAACGTGCTCACGCGACTCATCGAGGGCGGTGTGGTCGTGGTGCCGGGGGACCGGTCCGATGTGCTGCTTGCCGTGCTCATGGCGAACGCGGCCGAGACCTTCCCCTCCGTCTCCGCGATCATCCTCAATGGCGGGTTCGAGCTACTGCCGCAGATCGCGCTCCTCATCGACGGTCTCGACAACTCCCTGCCGATCATCCGCAATTCGCTCGGAACCTACGACACCGCCCTGCGGATCACGCAGACTCGCGGGCGCCTCGCTCCGGAATCGCCCCGCAAGTACGACACCGCGCTCGCCCTCTTCGAGCAGCATGTCGATGCGGATGTGCTGCTGCGTCTGCTCGATGTGAGTCGCACCGACGTGGTGACTCCACTCATGTTCGAATACGACCTTCTCGATCGCGCCCGATCGAATCCCCAGCACATCGTGCTGCCCGAGGGCACCGACGACCGCATCCTGCGCGCCGCCTCCACGCTGTTGCGCCGCGGAGTCGCCCGCCTCACGATCCTCGGGGACGAGTCTGAGATCCGGGCGCGGGCCACCGATCTCGGCGTGGACATCGCGGATGCCGCCATCCTGAGCCCGTTCGATCCGGAGCTCCGGGAGCAGTTCGCCGAGGAGTACACGCGCCTGCGCGCCCACAAGGGAATGCAGCTCGAAGAGGCTCGGGAGACCGTCACCGACGTCTCCTACTTCGGCACGATGATGGTGCACCTGGGGTTGGCCGATGGGATGGTCTCGGGTGCCGCCCACACCACAGCCCACACCATCCGGCCCGGTTTCGAGATCATCAAGACAAATCCCGGTGTCTCCGTCGTCTCGAGCGTGTTCCTGATGTGTCTCGAGGATCGCGTTCTCGTGTACGGCGACTGCGCGGTGAACCCGGACCCGAATGCCGATCAGCTCGCCGACATCGCGATCTCTTCGGCGACCACAGCCCAGCAGTTCGAGATCGAGCCGCGGATCGCGATGCTGTCATACTCCACGGGCGCGTCGGGATCTGGGGCCGATGTAGACAAGGTGCGCACAGCCACCGAGCTGGTGCGCACTCGCCGACCCGACCTGCTCGTCGAGGGTCCCATCCAGTACGACGCCGCGGTGGATGCCGCGGTCGGCAACTCAAAGATGCCCGGCTCCGAGGTGGCGGGCCGCGCCACCGTGTTCATCTTCCCCGACCTCAACACCGGCAATAACACCTACAAGGCCGTCCAGCGCAGTGCCGGGGCGGTGGCGATCGGTCCCGTGCTGCAGGGTCTTCGCAAGCCGATCAACGACCTGTCGCGCGGCGCGCTCGTGCAGGACATCGTCAATACGGTGGCCATCACGGCGATCCAGGCCCAGACGCTGTCGCAGGTCGAGTAGTGCGCGAATACCCCGCTGGTCGAGTAGCGAGCGCCAGCGAGCGTGTCGAGACCCCAATCCGAACGGACACAGCGTGACCCAGATCTTCGTCGTCAACTCCGGTTCCTCCTCGATCAAGTACCAACTCATCGATGTCGAAACCGAGGAAGTGGCCCTCAGCGGGCTCATCGAACGAATCGGCGAGCCCGGTTCGACAGTCGTGGATCACGAGGCCGGCATGCTCCAGGTGCTCGACACCCTCGGCCCGAACCGGCGAATCGCCGCCGTCGGTCACCGGGTCGTGCACGGCGGGTCGATCTTCGATCGCGCCACGCTGATCACCGGGGAGGTCGAGTCCCAGATCCACAAACTCGCCGCCCTCGCTCCACTTCACAACCCGGCGAACCTGCAGGGCATCCGGGCGGCGAAGAAAGCGCTGCCGGACGTTCCGCACGTGGCCGTCTTCGATACGGCGTTCCACCAGACGCTTCCGCCGGCGGCCTACACCTACGCGATCGATGCGGAGCTCGCCCGCAAGCACCAGGTACGGCGGTACGGATTCCACGGGACCTCGCACAAATACGTCTCCGAGCAAGCCGCACTCTTTCTGGACCGGCCCCTTTCCGAGCTCAAGACCATCGTGCTGCATCTCGGCAACGGGGCATCCGTCGCCGCCATCGATGGCGGGGTCTCGGTCGAGACGAGCATGGGGATGACGCCGCTCGAGGGGCTCGTCATGGGCACCCGCTCCGGCGATGTCGATCCTGCGGTTCTCATCCACCTCCACCGCCAGGCCGGTCTCGATTTCGACGAACTCGACACCATGCTCAACCGGGGGAGCGGACTGCTCGGACTCACCGGCAGCGGCGACATGCGCGATGTCCAGGATGCCGCCTCGCGCGGCGATGCTACGGCCGAGGCCGCGCTCGCCGTCTACCGGCATCGCGTGCGACGCTACATCGGTGCTTACATCGCCCATCTCGGCGGTCTCGACGCGCTCGTGTTCACCGCCGGTGTGGGCGAGAACAACGTGTTATTGCGTCGACGCACTCTCGCCGGGCTGGAGTTTCTCGGCATCTCGATCGACCATGACCGCAACGAACTCGTCTCCCGTTCGGCCCGCTACATCTCGCCCGAAGGATCGCCCGTCTCCGTGCTCGTCATCCCCACGAATGAGGAGTTGGAGATCGCTCGGCAGGTGCTCGCGCTCGTTCGCTGACGTCGCGCGAACAGTGATGCCCCCCCCTGAACGAGGGGTTGGGACTAGACAGTTCAGTTTGCCCGGCGTAGCGTGGCGGTCAGCACAATCATCGGGGGGTGATTCGGATGCGCGAAGCAGCGCAAGCAGGCGGGTGGGCGTCAATCCCCACGCCAGTGCGCATCCTCGTTCTCTCGGTATTCGCAGCCCTCGTGTGGTTGATCTTCGGTGTCGCCGGGTCAGCCTCCGCCGATGAGGCACCCGCGCCGCACCATTCGCTGCTCGGGCAGGTCGGCTCCACCCTCGACACCGTCAGCGGACTCGCCGGGCAGGTCACGGCCAGCCTCGCCACGGCGCCCCCGGCGGCGGCCCCTGCTGCGCCAGTCACCGTTTCGCATCTGGTCACACCGGTCACCCAGCGGCTCGACTCTGTCGTGCAGGCGCTGCCCGCAGTGAAGACGATCGTCAGTCCGCAAGCGGTCGAGACCCTCACCGCCCCGCTCGCTGCCGGCGTCGACGCGATACTCGGCGCGATCATCCCGCTGGATTCGCTCTCGGGCACTGTTGTCGGCCTCGTTCCCTCCTTCCCTGCCGTTCCAGGCGTGACCGTCGCGACCTACGCGACCCGCCCGACGGCCGTCGATCTTCGAGACGTGACTTCCGCCGGCCACGGTGCACCGGTTCAGTCGGCGTCGATCGCGGTCATCGCGCCCGTAATTCCCGGCTCGCCTTCCGCGCCCCCGGCACACCCGGCGTGTCCGGGAATGGTCTCCACCTCGGCCCCCACGAGCGCCCCGGTCGCATTCGCCTCGATCACGGGCGAACCATCGCTGGCCGACCGCATCCTCGGTCGCGGATCTCTTCCGCAGAACGACTCGCTTCCCCTTTCTCGCTCGCTCGCTCCTGGTTCTTAGCCTGACTGATCGGGTCCTCGTCGTCATCCACTGAACGACATACGGACCTACCCGCCTTCGCGCGGTTCCATTCAGTTCTCTCTTAGATCAGGAGCACTACCACCATGAATAAAATAGTTTCGAGGGCCCTCTTCGGCGCTCTCCTCGTCGGGGGGTTCACTCTCCTCGGCGCCGCGGCGGCCAATGCCGCCGACACCACCGGAAGCGACGGCGTCGCCTCGGGAACCCAGGCCGTGATCGGAGCAGCCGCTCCCGTCACCGTCACCGGCAATGCGATCTCGCTCGTCGGCCACCCGTCGACCGCAGCAGCTCCGGCACCCGCCGCAGCACCTGCCGGGGCTCCAGCCATGTCGACCACCACCGGTGCCGATCCACTCCTCGGGGGGACCCAGGCGATCCTCGGCATCCACGCGCCCATCACAGTGACCGGCAACGCCATCGGCGGTGTCGGCGATGCAGCCAGCACCAGCATCGCGGCGTCGCCGGCACCGGTCACCGCCGCACCGGCCTCCGGGGCCTCGACCACGACGGGTGCTGATGGCACCGCCGGTGGCACGCAGGTGGTTCCGGATGTCGCGGCTCCGGTCGCGGTGACGGGCAATGCGATCACGTTGATCGGTGACCCGGCGTCGGGTGGTTCGACCACGGGTGCGGCTCCGGCCGGTTCGACAGGTTCGCGTTCGACCACAAGCGGGTCTAACGGCACCGCCGGTGGCACGCAGGTGGTTCCGGATGTCGCGGCTCCGGTCGCGGTGACGGGCAATGCGATCACGTTGATCGGTGACCCGGCGTCGAGTGGTTCGACCACGGGAACGGCCCCGGCCGGTTCGACCGGTTCGGGTTCGACCACGACAGGTGCTGGCGGCATCCTCGGAGGAACGCAGATCCTCGGGGGTGCGTCGGTGCCCGTTGCTGTGACGGGCAACTCCATCACGGTGATCGGCGACCCCACGACCGGCGGCGTGACGCCGACCGGCCCGACCGCCCCCACGGTACCGACGACGCCCGGTACGCCGGCCGCGCCGTCATCGCCGAACGGGCTGGGAACCCTGGCGGTGGCTGACGTGTCATCGTCGGTCCTCGCCTCAACCGGTGCGGACGCTTCGGTGGCCGGACTGATCGGACTGCTGACCCTGATGGCCGGCCTCGGACTCGCGTTCGTCGCTCGTCGTCGGGCGGCCCTGCTCTAAGCAGGCACCCTGTGCGGGTGGCGCCGGTCCTCAGGGCCGGCACCACCCGCTTCCGCGCGCCCGGGTGGTGACTCCTCGAATGGCGAGGCTAGAGTGCGCCGACAGCCTCGGCGATGGGCGTGGGCCCAGAGACCGCCTCGAACTGGCGTCGGACCCCGGCGGCGCCGACAATCAGCGCGGTGACGAGGGCCGCGACATCCGCTCGGGGGATGCTGCCGCGATCGACCGACTCGCCGATCGTCACGGACCCGTCGGGCTCCGAGTCCGTAAGGGCGCCCGGGCGCACAATCGTCCAGTCGAGGTCCATCGCCCGCACTGCGGCATCCGCCTCGCTTTTCGCTCGGAGGTACACCTGGAACACGTCGTCGGAGGTCTCGTCGAACCCATCGGCCCCCATCGAGGAGATCACGATCAGCCGCCGGACCCCCGCGCGCACGGATG
Source organism: Lacisediminihabitans sp. FW035 (assembly GCF_054880895.1). Lineage (NCBI taxonomy): Bacteria > Bacillati > Actinomycetota > Actinomycetes > Micrococcales > Microbacteriaceae > Lacisediminihabitans > Lacisediminihabitans sp. FW035. The sequence goes on from NZ_CM142187.1 coordinate 610,051, forward strand.
CTTCGGCGAGCAGGACAGCGCCATCACGATCGAGGGTGAGCTTGCGGTCGGCGCCGCTGTCGGGGCCGGCACCCGCGGCGAACACCGTGGCATCGGAGCCGGCGAGCGCGTCAGCCAGCTCCGTGACGGTCGAGTGCTCGAGGTCGAGCACCAGCGGGAGGGCGCCCGCGGCACGAAGATCATCGGCTTGTTCGGGCTTTCGGATGATGCCGACCGGCTCGTGGCCGGCGTCGGCGAGAAGGCGGGACAGGAGCAGGGCGATCTTTCCGTGCCCACCGGCGATGACTATGCGCATGCCCCCACCGTACGCCTCCGCGTCACTCGTTCAGCCGGTTCCGCCGTGCGCGAGAGACCCCGGATCTGCGGGACCGCCGCACCCACCGGCGGGCACTTTGCAGGAGTCATGCGGGAGGGAGGGATGGCCCCTCGCCCCCGGCGAACCCCGGAGGCCGCGTCGGTGGCTGACGGTAGTCTTGGCTGGTGGTCACCGCCCTGTATCGCCGTTATCGGCCAGAGACTTTCGCCGAGCTGATCGGGCAGTCGCAGGTGACCGATCCGCTGCGCACGGCGCTGCGCAACGACCGCGTCAACCACGCCTATCTCTTCAGCGGACCGCGCGGGTGCGGCAAGACCACCTCGGCGCGCATCCTCGCCCGCTGCCTCAATTGCGCCGAAGGCCCGACCGACACCCCCTGCGGCGTCTGCCCGAGCTGCATCGAGCTGAGCCGCGATGGCGGCGGGTCGATGGATGTCGTGGAGATCGACGCCGCGAGCCACAACGGCGTCGACGACGCCCGCGACCTGCGCGAGCGCGCCGTGTTCGCCCCGGCACGTGACCGCTACAAGATATTCATCCTCGACGAGGCGCACATGGTGACGCCGCAGGGATTCAACGCCCTCCTCAAGATCGTCGAAGAGCCGCCGGAGCACGTGAAGTTCATCTTCGCGACGACCGAGCCGGAGAAGGTCATCGGCACCATCCGCTCGCGAACCCACCACTATCCGTTCCGCCTCGTACCGCCCGCGCAGATGCTCGAATACGTGCAGTCCCTCTGCGTGAGCGAGAAGGTGGACGTCGAGGCCGGCGTGCTCCCGCTCGTCGTGCGGGCCGGCGGCGGTTCCGTGCGTGACACCCTGTCGTTGCTCGACCAGCTCATCGCCGGCTCCGAGGGCTCCTCGGTGCAGTACGAGCGCGCGGTGGCACTGCTCGGGTACACGCACGGTGCGCTGCTCGGCGAGGTCGTCGACGCGCTCGGTGCCCGGGATGCCTCGGCCGCGTTCGCCGCCATCGACCGCGTCATCCAGACCGGCCAGGATCCGCGTCGATTCGTCGAGGACCTGCTCGAACGACTGCGAGATCTCATCATCGTGAGCGCGACGGGCGACGGTGCCGCGGCGGTCCTGCGCGGAATCCAGCCAGACGAGCTCGAACGCATGGCGCAGCAGGCGGCCAGATTCGGTACCGCGGAGCTCTCCCGGGCGGCGGATGTCGCCAACGCGGCCCTCACCGAGATGACCGGTGCCACGTCCCCGCGTCTGCACCTCGAGCTCATGATCGCCCGCGTGCTCGTGCCTGCAAGCGACGAGACCAATCGGGGGGCGCTCGCGCGAGTCGAGCGCCTGGAGCGTCGCATCGGGGTGGATGCTCCCGATGGTCAGGCTGCTGGTCGAGTAGCGAGCGCCAGCGAGTCTCCTGCCGGTCGAGTAGCGAGCGCCAGCGAATCTCCTGCCGGTCGAGTAGCGAGCGCCAGCGAGCGTGTCGAGACCCTTGATCCCCGCTCATCCGGTCTCGACACGGGCGCTGAGCGCCCTTCTCGACCAGAAGTAGAACCTGCCACTCGAGTGGAGAGCGCGGCCCCGACACCCTCGAGTGCACCTCCCGGCCCGGTCTACGGTTTCGGCGCCTCGAAGACAGCCGAGCCGGCAGCGGCCGTCGACCCGGCCGTCGACCCGGTCGTGACCCCCGCCGTCATCCCGAGCGTGGTCACCTTCCAGCAGGTCAAGGACAGCTGGCCCGAGATCCTCGAGCGGGTCGAGAAGGCCAAACGCACCGCGTGGATGGTCGTCTACACGGCGACACCGCTTGCACTCCGCGACGGCAACATCCTCGATCTCGCGTTCGCGAGCCAGACCGACGTCGACGCGCTCAAACAGCGCACGACGCCCGGGGAAGGGGTCTCCGACTTCCTCAAGCAGGCGGTCTACGACGTGCTCGGGTTCCGTCCGCTTCTCACCGCGCGAGCCGAGGCAGTGCGAGCCGAGGCAGTGCGACCGGACGCAGTTCGACCGGAGGCAGTTCGACCGGAGGCAGTGCGGCCGGAGCCTTCCGGCTCTCCGGTGCCCGCCGCGCCGACAACGGCAAAGGCAACGGCGCCGGCAGCGCCGACCGCCGCACCGGCTCCGGCTTCGGCAGCCGCTCCCGGCCGGGCCGCGCCGGCGCCGACTTCGCGCATCGTCGACGAACCCTCCCAGCAGGAGCCGCCGGAGCCCACCGCACCCGACATCGAGCCCCCGGTTCCGTCCGGGCCGACCTGGGAGACCGCGGTCATCACCGACTCCGAGCCCGAGACCAAGCCGGTGCCCCCGCCGGTTGCCAGGAAGGTCGAGAAGGCGCCGCCCCCGATCGATGCCGAGCCGGTGGCACCCAAGCGTGCCGCTCCCGTGGCGATGGCCGACGGCAAGCAGCGCTACGGCGAGTCCGTTGTGCGTGAGATCCTCGGTGCGAGCTTCATCGAAGAACAGACCGTGGCCCCCCGGGTCGCCCCGAGAGAGCAGTAGGCGTGTACGACGGAATCGTCCAGGAACTGATCGACGAGCTCGGGCGCCTGCCGGGCATCGGGCCGAAATCGGCGCAGCGGATCGCCTTCCACATCCTGCAGACCGAGACCTTCGATGTGACGCACCTCGCCGAGGTACTGATGACGGTGAAGGAGAAGGTGCGGTTCTGCGATGTCTGCGGCAACGTCACCGAGCAGGAACTCTGTAACATCTGCCGCGATCCGCGCCGCTCACCCGCCACGATCTGCGTGGTGGAAGAGGCGAAGGATGTCGTGGCGATCGAGCGCACCCGCGAGTTCAAGGGCCTCTATCACGTGCTCGGTGGAGCCATCAGCCCCATCGACGGTATCGGACCGGACGACCTGCGGATCCGCCAACTGATGCAACGCCTCGCCGATGGGGTGGTCACCGAGGTGATCATCGCCACCGACCCGAACCTCGAGGGCGAAGCAACAGCCACCTACCTCTCGCGCATGCTCATGCACCTCGACCTGCGAGTCACCCGCCTCGCCTCGGGGCTGCCGGTCGGCGGCGACCTCGAATACGCCGACGAGGTCACGCTCGGCCGTGCTTTCGAGGGTCGCCGTCTCGTCGAGAACTAGTCTCCGCGCCGCCGAGTGACACGCGCGCCCGCACTTTCGCGCGCGGGTGTCACCCGGCCCCGCGAATCCCCGCCGAACGGGCGAGCCCATGGGTGCGGCGTCACATAGCGGTGACGCTCCCGGGCAGCATTTAGGATGGGGAGTCGGCCAGTGCGCCGCATCCCGACACGCGGCGCCCGAACCCCAGGAGAAGCAAGTGAGCTTGATCGTGCAGAAGTACGGCGGCTCGTCACTCGCCGATGCCGAGAGCATCAAGCGGGTGGCCAAGCGCATCGTCGAAACCCGCAAGGCGGGCAACGAGGTCGTCGTCGTGGTCTCCGCCATGGGCGATACGACGGATGAGCTGCTCGACCTCGCGAACCAGGTCACTCCGATCGCCACCGGCCGTGAGCTCGACATGCTTCTCACCGCGGGCGAGCGCATCTCGATGGCGCTTCTCGCAATGGCGATCAAGAGCCTCGGCCAGGAGGCACGCAGCTACACCGGCAGCCAGGCCGGCCTCAGCACCGACGCCAAGCACGGCAGCGCCCGCATCGTGGAGGTCGCGCCGACGCGGGTTCGCGCTGCCCTCGATGCCGGGGCGATCGCGATCGTTGCCGGATTCCAGGGCTTCAACCGCGGCACCGGCGACATCACCACCCTCGGGCGCGGCGGATCCGACACCACCGCGGTCGCGCTCGCCGCCGCCCTCAAGGCGGACGTCTGCGAGATCTACACGGATGTCGACGGCATCTTCACCGCAGACCCGCGGGTCGTGCCGGCCGCCCGCAAGATCGACCGGATCACCAGCGAGGAGATGCTCGAGCTCGCCGCTGCCGGAGCGAAGGTGCTCTATATTCGCGCGGTGGAATATGCCCGTCGGCACGGGGTTACGCTTCATGTGCGCTCGTCGTTCAACAACAACGAGGGCACGCTCGTGGTCAATCCGAAAGAAGGCGAGAACGTGGAAGAGTCCATCATCTCCGGTGTGGCGGCCGACCTGAGCGAGGCGAAGATCACCGTGGTCGGCGTACCGGACGTTCCGGGTAAAGCCGCCCAAATCTTCACGCTCGTCGCCTCGACCGACGCCAACATCGACATGATCGTGCAGAACGTCTCGACGGCGGCGACCGGGCTCGCCGACATCTCCTTCACCCTGCCAAAGTCCGACGGTGCGCGGGTACTCAAGGCACTCGAAGACAGCAAGGAGGAGACCGGGTTCCACTCCCTGCAGTACGACGACCAGATCGGAAAGCTCGCCCTGGTTGGGGCCGGAATGCGCACCAACGCCGGTGTGTCCGCGCGACTGTTCACGGCACTGTTCGAGGCCGGGATCAACATCGAGATGATCTCGACCAGCGAGATCCGCATCAGCGTCGTCACTCGAGCCGACACCATCAATGAGGCCGTGCGGGTCGTGCACCACGCCTTCGGTCTCGACGCCGAGGAGCTCGCCAAGGTGCACGGAGGAACGGGACGATGACTGTCGGAGTGAACATCGCCGTCGTGGGCGCCACGGGCCAGGTCGGCGCCGTCGTGCGTCAGCTGCTTGCGGAGCGGGACTTCCCGGTGGCGGGCATCCGCTTCTTCGCGTCGGCGCGCTCCGCCGGCACGACGCTGCCGTGGAAGGGCGACCAGATCGTGGTGGAGGATGCCTCGACCGCAGACCCCGCCGGCATCGACATCGCCATCTTCTCCGCCGGGGCGACCACGTCAAAGGCCCAGGCTCCGCGGTTCGCGGCGGCCGGCGTGACGGTGATCGACAACTCGTCCGGGTTCCGCATGGACCCGGACGTGCCGCTCGTGGTGAGCGAGGTCAACCCGCATGCGATCGCCGAGGCGCGCAAGGGCATCATCGCCAACCCGAACTGCACGACCATGGCGGCAATGCCGATCCTCAAAGTGCTCGACCGGGAAGCGGGTCTCGAGAGACTGATCGTGAGCACCTACCAGGCAGTATCCGGAGCCGGACTCGTCGGCGGCGAAGAGCTCTACGATCAGGCGAAAGCGGCGATCGAACAGGATCCGCGAAGCCTCGTGCACGACGGCTCATCCATCGACTTCCCGGTCGCGACGACCTTCCCGAAGACCATCGCCTTCGACGTGATCCCCTTCGCCGGCAACCTCGTCGACGACGGACTGTTCGAGACCGACGAAGAGAAGAAGCTGCGCAACGAGAGCCGCAAGATCCTCGAGCTTCCCGACCTGCTGGTGAGCGGCACCTGCGTGCGGGTTCCAGTATTCACTGGTCACTCGCTGTCGATCAACGCCGAGTTCGCGAACTCCCTCACCGTGGCGCGGGCCAAGGAGCTGCTCGCGGATGCCCCGGGAGTCGAACTCTCCGACATCCCGACCCCTCTCGCCGCCGCCGGCACCGACCCGTCGTATGTCGGGCGCATCCGCCAGGACGAGGGGGTGCCGCACAATCGTGGGCTCGCGCTCTTCATCAGCAATGACAATCTCCGCAAAGGGGCAGCCCTCAACGCCGTGCAGATCGCCGAACTGGTCGCCGCGACGCTCGTCCGTTCCTGAGTCGCACGCCCTTCTGCCATGAACATGAGCGAGGATGTCAGCAATCATCGTTCACAGGAGAGCCACATGTCTATCGTCGTCATCGCCACAATCACCCCGCAGGCCGGAAAACTTCCCGAGCTCACGGCCGCTTTCGAAGAGGCCACTCCGCTCGTGCAGCAGGAGCCGGGATGCCAGCAGTACGCGCTCTACTCGGACGGGTCGGTGATCGTCACCATCGAGCGATGGGACAGCGCCGAAGCCCTCGAAGCGCACATGGCGGCGCCGGCGGTCACCGCCCTGCTCGCCCGCGCCGGCGGGATCCTCGCGGCAGCACCGGAGATCCGCACCATCGCGGAGCTCGGTTTCGGGGACGCCGTCAAGGGCGAGTAGCGCCCGGCTGCCCCTCTTCATTCCCTGAACATCAGTTTCTCGGCATTCGGGCCGTTCGACATCAGTTCTTCGCGACTTCCGGGCCACGGATGATGTCGAGCGCCCCGGGCCCGCCGACGCCTGGTCCCCGCCGACCTGCAGGCGCGCCGGCGCACCGTCGCGCCTGCACTTCGACAACGGCGGTCGCGCTCACGGACGACCCGCGGCGAGCCCGGCCGCAACGACGCTGAGGCACCACTCCCGATGGAACATCACCTGCGAATAGGTGAACCTCGCCGATCCGTACCGAGCGAGGGTCGCCTCACCATCGCGTCGTCGGTAAGTGTCCTGCTGGCTGTCCCCGTCATGGAACTCTCGACTGTCGCACTCCACGATGTACCAGTCGTCGACCAGCAGGTCGACCAGCCCCACGAAGCGGATGCTCGCCTGCGTGCGAACCCGGTAGCCCTGCGCCCGGAGCGCGACGCGCATCAGCGATTCGGTGCCGGCCATGGCGGAAGCATCCAGCTCGCCCGCTGACGGCCGCACTCGCTCCGGCAGCGCCAAGAGCAGTTCCGCGAGTTCGAACTCGCCGAGCAGCCCGTGGTGCAGGGCGCTGTCCAGAGTCGCGATCAGCTCCCCGCAGTGGGCGACGCGGGCGTGCTGGATGATCGCATCCCGGACTGAGACCCGGAACATCCGATCGCCGTGCATCGGGAACCGGTCGTGAGCCCAGACGCGGGATTCGCCGGGCGAGATCGGCGGGAGACGGCTGGTGCCGGGAACGACCGCTACGACGAGACCCGGGCGGTGTCCGGCCCAGATGCCGTAGGACTCGAGGGCGCTGGCTCCGCCGAGGCGTCCGCCCAGTGCAACGGCGCGGACGGCGGCCGGGGAGGCCCGAGCCGAGGCGACCCACCCCCGGCGGGGTGAATACACCCGCCCGGAGCGGCGTGCCGCCGACAGGGTTCGTGCGGAATGCCCGAGGGCTCGAAGGAAGCCGACCCGGGCGAGGTCCCCGGAGCGGGCAAGGTCGTTTTCGAGGGAGCGCATCGCGAGTGATCCTCCCGCAGCACGCAGGCGCCTACCGCCGTCGGGCGTCGACTTGGGGGCAGCAGCCCGAGCCGCCGACCGGGGGAGGAGAGGTCGCCGGGGCGCGGCTGAGTTCGCTCGACATCACCGGGGTGCTCGATTGCCCGAATTACTGCTGTCGAACCACCCGGATGCCGAAAAACTGCTGTCGAACGAACGCGAGCGCCCTCGAGCGCGCCGACCTACGCATGCGAACGATCGCGAGCGCCCCCGAGCGCACCCGCCTTAAGAATCCTCCGCTTTAACGCCGCCGGAGGCTCCCTCACGGGAGGCGGGCAGTTTCCCCGCCGTAAACTGGGGGCGTGACTGTTCCAGGCAAACCCGTCGACGTCGCGCTCATCGGTGGCGGCATCATGAGCGCCACCCTCGGCGCTTTCATCAAGCAACTCCAGCCCGACTGGAGCATCCAGATCTTCGAGAGGCTCGGGGATGTCGCGCTCGAGAGCTCGAACCCGTGGAATAACGCCGGCACCGGCCACTCCGCGCTCTGCGAGCTCAACTACACGCCGGAGAAGGCGGACGGCACGATCGAGATCTCGAGTGCGGTCAAGGTGAACGAGCAGTTCCAGGTGTCCCGGCAGTTCTGGTCCTATCTCGTCGGCAAGGACCTGCTGCCCGATCCCGAGGCCTTCATCAACCCGGTGCCGCATATGAGCTTCGTCTGGGGCGCCGAGAATGTCGACTACCTGCGCCGTCGGCAGCAGGCCCTCGCCGGACATCCGCTCTTCGCGGGCATGGAATTCAGCGACGACCCGACGGTGATCCGCTCCTGGGCGCCGGCGATGATCCCGGGTCGCAAGAAGGATCAGCCGATCGCTGCCACGCGGATCGATGCCGGCACAGACGTCGATTTCGGCGCGCTCACTCACGGCCTCCTCGACTACCTCACCTCCAACGGTGCCGCGCTGCTCACCGAGCACACCGTCAAGAACATCACCCGCCAGAAGGACGGCCTGTGGCGGCTCAGCATCGTTCACGAGGTCGGCAGCACTCCCCAGGAGGTACGCGCCCGATTCGTCTTCGTCGGAGCCGGCGGTGGCGCCCTGAAGCTGCTTCAGAAGTCGGGGATCCCCGAGATCCGGGGTTTCGGCGGCTTCCCGGTGAGCGGGGAATTCCTGCGCACCGACAACCCCGAGGTCGTGGCACGCCACCAGGCGAAGGTCTATGGCAAGCCTGCCCTCGGTGCTCCGCCGATGTCCATGCCCCACCTCGACACCCGCCTGGTGGATGGATCGCCGAGCCTGATGTTCGGTCCCTACGCCGGGTTCAACACCAAGTTCCTGAAGAACGGATCCTGGTTCGACCTGTTCGCCACGATCCGTCCGCACAATCTCGTGCCGATGCTCTCGGCGGGACTCTCCAACCTCGCGTTGGTGCGCTATCTCATCTCCCAGCTGGCGGCATCCAAGACCACGAAGTTCGCGGAGTTGCGCGAGTTCATGCCGAACGCGGATCCGAAGGATTGGTATCTCATCACGGCCGGCCAACGGGTGCAGGTGATCAAGAAGGACAAGGAGAAGGGCGGCGTGCTGCAGTTCGGAACCGAAGTCATCACCTCGGCCGACGGCTCCATCGCGGGGCTTCTCGGCGCTTCGCCCGGGGCATCCACCGCCGTCCCTATCATGCTCGATGTGCTGAAGCGGTGTTTCCCCGACCGCATCGCGGGCTGGACACCGAAGCTCCTGGAGATGGTGCCGACCTACGGCACCCTGCTGTCAGACAACCCGACGCTCGCGCAGAAGACCCTCGGCTCGACCCAGAAGGCTCTCGAGCTCGCCTGACGATCCAGAGACGTTGACAGAGACTCGAACGTGTGTTCGAATGTCTGAATGAGATGGAGCGGGCAGGAACTGGGGGCGGAGGCGTCCGCTGCCCTCCCCGGCCTCGTGAAACTGTCGAACCTGGTGCGGAGCGTGCAGACGCCGGAGTTCGCCGGCATCACGTTCCACGAGGTGCTCGCCAAGAGCGCCCTCAACCGCGTTCCGGGCGAGACTAAAGCCCTTCCCTTCGGCTGGACGATCAACCCGTACCGCGGATGCAGCCACGCCTGCGTCTACTGCTTCGCCCGCCGCACCCACGAATACCTCGACCTCGATTCCGGAGCGGACTTCGACTCGCAGATCGTGGTGAAGGTGAACGTGGCCGAGATCCTCACGAAGGAGCTGGCGAAACCCGGCTGGGGGCATCATCCCGTGGCCCTCGGCACCAACACCGACCCCTACCAGCGTGCAGAAGGGCGGTATCGCCTGATGCCCGGCATCATCGCGGCCCTCGCCGCCTCGGAGACGCCATTCAGCATCCTCACCAAGGGCACACTGCTGCGCCGTGACCTTCCGCTGCTCGCGGAGGCGAGCGAGCGGGTTCCCGTGGATCTGGCGTTCTCGATCGCGGTCTTCGACGACGAACTGCAACAGTCGGTGGAACCCGGGACGCCGAGCACTGCGGCACGACTCGCCACAGTTTCCGCGGCACGGGAGCTCGGACTCGAATGCTCGGTGTTCCTGATGCCGATCCTGCCCTTCCTCACCGACTCGCGCAGCCAGCTGGATGCCGCGCTGGCCCGCATCGCGGAGTCCGGTGCGAGTTCGGTGATGTACACCGCGCTTCACCTGCGCCCGGGCGCCCGGGAATGGTATTTCGCCTGGTTGGAAGGGAATCACCCGCAACTCGTCTCGCGGTATCGGCAGCTCTACGGGACCGGTGCCTACGCTTCGGCGGGCTATCGGCGTCACCTGGAGGACACGATCTCCCCGCTGATCCGAGCCCACGGTCTCGAGAGGGGCCGCGTGGATTCGGTGACTGGCGCCATCCGTTCGAGCGCGACTGTGCGCACCGCTGCCCTCGGTCGGGCCAGCGGTGTCGACTCACTGCTCGACCGGCCGTCGGCGCCTGCGGCCCCCGGCCCGCCCACGCTGTTCTGAAACTGAGGACTTTCATCGCTTGATGGGGGTAGAAGGGGACGTTTAAGCCCAAAATAGCCAGAATTTGCAAGAATCCACCGTGCAATGGGGTACAAATGCGCAAGAGCCGATGAGATACTGAATCCCACGCGGCCGACGGAGGGAACTGCATGTCCCTGGGTTTGCCGTCCCACCGGGCGCCGCGCACGGTGAGTCGCTCGTTCGGTCGTTCCCTCAATGCGGTCGCCTATACCTGCCTGGCCGCCGCGCTCGTGACGACGATCGCCTTTCAGCTCTCGCTTCCGGCCGCCGTGCTTTGGCCCGCATTGTTGGCGATCGGACCGATGCTCGTGCTGCTCTACCTGAGCGCTCGCACGCGGGACACCCTCTATTCGATCGCATACCTGGTGGTCGGAGCCGCCTGCACGTACTGGTTCGTGCTCACCTTCTACTCCCAGAGCCCCGCGATCCTCGAGAGTGACGCCCTCTCCCTCGCCCTTCCCAAGATCGCACTGATCATGGTGGGCGGATCCGCGCCGCACATCGTGCCCCGGATCGCCTGGTGCACCGCCGGCTATCTGGCCGCCGAGGTCTCGGCGGGTGCCGCGATCTTCGTCACCGGGCAACGCTGGGAGTTCGACGTCACGACCTTCCTCGCTTACGCGGTCACCTCGATCATCTTCATTGCCGGCAGCCTCAGTCGACGCAGTTCCCGGCGCACCCAGCCGAAGCTGCATCGAGCCGCCCGCGACGAACAGCTCGCCGCCATGCGCCACCGCATCGAGGTCAAGGCCGCATCGCTGTTGCACGACACCGTGCTCAGCCACCTCGCGGCGATCGCCGATTCGGTGGACGACGCCCTGGACCCCCAGTTGCGCGCCCAGGTCGAGCGGGACCTCGAGATCCTGATCGGGGAGGAGTGGCTCACCGAGGCCGAGCCGGAGATCGACCCGGCCCTCCGGCAGCGCTGGGAGCAGACGCCCCTCTTCGCCGCTATCGCCGAATCGCAGCTACTCGGCCTCGAGATCGACTCCACCGGGGACTTCGAGGCGGTGTCGCGTCTCGACGCGGAGACGGCCCGCTCGCTCGGTCTCGCGGTAAAGCAATGCCTCGTCAACGTGCTCCGCCATTCGGGGCTCGCCCGGGCGGAAGTGGCGGTGTTCGAGTCGGAGACGGATGTCTCGGTCATGGTGATCGACGCCGGCCGGGGCTTCACCGAAGCGGAGACCGCGCCCGACCGGCTCGGCATCCGTCATTCCATCCGCGATCGCATCGAGCAGGTGGGAGGAGCCGTGCAGATCTGGTCCACCCCCGGGCGCGGCACTTCGATCATGATCCGGGTGCCCTCCCGGTCCTCGCAGCGATCCGCGGGGGTGGATGCCTCATGACCACCGTCGAACGTACGCGGCAGCAGCTCGATCCCGCGGGCAGCACCGGAGTCGCTCCCGTCGCGATCTTCCTCGCCATCGGCGCCTTCGGGTACGCCGTGTTCATGACGGTGAGGGGCCAGGCGGAGATCTCGAATCCCATCTTCGCGAGTCTCGCTCTCGCCATGCTCGCCATCGCCGGGCTCATCATCATCTCCGCGTCGAGTCCCGACCGCGCCCCTCTCACCGCGCGGACCCATGCGGCAGTGCACTTCGTCGCCGTGCTGGCCATCCTCTTCGAGGCCCTCGGGCAGTGGGGATCGAACGCTTACATCCGCGACGACTGGGGCCCCGCGACGCTCGGCATCTTGCTGGTGGCTCTCGGGCCTTACCGGCCGGGGCGGGAGATCGTCTTCGGCGGCATCTGCTCCGTGGTCTCCATCAGCATCATCACCTTCTTGGAGGTGCCGTCCCTCGTGACACCCGGTCCGCCTCTCGCCTTCGTCGCGGTCGCCGTCACGCCCATGTTCGCCCTGTGCCTGTCGGCGGCGATGTTCTCGAACGGGGTCGTGGCCTCGATCGAGCGCTGGCAGAAGCGCGCGCAGGCGGCGTCCGTAAGCCTGGTGCGGGAGTTACGGGAGGGCATAGCCCGATCGGTGCAGCAGGACCGCGTCACCATCCTCAACCGCGACGTACTGCCGTTCTTCACCGAGGTCCTTGCGCGCGAGTCGATCACCGACGCGGATCGGGAGCGGGCGCGCTCGATCGCCGACTCGATCCGCCAGGTGATGGTGGAGGAGGTGGATCGGTCCTGGCTCGAGGCCCTGGTGGAGCTGACGGGGGTGGAGCGCGAGAACCGTCCAGGCGCCGCCAGACTGGTGGTGGACGACCCGCACCGCGTCGCGCCGGCGATGACGGTGGCCCAGCGCACCGCGATCCGCGCGCTCCTTGTAGCGTTCACTGACATCCCGGGCATGACCCGTGATCACCTGCGAGTCGTGCTTTCGGACTACGGGAATCGCTGTCATGCCGTCATAACGGCACACCTGCCCATCGCCGACTCCGTCGCGCGCTCTACTTTTGCTCCGTTCTTAGCCGTCATGCGTGCAGTATTCATCAATCTGGAGGTCGACTTCGTGCAATCCGAGCTCACACTAAGGTTCTCGTATGACCACGACTAGCCCGGCGTCCGGTCGCACCGGTCGCCGCGTGCGACTGGCGATCCTCGACGACCATGAGGTGCTGCTCGACAGCCTGTCCAGCTGGATCAGCGCGAACGCTCCCGACTTCGACCTCGTGCTGAGCGCAGGTACCTGGCTGCAGCTGGTGCATAGCGAGAACTTCCCCACGGAACTGGTCTTCATCGACTTCCAGCTGAAAGAGTCGGTCTCGATCGAGGCGCGCGTGCGCACCTGCCGCGCCGCCGGAGCCAAGGTGATCGTGCTGTCGAGCCTCGACACGCGGGAGGCGCGCGAGCGGGCGCTCGATGCCGGGGCATCCGCCTTCCTGTCGAAGGCCATCCCGATGCGCGAGGTTATGGACAGTGCGCGGGAGGTGATGGGAGTCGAGACCGGCCAGAACCTGCAGAAGGACTGGCGCCCCCTTCCCGTCGGAGCGATGCACCAGTCGCGACCCAAACTGAGCCACGGCGAGGAAGAGGCCTTTAAACTCTATGTCGTCGGCTTCAGCACCACCGAGGTCGCCAGCCAGATGAACGTGCAGTACGAGACCGCCAAGACCTACCTGCGTCGGGTGCGGGAGAAATACGCCAAAGCAAACAGACCGGCGAGCAAGAAGGCGGATCTCATCCGCCGGGCCGCCGAGGACGGATACCTCCAGTAGTGGCAAAGCTTTATTTTCGCTACGGCGCGATGAACAGTGGCAAGAGCACCGCGATGCTCCAGGCCGCCTACAACTACGAAGAACGCGGGCAGCAGGTGCTGTTGGCGAAGCCCTCGGTCGACACCCGCGGAGACGGCGCGATAGTCTCCCGGCTCGGCGTGACCCGCCCGGTCGACTTCGTGATCACTCCGGATGACGACGTCTACACGCTTTTCGAACTCGAACGGGCCCGCGTGCGCACCGCCACCGGCGTCGACGTGAGCTGCCTGTTGGTGGACGAAGCGCAGTTCCTCAGCGAGACGCAGGTGGACGACCTGCTGCGCATCGCGATCCTCGAGGGGGTGCCGGTGCTCGCCTACGGCATCCGCACCGATTTCCAGACCGTCGCCTTCCCCGGCAGTCGTCGCCTGCTCGAGATAGCCCATTCCCTCGAGGAGCTCAAGACAATCTGCCGCTGCGGGCGCAAGGCCGTCTTCAACGCACGCAAGATCGACGGCCGTTTCATCTTCGATGGCGACCAGGTGGCCATCGACGGCGCGCTCGAGGTCACCTACGAGTCCCTCTGTGGCGCGTGCTATCTCGAGGAGAGTCACGGAATGCTCGGCAGCGTTCGGCGTCGGGTGCTCGTGGACCAACCCGACACGGCCTACGGCTCGGCGCCCGACGCCGACTTCGAGTAGGCGCTGGCCTCTCGCGAAGGCGGCATGCCGGCGTGCTCGCGCGGCGGTGCGGCTGCGCGCGCGCGGCGGTGCGGCTGCGTGCGCGCGCGGCGGTGCGGCTGCGTTCGCGCGCGGCGGTGCGGCTGCGCGGCTGCATCCATGCGCGCCTGGTCGGCTGCGCGCTCGAAATGCAGGAGTCCGCGTGACAGATGTGGCGCATGGGCTTCACCCGTAACATCCGTCACACCCCGTCCTGCATTTCGAACCATGTCGACGGGAAGAAAGGCCCAAAGGATCAAAAAACGGCCGCACACTGTGACGCTGTTCCGGCAATTCTGCGAGGGTTCGGGGATTCCAGATTGCGCCGGAAACAGTGGCCACTTTCGGAAGCAGGGAGTGGCAATTCCGGGACGGCCCAAGAACCTGCAAGCTAACTTCTGCTGCTGCGAAATCTGTGAGAGTCGCATCAGCCCGGCAGCTGTCACCGACCGAGACGAGCACTGCGACGAGTTCCGTGAAACTTTCCAAGAGCGTTTTTTCGGTGCCCCTTTGTGGGTTCCGGGGGCCGCGGACCCTGTTCCGAACGCGCGACCCTCGCCGTGAGAACCTGCGAGAGTAGTTCGATGGTGACTGCACAGGACGTAGGTGGAGGGTTCGATCTCGAGTCCGTTCGGGCTCTCTTTCCCGCCACACGAAATCTGACCTACTTGGATGCGGCGGCAGTGGGCATCATGTCACGCCGGAGCGTGCACGCGATGGGGGAAATCGCACAATCGCACGCCGACTACGGGATTGTTGCCACAGCAGCGTGGGGCGAGATGATCGAGGGGGCGCGTCGGAGTCTTGCCGAAATGATTGGCGGGTCCGCGGAGCGCCTGGCCTTCACTCAGAACACCTCTACCGCCCTTGCGCTGGTGGTGAACGGCCTCACGTGGCGAGACGGCGACAACGTGGTCGTGCCTTCGGGGGAATTTCCGTCCAACTTCTATCCGTGGTTACAGCTTCGCAGCAAGGGTGTCCACATCCGGGAAGTGCCCATGGTCGAAGGCCACGGTGACCTTGTCGAGCTCGATCGGATGATCGATGACAGGACACGGGTTGTCGCGATCAGTGCCGTGCAGTACTCGTCGGGCTACCGCTACGATTTGGCGCGAATCGCTGCGCTGTGCAGGAAGCGCGACGCGCTGCTGGTCGTCGATGGAACCCAGGCCGTTGGCGCGCTCTGGGTTCACGCGGACAGGGACGGGGTCGACGTTCTCGCCGTCAGCGCTCACAAGTGGATGCTCGGTCCGCTCGGGGTAGGTTTCGCACATTTCTCTGAACGCGCGATGGATCGCGTACAGCCTTCCGTAGTTGGTTGGCTGAGCGTCGCGGATCCCTATGCCTTCACGCACGAACCGGTCTTCGCGAGTGATGCCCGACGCTTCGAATCCGGCACCGAAGTTGTGGCCAACATTGCTGGACTTTCCGCAGCGGCTGACCTTGTCGCGGAGATCGGACGAGCCAAGGTCGAAGAGGTGGTTTTGGACCGCACAGCTGAATTGGCTGTTGCGCTTTCGGGCGTCGGCTTGACTATCGCCCGTGACAGCGACCGAGCACATTGGTCCGGCATTTTGATCGCCACCAGCGGTAAGGGCGACGCGATATTGCACCGCCGTCTCTTGGCGGCCGGGGTGCGCTGCTCATTGCGGAATGGGCTTCGATTCGCACCGCACTTCTATTCCACGGCCGAAGACTTCGAGGCCGCGTGTAACGTTCTTCGGGGCGGATTGAATTGATGTTAGAGCCATAGCGGCAAGCAAACGCCGCGCGGCAATTGAAACAATGAAGGACCGGGAGGGCTTTGAGGCCATCCCAGTCCGTCATTAATCTACTCCCGGAAAACTTTCGATCGAATTCCGGATTTTCCCTCTGTCGGGGTAACAGGATTTGAACCTGCGACCTCTTCGTCCCGAACGAAGCGCGCTACCAAACTGCGCCACACCCCGATGCCCAACACTCGAGCTGACCCGCAAAACGGGCCTTGTCAAGAATAGCTGATATCTCGGGCCGTGAGTGTCAACAGTGTCGCCTCGGGCGGGCACGCGAATCGAACCGGTGCGTAGATGGATGTCCCGAGCCCCGCCGACACGTTGAGATAGGCCGTGCGGCGCGCGTGAGTCCACAGGCTGAGGCCCTTCACCTGGTCGCGGGGGATGTCGCAATTGGTCACCAGAGCGCCGTATCCGGGCACGCAGACCTGGCCGCCGTGCGTGTGTCCGGCGAGGATCAGCTCGGAGCCGTAGGTGACGAGGGAGTCGAGCACGCGCTGGTAGGGCGAGTGGGTAAGGCCGATGGTGATGGGGTTCGGCCCGCCCTCTTCATCCTGCCAGCCCACGTTCTCACGCATCTCGTCCAGTGCTCCGGGCAGCTTCGCGAGCTTGTCCCACCCGACGTGGGCGTCGTTCACCCCGAGGAATTCGAGGCGGGATCCCTTGATGCTCATGGCCCGGGCGGTGTTGTTGAGGTCGAGCCAGCCGAGCCCCTCCAGGTAGGAGGTGAGTCGGGGCGTGTCCAGTCGCGGCTGGGCGTGCTCCACCTCCGACGGCGCGGTGAAGTAGGTGAAGGGGTTCTTGGCGACGGGACCGAAATAGTCGTTGGACCCGTGCACGAAGACTCCGGGGATGCCGCGGAACGGCTCCAGCGCATACTCGACACCCTCGATCCCGCGTTCGTGGCCGAGATTGTCGCCGGTATCCACCACCAGGTCCGGCTCATAGACCGCCAGTCCGCGGATCCACTCCTGCTTCGCCCTCTGCCAGGGGGCCATGTGCAGGTCGGCGAGGTGCAGGACCGTCAGTGGTCGCGCTCCCGGCTGGAGCACGGGCACCGTGTGGGTGCGCACTGTGAAGCGATTCCGCTCGACAAGGGTGCCCCACGCGAGGGCCCCGAGGCCGAGCGCGGCGAGGGCTACCGCAGCCGACCCCGCCCGTTCGGATGCCCTGCTCACTTGGGGCAGGCCCCGCCTGGGTCGCTTCCATCCGGCTTGCCGTAAACAGTGAGGGTCACCGGATCTGTCTTCGTGGCCGCAGAGCCGGAGGACGGATTGGAGGCCTGCACGATGCACATACTGTCGCTTTGGCCGGGCAACGGATTGCCCTTCGCCCACTGGTAGCTGATGTTGCCCGGATCGAAGCCGGCACTCGCGATCGCCGCATCCGCGACCTGGCGGGTGAGCCCGGTGACGGCCGGCATCGTCGTCGCGAGGCTCCCGTCACTCGTGTATACGGTGATGCCCGCGCCAGAGGGCACCTTCGATCCGGCCGCGGGATCCGTTCGGGTGACGCGCCCGGCGGGCAGGCCGGAGGCCTCTGGCCCGCCGTCCTTGAATTCGAACTGGAGGCTGCTGAGCACCGCCTGCGCCTGGGCCGAGGTCTGCCCGACGACGTTCGGAACCGTGGCGGAGGAGCCACCGAGCATTGCGGCGGATGCTGCGGGGAAGCTCTTCGCGCCGGGATACTTCGCATTGGCAGGCTTCATGATCGCTTTGAAGATGTTGAAGCGCGACGTCGACGCATAGTTGCCGCGGGTGATCGGGTTCGTCACCTTGCGGAGACTGGCGTGGCCGACGACGTTCCCGGTCCACACGGCTGTCGCAATCTTGGTCGTTGTACCCATGATCCAGACGTGGTCCGCAGTGTTTCCTGTTCCGGTCTTTCCGCCGATCGCAATGCCGTCACGCGGATTCCCGGGCGAGCTGGTACCGCTCTGCATGCTGCCCGCCATCGCGTTCAAAGTGCCCGCGGACACATCGGCTGTGAGTGCCTGGTTGCACGTCTGCGCCTGGCCCGGGAGCTTCTTTCCGGACGCATCGACCAGACTGTCAATGACGATCGGCTCACAGTGCAGACCGCCGAAGCCGACTCCCGCTGCTGCGGCCGCAATCGTCAGGGGAGCCTGCTCGTTGGAACCGAGGATGAAGTTAGGGATCGTCTCGAGAGCTCGTCCGTCGGCTCGATGGGCCCCAAGGGTCATCGCGGTATCCCGGATGGAACAGAGGTCCTGCCTCTCGGCCATGTGCATGAAGGCGTTGTTGACCGATCCGATCAGGGCTGCCTTCACGGTCATGAATCCACCGCGGGAGTTTCCATCGTTCTGAAGCTTCTGCGGAGCGGTGCCACCAAGCGGAACCCCATCGCATTTGAATGCGTTGTTGTTGTAGTACTGCGGGCCCGTTCCATCGACAAGGTCATTGAGGCCATGACCATTTTGGAGCCAGTTCGCGAGGTCGAAGACCTTGAATGTCGAGCCGGTGGGGAATCCTCCCGAGCCGCCGTAGGGAAAGTCAGTACTGAAGTTCACCGCAGTGGTGGTCTGGGCGTCGGCACCGGGAGCGTCGTCGAAGAGTTTGTTCTGGTCCATGACCAGGATCCGGCCCGTGCCGCCCTCCACGGTGTCTGCTGCCGCGCCGAGCGGGAATCTCGCCTCGGTCGGGGGAGCCTGTTGGGCGAGACTGTCGTGCGCTGCTTTCTGGAGGTCGAGGTCGATCGAGGTGTAGACCTTGTAGCCGCCCTTGTCCCAGTTGGCTTGGCGCTCTGCCGGAGTGTCCCCGAGCGAATTCACCACCGGAGCCGCACCCGGGAACTTGCCCGGGTCGACGGTCGAGGTGATGAGTTTCGTCACGTAGTCGCACGGCCATTTGGCGTAGTCCACTATCGCGTTGCGACACCCGTTGTACTGGGGTGTGATCTTCACGTAGGACTCGATCGGGGTGGCGATCGCATCATCGTGCTGCTTCTGGGTGATGTGCTTCGCCGAGAGCATGGAGTTCAGGATCTGGTCCCGGCGAAGCTTGTTGGCCGGGTAGCGCTTGGGGTCGAGCAGGTTCTGCGAGGTGGGCTGCTGCACGATGGCGATGAGGCTCGCGGCCTGGGGAAGCGTCACGTCTTTGGCGGAGACCCCGAAGTAGAGCTGTGCTGCGGACTCCACTCCGTACGTGTTCGATCCCATTCCCACGATGTTGAGGTACCCGAGAAGGATTTCCTTCTTCGTATAGACCTTGTCGAGTCCGATCGCGAGCTTCATCTCCTTGAGCTTGCGGTCGATGGAGTATCCGCTCGCGGCCGCGATTGCGGCGTCGCGTTCCTTGCCGGTCTTCGTGGTGAACGCATCCTGCACGAGGATGTTCTTCACCAACTGCATGTCGAGGGTCGAGCTTCCGCTCGTTCCGTTGGACGACTGGGTGGTGTTCTTCACCGCGGCGCGCGCGATGGAGGGGATGTCGACCCCGCCGTGCGAATAGAAGCGGCGGTCTTCGCCGTCGACCGCTCCCTGCTTGAGGAAGGGGGACACGGCATCCCAGCCCACGACCTGGCGGTTCTGCTTGTAGATGGTGGCGATCTTCTCGGGCTGTCCGCCGCGCATCGCGAGGATCTGGTTCTGCTGGGAGGGAGAGTCGATCTTGATCGAGTCGGGGAGGTTCTCGAAGATATCGATCGAGCCCTGTGCCGTCATGCTGGTGACGGCGATGGCCGGGGTGACCATCGCGGTGACCAGGACGCCCGCGAGAACGCTGAAACCGAGGAGGCCGAGCACGCCTCCGAGCACGCCGGACGGCTTCAATTTTTGGGCAGACATAGAATCAGGGTAAGGGATGATCACCCTGTCGAACCTGAAGGGATGCCGGGATGACCTCGTGGGAATATGTCACCACACCGCTGATCGTGCACAATACCGCCGCGATTCTCAACAACTGGGGTTCGGAGGGCTGGGAGCTCGTGCAGGTCGTGACCGGACCAGAGGGCGGACTCGTCGCCTACTTCAAGCGCCCCAAGAAGGAAGAGAACTGATGCCTGTCATCGCCGACCGACTCATCGAGCTCGGGCTCGAACTCCCCTCCCTTGCAACGCCCGCCGGCGCCTACATCCCGGCCGTCGTCAGCGGCAACCTCGTCTTCACCTCCGGGCAGCTTCCGTTCGTCGCCGGCTCGCTTCCCGCCACCGGCAAGGTCGGCGGCTCCGTTTCGGCGGAGGATGCCAAGACCTACGCCGCCACGTGCGTCTTGAACGCGCTCGCCGCGGTGCAGTCCGCGATCGGATCGCTGGATCGGGTGACCCGCGTGGTGAAGGTCGTCGGATTCGTGTCATCCGACCCCTCCTTCACCGGCCAGCCGGGAGTGATCAACGGGGCCTCCGAGCTGCTCGGCGAGATCTTCGGCGACGCCGGGGTGCATGCCCGCAGCGCCGTGGGTGTCGCCGTCCTGCCCCTGGACTCGCCGGTCGAGGTGGAACTCGTCGTCGAGTTCGCCTGATCCGCGGGTCTCGACACGCTCGCTGGCGCTCGCTACTCGACCAGCAGGTTCCGCGGGTCTCGACACGCTCGCTGGCGCTCGCTACTCGACCAGCAGGTTCTGAGGGTCTCGACACGCTCGCTGGCGCTCGCTACTCGACCAGCAGGTTCTGAGGGTCTCGATACGCGCCGAAGATGGCGCTACTCGACCAGCAGGTTCTGCCGATCGAGTAGGGCGCCCAGCGCCCGTGTCGAGATCACTTCAACCGGTCGCTGATGATCTGCATCACCGAAGTGTCGGCCAGCGTGGTCGTATCGCCGATGTCCCGTCCCTCCGCGACATCCTGCAGTAGTCGGCGCATGATCTTGCCCGAGCGCGTCTTCGGCAGTTCCGCGACGATGAAGATCTGGCGCGGACGCGCGATCGCGCCGATCTGCTCGGCGACATGCATCCGCAAGAGCGCGCTCGCGTCATCCGGGCTGTGGGTGTCGGCGTGCTCGCTTCGCAGGATCACGAAGGCGACGACGGCCTGGCCGGTGGCCTCGTCCGCTGCGCCGACGACCGCCGACTCAGCGACGATCGGATGCGACACCAGCGCCGACTCGATCTCTGCGGTCGAGAGTCGATGGCCGGAGACGTTCATCACATCGTCGACGCGACCGAGCAGCCAGATGTCGCCGTCCTCATCGAGCCTGGCGCCGTCGCCGGCGAAGTAGAGGGGGCCCGCGAACTTCGACCAGTAGGTCTCGACGAATCGATCCGGGTCGCCCCAGATGCCGCGCAGCATCGACGGCCAGGGCTCGGTCACGACCAGAAGGCCCCCGCCGCCGGGCGGCACGCCGTTGCCTGCTTCGTCGAGCACGTCGATTGAGATCCCGGGCACCGCGACCTGGGCTGAACCGGGCTTCAGGATCGTCACGCCGGGCAGCGCCGACACCATGATCGCGCCGGTCTCCGTCTGCCACCAGGTGTCGACGATGGGCGTCGTCCCGCCACCGATGACGTCGCGGTACCAGACCCAGGCTTCCGGATTGATGGGCTCGCCGACGCTGCCGAGCAGGCGCAGGGACGTCAGGTCGAAGTCATCCGGAACCTGTCGTCCGAGCTTCATGAACGAACGGATGGCCGTGGGGGCCGTGTAAAAGATTGTCACGCCGTACTTCTGGATGATCTCCCACCAGCGTCCACCGTGGGGCGCATCCGGGGTGCCCTCGTAGAGCACCTGGGTCGCGCCGTTCGCGAGCGGCCCGTAGACGACATAGCTGTGCCCGGTGATCCATCCCACGTCGGCGGTGCACCAGTAGACATCCGACTCGGGCTTCAGATCGAAGACATTCTTGTGGGTGAAGGCTGCCTGGGTGAGGTAGCCACCACTCGTGTGCAGGATTCCCTTCGGCTTGCCGGTGGTGCCGGAGGTATAGAGGATGAACAGCGGCGTCTCCGCGGGGAAGGGCTGCGCTTCGTGTTCGGCTTCCACCCCCGCCATCGCCTCATGCCACCAGAGATCGCGGTCCTCGACCCAGTCGATCTCGTTGTCGCCACGCTTCACGACCAGCACGTTCTCGACGGTGTGCTCGCCCTCTTTCGCAAGAGCCGCATCCACCGCGGGTTTGAGGGCGCTGACCTTGCCTTTGCGCCATCCGCCGTCCGCGGTGATCACGAGTTTGGCGCTCGCGTCATCGACACGGGACCGGATGCTGTCGGCGCTGAAGCCGCCGAAGATCACCGAGTGCACCGCACCGATGCGGGCGACGGCGAGCATGGCGATCACCGCCTCGGGGATCATCGGGAGATAGACGGCCACCCGGTCCCCCTTCTCGATACCGAGGGAGGTGAGCAGGTTGGCCGCGCGCTTGACCTCTGCGGTGAGCTCGGCGTAGCTGATGTCGCGGCTGTCGCCGGGCTCGCCTTCCCAGTGCAGCGCAATGCGATCGCCGTTGCCCGCGAGCACATGGCGATCGAGGCAGTTGTAGGCGACATTGAGTTCGCCGTCTTCGAACCAGGTGGCGAAGGGTGCGTTCGACCAGTCGAGATCCTTGGTGAAGGGCGTGTTCCAGTGGAGGAGTTCGCGGGACTGTCTCGCCCAGAACCCGAGGCGATCGGCCGTGGCCTCGTCATAGAGCACGGCGGTGGCCACCGCCGTGGCTCGAAATTCCGGGCTCGGCGGAAAGCGTCGTTCCTCATGCTGCAGGCTGTCAATGGAAGTGTTGGACATTGGAATCCCTCGCGACGGCAGCGGGCGTCGATGCCCGCGCTGAGTAGTCCTCCGATCCTAAACCGACCTCGGGTTGCGCCCGATTGCGCCCATTCTGAGAGTGTCCCCTGATCGCGGGTGTTTGTCTCTTGCGCCGGTGTTGTGCCGGAGTACACTGGGGTCGTTGAATGCAAATTCGATAAGCAACGCGCAGTGATTCCCCCCAATCCAGCGTTGCTGTGGCGGCGCCGGTTCCCCCCAACAGGCGCCGCCCCTCTCTGTTAACGGACCGTATTTTCACTGGGGCGTTCGGGCGGCTCCCCTCCCTCGTCGGTGCCCTTGGGTCTGGTTCTCCACAGCTCGCCTCCGTGGAGGGTCGGCGGGATGCCGAGAGCGAATACCGTCGTCGAATGCCACCCGCCGATCCGTTCGACCCGTCCCTCTCGATCGCCTCGGGCACGGACCGCTTCGTCGCCCGGCGTGCCGGTTCAGTGGCGATTGCCGTCACGCGCCGGCTCTCGGGCGCCGGTCTCGAGCTCGACGAATTCGGCCCGCTCGCCTCCTTCGTCGCGGATCCCGCGGTGACGGATGTCTTCGTCAACGGTCCGGGGCAGGTGTGGGTAGACCGCGGTGAAGGCACGGTGCTTCGGCAGGGTATCGCTCTCGACGAACAGACCCTGCGCACTCTCGCCGTGCGGCTGGTGGGACTCGGCGGGCGTCACATCGACGAGGCAACACCGTGCGTCGACGTGCGGTTGCACGACGGCATCCGGGTGCATGCGGTGCTTCCCCCGATTTCGCCCGTCGGTACGCTCCTCTCTATCCGCCTGCCGCGAGTCGAGACGCTCGGCCTCGGCGACCTGGCGGCCGCCGGCTTCTTCTCGGCGCTCGATCTCGCGACCGTGGCGGATCTCGTCGCCCGGCGGCAGAACCTGCTCATCACCGGGGCCGGCGGCAGCGGCAAGACCACGCTGCTCGCCGCGCTGCTGTCGAGTGCGGCACCCGGCGACCGCATCATCGCGATCGAGGATGTGGGCGAACTGCGGGTGGCGCATCCGCAGTTCATCTCGCTCGAGGCGCGACAGGCCAATCTCGAGGGTGCCGGCCAACTCGGCCTCGAGCGACTGGTACGTGAGGCCCTGCGGATGCGCCCCGACCGGCTTGTGCTCGGCGAGTGTCGCGGGGCCGAGATCCGCGAACTGCTCTCCGCGCTCAACACCGGCCACGACGGCGGGGCCGGCACACTGCACGCCAATTCGCTCGAGGATGTGCCCGCGCGGATCGAAGCCCTCGGAGCGCTCGCCGGAATGAGCCCGACGGCCATCGCGCGCCAGACCGTGAGTGCAATCGGCACGGTGCTCCATCTCGAACGGGATCGCGACAGCCGGCGACTGGCTCAGATCGGGCACTTCGAACTGGATCACCGGGATCGGCTTCGGATGGTCGAGTCGCATGTCGCGTAGCGAGCGCACCGCCGATCTCGAGCCGCTCGCCTCGGTGGTGCAGCGACTGGGAGTGCTTCTCGCGGCCGGGGTCCCGCCCGCCTCGGCGTGGGCCTATGTCGCCGAAGCGGCACGGGGAAGTTGCGCGGAGTCGGCGCGCGATATCGCCGCGAGTGCGGCACGGGGCGGATCGATCGCCGATGCCGTCGTCGATGTCGCCCGATCCCGCCGGTCGGATGCGACGGCCTGGCGCGGACTCGCCGCCGCGTGGCTAGTCGCAACCGACGCCGGTGCTCCACTCGCCACCACGCTCAGCGAACTCGCGGCCTCGCTACGGTCGCTCGCTCAGAACCAACGGGATCTCGCCACGGCGCTCGCCGGACCAGTGGCGACCGCTCGAATGGTGATGGTGCTTCCCGTCGTCGGAATCCTGTTCGGCATGGCCCTCGGATTCGACTCGA
Organism: Lacisediminihabitans sp. FW035; assembly: GCF_054880895.1. Classification (NCBI taxonomy): domain Bacteria; kingdom Bacillati; phylum Actinomycetota; class Actinomycetes; order Micrococcales; family Microbacteriaceae; genus Lacisediminihabitans; species Lacisediminihabitans sp. FW035. The sequence continues at coordinate 634,518 of NZ_CM142187.1, forward strand.
TCCGGGTGCTGTTCACGACCCCACCCGGTCTGGCCTGCCTCGCTCTCGGACTGCTGCTGATGCTGCTCGCCCAGTTGTGGAATCGCCGCCTTCTTCGACGGGCGCGCCCGACAGACCTCACTCCCGGTCTCGCGCTCGATCTGATGGCGATCGCCGTCTCCGGGGGAGCGTCGCTGTCCCGCGCAGAACGGGCGGTGGCGGATGCCCGGGAGACCTGCGGGATCGCGAGCGACGGCAGCGTGGCCAGCGACGGCAGCGATTCCGCGATCGCCGAGGTTCTCGCGCTCAGCCGTCGAGCTGGAATCCCGGCGGCGGCGCTGCTGCGCAGCGAGGCGACCGAGGCCCGGCGTGCAGCGCGCAGCGCCGGCGAGCGCACGGCTGCGACGCTCGCGGTGACGTTGATGCTGCCCCTCGGGTTGTGCATCCTGCCCGCCTTCATGCTCCTCGGGGTCGCTCCGCTGCTGATCGCCGTCGTCTCGTCCACAGTCTCCGGGTTGTGAGGGAAGTGCACGGGTGCGGGGCGGAGGATACGTCGCCGCTGTCGGGGCGAGCACTATCGACGTGTCCGGCACCGCGCCGGCCACAGAGAGAAAGGAACGGGTCACCATGAAGCGACTGCGTTCGATACTGAGACGGGAAGACGGCGCTGCGACCGCCGAATATGCGATCGCCACAATGGCAGCGGTCGGATTCGCCGGGCTGCTCGTCGCGATACTGCGCAGCGACGAGGTGCGCGGAATGCTCACCGAGCTCGTGCATCGTGCGCTCACCTTCGCGGGCTGAGCCGCCCCCACTCCGGTCCCGGCCCGACCGGGGGAGCGTGACGGCGGAGTTCGCCACGGTGATTCCGGCGGTGCTTCTCGTGCTCGCCGCGTGTCTCGCCGGACTGCAGGTCGCCACCCAACAAGTGCGGCTGCAGCAGGTTGCGGCCATGGCGGCGCGCAGCGTCGCACGGGGCGAAGCGGTGGGGACATCCACGCTCGTGCCCGGATCCACACTGCGGGTAGAGCATCGGGGCGACCTGGCCTGCGTCACGGCCTCCGCTCGCGGGTCGACGGTCGGTTCGTGGATCGGAGCGGTGACGGTGAGCGCATCGAGCTGCGCGCTGGACGGAGGCCGGTGATGTGCTCCCGGCAGGGTGGTGAACAGGGGTCGGGCTCTGTGCTCGCGGTGGCCGTAGTCGCCGCGATGCTTCTGCTGTTCTCGCTTGTGCTGCCGATCACGACGGTGGTGTCGGCGCAGCAGCGGGCAGCGGGCGCGGCCGATGCTGCGGCGATCGCGGCGGCGGATGTCGCGGTCGGCATCCTGCCCGGAAGCCCGTGCCCGGTGGCGGCGACCGTCACCGCCGCGAACGCCGCGCGACTGGACGGATGCCTCATCGACGGCACCACCGCGACGGTGCGGGTCACCACCTCGGTGCTCGGGTTCGCCGTGTCGGCGCGCGCCACTGCGGGCCGTCCGGTCGGCGACGTGGCGGGCGCGACCGGGCCCACTGGGGGAAGCGGATGAAGCCGCTGTCAGGCATCTGTGTGTATGGTGTGCGTGTCGGGACCACAACCGATATCTCCGAATCGCGGTGCGTAGCATCAGCGGCGCCGCCCTAGGCTGGGCGAGGTTTCGTTTCACCCGGAGACCCATAGAGGCGGCGGGAGCCGCAGTAGTCGAGGAGTCAAGTGCCTGGCACGAAGAAGCTGGTCATAGTCGAGTCGCCCGCAAAGGCGAAGACGATTGCCCAGTACCTGGGCGACGGATACGAGGTGCTGGCTTCGGTCGGTCACATCCGCGACCTGATCGAGCCTAAAAACCTGCCGCCGGAGCTCAAGAAGGGCTCGCTCGGCAAGTTCTCCATCGACGTGGAGAACGGGTTCCTCCCCTATTACGTCGTCTCCGACCAGAAGAAGAAGACGGTCGCCGACCTCAAGCGCGCGCTCAAGGGCGCCGATGAGCTCTATCTCGCAACTGATGAGGACCGCGAGGGTGAGGCCATCGCCTGGCACCTCCTCGATGAGCTGAAGCCCAAGGTCCCCGTGAAGCGGATGGTGTTCCACGAGATCACCAAGGAGGCGATCGAGCGGGCCCGCGACAACACCCGGGACATCGATACCGCCCTCGTCGACGCGCAGGAGACCCGCCGCATCCTCGACCGCCTCTACGGCTACGAGATCTCCCCGGTGCTCTGGCGCAAGATCGGCCCTGGCCTCTCTGCCGGACGCGTGCAGTCCGCCGCCACCCGGCTCGTCGTCGACCGCGAGCGCGAGCGACTTGCTTTCGTCGCCGCCGGCTATTGGGACCTCTCCGCACTTCTCGCGGCCTCGGAAGGCTCAACGCCGTTCGAGTCCCGCCTCGCCCGACTCGACGGCGTGCGCGTGGCCACCGGCCGCGACTTCGACGACAAAGGCCAGCTCAAGGCCTCCACCAACGGAAAGGCGGATGCCGTAGCACTCGACGAGCAGGCCGCGACCGCCCTCGCCGAGGCGCTGCGCGATCCCGCCGTCAACGTCGTCGTGTCTTCGGTCGACTCGAAGCCGTACACCCGCCGTCCCGCGGCGCCCTTCAGCACCTCGACGCTGCAGCAGGAGGCCGCGCGCAAGCTGCGCTTCTCCGCTCGCCAGACCATGAGCGTGGCGCAGGGCCTGTACGAAAACGGGTACATCACCTATATGCGTACCGACTCGCTCAACCTCTCGCAGCAGGCGATGACCGCTGCCCGCAGCCAGGCGGCGTCCCTCTACGGTGCCGAGAGCGTCTCCGAGAAGCCGCGAACCTATGCCAGCAAGAGCAAGAATGCGCAGGAGGCCCACGAGGCGATCCGTCCGGCGGGTGACACTTTCCGCACGCCCGGCCAGCTCGAGGGCACCCTGCGCGGCAACGATTGGAAGCTCTACGACCTCATCTGGAAGCGCACCATCGCCTCGCAGATGGCAGACGCCAAGGGCATGACGGCCTCCGTCGTCATCACCGCGGGCCCGGTGCAGGGCACGACGATGGCCGAGTTCGCCGCGAGCGGCACGGTCATCACCTTCCGCGGATTCCTGCAGGCCTATGAGGAGAGCCGCGACGAGGAGCGCAATGACGCCGCAGAGCCCGCAGAGGCCAAGCTGCCGCCGCTCACCGTCGGACAGGCGCTGACGGTGGCCGATGTCGAGGCCAAGGGACACGAGACCAGCGCCCCGCCCCGCTACACGGAAGCGAGCCTGGTCAAGACCCTCGAAGAGCTGGGGATCGGTCGCCCGTCGACCTATGCGTCGATCATCTCGACCATCATCGATCGGGGGTATGTGACCCCTCGCGGCACCGCGCTCGTGCCCAACTGGATCGCCTTCTCGGTGGTGCGACTGCTCGAGGACTTCTTCTCCGACCTGGTGGAGTACGACTTCACCGCGGGGATGGAAGACGACCTCGACCGCATCGCCGACGGCAAGGAAGATCGCGTCGACTGGCTCAACAGCTTCTACTTCGGCAGCGAGAAGCACCGGGGCCTCCGCAGCGTCATCGACAATCTCGGTGAGATCGATGCGAAGAGCATCAACTCGATCAAGCTCGATGACGAGGTCACTCTCCGAATCGGCAAGTACGGACCATACCTCGAGGTCGTTGACGAGGATGCTGCGCCCGAGGCGACCCCGCGCCGCGTGAACATCCCGCCGGAGCTCGCCCCCGACGAACTCACCGTCGCGAAGGCGCACGAGCTGATCGATGCCCCGGTCGTCGTGGACCGTGTGATCGGGGTCAACCCCGAGAACGGTAAGAATGTCGTCGCGAAAGACGGTCGTTTCGGGCCATACATCACGGAAGTTGATCCCGAACCCGAGGCCGTCGAGACTGTCGAGCCCCCGGTCGCCGAACCCATCGTGGATGCCGCAACCGGCGAGATCATCGAGCCGAAGAAGAAGCGGGCCGCGCCCAAGAAGGCCGCCGCTGTGAAACCGCGCACGGCATCCATCTTCAAGTCGATGGACCTCGCGACCGTCGATCTGGACACCGCCCTTCGCTTGCTGGCGCTGCCGCGAGTCGTCGGCCAGGATCCGGAGAGCGGCGAGGAGATCACGGCCCAGAACGGCAAGTTCGGCCCCTACCTCAAGAAGGGCGCCGACACCCGCTCGCTCACCGAAGAAGACCAGATCTTCGAGATCGACCTTGCGGGTGCGATCGAGCTCTATGCCCAGCCGAAGTACGGCGCGCGCCGGGCATCCAGTGCTCTCAAGGAGTTCGATGCCGACCCCGAGAGCGGCAAGCCGATCCGCATCAAGGACGGTCGCTTCGGCGCCTATGTCACCGACGGCGTGACCAATGTCACGATCCCGCGCGGAGAGACGATCGAGGAGATCGACTTCGAACGCGCGGTGCAGATGCTCGCCGACAAGCGCGCGAAAGGTCCCGTGGTGAAGAAGACGGCGGCGAAGAAGCCCGCCGTGAAGAAGCCTGCCGTGAAGAAGCCCGCCGCGAAGAAGCCCGCCGCGAAGAAGCCGGTCGCAAATGCGGCGAAGTCGGCCACGACGTCCGAGCCGGCACAGTAGGCCCCCGTGAGCGGTGGAACCGGCCTGTTCATCACTTTCGAAGGCGGTGACGGGTCGGGTAAATCGACGCAGGCGAGCCTGCTCGCGGACTGGCTCACGGCATCCGGTCACACGGTGGAGCGCTCGCGCGAGCCCGGCGGCACCGAGCTCGGGCTCGAGTTGCGCGAGATGGTCTTGCACCGGCGCGGTCACATCGCGCCGCGCGCCGAGGCTCTGATCTACGCCGCCGACCGCGCCCACAACATCGCGACGAAGGTCCGGCCGGCAATCGACCGCGGCGACATCGTGATCCAGGATCGCTACCTCGATTCCTCAGTCGCCTACCAGGGTGCCGGGCGGGTGCTCGACCCCACCGAGGTGCGGAATATCTCGCTCTGGGCGACCGAGGGGTTCCTTCCGCACCTGACGATCCTGCTCGACCTCGACGAGACGATCGGGCGGGAGCGGCTGGATGAGGCACGCACCAAATACGACCGCCTCGAGGCCGAGAAGAGCGACTTCCACTCCCGGGTGCGCGCCGGCTTCCTCACTCTCGCGGCGGCGGAACCCGAGCGCTTCCTCGTGCTGCCGGCCACCGACTCGATCGAGTCGATCGCGGCCGCGATCCGCGTGCGGGTCGCATCCCTTCTCTGAGCGCACAGCCCGGTCAGCCGCTCCGCTTAGGCTTGGCGCATGACCGTGTGGGACGAATTGACCGGCCAGTCGGAGGCGATCGCGATCTTCCGTGCGGCCGCAGCCGACTCGACGCTCGGTGATTCTCCGATCGGCGACTCGGCGATGACCCACTCCTGGCTCATCACCGGCCCGCCCGGGTCCGGTCGGTCGAATCTCGCCTACGCCTTCGCGACGGCTCTTCTCAGTCCCGCCGCCACCGGCGGTGTGGGCAACCCCGAGGGCGACGAAGCCACGCGTCGCCAGGTCGCCGCCCGCACCCATCCCGACCTGGCCGTGCTCAGCACCGAGGGCGTCATCATCAAGATGGAGGATGTGCGCCGCCTGGTCGCCAGCTCGAACTTCTCGCCATCGGTGAGCCGTTACCGCGTGATCGTGATCGAAGACGCCGACCGCATGCAGGAGCGCACCTCCAACGTGCTACTGAAGGCTCTCGAGGAACCGCCGCCGCGCACGGTCTGGATCCTCTGCGCGCCGAGCGAGGCGGACTTGCTTCCCACCATCCGTTCCCGCGTGCGCAGCGTGAGACTGCGGGTTCCGGATGTGGCGGAGGTGGCCGAGCTCATCGCCAAGCGCGACGACGTGGACCTCGCCACCGCCACCCGGGCCGCCCGCGAGTCGCAGAGCCACATCGGCATGGCCCACCGCCTCGCGACGAACGAGGATGCGCGCCGCCGCCGCCAGCAGACCATCGAGATCGCGCTCGGCATCCATACCGTCTCGGGAGCGGTCATCGCCGCGGCGAGACTGCTCGAGCTCGCGGGGGAGGATGCAAAGGCGATCACCGAGGAACGCGACGCCGAGGAGCGAGAGAGTGCACTTCGGTCGCTGGGGGTCGAGCCGGGCGGCACCATCCCTCCGGCCCTCCGCGCCCAGTTGCGTACTTTGGAGGAAGACCAGAAGCGACGGGCCACCCGCAGCCTGCGCGACGGCATCGATCGAATCATGGTGGACCTGCTCTCGCTGTACCGCGACATCCTTCTTCTGCAGCTTGGCGTCGACACAGAGCCGATCAACCTCGCGATCTTCTCCCAGCTGACGACGGCGAGCGCGGCCTCGACCGCCGCCGAGACCCTCGCCACGATGGATGCCATCGCCACCGCCCGCAAGCGCATCGACGGCAACGTGGCTCCGGCCCTCGCCCTCGAGGCGATGCTGATCTCGACCGCTCGCTGAGGGATGACAGTGACCACTCGAACCACCCGCACCGTGCTCGTCGCGGCGGCGCTCGCGATCATCCTGCCGCTCACCGGCTGTGTCGCGTCGTTCCTACCGAAGGCGCCGAGCACGAGGTCGACCCCGACGACCGAGAGGGTGAGCGCAGACCTCGAGCCGTTCTACAGCCAGGTGCTGAAATGGAAGTCCTGCGAGGGCGGCGACTTCCAGTGCGCTACCGCCAGGGCCCCGATGGACTGGAAGAATCCCGCGACCAAGTCGATCGATCTCGCGCTCATCCGCAAGCCGGCGACCGGCACCGCGCTCGGCTCGCTTCTGGTCAACCCGGGCGGTCCCGGCGGATCGGGCTACGACTTCATCCGCGACAGCCTCGACTACGCGGTAGACGCGAAACTCCAGCAGAACTATGACATCGTGGGCTTCGACCCGCGCGGGGTGAACAAGTCGTCGGCGGTGAAGTGCTACCAGGATCCGGCCGATATGGACAAGTACCTCTTCGACGTCTCGCCCAATCCGTTCGGATCCGATGCCTGGATCGCCGACCAGCGTGTGAGCAACACCGCGTTCGGCGCGGCCTGCCTCAAGTACACGGGTGACCTGCTCGGTTTCGTCGACACCGACAGCGCCGCGCGGGATCTCGACCTGCTGCGCGCGACCCTCGGCGACAAGAAGCTCAACTACCTCGGGTACTCGTACGGAACGCTGCTCGGCGCGACCTACGCGGAGCTCTACCCCAAGAAGACCGGGCACCTCGTGCTGGACGGCGCCCTCGACCCGGCGACCACCAGCTTCGAGGTGGGCGCGACCCAGGCGCAGGGGTTCGAGAGTGCGCTGCGCGCGTACATCAAGGATTGCGAGACCGGCAAGGACTGTCCATTCACGGGATCCGTCTCCGGCGCGATGACGGAGATCCGATCCCTGCTCGACGGCCTCAATGCCAGCCCGTTGCGCAACGATGACGGGCGCGAGCTCTCGAGTAGCGTGATGTTCAACGCGATCATCTTCCCGCTCTACAACAAGTCCAACTGGTCGTATCTCACCCAGCTGTTCAGCAGCGTGATGCAGGGCGACCCGTCGGTGGCTTTCCAACTCGCGGACAGTTACTTCGGCCGCAAGGCCGACGGAACCTACAAGGACAACTCCACCGAAGCGTTCATCGCCATCAACTGCCTCGACTATGCCGCCGAGTCGACCACCGATGCGAGCCTGAGGACGGATGCAGCGAAGCTCGCCTCCCTCGCGCCGACCCTCGGCCCCCAGCTCTCCTACGACACCTCGTGTGCCTCCTGGCCCTTCCAGCCCACGCGCACGCGGGGACCGATCGCCGCGGATGGCTCGGCGCCCATCCTGGTCGTCGGCACCACGAACGACCCGGCGACGCCCTACGTCTGGGCGAAGGCGCTCGCGAATGAGCTGCAGAACGGCCATCTCATCACGTACATGGGCGAAGGCCACACCGCCTATAACAAGTCAAATTCCTGCGTGAACAACGCCGTCGACGACTTCTTCGTCGGGGGAACCGTGCCGACGAAAGACCCGAAGTGCTGACCTCGCCGAGACGACTGTCCGTGCTCGCCATCGTGGGAGTGCTGCTCCTCAGCGGGTGCACCACCACGCTTTTCCCGAGCGTCGATCACACGTCGACGCCCACCGGTGAGAGCGTTCCACCCGCGGTGGCTCCGTACTACCACCAGACGCTCACCTGGAAAGACTGCGGAAAGAACCAGCAGTGCGCGACGGCCACCGCGCCGATGGACTGGGACCACCCCTCCAAGGCGACGGATATCTCGCTCGCCCTCACCCGGGCATCCGCCACCGGCACCCGGCTCGGGTCGTTGTTCGTGAACCCCGGAGGGCCAGGGGCGTCCGGCTACGACCTGGTGCACGACGACCTGGACTATGCGGCGTCGAAGACCCTGCGGCGCAGCTACGACGTGATCGGCTGGGACCCGCGCGGGGTCGGCCGGTCGACTCCGGTCACCTGCTACGACGACAAGAAGCTCGATGAATTCATCTACGGCGTGGCGAAGAATCCGGTGAACAGTCCGGCCTGGGTCGCCGAGGTGGCCGGTCAGGCGAAGGACTTCGCCGCATCCTGCCTGAAGAACACCGGTCCGGCGCTCGAATTCGTCGACACGCAGAGCACGGTGCACGACCTCGACATGCTTCGGGCGGTCGTCGGGGACAAGAAGCTCAATTACCTCGGGTACTCCTATGGCAGCGACATCGGCATGTACTACACCGACCGCTTCGCGAAGAAGGTCGGGCACGTGGTGCTCGACGGATCCACGGACTCGACGCTCTCGCTGTTCGACGTCAACCTCACGCAGTCCACCGGCTTCGAAGACGCCCTCAAGGCCTACCTCGCCGACTGTCCGTCTACCAAGAACTGCCCGTTCCCCGGCTCGGTCGACGACAGCCTCGCGAAGATCTCTGCGCTCTACGACAAGCTCACGGTCACGCCGATCGATGCGCCCGACGGGCGGGTGCTCGACCAGAATGTGCTGGATACGGCCATCAACTCCGGCCTCTACGACAAGTCGTCGTGGCCGTATCTCAGCGATATGTTCACCGAGATCAGGAAGGGCACCACCGACACGGCATTCCTGCTCGCGGACTCCTACAACGGCCGCAACGCCGACGGCACCTACAAGGACAACTCGCTCGAAGCCTTCATCGCGATCGGATGCCTCGACTATCCGACCGAGACGGATCCGGCGGTGATCGCGAGCCAGAACGTCCAGCTCGTGAAGGCGGCCCCCACCCTCACCCGCCCATCGGTGATCGGCGACGTGACCTGCGAGAACTGGCCGTTCCACAACCGGGCGGCGCCGCCCGTAGTGAAGGGTGCCGGGGCCGCGCCGATCCTCATCCTCTCTTCCACCGGAGACCCGGCGACGCCCTACCAGTGGGGGGTCGCGCTCTCCAAGCAGCTGGAGAGCGCGCACCTCGTGACGCGTCACGGGGAGGGTCACACGGCCTACAACCGCGGCATCCCGTGCATCGACAACACCGTCGACCGGTACTTCGTCTCGGGTACCGTGCCGAAGAAAGACCCCGACTGCACCGGATGAGCGGGCGCGAGGGTTTGTGCATAATTGCAGAGAATGCAAGAATATTGACATGACACTCGATCACGCGACGGCAGGCCTTCGCGAGCGCAAGCGTCTGGCCACGGCCCGGGCGATCGAGATGGCGGCCATCGACCTGGTGGCCGAGAAGGGACTCGACCGGGTGACGGTGGACGAGATCAGTCGCATCGCCGATATCTCGCCGCGCACCTTCTTCAACTACTTCGCCTCGAAAGAGTCCGCGCTCGTCGGCGAAGCGCCGGAGCCTCCGTCCGGTGACGCCGTCGTCGCCTATGTGAATGCTCCGACCGGCACGGTGTTCGACGGCCTCGGCGCTCTCCTTGCCATCGCCGCCGAGGGCAAGACCAGCGACACCGAGCTGATGCTCAAGCGGCGAAGCCTGCTGAGGGAACACCCCCAGCTCTTCGCGATGCGCATGACCGCGATGCGAGAATTCGAGGATCGGCTGCGGGAGATCGTGGCGCAGCGGCTGGTGGCGGATGACCCGGCCCTCGCCGACGATCCGGAGCTGCTTCTCAGCCGCTCCCGTCTCATCACCAACGTGGCGTTCGGCGCGATGAAGCACGCCTGGGCCTGCTGGGCAGACAACGAGGGCGGAGTTCCGCTGCGCGCCCGGCTGAAGGATTCCTTCGACGAACTGGGTCGCATCCTCGCGCCGGTGCCCGCCGTCTGATCGGCTAAGCTTTCAGGCGTTGCCCGCGAGAAATCGCGTGCACGCCGCCTTAGCTCAGTCGGTAGAGCATCTCACTCGTAATGAGAAGGTCATCAGTTCGATTCTGATAGGCGGCTCCGTTCAGGAACTCGCGGTGCGCCGGGTGAAGACCAGGTGCACGACTCCGCTGGGGGAATCGGTCGCTTCGATATCGAAGCGCTGCTCGAGTCCTTCGAGGCCATCCCAGAGGCGTTCGCCTCGACCGAGGATGATCGGCACGAGGGCCACATGCAGATGGTCGATCAGGTCTGCTTCGAGGAATTGACGGACGGTACTGACGCCGCCGCCGATGCGCACGTCGAGGTCGCCAGCGAGGGCGCGAGCCTGCTCGAGCGCAGCGGCGGGGTCGGCGTCGACGAAATGGAAGGTCGTGCCCCCGTCCATCTCGAGCACCGGCCGAGGATGGTGTGTCAGCACGATGACAGGAGTGTGGAAGACCGGGTCATCGCCCCACCAGCCCTTCCACTCTTCGTCCTTCCAGGGTCCGCGATCGGCGCCGAATTTATTGCGTCCCATGATCTCTACACCGATCCTGGGCGCCCAGGCGCTGGCGAACGCCTCGTCGACGCCGAAGGATCCCTCCGACTCCCCGGGGATGCCCATCGCGCGGAAGGTGCGGGTACCCATGGCCCACTGCACCAGCCGTGAGCCGGCGTGACCGAACGGCGCCTCGAGTTTCTGGCCCTCGCCGGCACCGAAGCCGTCGAGGGAGATCGAGAGATTGTGCACGCGGACGAGGGACATGTGTTCTCCTGGTGTGCTCGTGGTTCGCACTCACCCTATGGCGACCTCCGCCCGAATCTCCAAATAATTCTGCAAGCTCTGTCGGATCGGGGCAGAGTTGTTCGTCGTACAGGTGAGAGGCCGCTCACGAGGGGCGCCCCAAACCGCAGGAGATGATTCGCGATGCAGTATCTGGTTTCCGTGATCGATGACGGGCAGGCTCTCGCCGCCAACAGGTCCGACTCCGCCTCACGATCCGAAGAAGTGGCCATCGACGTGTTCAACGATCGGCTCAGGGCGGAAGGCTACTGGGTGTTCGCCGGCGGGCTCGGATCCCCGAGTGCGGCCACCGTCATCGACAACCGGGGTGCAGAGCCGGTGATCACCGACGGCCCATTCGTAGAGTCGAAGGAGTTTCTCGCCGGGTTCTGGATCATCGAGGCGCCCGACCTGGACGCGGCGCTCGCGCTCGCGGCCGAGGGGTCGAAGGCGTGCAATCGCAAGATCGAGGTTCGGCCGTTCCACTAGGACCGAGCGACGCCGCAGAGGCGATCGCCCGGGCGTACCAAGACGAGTGGGCCCGGGTGTTCGCCTCCCTCGCCAGGCGGTTCGGTGATCTCGACGTCGCCGAGGAAGCCGCCAGCGACGCGTTCGCGATCGCGGTCGAGCGCTGGCCGACCGACGGCGTGCCGCCTAATCCTGGCGGCTGGCTCACCACCACGGCCAATCACAAGGCGATCGACCGGCTTCGCCAGGAGAACAAGCGCGACGAAAAGCATCGGGAGGCACAGCGGGTGTCGGACCACCTGCCGCCCGAGAGCCTCGGAGTCATCGACGATGAGCGGCTCCGGCTGATCTTCATCTGCTGCCACCCGGCACTCGCGCTCGAATCCCGTGTCGCCCTGACCCTGCGCCTGCTCGGCGGGCTCACCGTCGCGGAGATCGCACGCGCCTTCCTCGTACCCGAGAGCACTGTCGGGCAGCGGATCACCCGGGCAAAGGCAAAAATCTCGGCGGCGGGCATCCCGTATCGGGTGCCGACTGCCGCCGACCTCCCCGCGCGGGTCTCCGGCGTGCTCGTGGTGCTCTACCTGGTGTTCAACGAGGGATACCTGGCGACCGGCCGGCACACCGACCCCGTGCGGCTCGACCTCACGGGCGAAGCGATCCGGCTCACCCGACTGCTGCATTCCCTGCTGCCCGAGGACGGCGAGGTGGCCGGGCTGCTGGCGCTGATGCTGCTCACCGAGGCGCGTCGCCCGGCCCGGATCTCGCCAACGGGGGAACTGGTGACCCTCGACGAGCAGGATCGCGAGGGCTGGAGCCCGACTCTCGTCACCGAGGGCCAGCGGCTGGTGCGCGAGCGCCTGGCCAGCGGGGTGGCTCCCGGGCGTTACCAATTGCTCGCAGCGATCAACGCGGTGCACACCTCTGCCCGCGACATCCGCGACACGGACTGGTCGCAGATCGTCGCCCTCTACGACCAGCTCGCGCAGATCGACCCCTCGCCGGTCGTGGCTCTCAACCGGGCGATCGCGGTGGCCGAGGTCGATGGGCCGGCAGTGGCGCTGGCGGTCGTCGAGCGCCTCGAGAGCGCGCTGATCGGCTATCACCCCTTCCACGCCGCCCGCGCCGACCTCCAGCGAAGGCTCGGACGCACCCACGAGGCTCACGCGTCGTACGACGCGGCGATCGCCCTCGCGGGCAGCCCCGCCGAGGCATCCGCCCTGGCTCGTCGTCGTGACCGGATGCGGCCTGCCGACGACCTTTGACCTCGCGCAGGCGCCCGCTTCCTGTGAGGCCGGTGGGGTATCGGCGCTATCTTGACCTCATGCGCATCGCTCATCGAAGACCAACTTCGGAGCGCTGCCGCCCTGGTGACCGCAGGGATGCACCGGTGGAGCGATGCAGGTGATGTGGCCGCGGCGTGAGCCGCTGCTTCATATCGCCCAGCAGCATGGGGAGGGACCCACCGTCGTGCTGCTTCACGGAATCGCCTCCTCGTCGGTGACCTTCCAGAACGTGTTTCCGCTCATCGAGGGCCGACATCGTTGCATCGCGATCGACCTGCTCGGATTCGGCGGCTCCCCGATCCCCGAAGACTGCGAGTACACGGTCGCGGACCATGTCGCGGCCATCGAGCGCACCATCCGCTCCCTGCGTCTGCGCGAGCCGTTCACGCTCGTCGGCCATTCGATGGGGGCGCTGATAGCCGCGCGCTACGCCTCTCGACTGCCGCGGCAGGTTGCAAAGCTCGTGCTCGTGAGCCCACCGATCTACCTCGCTCCGACGGAACTGGCCAACGCGATCGATCGCGGGATGATGGATTTCCACCTCCGGGCGTACGAATACCTCAGGCTCAACAAACAGTTCACACTGCGCAACGCGAACGTCCTGAAGCGCCTTCTGCCGATCCCGAGCGCCGTCGAGCTCGGGGAGTCGCGCTGGACCCCCTTCGTCAAGTCACTGGAGAACTCGATCGAATCCCAGACGACCATCAGCGATCTTGCCGACGTACGCGCCCCGATCGAAGTGGTCTACGGCAGCCTCGACCAGTTCCGCTCCGAAGGCGGGCTCAAGATCGTCTCGCGGATGACCGGCGTCACCATGCACCGCGTCGAGGCCAGCGACCACCTCATCGGCAAGAGGCTCGCCCGGGTCGTGGCTGCAGCGATCGGGTGAGCCGAGACTCGTCGGCAGGGCGGCTCCCTCCAGGGCTAATGTGTAGAAAGCAAAGTATCCGTTATGTGGCGGTAGAGTAGAGATATGCGTACCCCGTCACCAGTTCCCAGGGACGCCGCTCGCGAAGCGGGCCTTGTCGTCGCAGGGGAGCCCCTTGCGGTCGATCTCGCCGATACCATCAAGCTTGCCGTGGAGCCGCAGATCGATCTCATCCCTGATGCAGCGCGCAATGGACACTTCTGGGGAATCGAACAGAGTCAGCTTCCCGAGGGTGCCGGCGTGCCCGACCTTCGCGCCACCCAGCGGCTCCGCGCCGCTATCCGGCGGCTATTCGATGCGAAGGTGGACGGCACCCCCTTCGATGACGACGCACTCGAGTTGGTCAATGGACTTGCGGCCTCCGCTGTCGCGCACCCGGAGTTGTCGACGGTCGGCGCCACCGCGGTCTCCCGCGTGAGGTGGACAGCCGAGACCCCCGGCGCACTCTCGTTGGCGGCCACGGCACGATCCGCGATCACCGTCCTGACCGGGGCTGATGCGGATCGCCTCCGCCGGTGTGCCTCGCCCACCTGCAGCATGTTCTTCGTGGCGTTGAATGCCAAGCGCCAGTGGTGCACCCCCGAAGGCTGCGGCAACCGGGAACGGGTCGCTCGGCACGCTCGGGCCGCCGCATCGGCCTAGCGGTTGCCGGCGATACGCCGCTCGGCAGGTCCTGACCGGAGCCTCCGATCATCCGCTCTACTGCTCGAGCGTCACTTCCTCGGGTTTCTTGTCCGCGCGAATGCCGCGCCAGGAGGGATGCCGGAGGCGACCGGTGGCGGTCCACTCGGCGAACTCGACCTCGCCGACAAGCCGAGGAGTGACCCAGCGTGCGCCGACGGATTCGCCGGCGGCGAGGTCATCGAACGGGCTGGTCTTCCGCGCCAGATGCTGGAGGCGTGTAAGAACGCCGTCCAGCTCGGCATCACTGAACCCGGTGCCGACTTTGCCCACATAGGAGAGTCCTCCCACTCTCGGCACTCCGAGGAGTAGCGCTCCAACCCGGCCAGCCCGATTGCCCCGCCCGGCTGTCCAGCCGCCGATCACCACCTCCTGCGTCCGATGGTGCTTGATCTTCACCCAGCTTCTGGATCGCCTGCCCGGCAGGTAGGCACTGTCCCGTCGCTTGGCCACGACTCCTTCCAGCTGAAGGGCGATGCTGCTCGCGATGGCGGCGGCCTCGTCTCCCTCGAAAGCGGGCGGCACCTGGATCGGTCCCTGCGGGGCCAGGTGTCGCTCGAGCGACCTCCGACGTTCGTCGTAGGACTTCTTGACGAGTGACTTCCCGGCAGCGGAGAGGATGTCGAAAGCCATGAACTGCACCGGCACCCTCTTGCTGGCGGCGGCCACCTCGGCTGCCTTCGTGAGCCCCATCCGGCTCTGCAGCAGCCCGAAATCGGGACGGCCCGAGCTCGACAGCGCGACTATCTCGCCGTCGATCACCACGTCGGCATCGACGGCGCTCGCGAGCATTCCCAGTTCGGGATAGCTCGCAGTCACGTCGACTCCATTGCGGCTGGTGAGGGTCACGGCTCCGTCTTCGACCGTTGCGATGGCGCGGATGCCATCCCACTTCATCTCGAAGGCCCACTCGTCCTCGGAGGTGAGCCGGCCGGCCGCACCGGCCGTTGCGAGCATCGGTCGGATCGCGCCCACCGAAGTTCGACCCGATCCGACCACCGTGCGCGCCCGTCGCTCTCTCGCGGTGTCTGTCGATGCATCCGACATCAGGTGGATGAGCCAGTTGTTCTCGGCCCGCCCGCTTCCACCGGTATGGATGAGCGCATACCGGTGCGAGCCGTGGTTGACGCCGTGCAGAGTCGCGATCACCTCCGCGCCTTCGCGCCATTTCTCCAGCTCGAAGGTGCCGGAATCCCAGATCGACACCTCACCACCACCGTATTCTCCGGCCGGAATGCTGCCCTCGAAGGTGCCGTACTCGAGGGGATGGTCCTCGGTCTGCACGGCGAGATGGTTGTGGGTGGAATCCGTCGGAACGCCCTTCGGCAGAGCCCAACTGACGAGCACTCCCTCGTGTTCGAGCCGGAAGTCCCAGTGCAGCCGACGGGCATGATGCTCCTGGATGACGAAGCTGTCGCCGATCGTCGCGGGCGCGTGCCCGGTCGGAACCGGCTCCGGGGTCTTCGCCGCGTCGCGCTTGCGGCGATACTCGGCTAAGCGATCACGACTGGACTCGGATGCCGCGAATCGAGCCTGATGCTCGGGCGTGGGCTCCAGCGAATCGAGGTGCGCCGCCGTCAGGGGCGCCAGGAGGTCCCCGCGCCGTTTCAGCCGCGAAAGCACCTCCGGGTATTCGAGCTGTCGGAGGCCCTCCGCCTCGAGTTCCCGCCACGTTCGCGGCGCTGCGACTGTCGGCCGATCTCGGCCACGCAGCGAATACGGGGTGATCGTCGTCTTTGCCCCGTTGTTCTGACTCCAATCCACGAGCACCCTGCCCCGTCGCAGGGCCTTCTTCATGTCGCTGACGACCAGGCTCGGATGGTCGGCCTCCAGCGCGCGCGCGAGCTCCCTGGCAACCGCGCTGACCGCATCCGCATCCTGGGAGCCGTCGAGCGGGGCATAGAGGTGGATGCCTGTGCTGCCGCTGGTCACCGGAATCGAGCGGAGGCTCATGTCGTCGAGGATCGCCTTGGCGAAACGCGCGACCTCCGCGCACTCCCTGAGCCCGACGCCGTCGCCCGGATCGAGGTCGAGCACAAGGCGGTCCGGCATCAGCGGATGCCCGGTGCGTCCGAATCGCCACTGCGGCACATGGATCTCCAGCGCGGCGATCTGGCCGAGCCAGGTCAGGGTCGCGAGATCGTTCACGAGGGGATACTCGTTCGCGTGCCCGGTGTGCTCGATGGTGCGCCGTCTGACCCAGGACGGCGTCGACTCGTCGAGATTCTTCTGGAAGAACATCTCGCCGGGATGCGCGGTGGTGCCGACGCCGTCGACCCAGCGCTTGCGGGTGGCGGGGCGGTCCGCCGCATGGGCGATCAGGAACTGCCCGACCGCCGCGTAGTAAGAGAGCACATCACTCTTCGTCGTCTGCGTCTCGGGATAGAGGATCTTGTCGAGATTGGTGAGGGTGATTCGATGGCCGTCGACTTCCACCACTGCCTTCTGCGGCATCGCGCCCTCTTCCGCAAGATTCTCGTCTACCCATCGTGCATCGAACAGCGGATGGCATCCAGTGCTTGACTTCGGGCCGGGGCTTACGTTGCCACGAGACCACGGGGATCATGACCGTATGAGATCTATTTGGAAGGGCGCGATCGCATTCGGGCTCGTGAATGTGCCGGTCAAGGTCTACAGCGCGACCGAAGACCACGACGTGCATCTGCACCAGGTGCACGACAAAGACGGAGGTCGGATCAAATACCAGCGCCGATGCGAGATCTGCGGCAAGATCGTCGACTTCGAGCACATCGACAAGGCCTTCGACGAGGACGGGACGACCGTCGTGCTCACAGAGGCGGACCTGCAGGAACTGCCCGAGGAGAAGAGCCGTGAGATCTCCGTCGTCGAGTTCGTGCCCTCAGATCAACTCGATCCGATCATGTTCGATCGCAGCTATTTCCTCGAGCCCGACGGTGCGTCGATCAAGGCCTACGTCCTGCTGCGTCGCACCCTCGAGGCGACCGAGCGCACGGCGATCGTGCACTTCGCCCTTCGGCAGAAGACGCGGCTCGGCGCCCTGCGGGTCCGCGGCGATGTGCTGATGCTCCAGTCCCTGTTGTGGGACGACGAGGTACGAGAGGCCAGCTTTCCGGCGTTGGACGGCTCGGTGCGGGTGTCGGCCAAGGAGCTCGAGATGTCCTCCGCGCTGGTGGACTCATTCGCTGCGGATTTCTCCCCGGAGAAGTTCACCGATGACTACCAGGCGCAGCTGCGCCAATTGATCGAGGCGAAGTTGCGGGCGGGCGACTCGATGAGCACCGAGGACACATTCGGCGAATCGGAGCCAGCGGACGAGGGAGCGGAAGTGCTCGACCTGATGACCGCGCTGAGGCAGAGTGTCGCAAAGAATCGTGCCGAGTCCGGGCATCCGCAAGCCAAGACCAGCGCGAAGAAGCGGTCCCGAACGCCTACCCGCAAGCGAAGCGCGTAGTTGCTCGCATTCGGACGCGCGAGCCCTGAACGAACAGAGGCGGCCCGGAAGAACCGGGCCGCCTCCGCAGTGTCGTTGTCGTTGAGAGGTCATTCAGAGGTGAGCTGCCACCGAAGGCGGAGAACGTTCCGAAGGCCAGGGAGTGGCCCATTCGCCCCACAAGGGCGCGATGTTCGTTTCACTCGCCATCGGCTGGGGCATCGGATGCGGTGGCAGCGGTTCCCGCGGGGGAGCATCAGTTTTCACTACTGGCGGCCGAACCTCCCGAATGAGTCTTTCGAACTCGAGGTCGACTAACTCCGGATCGGCGAGGATGATCCAGAGGAATCGCTCATCGACTGATTCCTCCACCGAAGCGACGGTGTCCGTCATCTCGTCTGCCCTGCCCGGCGCCGCTCGACTAGGCCGAGACCGACTTCTGTGCGGCCTCCGCACCCGACATGACCTGGATCTTGCGCGGTTTCACCTTCTCGCTCACCGGCAGGATCACGCTCAGCACGCCGTTGTCGTAGTGGGCGCTGATCTTTTCCGGATCGACACCTTCACCGAGGCTGAACTGTCGTAGGTACGACCCCGACGGGCGTTCGTGTGCCAGCCACTTGGCGCCGTCCGCCGATCCCGCGGTGCGCTGCGCGCGGAGGGTGAGCAACTGGCCGTCGACATCCACGTCTACCGAACCCGGATCGATACCCGGAAGGTCCGCACTCAGGATGTACCGATCGCCCTCCCGGTACAGGTCGACGGGCATGAACTTGGGGCCGGTTCGCCCTCCCACCAGCATTCCCGTGAGTCGATCCATTTCGCTGAAAGGATCAAAAGACATAGCCATAATGAGGATTCCCCTTTCGTATCGATGAGTCCGTGTGACTCGATAGCAATTTTTTACCACCTCGATTTCGAGGGTTCAATAGTCATTCCGCTCAAAATTCGCTGGGAATCGCCGCCTGTGCGCGATGGAGCAGAGAGCCATCGTGCAGGTACGAGCCGTAGCCCCCCGGCACCCTGTTCGCCTTCCGTCCCGAGGTCTCGACATCGATATCGAGCGAGCTGCACAGCGTGGCCGATATCCCGGAGAATCGTGCGACGAGTCCGACGTCTTCGTGCAACGGTTCCGAACCGAAGCCGCCCGCGAGCCGGTAGCTGCTCGCTCGAAAACCGAGGTTCGCACCGTGGACGTTCCCGGCGGGGCTCCGGCGCGAACGGAGTTTCTTCCACGCCTCGGCCAGGTTCTCGGCGAGGTCGGTCATCACCGGTGATACGGACCCGATCACGACATCCGCTCCCGCGTCGGCGAGGCGCACCTGCTCGACCAGCCACTCTGAAGGGACCACGGAATCCGCGTCGGTATTTGCAATCCAGATTCGGGTCGGGGCGACGCGCTCTCGCGCGAGCGCATGGTCTATGCCGGCAGAGCGTGCCACCCCCACGGATCCGGCATCGATCTCGACAGCCTCGACGAAGGTGAAGGATGACACGAGCTCAGCGGTGTCGTCACTGCATCTGTCGAGCACGACGACGACGCGAACAGAGGGCGCACCGTCGGCGCTCTGAAGGTGGTCGATTGCACTGCTGACCGAGCGAAGGCAGCGCCCGATAAGGGCAGACTCGTCCCGAGCCGGAATGACGACAACGACGGCCCCGATAGTCACGGGGTGAGACCTTCCTGCTGCGCGACCGAGATCGACTCGTCGCTGTAGATCTCGAGAAGGAAGTCGGCTTCCTCGTGCCGCACCGTTCGCGACAGCGTCGTACCGTTCTGCATGATCTCGTGCACTTCGTCGCCGAGCAGCGGATAGTCCGACACGGGATGACGCCAGTGGCAGAGCACCACAGTGCCTCCCGGCTCGAGACGGGACGCGATGCGGTCGAGCAGGGTGGTGAGGTCTCGCCGGGACAGGTAGTACCCCACTTCGCTGACCACAATGAGGTCGAATTCTCCCGGGGGGAAGTCGGTGGTCACGTCGAGCTCTGCGAAGGTCACGTTCGCTTTGTGGTGAAGTCGTTCGCGAGCGGTGGCGAGCGCCCCGGCGGCGAGATCCACGGCGAGAAGCGCATCACACCGGGGCGCCAGCTCGAGAGTGAGCATGCCGACCGAGCATCCGATCTCCAGGCCGCGCTGATAGCGGGAAGACGGGAGAGAGGAAACGGTGATGGACCGCTTGCGCGTTTCGTACCAGCGGGAGGCGAGGCGCCACGGGTCGGCGTTCCCGGCGTAGAGCGCGTCGAAATACGCAGCATCGATGGAGAGCCGCCGCGAGTCGAAGAAGAACTCGGTGGTGCGCCGGAAATGCGGAAGGAAGTCCGGGCGGAGCACGGGATCCCGGTCGGCGGTCGGCTCGATCTGGGAGCGGAATTCCGCGATGGCGCGGAGCTTTCGAGAGTGCGCGTCGGCAGAAAGTTCTACCCCCACCATCCACTGCCAGGGGATGGCCTGTGATTCGGGCGTTCCCCAATGCCACATCCAGATCGGATACTCGACGAAATCCAGGCCGACCGCTGAGGCGATCTCCGCCGCGGTCTCTCCCACGATCCGGTGATCCCGATGCCCGTCCCCTCGCCACGGCACGACAGCAATGGCCCCGGCGGGCGCGCTGTCCAGGTGAGGGTGGAGAAGGTCGAGAAGCCGCTCACGGCTTTCGCGGGTCTTCCCGTCGGCAAGCTCGAGCAGCACGATGGTCGCCGAGGGATTGAGAATGTGGAGCGCGCGCCGAAGCTCCGTCGCGCGGGTCTGGCGGAGGCCGGCGGATTCCTCGAGAGACGATCCCGGATGCGAGGCGGCCCCGTCGGTGGCGACGATCACGGTGACCGGAATGTGCTGTTCGCCCGCCAGTGCGATGAGTCCGCCGACGCCAAGAGTCTCGTCGTCGGGGTGCGCGGCGACCACGACGATGGCCGGCACGCCCGAGAGCTCGAGGAAGCCGAGCGACCGAAGGCGTTCATCGCTGCTCCAGGTCGCCGCATCGGTTCCGGACACGGCCGCGTCGAAGGTCACCACGGCGCTGTGCCGTCGGCGAGAAGCGCGGAGCCGAGGGAGGCCTGATCCCGTTCGGCGTGGTGCTGTCTCACGTACAGCTGCAGGTCCGCGACCCGCTTCGCGTGTACCGGGTCGAGCGCGAGGGGGGCGGGACCGAGCGCGTGGCCGGATCGCGTCAGGATCTCTTCGCAGGCCCGAGCAACCGTCGCGCGCACGCGTTTGGCGACGACGGATGCGGTTTCCCGCGACGGTATGGCCGGGTCATCCACAATCAGGGCGGCGTCGTTCAGGGCCAGGCGAGCGCTCTGCAGCACTTCATCCACGGCGCCGAGGTGGGCTAGTTGGAGCGGACTGGGATTGCGGCCGGCAAGGGCATCGAACAGCGACCGTGCGACACCGACGGCGCCACCGAACCAACAGGCTGCGACTCCGATGCCTCCCCAGGAGAACCCGACGCGCTCGAGGTACCACCCGGCGGGCCCAACCGGTTCGGCCGCGACCGCGGAGAAGTGCACCGGTCCGCTGGGGATCTCCGAAAGTCCACGCGCATGCCACGCTCCGGGTTCCACCCTCACTCCCGGGTGATGGAGATCGACCGCGAACAGCCGGCGCGAGCCGTCCGGGCTCGAAGCGGTGACGAGCGCCCGGTCGAGCCTGTCGGCCAGTGAACACCAGGGCTTCGTGCCCTGCACCGACCAGCCGAAGTCGGTGGGAGTCGATCGGAGTGGGTCTGGCGCCCCCTCGGCTGCGAACACGCCCCAGGTCGCGGCGCACTCGAAGGGGATATCGAACCCGCTCTGCTTCGCGTCCTCGAGGATCGACAGGGCGTCAAGGTGGGGCTCGACGGCTCTGGCCGCTCCGAGATCCGCGCAGGCGAGCGTCGCAAGCAATTCCCAGCGTTCGCGAGTGCCGTGGCTCCCTGCCGGAGTGACTGGGGATCCGTGCGACCGGGCGAAGTCGAGGGCCGCGGCCACCGTCACCGGAGCATCGATCAGGCCGTCGCCGGGGAGTGCGCCGAACGAGACGCGGCGAATGGAGACGCGCTCGAGAACGCCGATCGGCTCACGATCACCGGGGTCGATGGCGGAGTCGGAACGCATCAGCAAGTCTTCCCTGGAGTCCGGGTCATGGCCTGAGCACGACCTTGATGCAGCCGTCTTCTTTCTTCTGAAAGGTCTCGTACATTTCAGGCGCGCGGTCGAGAGGCACGGAGTGAGTGACGAGATCGGTCACGCCGAGCGGATCGGACGGGTCTTCGACCAGGGGCACGAGGTCATCGATCCAATTACGCACATTGCACTGGCCCATGCGCAGTGTCAGGTTCTTGTCGAACATCGATTTCATCGGCAACGGATCCGCCTCCCCTCCGTAGACTCCGCTCAATGAAACGGTGCCTCCCCGCCGCACGAGGTCGAGGGCGGGGTGAAGGGCGGTGAGCCGGTCGACGCCGATGGTGTTCATCGCGGCCCGTGCGATCGGCCCGGGAAGGATGCCGGTGACGGCCTGCGCGAACGCGGTCGTTCCGGCGCCATGGGCTTCCATGCCGACGGCATCCACGACAGAGTCCGGTCCGCGACCAGAGGTGAGTTCCCTCACCTCGGCGAGCACATCGTCGGTGAGGTCGAAGGTCGCAATGCCGTGCCTTTCGGCCATCGCGCGACGCTCCGGGACGGGATCGATCGCCATCACCTCATAGCCGAGGTGGGCCCCGACACGAGTGGCGAACTGCCCGACCGGGCCGAGCCCGAAGACGGCGAGGGTCCCGCCGTCCGGCACGTCGGCATACTTCACGCCCTGCCAGGCCGTCGGCAGGATGTCGCTGAGGAAGAGATACCGCTCGTCGGGGAGTTCATGGCCGACCTTCACCGCGTTGTAGTCGGCGAGTGGTACTCGCAGAAATTCCGCCTGACCGCCGGGAACCTGCCCGTAGAGCTTGGTATAGCCGAAGAGGGCCGCCCCGGATCCCTGCTCTCTCACCTGAGTCGTTTCGCACTGGGACTGCATGCCCCTCAGGCACATGAAGCACCGGCCGCAGGCGATCGTGAATGTGACGACCACTCGATCACCCACCGCAAGCGTCGTAACGCCGCTTCCCACTTCTTCGACGATCCCCATCGACTCGTGGCCGAGGATATCTCCCGCGTCGAGAAAGGGTCCGAACAGTTCGTAGAGGTGCAGGTCGGATCCGCAGATCGCCGTCGAGGTGATGCGGACTATCGCGTCCGTCGGGTGTTCGATGACGGGGTCGGGAACTTCTTCCACCGACACCGATCGCTTGCCCTGATAGGTCAACGCTTTCATGAATCGTCCTCCCGGATTCCGCTCACTCTCGTGCCACGAAAAGTACGCGGTGAATCGATCTCGCACAGGGGGTTGACCTCGGGCCGCGTTTCGGGACCTACACCCCGCAATTGCTCTGTCTACTGCTGGCGTGCCCCAACCGGAGGGCCTACCGTGCGGTGTGATGAAGGAGATCGCATGACTACTCGCGCTGTTCTGTTCGACGTCGATGGCACCCTGGTCGACTCGAATTACCTGCACGTCGAAGCATGGTCACGAGCGTTCGCGCAACTCGGGCACCCGGTCGATGCCTGGCGGATTCACGCGGCGATGGGCATGGATTCCTCTCTGTTATTGACCCAGTTCCTCGGGGACGATGGCGGCGAATCGAGCGATCGCGCACAGAAGCTGCACAGCACCTTCTACGCTGAGACGGCGCGAGAGCTCCGACCCCTCAGTGGGGCGCGGGAGCTCATCGCGGAGGTCGCTCGCCGCGGACACATCGCGGTTCTCGCCACCTCGGCGCCGGAAGACGAACTGGCGACCCTGCGCAGAGTGTTGCAGGTCGAGGAGTTCATTTCGACGGCGACGTCATCGGAAGATGTCGAGGTCGCGAAACCCGAACCGGACATCGTGCGTGTCGCCCTGGAGAGGGCCGGAGTGGACGCCGGCGAGGCCGTCTTCGTCGGTGACTCCCGCTGGGACGTCGAGGCCGCGGCGCGAGCCGCGGTGAGATGCGTGGGGCTCAGATCTGGCGGCACCGGTGCACTCGAACTGTTCAATGCCGGGGCCTTCTTCGTCTGGGACGACCCTGCCGAGCTCCTCGCGCACTACAGCGAGACCTTCGAGTGATGTACCCGTCCGGCCACCCGTCGGACGCACGTCGCTAGGCCGTCCCCCCGGAGTCCGCAAGCCCTAGAAACAGGTCTCCGCTGCGCGCAGGCTTAACAGATGAACGGAAAGGACGAACAATGACCGACGCACCCGCTGACGTATCAAAACTGACGGAACTCATCGAAGGCATCCGTTTTTCCATGCTCACGACGGTCGATGATCTGGGCAAACTGGTGGCCCGGCCGATGACCCTGCAGCGCACCGAAGCCAACGGCGACCTGTGGTTCCTTGCCTCCCGCGAGTCAACGGCGGTGGCCCAGCTCGGCGTCAACCCGAGCGCCGGAGTGACGTTGTCCTCCGGCGACACCTGGATCTCGGTCGCGGGCACGGGGGAGATGGTGGATGATTCCGCGAAGGTGAAGGAGTTCTGGAACCCCTGGGTCGAGGCCTGGTTCCCGGAGGGTCCCGACGATCCGAACGTCGTGCTCATCAAGCTCACGAGCGACAGCGCCGAATACTGGGACACCCCCGGCGGCCGGGTCGCGACCATCATCAGCCTGATCAAGTCGAAAGTGACCGGAGAGAGCTATGACGGTGGCGAGAACGCGAAGGTCGAGCTGTAGGGCGGGTGGATGCCCGGCTCAGGCATTGTGCGCCCGAAAGTCGTGCGGCCGGGGAACTCTGCGCCCGAAAGTCGTCTGCGCGGGCGGGTGATCGGCCGCGGAGTGCACGAATGGCAGCGGAGTCGCGGGGAGACTCGGTCAGCGCGGTTCGATCAGCCGCTCGAGAGCCGGGAGCGCTGCCTCGATGGCGGCGACCTCGGCGGGCGTGAGGGGCTCGAGCAGCTCGGCCACGATCTCCTGGCGCACCCGGCGCGCGCCCTGCACGGCTTCGAGTCCGGCATCCGTCACCTGGATGAGCGAGGCGCGGCCATCGGCGGGATCGGTGGTGCGAGAGACGAGCTTCTTCGCCTCGAGCTCCGCCACGAGGCGCGTGATGCTCGGAGCCGAGACGAGCTCGATCTGGGCCAGGTCGGCGAGGCGCAGGGGTCCTTGTTTGGCCACGGTCACCAGGGCCGACAGCAGGCTGTGACTGAGTCCGCCGCGCGCCACCCGGAGGCGACGCGTGAGCTGGCCGATCACGAAAGCGAGTCGCCCCGCGGAGTCGGTGAGTAGTCGATCGATGGTGCCACTCTCCCTTTCGCGACCGGCAGGCGCGTAGTGCGCTAGACGTTGCTCATCGTAGCGGCGGCTCCCTGCGGGAGCTCTTCACGAACCGGCTCCTCCTCGACGTGGATGTACTTGCCCCCGGCGGTGAGCGACGCGATCGCCCCGATGACTGACATCGCGGCGGCGGCGATGAAGACGATCACGAGCCCGGCGTGGAACGGATCAGCGATCAACTGCGGGAAGAAGGTCTTGCCGGTGAGCGCTGCGGCGTTGGAGGACGACAGCGACTTGAGCACGCCGGTCGGCCCGAGGATCGACTCGATCGGGTTGTAGCCGAGGAAGGCCGCGAAGAGGCTGCCGACCGGCGGAGTCGCCGCCACCTGGTTGGCGACGGTCGCGCCGACCCCGTGGGCGGTCAGGCCCGAGCGGAGGGCGTTCGGGAGCGTCGTGGCGAGCCCGGCGATCATCAGCGAGAAGAAGATGCCGATCGAGAGCGAGTTGCCGGCGTTCTGGAAAGTGCCGGTCATACCGGATGCCGCGCCGCGCTGGTTCGCCGGCACGCTGTTCATGATCGCGGTGCGATTCGGGGCGGCGAACAGGCCGGATCCCACGCCGTTCAGGAAGGTGATGACGGCGAACAGCCAGTACGGGAAGTTCACCGGGATCAGCAGCAGCGCGATGAAGGTGGCAGCGACGAGCAACAGCCCACCGGTCGCGAAGGCGCGGGCACCGAAGCGGTCGGACAGTGAGCCGGAGACCGGGCCGGAGACGAGGAACCCGATGGTGAGCGGCAACAGGTAGATGCCTGCCCACAGGGGCGTGCTCTCGTAGGAATAGCCGTGGAGCGGCAGCCAGATGCCCTGCAGCCAGATGATCAGCATGAATTGAAGGCCACCGCGGCTGATCGAGGCGAGCAGGCCGGCGAAGTTGCCCCAGGCGAAGGCACGGATGCGGAACAGCCGCATGTTGAACATCGGGTCCTTGGTGTGCAGCTCGAGGAAGACGAACCCCACGAGGAACGCGATGCCGCCGATGATGCCGGTGAGCACCCACGGGTTGAGCCACCCGGTGGACGAGTCGCCGTACGGCTGGATGCCGTAGGTGATCCCCGTGAGCAGCGAGATGAGACCGATGGCGAAGACGATATTGCCCGGCCAGTCGACTGTGCCAGTGGCGCGGGTACCAACCTCGTGCAGCGACTTGTACGACCAGATCGTGCCGAGGATGCCGAAGGGCACGCTCACGATGAAGACCGCATGCCAGTCCAGCTCGGCGAGCACCCCGCCGACGATGAGCCCGAGGAAGGTGCCAGCGATGCCGGCGACCTGGTTGATGCCGAGCGCGAAGCCGCGGCGTTCGATCGGGAAGGCGTCGGTGAGGATCGCGGTGGAGTTGGCGAAGAGCATCGAGCCCCCGACGGCCTGCACCACGCGCCATCCGATCAGCCAGAGCGCGCCCTGCCCGCCGGTGAAGGGGTCGAAGACGAGGAAGATCGCCGAGATGGTGAAGATGACGAAGCCTAGGTTGTAGATCTTCACCCGGCCGTACAGATCGCCGAGGCGCCCGAAGCTCACGACGAGGACGGCGGTCACGAGGATGTAGCCGGTGAGCATCCAGAGCAGGTAACTCACGTTGCCGGGCTCGAGCGGGTTGAGCTTGATGCCGGTGAAGATGGCGGGGAGCGAGATCAGCACGATCGACCCGTTGATTGTGGCCATCAGGATGCCGAGCGTCGTGTTGCTCAGCGCGATCCACTTGTAGTGCGGGTGATCCTTATTGAACATCCCGGATCGGGTCTTTACGGTCTTCTGCTCCACGATTGCCTCCATGCTCGGGCCTCGTCGTTGAGCGCCACTCCGCTTTCCACTACTTAGTTACTTGTTGTAAACTAACTATACGCCCGTCGACACGGGTCTCGGATCGATACGCTGGCGGGATGACATCCCCCAGCGCCTTCTCCGCGATCGGAGACGAACACTTCGTCTCGCTCACGACGTTCCGCAAGTCGGGTGAAGCGGTGTCGACGCCGGTGTGGATCGCGCGAGACGGCGACGACCTGGTGGTGACGACGCCCGAGATGAGCGGAAAGGTCAAGCGCCTTCGAAACAGTCCGCGTGTGGAGCTGCGTCCCTGCGATCGCATGGGCAAGGTGAAGGAGGGCGCCCCGCTGGTCGCCGGACACGCGGTGATCGAGTCGGGCGACGACGTGACCGCGAGGCTGAACGACATCTTCCTGGCCA
Organism: Lacisediminihabitans sp. FW035; assembly: GCF_054880895.1. NCBI lineage: Bacteria > Bacillati > Actinomycetota > Actinomycetes > Micrococcales > Microbacteriaceae > Lacisediminihabitans > Lacisediminihabitans sp. FW035. The sequence goes on from NZ_CM142187.1 coordinate 661,742, forward strand.
AATTCAGGGCCGAATACCGCATCTTCATGTTCATCGAGCGCCTGGGCAAGCACGGCACGAAGGATCGCGTGCAGCTGCGAATCACCCCGGCCTGAGTCGCCATCACCGGGTCGAGACAAAAAAGGGGGGTCCGGCACAGTAACCACACGATGCCGGACCCCGGCGAAGCCCGACGGATCAGGGTCGGGGCGCCTCACTGAAAAGTACGCCCGCTGGTCGGTCTCCGGATTTCTTTGAGCATTTTCAAAGGTTTCCGTCGCCGGCACGACGACGGAGACATCCCCCGGACAGGGGGAGAAACGGGCATTCTGTCCCCTCGACGCGGGGAAATGTAAGGAGCGAAACGCCCCCACTTCGGGGGCGAATTTCGAGCACGACTCCCGTATTCGCTTGTGATGCTCCGATGCGGGGCCTACCGTTGGCGTTAGGTACGGCAACGGGATGTCGGCCTCACAGGGGTTCGGGGGAATCTGTAATGAAGCGGTTCGCACTTCTCACGACGGTTCTCACCGCCGTGCTCACACTCGTGCTTCCTTTCGTCGGCGGTGGCGGACCCTCGCTCACCGGCAGCGTCACCTCAGCGTCAGCGGCCGGTTCCACTGCGCCGGTCTTCGCCTCTTCCCTCGTCGCTCCCGTCGCATCCATCCCCGCGCCGACCACCATCGTCAACGAGGTGCTGCTCGCGAAGTCCAAGGCCGCGACCGCCGCCTACCTCGCCTCCGACACCGAACACCTCGGCCAGAAACCCGTTCCGATCCCCGTGGTCGTCGCACCACCGGCGGCAGCGCCCTCTGCTGCCGGCCACCGCAGCGGTGGCTCGGGCGGTGCCGGCGTGAGCACCGCCACCCGTCGCGCAGCGGCCGCGGCAGCCGGGGTATCGTGCCCCGCCGCCGGCGGTGGCGGCGGAAGCGCCCCCGGTGGCAGCGAGTCGGGCATCGGGGGAACGACGAGCGGCGACATCCAGTCGTTCTCGGCCACGCTCAATGCGATCCGTGCGGCCAACTGCCTCCAGCCCATCGCCGCGGGTAACTTCCGCTACGACTCCTGCATGGAGCAGAGGCTGTACTGGATGGCGGAAGACCCGAGCACCAACCCCGGCAACACCTGGGGCCACTCCGGGGTGAGGAGCCTCGCTCCCGATGCAAACGGCGTCTACTACTCGGATGCCGTGCCGGCCAAGGGCTGCGACGGCAACCTCGCGGGCGGTTCGGGCAACAGCGGCGCGACCGTCGCCCAGAAGTGGTGGGACTCGCTTGCCCACCGTGCCTCGCTCTACCGCCCCTCGGTCGGCAGCACCGCCGGCGTCTGCATCTACTTCGCGATGACCCATGGCGGGGTGCCGGGTGAGAGTTCCGGATTCACCCGGGCCGCGGCTCGCTGGGGCGGATGCTGAAGCCCTGCTAGATTCTCGTCTCATGAGCTCCGCTGAGACGACTGACCAGACCACCCCTGTGCGCTGGGGCATCCTCGGCACCGGCTTCATCGCCCACACCCAGGCCGCCGATCTCGTGGCCTGCGGGTTCACGGTGGCGGCGGTCGGTTCCCGGTCCCAGCGAACAGCGGATGCCTTCGCGGCCGAGTTCGGCATCCCCACGGCCCATGGCAGCTACGAGGCCCTCGTGGCCGATCCGGCGGTGGATGCGATCTACATCTCGACGCCGCATCCGTTCCATGCCGAGAACGCGCTGCTCGCACTCCGGGCGGGCAAGCACGTGCTCATCGAGAAGGCGTTCACCCTCACCGCTGCCCAGGCTCTCGAGGTGGTGGAAGCCGGCGAAGCCGCCGGACTCGTCGTCATGGAAGCGATGTGGACCCGCTTCCTTCCGCACATGCTGCGCATCCGCGAGATCATCGCAGCAGGCACGATCGGCGACGCGCGCACCCTTATCGCCGACCACAACCAGAACCTTCCGAAGGACCCGGAGCATCGCCTCAACAACCCGGCGCTCGGCGGCGGGGCGCTTCTCGACCTCGGCATCTACCCGGTGTCCTTCGCGTTCGACCTGTTCGGCACGCCGGAGACGGTGCGGGCGATCGCCGCGAAGACGGCAACCGGGGTCGACCGGCAGACCGCGATCCTGCTCGGATTCGAAGGTGGCCGCCAGGCCGTGCTCCATTCGGCTCTCGACACCAAGGGGCCGAACACCGCGGCGATCCTCGGTACGGCCGGACGCATCCAGGTGGACGCCGTCTGGTACTCGCCCACCACCTTCACCGTGTTCGACGAGAACGACACGGTCGTCGAGCGATTCGAGAACACCGTGTCTCACCGAGGCATGCAGTTCCAGTCCTGGGAGTTCGAGCGCCGCATCCGGGAGGGCGACTCCGCCCCGGCCATCCTCCCGGCTCGCGAGAGCCTTCGGATTATGGAAACCCTCGACGCCGTTCGGGCCCAGATCGGCCTTTCGTACCCCGGCGAATAGGCGCGGTTATCATGGGGGAGTGAGTGACCCGCAGGATCCGCAGGCCGCAGAGCCCCCGATCGAGCCCCTGAACCCGTCTCCGGCGATGCCGCCGAGCCCGCTCCCATCGGCGCCGCCCACCCAGCCCCTCACCCGGCGCGAGGCGCGCGAACGGGCGCAATCCGGGGAGATACCGGAGGTCCCGGCCGCGGCGCCGCCTGCCGAGTCCACCACGGTGTTGTCGTCCTCGGAGCCCACGACGGTGCTCCCCTCTTCCGAGCCCACGACGGTGCTGTCGTCCTCGGAGCCCACCGTGGCGCTGCCGTCGGCACCCTTCTTCCCGCTCGCGGCGGAGGAGACCACGGTGCTCGCGACGAGCCCGGTCGCCGCCGGTGCCAGCACGTCGGCCGCGGCTCGCGGGGGTATCTTCGCCTTGATCGCGAAGCATCCGAATGCCTGGTTGTTCTCCGCCCTCGGCGTCGTCTTCGCCCTGCTCGCCACCGGATCGATCGTCGCGGGTGTCGCCGTCGGATCGTCGACGGCGGATGCGTCCGCGCCGGGTACTGCGGCGGGCCCGAGTGCGACGCCCACCCCCACCCCGACCCGGCCGGTGCCCGCAGTGATCGCCGCCGCGACCCGCCTGCGTACCTGCTCCGTCACCGCGCCGGCGTCCGATCCCAACCTGCTCACCTTCCAGGCCAGCGTGATCAACACCACTACCGGCGAGGTGCTGTTCGATCGCAACGGCGCGACGCCCTCGCGCACGGCGAGCGTGCTGAAGACGCTCACCGCCGCGGCGGCGCTCAACGTGCTCGGTCCCGACTATCAGATCTCCACGAAGGTCTATGCGGGCGCGACGCCTGGCACTGTCGTGCTCGTCGGTGGCGGGGACCCAACGCTGAGCGCCCTGCCGTCAGGCCAGGAGAGCGTGTATCGGGGCGCACCGAAGCTCAGCGATCTCGCCGCCCAGGCGCAGGCGAAGAGCTCCGTGCCCATCACGGACATCGTGCTCGATTCGAGCTACTGGGATCCCAACGACAACTGGGACCCCAGCTGGGAGCGAAGCGAGCAGTCCGAGGGCTACCAGCCCGAGGTGACTGCCCTCACCGTCGACGGCGGCCGGGCCAATCCGAAGGCGCAGGACAGCCCCCGCAGCAGCGATCCGATCGCGGATGCGGGAGCCGCCTTCGCCGCGGACCTCGGAATCTCCGGGGCCGAGCACATCACCACCGGCACCGCACCGAGCGGCGCTGCGCTGCTCGGAGAGGTGAAGTCACAACCGGTGCGTGCTCTGGTGTCGTACATGCTGCCGGTGTCGGACAACACCCTCGGCGAGTACCTCGCGCGCCAGACCTCGAAGGTGGCCGGCAACAACGGGTCATCGGCTTCGCTCGCGCAGGTGATCCCGGCGGCTCTCACCAAATACGGGCTCACGACCACCGGCGTCGCCATCCGCGACGGGTCGGGCCTCAGCAACAACAACGCCGTTCCCGCCACCTTCGTCGCGCAGCTCATGGCGAAGGTCGCCGCGGGGCAGCAGAACCTCAACATCATCTACGACGCGCTGCCGATCTCCGGCAAGTCCGGCACGCTCGCGAGTCGGTTCACCGGAGCGAACGCCGTCGCGCGCGGGGCCGTCAATGCGAAGACCGGCTGGATCAAGACCGAGTACGCCCTCGCGGGGGTGGTGCACGCCTCGGACGGCACGACGCTCTCGTTCGCCTTCTATGCCCTCGGGGCCATCAACAGCCGCACGATCCCGGCGCTCGACACCATCACCACAGCCGTATTCAAGTGCGGCAACAACCTGTCGAACAACTGATGCCATGAGCCGCGCCCTGTTCATCATCGACGTACAGAACGACTTCACCGAGGGCGGTGCGCTCGGTGTCGACGGGGGTGCCGCTGTCGCCGCGGGCATCACGGCCTACCTTGCGCGGCATCCGCATCGCTACGACCAGGTGTTCGCCTCTCGCGACTGGCACGACGCCGAGGGTGACAACGGCGGTCATTTCGCGCGGGGACACTCGGGCGCAGCGGATGCCCCGGACTTCGTGACCACCTGGCCGGTGCACTGCGTGGCCGGTACGACCGGAGCCGACTACCACCCGGCGTTGGATACCACGGCGGTGACCGTCGGCGTGCGGAAGGGGCAGGGTCGTCCGGCCTACTCGATCTTCGAGGGCGTGACGGATGATGGCGAGCCACTGCCGCAGAAACTGGACGAACTCGGGGTCGACGAGATCGACGTCGTGGGCATCGCGACGGACTATTGCGTGCTTGCATCCGCCCTCGACGCGGTGGCGACCGGGCGCACGGTGCGGGTGCTCGACGACCTGGTCGCCGGGGTTGCGGCGGCATCGAGCATCCTCGCTCTCGAACGTCTCGCCGCCGCCGGAGTGTGGGTCGAAAGCTCCTCGCAAAACTAGACTGGGTCGCATGAGTGCGATCTCCGAATCCGAACTGCTTGCCCAGGTGCCCGACCGGCTTTTCATCGGGGGAGAGTGGGTCGAATCCACCTCGGGCCGCGCGATCGAGGTGGTGGATCCGTCGACGGGTCTGGTGATCAAGACCATCGCGGACGCCTCGGTCGCGGACGGCGCCCTTGCCATGGATGCCGCGGCCGCGGCCCAGGAATCCTGGGGTACGACGGCGCCACGGGTGCGCGGGGAGATCCTGCGCGGAGCATTCGATCTGCTGCAGGAACGGGCCGACGAATTCGCGCTGCTGATGACACTCGAGATGGGTAAGCCCCTCGCCGAGGCGCGCGGGGAGGTGACCTATGGCGGCGAGTTCCTTCGCTGGTTCAGCGAGGAGGCCGTGCGCATTGCTGGACACTACGGAGCGAACCCCGAGGGCACCGGCCGTATGTTCGTCACGCGGTTTCCGGTGGGGCCGTCATTCCTCATCACGCCGTGGAACTTCCCGCTGGCGATGGCGACTCGCAAGATCGCCCCGGCGATCGCCGCCGGTTGTACGGCCGTCGTGAAGCCCGCGGAACTCACTCCCCTCACGACCCTCTATTTCGCGAAACTGCTCGAGGAGGTCGGCCTGCCGAAGGGCGTGCTCAACATCATCACTACCTCCACCTCCGGTGAGGTCTCCGCGCCGATCATCGCCGATCCCCGCCTGCGCAAGCTCAGCTTCACGGGATCGACTCCGGTGGGTGTGCGCCTCCTCAAGCAGGCCGCCGACAACGTGTTGCGCACGTCGATGGAGTTGGGCGGCAATGCGCCATTCCTGGTGTTCGAGGATGCCGATCTCGATGCCGCGGTCGACGGCGCGATGATCGCCAAGTTCCGTAACATCGGCCAGGCCTGCACGGCGGCGAATCGTTTCATCGTGCACGAGAGCGTTGCGGAGGACTTCGCCGCTCGGGTGACCGCCCGTGTCAATGCCCTGACAATCGGACGAGGCACCGAGGCCGGAGTGTCGGTCGGGCCGCTCATCAATGCGGCCGCGGTGACTAAAGCCGACGACCTGGTGAAGGACGCGGTTGCCCGCGGCGCGCGGGTGCTGACAGGCGGAACCGCCGTCGACCGCGACGGCACCTTCTATGCCCCGACGGTGATCACCGGCGTGACGCCCGGCAGCGACATCCTGCACGAAGAGATTTTCGGGCCGGTGCTGTCCATCACCACCTTCACCGACGAGGCCGACGCCGTAGCCCAAGCAAACGACACCCAGTACGGCCTCGTGAGCTACGCCTTCACGCGCGACCTCGCCCGCGGACTCCGGCTCATCGACAGCATCCAGACCGGCATGATGGGTCTCAACGTGGGAGTCGTCTCGAACGCGGCGGCCCCGTTTGGCGGAGTCAAGCAGTCCGGACTCGGGCGGGAGGGTGGCACCGTCGGCATCGACGAGTACCTCGAGACGAAGTACGTGCTCGCGCCGAACACCGTCGCGTGACCGTCGTCGAGATCGCCGATCTCTCTGATCCGCGGCTCGCCGACTACTCGCACCAGACGGATGTCGCGCTCAAGAAGGCCCGAGGCACCGAGCACGGTCTCTACCTCGCCGAGTCCGCGCTCGTGCTGCAGCGGGCGCTCGCTGCCGGGCATCGACCGCGCTCGGTCCTCGCCCTCGGCAATACCGTGGACGAGGCGCTCGCGCTGGTGGGCGACGACGTGCCGGTCTTCTCCGGCCCGGGCGAGTTGCTCGAAGAACTCACCGGATACCTGCTGCACCGTGGCCTCATCGCGGCGATGAACCGACCGGAACTGCCGAGTGCGGCATCCCTTCTGGAGGGTGCCCGCCGGGTGATCATCCTCGAGAACGTGGCGGATCCCACCAACGTCGGGGCCATCTTCCGATCGGTCGCCGCCATCGGAGCGGACGCGGTGTTCGTGACCCCGCGCTGCTCCGACCCGTTCTACCGGCGCGCCATCCGGGTGTCGATGGGCACGGTGCTTCAGGTTCCGTGGACGCGTCTCGGAGACTGGCCATCCACGCGACAGCTGCTCGCCGCATCCGGCTTCCAGGTCGCGGCGCTGGCGCTGAGTGCAGACGCGGTGAGTCTGCGGGAATTCGTCGCGCCGGAGCGACTGGCGCTCGTGCTCGGCGCCGAAGGAGAGGGACTGACTGCCGAGGCGCTCGCGGCCGCGGACACGGTCGTGCAGATCCCGATGGCGCACGGGATCGACTCGCTCAACGTGGCGGCCACGGCGGCCGTGGCGATGTGGGCGCTCGCCTGATCGGTTAGAGCGCTCGCATGCGGTTGTTGCGCGGGTCGTGGGTGAGCTCGGCGCGCCCGAGCTGTTCGAGCAGCGGGGGGAGGTACATCCCGAACCGGCCGCGGTAGCCCTTGCGCAGGCCGTACCAGCCGCCGACCGGGTTCGCCTCTGAGCGCCCCCAGGCCTCAACGGTTCCCTCGGCGGGAGCCTTCGACTCGTCGGCGGCACCGAGGTCGACCCAGTCGCCCTGTTCGGTGAGCCAGGCGCGCAGGTCGTCGATCGCCCGGGACTGGTACTTCAGGGTTGTCGACCCCACCTGGCAGACGAGCTCTTCGCCCTCGACGAACATCGTGTACTGGGATGATCCGGGTGCCGTGGTCAACTGCCACGGGTCGTCCTTGGTGCCTGCGGCCATCGTCGGCTCCTCTTCTCAGCACAGGTTAGTCCGCTGCGCCCGCGAGTGACACACCCTCTTTCGCGTGAGCGCGTCCTCTGCGCCGCGGAGTGACACCCGCGCCGAGACTTTTGGGTGCGAGTGTCACTCCGGGTAGCGGAAACGGAAATCCGCCGTCGTGCCAGAGTCGGTGCCATCCGCCCCACCGGTCCGCACGACCGGATCACCCTCGCACCGAATGCAGGACCGCGTGTGACTGGAGTGACGGCTGAGCCACACTGGTGGACATCCGTCCCATGGAGTCCTGCATTTCGAACGGGGTGGTCACGCAAACCTGCCCATCATCATTCAGGAATCCCTGGGCCGGTGAGGCGGATGCTGCGGGAGTCGACCTCGGCAGCCTCATCCGTCCCCTCCGTCTCAGAACGTCCTGAATGATGCGAGCGTGCCTGAACGATGCGAGCACCCGCGATCGGGTGGACTCAGACCAGGAGTTGGTGCTTCGCCAGGTCGCGGTAGAGGGGCGTGCTCTTGACGAGTTCGGAGTGGGTGCCGGTGCCGACGACCCGTCCGTGGTCGAGCACCACGATCTGGTCGGAGTCGACGACGGTGGAGAGCCGGTGGGCGATGACGATCAGCGTGCGGTTCTCCGCCACGGCATCGATGGCTTCGCGCAGCAGCTGCTCGTTGAGCCCGTCGAGCGACGAGGTCGACTCGTCGAGCAGCAGGATAGGCGGGGCCGACAGCAGGGTGCGCGCGATCGCGAGGCGCTGGCGCTCGCCGCCGGAGAGCATCACGCCCTCTTCACCGACGGCGGCATCCAGTCCCTTGTCGCTGCGTTCGAGCACCTCGGTGAGGTTCACGTCGTGAAGCACGCGGATGCACTCCTCGTCCGTGGCGTTCGGCGCACCGAGGGTGAGGTTGTCGCGCAGAGTGCCGGCCAGCACCGGGGCATCCTGCTCCACATAGCCGATCTGCGCGCGCAAGGCCTCGCGATCCAGCCCGCGGATGTCGACCCCGCCCAGTCGCACCAGGCCGGCCGTCGGGTCGTAGAAGCGCTCGATCAGGGCGAGGATCGTGCTCTTGCCGGCGCCCGAGGGCCCGACGAGCGCGGTGCGCTGGCCGCGGGGGGCGTCGAAGGAGACCCCGTGCAGCACCGTGAGGTCCTTCGGAGCGGCATCCTCCACGAGCTCGGAATGCTCCACAAGGCCGGAGTCGGTGGCCGGGGCCGGGGGAACCGGCGGTGCCGGGTAGGTGAAGACCACGTCGTGGAAGCTGATCGCGGCGTCAGAGGGGAGTGGCGCCGCCGGCTCGATCGCACCGTCGAGCTCGGACTCGCTCGGCAGCGTGACGATCTCCTGGATGCGTCCGAGTGCTCCGAGTGCCTGGTTCACCGAGGTGATGGCGCCGAAGGCCTGCCCGAGCGGCATGATCAGCATGAAGAGGAAGAAGATGAAGGCCACGAGGTTAGCGATGGTGATGGCTCCGCTCGCGACCCGGAATCCGCCGACGCCGAGCACCACCAACAGCGAGACCTGAAGCGCGATGCCGGCGATCGGCACCACGAGAGCCGAGATCTTCGCCACCTGGATGCCCATGTCCCAGGCGCCCTTCGCATCCTTCTCGATCGCTGCCGTCTCGCGGTCCGTGGCGTTGGAGGCGCGAACGGTGCGGATGGCTCCGAGCGCGCGTTCCACGGAAGCGGCGAGATCCCCCACCTTCTCCTGCTGCTTGCGGCTGGCCACGCGCACCCGGCCCGAGAGCAGCACGACGGTGACGACGGAGACGGCGATCACCAGCACGGTGAGTCCGAGGAGCACCGGATCGATCACCAGCATCGCGATCAGGGCACCGAGGAAGATGAGCGCTCCGCCGATCGCGTCGACGAGTCCCTGGGTGAGTACGGCGTACAACAAGGTGGTGTCCGATCCGACGCGGGAGACCAGGTCACCGGTGCGACGGGTGTCGAATTCGCTGATCGGCAGCCGGAGCATCCGGCGCACGAGCTGTCGGCGGGCCGAGAGCACGACGCTCGTGCCGGTGCGCTGCAGCAGGTAGTGCTGCACGCCCGAGAGGATCGCGGACACGACGACGAGGCCCACGAGGAGGAAGACGAGGGCGCCGAGCGGCTCGTTCTTCTGAACGCGGGCGATCACCTGGCTCACCAGCACAGGCTGGGCGAGCGAGGTGCCGGCGCCGAGCACGCTCAGCGCGATGACGATGCCGAGCACCTTCTTGTGCTCGAGCAAGTAGGGCAGCAGCTGGCGGAAACTCGCGCGGGGTCCGTCATCCTTCTTGGCGCGGGCGAACGGCGAACGGGACCGGGGGGACTGCGTGCTTGTGCTCATGATGTCTTTTCCAGTGGCAGAGGCGAACAGTCAAGCTTAGGCACGACGCAGATCGGAGGGAGTACTCCGCAGGGAGCATGAGCGGGGCTCGCACTATGTCGGAGGGAGTGGTTAGGGTGGAATACCGTGCCTACTCCTGTCATCGCTGCCAGCCTGCTCACCAAGAAGTACAAGGACTTCGCCGCCGTCGACGGCCTCTCGTTCGAGGTCGCGCCCGGGGAGTCGTTCGGCCTGCTCGGCCCCAACGGCGCCGGCAAGTCCACGACGATGCGGATGGTCGGGGCCGTCTCCACCCGCACGAGTGGCGACCTGAGCATCCTCGGGCTCGATCCGGATGCGAACGGTCCGGAGATCCGGTCCCAGCTCGGCGTCGTGCCGCAGCAGGACAACCTCGACACCGAACTGCGGGTGCGCGACAACCTCATCGTCTACGGGCGCTACTTCGGCATCGGCATCGCGGAGTGCGGTCGTCGCGCCGACGAGCTGCTCGAGTTCGCCCAGCTCTCCGACCGCAAGAAGTCGAAGGTGGACGACCTCTCGGGGGGCATGAAACGTCGGCTCACGATCGCGCGTTCGCTCATGAATGAGCCGCGCATCCTGCTGCTCGACGAGCCGACCACCGGGCTGGATCCGCAGGCCCGCCATATCCTCTGGGACCGCCTCTTCCGACTCAAGGAACAGGGCACCACCCTCGTGCTCACCACCCACTACATGGACGAGGCCGAGCAGCTCTGCGACCGGCTGATCGTGGTAGACAAGGGCACGATCATGGCGGAGGGTGCCCCGGCCGAGCTCATCCGCCACTACTCCACGCGGGAGGTCGCCGAGCTGCGGTTCGGGTCGGAGCGCAATGCGGAGGTGGCGCAGCTGATCGCCGGGGTCGGGGAGCGGATCGAGGTGCTGCCTGACCGCATCCTGGTCTACAGCGAAGACGGTGACGCGGTGCTCGCCGAGATCACGCGGCGGGGACTGCATCCGATCACGAGCCTGGTGCGTCGCTCCAGTCTGGAGGACGTCTTCCTGCGACTCACCGGGCGGAGCCTGATCGAATGAGCGCGGTAAACACGGCATCAACGGCCGAGGCGCGCGCCATCGCCATCGCCGGCGGGGTCAAGCCGCGGCGGTGGGGATCCTGGTATGTCGCGGAACACCGCATCCGCGGCATCAATTCGTACTACAAGACGCTGCTCGCGACGGCGATCGGCAGCCCTGTCATCTACCTCTTCGCGCTCGGCGTGGGGCTCGCGACCCTTGTCGACAAGAACCAGGGCAACGCCTTCGGGGGAGTGGGCTACCTCGCCTTCGTCGCACCGGCGTTGATCGCCTCCGCGGCGGTCGAGGCCGCCTCGGAGGAGTGCACTTACCCCATCCTGATGGGGTTCAAATGGAACCCCATCTTCTTCGGCATGAACGCGGCGCCGATCTCCGGCAACCAGATCGTGAACGGCATCTTCATCTCCGTGATCGCCCGGGTGCTCCCCACCGGCATCATCTACTACCTGATCATGCTGGCCTTCGGGGCAGTGCCCGACTTCTGGGGCTTCCTCACCGTGCCGATCTCGCTGCTCACCGGGATGGCATTCGGGCTCGTGATCGCCAGCTACATGGCGACCGTCGAGACGGATGCCGGCCAGCCCGCGTTCATCCGCCGGTTCATCATCGCCCCGCTCCTGCTGTTCTCCGGCACCTTCTTCCCGCTCACCCAGATGCCCATCTACCTGCAGTGGATCGGCTGGATCTCGCCGCTCTGGCATGGAACGCAGCTCGGGCGCGACGTGAGCTACGGCAACGTGGAGCCGGGCTGGCTCGTGGCCGTGCACATCCTGTTCCCCCTCGCCCTCTGCGTCTACGGCTGGTTGCGCACCCAGCGGGTGGTCACGAGGAGGCTGGACAAATGACCGCGACACCGACCTTCGTCCCGGTGCGTCCGGAGCCACGGCCTCGGCGGAACGGCATCCGCGCGCTGTATGCCGGCAATTCACGCTCGGTGATCGAGCGTGGACTGCTGGCCACCCGAAGCACGAACTGGCTCATCGTGGTCAGCGGGTTCTTCGAGCCGATCTTCTACCTGCTCTCGCTGGGCATCGGCCTCGGCGCGCTCGTCGGGGCGGTCACCACGTCGACGGGCCAGCAGGTGCCGTACGCCGCGTTCATCGCTCCCGCGCTGCTCGCCGTCTCGGCGATGAACGGGGCGATCTTCGACTCCACCTGGAACGTCTTCTTCAAGATGCAGTTCGCTCGGCTGTACGAGGGAATGCTGGCGACCTCCCTCGGGCCGCTGGATGTCGCGCTGGGCGAGATCTTCCTCGCCCTGCTGCGCGGCGTCGTCTATGCGGCCGGCTTCCTGCTGGTGATGCAGGTGCTCGGACTCAACCTGGCCTGGACCGCGATCCTTGCCCTCCCGGCCGTGGTGCTGGTGGCCTTCGGTTTTGCGAGCCTCGGCATGGCGATCACCAGCTACATGAAGAGCTTCCAGCAGATGGACTGGATCAACTTCGCCCTCCTGCCGATGTTCCTCTTCTCGGCGACCTTCTACCCGCTGAGCGTCTACCCGCAGGTCATCCAGTGGGTGATCCAGGCCCTGCCGCTCTGGCACGGGGTCGAGCTCATCCGGGGGCTCACGACCGGAGCGCTCAGCCTCGGGATGCTCGGCCACGTGCTGTACTTCGTGGTCATGATCGTGGTCGGACTCGTCTTCACGACCCGTCGCCTGCGCGCGCTGTTCCTCGACTGAGGCCCTCTCGCTCTCCGAACATCCATCTCCCGTTTTTACGACCGCCACGGTGTGCGAGCACGGAGGTGGTCGTAAAAACGGGAGGTGGATGCCCGGGAGAGTCACTCCACGATCGTGGCGAAGTCGCTGTCGCGGGTCTCGCGGCTCAGGCGGAGAGCCACGAGGGTGATCACGGCGGCCAGCGAGAGGTAGACACCCACGAGGATCGTGCTGCCGCCGGCCAGCCCCCAGAGCGCGAGCGCGATATACGGCGCGACCGCCGCCCCGAGGATGCTCGAGAAGTTGTAGCTGATTCCCGAGCCGGTGTAGCGCACGTTGGTCGCGAACAGCTCCGGCAACTGGGCCCCCATCGGCCCGAACGTGAGCCCCATGAGCGAGAAGCCGAGGATCAACCAGGCCATCACGCCGACGATGCCGCCGCCCGAGAGGGGAACGAAGAGCAGCCCGAAGACGATGATCCCGATCGTGACGACGCTGAGCATCCGGCGTCGCCCGAATCGCTCGGCGAGCGGGCCGGAGACGAGGGTGAAGATGCCGAAGAACACCACCCCGATGATGAGCATGATGAGGAATTCGTTGCGGGTGTAGCCGAGTCCGGGCACGAAGGCGGAGGGGTCGAACGGCTTGCCGGCCGCCTTCGCGCCCGCCGCCGCCACATCCACCGTCTTCGCCGCGGTGCCGAAAGCGAGGGTGAAGGTGGTCATCAGGTAGAAGAGCACGTAAGTGGCCAACATGATGAAGGTGCCGAGGATGAGCTGGCGCCAGCTGGTGCGGAATACGAGTGCGAGCGGTACGCGGGCGACTGCACCCTTCTCGATGACTTGCGTGAACGCCGGAGCCTCGACGAGCCGGAACCTCACGTAGAGGCCCACGATGACGAGCAGGGCACTGGCGAGGAACGGGATGCGCCAGCCCCAGGCCGCGAAGGCCTCCGGGCTCATCGTGAGGTTGAGCACGAGGAAAAGCGCATTGGCCACGATGAACCCGATCGGCGCCCCGAGCTGCGGGAAGGTGCCGTAGATCGCGCGCTTGCCCGCGGGGGCGTTCTCGGTGGCGAGCAGCGCGGCTCCGCTCCACTCTCCGCCGAGGCCGATGCCCTGGGCGAACCGGAACACCACGAGCAGAAGCGGGGCGAACACGGCCCAGCCGGGGGTGGAGGCCGAGGGGAGGCATCCGATCAGGAAGGTGGCGATGCCCATGGTGAGGAGCGACGCGATGAGGGTGCCCTTGCGGCCGATCCGATCCCCGAAGTGCCCGAACAGGATGGACCCGAGGGGCCGGCCGATGAAGGCGGCCCCGAAGACCGCAAAGGAACTGAGCAGCGCCGTCGGTCGGTCCTGGGTGGGGAAGAACAGTGCGGGGAAGACGAGCACCGCCGCCGTGGCGTAGACGTAGAAGTCGTAGAACTCGATCGAGGTGCCGATGAGGCTCGCGAGGATCACGCGCGAGCGCGGATTCGCGGGGGCGGCGACGGCGGAGGCTGATGACATGAGCGATTGCTCCCTAGAGACGAGGATGACCGCCTCCGACCCTACCCCTCGCTCGGGGGCCACCCCGCCGACCATCTCCCGTTTTTGCGACCACCACGGTGTGCGAGCGCGGAGGTGGTCGCAAAAACGGGAGGGGGATGCTGGGGAGGCTAGCGCACGCCCTTGATCGGCAGGATCGCGAGCCCGCCGAGCACCGCGGCGATCGCCGAGCAGATGAAGAGCGCCGTGAAGCCGCCCATCGCAGCGACGACGAAGGCTCCGAGAAGAGGGGCGAATGCCTGCGGCACCGCCGTGGCGATGTTCATGATCCCCAGGTCCTTGCCCCGGCTGTGCGAGTCGGGCAGCACCTGGGTCGCGAGCGCCTGGTCGACGGCCATGAAGCATCCGTAGCCCAGTCCGAGGAGGCCGGCAGCGGCCATGGCGACGGGAAGGGCGGGCACGAACGCCAGGAGCAGTGCGGCGAGGGCCTGCAGGTAGGCGGCGGCGTAGACGAACACCTTGCGCTGACCGATGCGGTCGCTGAGCTTGCCGAAGCCGAGGGCCGCAATGATGAAGAACACCAGGTAGATCATCGTGAGCAGCAGCAGGTCGTCTTCCGCCGCCTTGCCGAGGCCGAGGCCGTACATCAGGAAGTAGAGCAGCAGGGTGGTGCCGAGCGCGTTTCCGAGGTTCACGAGGATGCGGCCGAGCAGAGTCCAGCCGAAGTCGGGGAAGCGGATCGGATTGATCCAGAATCCGCGCGCGAGACTGCCGAACGTGAACGGGGCCCGGAGCACCCGGGGGAGCACCTCGTCGGGGATGAGCAGGAGGAACGGCAGCACCAGCACGATCAACAGCACCGCCATAAGGGCGTAACCGACGAACGTGGTGAGCACGAGGGTGAGCACAAGCACGATACCGAGAACCGTGCCGACTGCCTGCGGAGCCGACACCCAGCCCGACACGAACCCGCGCTGGTTGACCGGCACCTGGTCGGAGATGGTGGCGGTGACAGCGGCGGAGACGATGCAGAATCCGCTCAGCGCGAGCGCCCAGAAGACACCGACGCCGGTGATAGAGGTCTGAAGGCCGAGCAGGAAGAGGGAGATCGCAAAGACGAGGGTGCCGACGAGGATCCAGGGTCGCCGACGCCCGAATCGCGAGGTGGTGCGGTCGGAGAGCGCTCCAGTGAGCGGATAGACGATGAGGGCACAGGCCCCGGCGATGCCGGAGATGATGCCGAAGGCGACGACACTCGATACCCAGTCGGTGGTCGTGAAGAGCTCGTCGATCTGCTGCGGGAGCAGGAGTTGGATCGGGGTGAGCTGCGCCATCCAGATGCCGAGCCAGGCCGTCGCGAAGAGGGCGATCCAGCCCGCCGACACCTTGCGTCGCGGCTCGGCGAAGGGAGTGAACGCGGCGGGCAGTGTTGTGGGTGCGGTCATGCGTCAGGCTCCTCCGTCGCCAGAATAGCGGCTCGGGTACCGGATCGGCGTCCGCGCCGTTCCCCCAGTTCGGGTGCGGTTCGACGGACTCTACGCGTCGTCCTCTGCCCGCCACCGGGTGAAGAGAGCGGAGGTGTCGCTCACGAAGGTGCCGCGCGGCACGGTGCGGCCGCAGTCGTAGACCCGCAGTTCCGCCGTTTTAGAATCCGCGAACTCCAGGGTGATGTCGGTGGCGAGCCCACCGGTGCAGACGTCATTGAGGGTCTGGTCGAAGTTCGTGACGTCGACCCCGTACTTCTTCACGATCGCCGTGAACGCGGCGATCCGCGCCGGATCCGAGGTCTCGTGCGATGAATCCGAGAATCCTTCGACGGCCTTCGACTGGCTGTATTGGATTCCGGTGATCGGGGGGAGTGCGGCGCGCGGGCTGGAGCTCAGGGCGACGATTGTCAGCACGAGGGCCACGACGACGACGCCGGCGAGCGCCGCGATCAGCCGCAGCGGTGGCCGCCCCTGCGGCCGCATGTCAGGCAGGTTCGACGACGGAATGGCTGCTGAGGCTGCGCGAGACCTTACCCGGGTCCTTCAGGAACACCACATAGGTGAACCCGGCCGCGAGCACCACCGCGATGACGATGGCGAGGACGATCAGGATCTTGAAGGGGTTGCTCACGCAGCCAGCCTACCTTTCGGTGGACGAGCGGGAGTCAGCCGGCCAGCCCGCGGAGGAGGACGGCTGTCGCGAGCGCCGCTTCGGCAGCCTCGGCGCCCTTGTCCTCCTTCGACCCGGGCAGTCCCGCCCGGTCCAGCCCCTGCTGCTCGTCCTCCAGGGTGAGCACGCCGAAGCCGACGGGCTTTCCGGTGAGGATCGCCACCTGGGTGAGACCGCTCGTCGCGGCATCCGACACGAACTCGAAGTGCGGGGTGCCGCCACGAATGATCACGCCGAGCGCGACCACCGCATCCGCTCCCGCATCGAGCGCCGCCTTGCTCACCACGGGGAGCTCGAAGCTGCCGGGCACGCGCAGCTCGGTCACCTCGGCGCCGGATGCCGCGAGCACACGCCGCGCGCCGGCAAGCAGCCCGTTGGTGATCTCCTCGTGCCATTGCCCGGCAACGATGGTGACCCTGAGGCCGGTGCCGTCGGTGATGATCTCTGGTGCTCCGTCGCCGCTCATGCGAGGTGTCCTTTCGGGGTTTCGAGGATGCGCTGGTGGGCCCGAGCGGCCCGTTCGAGTTCGGTGTCGACCGCGGGGTCCCCCCGCAGTTCGGAGGTGTCGCGCAGTTCAGAAGTACCGGGGAGGATGTGCCCCATGCGGTCCCTCTTCGCCTCGAGGTATTGCTCGTTGAAGTCGCCGACTCCCACCACGAGCGGAACCTGCTCGGTGACGATGATCCCGCGGTCACGCAGCTGGCGCAGCTTCTCCGGGTTGTTGGTGATCGCCCGCACTTCGCTGAGGCCGAGGTCCTCCAGGATCGCGACCGCGGCGCTGTAGTCACGACCATCAGCGGGGAAGCCGAGGGCGATGTTCGCGTCGAGGGTGTCGAGCCCGTCCTCCTGCAGGCGGTAGGCCTTCAGCTTGTTGATGAGCCCGATGCCCCGACCCTCGTGCCCGCGCATGTAGATGACGACTCCGCCTTCGGCCTGGATCTGGTCGAGCGCGGCATCCAGCTGCGGTCCGCACTCGCACTTGAGGGAACCGAAGACCTCCCCGGTGAGGCACTCGGAATGTACCCGGATCAGCGCGCCGTTCTGCGGCTCGCCGCTGATGATGGCCAGGTGATCGGCGCCGGTCATCCGGTCCCGGTAGGCGCGGAAACGGAAGGATCCGTGGCTGGTGGGGATGGTGGTCTCGACCTCGAAGGTGACGCGGGAGGTCTCGGGGATCGGCACCGCATCCGGCACGGAGGTGTCGCAGTGCCGTGCCTGGAGGTACTCGATGAGCGATTCGATCGTGATCACGGCGATGCCCTCGCGCAGCCCAAGCTGGATGAGGCCGGGCAGGCGCATCATCTCGCCGTCTTCCGCGACGATCTCGGAGATGGCTCCGACCGGCGTGAGGCCGGCGAGCTTGAGCAGGTCGACAGTTGCCTCGGTGTGGCCGTTGCGTTCGCGCACGCCGCCGTCCCGTGCCCGGAGAGGCATGATGTGCCCGGGGCGATGCACGCTCGATGGCGTCGAGTCGAGATTCGCCAGCACGCGGAGGGTGTGGGCACGATCGGCGGCGCTGATGCCGGTGCTGATGCGGTCAGCGGCATCCACCGACACCGTGTAGTTCGTGCCGCGCGGGTCTTCGTTGTTCACGACCATCATCGGCAGTTCGAGGCGGTCGGCGATCTCGTTGGTCATCGGCGCGCAGATGAAGCCGGAGCTGTTGCGCACGAGCCACGCGAGCCATTCCTGGCTGGCGAACTCGGCGGCGAGCACGACGTCGCCCTCATTCTCACGGCCCTCGTCGTCGACGACGATGATCGGCTTTCCGGCCCGCAGTTCTTCGAGGGCGGTGGGGATGTCGGCGAGACTCATGACTCGCTCCTTCCGGTTGGTGCTGCTGATGTCAGTTCTGCGAGGCGCGCAACGTGGCGCGCCAGGATGTCGGTCTCGATGTTCACGGAGTCGCCGACGGCCTTGCGCCCGAGGGTCGTCACGCTGAGCGTCTCGGGGATGAGGGAGACCTCGAACCAGTCGGGTCCGACGGCACTCACGGTGAGCGAGACGCCGTCCACTGCGATCGAGCCTTTGCGGGCGACGAGGGGGGCGACATCCGCGGCAAGCGAGAACCGCAGCACTCGCCACGCGCTTCCCTCGGTGACGCTGAGGAGCACACTGGTGCCATCGATGTGGCCCTGCACGATGTGGCCGCCGAGCCGGTCGCCGACCTGGGCGGCGCGCTCGAGGTTGACGCGCGATCCGGTACTGACGCCGGCGAGGGTCGACATCGTGATGGTCTCGGCCATGACGTCGGCGGTGAACCAGTCGTCGCCCCTGTCCACGACGGTGAGGCAGACCCCGCTCACCGAGATCGAGTCGCCGTGGCGGGCGTCGGAGACCGCGAGGGGTGCGCGCACGGTGAGCCGCGCGGCATCCGTCGTCTCCTGCCAGTCGACGACCTCGCCGAGTTCTTCGATGATTCCGGTGAACATCAGATGGCCTTCCCGTGGTGATTGTGTGCGGGGTGATCGTGTGCGGGCCGAGCCACGACCAAGAGATCGTCGCCCAGTCGCTCGATGGTGTCGATGGAGAGTCGTCGTGCCTCGCCGATGCTGCCGACGCCGATGTCGGTGAGGGCGAGCCGGCCGCCGCCCAGCAGGACGGGTGCGAGGTAGGCGAGGTACTCATCCACGAGCCCTGCCGAGACGAAGGCGCTCGCGAGTGTCGGGCCGCCCTCGACGAAGACATGGCGGATGCCGCGCTCGAACAGGTCGGCGAGGATGGCCGGCAGATCCCGGCTCTGCGTGACGATCGCGGCCTGGGGATGATGGAGCACCCGGGCGTCGGCGGGGATCGCGCGTTCGCCGATCACGACGGGGATCGGCTGGTGCGGCATCAACTCTCCCGCGTCGCCGCGGGCGGTGAGACTCGGGTCGTCCGCGAGCACCGTGCCCGTGCCCACGAGGATCGCGTCGGACTGCTCGCGCTGCTCATGCACGCGCTGCCGCGCCGCGGTGCCGGTGATCCACTTGCTCGAGCCGTCGTCGGCCGCGGCCCTCCCGTCGAGGCTCGAGGCCCACTTCAGGGTGACGAACGGACGCCGCAGTCGCGTCGCGGTCAGCCACACGCGCATGGCTTCGGATGCCTCCTCCGCCAGCACCCCGGATTCGACGAGCACCCCGGCCTCGCGCAGCCGCTCGGCGCCCCCGCCGGAATGCTCGCCGGGGTCCGACACGGCATAGACGACACGAGCCACGCCCGCGTCGATGAGAGCCTCGGAGCATGGTCCCGTGAGGCCGTGGTGGTTGCAGGGTTCGAGGGTGACGATGGCGGTCAGACCGGTAGCGTCGTCCACGTGGGACAAGGCATCCACCTCCGCGTGCGGGGTGCCCGCGCCGCGGTGCCAGCCCTCGGCCACGATCGTGCCGTCGGCGTCCACGAGCACGCACCCCACCTGCGGGTTGACGCCTGTCGCGGGGCCGTGGGCGGCGAGGGACAGCGCGTGCCGCATCAGCGTCTCGTGCCCTGCGGCAGTGCCAATCTCGGCGGCGGTCATCCGGTGGTCTCGAATCTTCGTATCGAAGACGGACTCCGGGTACGGTGTCGACGGTCGCAGACATCGTGCGTGCGCGCCCGGAGGCGAACACGCGTGCTTCCTCTCATCCGGACTGAGAAGCTCTCTCGAACCTCATTACCGTCGGTCTCGGAATTTCACCGAGTCAACCGTTGCTCCGATCTTCTGGAGCCGCGGGTCGCGGACTGTCACCGCCGGTTCGGACTTTCACCGACCCCGGAGCACGTACTTCTTATTGCTTGCAGTCTATCCAACGCCGGGTGGGCGGGGATATTCCCAGAGGTCAGTGCCGGGCACCTATTCCATGGCGGCCAGCTGGCCGGCGGTCACTTCGTCGACGACCAGGTCGGTGATCACGCCGGTGGCGACGGCTCCGCGGAGAGCGGGGAGCTTCGCCCGGCCAGAGACCACGGCGATCCGGCGGGGCGCCCTCATGAGCACGTCGAAGCCGGGCCCGCTCGAACGGTCATTAAGGGGGATGTCGTCATGGCTGCCGTCGGCGCGGAAGAACATCGTGGCGATGTCCCCGACGACGTGGGATCGGGAGAGGGCGTCGTAGTCGGCCCGTTCGAGGTACCCGCCGGCGTAGACGTGGCTCGGTACGTCGGCATTCGGTGATCCGATGCCGAAGATCGCGACATCCATCCGCCGCTGCACCGCGAGCACCCGCGCGGTGCTGCGCTCCCGCCAGAGCGCTTCTTTCGTCGCCGGATCGTCGAAGAACGCCGGCACCGGGAACTGCTGAACGGTAGCGCCGAAGGCGACCCCGAAGCGTCCGATGATCTCGCTCGCGTAGACCAGACCGGTGGTGTGGGCATTACCTGCCCCGTTCAGCTGCACGACCTGGGTGTTGCGCACGGGCTTTCGTACCAGATGCCGGCTCACCGAGGCGATCGTCGAGCCCCAGGCCACCCCGAGGATCATCGTCGAGTCCACGAAGTCAGTGAGAATTCGTGCAGCCGAGAGAGCGACCCGGTCTAGGCGGTCGACCTCCGTCGCGGCATCCCCGGCGGGAACGATGTGGGACGTGAGGCCGAACCTGTCATGCAGCTGGTGTTGGAGCTGGGTGAGCTGGTCGATGGGGGAATGCAGCCTGATCTCCACGAGCCCGGAATCACGGGCGAAGGAGATCAGGCGACTGACGGATGACCGGGAGATCCCCAGCTCGGAGGCGATGGCATCCATCGTCAGGTTCTGGATGTAGTAGAGATGAGCCGCCCGGAGCGCATCCGCAGTGCGCGCTGCGCCGTCGCTTTCCGACACGTTCATCTGCACATCCGTTCACTGGCCATGAAAAGTCTCTCTCTGCGGCGCACTATGAGTGTATGACCACTTCAACTCCTCGAACCGATGTCGTTTCCCTCACCGAGCACCCCCACTCTCAGGTGCTCGTGATCGGAGGTGGCATCAACGGTGCCGCGACCTTCCGCGAGCTCGCCCTCCAGGGCGTCGACGTCACGCTGATCGAGCGCGGCGACTACATCTCCGGCGCCTCCGCCGCGTCGTCGCACATGATCCACGGCGGCATCCGCTACCTGGAGAACGGGGAATTCCGTCTCGTACGCGAGGCGGTGCAGGAGCGCAATCGCCTGCTGAAGACGGCGCCGCACTACGTGAAGCCGCTGCAGACGACCATCCCGATCTTCTCCACCTTCTCCGGGATCGCGGCCGCACCGCTGCGCTTCCTCACACACAAGCAGAGCACGACCACTGAGCGTGGCGCGCTGCTGATCAAGGTGGGGCTCATCCTGTACGACTCCTTCTCGCGCGACGGTGGCAGCGTTCCGCGCCACCAGTTCCACGGTCGACGCAAGTCGCTGGCCGACCAGCCCGCGCTGAACCCCGACCTCAAGTACACGGCCACCTACTATGACGCGGCGATGGTCAACCCGGAGCGTCTCGGACTCGACGTGTTGCTCGACGGAGTGGCAGCAGGCGGTCGAAGCGCCAACTACGTCGAGGCGATCGGCGCCGTCGATGGCGGAGTGCTGGTGCGGGACCGCGTCACGGGAGACGAATTCGTGCTCACCGCCGACGTGGTCGTCAACACCTCCGGCCCCTGGACCGACCTCACCAACGACGCTCTCGGCACGGCCACGAAGTTCATGGGCGGCACGAAGGGTTCGCACATCGTGCTCGACAACCCCGAACTCTTCGCCGCCACCAAGGGTCGTGAGCTGTTCTTCGAGAATGACGACGGCCGCATCGTGCTGATCTACCCGATCAAGGGCCGCGTGCTCGTGGGAACCACCGACATGGATGCCGACCCGCGCGATCCGATGATCGAGACGGACGACGACACCGAGTACTTCTTCAAGCTCGTCTCCCACGTGTTCCCGACTGTGCCCGTCGACCGCTCGCAGATCGTGTTCACCTATGCGGGCATCCGTCCGCTGCCGCGGCACGACGACGAGGCTCCCGGCTTCGTCTCCCGCGACTATCGCATCGAGAAGGGCAGCTTCGGCGGGTCCCCGCTGCTCAGCCTCGTCGGCGGCAAGTGGACGACCTTCCGCGCACTCGGTGAGCACATGACCAACGAGGTGCTCGCCCTGCTGAAGCGTGAGCGCACGGCATCCACCACTTCACTCCCGATCGGCGGAGGGGCCGGGTTCCCGACCACGGAACCCACCCGGAACGCCTGGATCCACTCTCACGCGGTGGGAGTCACCCGCTCGCGAGTGGAGCAGTTGCTCACACGCTACGGCACCCGCGCGACCGAGGTGATCGCCGCGATCACCGCCGGTGACGACTCCACGCTGCAGACGACCACGCTGCTGACCACTGCCGAGCTCGACCATCTCGTACGCACGGAGAGTGTCGTGCATCTCGACGATGTGCTGCTTCGCCGCACCGATCTCGCCTTCACCGGTGCGGTCACGGGCGAGATGATCGACGAGATCGCGGACGTCGTCGGAGCGAGCCTCGGCTGGACGAGCGAGAAGCGCGCGACCGAGGTCGCCGCAACCCGTGAGACCCTCACGACACTGCACGGCCAGGTCTTCACCGAGCAGCCCGCGCCGGTCGCTCACTGATCCCGCTTGTGCCGTCCCCCTCGGCATAACTCCTGCAGTTCGTGTCCCGCTGCTTTGCTGGCCCCGGATCGGCGGCGGTCTCGCACAGAGGCTGAGGGCTGGCGCGCAGTTTGCAGGACTTATGCGTCGGCGGCGTGAGCAGTCGGGCCGGAGTTGACACGCCGGAGTCGCCCCGGCGATCGATCGGACCTGAGGCGTCTCGGCGAACGCCGTTCGGCATAACTCCTGCTCCTCGCGGACACGGTGTTCGCGACGCCCGAAATTCCGGGCCAGACTGACCCTTGCAAGGCGCTGAGCCGGAGTTGTGCACCGAGCACGCGCGCACAACGTTATGCACCGATCTGGGCGGCTCCCCCAACCGTGCCGACCGCATCGGCCACCATCCCGCCATGACGTGGAACGAAATCTTCCAACAACTGAACCTGACGGTGGCGGATCGGCGCACGCTGCTCGCTTTCGGTGCAACAGGAGCGGGACTGACTAGTGCGGTGCGGGGCGGCTACCTGCTGCGGCCGCGCCGGGACCACTACGCCCTCCCCGGCACACCGACGCGCGTGATCCAGGCGGTTCGCGTCGGTGGCCGCCTCGGCTGTGTCTCGGCTCTTCATCTGCGTGGTGCCTTCGCCATGGACTCCGCTGTCCCGCATATCCATCTCCTGCGGTCGGCATCCCGACTGCGGTCACCTCACTCGCGGTCGATCGCCCTTGGCGAGAGCGCGAGGGGCGACTCCGTGTTGCACTGGTGGCCACTCCTCGACAGCACCGACGTCTCGGAACACGCCGTCGGGGTCCGCGAGGCGGTTGCCCAGGCAGTCCGCTGCCAAATGCCCTGGCATGCCATTGCCACACTCGACAGCGTCCTCCACCTGGGGCTTCTCTCGCTCGACGAGCTCGATGCGCTCTTCCGCCAGCTGCCGGAACGCTGCCTACCGCTACTCGGCCAGCTCGACGGCCGAGCGGAGGCCGGCCAGGAGTCGATCCTGCGGTTATTGATGTGGCAAATCGGTCTGCACTGCG
This sequence comes from Lacisediminihabitans sp. FW035, assembly GCF_054880895.1. Lineage (NCBI taxonomy): Bacteria > Bacillati > Actinomycetota > Actinomycetes > Micrococcales > Microbacteriaceae > Lacisediminihabitans > Lacisediminihabitans sp. FW035. Next base: position 685,485 of record NZ_CM142187.1, read on the forward strand.
AATTGCAGGTGGAGGTGCGGGGCGTCGGGCGCGTCGACATGATCGTCGAGGGCATCCTCATTCTCGAAGCCGACAGCAGGCTCGCCCACGAGGGCTGGGAAATGCATGTGCGGGATCGCAATCGGGACATCGACGCGGCACGGCAGGGGTACATGAGCCTTAGGCCGGCCTACCAGCGCACCATGTTCGACCCCGCTGCCGTCCAGGAGGCCGTCCTCGCGCTCCTGGCGGCGTGGAACCACCATCGGGTGCACATCCTGTAGCTGCGGCGCCACCCTGTGCGACGACCATAACTCCTGCAGATTCTGTCTGGAGGTCTCTGACTCGCCGGGGTTTCGCGTGAACTCTGCAGGCCGCTGCCGGTTTGCCGGAGTTATGCACAGTGAACCCGGCAGGCCCGGCCCGGATGAAAGCGTGAGACCGCCCGTCAGTCCAGCTGTCTCGGCAATCCGTCGAGCAAGCAGATCGCTGCCGGGTCGATCATCGCGAGTCCACCAGCACCCGAGCCGACACCGCCGGGCAGGAATCGCGCAGCTGGGACTCGAGTTCGGGGTTCACGGTTTGCACGGTCGGAGTGGGCTTCATCCGCTCCAGGATCGAGCACAGGGGTGCGATGTCCGAGTCATCGAAGGTGCCCGTCGCGCGGTACTCCCGGTAGGCGACGAAGGCGATCGCCCGCAGCTCCGGGTCGCCCACCAGATCACCGCCCCTCGTGACCAGCACCCAGAAATCGATCATCGCCTCATCGGGGTCGCCGGACTGCCAGAGTATTCCGGCCGCCCGCGGGTCGGACAGGCGCAGTATCTTTTCGACCGCCCGGTCGCCGGTGTGCCAGATCGATCCGCTGAGGATCCGGGTCATCGGCTGCCGCACCACGGTCTCGGACAGTCCGTCCAGCGGGATCGCCGCACAGGCGAGCAGCACGGCGACAGTCACTGTCGAGATACCCGCGAGGACGATCCGGCGACGGGATCCACGCACCGCGAAAACCGCCAGGCCGAGGGAGAGCGCCACGATCAGGAGAAACACCGAGAGGATCCAGGCGAGCTTCGTCGGGTAGTAGGCCGTCCACGGGTCGCCCTGTCCGTGGTCGAGATAGATCAGCATCCCCGTGGCCGCGATCGCAGCACAGGTGATCGCGATGCCACCGGGAAGCACGGGCAACGCCGTCCTCTTGCGCACCATTGCAGCGAGCGCGACGAGCGCGACGAGCAGCACCGGGATGGCCGGCCAGGACGACGGGAATCCGTGGCCGGGGATCTCCAGGGCATCCCCCTGGGCGAGGAAGGTGGGCACGGTGACGATGCCCACCCAGGCGAGTACCTGCGCGGCACCGAGCAGGAAGATGAGCGCGGCGACCCCAGAGAGCGAACGGATGCGCCCCCAGTCCCGCCGGAGGATCACGATCCCGAGCGCCCCGGGCACGAGCACCAGGGGAGCCCAGGTGGCGAGCACCAGCGTCGTGAGCCCCGTGATCACGACGAGGGCGGCGATGGGAAAACGCCGCGAGGCGAGAAAGGCGAGCCAGGTGGCGAGGAGGATCGGCAGGACGACGTTCGCGTTGAAGTAGCCCCACTGCACCGGAAGTCCCGCGACGAACCAGGTGAGCGGCAGCAGCGAACCGAGCGCGCTGGTTACCGCGACGGTGCGAAGCGACCGCTTCGGGATCGCGGAAGCCACGGCGGCCCCGGTCAGGATGCACGTGGCGGCGAGGATCAGCGTCCAGACGACCGTGAACGCCGCGAGGTCGTGGCCGAGCAGGTTCTGCGCGGCGACGGCCGACCGACCGGGTGCCATCGTGAGGGCCAGCAGGGAGGCCGGCAGCGGCACCGGATTCTCGGACTGGCCGAGAGCGAGGCCGTTGGCGGAGACGATGACATCGCCGTAGAAGATGTTGTTGAACCCGTCGCCGTTCATGGCCCAGCTGAGCCTTGCCGCGCCCGGCACGAACTGGGCGGCGACAAGGGTGCCGATCCAGCCGAGAGCGCCGAGGAGGGGGGAGATCCACAGTGCCAGCGCGTAGCGACCGGGTAGCCGGACCGCGCCCGGCGTGCGGCGAAGCAGGAGCAGGCCTGCCACGGCGAAGAGCGCCGCGCCGACAACCTGCGTGACCACGATGTCGAAAGACGCCGCACGACCGACCACGAGCATGGCGAGAGCAAGCAGGATGGCCGCCGCCGCCGTTCCTGGAACGGCGATCAGGAGTCCGAAACGCTTGCTCAGCGCGAGAAGCCAGGGCACACTTCCGAGAGCGAGCGCCACGAAGATGAGGATCATCGGCGGTCCCCCTCGGGGAACGGGCCGTTCGCGCTCAGGCTGGCCACCCTGGCCGTTCGACGCGAGGCTCGCCGGCCCGCAGCATGCCATGCCAGGCCAGAGGATGACTGCCGTCTCGGAAGGTCAGCCCGGTCGGGCGCTCCCCGGTGAAGGTGAAGCCCGCCTTGCGGGCCACCGAGACGGATGCCGCGTTGCCGACCACGCACTCCCACGCGACCTCCGCGCGCCCGAAGTCGGTCATCAGCCAGTCCGTCACCACGACGACAGCTTCGGTCATCAACCCGCGGCCCCGGTGCGGCGCGCCGAGCCAGTAGCCGATATCGCCGAATTCGCGGCGCCAGCCGATGATCCCGAGAAGCGGGCCGCCCTCGCTCTCGCGCACAGCCCAGGTGAGTTCGTCACCGGAGAGCCAGCCGCCGGGTACGACCCGGTAGAGGAAGAAGTCGGCGTGCCGCTGCTCGTAGGGCCACGGCAGTGTCATCAGCGTCTCGAACAGCGGATCCCGACAATACTCGGCCACAGCGAACCGGTCGGAGAGCACCGGCGCGTCGAGCCACAGTCGCTCGGTTCGAAGCACTGTCGGCTTCACGGTCACCGTTTCGGCAGGAGGCCGATGCGGTCGTAGACCGTCGCGAGAGTCACATCGGCGATCGCCGCGGCTCGATCGGCGTTGCCGGCGAGCACCCGATCGAGTTCCGCGGGGTCGTCGAGAAGCTCGAGCGTTCGCGCTCGGATCGGTGCGAAGGTCTCGACGACAACCTCGGCGAGATCCTTCTTGAAGTCCCCGTACCCGCGACCTTCGTAGTCGGATTCGAGAGAGTCGATCGACCGCTCCGCCAGCACAGAGAAGATCGTGAGCAGATTGGAGACCCCCGGCTTCTCGCCGGTGTCGTAGCGCACCTCGCGGCCGGCATCCGTCACGGCGGACTTGATCTTCTTCGCGGTCACCGTCGGCTCGTCGAGCAGCCACACCACGCCCGCGGCGGACTCTGCGGACTTGCTCATCTTCGACCCGGGATTCTGCAGGTCGTAGATGCGCGCTGTCTCCTTCAGGATCATCGCCTCCGGCATCGCGAAAGTGGGGCCGAAGCGGGTATTGAAGCGGTTCGCCAGGTCGCGGGTGAGCTCGACATGCTGCTTCTGGTCGTCGCCCACCGGCACGGCGACGGCGTTGTAGAGCAGGATGTCGGCGGCCATGAGCGTGGGGTAGGCGAAGAGGCCGACCGACGCGGCATCCGATCCCTGCTTGGCGGCCTTGTCCTTGAACTGGGTCATGCGGCTTGCTTCGCCGAAGCCGGTAATCGTGTTGAGCACCCAGGCGAGCTGCGGATGCGCCGCCACATGCGACTGCACGAAGAGGGTCGAGACCTCGGGGTCGATTCCCGCGGCGATGTACTGCGCGGCGGTGCGGCGGGTGTTCTCGCGAAGTGCCGCCGGATCCTGGGCGACGGTAATGGCATGCAGGTCGACGATGCAGAAGATGGCGTCGTGACTGGCCTGCAGCTCTTTCCACTGCAGCAATGCGCCGATGTAGTTGCCGATGTGGAGGGACTCGGCCGAGGGCTGCATACCGGAGAACAGGCGGGGTTTGGAACTCATGGATCCAGTCTTCCAGAGAGGGAGCCGATCAGACGACGTAGTCGACGACCACCGGGGCATGGTCCGACCAGCGGGTGTCCCACGCCGACGCGCGGTCCACCGCATAGTGCACGACGGATGCCGCGAGCTGGGGTGAGGCCATGTGGTAGTCGAGTCGCCAACCGGTGTCGGTGTCGAAGGCCTGCCCACGCTGGGACCACCACGTGTAGGGCCCGTCGACCTCGCCGGCCCACTGCCGGCCGACGTCGACCCAGCCGAGCCCGCGTCGCGTCTTGCCATCGACGCAGGCGACGTTCTTGCCCGCCGGACCGAAGAACTTGTCGAAGTAGGCGCGCTCCTTGAGCAGGAAGCCGGCACTCCTGCGGTTGCCCCGCCAGTTCTTGAGGTCGAGTTCGCGGTGCGCCACGTTGAGGTCGCCTACGATCACGGCGAGCGGCGTGTGCGCGGAGAGTTCGGGGAGGCGCCTGGTCATGGCGTCGAGGAACTTGTACTTCTCGATCATCTTCTTGGGGGTCTCGGCATCGCCGGAGTGCACGTAGGTGCTCACGACGGTGACGATCGAATCGCCGACCCGGTAGTCCGCTTCGAGCCACCGGCCTGCGCTGTCGAACTTTTCATCACCGAGCTCGACCCGATGGATCTCGGCTCCTCCGCGGCTGGCGAGCGCTACACCGGCGCGACCCTTCGCTGTCGCGGCGTCATGGAGGATGTTCCACTCCGGCCCGAGCAGGTCTTCGAGGTCGGAGGTTGCGGCTCTCACCTCCTGCAGGGCGAGGATGTCGACATCCCGCGCCGCGAGCCAGTCGCCCATGCCCTTGCGGAATGCGGCGCGCACCCCGTTGACATTGACGCTGGCGATACGAAGGGGAGTGCTCATGAATCGAGCCTAGCGAAGACGGCCGACGTCACCGGAGGCGTGCGATCGGCCGCACCCTCGGGCGCGGGTGACGGCCAGGCGGGCTCGAGCCCTGGCGCCGGGCGGTCGCGGTAGCGGTCTGCCCGTGGTCGGCCATGTCGACGGAGATCCAGGTCGCGGCGATCAGGATCACTTGGCAGACGAGTCCGAACCAGACGAGCAATCCGAGGATCACGGCGAACGACGCGAGTAGCGGGTTCTTCCCGGCGCCGCCCACGATCGTGGCGCCGAGCACCTTGAGGACGCCGAGCGCGATCCCCCCGAGCAGCGAGCCGGTGAGCAGGCGTTGCCACGGGATCCGCACCGCGAGCAGCACGCGATAGAGCGCAGCGAGCACCAGGGTGTCGATCACCAGCACGATGAGCAGGCCGATGATGTGCCCGACCGCCTTGGCGAAGAACGAGCGGTTGTCGAGGTGGAGAAGGTCGAACAGGGCGGAGAGCGCGCTGGTGGAGAACACGGAGATCGCGGCGGAGGCCAGCGTCACGATGGCGAAGGCCACGACGAGGGCCAGGTCCCGCAGCTTGAGCAGCAGGAAGAAGGTGGTGTCGGGCGCGAGATCGAAGACTGCGCGAACCGCCGACCGGGCGGAGGCGAACCAGCTGAGCGCAGTGACAAGCAGGGCGGCCGCGGCGACGATGCTGCTCCAGCCGAGTACGCGGGACTTGAAGAGGGCATCGAGATCGATCGCTCCGCCACCACCGTTGCCCGAGTCGATCAGGCCGGGGACCGAGCTCGACAGTGTGTTGACGACCGCGTTCTTCAGGTCCGAATTCGACTCGATCGACAGGCCGAGGAGGGCGAACCCCACGTAGATCCCGGCGAAGACGCTGTAGAGGGCGGTGAGGCTGAGTCCGCCGGCGAGGATCGGCCCGTTCTTCTCGGAATAGCGCTGGAAGACCCGCACCGGGCGCAGCTTCATGACCCGAGCGATGAGGGCCTGCAGTGAGGTCAGCATCCGTTCCCTTTCGACAGTTCAAGCCTAACCAGCGCGCCGGTAGAGTTCTGTGGAAACAGCATGGGCTCGAGGAAGAGGAACGCATGGACCTGCACGGTATCGGCGTAGGACGCGGAGTGGCCGTCGGCCCGATCCTGAGGATGCCGGATCCCCTTCCCGAACCCCAGGACTCCGCCCGCAGCGCGGACGCGACGACCGAGCTCGCGACGGTCACCTCCGCGCTGTCGACAGTCGCCGCCGAGCTGCGCGCTCGGGGAGAGAAGGCCGGAGGAGCGGCGAAGGACGTGCTGGAGGCCGCGTCGCTGATGGCTCAGGACCCGACGCTGATCGATGACGTCAGCGCCCGCATCGAATCGGGCAAGACGGGCGAGCGCGCCGTCTTCGAGGCCTTCGGCGCCTTCCAGGACATGCTCGCCGGCATGGGAGGGCTCATGGCCGAGCGGGCCACCGATCTCGGAGACGTGTCCCAGCGCATCATCGCCACCCTCCGCGGGGTTCCCGCCCCCGGCGTGCCGTCGTCAGACAGCCCGTTCATCCTCGTCGCCCCCGACCTCGCACCGGCGGACACGGCACTCCTCGACCTCGAGAAGGTGCTCGGGCTGATCACCAGGGACGGTGGCCCCACCAGCCACACGGCGATCCTCGCCCGGTCCAAGTCGATCCCGGCGATCGTCGGCGTCTCCGGCGCTCTCGACCTCACCGACGGCACCGTCGTGATCGCGGATGCCGCCACCGGCGGTGTGCGCGTCTCGCCGACCGACTCCGAGGTGTCCGATGCCCGGCAACGCATCGCCGACCGCGCGGCCGCAGCCGCCGCGCCGATCACCGACGGCGTGCTCGCCGATGGCACGAAGGTGCCGCTCCTCGCCAACCTCGGCTCTCCGAAGGATGCCGCGGCGGCGGTCGCGCTCGGTGCCGAGGGTGTCGGGCTCTTCCGCACCGAGTTCCTGTTCCTCGACTCGAAATCGGCTCCCACCGTCGAGGAGCAGCGGGTGCAGTACGCCGAGCTGCTCTCCCACTTCCCCGGCAAGAAGGTGGTGGTGCGCGCACTGGATGCCGGCGCCGACAAGCCGCTCAGCTTCCTCAATGACGCCCACGAGGAGAACCCCGCCCTCGGACTCCGCGGCCTGCGCGCCCTGCGGGCGAGTGAGCCGATCCTGCGTGACCAGCTCACGGCCCTCGCCCTGGCCGACGCCGAGACGGAGGCGGAGCTCTGGGTGATGGCTCCCATGGTGTCCGACTCCGAGGAGACCGAGTACTTCGTCGGCCTCGGCAAGGAGCTCGGGTTGACGATCGTCGGCGTCATGGCCGAGGTGCCGTCCCTGGCCGTGCTGGCCGACCAGGTGCTGGAGAGCGCCGATTTCGTGAGCGTCGGCACCAACGACCTCACCCAGTACACGCTCGCGGCGGACCGGATGCTCGGATCGGTCGCGCACTTCCAGGACCCCTGGCACCCCGCCGTGCTCCGCCTCGTCAAGCTCATCGGAGACGCGGGCGCGGCGAGCGGCAAGCCGGTCGGAATCTGCGGTGAGGCTGCTGCCGACCCGCAGCTCGCCGTGGTGCTCGTCGGGCTCGGCGCGACCACCCTCAGCATGACTCCGGCGGCTCTCGCCGACGTCCGTGCCGAGCTCGCGACGGTCACTCTCGAACAGGCACGGGAGAAAGCGGCGGCGGCTCTCGGCGCGCGCACGGCGGCGGGGGCGCGCGCAGCGGCATCCGCCTGATCCCCGGATCCCCGGATCCGCCAAGCCTGCGAGTGGGCAATTGTGGCGCTATTTTCGCCGCTGTGGCGCCAGAATCGCCCACTCGAGCGTTGGAATCGTGGTCTCCTCGACGGAAGCGTGTCTCCACGGGCAACCGCCCGAAGCCCGAGGGTTAGAAGCCCGACGTCGCGAGTGGGCAAGAGTGGCGCCATATTCAGCGTCTTGGCGCCATAACCGCCCACTCGAGCCGTGGAGCGCCGCGATCCAGCGGCGGGATACCGCGGCGGCGCATGCTCTGAAACCCCGCGACCATTGGCCATCCGGTCGCCCGGCGTTCATACTGGAATGACTCGGGAACGCATTCGACAACGGGGTCGGACGCCGTATCGGGGCCGGAACGGGGGGATCGGGCCATGAAGAATGAGGAAACTGACAGTCGAGCGGATCCGGGCGCGACGGCTTCCGACGAGTCCCTTGTCGCCTTGGCGCGTGGCGGCGACCGTGGTGCCTTCGCTCAGCTGTGGCAGCGCCACGCCCGATCCGGACTCCGAGTGGCCCGCCAGTTCACCTCCTCCATCGACGCCGACGACCTCGTGTCTGAGGCCTACGTGCGGATCTACCAGCGGGTGCTCGCCGGTGGAGGCCCCGATGGGGCCTTCCGCCCCTACCTGTACACGACCATCCGCAATCTCGCGAGCCGGTGGGGTGGCGATCGCCACGATGTCAACGTCGATGACATCGGCGATTTCGAAGACCCGACGGCCGCAGAAGACCCGGCCGCCATAGCCCTCGACCGCACCCTCACGGTGCGGGCATTCCGGGCCCTGCCCGAGCGCTGGCAATCGGTGCTCTGGTACACCGAGGTGGAGGGGATGGATCCGCACGAGGTCGCCCCGATCCTCGGTCTCACCGCCAACGGGGTCGCCGCGCTCTCCTATCGTGCCCGCGAAGGCCTTCGCAAGGCGTGGCTGCAGGCTCATGTCTCGGATGCCACGGCCTCCGGCGAATGCCAGTGGGCGATCGCGCGGCTCGGCGACTTCGCCCGCAACGGACTGACGGCCCGCGAACGCACCAGAGTCAGCGACCACCTCGCCACCTGTGCACGCTGCTCGATCATCAGCGAGGAAGTGGATGAGGTGGGCTCACGCCTCGCCCTCGTGATGCTCCCCCTCCTGCTCGGCGGCATCGCCGGAGGCGGGTTGCTCGCCTCCCTCAGCGCGCCGAGCTCCGCGGCCGCCGCGACCCTCACGCCGGCCATCCCGCCCGCCTTCGCGGCATCTGCGGTCGCCGCACCGGCGGTCACCGCCGGGCTCACCGCCACCCCGATCGCAGCGCCCCTCATCGGCTCACTCGCCATCGCCATCGCCATCTCCGGAGGGCTCGCCGCGAGCAATGCCGCTCCACCGTCACCGGCACCGGTCTCGACATCGATCACGCAGCCCCAGGAGGCCGGCTCGGTCCCTGCCGTCTCGGCTTCGAAGCAGGCGGATGCAGCGGGGTCGACGCTCGACTCGGCGACCGACAGCCTCATGCCGGAGCCGGGTGCTCTCGGGTCCACCGTGAACAGCACCGTCGCGGGTGTCGGCTCCACCGTCGACTCCGTGGTGAAAGACATCACGAACCCGGTGAACTCCCTCCTCCCCGGCATCGCCATCGGTCCGGGCGCGGTACCCGCACACTCGGCGCCTCCCGGGGTCGTCGGCGCGTCCGCAGCCCTCGACCTGGCGGGCACAGGGATTCCCGGTGCGACGGTCTCGCTCCAGACTGCCGGTGCCGTCTATGCGACGACACGAGTGACCCCTGAGGGCACCTGGGCGATTCATGTCACCGCGCTCCCGACCTCCGCGGCCGGGCTGCAGGTGAAGCAGACCGTGGCCACCCTTCTCGGCATCGACCTCGGCATCCCCCTGACGGTGCTCTCGAACAGTCTCGGCGTGACCCTCGACGTGCTCCACTGACGCCTACGGGAATTGCCTCCTCGATCCGCGTCATAGTCGGGGTTGATCGCGGTCTCTTCCGGTAAGAAGCGGAGAGATCCTCTTCCCACCTCCCCAGATTCAGAGGAATAGGGGAGGGTTGCCGGGGGAAAACGGCAGTGCCACCCGAGGATAAAGATCGCCGACTGCCCTTCGGGTGGGCAGTCGGCGATTTCTCCGGTAGAAGGAGCGTTACGGCTTTCCGCGCAGCACGGCCGCCTTGACCTCGGCGATCGCCTGGGTCACCTGGATGCCGCGGGGGCAGGCCTCGGTGCAGTTGAAGGTCGTGCGGCACCGCCACACCCCCTCCTTGTCGTTGAGGATGTCGAGGCGTACCTGCGATCCCTCGTCCCGCGAGTCGAAGATGAACCGATGGGCGTTCACGATAGCGGCGGGTCCGAAGTACTGGCCGTCCGTCCAGAACACCGGGCAGCTCGAGGTGCAGGCCGCGCAGAGGATGCATTTGGTGGTGTCATCGAAGCGGGCTCGCTCGGCCGGGCTCTGGAGGCGCTCCTTCTCGGGCTTCGACGAAGCGATGAGGAACGGCTGCACCTCCTTGAAGCTCTCGAAGAACGGGTCCATGTTGACGATCAGGTCCTTCTCGAGCGGGAGGCCCTTGATCGCTTCGATGTAGATCGGCTTCGACAGGTCGAGGTCCTTCAGCAGCGTCTTGCAGGCCAGACGGTTACGGCCGTTGATACGCATCGCGTCGGACCCGCAGACCCCGTGCGCACACGAGCGACGGAAGGTGAGAGAGGCATCCTGCTCCCACTTGATCTTGTGCAGCGCGTCGAGCACGCGATCCGTGCCGCCCATGACCACGTCGAAGTCCTCCCAGCGCGGCTCGAGGTCTACCTCGGGATCGAAGCGACGGATTATCAGCGTCGCGGTGAAGGTCGGGATCTCTTCCGGCACCGAGGGACGGTTCTCCAGGACTGCGTTGCTCATATCTCAGTACTTTCTTTCCATCGGAGGATAGTTCGTGATGACGACCGGTTTCCAGCCGAGTTTGATGTGCTCGCCGGCATCCGCGGACTCCGGGTCGCCGACGAGGTAGGCCATCGTGTGCACGAGGAAGTTCTCGTCGTCGCGGTTCGGATAGTCCTCGCGCATGTGCCCGCCGCGGCTCTCCTTGCGGGAGCGGGCGGAGTAGACGACAACCTCGGCGAGGTCGAGCAGGAATCCGAGCTCGACGGCCTCGAGCAGGTCGGTGTTGAACCGCTTGCCCTTGTCGCGCAGTGCGATGTTCTTGTACCGCGCGCGCAGGTTCTCGATCAGGACCGTCACTTCGGCGAGGCTCTCGTCGGTGCGGAAGATCTGGGCGTTGCGGTCCATCGAGTCCTGCAGCTCCTTGCGGATGGCCGCGATGTTCTCGGAGCCATTGCCGCTGCGCACCATGTCCAGGATCTTGCGCACCCCCGCCGCCGGATCCTCCGGAAGCGGTGTGAACTCGGCGGTCTTCACGTACTCGACCGCGTTCTGACCGCTCCGCTTGCCGAAGACGTTGATGTCGAGCAGCGAGTTGGTGCCGAGCCGGTTCGAGCCGTGCACGCTCACGCAAGCACACTCGCCGGCGGCGTACAGTCCGGGCACGACCTCGGTGTTGCTGCGCAGCACCTCGGCCTTCACGTTGGTGGGGATGCCGCCCATCGCGTAGTGCGCGGTGGGAAGCACCGGAACCGGCTCGGTGTACGGCTCGACGCCGAGGTAGGTTCGGGCGAACTCGGTGATGTCGGGCAGCTTCTCGTCGATAACCGCGGGCTCGAGGTGGGTGATGTCGAGGTAGAGGTAGTCCTTGTTCGGACCGGCGCCTCGCCCTTCACGGATCTCGGTCGCCATCGATCTCGCGACGATGTCGCGCGGAGCGAGATCCTTCAGCGTCGGGGTGTAGCGCTCCATGAAGCGCTCGCCGGTGCTGTTGCGCAAGATGGCTCCCTCTCCCCGGGCCGCTTCGGAGAGGAGGATGCCGAGCCCGGCGAGGCCGGTGGGGTGGAACTGGTAGAACTCCATGTCCTCGAGGGGCAGGCCCTTGCGCCAGATGATGCCGACGCCGTCACCGGTGAGGGTGTGGGCGTTCGAGGTGGTCTTGTAGATCTTGCCGAACCCGCCGGTGGCGAAGATGATCGCCTTCGCCTGGAAGACGTGGAGTTCGCCGGTGGCGAGCTCGTAGGCGACGACGCCGGAGGGCTGCTCCTGGGTCTTGCCGAAGGCATCCGTCACCTCGGTCATCACCAGGTCGAGCACGTAGTACTCGTTGAAGAAGTTGATTCCGAGCTTGACGCAGTTCTGGAACAGCGTCTGCAGGATCATGTGGCCGGTACGGTCCGCCGCGTAGCAGGCGCGACGCACCGGAGCCTTGCCGTGCTCCCGGGTGTGACCACCGAATCGGCGCTGGTCGATCTTGCCGTCGGGCGTGCGGTTGAACGGCAGGCCCATGTTCTCGAGGTCGAGGACGGCGTCGATCGCCTCCTTGGCGAGGATCTCTGCGGCGTCCTGGTCGACGAGGTAGTCACCGCCCTTGACGGTGTCATAGGTGTGCCACTCCCAGTTGTCCTCCTCCACGTTGGCGAGGGCAGCAGCCATGCCGCCCTGCGCCGCGCCCGTGTGGGAACGCGTGGGGTAGAGCTTGGAGATCACCGCGGTGCTCGCGTGCGGTCCGGCCTCGATGGCCGCCCGCATCCCGGCGCCGCCGGCGCCCACGATCACGATGTCGAACTGGTGGTAGTGCACGCCGTCGACGATCGAGGAGGTGCCTGCTGCGTCTGTGCCCATTGTCTGCTCCGGCCTTACTTGGCCGGGCAGAAGGACGGGAGCAGGTCGGCTGGCGATCCCGCAGGACATGGATTGAAGGTGTAGATCACAAGGGTTCCCAGCAGGATCAGCAGTACGGCGGACGCGAGGAGTGCGCCCTTGAATATGCGACGGACGAGTGGATTGGAGGCGTAGTCGTTCACGATGGTGCGCATGCCGTTGGCGCCGTGGATGAGGGCGAGCCAGAGCAGCAGCGTGTCCCAGATCTTCCAGAACGGCTGCGACAGCTTGCCGCCGACGAAGCCGAAGTCGATGGCCTTGACGCCCTCGCCGGCGACGAGGTTGACGAAGAGGTGCCCGAAGATGAGCACGACAAGCACCACACCGCTCGCGCGCATGTAGATCCAGCCCCACTTCTCCAGGTTGAACCGGGACTGCTGGCGCGTGCGGGGAGCGCGCGGGGATTCGATGGTCGCGGTCATGATCACGCCCCTCCGAAGATATGCATGAGCTGGCGCGGCAGGAAGCCCGCCATGAGCACGACCCAGAGGCCGATGACGATCCAGAACATCAGGCGCTGGTGCTTGGTGCCGACGCTCCAGAAGTCGATGAGGATGATGCGGAGCCCGTTGAGAGCGTGGAACCCGATCGCCGCTACCAGGCCGGCCTCGCCGAGCCCCATGATGGGCGTCTTGTACTGGTCGATGACCGCGTTGTAGGCCTCGGGGCTCAGCCGCACCAGTGAGGTGTCGAGGATGTGCACGAGCAGGAAGAAGAAGATCGCGACGCCCGTGATGCGGTGGAGCACCCACGACCACATGCCTTCCCGACCGCGGTACAGCGTGCCTCGGGGAACCCGTGGAGACGAGATCCTTGGCGTCGGAAATTTCTTGTCTGGCATGGGAGCAGCCAGGGCCCCCGCCGACTTCTCTGGCACGAGCAACCCTCCTTGGCGTCGGTCAGCTCCCGTAACAGAAGCTGGGAATGTTCGCAGTCGAACTCACACGATTCTATTCCCGGCGATCGAGCGCACCGTGCCATGCGGGCATCCGATTGTCTCGGTATCGAGATATTTCCCAGCTTGTGACAACGGGGGGACCGGTTCCGACCCCGAGTCGTCGGCGCGGGGCTGCGGATAGTCTGGCGGCATGGCCACACCCTCGGAACCACTCGACCGCTTCTACAGTGTCATCCCGGCCGGCGGAATCGGCTCCCGGCTCTGGCCTCTCTCGCGTGCCGACGCCCCGAAGTTCCTGCACGACCTCACTGGCTCAGGCAGCACGCTGTTGCGCGCCACCTGGGATCGCCTCGCACCCATCTCGGGACCGGAACGCATCATGGTGGTCACCGGGCGTGCCCACCGGGCCGCAGTGGAAGCGCAACTCCCCGACTTGATCGATCCGAACGTGGTGCTCGAGAGTGAGCCGAAGGATTCCTCGGCGGCGATCGGGCTGGCGGCGGCGATCCTGGTGAGGCGGGAGCCGGAGGTCATCATCGGTTCCTTCGCGGCGGACCATGTGATCTCCGACCAGCGCGGCTTCCGTCGTGCGGTGGTCGAGGCGGTGGCGGCCGCGGAGGCCGGGTACATCGCGACCATCGGCATCACCCCGACGGATCCGGCGATCGGCTTCGGCTACATCCACTGCGGCGCCGCCCTCGAGATCCCCAATGCCCCGCGCGCGGTCAGCGTCGACAGCTTCGTGGAGAAGCCGGACCAGGTCACGGCCCAGTCCTACCTCGACGACGGCAACTACCTCTGGAACGGGGGCATGTTCATCTCCCGGGCCGACGTGCTTCTGCGCCAACTCGGCGAGACGGAGCCGGAGCTGCTCGCGGGGCTCGAGGAACTCGCCGAAGCCTGGGACACCCCCCGCCGCGGGGCCGTCGTCGACAAGGTCTGGCCGGAGCTGAAGAAGATCGCGATCGACTACACCGTCGCCGAGCCCGCCGCAGCAGCGGGTCGGCTCGTCGTAATCCCCGGGGACTTCGACTGGGACGACGTCGGCGACTTCGCCGCGATCGCCAAACTGCACTCCGGGGGCCGCAAGTCCGACCTCGCGATCCTCGGGGAGAACGCCCGCGTGCTCGCGGATGCCTCGAGCGGCGTGGTCATCAGCCAGACCGGGCGGCTCATCTCGCTGATCGGAGTGACCGACATCGTGGTCGTCGATACCCCGGATGCGCTCCTCGTCACCACGAGCGCGAACGCCCAGCGGGTCAAGTCCGTCGTCGACGCCCTCAAACTCTCAGGACGCAGCGACGTCCTCTGATTGGTCGATGCCCGGTCAGGGTGATTATTTCTGCAACATTTCCTGACCATCGCATCTTTGTAACCATTGGGTCTCCCGCCCCCCGGATGGATCATCCGCTGCCGTAACATTCGGTAACCTGACACCACTATGGCCACGGCAACCGCTGCTGTGGCTGCACCTTCTTGGAGGACATCTTGAGAATCACCTCACGTAAGGCCGCCCTCGGCGGCCTTGCATTGGTCGGCGTAGTTTCCCTGCTCGCCGGCTGCGCAGCAGCTCCCAAAGCCGACAACACCACCGCGGCGACCACGAAATTCCTTCCGTGCATGGTCTCCGACAGCGGTGGATTCGACGACAAGTCCTTCAACCAGCTCGGCCTCGAGGGCCTGCAGTCCGCCGCCAAGTCGCTCGGTGCGTCCTACAAGAAGGCGGAGTCGAACGCCGACACCGACTACGCGCCCAACATCGACAGCATGATCGCCGCGAACTGCAACCTGATCATCACCGTCGGATTCAACCTCTCGGCCGCAACGCTCGCCGCCGCCAAGGCCAACCCCGACATCCAGTTCGCCATCATCGATGACGCGGCGGATGCCAACTTCGACGGCAAGGTCGACGAGCCGAACATCAAGCCGATCCTCTTCGACACCGCCCAGGCCGCATTCCTCGCGGGCTACGCCTCGGCGAGCTACAGCAAGTCGGGCATCGTCGGCACCTTCGGCGGCATGCAGTTCCCGACCGTCACGATCTTCATGGACGGCTTCGCCGACGGCGTCGCGCAGTTCAACAAGGACAAGAGCAAGGACGTCAAGGTCGTCGGCTGGGATGTCGCGAGCCAGAAGGGCTCGTTCACCGGTGGATTCGACGCCAACGACACCGCGAAGAGCACGGCCCAGAACCTGATCGATCAGGGCGCGGACGTCATCTTCCCGGTCGGTGGCCCGATCTTCCAGAGTGCGGGAGCGGCAATCACCGACTCCGGTAAGGACATCGCGCTCCTCGGAGCCGACGCCGACGTGTACAACACCTTCCCGCAGTACGACAAGCTGTATCTGACCTCGGTGCTCAAGGGCATCGACCCGGCCACGCAGGCCGTCGTCAAGGCGAGCGCCAAGCAGGCGAAGGGCACCTTCGACAACGTGGCCTACGTCGGCAACCTGAAGAACGACGGAGTGGGCATCGCCCCGTTCCACGACTTCAAGTCGAAGGTCGACTCTGGCCTGCAGGGCGAGCTCGACAAGCTCAAGGCCGACATCATCAGCGGCAAGCTGGTCGTGAAGTCCTACCTCTCCGGCAGCTGATACTCCGGTAGCGAAGAGAAGGCAGCACCAGGGCGGGGAGGCCAGCGACGCTGGTCTCCCCGCCCTGCTTAAGTGCTCGACCACCTGATTGACTGGTGGCTACAACCCCCGCAACGTTGCCGGATAGATTGGGACGCATGAAGCTCGAACTCCGTGGGATCACCAAGAGATTTGGTGCCCTTGTGGCCAACGATCACATCAACCTCGTCGTCGAACCGGGGGAGATCCACTGCCTCCTCGGTGAGAACGGTGCCGGCAAATCCACCCTGATGAACGTGCTCTACGGGCTGTACCAGGCCGAAGAGGGCGAGATCCTGCTCGACGATGTCGTGCAGCACTTCGCTGGCCCGGGAGACGCGATGGCCGCCGGCATCGGAATGGTGCACCAGCACTTCATGCTCATCCCCGTCTTCACCGTGGCCGAGAACGTGATGCTCGGGCACGAGCAGACCTCCTTCGGCGGCCGGCTCGACCTCGCCGCGGCG
Organism: Lacisediminihabitans sp. FW035; assembly: GCF_054880895.1. Classification (NCBI taxonomy): domain Bacteria; kingdom Bacillati; phylum Actinomycetota; class Actinomycetes; order Micrococcales; family Microbacteriaceae; genus Lacisediminihabitans; species Lacisediminihabitans sp. FW035. Next base: position 701,703 of record NZ_CM142187.1, read on the forward strand.
CGCGAGCAGGTGCGCCAGATCTCGAGCCGGTTCGGATTCGACGTCGATCCGGACGCCCTGGTCGACGACCTCCCCGTCGGGGTCCAGCAGCGGGTGGAGATCATCAAGGCCCTCTCCCGCGATGCCAAGGTGCTCGTCTTCGACGAACCGACCGCGGTGCTCACCCCGCAAGAGACGGATGAGCTGATGGTGATCATGAGACAGCTCAAGGCCGCGGGCACCTCCATCGTCTTCATCACCCACAAGCTGCGCGAGGTGCGCGAGGTCGCCGACCGGATCACCGTCATCAGGCTCGGCAAGGTGGTGGGTGAGGCATCCCCCACCGCCACCAATACGGAACTGGCGTCGCTCATGGTCGGTCGGCCCGTGGAACTCACGGTGCAGAAGGGCCCGGAGAAGCCCGGCGACGCCGCCCTCGTGATCAGCCACCTGTCGGTGATCGATCACCGCGGCCAGCTCGTGGTCAACGACGTGAGCTTCGAGGTGAAGTCGGGCGAGATCCTCGCGATCGCCGGGGTGCAGGGCAACGGCCAGACCGAACTCACCGAAGCGATCATGGGTCTCCAGCCCCGGGTCACCGGATCCATTGTGCTCGACGGCACGGAACTGCGTCGCGAATCGACAAAGAAGGTCCTCGACTCGGGGGTCGGTTTCGTTCCGGAGGACCGCGGAGAAGACGGACTCATCGCCGAGTTCACCATCGCCGAGAACCTCATGCTCGACCGTTCTGACGGGGCTCCGTTCGTGCGGGCGGGTTCGCTCCAGCTCGGCGATCTCGCGGAGTTCGCCGAGCAGAAGATCGTGGAGTTCGACATCCGCACCCAGGGCATCGGCACCCATGCCGGCAAACTCTCCGGGGGCAACCAGCAGAAGGTCGTTCTCGCCCGCGAGCTGAGTCGAGATCTCCGGCTCTTCGTGGCGGCCCAACCCACCAGGGGACTGGATGTCGGCTCGATCGAGTTCGTGCACACGCGGATCGTCGCCACGCGCGATGCGGGCACCGCGGTGATCGTCGTTTCGACCGAGCTCGACGAGGTCGTCGCGCTCGCAGACCGCATCGCCGTGATGTACCGGGGCGGGATAGTGGGAATCGTGCCAGGGAACACCCCCCGTGAAGTGCTCGGACTCATGATGGCGGGCGAGCTGCCCGGAACGGCGGAGGTGGCGGCATGACCGACTCGCAGGAGCCCACCCCGGTCGGGCAGCCGACTCCCGGCTCCGCGTCCCAGACCGCATCGCCCGTCGAAGGCACCTCACGCTTTTCCGGCGTGCTGCGGGAGATCACCACCGGCAATGCCGTGATCTCTGTTCTGGCCGTGGTGCTCGCGCTGGTTGCCGGGGGCATTCTCATCGCCCTGACGGACCCGGGCGTCAAGACGGCATCCGGCTACTTCTTCTCCCGCCCCACCGACACGCTGCAGGCGATCTGGACCGCTGTCTCCGGCGCGTACACCGCGCTGTTCCAGGGGTCGATCTACAACTTCGGCCGACCAGACTTCGCCAGCGGAATCAAGCCGTTCACCGAGACCCTGGCCTTCGCGACGCCGCTCATCGCGGCCGGACTCGGGGTGGCACTCGCCTTTCGAGTGGGCCTGTTCAACATCGGCGGGCGTGGGCAGATGCTCATCGCCGCGGCGGCCGCCGGCTGGGTCGGGTTCTCGTTCGACATGCCCTTCCCCCTCCATCTCATCGTGGCGTTGCTCGCGGGGATCGCGGGCGGTGCGATCTGGGGCGGCATCGTCGGTCTGCTCAAGGCTCGCACCGGCGCGAACGAGGTGATCGTCACGATCATGCTCAACTACGTGGCGTACTACCTCCTCGCCTACATGCTTCGCACGCCGGGCCTCCTTCAGGCCAAGGGGTCGAGCAATCCGAAATCGCCGGCGATGAAGCCCTCCGCGATCTTCCCCGACCTGCTTGGACCGAACTACAACCTCACAATCGGGTTCATTCTCGTGATCATCGTGACGGTGCTCGTTTGGTACCTTCTCAACAGGTCGAGCCTCGGCTTCAAGTTCCGGGCTATCGGCGAGAATCCCCATGCCGCGCGTGTCGCCGGCATCGACGTGAAGAACATGTACGTCTACGCGATGCTCATCTCGGGTGGGCTCATCGGCCTCGCCGGAGCGAACCAGGTGCAGGGCGCCATCACCACGGGATTCGGATCGGGCATCGATGCCGGCATCGGATTCGATGCCATCACCGTCGCGCTCCTCGGGCGGTCGAGGCCGTGGGGAGTCTTCGTGGCCGGCATCCTGTTCGGTGCGTTCAAGGCGGGGGGATTCACCATGCAGGCCTCCCAGGGAATCCCGATCGAGATCGTGTCGGTCGTACAGTCGCTCATCGTGCTCTTCATCGCGGCTCCTCCGCTGGTGCGAGCGGTCTTCCGCCTGCCGAAACCGTCGGGCATCCCGAGAACCCGAACGTCGAAGATCTCCGGCAAGAAGGCTGTGGTGACCAAATGACCACCGTGACAGGCAAGCAGGGCGCTCCGAGCAGCGCCCCCCTCACGCTCGAGTCGGCTGTGGTGAAAAGCTGGAAGGCGCCCATCGCGCTGGGTTTCTTCGCGGTGCTGGCTCTCGTGCTCTTCGGCGTCTTCGGCCGGTCGGGCACCAGCACCTTCCGGCTGTCCACCGACACCGACTTCTTCCAGATCCCTCCCATCCCCGTCGATGCCCGCCCTGCCTCGATCGTCACGTCAGTGCTGTTGCTGCTCATCGCCGGATGGGCGGCGTGGCTCGCGCAGCATGCGCGGAAAGTTCCGCTGTGGCTCACCGCCGTCTTCGCGGTGCTGTTCCTGTTCACATTCCTGGTCTGGGCATCCGCGGGCCTTCGGTCGATCCCGGTGGCCGGCCTGCTGGTCGGCGCGGTCGGCCTCAGCGTGCCACTGATCTTCGGAGCGCTCGGCGGCGTGATCTCGGAGCGGGTCGGTGTTGTCAATGTGGCCATCGAGGGCCAACTGCTCGCCGGTGCCTTCGTCTCGGCTCTCGTCGCATCCGCCACCCGTCTTCCGCTTCTCGGATTGCTTGCAGCCATGGTCGCCGGCATGTTGGTGTCTTTCGTGCTCGCAGCCTTCTCGATCAAGTACTTCGTCGACCAGGTGATCGTCGGTGTCGTCCTCAACGTGCTCGTCACCGGGCTCACGAGCTTCCTGTACACGACGCTGTTGAGCCCCAACCAGACGACTCTTAATTCCCCGGAGCGGTTCCAGCGCATCAACATCCCGCTGCTCAGCGAGATCCCGATCATCGGACCGACGCTCTTTCGGCAGACGATCATCATCTATTTCATGTACGTCGCGGTCTTCGCCGTCTGGTACGCGCTCTTCCACACCAAGTGGGGACTTCGGCTCCGATCCTCGGGGGAAAACCCGCAGGCGGCGGACACCGTCGGCATCAACGTCAACCGCACCCGCTTCTGGAACGTCTCCCTCGCCGGAGCCATCGCCGGGTTCGGTGGAGCGTACTTCACTCTCGGGTCGGTCGGCAGCTTCAGCAAGGAGATGACGGCCGGCGCCGGGTTCATCGCCCTCGCGGCGGTGATCTTCGGCCGCTGGGATCCGATCCGGGCAACCCTCGCCGCCCTTCTGTTCGGGTTCGCGACAAACCTCCAGAGCGTGCTGTCTGCCATCGGCTCCCCGGTGCCGAGCGAATTCATGCTGATGCTCCCCTACGTGATCACCATCTTCGCCGTCGCCGGGCTCGTCGGTTCTGTACGACCACCCGCCGCATCGGGCAAAGCGTACGTGAAGGGCTGATGATGTCGGATGTCGACTGGGAGGCTCTGCGACTCGTCGCGAACGAGGCGAATACCCATGCCTATGCGCCGTACTCGAAATTCCCGGTAGGAGTCGCCGCGATCGTCGACGACGGCCGGATCATCTCCGGGGCGAACGTGGAGAACGCGTCCTACGGGCTCACCCTCTGTGCAGAATGCGCACTGGTCTCTTCCTTGCATATGACCGGCGGCGGACGCCTCGTGGCGTTCACCTGCGTCGACGGCCACGGCAACATCCTGATGCCCTGTGGCCGGTGTCGGCAGCTGCTCTATGAACATTCCGCTCCCGGCATGCTTCTCGAGACTGTCTCCGGCGTGAAGACCATCGACGAAGTGATCCCGGATGCCTTCGGCCCGCGTCAGCTCGCCGAGTACCGCGACGCGGACTGATACCTTTCTTCCACCCTCCCTGATCGGACTCCCACCATGGCCATCGAAGCCTTCGACGTCGTCGACCTCATCCACACCAAGCGCGACAGAGGGGTGCTCTCGACCGAGCAGATCCGCTGGATCGTCGACGCGTACACCCGCGGCTACGTCGCCGACGAGCAGATGGCGGCGATGGCGATGGCCATCTTCCTCAACGGCATGGAGCGTCGTGAGATCCGCGATCTCACTCTCGCGATGATCGCCTCCGGCGAGACGATGGATTTCTCCGGGCTCTCGAAGAAGACCACCGACAAGCACTCCACCGGCGGCGTCGGAGACAAGATCACCCTTCCGCTCGCCCCCCTCGTGGCCTCCTTCGGTGTCGCGGTACCCCAGCTCTCCGGCCGTGGGCTTGGCCACACCGGCGGCACGCTCGACAAGCTCGAGTCGATCCCCGGTTGGCAGGCGAACATCTCCGGGGATCGCATGCGGCAGATCCTCGACGAGGTCGGCGCCGTGGTCTGTGCGGCCGGGTCGGGTCTCGCGCCCGCCGATGGCAAGCTCTACGCGCTTCGGGACATCACCGGCACCGTCGAGTCGATCCCGCTCATCGCCTCGTCGATCATGTCCAAGAAGATCGCCGAGGGCACCGCAGCCCTCGTGCTCGACGTGAAGTTCGGCTCGGGGGCCTTTCTCAAGGACATCGCCCAGTCGCGCGAACTCGCCAAGACGATGGTCGCTCTCGGTGAGGATGCCGGAGTGGCGACATCCGCACTGCTCACCAACATGAACGTGCCGCTCGGCCGCGCGATCGGCAACGCCAACGAGGTGCGGGAGTCCGTCGAGGTGCTCGCCGGAGGCGGCCCGTCCGATGTCGTCGCCCTTACGGTCGCGCTGGCACGGGAGATGCTGCGGCACGCCGGCCAGCCCGATGCGGATGTCGAGGCCGCCCTCGCCGACGGGCGCGCGATGGACAGCTGGAACCGCATGATCCGCGCTCAAGGGGGAGATCCGACTGCCGCACTGCCGGTGGCTCGAGAAACCCACGTGGTGACGGCCGACCGGGATGGCGTGCTCGTCGAGCAGCAGGCGCTTCCCTTCGGTGTCGCGGCCTGGCGGCTCGGTGCGGGGCGCGCCCGGAAGCAGGATCCGGTGCAGCACGCCGCCGGCATCGACCTGCTCGCGAAGCCGGGCGACCGGGTGACGGCCGGCCAGCCGCTCTTCACCCTCAGCGCCGACGAGCCGGAGAGATTCGCTCGCGCGCTCGAAGCACTGGAGGGCGCGTACCGTGTCGGGGAGGCGGGCGACCAGATCCTCGATGGTGGCCCGCTCATCGCCGAACGGATTGGAGCCTGATGTCCCGCCGAAGAGAACGCATCGACTGGATGTTCCGCAGCCGCGAGACCGGCAGGATCACCATCGGTCAGCCCGCCAACCTCGAGCAGCGCGTCTTCTCCGGCGCAACACTCGTCGGTGTGCTGCTTCCCCCGTCGAAACTGCGCACGGGGGTTGGCGTCGTGGCGGTGCTCGCGCTGCTGGTCTGGGCGGCCGACGAGATCGCCCGGGGAGTGAACCCTTTCCGCCGCATCATGGGTGGGGTGGCGCTCGGGGGGCTCGCCTGGCTCGCCATCCGCCGGCCGCGCGCCTGAGGCATCCGCTCGCCCGTCCCTCGTGGCCCATCCCCCTCCCGTTTTTACGACCACAACGCTGTTTGCAGCGCGAAGTGGTCGCAAAAACGGGAGGTGGTAGGGCGGCTCGCCGGCGGCGGCTCGCCGGCGGCGGCTCGCTACTGGGGCGGATCGCCGATGCGCTCGAGGGCGTCCACGATGAGGGCCCAGAATCGGGCGTGGTCGAGGCCGGTCGCGGCATGGGTGGTGCAGTCATCAGGCGCCACGGAACGGAAGTCGGCGACGGTCATCCCGAGGGTCAGGCTGCCGGTGAGCTCGATGTCGAGGGGCACCCGCACCACGGTCATCACGCTCGGGTCGATCACGAGGGCCACGGCGCAGGGATCGTGAACGGGCGGATGCTCGAAGCCCTGGGCCTCCCGGTAGGTGCTGCCGAAGAACTCCAGCAGTTCGACCACGAAGCGGGCAGGCGCCGTGTCGACGGCGGCGATGGCCGCGACGACGTCCGGGGTGGCCAGGGCCTGGTGCGTGACATCCAGTCCGACCATCGTGAGCTTCCAGCTCTCGTTGAAGACGATGTGGGCGGCCTCGGGATCGATCACGATGTTGAACTCCGCCGCGGCGCTCCAGTTGCCGCCGTGGTAGCCGCCGCCCATCAGCACGACCTCCTTGACGAGAGCCGCGATGCGCGGTTCCTTGCGCACGGCGAGGGCGATGTTGGTGAGCGCGCCGGTGGGCACGAGGGTGATCGTCTGGGGAGGGGACGACAGGATCGTGTCGATGATGAGATCGACGGCGTGGCGCGGATCCGGCTCGAACGAGGGCGAGGGCAGCACCGGGCCATCCAACCCGGATTCGCCGTGGATCGAATCGGCCACTTCGGCGGCTCGCACGAGCGGACGGTGGGCCCCGGCGGCGAACGGGATGCCCGTGATCCCGGCGATCCGGGCCACGGCCAGTGCGTTGCGTGTCACCTTCTCGATCGTCTGGTTGCCGTGAACGGTCGTCACCGCCACGAGCTCGATCTCGGGATTGCCGTGTGCCAGAATCAGCGCGATCGCATCGTCGTGCCCGGGGTCGCAATCCAGAATGATCTTGTTCGCCATTGGGTCAGGTTAGCGGCCGGTCGCACCCGATAGATTTGGGGCATGACCCCCTCAGACTTCTTCATGCCCGGTGGCGGCGCGAACATCACCGCGCTCCCCAAGATCTCGCTCCACGACCACCTCGACGGCGGACTCCGCCCCCAGTCGATCATCGAACTCGCCGGCGAGATCGGGTTCGACCTTCCCCAAACGAACGGAGCGCAGACGGATGCCGCGGCGCTCGGTGACTGGTTCGCCGAGAAGTCGGACTCCGGCTCCCTCGTCGAGTACCTCAAGACCTTCGACATCACCACGGCCGTGATGCAGACGAAGGAGGGTCTCACCCGCGTCGCCCGCGAGTTCGTCGAGGACCTGGCTGCCGACGGCGTGATCTACGGCGAGATCCGCTGGGCCCCGGAGCAGCATCTCGCGCGCGGCCTCACGCTCGATGAGACCGTCGAGGCGGTACAGGAGGGCATCGAGGATGGCATCGACTCCGTGAGCCGAGCGGGCCGGAGCATCCGGATCGGCCAGCTCGTCACGGCGATGCGGCACGCCGATCGAGCGCTCGAGATCGCCGAACTGGCCGTGCGCCACCGCAACGGTGGAGTCGTCGGCTTCGACATCGCGGGAGCCGAGGCGGGGTTCCCCGCCGGCAACCACCGCGACGCCTTCGACTTCCTTGCCACGCACTACTTCCCCACGACGGTCCACGCCGGCGAGGCCGACGGCCTTGAGAGCATCCGGGGGGCGCTCTTCGACGGTCGCGCGTTGCGCCTCGGCCACGGGGTGCGTCTCGCGGAGGACATCACGGTCGACCGCTCGGACGACGAGAACACCTACGTGGAGCTCGGGCGTCTGTCGCAGTGGGTGAAGGATCGCGAGATCGCACTCGAGCTGAGCCCGTCGTCGAATCTGCAGACCGGCGCGATCGCGCAGTGGGGCGACGAACTGATCGACCATCCCTTCGACCTGCTGTACCAGCTCGGCTTCCGTGTCACGGTCAACACCGATAATCGCCTGATGAGCCGTACCTCGCTCAGCCGCGAGCTCGCGCTGCTCGCCGAGACCTTCGACTATGACCTGACCGACCTCGAGGTGTTCCAGTTGAACGCGGCCGGATCGAGCTTCCTCCCCTTCGAGGAGCGCGAAGAGCTGGCCGACCAGATCAGCGCCGGGTTCGAGCGAGCCTGATGGCGCTACCCATACTCGCCGAGTCGGCGATCATCGTCGGAGCCGAAGCCGAGGACTGGCGCGCCGCGGTGAGACTGGCGGGCCGGGCGCTCACGGCGTCCGGTGCGACCAAGCCGGGCTACGCCGACGAGATGATCCGCATGATCGACGAGCACGGTCCCTACGTCGTGATCGCACCGGGACTTGCGCTCGCGCACGCCCGGCCCGGTCCCGACGTACTGGCCGACGGGCTCGCGGTCGTGACCCTCGCCACGCCGGTGTCGTTCGGGCATCCGCACAACGATCCGGTGAGTGTGGTGCTCGGCCTCGCCATCAAGTCGGCGGATGCGCACATCGAGACGGTGGCGGAGCTCGCCAACGTCTTCAACGACTCCAGCGCGATCTCTCGTCTCGCGTCCGCGTCGAGCGTGGACGAAGTGTTGGACATCATGGGGAGGGCATCGTGAAGATCGTCGCCATCTGCGGGGCAGGGATCGGAAGCTCCGGCATCCTCAAGGTCAACGCCGAACGCGTGCTCAAGCGCCTCGGCCTGGAGGCGGACGTGACGGCCGCCCACCTCGCGAGCCTCAGCACGGATGCCGCGGATGCCCAGGTCATCCTCACCTCCGCCGAATTCGTGGATGCAATCGGCCCGACGAACGCCGACGTGATCGTGATCGAGAACTATTTCGACACTGAGGAGTTGGCACGGAAGCTGGAAGCGGCACTCGGCTAACCTTTCATATATGAAAGTAACGTTTACTGGCGTACACTCGGCAGGGTCGATTCCGACCGGGTAAAGGAATGATCATGTCCAGTGAGCTTGTGGAACGGGGCCGGCAGCGGCTCGAATGGATCCGATCGCGGATGAGCCTGCTCGCCGCGGCGCGCGAGGAGTTCGAGGCCAGCCTGCCCTTCGCCGGGCGGCGGATCGGGGTGGCGATCCACCTCGACCCGAAGACCGCCGTGCTGCTCGAGGTGCTCGCCGCCGGCGGTGCCGAAGTGATCGCCACCGGCAACCACGGTTCCACCCAGGACGACATGGTCGCCGTGCTGCGGGAGCAGGGCCTCGTGGTCTTCGGCCGACGGGACGACTCCATCGAGCAGCACCGCGCGAACGTGGCGAGCGTGCTCGATGCGAAGCCGGACATGATCCTCGACAACGGCGCCGACCTCATCGCCGGAGTGGTCGAGCGTGGAGTGGCCGAGCATATCGTCGGAGCCACCGAGGAGACGACGTCCGGTGCCGACCGCCTCCGCGGCGAACTGCAGGGAAGCCTCCCCTTCCCGGTGATCGTGATCAACGACAGTCCGCTCAAGGCCATCGGCGAGAACCGCCACGCGGTCGGGCAGTCGGTGGTCGAGAGCCTGATGAGGATCACCGGTCTCATGGTGCCCGGCCGTCGGTTCGTGGTCGTCGGGTACGGCTGGTGCGGCCGGGGTATCGCCCAGTACCTTCGCGCACTCGGCGGGAGGGTCGCGATCGCAGAGGTCGACGATCTCAAGGCCTTCGAGGCAGCGCTGGACGGCTACAGGGTGGCCCCGATCGGGGAGCTCGCGGGGTGGGCACAGACGATCGTGACGGCCACGGGCCGCCCGGGCGTGCTCGGCCCGTCCGAGTTCGCGCTGCTCGAATCCGGCACGGTGCTTGCCAACAGCGGGCACTTCGACTGGGAGATCGACGTGCCGGCCCTCACGGCATCCGCCAGCCGGATCGTGCCGGTGGATGATGCCATCGAGCGGGTCGAGTTCGCGGATGGGCGCCACGTGGTGCTGCTCGCCGGTGGCCGCATGGTCAACCTGGCCGGCCGCGACCCCCGCGGCAACTCCCTCGAATCGATGGATCTCGGTTTTCTCCTCCAGGCGCTGTCCCTCGAACGGATCGCCCGATCCGCCGCCGACCTGCCCGACGGTGCCCAGCCCGTACCCGACGACCTCAACCGCCTGATCGCCAGGCGGATGGTCGCGGCGATGTCCTCGTCCCGGTGAGCGCGGTGTCCACACCTGGACCCGACTACTCGGTTCCGGCCCTCGATAAGGGCCTGGATATCCTCGAACTCCTCGCGGGGCGATCCGGTGGGCTCAGCCAGGCCGCGATCGCCGATGCGGTCGGTCGGTCGGTCGGTCAGGTCTTCCGGGTGCTCCAGACGCTCGAGGCCCGGGGGTACCTGGTGCGCGAGGAGCAGTCCGGCCTCTATGGACTGTCGATGCAACTCTTCGCACTCGCCCATCGGCAGGAGCCTCTTCGCGGCCTCGAGGCGGCAGCACTCCCCGCGATGCGGGCGCTGGTGGATGACGTGCAGCAGTCATGCAACCTCGGCGTGCTCGCGGCGGGCCGGGTGCTCGTGCTCGCCCAAATCGAGAGCCCGGCGAACTTCGGATTCCGCGTGAGAGTCGGCTCGGAATTCCCGATCGATGGCACGGCGACCGGAGCGGTCTTGCTGGCGTTCTCCGATCCGGCTGCAGTGCAACCGTGGCTGGCCGGTCTTTCCACGCCGACTCGCGCGCGGATCGACCGCATCCACGCCCGAGGTTTCGAGCGGGCGGACGACAGCCTCCAACCCGGGATCACCGACATCGTCTTCCCGGTCTTCGGGCGCGCCGGCACGGCAGTCGCCGCTCTCACCGTCCCCTACGTCGCCACGAGCTTCAGCGCCGCCAAGACCCAGGCGGTCGAGGATCGGGCGCGGAAAGCGGCCGGGGCGATCTCAGGCGCGCTGGGCCAGTAGCTCGCGCATTCCGGACTCGAGTCGATCGACGGTGCCCTGTGCCGCGGCCTGCCGATGCGCCGCGGTGCCCTCGACACTGGATGCGTCGATGTACACCTTGACCTTCGGTTCGGTGCCGCTCGGGCGCACGATCACACGCGAGCCGTCGTCGAGCTGATAGCGCAGGATGTCGCTGGCCGGCAGCCCGGCGAAGCCCGCCGAGAAGTCATCGACCCGACTGACGGCCGTCGAGCCGATCCGGTCGGGCGGCGTCTGCCTCAGCGCGGCCATCAGGCGCGGGATGTCCGCAAGGTCGGTAACCCTGATCGACACCTGGGCAGAGGCGAACGCACCGAACCGCTCGGCGAAGTCGGTGAGGTGGTCTGTCACTGTGCGGCCCGCATGCTTCAGGTCGGCGACGAGGCCGAGGAACTCGACCGCCGCGGAGATGCCGTCCTTGTCGCGCACCTTCCCCGGGTCGACGAGATATCCGAGGGCTTCCTCGAACCCGTAGGACAGGCCGGGGACCCGGGATACCCACTTGAACCCGGTGAGCGTGTCGACGTAAGTGAGGCCGTACTGCCGGGCGATCTCCGCGAGCGCGGGGGACGACACGATCGACGCGGCGAGCGTGCCGGGGGTGCCGGCCGCGGCGAGTCGCTCAGCCGCACGCCACCCGAGCAAGGCGCCGACCTGGTTGCCGCTGAGGCGGTGCCACTCGCCGTCCACGTCGGGGATGCCGATGGCCAGGCGGTCGGCATCCGGATCGTTCGCGATCACGAGTTCGGCATCCGCGGTGATGGCCGTGTCGAACGCGAGGTCCATCGCGCCGGGTTCTTCGGGGTTGGGGAAGGCGACGGTGGGGAACGCGGCATCCGGCTCGATCTGCGCTGCGACGACGGTGGGAGCGCCGAATCCCGCCTCGACGAACACCCGATGGGCGGTCTCCCAGCCCACGCCGTGCATGGCCGTGTAGACGAAGCGGGGCGGAGTGCCCGGATGCCCGGCGAGAGCGGCGGTTCGGCGCACGTATTCGTCGATCACCCGCTCGTCGGCGAGCTCGTAGTCCGTGGAGCGGGGAAGCTCGAGCACGCTCTGCGAGGCCGCGACCTCCAGGATGTGCGCCGCGATCTCGCCATCGAGCGGCGGGACGATCTGTGACCCCTCGTCGGAATCGCCGAGGTACACCTTGTAGCCGTTGTCAGCGGGGGGATTATGGCTCGCCGTGACCATCACCCCGGCGCTCACGTCCAGCTCGCGCACGGCGAACGCCAGCACGGGAGTGGGCAACAGGCGGGGGAGCAGCACCGCGCGCACACCGGCGCCGGCCATCAGCTCGGCGGTGTCGGTGGCGAAGACCTGGGAGTTCTTGCGGCCGTCGTAGCCGATGACAATGCTCGGGGTGCCACCCCTTGCCGTGAGGAAACGTGCGAAACCCGCGGCAGCCTGGGCGACGAGCACCCGGTTCATGCGGTTGGATCCGGCCTCTATCCGGCCGCGAAGGCCGGCCGTACCGAACTCGAGCCTGGTGTCGAAACGGTCGTGGAGTTGGGCGAGGGCATCCGCCACCCCGGCCCCGGCGGATGCCAGTAGGGCATCCAGCTCCGCCCGTGTCTCGTCATCGGGATCCTGGTCGCGCCAGGCCCGGGCGGCGTCGATCACGGACACTACAACTCCTCCACAATGCGGGCGAGCAGGGCGGAGATCACGGGTTCGGCATCCCGGCCGGCCTCGAGCACCTCGGCGTGGCTCAATGGAGTCTTCTGGATGCCCGCAGCGAGGTTGGTGATCAATGACAGTCCGAGGATCTCCATTCCGGCCTGGCGCGCCGCGATGGCTTCGAGAGCGGTGGACATCCCGACGATGTGCCCGCCGATGATCTTGGCCATCTGCACCTCCGCCGGAGTTTCGTAGTGCGGGCCGCGGAACTGCGTGTACACGCCCTCATCCAGACTCGGATCGACGGCCTTCGCGATGGCCCGCAGGCGCGCACTGTAGAGGTCCGTGAGGTCGATGAACGTCGCACCCTCCAACGGTGAGTCCGCCGTCAGGTTGATGTGGTCGCTGATCAGCACCGGAGTGCCCGGCTTCCAGGTCTCGCGGATGCCGCCGGCACCGTTCGTGAGGATCATGATCTTCGCACCGGTGGCAGCCGCAGTCCTCACGCTGTGGACGACACGCCGCACCCCGTGGTTCTCGTAATAGTGTGTGCGCGCACCGATGATGAGCGCGTTCCGACCGTCGGAGAGGCGGATCGACCGGAGAGTGCCGACGTGCCCTTCGAGCGCGGGCTTCGAGAACCCGGTGATCTCCGCCGCCGGGATCGTGGCGGTGGTCTCGCCGATGAGGTCGGCGGCCTTGCCCCAGCCGCTCCCGAGGGTGAGGGCGATGTCGTGGTGATCGACACCCGTGCGCTCGGCGATCTCGGCCGCTGCGATCGCAGCGATCTCGAAGGGGTCGGCAGCGGTGTCGTCGAGAGGATTCGGCATCCGTCCAGCCTATGGGAGAGACGCCGATCCTCGATCGATTGCCGAGAGCCGTGATTGGCGGCGCCGCCGCTGTCTACGGGAGAATGGGCGCATGGCCTATGAATTCGAGCGCAAGCAACGCATCGCTGTCGTCGGGGGTGGCCCGGGGGGGTACGAGGCGGCGCTCACCGGAGCCCAGATGGGTGCAGAGGTCACCGTCGTCGAGCGCGTCGGTGTCGGCGGATCGGCGGTGCTCACCGACGTGGTTCCCTCGAAGACCCTCATCGCCACCGCCGAGGCAGCGAACGCCATCGGCGAGGCCGCAGACCTCGGCGTGCAATTCTTCGTGCGAGGCGACTCCGGCCGACCGGTTCGTCCGGAGGTCACGGTCAACCTCGCGGCCGTGAACCAGCGACTGCTGCGGCTGGCCCGCCAACAGTCCGAGGACATGAAGTCGCAGCTCATCAAGGCCGGCGTCACCGTGATCCAGGGCGACGGTCGGCTCGACGGTCCCAACCGCGTGATCGTGTCGACCGGCAAGGGCAAGACGAGCACCGACTTCGACGAGATCAATGCGGACACCATCGTCGTCTCGGTCGGCGCGAGTCCGCGCATCCTCCCCTCGGCGATTCCCGACGGCGAGCGAATTTTCACCTGGACCCAGCTCTACACCCTCAAGGAGACGCCCGAGCACCTGATCGTGGTCGGATCCGGTGTGACCGGTGCCGAATTCGCCTCCGCCTTCACGGCGCTCGGCTCGAAGGTGACCCTCATCTCCTCCCGCGACCAGGTTCTGCCGGGAGAAGATGCCGACGCCGCCCGGGTCATCGAAGACGTCTTCAAGCGCAACGGGATGACCGTGCTCTCCAAGTCCCGCGCCGATTCGATCGTGCGGACGACGGATGGAGTGGTCGCCACGCTCTCGGACGGCCGCACGGTCGAGGGCAGCCACTGCCTCATGGCCGTCGGCTCGGTGCCGAACACCGCCGGTATCGGACTCGAGGAGGCGGGAGTGCAGCTCACCGATTCCGGCCACATCCGCGTCAACCGGGTGGCGCGCACCTCGATGCCGTCCATCTACGCGGCCGGCGACTGCTCGGACTTCCTGCCGCTGGCATCCGTCGCCTCCATGCAGGGTCGCACGGCTGTGTTCCATGCGATGGGCGATGCCGTGAACCCCACCGAGCTGCGCAACGTCACCTCGAACATCTTCACGCAGCCCGAGATCGCGACCGTCGGGTGGTCGCAGAAGCAGATCGAGGACGGGATCGCGCAGGGAGTGATCTATAAGCTGCCGCTGGCATCCAACCCGCGCGCGAAGATGATGGGCATCAAGGACGGCTTCGTCAAGCTGTTCGCCCGCACCGGATCGGGTACCGTCATCGGCGGTGTTATCGTCGCACCCCGGGCATCCGAGCTCATTCTGCCGATCGCGATCGCCGTAGAACACCGTCTCACTGTCGACCAGGTCGCCCGGGCCTTCGCCGTCTACCCCTCCCTCTCGGACAGCATCACGGATGCCGCCCGCGCGATGCACATCGTCAACTGACCCTGCCGCCTCCCGCCCACCCTTCGCCACTCGACCGCCTCCCGTTTTTACGACCACCGCCGTGTGCGCGGTCGTTGGCGGTTGCAAAAACGCGGGGTGGTCGGGACGACTGCTTCTTCACAAGCATCAGCGGATGGATGTTGTCCACGGAACGAGTGAATTCACCTCGGGCGGCTGACCCAGCATCCACGCTCACGGGATGACCACCTTAATCGAAGCCGAGTGGCGCAGTCCCTTCCTGCTGTCGCGAGAACAGGTTGCTGCAACCGATAAGGCCGCACTCCTCGCCCGCGCGAGGAGCGGCGATCTCGTGCGACTCTTTCCCGGCATCTATGCGAAATCGGAACTGTGGATATCGCTGGATCGCGACGCGCAATACCGGCTGAGAATCGAGGCAGTTGCGCTCGCAACCGACAAGGATTTCGTCGTATCCCACGAGTCGGCGGCTTCGCTCTGGCGCTTGCCGCGCATCGGCGCCTGGCCGACGAGAGTTCACATTCTCGAGAGAGCCGGCGGCGCCGGTCGGGTCAATTCGAAGGTGGTCCGGCATCCGGTCGGGTTGCCGCGGCAGGCGGTGAGGCTCGACGGCATCCGGGCGACGGATCTCGCGCGCACGTCGGTGGACGTCGCAGCGACAAACTCCTTCGTCGAAGGTGTCGTCACCCTCGACGCTGCGCTGAGGCGCACCCTGCATCCGACGGGCGGAGTACCGAGAACGTTCCTGACACTCGAAGATCTCGCCGTCGAGCTTCAGCGGATCCCGCTCACGCATGGCCGAGCAAAGGCGAGTCGGGCCATCGATTTCGCCGACGGGCGTGCTGATCGGCCGGGCGAGTCGATGAGTCGTGTCTCGATGTCGATCGCCGGTATCACCGCTCCGCAATTGCAGGTCGAACTGCAGGGAGCCAGTGGTCGCTGGTACGTCGTCGACTTCTGGTGGCCCGAGTTCGGGCACGTCGGGGAATTCGATGGTCGCTTCAAATACTCCGATCCCGAGTTCCTTCGCGGACGCACTCCGCAGCAGGCGCTGCTCGACGAGAAGAAACGCGAAGACGACCTCCGCGCAGGCGGGCGGGGCATGAGCCGGTGGACCTGGGAGGTGGCACTCTCTCCCCAGCGACTTCGGCAGCTGCTGAATTCTGCCGGAGTGCGCTGACACCACCACCACCTACCGTTTTTGCGACCACCCACTCGTCACAACAGGGGAGTGGTCGTAAAAACGGGAGGCGGTGCGGCCCAGTAGAACGGGAGGCGGTGCGGCCCAGTAGAACGGGAGGGGGAGCGGCAGGAGGGGAGCCGCCAGGGTCAGGAGGTGATGTCGAGGAGCAGGTAACCCGAAGAGACGGTCTCGCCGACGGCGGCGTTCACATTGGCGATGACGCCGTCCTTGTGGGCGGCGATGGGCTGCTCCATCTTCATCGCCTCGAGCACGAGGATGAGGTCGCCCTTCACCACGGAGTCGCCCTCGGCGACGGCGAGCTTCACGATCGTGGCCTGCATCGGCGCCTTCACCGAGTCGCCGGTGGCGGTCACGACGGCCCCGGCGCCCCCGCGACGCTTGGGAGCCGCACCGAGTGTTGCGGATGCGCCCCCGGATGCCGCGGCGAGTCGCGCCGGAAGCGACACCTCGATGCGCTTGCCGTCGACTTCCACGACGATGGTGTTCCGAGCCGGGGCGGAGGCCGCGTCGGCGAGGGATCCGCTCCACGGCTCGATGTCGTTGACGAAATCGGTCTCGATCCAGCGGGTGTAGATGGAGAACGGCGACGAGGTGAAGGCCGGGTCGCGCACGATCTTGCGGTGGAACGGCAGCACGGTGGGGAGGCCGGCGATCTCGAACTCGTCGAGCGCGCGGCGGGAGCGCTCGAGGGCGTCTTCGCGCGACGAGCCGGTGACGATGAGCTTGGCGAGTAGCGAGTCGAACGCTCCGCTGATCACATCGCCGGTGGTCACCCCGCTGTCGACACGGACTCCCGGTCCGCCGGGGAACCGCAGCGCCTGCACGGGGCCGGGAGCGGGGAAGAAGTTGCGTCCGGGGTCTTCGCCGTTGATACGGAACTCGAAGGAGTGCCCTTCGGCGACCGGGTCGTCGTAGTCGAGCGCGCCGCCCTCGGCGAGGCGGAACTGCTCGCGAACGAGGTCGATGCCGGTCACCTCTTCGGAGACGGGATGCTCCACTTGGAGCCGCGTGTTCACCTCGAGGAAGGAGATGGTGCCGTCTTTTGCGACGAGGAATTCGCAGGTGCCGGCGCCGAGGTACCCGACCTCCTGGAGGATGGCCTTCGATGCCGAGTAGAGCAGGGCGTTCTGTTCGTCCGTGAGAAAGGGCGCGGGCGCCTCCTCGACGAGCTTCTGGTGTCGGCGCTGCAGGGAGCAGTCGCGGGTGGAGATCACGACGACCTTGCCGAAAGCGTCGGCGAGGCACTGCGTCTCGACGTGCCGGGGCTGGTCGAGGTATTTCTCGACGAAGCACTCTCCGCGGCCGAAGGCAGCGATGGCCTCCCGGGTCGCAGACTCGAACAGTTCGGGGATCTCCTCGCGGGTGCGCGCGACCTTGAGGCCGCGGCCGCCTCCACCGAAGGCCGCTTTGATCGCCACCGGGAGACCGTGGATGTCGACGAAGTCGAGGACCTCTTGCGCGCCGGAGACCGGATTGAGGGTTCCGGGGGCGAGAGGTGCGCCGACCTTCTCGGCGATGTGGCGGGCAGAGACCTTGTCCCCGAGCTTCTCGATGGCATCCGGGGACGGGCCGATCCAGGTGAGCCCGGCGTCGATGACCGCACGGGCGAACTCGGCGTTCTCGGCCAGGAAGCCATAGCCGGGGTGCACGGCATCCGCTCCGGCGCGGCGGGCGATCGACAGCACCTTGTCGATGCGCAGGTAGGTGTCGGCGCTCGTTGCCCCGTCGAGTGCGTAGGCCTCGTCTGCGAGCTTGACGTGGCGGGCATCCCGATCCTGGTCGGCGTAGACGGCCACCGAGGTGATTCCCGAGTCCTTTGCGGCCCGGATGACTCGAACGGCGATTTCGCCGCGATTGGCGACCAGGACCTTCGTGATGCGGGACATAGTCCTTTAGCCTATGGGGCGCAGACTGGCGCCCTTTGGTGGTGGGCTACAAAAATGACGGTCGACTCAGTGACGGGTTCCACAAGGTCACCGGTTCCACAGCGATGGCCACCGCACGTCGAAACGAAGCAAGAGCGACCTCAGGGTCGACAGCGACAGGCCCACGACGGCGTGCGGGTCGCCGTCGACCGCCGTGATGAAAGGCGCTCCGAGGCTGTCGATGGTGAAGGCACCCGCGACTTCCAGCGGCTCGCCGGTGGCGATGTAGGCATCGATCTCTTCGTCGGAGATGTCGGGGGCGAAGGTCACCCCGGCGGTCGCGACATCGCCGACCGCGCCACGGGCGACTCCGCCGCGGTGATCGATCAGCCAATGGCCGGAATGGAGGTGGCCGGTGCGGCCGCGCTGCAGCATCCAGCGTTCGCGTGCGACGGTGGGGAGGTGCGGCTTTCCATAGACGGTGCCGTCGAGCTCGAACACAGAGTCGCCGCCGAGCACGAATCCGTCGACGTCGGCACCGAGCACCGCTGATGCCTTGAGCCTGGCAAGCAGGAGCACCATCTCGACCGGGGTGAGTGGGCCTGCGGCCTCGACAGCGGCATCCTCGTCGACGTGGGACGGGACGACGACCGGCTCGATTCCCGCAGCCCGAAGGGTGGCCAGCCGGGCCGGCGAGGTCGACGCCAGGTACAGGCGCACGGGGGAGTGTGGGGAGTCGGGGCGGGGTGAATCGGGCACAGCGCCTCCTGTGGCAAGCTCGAGGGATGGGTGAATTGCTGGGCGCAGAGGTCGAGATCGACGTAACAAATGTAGCCCACGGGGGTGTCTCGGTGGCCAGGCACGACGGCCGCGTGATCTTCGTGAGCGACGCGATTCCCGGCGAGCGCGTGCTCGCACGGATCACGGATGACTCGAAGAAATCCTTCTGGCGCGCCGAGACGCTGGCGGTGGTGACGGCATCCGAACACCGCCGACCGCACATCTGGTCTGCGGCATCCATCGATCGCGCACCGCACGAGCGTGCCGGCGGCGCGGAGTTCGGACACATCGAGATCGGGCACCAGCGCGAACTCAAGCGACAGGTGCTCGCCGACTCGCTCAGCCGCATGGCCGGCATAGACAGCGACGTCACGGTCGATGCGATCCCCGGCGAAGCGGACGGCACCGGATGGCGCACCCGCCTGCGGCTGCATGTCGCCGCTGATGGCACGCCGGGCCCGTATGCCGCCCGGTCGCACCACGTCGTGGCGGTCACCGACCTGCCACTTGCCACCCCGGAGGTCGCGGCGATCACGCCCCTCGACGAGAAGTTCCCCGGATTCGACCATGTGGACGTGGTCGTGCCGAGCGCCGGAAATCCGTTCGTGCTCACCGGCAACACCCCCAAGCCCAGTCGGGAACGGGGGAAGGGCGAGAAGGCCGAACGACCGAAACCGCAGCGCATCGTCGAGAGGGTCGGCGACCGCGAGTTCCGACTGGATGCCCGCGGCTTCTGGCAGGTGCACCGCCACGCCGCCGAGACCCTCACGCTCGCCGTGCAGGAGGCGATCGATGCGAGCCTGTTCGATCCGCGCGCCGCCAACCTCGACCTCTATGGCGGTGTCGGGCTCCTCGCCGCCGCGGTCGGGGATCGTTTCGGTAACCACCTGCGCATCACCACCGTCGAGAGTGACCCGCTCGCGACGGACCACGCGGCAGAGAACCTCTCGGAGTGGGTGGGTGCGGCCGCCGTCACCGCCCGTGTCGACAACTTCCTGCGCAATCTGCGGTCCACCGCGAGCCCGGCGGAGCGCATCCGTCTCGGCGCGGGAACGGTGATCCTCGATCCCCCTCGCGCGGGAGCAGGCAAGGGGGTCGTCGACGAGTTGCTCACTCTCGATCCCGCGCAGGTCGTCTATGTCGCCTGCGACCCGATGGCGCTGGCCCGGGATGTCGCGCTGTTCGCCGCGGGAGGCTACGCGCTCACGCGTGTGCGGGCGTTCGACCTCTTCCCCAACACGCACCATGTGGAAGCGGTCGCGACCCTCACGAAGGCCTAGTCATCCGCCGGCGGCTACCAGCTTCCGCCTCCTCCTCCGCCACCTCCGCCACCGCTGAAACCGCCGCCGCCCGAGAACCCCGAACTTCCGCTCGATGACGGGGTGGAGGTCATCGAACTGTTCGCGACCTCGCTGAAGCTCGACACCGCGGCTCCGATCGATGCGATGGACGCGATCGATCCGGCGAGATAGCCGGAGGAGAAGCCGGAGTTGCCCACGTACCAGTCCGGCTGCGCAGTGAAGCGGCCCTGGGCGGCGAGTTCGGAGAAGACCCGGGCCCAGCGGTCCGCTTCGCCGAAGACGATCGCCCAGGGCATGTAGCGGCTGAAGACATCCTCGGTCTCGTCGAAGCGGATGCGGTCTGCCTCTGCCGTCGCGATGTACTGGCGGAATCCTTCGATCTGCAGGTAGAACGCGTGGCCGGTGGCGCTGCGCCGTGCCGCGCGGGCCGACGACCCCATCGCGAGAGCGGCCCCGACGAACCCGCCCACCGGGATCAGGAACCAGGCTTCCTGCACGAAGCTCATCGCGATGAACAGCACGATCGACCCGGCGAAGATGCCTCCGATCAGCGGATGCACCCTGGTGAGTTTGTCGACGAAATACTTGCGGCTCTCGATCCAGGCGTCCAGCGAGGCGACGATGGTGCGCATCTCGGACGCGAAGGTGTTGTTGAGGGTGGAGAGCGCCACCGAGGTGCCGTGTCCCTTGAAGAGCTTGGCGAGGAGGAGCTGCTCATGGGGCAGAAGCGACGGCTCGGCGGCGTACCGCGCCGTCCGGGCCTCCGCACGCTCGGGGGTGGCCACGATGAGGTAGTCCTTGGCTTTGCGGCGGTTGCCGCCCTCGACCTCTTCGATGCGCACATACCCCCGCACTGCAAGGTCCACGAGGGTCGCCGTGATGTCCACGGTCTTGCGCTTCTTCACCAGGACGGTGTTTGCCGCGCCGACAGGGAATCCGGTGGGCGGCGCGTAGTAGACGACTATCGTCTCGTCGCGTGGCGCCGGTCCGGTCGGAGCGGTGGCCGGGTCATCCGGGATCACGCCGGGCGTCACGCCCACGAACTCCCGGTCGCGCCGACGCGCGACCACCAGCAGGCCGAACAGGGCCGGGATGCCGCCGGCCAGGGCGAGCCCGACGCCCCAGTTGCCTGGGCTCCAGAACGGGTCGGGGCCATCGTTCGACCCGGTCGTGATGATCGGCGAGCCGGATTGCATCGGCGGCTCGAGTACTGCATCGGTCGCCGCGAAGGTGCCCGCCGGGAAGCCGGCATCGATGGTGACTCCGCCCTGCTCGACCAGGTCGCTCGCCGTGAATGTTGCACGCGTGCCCTCCATCGTCGCGGCGCCGCACGGGGCGGTCGATCCGTTCACCCCGGAGAAACACGCGACGCGACTCACTGCGGCCGGACCGGTGACGGTGACTTTCGCCCGACTGATCGGCACGTCCCAATAGGTGCCGGTCGCGTTCCAGTAGAACTCGTCGAGGGTCGTGCCGTCGTCCTGCGTCGTGCGGTTGAGCGCGCCGACGATGTCGTAGCTGAGGCGGTAGACCTGCGTTCCGCTCACCGTCTCGTGCGCATTGCCGACCCGGATATGCAACGAGTACTGCTCCGAGGTGGAATAGAGCGCCGGCGCTCCGCTCGGGCTGGAGACGGCGAGGTTCGTGTAGCGGTAGACACGCTCTTGCCCGTCATCCGTGCTGAACCTCGTCGCGAGGTAGCGGTCGATGCCGTGCTTGCCCGACTGGCCCCCGAAGTCGTAGCGGATCGTCTCGACGGCGTGCACGGTGCCGCTCGGTTCGATGGTGTATTTGATCCCGAAGTCGGCGATGTGTTCGACGCCGGTCGTCGCCCCGGCGGAGCACCCCGTGAGCGCGAGAGCTGAGAGGGCGAGCCCCAGGATGATTTTCGACACACGCGCTCCCATGCGGCGACTCTAGCGCTCGGGGCGCTGCGCTGCCGGTACCATGGACACCGGGGGAATGACTGATTTTCAGCACCACGGGGGCAGACAGGATCAACGATGGCGCAGACCACAACAGAGCAATCCACACCCGCCGTACACCAGAGTGCTGTGCGGGTGTCGGTCGTAGACGACCATGAATCCGTTCGGCTCGGGCTTAAGGCGGCCTGTATCGATGCGGGCTTCGACTTCATCCTCGCCGCGGCATCGGTTCAGGAGTTCGTCGACAATCTCGACGGGCGCGAGAACGACGTCGTGGTGCTCGACCTGTCGCTCGGCGACGGCTCGACCGTCACCGAGAACGTGAAGCGGGTGCAGGCCACCGGATCCGCCGTGCTCATCCACTCGATCGCCGACCGGGTGGCCTCCGTTCGTGAGGCGCTCGCCGCCGGGGCGGCCGGGGTCATCCCCAAGTCGTCGGCGACGAAGACGGTGATGTCCGCCGTCGAGACCGTCGCGCGCGGCGAGGTACTGAACAACCTCGAGTGGGCGACCGCGATCGACGCGGACCGTGATTTCGCAAAGGCGCAGCTCGGGCGCCGGGAGCGCGAGATCCTGCATCTCTATGCCTCCGGCCTCCCTCTGAAGCTCGCAGCGCAGCAGCTCGGGATCGGCTACTCCACCGCCCGGGAATATCTGGATCGCATCCGCGTCAAGTACGTGGAGGTGGGTCGCCCCGCGCCCACCAAGGTCGACCTCCTCCGTCGCGCCGTGGAAGACGGCATCCTGCCGGGTCTCGACCCGGACGGTGGTGATGGCCGCTAAGGGAGGGTCGCCGCCGCCCGGATCGCTGGCCCGGCAACCACACAATCCGATCAGTCGACCGCAGATCGAGACTGTCGTGTCTCGCTCGGTGGCCATCTTCGGGTTGGTGTTCGGCCTGCAGGCCGTGCCCTCAGTGCTCCAACAACTGCCAGCAGCCCAGACGGTGTGGGCACTCATCTTCGGTGTGGGCATCTACGGGGGCATCGTCGCGACTCTCGTCGCCTCCTTCGTGAAGCGGTGGGTCCGGGGAGTCAACGCCTACGTGTCCTTCGCCTATCTGTTGGCGCTGGCGGGCTGGCCATTCGTCGTGGACGAACCTCTCTCCCTGTCGACCGAGCGACCCTGGCTCTGGCTGCTCTGCACCGTCGCGACGTCCACCGCAGCGATCGCCTTCACCACCTGGCAGGCGACTGCCTACCTCTTCGTGACCCCGGTCATCTACGGGATCGTGCGGATCACCCCCGCCGGTGGTGGCGCCACCATCCCGTCGGCGTCCCTTGACATGGCCTACGCCATCATTCTCGGTGGCGCGGTGCTGATCCTGATCACCCTTCTCCGCCAGGCGGCCGCCTCCGTCGACAACGCGCAGGGCACGGCCCTCGACCGGTACGCGCATGCCGTGCGACAGCATGCCACCGAAGTCGAGCGGGTGCAGGTGGACTCCATCGTCCACGACAGCGTGCTCACCACGCTGCTCTCGGCGGCACGGGCCTACACCCCGGAGGCCAAGGAGCTCGCCACCCGCATGGCTCGCAATGCGATGGGCCACCTCAAGGATGCCGCGGCCGCCTCACCGGACGACGACGCCACCGTCACTCTCCAGCAGCTTGCGCAGCGGATCACGGATTCCCTGTCGACCCTCTCCGGGCCCTTCGAGTTGCGAGCCGGCAGGGTCGGGTCCGGCAGCATCCCTGTGCAGTCTTCCGAGGCGGTGTACTCGGCGGCCATGCAGGCGATGGTCAACAGCCTGCAGCACGCCGGCGCCGGAGACGAGGTGCACCGTTGGCTCGTCGTCGAGGAGGCCGAGGGCGGAGGCATCCGGATCGGCATCGGCGACGACGGAGCGGGCTTCGCCTTCGACACCGTGCCGAGTGAGCGCCTCGGTCTTCGAGTCTCGATCATCGAGCGCGTCACCAGCGCCGGCGGGTCGGTCGAGGTCGATGCCGGCATCGATCGCGGTACCGTGATCTGGATCACCTGGCCGAGCATCGTCGTCGCGTCGGTCGAGGGCACCCGGCTCGACGGCGTCACTGCGGCCACGCGGGAAGGACAGCCCCTGTGATCGTCTCCGTTCCCCGGGTTCTCATCATCGGACTCGCCGCCATCTTCTCGGCCTATCACCTGTTGCTCGCATCCGTGTCGATCGATGTGCCCCGGCTCAAGGGGCCGTACATCGCCGCGATGGTGCTGTACGGCATCGCGACGGTGTTGAGCCTCATGCTGTCGCGCACCCAGCGCATGCCCACCTGGATAGCCGCGTTCGACGTGGCCGTCGCGGTTGTCGTGCCGCTGCTCGTAACGAGCCAGTTCGACGAGGCAGCAGCCAAAGGCACCTATGCGGCCTGGCACACGGCGGCCATCGGCACCCTGATGGTCATCACCTCCACCCGTCGGCGCCACACCTTCGCGTGGATCGGCACGGCCGCCCTCGTCGTGCAGACGGTGGCCTGGGCGGGACCGGGAGGGCTCGTCGCCTATGGAGTGATCGGCAGCGTCGGCTGGGTCGCCGTCTCCCATGCCCTCTCCCTGTCTCTCGCCAAGGCGGGCCGGGATACCCGGCAGTACGCCCTCGCCGAGCGCGAGGCGGTGGAGTGGCGAGCCGCCCAGGAGGCGCACGTCTCGGAGCGGCAGTTCCGACTCGGGCAGACGAGCCGCATGTCGCTGCCGATGCTGCGGCAGATCGTGGCGGTCGGGGGAGAGCTCACCGATGCCCAACGGCTGGAGTGCCTCTACCTCGAGGGTGCGATCCGCGACGAGATCCGCGGGCGCAAACTTCTCAACGACCGAGTCCGTGAGCAGATCATGATCGCGCGCCGCAACGGCACGACCGTCACCCTCCTGGACGAGGGAGGCATCGACGATCTCGCCGATGGCGATCTCGACCGTGTGCTCAATCGTCTCGCCGATGCGATCCGCGACACCCAGACCGGCAAGCTCATCGCCCGAACTGTGCCGGAGGGATCCGAGATCGCCGTGACCGTGGTCGGGCTGTCCTCCCTCGACGACGGACACTCGAGCGCGCTCGGCAGCCAGGGCATCGATGACGAAGAGGACCGGGTCGACCTCTGGCTCGAGATCCCCCGCACGGAAGTGCCTGCTACCGTCTGAGCCCCGCCACCGGCTGAGTCCTGCCGCGGGCTGAGCCCTGCCCGGCGGGGAGTCCGTTTCTGGCGGGTCGCGCGATTCATCCTTGGCGTGATCGGACGACCCCGGACATGGAAAACGGGACCGGCCCCCGAAGGCCGGTCCCGTTTCAAGCTCCGGGTCAGGGCAATAACCCGAATATTGCCCTGACCCGCCCCCAAGCCATGAACCCGCTTACCCTAGTCGGTCCATGGTTGGTGGTGTAACTCGAAGAGGAACACCTAGCAAGATCAATAATGCGTCCGGAGAGGGCCGCCGCAAAGTCGACACTTCGGGGGACATTCGGGGGACAGTTTTGTACCCCTGATTGGAAAAGACGCCCGTCAGGGGCGATATATCAATGGGGGACACGACGGATCTCGGGGTACATTTCACCATTCAGGGACCGATTGCACCGTCGCAATGGTCCAACACCGCTGATTCCGCAGCATCGGTTGCGGAATCCGTAGTTTTTAGGACCGGATTAGAGGGATATCGAAGTATCACACCCGAATGGGGGTCAATCTCGGCAGGCGGCTACCCGGAGAACGAACGCCATGCCCCGGCACCGGGGTGAAGGGGCGCGCGGATGCTCCGCTGGCTGCGCTGCCAGGCGCTCACGCGGGGTCCCTCAGCTCGTCGCCCGTCTTCGACTTCCTCGATCATCGAGGTGATCACCGCGGTGACCGCCGCGAGCTCCTCCGCGGTCGGCGATCCCGCGACCACGTCGAACTCCGGGGCCGTGCCGGCGTCTCCGTCGTCCCCGGCGGGCTGCAGGGAGGTCACAGGGGGATGTTCCCGTGCTTCTTGGGCGGAAGGGTCGCCCTCTTCGTCCTGAGGGCTCTCAGCGCTTTGATCACCACGACCCGCGTCGCGGCCGGCTCGATCACGCCGTCGAGTTCGCCTCGCTCTGCGGCGAGGAAGGGGGATGCGACGTTGTAGGTGTACTCGTTGGCGAGCTTCGTGCGCACCGCCGCGACATCCTCTCCGGCTGCCTCCGCGGCCTTGATCTCGTTGCGGTACAGGATGTTGACGGCGCCCTGGCCGCCCATGACCGCGATCTCGGCCGTGGGCCAGGCGTAGTTGAGGTCGGCACCGAGCTGCTTGGAACCCATCACGATGTACGCCCCGCCGTAGGCCTTGCGGGTGATCACCGTGACGAGCGGCACGGTCGCCTCGGCGTAGGCGTAGAGCAGCTTCGCACCGCGGCGGATGACGCCGGTCCATTCCTGGTCGGTGCCCGGAAGGTAGCCCGGCACGTCCACCAGCGTGAGGATCGGGATCGAGAAGGCGTCACAGAACCGCACGAATCGGCTGGCCTTCTCTCCCGCCTCGATGTTGAGGGTTCCGGCCATAGCGTTCGGCTGGTTGGCCACGACGCCCACTGCGCGCCCCTCGACCCGCCCGAAGCCGACGACGATGTTGGGCGCGAAGAGCGGCTGCGTCTCGAGGAAGTCGCCGTTGTCGACGATGTGTTCGATGATCGTCTTCATGTCGTAGGGCTGGTTCGGGCTGTCTGGGATCACGGTGTTGAGCTTGCGATCGGCATCCGTCGTCTCGAGTTCCACATCGCTCTCGTATACGGGGTGCTCGGCGAGATTGTTGTCGGGCAGGAAGCTCAGAAGGGTGCGCGCGTAGTCGAGCGCGTCATCCTCGTCCGCGGCGAGCCAGTGGGCCACGCCGGAGATCTTGTTGTGGGTGAGGGCGCCACCGAGCTCCTCCATGCCCACGTCTTCGCCCGTGACGGTCTTGATCACGTCGGGCCCGGTGACGAACATCTGGCTGGTCTTGTCGACCATGATCACGAAGTCGGTGAGGGCGGGCGAGTAGACCGCGCCGCCGGCCGCCGGTCCCATGATGATCGAAATCTGGGGGATGACCCCCGAGGCGGCGGTGTTGCGGCGGAAGATCTCGCCATACTTGCCGAGCGCGACGACACCCTCCTGGATGCGGGCGCCTCCCGAGTCGAGCATGCCGATGATGGGCACACCGGTCTTGAGGGCGAGGTCCATCACCTTGATGATCTTCTCACCGGCGACTTCGCCGAGCGATCCGCCGAAGATGGTGAAGTCCTGGCTGTACACCGCGACCTGGCGGCCGTGGATGGTGCCGGTGCCCGTGACGACCGCGTCGCCGTACGGCCGCTTCTTCTCCATGCCGAACGCGTGGGTGCGATGGCGCACGAATTCGTCGAGCTCGACGAAGGATCCATGGTCCAGCAGTTGCTCGATGCGCTCGCGCGCGGTCTTCTTGCCCTTGGAATGCTGCTTCTCGATTGCCGCCTCACCGCTGGCGGTCACGGCTTCGTGATAGCGCACTTTCAGGTCGGCGAGCTTGCCCGCGGTCGTGTAGAGGTCATTCGTGGCGTTCGTATCAGCAGTCACGCGTTCACTTTACCGTCGGCCATCTGACCGGCCCGGTGGTGGATACCTACAAAGCTGGCGCGCATGGCCGGTATCGGCGTCGGCGGGTGTGCGAGTCTCTGCTCGAGTAACCGAGGGGTGCTCCACCCGAGGAAGACCCTGTTCACGGATCAGGAAGCACGGGCGACACGCCGTGCGGAGGACCCTCGACACGCCGCATCCACCCCGCAACTCCTGATCCGCGAACGGGAGATGGCTGTCGCTCGGTGGGTGGGCGGACTTCAGGGAGGCGGATGCGGTGCCTCGGGGCCGAGCGCCCTGAGCGCGCCCGGGCCACCGCCATCGTGTCCTCGCGCCCACGAAATCCGAAGACCGGGTTCGCGGATCAGGAAGCACGGGCGACACCCCGTGCGGAGGACCATCGACACGCCGCATCCGCCCCGAAACTCCTGATCCGTGAACGGGATACCCGGCCACGGGCCACGGGCGAACGGGCAACCCGCGAACGGGCAACCCGTGAACGGGCGAACGGGCAACCCGGCAACCCGGCCACGGGCGAACAGAGGCCGCCGCGGTGCTCCGCACGGAACGGGTGTTTGCAGGGGTGCCGCTTTCGCACGGGGCCCGGCCAGCGACATCGCCCTGCCCGTACCCTTGTTGGATGCAGCTTCCCCTGAGCACCGCAGTGGCCGCCCGCCTCGAGATCCTCGACGAATGCGGCTCGACGAACACCGAGCTCGTGGCCCGGGCATCCGGGGCTGATGCGGAGAGCTGGCCGGACTTCTCGGTGCTCGTCACGGGAAGCCAGACCGATGGCCGCGGTCGCCTCGGCCGTTCCTGGGTGGCTCCCCCCGGGCAGACCCTGGCGATCTCGGTGCTGTTACGCCCGCGACTTCCCGCGGGGGAACCCCTCGAGCTCGACCACTACGGCTGGCTGCCCCTCATCGCGGGCATCGCCATGACCACCGCGATCGCCCCCCTCGTGCCGACGCATTCGGTGCGACTCAAATGGCCGAATGATGTGCAGGTCGACGGCCTCAAGGTATCGGGACTGCTCGCCGAGCTGCTGCCGGGGGGCCGCGCCGTCGTGATGGGCGCCGGGGTCAATCTCACGATCGCCCAAGCGGATCTGCCGACCGAGACCTCGACATCCCTCACCCTCAACGATCCGATCGTGCCGGATGCCGAACTCGCCGATCGCGTGCTCGCCGGGTACCTCACGGAGCTCGGTCGGCTCACCGCGGCTTTCCTGCGTTTCGGCGCGGACCCGGAGTCCAGCGGCATCGCCGAGCAGCTGCGCGACCTCTGCAGCACCCTCGGCAGCCAGGTGAGGGTGCTGCTCCCGGCCGGCGACGACCTCCTCGGCACAGCGATCGGCATCGACTTCAGCGGACGGCTCTCGGTCAAGCGGTCGTCGGATGGCCGGGTAATGGCTGTCGCCGCCGGTGACGTGACGCATCTGCGGTATGAATAGGTGATGAGCGACACACAGGATAGCGAACGGGTGGTTGCCCGGCTCCGCCCGCACGGCCGCGTGCTGTTCTGGCCGAGCGTCGCGCTCATCCTTATCGCGGCAGCGGTCGGCTACTTCCAGGGCAGTTTCCCGCAGGCCTGGGAGAACATCGCGCTCCTCGCTGGGGCCGCGCTCCTCGTCGTTCTGCTCTGGCTGCTGCCGCTCGTGGCCTGGCTCGGCAAGCGCTATGTCATCACCACCCGCCGCATCATCCTGCGCACCGGCTTCTTCATCCGCATCAGGCAGGAGCTGCTGCACAGTCGGGGCTACGACGTGACGGTGCGCCAGAACGGGCTGCAGAGCATGTTCCGCAGTGGCAACATCCTCATCAACACGGGTCTCGACCAACCAGTCGTATTGAAGGATGTGCCGGGCGCCGACCTGGTGCAAGCCGCGCTGCACGACCTCATGGAGAAGAGCCTCAACCCGATCGCGGCTCGACGCCAAGCCGAGGCCTCCCGACCGGGCCGGGACCCGGCGCCGAGCGACGAGACGACCGCGTGGGGACAGCGCTGAGTTCAGTATCGTTTGTCTCACCTACCCGAGGGGAATCATGAAGATATCTGTGATCGGCTGCGGCTACCTTGGCGCCGTGCACGCCGCGTGCATGACCGAGCTGGGCCACGAAGTCGTCGGCATCGACGTCGATCCGGAGAAGATCGCCCTCCTGAATGCGGGCACGCCGCCCTTCTACGAGCCGGGCCTTCCGGAACTGCTGTCGCGCGCCGTCGCCACCGGGCGACTGCGGTTCAGCACCAATATCTCGGATGTTCGCGGATCCGATGTTCATTTCGTCGCGGTGGGCACCCCCCAGCTCCCGGGCAGCGATGCCGCGGACCTGCGCTTCGTGATGGCGGCCATCGACGCGCTGCTGCCGCATCTCGCCTCGGGAGACCTCGTCGTGGGCAAGTCGACCGTGCCGGTGGGAACGGCGCGCACTCTCGCCGACATCGTGGCCGACCACGGCTCCGGCGCCACCCTCGCCTGGAATCCGGAGTTCCTGCGCGAGGGTTTCGCCGTGAAAGACACTCTCGCGCCCGACCGCCTCGTCTATGGGCTCGATGCGAGCGATGGCCGGGGAGAGGCCACCCTCGACGCCGTCTATGCCCGGGCGCTGGCCGGCGGCACCCCGAAGGTCGTGACGGATTTCGCCACCGCCGAGCTGGTGAAGGTGGCCGCGAATGCGTTCCTCGCCACGAAGATCTCGTTCATCAACGCCATGGCGGAGGTCGCGGAAGCAACCGGTGCCGACGTCACCCAGCTTGCGGATGCCATCGGCTACGACGCCCGGATCGGCCGCCGTTTCCTGA
Source organism: Lacisediminihabitans sp. FW035 (assembly GCF_054880895.1). Lineage (NCBI taxonomy): Bacteria > Bacillati > Actinomycetota > Actinomycetes > Micrococcales > Microbacteriaceae > Lacisediminihabitans > Lacisediminihabitans sp. FW035. Next base: position 731,823 of record NZ_CM142187.1, read on the forward strand.
ACGCCGGCCTCGGCTTCGGCGGCGGATGCCTGCCGAAGGACATCCGCGGCTTCATGGCCCGCGCGAAGGAACTCGGCGTCGACCAGGCGCTCACCTTTCTCGGCGAGGTGGACCAGATCAACAATCGTCGGCGTGAACGCATGGTCGACCTGGCCAAGGAGGTCGTGGGCGGCTCGCTCGTCGGAAAGCGCATCGCCGTGCTCGGGCTGGCCTTCAAACCCGACTCCGACGACGTGCGGGACTCACCGGCCCTGGACGTGGCGCTCCGACTCGTCGAATCCGGGGCGACGGTGCTCGCGACGGACCCCCAGGCGGTGGAGACAGCACGACGCCGTTTCCCCGACATGGAGTACGTCACCTCCGCTGCCGAAGCAGCGGCCGGGGCGGATGCCGTGCTGCTGTTGACGGAGTGGCGCGAATACCGCGACCTCGATCCGCTGGCCTTCGGCGAGCTGGTCGGAACGAAGGCGATCCTCGACGGGCGCAACTGCCTCGACCCGGTCGCCTGGCGGGCAGCGGGCTGGACCTACCGGGCGCTCGGCAGACCGTAGCGTCAGTTCGCGGCGGCCTCGCTCGCGCTCTGCTCGTCTTCGAAGATAGCCAGGCGCGCGGCCTCGGCCTTGTGCTCGCGCGCGGTGAGGCCGTCGGCCCGGTGATGACCGTAGACCCAGAAGCGATAGAGCAGGAAGCGGAACGACGTGCCGAGCACGAGCCCGACGAGGTTCGAGGAGATGTTGTCGGCGAGCAGAGACGTGAAGCCGAGCAGGTAGTGCGAGACCCAGAGGCAGCCAAGGCCGATGAGGATGCCGCCCACCGAGACCGCGCTGAATTCGGCAAGCTCGAGCAGGTAGTTCTGACGGCGGTGTTCGCGGAAGGTCCAGTACCGGTTTCCGAACCAGGTGAGGATGGTTGCGATGCCGGCCGAGACGATTTTGGCGCCGATCGGGCCCTGGAAGAAGTGGCCGTCGCCCGCGACGCCCAGCCGCAACAGATTGAAGATGGAGACATCGACGAAGTAGCCGGCCAGGCCGATCACACCGAATTTAAGGGCGTATCTCAGTAGCTTGTAATAGAGCGCTCGGGTGAGAGCGGTCAGTCGAGCGAGCACACAATCCCCTTGGCTTGGTAAAAAGAAATCCTAACCTAGAGGAGCCGCTCTGCAGGTGAGCCTCTCGCTAGGCTGGCAGCGTGACTCTTCGGGTAGGTGTGATCGGTGGCGGACAGCTCGCGAGAATGATGATCCCCGCGGCGGTGAACCTCGGCATCGAGCTGAGCGTGTTCGCCGAGACCGCGGGCGAGTCGGCCTCCCTCGCGGTGACGACCCTCGGCGACTTCCGGGACGCCGCCGACGTGCTTCCCTTCGCCCAGACTGTGGATGTCGTGACCTTCGATCACGAGCACGTGCCGCAGGAGGTGCTCGCCGCGCTCCTCGGGGCCGGCGTCGCCGTGCGCCCCGGCCCCGACGCCCTGCTCTATGCCCAGGACAAGCTGCTCATGCGGGAGCGCCTCTCGGCCCTCGGCCTCCCGGTGCCCGACTGGGCGCGAATCGACGAGGAGGCCCAGCTCGCCGAATTCCTCTCCGACCACGGTGGCCGCGCCGTGGTGAAGACCGCCACCGGTGGCTACGACGGCAAAGGGGTGCGGGTGGTGCGTGCCGCGGCGGAGGCTGCCGACTGGCTTGCGCTCGGGCATCCGCTGCTCGCCGAAGAGCTCGTCGAATTCCGCCGCGAGCTCGCCCAGTCCGTCGCACGGCGCCCGTCGGGGGAGATCGCCTGCTGGCCGGTGGTGGAGAGCATCCAGCGCGACGGAGTGTGTTCCGAAGTGATCGCGCCCGCGCCATCCTCTCGCGGGCGCCTCGCGGATGTCGCGGAGGAGATCGCCCGCTCGGTCGCCGAGAGTCTCGGGGTCACGGGTGTGCTCGCCGTAGAACTCTTCGAGACGACGGATGAGCGGCTGCTGGTCAACGAGCTCGCGATGCGTCCGCACAACACCGGGCACTGGACGATCGACGGATCGACCACCAGCCAGTTCGAGCAGCACCTCCGCGCCGTGCTCGACCTGCCCCTCGGCGCCACCGGATGCCGGGACCAGTGGTCGGTCATGGTCAACATCCTCGGCGGACCGCTCTCGGGCGGCCTCGACGACCGCTACCCCCATGCCTTCTCGGACGAGCCCTCGGTCAAGGTGCACAATTACGGCAAGTCGCCCCGCCCGGGGCGAAAGGTGGGACACGTCACCGCCGGCGGTGACGACCTCGACGAGGTCGTCTTCCAGGCGCGCGCCGCTGCAGAGCATTACCAGAACTGACCTTTAGGCTGTTCGCTATGCCCGAACCCCTGTCTTCTGAGCGGCCTATCGTCGCCGTGGTGATGGGGTCGGACTCCGACTGGACCGTCATGAAAGCCGCCTCCGCGGCCCTCGCCGAGTTCGAGGTGTCACACGAGGTAGAGGTCGTCTCGGCGCACCGCACGCCCGAGAAGATGATCTCGTTCGGACGGGATGCCGCGAGCCGGGGCATCCGCGTGATCATCGCCGGGGCCGGGGGTGCCGCGCATCTGCCCGGGATGCTCGCCGCGGTCACGACCCTCCCCGTGATCGGGGTGCCGGTGCCACTCGCCACCCTCGATGGGCTCGACTCGCTGCTGTCGATCGTGCAGATGCCCGCCGGGGTGCCCGTCGCCACCGTCTCGATCGGCGGGGCGCGCAACGCCGGACTGCTCGCGATCCGGATGCTCGCGATCTCCGATCCCGCGCTCGCCGCGTCTCTCGCGGATTTCTCCCGGTCCCTCGAAGCCACCGTCGAGGCGAAGAACGCCGCGCTGAAGTCGAGCCTGTGAGCGCGATGACCGCGACGAGCCCGATCCGCACCCCGGATCTGCGCTCGACCCCCACCATGACCAAGCGGGCCTGGTGGCTTGTGGGTCTCAACCTGCTCATCCCCGGCTCCGCCCAGATCCTCGCGGGCAATCGGCGGCTCGGCCGTTTCGGCGTCGGTACCACCTTCCTGCTCTGGGGTGTCGTGGTCGTCGGCATCGTCACCTGGCTCGTGGCGCACACCGTGATCCTGGGCATCGTGACCAGTCCGATCGGGCTCACGGCGATCCAGGTGGTGCTGGCCGCGTACGCCGTGCTCTGGATCGTGCTCACGCTCGACACCCTGCGCCTCACCCGCCTGATCGCGACGGCCCCCGCGATGCGGCCGGCGATCGCTGCGCTGTCGATCCTCGCGCTCGTCGCGACAGCGGGTGCCGCGGGCTACGGGGCGGCAAGCGCGGGAAGCGCGCGCAACGCGGTGAGCTCGATCTTCGCCGGGAGCGACATGGTCGCGCCGGTGAACGGGCGGTACAATATCCTCCTCCTCGGCGGTGACGCCGGACCCGACCGTACCGGCCTCCGCCCCGACAGCACGTCGGTGGCGAGCATCGACGCCACCACCGGTGCCACGACGATCATCGGTATCCCGCGCAACATGGAGCAGATCCAGTTCGCCAAGGGATCACCGCTCTACGGGCCGTTCCCCAACGGCTACGACTGCGGCGACCAGTGCCTCATCGACTACTTGTATACCTACGCCGAAGAGCACAAGTCTCTCTATCCGAATGCGGCGGCCAAGGGCAGCTCGGCGGGTATCGAGGCGATGAAGGATGCCGCGGAGGGCGTCACCGGCCTCAAGATCCAGTATTACGGGCTCATCGACATGCAGGGCTTCTCCGACCTCATCGACGCGCTCGGCGGGGTGACGATCAACGTGCCGGCCCGGCTGCCCTATGGACCGGTGACCGCCACCAAGCCCTACGGCACCTTCGAAGCCGGCAGCCAGCATCTGAATGGCGCCCTCGCGCTCTGGTACGGACGCTCCCGGTACATGGGCAACGACTACGAACGGATGGCCCGCCAGCGCCAGGTGCAGGAGGCTATCGTCAAGCAGTTCCAGCCCAATATCGTCGTCACCAAGTTCCAGGACATCGCGGCGGCCGGCGCCCAGGTCGTCAAGACAGACGTGCCGTCGGGTGCGCTGCCCGGCTTCGTCGACCTCGCGGAAAAGGCACGAAAGCTGCCGATCACCCATCTCGAGCTGGTGCCGCCCACGTTCAACCCGGCCAAGCCGGACTACGCGCAGCTCTATGCGGCGGTGAAGGCCGCGACCGCTCCGAAGACGGCGACACCGGCGCCGTAGCCTCCCGCCGCGGTCTTAATACGCGCCCTGGTACCGCAGTCCGCTGGTCGAGTAGGGCGCTCAACGCCCAGCACCGTTTGCTGGTCGAGTATGGCGCTCAGCGCCCGGCACCGTTTGCTGGTCGAGTATGGCGCTCAGCGCCCGGCACCGTTTGCTGGTCGAGTAGGGCGCTCAGCGCCCGTGTCGAGACCTACAGGTCCGCGTGCAACTGCCAGACCTTTTCGGCCGAATCCGCCCAGCTGAAGTTGCGCGAGCGGTCCCGCCCCGCGAACCCCATCCGCTCGGCCAGCACGGGATCCACCAGAACCGAGCCGATCGCCTCGGCCAGCCGTTCGGCGAAGGACGACGCAGGCTCGCGAGCGACCGCCAGGCCGGCCCCGGCCGACACCTCGAGCACCGCGGGATCGTCAGAGTGAACCACCGGGGTTCCGAAGTTGAATGCCTCGATCACGGGGAGCCCGAAACCCTCGGCGAGGCTCGGGAAGACGAAAACCGCCGCGCGGTCGAGCGCGACCGCCAGGTCGGCATCGGCGAGGTAGCCGAGCGCGCGCACGCGATCCTCGGCGAGTCCGGCCGCGGCCGCTATGCCCGCTACATCGAGACCCTGCGAGCCCTCCGGTCCAGCGATGAGCAGGGTATAGCCCTCGAGTTCGGGCAGAGCCATCGCCTGGATGAGCTGGGCGATGCCCTTGTGAGCCTGGAGCGTGCCCACACTGAGGATGTACCGCTCGGGGAGCTCGAGACGCTCCGCACGGGCATCCGGATCCACGGGCAGTGTGAGCTTGGAGCTCACCGCCCCGCCGATCACCCTCACCCGATCGCCGAAGTCGTAGATCTCGGCGAGCTGGGATGCCACGGCATGCGTCGGAACCACTACGGCATCCGCATATTTGTGGGCGCGCTTGACCATGGACTTGTACCAGCCGAGGCGCCGGGGCGAGAGGGCTTCCGGGTTGGTCCACGGGATGACGTCATGGATCGTCACCGCGATCTGTTCACCGACGGTGTTGACGCGATCGTGCTTGAACAGGGGCGCGAAGAGTCCGGTCGCGTGCACCATGCCACTTCCGGGCAGCCGGGTGAAGCCGTGCTGCCAGGCGAGTTCGAGTTCCCGACGGGCCAGCGCACTCTTGAAGAGTCCGTCGAGGCCAGGGAGGACAGCGGTGATCAATTCATAGTCCGCCTCGGGCGAAGAAGAGACGATGCCCGTCACATGACAACCTCGAGGGGCCGTCTGGATGAGTTCGCGCGTGAGCTCCTCGGTGTAACGTCCGATGCCGCCCGGAATCGGCGCGACGATCTGGTCCACGATCACGCGCAGGGTCGTCATGTCGCTCCAATGAAGTTGTCGGGAACCGCCGATTCCCCTGCAACGACATTACCAGCGAGCTCGAGACCCCGCGAATGGGGGCCAGGGATCAGTCGACCTCCGCCCGGCACACACCATGCCATCATGGGAGGGCAATCGCGAAGAACATATCGAATCGAAAGTCGTGACGTGTCGAATGACGAAGCAGGATCAGGCAGTTCCGACTATGTGGAGTGGAAAGGCTGGGTCGATCAGACTCCGTTCGGCCATCTGTCTGCGGGAGAGGCTGCCTACTTCTCCAGCGAGTTGAAAGGTGTGCACGTTAAGCCGGACGGCATCCGGGATGTTCTCGAGATCGGTTATGGCAACGGCTCGTTCCTCGCCTACTGCCGGTCGATGGGATGGAACATCACGGGGACGGAGTTGGATGCCGGCTTGGTGAAAGCGGCAACGGACTCGGGTTACGAAGTGTTCGCCGCCGACCAGATGGCCCAGCTCGCTGGGCGCTCATTCGACCTGATCGCGGTCTTCGACGTGCTCGAGCACATTCCGCAGGAAGCGATTCCCGCTTTTCTCATCGAGCTGACTCGTGCCCTTCGCGAGGGAGGCAGGATCCTCTTCCGGTTTCCCAATGCCGATAGCTGGCTGGGCAATCCTCTCCAGAATGGCGACCCGACACATGTCACCGCCATCGGATATCTCAAGATGACCTTCTTCGCTCTCCAGTCGGGACTCGAGGTCGTCAGCTTCCGCGGAGCTCGCCGCCACAGCTTCGCAACCTCGTTCGCTAACGGCATTTACGCCCTCGTTGCCGGCCCGATCATCGGCGTATCCGCTGGTATCAAACGCGCGTTGTATTTTCCTGGGTTGCCGGTCGTGCTTTCGACTTCGAATGTCGTCTGCGTTGTCCGCCGAGCTGGTAAAGCGAACCATGGCTCAGTCAGCGTTCTGTAACGCTCCGGCTGAGTGGGCCGCAGAGAGTGCTGCCCGCCAGTTTCGCATCGGCGAGATGCCGGCGCGGCCCCAGGCCCCGTGTCCGAGCACCGAATAGTCGGGGCGAGGAGCGGGGCGAACATACTCAGCGCTGGTGGTTGGCACGACCCGGGCGGGGTCGAGCCCCGCTACCTGGAATATCTCGCTGGCGAAGTCGAACCAGGTCGCCTCACCTGAGTTGGTCGCGTGATAGACACCCGGCGCAGCATCCGCGTCCAGTAATTCCACGATCTGGCGTGCGAGGTCGCCCGTCCAGGTCGGTTGGCCGAGCTGGTCGTTCACAACGCTCACAGTGTCGTGACTCGTCGCAAGGCGCAGCATAGTTTTCGCGAAATTCGGTCCGCCGGCGCCGTACAGCCAGGCCGTCCGAACGATGAACGTGCCATCGCGGTGCACCGACAGCACTCGCTGTTCACCAGCGGCCTTGGTGCGGCCGTAGGCCGAGATCGGGTGCAGCGGCGCGGATTCCTCGTAGGGAGACGTCGCCGTTCCGTCGAAAACATAGTCTGTAGACAGCTGCACCAGCCGTGCCCCTGTTTGTGATGCGGCGATCGCGAGGTTCTCGGCTCCTGTCGCATTGATCTCGAAGGCTTCGTCTTCGTGCTCTTCCGCGTCATCGACCTTGGTGTAGGCAGCGGCGTTGATGACCACGTCATGACCATCGACCGCATCGCGAACGGCATCGAAATCGGTGATGTCGAGGTCCGCCCTTCTGAGCGCCGTGATCTCCCGGCCGGACAGGGCTTGCTGTAGATCCTGGCCAACCATGCCGGCCGCTCCGGTAATGAGGTATCGAGTCACAGCGCCGCACGCTCCTTGAGGGGCTCCCACCAAGCGCGGTTTTCGCGGTACCACTGCACCACATCCGCGAGTCCCTGCTCGAACGGCACCTGCGGCGCGTACCCGAGTTCGGTCTGGATCTTGCTGATGTCGACGCTGTAGCGCAGGTCGTGGCCGAGGCGATCGGTGACCCGGTCGACGTACGACCAGTCCTTGCCCGTGGCATCCAGAAGCAGCTGCGTCAGCTCCTTGTTGGTGAGCTCGGTGCCGCCGCCGATGTTGTAGATCTCGCCCGCGCGGCCGCCGACGAGCACCATCGCGATTCCGCGGCAGTGGTCGTCTACATGCAGCCAGTCGCGGATGTTGTTGCCCTCGCCGTAAAGCGGAACATGCTTGTCGTCGATGAGGTTCGTGACGAAGAGCGGGATGACCTTCTCTGGGAAGTGATACGGACCGTAGTTGTTCGAGCAGCGCGTGATCGACAGGTTGAGGCCGTGCGTGCGGAAGTAGCTGCGGGCCAGCAGGTCGCTTCCGGCCTTCGATGCAGAGTAGGGGGAATTAGGCTCGAGCGGCCGTGACTCGTCCCACGAGCCTTCGGCGATGGATCCGTAGACCTCATCGGTCGAGACATGCACGAATCTCTGGAGATCGGCGCGCAGGGCCGCATCGAGCAACCGCTGGGTGCCGAGCACATTGGTCTCAACGAAAATGCCGGAGTCGCGCACTGACCTGTCGACGTGGGATTCCGCGGCGAAATGCACGACGGCATCCACGGTCGGAAGCAAGGTGTCGAGAAGTTCGGAGTCGCGGATGTCCCCGTGCACGAACTCATAGCGCGGGGAGCCTGCGATCGGGGCGAGGTTCTCGAGATTTCCAGAGTAGGTGAGCGCGTCGAGCACGATCACCTCGGCACCTTCGAGACCGGCATAGGCGTCTTGCAGGGTGCGTCGAACAAAGTTCGAGCCGATGAAACCGGCGCCGCCGGTGACGAGGATTTTCATGGGGAGGATGCCTCCTTGGCACAGTCGTGACGATTCTAGTGATGGCCGGATCGACGTTTCAGCACAGCCGAGCGTATGGAGAGCCCGATTCCGAGCACAAAGCGCACCGGCCATAGGAGCGGCCCGCTGTACTTCTTGCCGAGAAACCGCCGCGCACTTTCGTGATGCACCGCGATCATCCGAGCGGACTCGGAGGGCGACTCAGTGGAGTGAGCGCCGGAGTGCTCGACCACGGCTGCGGGCTCGTAGACGTTTCGGAACCCTGCTTTACCGAGGCGGTAACCGAAGTCGACGTCTTCGAAGTACATGAAGAACATCTCATCGAATCCACCGAGGCTCTCGAAGGCGCTCCGTCTCACGAGCACGCAGGCACCGGAAAGCCACCCGGCGTCACGACGGATTGCTTCGTACTGGGAGTCTTTGCGGTAGGCCTTCGTCCACGGATTTCCGAGCCAAACGTTGGCGAAAAGGGCGTGTCCAATTCCATTTCGCAGCGACGGGATCGAACGCGCCGATGGGTACACCTCATTTTTCGTCACGATCGCTGGCCCGACAGCAGCGATTGTCGGGTTGGAGTCTCCCGTCGTGAGGAGCAAGTCGATGCTGCCGGCCCCGAGCACAAGGTCAGGATTGCTGACCAGGATCCACTCCACCGTCGGCGGGAGGTCCTTCACGGCGGCATTGATAGCGCCGCCATAACCAGGGTTGCCAGCGAGGGGCAGGTACTCCGCTCCGTTCGCCACGGCCAGGTCGCGAACACCGTCCGCGCCTTCCGGCTTGTTGTCTGCGATAACGACGGCGACCGGACTCGCGCTCGCAGCGGGAACACTCGCCAAGAAGCCATCAAGCACACCTGATGAGCCGTAACTGACGGTGATGACCGCGACGCGGCTCACCGGGAGTCCGGTGTCGTGAGCTGGCGATTCAGGGGCAGGCATAGCGACGCCAATCCTACTTCGGTGGGGCTACAGGACATCGTGGGCTTCGCCAGTGCTCTTCTGCCTTCGGAACGAGAAAAATTTGTGCCCGATGTAGCTGACTACGGTGGTCACGATCACGATTAGCGCCTGGGCGAGCAGTGGATTTAGTCCGCCTAGCTCGACGAGCAGCGGAAGGGCGATGGTGTTGATCACCAGCGAGACGATATTCACGCTTGCGAACTTAAAGAATTCGACAACTATGTTGCGTCGCCCGGCAATCCTGAACGTGAACCTACGGTGGCTGAGAAACGCGACCATCGTGCCCAGGAAGGTGGCGACATACAGACTCAGCAGGTAGCTGGTGTGTCTGCCTACAGTGAGCTGGACTAGTACGAAGATGCCGTAGCCGACCACAGTATTGAACCCGCCGACGACTAGGAATCGCACACGCTCGTCCCGAAGGAGCCTTCGAACGAATCGAATCGGCCCCCGTGGCCGCCCGTCGGCTGCCGCGTCAGCCGGGGTGTTATCGCTCATGGCCAGACTCCGCGGTGCTCATCGAGTGATTAATTTCCCCGTGCGACGGTAGCACCCCATCCTAAGGATCCGCCCGGCCCGTGCCCGGTCATGGCATCGCCACGGACGCGTCAGTGACCGACGAGGCGACCGATAGTCTTGGGCGGTGGATGTGCGCGAGCGATGACCAGACAGAAGATTTCGATCATTACCCCCTGCTACAACGAAGAGGGAAACGTCGCCGCCTGTGCGGCCGAGGTCGCGCGGGTGATGGAGATCGAGCTTGGCGAGTTCGATTACGAACATATCTTTTGCGACAACGCGAGCACGGATGGCACTCTGTCCGCTCTCCGGGAATTGGCCGCCGCTGATCCCCACGTGAAGGTGATAGTCAATTCGCGAAATGTCGGACCGTTCCGCAGCATGGCGAACGGCCTGAAGAGTGTCACCGGCGACATCATCGTCCCGATGATCCCCGCTGACCTCCAAGACCCTCCGTCGGCCATCCCCGGGATGATCGCGCTCCTGACCCCCGCTGTCGAGGTTGTCTATGGCATCCGCGCAAACCGTCGGGAGAGCATCCTGATGCGTGCTGCCCGCAATTCCTACTATCTAGCGCTTCGGTCGAGCGGGGGGGCGACCCCACCTCCACACGCGGGTGAATTCATGGTCGCTCGTCGTGAAGTGATCGACGCGATTTCCGAGGTCGGCGGGAGCTACCCCTACATTCGCGGTCTGGTGGCGCAGACCAACCCACGCTTCGAGACCTACACCTACGAATGGGCCCGACGTGATGTCGGCAAGTCGAAGAACTCGATTCCCGATCTCATCGACCAGGCGCTCAACGGAATCGTCACGACAGCGCGAACTCCCATCAGGTGGGCTCTGTTTCTTGGGCTCGTCTTCGCCTTTGTCGGGGTGGTGATAGGCATCGTCAACCTGTTGATTTTCCTCGTAGGCGGCTCGTCGGCCGCTCCAGGAATCCCGACGCTCATCGTGGCGACTTTTCTGTTTGGTGGGGTCAATCTTTTTTTCCTCGGGCTCATCGGTGAGTACATCCTGAGCATTCATTCGAGCGTGAGGCCGGAGCCGCCGATGTTCGAACGCGAGCGAATTAACTTCGATTAGCTGGAAGCCGTTGGATACTTGTCGAGAGACACTGGTATCTGACCTCTCCAACCGACTACGGGACCGCGGGTCGACTCCCTGGAAGAACTGGTGAAAATGAACGCGCACGTATGGGCCTCGCATAAGACCGGCTCCGACCTGATCGCAGACTTCATTGCAGCGCGCTGTCACGAGAATGTCTTCGTGGTCAATGGCGGTGCGTGCGTCTTCATGATCGACGCGCTCGGACGCAACAGCGCGACCGACTACGTCTGTGTACAGCACGAGCAGGCCGCGGCGATGTCCGCTGACGCCATCTGGCGCACTACAGGCAAGATCGGCGTAACGATGGTCACCAGCGGCCCGGGCGCGACAAACCTCATCACCGGTATCGCGTCGTCGTGGTTCGACTCGATTCCGGCGCTTCACATAACCGGGCAGGTCAACGACCGGGAGAGCAAGACGACTATCGGTGCGGATGTGCGCCAGGCCGGATTCCAGGAGACCGACATCGTGTCCATGGTTTCCACGATCACCAAGATGGCCGTGAAGGTCTCAACGACAGCCGAGCTCGCGGTGGCGCTGCGTGACGCCGTCGCGATCGCCACTTCGGGACGGATGGGCCCTGTCGTAGTGGACGTCCCGATGAACGTGCAGCAGGACCCCGTGTCGGAGCAGGATTACCTGAATGCCCTCTCCGACGTCGACGTCCAGCCAATACTCGGGGCGATCGACGCCCGGGAGATCGGGCTTCAGATCGAGAGCTTTCTCGAGAACGCCCAGCGCCCGCTCGTCATCATGGGTGGAGGGTTGGGCCTTGCGGGAACAGCGAAGATCGCCCAGGACTGGTGTGAGGCGCACGGCATCCCTTACATTGCGAGTTGGGCCGGACTCACCTATCTCGACCGTTCACGCCCGGGCTACCAAGGGTCACAGGGCGTCTACGGCTCGCGCCATGCGAACTGGAGCGTGCAGGGTGCCGACAGGATCCTTTCCCTCGGCAGCCGGCTCGACAACCGGCAACGAACAGGGAACCCTCGTGCTTACGCGCCGTTCGCCGACATCTTCGTCGTCGACGTCGACGAGGAAGAGATACGTAAGTTCCACGCGAACCCGCGCTATACCGGACGCGCATTCGACCTGACCGATTTGGCGCCCGTGCTCGGAAGTGTTTCGTTCGAGTACGACTCCCAGCCATGGCTCGAGCTCGTGCAGGCCGATAAGGAGTCCAACTCTTCCGGTTGGGAAGCATCCGTCGAGCCAGGGGAGTTGAACCCCTACGACGCCGTCCAGGAGTTCCAGAAGTACCTGCCGAAGGGAGCAATAGTCGTCTCGGATACCGGCGCCAATCTCTGTTGGCTCTTTCAGGCCTATGCTCCAGACGATTCTTACCTGTTCACTTCCGGCGGTAACTCGCCTATGGGTTACAGCCTTCCCGCGGCAATCGGCGCTCAGATCGCCCGACCTGAAACGCCAGTCGTATGCGTTATCGGCGATGGCGGACTCCAGATGAACATCCAGGAGCTTCAGACCGCGGTCAACTATGAGCTTCCGATCACCATTGTGGTGTTCAACAACTCCGGATACGGAATCATCAAGCAATTCCAGGATTCGAACACGAGCAGTCGTTATCACGCGAGCGGCGAGGGCTATTCGACCCCCGACCTCAGGAAGATCGCGGCGGCGTATGAAATTCCGTTCAGCCGCGTGTCCGCTGTCCAGGACATCGAGTCGGGAATGTTCGAGCGTGGACTCAAGTTGGTCGAGTTCGTCGTCCCGCCGCAGGCCCTCATCACGCCGAAGGTCGAGGGTGGGCACTTCATCCACGACCAGTTCCCGTATGTGAGCCGTTCCGGCCAGCAGCCGCTTCCCTTCGACTACCCCGCGAGCCCCAGTGACCTTGCGGTCAGTTCTGCTCTCTAGCGCCTGCCGGGCGCGGTAGTTGGAGGCTGGCGAAATACGGATCGGTGACTCCGTGTCCTGTGAGCCAGTGCGCAGTGGTTGACAGCCCCTGTGCCTGAGAAACCTCGGGCGTCCAGCCGAGCGCTAGAAGTCGCAGCGTGGCGGGTTCCAGATGGGCGATCTCGCTGGGATCTGCGGGCGCCGGGGCGAACAAGAGCCGGCCGCCACTGTCGAAATTGCTGGCGAATTGCACGACTATCTCCCTGAGCGGCGGGGCGATCGGGTGGCCGACGTTCACGATGCCACCCGCTTGAGCAGCGGTCGCCAATGTCGCGAGCGCGGCCCCGGCGTCAGACGCATAGAGGTAGCTCCAGCGCTGCTGCCCCGAGGACAGGGCGACGTCCACGTTCGAGCCGAGGCTCCCCGCGATGCTGGCGAGCAGCATCCCCGCGTTGTCCATTGGCCCATACACCGAGAACACCCGCGCCCACACCCACGCGAGTCCGAGTAATTCGCACTGGTTTCGCAACTGCAGCATCGCCGCGACCTTCGCCTCGCCGTATGTCGTCTCCGGATTCGTGGGCGACTCTTCGTCGGAGCGGTTCGTGCGCGCTCCGTACTCGGCCTGGCTACCTAACCCGACGACTCGACGCACGCCCGCTTCAGCTGCCGCCTCGACCAGCAATCGATGACGCTCGAGGTTGCTCCACTGGATCTCGTCGTTTCGGGTGGAGGATGCAACGCCTTCCCAGTCGAGGAGCATGACGATTTCGAAGCGGCCGCGATCGACGATCGATGGCCAATCCGCGCTCGCTCGAGAGATGACCGTGAGGGCTGGCAACCCGTCTATGCGCCAGAGGTCGGTTGTCGGGCGAACGACGGCGACGACGTCATGACCCGCCGCCAACAGCGCTCGCACCGTCCAAGCGCCGAGGAATCCGCCAGCGCCGAATACAGCTACACGCATGAGTGTCGGCTACGACGCGGAGACGCGTTCACCGGTGTCTTCCGAGAGTTCATCCACCGAAACGCTTGCCGGACTCTTCGAGCGGCGCCGCGCGATAAAGCGCCTCCACAGCCTTCGCTCGCGCGGAATGGCATAGAAAGCAACTACGAGGATGGACATGGCCTGAAGGGGCACGACGTAGCGGGATTCAAAGTGGGTAAGCCAGACCACAGCGATGTTCGCTCCGAGAATGAAAAAGATCATGAGCGGTCCCGCCGCCCGTCGTTTAATGCTGTCCCTCAAGAGGATCACCAACGCTCCGATGAAGGCAATGAGGGTCAGGATTCCGAATCCGAGGTTGTCGAACCGGCCAACGGACCCGCCCGGGATGGTGAGCCAGGTCTGGACTGTGTACACCGTTCGATTGCCTACGAACGGGAGAGGGTTCGTCAGTGCAGCTTTGAAAGACTCCTTCTGGAAGAACCCAAAGGTGTTCGGCGCGATTCCACCGAAGGGGTATTCCCGAGCTGACTCTTGTTTATTCAGAGCGGCGCATTTGAGCGGCTCGAGATGGCACGGCCAGTTTCCGCCGCCCGTGACAATGAAACCTCCACCGATGTCAGTGAGACGCTTGTCAGACATCCACTCTTGGGCCCACTGGTAGTCGCTTTGTGACCAGGAGAAACTTCCGGGATGCAATACCCGCTCTCCGTAGATCGTCCACGGGGCGCACAGGATGATGAAGGTGAGACCGAGTGCACCCCACTCGATGAGGCCGCGACGCGAGTCTGGCGGGATAGCTTTTCGCGGCTCACCGCGGAGGCGGACGCGGTTGACGATGTACCTTACGACCACCACCGCTGCCAGCCCGATGAGCGCAGCGGGAACCGCGTTGAACCACATGATGCGAAGGTAGGCGAGCGCGGCAAGAGCTGCGCCAAGCAAGATGAATAACCAGACGCGGGGCTTGCGCGGCGGGGTCTGGCTCGCCCAGAGAAGGCCGAGCGCTACTAGAGTGCCGAGCGCCGTGGCGAGTCCGTCACTCCCGAGTACGCCGGCGTGAATCGTCCAGCCCGTGAAGATGGGGCTGCCGACCCAGAAGATCGCAAAGACCGCGAAACTGACGTACCCGCGGCGGGGGATGAAGATGAGCGCGGCGAATGTGAGGACAAGAGACCAGAGCGCGCATAGCAAGAGCACCATGGGGATGACCGGTGAGGCTCCGTCACCCAGTTTGACCAATACGGCCAACAGATAGGGCATCCCGGGCGGCCACAGGTTGAGTACCCAGATGTGAGCCTGTGACATCACCCCGTCCTGAAGGTCGACCGCGGCGTTCAGATAGCTGCCTGCATCGCTGCCGCCGAGCACCGGGGACAACTTCGAGATTGGCGCGGTGGCCGAGATGCCGAAGAACTTGGTTTTCGTCCACTCTGGAAGCGCAATCCAGACTTCGATAATGAAGGAGAGCACAAAGACACTGACGCCCAGGATCGCGCGCTTGCGCCACGACATCGTGACTTCATTGCCTAAGCCAGTGATCGACAATTGGTTTCCTTCGAAAGTGGCGAAGTTCTTCGGGGAATTCGCGGGGTCTGCATGCCGGTCTTGCGAATTCAGCGTTTCGACTCACGGTACCCGATGTACCGTCGGCGGGCCGAACGGAGCCGCCCTATCCTCTCGCGCAGTACCTGGCGCTGCCGGGATTACCGACCGTCTAGGCTAGATTGTTCGAGAATTAGCGCGGCTCCACGTCGTCAGCGCGCTCAACTAAGAGGATGTATGAAATACCTGCAGGAAGTCTGGGGCTCCCGAGAGCTGCTCCTCAACCTGACCTCCCGAGAGGTACGCGGCAAGTACAAGCGCACGATTTTCGGGCAGCTCTGGTCGCTGGCGAACCCGCTCGCGCTCATGCTCATCTACAGCCTGGTGTTCGGTGTGCTCTTCAAGAGCAACCCTCTTCCCGGGGATCCGAGCGGGCTCGACGTCTTCGCGCTGTGGCTTCTCTGCGGACTTCTTCCCTGGACTTTCTTCTCGGCAGTTGTCAGTACCGCCGCGTCATCTCTCGTCGGCAATGCCAACCTCATCCAGAAGGTGTCGTTCAGCCGGATTGTGCTTCCGCTGTCAACAGTCGGTTCGTCAGCGTACAACTGGGGATTCGAGATGGTCGTCCTCCTTGTGGCGGTATCGATTGCAGGTGGCTTCGTTCTCCCGTGGATCCCCCTTCTTCTCATAGTGATGGTGCTGCTCGCCGTGTTCGCCGCTGGCGTTGGCCTGATCTTTTCCATCGCGAACGTGTACTTTCGCGATACCCAATACCTTCTCGGAATCGTGCTTCAACTCTGGATCTATCTCACCCCGATCATCTATCCGATCCAGCTCGTGGAGGCGGCATCCCACACCCACGGCGGACTGTTGGGAACTCCCGTGACGATTCTCGGTCTCTACGACCTCAACCCGATGGTCCACTTCGTGGCACTGTTTCGTGAGCTGATTTATGACAACCGTTGGCCGGACGGCGTCGAATGGCTCATTTGCGTGTGCTGGGCCCTCGCGGCGCTCGTGATCGGAATGATCGTTTTCCGAAAGAACGAGCGAAACCTGGCGGAGGCGCTGTGACGCCGGCTGCGGTGCGGGTCGACCATGTCACTAAGTCGTTCCGCCTGTATCACGAGCGAAACCAGAGCCTCAAGTCTGCGGTGATGCGCGGACGACGTTCAGTGCACGATGACTTCCTCGCGCTCGACGACGTGAGCTTCGATGTGCCAACCGGATCGACCTTCGGTCTCATCGGCAGCAACGGTTCGGGGAAGTCGACACTCTTGAAGTGTCTGGCGAACATCTATCACCCGAATGCCGGCAGCATCACGCACTTCGGCAAGATCGCGGCGATGCTCGAGGTGGGCTCGGGCTTTCACCATGAACTCTCCGGCCGGGAGAACATCTTTCTCAACGGATCGATCCTCGGGATGTCCAAAAAAGAAGTCACTCGCAAGTTCGATGAGATCGTGGACTTCTCCGGAGTCGAGCAGTTTATCGATCAGCCGGTGAAGAACTACTCATCCGGTATGTATGTGCGCCTCGGTTTCGCGATCGCCATCAACGTGGAGCCGGACATCCTCGTTGTGGACGAGGTCCTCGCCGTCGGCGACGCGGAGTTCCAAGAGAAGTGCTTCCACAAGTTCGAAGACTTCAAGAGAGACGGCAAGACCGTCATCCTCGTCAGCCACTCGATGGATACCGTCAAGCAGATGTGCGATCACGCCGCGTGGCTCAGTCATGGAAAACTGATTTCTGCCGGCGCGGCAGTCCCGACGATCAACGCCTACCTTCACTCCCTCTCCGCAGGCTAGCCGGAAAGTTCTTCGGAGATTCGCGCCCACAATCCCCAAACCGCTCTCTCGCCTGCTCATCTGCCCCGACGTGTGTCCCGGATAGGATCTACCCGTGCAACTTCGCCAGCTCTCGATCCCTGACGCTTACGAACTGACCCCGACAAAGCGGGAAGACGATCGCGGTGTCTTTCTCGAGTGGTACCGGTTCGACGATCTCGAGGCTGCTATCGGGCACCCGTTCACACTCCGCCAGGCGAACCTGTCCGTGTCCAAACGCGGCGTCGTTCGTGGAATTCACTACGCCGACATTCCGCCGAGCCAAGCCAAGTACGTCACAGTCACCCACGGTGCGGTACTCGATTATGTAATCGACATCAGGGTCGGATCACCCGCGTTCGGTAAGTGGGAAGCTGTGCGCCTCGACACGGAGACGCACCGAGCCGTCTACCTCAGCGAAGGACTCGGCCACGCTTTTGTCGCTCTCACGGATGAAGCAACAGTGGCCTACCTCGTCTCGGACGTCTACAACCCCAGTGTCGAGCACGGCATCAACCCGCTCGATTCGGAAATCGGTCTCGTCTTCCCTGCGGAGGCCGGGGAGTTGCTGTTTTCCGAGAAAGACCGAGAAGCGCCGTCCCTTGCAGAGGCTCTCGCGATCGAGGCACTTCCGAGGTGGAACGAAGCGGTCGATTACTACCAGTCGCTAGTGGAAGGAAGCTGATGCGCGGAATCATTCTGGCGGGCGGCTCCGGCTCCCGCCTGTGGCCGATAACCAAGGGCATCTCGAAGCAGCTGATGCCGATCTACGACAAACCGATGATTTACTATCCGCTTTCGACGCTTATGAGCGCTGGTATCCGCGAGATCCTGATCATCACGACACCCTCGGATCAGGCACAGTTCCAACGGCTGCTGGGTGACGGCAGCGCGTGGGGGATCGAACTCTCGTATGCGGTGCAGCCCTCGCCAGATGGACTCGCGCAGGCCTTTGTCATCGGCGAAGAATTCATCGGTGAAGAAAAGGTCGCTCTCGTTCTCGGCGACAACATCTTCCATGGTGCCGGACTCGGATCCAACCTCAGGACGCACGCCGACGTCGAAGGAGCACTGATCTTCGCCTACCAGGTGGCAAACCCCCGCGCCTATGGCGTCGTGGAGTTCGATGCGGACGGCAAGGCGATATCGATCGAAGAGAAGCCGGAAAACCCCAAGAGTCGCTACGCCGTTCCGGGCCTGTATTTCTACGACAACTCAGTGGTTGAAGTCGCCAAGGCCATCAAACCGTCCGCACGTGGCGAAGTCGAGATCTCCGCCGTCAATGACCACTACCTGGCAAACAAGTCGCTCCAGGTGCGCGTGCTTGACCGGGGCACGGCATGGCTCGATACCGGAACCTTCGAATCGATGATCCAGGCGACCGAGTTCGTGCGGGTCGTTGAGGATCGCCAAGGCTACAAGATTGGATGCGTTGAAGAGATTGCCTGGCGCGCCGGTTGGCTCTCAGACGATCAGCTCGCCGAGCTTGCCACACCCTTGGAGAAGAGCGGGTACGGGGTCTATCTCGCGGGACTTCTCGACGCATAGGGGCGAATGTCTTGTGGCAGCCTATTGTCGAGGTGGAATTCCTACTCGTTCGCGGAAACGTGACGCGCCTCATTCCCGGCGTGACGGTGTCGGATCTCGTCAAAGTACCTGAAAACGCATATTCTTAAGCTCGCGAGCACCCGTATGTCGGGCTGCGCTACGCCGAATCATGGGTGGATGAGTCGATGGGAACTCGATCTTGGGGACGTTCGCGTCCGGTATCGCTAGTCATTGGGTGTTTCCTCGCCCTGACCATCGCCACGTCCGCGGTTGTATTCAATTCCCCAGAACCGGCGGCGGCACTCTCCGGCACCGACTTCCACGCGGGTCGAATCATTGATGATTCGAAATTTTATGACGGCAACGCGATGTCGGAGAGCCAAATTCAAAGCTTCCTGTCCGGGATGGGAAGTGGGCTCGCGTCGATGAATTTCGCGGTCGCCAGCCGTGGACTTTCGGTCTCCGACTCGACAGGGAACCTACGTTGCAACGCTTTCCAAGGCGGTACCCTCGCGGCATCGACGATCATATTCCGAGCGCAGGTCGCTTGTAACTTGAGCGCGAAGGTCATCCTGGTAACGCTCCAGAAAGAACAGGGGCTGATTACGAAGGCGGCACCATCGCAGGCAGCGCTCGACCGAGCGATGGGGATGGCCTGTCCCGACACCGCTCCCTGCGCGGTCGACACGTTGGGGTTCGGCAATCAGATTTATGCAGGTAGTCGGCAGCTTGTAACTTATAAGGCCAGTCGATTTGGAGTTCAGCCCGGAGTGCGCAATGTGCTGTGGAACCCGAATGCGGGCTGTGGCAGCGGCTCAGTGAACATTCAGAACTACGCAACGGCGGCCCTCTATAACTACACTCCCTACCAACCGAACCCTGCCGCGCTCGCCAACGTCACCGGCCTCGGCGACGGGTGTTCGTCATACGGAAATCGCAATTTCTGGGTCTATTACAGCACCTGGTTCGGGCCAACTACGACAGCGGCAGCGGCCGGACAGGAGCAAATCGCCGCCTTCTATGCAGCCCAGGGGGGAGCGGCAGGCGCTCTGGGCGCCTCCACCAGCACGGTCCAAGCCGCGAGCACGTTCGGCGGCGGTCTGTTTCAAACCTTCGCCAACGGATCGATCTATTGGACTTCCAGCTACGGGACGTATTCCGTCACGGGATCTGTTCTCACGGCATATAACAACATCGGTGCCTTCAATGGATCCTTGGGGTGGCCTACCACTGGCACTGTTGCCGAGAGTGCGCAAGGAATCAGCGGCGTCGTACAGTCGTTCCAGTTCGGAACGATCTATTCGTCGAGCACAACCGGTGCTCGGGCGATCATCGGCCCTCTTTCGGAGCTATTTGAATCGACTGGCGGCCCGCCCGGAACGCTCGGGTGGCCGACAACCCCCGGATACTACGACTCTGCCAACGGCTCGGGAACACAACAACAGTTTCAGAAGGGGACAATATTCTGGTCGGCCTCTGGCGGCGCGCACGCGCTCTATGCCCCGATGCTGACCTCGTATCAGAGTTTGGGAGGCCAGCAGGGTGCGCTTGGATGGCCAATCAGTGACGAGTACGCGGTCACCGCAAACGATGGTGGGAAGGCCCAGGGGTTTAAGAACGGCTCTCTTTACTGGAGTCCTTCGGCAGGCGGATTTGCAGTGTCCGGCGCGATTCGGGACAAGTACTGGTCCGTTCTCGGCGAGGGCGGATTCTTAGGATTCCCGATCTCAGCTCAGACTTGCGCCTCAGGAACCTGCACTCAGGTGTTCAAGAACGGCACCATTGTTTGGACAGCCTCAGGAGGGGCGCAGGTAATTCAGCCTCCCTCGCCTGAAATCCAGACCGTCTACTCGAGTCTTGGGGGAGCGTCAGGCTCTCTTGGGCCCATCATCAGTCCGGTTTTCGTCGAGTCGGTGAATGGTGGGGGTAAGGCGCAGGGTTTCCAGAACGGGTCGATTTATTGGTCGGCAGCGTCCGGCGGGTGGGCTGTTTCCGGCGCAATCCGTGACGCGTATTGGTCGGTGTTGGGCGAGGGGGGAGCTCTCGGATGGCCAACCGGTGCCGCGGTGCCGTCCTCGGCCAACGGTGGCGGTAGCGTCCAGACTTTCCAGGGAGGGTCGATCTATTCGTCCGGATCGGGTGGAGCGCGAGTGATGATGTCTGGTGCCATCCTGACGGCATACGGCGTTGCTGGGGGGCCGGCTGGTGCGTTGGGTTGGCCGATTAGTGGCCCGTATCAGCTCACAGTCAATGGTGGGGGAAAGTCGCAGGGGTTCCAGAACGGGTCGATATACCAGTCGAGCCTCGGGGCTTTCGCAGTGTCCGGCGTGTTCCGCTCCGTGTACTGGTCGGTGCTGGGCGAGGGGGGGCCGTTGGGCTGGCCGACCGCGGCGCCGACCTGTGCGGGGGGACAGTGCACCCAGACGTTCCAGAACGCGAACATCATCTCGACCGGTGCGTCGACCGCGCGTGTCGCGTCGACATCTCCGGAGATCGATGCCGTCCATCAGAGTCTCGGTGGAGCAAGTGGTTCACTTGGCCAGATCGGAAGTCCGGTTTTCGTCGAGTCGGTGAATGGTGGGGGTAAGGCGCAGGGTTTCCAGAACGGGTCGATTTATTGGTCGGCAGCGTCCGGCGGGTGGGCTGTTTCCGGCGCAATCCGTGACGCGTATTGGTCGGTGTTGGGCGAGGGGGGAGCTCTCGGATGGCCAACCGGTGCCGCGGTGCCGTCCTCGGCCAACGGTGGCGGTAGCGTCCAGACTTTCCAGGGAGGGTCGATCTATTCGTCCGGATCGGGTGGAGCGCGAGTGATGATGTCTGGTGCCATCCTGACGGCATACGGCGTTGCTGGGGGGCCGGCTGGTGCGTTGGGTTGGCCGATTAGTGGCCCGTATCAGCTCACAGTCAATGGTGGGGGAAAGTCGCAGGGGTTCCAGAACGGGTCGATATACCAGTCGAGCCTCGGGGCTTTCGCAGTGTCCGGCGTGTTCCGCTCCGTGTACTGGTCGGTGCTGGGCGAGGGGGGGCCGTTGGGCTGGCCGACCGCGGCGCCGACCTGTGCGGGGGGACAGTGCACCCAGACGTTCCAGAACGCGAACATCATCTCGACCGGTGCGTCGACCGCGCGTGTCGCGTCGACATCTCCGGAGATCGATGCCGTCCATCAGAGTCTCGGTGGAGCAAGTGGTTCACTTGGCCAGATCGGAAGTCCGGTTTTCGTCGAGTCGGTGAATGGTGGGGGTAAGGCGCAGGGTTTCCAGAACGGGTCGATTTATTGGTCGGCAGCGTCCGGCGGGTGGGCTGTTTCCGGCGCAATCCGTGACGCGTATTGGTCGGTGTTGGGCGAGGGGGGAGCTCTCGGATGGCCAACCGGTGCCGCGGTCTGCAACACTCAGGCGACCAGTTGTGCCCAAGCTTTTCAGCATGGCGCGATCTCGTGGACGCCGGGCGGCGGAGCGGTGATAACCCGTTAAAGAACCGCTCTGATTGAAGAACCGCTCTGACGGAAGCGCCCATAGTGGGGCGACAGCCGAACGGATTCAGTGAACTTCGCCAAACGCGCGGATTTGGGCAGACGTGACGTCACGCGCATCTTGCCCGTCCGCCACCGCACGGTACCAGTCGATGGTCCACTCGACACTTCGGGGAAACAGAAGCCGATTGAACCACCCAAGCTGGTTAATAGCCTTAGCAGAGTCGAGGGCAAGGAGGTTCGCCTCGTGGGGGTACTCGCCGCCGGGCGCCTTCCAGCTCGCCCCTTCGCCCCACAGTCGGGCGGTGATGTCAGCGACCTCGCCGACCGGGACGAAGCTCTCCTCGCCCGGCCCGAAGTTCCACTCGCCTTCGCCTGAACCCACGAGGAGCGCATCAGTGAGCGCGAGGTAGCCATTGAGGCAGTCGAGCACGTGCTGCCAGGGCCGAACTGCGAGTGGGTACCGCAACGATGCCGGCTCCCCATGTGAATAGGAACTCAAGAGGTCGGGCAGTAGTCGATCCGGGCTGACGTCGCCGCCGCCGATGACGTTTCCTGCTCGAGCGATGGCGGTCGGAACGCCGGGAAAACTCTTCACCCACGACTGTGTGAGGAGGTCCGCCATCGCCTTTGATGAGCTATACGGATCGTCGCCGCCGAGCGGATCAGACTCCCGGTATCCGGCGCGTTGATCGACATTTCGGTAGACCTTGTCGGTCGTGATGATCACTTGCGCTGCGATCGAGGGGGTCGTCGAGACAGCCTCGAGCACGTTGAACGTTCCCATGACGTTGGTCTCGAATGTCTCGCGTGGATCCGCATAGGAACGTCTCACCAGCGGCTGCGCGGCAAGATGAAGGAGCACGTCCGGAGCGATCTCCCGGATCGCTGCAGCGGTGGCGGCGGCATCGCGAATGTCCACTCGCCGATCCGCCTCGATCAATTCCGTCAGCCGAGCCGTCTCGAATAGCGACCCTTCGAGAGGATCGAGTGCAAGCCCGGACACCGTGTGGCCTCTAGACCGGAGAAGGAGAACGAGCCACGCCCCCTTGAAACCGGTATGTCCAGTGACGAGATAGTGCACCGTCTACCTTGCGGCGTTTTCTACGAACTCGATGATCGAATCAGCGATGTAGTCGAGCATCGGTGTTGTGAGCCCGGGATAGACGCCCACCCAGAAGGTGCGGTTCATCACGATGTCGGTGTTGGTGAGATCTCCCACGACCCGGAAGTCCACATTGCGATAGGCCGGCTGCTTGGTGAGATTGCCGGCGAACAGCAGGCGGGTGCCGATCTTCCGGTCATCCAGGAAGCGCATGAGAGCATTGCGGTCGACCGGATGCTCGGGATCGAGGGTGATAGGGAAGCCGAACCACGACGGATCCGATTTCGGCGTAGCGAACGGAAGAATCAGGCCGTCTACACCGGTGAACCGTTCGTGAAGGTGGGTGAAATTCTTCTTTCGTGCGTCGACGAAACGATCGATCTTGGTCAATTGCGAGGATCCGAGTGCGGCCTGCATATCGGTTGCCTTGAGGTTGTATCCGATGTGACTGTAAATGTACTTGTGGTCGTAGCCGACGGGCAGATCCCCGAGCTGCCATTCGAAGCGCTTGAAGCAGGTGTTGTCGTGGCCGGTCTCGCAATAGCAGTCCCGACCCCAGTCGCGGAATGATTCGACCTGCTTACGCACGAGAGGCGACTTCACGAAGACCGCTCCGCCCTCGCCGGTGGTGATGTGGTGAGCAGGGTAGAAGCTGAGCGTGGCGGTGTCGCCGAAACTACCGGTTCGTTTGCCGTCGTAGGTCGATCCGAGCGCGTCGCACGAATCTTCGACCAGCCAGAGGTCGTGTTCGCGGCACAACTCTTGTACCGTGTCGAGGTCGAACGGGTTGCCGAGTGTGTGGGCCATCATGATGGCGCGCGTCTTCGGGCTGACCGCTTCGCGCAATCGCTCCGAGATCGCGTCATAGGTACCCAGCTCGACGTCGACGACCACAGGGCGAAGTCCGTTCTGGATGATCGGGTTCACGGTTGTGGGAAAGCCTGCAGCGACGGTGAGGACCTCGTCGCCCGGCTTGAGTGCCCGTGCACCGAGCTTGGGACTCGTCAGGCCGCTCAGCGCGACGAGATTCGCACTCGATCCGCTATTCACGAACATCGCGCTGCGACTGCCGACGTAACGGGCGAGTTCGCGCTCGAATTGCGTGTGGAATCGACCGGCCGTGAGCCAGCCGTCGAGCGACGCATCCACTAGGGCCTCGAAGTCCTCTGGCCCCAGCACCTTCCCCGAGACGGGAACGGAAGTCTCTCCTGGGACGAATTCGGCTTTTGCGAGTGCCTTTTCGGCGTAGGCCCGAACCTGGTCGAGGATCTGCTGGCGTTCTAGGTCTTCAGCCACGATGTATGTGCTCCGTAAAAATGTAGTCCGACCAACCATTCTAGGAGGAGTCAAGCAGGCCTAAGGCTAGGGTTGTCTGTCGGTGGGTCCGCCACGGAGCGGCCCGTCCCCCCAGTACGACAGGAAATCACATGAAGGCAGTACTACTTGCCGGTGGGCTCGGAACGCGCATGCGTGAAGAAACTGAGTTCAGGCCGAAGCCGATGGTCGAAATCGGCGGCAGGCCCGTCCTCTGGCACATCATGAAGGTTCTCAGCCAGCAGGGCATCAAGGACTTCGTGATCTGCACCGGCTACAAGAGCGAGATCATCAAGAACTATTTCACCAACTACGGCGCGGTGAACCAAGACTTCACCGTGACCCTCGGCGACCAGGCCGGAATCACGTACCACGGTGCGCACGACGAGTTCGACTGGACCGTCACCGTCGCCGACACCGGTCCGAACGCTCCAACCGGCAGCCGGATCAAGCAGATCGAGAAGTATGTCAAGGGTGAGCGTTTCCTCTGCACGTACGGAGACGGCCTCGCCGATATCGACCTCAAAGCGCTCACCGAATATCACGAGTCGCATGGCAAGATCGCGACGATGACGTCGATTCAGCCGCTGAGCCGCTTCGGAGTTCTCGATCTCGAACCGGACGGTGCGGTTAAGCAGTTCAAGGAGAAGCCGCAGGTTGAAGGCTGGATCAACATCGGGTATTTTCTCTTCGAGCCAAAGATCTTCGATTACCTCGACGACGACTCAATGCTCGAAGAGAAGCCGTTGAAAAGTCTGGCTGCCGATGCGCAGATCGCCGCGCATCCCCATGATGGGTTTTGGCAGCCGATGGACACCTATCGCGAGTCAAAGATGCTCAACGACCTCTGGGATTCCGGCGACGCACCGTGGAAGACCTGGTAGCTGCCAGTTCAGCGCCTTGTGCGCGACCACGGGGAGTGGGCGCGAAATGCCCCGAGGTGTCGGGTCCTTTGTCCCCCGTCCCTCTGCTTTCCGGCCAGAGTGGGCTGGCTGTCGATTGAGTCCGGCTCTTCCAGGGCACGCCCCAGCACCGACTTGAAAGTGTTCGGATCAACAGTGAAATCAGAGTGCAACCAGTTGTTCCGGGTGCCGCTCTCCGCCAAGGGCCTCACCGGTGGCCCAGAGAGGTAGCTGAAGTGGACCCCTGCTACTGCGGCGATCGCGGCCGGCAAAATGAAATCGGTAAGCGCATCTGAGGTGAGCGCAATGATCGTGCTACCCGGGGACATCATGAGATAATTGGCCATAACTGCGCCGCTGGCACCCACGAGCAACGACGCGTGAGAAAAGACCTGAAGTTGCTCTTCGAAAGACATCGATCCTGGCTCGTGAGTCTCAAATCCGAGTTCAACTGCAATGTCGGCGAGATGTTGTTCGTTGATCAGGCCCCGATGGCCAGACCTGCGACTAAGGAAGATTCTCCGGCTCGGCGTTTGCGGTGAAGAGTTGTCTAGCGCCCATGCCGCACGCATGGCTCGTAGTGGCGCCGGATTGAGGCTCAGGCCCTCGCGCCAGGGTGTTCTGGTCGTATCGAGAATTTGCACCGGAGGAGCGACCAGGTGAAGCGTGTTTACAAGTTGAGCCACCTCCGGATCGATCACCAGGACGGGACGGGCGGTGAGGCTGCGAAGGGCCGCAAGTCCGTTCACAGGCGTGCGATTTGTGACAAGGAGCGGGACCGTCGAATCGATCGACGGGTCGATCTGCATAACTCGAGGCAAGTACTCGATCATCCAGTGAAACCAGTTGGAATCGTTCCGACCGCTGAGCAAGATTCCTTCATCGATCGACTCGACGGAGCTGGGTTTGAGTTCCACCAACGCGGCTTCCGGATGGGTGGGAGAGCCATACACGCTGTCCCACTGCCCGGCGACAAAATCTCGGCGGGGGTCGGCGGCCTCCTCATACAACACGAGGGCGTTGTCGGCAAGCACAGTGCCGCCGCTCTGAACACGCGCATCGCGCAGCCGTATCCATCGGGTGTCCGGGACCGGAAGCATCCGTTCTCCGGGCACGGCTCGATGAACTGCTCCGACCTTTCGGAGCAGAGGAATGGGAATCGAGTGCTTAACGATCACGCGTGAGCTCTCAGCAACGGCATCCACCCGCATGGGCGTGTAGTCCGAATGGAACGCTCCATCGGCCCCGTGTGCAGCCAGAGCGAATCGATCCGACCATCGGGCCTGCGACGGGAAGAGCGTCAGGAGTTCGGCGACGATAGGGGCGAGGAACCGCGCGAAACGCGACTCGACAAGTTCGAGCATTTCGGCGGGGAAGAGATGGGCGAGCGTGCTGAGCCAGGTACTGGGATTGTCGTCGATTCCCAATGACGATTGCACGATGGAGTCAATGTATCCGTGGGAGTACTCGAACAGGTCGAGAGGACCATCGTCTATCAAGTGGGGGAAGAACCTCGCTTGATAGAGGGCGTCAGAGTTCGAGAGGGGAAGGAGGTGCGAATCGCCATAAGCGTCCGCGATGGAGAAGTCGAATGGCGGAAGGGATCGCGGGCCTAGCGCGGTTACTCGGAACCCAGCAGGGGGGAGATTCCTGCTGCGCCGGAACTCAACCCGAACGTAGCGTTCAATTTTTATGCGATAGCCAGGGTTCAACTTTCGAAGGTGGGTCATCCGAATCCGATAGCCATTTTTTGAAAGGAGCCAACCCTCGATCGTGACCAATTGGATGTCTGATGCCGTGTGGCGCGAACGAACTCTTTTGTCCAGATGTCGAAGGAGGTCTGCCGAGCGCCGCAGATGCTTCTCATCGTTGTCAAGCCAGTAAAGGTGGATCGCAGCGACGACGGCCGTTTCGAATGCGGCGTACTTGGAGCCGCCTCGCGCAAAACGAATCACGGGACCGCGTCGGCAAGGACCATAGCCGAAATTGCCATCGCTCCGTCATCTCCCCACCGGCCGATACGCGACTGTCCCGGCTTTGACCTGATATCAAGGATCCTGAGACTTGCCTTGATCGAGGATAGTGGTGGAAAACTCATTTGACTCGCCGTTTCGCAAGGTGTCTCGATGTATCCCGGCGGCCAGGCCGCAACGAAGAACTGACCGTCGGGCTGCGTTGTGAACTGCCCACCACGCTTCGGGCGAGGCCCGCCTACAGATGCTTAATGATCTGTCAGAGCTGCGGAGAACGTTGCGGGCTCGATCGAGAAGTCCGAGTGCATCCAGTCGTTCCGCGTCTTACTTTCAGAGAGTGTCACGTTGGTCGGCCCGGAGACATACGTGAAACCAACGCCAGCGACCGCGGCGATTGCTGCGGGGAGCACGAATTCGGTGAGCGCTTCAGAAGTCAGGGCGATCACCCTGGAGCCCCTGCTCATCATCAAGTAGTTTGCCATTACTGCCCCGCTCGCTCCGGCGACCAGGGACGAGGAGGAGAACAACTCGAGTTGGTCTTCGAACGTCATGGTTCCCGGCTCGACGATCTCGAGCCCGTTCGCGACCGCGAGATCCACGAGTTCCGCCTCGTTGAGCAGGCCGCGGTGAGCGGACTTACGGCTGAGGAATATTTTGCGACCCCCGATGATCGGCTCGTCGGTGAGACCCCAGGCTGAGCGCAGAAGACGAAGTGGCTCCGGGTTGAGGCTGAGCCCCTCGCTCCAGGGCACCCGAGTGGTATCCAGAACCTGGACCGGCGGAGCGACCACATGGAGCGTTTCGACGCGTTGAAGCCGACCGGGATCGATGGAGACGAGAGGACGATCGGTGATCGCTCGAAGTGCTGCAAGGCCCGATGCTGGAGTTCGAGGCGTGATTAGGAGGGGGATGTCTGGCGAGATCTCCGGATCAATCATCAACACGCGAGGCAGGTACTCGATCAGCCAGTGATACCAGTTAGCGTCACTTCGTCCGGCCAGCAGGATTCCTTCGGGGATGATGTCGCCCGCCAGCTCCTTGAGGTTTACGAGCGCAGCCTCGGGATGGGCTTGGGAGCCGAACACCGAGTCCCACTGTCCCGCAACGAAATCGTTTTGTGGATCAGACGCCGATTCGTAGAGCACGAGAGATTCGCCCACAAGGACGGTTCCGCCATCCTGTACCGAGGCGTTCTCGAGCCGCAACCAGTCGGTAGAGGGGATTCTCAAATTGACCGGTCCCGGCACGGCTCGGTGAATGCGCCGCGACTCGTCGAATACGGGAAGAGCAACGCCATCTCCCGACTTCTCTTCGATCAGCGCTGGAGGGCGATCAACTCGTACCAATCGAAAATCGGAGTGAAAACGCCCTGCAGCTCCCCGGCCGGTCAAATTGAAGCGATCGGCCCAGCGGGCCTCCGAAGAGAACACCCCGAGGAGATCGGCGAAAGTCTCTCGCCAGGGCTCCCCCTGCGGTGCGTCGACGACGGTCAGCAACTCCGTCGGCACCCGGTGGGCAAGAACGCCGAGCCAGGTTGATCGATCGCCGTCGATCGGCCAGGGCGACTGACGGATCGAGTCGAGATATCCGAGCGGCTGATCGGGAGACTGTTCGCCGTCATCGTCGATCAGGTGCGGATAAAAGCTGGACTGGAAGGCCGCGTCCGAGTTGGAGGTCGGCAGAAGGTAGGTCCGGCCTGACGAGTCGCTAACGCGGAAATCAAAGAGCGGCGACTCGACAGCACTTCTCGCATTGATGATGAAACCCGCGGGGGTCGGCCGCTGGTCCCGCTTGTCGATCTCCGGTCGCCGGTATCGCTTGACATGAATCGTGTAGTCGGGGTTGAGCGCTCGGAGCCGCCTCGACCGGATTCGGAAACCGCTGTTCGAGAGCATCCAGCCCGTGAGGGAAACGGTGCGCACGGGCGAGATCACATGCTGGTCATGGGTCTCGGCGCTGATCGAGGCGAGCAGCTGCGCGGCGGACTCGAGGTAGCGCTCGTCGTATTCCAGAGCGAAAGCATGAACAGCTTCGATGAACTTCTTCTCGAATGCTCGATAGGCACGAGTCTGGGAGGTGAACGAGCTCATGGCTGAAGTCGCACGAGTCGGGTGCCGTTCTCGGTTTCGTGGTAGCGCTCCGCGGTTGTGGGACACACCCAGTCCGTGCCTTCCTTGCGAAGTGGAAGTCCCGACCGACCTACCCAGCCGAGCCGTCGCGCGGGTACTCCTCCGACGACGGCATAGTCGGGCACGTCGGTCGTCACGACGGCCCCGGCAGCGACCGTCGCCCATTCTCCGATGCGAATCGGGGCAACGCAGATGGCACCAGCGCCGATGGACGCTCCGTATTCGACCGTGACGCCGACGGCATCCCAGTCCTCTGGACCTTTCTGCATTCCGCCTGGGGTGATGGCCCGAGGATGGCGATCGTTGGTGAAGACGACTCGCGGCCCGATGAACACACCATCGCCGATGATGGCCGGTTCATAGAGCAACGCAGCGTTTTGGATCTTGCAATCGCTGCCGATGGTCGTCCCAGGCCCGACATAGGCATACTGGCCGATGGATGTGCGCGAGCCGATGACCGCGAACTCGCGAACGTGGGTTCCCGCCCAGATCGTCACACCGTCGCCCAGGCGTGCCCGGGGATCGATTGACGCAGTCGGATGTATGGGCATTGCGGTCATTCCCTTGGTCTGCGTGCGGCTAAACGATCGATTGAACCGGCAGTGGCGAGCGCCCGGCCCACCTCATCGAGATTCTCATGGTCGGCTACGAGCGACAGCCGACCGAGGGCCGAGAGGTCCAGGCCCAACCGCGAGAGTCGCTCCTCGCCGTCGGATTCGCCCGCTGCCCCGAACAAGTATGCCAAGCCGCGCCTGAGCACGAGTTTGTCGGGATGGGCGAGCTCGATCAGGGCAACTTGCTCTTCGTGTCCCAGGCCGCTGAACAGGTCGAGGTCGAGGTCACGATCTGAGGCCAGCCGGGTGAGTGTTTCGGCCGATGCGTCCTCGGCGAAACGGGTGCGGATCGACTCCCGCTCCGCCACTAGGCGGCGCTGTTTGGGAGCGTCGATGCCGACATACTCCCGGGACAGGTTCGAGCCGTGCTTCCGGTACTCGACTATGGGCTCGGGCAACGAAACGAAACTGCCGTGTGCAGCGAGGTCCAGCCAGAGCGCGTAATCCTGGAGGAGGTCGAGCCCGGCGCGGAATCCGCCGAACCGAACATAGTCGTCCCGCCGCACCGCGGCTGAAGGGGCGCAGATGAAGTTCGCCTCGAAGAACAGAAACGCGAGCGGGTCGACCGCATCTCGCCCGATGAGGAATTCTGCGGCCAGTTCGTCGGGAAAGCGGCGGCCTGTTGCACTGATCACGTAGGGAAGGCTGTAGACGAGTGAGACAGCCGGGTCATCGAAGGCGGCCAGTTGGGCAGGCACACGCCCCGGAAGCGAGCGGTCGTCGCCGCCCTGGATCACGAGAATGTCAGCCGTGGAACGTGCAACAGCGATGTTGTACGACCGCGAGACACCCTGCTGGATATCATTTCGAATCGAGACAAGGTGAGGGATGTCGAGCCCTGCCATCACCAGCGGGGTGTTGTCGCTCGAACAGTCGTCGATCACGATGACCTCGTCGACCTGGTCCGCAATGCTCTCCACGGCTTCCGCGATGAAACCGTCTTGGTTGAAGGTGGCGATGATCGCCGCCGAGCGCGGTGCACTCATCAGAATTTCTCCGCGTGGTTGTCGCCGAACACTCTGATTTCGACGGAGAGGAAGGTTGCGACGAGCCCTGCGAGCGGCTCGCGACAGATTATTTGGTCCCGGGCCTTCAGGGCGGGGAGCCATGGAGTGAGCCCGGAGGCTCCGACGACACAGACGAGCGCGCCGGCCGCAATCATCTGCTTTACCCCGGCGTCGACGAGCCGAAAGGCGAGCTCGTCGTCGGTGAGGACGAAAGCCGAGCGGGCGCCATCCTCGCTCGGCCCGGGTTGCCAGGCGTCGTAGCTGCGCGCTGCGGGTGGATATTCACGGAGGACCTCGGCGCTCTCGACACGTACCTGTCGACCGAAAGGAAGTATGTGCAGGCCGTCGATTCCGGAGTGGGCGACGATATCGACGAGGGACTCCTCCTGCGCGAAGGTGTATGGCGCAATCGCCGAACGCGGCGGAAGCGCCGACACCAGGGCGGCAAGCCGCGAATGCTCGAAATCCCCTTCCAGATTGAGCAGTCGCACCGCCTTCGTGGTCTCACCGGCACGGAGGCTGAGAATTTCCGTCGGCAGCCGCACAATCGTGGAGTCGGGGCTGAGCACCAGACTGGGCCTCGACCAGAGCACGCGCTTGTCGGCGCCGAGCAATGATCCTGGCACCGCTGTGAACGTCGATGTTCTCGTCACCGCCTCATCGACCTCAGGCAGTGCCCAAGTCTCGATATTGGCGAGTCGCGAGCGTGCACCGGTGGTGCCGAGAAGGAATGCAGCCCCGGTGAGCCTCGCGACCTGCTGCGACTGGGAGTCTGTGTCGACGAGCTGAAGGCGGGCATGAACCCAGGGTGACGCGAGCCGCCCAGCGACGATCTGGAGGAGCGGATTCGTCACGCCGTCCCACGGGCCGTCGACCATGAACTTGCGGCAGTCCACGTACGGGCCGGGGTCAGCGAGCCAGAATTCCGAATCGGTTAGGTAGCGGTCGACGACGTTCTTGCGCGGGACCCCAGGCATCCACGCGGCGAGGAACTCTGTATTGATGAGTGGGTGAGGTGCCCGGCCCTCGGCTCGGCCATGGACCTGGTAGTGCAGCCACGGGACCAAACCGGCGCTTACGACATCCGGGTTCGCCAGTGCATAGAACGCTTGGGAGAACAGCGGATGCACTGTTTCCGGGGTGCCGTTCGAGGATTCGCGCACGCGATCGAGCGCGCTCCGGGCGCTGTCTGCGCCTGCAGCGCGGATCGAACCCGAGACGAGGAATCCGGTCGGAAATCGGTCGAGGCCGTGTGAGGTGGCGATCGCCAGTAGCTGATCCGTGCGGATGTGCGGGTAGGAGCTCGCAAGTTCGACCCTCAGCGCCGAGAGACATGTGAGCTCGGCCTCGACGCTCACCAGCGGCAGAGGCTTGCGGACTCGACCTTTGGTAAGAAGGTTGATAACTCGAGAGTTCACAGGCTTGCCTACCTCACCTTAAAGCGACGACCGGAGTCACTCGGCACCGAACATCTTAGAGGCTGGCTCCCTGCGTGGCTGGTTGCCGAGGCCGAGAGCCCGCACTGTTACAGTTTTGCCATGACTAATTGGGATACCCCAGGCCTCGTCGACATCCCAGCAGTGAGAGATCATCTCGGCGCGCTCGGTGTCGTCGAGAAGGATCTCCCGTTTCCCTTTCCGATCAAGCGCGTCTACTTCCTTTATGACGTTCCGGCAGACGCTGTGCGTGGATCCCACGCTCACAAGGCGCTCAATCAGCTCATCATCGCCGTATCGGGGAGCTTCGTCGTCGAGCTCGACAACGGTACGGAAAAGACCAGCTACGACTTACACAGCCCGGACAAAGGCCTGCGCGTGCCGCCGGGCTACTGGAGAACGCTGAGCAACTTCTCCGGTGGAGCCGCCGCCCTGGTCTTCGCGTCCGAAGAGTACGACCCGACCGACTACATCCGCGACTATGAGGAGTTCGTGTCCTGGAGCCAGAAGTGACGGAGATCGTTCCGTTCTTCGACCTCGGCCAGGCAATCCGGCCCGAGCGAGAGGCACTGCATCTCGCGCTCGACGAAGTCATCGACTCCGGGTACTTCATCGGCGGGGCGCTCACTGGCCGTTTCGAGACCGAGTTCGCGAAGTTCGTCGGCGCCGAGCATTGCGTCGGCACCGGCAACGGGCTCGACGCTATTCGCCTCATTCTCGAGGCCTACGACATCGGAGACGGCGACGAGGTCATCGTTCCGGCCTTTACTTTCTACGCCACCTGGCTCGGAGTTACTCAGACAGGAGCCACCCCGGTTCCAGTCGAAGTGTGCGGATCGTCGGCGAACATAGACGCATCGGACATCGAGCGAGCTATCACCCCACGCACAAAGGCGATCATCGCCGTGCACCTGTACGGGCAGGCTGCCGATCTGCGGGCGGTACGCGCGGTGGCTGACGCCCACGGTCTCGTCGTCGTCGAGGACGCAGCCCAGAGCCACGGCGCGATGTCGACGGCCGGGATGACCGGATCCGCGGGGCATGCCGCAGCATTCTCGTTCTATCCGACGAAGAATCTCGGAGCACTCGGAGACGCCGGTGCCGTCACCACGTCCGACCCGGAGATCGCTCGTCGCGTATCGAGCAGGCGTTCCTACGGCCAGGGCGCTTCCAAGTACGACCACGTGGACACCGGCTGGAACTCCCGGCTGGACCCATTGCAGGCCGCATTCCTCTCCCAGCACCTGGTGAAACTCGATGGATGGACAGAACGCCGTCGCTCAATCGCATCGAGCTATCTCGCCGCCCTCGGGCCCGATCGTGCCGCGGGAGTCGTCGGACCCGCAGATGTAGCGGCCAGCGTCTGGCATCACTTCGTCCTTCGAGCGGAGGTCAGGCCAGAACTCCAGGCCTTCCTGTCTGATCATGGAGTGACTACAGACGTGCACTATCCGTACTCAGTCCACGAGCTCGCGCCGATGCGGGCGCTCATGTCGGAGGACTCGTTGTCGCGGTCGTTCCCGGTTGCCGAGGCGTTGTCCCGACAGGTCACGAGCATGCCGATGGGGCCGTGGATGACCGATGCGCAGGTTGCGCAGGTCGCGGCCGCGCTACACGAGGTACCCGCTTCCCTTCTTGCCCACTAGCGAGTTCGATAGCAGCGCCCGCGACGTGGAGCGTTGCCAAAAGAGGGCCTTGGTAGACTTTCTACGCCCTCTGCTCCCGTGAGAAAGATCTCCATGCCTAAGCTGCGACCTGGTGTCGTCTCCGTTGTCCTCGTGAATTTTCGGGGCGCCTCCGACACCATTGAAGCGATAGGGCAGCTCGGGCTGCTCGACTGGCCCCAGGAAAAGCTGGAGATCGTTGTTGTCGAAAACGGCTCCGGCGACGACAGCGCCGAGCGACTCCGTGCCGCCGCTCCGCATATCAATCTCGTCGTCTCCACGACGAACGAGGGCTTTGCGGGCGGGTGCAATATTGGGGTGAAGGCGTCGAGCGGCGAGTACATCGCTCTTCTCAACAACGATGCCAAGCCCGACAGGAGCTGGGTACGCGCCGCTGTGGCAAAGTTCGAGGAGTCGCCGCGAATCGGAGCGGTTGCGAGCAGGGTTCTTGACTGGGACGGCAAGCTCGTCGACTACATCGGCTCCGCCATGACGTGGTATGGCATGGGCTACAAGCCGCTCACTGCTGAGCCAGTGCCCTCGAAAGCGGATGTCGCACATGATGTGTTATTCGGAACGGGCTCGGCCATGTTCGTCCGCCGTTCGGTCTATGACGCTCTGGAAGGCTTCGACGAGCGGTTTTTCATGTTCTTCGAAGATGTCGACCTCGGGTGGCGTCTCAACCTGCAAGGGTGGAGGTTCGTCTACGAACCCGCTTCGCTTGCATATCACAAGCATCATGCCTCGATGGAGGGATTCGGCTCGTACAAGGAGACCTACCTCCTCGAACGGAATGCGCTCTTCACCCTGTACAAGAACATCGGCGAGGAGACCGTCGACCAGGCGTTGCCCGCCGCCATGATGCTCTCGGTGCGTCGAAACATCTCTCGTGGTGCCGTCGACTCGACCTCCTTCGACCTGCGAAAGCCCGGCGGCGATGCGGAGAAGTCCGTCGATATCTCCAAACAGGCGGTCGCAGCCCTCTTCAGCATCGACCAGTTCGTCGAGCAGTTGCCCAGTCTCGCCGACTCCCGCGCAAAGATCCAGGCCACCCGCAGCGTCTCGGAGAGCCAGATCTGGCGGCTGTTCGGGTACGCAGACGCTCCGGTCTACCAGCAAGACGACTACCTGCGTGGCTACGAGCACATCGTCACCACTTTCGATGTGTCGGAGCCTCCGGCCTCGACACGAGTGCTCATCATCACCGGCGACCCGATCGGACGAAAGCTCGCTGGTCCCGCCATCCGTGCCTGGAACATGGCGCAGCTGCTCGCACACGACCATGACGTGAAGATCGTGTCGCTCACCGGCGTCGAGCAACTCGACGCACCCTTCGGCCTCGTGCACGTCGCGCCCGGCAATAACCGTGCCTTCGACAAACTCGAGGAGTGGGCCGATGTGATCATTTTCCAGGGTCACGCCATGGCGGTCTTCGATGCCCTCCGAACCTCTCGCAAGATTCTCGTCGTGGACATCTACGACCCGATGCACCTCGAACAGCTCGAGCAGGGCCGCGAACTCCCGCCGGAACAGTGGAACCGCCAGGTGAGCGACGCGACAGGCGTGCTCAACGAGCAGATGCGGCGGGGTGACTTCTTCCTCGCGGCGTCAGACCGCCAGCGCATGTTCTGGCTCGGGCAGCTGGCCTCCCTCGGTCGAATCAACCCGTCGAACTACGACGGTGATCCGGATCTCAATGGCCTGATCGGAATCGCTCCCTTCGGTCTGTCCTCGGTGCCGCCCCGACACGAGCGCGATGTGCTCAAGGGGGTCCTTCCAGGGATCGGCGCTCAGGACAAGGTTCTGCTATGGAGCGGGGGCCTCTACAACTGGTTCGATCCGCAGACTCTCATCCGGGCCGTGTCGCAGGTGTCCCAGAGCCACGACAATGTGCGACTGTTCTTCCAGGGCACTAAGCATCCACACCCCGGCGTCCCCGAAATGGAAATTGTCGCCGAATCCCGCTCCCTCGCCGCCGAATTGGGAGTGCTCGACAAGGCAGTCTTCTTCAACGCGTCGTGGGTGGACTACAGCGACCGCCAGAACTACCTCACCGAGGCGGATGCTGGCGTGAGCACCCACCATTCGCACATCGAGACGACCTTCTCTTTTCGCACCCGAATCCTCGACTACCTGTGGGCCGAGCTCCCCATGGTGGTGACCGCCGGCGACCACTTCGCCGAGCTGATCGAGGCCGAGAAACTCGGAATAGTGGTCGAAGCAGGTGATGTCGCCGCTCTCGCCGCAGCACTCGAGCGCGTGCTCTTCGACGTGAAGTTCATCGAGGCATCGAAGCGGAACATCCGTCGCGTACGTGGACGTTACTTCTGGGAGCAGGCTCTTGCGCCGCTCGTCGCCTTCGTTGCTGATCCTCACCACGCCGGCGACAACAGCGAATACGAACACGGCTCCGGGCGCGTCCGCGTACGCACGCGCCAGCGTGTGCGTGTGTCCGGACTCCGCCATGACGTCAAACTGGCGGTCTACTACCTGCGCACCAGCGGACCGCGCACTGTTCTCCGCAAGGTGTCGACCAGGCTGAAGCGCACCCGGTCGTGACCACGGGGGTCTCGGTTGCGCTTTGCACCCACAACGGGAGCGCATTCATCGCCGAGCAACTCCGCTCCATCGTGGAGCAAACGGTTCCGCCCGGAGAGATCGTGATATCGGATGACGCTTCTGGCGACGGCACCGCGCAACTCGTCCGAGAGTTCGCGGCGACAGCAGACCCTGCCATCCGCTTCGTCGTTGTCGAGAATGCCGAACCGCTAGGGGTTGCGCGCAATTTCGAGCAAGCGATCAGAACTACAACGGGTGATTTCATCGCACTCAGTGACCAGGACGACGTCTGGCATCCCGGTCGGCTGGAGGCAGTTCTCGAACGGTTTGCCGAAGGTCCTGAGCTGCTGCTCGTATCGGGAGATGCCCGGCTCGTCGACGCAGGGGGCGCTCCGCTTGGTCTGACGCTCTTCGCCGCTTTGGAAATCCGGGAGAGCGACATCGCGTCGATCAATAGCGGCCACGCACTGGATGAGCTGTTTCGCCGCAATCTCGTCACGGGAGCGACCACGGTGATCCGACGCCGCCTTTTCGATCTCGCCGCACCGTTCCCTGCGCCGTGGGTGCACGACGAGTGGCTTGCGATGATAGCGGCGGCAACCGGCGAGATCGGCGTGCTTGCGCAGCAGCTCACCGACTACAGGCAGCATGGAAGCAATCAGATCGGCGCGGAGAAGCTCGGCCTGCGCGCAAAATTCGGCAGACTCCGCGAACCCAGGCTTGGCCGCAACGAGTATCTCCTCGACCGTGCGAGTGTGCTTCTGGACCGTTTGGAAGACCTCGGGGATGCCGTGGACCCTCGCGTGGTCATCCGGACCCGTGAGAAGGTCGCCCACCAGCAAGTGAGAGCAGACCTCCCGACTTCGTACGTTGGCCGGATCAGACCCGTGTTGCGCGAGGCGGCAAGAGGGCGTTACGCGCTATACAGCCGCGGGTGGCTCGATGTCGCGCGCGACCTTCTGCAGCCAGCCTGACGGCGTCCGAGTCGGCCGACTAGAAGTCGAGACTTTCGCAACTCGCCGTCAGCACGAAGTTCGTGGGCTCCGCAGGGATTTGCACCAGATGCGAATCCTTCGAAGTGGCACAGGTCTGTCGCGCATCGTGCAGTCCGACTTCCCACGAGTCGTTAGAGGTTCGAGCAGTCGTGCCGAATGACGGAACAGAAAGGATGATCACGAGCATTGCGAACGCCGCCGGAGCGATGAACCTCACCCATCGTTGTCGCCACGCACCTGTGAACCACGCCGAGGCCGCGCTTCCCAAAGATATGAGTAGCAGACTGATGGGTACGACCGAATAGCGGCTTCCGCCCCAGGTTGTAGACACGGCCGGATCGTACTGGGGATTCCAGCGGATGATCGCCGCGGCGAGAAAGAACACCACTGCGACACCGGTCGAGACAAGCGCGAGTCCCCCGAATTGCTTTCCGCGGAGAACCGCCGCGGTGATGATGGCGAGGACGACCAGGGTGGCAACAGCAATGGCCTTCAGGCCGAACTGAAGGAAGAGCGACACCGACCCGGTCTCACCGGTGAGAACGGCAAGAAATACCCGGAACCCGGTGGTCCGCACAACCTCGACGATCGACGGTCTCCCGGCAGCGGGCACCACCGTGGTCGCCAGGACGACGGAGAGCTGGATGACCATCGCGACTACGTAGATCGTCGGTATCCAGCCGTCACTCGGTTTGCGAATGAGCACGAAACGAGCGAGCACGAGGGGGAGGAAGATCGCCGAGAGCGGATCGCTGAGAACTGCGAAGGCCACGACAAGCCCGCCGAGCACGAGAAACCCGGTGTTCTGGCGGCGGGTGATGAGAATTGCAAACAGCCCGACGAGCAGATACCAATGCGAGTTGGCGATGCTTCCGTTTGCTTCGATCCCCGCGATCGGAAGGGTGACTATGCCCAGCCAGATCGTGAGACGGATCAGCACGGACGGCAGGCGCGGCCGGAAGGCGAGAACTACAGTCGTCGCTATCACGCCGGTGAGTACGCAGGCCGCGGCAGTCAGGACAACCGGCACTTCGCCTATTGGCGTCGTGCCCACCACGAGAGCTGTGACGAGTCGCGGAAAGGCGTGCATGTAGCCCGCATAAGGCTCGAACAGCGATGCATCAGGGCGGTGTTGGAGCGCACTTGTCACGAAGACCGATGCGTCTTCGGCCCAGAGCACATTCCGTGCGCCTAGTGGAACCCTGAGGAATGCGATTAACGCACCGACGACGGTGAGCACGAATGCGAGCGTTCCCTCGCGCCAACCAAACGTCAGCGTGGCCTTCGGCCCGAAGACCCAATCTCCAGCCCGAGCAGTCCGACCGAGCCACATGCTGTGTCCGACCGGACCGGCGGTTGCCGGACCGGTCGAGCCCTCGCTAGATGGTGCGTTCTGCAATGGCATTCTGAATCCACGGGATGACCTCGTCGAGCATGTCCTCGAGCCGTGTCGTCGCCTCGAAGTCGAGGAGGTCCTTGGCCTTCGAGACATCCGGAATGCGCTTCTGAACGTCGTGCTCGAAGCCCTCATCGTGCACGAGGTGCAGCGGAACTCCGGGTCCCTTGATCTTCTCCCAGATGATGCCGGCGAGTTCGGTGACCGTGTGGCCGTCGGCAGTGGAGATGTTGAAGTCGTTGTTGAGGGCAGCCGGATGTTCGAGGCTCAGAACGATGCCGCGCGCAAGGTCGCCGCCGTAGGTGTAATGACGCACCTGGTCGCCGCCTCCAAGGATGTGAAGGGGGTCCTGTCCCTTCAGGATCTTCTGCACGAGGTCGGGCACCACGTGGCTCATTGCCAGTGCCACATTTCCGGAATGGATCTCCACGTCACCGAGTGCGCGCCGCTCGCCGATTCCCACGCAGTTGAACGGGCGCAGGATCGTATAGGGAAGCTTGTACTGGTCCCAGGCGGCAATGGCGAAGTACTCGACCGCGAGCTTCTGGAATCCATACGACGACAGCGGCGGCGGCACGATCCGCTCGTCACCCTCCTTGCTCGGCCAGCGGTCGGTGGACTCGAAGACCATAGAAGACGACATGTAGGTCACCTTCTCCAGGCGCCCTCCCGCTTTCTTCGCCGCGATCGCCGCGTCGACAGATGAAGCGATGATGCGCTCGTTCTGCGCGAGAAGGTCGTACGCGTACGTATGGAAGTAGGAGATTCCGCCGATGAGCGCTGCGCCGGCGATGAAGTGGTCCGCGTCCGAGAGCAGACGGGTCATGAGCTCGACATCCTGCACATCGCCGACGACGAGCTCGTAGTTGGGGTTGGTGTCGTACGACTTCGTGACCGGGCCGTACTTGGAGAAGTTGTCGACTCCCACGACCTGGTACCCCTTGGAGAGAAGTTCTTCGACGATGTATCCGCCGATGAATCCCGCTGAGCCGGTGACAACTACTTTTTTCATGGGGCCGAATTTCCTTTATCGTTGTGCGGCTGAGGGGCGAGGCCCTTACCGCCGGTCGCTCGCTCGGTGAGCTGGGCGACGGTCAGTTGAGGGCCAAAAGCGAATCTATACCAGCGCAGATATTTCGGAATCCATGTGGTGAGCTTGAAATTCGACTCTCCGAATGCGCGATCGAGCCAGATCGTGGGTATCTCCGCCACCGGGAGTCGAAGGCGTCGAGCCTTCGCCGTCAGCTCCAGACCGATTTCGAAACCGTCTCGACTATCGATGCCGACGGACTGCACGAATGCCCTGCTGTATGCCTTGAACGAATTGGTGGCATCGCGGGTGCCCGCATTCGTGAGCACCTGGAGCGAGGTGCCCGCGGATCGCGAGAGGAATCGCTTGAAGCGCGGACCGCCGACCTGCTGCCCGCCGGCCATATAGCGCGATGCCGCTGCGACGACGACGCCGCGCTCAACCAACCGGACGAGATCGTCGATCTGTCGCGGGTCATCGCAGCCATCCGACATGGTGACGACCACCGTGGGAGCAGTCGAACTGTCGATTCCGAATCGAATGGCTTGCGCAGGCCCTCGCCCGTACGTATTGATCACGTGGCGAAGGCGGGGCTCCTTCTTCTCGTACGCGGCAACCACCGGGAGCGTCGTGTCTTCCGGGGTGTCGACTACCACGAGCACTTCGGCTGGCAGAGATACCGCTTCGAAGATGCGGTCGAGGCTCGCAAGGATGCCTTCACCCTCGTTATAGGCGGGTATGACTATCGAAACCCGAGGAGAGGCGGTCACACCACCACTCCGGCGCCCTGGATGTTCCACACGTCGGCAATCGGCTTGTCGGTGACCAGTGCGCGATATTCGTCATGCGGAGTCGCGATGATCAACAGGTCTGCCTTCTTCAATACATCCTCCAACGGCAAAAGCGTGTCGTCGATCTCGTCTGAGACGTAGGGGTCCGTACCGATCACCGCTTTCGCTTTGAACTTGAGCACCCGGCGGAGCTTGTACGACAAGCTGGACCGGATGTCATCAGAGCCGGCTTTGAACGACATCCCGAGGATTCCGACAGTCAGCTCAGAGAGGTCGAATCGCTTCTCGAGTTGGCTTACGAGGTACAGCGGCAATCCCTCGTTGACGAGCATTGCAGAGTGGCCGAGGCTGAACTTGTTGTCGCTGAAAGCCGCGAGCTGCATTGTGTCCTTGAACAGGCACGGCCCGGCAGCGAAACCCGCCCCGGGCAAGTCCTTTGCCCGCGGGTAGTCCTGAGTGAGCCCCTTACGGATCTTTTCGAAATCGAGGCCCCTGTCGTTCGCCATCATATAGAACTGGTTCGCCGCAGCGAACTTGATATAGCGCCAGGTATTGGTGAATAGCTTGGCGAGTTCGGCTTCTTCGGGCTCGAGGTGCACGATCGTGTCCGTAAGGGTGCCGAAGAGCTCCGCGGCTCGCTGCCTGCCCGTTGCTGACCGGCTCGAAACGATCTGAGGCAACGTGAAGAGCTCTTCCATCGCTTTGTGCTCGGCGATGCGCTCAGGGCAGAATGCGACCGGCATGTCGACGCCGAGGGCAGCGACCATCTTTTCGACGAGAGCGGTGACGCCGGGATAAACAGTGCTCCTCAGAACGAGGAGCTGACCGTCCTGGAAGTATTCGCTACAGCCGCCGAGCGCGGCTGGAATGGCGTTGGGGTCGGGATTGAGGTGCTCATCCACGGGCGTGCCGATGACAACCACCACATTGCGGGCGGAGCCGACGACCGAAGCGTCTGTCGAGGCGGAGAATCGACCGGCGGCGATGACGCGATTGAGTACTGCCTCAGCGCCGGGTTCGCTGAACGGGATCTTGCCCGAGTTGATCGTGTCGACCGCCTTCGAACTCAGGTCATAGACGACGACTTTCGATCCGCGGTCAGCGAGGGCGATTGCGAGAGGCAATCCGACATGACCTCCTCCGCCGATTACGACTACGTCATTGGGGAAGTTTTCTGGCACTGGAATCCTTTGAAACGGGGCGCGCACGGTCCGGGAAGGGTAAGAGTTCGCATCAAGACTACCCAATGGTCGGGAGACGGCCGTCCGCGGCCGACCTCGACAGGTACTGGCTGAGAGCTGAATGTCCCTCAGCCGTCGGCGTTGCGCGACGCGGCCTCTTCGAGCTGACGGATGCGCAGATCCTGGAGCGAGACGAGTTCAGCGAGGGTCCGCACTTTCGATTCGACGCGCGTGAGTTCTGAACTGTGCTGCAGGGACACGAGGAACAGGACGGCGATGCTGACAAAGAAGACGAGGTTGAGCGGAACCTCTATGCCGATCAGCGAAGCAGCCCACTGGAGCGTCGCAGGGAAGACCCCCACGACAAGGGCGAGCGTGCCGGCAACGAGCCACCAGATCGCGTGGCGTTCCCGGAGGCTCCTTCTCCGCAGCAGCTCGATCACCACGATGAGGGCGAGGGTCGCTGACGCGATTCCAAAAATGTAGGAGACGAGGCTCATTGGATCAGGTTCCCTGAAGAGTCGATGATGGCCGCGCGAGCGCGAACACGAGTGCGATGCCCACCCGACCGAGGTAGGCGGCCGCGCGGAACGGATTGTGGGAAGGCACACCGCCAGAGCGCACTCTCA
Organism: Lacisediminihabitans sp. FW035; assembly: GCF_054880895.1. Classification (NCBI taxonomy): domain Bacteria; kingdom Bacillati; phylum Actinomycetota; class Actinomycetes; order Micrococcales; family Microbacteriaceae; genus Lacisediminihabitans; species Lacisediminihabitans sp. FW035. The sequence continues at coordinate 774,590 of NZ_CM142187.1, forward strand.
TTGACACGGGCACCTGACGGATTACGCAACCGAACCTCGCCGCGATGACAAGCGCTTCGATGGTGTCACCGAGATACTCGGCGGGATAGTGATCGGCGAAGAGTGCGACACACTTCGGACCACTTGCGCGAAATCCCGAGGTCGTATCTGTCAGCCGGGTTCCAGCCGTCTTGCTCAGCACCACAGCGAGGAACTTCATGGCCCACTGTCGTGGACCGCCTACCGCGTAGTCTCCTTCGCCGGCGAACCGGGCACCGATCACGAGGTCTGCGGCTTGGAGTTCGGCCAGCATGCGGGGAACACTCGATGGATCGTGCTGTCCGTCCGAATCGATCTGTACGACATTGTTGAATCCATTCGCCTGCGCGTACTTGAAGCCCGTGCGCATCGCGCCCCCGACGCCGAGGTTGAACGGGAGGGTGGCGACGAGCGCGCCGGCAGTCTGCGCCCGCTCGGATGTCGCATCCGTCGAACCGTCGTCGACCACGAGAATGGTCACTCCTGGCAGGGTCTCGAAGACTTCTCTGACGACTGCGCCGACGGAGGCTTCTTCGTTGAATGCCGGCATGACCACCAACGTCTGCTCGAGAAGGGGCGACATGGTGCGATCCTACCAACGAGCAATTCGCGCACGGGGACCTCCGACGCCCCCGCTTAGACTCGGATCCGTGACTGCACCGGGACCGCCGCAACGCAATGGTCTACGACTTTCCGGGGTCTCGCTCATCATCGTTGCCACCGGCGTCGCTGGCGTCGCCTCCTACCTGGTCACCTGGCTCGTTCCCAACCAGATCGGGCTCGCGCACTACGCGCTCTTCGCGGTCTTCTGGTCGTTCCTCTACCTGCTGGTCGGGACCCTTTCGGGAATCCAGCAGGAAGTCACTCGCGCCACACACGCGGTAGCCGTGGACGTCGGCGGTGGATCACGGCATCACGCGCCGGCGCGGGCGGCGGTTTTCGCCGTTCTCGTTTCGGCGATCGTGCTGATCGTGATACTCGGTTCGGCACCGGCCTGGGTGTCGGCAATCTTCCCGACCGAGGGGTGGGCACTGGTCGGGCCGCTCGCGGTCGGTGCTGGGTCCTACGTCTTCGTTGCGGTTCTGGCGGGGTCGTTCTATGGGGTCGCACAGTGGGTGCCTATCGCCCTCATGATCGTGGTCGATTCGCTTCTTCGCCTTGCCGGAATCGGGATCGTGCTGGCACTCACCCACGACATCGTGGCGCTCGCCTGGGCGGCGGCCATCCCATTCCCTGGTGCGCTCGTCGTTCTTTGGCTCTTTATCCGCCAGTCGATCGTCGGACGCTCCGAACTGGATGTCGGCTACGGTCGACTCACCTGGAACGTGGCGCGCACCACGTTGGCGGCAGCGGCCGCGAGCGCGATGGTGAGCGGTCTACCGTTCCTCATCGGGATCACTGCACCCGGCGAGCCGCGGGCACTCGTGGGAACCCTCATCCTGTCGATTACGCTCGCGCGGGCGCCACTGATCGTCGTCGCGATATCCCTCCAGAGCTACTTCATTGTGACGTTCCGGGCTCGGCCTCGCGACTTCTGGCGAACGTTCCTCAGGCTGCAGGCGATGGTTCTCGGCGGCGGCTTAGTGCTCGCCATCATCGGCTGGCTCATCGGACCGGCGGTCTTCAGCCTGTTGTTCCGCGGCCAGGTCGCGCTGCAAGGCTGGTATATCGCTGTGCTGGTCATCTCATCGGCTTTGGTGGCAGCGCTTTTCATCAGCGCCCCGGCGGTGCTCGCTCGCGGCCAGCATTTCGGCTACACCGCGGGCTGGGTGGCCGCCGCCGTCATCACAGTCCTGTCGCTCGAGTTGCCTGTGGACCTGACGACACGAACTGTCGTGGCGTTGCTTTTCGGTCCTGTAGCCGGCTTGGTGATTCACGGATTCTCGCTGGCTTTCGCGAAACGGCCGTCGCCCGTCGACTTCGGCTGAAGATCTACTTTGCGCGGAGGTGCTCGTGGTTGTCCAAGTACCACTGGAAGGTGCTCGCGATGCCATCCGCAAGGTCGATCGACGAGTTCCATCCCAACTCTGATAGCCGACTCACGTCGAGGAGCTTCTGGGGGGTACCATCCGGTTTGGTCAGATCTTGCACGAGAATGCCGGTGAATCCGACTGTGCGGGCGACTAGTTCCGCGAGTTCCCGAATCGACAGGTCGGTTCCGACGCCCACATTGATGGTGTCCGGTGAGTCGTAGTTCTCAAGAAGGAAGAGGGCCGCAGCCGCGAGGTCGTCCACATGCAGGAACTCGCGACGAGGAGTGCCCGTTCCCCAGACGACCACCTCGGGCGCGTCGTCTCGGCGAGCTTCATCCAGCCTGCGGATGAGCGAAGGAAGAACGTGCGAATTGCGCGGGTGGAAATTGTCTCCTGGCCCGTAAAGGTTGGTCGGCATCGCCGAGATCCAGTGACGTCCGTACTGGCGCCGGTACGACTGAACCTGCATGATTCCCGCGATCTTCGCGATCGCATAGGCATCGTTGGTCGACTCGAGTTCGCCCGTGAGAAGTGAAGTCTCCTTAATGGGCTGCGGCGCGAACTTCGGATAGATACACGACGAGCCAAGGAACAGAAGGCGGTCGACGCCGACGGAATTCGCGGCATCCATGATGTTGAGTTGGATCTGCAGGTTGTCACTCAGGAAGTCGGCGGGGTAGGTGTCGTTCGCCAGGATGCCGCCGACCCGGGCTGCCGCATCGATGACGACCTCAGGACGGGTCCCCTCGAAGTATTCGAAGACTCGATCGCGGTCACGAAGGTCCAGGTCGGAAGAGGGGGCTCCGACGAGATCGGTGAATCCGGAGGATTCCAGCCTGCGCCAGATTGCCGATCCGGAGAGACCCCGATGGCCGGCCACGTAGATACGGGCGGACCGGTCGAGAGGGAATTCAGGGCTGGATATACTCACGGGATCCATATTCATTCTGCCTGCGGCGCGAACAGCGACGGTCAGGATAGGCGCTGAATTGCGCTCAGCCAGAGATTCTAACAATTCGAGAGACGAACATGTCCAACGCGAAGATACTGGTCGTTCTTCCCACGCTGGGGGAGCGATTGGATTCTCTGGCAGAGACGCTTTCGGCGGTTGACGCGCAGCGTGCTGACGTCGATCTCACCCTCATCGTAGTGATGCCGACGGGCGCGGTCGCCGCTCGCGAGCTCGTGGCCGGATTCGCCGCGGTGATTGTTGACGACCCGAAGGAAGGGATCTCGGCTGCCATCAACTGCGGCCTTGCAGCCAGGACCGACGAAGAAGTCTATGCCTGGATCGGTGACGACGACCTTTTTCGGGCGGGCGGACTCCACACTCTCCGGGGCTTGCTCGGTGAGCATCCGGAGGCCGTTCTCGCCTATGGCGGCTGCGAGTACATCGACCCGGCGGGGAATGTTTTGGCGGTGAGCAATGCCGGCGTACTCGCCAAGTTCCTGCTCCCCTGGGGTCCGGACCTGATTCCGCACCCCGGCACGATGATCAGGTTGGATGCGCTCGAGGCCATCGGAGGCTTCGACGTCACTCTCAAATACGCGATGGACCTCGACGCGTTCCTCAAGCTCCGGGCATACGGGACTTTCGTCTGCACGCGAACCGCGGTATCTGCGTTCCGATGGCACCCTGACTCGCTCACCGTGGCCAATCGGCTCAATTCAAGTCGTGAGTCGGAATCGGTCAAGACCAGGCACCTCGTACCGCTGCTTCGCCCCATCAGCCCCCTCTGGAACTACCCGATCCGCTGGGCGTCGTCCTTCGCCGCACGCCGTGTGAGCGCGCAGGCCAGATAGGGCCTGTGCGATAGAGTTGCGACCGATCTCGGCGCGCGCGTACCGACGCAGCCACGCCACAACGTCACGATGCAGGAGTGCCTACCATTAGCGAACAGACGGCCAGGCGTGCATTCGTCACGGGAATCACCGGGCAGGACGGAAGCTACCTCGCCGAGTTGCTGCTGTCCAAGGGCTATGAGGTGCACGGGCTCATCCGGCGGGCTTCGACGTTCAACACGGCGCGGATCGATCACCTCTACCGCGACCCCCACGAGAGCGGCGCAAAGCTGTTCCTGCACTACGGTGACCTGAGCGACGGATCACGACTCGTCACGCTGCTCGAGTCGATCCGCCCCGATGAGGTGTACAACCTCGGAGCACAATCTCACGTGCGGGTGAGTTTCGATGAGCCCGAATACACTGGCGATTCCACCGGTCTCGGCTCCATCCGCCTTCTCGAGGCGATCCGGATGATCGGTCTCGACTGCCGCTTCTACCAGGCATCGAGCTCGGAGATGTTCGGCGCTACACCACCACCGCAGAACGAGGACACCGCGTTCTATCCGCGCTCTCCCTATGGTGCCGCGAAGCTCTATTCCTATTGGGTGACTCGCAACTACCGCGAGGGCTACGGCATGTTCGCGGTCAACGGCATCCTCTTCAATCACGAGTCTCCTCGCCGCGGCGAGACTTTCGTGACCCGCAAGATCACTCGCGCGGTCGCCCGAATCGCCGCGGGGCAGCAGAGCGAACTGTTCATGGGAAATCTCGATTCCGTGCGGGACTGGGGATACGCGCCCGAATACGTCGAGGCGATGTGGCGCATGCTGCAGCACGACACTCCTACCGACTATGTCGTTGCGACCGGAACGAACTTCACGGTCAAAGACTTCCTGCAGATCTCGTTCGAGCACGTCGGACTCGACTGGCAGAAGTACGTCACCTTCGATGAGCGGTATCTGCGACCGACAGAAGTGGATGCTCTCGTCGGCGATGCATCCCGTGCCCAGGAACAGCTCGGATGGGTGCCACGGGTCCACACTCCCCAGCTCGCCCGCCTCATGGTCGACGCCGATGTCGAGGCGCTCGCCGTGAGTGGAAAGCCCTGGATCGACACGGTCTACGTTCCCGAGTGAGCCCGACCAGATCCACAGGACTGAGCGTCGCGCTGTCGATGCTGACTCTTGTTCCCGGTGGCATGGGGGGCAGCGAGACTTACGCCCGCGCCCTCACCCGGCAGCTCGACGGCATAGACGACGTGTCGGCCGTGGCAGTGCTGCCGGCTACCGCGGCAGGTTTCAGTGAGGGAATCTCGGAACGAGTAGTTGAGCAAGTGCGAGGCGGTGCTTCCACGGGCGATCGACTGCGCACCGTTGCGACTGCCACTGTGCGCGCAAAGAGCATTCGGCGACTGACCGCCGACCGCGACGTCGTGCATTTCCCCTTCACAGTTCCTGTGCCCCGACCGACGGGCCACCAGGGTTTCGTGCAGTCACTGCTCGACGTGCAGCACCTCGACCTGCCGCAGTTGTTCAGCCGCGCGGAACTGGCGTATCGCCACCACTTCTACCAGGGAGCGGCGAAGCGCGCCGACGTTGTGATCACAATCAGCGAGTTCGCCAAGACGCGAATGGTCGAGCTACTCGGGCTTTCGCCCGAGAAGATCCGCGTCGCCCATCTCGGCGTCGACACCTCCGCGTTCGTGCCGAATTTCGGCGAACGAGAGAACTTCGTGCTCTATCCCGCCCGGGGCTGGGCACACAAGAACCACGCCCGACTTGTCGAGGCGATGGCCGTCGTTCGAACCTCCATTCCGGGCATCCGGCTGGTTCTCACCGGCGGAAACCTCGACTCGCTCGGCGCGCTCCCCGACTGGGTCGATCGCTTGGGTCTCGTGAGCACCGAGAAGTTGCATTCCCTCTATCGGTCGGCATCCGCGATCGCGTTCCCCAGCCTGTACGAGGGGTTTGGCCTTCCGCCGCTCGAGGCGATGGCATCCGGATGTCCCGCTGCCGTCTCGAATGCGGGTTCCATCCCCGAGGTGTGCGGCGACGCGGCTATACTCTTCGATCCTCTCGACGTCGGCGCTATCGCATCCGGCATCGAGACAGCGATCGCCGATCGAGCGACCCTGTCTATGGCAGGCGTTCACCAGGCGGCCCGGTTCACCTGGGAGGCGTGCCGCGACGTGCACCTGAGCGCGTATCGTCAAGCGCTCCAGTCTGTCTGACGGCCTCCCCTATGCTTGTCGCCATGGGTGCATCCGACGGCTCGAACATCGTTCTCGTCACCGGAGCGAACGGCCAGGACGGGCACTATCTCGTCGAGCGTTTCGTGGCGCGGGGGTTCGACGTGCACGGCATGTGTCACTCCACGGAGGGCGCAAGCCGACTCATCGCCGAATTCCCGGGAGTGACTGCGCACGTCGCCGATCTCGCTGACACAGCGAGCATTACCGATGTCGTCGTGAACGTGCGTCCCACACATATCGTGAATCTCGCGGGCAACACGTCGGTCGAACGCTCGTGGCAATTTCCCACGGAGACCGCCGACGTGCTCGGCGTCGGCCCGGTTCGACTGCTGGAGGCCGCCTGGCAACTGCAGTTGTCGGCTGGCGCGCCAGTGCGATTCCTCCAGGCGTCTAGCGCGGAGGTCTTTGGGGACGCTCTCTCGTCACCCCAGCGCGAATCGACTCCTCGGATGCCTGTCACGCCGTATGGTGCGGCCAAGTCTTTCGCCCAGGAGATGGTGGCCGTATATCGTGCCCGCGGCATGCTCGCCAGCTCGGCGATCCTCTACAACCACGAGTCTCCACGTCGCCCAGCGAGTTTCGTCGCCCGCAAGATCTCCCGCCAGGCGGCGCTGATCGCCACGGGCGGAGCCGAGTCGCTGACGCTCGGAAACATCGACGTCTTCCGGGATTGGGGCTACGCGCCCGACTATGTCGAAGCGCTGCTCACGATCCTCGATCAGCCCGACGCTTCCGAATATGTCGTCGCCACCGGCGTAGCGCACTCGGTGCGACAATTCGTGAAAGCGGCGTTTTCGTATGTGGGAATCGACGACTGGGAATCTCATGTGATCATCGATCCGGCGCTCTACCGCCCCGCCGATCCCAAGAGCTTGGTAGGTGATCCGTCGAAGTTGCGTTCCTTGGGGTGGAAACCGAGCGTCGATTTCGAACAGCTTGTCCACATCATGGTCGAAGCGGATCTGGCGCTGCTCGAGGACCGCGTCTGACCCGTTATCGCGGTGCAGGGACGACCCGGTAAATTGTCAGCGTCTGCCTCGGAACGACGAAAGAATCGATGGCGTGCAGGCACGATTTGCCGAGCGTCGATTTGCCCGACAAGACGTACTCCACGTGTTTTTGCGCGAACGTGGAACAGGCGTCGAAGGTGACGAGGATCTGGTCTGGAGCAGGGTTGGACACCTGCGGTTCGCCCGGGGCGGGCATCCATCCGATCCCGGCGAGACGGTTCCAGCTGAAGCGATACCGGCCGGTCGGGTCGATGTCGCGCCACATGGTGGCGGATGGCGCCCCCTGGACGCCGTTGAAAGCCCGCACACCGGATTCGAGGAGGATCGCGGAGGTTTCGACGCCGCCGACTCCAACCCAGGTTCCCTTGTCCACACGGTCGAGTTTCACGACCGCCTGAGACACCGGGGTCTTTCGCAGATCGAACACACCTACGTAGACGGGATTCACGGCGGCGGTTCCGAGCACTCCGACGAGCACGAAGGCAAGGGCGCCGAGCGCGAATCGCTTTCGAGCGAACCAGAAGATCACGGCAGCGGAGGCGAGCGCGTACAGCCACCAGAACGGAGCGTCGTGCCACAGCCGATCGCGCCCTTCGACGATCCAGACCGCCGCAGCAACACCGATCTGCGAGAGGAGGAACAGGGCTGCCGTGGCGGCGGAGAGCCACGAGGGCGGTCGTTTCGAATCGTGCTCCAGATGCCTTAGGACCAGTCCGAGGATCGCGAAGGACGCCAGCCCCAAGCCGATTCGAAGGCGATTATCGGAGGTGCGGTCGAGAAAGAGGAGGTGCGCGATCGCATTCCAACCGGGAAGGTACGAGAACGCGACGAAAATCAGCAGGACGGCGATAAGGGCGATGAGCATCCAGGGAAGCGCCCGCCGTGCCCGAACGGCGCGATAGACGATCCATCCCACGATGGGCACCATGAATGCACCCACCAGGAAGAAGGTCGACGACTCCGAGGAATTGAGGCCGAGGAATCCATTGCTGTAGGTGAGGGACTCTGTGAAGGCAGAACTGATGGTGCGGGCGGCCGACAGCGGAGTCGCCTCCCCGGTGGGCGTGAGGCGCGTTCCGGGATACGAAGTCGACAGGAATCCGCCAAGCGCCTTCGCCTTCGTCGCGAGCCAGACCAGGGTTATCGCAGCGCCGAGCGCGCCGGCGACAGCGATGGGAATTGCTCGCTTGAGAAGATCTACCCAGGTCGAGCCCATGCGTTTTTGTTCCACGATCGCCCCAGCGGCGAAGAAGATCACGACAAGCACGACGGGAACGATGAATGGGGCGTAGATGCCCATGGCCATCACGGGCGTGAGGAAGGCGATGACCGCGGCCCACGCCCACCGTGATCCCCAGGACTTGTCTCGCGTGGCCCAGAGAATCGCCGTCATCGTGACGAGAGCCCAGGCCAACGGCCAGAAGATTACAGTCTGGAACCACCATTGGAAGAAGGGACTGAAATAGAACCCTACGGCGATCGCGGCGGACAGGATCGGACGACGGGGAAGCAACGTCACCAGGAAACAGAATGCCGCGGCAATGAATGTGAGGGCGGCGATCCACCACTTGAATGCCGTGGCGTGGCCGACGTCCAGGAAGAGATATCCCCACAGGTGCGGGCGCAGCAGCACTGACCAATCCGCTCGGGGAAGGTCATGCGGCAGCGCAGCATCCATTCCTCCAGGCATTGTCTGGTTGCGATCGGGCAGACCCTGTTGTACCTGCGCGATCGACCAGGACGTGTTCACGTACCACTCGTCGGAGCGGATGTTCTCCGGGTGCCCGGAGATCAGGCTCGGATCGGAGCCGGAGTAGACCCTTCCGTACATCTCTCCCGATGACGTGCCGTTGAGGCCGAACGAAACGCAGACGATTCCGAAGAGAAGCAAGAGCGCGGGGAAGGAGAGGAGGACCCGCGCCCTCGGCAGTCCGTCGGCGCGAGGCTCCGAGAATCGAGACAGCCGGAGTCGCGCGACAGCAACTAAGGAACGCGCCCGACCGGGTATCCGAGGGCTGGTCAAGCGCATGGAACTCCGCAAATATCACACACGAGGAAAGCTTCCGGCCCGTCGGGCCGTTGCAATTGTAGGGCCACTATTCCCACACCGCGGGCACGCGCGTCGCCGCGAACGCCTTCCGCCAGCTCAGCTCCCTCGACGCCTTCACCGAGCACACCACGAAGGTCAGCCAGCCGAACTCCACCAGCAACGAACTCTCGGCAAGCCCGGTGACGAGCAACACCACGAGCACGAGGGCGGGCCAGGCGTAGACGAAGCTGCGCTGACGGGAGGCGAGCAGCCAGGAGCGGATGAAGGCGAGCCCGACCATGAACACGAAGGCGAAGAGACCGATCAGGCCGAGCTGGAACCAGACGTCGAGGTAGGCGTTGAGGGCCGACGGATGGGGTCCGTTGGGAATGTAGCTGAATGGGGGAATTCCGTCCCACCAGCGGCCGGCCCAACCCGACCCCTCGAGCTCGTGGGTGGGGATCAGCAGCCGGATCGGGCGCCAGATCGCGAGCCGCTGGTTGAGCTCGCTGCTGGCGCTGAGGGCATTGATGATCGGGGTGCGCACCGCCCAGGCGATCGCGCCGACCGTGATCGTCGATCCGAGGAGCACGAACTGCCAGACGCGTTTGCGCTCCGGCGATATCCGGCGAAGGCCGTAGAGGGCAAGGGTGGCGAGCATCACGACCAGGAAGGTGCCGAAGGCGATCGGGGAGCGGGCGAGGAGAAGGGTGAGCCCCCCGAGCACGAGGGAGCCGATCGCGAGATTGCGCGGAACCGACCGGGTTCGCAGCTCGGTTCCGAAGGTGACGATCGCCACCAGCGTGACGATGCCGAGCTGGTTGCGAGTGCCGAAGATACCCTGGATCGGCCCGAGCACATCGAGATTGCCCGCGATGGCGAGGAAATGTATAGGGCTGTCGATGAGCACCCCGGAGAAGATTTCCAGCACGAGGGAGAGCAGCAAGGCTCCGCGCAACACGTTGCCGAAGGCCCGCGCGATCTGGATCGTGTCACGGATGAGCGCGATATAGATCCCGAGCATCGTTACCGAGAGCAGGTAGATGGCGCTGCCGGCGGTCGCCCAGTTGTACTGGCTCCAGAACACCGAGATCGAGGCCCAGCCGACGAACACGAGCAGGGAGATCGGCAGCAGCCCGTGCCATTCGATCTCCTCGCGCTGGGCGAGCAGGGAGAGCGTCGCGAGCACCACGAGCCCGGCAAGGACGGCGAGCCAGCCGGCCCAGCCGATCAGCTCCCGTAGTAGCAGGGAGGCGACGAGCGCACCGATGATCGCCTGGGTGAGCGCGGCAGAGAAACGCGGCGATCCGAGGATCTGCCGCGCGAGGTCGAAGGCCGGATGCCGCGGCGGCGCGAGGCCCGCACTCACGGGCGACCGCGGTTCACGGGCGGGTCCGCAGCGTCACGGGGGAGAGTTCGGGTTCGACCGGTTCGAGACCGAGGGGGCTTGTCTTGGTCTTGACCGCCCAGATCACGAGCAGCATCAGGCCGCCCTCGAGCAGGATGCGGCTCTCCGCGATGCTCTGCACGAGTTGCGCCGTCAGGATGAGGAGCGGGAGCAGCGAGAGCCAGACGTGGGTTCCCGGGTCGCGTGGTGCGGTGACGACCGGGTCGACGGCGATGAGCCAGGAGCGCACGACCGTGGCGAGCACCAGGGCGCCGAAGACGACCACCCCGATGATCCCCAGCTGCAGCCAGACGTCGAGCCAAGCGTCATGGGCATGGGGAGGCTGTACTCCGCCGGCCTTCTTGAGGGTGTCGAACGGGGCGATCCAGACGATCCAATAGCCGAGCCAGCCCCAGCCCGCGCCCGGGCGTTGCTGGGCGAGCGTGATCACCTCATGCCAGATCGTAAATCGGCCTGTGAAGTCCGAGCTCTTGCCGAGGAGGGCGAGGATGCGGCTCTGCGCGACATCCGCGAGCACGGCGAGGGCGGCCGCGACGAGGACGATACCGCCGTAGGCATAGGCCCGCCCGCGGGGCGTCCGTGCCCGACGCACCAGTAGGGCGGCGAGGGCAACCACGATCACGGCGGCGAGCGCGACGATGATGGTGGCGGATCGGGTGAGCGCGACCGTGACGAGGGCGACGGCGAGCCAGAACCAGCCCCATCCGCGCTTCACCGTCTTCGAGGCGAGCTGGATAGCGAACACGATGAGCCCGAGCAGCGCGGCCATGGCCAGCAGGCTCGAGTTGCCCACGATGCCCTGGATCTTGCCGAGATCGAAGAGCAGGTCGCGCGACCAGTACAGGAGCTTGGCCGGGTGGCTCTGTGGGGTGACCCAGACCGGGTAGATCGGATGGCGGATGATCGCCGACACGATGAATTCGAACAGAAACGACAGGCCGAGCACCAGCCGAAAGACCCAGCCGAGCACGACGAGGAGCTCCGGCCAGGTCACGGTTACCGCGATCGACACGGCCGAGGCGGTGGTGAGCAGCAGCACGATGGCGCCGAGGGCCGTGAATCCGGGGTAAAACGACCAGGCGATCGACAAGAACGCCAGTGCGATGAAGGCGAGCAGCGGATAGGGCAGCGATCCGATGCGGAATCGGGCCCGATTGTGCACCAGTACCACGATCGAGATGGCGGCGATGACCACGACGAACACGCCGTATCCGTACCAGCTGAAGGAGTTTCTCCAGAAGTCACCGGCGATTCCGGTGAACAGCACGAAAGTCGCGAATCCCAGGCGGAATCCGCGGCTATCGAGTGTCTTCATAAAGAACAGGGTATGGGGTGCGGGGTTTCGCCACGCGCCCTCGTTCCTCGGGCGCTACTCAACCAGCAGGGTGGTGGTTAGACGAACGCCGCCTTGCCGGTGATCGCGCGCCCGACGATGAGGGTGTTCATCTCGCGCGTGCCCTCATAGGAGTAGATGGCTTCGGCATCCGCGAAGTACTTCATCACGCCGTAGTCCATGACGATGCCGTTGCCGCCGAAGAGCTCACGGCACCACGCCACGGTCTCACGCATGTGCCGGGTGGTGAACTCCTTGGCGAGCGAGGAGTGCTCGTCGCGCTGGGTACCCTGGTCGAGCATGTCGGAGACGCGGGTGACGACTCCGATCGACGAGGTGATGTTGGCGAGGCTCTTGGCCAGAAGCTCCTGCACCAGCTGGTGGCTGCCGATCGGCTGGCCGAACTGGATGCGCGTGCCCGCATAGTCGACGGCGGCCTCGTAGGCGCCGACCGAGTTGCCGACCGCGGCCCAGGCCACCTCGGCGCGGGTGAGGCGGAGCACGGCCGCGGTCTCGCGGAACGACTTGGAACCCTGGAGGCGGTTCGCCTCCGGAACGATCACGTCGGTGAGCACGATGTCGGCATTCTGCACGATGCGCAGCGCCTGCTTGTTCTCGATGCGCTTTGCGGAATAGCCCTCGGTCGTGGTCGGCACGATGAAGCCCTTGACCTGGTTGTCGTCGGCATCGCGGGCCCAGATGATTGTGACGTCACTGATCGACCCGTTGCCGATCCAGCGCTTGGCGCCGTTGATGACCCAGTGGTCACCCTCGCGCTTGGCGACGGTCTGCAGCCCCTGGGCGGTGTCGGATCCGGAGAGCGGCTCGGTGAGTCCGAAGGCGCCGAGCAACTCGCCGCTGGCGAACCGGGGCAGCCACTCTGCGCGCTGCTCTGCGGAGCCGGCGACGGCGATCGAACCCATCACGAGACCGTTCTGCATTCCGACGAGGGTCGCGACCGAGGCATCCACCCGCGCCAGCTCGAGGGCGACCCAGCCGCGGAAGGTGGCGCTGTTGGGGAACTGCTGGGTCTCGGGGTAGGACTGGCCGAAGAGGCCGAGCTCGGCGAGGCCGTCGATGATGTGGCGGGGGAAGAACTCCGCCTTCATCCAGAGGTCGTTCATGATCGGTCGCACCTCGGCCTCGAGGAACGCGCGGAGCTTCACGATGTACTGCTTCTCGTGGTCGCTGAGCAGACTCTCGTAGCCGTAGAAGTCGCTGACCAGCGGGGTGAAGGGGGCGAGCTCGGCGGAGGCGGGCGAGTTTTCGGCGGTGAGGGTCATGGGGTCTTCCGTTCCGTGGAGGGGTTCCGCCACTTTAAGTGCCGATTCTGGGCGTTGACCAAGCGATTGGTAGTTTTGTCTAACCCCCGATCGAAGGAACCCGCGGATGTTTGTAGGCATCACCAACACCCCCCGGCCATACGCGTGGGGGTCGACCACCGCGATCGCCCAGCTGCTCGGACACGAGGTGACCGGAAGCCCCGAGGCGGAACTCTGGCTCGGCGCGCACCCGGGCTCGCCGAGCGTGATCCTCGATCCGACTCAGACGGGCGGCGCGACGGATCTCGCGGAGTGGATCGACGCCGACCCGACGACCACACTCGGGAGGTTCGCGGCATCCGGTCGGCTGCCGTTCCTGCTCAAGGTGCTCGCGGCTGCCTCGCCGCTCTCACTCCAGGCGCACCCGACTGTTGAACAGGCACGAGCGGGCTTCGACCGCGAGAATGAGCTCGGAATCGCCCTCGACGCCCCGGAGCGCAACTACAAGGACGCGTTCCCCAAGCCAGAGCTGATCTACGCGCTGTCGCCCACCTTCGACGCACTCTGCGGATTCCGCCCACTCGACGAGGTGCGAGCGCTTCTGCACGCACTCATCGATGCGTCGCTCGCCCTCGAAGACCCGCAGCCGCAGCCTCTCGAAGACCTCCTCGATTCGCTGTCGGGATCGGATGTCGCGCTGCCGGAGACCTTCGAATGGCTGATCGGCCGGCGCACCGGCGTCGCGACCCTCGTGTCGCTCGTGACGACGCTGGCGTCTCGCGGCGTGGCGGGCTACGACGCCGAGATGGCGACCGTGTCCCAGCTCGCGGAGGAGTACCCGGGGGATCCGGGAATCGTGATCGCCCTGTTGCTCAATCGGGTGACGCTCGCGGCAGGCGAAGCGCTCTACCTGCCCGCCGGCAACATCCACGCCTACCTCAGCGGGCTCGGAGTCGAGCTCATGGCCGCCTCCGACAATGTGCTCCGCGGTGGGCTCACGCCGAAGCACGTCGACGTGCCCGAGCTGCTCGACGTGCTGGACTTCACGCCGGTGCCGGTGCCGTACCTGCGTTCGACATCCCCCGCCGATGGCGTCGCCGCCTTCACCCCGGATGTCGCGGACTTCGAGCTTCTCCGCGTGGACGGGATGTTCCTCGATGCCTCGGTCACGCTCACGGGGCCGGCAATCGCGCTGTGCACCGCCGGCGAGGTGTCGATCTCCGGCGCCGCGTCATCCGTCGCGCTGGTGCTCGGGGACGCGGTCTACATCACGCCGGATGAGGCGGGGCTGCGGTTCACCGGCTCGGGCACGGTATTCGTGGCGACGACGGGGTCGTAGGCGCGCTCGGCCGTCCGCCTGGCGTCGTCGGCCGACTCCCTGCCGAGACTTTCCCCAAAACGCAGGAGATTCGCCGCGAAACGCCGTCGTCTGCCGCCGGAGGGGCGGTTTGGTGGCGGATCTCCTGCGTTTTGGGAAGCTGTGGCGGGGTGACCTCTCCCTCCGGAAGCGTCGCGGACGACGATCTCCCCACACCGGCAGGCGGCGGCCTACGCCACATCCGAGTGCCGGGAAGCTACTCCGATGATGCCCATCGACACGCTCCTGCGACAATCCGGTTGGTTCCTGCGACGAAGGGACCTGCTGGCGCTCGGCCACACCGACAAATCGATCCGTGCCGCGCTCGGTGACCGCCGGATCTTTCGGGTGCGGCAGGGCTGGTACTCGGTTCCGGATGCCCCGGAGCTAGCGATCCGCGCGGTGAGGGTCGGCGGGCGGTTGACCTCGATCTCCGCGCTCGAGTCGTACGGGATCCCCGTTCCTCGGCGACCGGGAATCCACGTCGCGGTGAAAGCGACAGCCAGCCGGCTCCGGTCGACACATGATCGCCGGGAGCGCCTCGCGGGCGAGCGCGATGTGCGCATCCACTGGGTCGACCGCGTGGCATCCGCGGGTTCCCGGTGGAGGGTGTCGAGTGATGACGCCCTCTTGCAGATATTGATCGACGAGCCACGGGATATCGCCGTCGCATGCGCGAGTCTCGTGATGCATTTCGAGCGGTGGACCGATCGCCGGATGGACGCCGTGTTCGCCCGCGCCCCTCGGGAAGTGCGAGCGTGGCGGCGGTTGGTGAGTCCACTTGACGAGTCGCACGGTGAGACCTTTTTCCGGCTCTGGGCCGGGGATTCGGGACTCTCGGTGGTTCAACAGGTGTCACGTCGGGGGGTCGGGCGACTCGACTTCCAAGTCGGGCCGCACACCTTCGTCGAGATCGACGGTGGTCAACACGATCCGGAGTGGACGACCACGGCATCGAACTCGTGGGAGAAAGACCACGACAGGGACACGACGATGGCGATCACGGGGGACCGCGTGCTGCGGTTCACCTACCGCCAGCTCTACGGCGATTTCGCGCGCATCCTTCTGGCCGTGAATCGATGCCGGGCGGACGATTTCGCGCTCATGACGATCCGAAAGCGCCGGCCATATCGCCTCAATGTTCATCGAGCCCACGTTCGCGGCATCCTCTCGCGGTCGACAGCGCGATCTCACGTCCAACGAAAACGCAGGAGATTCGCCACGAAACCGTGACGTCTGCGGCAGAAGGGGCGTTCCGGTGGCGAATCTCCTGCGTTTTGGGGAGGCGGGGAGGCGCTCCGCAGCGGCGCCGGATGCCTACGCCGGCACCCGCTCGCAGAACGCGCGCCGGTAGGCCGTCGGGGTGGTCTGCAGCACCTTCACGAAGTGGTGACGCATCACCGCTGCGGCACCGAATCCGGTGTCGGCGGCGACCGTCTCGAGGCTCAGTTCGGTCTGCTCGAGCAGCTGCTGGGCGCGGATGATGCGCTGCCGATTGAGCCACGCCGCGGGCGTCGTGCCCATGTCGGCCCGGAACCGGCGGGCGAAGGTGCGCGGGGACATGAGGGCCCGGCGCGCGAGCTGCTCGATCGGGAGGTCTTCGCCCAGGTTCTGCAGCATCCATTCGGCGACCTCGGCGAAGGAGTCAGCGCAGTCGTCACTGAGTGGAGCCTGGATGTACTGGGCCTGGCCGCCGTCGCGCTGGGGCGGCACCACCATGCGCCGGGCGACGACGTTGGTCACTGCCGCTCCGAGTTCCTTGCGCACGATGTGCAGGGCGGCATCGATGCCGGCCGCGGTTCCGGCGCTCGTGACGACCCTGCGGTCCTCCACGTACAGCACATCCGGGTCGACTGTGGTTCGCGGATACTGCTCGGCCAGCTGTTCGGCGTGCATCCAGTGGGTCGTGGCGCGGCGACCGTCGAGGATGCCGGCCTGGGCGAGCGCGAACGCACCGCTGCAGACACTCAGCACCCAGGCGCCGCGTGCTTCCGCGGCCCGGATCACCTCGAGATAGCGCTCGTCGATC
Source organism: Lacisediminihabitans sp. FW035 (assembly GCF_054880895.1). Classification (NCBI taxonomy): domain Bacteria; kingdom Bacillati; phylum Actinomycetota; class Actinomycetes; order Micrococcales; family Microbacteriaceae; genus Lacisediminihabitans; species Lacisediminihabitans sp. FW035. Next base: position 791,045 of record NZ_CM142187.1, read on the forward strand.
GGGCCGAAGGAAGCCGGATCCACCGAGTGCGCCGGCACCGCGATGAGGTCGGCATCCGCCGCGACATCCAGGTCGGATTCGATGATCATGTCGAAACCGAGGCTGGTGCTCACGGGACCCGGGATGGCGGTCGCGATGGTGAAGTCGAACGAGGGGCCGCCCATGTCGGAACGGTCGATTCCGAAGACCTCGCAGATCACTCCGAATTCGAAGGGCGTGACTCCGGGAAGGGCCAGGAGCACGATCTTCTTCAGCATGAGAACTCCACTGGGCCGCGGGGGTGGCAGAAACGAACCGAACAGTGGCAAGCCTGCCACTCGTGGCAGCAACTCACAAGTCATAGATTTTCTGCCATGATCGCTTTCGCACTCGTCATAGGAACACTCACCGTGTGGGCCGTCGTCGGCTCGATAGTCGTCGGTCGGCGAGACGGGTACGGCCGGCAGCCCGAACGACCCCACTAGCCTGTAGGCATGACCTGGTTAGTGACCGGCGGCGCCGGCTATATCGGTGCCCACGTGGTTCGAGCGCTTCAGGATGCCGGGCTCACTCCCGTCGTGCTCGACGATCTCTCGAGCGGACATGCGGAGTTCGTTCCTCATGGTGTCGCCTTCGTGCATGGCACGATCCTCGACGGCGACCTGGTGCTCGACACCCTGGGCCGGCACGGGGTGACCGGGGTCATCCACGTGGCAGGCTTCAAGTACGCCGGAGTGAGCGTCCAGCGTCCCCTCCACACCTACGAGCAGAATGTCACCGGCACCGCGGTGCTGCTCGCCGCGATGCAGGACCGCGGGGTCGACCGCATCGTCTTCTCCTCGAGCGCTGCGGTCTTCGGCACTCCGGATGTCGACCTCGTCACCGAGGACACCCCGAAGAATCCACAGTCGCCGTATGGGGAGTCGAAGCTCATCGGCGAATGGCTGCTTCGTGACCAGGGCGTTGCCACCGGGCTCCGCCACACGTCATTGCGGTATTTCAACGTGGTGGGCTCTGGCGATCCGTCACTGCGGGACACCAGCCCGCACAACCTTTTTCCCCTCGTCTTCGACGCGCTCGCCGAAGGGCGCGTGCCACGCATCAACGGCGACGACTACCCGACCCCCGATGGCACAAACGTGCGGGACTACATCCACGTCTCCGACCTCGCCGTCTCGCACGTGGCCGCCGCTCGCCGCCTCGACGCCGGGGAGCCGCTCGAGCCGGCGTACAACCTCGGCAGCGGAGACGGCGTCTCCGTCGGCCAGATCATGACGACGGTCGCGGATGTCACGGGCATCCCGTTCACGCCGGAGATCGGCCCACGCCGCCCCGGAGACCCTGCTCGCATCGTCGCCGCGGGTGACCTCGCCGCCCGCGACCTCGACTGGACGATGCGGCACAGTCTCGCCGATATGGTCTCCAGCGCCTGGGTTGCACGGCAGGCCGCGCCCGCGGGCGTCGACGGGGACTCAGCCCTCTGACAGGGTTTCGCCGATGGCGCAATATATGCTGCCCCCCATTTGAGGGGCCCGGCGCGTCGCGAACCCTCGAGGCGGGATTGAGCGTTTACGATTTGCGACTTGACGTGGGCTAACTACACCGGTGTAATTATCCCTAACGCGTTCACGCAAGTCGTACGTGATCGCGGAGGGGAGACTGTGTTATGGCGCCAGAAGAGTATCGCCGCGCTGTACCAGGGGGCGTCGTCCCAGACAACTGGTTCGTGGACCCGGTGCGACTGGGTGTACCCGGTGTGCGGCAGGTCGATGCATCGGCCGGTGATGAGAACCAGTTGGCGTGGCAGAGCGACTCGCTCTGCGCACAGACCGACCCGGAGGCCTTCTTCCCGGAGAAGGGCGGATCCACGCGAGACGCGAAGAAGATCTGCACCTCCTGCGAGGTACGCAACCAGTGCCTCGAGTACGCATTGGCCAACGACGAGCGATTCGGCATCTGGGGCGGGCTGTCGGAGCGCGAGCGCCGGAAGCTGCGCAAGCGCGCTTAGCTCAGACGCTCTCTCGTGCACCTACCGTTTTTACGACCACCCTCACGTGCACACAGGGAGGTGGCGAGAAAAACGGACGGTGGATCACGATCACCGGGTCTCGGGTCACCGCTGGGCCAGCGAAACGCGCGCTCCCGTGCGTGTCACCTCGCGCTGACCGCCGAGCGCGCCTAGTCTCGACAGGATGCAAACGAGAGTCACCGCGATACTCGTTGCCCGGTCGGGGGCGGCGCACCTCGAACGAACCCTCGCGGGCCTCGCCCGCCAGACCCGGCGACCGGATGCGATCGTCGCAGTGGATGCCGGATCCAGCGATCGCACCGCGGAACTGCTCGCGGCATCCGGTCCCACCCAGCTCGTGACGACGACCGGCAAGGTCGATTTCGGTGGCGCAGTCGACCGGGCGTTGACGGTGGCCGCGCCCGCAGAGTCGGTCAACGACTGGCTCTGGCTGCTTGCCCACGACAACGCCCCGCAGCCCGCCGCCCTCGAAGCACTTCTCGGGGCCGTGGAGATCGCGCCTTCGGTCGCTGTCGCTGGTCCCAAGCTGATGCGCTGGGACGAACCCGATGTCATCGCCGAATACGGCGAGACCATGACCTACTACGGCGCATCCATCCCGCTGGTCGAGGGCGAGCTCGACCAGGCCCAGCACGATGTGCGCTCCGACGTGCTCGGAGTCGCCGCCGGCGGGATGCTGGTGAGGCGCACCCTCTGGACCGCTCTCGGCGGCTTCGACCCGGCCCTGCCGAGCGTGGATGCCGCCCTGGACTTCTCGGTGCGTGCGCGCCTGGCCGGATTCCGCGTCGTCGTCGTGCCCGGAGCGAAGGTCGCCAGCGACGGCGGTCCCGAGATGTTCGGGCGTGCGACCGTCTCCGACCGTCGCCGTGCGAGCACCCGCCGAGCGGCGCAGTTGCACCGCCGACTCGTCTACGCACCCGCAGCGGCCCTGCCCTTCCACTGGCTGTCGCTCCTGCCACTCGCGATCATCCGTGCCTTCGGCCAGCTGCTGGCGAAGCGTCCCGGAGCCGTGGGGGGAGAACTCTCCTCCGCCCTCTCCGCAGCCTTCGGGGGCAGTCGCATCGGGCCGGCACGACGCAGCCTCAAGCGCACGAAACGGGTGGGGTGGGCGTCCATAGCGCCGTTGCGGATGCCACCCGCTGCGGTGCGCGAGCGCCGGGCACAGGCGCGCGACGCCGGGCGAACGCAGTCGGCGGTCGTCGTCACCGAGGCCCGAGCCGGATTCGTCACCAACGGCGGATTATGGGTAGTGCTGCTCGCCGGCATCATCGGCCTGATCTCGTGGGGGTCCCTCATCGGAGCTCCCTCCCTCACTGGAGGGGCGATGGCGCCGCTGAGCGAGACGGTGCACCAGCTGTGGTCGCACGTCGGGTACGGCTGGCGGGAGATCGGGGTCGGGTTCGCCGGCGCCGCCGACCCCTTCAGCTATGTGCTTGCAGTGCTCGGGTCGATAACTTTCTGGTCGCCGTCCTTCAGCCTCGTGCTCCTCTATCTTCTGGCCCTCCCGCTCGCCGCTCTCGGGGCCTGGTTCGCCGCGCGACAGTTGGGCACGCGCGCCTCACTGCCGGCCCTCGCCGCCTTCCTCTGGGCGATCGCTCCTCCTCTCACGGGCGCGCTCGGCGGAGGACACCTCGGAGCGGTCTTCGCTCACCTGCTCCTGCCCTGGCTCGTGCTCGCGGCGCTGAACGCTCCGCGGTCGTGGGCGGCGTCCGCGGGAGCCGCTCTGCTCTTCGCGGCCATCGCGGCATCCGCCCCAAGCCTCGTGCCTGCACTCGTGATCGCGCTGCTGGCCTGGATCGTCGCCCGCCCGCGAAGCATCCACCGGCTGCTCGGTATCCCGATCCCGGCGGTCGCGCTGTTCGCCCCGCTCATCGTGCAACAGGCGCTGCGCGGCAACCTGCTCGGCCTGTTCGCCGACCCCGGGGTGCCGGCACCGACGGCCTCTGGAACCCCCCTCCATCTCGCGCTGCTGTCACCGTCCGCGGGCCTCGACGGCTGGGCCGCCGTCGCGTCGTCGTCCGGGCTTCCGGGCGTCTCGGCATTCGTGATCGTGGCCGCCCTGCTCCTGCCGGTGGGTGTTCTCGCGTTGCTCGCCCTGTTCGTGCCGGGTTCCCGTCGGGCGATCCCGTCCATGATCATTGCGCTGCTCGGGTTCGCGACCGCCGTCGCCGCCTCCCACCTGCAGGTGTCGCACCTCGGATCTGCCGCCGTTGGGATCTGGACCGGATCCGGCCTCAGCCTCTTCTGGCTCGGCCTGGTCGCCAGCGTGCTCATCGCCCTCGATGCGATCGGTCGATTCGCCATCCCGGTGGGAATCCTCACCGCGGTGACCACTACCCTTCTCGTGCTTCCGATGCTCGGCAGTGTGCTCCTCAAGACGACCCCGGTCGAAGCGGGCGCTCGCATCCTGCCTGCCGTCGTCACGGCGGAGGCCGACGAACATCCCCGGGTCGGCACCCTGGTGCTCACACCCCAGCCCGACGGCGGCCTCGCCGCGACGGTGCAGCGGGGGTCAGGATCCACCCTCGACGACCAGTCGACCCTCGCCGCGACCTCCACCACACCGGATGCCACCTCGCGTCGCGTCGCGACCGTCGCGGGCAACCTCGCCTCGCGAAGCGGATTCGATGCCGGTCCCGAGCTCACAAAACTCTCGATCGGATTCGTGCTGCTCACGCCCGACGCCACCGCAGTCCACAAGCGCACCTCGGAGGCATTGGACAGCAACGCGCTGTTCGCCCCGGTCGGCGCGACGGACAACGGGCTCCTGTGGCGATTCTCGGGGCTGTCGGACGAGAAGACGATCGTGCCCCCCGGCAACACCGACACCGCACTCGGCAACCTCATCCTGGTGGGCCAGGGCGTGATCTTCGGCATGACCCTGCTGCTCGGCATCCCGACTGCGCGTCGCCGTCGTCGCCTTGCCGTGAGCGGATCGAATCCGGGTGCGCCCGCCGATACCTTCGATGGGGATGGTGAGAATGACTGATCCGACGGAACCGGTCGAGACTCGCGCCTACGTCACCGAGGTCGAGGACGTCGCCGAGCCGGTGACCAAGGCGCCGCGCACCGCCCGCGGGGTCGTGCTCGTCGGAGCCCGCATCGTCACCGGCCTGGTCGGTGTCGGCGTCGCCGCCGTCGCGATCGGGGCGGCCGTTCTCGTGCCCCTGCCGAGCCACCAGGTGACTCCGGCCTCTCGGGTCATCACGCCCGTGGCATCCGCCCAGCAACGCGTGTGCGCGGGTCCCCTTCTGCGGCTCGGCGATGATGCGGGACAGGCGGCCACCGCGGTCTCCTCCGTCGGCAAGCCCGCGGTTCGCTACAGCCAGTCGGTGGGCAGGGCGACTCTCGCTCCGCTCGCTTCCACCGACAGCACCACCGGTGTCGCCCCCGACCTGCTCACGCTTCCGCCGCGGTCCGACTCCTCAACCCGACTGCCGCTGCTCTCCGGCAGCCAGTCCCAGACGGTGTCGTCCGGTGACCTCGTCGGGCTCGCCGCCGCCGAATGCGCGGAGCCCAGCAGCGACAGCTGGCTCGTCGGCGGCGCCACCGACACCGGACGCACCACCCTCATCACCCTCGGTAACCCGAGCAACGTCGTGGCGACGGTGAACCTCAGCATCTTCTCCGAGACGGGTCCCGTCGTCGCCGCGGGAACGGACGGCATCGTCGTGCCCCCGGGCGGCCAGCGCGTGCTGTCCCTCGCCGGATTCGCCCCGAACATCGTGTCCCCGGTGGTGCGGGTGCAGAGTCGTGGCGGCCAGGTCGTCGCCGACCTGCAGCAGTCGATCGTACGCACCCTCGAACCCGGGGGAGTCGACGTGATCGGGGCTTCCGCCGACCCCGCGACCCTCACCGTGATCCCGGGAGTCGTGCTCTCGAACGGCACAGCGGTGGCGGCGCGCCAGGCCGAGAGTGGATTCGGCGACCTGAGGTCGATCATCCGGCTCTATGTTCCGGGCGTCGACTCGGCCCGCGCGGAGATCACCATCGCGCCGGAGGACGGCTCGGAGGCAGCGACACCCGTGCGGGTCGTGGTGCAGCCCGGAATCGTGACCGAGGTGCCGCTCGATTCTTACCCCGACGGCAGCTACACGGTGACCATCGCCACCGACAAACCGATCGTCGCGGGCGCGCGCACCTCGACGGTCGGCACAACCGGTCAGTCCGACTTCGCGTGGTCGACGTCGACGACGAGCGTGTCCCGTCGTGCGCTGGTGACCATCGCGCCCGGCCCGACGCCGCTCCTGCACATCGCCAATCCGACGACGAAGGATGCAACGGTCACCCTCGCGCAGGCGGGCGAGGCCGACATCCCCCTCTCCGTTCCGGCCGGCCGCACCGTTTCCCAGCCGGTCACCGGCGGGTCGAGTTACACCCTCACCGGCTACGCCGAGATCGCGGTCTCGGTGAGCTACCTCGGCGACGGCCAGCTCGCAGGGTTCAGCCTGAGCCCGTCGGCGCCGGCCTCGCGCCCGATCGTGATCTACCCCTAAGCACTCAGAGGTGGCGGAAGCGCTCCGGGGCGAGATCCCACGGGTCTTTGCCCAGCAGTTCGGCGACGGCGCGGAACACACAGCTCTCGATGAGCATGCGGCGGTGCAGGTCGTCGGTTCGTTGAAGGCGCGCGAGCCGCTCGATGGGCAGGCGGTACAGGATCACCCGCTTCTCCGGCACGATCACGCACCAGCGGTCGATTCCTCCTGTCGGCGCGATCTTGCTCGGCAGGCCGGCCACCTCGAACGAGACGCCAGCGAGCTCATCCGGCCACAGGTCCTTGAGATATTCCGCGGTCGCCGACACCGTGAGATCGAACAGGTCGGAGCGGGTGTGAAGCAGTGGCAGCTGGGGCCCGGTGACGGCGGAGCGGATGCCACGGCCGTGCCGGTCACGCGACCCAGGCCGCGCTGACGGGCGGACTATCCGGGAGCGAGCCATCCCTCGATTCTACGCGGCGGGATCCGGCTGGCCGCGGCGCTAGGGTTGAAACAAATGGACGGTCGGCCGTGTAGCAAAGTCGCGTGCGCGAACGACGCCGTGTCTACCCTCACCTACGTCTACGCCGACTCGATGGCCGTCCTCGGGCCGCTCAGTCGCACGGCAGAGCCGCACAGCTACGACCTGTGCGCGAAGCACTCCGACCGGCTGTCGGTGCCGCAGGGCTGGCAGGTGATCCGGCACGTGTCGCTGGGTTCCGCGGGAGACCCCCAGCAGCGTTCCGGATAGAAGCGCCCTGTAAATTGGCAGCATGACTGCCCCCATCGATCTCACACCGTTCATCAAGGCCTACGACGTGCGAGGCCTCGTCGGGTCGCAGCTCACCCCGGAGGTCGTCACCGCCATCGGCGCCGCCTTCGTCGATGAGATCGATGCAGCGGGACAGGATGTCGTGGTCGGCCACGACATGCGTGACTCGTCTCCGGGGTTCGCGGCAGCCTTCGCCGAAGGTGTCCAGGCCCGGGGCGGTAACGTGCTCTCCATCGGCTTGTGTTCCACCGACGAGACCTACTTCGCATCCGGCCACTTCGACGCCCCGGCCGCGATGTTCACCGCCAGCCACAACCCCGCGACCTATAACGGCATCAAGCTCAGCCGCGCCAAGGCGCAGGGGATCAGCTTCGATACCGGCCTGAGGGCAATCCGGGATCGCGCCCAGGCGTACCTCGGCGGTTCGATCGAGCCGGTCGCCCAGCCGGGGAGCTTCCGCTCCGTCGACGTCATCGCCGACTACGCGTCCTACCTGAGGTCGCTCGTGGACCTTTCCGGCATCCGCCCCATCCGGGTCGTCGTGGATGCCGGCAACGGCATGGGAGGACTGACCGTTCCCGCGGTGCTCGGCACCGCCGCCGGCCTGCCGGCGCTGCCGATCGAGATCATCCCGCTCTACTTCGACCTCGACGGCACCTTCCCCAACCACGAGGCCAACCCGCTCGAGCCGGCCAATATCGTCGACCTGCAGAAGGCCGTCATCGAACACGGCGCCGACCTCGGGCTCGCCTTCGACGGCGACGCGGACCGCTGCTTCGTCGTGGACGAGAAGGGCGCCGCCGTCACGCCCTCCGCCGTCGCCGCCGTTGTGGCGCTGCGCGAGATCACCAGGGTGCGGGCGCTCCAGCCGGACGGCGACATCTTCGTGATCCACAACCTCATCACGTCGCACATCGTGCCGGAGACCATCGAGGCGGCCGGCGCCATCCCGGTGCGCACGAAGGTCGGGCATTCGCTGATCAAGGACCAGATGCGGATCACCGGGGCGATCTTCGGCGGAGAGCATTCCGCGCACTACTACTTCCGCGATTTCTGGGGTGCCGACAACGGCATGCTGGCCGCGATGCACTTCATCGCCGAGTTCGGATCGCAGGCGGATCCTGTCTCTACGATCTCGAAGAAGTACACGCCCTACGCGATGAGCGGTGAGATCAACTCGACCATCACCGACATCCCGGCCGCCTACAACCGGATCGTCGAGGCCTACACGGGAGTGGGCGACTTCGACGAGCTCGACGGCCTCACTGTGACCGGCATGGTGGGCCAGGACGAGCCGTTCTGGTGGTTCAACGTGCGTCCGTCCAATACGGAGCCGCTGCTGCGCCTCAACGTGGAGGCCGGGACCCCGGCGGTCATGGAGCACGTGCGCGACGCCGTGCTCGCCCTCATCCGCGACTAGCGCCCGGACGCGATTGTTCCCCGCCGTCGGGTGAGGTGCGATTCGACACTGAACAGTCCCGACGAGCGGGACCAGTCTCCGCGGACGCGCAGCTGCAGTCGCGTAATCTAGGGCCATGACGATCACCGCGCCCAGCACAACTCCGAGCACCGCCCTCCAGTTCAGGGTCGCCGACCTCTCCCTCGCCGAAGCGGGCCGCCACCAGTTCCGTCTCGCCGAAAACGAGATGCCCGGCCTCATGGCCCTTCGCGAGGAATTCGGCACGTCGAAGCCGCTGGCCGGCGCGCGTATCGCCGGGTCGCTGCACATGACCGTGCAGACCGGTGTCCTCATCGAGACCCTCGTCGCCCTCGGCGCGCAGGTGCGCTGGGCCAGCTGCAACATCTTCTCCACCCAGGACGAGGCGGCAGCGGCAATCGCCGTCGGACCGACCGGCACTGTCGAGTCGCCTGCGGGTGTTCCGGTGTTCGCCTGGAAGGGCGAGACGCTCGAGGAGTACTGGTGGTGCACCACGCAGATCTTCGACTGGAGCGCCGAAGCTGCCGCCGCGGGTGAGACCTGGGCCGGGCCGAACATGATCCTCGATGACGGTGGCGACGCCACGATCCTCGTGCACAAGGGCCGCGAATACGAGCTCGCGGGCGCAGTTCCGGATGCCGCGGAGTCCGACAGCCACGAATGGCGCGTGATCCTCGACACCCTGCGCGTCTCCCTCGCCGAGTCCTCCGACCGCTGGACGAACATCGCCGCCGGCATTATGGGCGTCACCGAGGAGACAACCACGGGAGTGCACCGACTGTACGAACTCGCCCGCACCGGCGACCTCCAGTTCGCCGCGATCAATGTCAACGACTCGGTGACCAAGAGCAAATTCGACAACAAGTACGGCATCCGCCACTCCCTGCCCGACGGGCTGAACCGCGCCACCGACGTGCTGATCGGCGGCAAGGTCGTGTTCGTCGCCGGCTACGGCGACGTCGGCAAGGGTGCTGCCGAAGCGCTCAAGGGCCAGGGCGCGCGCGTCATCGTCAGCGAGATCGACCCGATCAACGCCCTGCAGGCCGCCATGGACGGATTCCAGGTCACCACGATCGAGGACGTCGTGGGTGAGGTCGACATCTTCGTCACCGGCACCGGCAACGAGAACGTACTCACGGTCGACCACATGCTCGGCATGAAGCACCTCGCCATCGTCGCCAACGTCGGGCACTTCGACAACGAGATCGACATGGCCGGCCTCGAGACCCTCGCCGGCACGACGAAGGTGGAGATCAAGCCCCAGGTCGACGAGTGGCGCCTCCCGACCGGTCGCAGCATCCTGGTGCTCTCCGAGGGCCGCCTGATGAACCTCGGCAACGCGACCGGGCATCCCTCTTTCGTGATGAGCAACTCGTTCACCAACCAGGTGCTGGCACAGATCGAGCTGTACGTGCACGGCGACAACTACCCGCTCGGTGTCTATGTGCTGCCGAAGCACCTCGACGAGAAGGTCGCGCGCTTGCACCTCGATGCCCTCGGTGTGAAGCTCACGGTGCTCTCCGACGAGCAGGCCGCGTACATCGGCGTTCCCGTCGACGGCCCGTACAAAGTGGATCACTACCGCTACTGACTCGTAGCGGCGCTGCGGCTCAGCGCTCGGGAAACCCGTGCGGAAGGCCGTCGAGTGCCGGTCGCAGGTGTTCGAGACGCGCGCCTTCGAGCGCAAGGGCGGTGTACTCCCGGTCGCGGCGCAGGGCGGAGACTGCGGCGAGGAAGAGTTCGGCGTTCGCCGACGGCAGCGGCGACACGAAGGCGGATGCCTCGCTCGCGAGCGAGCGCGACATCCGGTCTCGTGCATCCGGGGTCAACCGCGTGGCCTGGCGAAGGAACTGGGCGATGCGACGGGACAGGCCGTCCGGCATCCGGGCCACATCGGCGGTCGCGGCCCAGCCCACCAGTTCGACCGGGACGCCGTAGACCGGCGGCGTGACCTTCGACACCCGTTCGTTCTGGCTGTAGGTGCCGGCGAGCAGGTCGCCGACCCGTTTGGTGCGCCCGTTGAGCAGCGCGGTGACCGCGGCGATACCCCCGAGCGTCGAGAACACTTCGAGAACCCCGGTGAGGGAGCGGATGAATGCATGGCGGAATCCGATCGATCCGCCGTCGTCCCGCACGATCCGTGCGCCGACCGCGAGCTTGCCGAGCGACTTGCCTTGGCTGAGAGTCTCGACTGCGGTCGGCGCGACGACGAGGCAGAAGACGAGGGCGGCAAGGGTGATCGCCGTCGCGCTGGCCTGGTCGAAGAATCGACTCAGCCACGGGGAGCTGACCGCAAGAAGGATGAGCAGCCAGAGTCCGAAGTAGGCGATGAAATCGATCATCGCGCCGGCCGCGCGCAGGATGAAACTCGTCGGTCGGAGGTCGAGTCCGACGGCCTCTCCCGTCATCAGCTCGAGCTCATCAGAGACCTCGGGAATGCCCGCACCACCCTGAGCTGCCGTCGCCATGTCTAGTATCTAAACAGATGGATCTCGATGCCTACTCCGCCGCGCACCGCGATGAGTGGGAGGAGCTTGCCCGGCTCGGTACGAAGCGGCGGTTCACGGGCAGCGAATCCGACCGGCTGATCGAGCGTTACCAGTCCGGCGCGAGCCAACTCTCCGCGATCAAGACCACCGCGGGGCAGTCCGTGCAGGGCGATCGGCTGTCGCTCTCCCTGTCCCGCGCGCGCTTGCGTTTCACCGGTGCTGGCAACAATGTGCTGAGCCAATTGCCCGCGTTCTTCGGGGCGCAGCTTCCGGCCGCCCTGTACCGCATCCGCTGGACCACCCTCGTCGTCGCCCTCGCCACGGCGCTCGTGGCCCTGCTCTACGGCTACTGGGCTCTCAACACGCCCGGCGTGCTCTCGCACTTCGGCACCGAGGAGTTCCGCAAGCAGTTGGTGGAGCAGGACTTCGTCGGTTACTACTCGAAGTACTCGACGACCTCCTTCGCCGGACAGGTCTGGACCAACAACGCCTGGCTGGCCGCCCAGTGCATCGCGTTCGGGATCGTCGGCGTGTACTCGCCGTACCTGCTGTTCCAGAATGCCCAGAACCTCGGGTTGACCGGTGCGCTGATGGGAGCCCACGACCGGCTCGACGTGTTCTTCCTCTACATCGCCCCGCACGGCCAGCTCGAGCTCTATTCGATCTTCGTCGCGGGAGCGGCCGGGATGACCATCTTCTGGTCGTGGATCGCTCCCGGCGCCCGTACTCGCGGCCAGGCGCTCGCGGAGGAGGGCCGTGCGCTGTTCACCGTCGCGATCGGGCTGACCCTCTCCCTCCTCGTCTCGGGCATCATCGAAGGATTCGTGACCCGGCAGGACTGGCCGTGGGTGATCAAGATCGGAATCGGCACAGTGGCGCTCGGGTCGTTCCTGTTCTACCAGTGGGTGATCGGCCGCCGGGCGGCCCGCGCCGGCGAGACCGGCGACCTCGACGAGTTCGAGTCCGGTGCGCGGAGGATCGTCGCGGCCTGAGCGCCGAACTCAGTCCACCCGGGGCTCCCAGTTTTGAGTCGTTCACGATTAGTGACAGACTGGCGGGGATGGATGCCGAGCTGGGGACCGTGCTTCGAGCCGCAGGCCTGCGCGTCACGCCGGGTCGTATCGCCGTGCTCTCGGCTCTCGGGGAGCACCCGCACTCCACCGCCGAGACGTTGCGGGTGGCATCCGCCGCCGGCCTCTCGATCCAGTCCGTGCACAATGTGCTCGCCGACCTGACGGCGGCACGGATGATCCGCCGCATCGAGCCCGACGGATCCGCCGCCCTGTACGAGCGCCGCATCGGTGACAACCACCATCACGTGGTGTGCTCCGGCTGCGGTGTCGTCGCCGACGTCGATTGCGTGCACGGTGACGCGCCGTGCCTCACGCCCGGAAACACGGCCGGGTATGCCATCGATACCGCCGAAATCACTTTCTGGGGGCTCTGCCCCCTCTGCCAAGGATCAGTGCCCTAGCGCTACCAGCGCTCCCAAGACTTCTCAGCTGCCAACGATCAAGGAGATAGACCCGTGACAGAACCGACTACCACCCAGTCCGGAACGCCGGTCGAGAGCGACGAGTATTCGCTCACCACCGGGCCCGACGGGGTCACCGCTCTGCACGACCGCTACCTGGTCGAGAAGCTGGCATCGTTCAACCGGGAGCGCGTGCCGGAGCGCAACCCCCACGCGAAGGGCGGTGGCGCTTTCGGCGAGTTCGAGGTCACCGAAGATGTGTCGATGTACACCCGCGCGGCAGTATTCCAGCCGGGCACCAAGAGCGAGGTGCTGCAGCGCAACTCCTCAGTCGCCGGAGAGCAGGGATCCCCCGACACCTGGCGCGATGTGCGCGGCTACGCTCTCCGCTTCTACACGACCGAGGGCAACTACGACATCGTCGGCAACAACACGCCGGTGTTCTTCATTCGCGACGCGATGAAGTTTCCCGACTTCATCCACTCCCAGAAGCGCCTCGGCGGTTCCGGGCTGCGCGATGCGGACATGCAGTGGGATTTCTGGACGCTGTCGCCGGAGTCGGCCCACCAGGTCACCTACTTGATGGGCGACCGCGGACTCTCCCGTTCGTGGCGTGAGCTCAACGGCTACGGGTCGCACACCTACCAGTGGATCAACGCCGCGGGTGAGCGTTTCTGGGTGCAATACCACTTCAAGTCTCGCCAGGGTGTGCACAACATCACCGCGGAAGAGGCCGAGAAGATCGCGGGCGCCGACGCGGATTACTACCGCCGCGACCTGCACGAGGCGATCGAGCGCGGAGACTTCCCGACCTGGGATGTCTTCGTGCAGGTCATGCCCTACGAGGAGGCGAAGACCTACCGTTTCAACCCCTTCGACATCACGAAGGTCTGGCCGCACTCCGACTACCCGCTGATCCCGGTCGGCCACTACACGCTGAACCGAAACCCGGAGAACTTCTTCGCCCAGATCGAGCAGGCCGCGTTCTCGCCATCGAACCTCGTGCCCGGCATCGACATCAGCCCGGACAAGATGCTCATGGCGCGCGTGTTCTCCTACCCGGACGCCCAACGCGCCCGTGTCGGCACCAACTACAACCAGCTCCCCGTGAACCAGCCGCATGCCGCCGAAGTGCACAACTACGAGCACGAGGGGCACATGCGTTACGAGTTCAGCGATGCGACGGCGCGCACCTACGTGCCGAACTCCTACGGGGGACCAGTCGCTGATCCGGCCAAGGCCGGAGTCGGGGGCTGGGACACCGACGGAGAGCTAATCCGTGCGGCGCAGACCCTGCACTCGGAGGACGACGACTTCGGCCAGGCGGGCACGCTGTACCGCCAGGTGTTCGACGACGCATCGAAGGAGCGACTCCTCGGCACCCTGGTCGGACAGTACAACTCATTGACCGTTGACCGCATCAAGGAGCGTTTCCTCTGGTACTGGACGAGCGTCGATGCCGGCCTCGGCGCCACGCTTCGATCCGAACTCGGAACCGGCGCGCCTGATTCCTCGCACCAGCCGGTGACTGTCGGGGTCTAGCGCTGGCACCACAGCCGCCTCACCCGACGAAACGCCCGGTCCTCGCGACCGGGCGTTTCGTCGTCTGCCGCGACCTGCACTGCCTGAAACGCAGGACATTCGCCGCTCAATCGGCACTTTCGCCGCGATCGCGGGCTTTTCGTGGCGAATGTCCTGCGTTTTCGGAAGCGGGGTGGGTCTCGATACGCACCCGGGAGGACGCTACTCGACCAGCGAGGGCAGCAGCTACAGCCGCCCGGCAGCCTTCAACGCGATGTAACGGTCCGCGAGGGCGGGCGGGAGATCCGCGGGGGCGCCGGTGACGACATCCGCCCCCAGCTGTCGGATGGCGGCCGAGACGCGGGTGGTGTCGAGCATCGCGCGCTCGGCTGCCGCTGCGCGGTAGACGTCGTCCCGGTCGCCACGGTCGAGGGATGCCGAGAGCACGGTCGGGTCGGTCACCGACGAGACCACCACGGTGTGTTTGCGCGTGAGTTGAGGGAGCATCCCGAGCAGTCCACGGGATCCGCCGGCAGCATCGATCGAGGTCATCAGTACGACGAGCGCGTGCTGGCTGGTCACGGAGCGCACGAGGGAGGGCACCGTCGACCAGTCCATCTCGATCAGCTCCGGGTCGATCGGCGCCATCACCGTGACCATGCGCGAGAGCAGCTCCGGGCCGCTCGCCCCCTGGATGCGTCCACGCACGCGGCGATCGAAGACCACCACGTCGACCCGGTCGCCGGCCCGCGTTGCAAGGGCCGCAAGCAGCAGCGACGCCTCGAACGCCGTGTCGATGCGCGGCTCGTTGGCGATGCGCGCCGCGGAGGTGCGCCCGCTGTCGATCACGATCACGACCCGGCGATCGCGCTCGGGGCGCCAGGTGCGCACGACCAGGTCGCTGCGCCGCGCGGTGGCACGCCAGTCGATCGAGCGCACGTCGTCACCGCGCACGTACTCCCGCAGGCTGTCGAACTCGGTTCCCTGCCCGCGGATCATCACGCTGGTGCGCCCGTCGAGCTCGCGAAGGCGGGCGAGCCGGGACGGCAGGTGCTTGCGGGAGTTGAACGGCGGGAGCACCGTGATCGCGCCGGGCAGGTCGATCGTCGCCTGGCGTGCCAGCAGCCCGAGCGGTCCGAACGACCGCACCGTCACCTGGGCTGCGCGCCGCTCGCCGCGGCGGAAGGGCGTGAGGGAGGTGTCGATGCGCCGCCGTTCGCCGGCAGGCAACGCCAGCCGCGCCCGGGTCGGTGACGCGCCCGCGGACGGCTGCCAGCCATCCCGTACGATGCCGCGCACGGTGCGCCGGCCCGTGTTGGTGAGCAGGAGAGCGGATGCGACGGTCTCACCGAGCCGCACCCGGTCGGGCAACTCGCGCTCGAGCCGCAGACTGCGCGGGGAGCCCGCCAGCAGCAGGTCCACCACGCCGATCACCGTCACGACGACGAGCCAGAGCCCGAGCCAGTCGGGCTGGTCGAACACCACGATCGGCACGATTCCGAGCGCGACGAGCAGCACGAACCGCCCGGACCACGCCATCAGGAGCCGCCGCTCATCTAGATCGGCACCTGCACCTGGCTGAGGATCGACCGCAGGATCGAGTCGGGCGCGACACCCTCGAGCTCCGCCTCCGGGCGCAACTGGATGCGGTGCCGCCACACCGGCAGCACCATCGCCTGCACATGGTCGGGTGTGATCGAGTCGAACCCGTTGAGCCAGGCCCAGGCCTTCGCGGCGGAGAGCAGGGCGGTCGTGCCGCGGGGGCTCACGCCCAACTTGACTGAAGGGCTCTGCCGGGTGCCACGCGCGAGGTCGACGATGTAGGCGAGCAGGTCGGGGGATGCCCGCACCCGGCCGACCTCCACCTGCGCGGCGGCCAGCTGCGCGGCATCCAGCACCGGGGTGACGCCGGCGGCCTCGAGGTTGCGCGGGTTGAAGCCGGCGGCGCTGCGCGTCAGCACCTCCACCTCGTCGGCGCGCTCGGGGATCTCGAGCACGAGCTTGAGCAGGAAACGGTCGAGCTGGGCCTCGGGCAGCGTGTAGGTGCCCTCGTATTCGATCGGATTCTGGGTCGCAGCGACGATGAAGGGCACGGGCAGCGGTCGGGTCTCCCCGTCCACGCTCACCTGGCGTTCCTCCATCGCCTCGAGCAGGGCGGACTGCGTCTTCGGGGGCGTGCGGTTGATCTCGTCGGCGAGCAGGATGTTCGTGAACACGGGCCCGGCACGGAAGTCGAATTCGCCGCTGCGGGCGTCGTAGACGAGCGATCCCGTGACATCCCCGGGCATCAGGTCTGGCGTGAACTGCACTCGTTTCGTCTCGAGTTGCAGCGCGCGGCTCAGCGTGCGCACCAGAAGGGTCTTCGCGACACCGGGCACGCCCTCGAGCAGCACATGCCCGCCGGCCAGCAGCGCGATGATCAACCCGGTGACGGCGCCGTCCTGCCCGACGACGGCCTTGCCCACCTCCACGCGCACCCGGGCGAACTGCTCACGGAGCGCTGGCGAGCCGCTCGGCGCGTCGACGACGGAGTCGGGGGAGGACGCGGCCAGGTCAGTGTCGGTCATTCGTTCATTCTCCATGGTGGCTAGCGCGGTTCAGGACGGGCGGATGTCACGGGCGACGAGTCGCTCGAGATCGAGCAGCTCATCGGAAAGGCGTACGAGATCGCGGTCGGTGCGGGGTTCCTCGGTGAGCAGCAGGGAACGGATGCCCGCGGGATCGCGCGCGGTGACGCTCGCGACGGCTGCGATCACGTCATCCACCGTCGCGAGTCGAGGGAGGCCGCACAGCGTGGCCAGCCGGGAGACGGCCCCGATGCGCAGCGAGTCGAGCGCCCGCAGCCGCGCCGCGCCCTTCTGGTAGAGGCGGGCCCGCCCCTCCATCGTCTCGCTCGCGCGAACGACCACCGGGAGGTTCTCGACTACCAGAGGCCCGAGGCGGCGCCCCCGCCAGAACGCGGCGACGATGGCGACGATGATCAGCAGCGTGGCGACGGAGCCGACCCACGGAGGTGTGAGGTCGGCGAGAGTCGGTCCACTTATCGACGAGTCGTCGATGGTCGGTAGGTACCAGACCAGCCGATCGTTGTCCCCGAGGAGAGTGAGAGCGAGCGCGGCGTTGCCCCGCTCTGCGACGTGTTCGTTGGAGAAGGCATCGGTCGTGCCGACGACAGTCACCTGCTGCGCCGCCCTGGTGATGTCGACGACCGAGAACGTGTTCGAACCGCTGCCGAAGCATCCGGTCGCGTCTGCGGCCTTGTCGATGATCCGGAACCCGGATCCGGCGCCACTCACCCGACCGGCGGCACTCGCGGCGGGCAGGTCGCATCCCGCGGTGAGCGAGGTGCGGCCGACGACGCCGGCGAGACCGACCTCGGGAGCCAGCGCCCGTGCCTGGCCGAAGGTGGGGGAGAGCACTACAACATGCTCGGCGAGGGTGGCCAGGGATCGCAGTTGCGTCCTGTCGAGGTGGGACTCCGGGTCGACGAGGAACAGCGTGGAGCCGGGGGAGTCGCGCAGGGCGGCCTGTGCTCCGGACAGGGTCTCGGGCACCGAGACATCCACTCCGCGGCTGCGGAGTACCTCTGCGATCGCCTTGCTCCCGGCCGGCGCGGGATTGGTCGCCGAGAACGGCACACCGCCGGTCGAGGCGCCGGTGGTGGCCAGCCCGATGACGGCGATCAGAACGAGGAAGACGCCGGCCACGATCCAGTACAGTGCCCTGCGGCTCGCGACCCGGATCGTGGGGGTGAGGGTGGTGGCGGATGTCATGGCGCTGTCACCGCCGAGGCCAGTGCCGGGCGCGCCGCCCGCAGGTCACTCTCGAGCGAGCTCGCCGAGCGATAGGCCTCCTCGGTACCCTCGCGGCCGAGGTAGCGCACGTCGTCGAAGACGGATGCCGCGGCCGAGAGCCGCTCGGAGAAGGCGGGGAGCACCGTCCCCGCGCGCACCGCGAAGTCGCGCGCGGTGGTGCCGGGGGAGACCGTGACCAGAGTGCGCTCCGCGAGTCCGCGGGCGATGGAGCGGAAGATCTCCTCGATTGCGAGAACCCAGTCCGACCGGGCGGCCGCGTCCTCGGCCGAGCGCCTCATCGCTGCGGCATCCCGGGTATCTTCGTCGCCGAACAGGGCACCACCGCCCGAGCTGCGGCGATTGAGTCTCGGGGTACCGAAGATGAAGAAGGCCGCGACGAGAGCCGCGACGACGACGAGGAGGGCGATGATCAGGATCGGGCCCTGGACGCCGGGACCGCTGTCGATCTTCAGCGACTGCAGCCAGTCCCAGAACGCCTTCGAGGCCCGGTCGAACCAGGTGGGCTGGGCCGCGCGGTACTCGGGTTTCGCCAGCTCCTGGATGATCCACCGCTGTGCTTCGGCGGAATCCGGATCGACCGGAACATCCAGTCGCACCAGGGCGAGCGTCGTCGCGATCACGCCCACGGAGACTCGTCGGCGACGGTCTGCTCTGTGACCGCGGGGCCGTGCAGCAGCGGATCGACGACGCTCGGGTCACCCGACTGCTTCGCCTCGACGTAACGCACCAGCTCGAGATCGAGCCCTTCTTTGCGCATGCGCAGGTCGAGGTAGATGAGGCCGGTCGTGGCGGATTGCACCACCGAGGTGATCGACTGCACCACCACCGCGATCACCACCCCGAACACGCCGACCACCACGATCACCACGGCGACTCCCGCGCCGTTCTGCCCCTGTGGATCGAAGAGAGCCGTTACCATCGGGGCCACGAAGGAAAGCGGGATAGAGGCGACCTGGCTCACAAACCCGATGATCACCGCGACGAGGACCGTGATGCCGAAAGTGCGCCAGAAGTAGCCCTCGGTGAGCGACCAGGATCGGGCGACGGACTCGCGGATACTCAGGCGCTCGACCATCAGCACGCTCGGCACGAGGGCGAGTTTGGTGCTCAGCCACGCGTAGGCGACCGCAAGGGCGAGGAAGGCGAGGATTCCGATCAGCACGGCGGCGATGATCCCTCCGGTTCCGAGGCTGACCACGAGCAACACGATGATCACCACGATCACGGCGAGCACGATGGTCGCGGCGAGCACGAGGAGTGCCGCCCAGCCGATGAGCGCACCGATGCGGCCGCGGGCCTTGGCCCACAGCCCGCCGAGGGACAGTTTCTCACCGACGGCGCCGCGCGAAACTTCGAGCACGATGATGCCCTGAAGCACTGCAGCGGCGATGACCGCGAGCAGTCCAGGGATGATCGATGCCACGATGATGAGCCCGGTCGCGCCGGCGGTGATCTGGTCCGCATTCTGGGTGGTGCTCGAATCCACGCGGGCG
This sequence comes from Lacisediminihabitans sp. FW035, assembly GCF_054880895.1. Taxonomy (NCBI): domain Bacteria; kingdom Bacillati; phylum Actinomycetota; class Actinomycetes; order Micrococcales; family Microbacteriaceae; genus Lacisediminihabitans; species Lacisediminihabitans sp. FW035. The sequence continues at coordinate 810,530 of NZ_CM142187.1, forward strand.
AGGGCGCCGAAGGTGACGCCGGCGACAACAAGGATCAGCAGGAGGTAGACGCTTCCCTGGATGAGCAGAGCCGCTCCGAAGGTGGGCTTCGGGTTGCGGCGGAGCACCCGGAAGGAGGCGCCGAGGATCGTGCCGAGGTCCAGTGGGCGCAGGGGGATGAGACCCGGCTTCGGCGGAGGGGTCCAGCCCGGCTGCGCGCCGCCGTAGCCGTACCCGGCACCCGCCCCGGGGTTCTGGCCGACGAAACCGGGAGCGACCGGGGGTGCGACCGGTGGGGCGTAGGGGGGTGTGATCGGTGGGACGGGTGTGGGGGGAGAGACCGCGCCCCCCAGGCTGGTCCACTTCTGTTCGTCGGTCACTCGTGATCCCCTCGTCGCGCCTGGCATTCAGTGTCCGGCGTCGGGTATCCGGCGGACCCGGCAGCCCATGGGATTATGCTTTCACACTCGACTACTCTTATGCGAAAGCATCTGAGCCAGTCTCAGACCCGAATCACCTCCTGACGCCACCTTTCGAAGACCGGATGATGACCGCACGCATTCTCGTAGTCGATGACGACACAGCCCTCGCGGAAATGATCGGCATCGTGTTGCGCTCCGAGGGCTTCGAACCCTCCTTCTGCGGAGACGGCAGCCTCGCGCTGGCCGCCTTCCGGGAGACGAAACCCGACCTGGTGCTTCTCGACCTGATGCTCCCCGGCAAAGACGGCATCGAGGTCTGCGCGGAGATCCGCACCGAATCCGGCGTACCGATCATCATGCTGACCGCGAAGTCCGACTCGACAGATGTCGTGCGCGGCCTCGAGAGCGGAGCCGACGACTACGTCGTCAAGCCCTTCAATCCCAAGGAGCTGGTCGCGCGCATCCGTACCCGCCTGCGCCCGACGCCGACCGCGTCAACCAACGTGCTGCAGGTAGGCGACCTGCAGCTGGATGTCGCGGGCCACGAGGTGAAGCGCGGCGCGGCGAAGATCAACCTCACGCCCCTCGAGTTCGAGCTGCTGCTCGCGCTCGCGCTGAAGCCGCAGCAGGTGTTCACGCGCGAGATGCTGCTCGAGCAGGTCTGGGGCTACCACTACAAGGCCGACACCCGGCTCGTGAACGTGCATGTGCAGCGCCTCCGCGCCAAAGTCGAGGAAGACCCCGACAACCCGCGCATCGTCATGACCGTGCGTGGCGTCGGCTATCGCGCGGGTTCCAGCAACTGACGCAGCCGGTGCCCATGAAGACCCTCGGCAAGTGAACAGCTTCGACTGGCGCGCGTACCTCGACCGCCTCCTGCGGTTCTGGCGGGTCTCCTTGCAGTTCCGCACGGTGGCGATCACGGTACTGCTGTCGGGCTTCGCCGTCATCATCATCGGCGCGTTCATCTCGGTGAGCATCTCCAACAACTTGTTCGCGTCGCGCAGCGTGCAGGTGCAGGAGGAGGCGCGCACCATCCACAACCAGGCCCAGAGCACGTTCGACGCGGCCCAGCCTGCCGACGACCAGGCGCCGACCGTGGAATTGGACATCGTCGCGAACTCGGTCACCGACCGCATCCTGCCCTCGACCACGGCACCGGGCAGCACCAAGTTCGCCATCAAGCGCACGCCAGACCAGGCCGAGACCCCGCAGAACATGCAGCCCCTGTCGTCGACCAATTTCCCCGACGGGGTCGTCACCGATTCGCTGCGCGCGAGGGTGATCAAGGACGTGACACACGTGCAGTACCAGTCGGCGACGCTGCCGAACGGCTCGCCTGCCCTCGTGGTCGGATCGCAGATCCGCGTGCCGACGGCCGGCAGCTACGAGCTCTACCTCGTTTACGACCTCTCCTCGGTGCAGACCACCCTCGGCTACGTGCAGCAGACCCTCGCGCTCGGCGGGCTCGCCCTCGTGCTGCTGATCGGCGCGGTCACCTACACGGTCGTTCGTCTCGTCGTCGGACCGATCAGGCTCGCCGCAGAAACGAGTGAGAAGCTGGCTGCCGGGCAATTGGAGCAGCGCATCCCGGAGAAGGGGGAAGACGTGATCGCCACCCTCGCACGCTCCTTCAACGGCATGGCCGACAGCCTCCAGCAGCAGATCACCAAACTCGCCGAGCTCTCGCGCCTGCAACAGCGATTCGTGTCGGATGTCTCGCACGAACTGCGCACACCGCTCACCACGATCCGCTTGGCCGGCGACGTGCTGTACGACCACCGGGAGGATTTCGCCCCCGCGACGGCGCGTACCGCCGAGCTGCTCCACACCCAGGTGCAGCGTTTCGAGGTGCTCCTCGCCGACCTGCTCGAGGTGAGCCGCTACGACGCCGGCGCCGTAGAGCTCGAACTCGAGCCCACCAACCTGGTGCGTCTCGTCGAGGACGCCGTCGAGGGGATGCAGCCCCTTGCCGAGCAGCGCGGTTCGTCACTGCGGCTGGTGGCGCCTGGAGGCTACTTCGAAGCGGAGATCGACGCCCGACGCATCCGTCGCGTGCTGCGCAACCTGCTCGGCAATGCTGTCGAACACGGTGAGGGCAAACCCATAGTCGTGATGGTCGACAGCAACGCCACCGCGATCGCCCTCACCGTTCGCGACTACGGCATCGGCATGAAGCCGGCGGATGTCTCCCGCGTCTTCGACAGGTTCTGGCGGGCCGATCCGTCGCGCCAGCGCACCATCGGGGGCACCGGACTCGGCCTCGCCATCTCGCTCGAGGATGCCACGCTGCACGACGGTCGACTGGAGGTCTGGTCGGAGCTCGGTGTCGGCACCTGTTTTCGGCTGACCCTTCCTCGCGAGCGCGGACGGGCGATCATCGCCTCGCCGCTCGAACTGCCACCGGACGATGCCGTGCACCTCGAGGAGGTGCAGGATGCGTGAGCGCCGACGCGGCCTGCTGGCGGTAATGATCGCGTCGACCCTGCTGGCCCTGACGGCCTGCGTGGGCATTCCCGACTCCGGTCCGGTGAACGCGGGGCTCTCGCTCAGTGAAGACAGCAGCGGTTCGAACATCGCCTTCAACCCGGAAGGCCCGGAGCGAGGAGCGACCCAGCAGGGCATCCTCAAGGGCTTCATCGCGTCGTTCACCTCGGCGACCGGCGGCTATGCGGTGGCGAAGCAGTTTCTCTCCGGGGGGTTCGCCACGAAGTGGGATCCGCGTCAGAGTGTTCAGGTGCGCTCCGGCGCACCGCAGATCACGACGATCGATCCCACGACCCTGAGCTATTCGTTCGACTCCCTCGCCACCGTCGACAGCACCGGTGCGTATTCGCAGAACAGCCAGTCGTTCACTCTGCCCTTCAGCTTCGTACGGGAGGCGGGCCAGTGGCGCATCAGCGCTGCACCGGACGGCATCGTGCTCGCTGACCAGACTTTCGAGCGCATCTTCCGCCAGTATCCGGTCTACTTCTTCGCTCCGGACAACCAGTACCTCGTGCCGGATGTGCGCTGGTTCGCCAGCGGCACGGCAGCCACGCGCATCGTGTCCGCCCTTCTCGTCGGCCCACCGGATTGGTTGAAGGGCGCGGCATTCTCGCGCTTCCCGGATGGCACCAAACTCTCGGATGCCGGCAGCGTGGTGACCCTTGCCGAGGGAGTGGCCGAAGTCGACCTGTCGAAGGAGGCCCTCGCGGCCAGCACGAGGGATCGGCAGTACATGTACCTGCAGTTGACGGAGAGCCTGAGATCCGTCGCCAGTATCTCGCAGGTGAGCCTCTCGATCCAGGGCACCCCGGTGCAGATCGACGATCTCGGCACGAGCTCGCCCCAGGTCGACATGACCGTCGACAGCCAGGCGCTTGTGCTGCGCAACAAGGAGTTCGGGTTCTACGCCAACAGCCGGGTGGCCGATCTCGCGGGCATCAGCTCCCGGGTGATCGCGCTCCAGCCGCGGGATGCCACGATCTCCTCCGACCAGCAGGAGGTCGCCGTGCTCGGCAGCGCTGGCGTCTCCCTGGTGCGCAAGAGCGGCGCGGTGACCCTCCTCGACCCCCGGCCAGACCTCATTGCGCCCTCCCTCGACGAGGACGGCTACGTCTGGTCGGTGCCGTCGAGCTCGCCCAACGCGATCACCGTCTTCGACCCGAGCGGCACGCCGCACTCGGTCTCGCCCAAACTGCAGGACGGTTCGCAGATGGTCTCCCTCGAGGTCTCACGCGAGGGCGCGCGGCTCCTCATGCTGCTGGCGACGCCCACCGGGCCGAGGCTGATGGTCGCGGCCATCCTCCGTAACGAGAAGCTCGAGCCCACCGGAATCGGCCCGGCGATCGTGGATGTGTCACTCGGCAACGGGGTGGCCGTGGACGCCACCTGGGTCGACCAGTGGACCGTCGGCACCCTCCTCACTGCAGACGGCCAGTCGCGGGTGGAGCTCTATTCGATCGGTGGGCAGAAGACCTCGCTTGCCTCACTCATCCCTTCACGGCAGCTCGTGGGCGGCAACAAGGGGAGGGACGGGTTGCGCGTCGTCGGTCGTGATGACTCGGCGCTCTACAGCTGGGGTGGCAGCAGCTGGCAGTCCTCCAAGGTCACTGTCGACTTCATCGCGACGCAACGGTAGGCGTCCGCCGGGGGCGACATCCGCCAGCGGGCGGGCCTCGACATTAGCTGCCCCAAGGATCGGCCGAATATCTGCTGTCGAGCACCCCGGTCCGCGAGATTCTGCTGTCGAATGTGATTGTCCGACTCGGCGCGACCTGTCCTCCCCCGACCGAGATCCCCCCGGAGTTCCCCCGAGCCCGGCCGACGGTCCCACTCGAGCGGCTCGACGCGCACGATCGGAGGATGCCCCTGCCGATCCCCGTCCCCCTGAGAGTCCTCGTTCCCCTGAGAATCCCTGTCCCACTGAGAGATGCCGTCCTCGACGCGCTCGCGGTCGTGCTGCCTGTCACCTGCGCGGGTTGCGGCGCCGACGACCGCAGCCTCTGTGACGGATGCCGCGGGCAGCTGCAGCCGCGTCCGTTCGTGCGCGAGCTCGACGACGGCACCCCGGTCTGGGCCGCACTCACCTACGACGGGGTTGTACGCCGGGCCATCCTGGAGCTGAAGGAGCAGGGGCGGACGGATGTCGTTGCTGCCCTCGCGGTGCCGTTCGCCAGTGCGGTCGCCGCCGCCGCGCAGCACGCTCGCGAGAATGTGCGCGGGGGTGTTGAGCTCGTGCCGCCGCCGGTGAGGCGCGGATCGTTCCGGCGGCGCGGCTACGACCCCGTACGACTGCTTGCCAGGGCCGCCGGCCTGCCGCGACCGGCCGCGGCGCTCGCCGACACCCACGAGCGGGCGAGCCAGAAGACTCTCGACCGCAGCCAACGCGCGGTGAATCTGGTGGGCACGATGGTGCCCACCAGATCCCTGGTTGGCCGACGATTCCTCGTGCTCGACGACGTCGTGACGACCGGGGCGACGCTGGTGGAGATGATCCGATCCCTCCGTGAGGGCGGTGCTGTGGTGGTGGGTGCGGCGGTTCTCGCGGCGACACCTCGGCATTCACTGGGTTTGTCGTGAGAGCTTCAGATAAGCCGTGACAGCGATGCATGACGAGGACTACGGTGGGCAAAAGAGGCGCGGAATTATCGCCTGGTTCCACTGGGCGTCGTGCCGTCAAGTCAATAGGAACTGGGGAGCGCCATGGAAATTTCCATCAACGGTCGCAACGTGGGGATCACGGATCGATTTCGGTCATACGCAACCGAAAAGGCCGAGAAGATCTCCCATCTCGCAGATAAGGCCCTCGCTTTCGAAGTCAAGGTGAGTCGCCACAACGAGAAGAACGGATCCAGCGGAGACGATCGGGTGGAGCTCACCCTGATCGGACCGGGACCGCTCGTGCGGGCGGAGTCCAATGGGTCGGACAAGTACGTCGCCCTCGACCTGGCCCTCGACAAACTCGTCGAGCGCCTGCGCCGGGCGAAAGACCGCCACAAAGTGCATCGCGGACAACACCGGCCGACGTCGCTGCGTGAGGCCACCGCCGGCGGTTTCAGCGGCACCGACGTGCGACCGGCGGATGCCGCCGTGATGGAGAAAGTGCGCACGGGATCGATCGCCGTGATCGAAGACGCGCCCTCGGAAGCGGAGGAAGCGGCCTGGAGCCCGGTCGTCATCCGAAAGAAGGTGTTCGTGCAAGAGCCTATGACCGTGGATGACGCGCTCTATCGCATGGAGCTGGTCGGTCACGACTTCTACCTCTTCATGGATGCCGAAACCGATCGCCCGAGCGTCGTCTACCGTCGCAAAGGCTGGGACTACGGGGTCATCGGTCTCGATGACTCCTCGAACGAACTTCAGGGGGCCGCTTCGGGGTCACGCAAGACGCGCGGCTGACGCCGCGCACGCAGGACTGTGGGGCCATCGCTGTCGCGGTGGCCCCACTTCTGGGTCGGCCGTGCAGGGATTTCACGGCGCCGACGGGCCAGACCGTCAGGTAGGCCACGGGCTAGTCTTGTTACTATTACGAACTGGTCACAGGCGCCGATCCGCGGTGCTGTCGTGGCGCATCCCACATTCATCTGGAGTTAGCAGTGGCCAACGTTCTCGAAAAGGTCCTCCGTGTCGGCGAGGGTCGAGTCCTTCGACGGTTGGAGCGATACGCGCAAGCGGTCAATCACCTGGAAGAAGACTTCAGCGAACTCAGCGACGAGGACCTGAAGAACGAGACCGTGGAGTTCCGCGAGCGTTACTCCAACGGCGAGTCCCTCGAAGACCTGCTGCCGGAGGCCTTCGCTGCCGTTCGCGAGGCCGCCAAGCGCACCCTCGGCATGCGTCACTTCGACGTGCAGCTCATGGGTGGAGCGGCCCTTCATCTCGGCAACATCGCCGAGATGAAGACCGGAGAGGGCAAGACCCTCGTGGCCACCCTCGCGGCCTACCTCAACGCGATCCCGTCGCGCGGTGTGCACGTGATCACGGTCAACGACTACCTCGCGAGCTACCAGTCAGAGCTGATGGGGCGCATCTTCCGGGCTCTCGGAATGTCCACCGGCGTGATCCTCTCGGGCCAGACCCCGGCGGAGCGTCGTGAGCAGTACGAAGCCGACATCACCTACGGCACGAACAACGAATTCGGCTTCGACTACCTGCGCGACAATATGGCCTGGCAGGCCAGCGACATGGTGCAGCGCGGCCACAACTACGCGATCGTCGACGAGGTGGACTCGATCCTCATCGACGAGGCGCGCACCCCGCTGATCATCTCGGGTCCGGCATCCGGTGAGGCCAACCGCTGGTTCGCCGAGTTCGCGAACCTCGCGACGAAGCTCGTGCCGGAGGTCGACTACGAGGTCGACGAGAAGAAGCGCACCGTCGGTGTGCTCGAGCCCGGCATCGAAAAGGTCGAGGACTACCTCGGCATCGACAACCTGTACGAGTCGGCGAACACCCCGCTCATCTCGTTCCTCAACAACTCGATCAAGGCATCCGCCCTGTTCAAGAAAGACAAGGACTACGTCGTGATGAACGGCGAGGTGCTCATCGTCGACGAGCACACCGGCCGCATCCTGATGGGGCGTCGGTACAACGAGGGCATCCACCAGGCGATCGAGGCGAAAGAGGGTGTCGAGGTCAAGGCGGAGAACCAGACCCTCGCGACGGTGACGCTGCAGAACTACTTCCGCCTCTATAAGAAGCTCTCGGGGATGACGGGAACGGCCGAGACCGAAGCCGCCGAGTTCATGAGCACCTACAAGCTCGGTGTGGTCTCCATCCCCACCAACAAGCCGATGCAGCGCATCGACCAGTCCGACCTCGTCTACAAGAACGAGGAGGCGAAGTTCGGCCAGGTGGTCGAGGACATCGTCAAGCGCCACGAGAAGGGCCAGCCCGTTCTCGTGGGCACGACGAGCGTCGAGAAGAGCGAATACCTGTCGAAGCTCCTCGCCAAGCGCGGCGTGAAGCACGAAGTGTTGAACGCCAAGAACCACGCTCGGGAAGCGGCCATCGTCGCCCAGGCCGGGCGCCTCGGATCCGTCACCGTCGCCACCAACATGGCCGGCCGCGGCACCGACGTCATGCTCGGAGGAAACGCCGAATTCCTCGCCGTCGCGGAGATGAACCAGCGCGGTCTCAGCCCGGTCGACACTCCCGAGGAGTACGAGAAGGAGTGGGACACCGTATTCGACCGTGTCAAGAGCGTCGTGCAGGAGGAGGCCGACAAGGTCGTCTCGGCTGGCGGCCTCTACGTGCTCGGTACCGAACGTCATGAGTCCCGTCGCATCGACAACCAGCTGCGCGGTCGATCCGGACGCCAGGGAGACCCGGGAGAGAGCCGGTTCTACCTGTCCCTCACCGACGACCTCATGCGTCTGTTCAACTCGGCCGCCGCGGAATCCCTGATGGGCCGAGGCAGTGTGCCGGACGACCTGGCGATCGAGTCGAAGGTCGTGAGCCGCGCCATCCGCAGTGCCCAGAGCCAGGTCGAGGCCCGTAACGCCGAGATCCGCAAGAACGTGCTCAAGTACGACGATGTGCTCAACCGCCAGCGCGAAGCGATCTACGGTGATCGCCGGCACATCCTCGAGGGCGACGACCTTCAGGACCGCACCTCCAAGTTCCTCGAAGACGTGATCACCGAGGTCGTGGACGTACACACCTCTGACGGGCACGCCGACGACTGGGACTTCGAAGCGCTCTGGACCGAGCTCGGCACGCTCTACCCCGTGTCGATCACGATCGACGAACTGCTCAGCGAGGCCGGGTCGCGCAACAAGGTGACCACCGGATTCCTCACCGAGGAGATCCTCTCGGATGCCCGCGTGCAGTACGCCGCCCGCACCACGGCGCTCGGGGAGCCCGCCATGCGCGAGCTCGAGCGTCGTGTCGTGCTCTCGGTGATCGACCGCCGCTGGAGAGACCACCTCTACGAGATGGACTACCTCAAGGACGGCATCGGACTGCGCGCAATGGCCCAGCGCGATCCGCTCGTCGAGTACCAGCGCGAGGGTTTCGCGCTCTACCAGAGCATGATGGGGCAGATCCGCGAGGAGTCCGTCGGATTCCTGTTCAACCTCGAGGTCGAAGTGACCGGGGGAGAGGCCACCGCGGCCGTTCCCACCGTTGCCGCGAAGGGACTCTCGGGCAACGCCGCTCCGGTGGATCGTCTCAGCTACTCCGCGCCGAACGCCGACAACCAGGGCGAGGTGGAGGTGCGTAACGCGCGCGGCCAGCTCGACCGGGCATCGACCGCGAAGGCCCAGGAGGCGCAGGATGCCTCGGGCGGCGGATCCTCCTTCGGAAAGGCCGCGACCGCCGAGGGCCAGCGCGGCGCCTTCGGCCAGAACGGGGGCACCCCCGCCCCCGCGAACCGTGCCGAGCGTCGTGCACAGGACAAGCGCAAGAGCTGACCGGTCGGACGCAGGGGGGAGATCCGTCGAGGGTCAACCCACTCCCGCTCCCAGCCACAGTGCCTAGGCTGGACCCATGAGATCAAAGTTCCTGCTCGTTGTCGGGCTCGCCGTCGGTTACGTCCTCGGAGCTCGCGCGGGGCGTGAGCGCTACGAACAGATCGCGCGTGCGACCCGGCGACTGTGGGAGAGCCCGCGCGTGCGCAAGACCCGCGCCGAGGTCGAGGACTACGCCCGCCAGCAGGCACCGGTCGTGCGAGCCAAGGCCGAATCCTTCGCCAAAGCCGCGCCCACCGTCGTGGCCGACAGCGCCCGCGCGACCGCGGATGCCGCCCGCGCGGTCGCCGATCGCACGGCGACGGTCGCCACCGATATCGCCGACCGCGTCACCACCGTGGCGAAGGATGTCGCGGGTAAGACCTCGACGATGTCGCGCGATGTCGCCGACCGCACGACCGGTATGGCAAAGGATGTCGCGGATCGCACGACCGGTATGGCGAAGGATGTGGCGGATCGCACGACTGAGACTGCCGAGGAGCTGCGTGAGCGGGTCTCGACCACGGCTTCCGAACTGCGCGAGCGCGGCGAGGAAGCCCGCGACCGCGTCGTCGTCAAGGCGAGCGAATCACGCGACGACGCCCTTGCCGAGTTGGACGACGACGACGAGCATCCGGACCACCAGGGCGCAGACCGGAGCTGATCAGAGCACGTTGATCGCGGTGGCTCGCCACCGATTGTCGAGACCCTCCAGCCGCAGGGCAACCGCTCGGGTGCGCGCCCGGCCGCGCACGATCACGACGGCTTCAACCACGCCGTCTCGGGGCTCGCAGATTGATGTGGATCCGATGGCGAAAGTGGGGCGGCGAACGACCTGGCCAGTGGCCTGCCGTGCCCGGGAGGACAGTACGACCCGCTTGAGAAGGTGTCGGTAGACGTCGTCTGTGACCCAGCGCGAGATCTGCTCGAGATCGCGGGCGCCGGCCAGGATCTCGATGACACAGCGGGTGAGGTTCTCCAGCAGAGGTTGGGGGTTGGGCAGTGCCGAGCGGGCCGCGGGCTGGGTGCCGAAGAACTCGTCGGACTGGAATGGCGAGCGGATGACCTTGCTCGGCAGGCCGCCGAACGGCAGCTCGCGTGCTGGATTCTGCGCTGGCAGTGCATCGCTCATGTGCGTGTCCCCACGGAGTGCGGTGAAGGGCGGTTCTACCCCCGTTGTGGGGGTGACCACACTAAACCAGTACCCGGGCCATGCTGTCCATGCCCCAACGCGGGGGTGTGGATAACCTGCGCGTCCTGCGCGTCCACCCCGGTAGCGTCCCTTCATGCGCTGGGACAACCTCTTCGACGATCTCGAGGGCCAGCTCGAGCAGGAACTCGGTGCCGAGGAGACCGACCTGCGCGCCGAAGAGGAAAGGCTCCGCCTCGGAAGGCTCACTCTGCGCGACCGGCTTCTCGCGCTGAACAATGCCGAAGGGTCCGGTCCGGTGCGGGTCGAGCTGATCGACGGGTCGGTGCTCGAGCTTGGAGCGCGCACCTTCGGCCGCGACTGGATCTCGGGGGACATCGTCGACCACTCCGCGCGCCGGGGCCAGTTCATCCTGCCGCTGTACTCGATCGCCGGGCTGCTCCTCACTCGCGCCCAGGTGAGCGACAGCCTCGAGGACGCGTCTTCCACCGAGAGCGAGCGTGGACTGTCTCGACGCCTCGGTCTCGCCTTCGTGCTCCGCGACCTGTGTCGACGACGCCAGTTCGTCGAGCTGGTCCTTCCGGGCGAGGTGATCGGCGGCACGATCGACCGGGTGGGGCGCGATCACCTCGACCTCGCCGCGCACGAGGCGGGCTCTGCGCGGCGCGAGAGCCAGGTCTCGCAGTATCGGATCGTCCCTTTCGCCCGGCTGCTTCTCGTGAGGCTCTAGCGTCTGAGCGACGGGGGCGTCACTGGCACTGGCTTGCCACCCGTGCGGTGTGAGCGTCTCGACATCAGCGGTCGCGCCAGGCCGCCGAGAATCGGCTGTCGAACGTGCATTCCGCCCACACTCTGCTGTCGAGTGCGCCATCGGCTGATCCCCCGGACACGGATGCCGACTGCCGTATGCGAGTGCAACTGAACTGAGCCGCTCCGAACCGCGCCTAGTCGACGGGGGCGTCGCCCGAGGTGCCGCGCAAGCCGAACGAATACTCCGAGATGCTCGCGTAGTCGGACTGCTGCCACAGGCTCATGCGCCGCGACTCCTCGTACTTCGCATCGATGTACGACTCCAACACCGAACGCTCGACGCGCCAGTGGCCGTGCCCACCCACTTTGATGGCGGGGAGTTCGCCGGACCGCACGAGAGCATAGGCCTGGCTCGCCGAGATGTTGAGTACGTCCGCGGTGTCGGCGAGCGTCAGGAAGCGACCGAGGCCGGCATCCTGGCCGAGGGAGTCCGAGTGCGTCATGCCTTGATTATGGAGGCCGGGCAATCCGCGCGACGGGCCTGTGGATAACTTTCCCGCGCTGCCGCCGCGGTGACCAGCATGGAGTCCTGCGGCGAGGTTGCCGCCGGAGGTCGGAGGCATGTGGTGGGCACGATTCAGAGTTCGAGGCGCCCGGCGCTGGAGCGCACCCGTGGGGGCGCGGCGAGCACCGAACGGGCGCCACGCGCGTTCTGGTTCGATCCGCGCTTCGCCATCGGCATCGCACTCGTCGTGGTCTCCGTGCTCGGAGTCGTGGTCTCCGTGCTCGGAGTCGTGGGCGTCGTCACCGCAGCCGACAGTAGCGTGCTCGTCTACTCGGCACGATCGTCTCTCAGCCCGGGAGATCGCGTCACGAGCTCCGACCTCGACTCCCGCAGCGTTCGTCTCGGGTCACTCGACGGCAAATACCTCGTCGACGGCGACATCCCACGCTCCGGGTTCGTGGTCACCCGCGCCGTGTCCGCCGGGGAGTTGGTGCCGGCGTCCGCCGTCGGCAACGTCGCCGGTGCGGCGCTCGCGTCGATTGTCGTCACGGTGGGCGGTGAGCTGGCGCGGTCCGTCGCCGAGGGCAGCGTCGTCGACCTGTGGTCGGCGAACGAAGCCGAGGACGGCCTGTTCGGGCCTCCGTCGGTGCTGGTCTCGTCGGCCACCGTCGTGCGGGTTGTCGCGGCCGACGGGGTGATCGCCGACCGAACGCGGCAGTCCGTGGAACTCCTCGTACCGCGGACGAAGACCGCGGCAGTGCTCGAGGCGATCGCCAACGCGGCGGCGCTCTCACTCGTGCCGTCGAGCATCCCGGCGAAAGGCTGACCGGTGGCGATCATCGCTCTTTCCCTCCCGCTCGAGCTCGAGGACGTCGTCTCCCTGCACCTCGTACGCCACGGATTCGAGCTCTCGGTGCGCTGCTCGAGCGCCGACGAGCTCGCCTCCCAGCTCGGGCAGACGACTCCGGACTTCGCGATCGTGGCGGCATCCCCGCGATACCTCAACGACCGCCTCATGGTCGAAGCGGATGCCGCGGGCGTGCGTATCGTCGCACTGGTCGCTGCCGATGCCGATCGACGCTACGCCGCGGGCCTCGGCCTGCTCGAGGTGGTCGCCGCCGACTCGGAGTGGAGCGAGATCGAGGCCCTGCTGCTCGGACAGCCGGGGGTCGGGGAGGTCGCCTCGTCCCCGCGCAATGGCAGGGTCGTGGCGGTCTGGGGGCCGGCCGGCGCCCCCGGTCGCACCTCGATGGCGATCTGCCTCGCCGCGGAACTCGCTGCCGCCGGGGCGACGGTCGCCCTTGCCGACGTGGACACCCACAGCGGGTCCATAGCCCCAGCCCTCGGTCTGCTCGATGAAGCGCCGGGCTTCGCCGCCGCCTGCCGACTTGCCGGCGCCGAAGCTCTCACGCAGTCGGAACTCGAACGGATCGGCCAGCGCTACCTCACGGCCCGCGGCGGATTCTGGGTTCTCACGGGAATCGGTCGTCCGAGTCGCTGGCCCGAGCTCTCCGGCGAGCGGGTGACGGCTGCGGTCACCGCCTGCCGGGACTGGGTCGACTTCACCATCCTCGATACCGGCGCGAGTCTCGAGAACGACGAAGAGATCAGCAGCGACCTGTTCGCGCCGCGCCGCAATGGTGCGACGATCGCGGCACTGCGGGCCGCGGATGAGGTGGTGGCGGTCGGATCGGCGGATCCGGTGGGCCTGTCGCGGTTCCTCCGCGCCCACGTCGACCTGCTCGAGACGATCGACACCGACCGCATCACCGTGGTGATGAACAAGGTGCGGGCCAGTGCGATCGGGCCCGGGGCGGCCGGCCAGGTGCGTCAGACACTTCAGCGCTTCGGCGGGATCACAAGCCCGATCCTGGTGCCGCACGACCAGGCGGCGTTCGACGCGGCGATCCTCACCGGCCGAACCATTGTGGATGCCGCGCCGAAGTCCGCGGCTCGCGCCGCGGTCGCCGCCTTCGTGCACGACGCGCTTCTGCCCGAGGCCGCACCCGTCGTGCACCGTTCCCGGTTTCGGCGCCGGGCCGTGCTACCGGCCTGAATCGCCGGCCCTGATCCTCGCGCGGGGTCCTTCGGTCGGATACCGCGCGCGGGGCGACGGCCTAGCGTGCGGCCAGTCGGGCGAGCAGGTCGTCTTTCTTCATGCGGGAGTATCCGACGATGCCGGCCGCCCGGGCGCGCGCACGCAGTGCAACGACGGTGAGGGCCTCGGTGGGCGTCACGGGCTTCGCGACGGGTGCCGGCCTCCTGGTCGACGCCGCCTTCTTCACCGCGTCGACGGCGGCCGCGGCATCCTTCTTCACCGCTTTCACGGCGACGGCCGCATCCTTCCTCACGGTCTTCACCGTGGTGACGGCATCTTTCTTCGCGCTTGTCGTCTTTTTGGCCGCCGACTTCTTGAGTGCCTTGGCGTCTTTCGAGGCGGTCTTAGCGGCCTTCGCGACACGCTTCTCGGCGGTCGCGACGAGCTTCTTCAAGTCCGACTTCGTTGCCTTGCGGCTGCTGGAGACCTTCTTGGCCACCGGCTTCTTCTTGGAGGCGACCTTCTTCAGGGTCTTCTTCTTCGAGTCTTTCTTTGCCACGCCTGCTCCTCGGGCCGGGCACGGTGCGTTTCCCGCGCGTCCGCATCATTGTCTCGCATTCCGGTCCGAGTACGCAGTGTCTCTTTCCGTGCGGCCCTCGAGTGGCTAGCCTGAATCTCATGAGCGGGGATCATCCGATCCGCATGGCCGCCGTATCGGCTGCCGAACTGTCCGAGCTCGTGTCCGAGCCGGGATTCCTGGCCGCGCTCGCGACCCACTGGCGCGGCGAGGGACCGATCGAGGATGCCGTGCACTGGCGGCTGCATCCCTCGACCACCGCTCCCTCCGGGCGACCGGATCCCGCCGCCTCGCTTGTCGAGTTGCGGGCACGGGTCTACTCGCGCGCGGTGGTCGGCGAACCCGTCGTCGAGGTGACGGATGCCTCGGGCCTCACCGTGAGGCTCGGCGAGACCGAGGCGCGCCTGCTGCTTCTCGAGCAGTGGCTCGAACTCGAGGCGGGCTTGCTCGATGCCGCCATTGAGGAGGCCCATCGCACGATCGGGGTGAGGGCTGACCAACTCGACGACGAGACCTACCCTCCCGCGGACCTCGGCCTGTTCGCCCGGGTGCTTCGACGGCATCCCGCCGTCGTCTTCGGCACCGCGGCGGCGTTGCTCGTCGGGCTGGTGGTACCGGCGACAGCAGCGAGCCTCGCGCCCTCCCTCACCCCGTCGGCCGGCCTGCTGAAGGTGTTCAACCGACCCCAGGGCATCACCGACATCGCCCCGCAGGTGTTCACGGGCGGGCAACCAGGGGCAACCCAGGAGGTGCGCGACACCACTCGCTTCCTCGGGGCTTTCTACGGCGTACAGGTCTTCGCCTACCGCGACTCGGCAGACCAGGTCTGCCTGCTCAGCACCGCCCCGACCGGGCACGATGTCACGGTGTGTGCCACCGTGCGAGCCTTCGCCCGCACGGGGCTGTCCATCGCCCCGGTGAACTACCAGGTGGACTACTCGGGGGCGGATGCCGCCGCCGGGGTGACCGCCGCATCCCGCCTGGCATTCCGCTGGGGACCGGACTCCGACCTCACCGTACGGGTGGTCGGCTGAAACCGGCCGTCCCACGAGCGCGCCTAAACTGGGGCTCGTGTCGACGCTCTCAGACCTCGTTCTCGCCCAGGGTCGTTCCGACGACGCCGATGTGGAGTGGCTCCACCTCCTCGTCGGTGACTGGCAGTTGCTCGCCGACCTCGCTTTCGCCGACATCGTGTTGTGGGTTCCCACCCACGACGACGACTTCGTGGCGGTGGCCCACGCGCGCCCCTCGAGTTCGGCAACGCTCTTCTACCGCGACTTCGTCGGCCAGGCGATCAAGCCCGAGTGGAAGGGGCAGGTGACGCAGGCGTTCCGTTCCGCGCAGATCGTGGACTCCGCCGCTCCCGACTGGTACGAGGAGACCCCCACCCGCGTTCGGGCGGTGCCGGTGCTCCGACGACTGTCGGTGACGGGATCGCAGACCACGGAGCATCCGATCGCCGTGATCACCCGCCACACCAACCTGAGCGAAGCGCGCACGCCCAGCCGCCAGGAGCTCACCTTCAACGAGTGCGCGAACGACCTCTTCGCCATGATCTGCGCGGGGGATTTCCCCGATCTCGGCGCACCGACCGGTCCGCGTCGGGGCGCTCCGCGGGCAAACGACGGCCTGCTGCGACTGGATGTCGACGGCATCGTCACTTTCGCGAGCCCTAACGGACTTTCGGCCTTCAACCGCATGGGCTTCGCCGGCGAACTCGAGGCCGAGTCGCTCGCAGAGGTCACCACCACCCTGCTCAGCGGCAAGCTCGTGGTCGATGAGTCGCTGCCCCTTGTCGTCACAGGTCGCGCGCCCTGGCGCACGGATATCGAAGCCAAAGGCGTGACGGTATCGCTGCGCGCCATCCCGATCCGTGATCGCGGTGAGCGCGTCGGTGCGATCGTGCTGTGCCGGGATGTCACGGAGCTGCGTCACCAGGAGCGCGAGCTGATCACGAAGGATGCGACCATCCGCGAGATCCACCATCGGGTGAAGAACAATCTGCAGACCGTGGCTTCCCTGCTTCGGATCCAAGCCAGGAGGTCCCACTCGGACGAGGCGCGCGATTCGCTCAACCAGGCGATGCGCCGGGTCGCCGCCATCGCGGTCGTCCATGACACGCTGAGCGAAGGCCTCAACCAGAATGTCGATTTCGACGTGGTCTTCGACCGGGTGCTCAAGCTCATCGCGGAGGTGGCGTCGACGCACAACACGAAGGCGCATCCCACCTTCACCGGAAGCTTCGGTGCGCTGCCGAGCGAATACGCTACGCCGCTCTCACTCGCGCTCACCGAACTCGTGACGAATGCGGTCGAGCACGGGCTCGCCGGTCGCGAGGGCAACGTGGAGATCATTGCCGACCGCAGCGAGGAGACGCTTACGGTGCAGGTGCGCGACAACGGCGGCGGCCTGCCAGAGGGCAAGGTCGGCTCCGGGCTCGGCACCCAGATCGTGCGCACCCTGATTCAGGGTGAGCTCGGTGGCACGATCGACTGGCACACGATGGTGGGCAGCGGCACAGAGGTGACCATCGAGATTCCGCTGGCCTGGCTCACGAAGTAGCCGTCACCGCCGCCGGTCGAGACCCGTTCGAGAAACCTGCCGGTCGAGTAGGGCGCCAAGCGCCCGTGTCGAGACCCGTTCGAGAAACCTGCCGGTCGAGTAGGGCGCCAAGCGCCCGTGTCGAGACCCGTTTGGGGGGAAGCGCTAGGAGGCGCGGCGAGCGCGAGCAGCGCGGCGCTTGAGGGCGCGACGCTCGTCTTCGCTGAGTCCGCCCCAGACGCCGGAATCCTGGCTGGTCTCGAGCGCGTACTGGAGGCACATCTCGGTGACGCTGCAGCGGGCGCAAACGGCCTTCGCCTTGTCGATCTGGTCGACAGCCGGACCGGTGTTCCCGACGGGGAAGAAGAGTTCGGGGTCGGCCGTGAGGCATGCGGCTTTGTCGCGCCAGTCCATCTGGGGGTGCTCCTTTTGTTGCGAACGCAGGGCCATAGAGCCCTGAGCAGGGTCGTAGACCCAAGCTTGGGGAAAGGTTTCCGGGGGTTTTGGTGGATGCTCACGGCCCTGTGAGTGCAAATCAACCTCACATAGAATCTCATACTGGTTGTAGCAAATCAATAGTCGGACGGGGTTCCACAGCTATGAGTGAACCGAGAGTCTCGCGCCGACCGGCGCTCCTGCTCCTATTGGTGTTCCTGCTGGCACTCGAATGCGCGGCACTCGTGGCGGTCGCCTGCTACCTCGTCGTGGAGCTCCTCGTGGCACGTCCCGACTCCGTCGCGACGGCGATCGCCCTGCTACTTCTCGACGTCATCGCGGCGGTCTGGTTGGGCACGATGGCGGTGCACGCCCTGCGCGGTCGCTCCTGGATTCGCAGCGGCGCGATCACCTGGCAGGTGCTTCAGATCGCCGTGGGGATCGGTAGCTTCCAGGCCCCGTTCTCCCGCCCGGACATCGGTTGGCTGCTCATCCTGCCGGCCGCCGGGGTGATCATCCTGCTCTTCACGCCGCCGGTGATCGCCGCGACCCGTCGCCGTGACGAGGCACCGGGGGAGTAGCCGCGGTACAAGCCGCGGTACTAAGCGTCGATGCCCAGCTTCTTGCGAAGCGACGCGACGTGACCGGTGGCCTTGACGTTGTAGAGCGGCAGCGTGATGAGGCCATTCTCGTCTACGGCGAAGGTGGAGCGGATCGTGCCGGTGACGGTTTTGCCGTACAGCGACTTCTCGCCGTAGGCGCCGTAGGCGTTGTGCACGGCAAGGTCCGGGTCGCTCAGCAGCGGGAAATTGAGACCCTGCTCCGTCTGGAATTTCTTGAGGGCCGGTGCGGCATCCTTCGATACACCCAGCACCGTATAGCCGGCCGACTTGAGCGAGTTGATGTTGTCGCGGAAGTCGCAGGCTTCGGTCGTGCATCCGGGAGTGGATGCTGCGGGGTAGAAGTACACAATGACTTTGTCGCCGGCATAATCCTTGAGTGAGACGGCCGATCCATCCTGGTCGGTGAGGGTGAATGCGGGGGCGGTCTGGCCGGCCTCGAGCCTGGTTGATGTCGTCACTCTGTGCTCCTTCGACTGCACTGGTTTCTGTGCACAATCCTACGGATCCGCCGCCCGTCGAAGACGGTTCGCGACACCTCGCCGGCGATGCTAATGTTGTCCCTTGGTTCTCCCGTTCGTCGCGAGCGCCGAACGCACCTCTAGCTCAATTGGCAGAGCAACTGACTCTTAATCAGTGGGTTCCCGGTTCAAGTCCGGGGGGGTGCACAGCAAAAAACCCCGGAAAATCAACACTTTCCGGGGTTATTTTTTGCCTTGGTTTTGCGGTCATCCGACCTTCGCACCAAGTTATTGCCCTAGCTGCTTCGGTCGGGCATGATTTCGGCGAACGAGGCTTGAGCGATTGCCGCTATCTCGGGCGACGTGCGCCTGACTTCGCGCGTGATGTAGTGCCTATTTGCAACTGCGATGGTGTTGCCCATTGCCTGAGCAGAACTTTTACCGCCATCCTTTCGGTGGTGATTAACCTCGTTTGCGAGAAGTTTTCGGAAACTGTGCGGTGACACGCCCTGTGGAATGTCTGCTCTCTTAGCAAGCACTCGGAGCGTTCGCCGAATGTTCGAGGCAGCGACAACAGCGCCGGTCCTCGTCGAGAAAACCAGAGCATCAGGAGATTTCGACAAGACCCGAGCGAGTTGCTCAGATAGGGCAGCGACGACGAAAGCGGGTGTATCGATTTCACGGTACTCACCAGCCGCCTGCGCCTCTTTCAGACCGGGCACCCGTATCTCTAACCAACCTGCCTTCGTTTCACCCGGAACGATGTGCCCTGACACGCGCACGATAGGTGCGTCGCCGAACATCCAGTTGAGGTCACCACGAGTGAGCGCGAGTGCCTCGCCAATGCGGATACCGAGTCCAGCGATAGTGTCGAGGAGCGGGAGCAGATAGTCCGAATGACGCGGCTGGTTCAACACCGAATCCCGCAACCGTCCGTACTGCTCGATAGTGATTGGGCGAGCTGCCTGTTTGACCCGATTTTTTGGGAGCTTGGGGAGTGGGACGTTTGTCATCGGCGAGGTCGAGCGGATGTCCATAGTTGACACAACGTCATCGAAAATCATTCGCAGAATCATGTGGGCTGTTTTCACGTAGCTCGTGCGGCTCCAGACCCCGGTATCCTCGTTTTTGACGGCTACCCGTTGATTGAGAAATGTCCGTAGGTGCAGCGGAGTGACGATTGATAAATCCAATCCGCCGATGATTTCATCCTCGGCAATAAGCGTAACGACGCGGGAGTATTGGATAACGCTCGCCGTGGATAACTCTGGCGCATCGAGAGAGCCGCTACCAAGCGACGAGCCTCGCGTCTGAAGGACTTCTAACCACTCAGCGCAGTACTCGGCGAGCGTGATGCCTGAAACTTGCCGCGCCGACGACACAACAACCGGTGGCGCAATTTCTCGGTCAGCCTTATAGCGCACGATTTTGGCTCGGAGATTAGCCTCAGCGGCAGTTTTGGTAATCCCAACTGCATCTATTTGTTCACTCGGGGTACCGTCAGCGGTTCCGATTGAGCACCGGGCACGCCAATAGATTTTTGACGCGCACCCGTCGAGCCTAGACACGACGCCGGGACTCTGGGCAGCCCCCGGATTAGCGCAGTCCTTATGGTGGTGATGTGGTTGGCAGAGAGTGCGGGGGGTTTCAAGCCGAGAGCTAATGTTGCTCGTCTCAAACTCTCGCAACCCGCTACGCGACACGGCGCTGCCTATCTAGCCATGCCTCGACATCTGACACAAGGAAACGCACACTGGTGCCCGCGAATTTGTAAACAGGCGGGGAGGTGCGGGCGCTAACCATGTTGTAGACGGTGCCCACTGCAAGACCGGTGATTGCCGAAAGCTGTTTCACATCGATGTATTCGCGCTCCATCATGAGGCGCTCGCTTGGTCGCAATCTCGATTTGCTCAGTCGTTCTTTTACTGCCATTTTTTCTCTGCTTTCTGACCTCCGATGTATTCGGTGTTGTGGTCGATCTCGGCTCAATTGCCAAACGGATCGCAAATGTAGCTCACTAAAAACGCATTGTCAATAGTCGGTTATAGTTTGACAAGGTGGATTTCTGCACTAGTTTGGAACTATCGACTCACTATCTAGGAGCATTCATGGCTCGCGCCTCCATCCCGTTCACCGACACTGAGCGCGTAATCGCGGAGAACATCCGTCAGCTCCGTGAACAGCGCCGTATGTCGCAGTCGGATCTCGCGGAGGCGATGAGTGGCGGTTGGACGGCTACGACGGTGTCGAAGATCGAAACTATCAATGGCGCAAACACCCGCCACTTGAATGCCGATGAGATGGTGAGGCTCGCCAAGATCCTTTCGGTGAAACTCGATGATCTAACGCAGCCGAACGTCGCTGGTAGCTCAGAATTTGTGAGTGCTATGCGTGCTGGGGAGGCATTCAACGAGGCGCTATTCGCGGCTGTTACGGCTGCGAATGATGCCATCCAGTACTCGGACGAGTTTCTAGCGGCTCAGGATCTGGTCTCGAAAGATGAACTTGAGGCGCTCGACCCACCGCTTCGAAGTGCCTACGAAGAATTGTTCACTTATTTCAACGGCGAAATGCTCGGCGCTCTGTCACGAGTGCCCAAGGCGATGAGCGACTCTGCCGCTGGTTAGCAAAGAAGCCCGCCACCTAAGCAGCGGGCTTCCTCTATTCATTCGCGGCAGGCAACGCGAAATTCTTTAGCCAGTCACCATCGGCAACGGTACGACAGGTGACGCTGGGGTAGCAGGAGTGGTGGGACCAGCGGCAGGCGGGGTCACGACTGGTGGGGTAACCACGGGCGGGGTTACCGGCGTTGTCGGTACTGCGGTCACTGTAATGACCACAGGCGTGAGTGCCGACTTTGCACCATCAGATGACTGGCTGAGCACCATCCCGACCGTGAAAACACCTGCCGAGGTGGGAGTCCAGACAAATGCGCCGCCGCCGTCAATGGTCGCTCCGGGTGGCAGCGTACTGAATACAACCGAATCAGGCTTGCAGATGTCACCGTTTGAAATCGTGCAGCCAGCACTGACGGTCGGGAGATCTAGGGTGATGGAATCGCCGATGCTGTGGGGGTAGTTCTGTGGGGCGGGGGTGATGACCGGGGCGGCTGGAGGTGCGAGATCACCAGCGACGATGCCACCGGGAGACACAGCACTCGTTACCTTGGATTCGCTGTTCGACAGCGTGAATGCAAACGCGAAGCGCCCTGTCTGAGTAGCGGTGTAAGTAATCGTTTGGTTTGGCGAAACCACCGCGCCTGTAGGGGTGCTCTTGACTGAAACGCCATCCGCATCAGCCGGTGCACCGCTCGCGTCGGTCACACCTGCAATGAGCATCTGGGGGCTGATAGTGAGCTGGTCGCCGACTTTCATTGAAAACTCCTTTTTCGCAGGAATCAGTTCAGAGGCGGGGATGACATACAACCAAGCCGGGCGGAAAGTTTGGTAGAAGAGGTTGGACGTGCCGCTCGAAGCGGTCATCGTAGGTACGCCGTAGGTCGAGCGGACATTCGTCGTGGTGTTGTAGCTCAACGGTGCGGTCGTCGGAATCTTCATCGAGGTCGAGCAGGAAAACTCTACGATTCCGGAATTCGCGGCGAAACTCGCGGGCTGGTTGCAGCTCAAAGCAGACCAATTGGCTGATTCGAGCTTCGCATACGGGTTAAAGAAAATGGATTGGATCGGCGTCGCTGCTGGGTTGTTGAAGACCCACCAAGCCACATCGCTGTTGAGCTTCACGTCTGTGGTGAGAGTAATGGTTTGACCGACGTGGAAACGGATGGGATCTGGTTGGTAAGACACTGTTTGACCGTTGTAGGTATAGGTATCGGGACCAGTTTGATTTCTCGTCTCGCTGTATGAAGCGATCACTCCGCTGTTATCCGTGATGGTGGAGCTTGTCTGCCATGCGACGGTGCTGGTGATCGGCGGCAGAGGTTCGGCGGCGCTAGCCGCAGCGCTACCCCCGATCAGCCCTCCGATGCTGAGTGCTGTCACTGTGATTGCCGCAATGACGCGGCGGTGGGTTTTATTGATGATCATGATGTCGCCTTTCGTTTTGTATCCTCGGTGCCCTCTTTCTGTCGTGGGATTTCGTGGAGCATTTCTTAAGATTCATTTTACGGTAAATTGCAATTTCATAAATCAAAACTGCACATTAGGCTAAAATAATTAGATAACGTCTACAAACCGTAGGGAGCGAATCGAGAGGATTTACAAAATGACAGTTAAAGAGGACACCACCAACCCCGCGACGACTCGCGATCAAATTAGGCAATTAGAGATCGGTATCCTCCGCGATGAGCTGCTAGCTGAAATCAGCGATGAACCCGAGCGACTAATCCGTAAATCCAATACCCTACGAGCAGCCCGAGACCATGGTGTGACACTCGCTATGCTTGCCGAATGGGTTGACCGTCATACGGCAGCTAGTCAGATCTACCCCTTTTTCCACTCAGCTACCGCCCGAGTTGTGGATCGCGTCCCTCGTGGCTACGTCACCCGCTCTGCTCTTGCTCGTGAGCTGGGGGTGGGGCGCTCGATTATTGATCATCGGATCACCAATGGGGAAATCACGGATGAGATTTTGAGGCGCTCGGATTCGGCGAGTTTCGTGAGGATCACCAAATGAGCGCGGCAATGTCAGTGAAGAAGCTCGTCGCGAATGCGTTGGCGGCACGGCACGATGCCGATCTTCCAAAAGATGCGACTATGACGGAGCCACTAAGGAATGCCCTCGCCACCCTCACCAGCTCCCGAGACCTCCGTGCGGAGCTGGGGCGGATCGACGAGGAGACCATCGCGTTTGCTCGGTCGCAACGTGCCCGGTGGGATGAAATAGCACTCGTAACAGGGACGACAATCAGTAGCGCCCGAAAAAGGTGGGGAAACGCGCCCAGCTCGGTCGAGGCTCGTCTGTCTCACGCGAAAGCCCACGGTGACGGTGAGGTTGGCTTGAGTATGAAAGATGCTGCGGAGGTTCTTGGAGCCACGATCCCATCTCTTCATAATTGGATCAACGACGCAATAACCGTGACCGGTCAAAAATCGGTCCGCGTAGAGCGCTTATTCAATGGCGCGAGCGTCGCTTTCACCGCTCAAAATGAGCCACTGGGCACCCACAGGCGGCAATGGCGAATAACTGAGATTTCAAACCACGGGCAGAAATAATAAGTTTTTCAACTTTCTCTATTTTACGGAAATAATGCCGTAAAATTATAAGTACAGTATCCACAGAATGCTGTACATACGGGGAGAAAGAAATTGAAAGGCACAATCGGATCAACATCCACCATCATCGGCATCATCTGCCTATTCATCGCCATCCCGCAGCTCGTGCAAACCGGCGCACCGGCAGCTTGGGATAGTAATGTTCGGGGTGACATCGCAAACGTACGGACCGTCGAGAGTGCAGAATTCCTATCGGGACATGGCTACGTAACGGACCTCGGCGCACCCACACCATCGGGCTTCAGCGTCAAACTCTCGGCAGGCAGCGAGTCACAGATCATCGCGACAAGCGCTACCTACGTAATGGTCTCTCGCTCGAATTCCGGCAACATTTTCATTTCCACCGCTGATGCCACAACGACTCTCGCTACCCCGACTGCGCCCGTCACCGCTGCCGACCTCGGCACGCTCCCCATTGACTCCGCGCTCGTATTACCAGCGGTCAATCGCTACATCGCCGAAAACGCGCCATCGCCCGCGACTCCAGGTGACGGGGCGAAAACGACTGAGCTGATTTTGAAATCGCTCAAAGCCCAAGCGCTTGGTACTCTCTCGACCGTTTCCAATTTCTTTTTCGGCAGCACGGGGGCTTCGGGAGCCTAAACTTTCGGCTTCGGTTCTCTCAGGACTTTAACCAGTGCTTTCACCTCAGCGCTTTGACGCGCTAAATCGGCTATCTTCGCCTCCGCCTCCGCGATCTCGGCGTCTTTCCGATCAGTGACATGGGCATTCAGCGCGGCAATTCGAGCCTCATGATTCCTCAGCAGAGTGCGGAGGCTTTTCGCGAGACGAGCATTTTGCGCATTGCTTTCACGAAGCTCGGCGACCTGGGCTTTCGCTGCCTCGATTTCGGCTGCTACCGATGCCTCGGCTGCATCCACCTCTGTGATCCGGGACCTGAGACCGTCCAGCTCGCGGGTGAGGGCATACGATTCACGCTGTGCCTCGGGTACGGTAAGCCGCGAGACTCTCGCAGTGACATACTCACCACCCGATGACGTGGTGTAGCCCCGTTTCGTACTCACCCCGGTTTCGGTCAGAAGACCAGCCGCGATGAGCGAAGAAATTGGGTAAGTGCGATGCTTCGGGAACGGCACTTCGTAATTTGCACCCGCAGCGATTAAGCGCTCGACGACTTTCGGATCGCTAAATTTGCCGTCTGCGAATTTCGTGAGTTCTTTCGCCTCTTTGTAGGTGAGGATTCTAGAAGTATCGAGCTTTGCCATAAAACTATTGTAAATGACGTGTCAATAGTGCAATTCGCTTCGCACCATCGAGTTATAGATCATTATAGGCAGCAATTTCGCAAACGATCACCCCGTCAAAACACGACCGTGATCTGACAGATTTCACATCGCTCTGCTTCCTAGTCGAATGGCAATGTCAGAACTCCCTGCCATTATCTATCCCTCACTGATCGGTGGGATTGGAACTTTTGACAGGAATGAGGCACCAATGCTGCTCGGTTATGCGAGGACAAGTACAGCACTTCAGGAAATCTCCATCACTGCGCAAGAGGCAGAGCTGCGACGGCTGGGGTGCGAGCAGGTTTTCATCGATCAGGGTTTCTCGGGCGGTAAATTCGCGAATCGACCAGCATTCACCAAAATGGTTTCGGAGGTCGCCCGAGCTGGGGACACCATCGTGGTCACGAAATTGGATCGCCTCGCACGAAATACGCGAGGTGTCCTCGATCTAGTGGAGGAATTGAGCGCGCGGGGAATCGCACTCAAAAGCGGCGACGGCATCGACACCTCATCCGACAGCCCGGTCGGGAAGATGATGCTCACGCTCATGGCGGCATTCGCCGAGATGGAGCGCTCGCTCATTCGGATGCGGACGAAGGAGGCACTAGCAGCTAAATTCCCCACTGGTCGCCCTCGCGGATTGCAGGGCGGTCGCCCCGCTGCCATCAAAGACGCGAAGCAGCACGCGGCGATCCGTACTATGTATGACAGCGGGCAGACGGCGAAATCCATTTCGGAGAGCATTCGTGTGTCCGAATCAACGGTATGGCGGAGCCTGCAAAAGACGACCTCGCCAGTAAAAGTTTAGTTTGTAGTGTTTCTACACATTTTGACCCTCTGACTGGTAGAATTTGTCAATAGGGGGATTTTATGAACAAGAACATCAAGCTCGTCACCGCAACCGCCAGCATCGCTCTCGCGGTGTCTCTCGCGCTTGCGGGTTGCACCGGAGCGCCTGCGACCAACACCAGCCCCAAGCCCTCCGCAACCTCTTCGACTGCGCCCAGTGCATCGCCTAGCGCGAGTGCTGCGCCCAAGCCCGGAGTGAACCCGGCTGACCTCAAGGCGGGAGACGTTGTGGACAACAGCACAGCTAAGGACATCAACACTTCCGATGACCGAACCATTCACGCCTACAAGCTCCCGAATGGTTCCTACGCGGTCGTGAAGACCGCTGAGCCGCTTCCCGCTGCTGTCGCTGCTGACGTGGTTGCCAAGGCTGATGCTGCGCCGAACGTCACTTCGGGGACCGATTCGCAGCCTAACGTCACGACCGCTCACGGGCTTCAGGGTTCTATCGGGTACGCCACCGGTAAGAGCGTCGCTGTGATTCAGTACGGTATCGTCACCACCTACACGGGTGAGACCTACAACGGCTGGATCGGTATCTCTTCGCTCTACAACGGCAAGAACCCGGCACCGCGTGGAACCTCAGAGGCGGCTGTGGAGGCAAAGGTCCGAGCCGACATCGCTGGTCAGCCGAACCCCGATTCATGGCTCGTAGTGGTCAACCACTAATTCGGAAACAACAAACCCCCTCGTGCGTAGGCGAGGGAGTTTGTTGTTTAATCTCTCCGATTATCCACAGCTAGCACTGGTTCCGTTGGAGCTAGAGTCCGTCGTCGTCCATGACCCGCTGGTTCCAGAACCATTCGAGGCATTGATGCTGAAGGTAATACTTGTCCATGCGTAGCCGGGGTTACCTGATGTACAGGACTTATTGAAAGAGGGAGAACCGCTAGACCCCGAACTTGTGGTATCCGTTCCATCATTCCAATGTCCAACCATTTTGCCAAAGTAGCTAGTTGCATAACTGACGGGACTACAACTCCAGCTTGCGTTCGCGATGTTCTTCTTTCCGGGAGCGGTTTGGAAAGTATCGCCACAGCCAGCGCTTGGGGTGGCGGGTTTTGGTGGCGGTGGTGCGAGCCACGAAACGGTCCGGCTACCGCCCGTCTCACCAGACGATGCGTAGTTTCCGATGCACTGACCGTAGGCGTAGTACGTTCGTGAAGTCGGACCGGCGAAGCTTTGATAGGTATCGAGCCCGCCGCGCGTCCATGCGGGGGTAGTGCCGTTGCAGCCATTCACCGACAGCCCGTAGACGTGGACCGTTGCGCCCGAGGACGCGGTGGTTGCGCTGCTGGCTACGGTGATCGAGGTCGGGGCGCTCACCGGTCTGACGAAATGACCGGTGGAATCCGAGGACCACGGAGAGAGCTCGGTTTGGCTATTGGTGGGAGCGCCCACGAAACGATTTGTGCATCGCTGATCGACGCGGGCGAATGATTGCTCCCCTTCACCGATAGTCGGATAGCTGAAATTCAAAGCTGTCTGCGCCGTAGCGGAGCCTATTGCTGAGCCGGTCGAATCACCGCTGCCGGTATTCGCTGCGGCTCGAAATTCTGCGGTGCTACCTGCTGCGCACGCGGAAGCGCTCCATGAAAAACTCGCCTCATTGATGTCGGTTATGGTCGGGGGAATGGCGGTCGTCGAATAGGTGTAATTCGCAGGGGTCGGGTTCGGCGAAAAATTGCCACTGCTTGTCGAGGCGAAAACTTGATAGGTATCCGGCAAGCCCGGTGTGATGCTATTTCCCGACTTAGTGATGTTCGTCGTCGAGGTCGGAGATCCGGGAATCCCAGTGAAAGCCATCGACGGATAAAGCCACGCAGGAGCCGAATGAGCACCATCTCGTGCGCCATCAGGCTCCGAAATTAGGTCAAGGGGTTGCAGGGTGTATTCGGCGGCGTGGGTGAGAGATGCGGGCGAATAGCTCACTGAATACCTAGTGCTCGGGTCGGAGCTTGCGGGTGACCATGTGAGCGATTGGGTGGACTGATCGCCGGGGGCAGCGGCTATTGAGAGGTCGGTGACATTAGGTAGAGGGAGTATGAAGTTCGCCGATGTGTCAACAGATTGACCATCAGTATCATTACAGCGAGCCGAGATTTGGGCACGGTAATTATCCCCATTCCAAACCTCGGCGGGACCCGAGAAAGACGTAATTTCCGCGAAATTGAATAGCGTTTCACCGGAAGTCTGATGACCGGTTTTGGTGTTTGTGAGCAGCCATTGATAGGTAGGCGTCTGGCTCGCTGGACAATCGAGGGGCGGATCTCCGGGCGCAACCGGGGGAGTAGTGACAACCGGCGTCCACTGGATTCGGATGCCCTCGCGAACGTGACCAACATAAACGCCATCCGTTTTTGAGCGCATCATCGCGACCGTCTTGATCGGATTTGGTACCCACCGATTCTGCGCGGCACCGGGGTCGACAACGTTGCTGTTATTGCCGATGAGTTCGGTCACGGCATCTGTTGTCGTGCCCTTGAAAACGGCGGCAGTTTTGCCGCTGATCGGCATGATCGCGGTGAGATGCGCCTCGACAATTTTGGGAGTCTCACGGAGCATCTCGCTATTGGTATAGAAGGTGTTGACTGCTGTGGGAACACCAGTACTCGGATCTATAGGTCCGCTAACAGCCCGGAATTCGGTCATTGCGGCAACCTGTGCGGGGTCCGTGGAATTCGGATCGATGCCGTCAGTTTGGCTGGTTGCCTGATTTGAATTCGGGACGGATGCGGCGACTTTGGCGAAAGTGGTGACGATGCCGTTGTTGTACTGGAGGGAAACTCCGGCGATGTTCGTGTAGCGGAAAACGGAGGCGATTGAGACGGCGGCGACTGCTGTTTGCTGCTGAGTGCTGGTGATGGTCCCGGTGCAAATTCCGGTTTTAGGATCGGTGGAATCGTCTGTGAAAACGGTCACGTCGTGCTTCAGAGCCATAAGTGTGGAGTCGCCGAGCGAGGTGCGGATCTTGCTCGATGCGGGCGCGAGATACCAATGAGATGTCCGGCATTTATAGACTGGGTTGGAGTCGGTGAAGGTCGCGTCTTTGAGGAATTTCTGCTGCACGATGGTGACTGAAGTGTCGTCCTGAGGACTAATTGCCGAGGCGTACGACAGCTCCGTAATAAATGCTCGGTTGGCGATACGAAGTTCGGATTGCGCATTGTTTTCGGCTTGGATTTTGACGCCACCGGTGATGAGCACGAACATCAATCCGCCGAGGGCGGTGAAAAGAAGCGCGCTAATGAGCTGGCTGACGATCACCATTACGGACGATTCGCCCTCATCTTGTCGAAGAATTGCTTGAATTCGCTGATTCATCTCAACACCACGCCGTCTCGAATGGCTGGCATTCCGTTTGCGTCGAGGTGAGAGCAGCCGAGGCATTCACATCGAATTGCGATGCGAGGTTTTTCGGTACCGTACTGATGGCGCTGTCGCTCGATTTGGTGTCATTGGTGGTGTCACGGGTAGCGGTATACGCGAGTGAGCCAGCCACCTGATAGCTGGCGGTTTTGTTCTCAGGAACGGCAAAAACGGCGGTTCGAGAACCACTTTTTGGGTCCGTCGAGATGGTGACTGGGTTGTAAGCCTTCCCGGCTGAATCGGTGATGGAAATGCTCGACGAGGAGGGGTCTGGGGTAGCGGTGTACGAATAGGTAATCGTGGTCGCGAACTTGAGATCGAATTTGTCCTTGAATTCGACGACGAGCCAATCTTTGCCCCCGCTCGCGCACCCCAGGCTCTTGAAATACGCGCTCTCATGCAGCGAAATAGCATCGTTGAAAACCCCCTGCTGCCCCGTCCTACCGGTCCCAATTGATCGAGTAACAGGCTGCGCTGAACCGGTCTGAATCGGAATTGTGCCGCCCGCCGCGACGGTTTGTGGGCACGTCGCGACGGGGGAAGCGGAGGGGGTGGGTGAGCTGTTCGAGGTCGATGGAACCGCGCTTTGCGTATAGGTAGGGGCGGGATTTGGTGAGACCAGGGTGACGAACCCGAGCACGAGGGCGGGCATCGCGAAAATTGCGGCTACCCCGGTGGAGAATGTTTTCATTGAAATCGGCATTATTGCGTCGCCGTAACCGTGCAGGTTTGTACGGGCTGGATTGCGCACCCTGGCGGGGTCGAACTGCCATCACTAGCCCCGCCACCGTTTCCACCGGGTAGCTGAACCGCAACGGTGAAATTGTCCGCTCCTGTGGCTTCCTCTACGGTTGAATCTGGACCGTTGTTGCCCATACGGGTGTAGTTGAAATCCGATGAATAGCTCGTCTGCTGATTGGCGGTTGCGTTTACAGTTCCCGTGCACACGGCATCGAAACGATCGCCGATGCCTTTAACACCGGTTGGCAAGGTGCCGCCACAGTCAAGCGGAACGATGCTGCCCATGCCATCAGAGAGGCTGATGGAATTAACCGACCAATTTTCGGGGAATGTAGAGCCGACAACGACTGAAGAATTTTGACGGACGATCACGCTCAGCGACGCTTCGTGATCGAGAATCGATAGCTGATTTCCAGCAAGTACGGTTACATCAAATTGTGCAACCGTTGGATTGATTTTATTCGCGACCGAATAGAGAACCGTTCCAGTGGAATTATCACAAACCGTCAGCGTGCGTGAGGTGCTAAAACCGTTGATTTTGGAAACCGGCACGGGAATCGGTGCATTAGCGAGACATGCTGCTAGGGCGCCGGGGATGCTAGTAGTAACCGGAGCGGTGAAGGTCGCGACATCCGACGCAGCGAGGCAGGTCGGGATTTGAATTTTCGTTATGTCGGAGCTGGTGGTGGCGGAGAGCGAGGATCGATAGAAAGTTTTGGTCGATTTCGAGGTTGCCTTTGAGAGATACGCCTCGCCGCTCGGACAGGTCAATAACGTCTGATCTCTCACCTGTCCAGCAAGGGTAAATTTCACTTGAGAATCCGGGTTTGTCTGAAGATCCGCGACCGTAGTCGCGTATTTACCAGCGGAGGCAAGCTGAGCCTCCTGCGCGTATGCAATGTTGGCGAGGTCTCCCGTCGCATTGTTGTCGCGAGCGTTATTAATTAGTCCCGGCGCGGTCACCAATCCGGCTGCGATGAGGATCGCGGATACCGCAATCGTGATGGTCTGCATGATTGAGTTCTCGGCGGTATCAATTCGGGCAAATACCTCGAACGGACGGCGTATTTTTTCGTACATTTTTCTCCTTGGATTGTGTGGGAATTACCTCCTGTAAATTGGTGATGAATTCTTAATACTATTTTCTCACGACTTTCACACAATTTAGCGATTATCGAGATTTATAGCGTATTTACAATTGCGGCAAATTAGACGAATTCGACGACGGCACCGATCAGGTTTGAACTAGCTATTAGGTTCGTGAAATTCGCGCTCACCCGAACGCATCCGTGGCTACCCGCCGAGACGATGTTCGACGCATGAATAGCAGTGAGAGCAGCCGAACCGTCGAAAGTGGCGAGCGTCGGTGAGTGTGCGCTAGTCAAATTGATCGGCTGCCCCATCGTGTCCGTCGCTGCGGGATTGATGTAACTGACGGCGAGGTAACCGAGCGCGCCGCTAGCAGTCGGCATGTCACCCGGCACGCCCATGACTGCGGAATCGGTTGCAATCACGCTGCCGACCCGCGCGACGATGGACACCGCGCTCATCTTCGTATCCACCACAATT
Organism: Lacisediminihabitans sp. FW035; assembly: GCF_054880895.1. NCBI lineage: Bacteria > Bacillati > Actinomycetota > Actinomycetes > Micrococcales > Microbacteriaceae > Lacisediminihabitans > Lacisediminihabitans sp. FW035. Next base: position 841,947 of record NZ_CM142187.1, read on the forward strand.
TTCTTGGCGATGCTCTGCACCAGCACGTCTGCTGCCCTGATGTATCCAAACGATGTTGCCGGTGCCTCATGCCCCCGCCCGTTCGGCGTACTCGTCCGTGAGGGTGTGCCCACCAGCAGCCAGCCCCCAAAATGCCCAAAGACGGCGACTTTCGTCACATGCGCTGTATCCGTTACAGCCGGTGTGGTCAGAGGGGAGGCTGCGAGATGTCCGATGGGGATCGCTGCGGAATTGATTTCGCCGTACACGGGGGTATCGCGGCTGATGGTCGCCGTCTCCCAGGTGGAGACCGGGGTAACGGATACACCAGCGATGAGGAGCTGCGGATTGACAGCGTCGTACCAAATCAGGGGGCTGGCGCTCGTCTCTGCCGCCGTTGTGCTCGGCATGTTGGGGTAAGTAGGGGCGCTCGACGAGGGAGCCGGTGAGGGAGCTGGCGATGACGCGGTTGGGGCAGCAGCATCGTGAATCGGGATGATTATTTGCTGCGGTTGGAGGGCGAAAGCCCCGGCTGTGACGGTCATCGCGAGGGCAATGCTGGCAGCAATTGTGGTGCAGCGGCGGGTAGCCATTAATTGATCCACATCTGGATGCCGCGCTGAGGATCATTGTCAACCGTGAGCTGCTCTGTCACCGTGACCGCGTGCCCGTTAGCATCAGTCATCTCGAATGCGACGGAGTAAATGTGTCCCGCATCAGCGCCAAAAATCCAGCCGCGATGAGGGTCTCCGACACGGGGTTTTGATGCGTCAAATTTGTAGTCCTGCTCGGCGAATACATCGACCGTGCCTGAGGAGAGATCTGTGACCAGCGCGCGCGAAATAGGCGTGGAAATCGGATTTCCATCTGCATCCCACGAGACCACACTGACCGATACCTGACAGCCCGTGAGCGAGTACACGACACGGAAATTGGCGGCTGCGGCACTATCGATGGAGACATCCTCGGTGTGGATCGCGACCACGTCAGAGGAATTGGGGTCGGTACACAAGTCGTAAACCACTGCTGATTTTTCATTCACGACGGCAATAGCGCCGAATGCCGATCCGGCTCCAGCGGCTACGAGAGCGACCGCGATTACTGCGGCGATGATGCCTCGGCGGAAAGTCGGACGGTTGGTGCGGGGTATCTCTACGGTTTCAGCGCTCGTGGCGCTCAGCTCGGTATCGCGTGGGGTGATTTTTTGTTTCATGGTGCTGTTCCTTTCGTGGTCGGCGGGGTGCCGGATGGTTTGGTGAAAATGTGTGGGGCTGGGGTGGCTGGAACCGGTGCGGCAGCAGTAGCAACGGTGGGACCGCTCGGGAGCGAAGCGGGTTGCGGACTGCTCTGGAAGCGGCTATCCCAAATGTTGTAAACCGCCTGATTCGGCATGGGGAGCACGATGCGACCGTTTGCCTGCGGTTTGACGTAGGTCGGCGTTCCGCTGAACTGCCTGTCCCACTCCTCCAGCTGGTCATCAGAAGTGAACGGGAAACGGACCCGGACCGGTTTGGCGTAACCCTCGACTCGCATAAATCCGATACCAGCGGTTTTGTAATCGTTTCCGGGATTCGCGGGTTCGATGAGGTGCGCGGTTGCTCCCTCGGCGGTGGCGTTGGTTCCTAAAACAATGTCGGTTTCGCTAGCGCTCTCGGTGCGGAGGGCTATGCGCATCCCGAAGAACATTCGGCTCTGTCCGATCATTTCTTTTTGTGGCGCTTGAGCTGCGGCGATGACGATGTTTCCGTCCGAGCGTCCCTGACTGAGGATGACGTTCAAATTTGCCATTGTCGATTTCGCGCGCTTCGGGTCCGGGTCGAGCACAGACAGCGCGGACAGTTCATCGATGAAAATGATGCGGAGGGGCGTCGCCGTCGAAATCTGGAACGAACGACCGGAGTTCGCCTGACGAGCCTTCAGATCAACAACTAACCTCTCCAGGAGCGGTGCCCAATCATCCGCATCGACGGCGATTTCTTTGAAGAGATTCGGCGAGATCTTGGTCTCTGAATTCTTCGGATCGATGGCATAAATCTCGACCAAACCCGCCTGCATCGCGGGTAATAGAGGTGCAACAACGCTCCAGAGAACCGAGCCTTTTCCCGACCCGGTTTGCCCGATGATGAGCGTGTGAAACAGGGTAAACCAGATTGGCTCCCCATCCTCGGAGAGGGCGACAGCGAACTTCTTCCACGATTCCTCGACGGAGGCGGGATTTGGATAGCGGGCGAGGAAATCACCGATGCTGAATTTATCGCTCGCGATACGGTCTACAAACGCGGTCAGGCGAGCCTGCCCTGTCGCGATGTCGTCATCTATTTGCCATGAACCGCCGAGCGCAGCGGAGAGGTCGCGTAGGGTCTTCTCTCGCTTTTCGCGGTCGGCTGCTTCTTTCGGCAGGCGGTTCACAAATACATGGGAGATGCGCCCTTTTCCGAGCTGACCATCGAAGACCCAATCAGCGTAGACATCCACATCCCACGGCTGGCATTTGAGGAGCGCGGCGAAACGGTCCCGAATGCCCTCGTCATAAAGGGTGAGGCGTCCGACGAATGCTTGCTCTCCTGAGCGGCGGAGGAGACGGCGACCGGATTTCTGCGCGAGCTGGTCAATTTTGAGAGCATCGGCTCCGCGCTTGAGCGTCCATCGCTCTCCGTCGAAAAATTGCGGACGATGCGCGGCTGGTCCAAACCGGACATCGACTTCTCCGCTCGAAATCGCATCGAAACCATAGACTGCGATTTCTCTACTGGGAAAATGTGAACTGAAAAACTTTGCGAGTGCTGCGCGGTCCTCGACCATTCGGGCATCGATGGGGAGGTTCATGCTTTTGCTCGGGGCGACCGGGGCTGTTTCGAGTACAAAGCCCTCATAGGCGTCGAGGAGGGATTCCTGCTGCGCCATTTTGCTGGTTTTCGGGGTCCACACCACGACGGTGAGGTCGGCTTTTTCGATGAAAAATGGCTCAAACTCGGAGTCGGTAATTTTTCTGATTCTGCCGATTACATCTCCCGATACACCGGTACCGGGTTTCGATAGCTGGAACCCGCCGTTGGTGGTGGTGGCGTAGCGACCACGGAGCAGGCGAAAGTCATTATTTTTTATGCCGATGGCGCGAGCGATCACGCTGAGGCGGTAATCGCGCGTCTTATCGAAACTCGGCAGCGCGTTACCAACGAGCGCGACCGTCTGCCCGACGCTGGAATTTCCGACAGCCTTTTTTGCCATCCCAATACCGAAGTCAATCAACCCCATCAGCTATCACCATCCGCAAAGAACGAATCGTAATCATCGACGGTGGATGAGAGCGGCTGGCTGGTGCTCGGCGTATACAGCCCGAGCACCATTTCACCCGCCGAATAGGAAAATACCGACCAACCGACGCGCTCCAGCAGCTCATCCACCAGATGCCGGGCGCGGCTGAATTTCTCGGCGAGCACAGCCGGGATAGGCGAAATAATAATCGTGGTGGTCATCGAGCCGACGACGCCGGTGCCCTCCCACGAGGTTGTCGGGATTCCCATTAGACCGAATTGCGAGACCACAAATTCGCGAGCCTCAAGCGAAGCGTCATCTGCTCCGGCGAGAACGCGCCGATTTAGAAGGAGCGCCTCGATGGCGAAAATGTATCCCGCGACTATGAGCGAGCCGAGCGCGATTCCGGTCGATGAATTACCGGCGATCCATGTGCTGACGGCGGCGAGAGCCACTCCGACTATTGGCATCCAAATCGATTTGAGAATGCCGACTTGCTCGCGGTGGAACTCACGCAATCCCCACGGTCGCCGAGCTACGCCCAGCCACGGCGCGAGAAAAATCAAAATCGGGATGAGGATGATGTTGACGAGCGACGCCATCACCACATTCCCGGCACGAACCGTCGAATAGGCAATCGATGCAGCTCCGAGAAAAAGAACAATCGCGCGTGCGAGGGTTCCAATCGCGAAGGCTTTCTGCCCAAGTGGGTGGGCTTTTGCTTTTGCGGCAATCGCCTTGATTGGCGCGAGAGCCTCAGGGTCTGTACTAAATGGATCGAAGCTCACCGTGCACCACCTGCCTGCACAGTGGCGCCGAGACGCTCCGCATCGGCTTGCGCATCGAGAATCGCCTCCAGCTCAATGAGAGAACGGAGCTGGGCTTCTGGGATGGATTCAGCGAGCATCATGCTGCCACCTCATCGAAGAGGGTGAAGAGGGCGTGGAGCTGCTCGGTGGGCCGAGCTGCTAGCTCAGCCTCAAACGGGCTGACGATAACCGCTGACTCGACTGCGGGGCGGATCTCCGGTGCGGTGATTTCGAGGATCACTGAGCGCCCGATGGAATTACCGATTTGACGAGCAGCAATCGAGATGTCTATGAACGCCGCCTTCGGGATGGCTTGAAAAAGGATTTGCCATGCGGCTGGCGAGATTCCAGCGGCGATTAGCGGCTCACGGATTGCCGTGAGGAGCGAGAGCCGGTTGGCGGTGCGTACGCCGGAAGTCGTGACTGTGCCGAGGGTGACGGGGAGGACTAAGACGCTCATCGTGCCTCACCGCCAATGCGGAAAGATTCGGCGAACGAGAGGAATTCGCTGGTGCTGCTGACACACCCGTTCGGGAATTCGGTGCGGAATGCGTGCGTGAGCAAATTCATCTCGAAGTCGTCGGCGTTGAGTCCGTTGTTTGTCAGAGTTTCAATGAAGCGCAGGCGGAGAGCCACAAATTTTGCACTCGATTCGACGAGGGCTCGGTCCTCAGCATCATCAGCAAAGTGAAAACCGTGGGCGATCAGAAACGCCTCAGCGGCGGCTGGATTGACCTCATAGAGCTGATTTACCAGAGATTCGATTTCTGAGGCGGCTCGATTGATCATTATTTGCCACCGTCAATCGGTGAGCCATTCGGACCAACGAGGGTGCCGTTGAAAGTGCCAGAAAATTCGGTGGTAATCGACGCGGGCTGATTCGCGGCGTTGATTTGATTGGAGATGAAAACACCGGCTGCGATAGCGACGGCGATCCAAATAGCAATGACGATTGCGAGCAGAATGCGGTTGATCGGTTTGCTGACCGCGACGTAACGCTGAGCGGCTGGCGAGAGAGATGTGGTCGTCATTATGCTGCCACCGCCTGTGTGCCGATGTAGCGGTTTGCTCCCACATGGCGCTTGTGCTGAGCGGCGAGGTCACGGCGACGAGCGCGATCGAACTTCGGGTTGTAGCTGGTGTGTGGCTCATCGGCTAGAAATGCTGCAAGCTTGGTTTCGAATAGATTTTCCATTCTGGTTATCTCCTAATCATGATGTGCAATGTGCGTTTTGCTCATAGCATAATTATCGCATTAATACAAGAACGATCTATCAAAAAGTGTAGAAATGCTATAAATTATTCAATTTAACGTTTAGAGATAAATCTACAGAAACAAGCGCGCATTCGATTTGCCAAAATCGCGCAACCCCAATCCTCACATTTACCCGTACCCTCTCCTCATCGTGAGGGCAGAGGGAGCCCTGAAGCACATCTATCTAGAAGGAGGTGTACCTACCCAAATCAGGGTATCCCTCAGGGCGGAGTCACTCAGCGCTCTTCATGCTCCCTAAGGGAATCCCATCTGCAACCAGATAGCAGCCAAATGGCGGGATAAAGAAGCTAGGAAATTAGGGCATCGAAATTGCGCGATTTTCTCGATGATTGGGTCTGTGGGGGTTGGGAAATGATGGCGAGGTATTCGAGGGGCATAGTTGTACGCCACGCTTTTGCTGCACGAATCGCTCTGGCGGATGACCTCATGGTGGAGTAGCCGAGGACTTCGCCAATCTCCGTCGCGGTCATTCCCGCATCGCTCATCAATAGCGCCTGAACGTACTTGAGCCGGGAGGCTATGACGTGAGGGGCGAGAGCGGCTCGGGCAGCTTGTAGACGGGCGAATCCCGATGCGGAGAATTCGTCACGCTCCCATACCCATTTGGCGGTTGAACGTGCGATGGCGGCTAATTCGGAGGCGGGGAGACCAGCACCGGGAAACTGCTCGTCATTGAATGCGAAAGTGGTCGCGAGCACTGCTTCATACCACCGGTCAAAGTCGTCATCCCGATAGTGACGGCGATTCCGATACGCCCACTCCCTCACAAGAACATGGAGTAAATCATTGCGCCCGCCTGTTTCAGCAAGCTTCTCCTGCACCCTGACGGACCTGACAGGCACTATCTCATCGACGTACGCATTCAGCTCAGCGAGGCTGTAACGGTGATTGGTGCCCCAGAAAGTCAGGTGATTCTGGTGCATCGGATTGCGCATCGTCGTGCCGTGATAGGCGCGGTCTCCACGGAGTCGGATCGTCATTTTCTCGCGGATGTCCTTTAGCCATGCGAGTGGTTTCTCAGTGCCCGCTGCGCACTCGATAAACCATCCGACATGTGCATGACCGGATGCTCGATTGACGACGGTGAACGACGGCTCAGGGAGTGATTCATCCTCCTCGACGAGTGCTTTGAGGGTCCACAACGGTTGCTCATCGTCGAGGTCAATGACGATGAGGTTGCGGAGCGATGATGGTTGAATCTCGATGTGGATGTGGGTTAGCGCGTTCTCGCGGGTCATGTTGTTCAGTCCGAGGTTTTCGAAGTCATTGCTCGCGAGCGGTCGGCGGGGAATCCACCACTCGATGAATTGCTCAGGCGTAAGACGGTCTGTCGAAGTAGCGGCTGGGGTGCTGATGCGAGCGATGTCGTCAAGCTGGCGCTTCGTACGTAGTAAAGGCTCAGCTGGAACAATGTCGTCCACAAATAGCGGTTGCTCCATAGCGAAGCCAGCATCGAGCAGGAGCTGTAGGTCATCGAGGGTAAGCCGCGCGAGCGTGGCGGCAGCGGTGGCTCGTGCGGCTCTGACATCCGAAGTGGTCAAGCTCAGAGCAACGGCGAGGTCGAAGTCGGTAGCTCGGGGAGTTGCGGCTGCGAACGCCGTAACGGTTGCCTCTGCCGGGGTGAGGAAGGACGCGAGTGCTTCGAATAAGGATGTGGCTGGAGAAGATGATTCTGCCAGGTCAATTGCCGAAGCATCTTGCCGTGTGCGCTTTCCGGCAAAGGTCTCGGAGAGGTTTCTCCGGGGTGGTGCGTCTTGCCCTCTAGCCTCAGGTCGCTTGGGCGATGTGCGCTTATTTTGCCCAACCTCGTGAAGGTCGTCGAGGGGAGTGATAATTCCCAACAGTCTGGATCTTTTCACCGAGTGATTAGCTCGATAAAGATAGTTTATCAAATAATGAGAGTAATTCCTACATTTTGATACAATTAGTATTACGTAGAATGAACGTCTGGTTCAAATTTATGGGCTGATTACCCATCAAGGCGGGGTTATAAACTAGCCCCGCCTTTTCTTTAATTAGATTGTTCTTTCTATCAAAGTGTCAGTGAAATTTGTTACTCTTATGATTGCAACCGGAGTTAACTCCTTGACCCCCGTTGCTCTCTGTGTGATTCAAAGAACGCCCCGTCATAGAACTGTTGCCGGGGCGTTCTTCACACCCAGCCCAAATCGCCGGGTCAGCCGATGTGTGCCCTCACCCCCGGCGCGTACCCGTCATACGACACCAAATCCCATTCGGTCACCGTACTTACTTATCCCTGTTCCCGTAATTACGCAGCAGGCACACCTTGCAAATCGCGATGCCACAGTTTTCGTTGCCACTCCGCCGCTCTTCCCAGCCGCTTTGGCAGCAAGACTTTCGAATTCTGTCCCCGAGTTTTCACGCAGCGATTTATCCAGAATCCCAGCGAATGCCTCAATGATTTGAGACCTGATTGCTGCGAGTGGATGGCGGGTTCGTTCGCCTACGAGCTGACTTAGTTGACACGGCTTCGCTCACATGGAGATAACTGTCGGATCTGATTCCCGTCGGGTTGGCGAGGCTCGTTTATCGATGGCGGCGCATCGAGGTAGCTGCTGTTGGTGCTCTTGGCGATACCGAACGGCAGGGAAAGCTCGCTGGAGATGGGGTATCGGGTAGTGCGCGCTGCGCGGGGGGCGAGTGGGGACCACCACCACGGATAGTGGTCAGCTTTGACTAGCGTGTTGCCTCGTCCCCGTCGATGTCCCCGCCCCCGTCGTCGTCCTTCATCTTTCCGCTAACGAACGAGTTGATTACTCTGTCGCTTTCCTCCTTCATTCGTCTTGTCAGGAGAGATCGAACCGCCGCTGAAATGGCAGTAACCAATGCTCCCAAAACGGCGGCAACCGACGCGAGGGTAGTAGTTGGGTCGACTTGTCCGAAATTCAGACCCCACTTGGGGAAAAGGACGAAGACCACAACAACGCTGGCGGCACCGGCGATAACTAAGCCCACAATCCCGACAATGAGCAACCATTTGGTGCCTCTTTTTCGCCTATCGCGAGATTTTCTTTGATCCGCTGGCGGCTCTGGACTTCCGTGTGTGACGCGGTTATTCAACGCGGCAAGCGTGTTCTCGATGTTGCGAGCAAAGATTGCTTTTTGCGGTGACTCAGGCAAGTCGTTGAAAATTTCGAGATCTGACTTCAACTTCGCCGCAAGCCTTGCGTACGGACTCAGGAAGCGAAAGAGCGCAGTAATTCCAGCGGTCACAATCGGAACGGACAAGAACGCGATAATCAGCGTCGGAACCAGAATGATTAGTGACGTGCTCCAGTCGAAACTGCCCGTGTCTTTGGCGGGAAGGAGCGCCGTGAAATCCATGCCTGAACACTAGTGGTAAGCGGCACGAGGCAACTCGCGGGTGCTCGAAACGTTCCGAGCGATGTCTCCAGTCTGCTGATCCCAGACACTGCGCTGGGCATACACATCCGGTAGTTCGTGAAAGAAAACCGTCGTCACCTTCGACGTGCTCCGCGAATGACAGTCAGGCACCGGCAGGGTAGCTAGACAAAATCGCAACCACACCTTCGGGTGGCACAGCTCTGCCCAAATCACCCCTGCCCGAGGTCCGCGAGGTGCGGGCGCTGTGAACCGAAGCGCACAACCGGCATGATGGCTCTATGGCGACGCTAGCGAGCACGACCGGTATCTCGATGGTTGCATTCCGATTTGCGGCGGAGACTGAACCTCGACTGCCAGCGGAAATCGTGGTTGGGCGAGTTCACGCAATACTCGACCTTCTTGTGCTTGGCTGCGCGGCACTCGACACACTCGATGACTCGGACATTACCGGCAGGCGACCCGACTATCTCCACTGGGGAGGGGTCGGGTCGCACCGGGCGCGCACGATTCGAGAGGGTATTCGTGTTCAGTCGATTTCGTACTCCAACCCACTGGAGCAAGTGCTCCTTGCACTTCTTTCCAAGCCTCGTGCGAGCGGAGTTGCTGGGTTCCTGCAATTCTTTTTGACTATCGGGCAGGAACGAGCCGAACGCCGAGAGCGAATCCAGCAAAGTCAGATAAAGACCGCGCTGCAAGACGCGACGTTGGAGTTCGCAGTTGACAAAGCGACAGCGAAGGCGGTCTTTCAAGAACTAGAGATGGAGGCAAAGCACGCTCAGAATCGCCGTGACGAGGTGCTGTTCGCGTTGGAAATTATTGCAGCTCAACGCAGAGTGGCAGAGGTGAACCCCACCGTGAAGGTCTGGGAACTGCGTGACGCTTTGAACTACATAAAGGGTGAACCTGCGCTCATAGAGGGAGCGCGGGATCTCCAAACTCTTGAACTCTCAATTGAGATCATTGAACCGGGTATCGATGGGCAAGCGCGAACCAATGGAAGGCGCGGCTAGCTCCCTCAATCTCTGCCTTCTCGCTTCAACGCTTGCTGCGGGGCGGGCAGCTCGTCTATCGGGCGGTGATGCGCTCTCGCGCAAGGATGCCCCTGACTGCCTCAATGTCCCGGTCCCAGTCGCGCACGATTTTCCCGCGCTTCAGCTCAAACACTCTCGCCGGAATCACGAGAAGTCTCAACCCATTCCTCGGAAGCAAATCCACTCGACGCTGGTCGTAGATGCGGCGTTGAATGCCTCGCGTAACGCCGGACACGGTATCCCGTGCATCGAACTTCTTCACCGGTTCCGAGTGCTGCCTCTCGGCGTACTCCACGACCAGCGCGAGGCTCTCCCAGTAACCGTCCACCGGCAGGTACGAATAGCTCTGCTTCTTCTCGGAGAAATCACCACGAAGCCATTCGAAACGATGCTGGCGAGAGGCGGGGATGCCGAGCACTTTGTCACAGAGGTGTAGAACGTAATACTCGTCGGACTCGGAACGGGGTGCCATTAGCTCGGTGCCTCTCCACGCCGGAGGGCTTCCATGCGAATTGCAGCAGCCGCGTTCTCTCGCTCCGCCGCATCGTGATGGTTCTTAATGCGTGCCGACCGTTCGAGGAGGTAGGAGGTGCTGAACGTGACCAGTGCAATCACTGAGCCGATGACGACTCCTAAAACGGACGTGACCCACGGTGTTTTGGTCGTGTCGACGAACGGGACGGCGATGAATACAGCCGCGACGCACACGAGCCAAAGAATCGTAGAGACACGACGACTGATCTGTCGCCGACGCGCGTTGTCCGGGTTGAGCCAAACGTTGAGAGCCTCGACAGCCACAGTGACGTGCTGCTTAAACGTCTCCTTTTCTGGCGATTCCGGCATCAACGCATAAACAGTTCCGAGTCGCTCCACCCGCAGAGTCAGTCGCCCCTCTTTGGTAGCGCGACGACTGAGCCACGCTGCGAGAGGGATGCCGATGATCGCGATTGCTCCAAAGACGGCTGCGAGGATTTCTGACATGGCGACACCTTATTGCTCGCGGCAGACACCACCCCTGCACTAGGGCTTGTCGTCGTCACCAGTAGCCGCGAGCATTGGCACATGAGTTGCTCTCGCGTGAAGGTCGGTGCGCGCCAGTGAGTGAGAGAAACCGGCAAGAGCTTCAGCGAAAGTTCCCAGACCAGCCCGAGACCGACCCGGAGTGGATAGCGCCGCGTGAGCCGCTCCCTCTCACTGATGAGCAGCGGGCGCGGCTGAAGAAAGCCGTTCGCTCAGGTGCCTTATCTCGACGTGTCGAATACATGCGACCTGACCCGACTGATGTGGCTGCGTATGCGGTGTGGGCGGCATCGCTCCCGCCGACCAGCTCGGCTCGAAAAGCGAAGGAACTCGCTCGCTGGTTCGGCGAGATCTGCCAGTTATGTATGAAACCGATCGACATGAACTTGACGGGAATTCATCCGGGTCGATGGAACGTGGACCACGTCACTCCTATCTCGCTAGGCGGCGAGGAGGTTTGGGGCAATTTCCAGCTCGCGCACCGTGGCTGCAACATCGAGAAGAGCAATCTCGCTTTACCCGAGCCGCCGCCCTGGTTGTATGCGCGATTCTGCCGTGCAGCCATCGTCCGGTTCGAAGAGTACGGGTTGCCAGAGCGAAACCCGTTGGAGCGAGCGCGTTACGAGGCGGCATACGCGCTCAAAAATCTCGGCATAGTGACGACGAACTTCGAGGTAACCCGTGACATGGGTTGGGACGTTTCTGGATTTCCCCTCGCGGAGCAGAAAGAGCGTGTCGAGAAAGCCATCGCCAACGTCGTCCGGCTCCAAGACCGAGCCATAGCAAAGCATGATGCGGCAGTGCGCTGAGCGTCGAGTCTCGCCGTGCCCCAAACACGGGATTGCGAGAAGTGCACCCCGCCGCCATGCTGGGTCCACAACCCGAAAGGCGCTCATGGCATCGGACGCCGAGCACGGCGATCACAAAGACCCCACATTGGTTGCCACGGCGCTCCCGATTTGGCTGGCGGCGATACCAGTGGTCTGGATCTTCGTTGCTCATTTCGGCTACCTCACGGATTCGCTGATCGCGTTTGCTGTGTGGGGAATCGTGTGCTTTTGGCTGTGCTCGACTTTTGATTGCCGCAACGCGACGCGCATGAGCGGTTTGGACGGCGCAAAGGGTCTGGCGCTTATCGTGCTCCCATGGGGTGCGCTGCTCTGGTACGCGGTGAATGCGGATACGCTTACTCGCTCACTCGGGGATGTCTCTGGCGCGCTGGCGGCTTGACGCTACCCTCCGAATAGCCTCACCAGCTCACCCGCCCCTCTAACCGCTCCCGTAGCTCCGACAGCAAATCAACCGGCACCGCCCACATCTCGCCGCCGTCGTCACATACCCCGCCACGAGCCATCAGCATCGCCCGAGCGCTGCGAGCAGAATCCGGAATCACCCACGTCTCCGTCTCAATCCGCGCAGGTCTCACCGCCCCCACCCGCCCTCAATCTGCCGAAGTGCCGCAGCCACAAAGACCTCGGCTTGGCGACGTGAAACGTCCCCGAATTCGTCATCGCTCATCACTAGACCTCACCCGTGCTTCCATGCTGCGTACTGCTCCTCGGTGAAGCGGAAGCCGGAGACGATGTGGTCGTCCTCGACAGCACCAATCGCGCGGGCTCTAGCTGTCTGATCGAGTGGCACTCGGATGATGTAGCTGAGCACCGTCTCGGTCCCCGCCTTCAGCCGTGCACGCGGGATGTGATTCCCGAATCCGTGGCGGGCATTGCTCCTGAAAACTTCAGTCGCGGCGGTCATGCCGCCACACTGATTTCAACCGGGCGACCGAGTAATTCCTCGGCGTATTCGCGGACAAGATCGACATCGACAAATTTATTCGACGCGTCGGTTAGCGTGTGATGAATGCCCCAGAGATCGTGAATCTCATCCTGCGAATTGCCCCTCGCGGCTATTTCGAGAGCCTCGGCAAGGGCATCCGCGTCGGTGTAAAGCCGACCCCAATCGGCGCGCTTTGTTTTCTGGGGGTCTAGTTGGATCTTGATGGAATTGAGCATTTGATTCTCCTTGGGTTCTGTGGGGGCGGGATTGCCTCGCTTTCTGGTGCCGTTGTGGGGGTTGAAAAGTGGTGGTTCAGTGATTCGTGGACGGCGGCGATTCGAACGCCTATGACTCCCCGTTGGAGTTCCGCCCTGCTCCTGCTGAACCGCGAATTAATTCGCCAATTCGTAAAGCACAGCCCATGAGTCCTCGTGATCCGAGTCATCCATGTCGAACATTTCGTCGATGTGGTCCTGAGCTGCTCCGTAAATGTCGCTAGCAGTCGTGACATAGCCCGCTCGATTTTCCACGAAATTATGCATTTCAGCCAGAGTGGATTTAGCTGCGAACGCTAGAGGAGTCGTACCTTTCGATGTCAATTCGAGGTAATCGAAAAGTTCCCTGAATTCGCGTGCGGTGTTTTCGGCGGATTCGATGTGCTCTTGCAATGTCATCATTTTGTTCTTCTTTCAGTAGCCGGTCGATGCCGGGGTCGTGCTGGGAATGGTGCGGGGTTTAATTGGGGGTCGTCTCGTCGCTCGGATGTTGCGTTCTAATCGCTGGCTCTCGCGGCGATTTTCGAAGTCGCTTTTTGCGCTCCGAATCTCGTCCTTATCTCTTTTGAGCGCATCGACGTAGAACTTTTTCTCCTCTACGGTCTGCTCGGTAAATCCAAGCTCCGCTGCTGAATACTCGTTATGTGAGAGTGCGGAGAGGCGCTTGATGAAATCGTTGATGACCGTCTTGTGGCGCGAATCATGCGAGAGGGAAACGGCAGTCCGTAGCTCCTCAAAAAGTGTTTTGAACGATGCGTAACTCTTGGAGAATCGCGTCCTACGCTTCTTCCCCTCCTGAGCCTCGTCCCATTCGATTTTTGCGCGAGCAATAGCGCCGGGGAGTTTCGCGAGGACATCGTCGACGATTTCGGCTACGCCAAAATCGAATGAGTGCTGGAATTGGAATTCGCCGATTACCCTCTCAGCGACTTCCCATTTGGCGTCGTTGTAGCGCACCTGGTCGCGGTAGTCGCGAGTTTTGTAATCGGCGACCATCATTTCGCCACGCTCAGGGACGCGGACACCGAGGGCTGGGCGATTATTTTTGTATCCGGTCGAGGCGCTGTCTTCGTGTGCCATTTCAATTCTCCTTGAGAGTGTACTTCCACAATCTGCTGTGTGACATTTTGTAGAATCTCTATAAATACAATTATCACAGACCGATTAGCGTATTTTAGATTTATCGATCAATTTCTGTAAAATAACTCAAAATCTGTTTTGTAAATACAAAAGGCGAGCATCTCTGCCCGCCTCCAGTCCCGCACCGCACACACCAGCCCGAGCTACCCGCCAATCTCCCCCGCCAGCTCGACGCGATGGAATGCCCTCTCTTCACCCCAGCCGCATTGATCGCACCCCGAGCACACAGTCGTATCCAAATCCCGATCATCCAGCCACAGCGACATCCACTGCGCCGCTGCCTGTTCCCTCAGTGCCCGAATTCTGTATGCCCCCGCTACCGAGCCGATGCCGGGATGGAGGTAGCCGAAGGAGATGAGGGTCCCCTCAACCGCTTCCTGCTGAGTCTCGTATGCGTGCTGGTCGGAGGCGTAGAGGATGTCCCAGACATCGGTGCCCGCCACAGCTCGCCCACCAAATGGCAGTACTAGCCAATAGCAGGAGATTGGCTCTCGGGTAACAGTGAAGCTCGCCCATGTTTCCCCATGCCTCACCCGCAGGAGACGAGTCTCGAACGGCTGGGCGAACAGGGTTGATTCCATCAGTGAGTACGAGCCGGGAGTGTTCGCCTGTGCGAATTTATTCACCTGAGCGCCGAATCCATCAGCTCCGGCGACCTTGAGGATGAATACCGGTAGCCGAGGGACAGTCTTCTTCGGGATTGTCGTCGATGCTGATTCCGCCTCGCTGATGGTGTGCCCCTAACTGCCGTTTTCGAACCGTCTCGATTCGAGCGCGTAGCAGCATGACATCGACATCCGACAATTCCGCGGCTTGGATGGCTATTTCTGCGGGGGACAGGTGCTCTAGCTGGAGGGCGATACAGAGGTATTCGAGGCTCGGGATGTACATCAAACTACGACCTCGACGGCGCGTTCGAGGATAGGGAAAACGTAATGCGCAGCCTGCTGTGCCACCTCGCGGTCATACGACCTCAGCTCCAACCGGCGCGCGAGTCGTTTCCTCGTCATGGTCGCGAGATCTGTACTCATTGATGGGAGTGCCTCGGCGACAACCTCCTGTGCGCGCACGAGCCAGTCATTCTGATCATCCTCGCTGTCTGTCCCGAGGGGGAGGCGACCGGTCACCGTGACGAGGCTATTGAGGGTCTGCTCGGCAGCGTCTTTCATGCCGCTCCACTCGCGGTTCGCGGCTGTTCGATCCGCTTTCCCTGCCTCCCACGCAGCGAGCCGTGCCTCGCGCCGTGCCCAACCGTCCCATGTACCGAGGGGGGAGAGCATCTCGGCGAGCCGCTGACCCTCATTGAGCCGTTGAATAACCTTCTCGCCGAACACCCCGAGCCTCGCGCTGGTTACGTTCTTCGATGCCTTGATACCCAGCGAGCTGCGCAGCATCGATTGCCAGAGCGCCGCATTGAGTGTCCCTTCCGTTCGAGGCACCGAAGCGCTCCATGCGATTGCATCCGCGCCAATGATTAGGTCTGCCGCGACCCCGCCAACCACCTCCCGATTCAGCCCTCTCATGACCCCTCTCGGAGTAGTCGCGTTGGATGCCGCGATAGCTCTCTGCATCCGCGCGCGAGCTTTCCGAGCCTCCTGTCGCTCATCGATTTCACCGTGCTCTTCAGACTCAACCGGATGCCGCGCGCTCCTCTCGGCTCGCTCGGTTTCGAGGATGCTAATTACGTCGGTTGGGGTGCCGGTGATGGCTTCGACGAGAGAGTTGATGGCTCTCTCATAGTGCAGCACCGCGCACCTGAATGCAGGCTCCGTCAGTGACCGGATGCTACGTCTGGGACTACCGGCGTGGGTGCCTCTGACGGTGAAGATTCCGGAGTCGGTTGCCCATCGCAAAGCCAACCCCACATCATCTCTTTTCGTGAGCATCTGCGCTGCGATCCGTTCGGCGGGAGAGATGGCGGTATCCATCCTCAGCTCCCAAATGGATCGCATTATTTCGACCCCGACGACGGCGGTAACCATACGTGCTCGTGCGTCACTTATCCGCGCCTGCCCGCCAAGCCCAACAGCTTTCGCTTCCCCAGCTTCAGCTACACCCACTATCAGCGCCGCCGCTTTCCTCACCAACATCCCCGTCCGACCAACCTCGCTTTTCAACAACTCCCGATACTCAAACACCGCTGCAACAGCGCTATCCCATGCAACATCGTCGCCAACAAATTCGCGCAGTTTCCTGTCCGTACCCCACGTGCTCAACACCGACCGCACGGCATCTACCGAATGCTCATCAATGATGTTCTCGTTCGCCAACACTTTGCGGATTCGTACAGCAGCTTCCTCACCCGCACTCTTTGCGAGGCTCGATTTCAATTTGGCGAATGCTGCGTCGCTGAGACCGTTGCCGTTCATAGCGTCCTGATTCCGTGGGCGAAGCTAGCTCTGGATTTCAAGGCGCGAGCGACGAAGGAGCGTTGTCGCCGCTGAAATCCAGAGCGACGCTGTGAACAGGGGAGCAACAAACAGCTACAAACGGCGCTCAAACGGCTCTCAGAGGCGCTGACGCTTTCGCTGCGAATTGCGTAATCGTTCCCGCAATTAGACGTGCTGATGATGGTCTGCTGCTGTCCGACTCCCGCTACATGGTGCTGTCGGTTCGAGACAGTTCGGTGACTGAGCGCATTCTCGTAGTGAGCTGACTGCGGCAGGTGTTGATAGTCGCTGTTGGGTGTTGGAACAGGTGAGGCTGCTGCGGTTTCTCTGTTGGCATCACGTTGTGGCAGACGGGGTGCTGCTGGTGAGAGAAGACGGTGTTGTTGGGATACGGGAGGTGTTGATGGAGGAGATTGTTCGTGAGACGCGGGGGAGTTGGAAGAGGTTGGAGTGCGGGGAGCGCTGAAGGAGTAGGGGGTTGCTGGAGCAACGGGGTGAATACCGGATGCTGATTGGGCTTCTACTCTTAACACTTTCTTCTCCTTTTCTTTTACTCCTCTGACTCCTTTTGATTCATCGAGTGGTTGGTTGAAACTGCAAATGTGTGAGTTTACTATTACTATTACTAGTATTTTACAGGAACGATAATTGTGGAGGACAGAAACCGGAAAATGTAATTTTGTAAATGGTAGAATCGAGCTACAAACCTTTCCGGTCTGTAGTCACGAAAAGCCCCGCTCATTCACCTCTGTCTGAGCGGGGCTTTTTGCGTGACGCCGCCCAACTCAGTTCGCCAAGATGCACCCGATCAGTAAGCTTTGGTCACCCGTCTGACCTATCAGGAGCAATGCCGCGATGTCACGTTATGGAGATCTCTCGATTGGTAATCCGGGTATCAGCATCGCCGGATGGCGCGAGGGCTACTCGTCTCACACCGCTGCGCTCTTTCAAGATTCAGAGGGTGACGGAGAGTTGTGGCAGACGACTGCCGGGACCATGCGGGATCGCTTGGAGCTACTCGGCTACAGAACCGACGTGGCTACGAATACCGTCGAAGATGGATGGGCAGCGCGGACTGGTCGCCATGACGATACCGATCCGATTCTGCCGGAGGAGCTGGTCGACGACTACGTCAAGAATTACGGAACCCCTCCCACCGAGCGATGGGACTTCGCTAACGATTCGGCGCAGCGGCTTCAGGGTCAGTGGGGCTACATCTGGACCAAGGACCGGCAGTCGCTTAAATACCTTGTTGATCGTCTACCTGCCGAGATCCCGATTAACTTCGACATCAGCGAGGTAATTGGACTTCACGGCATCGTCAACTCACCGACGTTCTGCGCAGACGCCCGAGAGCGCGAACTCAACGAAGCGCTCGGGAACCTCCCAACCATCGTTATTACTGAAGGCTCGACGGACGCGGAATTTCTCAGTGGCTCGTTGGAATTGCTCAGACCGGATTTGGTCGGCTTTCTCACCTTCATGGATTTCTCTCTAAAGCCCAGCGGAGGGACTGACGCAGTAGTGAAGGGTGTGCGTGCCTTCGCTGCCAGCGGTGTTGGAAATCAGGTCATCGGGTTGTTGGACAATGACTTCGCTGGGCGAGATAGCTTTGACGTTCTCAAAGCCACCAAGCTTCCTAATCGCATGAAGCCGCTGCTGCTCCCTCACCTCGCATTAGCTACGAGCTATCCTGCGAAATCGACAGCAGGCATCGTGCCTGAAGACATTAATGGCAGAGCGGTGTCCATCGAGTTATTCACCGGCAGAGATGTTCTCGCTGACGCAGGCAGTGCTCTCACCCCGATTGAGTGGGGCAGTTACAACGTGAAGCGCTCGGCTCATCAGGGCGCGATCATTCGGAAGACACAAGTTCAAAAGCGCTTTCGCGCGAAGCTCAAAGCTGCTCAGAAATCAGGCATTGCAAACGGTGCGGACTGGCAGGACATGCGAGATCTCATCGAGCACATCGTGGCGTCGATTTAGTCTTCTTCGTCGGCTTCGATCTCTACCGGGATGAAGCTCGTCACGAGAGAAGGAAGGTCGTCGAACGGCAGAGTCCTGAGTGCTTGTCCGCTGCCCAGTCCCCAAATCGAGTACCCGTCTTTGCTGTCAGGTGTGCCGTCGGTCTTCCATGTCCCTGAGGTGACGAACTTGACCTCGACCCGAGTGGATACTTTCGGGTGTGGCGCAATGGAAAGCAGCTTGCGGCGAGAGTCAGTCTCGACGAGTTGCTCGCCCTTGGTGTCGATGCAGATGACCTTGTCGTCGACCCAGACGAGGAAGTCGGGAAAGAACCATACGGTTTGACCCAGCGAGATTAGGGGGATCTTGTAGCCGGTCTGCGAGCGATTGCGGCTCCAGAGAAGTCCAGTGTCATCAAGCGCCCGCGCAAACTTCTTTTCGAAGTCGTTGAGTCCGTCGTAGCCATCGTGGAGAGCGTTTGTGTACGTCTCGACGGCGCTGGGGCGGACGAGGGTGCTTCCCACTTCATAGGGGTTCGGCTTGACCTGTTTCACAACGGCGTTACGCAGGTATTCATCTACTGCCTTGGCTGCGTCGTCCGTGGTGCTCGTGTAGGCAACACTACCGACACCGACCTTTGCGTCGAACTTGGAAGTCTCGGTATTCATGACCATCAGAGCTGGTCGGTAGCGACGAGATACTTCGCGTCGAAAAACCCATCGCGCGTTGACTTTATTCGACTGCTCGAACTCAACCCACTCGGAGTCCACGGTCTCTTTCTCGCCGATGGTCTGTTGAACGGTTCGACGACGACCAACACCTTTCGTGTTCACCGTGTCACTCGTGTAGTCGTGCATCCCATTGATCACAGTCTCGACCGCTGCCTTGGCGGGAAGGTTGTCGATGGCGGTCTTCGGGACTGACCTCTGCTCTTTCGCCGGAAGGCTCACGGGGCGCTCTCCACCCGGAGCAGTAGTAAGAATACGGATCTCGGGGGCATCACCACCCAGACCTTTTCGTACATCTTCGACGACATCAGCGAACGCGTCATTGCGGTCTACTCGGACATAAAAGTGCGCCGTGTTTAGACGGTCTGCTTCGTAGTGGGTGGCTCCCGGCTGTCGGAGAACGCGACCGACGATCTGCGTTATTTGGATGGAAGAGTCCATCGACTTGTCCACATAGGCGAAATAGGTGGCGGGGTCGTCCCAGCCCTCTTGAAGGCTCTGGTTGAAAATGATGTGCCGGAAATCGCCAGCTATGAACGCGTCGTAGTCACCCTCGCCTCCATTGAAAAGATTGAAGGTCGGTGGAAGCGGAAAGTCCTTTTGCGTCTTGAGGTCGGCGTACACCGCGATGTCATCAGGCGAGATGCCGCAGGACTCTGTGAGATACCGCCAGATGACGATGGGCGGAGCTTGTCTCTCCGTGAAAACCTGCTTGGGGTCGTCAGACCTTCCGGCATCATCCGCGACCATGTTGGTATTGCAGACATAGATAGCCTTCGGAAGAAAGCTCAGCCCCTCGTTGATTGCATCCTGCTCGGCATCTTTAAGATCCGAGAGCATTTCGGAGATTGTCTCCTGCATGGGCGCGAGCAACCCGTCGAGCGAGATGATGCCCTTGACGAGACCAGATGCGACCACCACGGCGGACGGTATTGAGGTGATCAGCTCTTCGTCGGAGAATTCGCCCTGGGTACGCAGCGGCTCGATGACTTCGGTATTGAACCGGTCGGGAAACCGGAGGGTGGCGCTTGCGAGGAGGAACGCGTTCGGCTGTTGTTCGAGGAGTAGATCTGTCTGCTGGTCGCTCAAATTTTGTGCCTCGTCATACACAACGATGAGGGGTCGGCGAACTCCCTCAGCGGTCTCACGTACCTTCAGCGCTTCCCAAAGCGTTGTCTCGGTGATGTCGGTGTCCTGAGCGAAGATCTTGAGGTTGCTCTTCGCGCGGTCGCGCTGGTTGAACGTTCCGACCGTCGCAAAATAGAGGAGTGCCTCCGTTGAATTTGCGACATCCTGTGGCTTGTAATCGCTGAGTAGCCGAACGGTCGCGCCCGTGAGCAAGTGGTTGTACTTGCCCCCGTCAGTTAGGTTGGCAAAGGTTTGCTGGACAACCACCTTGCCTTTAGAGAGCCAAAGAATGACAGGCGGTACGTCTGAAAGCGCGACTATCTCGCTAACGGCTTGCGCAAGAATAGCTGTTTTGCCGGAGCCGGTAATAGAAGAGAGTGCTTGATAGAACGGGACGAGGCGGCTGTTCGCCTTCCTGCCGAAGCTCACTGGGTCGGCTGCGTAGTCCTCATACCGGTCAGCGATCTGCGACGCTGCGATTTGCTGAAACTGGAACAACTCAAGCGTCATGCTGTCGGTTCTTCCGTAAAGGACTCGGTCCGGACATCTAGCCCGAAGTCAGCAAGAATACGGTCGGGGATTTGATACCAGATGATGTCGTCTGTGACGAGCAGGTTTAGGCGGCTGTAGACATGGTAGAGCGGAGCAAGTCCTTCCGCCTCGGCTTCTTCGGCGATGTCCTCGTAGACCTCTTCCGTTAGGTCAGTGTTAGACCCTGCACCCGACCACACAAGGTAGATGCCTTCTTCGTTCGCGTTCTTAGCAACGAGGAACTTGTATGGCTCCTCGCCGCCGAGGGGGACGAGAACTGCTGAGCGCCGACTGCCGGAGTTCGTGTGCGAAGCGATAACCGTATCGATCATCTCGTCGCGCTCCATGAGAAGCAGCGTTACGGCATCCACTTTCTTTTCAAGCGTTTTAAAGGTGAAGCCACCACCGAGCGCGGGGTGCTTTTTCTTGTTTGCCCAGTCTCCGCTGATGACCCTTTTCAATCGATCAACAGTGAGCGTCTTCGCATAGGAGTCGCCGTTCTCCGGGCGACCCTGCTCAATAAGGATGAACCGACGTTCAGCGTCCTGATCGTAATTGAGCTTCAGAACCGCGTGCCCGGTTGTCCCAGACCCGGCGAACGGGTCAAGTACCGTGCCGGTCGGCGGGCACCAAATCTGGATGAGCTTAGTAATGAGGCTCATGGGCTTTACTGTTTCGAACCCATGCCCTTTTCCGACTATCGAGGTCAGCTCGTTAACCCCTGTCTGGCTATGACCGGATTCCTCGTGATCCCACGAGACAGCGCCAAGCACGTCGGGATCTTCAATTGCGTCGTCCGCCCAGTACGTCATTGGCACGCGACCCTGCTTCACGTCCTCCAGATACTTCTTCTGCTGCGGGCGACCGTTTCCATCCAAGCCGAAGACGATCTTGGACCAGTGACCTTTTTCGAGTTGTGCCTCTGCCGCCGCTTTCGCGTCGTTCAACGGGGTCTTTAGCATCACGGCTTTTACGGCGCGCACATCATCGGCGTCCACGCCAACTATGGCTGCCCGAGTCTGAGCGTCATCAACGGCGCGAAGTTCGTACTCAACGTCCCAGTCCGCGAGCCACTTCACCACGTCGGACTGAGGAGAGCGCCAGCACTTGCCCGAGGGTGGATAGTGAACCTCGCCCGTGAAGGGAGATTGGATTCCGTACACCATGCCCTGATGAGTGAAGGCTTTAGGTCCGGAAAAGTTCTCGCCCTTCCACACCCGCTCGTCACCATCAGGGTTTCTATAGCGAGCATCCATCGTGGCTGTTCGCGGCTGCAAACCGGTGCGAGCCGTTCGCTCGTCCTTCGCATAGACGAGGACGTACTCGGTCGCGGTCGAGACGTGTCGGTTATCCGACCGAGGCGAATAGCTCTTCTGCCAGTTGATGATCGCGAGGCGGTTATCGTCGCCGAATACCTCGTCGAGCATCTGTCCGAGGTGGAACAACTCCCGATGGTCGATGCAGATGGCGAGAACACCCGAGGGCTTTAGCATTAACTTCATCATCATGAGTCTCGGGAACATGAACTTCATCCACTTGGTGTGGCGCGCGAGGTCATCCTTGTCAACGAGGTCGCCCATGTCTGGATCGTTGGGGTCTTTGTCCCATTTGTCGTTGTAGCGGAAGTCGCCGCCTGTGTTGTACGGCGGGTCGGTGAGGATGAAATCGATCTGACCGCGCTCACGATAGAGAGAAGCTAAAGCCTGAAGATTGTCGCCTTCGATGATGAGGTTTCGGGATCTGCTCGCCTCGTCGCCCTCGCTCAGCGTCTTGTTTGTGCGCTGCACGCGCGGACGAACTCGTCGTCCGATTTGCTGAGCAACGACCTTGCCGGGGAAGGATAGGTTGACGCCAGCTCCGGTCTTCTCGCGGATCATCTCGATCAGTTGTTCGACGGGTAGAGATTCGAGGTCTATCTGGTCATCCATTGGCGAGTCCTTCTATTACGGGCTGTCTGACTGCGCCATTCAACGCACGACCAGCGTCGCTCCAGTGAAAGAGTAACGGACAGAATCAACGGGTTTTCGGCTGCGGTGATTCTGATTAGATCGTGAGCCGCCGACATCGGAGAGCGCGGTTGGGCGACACCCTTGCCGCTAGAACGAGATCGGTTCGAGCAGCTCAGGTCGGTCGTTCTTCGGGCTACTAACCGCTTTCGATACCGGATAGAAGTCAAGGTTGTCAGCGACTTCGCGCGACGATGCTTCGAGCACCTTCAATAGCTCGTCCGTCCCGAGATGATCGCCCAGCCAATCGTCGTACATCGCGGGGGTGAGTAGGTTGGGCATCCGGTCGTGAACCTCGCCGGGAACCGCGTGGGCATCACGCGTGATGATTGCCATAGAGAGCCGCCACTGGTCCCGGTCGCCATCGTCTTTGGTTTTGTCTTTCCACGCGCGAATGATGCCCGCCATTGCAAGGTCGGTATCGCCGGAGTGAATGAAATACGGCTGTTTGCCCGTCTCCTGCAATTTCCATTCGTAGTACCCCTTGGCGGGAACCAAACAGCGATGTGAAGTGAACGCCCCCTTGAAAAGCCCATTACTCGCGACAGTCTCGATCCGCGCATTGATGATCGGCTTCCCTCCGCCGAAGACCGGCGAGGACGGCGAGACGATGCCCCAGCGGACCAGCTCAACAGTTCGTTTGCCCTCGTGCTCCCTAACCACCGGGACCGACTGAGTTGGTGCGACGTTCCAGCTCGGCGTCCACTCCTCGGCACCCCGCCCGGTCTCGGCGATGAAGTCCACGATGAGCTGATCCGTCCTCTTATCCATCGCAAAGCGTCCGCACATGCCTCCAGTCTGCTCCCGGTCAGCGACGTTTTGCAGGCTGTCGGGGTCCGTGCTTAGAGTATCGAACATAGATTCGAATGAGGGGTGAGCGGGCTGGCACACCACTGGTCGCCGATGAGCCAGCTCCGCTTGGTGCCGTTTCTCCCGCAAGGTGAACAGCAGTGGGAGATGTTCGACCGTCACACAGTCATCGCCCTGATACGCCCGGTGGTTCTCGGTAGGCAGCGCATCAAGCTTCTTCGTGCGGTGACCTATCACCCGGACCCAACCAAGCGACGGCTGATTTGCTACACCCCGCCGATGCTAGATCTCATCGCGGAGATTGTCTGGAAGGAGTGGTGTCGCGATAATCCCGGCGCGAGTGGCTCTCGGCGACCGTGATCAAATGTCGAGGTCGGCGTACGTGGTCGTCATGTCCACCCGAATGCGCCCGTCCTTCGGATACACAGCGCGAACATCGTGCTTCATTTCGTAGAAGACGGTCGTGCAAGTCGCGACGTTGAAGATGGACACCTCACGCTGCGCCCGCCCAACGACAACGTTTGGTTTGACAAATGAACCTCCCGCCTCTTCGAACGATTCCACCGCACCGTCCTCCGGAATGATCTTCAGTCCGCGAAATGTCTGCACGAGCAGCCAATCGACATCCTCAACCATGTCTGTTGCACCGCTCTCGATGTCCCACAGGTCAGTGATCTCTCCATCGCGCGCGACTTTAAGAAGTTGTCCCGAGTAGCGCGACAAAAACACGGAGTCATCGAAGTCTGCGAATCGGGCAAAATACAGCCAATCGGTCTCGCCCCTTATTCTGCTTTTCTCGGGCAGAACCATTTCCTTACCCGCGAGCGGTGCCAGCGCATCGCTCGAGTCGTCGGGATCGTGGGTCGTCAAATAAAGCGAGCAAATCGGTTCGCCCTCTGCGGTGAATCGCCAAAAACGATCCAGTACGGTGAACAAAATCTCGCCGGTCTTAGGCGAAACGTCTACACACCGCACGATGGCGGTCGCCTTAGAACTGTCGTCGAGGGCGTCGTACACGGACAAAAATTCGGGGTTTCTCGCCAATGAAAACCCCGTTCGGTGATTGCCGAGGAAGTCGTACACGTGGACCCCAAGAATCGAGTCGAGGACCACGATTTGGCTGCGTTCAAACCCCGCGAAAGACTGTATGACTTTGTGATCGATGTCGAATGATTTCAGAGTCTCGCCGTTGTGGGATTTCACCACGACTGAGGTTTTAAAGCTCGTGTCTGCCTTCTGACGAGAGAACCCAAGCAACCAGACGCCATCGCGCATCAAGACCGTATCCATGACCCCGGAATGGCGCAGTTCAGAAGCGAGAGGGTGCTCCGTGGCGTCACCAAAGACATCCTGTCGGACTTGGATCTCATCGTCTTCCGTCCAGACCTTCCGCACGCGTTGAACCGGCTTCAGCGAACGCACGGTTGGGTTGGCAAGATCGCGACCGGCGCGCAGAGTGGGAGACACCGCGACACCGCGAATTGCCACCTGCGCACCAGCGGTGAGGATGACAGAGTTTGACCGCTTCTGGAGTGTGACTTCGCCGTTCTTCTGCATCCAATCGACGAGACGAGATAGACGAGCAGAGTCTGGCTTGGAAACTCTCGCCTTCAGCTCCGCGAGCGTCGTCTCTCCTTGCGCGAGTCGTTCACGAACGAGCGTCATTAGCTTTGCATCGGCGCGATAACGGTCAACGTCGATGTCATCCCTCCGAGTTCCGAAGTACGTCTCGACCGCATCCATGAGCGCGAAGCACTCGGAGTCGTCGAACAGCGCTGCTATCGCACCCGCCCGACTCTCCACGAAGGGTACCGATGGAGGCTCCCCGAACTCCCGCGCCATTTGCTTGAGCGCAGGAATCGTCGCCGCAAGACCTACTTTGCAGAAAACCAAGGCTCGCGCGTACTGCTTTGCTGTCATCGCTTCATTGAAGCTCTCCATCGCTTTGAAGTACGGGTCGGTCGCCTCAGCCAAGAAAGTCCCCTAACGCTCGGTCTGGTGAGGGAATCTTATTGCCGCGTTGCGGGCGTTAGGTACGGCGGCTCTAGACAGAGGTCGACGGTACGGTCATGATCCGCAATCAGGGGGAGGCACCATGTTCATCGAGGTCAATCGCGAGCTTCGTGGACAAGATTTCCTACCCGACTACATCGCCGACATCCCGGCGCTCTATGCGGGCGAGAACATCCCGATGCTCGACAAAATCATCTGGGCGCACTATTACCTCGGGAATTCCGAATGGTGGCTCATCGAACTCGACCCCGAGCAGTTCGTCTGCTTCGGCTTCGCCTGTCTCGCCGGAGATGATGGGAATGCGGAATTCGGCAACTTCTCGCTCTTTGAGCTGGAGAGCCTCGCGGTGAAGATCCCGATCCACGTCGGTGAACAGACGCTACGATTCGAGCAATTTGTCGAACGCGACCTCGGTTGGGTGCCGAGGAGCATCGGCGACGGCGGTCTCCCGGTGAGGTTCTACCGTTCGTGGTGGGAAAAGTAGCGATGCCGGTCAGACTTTTCATGGACGTGGACTCGACTTTAAATGTCCCACTCGCCGGGAACACTCGACAGACCCTCAGCATCAACAATCATCCCCTCCTCGTCCAGTGGCGAGCCGACTACATCGCCCGCCTAGCCGCTCTCTCGAAGCTTCCCGAGGTCGAATGGTTCTGGGCGACAGCATGGCTCTATGACGCCGAACGCCACCTCGATCCTCTGTGGGGCATCGAGTCCTCCGGGGTACTCGAATGGGATGCGGATGATGAACGGGATGCCGGTCAATTCGGAAAGTCCTCGGCTATCCGTTCGATGCAGGAGGACTTCCCTTGCGCGTGGGTTTTCGTTGATGACTGGGCTATCAGCGATGAGCTGCTGCGCTTGCCGTGGTGGCGTGAAATGGCGCAAAGCGCGGATGTGCTGTTGATTCGGTGCAATCAATGGACGGGTGTGAACGCCGAGGAAATCGGCGCTATCGAGGCATTCGTGGAGCGGTGGGGCTAGCGGTCTTTAAAGGGCTTCTGTAGCTCGAACATTGAGATGATCCAGCTTTCGGGAACATCGTTCAATTTATCGAAGCTGCCACGTTCCGCAACTGTACTGAATTTAGCTACAGCGTCGTCTTGCTCGTTTGTGGGTATGCCTCGGAGGTACCTCCGGATTGCTTTCGGGATGTGGGGCTGATCGAGAAACCGCTTAGCCCCATCGGTCATTTCCATGCTGTAAAAGATACCGTCCCGCGATCCGTCTCTGTGGATAACTCCTCCGCCCCATCTCTCCCGTCCTCTACCCTCGCGAGATGACCGACACCGCCTGGCAATGCCCCAACGGCTGCAACGAGATCCTCTCGGTTTACAACTGCGAAGCAGGCTGGTACCTCGGTTGTGCCGAATGCCTATGGATGGGGGAGACGACGAGGATCGGTGGTGAGGGGGGTTTTGTAGACCTATCCCTCTAGTCGCCGTTCGCGCTCCGTATGAAGCCCGTCAATCTCGGAAGTGTGCTTCTCGATTTGTCTATCAACCTTCGCGATTTCCGCATCCACATGCCTGAGAAGTTCTCTACCGCGTGGGTTATCCGCCGCGCCAATCGCAATCACGTCCTCGGCTTGCTCACGTAGTTCGACGAGTTTTCCTCGTGCGTTAGTCGCCGCATTTCGGTTCGCCTCGGCGGCTATGACACCGCGCTGAATTCTCGATTCCTCCGAGCTGATGCCGGAATGGCTAACGGCTTCCAATGCCTCGTATAGCTCGTCGGGGCTAGTAATTTTGCTGGGCTTCACACCATTTTGCGAAAGGGTAAGCGCCTCCGGTCCCATCAAAGCCGCGAGCTTTTCCCGCTCGGTAAGTTCGTGCCTTCCTGTCGTCCAGTCGAATCCCAGCGAATCTACGCCATCGACCAGCTCGTCGTCGTCTTCCCACGAGTTCATTGCCACATCTGAAACTTCGACGCCGGTAGCGGTTTTTCCGTTCTCGTCGAACGGCTTCCCAGTTTTGACGTTCATGCCGCGCTCATCCCATTCCACGACGGGCTCGGGCTTGAAATCGAGGCGATTTTCGGCGGAGCGGGCGGATTCGACCTTCGAATGAATAGTGGTGGGTATGCTCTCGATGCTATTCGGATTTACATACCTTGTTACGAGATTTCCGTTGACATCAACGAGCTGGGTGGCGACCAGACCAGCGGGCGCATCGGCATTCGTTTTGGCGGTCTTCTCAGCAGCATGGCGCGCCTCGATGTCGCCGATAGAGAGGTGGCGCTCGACCTCCCATTGCGCTTTCGTACGAGCCTCGCCGAGGAGGTAGTAGTCAGCGCGCCCTCGGTCAGAGCCGGAGGGAGCTTTCTCGATTGAGGGTCCATCGAAACTATTGAGTCGTCCACGGTTGTCGCGATAGACCATTTGACCGGCACCATCGATGAGACCCGGCATTGCACGGGAGACCATAACGCCGTTCTCCCAGCGCTCTGTAGTCCCATTGGAATAGACGACGGCGGGCTCGCCGATTCGGTGGGGGAGTCCATCGGCGTTGCGATAGGTGAGCGTGCCTTCCTTGCTGTACGTCGCCTCGCTCCACTCTTCGATGGCTGCCTGCTGTTGACTCGGACGAAGCGGTGCGGGGTTAATCATTCTGCTTTTGCCGAATTGGAAGTTCGGGACCGGGGTGGTGCTTCCGGTCTTTTTGTTGCGGCTGGTAGCGACGCCGTTTTTGTCGGTGATGTGAGTGCGTTGTAGGTGATTTTGATTTGCCATTGTGTAGCTCCTTCGATTGTGTGATTTGGCGGAATTGACCTCCTGAATTGGTGGTTATTGCTGATTACATTTTCCCAGATGGGGCGGCTCCGGAACTCAGAACTGAACTATTGGTCTGAGTTCGAGAGCCGCCACAAACCGCGATTTATACCTTGTCTTTCGAGCGTGATTTCGGCGCTGTCGGTGCCATGGGTTGGCGGCTGGATTTGCGGGCAATGAGGTGCTTGCCAGCCGCAAGAGCGAGTCGAGTTCCGGCAGGCAAGAAGGTCATTGCCTCGCAATTGCGTTTGGCTTCCCCCAGCCCGCTGAGAGTCTTCACGGCATCAATTGGGAACCCTGCTCGCACGAGGTTTTCGCGGAGGTCGAAGACGACGACATCGAAGCTCAGCGCCAGCTCGCCGACCCTCTTCCAATACGCGCTGAAATCGAACCCATCCACGTACTGCGGTGACGTTCCTTCATAGGGTGGGTCGCAGATGACGAGCACGTTCTCGTTCGCAAACTCCCTGATGTCCTCGTTGGTGATGTCGAGGTAGCTGGTGTTGCGCACGACCGGCTTTAGCTCACGCCAACGTCTGAGTGCAGCGAGGTAACCCTCACGACGGCTGTAGGTCTTAGCGTTCCGAGCCTGCACATTGAACCCGCCCTTTTTGCTCCAGCGCCAGATACCTCCCCGGCACATCGCAGCGAGGTAGTAGCCCGAACGCCACCAGTCACCCACCGTGCGGGCTGCGTCGTAATCCTCGGCGGAGAATGTGTCGGGCACATCCAGCTCGTCGTATCGGCTCAGGACGCGACAGAGATTGGGGTCCGTATCCACGATGAGTGCTTTGCTGGCGAACGTGGCGCTGATTATGGCGGAACCAGCGAACAGTTCCACGATGTTCTTGCCTCGGGCGAGCGGTTCGAGTTCCTCCAGCCAGCGGCGTTTTGAGCCAACGTATGCGGGGAGGAACGGGGTGGTTGAAATTGATTTTGCGGTCATTAGATACTTCTTTCTCTAGTAATTGATTTGTGTGAGCACCTCCTTGTTGAGGGATTGCCTACGGATAAATGGGGTGGAGCTGGTGATGCGGTGCTGCCTGCTATTGATTACCCGGTCATGAGAGCCTCCAGAATTTCGTCATCGATACCGTTCTGCGCGATGAGGAGAGGATTGAGCCCCTCGACCATCAGTTCGAGCGCTCGTCTAAACGGCATCCCCTTTTCCTCATCGACGAAAGGCTGAACCAGAGGGTGGATGTTCTCCGCGACCCACGAGCCGGACCGGCGTAGTTGCGTGTTGTAATCGCCCCAGTAGATGCGGATAGCACCCGCCTCGGTGATTTCCCACCGGGAGGCATCATGGGCATCCATTCCGATACCTCTATGGACGCCGCTGAGCCGGGTGAGGATTTCCTGGCGCATGGTGAGGAAGGTGGGGGTCGTCATGCTGCCCGCCTCGTGGTTGCCAGTCGAAAATTGAATTGCCGCACGGCTTCTGGGCGCAACCGGGGGTAATTTCTCGCAATCAAAATGATGAATTGCTTCCACAGGTCATCGTGGACAGGACTTCCCGGACCGTAACCGTCCACCATTCGGTCGTAGTCAGTCCACGCATGGCGGAGATAGTTCACGGAGTTGCGAATGAGGAAATCAGGCGGAGAGGTCAAGCTGGCGGTGATACCGGTCTCAAGCGACATCGAACGGTTGTATTGGTCGACCGCGTCTTTGAAAACATCGAGCATCGGGAGCGCTGAGTAGTTTGGGGTGAGAACTGGGAAGTACATCACGCCACCTCGCGATACTCATCGAGGTCGCGCGCTGAGAGGTACTTTCCATCGCTAATTCGGATGACACACCACTGGAGATAGATGCGCCAAGTACTTTCCCTCGCGTCGATGTCGGGGTTTGGAACTAGCACGAACTTTTCGTCGTTCACGGTTAGCTCGTGAATCGAGACGAAGTCATCACCCCCTTCTTTCAGGAACGAAAGCGGGACTTCGGTAGCGAATCCCACAGCCCATCCGCGAGCTTGCAGCGACATAGTGCTGAATCGCGCTGATTCGATGAATCCGTGTGCAATCGAGATGTCGATACCCTTCGACTCCGCGATGGCATCCCACTTTTCTAGGAGGGCTAGCTGAACGCGAGAGGGGGTCTTTGCGGAGTTCCTCTTGTCACGGTTTGCCCTGTTAGGACGGCGGCTCTGCTTGCTCATTACATTTCTCTTTTCATTTCACCGTGTTATTTGATTACCGTCTTGTGAAGGCAATTCCTGACTTTGTAGGATGCGGCGCATTTAGAAAGATAGAGAAAACACAAGATTCGATGGATCGACAATTCTTCGGTGAAGTGTAGGTTTGCGCAAAGAAAAAGCCGAAGTCCCTTGAGAATTCAGGACTTCGGCTTGATCGACAAACTCTCGATCAGATGGTGCAAATAGCTAGTATGACCACCGCTCTTCATCGAGGATGAGATTGATTTGCTGGTTTTGGAGTATCCGTTTCTTGTGCAGCTCGGTGACCTTTTCTGTCCCGATGGCGGCATGACTGTTGGTAAATAGGTACAGAAGCGATTCCAGCTCCTCTTTGCCGTCCGCGGACTTCCTGCCTGTTGGTTTCTGCTCTGTGAGTAATTCGAATTCCTTCCACCACTCCGCGAAATCATCTTTCGCATAGATTTCCTCACCCAGCCGCCTGAGTTGAATGAGAAGTCGTAGGTAGGTCTCGCACGCGCCCAGACAATCGAGGAGTGCGAAATTCACGCGTTCAAGCGAGTCCTTGAACCGGACCCACGCGGCATCAGATTGGCGCAAAAGATCATAGGCGCTTCGGTCGCCGAGGACGAGTTCGGTAAGAGGAATTCCGATTATTTGAGCGAGCGCCGAGATTTCGTCTATCGACAGGTTCATAGAGGTGCCGGTCTCGGGCTTCGCGAACTTGCTGAACTTGTCGGTGCTCCAACTGGTGAAGCCGCGCGAGTGCATCTTCCCCCAAATGTCCTTGGGCTTCCACTCATCTCCGTTATTCCTCGGCTCGTTGAAAAGCTTGAAGAACTGGATGTGGAATGTGTGCTGAATACGGGACGTGGACATAATGATTGGCTCCATGATCTGACGCTAATGGACCGCCTTGTCTACCTAAAGCAACGACTCGTGCTTTTCTGTGGCGTTCCGCTGGACAGCGAGAACGGTGGATGCGTCTTCACACCGCGCCCGTCCTCTGCCTTTTGCTCCCGTAACGGTTCCGAGCCTGCCTATCGGTAATCTGTAAAATCCGGCTCAGCTCAGCCCAAGACGTACCGCTCGCGAGCATCCTATGCACGGCTTCAATTTCCGCCTCGGCTGACTGGGCTAGAAACAGTTCACGCTCGTGCCTTATAGCTGCAAGCTGTTGCCGTGCGGTGATGATGCCTTCAAGTCGTGGGGTCATCGGTTGCCCTCGATCTCTTTCTTCGCTGCATAGATGACACTGCGGTCAACTGATTCGATGCGCGCGATCTCCGATACGGATCGCCCGGTTGAGAGAACAGCGGCGAGAAGGATGAGTGCACGCTCCCTCTCAGGAGTGCCTTTTCGGCGAGCCAATTTACTCTCGAAGATCTTCTTCTCGCCGAGGTCAGTAGCGGTCTGTCGAGCGCGCAGTTCAATGGGGGTTCCCACTGGGGGAGCAACGAGCAATCGAGTACTCATGTGCGTGCTGAGCAGAATGAGAAGCGGCATTAGCCCAGAGACTGTCGAGCCAACCACGTCCTGAGATTCGATGCCACGGGCGAGCGCTGGGATAAGCACGTGGAGCACATTGAACGCCATGCTCACCACGGTGAATGCGCCCACGACAGCCCAAGGAAAACCCGTGCTCTCGCCCCTTGCACGGAGAACAACGGCGGCGACTGTGAACACCACGATGCTGCTGTCAATCGCAGCCGGAACAGCGAGCCTCGCCGCATCCCGAAGACCAGCCCATGCGGCTACCGTCATCTGCCCCTCGAAACTGACGCTGAACGCCGCGATGAGGATGACCCCGACGAATCCCGCCACGACGTAAACGACCCATCTGGAGTCAGGGCGAATGCGAGCTGAGGAGGTACGGATGGACTGGGCAACGGTGGGCGCTGACAATTCGCTGGTCGGGCTCAGGAGTGCTGTGGTCATAGGTCGTGGTCCTCTCAACCGGAAGATCAATTTCCGGGATCAGTAGAGTGCTGGAGACCACTGTCATTAGTTTGCGAGGGTGCGCGAATGTGGTCGAGTGGGAGTGTGATTCGGAAGCACTGCGGTGCCAGAGGTTTTACCCTAGCGACCCAAGAATGACTAATTATCAGTCGAGAAACGCCGTGAAAAATAGGGTAAACATACCAACTAACCAACACTTCGCAAGTTTGCGTTTAGTAGTCTCTGACCAGCATTTATTATGTTCTCACCCGATAAGAATTCGCGAACGATTCGATTTCAGTGGGTTCCCGGTTCAAGTCCGGGGGGGTGCACCCCAACACTCGTACTCTCCGATCCCGGATGATGTACTCATGCCCTCCTCGAGAAGTCGCGCCGAAGCCCTTCGTGCTGCGGCCGACCAGCTCTCGGCGAGCCCGATCCTCATCGACGGCGACGCCGATGAACTGCTCGCGATCATCCGCTCGGGCTGCGAGCAGTCCGACATCACCGTCACCGATCGCACCACGCTCATCGCGAGCGGCCGGAAGGCGGCGATCGTCATCCTCGGTGTCGATGGCCACGGCCGCAGATCGTCGTTCTCGAGGGCGTTCGTCCTGCTGAGGGAGATCGATGTGGTTCTCACGCCGGACGCCGTCCGGGTCGTGGTGATCCAGAGCGGTCGTTCGCGGATGGCGCCCCTCCGGCTTCGCCGCGTCCTGGCTTCGGAGGTGCTTTTCCAGGTCGCCATGGCCGTGCCGGATCTGGTGCCTCGCAGGAAGCGACGGTCGATCCGACAGGAGCTCGGCCTCGCCGCGCTGGATGCGTCGGGTCTCCGGGTTCTGCGGTTCGGTTGATGAATGTATCCGAGCCGGGGTCGGACCCGCGAACCTTTTCAATTGTCGACATCAAGGCTCGCGTTCAGGTCCTGCTGGCCGAGCTGCTTCCCACTGCGATCTGATCGAGGAGGATCCGATGCGCTCGTCCGGGCCGATACCAGGCGACCCCTGGCCACACGACATGGTCATCTCCATCGAGGACGACTCGAACACGCTCCTCGAGCTGCTCTGGATCCGCGAGGCCTGGGCGCTCCGGCCCATCGGAGTCGACCTCCCGCCGCAGCTGTCCGACGGATCTGTCTCCGCCTATGCCCGAGCCGAACCGTCAGACCTGATCTCCCGCTGGAGTGAAAACTGGCCGGCCCTGTGGCATGCCTGTGTGCGACACGCCGGCGAGCTCCGCGATGGGTCCGAGGTGTTCGCTCGGCTCGAGGGCGCACCGTTCGGGTCGCCGGAGCGAGCCGAACTTCTCAACTCGTTTCTCGGGCCGTCCTGGCGAGGAGAGTATGGCGGCGAGGCTTTCACCGACGACTACGACAACTGGCAAATGGCGCGATTCGAAGCCGTGACTCGACGACAGCCCCGATCGCTCGATGAACAGCCCGAGCGCATTGCGCTGGCAGCCCTCGTTCCGGCGTGGCGGGCGGGATTAGGCAAGATCGTGACGATCCCGTGCACGGGCACCTTCACGCGCATCATCGGTCGCCACGCCCTGATGGTGACGGAGGAGACCCGTGCAGATCCGCATCGCTACAGCGAAGCCCTCGCCCAGTTCCGGTAGGCACCTTCGGAGACGGGCCAGAGACGGGCGTCACCGGGATGGCGTCGACGACGCTGTGACAGGGGAACGAGTTCGGTGTTGAGCGGAGCGACGCCGCGCGGTTCGCAATCCGAAACGGGGAGCAAAGTCCTTCCCTCGCACAGCTCTCCGCGCAAGAATAGGCGGTCGCGGCGTCATCGAGGTGCCGGAATGGAGCTCCGGTGACCGTCCACTCTCACACCGCACCACCACTCATCGGAGTTGCCGAGCTCGCGGCGCTGCTGCAGGATGACCCGGGCCCAGTGGTCTTCGACGTGCGGTGGGTCCTCGGCAGGACGGACGGTGCGGCCCGATTCGCCGAGGGCCACCTGCCCGGCGCCCGGTACGTCGACCTGGACCGGGAGCTGGCCTCCGAACCGTCTCCAGAGGGCGGCCGTCACCCGCTGCCGAGCCGAGAAGCGTTCCAGCGGACGCTGCGCGACAACGGGGTCTCGCGGGGGTCGACGATAGTGATCTACGACGGGTCACACAGTTTCGGTGCGGCGCGGATGTGGTGGCTGGTGCGCAACGCGGGCCTGACCGCGCGCGTGCTGGACGGTGGCTACGCTGCCTGGGTCGCCGCGGGATTCGAGGTCGCCGTCGGTGAGAGCTCTCCGGTCGTTCCGACGGCGATCGACATCGAGTGGGATGTGCTCCCGACAGTGACCGTCGACGAGGCCGGAAGCTTCCCGGGGCGCGGTGTACTTCTGGATGCACGAGCCCCTGAGCGATTTCGAGGCGAGGTCGAGCCGCTCGATCCGCGCGCCGGACACATCCCCGGCGCCGTATCCGCACCGACCACCGCCAATCTCGCAGCGGACGGGTCGTTTCTTGCCCCGCACCTTCTCCGGCGCCGGTTCGAAGACCTGGGAATCGTCGACGGCACGCCTGTCGCTGCATACTGCGGTTCGGGGATAACCGCCTCACACCAACTGCTCGCGTTGGAGTCGGCCGGTCTTACGGCGACGCTCTACCCTGGCTCATGGTCGCAGTGGTCTCAGGACCCGTCGCGGCCGATAGCGGTCGGGCCCTGATCCTCCGCTCCGACAGCGAGCGTCGAGTCAGTCTTCGTCCGCGGCGGGTTCCGTGCGGACCGGTTCCCCGGTGGCAAGGTCGACGGGCACGCGTTGGGCCGCGATTCGCTCGACCGCGACGGCCCTCTCCGTGATGGGCGCATCGGCTGAGGCGGCCGATCGCGAAGCCCCCGCTGCGGCGCCCGCGACGGCTCCGCCGGCGAAGCTGCCGAGAAGGCCGCGCAGGTCGATGCCGGTGGTGGACTTGAGCACGGCGTCGATCTCGGTGAACCCGCCCGCGACGTTCTTGGTCAGCTGGCTCGCGCCATCCGTCGACACGACCGTGAGCTGGTCGATGTTGCCCATCGGAGCCGCAAGCTCGTGGGCGATCTGCGGCAGCATCTCGACGAGCCGCAGCTGGATGAGCGCCTCCGACTTCTGGGCCACCGCCTCGGCCGCGAGCTTGGTGGCCTCGGCCTCCGCCTGGCCCTTGGCGAGGATCGCGTCGGCTGTGGCCTGACCCTCTGCGCGGATCGCCTCCGCATTGGCCACTCGACTGTCGCGCTCGGCGGTAGCGGCGATGACCCGGGCTTCGGCCGCGGCGTTCGCTGCGATCTTCACGCGGTAGGCGTCGGCATCCGCGACCGCATTGACCTCGGATGCCAGTTGAGCAGTGCGCAGCTTGGCGGCGGCCTGCGCGGTCACCTCCTGCTCGTGCACGATGTTCTGCTGGGTCTTGGCCTCGGCGAGAGGCTTCGCACCGGCCGCCTCCGCGGTGGCCTTATCGGTGTCGAGCTGCAGCGCGGCCCGCTTGAGCGCGAGCGTGTTCTGCGCGATCGCCACGGCCTGCTCCGCCGCGATGGAGGCCTCCTGCGAAGCCTGGCCCGCCTGGGCCTCTGCCACCTCTGCCGCTTTCAACACGGATGCCTGCTCGGCACGGCCCATGTTGTGGATGTAGTCGTTGTCGTCGGAGATGCCCTTGATCTCGAAGGAGTCCACGTCGAGACCCTGGCTGAGCAGCGACTCGCGAGCGGTGGACAGCACTGCTGCGCCAAGCTCGTCACGCTTCTGGATGATGGTCTGAACATCAGTTCCACCGATGGAGGAGCGCAGCGAACCAGAAAGCACCTCGAGGGCGAACCCGTCGATGTTCTTGTCGTTGCCGATGAAGCGCTGGCCGGCGGCGAGGATCGCGGAGTGTGTGTCTCCCACCTTCACGATGGCGACCGCCTCGACGGTGAGGGTGATGCCGCGGGCATCCTGTGCCACTGCCGCGAGTTCGATCGCGCGCGACCGCAAGCTGATTTTGAATGCCTTCTGGAAGAAGGGCGTGATGAACACCCCTGACCCCACGACGATGCGGATGCCCGACTCCTCGGTCGCGACGCCGTCGACTGTCTTCACTTTCGACCGCTTGCCGGTGATCAGGATCGCCTCATCCGGCCCCGCATTCTTGTAGATCGACTTCGCGTAGATGAGCACGATGAGGAAGACCACGATCACAGCGGCGATGATCGCCACGAGGGGATTGAGGTTGAAGGGCACGACGACGTCCTTTGTTCGGTGCCCGAACGCTAGCATCCCTCGACAAGCTGCACGACTCGAGCCCGTCGTTCAGGGGCGGGACGAACCCCGGAGCCCGACTGACGCATCCGCCACGGCGAATACGGTGTGGGGGCCGATGAGCAGCAGTTCGACCCCGTCACGGTGAAGGAGGGGCACGAGCTCCGTATCGAGCCGGGCGATGACATCCTCCGCCCGCGCCGCGAAGATCGTGGCCATCGTGGTCGTGGCGAGGAAACTCCGACCGCCGTGTCTCACGATCTTGTCGAAGGTGCGTCCGCCCGAATCGGAACTGCCGGTGCCACGCGTGGTGGCCGAATGGATGGTCATCTGAGGTCCTGCTCGACTCTCCCCGTGCTCCGTCGCACCCTAGGGTTAATCGAGCCCAACTCGGCCCGAATCTGCGGGGGAGCCATTGACAGGACGTCGATTCGAGGAATGCCTTTGCCGAGGATCTGCTGCGAGGGGATTGACCCGGCGGGCCGAGCGGGCCACCGTGACAGCAGAAACCAAGGGAGAAACCAATGAAATTCAAGTACGTCATCATCGCGCTCGTCGCCTTCGCCGCTTACGTGCTCGGTGCCAAGGCGGGCGAAGACCGGTACAAGGAGATCACGCGCGCGGCGACCCGCTACTGGAACGACCCGAAGGTGAAGAAGGCCCGCGCCAAGGCGAAGAAGGCGCGGAACAAGGCCGCTAAGGCGGCGCGCAAGCAGTTCAGCTAAGCGCCGTTAACCACCCGTATTGGGGTAGTGAGCACTAGAGACAAGCTCGCTATCACACTGGTACCGTAAAGCCAGATGCAGGGGGAAACACATACTCTGGTCTCCTGGTGATCGTGTGTCGAGCGCGGGGGCGCTTATTGGCACGATGAATTCGGGTTTGTTTCGGTTCGGGAATCGGGACTAAGTCTCGATCGCCGCAACTCTTCGGAGGGGCGGCGATCAGTCTTTAACGAGCAGTTTCCGGCGGGCGAGGTCCTGGTGCCCGCGTGAGCAGCTATCCGGGCGGCGTAGATGTTCGCGGATCAGGAGTGACGCGTGACACGCCGCGTTTCAGCCCTGCGACACGCGGCATCCGCCCGCTACTCCTGATCCGGGAACTGCGTGGGGGAGCAGACGGGCCCATTCGGCGCATGCCGCAAGGCGCGCGCGACAGGCATCGGACGCTACGGGCATCTGTGCAGAGAGCTCAGGCTGCCTTACGCGGCTTGAACATGCGGTGTTCGTCGTGCTCGTCATCCTCGACGAACTCGACAGTCACTTCCTCGACAGGGGTCTCTATGACTGCCGTCGCTTCGGTGGGCACCAGAGTGTCGATCCATTCGGTGTTCTCCGTGGCGATCTCTTCGTCCGCTTCGACGAGTTCGATCGGAGCATCCGCGCCGTCGATCGCTGCAACGGGCGCTGCGAGCTGGTTCGCGATGTCGCGGGCGATGTATTCGGAGATCGTCTCGCCGAACAGCGAGTCGGTGTCGGTGCTTGCACGGAACTGCAGTGTCCACATGCCACCGGCCCCGACGGCCTTGAGCAATCGCTCGCGCACCAGGTCGTAGACGAGCTCTTCGAGCTCCGCCGACTCTTCGGGCGAGATCGTACGACTGTGCGTGCGTGATTCCATCACGACTCACCCTTCAAGTTCAGGTTGATAGTTTGCCCAGTATGCGCCCGACCCCTCGAACAGGGCTGGAGACACGCCGACACGAAAACGGCTCCGGATGCGTCATCCGGAGCCATTTTCGGACGGTGCGTGTTACTTGGTGAAGACCTCGTCTTCCATCGCGTCGTAGCCCTCGGACTGCGGGTCGCCGTGGAGGCCGCCGCTGAGGGCGTATTCCTCCTCCGGCGAGAGCACGAGGCGGTTGCGCCCGACGAGGGCGAAGATGACCAAGCCGACCACGAAGATCACCACACCGGTGACGATCGCCGGGCGGAAGTCGACGACGAAGACGATGCCGAGGAAGGTGAGTGCGGCGATCACGCCCGCGACGATCGCACCGGGGATACCGACCGGGCTCTTGTAGGGACGCTTGGCGGTGGGGAACTTGCGGCGCAGAATTACGAACGAGACCATCTGCATCACGTACGAGATCACCGCACCGAAGACGGCGATGAAGAGGATGATGCCGTTCGCCGCTGTCGACGCCGCCGCGCTCGAGGCGGAGATCCACTGCACGACCAGCAGCACGATGAACCCGATGACTGCTCCCACGATGAGGGCTACCCAGGGTGTCTGGTGCTTGCGACCGGTGAGCGAGAGGAACTTCGGGTAGTAGCCGGCGCGCGAGAGGGAGTACATGTTGCGCCCGGCGGCGAACATGATGCCCTGCAGCGAGGCGAGGAGTCCGATGAGGGCGAACAGAGCGAGCACCGCCGCAACGCTGTCGGGCAGGAACGCGCGGAATCCGTCGAGGAGGGGCTCACCCGAGGCCGCGATCTCCTTCGAGCCGGTGACCGCCGGGTTGAGGAACAGCACGAGGAGCCCGAAGAACGCGAGGGTCACGATGCCCCAGATTCCGGCACGGGGGATGTCCCGGCTCGGGTTGTGCGCTTCTTCGGCCGCCAGCGGCAACTCCTCGATGCCGAGGAAGAACCAGGTCGCGAAGGGGAGCGCGAAGAGCACCCCGGTCCAGCCGAATGGCAGGAATTCGCTGTTCCCGGCCGTGGGCTTGATGTTCAGCAGGTTGCCGAAGTCGACGGCGCCGAATGCGAAGGCCATCACCGCGAAAATCACGAGGACCGCGATGGAGATGATCGCGACGATCAGCGCGAAGCGGAAGCTCGCCTGCGCTCCCAGCGAATTGAGGCCGACGAAGATCACGTAGAGGATGACCCACCAGACCCAGGCCGGGAGGCTGAATCCGAGCAGGTCGGAGGTGATGGCATCCGCGTAGTACCCGGAGAACAGCACGACGACCGCGGTCGTCACGACGTACTCGATCGTCTCGGCGAGGCCGGTGACGAAACCGCCCCAGGGCCCCATCGCGGCGCGGGCGAAGGAATAGGCCCCCCCGGTGTGAGGCATCGCGGCCGACATCTCACCGATGGAGAAGAGCATCGTGAAATACATGACGATCACGACGAGGGTGGCGATGAGAAGACCGCCCCAGCCCGCCTGGCCGAGGCCCGGATTCCACCCGGAGAAGTCGCCGGAGATCACGGCGGCGATGCCGATCCCCCAGAGTCCCCAGAATCCGGCAGTGCGTTTGAGACTTCGCTTCTCGAAGTAGCCGTCTTCGGCTTTCGTATAAGTGACGCCGGAGACCGTGTTCTTTGACATGCATTCCTCCAGGAGGGGATCGTCGGGAGCCGGGCGCGATGAGCCACCGCGTCACGCTTATCGGAGAGCTTGGCGTTTATTGGTACTTCGTGTCTACCTTTAGATGTAAACAGTGCGTTACACGCCCTAGGATCGGGGTCGTGCCACCGTGATGCAATGGTCGGCAGACGCTCGAGAAGACGAGGAACCCCCATGGCTGCACGCACGGGAATGCTCACCACCGACCAGTTGAACGAGCTCATCGATGACGGGAAGATCGACACCGTGATCGTGGCGTTCACCGACATGCAGGGCCGCCTGGTCGGCAAACGGGCATCCGCCCGGCTGTTCAAGGAGGAGATCAGCAGCCATGGTGCCGAGTGCTGCAACTACCTCCTTGCGGTGGACGTGGAGATGAACACCGTCGACGGCTACCGCATCTCCTCGTGGGAGAAGGGCTACGGCGACATGGCGATGATCCCCGACCTGTCGACGCTGCGGTTGGTGCCGTGGATCCCGGGAACCGCGCTCGTGATGGCCGACCTCACCTGGCTGGATGAGCGGCCGGTCGATCCGGCGCCGAGGGAGATCCTCAAGAAGCAGATCGCCCGGCTCACGGAGAAGGGACTCGTGCCCTATGTCGGCACAGAGCTCGAGTTCATCGTCTTCGACAACAGCTATCGGGATGCCTGGAGCAAGGGCTACGTGGGCCTCACCCCGGCCAGCGACTACAACATCGACTACGCGCTTCTCGCGTCGACCCGCATGGAGCCCCTGCTGCGCGACATCCGGGTGTCGATGGAGGGCGCCGGGCTCTACTGCGAGGGGGTGAAGGGGGAGTGCAACCTCGGCCAGCAGGAGATCGCGTTCCGCTACGAGGACGCGCTCACCACCTGCGACAACCACTCGATCTACAAGAACGGCGCAAAAGAGATCGCCGACAAGCATGGCAAAGCGCTCACCTTCATGGCCAAGTTCAACGAGAAGGAGGGCAATTCCTGCCACATCCACATCTCGTTCCGCGGCACCGATGGGGCAGCGGTCTTCGCTGACGACACCGACACCCTCGGCATGTCGGCGATGTTCCGCCATTTCCTGGCCGGGCAGCTGAAGACGATGCGCGAACTCACCCTCTTCTTCGCCCCCAACATCAACTCCTACAAGCGCTATGTCGACGGCAGCTTCGCCCCGACCGCGGTCGCCTGGGGGCTCGACAACCGCACCTGCTCGCTGCGGGTCGTCGGCCACGGGCTCGGGATGCGCGTGGAGAACCGCGTGCCCGGCGGGGATGTGAACCAGTACCTTGCCACCGCGGCGCTTATCGCCGGCGGGCTCTACGGCATCGAGCACGAGCTGGAGCTCGAGCCGATGTTCGAGGGAAATGCCTACGGCAGCGACGCTCCGCGAGTGCCTACGACGCTTCGGGAGGCAGCCGAGCTGTTCGGCCAGTCGGATATCGCCCGCGAGGCGTTCGGAGCGGATGTGGTCGAGCACTACCTGAACAACGCCCGCATCGAGGTCGCGGCCTATGACGCGGCGGTCACGGACTGGGAGCGGGTGCGCGGCTTTGAGCGCTTCTGAGAACACTGCGGGTCTCGACACGGGCGCCGAGCGCCCTACTCGACCAGCAGAATCTTCTGCTGGTCTCGACACGGGCGCCGAGCGCCCTACTCGACCAGCAGAATCTTCTGCTGGTCGAGTAGCGAGCGCCAGCGAGCGTGTCGAGACCCAGGCCCCGGCGGCGGGACCGATCATCGGCCTCACCACCTACCTCGAGCAGGCCCAGACCGGGGTGTGGGACGTGCAGGCG
This sequence comes from Lacisediminihabitans sp. FW035, assembly GCF_054880895.1. Lineage (NCBI taxonomy): Bacteria > Bacillati > Actinomycetota > Actinomycetes > Micrococcales > Microbacteriaceae > Lacisediminihabitans > Lacisediminihabitans sp. FW035. Next base: position 883,590 of record NZ_CM142187.1, read on the forward strand.
GCCTTCCTCCCGAAGGTCTACTTCGAGGCGATCACCCGGGTGGGCGGCATCGCCGTGCTCCTTCCCCCGCAACCCGTGTCGGCGGAGATCGCGAACCGGGTGCTCGACGGCCTCGACGGCCTGCTGATCACGGGCGGAAAGGACGTGGATCCGGCCCGCTACGGCCAGGAACCGCACCCGACGACCGACACACCGCGCACCGACCGCGATGCCTGGGAGGACGCACTCCTCACCGCGGCCATCGCCCGCGAACTGCCGTTCCTCGGCATCTGCCGCGGCGCGCAGGTGCTCAACATCGCCCGCGGTGGCACCCTTCACCAGCATCTTCCCGAGATCATCGGCACCGAGAAGTACCAGCTCGGTGGAGGCACCTTCAGCCAGGTCGACGTCGCGGCGGATGCGGACAGCGCGGTGGGCCGACTCGTGGGAACGGATCCGCTGGAGGTCGCGGTCTACCACCACCAGGCCATCGACCGGGTGGGTGAGGGCCTGCGCGTGACCGCCCGAACCGATGACGGCGTGATCCAGGCCGTCGAACTGACCACCGTGCCATTCGGAGTCGCGGTGCAGTGGCATCCGGAGCAGACCGGCGACGACCTGCGACTCTTCGCCGGTCTCGTCGAGGCCGCCCGGGACTATCGCAGCGAAGCGGTGCAGCGATGACCGGCATCACCCTGATCAACCCCGCAACGGAGGCGGCGCTGCAGACGGTCGACCACACCACCCTCGAGCAGGTGGATGACGCCGTCGCCGACGCGATGAGCGCCCAGCGCGCCTGGGCGGCCCTCCCGCCGGCCGAGCGCGCCGCGGCGCTCCGCCGCTTCGCGTCCGCTGTCGGCGGCGACATCGAGAATCTCGCGGGTCTCGAGGTGGCGAACTCCGGGCATCCGATCTCGCAGGCGCGCTGGGAGGCCGGGCACGTCCGCGATGTGCTCGACTACTACTCCGCCGCGCCGGAACGGATGATCGGCAAGACGATCCCGGTAGCAGGGGGCATCGACGTGACCTTCCTCGAGCCGCTCGGGGTCGTCGGCGTGATCGTGCCATGGAACTTCCCGATGACTATCGCGGCTTGGGGCTTCGCACCGGCGCTCGCCGCCGGCAACGCCGTGCTGCTGAAGCCCGCCGAGTGGACACCGCTCACCGCGATCCGCCTCGGAGAGCTGGCGATCGAGGCCGGCCTGCCCCCGGGCCTCTTCCAGGTGCTGCCCGGAAAGGGCTCGGTGATCGGCGAGCGGTTCGTGACCCACCCCGAGGTGCGCAAGGTGGTTTTCACCGGCTCGACCGCCGTCGGCAAACGGGTGATGGCCGGATGTGCGGACCAGGTCAAAGCGGTGACACTCGAACTCGGGGGCAAGTCGGCCAACGTCGTTTTCGCGGACTCCGACCTGGAGAAGGCCGCGGCCACGGCCCCGTACGCGGTGTTCGAGAATGCGGGCCAGGACTGCTGTGCCCGCAGCCGCATCCTGGTACAGCGCAGCGTCTACGACCGATTCCTCGAGCTGCTCGAGCCCGCGGTGAAGGGCGTGCGCGTCGGTTCCCCCCTCTCGGACGACACCGAGATGGGACCGCTTGTCTCCGCTGCCCATCTGGCCAAGGTGCAGTCGTACGTGCCGGACGACTCCCAGGTTGCTTTCCGCGGCACCGCTCCGGATGGCGCGGGCTATTGGTTCGCTCCGACGGTTCTCCTGCCCGGCTCGCGTACCGATCGCGTCGTGGTAGACGAGATCTTCGGCCCCGTTGTCAGCGTGTTGCCATTCGAGGACGAGGCGGACGGTATCGCCCTCGCCAACGACAGCGTCTACGGGCTGAGCGGCTCGATCTGGACGAGGGACGTCGGCCGGGCCATCCGAGTCTCGCGGGCCATAGACAGCGGCAATCTCTCGGTGAACTCGCACTCGTCCGTTCGGTATTCGACCCCCTTCGGTGGGTTCAAGCAGAGCGGTCTCGGGCGCGAACTCGGACCGGATGCCGCCACGGCGTTCACCGAGACCAAGAACGTGTTCATCAGCACCGACTGACAACCCAATCCCGCTGGTCGAGCAGGGAGCGCCAGCGACCGCGTCGAGACCCCGGGTCTCGACACGGGCGCTGAGCGCCCTACTCGACCACCAGTGACACAAGGAGCAACACATGGCAGTATCGAAGATCGACCTCACCCAGCGCCTCGCTGGAAAGGTGGCCGTCGTCACCGGGGGAGCGAGCGGAATCGGTCTCGCGACTGCGCGTCGCTTCGCCGCGGAAGGGGCAACCGTGGTGATCGCCGATTTCAACCCGGTGTCGGGTGCGGCAGCGGCCGCCGAGGTCGAGGGACTGTTCGTGCAGGTGGACGTGACCGATGAAGCCCAGGTCGACGCGCTCTTCGCCACCGCGAACGAGACCTACGGGTCCGTGGACATCGCGTTCAACAACGCGGGGATCTCCCCGCCGGACGACGACTCGATCGAGACGACCGAGCTGCCCGCCTGGCAGAACGTGCAGGATGTCAACCTCAAGTCGGTCTACCTGTGCTGCCGGGCGGCGCTTCGCTACATGGTGGCGCAGCAGTCCGGATCGATCATCAATACGGCCTCCTTCGTTGCGGTGCTCGGCTCGGCGACCAGCCAGATCTCGTACACGGCGTCAAAGGGCGGTGTGCTCGCGATGAGCCGAGAACTCGGCGTGCAATTCGCCCGCCAGGGCATCCGGGTGAATGCGCTCTGCCCCGGACCGGTGAACACGCCCCTTCTGCAGGAGCTGTTCGCGAAAGACGAGGAGCGTGCCCAGCGCCGGCTCGTGCATATCCCCAAGGGCCGTTTCGCCGAACCGGAGGAGCTCGCCGCCGCTGTCGCCTTCCTCGCGAGCGATGACTCCTCATTCATCACGGGCTCGACCTTCCTCGTCGACGGCGGCATCAGTGCCGCTTACGTGACGCCGCTGTAGCCATGAGCGGGGAGGGGGGTGGGCTGCTGCGGGCGGATGTCGCCGGCGACGCCCTCTTCCGACCGGTGCGCGCCGGCAACGCGTTCGAGGAGACCGTGAGCCGGCTGTTGCAGGCAATCCGCCTCGGGATCGTGCCGCCGGGGGAAGCGCTGCCAGCCGAGCGCGACCTCGCCACGCGGTTCTCGGTGAGTCGCGACACGGTGCGCGACGCCATCCGGTCGCTGTCCGATGCGGGATTCCTCGTCTCGCGACGCGGGCGGTACGGAGGCACATTCGTGGTGGATGCCCCGCCGCCGCGTGTCGCCGGCAGCGGGATCGACGGGCTCGCAGCATCCGTCCCTCCTACGGCGGAGGAGATCGAGGATGTGCTCGCCCTTCGCGACATCCTGGAAGTGGGAGCGGCGCGGATCGCAGCGGGTCGCAGCCTCACTGCGGGTGACCGCGAACTGCTCTGGACCCGGCTGGGGGAGACGGTGGCCGCGACCGTCGCCGACTACCGGCGGCTCGATTCCCGGCTGCATCTCACCATCGGCGAGCTCGTGGGCGCGCCGTCCCTCGTGCCGCTCATCGCGGAGAATCGCATGCGCGTGAACGGCTTGCTCGACGACATCCCGCTGCTGCAACCGAACATCGAACACTCGAACCAACAGCACGAGCGCATCGTGATCGCCATCCTCACGGGGGATGCCGATCGCGCGGCATCCGCGATGCAGGAGCACCTCGACGGGTCGGCCGCGCTGTTGCGCGGGTTCCTCGCCTGACGGCCGGCTGGGCGCGGTCGGATGTCCGTGATGCGGCCCGCGGAGGGGCAAAGTCCTCGCGGCGGGAGTTGTGACTCCCGCCGCGACACGCCTGTGGCGCCGCGAGTGGTTTTATCCCTCGCCGCGAGAACGAGAGAAGGGCTGCAACACTCCGACCTCGGCCGGTGCGGTTGTTAGACGGTCGGCGGCGCCTTGGGGGTGCGGGGCTTGGTCGGCGCCTTGGAGACCGGAGTCGTCGGCGGCACCGTGCGCGCCGCGGCCTTCGGCGCGGGCGTCACCGTCGGCGCGGGCGTCGTCGAAGGAGTCGATGCGGCCGGCGGCGTGGCCGTGGGGATGGTGCGCGTTGGTGTCGGCGCCGCGGCCTTCGGCAGCACGGCCGCAGACTTCGGCAGCACCGGCGCGACCTTCGTCGTCGCAGTGGGGGACAACGGAGCGGAGGGCGCTGCCGAAGAGGTCGGGGCCGAGGCTCCCGCCGAGGTCGCGCTCGACGGCGTCGTGGTCGGCGCGGACGGAGTTGTGGCGGGGGCGGTGGTGGCGGGCGAACCGGCGACCGGCGGGGTCGACACGGAGGACGGAGCGGCAGCGGCCGGCGCACTCGGTGTGGCCGGTGTCGGGCGCGGCGCAGCCGGCGGCTTGGGCGGCTCGTTCTTGGCGACATAGAGCTGGGCCGCGCGTGTGGCGACCAGGAGGAAGCGCACGAGAAGGAAGACGAGACCGATCACCACAGCGAGGGCGAGCAAGGAGAAGAAGCCCCAGACCACCAGTCCGAGGAACCCGAGGGCACCCGCGCCCATGTCGTACATTCCCGGAATGAGTGGGTTGTGCATGGTTACTCCTTCAACTCGTCGACTGCGCGCGACTGCTCCAATACGGAGTCCACCGCAATGACTACCGTGATGGCCCAGCTGATCCACATGAGAGCCAGCCGCCAGTCGCGCGGACCTTTTCGGGTCGTCTGGAGGGTACCCCAGCCGCCGATGACGGCGCTGATCAGGGTGCCGCTGAAGATGAATTTGCGCAACATGTGCCTTTCCGGTCGATATTTCCACGGTACTCCGCCACGGGAAGGGGGCACACCCCGGTATACAGTTGACCGCCGGAACGGCGTCGAGTGACGGAAGGGACCCCGTGCGAACTGCGATTCTCGGAGCCGTCCTCCTCCTGGTCGGCTTCATCGCGATCGCCACCGGCATCCTTCCCGGGGCGGATGCCCTCGCCATCGGCGAGCGGGTGTGGCCGATCCTCCTGTTCGTGGTCGCGATCACCGTGGTCACCGAGCTCGCTGCGGAGGCCGGACTCTTCAGGCTGGTGGCCGAGCGTACCGCTCGCTGGGGGCGTGGCCGCGCCTGGCTCCTCTGGCTCCTCGTGCTCGCCCTCGCCGTGGTGGGCACGATCTTCCTCTCGCTCGACACGACAGCGGTTCTGCTGACGCCGGTGGTGGTGATCCTCGCCAGGCATGCCGGCCTCTCGCCGCTGCCCTTCGCCCTGACGACGGTGTGGATGGCGAACACCGCCTCCCTGCTACTGCCCGTCTCGAACCTCACGAACCTCCTCGCGGAGCATGAGCTGGATGGCGTCGGGCCGTTGCAGTTCGCCGCCCTCACGGCGGTGCCCGCGCTGATCTCGGTGGTGGTGCCGGCGACCATCCTGTTCCTGGTCTTCCGACGTGACCTCCTGGTGCGCTATCGCACCGAGCCGGGCGATGTCGCAGACGACCGCGTGCTGCTGATCGCGAGCGGCGTCGTCGTGGTGCTGCTCATCCCCTCGCTCGTCTCCGGGCTCGACGTCTGGATCCCCACGGTTATCGCCGCGCTCGTCCTCGGCGGATTCTTCCTCGTGCGACGCCGATCGGTGCTGCGATTCGGCCTGCTCCCGTGGCAGCTCGTGCTGTTGGCATCCGGACTCTTCCTGGTGGTGGAGGCCGCGCATTCGCTCGGACTCGGGATGCTGCTCGCCACGGTGTCGGGCACCGGGCACGATCCGCTCAGCCTCTTGCGACTGGCGGGCGTCGCGACCCTCGGAGCCAACGCGATCGACAACCTGCCGGCCTATCTCGCGCTCGAACCCGTTGCGGGCGATCCCGTGAGACTCATCGCACTCCTGATCGGCGTGAACGTGGGATCGCTGATCACCCCCTGGGCTTCGCTCGCAACCCTGCTGTGGCACGAGCGGCTCAAAGCCCTCGATGTCGAGATCTCCTGGGGCAGGTATGCGCTGCTCGGATTGATCGCTGCACCGATCACCGTCACGCTCGCCACCCTCGGACTCGCTCTGGCGCAGGGCTGACGCAGACCTGACCGCCTGCGGTCGGGGAGTCTAGATCCAGTCCCGCCGCTTGAAGCCGACATAGAGCACCGCGGATGCCGCGACGATGAGCCCGAGCGACAACCACGCTCCCCAGACCGTGCCGAACCCGATGAAGGTGAGGTTCTGGCCGAAGAAGCCGGTGATCGCGGTGGGCACCGCGATGATGGCCGCCCAGCTCGTCACCTTCTTCATGATCAGGTTCATGCGGTTGCTCTGGATGCTGAGGTTCGTGTCGAGGATCGTCGAGATCAGGTCGCGAAGGGACTCCGTCCATTCGGTCGCCCGGAGCACATGGTCGTAGACGTCCTGGAAGTAGGGCATCATCTCCGGAGCGAAGGTCTCGAGATCGCGGCGGAGCACCGTGTTCACCACTTCACGCATCGGCAGCACGACCCGCCGCAGCAGCACGAGCGACTTACGGAATTCGAACGAGCGCCGCTGCACCTCTTTGTCTCGGGGCCGGTCGTCGAACAGGGCCTCCTCGAGCTCATCCGAGGCGGTATCGAGCTCCTGCACAGTAGCGAAGTGGCCGTCCACGACCTCGTCGAGCAGACCCCAGAGAAGGTAGGCGACGCCATACTTGGCGAGGTCCTTGTCGCTGTCCCAACGTTCGACGACCTTGGAGATGTCGAAGTCCGGGCCGTGGACCGTCACGAGCGCCCGGGGCGTGATGAACGCCTTGATCTCGTGGGTCTCGAGCTCACCGGTCACGGTGTCGAGCGTGACGCCGTAGGCGGCGAGGAAGAGATGGGTGTCGTAGCGGTCGAGCTTCGGCCGTTGCGAGGAGTGCACGGCGTCCTCGACCGCGAGGGGGTGGAGTCCAAGCTCCTCGCTGATCGTGGCGAGGTCGTCGGCGTCGGGGGAGACGAAGTCGGCCCAAACCGTGCATTCCTTCAGCTGGATGTGGTCGGAGATATTCTCGACCGCGAATCCCTCGGTCTTCAGTTTTCCGTGACTGTAGAGCCGGGTAGTAGCCATCGGGCAATGCTAGTTGGGCGCGGTGCAGTAACCTTGACGGCACAGTGATTTCTTCGACAAGCGGCACCTACGACTTCGTCGTCGTGTCCAACCGCCTCCCCGTCGATCGAGTGATCGAGGCCGACGGCACCGCCACCTGGAGCCGTTCGCCCGGAGGACTGGTCACTGCACTCGAGCCGGTGATGCGGCAGAACGAGGGCGCCTGGGTCGGGTGGGGCGGGCAGCCGGATCTCGAGCTCGATCCCTTCGATGCCGACGGCATCCACATCATCCCGGTGGCGCTCAGTGTGCTTGAGATCGAGCGCTACTACGAGGGATTCTCCAACGACACGCTCTGGCCGCTCTATCACGACGTGATCGCGCCGCCGAGCTACCACCGGGAGTGGTGGGAGAGCTACGTCGAGGTGAACCAGCGGTTCGCGGACGCTGCGGCGGAGGCGAGCGCCACCGGAGCGGTGGTCTGGGTGCAGGACTATCAGCTGCAGCTCGTCCCGAAACTGCTGCGCGAGATCCGCCCGGACCTCACCATCGGATTCTTCAACCACATCCCGTTCCCGCCCTACGGCATCTACTCGCAGCTCCCGTGGCGCACCCAGATCATCGAGGGACTCCTCGGAGCCGACGTCATCGGCTTCCAGCGGGTGGCCGACGCGAGCAACTTCCAGCGCGCGGTGCGCCGTCTGAAGGGCTACGCCACCAAGGGATACCAGGTCGAGGTGCCTCTCGTTGACGGATCTCCCGGCGTGCGAGTGTTCGGCGAGATCAAGCGCCACGGCTCGTTCCGCACCGTCGTCGCCCGCGCCTTCCCGATCTCGATCGACAGCGCGAGTTTCGAACAGCTCGCGCGAACCCCGCAGGTGCAGGAGCGGGCGAAGCAGATCCGCATCGAACTCGGCAACCCGCGCACGGTCATGCTCGGGGTCGACCGACTCGATTACACCAAGGGCATCACCCATCGACTCAAGGCCTACGGCGAGCTGCTCGCCGAGGGCCGGCTGAGTTCGGAGGATGTCACGCTCGTGCAGGTCGCCAATCCGAGCCGTGAGCGCGTGCAGGCCTACATGGCGCTTCGTGACGACATCGAGCTCACGGTCGGCCGCATCAACGGCGACTACGGCACGATCGCGCACGTGCCGATCAGCTACCAGCACCATGGGTTCCCTCGCGACGAGATGGTGGCCCTCTATCTCGCCGCCGACGTGATGCTCGTCACGGCACTGCGCGACGGCATGAACCTCGTGGCCAAGGAATACGTCGCCTGTCGGTTCGACGACGGGGGAGTGCTGATCCTGAGCGAGTTCGCCGGGGCATCCGACGAATTGAAGCGTGCTCTCCTCATCAACCCGCACGATATTGACGGGGTGAAGGAGGCGATCCTGAAGGCCATCTCGATGCCGAAGAGCGAACGGACGGCGCGTATGCGTTCGCTGCGCAAGCGCGTCCTCGAGCACGATGTCTCGCGCTGGTCGCGGGACTTCCTCGAGGTGCTGGAAAGTCTCGCGCACCACGGATCCGAAGGGCACGAGCGCGCCTGATGGTCGACGTCGACACCCCTCCCAACTTCTCCCGACTGCCAGAGCCGTTCATCGGTGCCCTGCGCGAGCTCGCCCGCACGCGGCGCCTTCTGGTGGCCCTCGACTTCGACGGCACCCTCGCGCCGGAGGTGGATGCCCCGGAACACGCCCGCGCGCTCCCCGAGGCGCGCGCCGCCGTGCTGCGCCTCAACGACATGCCCAACACGCGGGTGGCCCTCGTCTCCGGTCGCGCCCTGGACAGCCTGATCGCCGTCTCCGACCTGCCGGACAGCGTGCTGCTCGTCGGGTCGCACGGCATCGAACTGCGGCTCGACAACCCCGGCGACAGCGTGACGCTCAACACCACCGAGTTCAAGCGGATCGATGTGCTCGGCGAGGTGCTCGGCGAGGTCGCCAACTCGTTCGACGAGGTCTGGCTCGAAGAGAAGCCCGCCGGATTCGCGCTGCACACCCGGCTCGCGTCGGAGCACAACAGTCGCATCGCGCACCTGGTGGCGCGCAGCGAGACCGCGGCGGAACTCGACGACCTCACCATCCGCAGTGGCAAGAATGTGCTGGAATTCTCCGTGCGATCCACCACGAAGGGCGAGGCGGTCGAGCACCTGCGCACCTACACGAACGCGACCGCCGTCTTCTATGCGGGCGACGACGTGACCGACGAGGATGCCTTCGCCGCCCTCGGCGCGGATGACGTCGGCCTCAAGAGCGGGCACGGCACCACGCTCGCGAATTTCCGGGTCGGAGGGCCCATCGACGTGGCCCGGGCGATCAACCTGCTCGCCGACCTCCGCGAGGGCGACGTCCACGAGCAGTAGCGCAGTCGCATCCGGCCGCCCCTCAGTTTCTTCGTCCTTTCCCAAAACGCAGGAGATCCGCCACGAAAGGGCACCTTTCGCGGCGGAACGGCACCGTTGGTGGCGGATCTCCTGCGTTTTGGGTCGGGGTGGGCAGAGACAGTCCGGCGGTGACGGCGTTCTAGACTCTGTTACATGCCCGAAACAGTTGACTGGAAGCCCCGCTCGCGCACCGTGACCGACGGGATCGAAGCCATGACGTCCCGCGGCATGCTGCGCGCCGTCGGAATGGGCGACAGCGACTGGGAGAAGCCGCAGGTCGGCATCGCCAGCTCGTGGAACGAGATCACCCCCTGCAACCTCAGCCTCGACCGCCTCGCCCAGGCCGCGAAAGAGGGTGTGCACTCCGGCGGCGGCTACCCACTGCAGTTCGGCACCATCTCCGTCAGCGACGGCATCAGCATGGGCCACGAAGGCATGCACTTCTCCCTGGTGAGCCGCGAAGTGATCGCCGACTCCGTCGAGGTAGTCATGCAGGCCGAGCGACTCGACGGGTCAGTGCTGCTCGCCGGCTGCGACAAGTCCCTTCCGGGCATGCTGATGGCCGCCGCTCGTCTCGACCTCTCCTCGGTGTTCCTCTACGCCGGCTCGATCGCCCCCGGCTGGGTGCGCCTCAGTGACGGCACCGAGAAGGAGGTCACGATCATCGATTCCTTCGAGGCGGTCGGTGGCGTCAAGGCCGGCACCATGAGCGACGAGGATGCCTACGCCATCGAGTGCGCGATCGCCCCCGGCGAAGGTGCCTGCGGCGGCATGTACACGGCCAACACCATGGCGAGCGTCGCCGAGGCGCTGGGGATGGCCCTTCCTGGCTCCACCAGTCCCGCCGCGGCCGACCGCCGCCGCGACTACTTCGCACACAAGAGTGGCGAGGCTGTCGTGAACCTGCTGCGCCTCGGGATCACCACCCGCGACATCCTCACCAAGGATGCGTTCGAGAATGCGATCGCCGTCGCCATGGCCCTCGGGGGATCGACCAACGTCGTGCTCCACCTGCTCGCCATCGCCTGGGAAGCGGATGTCGACCTCACCCTCGACGACTTCAATCGAATCGGTGACACGATCCCGCACCTCGCCGACATGAAGCCATTCGGCCAGTTCGTGATGAACGACCTCGATCGCCGCGGCGGCATCCCGGTGCTCATGAAGGCGCTGCTGGATGCCGGGCTCCTGCACGGCGACGCGCTTACGGTCACCGGCAAGACGCTCGCCGAGAACCTCGCCGAGCTGAACATCCCTCCTCTCGACGGGAAGGTCCTCCGCACGCTCGACAACCCGATCCATGCGACCGGCGGGCTCACGATCCTGCACGGCTCGTTCGCTCCGGAGGGTGCCGTCGTCAAGACCGCAGGCTTCGACGCCAAGGTATTCGAGGGCCCGGCCCGCGTCTTCGAACGCGAACGCGCCGCAATGGACGCGCTCACCGAGGGCAAGATCGGCAAGGGCGACATCGTCGTCATCCGCTACGAAGGCCCGAAGGGCGGCCCCGGGATGCGCGAGATGCTCGCCATCACGGCCGCCATCAAGGGAGCCGGGCTCGGCAAGGATGTACTACTCTTGACTGACGGACGATTCTCAGGCGGCACAACCGGACTGTGCATCGGCCACATAGCACCCGAAGCGGTGGACGCAGGTCCTATCGCCTTCGTGCGCGATGGTGATCTAATACGGGTCGATATCGCCGCTCGTTCCCTCGATCTACTTGTCGACGAGACCGAGCTAGCCGCTCGCCGCTCTGGCTGGGCTCCGCTTCCCCCGCGCTATACCCGTGGCGTTCTTGCAAAGTACTCGAAGCTCGTGCACTCCGCTGCGGAGGGCGCGATCACGGGTTGACCCGAGGCGGGTCGACCCGCCCCTCACCATTCGCACTCTATGTCTCGCAAGGAATATTCAATGTCCACGGAAACAGCTCCCGTGCCAGCATCACCGACGAAGAGACCAGCCGAGCCTGAGATCCTCACCGGATCGGGCGCGATCCTGCGCTCGCTCGAGAACCTCGGCGTCACCGATGTCTTCGGCCTCCCCGGCGGCGCGATCATGCCGTTCTACGACGAGTTGATGTCATCGACAGGCATCCGCCACATCCTGGTTCGCCACGAGCAGGGTGCCGGTCACGCCGCGGAGGGTTACGCGTCATCCACCGGTCGGCTCGGGGTCTGCATCGCGACTTCCGGACCCGGTGCCACGAACCTGGTGACCGCGATCGCGGATGCCTACATGGACTCCGTGCCTCTGCTCGCCATCACCGGCCAGGTGTTCTCGACGCTGATGGGAAGCGACGCCTTCCAGGAGGTCGACATCGTGGGGATCACGATGCCGATCACCAAGCACTCCTTCCTGGTGACCCGACCGGAAGACATCCCGGCGACGATCGCCGCGGCCTACCACATCGCGACCACCGGACGCCCGGGGCCGGTGCTGGTGGATGTCACCAAGGACTGCCAGCAGAACAGCGCGCCGTTCATCTGGCCGCCGAAGCAGGATCTTCCCGGGTACCGGCCGGTGTTGAAGGCCCACGGCAAGCAGATCCAGGCGGCGGCACAGCTGCTCGCCGAGGCGAAGCGCCCGGTCTTCTACGTAGGCGGTGGAGTGATCCGCGCCAAGGCATCCGCAGAACTGCTCGAACTCGCCGAACTCGTGGGCGCACCGGTTGTGACGACTCTCATGGCCCGTGGCGCGTTCCCCGACTCCAACCCGCTGAACCTCGGCATGCCCGGGATGCACGGCACGGTGCCGGCGGTGCTCGCCATCCAGGAATCCGACCTGCTCATCTCGCTCGGGGCGCGCTTCGACGACCGGGTCACCGGTAAGCCCAGCGAATTCGCCCCGGACGCGAAGGTCGTGCATGTCGACATCGACCCGGCCGAGATCTCCAAGATCCGTCTCGCCGATGTTCCGATCGTCGGTGATGCCAAGGACGTCATCGCCGACCTCACTATCGCCTTCAGAGAGGCGACCGTGACCACACCCTCCGACCTCACGGCCTGGTGGGAGCGCCTCGACCTGCTTCGCGCTCGCTTCCCGTTGGGTTACGACGAGCCCGAAGACGGCCTGCTGTCTCCGCAATACGTGATCGAGCGCATCGGCCAGCTCACCGGCCCGGAGGCGATCTACGCGTCCGGCGTCGGCCAGCACCAGATGTGGGCGGCGCAGTTCATCAAGTACGAGCGCCCGAACTCCTGGCTCAACTCCGGCGGCGCGGGCACCATGGGCTACGGGGTCCCCGCAGCGATGGGCGCCAAAGTCGCCGAGCCCGAGCGCACGGTGTGGGCGATCGATGGTGATGGTTGCTTCCAGATGACCAATCAGGAACTCGCAACCTGCACGATCAACAAGATCCCGATCAAGGTCGCGATCATCAACAACTCCTCGCTCGGCATGGTGCGCCAGTGGCAGACGCTGTTCTACGACGGCCGCCATTCGTTCACCGACCTCAACACGGGCCATGACACGGTGATGATCCCGGACTTCGTGAAGATGGCGGACGCGTATGGCGCGCTCGGCATCCGGGTGCGCAACAAGGAAGACGTGGATGCCGCGATCAAGCTCGCCAACGAGACGAACGACCGCCCGGTGGTGATCGACTTCATCGTGAGCCCGCACTCGATGGTCTGGCCGATGGTGCCACAGGGCGTCGGCAACTCCAATGTGCAATACGCGAAAGACCACGCCCCGTCGTGGGACGAGGAGTAGGCCGATGACCCACGTTCTCTCCCTCCTCGTCGAGGACAAACCCGGACTCCTCACCAGGGTCGCCGGCCTGTTCGCCCGCCGCGGGTTCAACATCGAGAGCCTCGCGGTCGGAGCGAGCGAGATCCCCGGGCTTTCCCGCATCACCGTGGTGGTGGATGTGGAGGAGCTGCCTCTCGAACAGGTGACCAAGCAGCTGAACAAGCTCATCAACGTGATCAAGATCGTCGAGCTCGATCCGTTGCAGACCGTCGAGCGCGAGCACATGCTCATCAAGGTGCGGGTCGACAACACCACGCGAAGCCAGATCCTCGAAGCGGCCACCCTCTTCCGTGCCCGCATCGTGGATGTCGCGACCGACGCTCTCGTCATCGAGGTCACCGGCGACACCGCCAAGGTGCAGGCGCTGCTCAAGGTGCTCGAGCCTTACGGGATCAAGGAGATCGCGCAGTCGGGCCTCCTCGCGATCGGCCGCGGTTCTAAGAGCATCACCGAGCGAGTCTTCAAGAACTAGGAGCACGCGTAGCGCGCCCGGCCCACTCAACCAGCAGAAACCGAAAAGGAAATAAAGTGACCGAAATCTTCTATGACAAAGACGCCGACCTCGCCCTCATCCAGGGCAAGAAGGTCGCCGTCATCGGATACGGATCGCAGGGCCACGCGCACGCGCTGAACCTCCGCGACTCTGGCGTCGAGGTCGTCGTCGGCCTGAAGCCGGATTCCAAGTCCGTCGTCAAGGCACAGGAGGCCGGCTTCACCGTGCTGTCGTCTGCCGAGGCGGCCGAGTGGGCCGACGTGATCGTCATCCTCGCGCCCGACCAGCACCAGCGCGGACTGTACGCCGCCGACATCCAGCCGCACCTCGTCGCGGGTAACGCGATCCTTTTCGGCCACGGCTTCAACATCCGCTTCGGCTACATCACCGCGCCGGAGGGCGTCGATGTGATCATGGTCGCGCCAAAGGGACCGGGCCACACCGTGCGCCGCGAGTTCGAGGCCGGTCGTGGCGTTCCCGTCATCGTCGCCGTCGAGCAGGATGCCTCAGGCCAGGCCTGGCAGCTCGCCTGGTCGTATGCCAAGGCGATCGGCGGCCTGCGCGCCGGCGGCATCAAGACCACCTTCACCGAGGAGACCGAGACCGACCTGTTCGGCGAGCAGGCAGTTCTCTGCGGCGGTGTCTCGCAGCTCGTTCAGTATGGCTTCGAGACCCTGACCGAGGCCGGCTACCAGCCGCAGATCGCGTACTTCGAGGTGCTGCACGAGCTGAAGCTCATCGTCGACCTGATGTGGGAGGGCGGCATCGCCAAGCAGCGCTGGAGCGTCTCCGACACCGCTGAGTACGGCGACTACGTCTCCGGCCCGCGCGTCATCGACCCCCACGTGAAGGAGAACATGCAGGCCGTTCTCGCCGACATCCAGTCGGGTGCCTTCGCCGAGCGTTTCATCGCCGACCAGGATGCCGGAGCACCGGAGTTCCTCGAGCTCCGCGCCAAGGGTGCCGCTCACCCGATCGAGGCCACCGGCAAGGAGCTGCGCGCTCTGTTCGCCTGGAAGCAGGTCGACGAGGACTACACCGACGGCTCCGCCGCCCGCTAGTCATCTCTCGAAGGGGCCCCGGTTTTCATCGAACCGGGGCCTCTTCGGCGGTTCCGGGCCGGCGTGCCAGCCCGGTGTGTCCGTACTCGCCCTTCTTGGAGCAAAGGTGTGCCTCGATGCGAGAGTCTTGGGTGATGAGCTCACCGCCGACGCCGTCGACGGCCAACCGCGTTCGCCGGGCGTTCGCCGTCGCGGCGATGCTCCTCGTTCTGCTCTACGTGTCGATCGATGTGGTGCTGCAGTGCCTGCCGCCGCACTACTCGGTGGTGAGTGACGCAGAGAGCGATCTCGCTGTCGGGCCATTCGGCTGGGCGATGGGCCTCAACTTCCTGGCGAGGGCCGCGATGAGCGGATGCATCGTGGTGGCGGTCTCCCTCACCGCTCCGGCCGCGCGACGGCGCACCGCCGGCTCGGTGCTGCTCGCGCTGGCGGGACTCTGCTCGGCGGCTCTGGTCTTCTTTCCGACCGACGTCAACCGCGCGGGCGAGTTCGGCATGACCCCGCGCACGACCGTCGGTCTCGTGCACGTGGTGTTCGCGACATCCGGATTTCTCGCCGTGCTTGTGGCGATGGGGCTGCTGACCGCCTGGATCGGTCGTCCCCGCGCGGTTACCATGTTCTTCTTCGTGGCGCTCGCCGGGCTGGTGCTTCTCGGACTGAGCCTCGCCGTGCTGCCGCAGGTGGTCGGCCTCACCGAGAGGATCTGCCTCATAGGCATCCTCGGCTGGGCGTTCGTACTGTGCCTCCGGTTGCGATTGCCCTTAGCCGCTTGACTCCAGCAGTTGTTGTGGGGTCGACTGCAAGACGCTTTCCCACTCAGGGATTCAACACCACTCGCTTGCGTTGCAGGAGTTACGCACCGTCGCCCATCGCACGTTCGCGTGCGGGTACCGGGGTGAGGATGGCGCAGCCCGGCAGGCTGTGGTGGGGGATACGCCGTCGGCGGTATACCGTGGCGGGGATACGGCGTCGCGGCATACCGTGGCGGGGATACGGCGTCGCGGCGGGAGGCGTAAC
Source organism: Lacisediminihabitans sp. FW035 (assembly GCF_054880895.1). Taxonomy (NCBI): domain Bacteria; kingdom Bacillati; phylum Actinomycetota; class Actinomycetes; order Micrococcales; family Microbacteriaceae; genus Lacisediminihabitans; species Lacisediminihabitans sp. FW035. The sequence continues at coordinate 899,250 of NZ_CM142187.1, forward strand.
CCCCGCCGCGAAGCCACTTCAGCGCCGTGCGGGGTCGTAACCCCCGCCGCGAACACCGTCGCGACTCGATCTTCCATGATCGGCGGGAGGTCCTGCAGCCCGGTCACCACAGCCTGGTTCCGTGATGCTCCGAGGGCGAAAAACACGGATCCGCATCTCGTCTGGAACGCCGCCGCCGGGCGTGACCACCGAGAAACGCGCATGGAGTCGCGACGCGAAGGCTGCGTCGGCCGGGAGGCTTCCCGTCAGGGCGGGAATATGCCCTCGCGGCGGGGGGCACAACCCCCGCCGGGATGCATCGGAACCGCCGCGAGTTGGTGTTACCCCCGCCGCGGGCTCACGGTAGCGCGTAACCCCCGCCGCGGGCTCACGGTAGCGCGTTACCCGCGCCGCGAGGCGGCGTTACCCCCGCCGCGGGCTCACCGTAGCGGGTTACCCCCGCCGCCAGAGCGGAAGCTAGCGGGGCACCTTCAGCCAGGACATGCCGCGCAGCTCGAGGCAGACGCCGTCGGGCTCCTCGACGATCACCATGAGCACGTCGTCGCACTGGCCGCAACGCACCACGTAGCCGGTGGGATCGGCATACACCCTCGCCCGCGCGAGCTCGGAGATGTCACCGCAGCCGAGGCAGCGGGCGGTCGCCATGGTGAGATCCGCGGAGAACAGCTCCGAGAGCGGCCCTGCAAGCGCATTGCCGTCAACGGGTTCGGGCATCAGGCACCTCCGAAACGTTCGGTCTTCACACGGTGCGGATCATGGCCGAGAGCGACGAGGTCGTTCGCGACGGTCTCGACGAACCCGGTGGGGCCGCAGACGAACACGGCGGGAGCGAGGGACGAAGCGAAGGCGGATGCCTCGAGATCGGCCCGCGCGATGCGTCCGGCCGGGCGGGCCCAGCCGTCCGGTGTTCGCCGGGTGTACAGCCACGTGACGTCGAGGTGGGGAGTCGGCGCCTCGAGCTCCGAACGGAAGAACGCGTCATCCGGGGTGCGTACCGAGTAGAGCAGTCGGAACGGCGCCGTGCTGCCGGAGGCGGTGTGGGACCGCACCATCGCCATCAGCGGCACGATTCCGGACCCCCCACCGATGAGCTGCACCGGTTCGGTCTGTGCCGGCCTCCAGACGAACCAGCCGCCGAGGGGACCGCGCAGCTCGAGCTCGTCCCCGGGCTGGAGGTCGTCGACGAGATAGGGAGAGACCTCTCCGGTGGGGAACCGGTCGACGGCGAACTCGACCCGGTCACCGTCGTCGGCGGACGCGACGGAGTAGGAGCGCACGGCCTGGTATCCGTCGGGGGCGGTGAGGCGCACGTCCGCGTGCTGCCCGGCGAGGTTTCCGCCCCAGCCCGGCACATCGAGCACGATGCTGCGTCCCGTGGGCGTTTCGGTATTGGTCGACACGACCACGCCGACATGCCAGAGGCCGACCCGGTGGGGCGGTGCATCCCGGGTCTCACGTTCCGTTGTCAACGACCTGTCACCAATAGCGCTGCTCGAGCCACGGGTCGCCATACAGGTGGTAGCCGTTCTGCTCCCAGAAACCCGGCTCGTCGGAGGGCATCATCTCCAGCGAGCGGATCCACTTGGCGCTCTTCCAGAAGTACAGGTGGGGGATGAGCAGTCGTGCGGGGCCGCCGTGTTCGGGATCGAGGGGCTCGCCGTCGAACTCGAACGCGATCCAGGCTTTGCCGTCGAGCAGATCCTCGAGTGGCACGTTGGTGGTGTACCCGCCATAGGAGTGGGCCATCACGTACTCGTCGCTCGTCTCGACCCCGGCGAACAGGGTGTCGAGGGAGACGCCACGCCAGCTGGTGCCGAACTTCGACCAGCGGGTGACGCAGTGGATGTCGGTGTCGATGTCTTCGATCGGGAGGGCGTGAAGCTCGTCCCAGCTCCACCGATGGAGCGTCGCATCATCGGTGCGGATACTGAATTCCCAGTCCGCCGTATCGATGTCTGGAGTTGGACCGGCCGACAGCACCGGGAAGTCCGCGGTGAGGTACTGGCCGGGAGGAAGCTCGGGATTGTGTTCGCGACTGCGGCCGGTGAAACCGCGAGAGATGACAGCCATGAGATGCTCCTTCGGTTGAGCCAACACTACCGATCGTCACTACTCCCGGTCGAGTCCCCCCATGCGTTCGAGTACCGCGTGCACCAGCTCGATCTCGGCATCGGGGGTGATGTGGTGGTTGAGGTAGATGCCCTCGAGCCAGGACAGAACCTCCTCGCGTTCGAGCCCCACGGCCGACCAGTCCACGCCCTGCTCGGCGGAGGTCACCGGCTCGCCGGACACCGGATCGAGCCAGGCGCGGGCGATCGTGCGATCGGGGGCCGCGCCGTCCACCGGATTCCAGAGAAGGGCGATCGGATGGTTCTCGCCATCGACATGGTCCTGGCTGACAGTGCCGGACCCGAGCCAGGGCAATGTGAGGATCTCCCCCTCGATCTCCACCTCGATCAGGTCGAGTTGGGCGGGCTCCGTCTCGCAGACGTAGAGGGGGTATCCCTCCTCGTGCCACGCGGCGGCCTCCTCGATGTCTTCCATGAGCTCGGGCATCCGCTCGAAGAAGTTGCCGGCGAGAGCGGTCGCCCAGGAGAGCAGTACGGCAGTGTCGGCCCCGTTCCAGGGGCTGTTCTCGCTCGCATCGCCGCTCGCACCGTGGAAATGGTGCTCGCCGCCGGACGAACCGAGGTCAAGATGCAGCTGCCCGTCGTCGTAACCGACGTAGAGGGAGACCACGTTTTCGTCGTCCTGCCACTCGGCGAAGATCTCGGGCTCGCGCAGTGCCGGCGGAAGGGTGATCTTCGCCGCACGCTTGTCGCCGAGGTCGAAGACCGCCTGGAAGATCGTATTCGGCAGTCGCAGCGTTTCGTCAGGCATGGAGACAACTCTTCCACGTCTGGTGGCCTCCTGAGTCGTGGTGTGCCCGCTCGGCTACCGCACCAGGCGCGCCGCCTGCGCCAGCAGCTCCGCGGCCTGTCCATCGTCGCGGTGTGCCATCCGAACCACCTCCCCGATCACGATGACCGCCGGAGATCGGATGCCCGTGCGCGTCGCGCTGTCGACGACGGTGCCGATCGACGCGATGGTGGTGCGTTGGCTTTCCGAGAAGGCGCGCTCGATGATGGCGATCGGCATCGAAGCGTCCATCCCGTGTCGTGCCAGCCCCGCCGAAAGGTGGGGGAGGGTGCCGATGCCCATGAGTACGACTATCGTGCTGCCAAGGCCGACGAGGTGAGCCAGCTGCTCGTCGGTGAACGGCGCGTGGCCCGAGACCACCGTGAACATGCGACTCACCTCCCGGTGGGTAACCGGGATCCCGGCGATTCCCGGCGCCGCGATCGCGCTCGAGACCCCCGAGATGATGCTCACCGGCACGCCGGCCTCCCGGCAGGCGAGCACCTCTTCCCCGCCGCGCCCGAAGACGAACGGATCCCCTCCTTTGAGTCGCACGACGGTCAGGCCGGCGAGGGCGCTTGCCACGAGCATCCGCTCGACCTCGGCCTGGGGCACGGCGTGGTGACCGGGGAGTTTTCCCACATCGACCCGCTCGGCGCCGGGCGCCCAGTCGGCGAGCCGGTCGTGCGGCCCCAGCCTGTCGAAGTAGACGATGTCGGCGGCCCGGAGAGCGCGCATCGCCGCGACAGTCATGAGACCCTCCTCGCCCGGTCCCCCGCCGACGAGGGTCACATGCCCGAGCGGGCCCGTCGCGGCGGCAGTCTCGCGGGTGAGCCAGACCGCATGCTCGGTGGCGAGCGCGGAGATCGATCGGTCGAGCGCCGGTGCGACGCCGACGAGCACGACGAGGTCGGCGGCGCCGATCTGCGCCCGTACCTCCTCTGTCACAGACGGCCCGGTCGCGAGGCGCACCGTCGCCCCGGCGGCCCGGTAGCGGGCGATCGCTCGCCGAGAGGCGTGGGGCTCACCGACCAGGAGCACGCGTCGGCCGGAGACGTCGAGGTTCAGGTCCATGGTGGGGTCCTTCTGCCTGTGGCGGCGTTGAGATGGGTGGGGACCAGCGTAGGAGCCGGCCGGGCAGACTCATCGGGCGGGCGTAACACGGCGAGATGTTTGCGGTACGCGTCGCCGTCGCCGTACCAGGCTCGCAGCGCTGATACCGACCCGGTCACGTAGGCTGAATCCATGACTTCGCTCGCGCTCGGCATCCCCGGGATCCGGCGCGATCCCGCCCGCCTTCCGCCGACCGTCGGGCGTCCCGATGACGCCGGACTGCTGGATACCTTCGGCCGCACCGCCCGCGATCTGCGCATCTCGATCACCGAGAAGTGCTCGCTGCGCTGCACGTACTGCATGCCGGAACAGGGCCTTCCTGCGATCGCTCGCGACGACCTGCTCACCGCGACGGAGATCGCGCGCCTCGTCGAGATCGCCGTTCGCGACCTCGGGGTGCGCGACATCCGTTTCACCGGGGGAGAGCCGCTCATGCGGGCGGACCTGGCCGAGATCATCGCCCGTTCGTCCGCTGTCGCCGGGCTGTCCGACGGCACGAAGGCGTCCATCTCGATGACGACCAACGCGATCGGTCTCGACCACCGCATCCACGAGCTGGTGGAGGCGGGGCTCGACCGCATCAACATCTCCCTCGACACCGTCGACCGCGACCACTTCGCCCGTCTCACCCGGCGGGACAGGCTCCCCTCGGTGTTCGCCGGCATCCAGGCGGCGAAAGATGCCGGACTCACTCCGCTCAAGATCAATGCGGTGCTGATGCGCGACACCCTCGCCGGGGCTGCCGACCTGCTCGAGTGGTCCCTCGCCAACGGGGTGCGCCTGCGTTTCATCGAGCAGATGCCCCTCGACGCCGACGAGGCCTGGGCGCGCGACAACATGGTGGATGCCGCGGAGCTGCTCGGCGTGCTCGGTGCACGTTTCACCCTCAGCCAGCCCCACCGCGACGATCCGTCGGCGCCTGCCGAGGAATGGATCGTCGACGGACATCAGCTCGAGGGCCGGCCCGCCACCGTCGGCATCATCGCCTCGGTGACCCGCTCGTTCTGCGAAGCCTGCGACCGCACGCGCGTCACTGCTGAGGGCACCGTGCGATCGTGCCTGTTCGGCGACGACGAGACCGACCTTCGGGCACTGCTGCGCGACGGATCCGATGATGCGACGATCGCCACCTGGTGGCGGGCCGCCCAGTGGGGCAAGCAGGCCGGTCATGGGATGGACCGGGACGACTTCGTGCGCCCGCACCGCAGCATGGGCGCGATCGGTGGCTGACGTTCTCGTGCGCTACTTCGCGTCCGCCGCCGAGGCTGCCGGCCGCGAGGAAGAGCGCCTGCCCGCCGTGGCGACGGTGGGCGAGTTGCGGGCCCTTCTCGCCGACCGGTATGGAGACGGCATGCGCCGGGTGCTTGCAACCGGATCATTTCTCGTCGACGGGATCGTCAGCCGAGACGACTCGCGCGCGCTCGGTGCCCGGGTCGACGTGCTTCCGCCGTTCGCCGGGGGATGAGCCCGGTCGAAGCCACCGCTACTCGTTGACGAGGACGGGCACGCCGATCGACGCCGACACCGCACGCCCGGCGAGCTCCGTCGGCACCGCGACCCGGAACGGAATTGATTCGACCGGAGTGCCGGTGACCGGGTCGACCGGGCCGTCATCAGTCGCGTGATAAACGAAACGGTCGCTGCCGATCAGTGATCCGCCGGCGTCGTAGAACCCGGCGATGACCTCGAGGTCGAGCACCGCGCTCACGTCGCTCGTCACACGGAGGGCTCCGCTCACGCTCGCGCCGTCGAAGGCGAGACCGTCGACCGCGAACCGATCGTCGAACGGACCGGCGGCCGTGCCCACTTCGCCGGGTTTCGGATGAAGGAGGCGGATGCCGGCGAGCTCCGGCGCTCCGCTCGGCGCAACCAGTCCGGGAAGCGTGGTCTTCACGGCGTCCGTCGGCAGCGGGGCCGCGGCGTCGGTGCGCGCCATCGCGGTCACGCCGATCGCGATCGAGCCGGCGACCACGACGGCTGCTGCGGCGACGGCGATGGCGATGATCGGGCGTGGTCTCTTCATGGGGGTGTCCTTGCAGATCGACGCTCCGGGCCGGGGATACACTCCCCGGCCCGGACCGTGCGGGGTGCTACTTGATGACGCGAAGCGCCTTGCCGACGATGCCGAACAGTGCGGTGTTGTCGATGGTGCCATCCAGCTGGTCGGACCCCGGTCCGAAGGCGTACACCGGAACATCAGCCCCGGTGTGGTTGCCCGACAGGTAGGTCAGCCAGAGGCCGGCCTCCGGCGATCCGTCGACCACGCCGGCCGGGTCGCTCGGGATGCGGAACGTCGCCGGGGCGAAGTTCTTCGGGTCGGCGGAGCCTGCACCGTTGATGATCCCGGTCGAGCGGGTGGCGTCCTTGGCGTTGTTCGGGCGGGTCGGCGTCGAGTTGTTCGCGGTGTTGCCCGAGTCGACATTCGTCGGAGGGGCGGTCGCTTCGGCGTTGGTGAAGGTGCCCTTCTCGATGATGTTGAAGCCGGCGCACTCGTGGTCGGCGGTGACGATGACGAGGGTGTTGCCGTCCTTCGCCGCAAACTCCTTGGCGATCTTCACCGAGTCGTCGAAGGCCTTCATCTCACCGAGGGTCTGCGCCGCATCGTTGGCGTGCGACCGCTTGTCGATCAGTGCGCCCTCGACCTGCAGGTAGAAGCCTTTGCCGGCGCTCTTGTCCTTTGAGTTCGCCTTGCTGGTGAGGAGCGCGATCGCCTTGCTCGTCATCTCGGGGAGGGTCGGCTCCTGAGCTTGCACAGAGGCGGGGTTGTCCTGCTTGGCCTTCTCGATGGTGAGGTTGCCCTTGTTGAAGAGGCCGAACACCTTCTGGCCGGATGCCGAGGCCAGGTCCGTCTTGGTGGCGACGGTCTGGCTGGTCGGGGAGCCGAGCACGGAGTAGCCCTGGTCTTTCAGCGCCTTCTCATCGGCGGCGTCGAACCGGCTGAGTCCTCCGCCGAGGATGACGTCCGCGGTACCGTTGCGGGCGATCTGGTCGGCGATCGGGGTCACCCGGATGTCGCTGGTCGGAAGCGCGGTGCCGGTGATCGAGAGATCCTGGCACGCGGCATCCGAGTAGACCGGCCCCTGGCATCCGCGCGCGAGGGCGTGGCTCATCTGGCCGGCGGGGGTGGCATCCGTGATCTCCGCGGTGGAGACGTTGCCGGTGCGCAGGCCAGCCTTCTTGGCGAGCTCCATGACCGTCGGCTTGACCGCACCGGTGGCATCGATGCCGAGGGCCGCGTTATAGGTCTTGACTCCGGACGACCAGGCGGTCGCGGCGGAAGCCGAGTCGGTGACGGGGTTGGGGTGGAAGTTCTTCGAACCGGGCTGGCCCGACAGCTTCTCGACAGCATAGGTGCTGACGTAGCCCTGCGAGGGGAGTGTCTCCATGGCGAGCTTGCCGTCTGTGCCGTAGAAGCGCTCGCGGGCCGCGGTGACGTGGGTGCGTCCCATCCCGTCGCCGAGCAGGTAGATCACGTTCTTGGCGCGCCCGCGGTCGTCGCCGGAGTCGCCGTGTGCGGAGGCAACGCCGGCGGTCCCGGCCACAACGGCGGTGGCCACGAGCGCGGTGATGAGGGTTGCGGAGGTGAGAACAGGGATTCGTCGTCGCATGAGTATTCTCCTGGGTCTGCGGGTCTGCGGGTCTGCGGGAGTGCGGCAGTGCTGGAGTGCCCTGCCACGCCAGCACAGTAGAAGACCCGGATGACCCCCGAATGGCCGGAAGGTTAACGACCGGCGGTGACGCGCGCTAATCCAGTTCGATATTGAAGTCCCAGAGTGCGATCGGATGCCCGGATGGCTGCCAGGTCACCTGCGCCGCCCCGCTGGTGAAGGTGCCCGACACCACCAGCACAGCCGGGGCGCCCGGAGCGGCGGTCGCGCTCGCCGAACCGACCGGCGTGAGCGGGACGACGGCGCCGGTCTCGTCGCGACAGATGAGGTCGGAGGCGACGAGGGGGATGGATCCCCGTGCGGACTTCACGGTCAGGGTGATCGTCGCGGCGGTGGTGGCGCGGGCCGGCGAGGTGGCGACGGATGCCGCGGGCTGGGTGATCGTCTGGTCGGGACCGGTGGCGGTGGCGGTGCCGCGCGTGGCGGAGTCGATGACCACGAGCGTCGGCGCCCCCATCGCGAGCACCTGGGGCTTGCCGATGGTGGCTGTCGGCACCGGATCGACGGCCGGGGCCGTGGGGATCGGCACCGCCCCGAGCGAGGCGGTCACGGACTCGGCGGTCGGGGCGCTGCTGCAGCCACACAGCGCCCCGAGCAGAAGCAGAGAGGTGCCGAGGGCCGCCAGACCGACGCGGCGCGACGCCATCACTTGCCGTCGACCGGCACGGACTTCGTGACGATCTTCGCCGTCGGTGCCTCGTTGATGCTCGCCGTCGCAGCGTAGAGCGAGCTGCCCGACGGGGACGGCTTCAGTGCCCGTCCCGCGGCATTGTTGTACACGTCGGGTCCGAACGGCCGCAGTCCGTCGGTACCGGCGTAGGCGAGGTGGCCGTCACCGTCGATCCCTCCGCGGCGGATGCCGAAGGTGTCCTCGATGGTGCGCAACCAGCTGTAGTGGTTGTAGGGCTGGGCACTCACGGACCCGGGGGTGATGAAGCGGCTGATGAGAACCGCGCCGGTGATGCCGCCGCCGGGGGTGGTGTCCTGGTTGAAGGCCTGGAAGCCGGGCTGGGTCGTGTTCGGGCCCGGGAGTTCGCCACAGCAGGCGACCACCGACTGGGCGGTGTCGGCCTCAGCCTGGGCGGATGCCCCGGTGCCGGTGTCCGTGCCGAATGTGCTGTCTGCCGCGTACTGCTGGTCGGCGATCGAGTTGCCGTACATCTTGTAGGGAGGGAAGGCCTCGTCGAAGAGGATCTGGATCTCCCCGTCCTTTTGGAAGGCCGGCGACGCCATGATGGTGGGGATCCACTTCTTCAGGAACTGGTCGGCGGCGTAGAGCCCGCCCTGGTGGTTGTTCGGGTCGCCCGAGAGGTTGTCGCCCTTGCAGGTGGCGTCGTGGGCATCCGAGCAGTTGTTCGGGGTGATCCAGGAGAAGGCGGGAGTGGTCCTTTCCGACTTCAGGTCGTCGGCGAGGCTCGGGATGGCGGCGTGGCCCGTAGTGGCTTTGTAGCCGTCGAGCGGCACTACATTCGCGCAGTCGGCGGGGTTGTCGATGATCGAGTGGAACCAGGCGGCGGGGTTGTGCTTCGGCACGTACTGGTCGGTAGCAGTTGCCCCTCCGGGGTCGACGACTCCGGCACCGGAGGGGTCACCGGGGATCCCGCACTTGTAGACGTTCTCGCGCGTGGGATCGTTGCCCATGTCCTGGTTGTAGACCTTCCAGGAGACCTTCTTGGTGTCGAGCTGGTTGAAGATCGTCTGCACGGATGCCGGGTAGACGCAGCCGGTCGAGGCGTAGACCTGGCCGTCCGCCGCCGGAAGCCCTGGCGCGACATCCGTGTACTGGGGGCAATCGGCCTGGTTCGCCGGAGCGGGAGCCTGGCCGGAGACGGCACTGATGTAGTTGTCGAGCGAGTAGTGGCCTGTGCCGTAGTACTGGGTGAGCAGCTCGCCGTAGGAGGGGAGCGTCTTCCACAGGTAGTCGTTCTGGTTGAGCCCGGTGAACGTCGACTCGTAGGACTTGTTCTCGAGCATGATCGTCCACACGTGACCCACGTGCGGCGCATGGAATTCGCTGTGGTGAGCGCCGTCGGCGGTTTCGGCGAGTCCGGGCGATGCCGCCGCGATGCCCACTCCAGCCGCCGTGGCGATCGCCGCCAGTGATGCGATGATGACCTTTTTTGCCCGCGAGATTCTCATGGCCGTGCCCTCCGCTACCGAAATCGTGAGTCAATGGTGCTCTCTCGGGAGTGACCGGAGGTGAACGTCAGGTAACTAGTTGACGTCAAGTAACTAAATTGAGCGGCAGGCGCCCGCGCGCACACCTTCCTGAATGATGAAACAGCGGGGATGACGGCTCGGGAAGGGGAGGGAAGGGATGCCGGCTACAGTCCGACCCACTCGGTGGCGCCGTCGGCCAGGTGCTGCCGCTTCCAGATCGGAACTGACGTCTTGATCAGGTCGACGAGGCGCTCGCACGCGGCGAAGGCCTCCCCGCGGTGGGCCGCAGAGACTGCGGCTACGAGCGCGATATCGCCGACTGCAAGCGACCCGATGCGATGCGCGGCCGCCACGCGGAGGCCGGTCTCGGCCGCGATCGTGCGGCAGCAGTCCTCGAGGAAGCGGGCGGCATCCGGGTGGGCGGAGTACTCGAGCGCGGTGACGGCGAGCCCGTGGTCGTGATTGCGAACCACTCCCCGGAAGGTGACGAGGGCACCCTTCTCGTCATCCATCACGAAGTCCTCGATGGCGGTCGCGTCGAGCGGCTCGGCCGAGATGAGCGCGAGGATGTCGTCACTCATGGGCGCCCCCGCCCGCGACCTGCGCGACGAGGTGCTCGAGCAGCCCGTCGAGCACGGCGAGGCCGTCGCGCACTCCGCCGCGGGACCCCGGCAGGTTGATGACGACGGTGCCGTTGGCGGTGCCGGCGACCGCGCGGCTGAGCGCTGCGGTCGGGGTGGCCGAGAGCCCGCGCGCGCGGATCGCCTCGGCGACCCCGGGCAGCTCACGATCGAGCAGCGCGAGAGTGGCCTCCGGGGTGCGGTCGGTGGGACTGAGGCCGGTGCCTCCGGTCGTGATGATCACCGCGGGAGCGGATGCCACCACTCGGGCCAACTCGGCGGCGATGGCGGCGTCGGCCACGACGGTCACCGCGTCGACCGCGAACCCGCGGGCGCCGAGCCAGTCGGAGATCACCGGTCCGGTGGTGTCTTCGCGCGTCCCGGCGGCGGCGGCGGTGGAGGCCACGACGACGGCCGCGGTACCGGGGCGCACGGTCGGCGGTGCCAGCACGCCGTGCCGGGTCCAGTGCCCGCGTTTGCCACCGGTCTTCGACTCGAGGCGGATCTCCCCGAGCACCGCCGCCGGGTCCACCGCCTTGATCATGTCGTGGAGGGTGAGCCCGGCGATCGCGACCGCAGTGAGGGCTTCCATCTCGACGCCGGTCTGACCGACGGTCTTCGCCGTCGCCGACACCAGGATCGAGTCATCCGTGAACGAGAAGTCGATAATGACCGAGGAGAGCGGCACCTGGTGGCACAGCGGGATGAGCTCGCTGGTCTTCTTGGCTCCCGAGATGCCGGCGATGCGCGCCGTGGCGAGCACGTCGGCCTTCGGCAGGCCGTCGGCACGCACCAGAGCGATCACGTCGGGCGTGGTGACGAACCGCCCGGTCGCCGTGGCTGTTCGGGCGGTGACGGCCTTGTCGCCGACGTCGATCATGCGTGCACGACCTTCCGCGTCGAGATGGCTGAGCCCGCTCACAGGTCGATCGTTTCCACGAGGTCGCCCTCTTTCAGCTCGGTGATGTCTTCGGGGATGTCGAGAAGCAGGTCGGATGCCGCCAGCCCGGCCACGAGATGGGAGCTCGGCCCACCGACCACCTCGACCCGGCCGTCGGGCCGGGCGCGTCCGCGCAGGAACTGGCGCTTTCCGGGCGCGGAGCGCAGGTCGGCGGAGAGCCTCCGGGCCTGTCGGGGAGCGGCCGGGAGTCCGGCGGCCTCACGCAGGATCGGCGCCACGAAGACCTCGAACGAGATCTGGGTGCTCACCGGGTTGCCGGGGAAGCTGATCACCGGCACGCCATTGAAGACCCCCGTCGCCTGCGGTCCGCCCGGCTGCATGGCGATGTGCCCCACCTCGCCGCCGTTGGCCAGGAGAAACTCGCGCACGACCTCGTACTTGCCCATCGAGATGCCGCCGGAGGTGAGAATGAGGTCAGCATTCGACGCAGCGAAAAGGAGCGTCCCTCGAAGCTGCGAAACCTCGTCCTCCACCGGATGGATCGCGTAGGTCACGTTCGCTCCACACGCGGTCGCGGCGGCCGTGAGCGCGGTGCTGTTCGAATCGTAGATCTCCCCGGGGCCCGCCTGCCGACCCACCGGCGCGAGTTCCGCGCCCGTGCTGATCACGACGATCCGCACGCGGGTACGCACCTCGACGGCTCCGATTCCCGCGGCGGCAAGCGCGGCGAGGTGACGGGACGCGAGGCGGAGCCCCGCCGGCAGAAGGGGGTCCCCGGCGCGGAGGTCGCTTCCGCGGTCGCGCACGAATTCCCCGCTGGCGCGGCCCCGAAGGATCGTCACTGAGGCACCGCTCACCGTCGTATCTTCGACCGGAACGACGGCATCCGCACCCTCTGGAACGACGGCGCCGGTCATGATGCGCACCGCGGTTCCGGCGGCGAGTGGCGGCGGGGTCCCGGGCTGCGCGGCGACCTCGCCGACCACCGGAAGGGTCGCCGGCAGGTGCGCGAGGTCGGCCGCGACGACCGCGAATCCGTCCATCTGGGAGTTGCGAAAGAGCGGCAGATCCACGGGCGAGGGGATGGCGGCGACCGTCACGCGACCAAGGGCCTCTCCGAGCTCGACGGCCTCGGTTACCGTGGGCAGCGCGGGAGTGATGAGCGCGCGCACGTGAGCGGCGTGCTCCGCGACGTTGCGGTGGGCCATCAGTATCTCGCGACGCTCGGGTCGATGCGCCGTGACCAGGCGTCGATGCCGCCGTCCAGGCTGCGAGCGGGGATACCGTGCGCGCCGAGGAGCGCGACCGCGGTGGCCGAACGGATGCCCGCGTGGCAGTAGACGACCACCGGCCTCGAGCGGTCGATCTGCGCCATCGTGGATTCGAGGGACCCGAGCGGCAGCAGCGTCGACCCGGGCAGGCTCGCAATCTGCGCCTCCCAGGGCTCACGCACGTCGACGAGGGTGACCCCGTCGAGTGCTCCCGCGAGTTCTTCGACGGTGAAGTCGGTGCTGACGCCGCAGAACAGGTCGTAGTCGATCAGCCCGGTGATGGGCACGCCGTCCGGATCGCGGTTGTACGCGAGCTCGCGGAATCCGCCGCTGAGGGCGTCGTAGGTGGTGACCCGCCCGACGAGGGGTGTTCCGATTCCGGTGAGGATCTTCAGCACCTCTCCGGCCATGATCGATCCGATAACAGCCACGACGCTCGGCAGTACCCCACCAGCTTCGCAGGAGAGCACGGACCCGGGCGGCGGGGGAGTGGGAAACAGGTCGCGGTATTGCGGGCCACGCGCGGCCCAGGCCACCCCGGCCTGCCCGGCGTACTGGGATACTGCGCCCCAGACCAGGGGGATGCCGGTGAGCGTCGCCGCGTCGTTGGCGAGATAGCGGGTAGGGAAGTTGTCGCTGCCGTCGACGACCAGGTCGAAGCCGGCGAACAGGTCGAGCGCGGTGGCGGCGGTGAGGCGCGCGTCGACGGTGTGCACCGTGGTCGCGGGGTCGATGGCGGCCACCGCCTCCGCTGCCGAGCGCGCCTTCGCGTGCCCGACATCCGCCAGTCCGTGTGCGAGCTGGCGGTGCAGGTTGCTGAGTTCCACGGTGTCGTCGTCGATGATGCCGATCGTTCCGATGCCTGCTGCGGCCAGCGCAGGGATGACGCTGCTGCCGAGTCCGCCGGCGCCGATCACCAGCACGCGGGCATCCGTCAGCTTCTGTTGGGCCGCCGTTCCGAAGCCGGGCAGCGCGACCTGGCGGGAGTACCGCATCGAGTTCGGCGGCGGGGATGCTGGCATCCTTCGATTCTCGCAGGTGTGGGTGGTGTGGGGGTGATGGCGCAGGGCTCACAGACACTCGAGGTTCTGCGGGACCGGTTCGTGCCCGAGTGCGTTATGTTCCTGACGTGAGCACGTGCGGCGCCGCGGCGTCGCCGAGAAGAGGGGCAACGATGGATCGCACGGTACGGTCCCCGGCGACAATGCAAGACGTCGCCCTTCTGGCCAGAGTTTCGGTGAAGAGCGTGTCGAACGTGCTCTCGGGGTACGAGCACGTCTCCACAAAGATGCGCGACCGCGTGATGGCGGCCGTCAGTGAGCTCGACTACGAGATCAACATCTCGGCACGCAACCTGCGGGTTGGCCGCACCCACGTGCTTGGGCTGGCGGTACCGGAGCTCAGTCAGGCGTATTTCGCGGAGCTCGCGGATTCGGTGATCCGGGCAGCGGGCATGCGCGGGTACACCGTGCTCATCGAGCAGACCATTGCGGACCGCTCGATCGAAATCGGTGCCGTGGCCGCGATGCGCAAGCATTCGATCGACGGCCTCATCTACAGCCCACTCGCTCTCGGGACTGGTGATGTCGACCGACTCGACGTCGACTTCCCCCTCGTCGTCCTGGGGGAGCGCGTGACAGGGAGCCGGGCCGATCACGTGACTATGTCGAACGAAGCGGCGATGCGCGCCGCAACCGAGCACATCCTTGGCCTAGGGCGTCGCCGGATTGCGGTGATCGGTGCTCATCCGGACGGCCCTGTCGGTACTGGTGCCTCGCGGCTGCGCGGGTACACCGAAGCACTGCTCGCCCACGGGATCGATGTGGATCCGACCCTTGTCATGACGGCAGCCCTCTGGCATCGCACCAACGGCGTCGAAGCGATGGACCGTCTTCTTGAGAGCGGGGCATCCTTCGACGCCGTCGTCTGCTTCAACGACGCCCTGGCGCTCGGCGCGATGCGAGCGCTGCACAGAAGCGGGCTGCGGATCCCCGAGGACGTCGTGGTCGTTGGATTCGATGACATCGAGGATTCCGCCTATTCGACACCCTCGCTCACAACGGTCTCGCCTCGCCGCGATGACATCGCCCGGAGCGCCGTCGACCTGCTCGTAGACCGGATCGAGGGACTCGCGACGCGCACGGCACCCGAGCTCATCGAGATCGGATTCGCGCTGGTCATCCGCGAATCCTCCGTCGGAACACCGGCCGTCTGAACGCACTGGCCGGCACTTTCGCAGGTGCGTTGACACGAACAGTCCCCTTCCGTATGATCCTTATTTACATCGATGTAAATCTTGTACTCACAACTCGATCGCTTCCGAACAGAGACGTCGGAAGCAGTTAGCAGGTATTCAGTGAAGAAGCTGATTGGAGTCATGGCGGCTGCGGCGGTCGTGGCGGCAGGACTCACCGGCTGCGCCGGTCCTTCCGGCGACAGTGCCGGTGGAAAAGTATCCCTGACGTTCTGGCACGGCTATACGGAGGCAGACGGGGGAGTGCTCGACGATATCGTCAAGAAGTTCAACTCGTCGCAGAAGAACATCACCATCAAGACGCAGACGAAGACCTGGGCGGTCATCGACGACACACTGCTGCCCGCGTTGTCCTCGAAGAACGGCCCCGATATCGTCGCGATGACCTCCGACCGCCTCCCGGTCTATGCACAGAAGAACGCACTCATCAACCTGGACGACTTCTATTCGCAGGCGTCGAGCAACACCGCGGCACTCAAGACAGAGGCCGTCGCGATGGAGACTGTCGACGGCAAGAAGTTCGGAGTGCCGAGCGGATTCGTACCGCTGTCGGTCATTTACAACAAGACCCTCTTCGCCGCAGCCGGCATCACGGATTTCCCCACAACCTGGGACGAATGGGTGGCAGACGCGAAGAAGCTGACCGTGGACGCAAACGGGGATGGAACTCCGGAACAGTTCGGGCTCGCGCTTCCTGACCACGCAACGGTCGGTAACGGAATCTGGCCGAGTCTCTTCGCCGGCAACAGTGGTTCGATCACCAATGACGGCGCCACGAAGGCGACGATCGACTCGAAAGCAAACGTCGAGACACTCACCTACTGGGCGAATGCTATTCGCAAAGACAAGATTTCGCCGACCGGCCTCGACGGCATCGGCGCCGACAAGCTGTTCACCGCGGGCAAGACCGCGATGGAGGTCGGTGGTCCATGGATGGCCGGTGTCGCGACCGCATCCAAGATCGACTACGGCCTTGCCGCGATTCCTGCTGGACCCACAGCTCAGGCGTCCTCGGCGATCGGCATCTCCCTCGCTATCACCGCGCAGACCACCCCGGCCAAGCAGAAGGCGGCCGAGAAATTCCTCGCCTACTTCAACGAGAAGTCCACTGCCACCACCTGGTCGCTCGGCTCGGGCTGGCCCCCGCTGCGCACCGACGTGTCCGCTGCGGATGTCGAAGCGAACGCCACCGTCGCGAGCCTTACGAAGATCGCCCCTAACACCCGCGCTCTGCTCCCCGGAGTCGTGAACAGCACTGACGTGCTCACGGCGATCGACACTGCCACTCAGAAGGCCGTCGCCGGTGGTGACCCAGCGCAACTGCTGACCGAGGCGCAGTCGAGCATTCAGAGCGCTCTCGCGAAGTAGAACGCTGTATCACCCCAGCGAGTGGGGGCCCGCGAGCGGGCTCCCACTCCCGACGGAGACATCATGAGCACCCACCCAGTCTCGCGACGACGCCCCTATCGTCCCCCCGGCCAGCTCGGCGGGCGCACGGCCCTCAACGGATCATTCAAACGCCGGGCCACAATCGTGGGCTTCCTCGCCCCCGCCCTCGTCGTCCTCGCCGCTTTCGTCGCGTGGCCGATGATCTCGGCCCTCCAGCTCTCGTTCACCGACGCGAGCGGGTTCGGAACCCCGAGCTTCGTCGGGTTCGACAACTACGTTCGTGCCTTCACCGACTCGAGCATCCTGAGGGCGATGCTCAACACCGGTCTTTACGCCGTGTTGTTCACCCCGGTGGCGATCGTGACCGCCCTCGTGCTCGCTCTCGCCATAAACAGTCCTCGGTTGCCGTTCCGCGGATTCTTCCGGTCCACCCTCTTCCTCCCGTTCATCGTTTCGCTCGCCGTCGCGGCGTTCGCCTGGTCGTACCTTCTCGACCCCCAGATCGGGCTCGTCAACTATTGGCTTCAGTCCTTGGGCATCCGGATCGGCAACGTCCTGCAGGACCCCGTGCTCGCGATGCCGACGGTGGTGCTCGTCGCGGTCTGGAAGAACTTCGGCTTCTACATGGTGATCTTCCTCGCGGGACTGCAGGACATACCCACCAGCCTTTACGAAGCGGCCCAGCTCGACGGCGCAAGCGGCTGGAAGCGATTCACCAATGTCACTCTTCCGATGCTCAGCAACACGATGGCCTTCGTCGTGATCGTGGCGCTGATTGCCGCACTCCAGGCCTTCGACCAGATCTACGTCCTCACCGGCGGAGGTCCCTACCGCAGTACGGAGACGATCGTCATGCAGATCTATCAGTCCGGATTCAAAGAGCTCAATCTCGGGTTCGCGTCCGCGCTCTCCTACGTGCTTCTGATAGTTACCCTGCTCCTCAGCCTCGTGCAGTTCCTCTTCTTCGGGCGTCGCGGTGAGGACACCGCATCGTGACCGTTCTCACCCGTTCTCGCGCAATCCCGATTGGCAACAGCCGCACCCGGAAACGACGCGATCCGACCCGTTGGATCTTCTTCGCCGGATTCCTGCTTGTCACCCTCGCCCTGATGCTGCCAGTCATCATCATCGTGCTTACCGCTTTCAAGCCGGCCTCCGAGGTGAATGCGTTCCCGCCGACACTTCTTCCGCACACCTGGACGCTCGACAATTTCCGGGCGATCTTCTCAGAGCTCCCGTTTGCGAGACTGATCGCGAACAGCTTCGTCTTCGCCGGGGGCGTGACGCTCTTCGCGCTGGTCTTCGATTCGCTTGCCGCCTATGCGCTCGCGCGATTGGACTTCCGAGGGTCGCGAGTACTCCTCGTCGTGATCATCGCGAGCCTGATGATCCCGTTCCAGGCCACGCTGATTCCGATCTATCAGCTCGTCTCGCAGCTGGGCTGGGTCAACACCTTCCTCGGTCTGATCGCACCTCGAGCCGCCGACGCCTTCGGGATCTTCTTTCTCCGCCAGTTCTTCCTGTCGCTCCCGCGGGACCTTGACAACGCCGCGCGAATCGATGGCGCCTCCGAGTGGCGGGTCTTTCGAAGCGTCGTGCTTCCCAACGCGGTGCCGGCGCTCCTGACTCTCGGGATCTTCACCTTCGTGAACAACTGGAACGATCTGCTCTGGCCCCTGGTGTTCACGACCGACCAGGACATGGGCACCATCACCTCCGGTCTCACGTTGCTCACCGGGCCTGGTGGCATCATCCCGCAGGGAATCATGATGGCCGGTGCGCTGATCGCGGTGCTTCCCCTCGCGATCATGTTTCTCATCGTGCAGCGCCGCTTCATTGAGAGCGTCGCGAGCACGGGGCTCAAATGACCCGTCGGTTCGACGAGTCCACTCACCGAGATCCTTCTTCGACCACACACGAGACGAGACTGCCCATGAAATGGTTCGACGACGGAGAGTTGCATTTCGCACTCGGTATCGAGGACACCTTCGTGCCCCAGAGCCGTGTCGGCGAGAGGCCGATCGACGAGTACGAACTGACCGACCACTACGCGCAGGTCGAAACCGACCTCGGGCTCGCGAAAGAGGTCGGAGCGGAATTGGTGCGCTGGGGGGTGCCATGGCATCGAGTGGCACCGGCGGAGGGCGCCTGGGATTGGACCTGGGTCGACCGCGCAATGGCTCGCTTCGAGATCCTCGAACTGCGACCCGTGATCGACCTTCTCCATTACGGCACACCGCTCTGGCTCGACGACCAGTTCGCCAACCCCGACTATCCGCAGCATGTGAGCGAGTTCGCCGGACGGTTCGCTGAGCGATACGGCCACATCGCCACTGACTACACGCCCGTCAACGAGCCGATGATCCATTCACTCTTCGCGGGTGAATACGCGTATTGGCCGCCGTATCTCGAGGGTCCGTCGGGCCTCGCGACGATCGCGACCTCGATTGCGCGAGGTTTCGTTCTCACTCAGCAGGCAGTCGCCGATATCCTCGGCGACTCGGCGACCTTCGTGCATGTGGACGCGGGAATGCGATACGTCGGCGACGTCGATGCTCCCGAACATCGCGCCACGGTCGCCCGCCTTCGCGAGCAGGCCTTCCTGGTCGAGGACCTGGTCACCGGAAACGTCACTGACGGTCATCCGCTTCTCGCCCAGCTCGCCAGGGGCGGCGTCACCGACAAGGAGCTCGCCTGGTTCGGTGACAACATCGTTCGGCCCGATGTGATGGGCGTCAACTACTACCCGCGGCATTCGACGGAGGTCTTCGAGACCGGCGTCCATCACCGGGGCGGATTCGCTGATCCACGGCCGTTCTTCGATGCGGGCGCGAACGGCCTTCGCGAGGTGCTCACCACTTTCGCGGAGCGTTACGGAGCACCGGTAATGCTGACCGAGACCTGTGTGACCGGCACAGTCGAAGAGCGACTTGCCTGGATGGATGAGTCCGTCCTGACACTCCGCGAACTCCGCGCCGAAGGCGTGCCGGTGGTCGGCTTCACCTGGTGGCCGCTCTTCGACATGTATGAGTGGACCTATCGCCACAGCACCAATCCGCGGGCCGACCACCTGCTCACGATGGGCCTGTACGACCTCGTCGAGTCGTCCTCCGGTCACCTCGAACGGCGGCGCAATCCCCTTGCCGACCGGTTTCTCGAACACGCGACCGCGTTGTTCCGCGCTGCTGTCCCCACCGGGAAGTGAACCGATGTTGAAAGCACATCTCGCTGTCGACTCCACAATGCCGATCGGTGCGATCGACCGGCGCCTTTTCGGCTCTTTCGTCGAGCACCTTGGCCGAGCCGTCTACACCGGCATCTACGAACCCGGCCATGAATTGGCTGATTCCGATGGATTCCGACAGGATGTGATCGATCTCGTCACGGAGCTCGGGGCCACGACCATCCGCTATCCCGGTGGCAATTTTGTCTCCGGATTCCGGTGGGAGGACAGCGTCGGACCGCGCGAGGAGCGGCCCACGCGGATCGACCTCGCCTGGCACTCCACCGAGACCAACGATATCGGCCTACACGAGTTCGCCGGCTGGCTCGATAAGGTCGGCGGCGAGTTGATGCTCGCGGTGAATCTGGGTACGCGAGGAACCCAGGAGGCGCTCGACTTGCTCGAATACACGAATCTCCGGAACGGCACCTCCCTGTCCAACGCTCGGATCAGGAACGGCAGCACCGAACCATTCGGCGTATCGATGTGGTGCCTCGGAAACGAGATGGACGGTCCGTGGCAACTGGGTCATCGATCTGCCGACGACTACGGAAAACTCGCCGCCCAGACCGCACGGGCGATGCGCTCCTTCGACCCGACGCTCGAGCTCGTAGTATGCGGCTCGTCCAGCGCGGCGATGCCGACCTTCGGTGAGTGGGAGCGGGTGGTACTCACTCATACCTATGAGGAGGTGGACTACATCTCCTGTCACGCCTACTACGAGGACCTCGGCGACCGGGCGGCCTTTCTCGCCTCCGGTGTCGACATGGATCGCTTCATCGAGACCGTCGTCGCGACGGCGGATCATGTCAAAGCCATCCGTCGCAGCGACAAGACCATCAACATCTCATTCGACGAATGGAACATCTGGTACAACGAACGGTTCGAGAAGGTCGACAAGATCCAGGGGGTCGACAACTGGCCGATCGCTCCGCGTCTGCTCGAGGACGCCTACACGGTGACCGACGCGGTCGTCTTCGGAAGCCTTCTCATCTCACTCCTTAAGCATGCCGACCGGGTGACCAGCGCATCGCTCGCGCAACTCGTGAACGTCATCGCGCCCATCATGACGGAGCCCGGTGGGGCGTCCTGGCGCCAGACGACGTTCTTCCCGTTCGCCGCCACCGCCGCGAATGCGAGGGGAGAGTCCCTTTCCGTGAAGGTGGACTGTGACACCTACACGACGGCGACTTTCGGCGATGTGCCGATCATCGATGCCGTCGCGACCCGCGACCCGATCAGCGGCAACGCATCCGTCTATCTCGTGAATCGAAGCCAGGATGAGGAGGCCGAAGTCGTCGTGGATCTGCGCGACATCGCACTCGGAACCATCGACGCGCGCACGTTGAGCGACGAAGACCCCGATGCGACCAACACCCTCGAGACGCCGACGCGGGTCGGCCTGGAACGCAACACATCCCTTCAGCTGGTCGGATCCCGTCTCTCGATAGTGCTGCCACCGATCTCGTGGACCGAGATCACCGTCACGAACGGGGAGGTAGCGGCGGCACCGAGGTCGGCGCCCGCGACCCGGGCCACCGGGATCGGGCCGGCAGGTTCCCTGAGCCACGGGTAGTAGAGAGCTTAGATCCGCTAAAACGGAAGTAATATGGCTTTCATGCCGCAGATACGGATCAAGGACGCAGCGCTCTATTTGGGCGTGAGCGATGACACGGTTCGCCGCTGGGTCGACAACGGCACCCTGGTCGCCGAGAAGGACGAGTCCGGCCGGGCCGTGGTCGACGGCTTCGCCCTCGCAACCCTGGCGCGGGAGCATGCGGTGCTGCCGGATGACCCCTCCGGCGTCTCCCGGTCGGCACGCAACAGTTTCGTCGGGCTCGTCACGAACATCGTGATGGACACCGTCATGGCCAAGGTGGAACTCCAGTGCGGCCCCCACCGCGTCGTCTCCCTCATGAGCAGCGAGGCCGTCCGCGACCTCGGGCTCGAGCTCGGATCCGTGGCCATCGCCGTCGTGAAAGCCACGACGGTCATCATCGAGACCCCCGGGGGGCACCAGTGAAGAAACAGCTGCTCAGCACCCTCGCCGTCGGCATCGTGCTCGCCGTCGCGGGATGCTCCGCTCCCGCAGCCCCGGCACCCTCGACGACCCCCTCAAAGGACTCGCTCAACGGGTCGATCACGGTCTTCGCCGCGGCATCCCTCACCAAGACCTTCGGTGAGCTCGCCACGAAGTTCGAGGCCGCGCACCCCGGTGTAACCGTTTCGACGAGCTTTGCGGGATCCGCCGACCTGGTTGCGCAGATCACCGCGGGAGCACCCGCCGACGTGTTCGCTTCTGCCGACACGAAGAACATGGCGAAGGTCTCGACCCTGGTCGGCACCCCGGTGGACTTCGCGACTAATGTTCTCGAGATTGCAGTACCGCCGGGCAACCCGGCGAAGATCGCCTCGTTCGCCGATCTCGCGAAGCCCGGCGTGAAGACCGTGGTCTGCGCTCCGGCCGTCCCCTGTGGCGCCGCAACGGTCGCGATCGAGACCTCCGCCGGCGTCACGCTCACCCCGGTCAGCGAGGAGAACGCCGTGACCGACGTGCTCGGCAAGGTCTCGTCGGGCGAGGCGGATGCCGGACTCGTCTATGTCACCGATGTGAAAGGCGCCGGATCCAGCGTTACCGGCATCCCGTTCCCGGAGTCGAGCACGGCGGTGAACACCTACCCGATCGCCACGATCGCGGCGAGCAAGAATGCGACGGTCGCGAAGGCGTTCGTGGACTTCGTCACCGGGAAGGTCGGTCGTTCGGTGCTCGCGAAGGCAGGCTTCGGCGCTCCCTGATAATGGACCGCGCATCGTTTTCCGGGGTTCCCCGCTGGGTGATCGTGATCGCGATCATCGGTACCGCCTTCGTGCTGCTTCCGTTGGTGGCGATGGCAACCAGGGTCAACTGGGGCGGATTCGTCGCGCTGGTCTCGAGCGAATCATCAGTCGCCGCCCTGTTACTGAGCCTGCGCACCTCGGTCGCCGCCACGATCCTCTGTGTCGTCTTCGGTGTGCCGATGGCGCTCGTGCTCGCCCGCACCACATTTCCCGGACAGCGGATCGTGCGCACCATCGTGCTGCTGCCGCTCGTGCTGCCGCCGGTGATCGGCGGCATCGCGCTGCTCTCCGCCTTCGGTCGCCAAGGGCTGCTCGGTCGCCCGCTCGAGGTGCTCGGCATCAGCGTCGCCTTCTCAACGGTCGCGGTCGTGATCGCCCAGACCTTCGTTGCGCTGCCCTTTCTGGTACTGAGCCTCGAGGGCGCAGTCCGGCTGGCCGGCACCCGGTACGAGGCCGTCGCTGCGACACTGGGGGCACGCCCGACCACCGTGCTACGGCGGATCACGCTGCCGCTGGTGCTGCCCGCCCTGCTCTCCGGAGCGGTGCTGTCGTTCGCGCGGGCGCTCGGCGAATTCGGCGCGACGCTCACCTTCGCCGGCAGCCTGCAGGGGGTCACCCGCACGCTTCCGCTGGAGATCTACCTTCAGCGGGAGATCGATCCGGATGCTGCGGTGGCCCTGTCCCTCGTACTGGTACTCGTCTCCCTCGTGGTGGTGGGACTCACCCTGCGCACAGCGCCCGGGCCGCGGCGGGAACGAGTCGACGGGTGAGCCTCCACCTGCAGGCCAGCCTCACCGGGCGCGGCTTCGATGTATCTCTCGACGTCGCCGAGGGTGAGACCCTGGCGGTGCTCGGGCCCAATGGCGCGGGCAAGTCGACCCTCCTGTCGATCCTCGCCGGCCTGTTGCGGCCGGATTCGGGCAGTGCCCGGCTCGACGACGAGTCTCTCTTCGACCTCGCACAGGGGCACTGGCTTCAGCCACATCTGCGCGGGATTTCCCTGCTCGCCCAGGAGCCGCTGCTGTTCCCACACCTGAGCGCGCTCGAGAATGTGGCCTTCGGTCCGCGCAGCGCCGGCCGATCGCGGGCCGAGTCCCGGGCATCCGCACGCCGGTGGCTCGCCGCCGTCGAGGCCGCGGAACTCGCGGACGATCGGCCCGCCAGGCTCTCCGGTGGTCAGGCCCAACGCGTGGCGATCGCGCGCGCACTGGCTCCCGAGCCTCGACTGCTGCTGCTGGACGAGCCGCTCGCGGCGCTCGATGTGGCCGTCGCGCCGACCCTTCGACGCATGCTGCGATCAGTGCTCGCGGGCCGCACCGCGATCCTCGTGACCCACGAGGTGCTCGATGCACTCACTCTCGCCGACCGCGTGGTTGTAATGGGGGATGGCGTGATCGTGGAGCAGGGGGCGACGGCGGAGGTGCTGCAGCGGCCGCGGCATCCGTTCACCGCCCGGCTCGCGGGTCTCAATCTGCTCACCGGTGTCCGCACCCCCGACGGATTGCGGATGCCCGACGGCACGACGATCACCGGGCCGGGCTCTGGCCCGACCGGTGCGCCCGCGGCCGCTGCGGTGCGCCCCTCGGCCGTGACGATCTCGCTGGAGCGCAGTGACACCCCTAACTGCCTCCGGGTGATCGTCGAGGATCTCGAACCGCGGGAGGACAGCATCCGGGTGCGCGCCGGATCGATCGTCGCGGACATCTCGCCCGGTCGTGCGGCAGCCCTCGGCCTCACGCCCGGACTGACGGCATGGTTCGGCTTCGCCCCTGAAGAAGTGTCCATCTACGCCGTCTGACGGGTGCCGATCTGCGCCCCCGCCGCATGGCGCCGCCGCCCCCGTTGGCTGCCTCTGTAGGGTTCAGGGGACACAGGTTGTCAGTGCGGTCGACAGAGTCGGAAAGCGAGGGCGGCATGCAGAACGCGGTGCTCCAGCCCGGCGTCGGCCCGGTTCGCGCTGCCCACTACCTGCCCGCCGATCCGGCCGCGGTGCTCTGGGGACGCCTTCCCTGCGCCTCCGACAGCCCCGTGCTCACGATCGACCCGGGCGACGAGGTCACGATCGACACGATCAGCCACGAGGGTATCCACGAAGACCAGGGGCGCGATCCGCTCGCCTTCTTCGCGGGCTTCGGGGTCGATCCCGCCAGTGTGCTGACGGATGCCGTGGCCCTCGCTTCCTCGGACTACCGGCGTGATCCGGCGGTCGACGGGCCGCACGTCGTCACCGGACCCGTGCGCGTGCGGGGTGCCCGCCCGGGCGACCTGCTCAAGATCACCGTTGTCGAGACCCTGCAACGCGTGCCGTACGGCATCGTGTCGAACCGGCACGGTCGTGGCGCACTGCCCGGCGAGTACCCGGTCGACGGCGAGCGCGTCAGCGTTTTCGCGGGCGTCTCGGAGGGTTTCGGCACCATGCCGCGCGTGCGGGGCGGCGAGCACAGCATCCGCTTCCCGCTCGCGCCGTTCCTCGGAATCATGGGGGTGGCCGTGGCGGGCGACGTGCGTCCGCACTCGGTGCCACCCGGTCCCCACGGCGGCAACATCGATATCAACCTGTTGACAGTCGGTAGTTCCCTCTACCTGCCGGTGCAGGCGGAGGGCGCCCTCGCCTATGTCGGCGACCCGCACTTCGCGCAGGGGGACGGCGAAGTCGCCCTTACCGCGATGGAGGCCTCACTTCGGGCTACCCTCCGCTTCGACGTGCTCACCCAGCGGGACGCACTCGAGGCCTTCGGCGCGCTCGTCGGGCCTCTCGTCGAGACGACCGAATACCTCGTGCCGACCGGCATGGACGAAGACCTGGATGAGGCGGTCAAGGCCTGCGTGCGCGCTGCGATCGCCCTGTTGCAGGCCCGATTCTCACTCGACGCCGCGCACGCTTACGCGTACCTCAGCGCGGCGACGGACTTCAACATCTCGCAGGTCGTGGATATCGTGAAAGGCGTTCACGCAAAGATTAGGGTGGCAGATTTTGACTGACAGCACCGTAGAAGGAGCCGCTCCAGACGGGCTCCTCGACGCATTCTGGGAGTACGAGCGGGCCCTCATGGCCAACGACCTCGAGGCGCTCGACCGGATCTTCGCACCGGGAGACGAGACGCTTCGCGGCGACGCCGGCGGCATCCTGGTCGGGCACGACGCCATCAGCGCGTTCCGCCAGGGGCGCGGCGGAGCCCCGGCACGCACCATCGGCGACATCCACGTGCGTGACCTCGGCAATGACCGGGCGCTCATCGTCGCCGAGACGCTGCCCGCGACCGGAGGCCGGGGCCAGCAGACCCAGGTCTGGCACCGCGGCTCCACCAACGACGGGGATGCCGACTGGCTGGTCGAGGCCGCCCACGTGAGCGTTCCGGCGCCCGCGATCGCGGCATCCGTCTGGCGCGTCGTCGGCAGCCCGCTCGTCACCGGCGCCGCCGACGGACCGCTCGTCGGCGAGACCGTGGCCGTGAAAGACCTCTTCGATGTGGCGGGATTCGCCGTGGGTGCCGGGGTGCCCGCGTACCTCGCCGAATCACCGCGAACCGTCGCCAATGCCTCGGCCGTCACCTCGCTTCTCGCCGCCGGAGCCGCAGTGCAGGGCATCGCCCAGACCGACGAATTCGCCTACAGCGTGGCTGGCAAGAACTCGCACTACGGCACCCCGCCGAACGCCGCGGTCGCCGGCGCCATCCCGGGCGGATCGTCGAGCGGCCCGGCAACAGCCGTCGCCTCCGGGCAGGTCTCGATCGGTCTCGGCACCGACACCGGCGGGTCGATCCGGGTTCCCGCGTCGTACCAGGGGCTGTGGGGCCTCCGCACGACGCACGGGGCCGTAGCCCGCGATGGCCTGCTGGGTCTCGCGCCGTCGTTCGACACTGTCGGGTGGATGACGCGTGATGCAGCGACCCTGCGGGCCGCGGCATCCGCGTCACTGGGGAGTTCCGGCCGTGAGGGCCTCACCGCCGGATTCGCCATCGCCCCGGCACTGATGGCCCTCGCTTCGCCGGCCGTGCAGGACGCCTTCGCCGAGGCCCTCGCCAGGCTTGCGCAAGCCGGACTCACCGACGACCTCGTCGAGGTGACCCTTCCCGACATCGACGACCTGCACGAGATCTTCCGCACCGTGCAGTCCGCGGAGGCATGGGCGACCCACGGCGAATGGATCAGGGCCCATCCGGACGCCCTCGGCGACGAGATCGCCGCCCGGTTCGCGTTCGGCTCGACCGTGGACTCGGAGACCGAGTCCTTCGCGCGGCAGGCTCTCGAGCTCGCCAGGGAGCGCATCGTCTCGATCGTCGGTGAGCGGGTGTTGCTGCTGCCGTCCGCGTCATCCGTCGCCCCGTCGACGACCGCGGATGCCGAGGCGATCGAGCAGGTCCGCCAGGCCACGCTGCGCCTCACCTGCGTCGCCGGCATCGCCGGGCGCCCGGCGCTGAGCGTGCCGGCCCTGACGGTGGACGGCGCTCCCGTGGGACTCTGCCTCGTCGGGCCGCCGAACACCGACGTCGCGCTCATCGCGCTCGGGGAGTCGCTGGCGTAGGTCGGCGGCGCCGGGGGTGTCTGCCGGTCTGCTCGCGCGCGTTCACCGGTCAGAAACTGCTGCCGCGGCAAGCCGGGGCGACTGTTTGTGACGGATCGCCGGGGGACTAGCGGTGGCTGGCGGTCAGTGGCGGGTTCAGCCGTCAGAAACTGCTGCCGCGGCAGGCCGGGGGGACCGTTTGTGACGGGTGACGGGTGACGGGGGAGCGACCGGCGACCGGCCGGCCGAGGAGTGCCCGGGACGCCTAGCGACACGGAAGCCCCACCCCTCAGTCGCGCGGCGGAGTCTCTACCGGTTGCAGGGTGGCGATCTTCGGCTCGCGATCGTCCCCGGACGAGCGACCGGTGAGGCGTCGACCGATCCACGGCAAGACGTACCGGCGCCAGTAGGCGGCGGTGCGTTCGTGGGCCTCCGCCGGGGCGCCGGGGTCCGAGGAATCCGCGATCGGCACGCCGAGCGCCGCGAGCACGGTGCCGGCCACCCGGGCGTGACCGGTCGGATTCAGGTGGAGCTTGTCGCGGGACCAGTAGGGCAGGCGCCCGAGCTCCGCATCGGCCCAGTTGTCCACGAAGGTCACGTTCTCTTTGGGCAGGCGATCGCGAACGGATGCGGCGAGCTGGTCTCCGCGCGCCCGCACGAAGGAGCCGAGCGGGATGTGCCTGGTCGGATCGGCGCCGCTCGCCAGGATCACGTGCACCCCGCTCGCCACGGCCCGGTCGACGGCAGCCTCCAGTTGGTCGGCGATCGACGCGATCGAGACCCGGGGTCGCAGGATGTCGTTGCCGCCGCCGTTGATGCTCAGCAGTGCCGGACCCAAGGCGATCGCGGCATCGAGTTGGCCCGACACGATCGGGGCGAGCAGCCGGCCCCGGATGGCGAGGTTCGCGTAAGTCACGGGCTGCGCCGAAGCGGCGGCGAGGCCGAGGGCGACGAGGTCCGCCCAGCCGCGGACACGGCCGTCGGGAAGGTCGTCGCCGACGCCCTCGGTGAAGCTGTCGCCGATGGCGACGTAACTCGACAGGTCAAGGTGCACGACATCGAGTCCATCACACTTCCCGAAACCCGTCTGAAACATGTGTTCCGTAGACTGGAAATCTGCAACAACTGATTCACGAGCTGAGGACACCATGCCGAGCAACCCTATCGATCCTCCCCAGCGGCTGCTCATGGGACCCGGCCCCATCAACGCCGACCCGAGAGTTCTGCGCGCGATGTCGGCCCAGCTCGTCGGCCAGTACGACCCGGCGATGACGGCCTACATGACCGAGACGATGGAGCTCTATCGCGGCGTTTTCCGCACCGAGAATGAGGCGACACTGCTCGTCGACGGCACCTCCCGCGCGGGTATCGAGGCGGCTCTCGTGTCGCTCATCGAGCCGGGAGATCGTGTGCTCGTGCCGGTTTTTGGGCGTTTCGGCCACCTTCTGCGGGAGATCGCGGAGCGATGTGGCGCCGAGGTGCACGCCTTCGAGCGGCAATGGGGCACCGTCTTCACCCCGTCGGAGATCGAAGCTGAGATCGTGCGGGCCCGGCCGAAGATCCTCGCCATCGTGCACGGTGACACTTCTACGACGCTCGCCCAGCCTCTCGACGAACTCGGGGCCCTCTGCGCGAAGCATGGCGTGCTGCTCTACACCGATACCACGGCGTCCCTCGGCGGCAATGAGTTCGAGGCCGACGCGTGGGGGGTGGATGTCGCGACCGCCGGTTTGCAGAAGTGCCTGGCCGGCCCGTCCGGCAGCGCCCCGATCACCCTCTCGGCCGCGGCCGTGGACGTGATCGACCGCCGCAAGAGCATCGAGGCGGGCATCCGGTCCGAGGGGGACGCGGTGCTTGCCAGCCCGATCCGGTCCAACTACTTCGACCTCGCGATGATCATGGACTACTGGGGTCCCAAGCGTCTCAATCACCACACCGAGGCCACAACGATGCTCTACGGCGCCCGCGAATGCGCGCGGATCCTGCTCGAGGAGGGCATCCCGCAGGCGGTCGAGCGTCATCGGCTTCACGGGTCGGCGATGGTCGCTGGGCTCGTGGGCCTCGGCCTGGACCTCTTCGGCGACCAGTCGGTGCGTATGAACAATGTCGTCGGTGTCGAGATCCCGGCCGGGATCGATGGCGATGGCGCGAGAGCCGCGATGCTCACCGACTACGGAATCGAGATCGGTACCTCTTTCGGCCCACTGCACGGTCGTGTCTGGCGCATCGGCACCATGGGCTACAACGCGCGTCGTGACACGGTGCTCACCACCCTGGCGGCGCTCGAGCAGGTGCTCCGCCGCGGTGGCGTGCCGGTGCCCGCTGGCGGCGGTGTCGGCGCCGCGCTCGACTATTACGCCTCATGAATTCGGCACTCATCCTGGATCGGTGCGATGAGCTGGCCACGATCTCGAGCCAGCCGGACCGCCTCGAACGAGTTCACCTCTCGCCGCAGCATCGCGCCGCCAACGACCTCGTCGCCGGTTGGATGCGCGAGGCGGGCCTGTCGACCTGGCAGGATGCGGCAGGCAACCAGTGCGGCCGTCTCGAGGGGGCGACCCCCGGGCTGCCGGCGCTGCTTCTCGGGTCGCACATCGACACTGTCCCGGATGCCGGGCGCTACGACGGGATGCTCGGCGTGTTACTCGCGATAGCCGTCGCAGACCGAGTTCGTCGCTCGGGCATCGCCCTGCCGTTCGCGCTGGAGGTCGTCGCCTTCAGCGACGAGGAGGGCACCCGCTTCGGCACGGCACTGCTCGGCAGCCGGGCTGTCGCCGGCACCTGGGACGAGCACTGGTGGCAGCTCACTGACAAAGACGGCATCACCCTGGCCGAGGCGTTTCAGGACTTCGGCCTGGACCCGGCCCGCCTGCCGGGCGCGTTCCGCCGGCCGGAGTCGGTCGTCGCGTACCTCGAGGCCCATATCGAGCAGGGACCGCAGCTCGAGGATGCGGACCGTCGTCTCGCCGTCGTCACGTCGATCGCCGGTGCACGCCGCTTCGCCCTGACGGTGACCGGGAAGGCCGGCCATGCCGGCGGCACCCCCTACGACCGTCGGCGGGACGCGCTCGTGGGAGCGAGCGAACTCGTCGTCGCAATCGAGCGGATCTCCCGGGAGACCGGCACGATCGGCACCGTCGGCCGCCTTCAGGCCTTCCCCGGCGGAGTGAACGTGATTCCCGGGCGGGTCGAGTTGAGTCTCGACCTGCGCGCGGAATTCGATGCCGACCGGGATGACTGCCTCGCACGCATCCGTGCCGCTGCCGGAGAGATCTGCACCCGCCGCGGACTCGGCTTCGCCGAGACCGAGACCTACCGGGCGGATGCCGTGACCTGCGATCCCGCGCTGCAGGCGGCGGTCACCGCAGGCATCCGTTCCACCGGCGATGCCGACCCGATGGCCTTCTGGAGCAGAGCCGGCCACGACGGCGTCGCTGTCTCGGCACTCACCCGGTTCGCCATGTTGTTCGTGCGTTGCCGTGGCGGGGTGAGTCACCATCCGGATGAGCACGTCACGCCAGCCGATGTCGATGCCGCCCTCGACGCGTATGAAGCGACGGTGCTGTCTCTCGTGGCAGGGTACTGACATGCCCACTCTCACGCAGCGCATCGACGACACCTGGTTCGAGCTGTCTCCCCAGGAGCAGCGCGCCGCCGAATTCATGCGGGGGCACCTCTCCGATCTCGCGGTCTACAACGCCACCGAGGTGGCCAACCTCAGCGGGGTGTCGAAGGCGACGGTCAGTCGGCTGTATCGACGACTCGGGTTCGACGGAGCCGACGACCTGCGGGATCACGTGCGGGCCGCGCGCGGATCGGGAACCCCGGTGGCCGCCTCGCCGACGGTCTCGCAACATCTCGAGCGAGAGATCGCGAACCTGCGCTCGGTGTTGTCCGGGCTCGATCTCGCCGCGCCTGCCGCACTCATCGCGAATGCCCGTCGGGTTATCGTCATCGGCTTCCGTAACAGCTACCCGGTGGCCCTGCACCTGCGCCAGCAATTCGCCCAGTCGCGCGATCGCGTGGAGCTCGCTCCCCTTCCCGGCCAGACACTCGGCGAGGAGCTGTCTGCCTTCACCCCCGACGACGTTGTGGTGCTCGTGGGGTTCCGCCGCCGTCCGGCGGACTTCGCTCGGCTCGTCGACACCCTCGCGGCCGCTCCCGCGCGCGTGCTGCTGCTGACCGATGCCGGGGGCCGGCGCTACCGGGATCTCGTCGATGCCCTCATCGAGTGCCCGCTCGACAGCGTCGGGGGGTTCGACAGCTACGCGGCGGTGTCGAGCGTCGTAAGCCTGCTGGCCTCAGAGGTGCTGGTTGCGGTCGGGGACTCCGGCCGCACCCGTCTCGACGATATCGGCCGCTCTTACGCCGCCCTCGACGAGCTGGAGGTCTACTGACGGGCGAGGAGGGTGATCGTCCACGCCCGCGGGGTCAGGTCAGGCGGTCCACGTCGTGCCCGTCCCATAGGTCGTCGCACTCCACCTCGGTGACGCCATTGGCCATGAGGTAACCGCGCGCGCCGTGGTCGCCCGCGAGGGTGGCGGACACCGCGGCCCAGTGCGAGCGCCCGATGAGCACCGGATGCCCCGGCCTGCCTTCGAAGACCGCCTGAGTCAGCGAGCTGACATCCACCGGCTCCCGCAGCACTCGCTGCACCACCGCCAGGGGCAGGTCGGGAAGGTCGACGAGCGTGACGAGCGCGGCATCCCCCGTGGCGGTGGCCAGCGCCTGCCGCAGGGATTCGCCCATACCATCGACCCAGTTCTCGACGACGAGGATGTCAGCGTCGACGGGCACGAGAGCGGTAGCCTCGGCGGCTGCAGCGCCGAGCACCACGAGCACGCGATCGCAGCCCGCAGCCCGCAGGAGGCCGGCGGCGCGGGCGACCCAGGGCTCGCCATCCGCTGCGCGCATCAGCGCCTTCGGACGCCCGATCCGCGAGCCGGCACCCGCCGCGAGCACGATTCCGGTGAGCGTGGTCATGGGTAATGTTAGGCAGATGATCGAGCTCCCTCTCACCGAATTGCGCGCGGGGCTGATGGCGAGCCTCGCCGTGCCCCGCTGGGTGGATGACGTGGTGCGGGTCGCCCCGTTCGCGTCGGTCGCCGAACTCCTGGAAGTCGCAAGTGAGGCAGCGACGCCGCTCAGCGCGAGCGAGATCGATGAGGCGATCGCGCATCATCCGCGCATCGGTGAGAAGCCGGTGGGGGAGGGCGCGGCGCAGGCCTTCAGCCGCAGCGAGCAGGCCGGCCTCGGCTCTGACGAAGACGACCTCATCGCGGCGATCGCGGCCGGCAATCGCGCCTACGAGGAGCGGTTCGGGCGCGTGTTCATCATCCGTGCGGCCGGGCGCTCACGGGCGGAGATCCTCGCCGAACTCGAGCGCCGGCTGGAACTGCCCAACAGTTCGGAGCTCGAGATCGTCGGCGAGCAGCTGCGCGACATCGCTGTGTTGCGCATCGAGAAGCTGTGGGCCGCTCCTGCGGAGGAGAACCTGTCATGAGCCACGTCACCACGCACGTTCTCGACGCCGCTCACGGCCGGCCCGCTGTCGGTGTGCCGGTCACCCTCGTCGCCGGCGACGGATCCGTGATTGCGAGCGGATCGACCGACGGCGACGGTCGCATCGCCTCCCTCGGGCCGGATGCGCTCACCCCGGGTGACTACCGCCTGGTGTTCGACACCGGAAGCTGGTTCGGTGGCGCTCCCAACTTCTTCCCGCGCGTGACGATCGACTTCACCCTCGCGGATATCGCCTCGCACTACCACGTGCCCCTGCTGCTGAGCCCGTTCGCGTACTCGACGTATCGCGGATCCTGAGCGCCGGGCGGCGCTGCCGCGGTGCCCGCACGAGCTGTGCTGCCATTCGTTGACCCTGCGGTCGAACTTCGTGACGCACGGTGCACGAAAGGCAGCACGGTCTCACGGAGGCGTGACTTTCGCGCGCTGAGTCAACTCTGCAACGCAGAGTCGCGCGACCTCGCGCCCCGCCGTGCGCTCGACAGCGCAGCAAGCGCCGCAGCTCAGTACTCCGTGCGGGCCTCGTTCGCGAGCCAGGCGTCGAAGGGTGCCGGGGACTGGGGGATCCGCACAGATTCCACCGGTACGTGCCACGTGGCGCGGTCGCGCGCGAACAGCTCGTAGAACTCGAGGTCGTCGAACCCTCCGCGGGCGGCATCGTGCCGGTCGGCCGCGAACACCACCCGGTCGACTCGCGCCCAGAGGGCCGCGGAGAGGCAGAGCGGGCACGGCTCGCAGGAGGTGTAGAGCGTCGCGCCGGCCAGCGAGAACGACCGCTCCGACTGGCAGGCGGCCCGGATGGCCACGACCTCGGCGTGCGCGGTCGGGTCGAGGTCGGCGGTGACCCGGTTCTGCCCTTCGGCCACGAGCACGCCGTCTCGCACGATGAGTGCCCCAAAGGGTCCGCCTCCGTTCGCGATGTTCAGGGTAGCGAGCTCGACAGTGCGTTCGAGCCACCCGGCATCGACCGGTGAGATCCCGGTCATGCGAGACCCGCCGATGCGCGCCAGGCCTGGCCGGCATCCGGGGCGTCGTCGCGGAGGATGGTGGCCTCGATGAGTCCGTATGGCCGGTCTGCCGCGATGAAGACCTCATTGCTGTTGTCGAGCCCGAACTGGCCGATGTCGTAGCTGAAGTGGTGCCGGTTCGGTGCCTTGAGCCGCACCTCGGCGATCGACGGATACGCCTCGAGCACCGCCTTGCCCATGTGCCACAGGGTCTGCTGCAGCGCGAGCGACTGCAGCGTCGCGAACTCGCGCACGAGGATCCTCTTGATGTCGCGGTAGACCTCGTCCCACGCGACATCCGTGGTCGTGAAGCGCCACTTGGCGTCGAGGGCGGTCGCCATCACGCGGTCGTGGGTCTCTGCGAGAGTCGTGTAGCCGTCGGTGAGGAACCCGGCGAACTCCGAGCCGGTGGACTTGAGGATGACGAGTTCCTTGAATCCGCCGATCACGTGTTCGCCCGATGCATCCACCGTCACCGCGGCGGTACGGATTTCCTGGCCTTTGCGCAGCCAGGTGTGGTCGTGCTCGGCGCCGTCGACGATGGCGCGTTCCCAGGCGTATTCCTCGATCTCGATCCGGGCGCCCTCGACCGGGTCGACGTCGTGCACGAAGTGGCGGGCGAGCTCGAGTCCGAAGCTCTCGATCGAGTCGATGCCCTTCGATTTGGCGAACGCGAACGCGGTGTTCTTCTGGGTGTCGGTCGGCAGCACATTGGACTGGTCGCCGACGAGGTACGCGGGCTCGAACGGGCCGCGCAGCGCCGTGGTCACATTGAGGTCTCGGATCTCGTGACGCGCCGAATCGCGGTAGATGCGCACCAGTCGCGACTCGGCTTTGCCGTACTGGTTGTCGCCAAGGATGATTGCCATCTCCGGATCCTCCCAAACTCGTGTGACGACGATGTTTCCGTGGTCAACATTCTGTGTGACAGCACAGCGTGTGACAGCACAGCGTGTGACAGCGTTCACGGACGGACGAGCAACTGTCCGTCGGCCGGCGCGTCCGCGGACACGGACACCGGATGCCCGGCGAGCCAGGTCGTCCGCACGATCCCGCGCAGTTCTCGGCCGTCGTAGGCGCTCACCGGGTTCTTGTGCAGCAGTTCGGCGGCGTGCACGGTGAAGGTCGCGTCCGGGGCGAAGGAGACGAGGTCGGCGGCGGCCCCGACCGCGATGCGACCCTTCGTCGCGAGGCCCGCGAAGTCCGCGGGGCCGGTGGACATCCATCCGATCACGCGTTCGAGGGGGATGCCGCGGCGGGCGGCTTCCGTCCAGACGGCGGCGAGTCCCGTCTGGAGACCCGCGATGCCGCCCCAGGCGAGGCCGAAGTCTCCGTCGTGGGCGAACTTGAGGGCCGCGGTGCTCGGGCTGTGGTCGGTGACCACGATGTCGATGTCGCCATCGAGCAGGGCCTGCCACAGCGCATCCCGGTTCGCGCCGTCCCGGATCGGCGGGCAGCACTTGAACTGGGTGGCCCCGTCGGGCACCTGCTCCTCGGTGATCGTGAGGTAGTGCGGGCAGGTCTCGACCGTGATCGCCAGGCCTTCGGCCCGTGCCGCGCGCAGAGCGGGAAGCGCGGCGGCGGACGACAGATGCAGGATGTGGGCCCGCGCTCCGGTGCGGCGCACGCCCGCGATGACCCTCTCGATGGCCGTCACCTCGGCCGCATCGGGGCGGGACTCCACGAAGCGGCGGTAATCCGTGCCGCCGTCGTCGGCATGGGCGTCGAGCACGCCGGGGTCTTCCGCGTGCACGATGAGGACTCCGCCGAAGCCGGCGATCTCCTCGAGTGCCCGCTCGAGCTGGGCCGCATCGAGGTGGTCGAATTCGTCGACACCGGAGGGGGCGAGAAAAGCCTTGAAGCCGAAGACGCCGGCGTCGTGGAGTTCACGCAGGTGGCCGAGGTTCTGCGGCACGGCCCCGCCCCAGAATCCGATGTCGACGATCGACGTGCGGGCGGCCTCCCTCTTGACCGCGAGCGCCGGCACGGTGGTCGTCGCCGGGATGCTGTTGAGCGGCATGTCGATGAGCGTCGTGACGCCGCCGGCGGCGGCGGCCTGGGTGGCGCTGGCGAAGCCCTCCCACTCGGTGCGCCCCGGCTCGTTGATGTGCACGTGGGTGTCGACGAGACCCGGGATGAGCACCTCGTCATCGGCGAGGGTCACCACGAGGTCGCCGTCGAGTGGCTGTGCGGACACGGCGGTGATCATGCCCTCGCTGACGCCGATCCATGCCGGACGGAATTCCCCGTCGACGAGAGCGGATGCCGCCCGCACGACCCACTCGAACCGTGCGGTCATCCGCTGCCCCTCCGTCGTCCTGACCTTTCATTATTCAGGAGGTTGTGGGGCGGGAGGGACAGTTGCGCACCACCGGGAACCCGGGAGGCTGCATCCGCCCGATCCGGCCCCACAGGTTCCTGAATAATGAGGGGATGACGATCGCGCCGCTGGCGGAGTGCCCCAAGCACATGGAGTACGGGCCGTGCGGCGGCGTCGAGTTCGACGGCAGCTGCGAGGTGTCGCCGGCCCGGTGCGTGTTCCTCGATGCGCAGACCGTGCGCTGGCACGGTGTCAAGCGTGCCCGGGAGCCGGGCGCAGCCGACCCGGTGCCCCTGCCTACCGCTTCGATCGGAGCGCAGCGGATGCGGGCACTCCTGGCCACCCGACCGGTGATCGTCGCCGACTTCCCGGCCCGCGCCCTCGATGCCGCATCGATCGCCGAGTGCGCCGGCATCCTCTCCGGCCGCGTGGATGCCGTGCTCGCCGGGGATGCCGGCGCGGCCCGCGTGCAGTTCTCGCCGAGCTACCGCGCCCACCTCATCCAGTCCGCGGGCCTCGCGGTCTGGGCCGGATTCAACTGCCGCGACCGCAACCGGGTTGCGCTGGAGGGCGAGCTCGCCGGTCTCGCCCACGTCGGGGTGGCGGGCGTGCACTGCGTGACCGGCGACCACACCCTCACCGGAAGCCGACCGGACGCAGCCCCGGTCTTCGATCTCGACTCCACCGAGACGGCGGCTCTCGCCCGCGCCGCCGGCCACCTCGTCTCGGTTGGAGAGTCCCCGGCCACACCCCCGGTCGACCGCCGACCGGCCCGGCTCCTCGAGAAGATGCACGCGGGGGCCGAGGTCTGCTTCGTCAACCACGCCGGGGGCGCGGCACCGGTGGCCGGGTTCATCGATGCCGCCCAGCAACTCGGGGCCGCCATGATGTTCATCCCCTGCGTACCGATCGTGGTCGATCACGAGAGCGCGGCGCTGCTGCGCACCTTCACCACCCTCGTGCTCCCCGAGGGATACCTCGACCGGATCCTCGCAGCCCGTGACCCCTTCGCCGAGGGTGTCTCCGCGGCCGTCGAGCTCGGGCGCGAGTTGCTGCAGATCGACGGTGTGCGCGGCGTCAACCTCTCCGGGGGCACGGGACCCGGCCGCGAGGCCTGGTTCGCCGAAGCGCTCGCCCGAATCTCCGACGAATTGGATGTGTCATGAGCAATGCCTTCTGGAACGACCGGTATGCGAAGGCCGCGGCCGAGGGCGCGGCAGTCTGGTCGATCGAGCCGAACGCCTGGATCGCGCAGGTCACCGGCACGCTGGCCCCGGGCACGGCCGTCGACCTCGCGGCGGGCGAGGGGCGCAACGCCCTGTGGCTCGCGTCACGCGGGTGGAACGTCACCGCGGTCGACTTCTCCGGCACGGGACTGGCCATCGGCCGGCAGCGCGCCGCCGAGGCCGCGCTCGACCTCGCCTGGGTGACCGCGGATGCCACCACCTGGGTCTCCCCGACCCCGGTCGACCTCGTCGTCATGGCCTACCTGCAGTTACCGGCGGCAGAGCTCACCGCGGCGATCTCGAACGCGACGGCCTCCCTCACTCCCGGAGGCACCCTCGCCCTGATCGGCCACGACAGCGAGAACCTCGAGCACGGTGTCGGCGGACCGAAGGATCCCGCGATGCTCCACGACCTCGAAGTGGTGCGCGCCGCCGCCTCCGGCCTCGACATCGCCGAGTGTCGTCGCTACGACCGCACCACGGCGGATGGCGCCGTGGCGATCGACACCATCCTCCTGGCCACCAAGCCCGCGTCGGCTACCGCTCGATGAAACCGGCGGATCCGAGCATCCGCTCCACCCGTACCGCGATCGCGACCCGCTCGGGGTTCACGCGGGGCTGGCGGTAGCGCGCGGCGTACCGGGTCACCGCGAGCGCGACGCTCTCGGGATCGTCGAGCACCTCCGCCTGGCCGATGAGGGTGACCCAGCCGGCACCCTCCACCTGGCAGATCGTGGCATGGCCCGAGCGCCGGGCGTTCAGCACTTTCTGCGAGGACCGCGAGGTGATGATGAACGCGGTGTCGTCGTGAAGCGTGAATCCGACCGGCACCGTATGGATCGATCCGGTGCGGGACAGGGTCGAGAGCGTGGCCAGATGCCGCTCGGTCACGAACCGGATGCCATCTTCGGTGAGAGGGAGAGCGGACATGGCTCGATCATCTCACCCCGGGAGGTAGGCCACCGTCCAGCCGCCCGAGGTGGCGCGGTACTCGACGCGGCGGCTCGGGGTGTCCGAGCCGCTCGTCCAGAAGGTCATCCGGGTGGGACGCACGAGGAACCCGATCCAGGTGTCGGGCTGGGGGAAGACGGGGGTTGCCCCGTCGGAATGCTCCGCGGTGAAGGCTGCCCACCGTGCGCGACGTTCCTCGTCCGGGTACTGCGCGAACTCGAAGGTGTTCTGCCAGGCAAGCTGCTGCAGGAACGGGGACCGCGCACGGTAGGCCGCGCTGATCTCCTCGGCGGGGGCCACCTCTGCCCGGCCCTGCACCACGAGCTGCCTCGTGAATCCCGGCCAGAGGAAGGTCAGCGCAACGGCCGGGTTGGCCACGATCGCCGCCGCCTTACGCGAGAGCGCGTCGGTGTGGAAGTAGAACCCCGAGGAGTCGTATTCGCTCAGCAGCACCGTGCGGGCATCCGGTTCGCCGGTGATGCTCACCGTGGCGAGATTCATCTGCGGGCGTTCGACTTCGTCGTTGGCGGGAAGCCACTGCTCGATCACCTGCCAGGGACTGCTCGGCTCGTTCACGGTTCGTGCCGGAATCCGG
The DNA here is from genome assembly GCF_054880895.1 of Lacisediminihabitans sp. FW035. Taxonomy (NCBI): domain Bacteria; kingdom Bacillati; phylum Actinomycetota; class Actinomycetes; order Micrococcales; family Microbacteriaceae; genus Lacisediminihabitans; species Lacisediminihabitans sp. FW035. Next base: position 937,708 of record NZ_CM142187.1, read on the forward strand.
CGATCTCGGCGAGAGACGCGACCCCGTTCGCGACGGCCCGGTCGAAGATGGCGCGACCGTGCTCCGCGGTCGCGCCGGTCGCATCACCGATGACGCCCTCCGGTCCGAAGTCGTTCGACAGCCAGCCGAAGCTCACCGGCCCGCCGTTGAACTTGATGTACTGAAGGTCGGCCAGGTGATCGGGCACCCAGCGGGCCGCCTTGGTCATGTCGACGAGGTCGGGTCGCAGGTGCAGGATGAGGGACGTCTCGCCATGACCACCGTGGATGCCGAAGCCGCGCTCATCCGGTTCGTCGAGGCCATCCCCGGCCACGATGCCGGTGCCCATGAGGAAGGTGCGCAGCCCGAATCGACGTCGCAGCTCGCGCAGTGCGACCTGCAGGAGGGCGATGTTGCCGCCGTGCCCGTTGTAGAACACGAGCGTCTTGGCCGGGGTCGCGGCAACCGAGCGTCCGATGTCCACCACCGTCTGCATGAGCGTGTCCCAGGTGAGCCAGACCGTGCCAGGCGCCCAGTGGTGCTCGTCGGACTTGGTGTAGGCAAGGGGCGGAAGCAGCCAGACGTCCTGCCCCGCGGATGCTGCGGACTCGACCACCGCGCGCCCCACCAGGTCGGCCATGAGGAAGTCGGTCGAGAGTGGCAGGTGTGGACCGTGATGCTCGATCGCGCCGGTCGGGAGCACCAGGATCGAGTCGGCGGTGAGGGCGGCGGTCGCGGCCGGTCCCGACAGGTTCACGAGGTCGCGAGAGGGGCTCATGAGACCTTCGCCCCCGTGGACACCGTCGGTGCGATGAGCTTGCCGGGGTTGAGCAGTCGCTGCGGGTCTGTCGTCGCCGCGAGGGCGGCAGTTCGTTCCGGCTCGAAGTCCACGAACCACTGGTGCGGGTTGTGGTAGCCGACGCCGAGCTCGGTGAGCTTCTCGAAGCCGGCGAAGACCTCCTCGGCGCTGGAGTAGATACCGGCGAGCATGCCGATCGGGCGCTCGTGCTGCGCCTCGATGTGGAGCATCCCGCCGGGGTACACCGCGTGCACCTCGTCGATGCGGTCGACGAGCGCGTCGCCACTCACCTCCACGTGGAAGTAGCGATCGGGATATGCCTTCTGCAGGAACTCGATCGGGTGGTTGTACGACATCATGCTGATCTTCATGGTGGCCTGCGCACCCTCCCGCACGTCTTCGACCCGACCGCCGGCCGCCTCGACGAGGGCGGTCGCCGCGGCCACGGTCGAGAGGTCGAGGATGGCGCGAAGGCTCGCCCGGTCGGCGGGGATGCCCGGATCGGGCGGCAATGCGCCCGCCAGAGTCGGGAGATCGGCTGAAACCAGGCGGGGGATCGGCTCGAGCCGGCCGATCTCCCGGATCACCGAGATGGCCTGCTCGAAGGTGTCGAAACTCGCGAAGAATCCCCGCCAGTCCTGCAGGGGCTCGGTCACCACGGTCGCCCGGGCGATGATGCCGGCGGTGCCGTAGTTGTGCACGTAGGGCTGGGCGGCCTCACCGGCGACGTGCACGAGTGAGGCATCCGGAACGGCGTGCACCACGTCGAGGGCGGCGACGAAGCCCTGGCTGTTGGAGCCGTGCTTGATCGATCCCGTACCGCCGGAGCCGCCGGAGAGGAAACCGCCGAGCGAGGAGTTCGCGGTCGACGGGTACATCAGGATCTGCTGCCCGGCCTTGTTGGCGGCTTGCTCGAGGGCGGCCATCGAGGCCCCGGCTTCGGCGGTGATGAATCCGTCTCCGACTTCGATGATCGCGCGCGCCCTCGACATGTCGAGCACTAGGCCTCCCGCCATCGGGATCGCCTGCCCGTAGTTGCCCGTGCCCTTGCCGCGCGGCGTGATCGGGATGCCGTGCCGAACGGCCGCCGCGACCGTCGCTGCGATCAGCTCGGCGCTCGCGGGGTAGGCCACCAGTTCGGCGAGCCCGAGCGGCAACTGCTCCTTGATCACGGGGGAGAGGTGGGCCCCGTCGGTGGAGGCCCTCTGGCGCGCGGCGAGTTCGACACTCACTCCACGATCGCCGAGAAGTTCGCGCAACTCGGCTTCGAGCGCCGCGAGGGGGGAGTCGTTCATTGGTGTTCCTTTGGTTCGGTGTGCCGGGAGCTCAGTGCATGACCATCCCACCGGTGACGTTGATCGCCTGTCCGGTGAGATAGTCGGCGTCGGGGGACGCGAGGAACAGGGCGACGCCCGCGACATCAGCGGGCTCGCCGAGCCGGCCGAGCGGGGAGTAGCTCGACCAGGTCTTCACGTCGTCGTCGGTGCGGGTGGTGGCGCCCATCTCGGTGAGCACGTAGCCGGGGCACAGGGAGTTCACGGTGATGCCATGGCAGCCCCATTCGAGCGCGGCCACGCGGGTGAGCGCGACGACCGCGGCCTTGGACGCCGCATAGTGCCCCTCCCCGGCGCCGCCCTTCTTGGCGGCCATGCTGGAGAGATTGATGATCTTGCCTCCGGTGCCGCTCGCGATCATCATGCGCGCACACACCTGCATCGTGGTGAGCATGGCCCGCGCGTTCACCGAGAACACCTCGTTCCAGTCGGTCACCGTCACCTCGAGCAAGGGGGACAAGCGCAGGATTCCGGCGCTGTTGACCAGGATGTCGACGCCGCCGAGCCGGGCGATCGCGGCGGATGTCGCGGACTCGGTGTCTGCCGCATCCCCCAGGTCCACCGGCAGGAAGCCTCCGCCGATCTCGCTCGCGAGCGCCGTTCCCTCGTCGACCAGTCGATCGAGGATCACCACGGTCGCGCCCTCGGAGGCGAATCGGCGGGCGATCTCGCCGCCGATCCCCCGGGCGCCACCGGTGACGACGACACGCTTCGTGAGAAGTCGCTGACCGGGTGCCCGCGCAGGGCGGGCCAGGGTCGTCGTCACCAGTGGATCACTCATGGGTGGATCAGAATCCGATCGACGTGTCGAGGAATTCGTTGGTGAACAGGTCGGTCGCCTTGAGGCCGGACTTGGGTGCGGAACCCGAGGCGGTGAACAGCGGGGTGTCGATGTCGATGACCTTCTGAATGCGAGCCTCCTCCATGTCGCCGACGTAGGCGTTGGATCCGTTCGAGGCGATCTTGAGCTTCTTCATCTGGCTGACGCCGAAGTTAGCGACCTTCTCGGAGTAGACCCAGCCGTTGTTGAACGCCGTCACGAGGTCGGCGACCAGCTTGTTGGTCGCGGCCGGCTTCGAGATGTAGTCCACGTCGGCCTGCTGCAGCACCGGCACGAGCTTCTTGAGGCACGGGCTGAGGGTGGAGAGCTCGGACGAACGCACTGACATCGCTTCCGGGTAGATGGGGTATCCGGTGTCGTTGATCAGCTGGAAGTCGACAGGCTTACCCCAGGCCGAGACCTCGTTCTGGTAGATGTACGGCTCGGCGGTGGCGAAGCCCTGCTGGCCGTCCTTGCCCTTCGCGGTGACGAACTTGGCCGGGGTGCCGTCGTAGGCGCCATCGGTCTGGGCCTCCGGGAGGATGCCCGATCCCTGCAGGTAGCCCATGTAGGCGGCGCCCTGGAAGTAACGCACGACTCCGCCGTCATCCTTCAACGCCGTGGCGAGTTCCTTGATGGTCTTCACCTTCGGGTAGGTCGCCGGGTCCCACATGATCATCTGCGGGGAGATGTCGTTCTCGGCGAAGACCGCCGTTGTCGGCAGGCTCGCGGACAGCTGCACGGCCTCGTCGGTGGAGACGTAGCCCAGGGTGATGTCCTTGTCCTTGTACATCTCCGAGCTCACGGTGGAGAATCCGATGGCCGGTCCACCGGAACGGATCTCGACCTTGACGCCGGTGGACTTGCCGCTGGCGTACAGGTCGCCGCTCACGGACTTCTTGTCGGCGTTGATCACCGGGTTCGGTCCGAGCAGCTGGTAGAGATGCCCGTGATCGGCCTCGGGGTTCCAGTCGGTCTGGATGGTGACGGTGGCCGGGCACACGCCCGAGAGGTCGACGGCGCCTGCTGCGGCGGTCGGCGCTGAACTGCTGCTGGGTGACGCGCTGGCACAGCCGGCCAGGGCGATTCCGGCAGCGAACACCATGCCGACGGCGATGGTGGAGCGAACTGCTGTTTTGTGCATTGGTACTCCTCGTGTGCTGTGTGATTCTGCGGGTGATTGCGAAGGGTTGTGCGGGTGGAAATCTGGGGGTGAATCAGCCGAAGTCGTACCACTTGCCGATCGCCAGGCGGCTGAGCCATCCGAAGAGAAGGAAGACGGCGACGCCGAGCAGCGAGGCGGTGAGGATGGCCGCGTAGGTGCCCGCGCCATTGAGTCGGGATGTCGAGACCTGGATCAGCACGCCGAGACCGGGGGTGCCGCGCTGGAAGAACTGGTCCCCGACGATGGCGCCGATCACCGAGAGCCCGGCCGCGTTGCGCAGCCCGACGAAGATCGATGGCAGTGCCGCAGGGAACTGCAGCTTCGTGAGCGTCGTCCACTTGCTTGCGCCCTGCAGCTTGAACAGCTCGCGCTGGGCGAGATCGGTGGATTGGAGTCCGAAGAGCGTGTTGGACACCATCGGGAAGATCGAGATCATCACCGTCACGATCACGCGGGAGAGGAATTCGTAGCCGAAAAGTGCGCCGATCAGCGGCACGAGGGCGAGGATCGGGATGCACTGCAGGATCACTGCGTAGGGGAACAGAGATCGCTCGACCCACTTCGCCTGCGCCATGAGGGTGGCCCAGACCACTCCGATCACGATGGCGATGACGAGACCGGTGAGGGCGACCTGGGTGGAGTTGCCGAGGTCGGCGACTAGTTGGGGGGTGAACAGCGGATCCGCGAAGGCGGCCTTCACCACCAGGTGCGGGTACGGCACGAGGAAGGCGAGCTGCTGGCTGGCGTAGTAGTTCGCCACGAGGTACCAGAGCCCGACCAGCACGGCGAGTACTGCGAGCGGAGGCCACCACTGATTGGCCCGCCGGGCGTAGACCCGGTTGATTCGTGCCTGCCGGAGCGCGCGAGGGGACACCGCATCGCCGGCGCCGGAGGCGAATTCCGAGCCTGCGATCGACATCAGTGGTGCCCCTCTCGCAGCGCGTGCGAAACCTCGCCGACGAGTTCCGCGAACTCCGCGGTGAAGCGGATGTCCGGATCCCGCGGCATCGGGAACGGCACGTCGAAGGTGCCGACGATCGATCCGGGGCGGCCGGACATCACGACCACCTTTGTCGAGAGGTACACCGCCTCGGAGACCGAGTGGGTGATGAAGAGCCCGGCGAACTGCTTCTCGACGAAGAGTCGGAGCAGCTCGTCGTTCAGTCGCTCCCTGGTGATCTCGTCGAGCGCACCGAACGGTTCGTCGAACAGGAACAACTCCGGCTCGAGGGTGAGTGAGCGGGCGAGCGAGGTGCGCATCTTCATTCCACCGGAGAGCTGCTTCGGCAGGTTCTTCTCGAAGCCGCCGAGCCCCACGAGGTCGATCGCCTCCTGCGCCTTCGCGCGACGCTCCTTCGGCTTCACTCCGCCGAGCTCGGCGAGCAGCTCGACATTGTCCTGAACAGTGCGCCACGGCAGCAGCGTCGCATCCTGGAACACGTAGCCGATGCGTTTGGTGTCGACCTCGGCGGTGCCGACCGACGCGGTCTCGAGCCCGGAGGCGATGCGCAGCAGGGTGGACTTGCCGCAGCCGGACGGCCCGACGACGGTGACGAACTCACCCCGGTTCACGGTGAGATCGATGCCGCTGAGCGCCACAGTCCCGTTGGGGAACTGCATCGCGACATTGCGGAAGTCGAGCAGCGTGTTGTTCGCCGCAGCGGAGCGCGACGGTTTCGTGGGTGCTGGTGCGGACATCAGCATCACCTCGTTTCGGCTAGGGATTCGGTGGGGAGAAGGGCGGGGGCGGCCACGTCATAGCTCACGGTGCTCTGCGCGACGAGGCGTCCGGCGTGGATCACGAACCGGTCGGCGGAGGCGTTGGCGATCACGTCCGAGAGGTTGGTGCCTCGCACGGCGAGCAGTTCTGCTGCCGCACCGACCCGCACCCCGGCGTCGGGCAGCGACATCACCGACCGGGCTCCGGAGCTCACGGCCGCGTAGGCCTCGTCGAGCGTGAGGTGCCCGGCCGAGACGAGCAGCGACGCGGTCTCGAGCGCATCACTGCGCCCGACGGGATTGAACGGATCGCGCACGTTATCGGCGCCCGCGGCGACCCGTACTCCGGCATCCAGCAGCGCGCGCAGTGCCGTGAGCCCCCGCGGGGTGCCCACCGGGTGCTGCCAGCCCTGCAGGTAGAGGTTGGTGATGGGCAGCGAGATGATGCCGAGGTCGCTCGCGACCACCTCCGCGATCACGGCGGCGAGCTCGGAGGGTTCGAGAGTGCCGAGCCGCACGCAATGACCCGCGGATGCCGGCACAGTCCAGTCGCGTACCAGCCGGGCGTACTCCCCGAGGGTCGGTGCTCCCGTGAGACTCTCGTCGGTGTGGATGTCGGCGCCGACCCCCCGCCGCTCGGCGATCCCGATGAGGCGGCGAAGGTCGGCGATCGGATCTTCGGCGAGATGCGGCGCGCCACCCACGAGATCGACGCCGAGGTCGAGAGCCTCATCCACGTGCTCGCTCGGCACGAAGGGGCCGGCGAGGGCCACAAGCTCGATGTCCATCAGTTCACGCAGCTCGTCGCGCACTCGCACCAGGGCGCGCACGCCCCGCATGGGGTCGTCGCCGACCAGCATGTCCACGTGGGAGCGGACGGCGGTGGTGCCCTGGCGCAGCAGCAGCAGCGCGGCCGCGCGCGCCCGGTCGGCGATGCTCTCGACGGTCATCACCGCGGTGTAGTCGCGCCAGGACTGGATCGCGAGCTCGAGGTCTCCCATCGGCGGATCGATCAGATCCCAGGAGAGTGCCTTGTCGAGATGGGCGTGCGGTTCCGCCGGGGCGGTGAGGAGCAGGAAGCCCCTCAAATCGAGGGAGTCGGGGCCGCCTCCGTCAGCGATGTGCCCCGCCGGGAACACTCCGCTCACTGTGCCGCCCTCGAGCGTGACATCCACTCGCGACCCGTCGGGCAGCGTCGCATTCGTCAGGTGATGGATGCTGCGAGGCAGGGATGACACGGTGCTGCACCTTCCTCGAACGGCGGGGGTGGGCGACCATCGCACCGGTGAGCTGGTCGCAGAAAAATGTTGATATCGTCAACATCATCGAATCTAGGGACGCCCCGTTTCCGACATGTAACGGCATCGTTTCCATCTATTAAGCCTGAGTCCGTCGGGTTGCCCGGGCCGCTCCCGTCCTGCAGGATCGCTAGCGCTCTCACAGTGAGGAGGACCCCGTTACTACCGTCGATTCCGCGATTGACCTGCAGGCCGAACGAATCGGCATCCGCATCCGTCAACTGCGTCGAGCCAGAGGACTAACTTTAGTCCAGCTCGCTGTGAGTGCGGACCTGTCGCACCCCTTCCTGAGCCAGCTGGAGCGGGGCCGGGCACGCCCGAGCATGACCTCGCTGGAGAAGATCGCGCGCGCGCTCGGCAGCAGCCAGCTCGAGCTGATGGCCGAGGCGGAGGATGACCCGGCCGACCAGTCGGACATCGTGGTGGTGCATGCCGACCAGGGCACTCGTGGACCCTACGGCGATGGTGAGGGCCGATTGCTCGTGCACGGTCGCCGACGCTTCCACCCGATGGAGTTTCGCGGATCGAACCAGGTGCCGGGCGAATTCTACGAACACGTGGGAGACGAATTCCTCCATGTGGTGTCCGGGGTCGTGCAGGTGGACTTCGAGGGCAGGGAGTCGTCGGTTCTCAGCGCGGGCGACTCGATCTACTTCGCCGGGGGCATCCGTCATCGCTGGCACGCCGCCGAGCCGGGCGGCTACCGGCTCTTCGTGGTCAAAGAGAAGCCAGAGGGCCGATGAGCTCGCACGAGACCGAGTTCGAGGCCGTCGTGGTCTCGCGCAGCCGCGCCGCCGACTCGATCGAGGTCTTCGAGCTCGCGCGGGCCGACGGCGCAGCGCTGCCACGGTGGCAGGCGGGCGCGCACATTGACCTCGTGCTGCCGTCGGGTGACGAGCGTCAGTATTCCCTCCTTCCCGCGGTGTCGCCGGAGTCCCCGACCTGGCGCATCGCCGTGCTGCGCGAGCCGTCCGGCCGAGGCGGATCGCTGTGGCTTCACGACTCCCTCCTAGCGGGAGCGTCGATCAGGGTGCGCGGGCCCCGCAACCACTTCGAATTCGCGCCGTTCCCCGGATCGCCCGTGCTGCTCCTGGCCGCCGGGGTCGGCATCACCCCGATCGCGTCGATGGCGCGCGCGGCCGCGGCATCCGGAATCCACTACGACCTGCATTACTCGGGGCGGTCCAGGTCGGCGCTCGCGCTGCTCGACGAGGTCGGGGAGGCGACCCTCCACCTCAGCGACGAAGGCACGAGGTTGGATGTCGCGGAGCTCCTCGAGTCGCTCGACCCGATGGCCACGATCTACGCCTGCGGCCCCACGCGCTTCATCGAGGCGGTCGAGGCCGCCGCGGGCGGGCATCCGCTGCACGTGGAGCACTTCGAGGCCAAACCTCTTGCGGCGCCGGTCTTCGCGGGCGACTTCGAGGTGGAGCTCGCGCTCAGTGGCGAGACGCTCACTGTCCCGCCGGATCGCAGCATCCTCGAGGTGGTCGAAGAGGCCGGGGTGTTCGTGCTCTCGAGCTGCCGCGAGGGCACCTGCGGCACCTGCGAGACGCCGGTGATAGAGGGCGACGTGGACCACCGCGACTCGATCCTCACCCCGCTCGAGCAAGAGCAGAATGCCGTGATGTACATCTGCGTCTCGCGCGCGGCCTGCCCCCGGTTGGTGCTCGAGCTGTAGCCCTCAGCTGGTCGAGTAGGGAGCGCCAGCGACCGTGGGGCCACGCCGCCGGTTCCGATCGATTCGTCAGAATCGAGCGGCCGTGCCGGTGGGGAGCGAGACCCGTGCCGTCTGCTGGTCGAGTAGTTCGCTCAGCGGCCGTGCCGGTGGGGAGCGAGACCCGTCATGCGCGCAGTCAGGTCTCGACACGGCCGTGGACGGCCTACTCGACCGGCAGGGTGTCCCTACTCGACCGGCAGGGCGTCCCTACTGCACCGGCACCCGCTCCGCCAGCCGTGCAACCAGCTCCCTCTCGTCGGCGTTCACGAGTTCGTAGTCCCGCACCACCACCCGTCCCGCGACGACGACATGCTTCGGGCGGCGCCCGGGATTCGCCCACAGCAGCCCCGCCACGGGGTCGGCGACGCCGGCATCCGCGACACCCGAGACGTCCCAGACGCAGAGATCCGCGGCGGACCCCTCGCGAAGAGTGCCGAGGTCCGACCGTCCGAGACCCGCGGCGGACCCCGTCATCGCCATGCCGAGCACCGCGCGAGCGGCGAGCGGAGGTCCGACGAGCGGGGCCACCTGCATCGCGAGCCGGGCATCCGCCAGCAGATGTCCCGCGTCGTTGCTTCCGCCGCCGCTGGTGCCGAGGCCGACCGTGATGCCGGCCTCCCTCAGTGCCGCGACCGGCGCGATGCCCCATCCCATCGGCAGGTCGCAGCCCGGGGCGTGCGTCGCCGTGATGCCGGATGCCGCCAGCCGGCGGATCTCGTCCCCGGTCACGTCGCAGAGGTGGGCGAGCGTCACTCCGGGCTCGAGCCAGCCCCAATCCTCGAGCAGGTCGATCGGACGTCTTCCGTACTTCTCCAGCGCGATCGCGACATCCACCTGTTCGTTGGCTTGCGTGCGCCGACGCAGACCGTGCTTCGCGGCGACCTCGGCCAGCAGTTCGAAGGTCTCCCTGCTGTCGCTGTGTACCCCGGCGGGCCCGACCGCGAGCTGCAGCATGCCGTCCGCCGTTTGCGGAAGGAGCGCCTGCACGATCTCCTCGGCGGAGAGCGCCGCCTCCTCGGGATCGTCCCGGGCGGATCCCCGCACGAACACCAGCCTGCCGCCGAGGGCGCGGGCGGCATCCGCGGTCGCGGTCGCGATGGCCACGGTGTCCGCACCCGATGGCCAGGTCAGGTGGTGATCCGCGACGGTCGTGACGCCGCAGAGCAGTCCCTCGGCGACCCCGACGGATGCCGCGGCGCTCGCGAGCGACGCATCCACCCCCGCCCGGGCATAGGCCGTCGCCATCGTGGGCAGCCAGTCCCGCATGGCGACGCCGCGCGTGCCGGGAAGGGTGCGGAAGGCGGACTGCAGAAGGTGATGGTGCGCGTTGACGAGGCCCGGCGTGACGACGCATCCGCTCGCATCGAGGGTCTCGCTGTGCTCGCCGGGTGATCGTGTATCGGTCGCGACCACCCCGTCTCGTACCACCAGGGCACCATCGCGTTCGGTCGTCTCGTCGACGAGGATGCGGGTGGCGCCGGTGATTGTGAGCATGGTGATTTTCTAGCACCCGCGTGTGTCCGGCGCGTGACGTGGACCTGCAGCCGCCGCACAGCCGTCCGTAACCGCCCCGTTATGCGGCTGTGCGATCCTGAATCCATGTTCGAGATCGCCGACAGGCTGCTGGCGGCCGTTGCTGCGGGCCGTCGTCTTGCCGTCGCGACTGCCGTCTCGATCGAGGGCAGCGCACCACGCACCGCCGGTACCTCGATGGCGTTCGACGGCACTGCCGTGATCGGAAGTATCGCGGGCGGATGCGTCGAGGGCGCGGTCGTCGCCACCTGCGAACTCGTGCGTGCCGACGGAGTCACGCGCACTGTCGAGTACGGGGTGAGCGACGAGACCGCCTACTCCGTCGGACTCACCTGCGGCGGGCGGCTGCGCATCCAGGTGCAGCTGCTCACCGACGACCTCGTCGAGGCGTTGCGAACCGGGAGCGAGATCGAAGTCTGCTCGGGATTCACCGAACGGCCGCCGGTCGACCGCCACCTGATCGTGTTCGGTGCGATGGAGTTCTCCGCCGCGCTGTCGGCGGCCGCCCAGGTGCTCGGCTATCGGGTGACGGTCTGCGACCCGCGCCCCCTTTTCACGACGCCAGAGCGATTTGCGGGAGCCGAGGTCGTCGTCGCCTGGCCGACGGTCTGGCTCGAGAGCGCAGAGATCGACGATCGCACCGTGATCTGCGTGCTCAGCCACGACGCCCGGTTCGATGCCGAGCTCGTCGCGCTCGCGCTCGCGTCGCCAGCCGGCTTCGTCGGCGCGATGGGGTCGCGCCGCACACATGACCGCCGCGTCGCATCCCTGAGGGAGCGCGGAGTCGACGAGGACTCGATCTCCCGGCTGCGCTCGCCGATCGGCCTCGACCTCGGTGGCAGCACGGTGGAGGAGACCGCGGTCGCGATCCTCGCCGAGGTGATCGCGGCCCGGTCCGGGGCATCCGCGCTGCCGTTGTCTACCACGGCGGGGGCGATCCACCGGGTGCGTACCCGGGTTTGACGAGCCTGCGACTGTGCTGCGCGGCAACCCGCAGCACGTCTCGACCCGATCGCGAGTCTCCGTGGCAACACGTTCGCCCGAGGGCATCCCGGCAGCCGCTGGTGTTCGCGGATCAGGAGTGCCGCGCGACACGCCGCGCGCGGAAGGTTCGACACGCCGACACTCGCCCGAGACTCCTGATCCGCGAACAGGGCAGGCAATCGATGGGGGTCGGCGGAGCGAACGAACGCCTTCGGGGGAGTCCTTCGAAGGGAGACACGACCCGCGCCGGCCTCCTACGCGCCCGGCGACCCGGCCAGTCGCCACACCCGGTCTCGCGACATCGGCAGCTCGTGTGGTCGCACGCCGAGGGCATCCCGGATCGCGTTCGCCAGCGCCGGCGCCACCGGGTTGTAGGGCGCCTCACTCATGGACTTGGCCCCGAGAGGTCCGAGGGCGTCGAAGGTCTCGGCGAAGAGCACCTCGGTCACCGGTACGTCGGCGAACCGGGGCACGTGGTAGTTGCGGAACGCCGTGGTGGTGACGCGTCCCGCGCCGTCGAGGCGCATCTCCTCGTAGAGCGCGGTGCCGATCGCCTGCGCCGTCGCCCCCTCGATCTGCCCCCGCAGCTGCTCGGGATTGAGCACCGTGCCCGCGTCGGCCGCCTGCACTGACTCGAGGATGCGCACCTCGCCGGTCGCGGGATTCACCGCCACGCGAAAGCCGTGCACATTGAACGCCACCGAGCGCGGAGTGCCGTCGTGCCGGCCGCTCGCGGTGAGCGGTCCCTCGGCGAGCAGCTCCGACGCGGAGAGGAAAAGCGATCCAATGAGCACCCCGCCCCCTGACACGACCCCGCCGGGGACAGGCGAGATTGAATATGCTCGTTCGAGCATGAGTTCTGCGAGCAGCGATGCCGCAGCCAGTAGGGCCTTGCCCGCCACCACCACGCCGGCCGATCCGAACGCGCCCGTGTCGTATGCCACCACGTCGGTGTCCGATTGGCGAATGCGCACGCGGTCGACGGTCAGGCCGAGGGCGGATGCCACCAACTGGGCATGCACCGTCGTCGTTCCGTTACCGAACTCGACAGTGCCCACCCCAATCTCCACATCCCCGCCGGGCAGCAGGGTGACCGTAGCATCCGCGTAGTGCCCGCGCGGAGGCAGCGAGGCGATCATCGCGAGCGCCATACCGGTGCCGACCCGCCATTCGGGCGTGGACGCCGGCGGGGGCCCGGACAGCGCGTCCTGCACGAGGTCGAGGCACTGGTCGAGGCCGTACGAACCGTAGATGAGGTCGGTCTCGGCGTGCGGCTCCACGACGACCATGTCGTCCCCCGGCACCACGACGTTACGGCGCCGGAGCTCGAAGGGGTCCATCCCGAGCGTGCGGGCGAGCTCGTCCATCGCGGACTCGATCGCGAAGATCACCTGTCCAAGGCCGTAGCCGCGGAAGGCGCCAGAGGGCAGGTTGTTGGTGTACACCGATTCGGCATCCACCCGCTTGTTTGCACAGCGGTACACGCTGATCGACTCGTGAACACTGTGGTACATCACGCCGATGCCGTGGTTGCCGTAGGCACCGGTGTCCATCAGCTCGTCGATCGCCATCGCGGTGAGCGTGCCATCGGATGTCGCAGCAAGGGTCACCGAGACCTGCATCGGGTGCCGGGGCGAGGCGAGGGTGAACTCGTCTTCGCGGGTGAACTCGTACTGCACCGGACGCCCGGTGCGGAGCACGGCGAGGGTCACGAGGTCCTCGGTGAAGAGCTCCTGCTTTCCGCCGAAGCCGCCTCCGACCCTGGCGGTGAAAACGCGCAGCCGGTCGTGCGAGAGGTCGAAGATGTGGCACAGCTCGTCGCGCACGAGGTAGGGCACCTGGGACGAGGTGCGCAGCACCAGGCGGCCGTCGGCATCGAGCCAGCCACGGGTAGCGTGGGTCTCCAGGGCCGCGTGGCTCACCCGCTGCGTCTGCCAGGTGCCGGTGGCGACGGCATCCGCCGCGGCGATCGCCGCATCCACATCGCCCATCTCTCCGTGCATTTGGGCGAGCACGTTGCGCTCCGGTGCGGCCACCCGCTGGTCGATTCCCTTGTCGGCATGAAGCAGCGGAGCCCCCGGCTGACGAGCGAGCTCCGGGTCGAAGACGCCGGCGAGCACCTCGTACTCGACCTCGATCAGCGCGAGCGCGCGTTCGGCGATGGCGACGGTGTCGGCCACGACGGCCGCGACCCGCTGGCCGATGAAGCGCAGCACGGGATCGAGCACGAGGGTGTCATCCGGATCGTCGGTGCGCATCTCGTGCCGGCCGGTCGAGAACAGGGTAGTGGGGGAGTCGCGGTGGGTGAGGACGGCGTGCACCCCGTCGGCGTCCAGCGCGCGGGAGGTGTCGATCGAGACGATACGAGCGTGCGCGTGCGGGCTCTTCAGCACCGCGAGATGCAGGAGTCCGGTGGTTCGGAAGTCGAGGGTGAACTCCTCCTCGCCGGTGACGACCCGCAGGCCGGCGGGCGCCCGCACCGACTGCCCGGCGGCCTCCCCGGAAGCCGGGGACTGCGTGTTCGAGGTACCGCAGAGAGCATCGCGGATCGACCGGTAACCGGTGCACCGGCAGATGTTGCCCTTGAGGAGGCGTGGCAGGTCGTCGAGGTCGTCGTCGGTGAAGGTCGACGCCGTCACGATCATTCCCGCGGTGCAGAATCCGCACTGGAAGCCCGCGGCATCCACGAACGATTGCTGCAGCGGATGCGGATGCTCCGCACTCCCGAGTCCCGCGACCGTCGTGATCTCGGCCCCTTCGAGGCGGTGGGCCGGGTAGATGCACGAGTGGATCGGATCGCCGTCGAGCAGTACCGTGCAGGCACCGCAGTCGCCGCTGTCACAGCCCTTCTTCACGTCGAAGTGGTCGAGGTCGCGCAACACCGTTCGCAGCACCTGGCCGGGGGCCGGACTCGCTTCCGCGGGGGACCCGTTCACCGAGAATCTCATTCCAGCTCCCGTCGCAGCTGTTCGGCGAAGCGCACTCCGAGGGCGAGCCGCCAGTCGGGGGAGCCGTGGGCGTCGTCGTACCAGCAGTCGATGGCGCGCATCCGCTCCTCGAGCAGCGACGCGGCCGGCGGCTCGTCGAACCGCAGCTGCACCGGATGCGTCGTGCCCCCGGTCACGGTGAACACTGTCTGCCCGTCCGCCGCCCGCCGCGCGATCACGAGAGTGCCCGTGCGGCCGAGGTCGTTGAGCGCCAGGCGGCGGAACCCGGTGCGCGACTCGAGCGAGGAGCGGGGGATCTCGATCTCGCGCAGAACCTCACCGTGCTCGAGGGCGGTCTGCATCACGCCGGTGACGAGCTCGGCGACGGGCATCCGTCGCTCACCGCCCCCGGGCATCCAGATCACCGCGTCCGCGTCGAGGCCCGCCGCCAGCGAGATCATCGGCCCGGCCGGCAGCGCGAGCGCGATGTTGCCGCCGACGGTCGCGACATTCCAGATCTTGAACGAGGCGAGAAACGAGTTGGCGCATTGCCAGAAGAGCGCGAGCGGATCGGAGTGTGCCTCCACTCCGCGAGCTGCGTGAACCGGGTCCGTGCGCAACTCGAGCGGGGTGAGGCGGGAGAGCTCGGCGACCGTGCAGGTAGCCGCGATCACGAGCGCGGTCGCGGTGTACGTCACCGGCGGCCAGCCCAGCCGGGTGATATCCACCAGGCCACGCAGACCGGTCTCCTTCACCGAGTAGAGCCAGGTGCCCCCGGCGAGCACCTTCTCCCCTTCTCCGACGCGCAGGTCCGCGCGCGTGGCGGGTACCCGCACCTCCTGCACATCGATGAGATCCATTGTCTGATCAGTAAACAGCACGAATGTGACGGATGGATGACAGCGCCCGCCGAAGTAGAATTGCCAGCCATGAGCAACAAGACCGCTGTCCATTTCGGCGCCGGGAACATCGGTCGCGGCTTCGTCGCCCAGTTCCTGCACGCGAGCGGATACGAAGTGATCTTCGCCGACGTCAACGACGACATCATCGCGGAGCTTCAGGCGGCCGACAGCTACCACGTGCACGAGGTCGGTGAGGATTCCAAATCCAGCGTCGTCGACAACTTCCGCGCCCTCAACAGCCGCACCCATGAGGCCGAGGTCGTGGCCGCCATCGCCTCCGCCGACGTGGTCACCACGGCGGTCGGTGCGCGCATCCTGCAGTTCATCGCCCCTGTGATCGCCAAGGGACTCGACTCCCGGCACACAGATGCGCCAAAACTCACCGTCATCGCCTGTGAGAACGCGCTCGGCGGCACCGACATCCTCGCCGGCCACGTGCGCAAGCACGCCCCCGCACACAATGCCGTCTTCGCGAACTGCGCGATCGACCGTATCGTGCCCGAGCAGGACGGCGGGCTGGATGTCACGATCGAATCGTTCTTCGAGTGGGTCGTCGACCGCACACCGTTCCTCGGCCACGACGGCACCGGCACGACCCCCGACATCTACGGGATCACCTGGGTTGACGACCTCGCCCCGTACATCGAGCGCAAGCTCTTCACCGTGAACACCGCCCATGCCGCGGCCGCCTATCACGGCATCGATCGCGGCTGGGTGTCCATCCGTGAGGCCCTCGCCACCCCGGAACTGCAGGCGGAGGTGCGCGCCGCGCTCGCCGAGACGAAGTCGCTCCTCGTGGCCAAACACGAGTTCGACGCCGACGAACAACAGGCCTATATCGAGAAGACGCTCGTCCGAATCTCCAATCCGCACCTTCCCGACACCTGCGAGCGGGTGGGGCGCAACCCCATGCGCAAGTTGAGCCGCAACGAACGATTCATCGGACCCGCGGCCGAGCTCGCCGAGCGCGGGATGCCGGCCTGGGACCTCCTCAACGCGGTCGGCGCCGCCCTGCGCTTCGACGTTCCCGGGGATGAGGAGAGCGTGCAACTGCAGGAGCTGCTCTCGAGCGGGCTGCCGGCCGACGAACTCGCCGTCGCCATCACCGGTGTCGAGCCGGATCATCCGCTGTTCCCTCACCTGGTCGAGGTCATCCAGCTGCGACTGAACCGCTAGCGCCATGGCCATCGACCCCGACGAAGAAGCCCTCACCTGGGGCGGCGAGACCGATCCGACCCATGTCGACGCGCCCGACGTCGTCGACCCGTCCGCCGACGTCGAACTCGAGGAACCGGGGATGAGTTCCGCGCTGCTGGTGACGCTCGGCGTCTTCGGTGGCGTGTTCCTGCTGTTCACCGTCGGCTGGATCATCGGGGTGCAGCGCGCAACCGTGCCGAGCGCGAACCTGTTCTTCGCCTTCATGTACCGGCTCGGGCAGATCCTTGCCATCGCGGCCCCGGCGGCGTGGTTCGTGGGCGTGCTCGTACTCGCGCGGAATCGCCGCACGCTGGTGCGCATCCTTCTTCTGCTGCTCGGGGTCGTGCTGCTCGCGCCGTGGCCGTTCATCCTCGGACTGGGAGCCTGATGACCGACACCGACAAGATTCCGGACCGCCCGCGCTTCGGCTGGCTCGGCATCGCCATCGCCATCCTGTTCGGGCTCTTCTACGTCTACGACCTCTTCGAGGCGGTGTCCAACGTGGTCGGCGTCACCTCGCAGATCGACCTCTACAACCAGGCGCGAGCCGTGGTGAAACTCGATCCGGTGCCGATCCCGTGGGTCTGGCTGGTGATCGACGTGTTGCTCGCGCCGGTCGTGTTCACCCTCGCGTTCGTCATCGGACGCCGGAAGCCGCTGCTGCTCAGGGTGCTGCTCTTCGTTATCGGGCTCACACTGGTGGCCGCGACGACGCTGTCGGTCGAGGCCCTCGCCTGACTTTTCGACCTCAGCGAGGAACGGTCACGATCGACACGAGGATCACGGCGATGAGCACCAGCTGGGCGATGTAGCGCGGCCAGAACGGAATGGCGGCGGAGCCGAACCGCTCCGGATGCTCCGAGGCGAAGTGATTCGCCGGGAACACCGCGACGAGGAACACCACAAGCATGATGCCGGCGAGGAAGGTCGTCACTGGCACGAGCAGTCCGAGCCCGCCGGCGATCTCGCAGACGCCGGTGAATCGCACAAGGCTCTTGCCGGAGATCAGCCCGCCGCGGGTGAAGTATCCCGGGATCATCGCGGCCATCCCGCGAGCAGGCGCAGGCACGAAGTGGGTGATACCCATGCCGACGAAGACGATGGCCAGCAGGATGCGCAGCGCGAGTTGCACGATTTCGAAGGCGGTCATCCCTCCATCCTCGCAGCACTAGCTCCTGCCGCTTGGCGTCACACGGCGGAGCGGTTCGTGAGGGGTGGGATAAAGTTCAAGAGCCGAAGCGCCCGTCGCGGCGCGGCATCCCCCCTTTTCCAAACGAAGGATCCGATTCGTGGCAAAGCCGATCGTTGTGATCGCTGAAGAACTCTCTCCCGCTACCGTCGAGGCCCTCGGTCCCGACTTCGACGTGCGTTCCGTCGACGGAACCGACCGGCCGGCCCTTCTCGCCGCGCTCGCCGACGCGAGTGCCGTGCTCATCCGCTCTGCGACGCAGGTGGATGCCGAGGCCATCGCCGCCGCGAAGCACCTGAAGGTCGTGGCCCGGGCGGGCGTCGGACTCGACAACGTGGACATCAAGGCGGCCACCGAGGCCGGTGTCATGGTGGTCAATGCCCCCACCTCCAACATCATCTCGGCGGCCGAACTGACCGTCGGGCACATCCTGAGCCTCGCGCGCCACATCCCGGCGGCCCATGGCGCCCTCGCCGATGGCCAGTGGAAGCGCTCCAAGTACACCGGCGTCGAGTTGTTCGAGAAGACGATCGGCATCATCGGACTCGGTCGCATCGGCGCTCTCATCACTGCCCGCATGCAGGCCTTCGGCACCAACATCGTGGCCTACGACCCCTATGTCACGGCCGCGCGGGCGCAGCAGCTCGGCGTCACCCTGCTCAGCCTCGACGAGCTCCTTGCGCAGAGCGACTTCGTCACCATCCACATGCCGAAGACCCCGGAGACTACCGGCATGATCGGCGACGCCGAGTTCGCCCTCATGAAAGAAACGGCCTACATCGTCAACGTGGCGCGCGGCGGGCTCATCGACGAGGATGCCCTCTATCGCGCGCTCACGGCGGGCACGATCGCCGGGGCCGGCCTCGACGTCTTCGTACACGAACCACCGGTCGGCTCGCCGCTGCTCGCCCTGCCGAACATCGTCGTCACCCCCCACCTCGGCGCTTCCACCGACGAGGCCCAGGAGAAGGCCGGAGTCTCGGTGGCCCGGTCTGTGCGCCTCGCCCTCTCGGGCGAACTCGTGCCCGATGCCGTCAACGTCGCCGGTGGCGTCATCGATACGACCGTGCGTCCGGGCATCCCGCTCATGGAGAAGCTCGGACAGCTTTTCGTCGGGCTCGCCTCGAGCCCGATCACCGCCGTCGACGTCGAGATCCGTGGCGAGATCGTCGAGTTCGACGTCAAAGTACTGAAGCTCGCCGCCCTCAAGGGCATCTTCACGAACATCGTGAGCGAGTCCGTGAGCTACGTGAACGCGCCGTTGCTCGCCGAGCAGCGCGGCATCACCGTGCGCCTGACGACGGATGCGGTGAGCGATGAATACCGCAACCTGCTGACCATCCGCGGCACGCTCAGCGACGGAAGCCAGATCTCCGTCTCGGGAACGCTCACCGGGCCGAAGCAGGCGCAGAAGATCGTCGAGATCAACGGCTACGACGTGGAGGTGCCGGTCGCCGAGCATCTCATCGTGATGATCTACACCGACCGCCCCGGCATCGTCGCGGTCTACGGCAAGGAATTCGGCGATGCGGGCATCAACATCGCCGGCATGCAGATCAGCCGTCGTGAGGCGGGCGGGCAGGCGCTGAGTGTGCTGACCGTCGACTCGCCGGTGCCCGCCGGGCTCCTCGAGACCGTGCGTGTCGCCATCCAGGCCGACCTGCTGTGCGAGGTAGATATCACCGATTAGGTGTCGTCGTGCCAGCGCGCACGCTGCTTGGGTGTTCCTCGACGGGTGCGGTGTTGCCCGTCCGACCCTGCATCCGTTCGCGGATCAGGAGTTGCGGACGGATGTCGGCGTGTCGCGGCCCTCTGGAGCGGCGTGTCGCGCGTGACTCCTGATCCGTGAACGAGCAGGGGCGTCTCCGCATGCCATGTGTGCGGTGCAGCGTGCCCTGTCTGGTGTGCTCTGTCCGCTGTGCTCTGTCCGCTGTGCGCGGTGTCTCGCGATAAGCCCATCGCCGTCCCGTTTGTTGCCCGCCCGGCCCCGCATCCGTTCGCGGATCAGGTGTTGCGGACGGATGTCGGCGTGTCGCGGCCCGCTGGAGCGGCGTGTCGCGCCTGACTCCTGATCCGTGAACGAGCAGGGGCCGTCTCCGCTATGACGCGCCGCCTACGACGCACCGTACGACGCACCGCCCACGACGCACCGCCCGACGTACCGCGACGCACCGCCTACGACGCACCGCCTACGACGCGCCGCCCGACGCATCGCCTAAGACGCACCGCCTAAGACACACCGCCCGACGCCGCGCACACAGCACCGGCGCCAACCCCGGTAGCCTCCGAACAGGAAAAGTTTCTCCACGGTGTCGATTCCGCCCGGCTCTCTTCGTCGTAGGGGAGAAGGGCCAGCCGCATCGGAGCGGGTCCGTTAGCCAAGGAGTGATCATGTCTGACAAATACCTCATCTTCATCGTCGAACCCGCGTGGGACCCGAACGACATCCCCGAGGGCGGGATGGAAGAAGCCACCCGCGCACACGGCGCCTTCTCGGCCGCCGTCGCCGCTGCCGGCGCGAAGATCCTCGGCGGCGAGGCCCTCCAAGGTCCGGCCTCGTCGATCGGGATCGTGCCGGCACGGAACGGACAGCCGGCGGTCTTCACCAACGGGCCGTTCGCCGAGACCACCGAGGTCGTCAGCGGTTACTACCTGATCGAGACCGAGTCCCTGGATCAGGCGAAGGAACTCGCGGCTCTCTGCCCGACCGAGGACCGGCTCGAGCTTCATCCCATCTGGGACTTGTCCGGGATGTAATCTGCGACCGCGCACCGGGCGCCAGAGCGGAATGAACGCCGGATCAGAATGACCGCCGGATCAGAATGACCGCCAGAGCAGAATGAACGCATGAGTTCCGAGCTCGAGTCGGCATTCGCCGAGGAATGGCCCCGCGTCGTGGGGGCCATTCTCCGCGCTTACGGCAGCGTAGATCTCGCCGAGGAGAGTGCCCAGGAGGCATTCACCCGCGCGGCGGATCGCATCGCGGCGGGGGCTGGACCTCGCGGCGCGGGCGCTTCCCGGAGGGGGCAGATTCGCGCTGCAGGCGGGTATCGCCGGCCTGCACAGCTCTGCGGCGACCTGGGAAGAGACGGACTGGGGAGCCATCTCCACGCTCTATCATGGGCTCTCGCGGGTCTGGCCTGCGCCGGTCGTCACCCTCGGGGCCATCATCGCGCGCAGTCATCGGGAGCCGACGCAACTCGACCGCGCAGCGGTCGCACTGCGGCGGCTCACCGGCACGAGCGTCGAGTTCGACCGCCGCGTCTTCGCGGCGCTCGCGGATGTGGAGGAGCGCCGAGGAGAGTCCGCCGCTGCCCTCGAGGCACTGGCTGCCGCATCGGCCGGGGAGAAGAACGAGGCCGTACTTCGCTACTACGCGCGAGTGGCCGAGAGGCTCGCCGGCGCGTCGATCAGGCGGGAGCGTTGAATCGCACGCTCGCGTCGAGTCCTCCGGATGCCCGATCATCCAGCCGCACGGATGCTCCGCTCGCGGAGGCGAGTTGGGCCACGATAGCGAGGCCCAACCCGTTCCCCGCGCCATCGGGTCGTCCGCGCCAGAACCGCTCGAAGGCCAGCGCGCGCTCCTCCGGCGGCATCCCGGAGCCCTGGTCGAGCACGTGGAGCACGACGAAACTGCCGCTAGCTTCCGTCAGTACCACCACTGTGCTGCCGGAGGGGCTGTGGGTCAGGGCATTGTCGAGGTAGTTGTCGATGATCTGGTCGGCGGCGGTCGCAACGGCGGAGACCGTGGCCGACAGCGGCCCACGGAATTCCAGTTCGACACCCGATTCCTGCGCGAGCGGCAGCCAGTGGTCCACCCGTGCTCGGGCGACCGCCGAGAGATCGACGGTTTCGAGGGGTGCCGAACTGGATTCCGTTCGACTCAGCAGAAGCAGGCCCTCGATGATCTCGCCGAGCCGTTCCGCTTCGGCCTCTGCGGTCTGCAACCGGTCGGCCGCTCCGGCGGGGTCGGTGTCGATCAGGGCGCGCGCGGATTCGAGGCGCAGCCGCAACGCGGTCAGCGGCGTCCGCAGCTGGTGGGAGGCGTTCGACGCGAATGTGCGCTGCTGCTCGAGCAGCGCATCCAACCTCTCAGCCATCACATTGAAGGATCGCGACAGCGACCGCAGCTCCGGTGCGCCGGTGCGGTCGTCCGCCCTCACATGGAGGCGCCCTTCGGCGAGGTGCCCGGTCGTCTCCTCGAGCTTCTCGAGCGCGCGCGTGATCGTGGTAGAGAGCACGAGCCCGACGATGCCGGCGAGGAGCACCGTCGTCAGGGCGACGAGCCACAGGGTGAGTAGTCGCTGGTTCACCGCATCCGTCACGACCTGGGCGGGATAGGTGAGGCGCACCGCACCGAAGATCCTCGCGCCGCTGAGCACGGGTACCGTCACGTAGAGCAGCTGTTCGTCGAGGGTGTCCGAGAACCGCTCGCCCGTCGCGATCTGGCCGGTCAGGGCCTGCGCGATCTCGGGCCGCGACCGGTAGGAGCTGCCGACCGACGCGCTGTCATCATCGCTGGTGACGAGGGCCGTGCCTGATGAATCGACGATAACGACGCGGGAGCCTCCTGCCGCTCGATACTGTCGCGCCAATTCCATGATGACGGCATGGTCGGTGTCTGTCGCGGACTCGAGCGACTCTTCGCTCCGACCGGCCAGCACGAACGCGTCCCGTTCGAGCGAGGTGATGATGCGATCCCGCTCGACGATCCGCAGCTGCACGCTCAGGGGGATGTCCTGTACGAGCACGACGATGAAGGCGACGATCATGAGGACCGCGGTGAAGCGCCACTTCACGCGGGCACGCCGAACCGGAAACCGACTCCTCGAACCGACTCGATCCAGCGCGGATCGCCCAGCTTCTTGCGGATCGACGCGATGTGGGTGTCCAGCGTCTTGGTGGTGCCGTACCAATTGGTGTCCCAGACCGTGTGCAGAATCTCGGATCGCCGGTAGACCGCCCCCGGATCCTGCGACAGGTAGGCCAGAAGCTCGAATTCCTTGGGGGTGAGGTAGACCTCCTCGCTCCCCACTGTCACCTTCTGGGCGCGCAGGTCGACAGAGAGTGTGCCGAAGATCTTCGTCTGAGATGCGGGTGACGGGGTCGCGGCCTCCACGGCGCTCGTGCGCCGAAGCACCGCACGCATCCTCGCAACGAGCTCGCGCATGCCGAACGGCTTGACCAGGAAGTCATCCGCTCCCATTTCGAGAACGACGACGCGATCGATCTCGTCACTGCGCGCGCTCACCACGATGATCGGCGTGAGGTGATCGCGTCGGATGGCGCGGCACACATCGGTGCCATCCATGTCGGGCAGCCCCAGATCGAGCAGCACCAGGTCGGGTGCGAAGGTGGCGAGCGCGGCGAGACAGTCTGAGCCGGTCGCGACGAGCCGGGACTCTATGTTGGCGAGAGTGAGGCCGTCGACGATCCCGCCCGCGACGGCGGCATCGTCCTCGACCACCAGTACCCTCATGGCCCAATTCTGGACCCCACCGCAAGAACCGGCGGGAATGTGGCGTCGAGTAGTTCGATCTTTGACAGATCTTGGATTTCCGCGGGTCGAACCTGTAGCGATCGGTTCCTAGGGTGAAGACATGAAATCTCCCGCAATCACGATCCTCACGGTCATCGCCGTGCTCGGCACCGCCGGAGCGGCGATGGCGGTCAATTCCGGCACCCTCTCGCTCGTCTCATCGTCGAATCCCACGGATGCGACCTCGGTGCTGATCCCGACACCGACCCCCACCGCCACGCCCACAGCCTCGCCGACGCCGGCGGCCGACGACGATTCGGCCGCAACCGCGGAGCCGGGTGAACCGGCTCACGCGGTGACGACTCCCGGCCCGGTGACGCAGACGCCCCCCGCCGAATCGCACGAGTCCGAAACCCACGAGTCCGAAACTCGCCCATCATCGACGACGACACCGACCCCGACCCGCACCCACGAACCAGAGGGTGACGACTCCCACGATGGCGGATCGGGGCACGACGATGACTAGCCCCATTCACCCCGCACAGCGTGCACGGACCTTCACCGGGGCTGCATCGATCGTCGCGCTCGTCGGCATCGTCGCCGGCCTCCAATTGACGGCGACGGCCCAGGGCGCGGAGAATACGGGAACCAACCCCGCATCCGGTGGGACTCCGTCCGCGACGACCCCTGCCCAAGTGCCCGCTGCCTCCGGCACCACGAATCCGGCCGATCCGGTTCCGGCCGCGGCAGTGCCGGCCCCGGCGGCTCCAGCCGCGGCAGTACCGGCACCGGCCGCTGCGGCACCTGCCGCGGCGAAGGCAGCGCCGGCAGCGCCTGCCCCCGCGCCCGTTGCGGCCGCTCCTGCTCCGGCCCCCGCGGCGCCGGCTCCTGCTCCCGCTCCCGCTCCCGCTCCCGCACCCGTCAACGGGTCCACCGGCGGCTCTGGAGGCTGATCGAGTGGGCGCTCGTTCGATCTCGGGGGATGCCGTTCGAGCACTCTTCGAAATGACCGGCACAGAACCGGTGGCGAAGATGCGACGTGAGCCGCACATGGGCGGCCACAGCACGATCACCGTCGTGGGTGGATCTGAGCACGCGCTCGACTCCTGCTTCGCACTGGCGCATCGGTGCGAACAGCTCTGGAGCCGCTTCCTCCCGACCAGCGACATCAGCAGGCTCAACTGGGCCGAAGGGGACCCGGTCGATGTCGATCCGCTCACTGTGAGGCTGGCGACCGCAATGCTCGCCGGATTCGCACGGACCGGTGGAGACTTCGACCCCACCCTGCTCCCGGAACTCCTCGCCGCGGGCTATGTAAGCTCCCGGGTGGATCCCGATCGGTCGACCACCCTGCCCGACTCGGCCCGCGCTCCCGGTGAGATCGGCGGAATGGTGATCGAAGGCGACGCCATCTGCCTTCCCCGGGGCACCACACTCGACCCCGGTGGGATCGGCAAGGGACTCACCGCCGACCTGGTCTGTGAATTCGCACTGGCTGAAGGAGCCTGGGGTGTGATGGCGGAGATCGGCGGCGACGTGGTCGTCGCCGGGGACGCGCCCGGCGCCAAGGGATGGCGCATCGGCCTCGAAGACCCCCACGCGGACGGCGACTACGCGGCGATCGTCCGGCTCGGCACCGGCGCGATCGCGACTTCGAGCCAGTTGAAGCGTCGCTGGGGTTCTGGCCCCGACGAGCGGCACCACCTGATGGATGCCACCACCGGAACCAGCGCGGTGAGCGACGCGCACACGGTCTCGGTCATCGCCGCCCACGGCTGGTATGCGGAGACGCTGACGAAACCCGGCTTTCTCAGGCCAACCCCGGACTACCTCTCCTGGCTCCCCTCTGTCGGGGCGGCGGGGTGCGTCATCGATAGAGACGGAACCGTGCACACCTCACCGAACTGGCAGGACTACGCATGAACTCTCCCCACCTGTGGTGGTACATCACCAGGGCCAGTGCGATCGTCGCCTGGGCTCTGATGACGCTGTCCGTCGTATGGGGCACCCTGCTTTCCACCCGGGTGCTGCGAAAGGTCGACAACCCTTCGTGGTTGCAGGATCTCCATCGCTATCTCGGCGGCACCGCGATCGTGATGGTGATCATCCACATGGTGACCCTCATGCTCGACGGCTGGCTGCACTTCTCGGTCGCAAACGTCCTTGTACCCTTCTCCTCGGACTATCGCGCGCTTCCCGTCGCGATCGGCATCCTGGCGTTCTACCTGCTCCTCGCCGTGCAGGGCTCCTCGTTGCTCATGCGGTGGCTCCCGCGTCGGTTCTGGAAGGCAGTGCATTACTCCAGCTACCTGATCGTCGTCTTGGTGTCGTTCCATGCGGGCCTCACCGGCACGGATGTCACGGCCCTCTGGTATCGCATCGTGGCGATCTCCATCATCGGTCTCTCGGTCGTCGCGGTGCTCGTTCGGGTGATCGCCGGCACGAGGGCAACTACAAGCCGGGGTAGCGCGACGGTGCGAAGTGTCCCAGACACCACGGTGTCGGACACGACCGTGCGTTCGGGTGTCGGTCTCGCAACAGGGTCCGCCGCGCTACCTCTCGTTCTCGACCGCACGATCATGCGTGTGGCCGCGACATTCCGGGTCTCGGACGAAGTCGTCGGTATCAGGCTCGTGCCGACCACCGGTGACCTGCTTCCGGTCTGGCACCCGGGGGCGCACATCACCCTGGCGCTCCCGAATGGGCTCGAGCGCCAGTACTCGCTGTGCGGGGATCCTGCCGACAGGTCGCACTTCGACATCGCGGTGTCGCAGACCCAACCGTCGCTCGGGGGCAGCAGCTGGATCCACACCAATGCGCGTCCCGGCCTGGAACTGCCGGTGACCGGACCGCTCAACCATTTCGAGCTGGAGCCCGCCTACTCCTACACCTTCATCGCGGGGGGCATCGGCATCACACCGATCAAGGCCATGATCGAATCCCTTCCCCAGCGGAGGGAGTGGCACCTCGTCTACGTCGGCCGCAGCCGCAAGTCGATGGCTTTCGCGGACGAACTTGTCGCCCGCTACCCCGGTCGTGTGCTGGTGCACGCCTCCGACGAGAACGCAGCACCGCTCAATTTTGAGAAGTTCTTGCAGACGGTACAGACGGATGTCTACTGTTGCGGCCCCGAGGCACTCATGATGCGGATCGCGGCGGCCGTGCCGCGGGAGCGCCTGCACCTCGAGCGCTTCCAGCCCGTCGAACGCGAGGCGATCGGTGGTCCTCAGGCCGTGCTCGTGAGCTGCCGCAAGAGCAAAGTGGACTTCGACGTGCCGGCCGGTCAGACCATCCTCGATGCGCTCGAGCAGAACGGCCTGCCCGTTCTCGGCTCGTGTCGAAAGGGAGTGTGTGGCACCTGCGAGGTGAGGGTGGTCAGCGGACTGCCCGAACACCTCGACTCCGTCGTCGATGACGAGGAGAAGGATCGTGCCGGAATCATGTACCCGTGCGTCTCGCGGGCGACCACCCCAGAACTCGTTCTGGATATCTAGCGCAAAGGACGGACGGGAGCCTTAACGATGACGAGCTCCCCTCCGAACCCGAATCGGAGGGGAGCGCGTCGGTTCGTGTGGGGAGGCTAGATGACGTCGCCGCGAGTCTCCTGGCTGGTGATCTTCTCATTGCCCGTCGGGTCGACCGCCGTGCGGGTGGTCGACACCGTCGAGCGCTTGCGCGTCACCATGACGAGCGAGATCAGGAAAACAACGACGCCGGCCCCCATCAGGATGTAGCCGATGAGGTGGAGGTCCACTCCGGGAACCGCGAGACTCACGGCGAATGCGATGATCGCGCCGACCACGAAGAGGAAAATGCCTGTACCGATACCCATGAGGAGTCCTTTCGGTGCTGCGTCAGTTGTGTGATGTGCACCCAGTGAAGGCGCACAACACTAGTCTCCCCTCGCTATGGTAGCCGTCTGCCCCCTAAAAGGGGGACAAGCCGCGCGCCAATATCCTGCGGGTACGCTGGGAACCGGCCCGAACCAGGCGTCGCTCGCCGCCCACCAGCCCTCATCCCCTGGAGTCATCCCATGCCCCGCAGCATCTCACTCGCGCTCATCCCCGGCGATGGAATCGGCCCGGAGGTCGTCGGTGAGGCGGTGAAGGTGCTCGAGGCCGTGATGCCGGCAGACGTCGAATTCACCACAACCCATTTCCCTTTCGGGGCGACCCACTATCTTGCTACGGGCGAGATCCTTGGCGACGCCGGCCTTGAGGAGCTCAAGAGCCATGACGCCATCCTGCTCGGTGCGGTCGGCGGCGACCCCCGGGATCCCCGCCTCGCCGGCGGCCTGATCGAACGCGGGTTGCTGCTCCGTCTCCGATTCGCGCTCGACCACTACGTGAACCTCCGGCCGACGCGGCTCTTCCCCGGGATCGACTCGCCGCTCGCCGACCCGGGGCAGGTCGACTTCGTGGTGGTGCGGGAGGGCACCGAGGGCCCGTATGTCGGCAACGGCGGGGCGATCCGGATCGGAACTCCCCACGAGGTCGCGAACGAGGTGTCGGTGAACACGGCCTTCGGCGTCGAACGTCTCGTGCGGTACGCCTTCGCTGCGGCATCCGCTCGCCCCCGTCATTCGCTCACGCTCGTGCACAAGACGAACGTGCTCACCAACGCGGGCAGCCTCTGGCAGCGCACCGTCGACCGGGTCGCCCTCGAGTTCCCGTCGGTGTCCGTCGACTACCTTCACGTCGACGCGGCCACTATCTTCCTGGTGACCGACCCGGCTAGATTTGACGTGATCGTCACAGACAACCTCTTCGGCGACATCCTCACCGATCTCGCGGCCGCGATCAGCGGCGGCATCGGACTCGCCGCGTCGGGCAACATCAACCCCGACGGCACGTTTCCGTCGATGTTCGAACCGGTGCACGGCTCCGCTCCGGACATCGCCGGGCAGCAGAAGGCCGACCCGACCGCGGCCATCCTCTCGGCCGCCCTGCTGCTCGATCACCTCGGGCTCACGGATGCCGCGGCACAGGTCACCGCGGCCGTCACCACCGATCTCGCCTCGCGGGGCACCGAGGCCAGGACCACCTCGCAGGTCGGCGACGCCATCCGGTCGCTCCTGACGCACAATTGAGTTCCGCAAGAAATAGGGATCCCATGAAAAACCTCCTCGCTCCGGCCACGCTCAACTTCACCCGCCGGCTCAACCCCGAGGCGCTCGCCGAACTCGAGCGCACGGAGATCCTCTCCGACCCGGGGTTCGGCAAGCACTTCACCGACCACATGGTCGACATCTGCTGGTCGGCCCGCGGAGGATGGCACCGCCCGCGAGTGCAGCCCTACGGTCCGATCGAACTCGACCCGGCGGCGGCCGTGCTGCACTACGGGCAGGAGATCTTCGAGGGGCTGAAGGCCTACCGTCACGCGGACGGCTCGATCTGGAGCTTCCGTCCGGAGGCCAACGCGGCCCGGATGCAGCGGTCGGCCCGGCGCCTCGCGCTTCCCGAGTTGCCCACCGAGTACTTCCTCGACTCGCTGCGGGAGCTGATCGCGGCAGACGGCGACTGGGTGCCGACCGCGCCCGACACGAGTCTCTACCTTCGCCCCTTCATGTTCGCCAAGGAGGCCTTCCTCGGTGTCCGCCCGGCGGAGAAGGTCAACTATTACCTCATCGCGAGCCCGGCCGGGGCCTATTTCACGGGCGGACTCGCGCCCGTCTCGATCTGGCTGTCGACCACCTATTCCCGCGCGGGCAAGGGCGGCACCGGCGCCGCGAAGACCGGCGGCAACTACGCATCCTCGCTCATTGCACAGGCCGAGGCCTACGAGCACGGCTGCGACCAGGTGCTGTTCCTCGACTCCGAGGAGGAGAAATACCTCGAAGAACTCGGCGGCATGAACATCGTGCTGGTCAAGAAGGATGGCACGCTCCTCACGCCGTCCTCCGACAGCATCCTCGAGGGGATCACCCGCGACTCGATCCTGCAGCTCGCTCAGGACCGCGGGCACAGCGTGGAGCGCCGGCGCGTGACCATCGACGAGTGGCGCGAGGGGGCGGCATCCGGCGACATCGTCGAAGCCTTCGCCTGCGGCACGGCCGCGGTGGTCGCGCCGATCGGACTCCTCAAGGCCGACGGCTTCGATATCGTGCACGAGAGCACCGCGCTGGCGCTGTCGCTTCGCGAGGAACTCACCGGCATCCAGTACGGCACTGTCGAAGACCGGCACGGCTGGATGATGCGGCTCGACAGCGAAGTGTCGACAGCACTGTGAAGATCGCGCGCTTCTCGGTCGATGGCGGTGATCCCCGCTACGGAATCCTCGACGGGGACGACTATGTCGTGCTCTCCGGCGACCCCATGTTCAGCGGATTCGGCACCACGGGGGAGCGTGTCGCCGCCGCGGAGGTGAAGCTGCTCGCGCCGGTGATCCCGCGCTCGAAGGTGGTCTGCATCGGACTCAACTACGCCGCCCATCGCGACGAGCTCAAGAACGATGCGGCGAGCCCCGAGGCCCCCCTCATCTTCCTCAAGCCGAACACGGCCGTGGTCGGTCCCGGCGACACGATCCAGATGCCACCTGTCGAGGGACGCATCGTGCACGAGGGCGAGCTCGTGATCGTGATCGGCAAGATCGCCAAGCGGGTGAAGGCGGCCGACTACGCCGACGTGATCTTCGGCTACACGATCGGCAACGACATCTCGGCACGTGACCAGATGTTCGCGGATGGGCAGTGGGCACGCGCCAAGGGCTATGACACCTTCGCGCCGCTCGGTCCCGTGATCGAGACCGAGCTGGACTGGTCGAACCTGGAGATCCAGACCTTCGTCGACGGAGAGCCCCGCCGCCACGGCAACACCCGCGACATGCTGCACAAGATCCCGGAGATCATCGAATACGTGTCGGATGTCTGGACCCTCCTCCCCGGCGACGTCATCATGACGGGCACGCCGGCCGGCCTCGGCGGATTCCTCGACGGCCAGACCGTCGACATCACGATCGAGGGGATCGGCACGCTCAGCAATCCCGCGAAGAACCGAGTGTGACTCTCCGCGCCCGCTGGTCGAGTAGGTCGCTCCGCGAGTCCCGCTGGTCGAGGAGGTCGCTCCGCGACCGTGTCGAGACCCGCGTCGTGCCGTCCCGCTGGTCGAGTAGGTCGCTCCGCGACCGTGTCGAGACCCGTGTCGTGCCGTCCCGCTGGTCGAGTAGGTCGCTCCGCGACCGTGTCGAGACCCGTGTCGTGCCGTCCCGCTGGTCGAGTAGGTCGCTCGGCGACCGTGTCGAGACCCGTGTCGTGCCCGTTCCAGAATTCGACTCGGGATCAAAAGCGGCCTCAATGCATTCCGAGCCCGCACTTTCTCCCGACTCCATCGGGCATCCGGATGATGTCGCAGTCGACTCGGGAGACGATGCGACTCCGACCGGGGCAGAGTCGCATCTACTCCCGACTCGATGGGATGGTCGCGCGAATCCCCGACGAATTGTGCCGCCTCACGCGACCCGAGGCGCGGGGTGCGCTCCACTGGATCCGCGCGAGCCCCCGATGCTGCCCGTCCAATGGTCTCGACACGGCGGCTCCTTCGTCGCTGCCTACTCGACCGGCAAACTCTGCTGGTCGAGTAGGTCGCTCCGCGACCGTGTCGAGACCCGTGTCGTGCCGTCCCGCTGGTCGAGTAGGTCGCTCCGCGACCGTGTCGTGCCGTCCCGCTGGTCGAGTAGGTCGCTCCGCGACCGTGTCGAGACCCGCGTCGAGACCTGCCTCTCATGACCCGCCTCCGCTGGCTCCCCGGGCTCGCCCTCGCTGCCGTCGGCGCGGCCGCGGGATTCGGGCTGCACCTGCTTCTGCCCGGCCTTCCGTGGCTGACGGCCGCGCTCATCCTCGGGGTGATCGTCGGGTCGATCCCGCCGTTCCGTCGCGGCCTCGGCGGATCGCTCGCGCCGGGTCTCGCGCTCGCGGGTCACCGCATCCTGCGACTCGGCATCGTCGTTCTCGGCCTGGGGCTCAGCCTCCTCGACATTGCACGCCTGGGCTGGGTCGCCATCCTCGCCATTGTCGCGCTCGTCGCGGCCAGTTTCACGATCACCTGGCTGGTCGGCCGGCTGTTCCGCCTGGAGGGCGACCAGGCCGTGCTGATGGCTGCCGGGTTCTCAATCTGCGGAGTCTCTGCTGTCGGAGCGATGGCTGCCGCGCGTCGTTCCCCCGAGAAGGACACCGGCACGCCGATCACCCTCGTGACCCTCTACGGCACGCTCGCGATCGTCGTGCTCCCCGCCCTCGCCGCGATGCTGCACCTCGATCCCGGCCAATTCGGGCACTGGGTCGGGGCGAGTGTCCACGACGTCGGACAGGTCGTAGCCACGGCCCAGACTGCGGGAGCGGCGGCCCTCGCCGTCGCCGTGGTCGTCAAACTCACCCGGGTACTGATGCTCGCTCCGATGGTGGCGATCGCCTCCGTCCAGACCCGAAAGCGGGATTCCGCCTCGGATGCGCCGCGGCCCCCGATCGTGCCCCTCTTCATCGTGGGATTCATCGCTGCCGTGCTTCTGCGGTCGTTCGTGCCGCTTCCGGATGCCCTGCTCGCCGTCGCGAACATCGTGCAGTCCGCATTTCTCGCCACCGCACTGTTCGGTATCGGAGCCTCGCTGCGCGTCGAGCAGCTCGCGCGTTCGGGCGTGCGGGCGGTCGCGGCCGGCCTCGTGTCGTGGATCGCCATCCTCGGTCTCGCCCTGGCCGCGGTATACCTCTCCTGAGCGGATGGCGCGCCGAAAACCCCCGCGGTCGCGGATTGCACTAACGTGCGAGACAAGCTAGCGTGTGATGCATGACAGTGGATGTGGGCGCGCAACTCCGCAAGGGAGTGGTCGAGTACTGCATCCTCGGGCTGCTCTCCGCCCAGCCCACCTATGGGTGGCAACTCTCGGAGGCGCTCGTCTCCCGCGGACTCATCGCCAGCATCGGCACGCTCTACCCGATCCTCAGCCGACTCCGCACCCAGGGTCTCGTCAGCAGCTTCGACCGGCAATCGGATGCCGGGCCCTCCCGCCGCTATTACCGCGTCACCGAAACCGGACACCTCCAGCTCGCGGCCTTCCGCGAGCAGTGGGGGCCGTTCGCCCGCACCGTTCAGGAACTCGTCGGAGAGGACACCCCATGAAAGAAACCGATACCCCGCAGGTTGTCAGCGGCTACCTCGCCGAGCTCGACCGCAAGTTGGCCGACGTGACCGAGGAGGTGCGGCAGGGCATCGTGGCCGGCATAGCGGAGGAGTTGGAGGGGCTGGATGCCGCGGCCGCGGCCGCCCGCATCGAGTCCCTCGGCGACCCCGCGTTCATCGCCGCCGAGGCCCGCGCCGGCGCCGAAGGCCCCGCGTCGTCGCCAGCACCTGGCGCGACCCGGACGACTAAGCGCCCCACCCCGCCCCGGGCATCCGAGCAGCGCTGGTATGTCGTCGTCACGACGGTGCTCCTCGAATTCGGTGGGCTGGTGGTGCCACTCGCCGGATGGGTGGCGGGCATCATGCTTCTGTGGGCCTCGTCGTTGTGGACGCGGGGCGAGAAGCTCGTCGCCACGATCCTGCCGCCTGCCGTCGGTGTCGTGCTCTTCGGTGTCTTCGCGCTCGTCGGATCCGGCGGCCCCTGGTGGCATGCCCTCGTGCTTGGTGGCATCGCCGGGTCGGCCATCGCATCCATCGTGATCGGAATCGTCCTCAGCCGTCGGGCCTGGACGCGGGTTCGCTGAAACCCGCCCCCGGTAGGATTGACGGGCCATGTCACCCTCCTTCAGCACAGCCACCGGAGCCGACGTCCGCGTCCGTTTCTGCCCGTCACCCACCGGCACTCCGCACGTCGGACTCATCCGCACCGCCCTCTTCAACTGGGCCTACGCCCGGCACACCGGTGGCAAACTCGTCTTCCGCATCGAGGACACGGATGCCGCCCGCGACAGCGAGGAGAGCTACCTTCAGCTTCTCGACGCACTCAGCTGGTTGAACATCGAGTGGGACGAAGGCGTCGGTGTCGGCGGCCCGAACGAGCCCTACCGCCAGTCTCAGCGCGGCGAGATCTACGCCGGCCTCATCGAACGGCTGACGGCGAGCGGCCACCTCTACGAGAGCTACGCGACGGCGGAGGAGATCGAGGCCCGCAACATCCAGAACGGGCGTGACCCGAAGCAGGGCTACGACAACTTCGAGCGCGACCTGAGCGAGGAAGCGAAGGCCGCGTATCGCGCCGAGGGGCGTTCGCCCGCGCTGCGCCTGCGAGTTCCGGACACCGACCTCT
The DNA here is from genome assembly GCF_054880895.1 of Lacisediminihabitans sp. FW035. NCBI lineage: Bacteria > Bacillati > Actinomycetota > Actinomycetes > Micrococcales > Microbacteriaceae > Lacisediminihabitans > Lacisediminihabitans sp. FW035. The sequence goes on from NZ_CM142187.1 coordinate 970,989, forward strand.
CCTTCGACGACCTTGTACGCGGCGAGATCACCTTTCCAGCCGGCTCCTTCGTCGACTTCGTGGCGGTGCGCCCGAACGGCGCCCCGCTGTACACCTTCGTCAACCCGGTGGATGACGCGCTCATGGGCATCACGCACGTGCTGCGCGGCGAAGACCTGCTGTCGTCGACACCTCGACAGATCGCGCTCTATCACGCCCTCATCGAGATCGGCGTGGCCACGGCCATCCCGCGCTTCGGGCATATGCCGTACGTGATGGGGGAGGGCAACAAGAAACTCTCCAAACGCGACCCCGAGTCCAACCTGTTCCACCATCGCGAGCGCGGCTTCATCCCCGAGGGGCTGCTCAACTACCTGAGCCTGCTCGGCTGGTCGCTCAGTCATGACCGTGACGTCTTCACGATGGAGGAGATGGTCGCCGCCTTCGACATCGTGGACGTGAACCCCAACCCGGCCCGCTTCGACGTGAAGAAGGCCGAGTCGATCAACGGAGACCACATCCGTCTCCTCGCTCCGGATGTCTTCGTCGAGCGACTCCTTCCCTACCTGGCGGGCATCGTCTCCGATCCGCCCACTGGCACCGAACAGGCCATCCTGCGCGAGGCCGGACCGCTCGTGCAGGAGCGCATGCAGCTGCTCGGCGAGGCACCGGCGCTGCTCGGATTCTTCTTCGCGCCGGATGATTCGATCGAGGTCGACGCGGATGCCACGCCCCCGGCGGGCTCGGCCGAGATCCTCGATGCCGCGGTCGGCGCGCTCGAACAGCTGAACGACTGGTCCCACGCGGAGATCGAGCGTGTGCTCCGCCAGGAGCTCATCGAGGGCGGAGGACTCAAACCCCGCATCGCGTTCGGGCCGTTGCGCACGGCACTGTCAGGCAAGCGGATCAGCCCGCCCCTGTTCGAGTCGATGCAGCTGCTCGGCAAGGAGTCGACGCTCGCGCGACTCTCGCGGCTCGCGGCGTCCCTGTAGAGAATGGATCATTACGACGTCGCGATCGTCGGCGCCGGGCCGGCAGGGCTGAGCGCGGCGCTCAATCTCGCCCGGGCCCGCCGCCGGGTGCTCATGCTGGATGCGAACCGCCCGCGTAATGCCGCCACGATGATCTCCCACGGCTTCATCACGCGGGACGGCGTCGCGCCGCACGAGCTGCGGCGCCTCGCCCGCGAGGAGCTCGATCGGTACCCCGAGGTGGAGGTGCAGAAGGCGACGGTGCTCTCCGTGGTGGGGGCCGCGGACGGTTTCGAGCTCGAGGCTAAGGGGATCAACGGCTCCCCGAACCGGTCGGTCACCGCGTCTGCAGTGCTCGTTGCGACCGGGCTGAAGGAGACGTTGCCGGCGTTGCCGAGCATCCGCTCGTTCTATGGCCTCGGACTGTTCAGCTGCATCGAGTGCGACGGCTATGAGCGCAGCGACAAGCCGCTCGCCCTGATCGGGGAGACCAGCGATCTCGCCTCGCGCGCGTTGCTGATCGCGCAGTGGAGCCACACTCTCACCGTCTTCACCAACGCCCTCGGCCGCATCACGGACGCCCAGGAGGCCGTGCTCGCCGAGAGCGGGGTGCGGGTGGAGCGTGGTGCGATCGACGATGTGCTCGGAGAGCGCGGGGTCGTCTCGGCGGTGAGGCTCGCCGACGGCCGGTCGATCACCGTCGAGGGCGGCTTCGTGCGTCCGCGCTGGGATGCGGCGCTCGGCTACCTCTCGACCCTCCACCTCGCGAAAGACGGGTGGGGACTCCTCACCACGGATGCCGACGGCCGCACGACGGTCGCCGGTGTCTACGCCGCGGGGGATTCCACGGCGCCGGGGCCGCAGCAGCTCATCGTCGCTGCCGGAGCGGGAGCACGCACCGCCGCCGCAATCAATCGCGACCTGATCGGCATCCCCCGCCACTGACGCGTTGGTCGAGCCAGTCGCAGGTGGAGTCCGGCTGCCGTCGCCCCGCCGTGCCCCGTACCGTGCGGCCCTGTTCCGTACGGCCCAGTATCGTGCGGCCTTCCCTGGTCCGTGTGACCCTTTTGTTCGCGGATCAGGAGATGCGGGCGACACGCCGGGGCGGAGTGCCACGGCACGCGGCATCCGCGGGAATCTCCTGATCCGCGAACGGGAATCCACCCGTGGGGGCGCGCGGCGGGAGGCGCCGCGGACTGCAATGGCTCTGGTCGGGCCTGTGTACGTGGAGTCGCGCTGGCGGAGGCCTCGCTCCGGCATGCGGCACTGCTCCCTGTTCGCGGATCAGGAGATGCGGGCGACACGCCGGAGCGGAGTGCCACGACACGCGGCATCCGCGGGAATCTCCTGATCCGCGAACGGGGGAACCGCTCCGTGAGGGCCTCCTCGGACGAAGCGCTCGCGGTGCCACCCGCCCGCAAGCCCCCGCTACCCGCAAGCCCCCGCCACCCGCTACCCCCTGCCTGCGAGCCCCGACCCGCCGACCCGCCGACGCGCCACCCCGCCGACGCGCCACCCCGCCGACCCGCCACTACTCCCGCGGCCCCCGCAGGTGCTCGCGGGTGAGGGCATCCATCTCCTCGTCGGTCAGCGCGTCGAGCGCACGCGCCTCGGAGCGGTCGACGCGCGACCAGCGCACGAACAGGAGGATGAGCACCGGCACATCCGCGACCTCCGCGATGAACCACAGCAGGTCGCCGGAGAGATGCTGGTCGTGATACGCCGAGGGAAACCATGCCGGCAGGGAGCCTGCCACCTGGCCGAGCCCGTCGAGCACGGAGTTGTTGAGCCGCAGCAGGATGCCCGGAATCGCGTCGACGACGAGCTCCACGAACACGAACAGAAACTCCACAGTGATGAAGAAGCTCGTGCGCTGGGTCGTGTTCTCCACGATCGGCAGCACCATCAGCAGCCCCACCAGCGGAACCGCCACCGTGAGCACCCCTCCCGCGAGCGCGCTCTCGCGCAGGCTGCCGGCGATCGGAGTGAGGAACACCGAGAAAGCGGCGAGCGCGAACAACGGGGCGAAAACCGCGTTGCCGGCCAGCCGCACGGGCCACGATCGCATCATCGCATCCATCGTCCGCAGCGAGCCGCCGCTCAGCACCAGCCTCGCCAGCGCGACGGGGGCTCCCAGGCTGAGCAGGCCAGGCACGGCGAAGAGAAGCAGCGCGATGCGGGTGGTGAACGCCCAGCGGAGGTCGGTGCTCCACACTCCGAGAAAGCCGAGATTCACGACGGCGAACGACCCGAGCCCGAGCGCGAAGAACCAGATTGTGCGGATGCCCGGCCATGGCACTCCCCGTCGGTGCAGCGCAAGCACGCCCGCTGCGTACAGGGCTCCAGCCAGCAGGATGACCCCCACCGACACGGCGTCGAAACGCCAGGTGGTGAGGATGACGACGAGGGATGGCGTGGTCGGCTCGATTCGGCGAGGGGATGTGTGGGTGTTCGATCGAATTCTGTCACGCCTCCCCGACAGGCCGCCCCGGCATTTGGGCGACCCCCCACCCGTAGGTTAGAGTGACTAGTCGGCTCGGGTTCGCCCCGGGTGCGGTGGGGTATGGTGTAATTGGCAACACGGAAGATTCTGATTCTTTTGTTCTTGGTTCGAGTCCAGGTACCCCAGCTTTAGCAAGTCGCCTCAGCCCCGGTTCTCCGGGGCTTTTTTCTTCGAGGAGCCCGACATTCTTCGATATTTGGCTCTTCAACGACCGGGTTGCTCTATCTACGTCAGCGCCGCACCTTCCGCCGTTTCAGGGACCGCCCGCATGCGCCGGACGTTGATCTCGGTCAGCGCGAGTGCTATGGCGATGACCGCGGTCGAGCAGGCGACCACGACTTCGGCATTGACGTAGCTCGAGAGGGGCGCCAATCCCCAGGGCAGCAGGATGCCGGCTGGACCCCAGAGCGAGACCTGGCGCCAGGGAGCGCCATAGCGGAGCGACTCGGCCGCGCTCGCGAGGAAGAAGAAGCTGATTCCGGCGCTGAGGCTGATCACGGCGCCAGTCGGCAGATGGTGTCCGGCCTCGGCCACGGCTGTGCCGAGGGCCGTGGCGAACAGGGTGACGCCGGCCACGAGGAGAAACGGGAGATACATCACCGTGTCTCGCAGCCCGGTGATGCTGCCGCGCTGGAGCAGGCCTCGGAGACCGCGCTCGACGGCGGAGGTGGCGTGGCCGAAGTAGATCCAGGCCAGCAGAGAGACCGAGGCGAACCCCAGGACGGCCGCAAGGCCCGACAACACGCTCCAGTGTCCATTCAGCTCCGAGATGATGGTCAGGATGGACTCACCGAAGACGATCACAACGAGCAGGCCGACGCGTTCGACCAGATGATCGATGTCGAGAGCCGTGCGCAGCCACTCCTGCTGCCCGCCGAGGAAGCTCAGCAGTGCGATCTCGATGGCCACGGCGATCGCCCACAGGGCGTACTGCCACGGTGGGGCGATCCAGATCGAGACGATCCACAAGGAGGCGGGAACGACGCTGTAGAGCACTGGCCGCCACCACGGCACGCCGATCGTTCGGCGCTTCGAGAACCAGGGCTGCACCCAGACCAGCCGGATCACGGCATTGCCCACGGCAAAGGCGGCGGCGCGATCGCCGAGCGCGTCCGGGACGGCGGCCGCCATCACACCGATCGCAATCATCGCCATCGTGACTGCCGCCCAGGTGGAACGGGTGACGCGCGCACCGAACAGGTTCATCGTGACCGTCGCGTTCACCCAGGCCCACCAGGCCGCCCCCAGAAACGCGACGAACACGAGTGCATCCGTCCATCCGGGATCGCCGTGCATGACCTGGGCGATCTGGCCGATGTAGACCACCATCACCAGGTCGAAGAAGAGTTCGAGCCAGTTCACCCGGCGACCCGGGCGGACTACCGTCGGTGTCAGAGACATCGCACGCTCCTCCTGATAGACATCACCGCATTATCTTCACGCACCGGCGGCGACCTGTGCGCACATTGCGGGAAACCGCCGCGCGGTGGCTTTCAGCGGGGGTCGCCCCGCGAACGTCCCAGACCGGGCCGCGGCATCCTCACGCTCAGCTCCGGGAACGCCACGCTGCCCTGGCTGCCGGCCTCCGCCGCGTGAGTGCGCGGGCGCGCCGACGCACTTCGGCGGAGCGTGTGGCGATCACGCGAGACTCCTCGCGTCCGAACCCGTTTTTATCGACGGCCGCAGCCAGGGCGTCGAGCTGTGTCTCGACCGCCGTCGCGATGTCGCTTTCGGGATGCACCACCAGCAGGTCGTCGAGCAGGTCCAGCATGCGCTTCACCACGGGGAAGTCCGCCGCGCCATAGCGGCGCATCTGCCCGAGCGTCCCCTCGATGGTCTGTGTACGGGAACGGGTGTGCGTGAGCACGCGCAACGCGCCATCCTCGCCGGCCAGCGCGGGCGGCGGCTGCGGCATTGCGAGGCAATCCGACAGCAAGGCGGCGAGGTGAGCGAGGGCGTGCAGCGCGGTCGTCGGATCGTTGATACCTGGCGAGAGGGCGCGTACTCCGATATCGACGATCTGTTGAACGCCGTAGTCGGCATCCTGTGCTGAGGTGCGCTCATAGTCGATGCTGAAAGCACCGCGCAGTTCGTCTTCGATGGCCTCATCGTGACCGGACGATTGTCGCGTCCGCCGGTAACGCAGGAGCGCGCTTCCCGAGATGCTGCTCTCGCCGATGAGTTTCAGCTCCTCAACCACCAGCCCATGCCGCTCGGCGATCGCCAACACGGCGCTCTGGTCGTATCGAGTGATGAAGCCGCTCGACCGGGCCACAACCGGCTGGTTCGGGGCGCGCCGGAGCACAGTGCCGCGAAACGCGTTGTGCGCCTCGTGCGCCTCGCTCACCAGGGCGATCGTGCGGTCAGTCTCGGCATGGATGTCCTTGAGCATCGTCTCGACCCTCAACTGCCGGGCGAGATGGGCGAGGAAGAACACGAGCATGAGCACGCTCGCGAGCGTGAGCATCAGGGCGAGCGTGACGGCCATCCGCGGAACGACCGCGGCACTGTCGAGGGACGGATCGCGGATGGTTCGCAGCGTCATGATGGTGAACGCGAATGTCCCGAGGAAGAGGGCGAGGGTGCCGTGCACGACGCTGTCCTGCGCGAATAGCCTCAGCACGCGCGGGGACGCCTGGCTGCTCGCCAACTGCAGCGAGACCACCGTGAGGGAGAAGGTGAGGGAGGTGGCCGTGATGAGCGAACCCGCGATCGACGACAAAACCGATCGAGCCGACTGGGCGCCACCGTTGAATACCACCGCGTCGATCCCCTCCGGAAGCACGGTGTCGACCGACCGATCGAGCCACGGGAGTAGCAGGCCGATCCCCACCGCGGCGACGATGGCTATCACGGGTATCGGCCACAGGCTCGACTTGATCGATTCGAGGAGCCGCGCGAACGGGAGCCGGATGCGGCGTGGCCTCATCCGCTCGTCCGCCTGCTCATTCGCCGGTCAGGTCATCGGCGCCTGCGAAGCCGTCGAAGTCGATGAGGGCGCGCTCGACCAGCCCGCGCCAGTCCGAAGACCGGTCGTCGCTCTCTGCTGCGCGAGGGGAAGTTCGGTTGGTAACGAGTTGGTAGAGCGGCGCCTCGGCGTCACCCGCCTGCGTCGAAGGACTTTCGGCGAAGGTGGCGACGTAGACACCCGAGGGGGCGAAGATGTTCCACTCCGCGTCCTCGGGGGTGTAACGAACCATCGCCCGCCGGCCGTTCTGCTCGTACTCGATGTCGTCGTGCCCAGCTGCATCCATAGATCGACCTTATCGAGACGCAGGGCGGAGCTGTGGGGCGCCTCGGCGGCGTTTCGGTACTTCTGCGCTGACAGACCCCTGGTGATGTGGTGCCGTCTGTCCGTCGATTTCTCCGGTCGTGGTTCAAGGACGCCGACGTTCGTGCCGCCGATTATCGGATGGGCACTTGCGGCCGCGCGAGGCGCGAGCTCCGGCGGGGCGACCGAGAAACCACCGGCAGTCGCGACCAGGGAGTCGACGAGCCAGACGGGCCGGACTCCTTCCACCGACGACATCGATCGCACCGTGGTCGGTCGCACCGTCATCGAGGAGCGCCGAAGAGAAGGCTCATCTGTTCGAGGCAGAGATGAAGGAGGAGCGTCGCACAACCGGGCTTCGCCACCACGAGGCGCGCCCGGGCTCGCCGCGGGGATCGGATCGGGAGACCGCAGAGGATCAGTGACGCGAGCCTACGCCGCGTCCGCGATTATGATCGCCTGCTCGCCGGCGACCCAGGCGAGCATCGCGCACTTCACGCGGGCCACATAGCGCGACACCCCACCGAGCGCGACGGCGTCGCCGAGCAGGTCTTCGTCGGGTTCGATCGTGCCGCGCGACCGCATCGCCACGCGGAAGACCTCGATGCGCTGCTGCAGCTCTGATGTGGTCAGCCCCGGTCCGAGGTCAGAGAACAGCGATGCCGAGGCCTGGGAGATCGCGCACCCGTGGCCCTCCCAGCGGATGGCGCGCACGCGATCCGTGCCCGGCTCGAGGTGGAGTTGCAGGGTGATCTCATCGCCGCAGGTGGGGTTGACCTGGTGCGACTCCGCGGCCGCGTCGTCTTCAAGGCCCCGACCGTGCGGGCGCCGTGACAGGTCGAGGATGACCTCCTGGTAGAGGGATTCCATTGACGAACTCATGAGGTCACTCCAAAGAATCGTGTGGCATCCGAGAGCGCGGACAGGAACTCCTCGACCTCGTCCCCGGTCGTGTAGAGGTAGGCGCTCGCCCGCGTCGACGAGGTGACACCCAGCCGACGGTGCAGCGGCTGTGCGCAGTGATGACCGACCCTCACGGCGATGCCGCGATCGTCGAGGAACTGGCCGACGTCGTGTGAATGCACCCCGGCAACGTCGAAGCTTGCTAGTCCCACCCGTTCGTGCCCGACGCCGGGTCCAAGCACCGTGACCCCCGGGATCTCGGCGAGCCCGAGGACGAGCAGCCGGCCGAGTGCCGCCTCGTGCTCGGCGATCCGGTCGAGACCCACCCGCTCGAGGTAGTCGACGGCACTCGCCAGCGCGAGCGCCTGCGAGATGCGCTGGGTACCGGCTTCGAAACGGTGGGGTGGCGGCAGGTATTGGGCGCTCTCCATCGTGACGGTGGTGATCATCGACCCTCCGGTGAGGAACGGCGGGAGCGCGCCGAGCAGTTCGCGCCGCCCGAAGAGCACGCCGATGCCGGTGGGGCCGAGCATCTTGTGGCCGGAGAATGCCGCGAAGTCGACGCCGAGGGCGGCGACGTCGAGCGGCAGGTGCGGCGCGGACTGGCAGGCGTCGAGCACCGTGAGCGCGCCGACCGAGCGGGCGAGCGCCACGAGGTCCTGCACTGGGTTGATCACGCCGAGCACGTTCGACACGTGGGTGAAGGCGAGGATGCGCGTGCGCGCGGTGATCAGGCGAGCCGCCTCCTCCATCCGCAGCGTGCCATCGTCGGCGACCGGGATGAACCGCAGCACCGCGCCCGTGCGGGCCGCGAGCTCCTGCCACGGGATGAGATTGGCGTGGTGCTCCATCTCGGTGACGAGGATCTCGTCGCCAGGAGCGAGGCGGAATCGCTCCGCTTCCGCTCCGCCGCGCCCGAGGGTGGCGTTGCCGATGGCGTAGGCCACGAGGTTCAGCGCCTCGGTGGCGTTTGAAGTCCAGACGATCTCGTCATCCGCTGCCCCGATGAAGCGGGCGACCGTCGCGCGGGCATCCTCGAATCGTTCTGTCGCGAGCGCCGCCAAGGTGTGGGCTCCGCGGTGGACCGCCGCATTCTCGTTCTCGTAGTAGTCCCGCTCCACGTCGATGACGGACCGGGGTTTCTGGGAGGTCGCACCCGAGTCGAGGTACACGAGGGGTCGGCCGTCGACCTCGCGCGCCAGCAGGGGGAAGTCGGCCCGGAGGGCGGTGATCTCAGCGGGGGCGAGTGTGCGTGGCGATGTCGGCGCGGCGACGGTGGGCATGATGGGCCTCAGGATTCTGTACTCATCAATGCTAACCGTGGTCCCGTAGCCAATCGCGAGGTCACAAGGCGCAACATTCTTGCTGCCGGAGCTCTCGTCGGGGAACCTAGCTGATGCAGCATCGAGAGGGAGACACACATGGCGATCCAGCCGGCGGAAGCGATCCACCGATCCGAGGGGGACCGGGATGTCCCGCGCCTCGGTGATCTCGGAGGGCTCAGTGCCGACGAGTTCAAGGCGGCCTTCCGCAATCACCCCGGAGGGGTCGCGGTCATCACCGCCGACGCCGGGGACGGCCCGGTCGGCCTCACCGTCACCTCCGTGTTCTCGGTCAGCGCAGAGCCGCCGCTGCTCGTCTTCTCGATCTCGGGCCAGTCCTCGAGCGCGCCCACCATCCAGCGCGCCGAGACCGTGGTTGTGCATCTGCTCGGCTCGGACCAGCTCGACGTGGCGAAACTCTTCGCCACCAGTGGGGTCGATCGCTTTGCCGACCGCTCGAGCTGGGACCGGCTGATCACCGGTGAGCCGTACCTTCCGGGCGCCCCGACGTGGATCCGCGGGCGGATCGTCAATCGCATGGAGGCCGGCGGATCCACTGTGGTCGCCGTCCACGCTCTGCAGTCGGATGTCGGGGCCGCCGACAGGACACCGCTGGTCTATCACAACCGTTCCTGGCACCACATCGGCGACCACTCGCGCCTGGAGAGCTGAACCCGCGCGCTCACTTCCCGAAACGAATGCGCAGGGTGCGTGCCTCCGGTCGGAGGGCGTGCGTCGGCCAGACGTCGACCCCGCAGGCGCGGGATCCGAGGCCGTTCTGGGCCGCGTCGATGTAGAGGTAGGTGCGCGTCGGCGTCGGCAGCTCGAACGGGTGCTCGGCAGCCGACACCTCCTCAGCGGTGTGGCGGGCGACGGTGAATCCCGGCCGACGGCCCCGGTGATCCGGGATCGCCTCCAGCGCGAGCCGCCCAGCCGATCCCGTGAGCTCGAGTTGCCGCAGCCCCGGCCGGTGACCCGTCTCCTGGGGGCGCGCGTAGTTCACGGTGAGGTCGTCGATCGAGCTCCCGAAGCGTCCGACCCGAGCTGCGTTCGCGCTGTCCGGGTAGGACTCGAACGGTCCGGTGCCGAACCAGGTCGCATCCTCCAGCCCAAGAGGCAGAGCGAAACGGATGCCGAGGCGCGGCCAGACGATATCCCAGCCCGCCGACGGGATGATCTCCACTGTCAACAGCACGGAGTCCTCGAGAGGCTGCCAGCGCACGTCGGTGAGAACGCTCTCGCGGCCGGCCGCCGGTGCCCAGCGCCGCAGCTCCCGCGTGCCCGAGGGACCCTCCTCCTGCTCGACGACCCTGCTGGTCAGCCGGTCGAGTCCCGCCGAACGCCAGATGTCGGCTAGTGCGGGAGACGGGAGCCCCTTGTCGAATACTGCCGGGTCGGCGAGGTCGTAGCTGCCGGGGCCCGCGCGCAGCTCATTGTCCGTCGGGGCCCTGAACACGGCAAGCTCCGGACCGTCGACGGCGAGGTCGCCGAGACCGGTAAGCCTGCCAGCGTCGAAGGACGCGATTCCGAGGGTACGGACGGCGGATGTCGCGGATCCAACGCTCCACCGCGGAAGCCGCGGCTGCGGCGCGGGGCGCGGCGGGGTGGCGTCGTGCTGGCCGAACGCGAGAACGTGGCCGGCATCAGCCCAGTCGTTCGGGGAAGTCAGTCTCGCATCGAAGGTCAACCAGGCCTCGCCGTCTCCCTCGAGATCGAAGGGGGCGAGTTCCACCGAAACCGCCGAACCGGCCGCGAGCGGAGCGACCTCGAGCACTCCGGAGGCGGTCTCGACCCCGTCACGCTCCAGCCGCCAGCCGAACTCGACATCGTCGGAGTCGCTCGAATGCCGGAGGTTGCGGATCTCGACGCTGCCGAGATCCTCGGCCACCGCGAACCGGAAGGGCGCCACGACCGCGGCGTACTCGTACAGGCTCGGCATCGGGGTGTCGTCGGAGAGGATCATGCCGTCCATCACGAAGTTGCCGTCGTGCACCACCTCGCCGAAGTCACCGCCGTACCCGAAGTACTCGACACCCTCGGGGGTGCGGGTGCGGATGCCGTGATCCCGCCACTCCCAAACGAACCCGCCGTGCAGTCGCGGGTACTTCTCCACGAGCTCCTCGTACTGGTCGATCGCGCCGGGTCCGTTGCCCATCGCATGTACGTACTCGCAGTGCAGGAAGGGCTTGGTGCGCTGCCGGGCGGACTCGGCGGCGGAGCATCCGAGCAGGAGCGAGGTGTCGTCGCGACCGATGGACTCGGTCTCCGGCACCGAGGGGTACATGCGCGAATAGACGTCGGTGTAGGCGCCGGCATAGTCGCCCTCGTAGTGCACCGGGCGTTCCGGATCGCGGTCGTGTACCCACGCGGCCATCGCCGCGAGATTCGCTCCCGTGCCCGCCTCGTTGCCGAGGGACCACATCACCACGCTCGCGTGGTTCTTGTCGCGCTCGACCGTGCGCTCGATCCGGTCGAGGTAGGCGTCGCGCCAGGCAGGGTCGTCACTGGGGTTCGCGGCCCAGGCGCCCGCGCCGGTGCTCGCGTGGCCCTGGTCCCGCGCGGTCAACCTGCTGGTGCGGGCGGCGACCGCGGCGGGATCGCCGGTCCAGTCGTTGCCAGCGCCCCCGGCCTCGAAGCCGTGGGTCTCGAGATCGCACTCCAGCACCACCCAGAGACCGAGCTCATCCGCCAGGTCCAACAGTCGCGGATGGGGCGGGTAGTGGCTGGTACGGATCGCGTTCACGTTGAATCTCTTCATGCGCTTCAGATCCTCGCGGGCATGGGTCTCGTCGAACACTCGCCCGCGGTCGGGGTGGGCCTCGTGACGGTTCATGCCGTGGAACACGAGTCGGCGCCCGTTGGCGAGAAGCTGGTCGCCGATGATCTCGATGGTGCGGAAGCCCAGCCGAAGGCTGATCTCCTCGGCGGATGTCGAGACCGTCGCGTCGTATAGGCGCGGCGACTCGGCCGACCAGGGGTCGACGCTCGCGATTGGGATGGGCGACACCGACGCCTCATCCGCCCACTCGAAATCGACGTCGAGTTCGGGCACCCGGATCCGCACCGGGTACGCACGGGGGAGCGCGCGCACCTCCGGCTCGATCCAGCCCCGGCCATCGCGCCACGACGTGCGCAGCCAGACATCCTCGATGCCGGCTACCGGGCGCGCGGAGAGGGTGACGTCGCGGAAGATGCCGGGAAGCCACCATTCGTCCTGGTCTTCGAGGTAGCTGGCATCCGACCACTGGTGCACTCGCAGGGCGAGCACGTTCTCGCCCGCGTGGGCGAACTCCGTGACGTCGAACTCGTGGGCGAGACGGCTGCCCTTGCCGACGCCCACCTCCTGGCCGTTCCACCAGACGCGGAAGGCGGATTCCACGCCGTCGAACCTCAGCACGAGGCGCGCATCGGTCCCGAAGTCCTCGGCGATCTCGACGGTGCGACGATAGTCGCCGGTGGGGTTCTCGTCGGGAACGTGGGGCGGGTCCACCGGAAACGGAAACTGCACGTTGGTGTAGATCGGTCGTCCGTAGCGGCCGTCGCCGACCAGCACCCAGGAGGCGGGCACGGGGATGCGATCCCACGACCCGACGTCCGTCGCCGGCTGCGCGAAGGCGTCGCATTCCTCCCCGACGGGCTCCGCCGCCGGTAGCAGCCGGAACGACCAGTCGCCACCGAGGTCGAGCCTCGGGGCATCCGTGTGAAGCCAGGAACGGGCGGGCAGAGCGCCGAATCCGGGCGAACGATCACTGAGATAGGAGGAGAGGGGCATCGAAAGTTCCTTCACATTGTGGTCACCGACCGGAGTGCACGCGCGCACAATTCTGGCACTCGTCGGCGCGACAATCGAAACGGCGGTCATCCCGGGCGCGTAGGCTGGGGGAGAGTCATCATCAGGCCTGGATTTGGGCTGTAACGCGTTCCGTCGAGCGCTGGTACCCCTCACTCTCCTGAAGGTCTCCCATGCCGAATCCCCCCACCTCTCCCGACCTCGCCGGCGCTCTCACCCGCCTCGAGCACTCCGGCAGCGTCGACCAGCACGACGCCGAAGCGCTGTTCGCGGCGCGGGGCGATGACCTCGAGCGACTACTGGTGGTGGCCTCCCGCCTGCGCGATGAGGGCCTCGACCGATCGGGCCGCACTGGCATCATCACCTACTCGAAGAAGGTCTTTCTCCCGGTCACGCAACTCTGCCAGGACCGCTGCCACTACTGCATCTTCGTCGACACCCCCGGAGGGCTCGCGAAGCGCAACATCCCCGTCTTCATGTCTCCGGAGGAGATCCTCGAGGTGGCGAGGCAGGGCGCAGCGATGGGCTGTAAGGAGGCGCTGTTCACCCTTGGCGACCGACCGGAGAACCGCTGGCCGAGTGCGCGGAAGTGGCTCGACGATCACGGCTACGAGTCGACGCTCGAGTACATCCGCGCCATGGCGATCCTCGTGCTCGAGGAGACCGGGCTGCTGCCGCACCTCAACCCCGGGGTGATGTCGTGGTCGGAGTTGCAGCGGCTGCGTCCCGTCGCGCCGTCGATGGGCATGATGCTCGAGACCACTGCGACCCGGCTGTGGTCCGAGAAGGGCGGAGTGCACTACGGCTCTCCCGACAAGGACCCGGCCATCCGGCTTCGCGTGCTCGAAGATGCCGGCCGGTCACGCGTCCCCTTCACCACCGGTGTGCTTCTCGGCATCGGGGAGAACGACGCCGAACGCGCGGATGCCCTGTTCGAGATCCGCCGCTCGCACGAACGCCACGGGCACATCCAGGAGACGATCGTGCAGAACTTCCGGGCGAAACCACGCACGGCGATGCAGAACGAGTCGGACCTCGCCCTTCAGGAGTACGTCGCAGCCGTCGCCGTCGCCCGCATCGTCATGGGCCCGGATGCGACGATCCAGGCACCCCCGAACCTCACCGACGCGCAGGAGCTCGGCCTGCTGTTGCGCGCCGGAATCGACGACTGGGGTGGGGTGAGCCCGCTCACCCCGGACCACGTGAACCCCGAGCGCCCCTGGCCGGAACTCGAGGCACTGGCCAGCCTCACGCGCGACGGAGGATTCGAACTGCGCGAACGATTGACCGCTCACCCGGACTACATCCGCGACGAGGAGACGTGGCTCGATCCCCGGCTGCGCTCTCAGGTGAGGGCGCTCGCCGATCCCGTTTCCAGCCTCGCGCGCGAAGCCGCGCCGGTCATCGGGCGCGCCTGGATCGCCGAACCCGATCTGCGGGAGGGTGGACTCTCCGTCCTCCTCGACGCGGCCGAGCTCACCCCGGCCGGCCTCTCCGACGACGACTATGTCGCGCTGCTCGGCGCCGACGGCGCCGACCTGGATCGCCTCGCGTTCATCGCGGACGCGCTCCGCGCCTCGACGGTCGGCGACGAGGTGTCGTTCGTAGTCAATCGCAATCTCGACCTTTCGCTCTTCGACCCCGCCCGGTCTGCCGACGGCTCGCTCGATCTTTCGCTCATCCGCGACCTTGCCGATGAAGCACAGGCGCTCGGAGCCACGGAGGTGTGCCTGCAGGGAGCGGTGACCGAGGGAGGCGTCGACGCGTACATCGACATCATCGGCACTGTCCGCCAGGCCCAGCCGCACCTACACATCCACTCCCTCCGGCCAGTGGAGATCGCCACAGCGGCCGGTCGGCTCGGAATCACGGTCCGCGAATTCCTCGGCCGGATGCGCGCGGCCGGCGTGGACAGCGTGCCCGGCACCGGCGCCCGCATCCTTGACGACCGCATTCGCGCGGTGCTGAGCGACCGGACCGATCCGCCGGTGGAATCCTGGGTCGACGTCGTCACGACCGCCCACTCGATCGGGCTGCCCACCACGGCGACCATGGTCTACGGTCACATCGAGACCGCGGCCGACCAGGTCGCTCACCTCCGGCGTCTCGCCGGCATTCAGGACGAGACGGGGGGATTCACCGAGTTCATCCCGATGCCCTATATGCCGCTTGAGGCATCGGCGACGGTCGCCGCGCTCGCCGGTCCGGGGCCGAGCCTTCGCGAGACCCGCGCGGTGCACGCCGTCGCCCGTCTGATGCTCTGCGGCCGGATCGACCACATCCAGGCGGCCTGGACAAAACTCGGCCTGGCCGCCGCCGTCGCGGTGCTCCGCGGGGGAGCGGACGATCTGGGCGGGCTGCTGCTCGGAGGCACGCTGGCTCCCACGGCGGGTGCCGAAGCCCACCGGGAGCTATCGCTCGCCGATGTGCGGGCCATCGCCGCTGAACTCGGTCGACCGCTGCGCCAGCGCACGACGCTCTATGAAACCGTGACCCGGATCTCGCCCCCCGTGCGGCGTGCGGCCCGGATGCTGACCCTCGACGACCGCACCGTCACCGCAGCGCACAGCCCGGCATCATGAGTGCCGAGGCCGGTGCGTCCACCATTCTCGTGACTGTCGGCGACTCCGTCGTGCGATGCTCGCTCTCCGGCGTCGATGGGGGAGCCGACCCGGTGGTGGTGGTTCCCGGGCTCGGTGGCGAGAGCGAGCTTTCCTTCCTCGTCCCCCTTCTCGCCCGCACCGGGCGGGTGCTGGCGATCGACCTCGACTTCGCACCGCGTGAGCTCGCAGCCACGCTCGAACAGCTCATCGGTCAACTGGCCACGGCATTGAACCAGGTGTTTCCCGCGCGGAGTGTCACCCTCGTCGGATTCTCGGTCGGCGCCACGGTGGCCGCGGCATTCGCGTCGACGAGCCGCGAGGTGGCGTCACTCGTGCTGGTGTCGCCGGTTCTACGCGCGTCGAACCGGCACCGCCTGGTGGCCGGGCTGCGCTCCCGGCTGGCGCGCAGCGATCCCGGGGCGCTCGGCATCCTCGATCTCTTCGTCACCCGCAGTCCGTCGTTCCTGCAGGCGCACGACCCCGCTCCGACCGCCCCCGACGAGCACGCGGCCGCTCGGCACCAACTGTTCGTCGACACCGACCTCTCCGGATCGGTGCCTCGCATCACCGTCCCGGCGCTCGTCGTTGGCGCGATCCACGACGACCTCGCCGGCATCGACCAGGCCAGGATGCTCTTCGCGTCCCTCCCGAACGCCCGGTACGCCGAGGTCGACAGTGCGCACGCGGTGCTCGCGGAGCGGCCGGCCGAGGTGCTCGCCCTGATCAGGGAGTTCGTCGCGCACCCCCTGCGGCATCGCGCCGGATCCGTGCTGGAAGGCGCTCGACCATGAGCGGGCCGGAGGTCGTCGAGGTCGACACCATCGTCGTCGGGGCCGGGATCGCGGGGCTCGGCCTGGGCATCCGGCTGGCCCGCGAGACCGAGAGATCGTTCCTCCTGCTCGAGCGGGCGGATGACGTCGGGGGCACCTGGCGCGACAACACCTACCCAGGAGTCGCGTGCGACATCCCCTCCCATCTCTACTCGTACTCGTTCCGTCCCAAGAGCGACTGGGGGCGGTTCTATGCCGGCGGGGCCGAGATCCAGCGGTACCTTTCGGAGGCGGCTCGGCAGGAGGGTCTTCTCACTCACCTCCGACTGGGCACCGAGGTGCTCGGGATGCGCTGGCACGACGATGCGGCGCGCTGGGAGCTCGAGACCTCGACCGGCCGGTATCGGTGCCGGGTGCTCGTGATGGCAGCCGGCCGGCTCTCGGAGGCGCGGATCCCCGGGATCCCCGGCCTCGACAGCTTCCCGGGCCCGGTGTTCCACTCCTCGGCCTGGGACCACGAGGTGGACCTCGCGGGAAAGCGGGTCGGAGTGGTCGGGACGGGTGCCTCCGCCATCCAGATCGCCCCCGGTATCGCGGGGGAGGCCGACGCGGTCGTGCTGTTCCAGCGGACCCCCGCCTATGTGGTCCCGCGAGACGACCGCACCTACACCGAGGCCGAGAAGGTGCTCCTCGCTCGGGTGCCCGGCGCGATCGAGCGGCTGCGGTCCCAGCTGTTCTGGGATGCCGAGGCCGGATTCGCAAAACGAGTGGGGATTCCGGGCGCGGTCGCGGAATTCCGGCAGGTGGCGCTCGGACACCTCGCGGCTCAGGTCGCCGACGAGGGCCTGCGGGCGCAACTGACGCCGCAGTACGAGATCGGCTGCAAGCGGGTCGCGCTGTCGGATGACTTTTATCCCGCGATCGCCTCGGGAGCCGTGACGCTCGAGCCGTCGGCACTGGCGCGCGTCGAGGGGTCCGTGGTGACGGCAGCGAGCGGATCACAGTTCGAGCTCGATGTGCTGGTGCTCGCCACCGGTTTCCACTCGACCCGACCACCGTTCGCCGACCGGATAGTCGGGCGTGACGGCCTCGTGCTCTCCGAACGATGGAGCGCGGGCATGGTCGCCCACGCCTCGACGACGGTCGCGGGTTTCCCGAATCTCTTCGTGATCGATGGGCCGAATGCCAGCCTCGGCCACAACTCGGCCGTTCACATGATCGAGACCCAGATCGCCTTCATCCTCGGGGCGCTCGATCACCTCGAGATCGTGAACGGCGAGGTGCTCGAGGTCTCTCGCGAGGCCGAGGATGTGTACGTTCGCGAGTTGGACCGCCGGAGTGCGAGCACGGTGTGGCTCACCGGAGGCTGCACGAGTTGGTACGTGGACGATCGCAGCGATCGCCTCACGCTGCTCTGGCCCGACTTCGCCTTCGCCTTCCGCGACGAAGTGGGCACCTTCGACCCCCGGGGCTACCGCATCAGCACCGCCCCGGTGCCGGTCGCGGATTGAACCGGCGCCCCGGGAAGTCGAATCGCGGGACTACTCCTCGAGCTGGGCGTCGAGGGTGATCTCCACGCCGGTGAGGGCCTTGCTCACGGGGCATCCGGCCTTGGCGTCGTTTGCGGCCGCGATGAAGGTGGCGCTGTCGATGCCCGACACCTCTCCGCGCACGGTCAGGTGGATGCCGGAGAGACGGAATCCGCCGGCCGGGTCGGCCCCGAGGGAGACGTCGGCCTTCACGTCGAGCGCCTCGACGGTACCGCCGGCTGCGGTGAGCACGGCCGAGAACTGCATGGCGTAGCAGGCGGAGTGTGCCGCGGCGAGCAGCTCTTCCGGGCTCGTGAACCCGTTCGCCTCCTCCGAAGCGCGCTTCGGGAAGGAGACGTCGTAGGTACCGAGCTGGGAGCTGGTGAGTTCCACCTGGCCTCCGCCGGTCTCGAGGCTGCCGTTCCAGGCGGTGCGTGCGGTGCGAGTGGGCATTGATTTCTCTCTTTCCTGTGGAGGGGCGGGTCCGCCCGTGTCGTCAGTGCGAGTCTGTGGGGGTCAGTGCGCGGTGTCAGAGCGAGCCGCGGACGTGCGCCGCGAGGGAGGTGACCGCTTGCTGCAATGCGCCGATCTGGGCGACATCGAAGCCGGTGGCGGCACACACCTGCTCGGGGATGCCGGCGGCGAGCATCCGCAGGTCGTCACCGTCTGTCGTGAGCGTGACGACGACACTGCGCTCATCGTCGCTGCGGCGGGCCCGCGAGACCAGGCCGGCGCCCTCGAGTCGGCGGAGCAGCGGCGAGAGGGTGCCGGAGTCGAGGTGGAGTCGCTCGCCGAGTTCGGAAACAGTGATCGCGTCGCTCTCCCACAGCACCAGCAGCACCAGGTATTGCGGATACGTGACACCGAGGGGCGCGAGCAGCTCCCGGTACCGCGCGGTGATGGCCCGCGACGCGCTGTAGAGCGCGAAACAGATCTGCTCATCGAGCATCGGAGCGGATGCTGGGGCTGGGCTCATGAGATCCACCCTAGCGCATTGTGCACAACTGCATTGTGCACAATTTTTCTCCGTATCTGCGGCCGGGCCAACCGCCCGGCCGTGGCTCGGCCAACCGCCCGGCGGTGGCTCGGCCAACCGCGTGGCGGCGGCCGGGCCAACCGCGCGCCCGATGGTTGACTCTGCGCCCGATCGTCGCCCGGGTCGCTCCGAACGCGCGGGGCCTCGGGGCCCGCCGCGATGACATGGAGCTAGCCACGCCGCATTACCGGTGAATCGCGCCGAGGGTAGGATTTGGCCAGGTTGTGCGCATGGAGCTGGTGCAATCGCTACGTCGAAGAGGATGCAATGCTCTCACCGCCCGAGGATCGCCCCTCGATCACCCGCAAGGACGTGGCACTCCACGCCGGAGTGAGCACGGCCGTGGTGAGTTACGTCGTGAACGAGGGGCCGCGCAATGTGGCGCCGGCGACCAGAGCCCGCGTGCTCGAGTCGATCAGCAGCCTCGGCTATCGCCCGAACGCCGCGGCCCGTGCCCTCAAACTCGGGGTCAGCGAGATCGTCGGCCTCGTGGTCTCCGACAGCGCGAACCCGTATTTCGCGGAGTTCTCCCGGGCGATCGAGAAGGCCGCCACCGATGATGGGCTTTCGGTGATCTTCACCAACTCGGCCCTGGCGCAGGGCCAGGAGCACGAGCAGGTGCAGAAGCTGATCTCGCGCCAGGTCGACGGACTGCTGCTCGCCAGCACGGAAGACGACCCCAACCTCAGCAGCGCGAAGGCCGCGAATGTGCGGGTCGTCATGCTCGACCGGTCCGAATTGCTGCCCGGGTTCTCCAGCGTCGGGGTGAACTTCCGCGAGGCCTCCCGCGTCGCGGTGGAACACCTGATCTCCCACGGCCATCGTCGGATCGGGCTCATCTCCGGCGTCCCCGGGGGGCTGACCACCGTCGCGCGCGAACAGGGCTGGGCGGATGCATTGACTGCGGCCGGCCTGCCCCTCGGGCCCGTCGTGCGGGGCGAGTGGGGGCGCAATGGCGGCTACCAGTCCGGCATGGAGCTACTCACCGACCCGGACCGCCCGACGGCGATCTATGCGATCTCCGACCTGCTGGCCATCGGTCTCCTCCGCGCGCTGCACGAGGCGCATATCGATGTTCCGGGGGCCATGGCCGTCGTCTCCTTCGATGGGTCGTCCGAGTCGGAATTCAGCTGGCCGCCGCTCACTGTGATGCGCCAGCCCGTCGACGATATGGCACGAGCCGCGATCACCGCACTCGGTCGCCCGGCGGGCGCCAAGCCGGAGCATCGGTCCTTCACCGCAGAGTTCGTCGTGCGCCAATCCTGCGGTTGCGTACCTCTCTGATCCATCGGATCCGGCGGGATTGCGACTTTTCGCGTGTCGAATCTACTGGTGTAGACGAGAGGGCGCCGCGGGCGTATATTGGACGCACCGACTGGATCCCGACGCGCGATTGAGACATCGTCCCTAGCGAAATGCCCGTGACGAGGGCCAGTCTGTACCTGTCCTGATTTTCACAGCACGGCACATTACAAAGGAGTAATAACGATGACCTCAGCCAAATCGAGCGTTCTCGGATCCATCAGCAGCAGCCAGCTCAATCGGCGCGCACTGCTTTCCGGCGGAGTGGGAGTGGCAGCCATCAGCATGCTCGCCGCCTGCAGCCCCGGCGGAAGCACCCCGGCCTCCGGGTCGAAGACCACCACCCTCGGATCCGGCGCATCGGATGACGTCCCGAAGCGCGCGTACGCGGCCGTCGTCGCGGCGTTCCAGAAGAAGTCCGGCGACACGGTGAAGACCAACACCGTCGCGCACAACGACTTCCAGAACAACATCAACACCTACCTGCAGGGCAGCCCGGATGACTCGTTCACCTGGTTCGCCGGCTACCGCATGCGCTACTACGCCGCCAAGGGTCTCTCCGCTCCGATCGACGACGTGTGGGACAAGATCGGCGACAACTTCAGCGAGGGCCTTGCGAAGGCATCTACTGCGGACGACGGTAAGAAGTACTTCGTGCCGAACTACAACTACCCCTGGGGTTTCTTCTACCGCAAGAGCGTCTGGGCGGCGAAGGGCTACACCGTCCCGGCCAAGTTCGACGACCTGATCACCCTCGCCAAGCAGATGCAGGCCGACGGGCTCGTACCGATCGCCTTCGCTGACAAGGACGGCTGGCCGGCGATGGGCACGTTCGACTACATCAACATGCGCACCAACGGCTACAAGTTCCACATGGACCTGACGGCTCACAAAGAGTCCTGGGATCAGAAGAAGGTCAAGGATGTCTTCGACAACTGGAAGCAGATGCTGCCGTTCCAGTCGCCGAACGCGCTCGGTCTCACCTGGCAGGAGGGTGCTCAACTCCTCGGGGAGGGCAAGGCCGGCATGTACCTGCTGGGCTCCTTCGTGACCCAGCAGTTCACCGATGCGACGGTGCTCGCCGACATCGACTTCTTCCCCTTCCCGGAGATCGCCGAGGAGGGCACGACCGCGGTCGAGGCCCCGATCGACGGCCTCATGCTCTCGAAGAAGGGTGGAAGCAACCCCGCCGCGAAGGCCTTCCTGCAGTTCATGGGAACCCCGGCCGGCCAGGAGGCGTACTTCTCGGTGGACAAGTCGAACCTCATGACGGCAAAGGGTGCTGATACCTCGGGCTACAGCGAATTCAACAAGAAGCTCGCGGATGTGATCGGCAACGCGAAGTCGATCAGCCAGTTCTTCGACCGGGATGCGCTGCCGGCCATGGCCAACAACGTCATGATCCCCGCGCTCCAGGGCTTCCTGAAGGACGGCACGATCGACACCGCCAACCTCGAGGCGCAGGCAAAAGCGCTGTACGCAGCCCAGTAAGAGAAGCCAAGTAACAAGAAAGCATCATGGCCGACACCCCCATCGGCGCGTTCGCGCCGGCCAGGAGCATCAAAGCTCCTGGCCGGCTGCGTCGCCGCTACAGCCTGCTCACTCGGCGCGACAAGATCGTGCTGGCCGTCATGGTGGCGATTCCCACCTTGATCCAGTTGATCTTCATCTGGATTCCGACAGTCCTGTCGATTCTCTTGTCGTTCGTGCGATGGAACGGGCTCGCCTTCTCCGACATCCGTCCGGCCGGTACCGCGAACTACGAGTTCGTGTTCAAGGACTATCCCCCATTCATCCCGGCGCTCCAGCACAACATCCTGTGGCTGGTGTTCCTGGCCGTGATCGCGACGCCCATCGGGCTGCTTCTCGCGATCCTGCTCGACCAGAACATCCGCGGCTCACGCATCTACCAGAGCATCTTCTTCGCCCCGGTGATGCTGTCGCTCGTCCTCATCGGCGTCATCTGGCAGCTGTTCTACTCTCAGAACAACGGCCTACTCAACTTCCTGCTCGGCACTTCCGGCACACCTCGGGCCATCGACTGGTTCGGTGATCCGAACATCAACATCTGGGCCGCACTCATTGCGGCGACCTGGCGGCACGCCGGTTACGTCATGATCCTGTATCTGGCGGGCCTCAAGGGAGTGGACCCGGCCCTCCGGGAGGCCGCGTCTCTCGACGGGGCCAACGCGGTGCAGACCTTCTTCCGGATCGTCTTCCCGGTCATGCGCCCCATCAACATCGTGATCGTGGTCATCACCATCATCGAGTCGCTGCGTGCATTCGACATCGTCTACATCATCAACGGCGGTCGAAACGGATTGGAACTCATCAGCGCGCTGGTGATCCAGAACCTCGTCGGCGAGGGCCAGGTCATCGGCGTGGGCTCGGCTCTTGCCGTGATCCTCCTGGTGGTGTCCCTGGTGCCGATCGTCATCTATCTCAGCCGTACCTTCAAGAAGGACGCCTAATGTCAACAGTCACCACGCGGAAGCCTGCGACTCCCTCTCGATCGGGATCCTCGAAGAAGGTCGGCTCGGTGCAGCGTCCGCACTACGGCACGCACATCTTCCTGATGATCATGGCTGTGGTCTGGCTCATCCCGCTCGGGTGGGCCGTCTTCACCGCGTTGCGGCCGAAAGCGGACACCGATAAGTACGGCTATTTCAGCTTCGGCGGATCCTTCAACTTCGCGAACTTCGTGACCGCGTGGAACCAGGGCGGCTTCAGCAAGCTGCTCTTCAACTCCGCGATCATCGTGGTGCCGACGGTGATCCTCACCCTGTTCTTCGCGTCGATGATGGCGTTCGCGGTGAGCCGGTTCAACTGGAAGTTCAACGTCACGCTTCTCATCATGTTCACCGCCGGCAACCTGCTACCTCCCCAGGTGCTCGCGGCCCCGTTGTTCGAGATGTTCAAGCACTTCGAATTGCCGTACAGCGTGAGTGGATCGGGAAGCCTTCTCAACACCTACTTCGCGGTGATCGCCGTCAATACCGCCTTCCAGGTGGGCTTCTGCACCTTCGTGCTCTCGAACTACATGAAGGCACTGCCCAGTGACATGACCGAGGCGGCATTCGTCGACGGAGCGGGCATCTGGCGTCAATACTGGTCGATCATCATGCCCTTGACCCGGCCGGCGCTTGCCGCCCTCGGAACCCTCGAGGTGATCTTCATCTACAACGACTTCTTCTGGCCACTCCTGTTCATCCAGAGCGGGGATATGCTCCCCCTCACTACCGGGCTGAACAACCTCAAGGGCCAGTTCCTGTCGAACTACAACCTGCTCTCAGCAGGCGCGATCATCACCGTGATCCCCACGCTCATCATCTACCTCGCCCTCCAGCGCCAATTCGTCGCCGGGCTGACGCTCGGGGCAAGTAAAGGATAGGGAATGCTCTCGATTTCGTCACGGCTTACCGCTGACGGCACCCCCGCTTTCGGATTCGGGGGCGATTACAACCCGGAGCAGTGGGACCCGTCGATCTGGCGGGAAGACGTGGCGTTGATGAAGGTGGCGGGGGTCAACCTCGTGAGCATTGGCATCTTCAGCTGGGCTCTTCTCGAGCCGTCGGAGGGCGTATACGAGTTCGGTTGGCTCGACGAGGTACTCGACCTGTTGCACGAGTCGGGCATCCGCGTGGATCTCGCCAACGCGAGCGCGTCCCCGCCGCCATGGTTCTCCCACCGTTACCCGCTCTCGCTCCCCGTCACGGCCACCGGGGTGCGACTGGGCTATGGATCCCGCCAGGCCTTCTGTGGCTCCAGCGTCGAGTACCGCCGCGCCGCCGCCGCGCTGACGACGGCCATCGCCGAGCGCTACGCCGGGCATCCGGCCGTCGTGATGTGGCACGTTCACAACGAATACGGCTGCCACAACCAGCCCTGCTACTGCGAGGCATCCGGGGCTGCTTTTCAGCGGTGGCTCGAGCGCAAGTACGTCGACATCGATGCGTTGAACGAGGCCTGGGGCACGGCCTTCTGGTCCCAGCACTATTACCACTTCGACGAGATCACGCCGCCGCGCCTGTCCGGCGCCGCGGTCAATCCCACCCAGACCCTCGATTTCGCGCGATTCTCGTCCGACGAGTTGCTCGACTGCTATCGGGCAGAGGCCGACATCCTGCGGGCGCACTCGTCGCTGCCGGTGACCACCAACTTCATGGGTTTCTCGATGGGGCTCTCGCAGCCGAT
The DNA here is from genome assembly GCF_054880895.1 of Lacisediminihabitans sp. FW035. Taxonomy (NCBI): domain Bacteria; kingdom Bacillati; phylum Actinomycetota; class Actinomycetes; order Micrococcales; family Microbacteriaceae; genus Lacisediminihabitans; species Lacisediminihabitans sp. FW035. Next base: position 995,162 of record NZ_CM142187.1, read on the forward strand.
CGACTACTGGGCGTGGGCGGACCACCTCGACATCATCTCGAACGACCACTACCTGATCGGGGAGGATCCGCGTAACTTCCAGGATCTCGCGATGGTGTCCGACTTCGTGCGGGGCCTCGCCTCCGGCGGGCCCTGGATGCTGATGGAGCACTCCACCTCGGCGGTCAACTGGCAGCCGCGCAACATCGCGAAGGTGCCGGGGGAGTTGCGACGCAACTCTGTGCAGCACATCGCCCGTGGTGCGGATGCGGCGCTCTTCTTCCAGTGGCGTGCAGCCGAGGCAGGCTCGGAGAAGTTCCACTCCGCGATGCTTCCCCATGCTGGCACCGACTCCCGCATCTGGCGCGAGGTCGTGGAGCTGGGTGCCCACCTCGCAAAACTGTCGGAGGTGGTCGGATCGCGGGTCGTCGGATCATCGGTCGCGATCATCCACGACACGGATGCGCGCTGGGCGAGCGAGCTCGATTCTCACCCCTCCATCGATGCGAGCCTCATGGCCGAGACCCGGCTCTGGCACGACGTGTTCTATCGACTGGGCGTCACGACGGACTTCCGTCGCTCTAGCGACGACCTGTCCGGCTTCGGTCTGGTCATCGTGCCGATGCAGTACCTGATGACGGATGCCGGATCGGCGAACCTGCGCAGTTTCACCGAGGGCGGTGGCACCGTCGTCGTCACCTACCAGTCTGGCATCGTCGATGAGGATGACCATGTGCGGCTCGGGGGATACCCCGGCGCATTCCTCGAGCTCACCGGCACTCGCATCGAGGAGTTCTATCCGCTGCACGCCGGCGAAGAGGTGGAGCTCACCCGCTACGGCACCGGGCGTGTGTTCGGCGAGCTGGGCAGATCCGTCGGGTCGGAGGTGCTGGCCGAATTCGCCAGCGGTCCGACGGCCGGATCGCCGGCCGTCACCCGCAATCGGGTCGGCGCCGGTACCGCCTATTACGTCGCGACGTCCCTCTCGGCGGCCGGCGCTCGCGAACTGGTGACCGAGATCCTCGACGCGACAGGAATCGCCGTTCCGCAGAAGTCGTCCGACGATCTGGAGATCATGCGTCGCTCAGACGGGGACCGCACCTGGATGTTCGCCATCAACCACGGCTCTACCGACGCGGCCGTCACCGTGGCGGGCCTGGAGCTCCTGGGGGGAGTGCCGACGGGAGGCACCCTCACCGTTCCAGCCGGCGGTGTCGCCGTCGTTCGAGAGGTCATTGCATGAGTTCCATCGTCAATCTGCGCGGCGGAGGGGCGGCATTGGTGCTCGACCTGTCCGGTCCGAGCCCCGTCGTCGTCCACTGGGGGGCCGACCTCGGTGAGGCGATCCCCGCTGCCTTCGCGACAAGCCCGGTCGCTCACTCGGCGCTCGACCAGCCGCCGGCACAGCATCTGGTGCCCCAATCGTCGACCGGCTGGCGCGGCCGCCCCGCGCTCGAAGGGCATCGTGCCGGTGGACGGGCGTTCTCGCCCGCCCTCGTCACCACCGGATCCCGCCCTCTCGTCCCGGACGGCCACGAGGTGACGATGACGGACCCCGCCGCCGGCCTCGTCCTCACCGTGCAGGTGCACCTTGGCGACGAGGGGATGCTGCGCATCCGCAGTGTGCTCGCCAATACCGGAGGCGACGACTTCGCCCTGCAGTCCCTCAGCACGGCCCTGCCCACCGGGCTCGGGGCGGCTGAGATCCTCGACCTGACCGGTCGCTGGTGCCGGGAGCAGCATCCGCAGCGCCAGTCGGTGCGCCAGGGCACCTGGCTGCGCGAGTACCGCCACGGCCGAACCGGCCACGACTCGTCGCTCTTCACCGCGGTGGGCACCACCGGATTCGGCAATCGGTCCGGCTCCGTCTGGGCGACCCATTTCGGTTTCAGCGGAAACCGTGTCACAGCAGTGGAGAAGACGCCGACTGGCCCTGCGCTGATCGGCAACGCCGAGTTGCTCGGCTCCGGTGAGATCCTGCTCGCGCCGGGGGAGTCCTACGAGACCCCCTGGACCTACGCATCGTTCTCGGCGCACGGGCTCGACGGCATCACCGGGACCTTCCATCGCTGGCTGCGGTCCCGCTCGCAGCATCCGTCGACAGTGCGGCCGGTGGTTCTCAACACCTGGGAAGCGGTGTACTTCGATCACAACCTCGACAGCCTCGTCGAGTTGGCCGATCGCGCCGAGCTCCTCGGCGTCGAGCGTTTCGTGCTCGACGACGGCTGGTTCCGTCACCGTCGCAACGACAAGGCAGGACTCGGCGACTGGTATGTGGATGAGGATGTCTGGCCGGGTGGCCTCACCGCGCTGATCGACGCCGTGCGGGCCCGAGGCATGCAGTTCGGCCTGTGGGTCGAGCCGGAGATGGTCAACGAGGACTCCGATGTGATCCGCGCCCACCCCGAGTGGATCAGCGGGGCAGGGCTCGGCCGCACCCCGGTGGACTGGCGGTACCAGCAGGTGCTCGACCTGGTGAACCCGGATGCCTTCGCCTACGTCTTCGATCGCCTCGATGCCCTGCTCACCGAGAACGCCATCTCCTACCTCAAGTGGGACCAGAACCGCGACCTCACCGAGATGGGACACGACGGCGCGGCCTCGACGCACGAGCAGACCCTTGCCGCGTACCGATTGATCGACGACCTGAGACGGGCGCACCCCGAGGTGGAGATCGAGAGCTGCTCCTCCGGCGGAGCACGCGTCGACCTCGGCATCCTGGAGCGCACGGACCGCGTGTGGGCGTCCGATTGCAACGACGCGCTCGAGCGGCAGACCATCCAGCGCTGGACCGAGGCGATCCTGCCCCCGGAACTGGTGGGAACTCACGTCGGTCCCACCACCTCACATACGACGGCGCGAACGCACTCGCTCTCGTTCCGTGCGATCACGGCCATGTTCGGCCACTTCGGTATCGAATGGGACGTGCGCACCCTCAGCGAATCCGACCTGCTCGAGCTCAGTGAGGCGGTCGCGCTCTACAAGAAGCACCGGGCGCTCATCCACTCCGGAGTCGCCGTCCACGGCGACCTCGTAGACCCGGCCTATCAGCTGAGTGGCACGGTCGCTCAGGACGGCAGCGAAGCCCTGTATTCCTTCGTGAGCGTCGCCACTTCGTTCGACGAGATCCCGGGTCAGGTGGGCTTCCCCGGGCTCGACCCCGACACCAGCTACGACGTGCGGGTGATCTTTCCCACAGCCACGTCACCGTACGGCGACCGGGGCAACGTGGGCTGGATCCCCGGAGCATTCACCGCCACCGGGCGTTTCCTCGGCGAGGTGGGGCTTCCGATGCCCATCCTCAATCCCGAGCACGGAGTGCTGGTGCACCTCGTTAAGACGGCGCGCGTCTAGCTGTACTGCCCAGCGACGTTGGTTGGTGTGTGACGTCTTGAAATGACGAAGACCTCCGGTGGAGGGTGGAGCTGTCTAGTTCCCCAACCGTTCCGGAGGTCTTCGTGTCTCACGCTAATGCTGCTCTGACTCCTGTTCAAAGGCTGCGCATCGCGCGGTTGATCGTCGATGAAAATTGGCGGGTCGCTCATGCGGCCGCGTTCTTCCACGTGTCGTGGCCGACCGCGAAGCGGTGGGCCGATCGGTATGCGGCGATGGGTCGGGACGGAGTCCAGGATCGTTCCTCCAGGCCGCACCGGTCACCAAACCGCACGAGCCAGGAAATAGTGCGCAAGATCGTTCATCTGCGGTGGAAGAAACGTCTCGGACCGGTCGGGATCGGCGCCCGACTCGGGGTCCCGGCCTCGACCGTCCACGCGGTGCTGACCCGATGCCGGCTCAACCGACTCCGTCACGTCGACGTTCGCACCGGGGAACCGGTCCGCCGTTACGAGCACGACAAACCCGGGGCGATGATCCACGTCGATGTGAAGAAACTCGGCAACATCCCTGATGGCGGGGGCTGGCGATACGTCGGCAGACAGCAAGGCGACCGCAACCGGGGCGCAACCCCAGTCACGGCGAGAAACAAGTACCGGCAGCCGCTGATCGGGACTGCATTTGTTCACACCGTCATCGACGACCACTCCCGCGTCGCTTACGCCGAAATTCACGGCGACGAGAAAGCCGAGACCGCTGTCGGCGTCCTCAAACGGGCCGTGTCATGGTTCGCAGACCGCGGCGTCACCGTCGAACGAGTCCTCTCCGACAACGGCTCCGCATACAAATCCCACCTCTGGCGAGACACCTGCGCCGAGCTCGGAATCAAGGTCAAAAAGACCAGGCCCTACCGACCGCAAACAAACGGCAAAATCGAACGCTTCCACCGCACCCTCGCCGATGGATGGGCATTCTCACGCCACTACAACAGCGAATCAGCCCGCAGGGCAGCACTCCCAGCATGGCTCCACGAATACAATCACCACAGGCCCCACACCGCCATCGGAGCAAAGCCACCCATCAGCCGGTTAACTAACCTGCCTGGGCAGTACATCTAGCCCTCTCGAACGGCCGAGGGCCCGACTTCCTGGGAAGTCGGGCCCTCGGTGACGCTCGGAGGGATCAGCGGTAGGTGAGGGTGTTCGTGACCGAGATCACGGTCACGACCGCAGCGCTGATGAATCCGCCGATGTACGGGTTGTTGGTGACCCGGTAGATCTTGCGACCAATGACCGCCGTGACAAACAGGATCACGATGACCGGGAACAGCCAGATCGAGAAGATCCCGCCGAAGCCGGGAATGAGCTCCCCGGTGATGGCGAAGACCGTGTACTGGGCTGCAACCAGGATGATCGGGGCAAGCGAGTTGAACAGGGCGAGCACCGCCGTGTTGCCCCACTCCCGCCCTCGGATCGTGAAGCGGTTGAAGCTGTTGATCGCCACCGAGTTCGCGAGGAAGTAGATCAGGAACAGCGGCAGGTACATCAGCGCGATTCCCAGCTTGTCTGCGGTGAACGTCGGGATCGCCAGCACCCAGAGTCGGAAGTCGGTCAGGAAGAAGTACCCGAGCACGAAGACGATTCCGAAGGCGGCAACGACCGTGATGAGACCGAGCAGGATGCCGAGCCAGAATTTCCTCCAGCCCGGCAGCACGCCGGACTCACGCAGGCTGAGCCCGTTGCGCTTGCCGAAGAGCTGGTAGGACACCGTCATGATGATCAGCGCGGCGATGCCGTTGATCGCGGCCCAGAGCCCGATGAAGAACACCGCTCCCTGCGGGATCAGCGGCGGGAGGCCGACGAAGACCGCGGTGGAGAGGGCTGTCGTCTGGCTGAGCAGCACATAGCTCACCCCGGAGAACAGGGCCGAGACCACGAGGCCACCCCAGAACCAACGGAGCCCCGTGCGGCTGTTGCCGACGAGCTCGACCGACCGGTCGAACCGGAGTCCGGCGAACAGGCGTACGCCGAGCAGGGCACGAGCGAAGGCGAGAAGGAAGATGCCGAAGCCGACGAGTCCGAGGGCGTTGAACACCGCCTTGACCTGCCAGATCTGAGATCCTGAGGCGATCGGGTTCGGGGCGCCGAGCGACTTGTCGAAGAAGTTGAGCAGGCCGGTCACCTCGCTCTTGGAGATCGGTCCCCAGGGGTGAGTCTGGGCGGGGTTCTCGATCACGCGGATGGCCTGGCGACCGTCGACGTCTTCGGAGTACGTCTTGTACGAGCTGCGGGCGCTCTCCCCGGACGGGTCGGCCCCGAAGTGCAGGAAGGACTGCGCGTTGGGCGTCGTGATGTACTGACGCGGGGTCGTGAGAGCTTTCCCGTTCTTGTCATAGCTGCGGAAGAAGAACTCGTCGTACTGGTCGGCCATGAGCCCGACATCGCGGTTGCCGTAGTAGTTCACGTACTTGCCGGTCTTCGCGTCGGCGTAGATCGGGTCGTTGTCGACGAGGTACACGGACTTGATGAGAGGGGTGTCTGCGGCGTTGTCGAGACCGACGGCCCAGTTGGCCGCGCGGGCTCCGTTGGAGTGTCCGCTGACGCCGATACGCGAGGCATCGACATACGGGAGGCGTGAGATCTCCTTCACCGCGTCGTACATTCCGGTCGCGGCATCCATCTCCTTGCCCTCGGGCATCGAGGAAGAGCTGCCATGGCCGTACATGTCGATCGACATCACCACATAGCCGCGGCGGGCGAGCTCGACGTAGTTGGAGTCCTGCATCTCCTTCTCGTTCCACCACCCGTGGGCCAGCACGATCGCCGGAAGCTTCTTATCGGCGCTCGCCGAGGCGGGCTTGAGCAACAGAGCACTCAGTGTCTGCCCGGATTCGGTCTCCCAGCTCATGCTCTTAATTGTGACCGAGCCGCCCGAGGTCTGCACGAGCGAGGCGCCGATCGCCGATACGAGGCAGAGCGCCAGGGAGAGCACGAGCCAAAACCCGTTGCGTTTCACCAGGGTGCGATTCATTGATTCCAGACTCCTTTGTTGGGTTCAAGGCTGTGTAGTGCGCCAGCGACCGGGTGGCCGTTGTCAGGCACTCGCCAGAAACTTATGGCAGGCAACGGTGGCCACGATCTCGTTGAGGCAAGGTTGCACAAATGTGCAGCGCTCGATTTCGTAGGATGTTCCCTGCCCAGCACGATTTCACAGAGCCGATGCACGAATGTGCGAGATCAGGAACCATGGCCCACCCCGAAGAATGCCTCGACGAAAGGTCCGAGACCGCGTTGCAGGCCGCCCAGATGTACTACCTGCAAGACCTCACCATGGAGGCGATCGCGAGCGAGCTGCACACCTCACGCTCGTCGGTCTCGCGGCTGCTCGGCCATGCCCGATCCTCGGGGCTGGTGGACATCCAGATCCGATCGCCCCTTGGCCGCGCCTCGCAGCTCGAGGAAGAACTGCGATCGAAATTCGGGCTAACCGCCCACATTGTCCCAGTGCCCGACAACACGAGCAGCATCGATCGCCTCGAGCGGGTGGCGATGTCGGCGGCGCGCATCCTCAATCGCTTCTTCGATTCGAACATGACCCTCGGAGTCGCCTGGGGCTCGACGATGAGTGCGGTCAGTCACCAGCTCATCCCCAAGGAGACTCACAACTCGCGTATCGTGCAGCTCAACGGGGCCGGAAACAACCAGACCACCGGCATCCTGTACGCGAGTGAGATCCTCCGGCATTTCGGCGAGGCGTTCTCCGCCCAGGTGCAGCAGTTTCCGGTACCCGCGTTCTTCGACGATCCGCGCACCAAGGAGGCGCTCTGGCGCGAGCGGAGCACGAAGCGCGTGCTCGACATCCAGGCCCGGATGGATGTCGTCTTCTTCGGACTCGGGTCTCCCTTCGCCGAGGTGCCGAGCCATGTCTACATCGGCGGCTACCTCGAGGCCGAGGACTATCGCAGCCTCACCGAGGCCCGCGTCGTCGGGGATGTCGCCACCGTCTTCTACCGGGTGGATGGTTCGTTCAGGGACATCGCGCTCAACTCGCGGGCGACCGGTCCAGACCTCGACACCCTCCGGAGGGTGCCGCGGCGGGTGTGTGTGGCCTCCGGCCGGGCCAAACTGCCGAGTCTGCGGGGAGCCATCGCGGCCGGCCTGATCACCGACCTGATCGTGGACGAGGGGCTCGCACGTCGACTCGCCGAGACCGGGTCCGTGCGCCCCTGATCGGCGCCCCCGGCCGGGTCGTGCACATTCGTGCAGTGCTCTGTGGCGAAAGACCGTCGTGTCCTAAATTGGGAAGTGGAAACCGCCTCGACAGCTGAGCGCACCGCCCCCGACAGCCCTCGTGGTTGCTCATCGATGACACCCGTTCGATAACAAAGGAGTTATTTCCCATGACCGACTACATCCTGTCGATCGATCAAGGCACCACCAGTACTCGTGCGATTATTTTCGACCATTCGGGGTCGATCGTTTCGTCCGGCCAGTTGGAGCATGAGCAGATTTTCCCGAAGGCGGGGTGGGTGGAGCATGATCCGATCGAGATTTGGAATAACACCCGTGAGGTGATCGGGCAGGCTCTGTCGAAGGCGAACATCACCCGGCACAACATCAAGGCGGTGGGGATCACGAACCAGCGGGAGACCGCGGTGGTGTGGGACAAGACCACCGGGCTTCCGGTATATAACGCGATCGTGTGGCAGGACACCCGCACCCAGCCGATCGTCGACCGGTTGGCGAACGGGGATGTCGAACGGTATAAGGCCAAGGTGGGTCTGCCGTTGGCGACCTATTTCTCCGGCACGAAGATCGTGTGGATTTTGGAGAACGTCGAGGGCGCACGGGAGAAGGCCGACGCCGGCGAGCTGCTGTTCGGCACCACGGACTCGTGGGTGTTGTGGAATTTGACCGGCGGTATCGAGGGTGGCGTGCACGCCACCGATGTCACCAACGCGTCCCGCACCCTGTTCATGGATTTGGAGACCCTGGCCTGGGATGAGGGCATCCTGGCCGACTTCGGAGTGCCGGTGTCGATGCTGCCGGAGATCCGGTCCTCCTCGGAGGTGTACGGGATGGTCTCCGAATCGTCGCTGCTGCGCGAGGTGCCGGTCGCGGGGATCCTGGGCGACCAGCAGGCCGCCACGTTCGGGCAGGCCGCGTTTGATACCGGGGAGTCGAAGAACACCTACGGCACCGGCAACTTCCTCATCTTCAACACCGGGGAAGAGATCGTCCACTCCAAGAACGGACTGCTCACCACCCTCGGCTACAAGTTGGGTGACAACAAACCGCATTACGCGTTGGAGGGATCGATCGCGGTCACCGGGTCGCTGATCCAGTGGCTGCGGGACAACCTGGGGCTGATCAGCTCCGCACCGGAGATCGAGACCCTGGCCAAAACCGTCGACGACAACGGTGGGGTGTATATCGTCCCGGCGTTCTCCGGCCTGTTCGCCCCGTACTGGCGTTCCGACGCCCGCGGGGCGATCGTCGGCCTGACCCGCTATGTCAACAAGGGTCACATCGCCCGGGCTGCGTTGGAGGCCACAGCGTTCCAAACCCGCGAAGTGTTGGACGCGGTCAACGCCGACTCCGGCGTCGATCTGACCGAGTTGAAAGTCGACGGCGGAATGGTCGCCAACGACGCGTTGATGCAGTTCCAGGCCGACATCCTCAACGTCCCCGTGGTCCGCCCGGTCGTTGCGGAAACCACCGCCCTCGGTGCCGCGTACGCGGCGGGACTCGCGGTCGGGTTCTGGGCCAACCTCGACGAACTGCGCGCGAACTGGCAGGAAGACAAACGGTGGACCCCCAACCTCGACGCCGGAGAACGCGACCGCCAAATGCGTCTCTGGAAAAAAGCCGTCACGAAAACCTTCGACTGGGTCGACGACGACGTCAAATAACCGCTCGATAGCCTTCGAACGACCGGATCGGGCCCGTCACCCCGCCCCTAGGGTGGGTAGGGGCGGGCTCGAACCAGGAGAGATCGAACAGCACCCACGCCGCGGTACACGACCACCGCGGGCGACGATCCTTCGCCGTGGTCAGCGAGGAGGCTTACTCTCCAAGAGGCGCTGTACCTGGAGCGCGAGGGTGCGAAGGAGGGATGCGTCCTTCTCGGTGAAACCGCGTGGATGGTTGTCCATGATGCAGAGCGCGCCGATGCGGTACCCATCAGGGCTCTCGATCGGATAGCCGGCGTAGAACCTCACGCCTAGGGGACCGCTCGTGAAGGGGTTGGTCGCAAAACGTGGATCGAGTGTCGCGTCCTCGATCACGAAATGCTCCGCTCGTCGAATGGTGATATCACAGTAGGCATCAGTGCGGGCCGCGTCCTCAGCAGGCAGACCGATTGCGGATTTCATCCACTGCCTATCGCCGTCGATGAACGTAATCGCTGCCATCGACACGCCGAACAGGTCTTGCGCCGTTTCAGCTATCTGATCGAAAGACAGGTCTGCCTCGGAGTCGAGGATCCCGAGCTCGACGAGAGCCCGTTGGCGACCTTCCTCGTCGGTCGGCTCATTGCGGTTGTTGAGGGCTCCCGGGGGCGCGAGGACCTGGCTGATCCACGGCGCCAACATCCCAGCCCACCGTTCGTACGTGTGCGAGCCGCGATAGATGTGGGCGTCTGTCGGGTCAAATCCCACAAAAGTGATGTGAGCGTGATCTTCGCATATTTCTCGGGTGATTCGATTGAGACGTTCGGCGTGTGTGTCCACAATTCGGGCCAGGGGCCAGGGGAAGGTGAGGCTCGAGCCCATCCGCGGGATGGAAAGCACGAAGATTTCTACACTGGCAGGAGCGTCCGCTTCGATTCCGGATATCAATCCCTCGATGCTGGTCCGCCATGTCTCGGCCGAATATAGGTCGAGAGCCTCGTTTGCCCCCACGGAGAGAACCACGCAGTCGAACTGTGCGAGGCGCAGTCGGTGGAGGGCATCGGAGCACATCTCCGCGGTCATGTCCCCGCTGACGACGATGTCGACGTCCGTGGCCCGCCGGGTGATGGCCGATACCTGTCGGGCAAGAAATCCGGCGAGTCCGAGTTCGTGCGTGAGTACCCCTCGGCCCGCGGATGCACCGTCACCAGCCAGCAGGATTCGATCGGGATTTGCTCCGGGCGCATGCACCTGCGGCGAATCGGCGGGCATCGGCAATCGTCGCCACGAATGTTGGGAATGACCGAGCCACCCGCGAACAATCGGGCGCGCGATTACTCGAACAATGTTTGCCACCACTCGGACTCCAACTAGGTCGGCTACCGCCACTCCCCGGCGCGCCTGTGATTTGCACCTTACTCTCGCTTTTCGGGTGGCTACAGTCAGGCCGGCTCTCGCAATACCCGCGGTGCCCGCGCGGCTGTGACGCCACTCAGCGGCGAGCGCCCTCCCACAGCAGGTCCTGAACGCGCAGCGCCAGACTTCGCAGCAGTGAGGCGTCGGCCGGGGTGAACCGGCGCGGCTCGACATCCATGACACACAGCGCCCCGAGCCGGTAGCCTTCCGGGCTCTCGATCGGATAGCCCGCATAGAACCGCACTCCGCCGGCACCGACCACGAGGGGACTGTCGACGAAACGGGCATCCTTCCGCGCGTCTTCGAGCACGAACTGTCGTGCCTCCTCGATGGTGACGTTGCAGAAAGCGTCTGCTCGGGGGAGGGTCTCGGCGCGGAATCCGATGGCCGACTTCATCCACTGCCGGTCCTCGTCGATGAAGGTGATCGCGGCCATCGGTACGTCGAAGAGGTCACGAGCGATCGAAGCGATCAGGTCGAAGGATTCGCTGGGGGCGGAGTCGAGGAAGTCGAGCTCGTCGAGGGAGTCCTGTCGGCGTCCCTCGTCCGTGATCTCCCGGCGGAGGGACGCCGTGTGGCGCAGCTTCTCGCTGATCGGCGGCGCGATCTGCGATGCCCAGCGCTCGTGGGTGGTGCCGTCCATGGCCCGGTGGGCGTCTGCGTGGTCCACTTCGACGACGGTGGTGTGGGGCAGATCCGCACAGATCTGGACGGTGATCGCATTGAATGCTCTCGCCTTATGGGTCACGAGATGCTCGAATACGCGCGGGAATTTCGACAGCGGGCTGAACATGGGCAGAGCGACCACGAAGATCTGCGTCTCGGCGGGTGAGTCCCGCCGGACGGACCCGATCAGGTCGGACATATCCTCTCGCCAGGACCGTGAGGGACGCAATCCCAGCGCCTCAATCACCCCGACCGCGAGCACGATCGCATCGAATCGGCTGAGTTCGAGCGAGGCGAGGCTTGTCGTGCATTCCTTCGCCGTCATACCCGCGCGAGCGACGATGTCGATGTCGACACCGCGATTGGTCAGCGCCGCGAGGCGGCGGGCGAGTTGTCCGGCCAGGGCGAGGTCATGGGTCAACACGCCATGTCCGGCGGCGATCCCACTTCCCGAAAGCAGGATGCGCGCGGGGCTGTTTCCTGGCCCATGAACGGTCGGTGCTCCGACCGGGTTGGGGAATCGAAGCCAGGAGTTCGTGGACATCTCCAGCCACAGCTGGATGAATGGCTTCAGGAGGGCAGAGCCGACGTACCGAAACATTTCGGCCCCCGGTCCGGACAGATGTCCTCGGGCCCCAGTTCCCACCCGTGCAACCCACCCTACGCCCCGAAAGGGGGGTACGTCAGAACAGCCGGTCAGTCAGGCGATTCGGGGTGCCGAAACGGTGGGCCGTGATGCTCACCGCCTGTTCGCGCAGGAACGGGAGGAGTTCGATCCGGCCAGCTGCGGTCACCGCTCCGCTGTAGATCGCGACATCCGGCCGCCCTCCGATCGCCCGGGCCAACGCCGCCGGGTCGCCGCCGATCAGGCGGATGCGGGTGGCCGCCGACGACGGGACTCGCGCGAGCCAGGTCGCGTCATCCTCGACGACGACACCCAGGTCGGCGAGCGCACCGATCGGCACGGCGCTGGACACGGTCAGAGTCGATTCGGCGAGGAGGCCCGCGCCGACGACGCGCAGCAGATCGGCGACCGGCGCGCCCTCGCAGAGACGGATCGTCACCGGCACCGGGAGGTAGCGGAACACGTTGCGCTCCGCGGTCAGCCCAGACACATCCACGGCCCGACCGAAGCCGGCGTTCCACGCGGCGGCATCGCTGCCGAAGGCGCCGGACAGAGAATCATCCGTCTCGAGGAGCGCCCTCACTGCCGGATGGGTGATCGCCTCCCCGGGAGCGGAGTGGTGAGCCGGTACCCAGGAACCGAGTCCCACGAGATAGTTCGGGCCGCCGGCCTTGGTGCCCGCGCCCACCGAGGACTTCTTCCAGCCGCCGAACGGCTGGCGCTGCACGATCGCCCCGGTGATGCCGCGATTCACGTAGAGGTTGCCGGCCTGTACGGTGTCGAGCCAGAGGGCCAGCTCCGCCGGGTCGAGGGAGTGGATGCCGGCGGTGAGCCCGAAGTCGGTCTCGTTCTGCAGCACGATGGCCTCCTCGAGCGTCGGGGCGGTCATCACCCCGAGGACCGGTCCGAAGTACTCGGTCTGGTGGAAGGCGGATCCGCGACGCACTCCGGTGCGCACGCCCGGCGACCAGAGCTGTCCGTCGCGATCGAGCTTGCGCGGGCTGAGCATCCACGATTCACCCTCGCCGAGAGTGGTGAGGGCGTCGAGGAGCTTGCCGCGGGCCGGCTCGATGAGCGGTCCCATCTGGGTGGACGCATCGGTCGGATAGCCGACTTTGAGCGAAGCCACCGCATCACGAAGCTGGTTGGTGAAGCGTGCGGAGTCGGCGACCGATCCGACCAGGATCACCAGGGAAGCGGCCGAGCATTTCTGGCCGGCGTGGCCGAAGGCGGAGGCGACGACGTCTTTGACGGCCAGGTCCAGATCGGCGCTCGGGGTGACGATGATCGCGTTCTTGCCGCTCGTCTCGGCGAGGAGGGGCAGGTCGGGCCGGAAGCTCCGGAACAGCTCGGCCGTCTCATACCCGCCGGTGAGGATCACGCGGTCCACCGCGGGGTGCGAGATCAGCTGGGTGCCGAGATCGCGCTCGCTCAGTTGTACGAGCTGCAGCACCTCACGGGGCACCCCACCCTCCCAGAGCGCCTCCGCCAACACCGCGCCGCAGCGGGCGGACAGGGCGGCGGGCTTCAGGATGACCGCGCTGCCGGACGCGAGGGCGGCGAGCGTCGACCCCGCGGGGATCGCCACGGGGAAGTTCCAGGGCGGCGTCACGACGGTGAGCTTCGAGGGCACGAAGGTGGCACCGTCGACGGTCTCGAGCGTTCGGGCGAGCTCGGCGTAGTAGTGGGCGAAATCGATCGCCTCACTCACCTCGGGATCGCCCTGGTCGATGGTCTTCCCGGCCTCGCTCGCCATCACCTCGAGCAGTTGCGCCCGTCGGGCGCTCAGCGCATCTCCGGCGCGATGGAGGATGGCGGCGCGTTCGGCCGCCGGGCGTGTGCCCCAGGCCGCTCCCGCGGCCGAGGTCTGCGTGATCACGCGGGCGAGCTCATCCGCATCGGTGATGACGGAGGATGCGACTCTCGCGCTGCCGAGGGTCGACGTGGCGACACGCTCGAGGATGGCGGCGCTCCACGCCCGGTTGGCCGGAAGTGAGGGATCGGTGTCGGCTTGATTCACGAAACTGTCCGTCGTCGCGGGCTCTGCGACCGCGCGATCCTGCGTTCGTCGCGGCGACGGGACACCCCGGTCGAGCTGGGCGAGCGAAGCGAGGAAGCGCTGCTTCTCCCGCTCGAACAGCGCCTCGTTGCTGGAGAGTTCGAACACGGCCGACATGAAGTTATCCTGGCTGGCCCCCTCCTCGAGCCGACGGATCAGGTAGGCGATCGCGACGTCGAATTCCTTCGGGTGCACCACCGGCGTGTAGAGCAGCAGCCCTCCGACATCTTTCTTCACCGCTTCGGCCTGGCCGGTGGCCATGCCGAGCAGCATCTCGAACTCGATGCCGTGCTGCACGCCGCGCTTGCCGGCGAGGAGCCAGGCGTAGGCGACGTCGAAGAGGTTGTGACCGGCGACGCCGAGGCGGACGGCGTCGATCCGCTCGGGTCGAAGAGCGTAGTCGAGGATGCGCTTGTAGTTGGTGTCGGTGTCTTGCTTGGTCGACCAGGTGGCGAGCGGCCAGCTGCGAAGGGACGACTCGACCTGCTCCATCGGAAGGTTGGCCCCCTTCACGAGGCGCACCTTGATCGAGGAGCCGCCGGCGGCCTGGCGACGGACCGCCCAGTCTCCAAGCGTGACCATCGCGGAGAGGGCATCAGGCAAGTAGGCCTGGAGCACGATTCCGGCCTCGAGTGAGGCGAAACGCGGCTGGTCGAGGATGCGAGTGAAGACGGCGACGGTGAGGTCGAGGTCCTTGTACTCCTCCATGTCGAGGTTGATGAACTTTGCCGGCGTCGAGGAAGCCGCCCTTTCGAACAGCGGGGCGAGGCTCGTGACGACGTGGTCGACATCCGCTTCGAAGGCCCAGGGCGAGTGGGGGGCGACGGATGAGGAGACCTTGATCGAGACATAGTCGACGTCGTCTCGGGCCAGCAGGGCGTGCGTCCCAGCGAGGCGGCGGGCGGCTTCGCGCTCACCGAGCACCGCTTCGCCGAGGAGGTTCACGTTGAGCTTCGCCCCATCGGCCCGGAGTGCCCCGATCGCGGCGCCGAGCCTGGCAGGTGTGGCATCCACGATGAGGTGTCCGACCATGCCGCGCAACACCCGCCGGGCGATCGGCACGACGATGCCCGGCAGCACGGGCGCGAACAGGCCGCCGAGGCGCACCGCTGCCCGCAGGTGGGCGGGGAGGAAGGCGGGCACGTGCGGGGCGAGAGCGGCGAGGTTGCGGGCCGCGACCGGCAGGTCCTCCGGACGAATCACGCCATCGACGAAGCCGACGGTGAAGTCGAGCCCCTTCGGATCCTTCAGCACCCCGGCGAGACGCTGGGCGGAGGCATTCACCGGCACCCGGGAGGCCTCCTCGAGCCAGCGGCGCACGAGGGCAACGGTGCGCTCGGCCAGCTCGGGGGAGAGGGCGTCATCGAGAGACGTGGTGGTGGCGGTGTCGGTCACGGGGGTCCTTTCGCGGCGATCTGTATCCAGTATCGATTCGCGTATCCAGTTAGGTAAAGCGACCGTTTCTGACGGGTATTCTTAAGCAGAACTGACTGATTGGATGCCGGGATGCTCGATGTTCGACGGCTTCGCCTCCTGCGCGAACTCCAGATCCGCGGCACCCTCGCCGGCGTGGCCGAAGCGTTGAGCTTCAGTCCCTCCGCGGTGTCCCAGCAGCTGAGCCAGCTCGAGAAGGAGGTGGGTGTCGAGCTTCTGCGAACCTCGGGGCGGCGGGTCGTGCTCACCCCCCAGGCCGAGATCCTCGTCACCCACACCGCGGAGGTGCTGCGCACGCTCGAACGCGCCGAGGCCGAACTCGCCTCGTCCCTCACCGCCGTCACCGGAACGGTGCGCGTCGCGGTGTTCCAGTCCGCTGCGCTCGCGCTCATGCCCGAGGCGCTCTCCGTCATGGAGACCGAGTACCCCGAGGTGCGGGTGGAGATGGTGCAGCGCGAGCCGGAGTCCGCCCTGCGGGAGACCTGGGCGCGTGACTTCGACCTGGTGATCGCGGAAGCCTACCCGGGGCACGCGGCCCCTAGGCATCCGGAGCTCGATCGGCGCACCCTGACGACTGATGCGATCCGTCTCGCGACGCCGCCCGCCGGTCGCGGTCGATCGCACCCGGCCTCGATCGAGGAGGCGGCGGATGCCGCGTGGGTGATGGAACCGCGCGGCACCGCATCCCGGCACTGGGCCGAGCAGGCGTGTCGCCGCGCCGGATTCGAACCCGACGTGCGGTTCGAGACGGCGGACCTGCAGTCCCATATGCGCCTGGTCGAGTCGGGCAACGCCGTCGCGTTGCTGCCCGACCTGGTCTGGACCGGGCGGGGCACCACGGCGCGGCTGGTGCTGCTGCCGGAGCATCCGCAGCGCACGATCTTCACATCGGTGCGCGAAGCCAGCAGCACCCGCCCGGCGATCGTGGCCGTTCGCGAGGTGCTCGACCGCGCGGTGCGTCTCGTCACCGGCTGACCCGCGGCACCCTTCTGTACCGAAAACGCAGGAGATCCGCCACCAAACGCCGTGCGCCGCCGCCGGAGGGGCCCTTTCGTGGCGAATCTCCTGCGTTTTTGGGGGACCTTGGGGGAGGGGCCGCGACATGAAACCGGGCCCGGAGCGGATGCCCCGGGCCCGGCGAGCGGACCGACCGATCGGAGTCGGCGCCGCTATGTCAGCCGACGGATGCCACGGCCAGCGAACCCGACTTCGCTGACAGCAGCAACAGGTCGGCAGCCTTTTCGCCGATGACCATCGACGGTGCCTGGGTGTGTCCGCGGATGATGTCCGGCATCACAGACGCGTCGGCGACGCGGAGCCCCTGCACGCAGCGCACCCGCAGTTCCTCGTCGACCACGGATGCGGCATCGGTGCCCATGCGGGCGGTCCCCACCGGGTGATAGAGGGTGTGCGCTGCCGTTTCGAGCGCCAGCGCATCGCGCTCGACCCGCCCGAGCGCGTCAGCGCCTTCCGGAGCGAGGAAGTGCGGGCCGGTCGTGGTCTGCAGGGCCGGCGCTGAGAGGATGTCCTCGCAGATTCCGAGGCCGGCCATCAGCCGCGCGCGGTCCGAGCCCGCGGCATCGCTCAGGTACCGCGGATCGATGACCGCCTTCGCGAGCGGGTCCGCCGAGGCGAGGGTGACCGTGCCCGTGCTCTCGGGCGTGAGCAGGATCGCCCCGACCGTGATCGCATGGGCCGGCGCCGGGATGAGGCCCTCCCCGATGAAGGCCACCGGGGCGAAGATTATCTCGATGTCGGGGAGGTCGAGGGTCGGATCCGAGCGCACGAAACCGTACGCCTCTGCCACGTTCGAGGTGAGCATGCCCCGGCCCCGGGTGAGGAAGCTCGCGAGCTCCGGCAGCTTCTTCGCCGAGAAGAGGGTGTCGCCCGCAGTCTCGACGATGAGGCCGGAGAGCAGGTGATCGCGCAGGTTCTCGCCAACCTCCGGTGCGTCGACGAGCACCGGGATACCATGCTTCTCGAGTTGGGCCTTCGGCCCGATGCCCGAGAGCATGAGCAGCTGGGGCGTGTTCACCGCCCCGCCCGAGAGCACGACCTCCTGGCGCGCAGTCACCCGTGTCGGAGTGCCGTCGTGTATGTACTCCACGCCGACAGCGCGAGTGCCGTCGAACAGCACCCGCGTGGCCTGGGCCCCAGTGCGCACAGTGAGGGTGCCGCGCGCCTTCGCGGGCACGAGGTAGCCGTCGGCACTCGAGAATCGCTTGCCCTTCCTCTGGCTCACCATGGTCTGGCTGAAGCCGTCGGGTCGGGCGGTGTTCGGCGCTACGACCCGGTATCCCGCTTGCACGACGGCTTTCAGGAAGGTCGCGGTATGGGATCGGGGGCTGCGCTGGTGCTCGATGCTGATGGCGCCTCCGGAACCCTGGTCCGGATCCGTGTTGCCCTCGACCCGTTCAACGCTTCGGAAGTACGGCAACAGTGCCGAGTACGACCACGCCGCTCCTGCTTTCGCCGCCCACCCGTCGTAGTCGGCGGCGAACCCGCGCACCCACATCAT
Organism: Lacisediminihabitans sp. FW035; assembly: GCF_054880895.1. Classification (NCBI taxonomy): domain Bacteria; kingdom Bacillati; phylum Actinomycetota; class Actinomycetes; order Micrococcales; family Microbacteriaceae; genus Lacisediminihabitans; species Lacisediminihabitans sp. FW035. The sequence continues at coordinate 1,013,082 of NZ_CM142187.1, forward strand.
CGCGTTGATCGAGGACGATCCACCGAGCATCCTGCCCCTCGGCCAGTAGATCGTGCGGCCGGCCAACTCCGGCTGAGGGGTCGTGTCGTAATTCCAGTCCAGCTCGGAACGGAATAGCCCGGAGAACGCGGCGGGGATGTGCACCTCGGTCTTCGTGTCGGCGGGCCCGGCCTCAAGCAGCAGCACCGTGTGCGTGCCGTCTTCAGTGAGCCTGGCCGCCACGGCGGCTCCGGATGCCCCGGCCCCGACCACCACGAAATCGAAGGTCTCCGGTGCCGACGAGACGGCAGCGCTCATACCCGCACCTCGAGGCCCCGGAGGTCCTTGCGCAGGATCTTGCCTGACGACGACTTGGGAATTGTCTCGATGAACGACACCTGGCGGATCTTCTTGTATGGCGCCACGTGTTCGGCGACGAAGGCCATGACCTCCTCGGCGGTGATCTCGGCTCCGGGCTGCACGACGACGAACGCCTTCGGCACTTCTTCGCCCTCGGCGTCGTGGGCTCCCACCACCGCGGCGTCCGCGATGCTCGCGTGGGTGAGCAGCAGCGCCTCGAGCTCGGCCGGGGCCACCTGGTACCCCTTGTACTTGATGAGCTCCTTCAGGCGGTCGACGATCGAGACGATCCCCTCCGATGTCACCGTGGCGATGTCCCCGGTGTGAAGGAACCCGTCTGCATCGATCGTGGCGCGGGTCGCCTCGTCGTTGCCGAGGTAGCCCCGCATGATGTTCGGCCCCCGGCACAGCAGCTCGCCGGGTGCGCTCGTGCCCTCTTCCGGCACCTCGATCTCGGCGCCGGTCGCGGTGTCGATGAGCTTGCACTCGATGTTGGGAAGGGTGATGCCCACCGACCCGAGCGGGATGTCGTCGCGGTCCGCCGGGATCGTGTGCGAAACCGGGCTCATCTCGCTCATCCCGAAGCCCTGGCGCACGCGGCAACCGATGCGATCTGCGACGGCATGGCCGAGCGTGTCGTCGAAGGGGGCGGCTCCGGAGACGATGAACTCAATGCTCGTGAGGTCGTACTGGTCGACGAGCGGATGCTTCGCCAACGCGACCGCGATCGGCGGAGCGATGAACGCCCAGGTGATGCGGAAGTCCTGGATGATGCGCAGGAACTCCGCAAGGTCGAATCGCGGCATCGTGACGAGGCGAGCCCGACTGCGAAACGCGAGGTTGAGCAGCACCGTCATGCCGTAGATGTGGAAGAACGGCAGGATCGCCAGGATGCGGGCATCCGCCCCGGCTCCCAGCAGCGGCATCGACTGGGCGACGTTGGCCACCAGGTTGCGGTGGGTGAGGATCACGCCCTTCGGGCGCCCGGTGGTGCCCGAGGAATAGGGGAGCACGGCTATCTGCTCGGCCGGATCGAAGCTCACCTCCGGGGCGGCGTTGCCCTCCATCAGGAGATCGCGGAGGGAGGCGAAGCCCTCGGCACCGTCGAGCACGATCACCTGGTCGTCAGCGAGGCCGGCGCGGGATGCCGCGTCCTTCGCCGCCGCGAGAAGCGGCGACACAGTGAAGAGGAAGCGTGCCTTCGAATCGACGAGCTGTGTTCCCATCTCCTCCCCGTTGTAGAGGGCGTTCACGGTGGTGGCGATGGCGCCCGACCGCAGGATGCCGTGGAACACCGCCGCGAACGCGGGCACGTTGGGCGAGTGCAGTGCCACGACATCCCCAAGTCCGATGCCGCGGGTCGCGAGTGCGCCGGCCACGAGCCCGATCTGGCCGATCAACTGGCGATAGGTGGTCTCGGCGCCGGAGGCACCGTCCACGATCGCGACGCGGTCAAGATCGGCCGGGTCGATGTTACCGAAGAGGAAGTCGTAGACACTCAGATTCGGGATCTCGACATCGGGCAGGGGTCCTCGAAAAACCACGTGAATCTCCTTTGATCGTGTGGTGGGTACTGCTTCTACTGGTGGGGCAAACCTAGCGGGATCGCGCTCGCGAAGTCAGGCGCGGAATGCCGAGATGAAGATGCCGGGCATCTTCAGCCACGACGGTGATGCCGCGAAGCCCGACAGGAGCCTTCCAGTCTTCTTCGCACTGCGCGCCGTCACGAACCACGGGGGCTTCGGGAAAAGCGCGAACTCACCGTGCAGCGCCGACCGGGGGAACGGCCGGAACGGACCGCGTGCGATCGTCTTCTCGGTGTTGGCCAGAAGGAAGGAGTTGTGCACCACGCCGATGCCGCTCTGCACATTGTCGAGTGTGTGACCGGGGAACGCGCCCCACGGAGCTCCCGGAGTGAGGAATCCGAGTGCGGTCCAGGTATTGACCGCGATGGTGCCGTAGTCGAGTCGGGCGAGGGCATTCTCGAATCCCGCCCCGAGGCGTGCGATCGTGCTTGGCATGCCGAGGATGTTCGCTCCGAGGGTGCCGACGAAATCGCGGTTGACCGTGTCGACGGCCGTATCGAGGAAGGCCTGGCCGGTTCCGGGCAGTTCGATCACGCCGAGCACCGGCGAGAAGTACTCGGTCGTCAGGATCGTCGAAGGGTCGTCGTCGGCGTGGATGTCGACGAGCAGGCGCCCCCCGCTCGAACCGAAACGCTCCGCGCCGGGGTAGGAGCTGGATGCCTGACCGACCCGGTCATCGCTTCCCGGGTACCACGGCGCTCGATCGGGGGTGCGGGCGAGGGCGCTGCGCAGCTCGGCGAGAAACGCCGTGCGCTGCGGCCAGTCGGAGCTGAGCACGACGATCTGGCCCGCGATGCAGTTGTAGCCTCCGTTGTGCAGGCGCTGGGTCACAACGTGTTCGGCCTGATAGGTGAGGTCGGCCTTCGACCAGTTACCCGGGAGCACGATGATCGGGGCGACGCCGCCGAGTTCACTGGTGATCGGCTTCTGCAGCAGCGGAGTGCCCGCCCTCTTGCGGTCGATTGCGCCCGGCCCGCTTCCCCAGACGATCAGGTCGTGGGTGGCCGCGCTGCCGGTGATGTGCACGTGGGATATCCCGGGATGGTTTGCGAGGTAGCTCCCCACATCGCCGGCGCCGGTGACGATGCGCAGCAGGCCGAGGTCGATGAGAGGTTTGAATGCGGCGGAGTAGGGGGCGAGCATCCGGTCCATCACGGGGTTGAGCTTGAGCAGCGCGACCCGGTTGTGCGCGATGAGCTCGTAGAGCACGTCGAGGGGAGGGATGGAGGTGATGTTTCCGGCGCCCAGCACGAGGCCGACGCCGCCCGTCTCGGTCGGGGTGAGGGCGCCGAGGCCGGCGGATGACCGAACCGAGTCCGTCGATTCGCCCGGCTTCATCCACACCTCGGCGCTGAAGCCGTGAAGCAGCAGCGCTTCGTAGGGGTTGGCCGGCAGCACCGGCACGCTCACCCGGCCGCCGGGGGCGGTGCCAAGCTTCCGATCGGCGAGGGGGCTCTTGCCGGCAGCGATCTCCCCGAGAGAATGCTGGAGGGCGAGGAGAGTCGAGAGCACGATGTACGGGCCCGAGATCCATTCCTCGCCGACGTAGGGGGAGTCGGGGTCGAGGTTCTTCGCGCGGGTGGCGGCGTCGACCCACTGATCGGTGACGGCGGCGACGGAGGAGTGCACCTTGCCGAGGAGCGCGATCCTGGCCGGGATCGGCATCGTCGCCCAGCGGGACTCGCCGGCGGAGAGCTGGGTGATCGCCGCATCCAGATCGGCGCGAATCGCCTGGTCGAGGGCGGGCGTGGTGGGTACGGCCGCGGCGGGCACGGTCGGATCTGTGGTGGTCATCAATCTCCTTTGATCGCTGCCTTCTTGGTCAACGGCATAGTCGTCACGACTTCGCCTCACCAAACAAGTTTCAGTATCGCCCACGAAACTGACGAGCGCGATAGGCGTACGCCGTCTGTTCCCTGAATAGTGTTGTGCACCCGCACAACGCGGCGCTACAGTCCACTCATGTCGATCGACCAGGAACTCAGCCGCGGCGTGGGCGCGACCGGCTCCGCCGCGCCGGACGCCGATTCCGTCGACTTCTTCCTCGAGCTCGTCGACTCCGTCGACGCGCTCGCCGAGGGTGTCGTCGACCAGATCCTCGCGGGCGAGAACGAATACGCCGAGAATCCGATGTCCCGCGAGCTCTTGTATTCGATCGTGAGCGAGAACATCTCCGCGCTCCTCGCCACCCTCGCCGGCACCACCGACTCTCTCGCCGCCGCGCGCCGCGCGGGTCGCATCAAGGCCGAACACGGCATCCCGATGGCGAGCCTGCTTCACGCCTACCGGCTCGCCGGGCTTCAACTCTGGGACGAGATGATGGCGCGTTCCATCGGCACCCAGCGCACCGAGACGCTTCTGCACCTGTCGTCGGATGTCTGGGGCATCATCGATCGGTTCTCCGGTGCCGCGGCGGAGTCCTATCGCGCGTTCGTGGACGAGCGCGATCGCCGCGACGAACAGGCGCGCAGCGTCATGCTCCTCAGCCTGCTCGACGGGAGCGCCACCCCGGGCGAGATCGGCAGGCTGCTGCGCTCACTCGAACTGCCCGAGCACGCCAGCTACCTCGTGGTCGCCGCCGAGCGGAGCAGCACCGGCACGGACCCGGTACCGGAGGTGCAGGGTCGCCTGCAAGCCGCAGGTATCTCCTCGGCCTGGACCGCCTGGAAAGGCGAATACGTCGGGCTCATCGGGCTGTCCCAGCGCGCCGATGTCGACCGCGCCATCTCGATCGTGTCAGCGGGAGCACGATCGCGGGTCGGCATCAGCCGCCCGTTCACCCGGTTGTCGGCATCCCCGGACGCCGTGGCCCAGGCCCGCATGTCGGTCGAGTGCATCGCGTCGCCCGGCGTCGGCATCCATCGCTACGGATCGGCCCCACTCGACCTTCTCCTCGTCGCCCAGCCGGGCTACGGAGCGGAGCTCCGAGACGGCGTCTTCGCCCGGCTTCTCGACGACTCCGTGGACGGTGCGGTGCTCCTCGACACCCTCGAGGCGTGGTTCGACGCCGACGGCTCCACTTCGGGCGCGGGACAGCGGATGCACTGCCACCGCAACACGGTGCTCTACCGACTCGGTCGCATCGCCGAGCTGACCGGACGTTCCGTGTCACGGCCGGCCGAGGCATCCGAGCTCTACGCCGCCCTTCGTGCGGTGCGGCTCGGCGGGACCAGGCTGTAGCACTGTCTAGAGACGCTCGATGATGGTCGCGTTCGCCATTCCGCCGCCCTCGCACATCACCTGAAGGCCATAGCGTCCGCCGGTCGCCTCGAGGTGATTCACCATCGTGGCCAGAAGACGGGCACCGGATGCCCCGAGCGCGTGCCCGAGGGCGATCGCGCCCCCGCGCGGGTTGAGCTTGGAGGCATCCGCTCCCGTCTCGGCGAGCCAGGCGAGCGGCACGGGCGCGAACGCCTCGTTCACCTCGAAGGCGTCGATGTCATCGATCGTCAGACCCGCCTTGGCGAGTACCTTCGCCGTTGCCGGGATGACGCCGGTGAGCATGAAGAGCGGGTCGCTGCCGGTCACGGCGAAGCTGTGGAATCGTGCACGCGGCTTCAGCCCGAGCTCTGCAGCCTTCGCCTCGCTCATGATCAGGGTCGCGGCGGCGGCATCCGTCAGCGGTGAGGAGTTGCCCGGCGTGATGTTCCAGCCGATCTCGGGAAAGCGCTCGGCGAACCGCTCGGAGTAGAAGGCCGGCTTCAGCCCCGCGAGCCCCTCGGCGGTGGTCGACGGCCGCACCGTCTCATCCGTAGTCACGTTTCCGACGGCGATGAGCTCGTTGGCGAAGAAGCCCTCGGCAGTGGCCTGCGCGGCGAGCTGGTGCGACCGGGCCGAGAAGTCGTCGAGCTGGGCGCGGGAGAAGCCCCACTTGCTGGTGATGAGTTCGGCGGAGATGCCCTGGCCGACCAGGCCGTCGGGGTAGCGCGCGGCCACCTGCTCGCCGTAGATGTCCTCGCCCATGATCGAGTAGCCGATCGGTGCGCTGCTCATCGACTCCACCCCGCAGGCGATCGCGATGTCGTAGTTCCCGGTCATGATGCCCTGGGCGGCGAAGACGGCCGCCTGCTGGCTCGATCCGCACTGGCGGTCGATTGTGACTGCAGGCACGTGGTCCGGGAACCCCGCGCCGAGCACGGCGTTCCGCGTCACGTTGTAGGTCTGCTTGCCGGCCTGCGCGACGCATCCGCCGATCACGTCGTCGACGGTTGCCGGATCGACACCGTTGCGCTCGACCAGCGCGCGCAGCGTGGTGGCGAGCAGGTCGACCGGGTGCACGCCGCTGAGGGACCCGCCCGGCTTGCCGCGGCCGGAGGGGGTGCGGATGACGTCGACGATCACTGCGGAGTTGTTCATTGCGGACTTCCTTGTCTGGGGTTCCTCCAGCTTAGGCACGCTGGGACGCTCGACCATGCCGCCGTTTGTCAGCCGTGCTGGAAGTTGTTTCACGGCATGGCTGACAAACCGGCGCACGGTCCCCACGCGGCACGGATGACCACTCCTCGTCCATCATGGATGTCGGCACCGCGTCCACCGATGCGAGCCGGTGAGCGGGTTGATCGTGCCTTCAGGGTCACGCTCGGCACATGCCAACATCTACGGGCGACTGGATCGACCACATCCACCTCAGCAGCCAGTTGCTGACCCCCGGGGAACGCTACGAATTCTTCGCATCGGTCTCGCGAGGCGAACTGGTGGCCCTCTTTCCGGGCATCTACATTCGAGCTCTGCTCTGGAATGCCCTCAGCCCGGAACAGAGGTATCGGGCCCGCGTGAAGGCGGCATCGCTGGTCGTTCCGCCCGATACCGTGTTCTCGCACCACTCCGCGGCTGCTCTCTGGCGGCTGCCGCTAGTGGGAAGGTGGCCGACTCGGGCGCATGTCACGGTGCCGCGAGCCACAGGTGGTCGGTCGACCGTCATGCTCGAGCGACACACCGTTGGAGTACCGCGAGAATCGATCTCGATCGATCGACTCTTCGTCACCACGCTCGCAAGAACGGTGGCAGACATGGCCGCGTGCAGTCCTTTTGCCACCGGGGTGGCCATCGCGGATGCCGCGCTACGCCGAACCGCACATCCTCTCCAGTCGGTGCCTCGCTCCCTGGTCACAAGGGAAGACCTGATTCGCGAACTCCTCGAAATACCGCTGACACACGGTGGGGCGAAGGCGAGGCGGGCGCTCGAATTTGCCGACGGCAAGGCTGACCGCCCCGGCGAATCGGTGAGCCGCGCGAACATGGAGTGCATCGGCATCTCGATGCCTCAGCTCCAGGTGGCTTTGGCCGGAGCAAGCGGCCGGGTATACATCGTCGACTTCTGGTGGCCGGAGTTCAACATGATCGGTGAGTTCGACGGCGACGCGAAGTACACCGACCCCGAATTCCTCCGTGGGCGCACTCCCGAGCAGGCTCTCATCGACGAAAAGCGACGCGAGGACGACCTCCGCGCCACCGGTCATGGCATGACCCGATGGCATTGGCAGATCGCGTACTCGCCGAATCGGCTGCGGACCCACCTCCTCGCGGCGGGCATCCGCTAGCGACATCGCCGGGGGAAGTCGACCTGCTCGCGGGACCATGCGTCCATTCGTCAGGCATGCGGCAATCCGTTTGAGCGCGTGGCTGACGAATGGGCGCACGGTTGCGGCAACGAGCGCTTCGCGCCGCGGGCATCCGCTGACCCGCACTCCTGACTCCGCACTCCCGACCCCCGACTTCCGACTTCCGACTTCCGAGATCGTCGCATCCCGTAACTTTCACCGGAAACTCGGGCCGGAAGCGAGATAATCGGGAAGGAATTCGCCGAAGCGGCGTTGAATCCGTCGTACCCGAAACGCGCCGCCGGCCAGTCAACAGCCCGGCGACCAGGAACAGGAAGCGCATCCCCATGCCGCAACGCATCTACAACGACATCACCGAGATCTTCGGAAACACCCCGCTGGTGCGGCTGAACAAGGTGGCCGCCGGCCTCGAGGCGACGGTTCTCGCGAAGCTGGAGTTCTACAACCCCTCCGCCAGCGTCAAGGACCGCCTTGGTGTCGCCATCGTCGATTCGGCCGAGGCCTCTGGCGACCTCAAGCCCGGCGGCACGATCGTGGAGAGCACGAGTGGCAACACCGGCATCGCGCTCGCGATGATCGGGGCGGCGCGCGGCTACAAGGTGGTCCTCACGATGCCCGAGACCATGAGCAAGGAGCGGCGGATGCTGCTGCGCGCGTACGGCGCCGAGCTCGTGCTCACGCCGGGAGCCGGCGGCATGAAGGCCGCGGTCGATCGTGCCGCCGAGATCGTGGCGAGCACCCCGGGAGCCGTCTACGCCAAGCAGTTCGCCAATGCCGCGAACCCGGCCATCCACCGCGCCACCACCGGTCCTGAAATCTGGAACGACACCGAAGGTGCCGTCGACATCTTCGTCTCGGGCATCGGCACCGGGGGCACCATCACGGGCACGGGTGGCTTCCTCAAGGAGCAGAAGCCCGACCTCGTCGTGATCGGAGTCGAACCGGCCGAGTCGCCGATCCTCAACGGGGGAGCGCCCGGACCGCACAAGATCCAGGGCATCGGCGCCAACTTCGTGCCGGAGATCCTCGACCGCGAGGTCTACGACGAGATCATCGACGTCAACATCACCCAGTCGGTCGCGATGGCTCGCCGTCTCGCCGCGGAGGAGGGCATCCTCGCCGGGATCTCGTCCGGGGCGACGGTGCAGGCTGCCCTCGAGGTGGCCGCGCGGCCCGAGAACGCCGGCAAGACCATCGTCGTGATCGTCGCCAGCTTCGGTGAGCGGTACCTCTCGACCGTGCTGTACGAAGACCTCGCGGACTGACCGGATGCCCTTCGCCGGACTTCGCGAGGATATCCGGATGGCGCGGCAGAAGGATCCCGCTGCGCGTTCGAGTGCGGAGGTGTTCCTCGCCTACTCAGGTCTCCATGCGGTGTGGGGCTACCGGATCGCTCATCGCCTCTGGACGTGGCGGTGGTTCCTGGCGGCTCGCGTCTACTCGCAGTTGGTGCGGTCGCTGACCGGGGTGGAAATCCATCCCGGCGCGACCATCGGCCGCAGGCTCTTCATCGACCACGGCATGGGCGTGGTCGTCGGGGAGACCGCGGTGGTGGGCGACGACGTGCTGCTGTACCACGGCGTCACCCTCGGCGGCACGAGCTCGGTGCGCGAGCGTCGGCATCCCACTATCGGCGATCGGGTGACCATCGGCGCCGGTGCCAGCGTGCTCGGACCGGTGACCATCGGGCACGACTCGATCATCGGAGCGAACGCGGTGGTGGTGACGGATGCCCCGCCGAACTCCGTGCTCACCGGCATCCCCGCGCGCGTGCGACCGCGCACCCCGTCCTCCGTCGCCGAGACTTTCACTGACCCCGCGATCTACATCTGACGTCGTTACAGGTCGAGCGCGTCCCCGGGTTCCAAGGCGACGTATTCGCCGCCACCCTGCTCGACGGCCCACTTGAGGCGGTCGCCGCCCATGCCCTTTCCGGCGACCGAGAGCACCATCTCGTGGGTGGCGAATGCCCGACGCGGTCGCACCGCGAGTACGAAATCGATGGCCTCGCCGATCTTCAGCCAGGGCGCGCCGACCGGGGCCGCGAGAGCATCCACATCCACTCCTTCCGGCACTGTGAAGGAGTCGCCGGGGTAGTAGAGCGCGTCATTGACCAGCACGCCCACGTTGTCGACGATCGGAATCGAGGAATGGATCACCGCATGCTTCTCTCCGAAGAATCGGAGGGAGAAGGGCTCGGCGTCGATGACGTCCCCGTCCTTCACGATCGTGATGTCGAAGTCGGCGGCGGCGATCGCCACACCCTCCGGGCCGTAGAGTTTCGCGCCGGGATTACGGTCGAGGATGCGGGTGAGCTGGTCAGCGGTCCAGTGGTCTCCGTGCTCGTGCGTGATCACGATCGCTACGACATCGTTGAGGCCGACAAGGGCGGTGGTGAAGACCCCCGGATCGATCACGAGCGTCTTGCCCGAGGATTCGAGGATGAGGCAGGCATGTTCTTGTTTCGTTACGCGCATTTCCCAGACTGTACTCCGCGCGGTGCGCAGCGGAAGCTTGCCGATGGCATCCGACATACTGGGCTGATGACGACACCGGCGCCGCTCTCGTGACTGCCCTGCGTGTCGTCGTCGCCATCAATCCCACAGCCTCGTTCGGCAAGGGGCGCGCCGTCGGTCCCGCGGTCGTGCAGGCACTGCGCGGTGCCGGCCATCGCGTGACCGCACTCAGCGAGCCGACCTTCGCCGACCTGCACCGGGAGGCCGAGAAGGCGATCGAGCTGGCCCCGGACGCCCTCGTGGTCGTGGGGGGAGACGGCATGGTCAGCCTCGGCACCAACCTCGTGGCCGGCACCGGCATCCCGCTCGGAATCGTGCCCTCGGGTACCGGCAATGACGTGTCCCGCGGTTTGCGCATCCCCATCGGGGACACGGATGCCGCCATAGACGTGCTGCTCGCCGCGCTGGCGGGTGAGCCCCGGGTGATCGACGCGGCGCTCATCCATCGCACCGGTCAGCCGGACCGCTGGTACGCCGGAGTGCTCTCGGCCGGCTTCGATGCGCTGGTGAACGAGCGGGCGAACCTGTGGCGCTGGCCGAGGGGCAAGATCCGCTATAACCTCGCCCTGCTGCGCGAGCTCGCGACCCTGAAGCCCACCACCTACCGTCTCGTGCTCGACGGAGTGGAGTGGAACACGGCCGGCACCCTGGTGTCGATCGCCAACAACACCTCGTTCGGTGGCGGAATGCTGATCACGCCCGATGCCCTCCTCGACGACGGTTGGATCGATGTCTTCGTGGTCGAGCCCCTGTCGCGCATCGCTTTCCTCGGCATCTTCCCGCGCGTCTTCAAAGGCACGCATGTCACGGATCCTCGGGTCTCGATCCGTCGCGCGAAGCGCGTGACGATCGATGCGGATGGAGTGGTCGCCTATGCCGACGGAGAGCGGGTCGGAGAGCTGCCGCTCGAGATCGAAATCGTGCCGGGAGCCCTGCGGATCCTCGCTCCCTGACGCGGGCATCCGCCCCGTTTTGGTGCGCCTTGCTCGCATGTGGCATACTCGTTGAGTTGTCCACTTGCGGCCCCATCGTATAGCGGCCTAGTACGCTGCCCTCTCACGGCGGTAACACCGGTTCGAATCCGGTTGGGGTCACAGTCGGTCCGGATGCCAGCGTCTGCTGGGGTCCGGGCCTTTTTTCGTCGGGTGCGCCGCCATCCGTCGAATCGGGTCGTGAAGCGCCTATGGCAGGACAATTCGTGACGGATGGAGCGTGCGACCACGCCGATTAAGGCCCTCCGAGCCAGTGGTCGATGCGGTGATGGTCGGGAGTGAACCCGTGCTCGACGCCCCACAGAACCGCCTGGGTGCGACTCTGCGCACCGATCTTGCGATAGGTGTTGCGGATGTAGGACTTCACCGTGTTGGGGCTGAGGTAGGTGAGCGCCGCGACCTCGGCATTGCTCTTTCCCTGGGTGATCAGGGCGAGGATCTCCGACTCCCGGTCGGTGATTCCCTCCTGGCGCCCTGGCCAGTCCAGCGCGAGCGCGCTCCCGGATCGCCGCGGCGGCGCGCTGATCACCTCTTCTCCGGCATGCACCAGCTCGAGCGCCGCGACCAGATCGCTCGCCGCCAGGGTCTTCGACAGGTATCCCTTCACGCCCTTCTCGCGCGCGCTGTCGACGAGAAGCGGATGAAAATTCCAGGTGTAGACCACCACGTTGCCGGCTCGTGGGTTGTTCACGAGGGCGTTCAACTCCTGCTGGTCGGACTCCGGTTGCGCGAAAGAGTCGTACATGACGATGTCGACCCGGTCGTCGAGGGAAGCGTTCGAGTCGATCTCGGAGATGACGATCCGATCCCGGTACTCGTCGAACATGTGGGCGAGGCCTTTCAGCACGACGTCGTAGTCGTCGACGAGCGTGACTGTGAGGGGACGGGGAGGCGCGAGGATCGACATATTCCGACATTACCTCCCTAGGGGTGTGACCGACCACCCCCCTAGGGCGGTTATCTAGAGGAGCGGCCCGCTGAGGGCCGTTCCCCCACCCCTAGTACAAGGAGAATCTCATGCTCGGACTCATCATCAGCATCATCATCGTCGGGCTCATCGCCGGTGCCGTCGCCCGCCTCATCGTTCCCGGCAAGCAGAATCTGTCCATCGGAATGACCCTGCTTCTCGGCATCATCGGATCGTTCGTCGGCGGATTCCTGGGCTTCCTCCTCTTCGGGGCCGACCCTTCGGGTGGCTTCTTCCAGCCGGCCGGAATCATCGGGTCCATCATCGGCGCGATCATCGTGCTGCTCCTCTGGACCCGCTTCGGAAGCCGCCGCACCGCTCGCCGCTGAGGCCCCGTCCAGACTCACGCGACTATCGGTCGGTGCTCCCTGTCTTGGCAACGGGGAGCACCGACTGTCGGCTATCTGCCGGGAACCCCCGCGTGGCCCAACGCTGCCGCAGCCCTCCGCAACCACGGGTTGCTGTCGGCCGACCACCGAGCGAGCGCGATGTTCGCGCGGCCCAACGCGGGGGCATCCAGCCCCTCGACAAGGGGAACTAGCACGTCGGTGATGAGGGGATCGGCGAGGGCGGGTGTGCGCGCATCGCGCAGGAATCCCTCCAGGCGGGTCAGGTCGGAATTGCCGAGCAGGCGCACGTGCGTCTGCAGCAGCACAATCGCCGCGAGCCTCCGCTCGAAGACGGGCGGGCCCCAGAGTTCCGAACTCAGGGCGGTGATCTCGTCGTGGCCGAGGCCCGGATGCCGGCGCCCGAGGTCCCGGATCGTGCCGCGAACAGCGCCGACCGATGCACCGTAGAACCGGAGGTCGGAGCCGATTCGTGCCTCGTCGGCAAGCGCACGCCGCCACGTGCCTTCGAGTTGGAGGGCGGCATCCACGAAGTCGCCGGCGTCACTCACCCGGCTATCCCAGCGGCTGTGCGATCTCCCAGATGTGACCGCCCGGGTCCTGGAAACTCGCCGTGCGGATGCCCCACTCGCGGTCCATCGGACCGTTCAGCAGCTCCACCCCACGCCCGACGAGCTCGGCGCAGGTGGCATCCACGTCGTCCACATCGAGAGTCAGCTGGAGCCGCGATCCGGCGTTGGAATCGGCCACCGTCGCCGGCGAGATGAGGCCGTGGGCCGCGGAGGTCTTGAGCAGGTTGATCATGGTGTTGTCGAAGCGGAATACCGCCGAGTCGTCGTCCTCGAAGAGGATCGGCAGCTGGAAAACCTCGAGGTAGAACGCCTTCGTCGCCGCGAGATCATCGACGAATAGCGTGAGGGCACTGATCGATCCGGGCCAGATGGCCATGTTCTCCTCTTTTCAGTCAAGGGGCGAATGAAAAGGTGGCGCCGCACAGGGGTCTACTTCCTGACCTTCTTGAACCCGTTTCCGAGACAACCACGTGCGACCTTACCGCCAGGACGGCCACCGCCTCAAAGGTACGCCCCGGCCCACGACAAATCCCTCCGGCAGCCATAACATGAGCATATGTATCCAAACTCGGTGACGGTTTCTCTCGGCTCGGAGCTTCTGTGACCGAGGGCTCCGGAAGCACAGGGCTCGCCGATTTCTCGGAGATGCTCGAGCGCGGGGGAGCGGATGCCGCGGGCCACGGGCCCGATCCGCTCGACCCCGTCACCGTGGCCAGGGCTCGCCGCCGCCGCCTCCGTCGTCGGATCTCCGGGCTCGTCGTGCTGCTCGTGATCGTCGCGGCAGTGGGTACCTACCTGCCGCTCACCCTCCTTGCTCCGCTACACAACGCCACGCTGGTCGCGACGAAGCCGAAGATCATCCAGCCGGGCGCCGGGATGATCACCCTGCCGAGCGTGGGGGCGTCGGCCGTGAGCGTCACCGGTGCGGAGGCGTTTCCGGCGACGGTGGGTTCCAACGGCATCCTCGCCTCGAGCGGCGGCGCCGGGCCGCTGCCGATCGCGAGCATCAGCAAGCTGATCACGGCCCTCGTCGTGCTCGAGGTCAAACCACTGAGGGAGACCGATCCCGGCCCCACCCTCGCCTTCAGCAAGGCCGACCACGACCTCTACGACCAGTACTACGTGCTGGGGGCGTCGGTAGAGCCCATGAAGACCGGCAGCACGATGTCGGAACGCGACGCGCTGGGGTTGATGCTGGTGGCATCCGCCTGCAACTATGCCGACGCGGTGAGCACCTGGGCATTCGGATCCCGGTCCCGCTATCTCGGCGCGGTGAAGAACTGGCTCGCTGCCCACGGCCTGAAATCGACCACGATCGTCGAGCCGACCGGGATCGACGCCCGCAATGTGAGCACACCGGCCGACCTGATCGCGCTCGGAAAGCTCGCGATGGCGAATCCGGCGATAGCATCCCTCGTGGGGTCACGCTCGATCGTGGTGCCGGGCGTCGGAGGTCTCTCGAACAACAACATCAGCCTCGGATCGGAGGGGATCGACGGCATCAAGACCGGCACCCTCGAGTCGGCGGGCTCGAGCCTGCTGTTCTCCGCCAGCGTGGAGGTCGGGCTGCGCAAACCGATCACCATCGTCGGCGTGATCCTGGGCGGCTACAGCCGCGAGACGGTGGACAGCGAAGCCCAGGCGATGATCCGCAGCATCCGATCCGGCTTCCATGTCGTCCAGCTGGTGGGCGCGGGCACCGCCGTCGGCAAATACTCCACGCCCTGGAAGGATGGCGCGCGCGTCGTGACCGAAAGCCGGGCATCCGTGCTCACCTGGTCGGATGCCCCGATCACCTCGACCATGACGATCAAGCCCCTGAAGACGGCAAGGGACGGATCCACCGTCGGCAGCCTCGACTTCGTGGTCGCCGGTGCTCCGATCTCGGTGCCGCTGGTGCTCGACGGATCGATCGCGGGACCGGATGCACGGTGGCGACTTACCCACCCGGGCGAGCTGCTCGGCGCGCACTGACTTCAGAGGCGGGCGAGCCTCTCGATGTCTTCGAGGAACTCCAGGGCGGCCTGCGGCGACACCGTCGTTCGAGTGGAGCGGATCGCGGAGACGTAGTCCTGCGTGCTCGGGCCGGCTGGCGCCGAGGCATCCTCTCCGCTGAACAGCGCGCGCTCGAGAGCCTCCTGGGAGGCCCGGCGTGCGGCATATTCCACATCGGCGGGGGAGAACCCGTCGCTCGCGGCGACGAGGGCATCGAGATCGACCAGGCCGGTCACCGAGGCGGGGATGTAACGCTCCCAGATGGCGAGCCGGGCCGCGGCATCCGGCAATCCGATCGGCACGACGTAGTCAAACCGCCCGTGGCGGAGGAATGCGGAATCGAGAGCGCGGATGAAGTTAGTGGCGCAAACGAGCAGGCGCCCGGGCTGCTCGCGGAAGGCGGGGATGATCTTCAGGAGCTCATTCGTCACGCCCTGCAGCGCGGAGGGCGGCTCGCCTCCGCGCTGTGCGGCGATCTCTTCCACCTCGTCGATGAACACCACAGCGTGTTCGAGCTCGGAGATCTTGAGGAAGGTCTCCCGCAAGGCTCCCGCCAAACCCTTGGGGTCAGCGGCGAGGCGTGAGGGGAACACCTCGACGAACGGCCACTCCAGGCGTGACGCGATCGCCTTGGCGAAGGTCGTCTTGCCGGTGCCGGGCGGCCCGAAGAGCACGACGGCCTTCGGAGGCACCACCCCGTACTGCTCCGCCATGTCCGGTTTGGCGAGAGGCATCACGAGGCGGCGTTCGAGCAACTCCTTCTCGCGCTGCATTCCGCCGACGCCCTCCCAGAGGTCTCGGGGCAGGATGCGTCCGCCCAGCTCGCTCAGCGAGCGCAGCTCTTCGCGCTGCACCGGGATGTGGCGCTCGAAGTAGCGCAGGTTCTTCTTGACCTCGAAACCGCGATTGAGAAAAGCATCCACCCGGCTCGCAGACTCGGGCATAAGGGCCGAGAGCTTCGCGAGACCGTGGGGCGCCATCCGGTTCTCGAGCGCGGCGAGCATGGCGGTGCCGATGCCCTGGCCCTGCCACTTCTGAGCCGTCGAGAGAAACACGATCCAGCCCTGCGCGTGGGCGGCACGACCGACCGCAGCGCCGATCACCTCCTCGCCGTGCATGGCGACGACGGCGTGGTCTTTCTGGCACGAGGCGAGCACCTCCGAGAGGCCGTAGACCGGCTCGGTCTTCGCCGCGGTGATCTCCTCCCAGAGATGGAGGATGCCGTCGAGATCATCGGAATGGAAGTCTCGGATGCGCCAACCGGTCATTGTGGCTCCCTCGCATGAATGACGTGTGGGTGACAATCTAGGGCACCAGCATCTGCGCGAGCTTCGAGTGGCGTACTCTCGCAACAGAGGGAGGCTCATCATGGGCGGAGTCACACCACCCGAGCGACCGATGAGCACCGGGCGCCGATTCGCCTATCTCTTCGCGACGCCCTGGTGGCGTGCCGTCTGGGTCGGTGCGGCCGTGGTCTGGTTTGTCGTGTTGACCGTCCTGGTGGCGATGGATCCCATGCACGACCAGGGGCTCGGCGCCCTCTCGGTAGTTCCCCTCTTCACTGTGGTATTCGACATCATGCGCAGATCACGCGCCCTCGAGCGCAAGTGATGCCGTGAACTACGTCAGGCTCGCACTCGTTCGACTGGGATCGTTTGGCGCAGAGCTGACCCAGTCGCTCGTCACGGCATTCGGCGGAGGAAACGGCGATCCGACGCGGCTGCAGGAGCCGAGGCGGTTACGCCAGGTGAAGCCGCAGAAGAGGTCCGTCCGCCGCCGCTGACGCAGCGACCGTGCCCCACATCGGAATCTCACCGCGTGTCGGCGACGGCGAGTGCTGAGAGCGGAGATTCGGATGACCCGTCGGCGCGTTGCGCGCCACGGACGGCGTGTCGGCGGAGTCATCCGCTCTCGACCCCGCCATCGCGGCGCCGCCCACCCGGTGCGTGTCTTCCGGACCCGGCGTAGTCGGGGCCCGGAATCGTAGGTCAGGCCTCCCGAAGCGCACCATAGAACCGCAGGAGGTCCGCTGACGGGGTGAGCACTCCGAGCGCCTGGGGCTGAGTGATCCACGGTCGCTCGTTGAGGAAGACGCGCGAGGGCGTGAGGACGACGATCGAGAGTTCGGCGCTCGATATCGTCCAACTGCAGGCATCGGTGAGCACGGAGAATCGTTCCGCCGCGAAGACCCCGAAGAGCAACTCGAACAGGAGTCGCATGAGCTGGTCTGGCACACCGGCGAGCGAGATGGCCACCCGGTTGCCCGCGGCGAGGGCTGCGGCGAGGTTCTCGCCGACCATGATCGAATCGCAGCCCGGAGCGCAGACCAGAAGTACGTTTCCGAGCGTCACGATCTTCGTCGACCGCCGTCGACCGAGCGCCGGCCGGGGCACCGCGATCTGGGCGAACCGCTCGAAATGAGCGGCCATCATCACGGCACCGGCGAGCACGTGCACCCCATCCGGGTTGGTGACGAGGGAGGTGGACACGTGCTTCAGGATCGCGGCTGTTTTCACGAGTGGGGGATCCCTGCGGTGAGCCCGCCGTCGATCACGAATTCGGACCCGGTGGAGTAGCTGGATTCATCGCTCGCGAGGAAGAGCACAAGCTGCGACACCTCGGTGGGATCCGCCGCCCGTCCCATCGGAATCTGCAGCTGGTGCGGATCGAGACCCGCCGTCATCGGTGTGCTGATGAAGCCGGGATGGATGGAGTTGACTCTCACCCCCGCGGGCGCCAGTTCGAGGGCGACCGATTTGGTGAGCCCGCGCACCGCGAATTTCGTCGCGACGTAGGCATGCAGCCCGGCGCTTCCCCGCAGACCCTCGACCGAGGAGACGTTGATGATCGAGCCGTGTCGCTGAGCCGCGAGCACTGCCGAAACGGTCTTCATTCCGAGGAATGTGCCGGTGAGATTGATCTCCAGCGTCTTGTGCCAGAGATCGAGGGGGAAGTCGCCGATCGGGGATCCGTTGGCGATGCCCGCGTTGTTGACGAGCACATCGAGGTGTCCGAATTCGGAGAGGATGAACCGCAGAGCATCCGCCCAGTCGCTCTCGCTGGTCACATCGAGGTGCACGAAGCGGGCCGCGGCGCCGAGCTCGACCGCCAGCGCTTCCCCGTCGGCATCCAGGACATCCGCGAGCACGACCTTCGCGCCTTCGGAGATGAGCAGCCGTGCATGCGCGGCGCCCATCCCGCGGGCTCCTCCGGTGACAAGAGCGACTTTTCCACTGACACGATTCACGATGGTCCCCTGCTCGATTCGACCCGTTGTGGTCGACGTCAAGTCTGTGAGCGAGACAGCCCGCGCGTCGGGCCATAGGTCCCGACCATGCGCCCGGAGAGGATAGCTGGCGCAGGGCTTCTCAGCCGAGGAGCTTCGGACGCTGCCAATCCGAACCGTGCACATGCTGGTCGAGGAATGCGAAGACGGTCTCGTACCAGACCACCGAGTGCTGGGGCTTCAGCACCCAGTGATTCTCGTCGGGGAAGAGAAGGAACTTGTGCGGGGTCGAGCCATCGGCGGCCGCATGGTGCTCGGCCAGTTCCGACCAGAGTCGCAGGCTCTCCCCGACCGGTACCCGGTAGTCGTTGTCGCCGTGGATCACGAGCATCGGCGTCACGATGTCCCGCACGCTGTGGTGGGGTGAGCTGTCGATCATGCCCTGCGGCGAGAAGATGCTCTGCCAATACCAGGAGTTATCGGTAGTGCCGTTGAACTGGTCGAGCGCCCAGAGACTGGCGTGGCTGACGATCGCGCGAAAGCGGTCGGTGTGCCCGGCAACCCAGTTCGCCATGTATCCGCCGAACGAGCCGCCGAGAGCCGCGGTCTTGGAGGCGTCGATGTCGTCGCGCGCCTCGGTGGCATCAGTGATCGCCATCAGGTCGGTGAAGGGCTTCGCGCCCCAGGCATCCCATCCTCGGGCGATGAAGTCGAGGCCGTATCCAGTCGACAGCGCCGGATCGGGCAGCAGCACTGCGTAACCGCGGGCCACGGCCAGCAGAGGATTCCACCGCCAGCTCCACGCGTTCCAGCTGTTCAGCGGCCCACCGTGGATCCACAGCAGGAGCGGGGCCGGATGCTCGGCTGAAGCGCCCTCGGGCAACAGCAACCAGCCGCGCACCCGCGCACCATCCTCGGCGCGCGTCTCGACCTCGGTGATCGACCCCGGCATCTCCGGTAGCTCGGCCGGAGTGGCAAGCGCGGTGATGGTTCCCGCCTGGGAGATGCGCACCGGATGCGGCGGCGTGACCCACGAGGATCGCAGGGCGACGAGGTCCCCGCTCGTGAGGTCGACCGCGACATCCGTGTAGGAGAAGTCGTCTTCGGTGATGCGAATCGGGGCGCCGCCGTCGAGAGGCACGCGGAAGACCGGGCCGCGACCGTCGTGATCGGCGGCGACGATGAGAGAGTCGTCGCCGGCGTCGAAGACGAGGCTGGACGGCCAGCGATCCCAATCGGCGGCGATTCGGTGCGCGCCGCCGCCGTCGATGTCGGCCACCCAGAGTTCTTGGTCGGCGGGTCCGCTCGGGGTGCTGAAGTCGGCACGCACGAATGCGATGCGTCGACCGTCGTGGCTCACCGCCGGCACCTCGAAATCCACGCCTTGCTCGTCGAAGAGCGTCGTCATCGCGCCGGACGCGACATCGATCGACACGAGCACAAAGCGACCGGCACGCTGCTCTTGTACCCGGACCGAGGCGATGAGAGTGCGGCCGTCGGGGGTGAGCCCCTGTCCGGCAGTGTCGGCGGTGCGGCCGGGGTGGGGGGTCAGATCGCGAGGGCGCGGAAGTTCCTCAGGGTACGGCAGCGGCTCTTCGCTGGTGCGGGCTGCCTCACCGACCGGCTCCCGCAGGTTCGCGAGGTCGAGCGCGAGAAAGTGCGGTTCTGCAGGCCCGAGATCGTGGTCCCAGTAGCGCACGGGGTAGCTCTCGTGAAGGATGGCCGTGACCTTCTTGGTCTTTCGCTCGGTGCGTGCCGCTGCCTCCGTCTCGAGGGTGTCGGCCGAGGGGAGCAGGTTAGCCGCGATCACGATGGCATCGGATCCGGTTGCGGTGGCCGCGATCTCGGAGACGCCCCCGAGCAGCCTGGTGACCGCGCGGGCTTCACCTCCGGCGGCGGGCAGCACCCAGAGTTGTGCGGCCTCGGGGTCTTTCTCGGCGGCGGTATCCGGGCGGGACGACACGAAGAGGATGTCGCCCGATCCGGTGAACGCGACCCCGGATTCGCCCTTGGCCGAGCGAGTCAGCCGTGTCGGTGAGCCCGTCCCGTCGGCGGGCACCGCCCAGAGCGCACGCTCGTAAGAGGTCTGATCCCGGGACAGCGTCGCGACCGTGAGCACCACCGAGCGGCCATCGGGGGACAGGGCGAGGCCCTCCACTCTGGGCAGCGCGATGTAACTCTCGAGGGACGCGAACGGTGGAAATTCAGAGTTGGTCGACATTCCTCCACGCTAGCTGCCCATCGGGTGGGACCTTCAACAGCGGATTCCCGTCGGTTTTCGGAAGACCGCGAATGCTGAGAGCGGAGATTCCGACGACCCGGCGGTGTGTCGCCCGCGGCGAACGGGGTTTCGGCGGAGTCATCCGCCGTCGGCCGCACGGTCTCGCACGCCGGAAGGGATTCCGGTGCTATGCGCGGCACCGAGACACTGTGCACCGGATCCGCGGCCTTCAGGCGACAGTTCCCTTACCTGCAGACGCCGGGCCCTAAGGTTGGCTCATGTACTCCTCGATCGCATTCCCGCTGGGAATCGCCTTCTACCTGCTCATCCTCGTAGCCGTCGCGTTCGCCCTCTTCTGGGTCGTGCGGCTCGGCGTGAGGTTCGGCTTGCGTGATCACGACAAGTGGCGCGAGAGAAGAACTCCAAACCCGCCGTCCGAGGCAGCCTGAGTGTTACCGCCCGCGCAACTCGTCGTCGCGCCACTCGATCGCTACGACGGTGCCGACCGCGACCTCTTCCTCGCGGGCACGCAGCTCGACCCGGCGGATCTTGCCCGAGATCGTCTTCGGCAGATCCATGAACTCGATGCGGCGGATGCGCTGGAACGGCGCCAGCTGCTCGCGCGCGTAGGCGAGGATCGAGAACGCCGTATCGGCGGAGGGTTCGAAGCCGGCCGCGAGCACGACGTAGGCCTTCGGCACGGCCAGGCGCACGGCATCCGGAGCGGGCACGATCGCCGCCTCGGCCACGGCGGGATGCTCGATGAGCACACTCTCGAGCTCGAACGGGCTGATCTTGTAGTCGGAGGCCTTGAAGACGTCGTCCGTGCGGCCGATGTAGGTGATGTAGCCGTCGGCGTCCCGCGCCGCGATGTCTCCGGTGTGGAAGTAGCCGTCGTGGGTGGTCGCGGCATTGCGCTCGGCATCCCCGACGTAGCCGGTCATGAGGTTGACCGGATGACCGGACAGGTCGACGCAGATCTCCCCCTCCTCGGCCAACTCGCCGGAAATCGGATCGACGAGCACGATCGGGCTTCCGGGCAGCGGCCGGCCCATCGAGCCGTCTTTGACCGCTGAACCAGGGGTGTTGCCGACTACGGCCGTCATCTCGGTCTGGCCGTATCCGTCGCGGATGGTGAGCCCCCACTGTCGACGGATCTGGCTGATCACCTCCGGATTGAGCGGCTCGCCCGCCGAGATGGCCTCGCGGAGGTCGCCACGCCCGGCCGAGAGGTCGGACTGGATGAGCATTCGCCACACTGTCGGCGGAGCGCAGAACGAGGTGACGTGCTCGTCCCGGATCTTCTCGGTGAGACGTGCGGCGTCGAAACGACCGTAGTTGTAGACGAAGATCGTGGCCTCGGCGATCCACGGCGCGAAGAAGCAGCTCCAGGCGTGCTTCGCCCAGCCGGGGGAGCTGATGGCGAGGTGGATGTCGCCGGCCCGGAGTCCGAGCCAGTACAGGGTGGAGAGATGGCCGACCGGGTAGGACACCTGAGTGTGCTCCACGAGCTTCGGACGACTGGTCGTGCCCGACGTGAAGTACAGCAGGAGCGGGTCGTGGGACCGGGTGTGCGGATGGGGCAGCGGTTCGGACGACGCGGCGAACGCATCCGCGAAATCGATCCAGCCGTCGCTGCCCGCCCCCACCCGGATCCGGGTGAAGTCCCCGGGCACGTCGTCGAACTTGTCCACGTCGGCGGAGGCGGCGATCACGTGCCGCACACCACCCCGCTGCATTCGGTCGATGAGATCCGCGGTGCCGAGGGCAGTGGTGGTCGGCAGGATGACCGCGCCGAGTTTCATGATCGCGAGCATCGAATCCCAGAGCTCGACCTGGTTGCCCAGCATGAGCATCACCGCGTCGCCGCGCTTCACGCCGAGGGAGCGGAGCCAGTTGCCCACCCGATCGGAGCGGGTGGCCATTTCGTCGAAGGAGAATCGTGCCGTCGAGCCGTCCTCCTCGGCGATCACCAGGGCGGGTCGGTCGTTGCCCCGGGCGATCGCGTCGAACCAGTCGACGCCCCAGTTGAAGGTGTCCCCGACATCGGGCCACTCGAATTCGGCGACGGCCTTGGCGTGATCCTCTCGGAGGGCGACCAGGCGGTCCCGCGCTGCACGGAAGTTGTCTGTTGCGGACTGCTGCGACACCGGTGGCGCTCCTCGAGGGTCAGGAGTTCGATCGTATCGCGGGCTCCTCTGCCGAATCAGTTGCCGCGGAGCTCCCGAGCGAGTCGCTCGTAGTGGGCCGCCCTCAGTTCCTCGTCGGACGGGGCACCGCTGGTGACGTATTCGGTCGGGGGCGGGCCGACCGCGATGACGGGAGCGTGATCTCCGCGAGAGATCTTGTCGATCCAGGCGAGGGCGACCGCCGACAGGATGAATACGGTGTGAATGATGACCTGCCAGAACACACCCTCAGAGGTGTAGTTGTCACCGGTGACGCTGTCTGCTTCGGAGTTCGGCGCACCGAGATCGCCGACCTCGATGAAGGTCTTGAGAAGGTGGATCGACGAGATGCCGATGATCGCCATGGCGAGCTTGACCTTGAGGACGTTCGCGTTGACGTGGCTCAGCCATTCCGGCTGATCGGGATGGCCGTCGATCTTGATCTTCGACACGAAGGTCTCGTAGCCACCGATGATCACCATGATCAGGAGGTTCGAGATCATCACCACGTCGATCAGCCCGAGCACGCTGAGCATCACGGTCGCCTCGGTGACCTTCGCCGAGTGATTGATCACCTCGTCGCCGAGATGCCACAGCTCCTGGGCGAACACCCAGACGTAGATGACCTGGGCGATGATCAGCCCGACATAGAGCGGAGCCTGCAGCCAGCGGCTGAAGAAGATGAGGTAGCCGATGGCGGAGACGCCCGCGGATTGCGGGCGGAACTGACGAGGCGGTGTGGGTGAGGTCATACAGGAAGTCCTAAGAACGGGGTCGGAATCGGGGGAATGAGGAGCGGGTCATTGCACGAGGGCCTTCTCGTCACTCCGGGTCTTGCGCAGGCTGAGCACTGTGGCGACAGCGGTGGTGAGGCCGATGAACGTCAACGAGAACCAGATCGGGATCTCGGGGGCCCAACCCACGGATTCGCCACCGTTGACAAACGGCAACTCGTTGACGTGGAGCGCGTGCAGCACCAGCTTCACGCCGATGAAGCCGAGGATCACCGCAAGTCCCTGCGCGAGATAGACGAGGCGCTCGAGCAGTCCACCGATGAGGAAGTAGAGCTGACGGAGCCCCATCAGCGCGAAGGCGTTTGCGGTGAAGACGATGTAGGCCTCGTTGGTGAGACCGTAGATCGCGGGAATCGAGTCGATCGCGAAGACGAGGTCGATGAATCCGATAGCCAGAATCGTGAGCAGCATCGGGGTGAAGAATCGTTTGCCGTCGATCTTCACCGAGATACGGTCGCCGTGATACTCGTCGGTGATAGGCAGGATCCGGCGCGCGAATCCCACCACTCGCCCGTTGGCCGGATCGCTCTCGTGGGAGCTGAACGCCTGCCGGTAAGCCAGCACGAGCAGCAAGGCTCCGAAGACATAGAAGATCCAGGAGTAGTTCTCGATCAGCGCCGAACCGACGGCGATGAACGCGCCGCGCATGACGAGGGCGATGATGATGCCGATCATCAGCACCTTCTGCTGGAACTCCTTCGGCACCGCGAAGCCCGTCATCACGATGAGGAAGACGAAGAGGTTGTCGATCGACAGCGCCTTCTCGGTGAGGTATCCGGCGAAGTACTCGCCGCCGAAGTCCCACCCGGAGACCATCCCGATGCCCACCCCGAACAGCAATGCGAGACCGATGTAGAAAGCCGACCACCGCGCAGACTCACCGATGGTGGGAGCATGCGGCGTGCGCACGTGCGCGAAGAACTCGAAAACGAAGAAGCCGATCGTTATCGCGATCGTGATGATCCAGATTAGGGGTGTGACGGCCACGCAGTACTCCTTGGTCGGTTGATAACGGACCAAGGTCTCTTCCACCCGGAAATCACGGGCAAGCCGCCCGGAACACCATGCTGTGTTCGTACTGACGAGTCGGCTTCGAAGGAATACTCCCCTTGCTCCGCCCACGATAGCCGATGAAGCCTGAGCGATTGCGGGGAGCGGGCTGCCAGCAGCCGTGAGGGGATCGCGGTCTTGCTCGCTGCGAGGGGCCTCTAGGATTGCTATCGCGAAGGGGAGTATTCCCACGGGCGGTCACCGCCCCGTTTCGCACTCGTCAAGACGGTCACCGCTGCTGCTGGCCCGGGTGCGGTGGTGTCGGCTGGATCGGCGCGGAAGAGACTTTCGGGGCTGTGGCCTGCCCACATCATCCCTCTCCTGAAAGGCTGCAATGGATCTGCAACTCCCGCTCTGGTTCGAGATCAGCAGCATCGTCGCGCTGCTCCTGATCATCACGGCCGACCTGGTGCTCGCCTATAAGCGCCCGCACATCCCGTCGACACGCGAGTCCAGCCTCTGGGTCGGTTTCTACGTTGCCCTGGCGATCATCTTCGCCGTGCTGATGTTCTTCTTCGCTGGAGCGGAGCACGCCGGGCAGTTCATCGCGGGCTGGCTCACCGAATACAGCCTCTCGATCGACAACCTCTTCGTCTTCGTGATCATCATGGCGAGGTTCTCGGTGCCGAGGAAGTACCAGCAGGAAGTGCTGATGGTGGGCATCATCATCGCCCTGGTGCTTCGCGCGATCTTCATCCTGCTCGGCTCCCAGCTGATCGAGAACTTCAGTTGGATCTTCTACATCTTCGGTGCTTTCCTGCTCTACACGGCGTTCGGGCAGGCGTTCCAGAACAACGAGGAGATGGACGAGAAGGAGAGCGGGGTCATCCGCCTGCTGCGCCGACGCATCCGCATCTCGAATGATTTCGATGGGGCCAAGCTGCGAACGGTGGTCGACGGCAAGAAGGTGTTCACGCCGATCATCGTGGTGTTCATCGCCATCGGCACCACCGACCTCGTGTTCGCGCTCGACTCGATCCCGGCGATCTTCGGCATCACGACGAGCCCGTTCATCGTCTTCACGGCCAACGTCTTCGCCCTGATGGGACTTCGGCAGCTGTACTTCCTGCTCGGCGACCTGATCGACAGGCTCGTGTACCTCAAGTACGGGATCGCCTTCATCCTCGCGTTCATCGGGTTCAAGCTCATCGCCCATGCACTCCACACCAACGAGCTGCCGTTCATCAATGGCGGTAAGCACATCGAGTGGGCGCCGGAGATCGGCACTTTCTTCTCGCTCGGCGTGATCGTCGTGTCGATGTCGGTGGCGGTGGTGGCGAGTCTGATCAAGATCCGCTACGACCGGAAGGGGCTGGAAACGGACTCGGCGGAATAGGCCGATGGCCGACGGATGCATGGGCAGGGCTACCCATTGATTCGACGGTCCGTGGACAGCGAGGATGCGGGGAGCGATGCCCATAGAGTGGGGACGCGCTGAGCGGGAGGGGGTGCGCCGTGGATGAGGCGACGGAGCTGGAGCTCCCGGGCGGCGTCGCCCGGTTCCGATTCGGCGGTCATTCCCATCGGGGTGCGGTGAGACGCCTCAACGAGGACAGCTTCCTTGCCGCGCTTCCGTTGTTCGTCGTGGCCGACGGCATGGGCGGTCATGCATTCGGGGACCGGGCGAGCCAGGCAGCTGTCGGTGCGTTCGAGAAGGCCTTCGACGGCACGACCCATGCCACCGCACAGCAGGTGCTCGAAACCATCCATCGAGCCAATGAGGCCGTGCTCGCGGTCACCAGCGACTCCGGCGCGGTGTCGGGCACGACTCTGAGCGGCGTCGCGTTCGTCGAGATCGGACCGACCGACAGTCATCACTGGATGGCCTTCAACGTGGGCGACTCCCGCGTCTACAGCTGGGACGGGCGCACCCTCCTGCAGCTCAGTGTCGACCACTCGGCGGTGCAGGAGCTCGTCGACCTCGGCGAGATCACGCGCCTGCAGGCCGCGACGCATCCCGATCGCAACATCGTCACGCGCGCCCTCGGGGCGGACACCGTTGTCGATCCCGACATCTGGCTGCTTCCAGCGCGGGGCCGCCAGACCTTCCTCCTCTGCTCAGACGGGCTGAACAAGGAGTTGAGCGACGACGAAATCGCCCGCATCATCGTCTTCCACGGGTCGGAGCAGGTGCGAGAGTCGGATGGGCTGCCGATCTCCCTCGCCGAGCGACTGGTGAGTGCGGCGGTCGCGGCCGGCGGATCCGACAATGTCACGGTCGTCATCGTCGAATCCGACATTGTAGGGTCGGGTTCGACGTCTTCTGAAGACACGGTCGATCGCGATGCGATGCCGGGGTTCCTCGAAGAGACGAAGCCGAGGGGGTAGAGCAACGCCATGACTGTGCACTTCAGGCCCGCGTTGAGCGGAGGATGGCTCGCGCTCACGTCGGGGGAGACGGTGCTGGTGATCGGCGCCCCGGCCGACCAGGCGATGGTCGACTCGCTGTGGGGGGCGCTCACAGCCGCCGGCGGATTCCAGCGGGTGCTCGACGTGCTCACGAACAAGGGCCTCGCGGCGACCCCGCCGTTCGCCCTGTTCGACGGGTCGGCACCCTCGCTGCGTATCATCGTGCGAGGACCGGTGACCGCCACCGTCACTGACGCCGCGGGCACGCATCGGCTCGATGGCTCCGGGGTGACGACCTGGCTCGAACAGACCCTGGTGGAGGTGTCGTCGGTGTCGGTCGATGTGGCTGCGGCCGTCGCCGCGGACGGTGTTGCGCGCCTGCCCCTCGGCGCCGGTGCGGCCTGGGTATCGTCGCTGGAGCTGGGGTTCGAGGGCTCCGGTGGTCTCGACACGGCCGCGGGCGGCCTACTCGACCAGCAGTCGGCCGCGGATGGTGCCGGTCGAGTAGGCAGCGACGAAGGAGCAGCCGTGTCGAGACCCGTCCTCGAGATCGACCCTGAAGCCACCGTCACCGAAGCCCCGACCGAGCGCAACGATGCACCCGAGACGACTCCCGAGACCCCGGCCGACGGGTACGACTACCTCTTCGGGGCCACCATGTTCCGGGATGTCGCCGGAGCCGCGGTGCAGGAAGCGCCCGCAGAGGAAGAGGCGGCTTCGATGCCCGCCGGCGACCACGACGGTCACACCGTCCTCACCTCTGACATCGCCAAACTCCGGGCGGAACGCAAAGCCAAGCGCGGGGCAGTGGCGCCGACACCCGCCGCACCACCGGCATCACGCGTGTTCCTCGCGCTCTCCAGCGGCACGCGTGAGCCGCTCACGCAGCCCATCCTCGTCGGCCGTTCGCCGAGCGTGAGCCAGGTCTCCGGCGGGCAGATGCCGCGACTGCTCACCGTGGGCACTCCGGACCAGGACATCTCGCGCACCCATGTGCGGTTCGTGCTCGAGGGCGGCACCGTCGTCGTGACCGACCTGCACTCCCGCAATGGCACTCTGGTGGTGTTGCCGGGCAAGGAGCCGCAGAAACTTCGGGCCGGGGAACCCACCTCGGTGATCACCGGCACCGTCGTCGATCTCGGCGGCGGCGTCACGCTCACCGTCGAGGAATCGGTGGACGAGGCCTGATGCGCCGCGCGACGTCAACGCCCCCCGACCTTCCCGGGTACACCTTCATCAAGGTGCTCGGGTCCGGAGGATTCTCCGACGTATTCCTCTACGAGCAGAAGCTCCCCAAGCGCCGCGTGGCCGTGAAGGTGCTGCTCACCGAGGAGCTGAGCGGCGCGAATCGGGCCGCTTTCGTCGCCGAGGCGAACTTGATGGCCCAGCTGTCGACGCATCCGTATATCGTCACGATCTACCAGGCGGATGTCGCGGGCGACGACCGCCC
Organism: Lacisediminihabitans sp. FW035; assembly: GCF_054880895.1. Classification (NCBI taxonomy): domain Bacteria; kingdom Bacillati; phylum Actinomycetota; class Actinomycetes; order Micrococcales; family Microbacteriaceae; genus Lacisediminihabitans; species Lacisediminihabitans sp. FW035. The sequence continues at coordinate 1,041,215 of NZ_CM142187.1, forward strand.
CTATTTCGTGATGGAGTACTGCTCCGGCCCGAGTCTCGCCGAGCGCTACAAACAGGAGACCTTCCCCGTCGTGGACGCCCTGCGCACCGGGGTACGGCTGTCGAGCGCGGTCGCGACGGCGCACGCGGCGGGCATCCTGCACCGTGACATCAAGCCCGGAAACGTGCTCACCAACGACTATGGCTGGCCGGCGCTCACCGACTTCGGCATCTCGTCGGCGGTCGAGGACGAGGTGCTGCCAATCCACACCGGAACTCTCGCCAGCGCGCTCGCCCAGGACACCGGCACGGGCGGCACCGGCCAGTCGGTGGGGATGTCGGTGCCCTGGTCGCCCCCGGAGATGTTCGAAGACGACCCGGAACCCGATGTGCGGTCGGATGTCTTCTCCCTCGCCGCGACCATCTACACGATCCTCGCCGGCCAGACGCCCTTCGAGCTGCGCGGACATTCCAACGGCACCCTCGACCTGATCGGACGCATCGAGCGCGGCGCTATCACCCCGATGGCGCGGGACGACATCCCGCGCTCTCTCCTCGCCGTGCTGCAGAAGGGCATGGCCTCGAACCGCAATGACCGGTTCTCCACCGCCGTCGACTTCGCTCGCGCGCTGCAGCGGGTCGAACTCGAACTCGGCTACTCCCCGACGACGATCGATGTGCCGAACCTGCACATCGAGGCCCCGACCCGGGCGGGCCAGGCGGATGACGCGGACGAGACCCGCGCTCGCAGCGTCGCCACCATCCAGGCCCAGCCCGTGACCGCGCCTGCAGTTCCGTCGCTGGTGACCCCTCCACCATCCGCGCCGTCGATCGACGAGACCCAGGTGCGCGGGGCCGCGAAGGTCATCGTTCAGCCCGAGCCGGCGGGCGAGACGATCGTGCGCCGACGGGTCACGACGCCGGTCGAACCGGAGATCGGACCGGCCGTCACGGACGAGCCGACCGACAAGCCGGAGGCTCCGAAGGCTTCCCGAACAAATAAAGTCCTCATCGGTGTGGCCGGCGGCGTCGTCCTCGTCATCGCCGCGGTGATCGTGGCCGGGCTCGCCCTCGGTGGGAACCCGACGGATTCGGAGAGTCCGAGCGCGAAGCCGTCCGGGGGCGATTCCGCAATAGTCGAGACGCTGCCGGTGCCGACGCTGGTCGGCACGCCCGTGGTGAGCGGCACGGACCTGGTCTTCACCGCCAAGAATCCGAAACCGGCGACCGGTGACAGCTTCCGCTGGAGGATCAGCAACCGCGGCAACGACGAGGCACTCCACCAGAGCCCGGACGGCGTGGTGACCGTGCCCGGCTACACCGCCGGATCCACCGTCTGCGTCGAGATCACGGTCGCTCGTGCGGGCAAGCTCTCCGATCCACTGGAGGCGTGCTACCCCTGATGAAGCCCCTCAAACTCGAATTCTGCGGGGAGTGGTACGAGGTCGTGCACCCCAAGGACTTCCACATCGGGCGCGAGTCCGATCTGGTGATCGACGACAATCCTTACCTTCATCGCCGCTTCCTGCGCATCTACGAGGACTTCGGCATGTGGTGGCTCTCGAACGTGGGCAACCTGTTGTCGGCGACGGTGACGGATGCCACGGGCCAGGTGCAGGCCTGGCTGGCTCCCGGCGCGCGCCTGCCGATCGTGTTCCCGCAGATGCAGGTGCTGTTCAGCGCCGGATCGACGACCTACGAATTCACGATCCACTCGGCGGACGACTACTTCAGCACGGCGTCGGCGATGGCCGGCTCCGGCGGCTCCACGACGATCGAACCCGTGCCTCTTACCTCGACCCAGCGTCTGCTGATCGTGAGCCTCGCCGAGGGGGTGCTTCGACAGTCCTCGCCGGGTCGCGGCGAGATCCCGTCCTCGGCCGAAGCGGCCGCCCGCCTCCACTGGTCCATGACCACCTTCAACAGGAAGCTCGACAACGTCTGCGACAAACTCGACAAGATCGGCGTCCAGGGACTGCGCGGCGGCAAGGGCAATCTGGCCACGAACCGGCGACTGCGGCTGGTGGAATACGCCGTCGCCACCCGGTTGGTGAGTCAGGATGACCTCTACCTTCTCGACAGGAACGACGCGGACGTGGTTGAGAAGGCCCGCGCGGAGCAATCCGGCTAGGCGCGTGCGGGGCGTCGAGCAGGCGTCCGCTCGGAGGCCCATGGGCAGCGGTACCCATGGCCGCGGTGACCTGACGAAATATCGTCGTGTTAGGTTGTTCCCATACGCCGTGGCCCAGAGTCAGTGGCCGTCAATCATCGTCAGGGAATCAGCCGTGGGGGGTCACGCGTGAGTGCGCTCGGGCGATGGGTGAAGAGTCGCAAGACCCTCGCCTCCGCGCTCGTGATCGCCGTCGTCGCCGGTGTGCCGCTCACGATCGCCGCCCTTCATCCGGGATTCCCGGTCTCCGACGTCGAACTCACCTCGCGTGACGTATGGGTGACGAACGGCCAGCAGCTGCTCGGAGGTCGCCTCAACCGCCAGATCGACGAGCTCAACGGATCGGTCGTGGCCTCGAGCGCGAAGTTCGAGGTGCTGCAGGACGGCGACTCGCTGTTCATGCACAATCCCGATGCCGGCCGCATCGAATCCGTCGACCCCGCCTCCACGGAGGTGACGTCCGCCATCGACGTGCCGAAGGGCGCCGAGGTCGGCTACGGCGGCACCACTCTCATCATCGTCTCGCCGAAGGGCGACCTCTGGGCCGTGCCGTCCGTCGGTGACTTGCAGTTCAACTACGTGTCGACACCGCCGCTGGTGAAGCTCGGCACGGGCGGACACGCCACGATCACCAAGACGGGCGCGATCATCGCCGTCTCGCCCACGAAGAAGAAGATCTACCGGATGGCGACCCTTGCCGCCCCGCCCGTCGTCTCGGACTTCCCCTCGGTCGGCGCCTTCCAGATCTCGGCGGTGGGGGAGAAAGCGGTGATCTTCGACCAGTCCACGAATGAACTGATCACCGAGGACGGCAGCTCCCACAAACTGCCGAAACCCGGGCTCCGCCTGCAGCAGGTGGGAGCGGAGTCCGGTTACGCGATCGTCGCCGGTGCGGACTCGCTGATGGAGGTGGACCTCGGTTCCGGGTCGGTCAAGACCATCTCCGGTGGCGTGACCACTCCCGCACGCAACGCCGCCGGTGTCTCAGCCCCCGTGTTCCTCGCGGGCTGCGCGCATGGCGCGTGGGCGACATCCCAGAAGTACCTGCTCGCCTGCGACGGCAAGAAGCCGGTGCGCCAAGACATCGAAGAGCAGACAAAGGGAAGCGAACTCGAGTTCCGGGTCAACCGCACCGTCATCGCGCTCAACGATCTGACCAATGGCAACGTCTGGCTCGTGAACGAGAACATGCGGCTTGTAGACAACTGGGACGACGTGACCCCGCCCGCCGACAAGCAGAGCGAAGAGACCGGCGACGAGAAGTCGGCCACCCAGTCCTTCGAAGACACGCTCGCCCAGCGCACCGAGGTCAACCGCCCGCCGACCGCGGTCGACGACGCGTTCGGCATCCGTCCGGGACGCACGACGATCCTGCCGCTGCTCGACAACGACACCGACCCGGACGGTGACGTGCTGGTGATCTCCGCCTTCGACGGCATCGCCGATACGACGGGTCACCTCGATCCGATCGATGGCGGCCGCGCGTTGCAGTTCACGCCCGCCGTGGGATTCGTCGGATCGGTGTCCTTCGGATACACGGTCGACGACGGTCGCGGCGGCACCGCGACGGCACGGGTGACCGCGCATGTCGTGCCCGAGAGCAGCAACCAGGATCCGGTCGAGATCCGCACCGGCGGAGTGAGTGTCGAAGCCGACCAGACGGTCTCCTACAACGTGCTCACCAACTGGCGCGACCCCGACGGCGACGACCTCTATCTGGTGAACGCGTCGCCCAAGTCGGGTGACCTGGTGCGGTTCACCCCGGACGGCTTCATCACGTTCACCCACCAGACCTCGGAGATCGGCAAGAAAGACGTCGTCTTCGTCGTGAGCGACGGTCACGGTGCCCAGGTGCAGGGCACGCTCACCGTCGATGTAAAGCCGACCGGCACGCTCGACCCGGTGGGCACCCCCGACTTCGCCACGGTCTTCACGAACGATACGGTGGTGGTGCGTCCGCTCGACAACGACGTCTCTCCCTCCGGGGCGCAGCTGCAGCTCGTCGCGATGGAGGCTCCGACGGGCAATGCGGTCGCGTCCTTCAGCTCCGACTCGAAGGAGATCACCTTCAGCTCGTCGGATGCGGGCATCTACTACCTCAAATACACCCTGCAGGCGGGCGCCGCGACCAGCGTGGGGCTCGTGCGTATCGACGTGCGCGACAAACCGAAGGACGATTCTTTGCCGCCGGTCGCGGTGAAGGACACCGCGTACCTTCGGGGAGACGAACCGACGACCGTGTCCGTGCTCACCAACGATGTGAGCCCTAACGGCCGGGTGCTCGCCGTGCAGTCCATCGACGTTCCGCCGGAGCTCATCGCGAAGGGACTCGTGGTCGAGCTTCTCGAAAGCGCGCAGATCCGGGTCACCGCCCCCGCGGCCCTGACAGCACAGGTGAGCTTCAACTACACGATCTCGGATGGCCTCCACGAGGCCACGGCCGGAGTCACGATCGTGCCCGTTCCCGCCCTCACGAAACACCAGCCGCCCATCGCCGCGAACGACACCGCGAAGGTGCGGGTCGGGGACGTCACGACAGTGGATGTGCTGGCCAACGACATCCATCCCGACCGCTCGCCGATGACTCTCGACACCAAGCTCGTGACACCGCCGACGGCGGGCCTCGCGTTTGTGAGCAAGAACAAGCTCCGCTTCCAAGCACCCACCACCCCCGGCGAATACACCGTCGACTATCGCGTGCTCGATCCCTTCGGCGAGACAGCAACGGCCACGGTCACCTTCACCGTGATCGGCCTCGACGCGAAGGGAAACCAGGACCCCACCCCGAAGCCTCTCACCGCGCGGGTGCTCGCGGGTGACTCGATCCGGGTGGAGATCCCGCTCGACGGCATCGACCCGGACGGCGACTCCGCCCAGCTGCTGAGCTTCCCCGTCGGGCCGAGCCTCGGCTCCATCGACAGCCAGGGCACCAACTTCTTCATCTACCACTCCTCGGCCGCGGGGTCAGGTACCGACTCGTTCAGCTACAAGGTCTTCGATGCCTTCGGAGCAACCGGCGATGCCGACATCAAGATCGCGGTCATCCCGCCGCCCAAGACCCTGTCGAACCCGATCGCCTCTCCCGACAGCATCTCGGTGCGGCCGGGACGGGTGGCGCAGGTCGACCTGACGGCCAACGATTCCGACCCGCAGAGCGCTCCGATCGCCGTGTCGAAGAAGCTGATCGACGTGCCCGCCGGCATCGACGCGAAGGTCGTGAAGGGCCAGTTTCTGATCCTCACCGCCCCGGATACGGAACAGTCCTTCTCGCTGCGGTATGAACTGACGAACAACCGTGGGGGCAAGTCGGTCAGCTACGTGCTGGTCAAGGTGACCAAGGATGCCCCGATCCTGCCGCCGACGGCGGAGGACATCTCGATCCTTCCCAAGACCATCGCGGGCAAGCAGACCACCACCATCGACGTTTTCGACGGCCATGCCTTCAACCCCTCCGGTCCGACCGAAGACCTGAAGGTGACCGTCGAGGGGCCGAACGCCGACTCCGCGAAATTGCTCGAGAAGAACGGCCGCATCGAGGTCACCCCCGGCAAGACCCGGCAGGCCATCGCCTATCGCGTCACCAACGAGAAGGACAAGCTGAGCGCGATGGCGTTCATCCTGGTGCCCGCGGCGGTCTCGAAGGACTTCGACCAGCCGCCGACGATCGATCCATCGCTGCCGGTTCAGTACGTGAGCATGAACGAGACGCGCACCTGGAAGTTGAAGGACATCCTCAAGGTGCCCTCCGGGCGCGAAGCGCACATCACCGACAAGGCGACGGTGAGCGCCCTGCAGAGTAACGGCGCCTCGCCCTACGTCGATGCCGACACGATCACGTTCACCCCCGCGAAGGACTACCGCGGCCCCGCCGCGGTGAAGTTCACCGTGTCGGACGGCGCATCGAAGGACGACCCCAAGGGCCTCAAGAACAACCTCACTCTCAACATCGTGGTGGGCGACCCGCAGTTCCGCGACACGCCACCGGAGTTCACCAGCCCGACGGCGCAGGTGGAGGTCGGCGAGACGACCACCCTCGACCTGCGAGCATCGACGGGGCATCCGAATCCGCAGATCCTGCAGGAGGTGACCTACTCGGACATCACGGGCGCGTCGGCCGGACTTCAGGCGAGCCTGAACGGATCGCAGCTCACGCTCACGACACCGCGCAACGCCAAGAAGGGCAGCACCTACAAGCTCGGGGTGACGCTCAAGTGGGACAAGTTCACTGTGCCCGGCACGATCAATGTGACCGTCGTCGGCTCGACCCGTCCGCTCGCGGTGGCCGTCTCCGATACCTACGAGACGCAGCGTGGTGACGGAGCCGTCGTGGCGCATCCGCTGGTCAATGACTCGAATCCCTACCAGACCACCGGCGAGAAACTCACGATCGTAGATGCCAAGGTGCAGAACACCGGCAACCCGGCAGGTATCTCGTTCACGAAGGACTCGGTCACCATCACTCCGAGCAGCGCGCTCAAGGACGGCCGCATCGAGGTCGTCTACACGGTGCAGGATGCCACTGAAGACAAGGATCGCCAGGTCAACGGCACAATCTCCGTAATTGTGAGCGACGTGCCCGACCAGGTGGCGAAACCCACCCGCACCTCGGCGGTCGGAGGGGACGGCAACGCGACCTGGCGGTTCATCGCGCCGGCCTCGAACGGCAAGCCGATCACGTCGTACGACGTGAAGACGACTCCCGGTGGCGCTACCGCGAACTGCACGGCCGGAGCCGACTGCACGATCTCTGGGCTCCAGAACGGCACGGCGTACACCTTCGCGGCCCGCGCCGTCAACGAGCACGGACCTGGCCCCTGGTCGGTGGAGAGCGACCAGGTCACGCCGTACGGCACGCCCGCCACGCCGTCCCCGACACTCTCCACCGCGAACAAGTGGGCCACCGCGACCATCACGGCGAGCTGGCCGGCCGTGGGATCGACTGGCGGTACCACCACCTACTACTGGATGACGAACTCCGGTAAATCGGGCAACACCACCGGCACGACCGCGACCTTCAGCGAGGGCGCCGGAAGCTACACGATTTCGGTCTACGCCAAGAATCCCGGCGGCAAACAGGGGGGCACCGGCACTTCCGGCGCGCTCTCGGTGCAGAACCAGCCGATACCCACCGCGCCGCAGAACGTGAGCACGCCCGCCGATCGCACCGGCGCCGGCACCCTCACTTGGACCTGGAACGCCCCCGCCAACGCGACCCCTGATGCCGCGGGCGACGGAATCAAGTACATCTGGTCGGCGAGCAACGGCGACAGCGGCACCACCTCCGGCCGCAGCGCCTCCATCAATGTCGGCGACACGACCGCCAACTACTCCCTCTCCGTGAAAGCGACGAACAGCGGGGGCACAGGCCCCTCCGCCGGATCGGGCTCGACCCATGTGACCAAGTCCGCCAACCCGCGGGTCGCGGTCGCCTGGGGCGCCAATGCGCAGGGCCTCCCGGGATGCTCGACCCAGTACTGCCACTACATGAAGATCAACGTCTACGACCTGCCTCCCAACCAGAGCTTCACCGCGACCAACAGCGAGGGACGGTCGACCACGGTGACGACGAACGGATCCGGAAACGGTTCAGCGCAGTTCTCCAACTACTACGGCTATCCCAACAACGACGTGACGGTCTCCGCCGGGGGCCACAGCGACACCCGCCAGTGGATAAACGCGGAGCAGTAGGAATGCGCGGAGAAGTGACAATGCCCATAATCACGACAAGAGAGCCAGTCAGATGCCGGTAACCCAAGAGCAGGCGACGTGGTTCGCCGACGCCTTCCAGAAGCTCGTCGCGAACGTCGATAAGGCGATCGTCGGCAAGAGCGAGGTGATCCGCCTCGTGCTCACCGCTCTCGTCTCCGACGGCCACGTGCTGCTCGAGGACTACCCCGGCACGGGCAAGACCGTGCTGGCGAAGGCGCTGGCGAACAGCCTGGACGGCACGACATCGCGCATCCAGTTCACTCCCGACCTGCTGCCCTCCGACGTCACCGGAGTTCAGATCTACGACCAGTCGAAAGGAAAGTTCCAGTTCCACCAGGGACCGATCTTCGCCTCGATCGTGCTCGCGGACGAGATCAACCGTGCCAGCCCGAAGACCCAGAGCGCGCTGCTCGAGGTGATGGAGGAGGGCGTCGTCACGATCGACGGCGAAGGCCACGGAGTCGGTGCGCCGTTCATGGTGATCGCAACCCAGAACCCGGTGGAGCAGGCCGGCACCTACAAGCTGCCCGAGGCGCAGCTCGACCGCTTCCTGATCAAGACCACCCTCGGCTACCCGGATGCGAAGACCGCGGTCGCCCTCCTGATGGACTCCGCGACCCGCGCCCGCGCATCCCTCGTCACCCCGATCATCAAGCCCGAATCCATCGTCGCGATGGCCGGACTCGCCTCCGAGGTCTTCGTGGACGAGTCGGTGATGCAGTACCTCAACGACATCGTCGAAGCCACCCGCAAGAACCGCGACGTCGTGCTCGGGGTCAGCATGCGCGGGGCCATGGCGCTCGCTCGGGCGATCAAGACCTGGGCCATCACCCAGGGCCGCACTTATGCGACACCCGACGACGTGCGGGATCTCGCGGTGCCGGTGCTCGCGCATCGCATCATCCTCGACCCGGAGTCGGAGTTCGCCGGCGTGAAGGCCGAAGACATCGTGAGCCGCATCCTGCTCGACATCGAACCGCCCACCTATCGGGCGGCGTAACCGCACCGCTATGACCCTGCGCCCATGACCATTGCCGACCCTCAGCCCCGGATCGCTGCGCCTCTGCGGAGGCTCGGCACCCGCGGCATCCGCCTGCTCACCGCTGTGGGTGCGATCGTCGCGCCTCCCGCGAGGCTGGTCTGGCGAGGGATCGGTCCGGTGCTCCGCACGATCACGGCGGCCGGATGGCTCGTGCTCGGGCTCGCCGTCGTGGCGCTCGTGCTCAGCGCGGTCTTCGGCTGGCAGGAGTTCACCTACCTCGGCTTCATCCTGCTTGCCTCCCTCGCGCTCTGCGCGGTGTTCCTCTTCGGCCGGGCGTCCTATGGTGTGCTCGTGGAGCTCAACCCGCACCGGGTGGTCGTGGGGGACCGCGCGATGGGTCGCATGGTCGTGACGAACATCGGCACGCGCGGTCTCACTCCCACGCGCATGGAGCTTCCCGTTGGCCGGGGCATCGCCGAGTTCCAGCTGCCCGCGATGAAACCGAAGGACGAGCACGAGGAACTCTTCGCGGTGCCGACCAACCGGCGCGCGGTGATCGTCGCCGGGCCGGCCGAGTCCGTGCGGGGCGACCAGCTCGGCATGCTGCGGCGAGCTCTCAAGTGGGCGGATGCTGTCGACCTCTTCGTGCATCCGAAGACCGTGCGCCTCGCGCCCTCGGCCGCCGGCCTCGTGCGCGACCTCGAGGGCCAGGTCTCCAAGAAGATCACCAACAACGACATCGCCTTCCACGCCCTGCGTCCCTATGTGCCGGGCGACGACCGGCGCTATGTGCACTGGCGCACCTCGGCGCGCATCGGCCAACTCATGGTGCGGCAGTTCGAGGAGACCCGCCGATCGCAGGTGACGATGATCCTCGCGTCGCGCAGCGACCTCTATGCTTCCGACGAGGAGTTCGAGCTCGCCATCTCGGTCACGGCTTCGATCGCCGCCCAGGTGATCCGCGACGGCGTGCAGATGAACGTCGTGAGCGAATCCGGTGTCTGGCGCACCCAGTCCGTCACCTCGATGCTGGATGCCTCGTGCCGCATCGATCCGGTCGGCCGTGTTTATCCGAGCATCCGCGACTTCGCGCGCGAGCGCACCCGTCGGCTGCCCGCCCCGAGCGTCGTGATGATGATCGGCGGATCGAACATGACGACCGGGGAGTACCGCAGCGTCGAGTCGCTGTTCGGCCAGGACACCGCCCAGGTGGCATTCCACGTGGTGGCCGGCGCCCAGCCGAAGATCGCCTCGGTAGCCGGACTCACCGTGATCACCGTCGGCGACCTCGCCGACCTCTCCCGCCTGGTGCGAGGGCTCAGCTGATGACCGATACCTCGATTCCCGGCCGCGGTATCCGCCCGGTCACCGGCCGCACCTGGGCGGACATCGCCGTGCTCCTCGTGCTCTCCGTGCTCGGGGTGCTCGGGTTCGAACCGTCCTTCGGCGGGTACGGCTTCCTCGTCGCCGGTCTCGGCGGGCTCGCCCTCGGTGCCGCCACCGGCATCCTGGCGTCCGTCTTCCGGCTCAACATCATCGCCCTCGTGCTCGTGGCGATCGTCGGCTACTTCCTCTTCGGCACGGCGATCGCTGTGCCCCAGCAGGCACTGTTCGGCGTGCTGCCGACCCTCGCGTCGCTCGAGAGCCTCGCGATCGGCGCGGTCTACGGCTGGTCGGATATCGTCACCCTTCGCACGCCGATCGGGGCGCCCGTCTACATCGCGGTGATCCCGTATTTCGCCACCTGGATCGTCGCGCTGGTATCGACTTCACTCGCCGCCCGCTGGCTGTCATCACGCCCGCGATCCGCCTGGCGATTCGCGATCACACTGATCGGTCCGGTGGTGCTGTACCTCGCCGGCATCCTGATCGGCACCGACGTGCCCTACCAGGCGGGCATCCGCGCCGCCGTGTTCGCGGCCCTCGCGCTGGTCTGGCTCGGGTGGCGGCGGCCCACCATCACGGCCGTCTCGGCCGGACCCAACCGCCTGCGCACACGCAAGCTCGTCGGTACGGCGATCGTGGTGGCCGGCGCGGTGCTGATCGGTGGTGGCGCCGGCTTCTTCTTCGCGCCCCCGAAGGACGAGCGGTTCGTGCTGCGCGAGGAGATCCAGCCTCCGTTCGATCCGCTGGACTACCCGAGCCCCCTCTCCGGGTTCCGGCACTACACGAAGCAGGCCACCGACGACGTGCTCTTCACGGTGAGCGGCCTGAAGACCGGCGACACGATCCGGCTGGCCACCCTCGACTCCTATACCGGCAAGCTCTGGAACGTCACGGGACCGAAGACGAGCACGGATGGCTCGGGCACCTTCAACCTCGTGGGACGCGCGCTGCCCGATCCCACCTTCATCACGCCGGTCGTGCGCAAGGACGTCACCTTCACGATCGACACCTACAAGGACTTCTGGCTGCCGAGCGTCGGCTACCCGACCAGCCTCGACTTCACCGCCGGCGCGGCCAAGACCGCCGCCGACAGCCTGCGCTACAACGACTCGACCGGAACGGCCGTGCTCACCACGGGGCTCGTGAAGGGTGACAGCTACACGATGACCGCCGAGGAACAGAAGGTGATCTCCCCGGACGACCTTGCCAAGGACCCGACAGCGGCAGTCGACCTCCCCCCGGTCGTCGGCAGCCCGGATGTCGTCACGAGCAAGGCGCAGGAGTTCGCCGGCAAGGCGGCGACCCCGATCGCGCAGCTCGAGGCAATCCGGCTCGCCCTCGTGCAGAAGGGCTTCCTCAGTCACGGGCGTGCGTCCGATCCGGTGCCCTCGCGCGCCGGCCACGGCGCAGACCGCATCAGCGAGCTCCTCGAACGACCCCAGATGATCGGCGACCAGGAGCAGTACGCGTCGGCATTCGCTCTCATGGCGCGCAGCTACAACTACCCCGCGCGCGTAGTGATGGGCTTCGCGCCGAAGATCGCCGAGGGCCAGACCTCGGTGAAGGTGACCGGGGATGACGTGACCGCGTGGGTCGAGGTCGCCTTCGACAAGGTGGGCTGGGTGGCGTTCAACCCCACCCCGAAAGAGACCGACATCCCGCAGGCGCAGGTGCCGAAGCCGCAGAGCATCCCCCAGCCGCAGGTGCGCCAGCCCCCGCGATCGGAGAAGGACAGCGACGATCTGCTCACGCCGGTAGAGCTCGAAAAGCAGAAGAAGGACGACAAGGGGCTGCTGTTCTCCTTGCCGGGCTGGGTCTACGTGCTCGCGCTGAGCATCCTGATCCCCGCCCTGATCGTGTTCGTGCCGATGCTGGTCATCGCGGCGGCGAAGCGGCGGCGTGCGCGACGGCGCCGGGAGGCAGAACGCACCGAGGATCGCGTGGCCGGGGCGTGGGACGAGTTGCTCGACCAGTATTCGGAGCTCGGTTACTCGGTGATCGGCAAGACGACGCGGGTCAACATCGCCCACGATCTTGAGCGGCAGGTGGCCCAGCCGGTGATGCTGCGATCGCTGGCGATCCGCACCGACGAGGCCGTGTTTTCCGGCCGCCCGGTGGACGACCAGACCACCGAGCGGGTGTGGACGGAAGCATCCGCCTCGATCGAAGCCGCCCGCGAGGCCGTGACCGGCCTGCGGCGATTCCTCAGCCGCTACCGGGTGAGGAAGGCCCGCGACTGGGCGCTGCGGATGGCGACGAAGAAGGAAAAGTCCTAAGCATCGCTCGGGGAGTGGTGCGCTAGCATTGCTCGACTGACGGACCAACCGGGGAGGGGAGCTGTGTCGGGCGACGAAGACAACCCCCTGCTGATCAGCCCTCCACCGGGCCTGCTGCCCGCGACGCCCGTGGCTCCCGCGCCTGTCGAGCCATCACCGGAAGAGCCCGAGGAGTTCATCACCCTGCCTCCAGGCATCGCCGATTCGGCCACCCATCGGGTGGCGAATGCGCGGATCGTGCCGCCCCGGGCGGCTCCTGCAGCCTTGTCTGCCGCAGCACCGGTCGACGAGATCGTCTTCTTCCCGGTCGTGCCGGGCCTGCCGCCGACGGCGTCGGCGCTGCCGACCTTCGTGCCGCCTGCGGTCGCGCCCGCTGCGACTGTGCCGGCGTCGGCCCCTACTGAGGAATCCGTCGACGAGACCCGCGCGAGCCTTCCGCAGCGCGGTTCTCCCATGGGGTGGAGTCTCGTGCTCCCGACCGGGCAGTCCGTGCCGGTCGCTTCCGCAGTGATCATCGGGCGGGATCCGGTGGCCAACGCCACGTGGCCCACTGCCGCGCTCCTGCCGGCGCTCGACCCCGCCAAATCGCTCTCGAAGACGCACGCTCTCCTCGAGATCGACGGCGGAATCCTCTGGGTGCACGATCTCGATTCGACCAACGGGGTGTTCGTCGCGGCCCCCGGGGCGGACGTCGTGCAGGTGGATCCTGGCACCCGGGTGATGGTTCCGGATGGCGCGGAAGTGGAGCTCGGCGAGTTCATCGTGACCGTGGTACGCGCCTGATCCTGCCTCGCCGGGGCACGCGCTCACGTCGTGAGAGCGCGCCGATCCGCCATCCGGAGGGTATTCCCAATCGGTGTTAGCCTGAAGCGGTGTTGTTCGGTTTGCTTCTTCTTCGTAGCCGCGACGAGTCCTAGTTTCCAGGCCTCCCTCGTCGCGGAGTCTGGTGCGGGTTTACGCGCCGCTGGCTGACCACCGTTTGGTATAGGAGAGCGCACGACAATGAACGATGTATCCCCGGCAGCCCCCCGCACACTCGCCGAAAAGGTGTGGGACGACCATCTCGTCGTGAAGGGCGAGGGCGGCACCCCCGACCTCATCTACATCGACCTCCACCTCGTGCATGAGGTGACGAGTCCCCAGGCCTTCGACGGGCTTCGTCTGGCCGGGCGCCCCGTGCGCCGCCTCGACCTCACGATCGCGACCGAGGATCACAACACCCCGACCCTCGACATCGACAAACCGATCACCGATCTGACGAGCCGCACCCAGATCCAGACCCTGCGCAACAACTGCGCGGAGTTCGGTATGCGCCTGCACTCGCTCGGGGACATCGACCAGGGCATCGTGCACGTCGTCGGCCCGCAGCTCGGTCTCACCATGCCCGGTATCACCGTCGTCTGTGGCGATTCTCACACCTCCACCCACGGTGCCTTCGGTGCCATGGCGTTCGGTATCGGCACGAGCGAAGTCGAGCACGTGCTCGCCACCCAGACGCTGCCGCTCACTCCATTCAAGACTATGGCCATCACCGTGGAGGGCGTGCTTCGCCCCGGAGTGACGGCCAAGGACATCATCCTCGCGGTCATCGCGCAGATCGGCACCGGTGGGGGCCAGGGCTACGTGCTCGAATTCCGCGGCAGCGCCATCCGCTCTCTCTCGATGGAGGGGCGGATGACCGTCTGCAACATGTCGATCGAGGCGGGCGCTCGAGCCGGCATGATCGCGCCCGACCAGGTCACCTACGACTACCTCGAGGGGCGCGCGCACGCTCCGAAGGGAGCGGACTGGGATGCTGCTGTCGCCTACTGGAACACCCTCGCGACGGACGCCGACGCCGTGTTCGATGCCGAGGTCTTCCTCGACGCGAACGAGCTCGAGCCCTTCGTGACCTGGGGCACCAACCCGGGCCAGGGTGCCTCGCTCAGCGACAGCGTGCCCGATCCGTCCCTGATCATCGACATGAACGAGCGCGCTTCTGCGGAGCGCGCTCTCGAGTACATGGACCTCGAAGCGGGCACCCCACTCAAGGACATCCACGTCGACGCGGTCTTCATGGGCTCGTGCACCAACAGCCGCATCGAAGATCTGCGGGCCTTCGCCTCGATCATCAAGGGCCAGAAGAAGGCGGATGGCGTGCGCGTCATGGTCGTGCCGGGTTCGGCCCGAGTGCGCATCGAGGCCGAGGCTGAGGGCATCGACCAGATCGTCACGGACTTCGGCGCGGAATGGCGATTCGCCGGCTGCTCGATGTGCCTCGGGATGAATCCCGACCAGCTCGCCCCCGGCGAGAGATGCGCCTCAACCTCCAACCGCAACTTCGAGGGCAGGCAGGGCAAGGGCGGACGCACGCACCTCGTGTCCCCGCTGGTTGCCGCCGCCACCGCGATCCGCGGCACGCTGAGTTCGCCGTGGGACCTGGGTCTCGACAGTGCAGGTCTCGACTCGGTCGCTGGCGCTCCCTACTCGACCAACAACGTGGGGAGCAACTGATGGACAAGGTCTCCGTGGTCACGGGCGTTGCAGTGCCGCTCGAGCGCGCCAACGTCGACACCGACCAGATCATCCCCGCGGTCTTCCTCAAGCGCGTCACCAAGACCGGTTTCGACGACGCGCTCTTCTACGCCTGGCGCCAGGATCCCGATTTCGTGCTCAACGACCCCGCCTTCTCCGGCGGCCGTGTGCTCATCGCCGGTCCGGATTTCGGCACCGGATCGAGCCGCGAGCATGCGGTCTGGGCGCTGCGCGACTATGGCTTCCAGGCGGTGCTCAGCCCGCGGTTCGGCGATATCTTCCGCGGCAACTCCGGCAAGCAGGGACTGCTGGCGGGCGAGATCAGCGAGGCCGACCTCGAGGCACTGTGGGCGCGGATCGACGCGCAACCGGGTATCGAGGCATCCGTCGATCTCGAAGCCAAAACGGCGACGATCGGCGACCTCACCGTGCCGTTCCAGATCGACGATTACACTAGGTGGCGGCTGCTGGAAGGCCTGGACGACATCGGACTCACCCTGCGCGATGAAGAGCAGATCACCGAGTTCGAAGGTCGCCGGGAACCCTGGCGGCCCCGCACCCTTCCGGTACAGCAGGTCACGAACCAACACGATGCAGGTGAATGAATGAACCCCCTAGCCACAGATGCCCAGAAGGCAGGTCGGCGGGTGGGATTGATATCCGACGAGATCACGATCACCGGCGGCAATCCCCTCAAAGGCCGGATCGCCGTGCGCGGTGCCAAGAACCTGGCGACGAAGGCGATGGTCGCGGCCCTTCTCGGCGAGACGCCGAGCACCCTGCGCGACGTGCCTGACATCAGCGATGTCGAGGTCGTGCGCGGCCTCCTCGAGGTCTACGGCGTGATCGTCAGTTCCCCGAAGCCCGGTGAGCTGCACTTCGACACGTCCAACGTGGAGAAAGCCCACTTTGCGGAGATCGACGCGCATGCCGGTTCCAGCCGTATCCCGATCCTGTTCTGCGGTCCGCTGCTCCACCGGCTCGGTGAGGCGCGCATCCCGGACCTCGGTGGTTGCCGCATCGGCGATCGCCCCATCGACTTCCACCTCGACGCTCTGCGTGCCTTCGGCGCGGTCGTCGACAAGTCCTTCGAGGGCATCTACATCACGGCCCCGAACGGCCTGCACGGTGCCAACATCGAGCTGCCGTATCCGAGCGTCGGCGCGACCGAGCAGGTACTGCTCACCGCCGTGCGCGCGAAGGGCACCACCGAGCTGAAGAACGCGGCCATCGAGCCGGAGATCATGGATCTCATCGCCATCCTGCAGAAGATGGGCGCGATCATCTCGGTCGAGCCCAATCGCGTCATCCTGATCGAGGGAGTCGACAGGCTCGAGGGCTACAAGCACCGCGCGCTGTTCGACCGCAACGAAGTGGCCAGCTGGGCCGCGGCGGCCCTCGTCACCAAGGGTGACATCTTCGTCGAGGGTGCCCGCCAGAGCGAGATGATGACGTTCCTCAATGTCTTCCGCAAGGTCGGCGGGGCGTTCGACGTCGAAGACGACGGCATCCGCTTCTACCACCCGGGCGGTGAGCTGAAGCCGGTGACCATCGAGACCGATGTGCACCCCGGTTTCATGACCGACTGGCAGCAGCCACTGATCGTGGCCCTCACCCAGGCCACCGGCGTCTCGTACGTTCACGAGACCGTGTATGAGGACCGCTTCGGATTCACCGACGCCCTCAACGAGATGGGCGCGAACATCGTCGTGCACAAGGAGGGCCTGCCGGATCACCCGCGCCGTGTCGCCCGCCGCGACTTCGAGCAGGCAGCCGTCATCACCGGTCCGACGAAGCTGCACGGTGCGCGCGTGCGCGTCCCCGACCTTCGTGGCGGATTCAGCTACCTCATCGCCGCCCTCAGCGCCGAGGGAGTCTCCACCGTGAGCAACGTGGGCATCATCAGCCGGGGATACGAGCACTTCATCGACAAGCTCGCGATCCTCGGTGCCGACTTCGTCTACGAGGGCTGAACATCGCAGTGACCGGAACGTCCGCAACGAAGCGAGCCCACTCGGAGAAGATCCCCATCTTCCGGCTCCTGGCGTTCCTGCTCGTGCCCCCGATGGAGGTGCTCGCCCGGTATGTGATCATCGACGGCCACAAGCTGCCGAAGAGCGGAGCTTTCGTCTTCTCGCCCAACCACTACAGCGAGATCGACCCCGTCGTGATCGGGCGGGTGATGTACAAGCTCGGCCGCGTGCCGCGCTACCTGGCCAAGGCATCCCTCTTCTCGGTGCCGGTCATGGGCTGGTTCCTCCGCACCTCCGGCCAGATCCCGGTCGAGCGCACCGGGGTCGTGCGCGGACAGGATCCGATCGCCGCCGCCGATGCCCTCGCGCACGCCGGCCATGCCGTCGTGATCTACCCGGAGGGCTCCCTCACTCGGGACCCCGACCTGTGGCCGATGCGCGGCAAGACGGGGGCGGTGCGGATGGCGCTGCTCGCCGACATCCCGCTGATTCCGGTCGCGCACTGGGGCACCCAGAACGTGATGCCGCGCTACGGCAAGAAGATCAGCCTTTTCCCGCGCAAGACGATCACCGTGAAGATCGGCGATCCGGTGGATCTCTCCGCGTTCCGCGGCAAGGGGCTCGATCCCAAGCTGCTCACCGCGGCGACCGCGGTGCTGATGACGGACATCACGAAGCTGCTCGCCGACCTTCGGGACGAGCCGATGCCCGCCGAGACCTGGGATCCGAGCAAGCACAGCCAGAGTGAGATCGGTCGTTTTGAACAACCCTAATCCGATGACCCTGCCCATTCGACTGACGCTCCCGGGAGTGCGCCGGGTCGCCGTCCTCGGCGCCGGCAGCTGGGGCACCACCTTCGCGAAGGTGCTGGCCGACGGCGGATCGGACGTCGCGCTCTGGGCCCGTCGACCGGAGCTCGCCCGCGAGATCTCGCAGTCCAAGCGCAACAGCGACTACCTCCCGGGCATCAACCTGCCGCGCAACCTCTGGGCGTCATCGTTCATCCCCGACGTGCTCGATGGCGCGGAGATCGTGTTCATCTCGATCCCGAGCCAGTCCCTGCGCGAGAACCTTCGCATCGTGCGTGACCTCATCCCGCCCGACGCCATCGTCGTGAGTCTGATGAAGGGTGTCGAGAAGGGCACCCGGGACCGCATGAGCGAGGTCATCCACCAGGAACTGGAGATCGATCCGGAGCTGGTGGCCGTGGCATCCGGCCCCAACCTCGCGCTCGAGATCGCCAAGGAGCAGCCGACCGCGGCCGTGGTGTCCTCCACCTCGATCGAGACGGCAACCTTCGTGGCCGCTGCGGCGACGAACCCGTATTTCCGTTCGTTCGTGAACACTGATGTCGTCGGCACCGAGTTCGGCGGCGTGCTGAAGAACCTCATAGCCGTGGCCATCGGCATCGTCGACGGCGTCGGGTACGGCGAGAACACCAAAGCGTCGATCATCACCCGCGGACTGGTGGAGATGACGGACTTCGCGGTCGCCTACGGCGGCCTCGCGCAGACCCTGTCCGGCCTCGCGGGACTCGGCGACCTGATCGCCACCTGCGAGTCGTCACTCTCGCGCAACAACACCGCCGGGCGCCTGCTCGGCCAGGGGTACAGCTTCACGGATGTCGTGAAGCAGATGAACCAGACCGCCGAGGGCCTCTCGTCGGTCGCCCCGATCCTCGAACTCGCCGCCGCCCGCGGCGTGGACATGCCGATCGTCGAGCAGGTTGCCCAGGTGCTCGCTGGCACGATGGACCCGCGCGACATCGCGCCCCACCTCACCACCGACGACGACACCCCGGCGATCCTGGTCGAGTAGGTCGCTTAGCGACCGTGTCGATACCGGCGCTACGGGCTCGGCGTCGGGGTACTCTCGGGCACGAACCCGGGATCATGGGAGGTGCACGCCTTGGTCTGCGTGATCGATCCGACGGCGTTACTCAGGTCATCGAGGATCACAGCCTCCTGGCCCTGCGTGAGCTTCGTATCGACCACCACCTGTGTCGCGGGTGAGCGGCCCCAGGTCGTGTAGACGTAGCGAGGCGCGCCCGAGACATCCACGACCCAGTCGATGCCGTTCACCGTCGAGCAACTCGCGGAGGGGGCGGGCTGCCGCACTCCGCAGCGCAGCAGCACCGAGGTGGGGTTACCCCAGGCGCCGGTGGCCTGGGCGTTCGTCTCGCGGATCGGCTGATCCACCACCGACTTCGGCAGCCGCACGATGATCTCGGCACACTGCGGGTTCGTCGCGTGGACCGCCGGGGTGAGCGGCACGGTCGGCGTACAGGCGACGAGCACCGCGAGCAGCAGCGGCGCGAGCAGGCCGAGCGCGACGGCCGTGCGCTTCGGGGTCTTCGAGATCACAGGCATCGCTTTCAGGGTACCTTCTCGTCGAATCATCTCCCGAACTCGGGCGCCGGCCGACGAGGCTTTGAAGGCCAACTCCTAGGATGGAAGGATGTTCACCTTCTGGACCAGAGCCACACTTCTTCAAAGGCTGTCCTTCGTGATCCTCCTGCTCGCGGTCCTCGTCGGTATCGGCAGCTTCATCTGGTCGTACAGCTCGTGGTGGATGAGCCTGCTGGTGCTCGCCGGCCTCGTTCTCAACGCCATCGGTCGCAACTTCCATGGGCCGGGGCGCAACCCTCAGGAGAACGACCCGAACCGCCGGTAGTCGTCCGTCTACCGCTACCGTGTGGAGCATGACCATGCCGAAAACTGACGCCTCCGACACCCTCGGAGGTATCGGCGAGTCGGCCGTGCTTGCCCGCATCTTCCCGCGGCTGCCCGCCGCGGCATCCGCCCTCCTCGGCCCCGGGGATGACTCCGCCGTCGTCGCCGCTCCGGACGGGCGGTTCGTCGTGACCACCGACATGATGATCCACGGGCCGGACTTCCGGCTCGCCTGGTCGACGCCCCACGACCTCGGCTGCAAGGCCGCCGCCTCCAACCTCGCGGATGTCGCGGCCATGGGAGCCGTGCCGACCGCCCTGGTCGTGGCCATCGCTGCGCCCGCCGAGTCTCCGGTGAGCCTGCTCGAGGGCATCGCGGACGGCCTCCGGGACGCGTGCGACCTGCTCGCGCCCGGCTGCGGAGTGGTCGGGGGAGACCTCTCCGTCTCCCCGACTCTCACGATCGCTGTCACGGCCTTCGGCGACCTCCAGGGGCGGGCGCCGGTGCTGCGTTCCGGCGCATCACCCGGGGACATCGTTGCGGTCGCCGGAGTTCTCGGCGCGGCTGCCGCTGCACTTCGGGTGCTCTTCGCCGAGGCGGTCGACGACTCCGGGCATCCGGATGCCGCACTCGCCACCGCGCTGCGCTCGCGCACCGCGGCCCAGCTGGCTCCGACCCCGCCGATCGCCGCCGGCCGCAACGCCGCTGTCGCGGGCGCGACCGCCATGCTCGACCTCAGTGATGGCCTCGCCATCGATTCGGCCCGGCTCGCGAAGGCCAGCGGGGTGGGCATCGACTTCGCGGCAGCGGAACTGGGGGAGAACCCCGCCCTCGCTCTCGGCGGGGGCGAGGATCATTCCCTGCTCGCGACCTTCCCGCCCGATGTGAAGTTGCCCGACGGGTTCCGCTCGATCGGCGTGTGCGTCGCCGGGGAGGGGCTCACGGTCGACGGTTTTCCGCACGACTCGTCCGGGTGGGATCCGTATCGAGACTGGGCCGGATCCGCGGGCTGAGCCTGGCCGTAGGCCGCGTTGTCCGGATGCGTGCGCCGGCGGCCGCGCGGACGGCAACGTGTACTGTTCGCGGATCAGGAGTCGCGAGCTCCCTGCGGCGTGTCGGCGCCCTGTGGGCGGCGTGTCGGGCGCGACTCCTGATCGGCGAACATCCAGGGCCGAAGAAAGCGAACACCCGGGGTCGGAGCGGTGCCGAGACCGGGCGCGCTACTCAACCAAAGGGGCGGCGCTCGCCCACCACAGGGTCGTGTCGCCGTAGTCTTTGCGGCGGTCGAGCACGATTCCGGGCGGCCAGGTGGGCTCGGGAGAGCGGCTGCTGCGCTCGAGGCAGATCACCGCATCCGGCTCGAGGCGCGAAGCGAGCGAAGCGAGATTCGCCGCAAGCTCGGTCTCCGCGAGGTCGTACGGAGGATCGAGGAAGACGAGGTCCCAGGTCTCCGGATTGCTCGTGAGGAAGGACTGAACGAGCCGTCCGCTCACCTCGATCCGCAGGGGTGAGTCCTTCGGCGCCTGGGCGAGTACTGCCGCGGCATTCGCCCGGCACACCGCCGTTCCCACGCCGCCGCGCTCGACGAGGCGCACGAATGCGGCTCCTCGGCTGGCGGCTTCGAGGCCGAGCGCCCCGGATCCGGCGTAGAGATCGAGCACTCGGGCGCCGTCGATCGCATCCCGGGATTCGAGCGCCGAGAAGATCGCCTCGCGCACGCGGTCGCTGGTAGGTCGGGTGCCGCCCCCGGGCGTCTTCAGCGCAATGGATCCGGCGAATCCGGAGATTATTCGAGTCATCGAGACCGACCCTATCGGGCTACATGAATTGTTCACCCGACGGGACTACCGTTTCCCCCATGGCACCCGATTTTCGCAAGCCCTTTCGCGCGCTATCGCTGCGCCCTCGCACGCCTGCGGCCCCGACCACCGAAGAGGCTCCGGAGCCCGGCCGGGTGCGCTCCAGCCTGATCAACAACGCGATCTATGAGAACGGATGCCGCGTCGAGACGCCCGCATCGCTCAGCGACACCTACGCAGCCCTCGATGCCCGTCCCGGAGCCATGGCCTGGATCGGGCTCTACCGCCCCACCACCGAGGAGCTCACGTCGCTCGCCGGCCAGTTCGGACTGCACGAGCTCGCGGTGGAAGACGCGATCCTCGCTCATCAGCGTCCCAAGATCGAGCGCTATGGATCGACCCTGTTCGTCGTGCTCCGGGCGGCCCGCTACCTCGACGCGAAAGAGGAGGTGGAGTTCGGCGAACTTCACGTCTTCATGGGCAGCAATTTCGTGATCACCGTTCGCCACAGTGAATCGCCCGACCTCTCGATCGTGCGGTCGAGGTTGGAGGACACTCCCGACCTGCTCGCCCGAGGCACCGAGGCCGTGCTCTATGCGATTCTGGACGCGGTCGTCGACGGCTATTTCCCGGTGGTGGCCGGCCTCGCGAACGACATCGACGAGATCGAGACCCAGGTGTTCGGCGGAGATCCGAAGGTTTCCCGACGCATCTACGAATTGACCCGCGAGGTGATCGACTTCCAGCGGGCTTCCGTGCCGCTCATCGGCATGCTCGACCAGATCTCCAACGGCTTCGACAAGTACGGCATCGCCGAAGACCTGCAGCAGTACCTCCGGGATGTGGCCGACCACGTCGTTCACGCCACGGAGCGGGTCGACGAGTTCCGCATCCTGCTTCGCGACATCCTCACCGTGAACGCGACCCTCGTCGCCCAGCGGCAGAACGAGGAGATGCAGGAGACCACGGAAGCCAACAACCGCCAGACCGAGGAGACCCGCAAGATCTCCGCCTGGGCCGCCATCCTGTTCGCGCCCTCGATCATCAGCGGCATCTACGGCATGAACTTCAGGGTGATGCCCGAACTGCACTGGCTGTTCGGCTACCCGTTCGCAATCGGGCTGATGCTCGTGGTCGGCATCGGCCTCTACGTGATCTTCCGCAAGCTGCGCTGGCTGTAGCGGGCTGGCGATGACGGTCGGGCCCCGGCGGTAGCCTGTCGTGGTGGACTCCCCGCTCGATGCCAAGCTCAGTGGAGCCCTCGGCGGCCGAACGGCGGCGGCTATCGAGAAGGGCCTCGGGCTCGTGACCGTCGGCGACCTCGTCACCCACTTCCCGCGGCGATATGCCCTTCGGGGCGAGCTCACCGCGCTCGCCCAGCTGTCCGTCGACGAGAATGTCACCATCGTCGCTGAGGTGCTCGCCGTGCAGGAGCGAACGATGCGGGCGCGCAAGGGGTCGATCCTCGAGGTGACGATCAGCGACGGCAGCGACATCCTCTCCCTCACCTTCTTCAACCAGGCCTGGCGCAAGGTCGACCTGAAACCGGGGGTGCGGGGCATCTTCGCGGGCAAGGTGGGGGACTATCGCGGCACGATCCAACTCGCCCACCCCGACTACGAACTCTTCGAAACGGATGACACGGGCGGCGACTCCGAGGCGGGCGCTGAGCGAGCGCGCAAATGGGCTGAACAGCCGGTGCCGATCTATGCGGCGACGGCGGCTGTCGCCTCCTGGCAACTCGGCAAGGCCATCGGGGTACTGCTCGACACGCTGCCTCCCCTCGACGACCCGGTTCCGGGCGCCGTGCGGGCAGAGCGCGGGTTGATGAGCTACTCGCGAGCCCTGGAGCTGATCCATCGCCCGCAGCAGGACATCGAGTGGAGGGCCGCACAGAAGTCGCTGCGCTTCCAGGAGGCCTTCGTGCTGCAGGCCGCTCTTCTCGAACAGCGTGCACTGCTGAAGCGGCAGTCGGCGACCCCGCGCGTGCCGAAGCCGGGAGGGCTGCTCGAGCGATTCGATGCACAACTTCCGTTCGTACTCACCGGCGACCAGACGACCGTTGGCGCGGAGATCGCGCGCGACATCGCGGCATCAGCCCCCATGAACCGGCTCGTGCAGGGAGAGGTCGGCTCCGGCAAGACGCTCGTCGCGTTGCGCGCCATGCTCGCCGTCGCAGACAGCGGCGGCCAGTCCGCGCTGCTCGCCCCCACCGAGGTGCTGGCCGGCCAGCACCTACGCTCGATCGTGAAGACCCTCGGCCCCGATCTCGCCGCCACGCTGCGGCCCACCCTGATCACCGGCCAGCTCCCGGTGGCGGATCGGCGCAAGGCCACCCTCGCGACCGTCAGCGGGCAGGCACGGATCGTCGTCGGCACGCATGCGCTCCTGAGCGAGAGCGTGGGGTTCTACGACCTCGGGCTCGTAGTCGTCGACGAGCAGCACCGATTCGGTGTCGAGCAGCGTGAGGCGTTGAGGCGCAAGGGAACGGTGCCGCCGCACGTGCTCGTGCTCACGGCGACACCGATCCCGCGCACGGTGGCGATGACCGTGTTCGGAGACCTGGATGTCTCGACGATCGCCGAACTGCCCTCTGGTCGTGTGCCGATCCAGAGTTTCGTCGTGCCGCTCGCCGACAAGCCGGGGTGGGTGAATCGGGTCTGGGAGCGGCTCGCGGAGGAGCTGGCGAAGGGACGCCAGGGATTCGTCGTGTGTCCTGCGATCGACAGCACCGTGGTCGAGAGCCCGCTGGCGGAGCCCGTATCGACCGGGCCGCCGGCATCCACCGAGATCGCCAACGTCACCGACACCCTTGCTCGCGTGCGCGCGGACCCCCTCTTCGCCGGTCGTCGCATCGAGGGCCTGCACGGTCGACTGCCGAGCGAGGAGAAGGATGCCCTGATGCGCGCGTTCGCCGCGGGCGAGATCGACGTGCTGGTCGCCACCACCGTGATCGAGGTGGGAGTGGATGTGCCCAACGCCTCGACGATGATCATCCTCGATGCCGACCGTTTCGGGGTCAGCCAACTGCACCAGCTGCGCGGCCGGGTCGGTCGCGGCGGCGTACCGGGGCTCTGCCTCATGGTGACCAGCGCGGAGGAGGAGACGCTGGCCCGCGAACGGGTCGAGGTCGTGGCATCCACCCTCGACGGTTTTGAACTCGCGCAGAAGGATCTCGAGCTGAGGCAGGAGGGCGATGTGCTCGGCAGCACGCAGTCGGGCGGGCGATCGTCCCTCCGGCTGCTGCGGGTCGCGAAAGACGGGGTGCTCATCACCGAGGCCCGCGCGATCGCCGAAAGACTGCTCGCGGAGGATCCCGAGCTTGCAGCCCACCCGGCCCTGCGCACTGCTCTCGCGCGTCGGCTGGATGAGGCGAGCCGGGACTTCCTGGCCAAGAACTGAGATCTCGGAGTGGGTGGGAGGTCGCCTCGATGATGCGGACGGGGGCGGTGTCGTAGTTCACGGTCACAGTTCATGGAGCCGTAACACCGGTGCCGTAGGCTCGCACCATGAGCAGGATCGCCGTCGTCCCTGGTTCCTTCGATCCGGTGACCCTCGGTCACCTCGACGTGATCGAGCGGGCGGCCAGGATCTTCGACCAGATCCACGTTCTCGTCGTTCACAACCCGGCGAAGACCGCGCTGCTGCCGGTCGCGCAGCGGGTGGCTCTCATCGAGAAGGCTATTATCGACGCCGGTTTCGACGGAGATATCGTCGTCACCTCGTGGAGTGTCGGCCTCCTTGTGGACTACTGCACGGATGTCGGGGCGAGCGTGATCGTGAAAGGCATCCGCTCGCAGGTCGATGTCGCCTATGAAACGCCGATGGCCATCGTGAACCGCAATTTGGCCGACGTCGAGACCATCTTCATGCTCCCGGACCCCGCGCACGCGCACGTCTCGAGTTCGCTCGTGCGGCAGGTCGCGGGACTCGGCGGGGATGTCGCCCCGTACGTGCCGAAAGCAGTCGCGGACTTCCTGCAGAACGGCTGAGCCCCGCCGCGGGGCCGACTCCGCAGCATCCCGGAATGCGGAACGGTGCGAAGCCGACCTCTGCGGGCGGGCCTGCCATCATCGCGGCGGCAGGTTGAGAAGCTGCCACCGCTGTGCCTGGCGTTCGCGCTCGAGCCGGGCGAGGTGCTGCTCAGCGTGGCTGGCACGCCGTTCGCGGGACTCGAGTTCGAGCGGCCGACGACCCCACCGGATGAGGGCGAGACCGAGGTGCAGCGCGGCCCGGTCGACCAGGGTCACCCTCCGCACGGGGTGCGATTGGCGATTCTGGACGGGGGCGGTTTCGGTGGCGGAATGGGGCGGATGGGGCGGTTGGTCGTATGCGGGGCGACCGGGCGCGGTCGTCAGGACGGACTTCATGATGGTGGTACCTCACTGCTGGAGTGCCGCGCGTAGCGGCGGGATCGATCGGGGAAGGACCCGAGGAGACGGCACGCTGCGATGGCAGGGACGTGCGGGACCTCGAGGGTCGGGCTTCGGAAGCGTCACCACCGACTTCATCGGTGGTGACTGCGCCTCTCAGGAGGCGAGTCGGCCGATCAGGCGGTGAAGACGCCGACGAAGCCGGCGGTGGTGCGATTGCGGGTCATTCCCGGAATGTCTGTGTACATCACGCTGGCTCCTTTCGTCAGAGGCGCGTGGGCAACCGTACCGGCATCGCCGCGGAATGCGCAAGCACTTTTCGGAACTAGCCGTTCGGGCGTCCCGTTCCTGATGTTCGCCGTTCGGTTTTGGTCCCGTGTGTCTGTGTCTAGGGCTGCGTCGGCGTCGGCGTCGGCGTCGGCGTCAGCGTCGGCGGCTGCGTCAGCGTCGCTGACGTGCCGATCGCCAGGGGTCGGGCGATGAGTCGATCTATGACCGGGAGTGGAGGATGGCCGTTGGCGGGCTGCGGCTAAGCGGCTTGTGCCTTGGCGAGTGGGGGGGTGGCGTGCTGCTCGGTTGGCGCGTGAGTGGCGAGAAGTACACCTTCGAGGGCGCGGGGAAGGTGTACTTCTCGCCACTCACGCCCGAGCGAGTAGCGCTGGGCGCGGGGCGCGGGGCGCGGGGCGCGGGGCGCGCGGGGCGCGCGGGGCGCACCGGACGCGCCGGACACGCGGGGCGCGGAATTGAAAGAGGGGCTGAAAGGCCACCTGGTGGGAGGAGGTGGCGGCAGGGAGTTGATGCTACCCGGTGGTTCTTGGCGGCGGGAAAGGTGCACAGTGGGTCGCGGCTGATGGCGGACGGCGGGACGCGGATGCCGGGTGGCGAGGGACGGCGGGACGCGGATGCCGGGTGGCGAGGGACGGCGGGACGCGGATGCCGGGTGGCGAGGGATGGCGGAGGATCGCGGGTCGCGGATGGCGAGGGTTTCGATGCGCCGATTGCGCGTGACTGGCGAGAAAAACACCTTCGAGAGGGCGGGGAAGGTGTTTTTCTCGCCAGTCACGCCCAAGCGAGTGGCGCTGTGCCTGGGGCGCACGGCGCGGGGCCCGCGACGCGGGGTGCCCGGGCCGCGCAGGGCGCGCTGCGCGCAGGGCGCCTGGGGCGCGCGGCGGGCGCCAGAGCAGCCGGCGCCGCCCCGGCGCGCGGTGCAGCGCGCACACCCGTCCCGGCCCGCGAAACCGGCGACTCCCGCAGTTCGAATCGGGTCTCGTCTTTTCGCCCGATCGTCCCTAAGCTCTGCTCATGTATTTAGTGTTGCCGGGACTGGGTCTCCTCCTCATGGTCGTCGCCCTCGTCGATATCATCCGCGCGGATCGATGGTCGGTTCGCCACCTGGACAAGTCGCTGTGGCTCATCATCGTGATCCTGCTGCCGCTGATCGGATCCGTGCTCTGGTTCACCATCGGTCGGGACTACGGGCAGTCGGTCGACCTCGGGAGCTTCGGCGATCCGCGTCGGCGCGAGGCGCTGCCACCGGCCGAGAGCACTACGGAGCGCGAGCTGGCGGCACTCGACCGCGAGATCGAGCGCGGGGAGCAGGATGACCGCATCCGCCGCCTCGAGGCGAAGCTGCGCGCGCACCGGGGCGAGAACACCTCGAAGACCGCGGACTCCTGAGCCGGGCGTTCGACCTCGCGGCGGCTAGTGGTCCGTCGCCTCTTCGGCCCCGAATCCGGTGAGGGACCGCACCTCCATCTCGGCGGCGATCGCGGGGTTCTCGAGAGTGCGGCTGGTGATGGTGCCGAGCCAGCCGAGCAGGAATCCGAGAGGGATCGAGACTATCCCGGGGTTGCTGAGCGGGAACCAATGGAAGTCCACGCCCTGGATCATCGAGGTCGGGAGGCCGGAGACGACCGGGGAGAAGGCGATAAGGAAGATCGCGGAGCCGAGCCCCCCGTACATGCTCCAGAGCGCGCCGCGGGTGGTGAATCGCTTCCAGTACAGCGAGTAGAGGATCGTTGGGAGGTTGGCCGAGGCGGCCACCGCGAAGGCGAGGGCGACGAGGAAGGCCACGTTCTGCCCCTGCACTCCGATGCCGCCGACGATGGCGAACAGTCCGATCACGACGACGGTGATGCGGGCGACTTTCACCTCCGTCTTCGGGGCGGCCTTGCCCTTCTTGATCACGCTGGCATAGACGTCGTGGGCGAAGGATGTCGCAGCGGTGATGGTGAGACCGGCGACGACCGCGAGGATCGTCGCGAAGGCGACAGCCGAGATGAGCCCGAGGAGGATCGGACCGCCGAGTTCGAAGGCGAGCAGCGGCGCCGCGGAATTCACGCCACCGGGGGCGGCGAGGATCTTCTCCTTGCCGATGAGGGCCGCGGCCCCGTATCCGAGCACCAGGGTGAACAGGTAGAAGACGCCGATCAGCCAGATCGCCCACACCACCGAACGCCTCGCCTCGCGCGCCGTCGGTACCGTGTAGAACCTCATCAGAACGTGCGGGAGCCCGGCCGTACCGAAGACGAGGGCGAGGGCGAGGGAGACGAAGTCGAGCCTGCTGATGCCGGTGAGCCCGTATTGGAGCCCGGGGCTCAGCATCGCGTCCCCGCCCCGATCCGCCGCGGCTCCGAGGAGCGCGGAGAGGTTGAAGCCGTTGATCGCCAAGACCCAGACGGTCATGATCAGGGCACCGGCGATGAGCAGGCCGGCCTTGATGATCTGCACCCAGGTGGTGCCCTTCATGCCGCCGATCAGCACGTAGACGATCATGAGCAGGCCGACCACCGCGACCACGATCGACTGGCCGACCTTGTCGTTGATGCCGAGGAGCAGGGAGACGAGGCCGCCGGCCCCGGCCATCTGGGCCAGCAGGTAGAAGAAGCAGACCGCGAGGGTCGTCGTCGCCGCAGCGAGGCGCACCGGGCGCTGTTTGAGCCGGAACGACAGCACATCGGCCATCGTGAACTTGCCCGTGTTGCGCATCAACTCGGCGACGAAGAGCAGGGCGACGAGCCAGGCGACGAGGAATCCGATCGAGTAGAGGAAACCGTCGTACCCGTTGATCGCGATGGCTCCGCAGATGCCGAGGAAGGATGCCGCGGAGAGGTAGTCGCCCGCGATGGCGGTGCCGTTCTGCGGCCCCGTGAACGACCGGCCGGCCGCGTAGTAGTCGGCGGCGGTCTTGTTGTTGCGGCTCGCCCGCAGCACCACGATGAGGGTCACGGCGACGAATGCGCCGAAGATGCTGATATTGATCACCGGGTTGCCGACGGTCGTCGTCTCGGCGGCCGAGAGGATCGCGGGCGCGATCATGAGCGGCCTCCCGTCGCGCCGGCCGCGTCGTCAGCGGGTTTCGCATCCGAATGACCACCCGCCGCCAGGTTGTGACGGATCTCATCCGCAAGAGGATCGACCTTGCGATTGGCGTGCGACACGTACCAGGTGGTGATCGCGAAGGTGGTGACGAACTGTGCCAACCCGAGCAGCAGGCCGAGGTTGATGTTGCCGAATACCGGCGTCGACATGAACTCGTGGGCGTAGTCGGCCAATAACACGTATGCGAAATACCAGAGCAGGAATGCGATCCCGAGCGGGAAGACGAAGCTCCGCTGCGTCGCCTTGAGGCGTTGGAACGGCTCCGACGCCTGGGCCCCCTCGAAATCGGTCGTCGGTTCGTTCCCCGTCGTGGCTGCACCCTCGTTGGCCATGAATTCCCCTGATTCCGCCGCGTCCTCGAACGCTCGGCACCGCGTTGTGCCGTGCGTCTACCATGCGTGACCCCCGAACGGGTGTCAAGAGCGAGGCCCGAATGGTCGGGCCGCCGGGGAGTTGAGACAATGGAGTGTGTCTTCCCCTCGCCCGTCGTCCGGTGCTGCTCCCCGCCCCGACTTCTCCATCGGATTCGCGGCGATGCTCGAGCAGTTCCCGCCCACCGAAGCACTCGCGCTCGCCGCCCATGCGGAGCAGCACGGCTTCAGCGGGGTGATGGCGGCCGACCGTTTCCAGCCGTGGGTCCCGCGCCAGGGCGAGGCCAGTTTCGTCTGGAATGTGCTCGGCGCGCTCGGGCAGACCACCGCCGGCGACCTGGGAACCGGGATGACGGTGCCCACCTTCCGGTGGCATCCGGCGATGGTCGCCCAGGCCAGCGCGACCCTTGCGGCGATGTATCCCGGGCGGCACTGGCTGGGTATCGGTTCGGGCGAGGCGATCGACGAGCATGTGACGGGCGCCTACTGGCCGGAGACTGCGGAGCGGATCAACCGCATGTTCGAAGCGATCGAGATCATCAAGAAGCTCTTCATCGCGTCCCTGGCCGGCCGGGACACCAAGCACAGCGGGCCCCACTTCTCGCTCGAGTCGACCCGGTTGTGGACGATGCCAGAGGTCGCGCCGGAGATCCTGGTGGCCACCTCCGGGCCCGTGACCGCGAAGCGTGCCGGACGCACGGTCGACGGCATCATCATCGATGGCGCACCGATGGACAAGATCGCCGGGTTGTTCTCACGCTTCAACGAGGGCGCCCACGAGGCGGGCCGGGTCGGCGGTACGAAGGTGCTGCGACTCCACCTCAGCTGGGCGCCGACCCACGAGGCCGCGATGGCCAACGCCATCATGGAATGGCCGAACGGGGGGATGCGGTTCCCGCGCTCCGACATCCGCTCGCCGTTCGAATACGAGCAGCTCGCCCGGCTGGTGCGACCGGAGGACTTCGAGGGGCGGATGCTCGTCTCGGAGGATCCGGACGCGCACCGGGCCACGATCCAGTCCTTCCTCGATCTCGGTTTCGACCGCATCTACCTGCACAATGTCGGGCGCAACCAGCGCGAATGGATCGACGTCTTCGCGCGCGACGTCCTGCCGAAACTGGTGCGCTAGTGCTCACGGTCTGGGCGATCGAAGGAATCCCCGAAATCGTGGCGGGGGACGATCTCGCGCTCGTCATCGGTGATCTCGCGGGTGCTCTGCAGGACGGGGACATCCTCGCCGTCACCTCCAAGATCGTGTCGAAGGCGGAGGGCCGATTCGTGAACGCCACCGACAGGGAGCAGGCCATCACCGACGAGACCGTGCGGGTGGTCGCGACGCGCGTGCACCCCGGCGGCGTGACACGCATCGTGGAGAATCGCCTCGGCATGGTCGCCGCGGCCGCGGGTGTCGACGCCTCGAACACCCCCGAAGGCACGGTGCTGCTCTTGCCCCAGGATCCGGATGCCTCGGCCCGTCGCCTGCGCGACGCCCTCGAGTCGCGGTTCGGCGTGCGCCTCGGGGTGATCATCACCGACACCCTCGGCCGCGCCTGGCGGGAGGGGCAGACCGACGTGGCCATCGGGGCGAGCGGAGTGCGGGTGCTCGACGACCTGCGCGGCACTGTCGACGCCCACGGGCGGCGTCTCGACGTGACGCTGCCGGCCACAGGGGATGAGATCGCGTCCGCGGCGGACCTCGTCAAGCGCAAGAGTGGCGGGCTGCCGGTCGCGGTGGTACGGGGTCTCGCACATCTGCTCGCGGACGAGGCCGAGGGCGCCCGATCCCTGGTGCGACCGGCCTCGACCGACATGTTCCGACTCGGAACCGACGAGGCCTGGGGCGAGGGCTTCGAGGCCGGGCGGGCGTCGCGTGAGTAATGCGCCCGGTCCCGTCGGCGGTCGACGGCCGACCACAACCGGCATTCGCAAGGCCGGGTCGCGCGCAGCGGCGATCCCGACCACCGAATGGGTCGTCGTGGTACCGGTGAAGGGCACGGCGCAGGCGAAGTCCCGATTCGGACCCGGCGATCATTCCGACCTCGCCCTTGCGATGGCTGCGGACACAGTGGTGGCGGCGATGGAGGCGGACGGTGTTGCGGGAGTGCTGGTGGTGACGACGGTGGAGGCATCCGGTGTCTTCGATGACCTCGGCGCCTTCGTCGTCGTGCAGGAGTCCGTCGGGCTGGCGAGCGCGATCGAGCTCGGTGTGGCAACCGCCGGCGAGATGTCCGAGCCGGGCCGGGGGATCGCCGTGCTGCTCGGGGACCTTCCCTCCGTCACGCCGGCCGAACTCGGGGCCGCCCTGTACGCGGCCCGGGCCCATCCGCGAGCGATGGTGGAGGATGCCGCCGGGGACGGCACCGCGTTGATAACCGCGACATACGGCACGACTCACGCCCCGGCGTTCGGCGTCGGATCGAGCGCCGCGCACCGGGCCGCGGGCTATATTCCGCTCGCGGTATCTTCCCAATCGGGACTCCGGAACGACGTCGATTCCGCCGAAGGACTCGCGCTCCTGGATGGTCGCCTCGGCGAACACACGGCGCTGGTGGTCGCCGGCGGAGACGCACAGACCCGCTAGCTCCGGAGGAACGCTGTCGGCAGCACCTCGATGGCGGTATTCAACGGCAGCTCGACCGCGAGATCGACACCGCGGTAGCGCACGGTGTGCGAGCCTGCTGCGCCCGGGCGGGTGGCGCGCAAGCTGGCGCGCACGAGCTCGGCGCCGCCGGAAGCATCCGTCGCCCAGTCGATGTCGACCTCGATCCCCGGTCGGGCGACCAGGCCGGTGATCGAACCCGTTGAGAGCTCTGCCGGAACGCTCGGCAGAAGCTCGATCACCCCGGCGTGGCTCTGAAGCAGGCATTCGGCGATGGCCGCGACGAAGCCGAAGTTGGCATCGATCTGGAACGGCGGATGCGCGGCGAACAGGTTGGGATACAGGCCTCCGCTCATCGGGCCGCGATCTGTCGTCATGTCACGGAAGAACAGGGCGAGGAGGTCGCTCACCCGGTCGGGCTGGTGGAGGCGCGCGCGCAGCAGGGTCCTCCAGGCCAGCGACCAGCCGGTCGATTCGTCGCCCCGGGCATCCAGGCTGCGGGAGACGGCTGCGGCGAGGTCGTCGGTCAGCAGCCGGTCTCCGGGGTAGACGAAGAAGAGATGCGATTGGTGGCGATGGGTGGGCTCGGGGAAGCGCCGGATGCCCGGCCACTCTTCGACGAGGCCGTCGGGTCCGATCGTCGGCACGGCAAGGCGCTTCCGGGCGGATGCCGCTGCCGCGACCACCGGATCCTCCGCTTCGCCGGCCCGGGGCGCGATCGCCGCGACCATGTCGAACAGGTCGGCGATGAGCACCAGGTCGAGCGCCGATGATGCCGCGACTGAGGCCGTGCGTCCGTCCTCGGTCAGGAAGGTGTTCTCGGGGGATGTCGAGGGCGAGGTGCCGAGAGTGCCGTCGGGCTGCTCGACCAGCCAGTCGAGGCAGAATTCTGCGGCTCCGCGAATGGGCGGCCAGGCCCGCTCGCGAATGAATGCACTGTCGGCGCAGTAGCGGACGCGCTCCCAGAGGTGGCGCACCAGCCACGGCCCGGCCAGGGGCCAGAACGCCCATTTCGGGTCGTGCTCGCCGTGGCCGACCGGCAGCGAATAGGCCCAGGCGTCGGAGTTGTGGTGGCAGACCCATCCGCGGGCGCCGTACAGTCTTCGCGCGGTGCGACCTCCGGTGACCATCAGGGCGTCGATCAGGTCGAACAGGGGAGAAAGGCATTCCGACAGGTTCGCGACCTCCGCGGGCCAGTAGTTCATCTGCAGGTTGATGTTCGTCGTGTAGTTGGAGCTCCAGGCCGGCTGGAGGGATTCGTTCCACAGGCCCTGGAGCGTGGCCGGGAGGCCACCGGCACGAGAAGCGCTGATGAGCAGGTAGCGGCCGTAGTTGAACAGCAGCGCCGCGAGGGACGGATCCGACAGTAGCGCTCCGCCCGCGCGGTTCGCTCGCGTCAGCCGGGCATCGATCGGAAGGCGGTGCGTCGCATCGGCGCTCGGGAGGGAGAGTGAGACCCGCGAGTAGAGCGCGGCGTGATCGCGTCGATGGCGTTCAGAAAGCTCTGCGGGGGACACTGCCGCGGCGGCCTCCACCCTCGTCCATGCCAGGCGGAGGGCATCGTCGGCGGTGCCCTCGGGCATCAGACCGAGGCCGACGAAGGTCGTCTCCGTCGACAGGTACACGGTGGCCGACCGCACACCCTCTGCCCGGAGGGATGCGCCCTCGGCGCCCACCAGCGGCTCGAGTTCCCGGCCATCGTGGTGCCACCGCACGGCGACGCCGCCCTGCGAGGACAGGGTGGGGTCGTCGGAGAAGTGCACGGGGGAGGGGGATCCGTCGTGCAACGGCACCACGTCGTCCGGGAGGGACACCGCGAGTTCCAGCGCACCCGCCCGCGGAGCGCCGGCTCGCAGAACCCGGAGGGGACTGCCGAGGTCGATCCGCAGCTCGACCCCCTCCGGAGCATCCGAGTGCACCTCGTAGACGAGCACGCCGTCGGCGTGGCTGATGAAACAGCTCTGCTCCAGCAACCATCCGTCCAACCGGTAGCGCGTCTCATGGGTCGCGGTTGCGAGCTCCAGGGTGCGCTGATAGTCGAGGCGGATGCCTGCCGCCGCAGCACTCGTGACCGAGACTCCGAGATCGGCGAAGGGCAGGTAGCTCTGGGTGTGGCGGTGTTGGAGTGCCTTCAGCTGTTCGGTGGCCCCGACATAGTCTCCGCGGGCGACCGCCCGGCGACTGGCGTCGAGTGCCTCCCCGGCGGCGTCCCGGGACAGCTGCGGGTCGAGCGACTCGCTTGTGGGGCTCCCCGACCAGGCCCGCCCGTCATTGACCTGCACACGCTCTCTCGGCGCACCACCGAACAGCATCGCGCCGAGAGTGCCGTTGCCGAGGGGGAGCGCCTCGGTCCAGGTGACGGCCGGGGAATCGAAGTGCAGCGAGTCTTCCACGGTGGGAAGTCCTTTCGAGAGGTCGATCGGTGAAATTTCAGTGTCGCAAGATCACGCTTATTCATCTAATGAATGCGGGTCATCGGGTTGCAATCGTCGAGGAGGCGGACGACATCACCGAGCACGGCAATGACGGAATTGCTATAGTCAGTCTACCGTCGCGGCCCCAAAGACCGCGGAAACCTCCTCATCGGCGAGGTGAAGCAGAACGACCCGGCGGCTCGCACCAGTATATTCATCGGAGGTTTACGTGACGGATTCGTCGCTGTCCCCGACCCGCGCGGGTCGACTTCTCACCGAAGGGCTGGTGTCTCCCTTCGGAGTCGGACGCACGGATCCGCTACTGAGCTGGGAGATCGAGGCCGCCGCCGGCGAGGTCGTGCTCGGCTATCGGGTGCAGGTCGCCCGGAGCGCGGCCGAGCTCGCCGGGGACACGGCTCTCCCTGGGGACACCGCGCTGCTGTGGGACACCGGGGACGTGCTGTCGACGCAACACGCCGTCGTCTATGCGGGAACCTGCCTCCGTAGCCGCGATCGGCTCGCCTGGCGGGTGCGGCCGGTGCTGCAGGATGCGGTGGCCTCATGGAGCGAGGTCGCGTTCGCGGAGCTCGGCCTCCTCGCCACCGACGACTGGACCGCGAGCTGGGTGACGCATCCCCTCTGGACCCTGGCCGAGCCGCCCACTGCGGCACCGATCGTGGGAACGACCTTCGCCATCGACCGGCCGGTGGCGAGCGCGCGGTTGTATGTCTCGGGACTCGGCGTCTACGTCGCGGAGATCGATGGCGCACCGGTGGACTCCGCCGTGCTCGAGCCGGGCAGCAGCGATTTCCGGCGTCGGGTCGCCGCCCGAGCCCTGGACGTCACCGACCGGCTAGAAGTGGGGTCGCACGGTCTCACCCTGCGCCTGGGTGAGGGCAGTTCCCATGTGCGGCCGATCGCCGGCCGCTACAGCAAGTTCACCGGGCGTTCGAAGGCACCGGCGGCACTCGCGCAGCTTGAGATCGAGTATGCAGACGGCACCCGACAGGTGATCGCGAGCGACGAGGACTGGCGGGCAAAATCCACGGCGACGGTGCTGACCCACTGGTACGGCGGGGAGGACTTCGACGGATCCGCGACCGTCGGCACCGATCCCGATGCCGGGTGGACCGAAGTGGCCGTCGTGGAGTCGGTGGAGCATGGTCCGGATCCGTGGTGGCGAAGCTCACCCCCGGTGACGGCGCAGGAGACGATCGCCGCGGTGTCGGTCGCGATCATCGAGAGCACCGCAGACTCGGCGAGCGTCCTCCTGGACTTCGGGAGCAATATCGCCGGCTGGCCCCGGCTGTCTGTCTCCGACGCCGTACCGGAGGGCTCGGTCCTGGTGCTCCGGCCATCGGAGCTCGTGGGAGCGCACGGTCACGTCGACCAGTCCACCGGGGGGTCGCCGATCTTCGACCGGTACACGGTGGGCGCCGCCGGGGACCGGTCGTGGCATCCGGAGTTCTGCTATCACGGCTTCCGCTACCTCGAGATCTCCGGGCCGCCCGCGATCGCTTCGCCGGACGCGCTGCAGGCCCACGTCACGGTTCTTCACGTCGACGACGCCCCCGCTGGAACCTTCGACTCCAGCGACGCCGGATTGAAACGGCTGCACGATCTCATCGGGCGTGCCGTGAAGTCCAATCTCTTCACGATGCCGACGGACTGCCCCCATCGCGAGAAGCTGGGCTGGCTCGAGCAGCTGCACCTCGTCTTCGGTCCGCTGTCCCACCTGTTCGATGTGCGGGCGCATTTCCAGGACGTGGTGACGAACATCCTCGACGCCCAGACGGTGGAGGGGATGATCCCCGACATCGCGCCGGAGCTGACGGTCTTCGAGGGCGGCTTCCGCTCCGATGTGAACTGGGGTGGGGCGGTGCTCGAGATCCCCTGGCGCTTGTATCAGGAGTACGGGGACGCGCGCACCCTCGCTCGGGCCTGGGAGGCGGGCGTCCGCTATCTCGACTACCTCGCCGTGGAAGCCGATGGCGGGTTGCTGGCCGACCACGGTCTCGGGGACTGGATCACGCTCGACGACTCGACACCGCGGGCTCTCGTGGCCGGCTACGGCTATATCCGCGCCCTCGAGACGGCCGTGAGGATCGCGGAAGTTCGCGGTGAGCCCGGGGGGGCCGCCCGCTTCGCGACCCTGGCGCGCGACCATCGCTCGCTGCTCGAATCCCGCTTCGTCGACGCCCGCACCGGTTCCTGCGGCAGCGACAGCCAGGGGTCGTACGCCCTCGCGATCGACCTGGGGCTCGTCGCAGGAGAGACTGCGCGCGCGGCCACGGCCCGCCTGCTCGCCCTCCTCCGGCGCGACGGCTACTTCACCGTGGGTGAGGTCGCCCTGCCGTCGCTCTTGCGGGTGCTGGCTGGCGACGGGCAGCACGAGCTGATCGGCTCCCTGGTGCGCCAGACCGAGAATCCGGGCTACGGGCAGATGATCGACAGCGACCTGACCGCCCTCGCCGAGTCCTGGGACAACCGCGACCACCCCAATTCCGCCAACCACTTCATGCTCGGGGCAATCGGGGACTGGCTGGTGGGTGACGTCGCCGGGCTCCGTCAGGCGACCGGCTCGATCGGCTGGCAACAGGTGGTGGTCGCGCCGGTGCTCCTCGACGGCGTCGAGAGCGCC
The DNA here is from genome assembly GCF_054880895.1 of Lacisediminihabitans sp. FW035. NCBI lineage: Bacteria > Bacillati > Actinomycetota > Actinomycetes > Micrococcales > Microbacteriaceae > Lacisediminihabitans > Lacisediminihabitans sp. FW035. Next base: position 1,078,453 of record NZ_CM142187.1, read on the forward strand.
GGGGCCACCCATCACAGCCGCTTCGGCGACACTTCCGTTGCCTGGTTGCGTGCCGCCGACACCCTCACGGTGACCGTGGCGATACCGGTCGGATCGACCGCGAGCATCCGCATCCCGCGGTTGCCCGGGCACGCAGCGACGACGACGGCCCCCGGTGACCTCCTGATGGAGGCGGGGTATTTCGTGATGGCTGTGACCCACGGAACCTGGACCATTGAGACCTGCCGGGTGCTCGTCGACGCGTGACGCCTGTGGACGCCCAGCCCGCCTTCTAGGTCGAGCGGGCCGTTCGATCGGCGAGGTCGACCGCGAGGCCGAGCGCGTCGGCGGCGACCTGAGCGCTCGACGTCAGGTCGCGCATCCAGAGCGGCACGGCGGCGGCGGCGATCCGCGGTTCGAGGGCGCCCACGATGGCCGCATCCGTTTCATCCACGAGCCAGCCGTCGAGCAGTCCGCCGTCGCCGCGGCCACCGTAGTGACGCGCGACAGCCTCTGCGGAGGTCTCCACACCGATGGCGGTGAGGCAGGCGTCGGCCATACCCCGCACCACTGCCCCGTGGATGATCGGGGAGACTCCCACGACGGGAGCGGATGCCGCGACCACGGCCTCCCGAACCCCCGGGATGCCCAGGATGGTGCCGATCGACACCACCGGGTTCGAGGGGGCGAGCAGGACCACGTCGGCGTCCGCGATCGTCTCCAGCACGCCGGGAGCCGCGCTCGCCGAATCCCGGCCCTGCTGCACGAAGCGTCGAGCGGGCAATGACGCGCGGTGCCTTGTCCACCATTCCTGGAAGTGCATGCTTCCCTCGTCGGTGATCACCTGCGTCTCCACCTCGTCGTCTGTGACTGGCCGAAGAGTGACCCCGAGGTTCCAGCGACCGGTGATCCGCTCGGTCGCCTCGGTGAGGGAGAGGCCGGACCGGAGGAAGTGGGTGCGGGCGATGTGCGTGCCAAGGTCGAGATCGCCGAGCGTGAACCACGGCCAGCCGACCCCGTACGCCTGCAGCTCGGCACTCACCCGCTCGGTCTCGCCGATCCGGCCCCAGCCGCGGACCTCGTCGTTGGCTCCCGCGAGCGTGTACATGATCGAATCGAGGTCCGGCGTGATGCGCAGGCTGTCCAACCACATGTCGTCGCCGGTGTTGACCACCGCGGTGATCTCGGCGGTGGTACCACCGGAGCCATCGGGCTGGGATTCGCGAAGATGGTGACGAAGCCCGCGAAGAAAACGGGCGCCACCGACTCCGCCGGAGAGTACGGTAATTTTCACGGTGCCAACGCTAACCCGACCGGGTGGGAGTCGGCGCCTGAGGGCCGGGTCGATGCTGACTGAGTATTCGCTACATAGCGACTGATTGTCATCAGCGGTCTGGCAGACTCGCGAAAGATATGGCGAACAGCGGGCGGACCCCATGACCAGCAACGAAACCAGCAACGACCTGAGCAGCAACAGCACCGAGCCAGCGATGCGCCTCGATGACTTCTACCGCAACTCCTCCGAGATCATCCGCAGCATCGAGACGGTGATCGACGGCAAGCGAGAGGCTGTGCTCACCGCGCTCACCGTGCTGCTCGCCGAGGGTCACCTGCTCATCGAAGACGTGCCCGGGGTCGGTAAGACGATGCTCGCCCGCGCCCTGGCGAAGTCCGTCGACTGCACGGTCAACCGCATCCAGTTCACTCCCGACCTGCTGCCCTCCGACATCACGGGGGTCTCGATCTACAACCAGGTGGAGAGAGAGTTTGAATTCAAGCCCGGTCCGATCTTCGCCAACATCGTGATCGGCGACGAGATCAACCGCGCGAGCCCGAAGACCCAGAGCGCCCTGCTCGAGAGCATGGAGGAGGGCCAGGTGACTGTGGACGGCAGCACGAGCCTCCTCGCCTCGCCCTTCACCGTCATCGCCACGCAGAACCCGGTCGAGATGGAGGGCACCTACCCGCTCCCGGAAGCGCAGCGCGACCGGTTCATGGCGCGCATCTCGATGGGGTATCCAGATGAGGCGGCCGAGCTGGCCATGCTGCGCACGCGCGAGTCGGCCAGCCCGCTCACCGACCTCCAGCCCGTAGTCAGCACCGTTCAACTGATCGCGATGATCGCGACAGTCCGCAGCGTCTTCGTCTCCTGGGCCGTCGAGCAGTATGCGGTGAGCATCTCGCAGGCCACCCGGCGCGACCGCGACCTGCGGCTCGGAGCGAGTCCACGCGCGACACTGCAGCTGGTGCGAGCAGCCAAGGCGCGGGCAGCACTCGATGGCCGCGAATTCGTGCTTCCGGATGACATCGACGCGCTCGCCATCCCCGTGATGGGACACCGGCTCATCCCCACCAACCGGGTGTCCGGAAACGGCAACCCGTTCGCCACCGGCGCGGTCTCCGACATCATCTCCCGAATCGTCGCAGCGACCCCCGTGCCTCTCGGCGCCGTGGGTCCGGCCTGACCGGGGCCGTGCCTCCCGCACGAGGTCGGCCGACGCGAGCGTCGGCGCGATCCACCATCGCATCAAGGAGCGCAGCGCGCGCACTCGCGACAGCGGCGAACACCGCCGGGCGCCCGGCCCGGGCGCGCCGAATCGCTCGCCTCACGCGGCGCGGATGGGTGCTCCTCGTGATCGGGGCCGTCGTGATCCCCGCGTCTTACTGGCTCGGGCGCCGTGAGCTTCTCTACCTCGGTTCGTTCCTCGCTCTCCTGCCGCTCCTCGCACTCGCCTTCGTGAGGCTGCGGCGGATGCGGCTGTCGGTGCGGCGCTCCTTCTCCCCGGCGGTGGTGAGCGTCGGGCATCCGACCATGGCCGATGTGCGCGTCGGCAATCTCGCCCCATCGAGCTCGACAGAAGCGAACTGGCGGGATTCCTGGCCGTGGCATCCCTACGCCACGGAACCGGCGCGACTGCCTGCCCTGCTGCCGAACGGACCGCGCTTCGCCGGCCGGGGGTCGAGCGCCCTCTTCCGCTACGAGGTGACACCACCCACGAGGGGCGTGTTCGAGGTGGGTCCCATGCTGGTCGATTTCGCAGACCCGTTCGGCCTGGCCGACGGTGCGCTGGTCGCCGGGGCCTCCGAGACCCTCACCGTGACCCCGGAGATCATCCCGCTCGCCGACGGCGTCGTCTCGATCTCGGCGGACGAAGGCCCGACGCGCATGATGCAACGCCGGGCACTCGGTGGCGAAGACGACCTGATGACCCGGGAATACCGGCGCGGCGACGCGCTTCGGCGGGTGCACTGGCGCGCCTCGGCGCATGCCGGACAGCTGATGGTGCGCCAGGAGGAGCAACGCAGCCATGCCGAGGCACGCATCCTGCTCGACACCCGCCTCTCCAACTACCGGGACGTCGCCCCGCCCGACGAGGTCGACTCGCCGCAGAGTGAGGCATTCGAATGGGCGGTCACGTTCACCGCGTCGCTCGGCGTGCACCTCGCCCGCAACGGATTCCTCGTGCAGGTTATCGAGACGGCCCCGGCCCAACTCGCCTCTCTCGAGCATCCGGATGAATTCCTCGAGAGCCTCGCCTCGGTCGCCCTCAGTGCCGGACACCCGGAGGAGCTGTCGCTGTTGCGCGGGGTGCAACGACCGGACCGGTCGCAGGGGTCTGTCTTCGCGATCCTCTCGGATGCCGACTCCGCGACCGTAGAACGCCTCGGTTCCCAGCGCCACGCCTTCGACCTTGCGGTGGCCTTCCTCGTGGCCCCACGTCAGCTCGCCCTCGCGCGCACGCTCACCGAAGCCGGCTGGTTGTGCGTGACCGTGGAGGTCGACGACCCGGTGGAGAACGCCTGGGTCGCTCTGGGGGCGCTGCAGGCCGGACCGGCGCTCCTGGCCGAACGAGCCGGGGCACACTTCGAGCCGGAGGGCGAGGATGGCCGGCCCTGACCTGGCGACGCGACCGGCGCCTCCGGCAATTGGCGCCCCGTCTGCGCGCCCGGTTGCGGGCCGGGCGCGGTCCGCCGAACTGCGCACGAGCGGAGCTCTCCTCCTCGCACTGCTGGTGACGATCGCCGGTCTGCACGTGATCCTCGAGGGTGCCTCCTGGTGGTTCCAGCTCGCACTCCTCTGCGCTTTGTTGCTCGGCACGGCGGCGGTCGGGCGCCGGATCGCTCCCGTGCCGCCAGGCGCGGTCGGGGCCGTTGCCTACCGCCGCCTGCTTCCTCCCGTGGTCTCGGTGATCGTGCTCGTTCTGGCCGTGACCGTGGTGTTCGTGCCCTCCACCGCGATCCTCGGGGTCATTCCGACGACCCAGTCGTGGGATGCCTTCCAGCAGATCGTTCAGGCTGCCAATTTCTCGATCGCCCGGCAGTCCCTTCCTGCGGTGGCGGTGCCATCCATCATGTTCCTGCTCTGCCTCGGGGTGGGGGCCCTGACGATCCTGGCCGACTTCCTGGCCAACACCCTCCGCACGCCGGCACTTGCCGGGGTGCCGCTGCTGGTCTTGCTCGCGGTGCCGAGCATCGTCTCGATCGATATCACCGATCCGATCGTGTTCGTGCTCGCCGCGATCGGATACCTGCTCCTCCTGCGCGCCAACGCCCCGCGGCGACAGACCGCCCTCGCTGTCGGGCTCTCGTCGGTGGTGGTGGTCGGCGCCCTCGTCGCGCCGCTGCTGCTTCCCGAGGTCAATCCGGCGCAGAACACCAACGGCACCGGCTTCAGCTCCGGGGTGAACCCGGTGCTCTCCCTCGGTGAGAACCTGCGGCAGGACGTGGAGCACACCGTGCTCGAATACAGCAGCGAGTCGGGAACGGCCCAGTACCTGCGTCTCGTGAGCCTTCAGAACTTCAGCGGCTCCAACTGGGCGCCCGATGCGTTCCGTCAGCGCCCGGGGAATACCACGGATGCGATCGGGGCACCTCCCGGACTGTCGGCCGACGTCGCCACAAAGGAGGACGAGGTCTTCGTGTCCGTCGACGCGTTGACCAGCCCCTGGCTGCCCCTTCCCTATCCCACATCGAGCGTCGGAGGTCTCGACGGCGACTGGTATTGGGATTCCGACGGCCTCGCCGTCAAGAGCCCCAACCGTGACGCCCGCAACCAGACCTACCGGGCCATGAGCCTCATCATCGACCCGACTCCGGCGCAGCTCGCAAGCGCGGGCACCACCGTGCCGGCAGGGTTCGAGCGCTTCCTCGCCCTGCCACCGGCCATGCCGAAGATCATCGCCGAGACCGCCGACAGGGTCGCCGGGGGAGCCGCGAGCAACTATGAGAAGGCGCTCCTGCTGCAAGAGTTCTTTCGCGACGGGGACTTCCAATACTCCGAGACCGCACCAGTAGACCAGGGTTACGACGGCACGGGGATGACGGTGATCGCCGCCTTCCTCAAGGCGAAAGAGGGATACTGCATCCACTTCGCGTCGGCTATGGCGGTGATGGCACGCAGTCTCGGCATCCCCTCCCGCATCGCCGTCGGCTTCCTTCCCGGTACGCAGCTGCCCGAGCAGGTCAATGGACGCACCGCGTTCACGGTGACTTCGCACAACCTCCACGCCTGGCCGGAACTCTACTTCGAAGGCATCGGCTGGACGCGGTTCGAGCCCACCGTCGGGCGGGGTGAGGTGCCCGCCTACGCGGACGCCGCATCGCCGGACGTGCCGACCCCGATCAACACCGCAACGCCGACCCCCTCGGACAGCGCGACGGCCAAGCCCTCGTCGTCAGCAGCGCCGCTAGCTCCGGAGCAGACGACGCAGGCGACCACCGGTGCGAGCCGGGCCGCCTCGATCGGCACCGGGATCTGGCTCGTCATCGCGCTCGTCGTCGCCGCGATCCTCGGCATCGTGCCCGCCGCGATCCGCCTGCTGGTGCGCCGCCGGCGGCTGCGGGGTCTTGCTCGCGGTGGTTCGGCGCTCACGGGATGGCGCGAGATCCTCGACACCGCGACCGACCTCGCGATCGACGTGCCCGACACCGCCACCGCCCGTGACACCGCCGACAGGTTGGCAGTCTCGATCGGCGGGGCGGACCGCGCACCGATCGACCGGGTGCGGGCAGCGGTGGAGCGCGAGAGCTATGCCAGCAACTCCGGTGCGGATCGCGCGGCAGGGGTCCTGACCATGTCGGCATCGCTCGCGCCCGATGTGCGGCGGGTGCTCAGTGATCTCAGGGCCGCGGCCGGTCGCGGTCGGCGCGCGCGGGCCGCCCTGGTTCCGGCATCCGTCATCGCGTGGATGTCGCGGGGGCAGCGCTCTCGCGACTGAGGGACCGTTCGGGAGCGGATCCACCCCTTCGGTGTGGCCGGCGAATCACCGTCAACGGCGCCGCCTCGCGCGTGACGCGGCCCACTAGATTGTGTCTCACCCGCTGAGATAGTCGCGATCAATGCCGATCACGACAGTTCACGGACAAGGTTGGAAGGTCACAATGCCTGCTGATTCGTCCTCGTCTCCGTCTCCGTCTCCATCGCCCGAACGCTCCGACAGCGAACATCTCGCTGTACTGGGCTACGAAGACACCTTCAATCGATCGATGACCCTCTGGGCGAATTTCGCCCTCGGTTTCACCTACCTCTCTCCGCTCGTCGGCGTCTACTCGCTGTTCGCGCTCGCCGTCTCCACCGGTGGTCCGCCCTCCATCTTCTGGCTCCTGATCGTGGGAGGTGGGCAGCTGCTGGTGGCTCTCGTCTTCGGCGAAGTCGTCTCGCAATACCCGATCCACGGCGGAATCTACCCCTGGACCCGCCGGCTCTGGGGTCGCCGCTATGCCTGGATGTCGGCCTGGGTCTACATCTGGGCGATGATCGTGACCATCACCGCCGTTGCCGAATTCGGCAGTGGTTTCCTCGCGAGCCTCGTGGGGCTTCCGGTGACAAAGACGGTGACCCTCGGCCTCACCGTGCTGTTCCTCATCGTCGCGCTCGGACTCAATTTCACCGGAACGAAGACCCTCGGCCGGGTCGCCCGAATCGGTCTCGCAGCCGAACTGATCGGAGTCATCGCGGTCGGGCTCTACCTGCTGATCTTCCAGCGCCACCAGGAATTCAGCGTCTTCTTCAATTCGATGGGAGTCGAGGGCAACGGCTCCTACGCCGGAGCCTTCCTCGGTGCGGCGCTCGCCGGCCTGTTCCTGTTCTACGGCTTCGAAGCCTGCGGCGACGTCGCGGAGGAGGTCGCGGACCCGGCCCGGCGCATCCCCCTCGCCATGATCCTGACCATCCTGGTCGGCGGTGTCTCATCGTTGTTCGCCTTCGGCGGCTATGTGATGGCCGCACCCGACCTTCAGGCGATTGTCGACGGCAAGGACGCCGACCCGATCCCGGCGATCCTTCAGGCGTCGCTCGGGGATGTCGGCGCGAAGATATTCCTGCTCGTCGCCATCACCGCATTCCTCTCCTGTGTTCTGAGCCTCCAGGCGGCGGCGAGTCGGCTGCTGTTCTCCTTCGCGCGGGACGGCATGATCCCCGGGCACCGCTGGCTCGCCAGGGTCTCGCCGCGAAGCAAGGTGCCGACCAACGCGTTGATCGTGGCGTGCACCATCCCGGTGATTCTCTGCCTGATCATCTTCGTGGGACCGGACGGCCTGCTCACTCAGATCACCTCGTTCGCCGTGCTCGGCATCTACGTCGCTTTCCAGGCTGTGGTGCTCGCCTCGCTGCGGCAGCGGATCAAGGGCTGGCGTCCGGCCGGGCCGTTCAGCCTGGGACGTGCGGGGTTTGCGGTGAACGTCGTTGCGCTCGCGTACGGGCTGTTCGCCATGGTGCTGCTCGCGGTGCCCGGTCGATCCGGGGTGTTCCTCAACGACTGGATCGTGCTCATCGGACTCGCCATCGTGATGGGCGTCGGACTGCTCTACCTGTTCATCGCCCGACCGGATCGCAAGTCGGATGCGCCGTCCGGTGATGCGATCCATGTCGCGGAGTTGCTGCGGTCGCGGGAATAGAAGAGGCGGGGCCGTAGCGGGGCGGGGCCGCCGCGGGATCCCGGTGATCCGGCGGCTCCGGTTTCGCGGCGCGACTCTGCAGAGCGCAGTTGACCCTGCGCCCGATAGTCGCGCTGGAGATCGACTCTGCGCCCGATAGTTGCGCGGGCGATCGACACTGCTGCCGTTCGTTGACTGTGCTGTCGAACTTTTCGGCTCGGAGTCCACGAATGCCAGCAGAGTTCCGCGCGTGGCGCCAGCCGGGCGACCGCGCGGCCATTCGTCAGCTGTGCGGCAAGCCGTCCGGGCGCACAGCTGACGGATACCGGCACGATTACGCGACCGGGTGGCCGCATCAGGGCCGCCGCCCTATCCCAGTGATCCTGCGCCGACTTTCTCCGACAGGGAGTGCCATGCTCTTCGATATGATCTGAAACATGTCTTTCGAATTAGGTCCGTCTGAAATTGCGGCTCCGCGATCGGAGAACCGGCGATCCGTGACGGATGCCCGCGCGCTGCGAGCGCTCGCCCACCCCCTGCGACTCGCCATCCTCAACCACCTGATGGCTTTCGGCGCCCAGACCGCGAGCGAGTGCGCCGAGGTCGTCGGCTCGACAGCCTCCAACTGTAGCTATCACCTGCGATCGCTGGCACGCCACGATCTGGTCGAGTCGCTCACGTCGACCGATGGGCGTGAGCGACCGTGGCGCAGCGCGGCCACCGGGTTCGATTTCCGCGCGCTCGACGAGGCCGATCCCGCGACCAAAGCCGTGGAGAGGTTGATCACCGAGGCGCAGATCGACGACGGAGCCCGACTGCAGAAGAAAGCACTCGCCCTGCAGCAGCAGATCCCGGCGGAATGGCGGGATGCGGCATCCGGCAACTCCTACGCGCTGCGGATGACCGCGGCGGAGCTCCGCTCGCTCGGGCACAAGCTCGACGCGCTCATCCGTCCGTACATCGGGCTCACGCGGGAGGATGCCCCGGCCGGCAGCGAGGTCGTCTACGCGCAGATCGACGCATTCCGTCATCCGGATGCCGGTCGATGACCACCGCATCGCCCCGGGTGCGCTCGCCGCTGCGCGAGCGGGACTTCGCGCTGGTCTGGTCAAGCAGCCTCGTCTCCGACACGGGGGACTGGCTGCTGATGATCGCGCTTCCGCTCTACGTCTTCGCGGCGACGGGTTCGGCGCTCGGCGCATCCACCGTCTTCATCGCCGAGCTGTTGCCGGTGCTCGTCTTCGGGCCGATCCTCGGGGTGCTGGTCGATCGCTTCGACCACCGCCGAACGATGATCGCGCTCAACCTGGCCCAGGGTCTCGCGCTGCTTCCGCTGCTCCTCGCCTCGCCCGACCGTCTGTGGATCGTGTACCTCGTCGCGGCCGTGCAGGCGGGGCTCGCCGCCGGCCTTCAGCCCGCCCGGCAGGCGTTGTTGCCACGACTGGTGCCCGCTATGCAGCTCGGGCCCGCGAATTCGCTGATCGCAGTGAGCGATAACCTCGCTCGGCTGGTGGGGTCGCCGCTCGGGGGAATCGTGTTCGCCACTCTCGGCCTCGGGGGCGTGGTGGTGATGGATGTCGCGAGCTACCTCGTGAGCGCGGCGCTCCTGTTCCTCGCCCGCGTCGATGATGCGCCACATCAGGAACCTGGACCGGCCGTGCGATTCCGCAAGGATCTCGCCGCCGGCTTCTCGACGATCCGCGCAACTCCGCCGCTCGGTGTCGTGCTTGTGATCGAGTGCCTTGCCGCGCTCGCCCAGGGTGTCTTCCTGGTGCTGTTCGTGGTGTTCGTCGTGCGAATCCTCGGCGCGAACGATACCGAGGTGGGTCTCCTGCGCGGGGTCCAGGCGATCGGCGGCATCCTCGGCGGGCTGGTGGTCGGCCTTCTCATCCGTCGCCTGAGCACTCGGACGCTCATCGGCTGGGGGTTTCTGGTCTTCGGGGCGATCGCGCTGGTCACCTGGAACTTCGCCCCGGTGAGCACGGTCGTGGTGGTCTACGTCGCGCTCTTCGTGGCGATGGGGATCCCTGCGATCGCGACGACGGCCGGCACCATCACGCTCGTGCAGGGGATCACCCCTTCCGGCTCGATCGGACGGGTCGTCGCGACGATGGGCACCCTGGGCCTCGCGGCCCAGGGGGTCGGGCTGGTGGCGGCTGGCGTTCTGGCGGATCGCGTCGGGGTGCTGCCGATTCTGGACACCCAGGCGGCCCTCTACCTGGCGTGCGGGGTGCTCGCACTGGTGTTCCTGCGCGTCCCGCGGGTGGCGCCCGCCGTGATCTAGTCGCCCGCTGCCCGCGCCGGCGGTGGTTCCACGATGCGACTCTGCTGCCGTTCGTTGTCCGTGCTGCCGAACTTTCAGCCGCGGAGTCGACGAAAGGCAGCAGAGTCCACCGTGGGCGCGGTGGCAACACGGCTCAGCGGAAGGGCGCCGCGGACGCGGGCACCCGCTCAGGCGCGCGCAGCCGTTGCGAGGTGCTCCGCGATCGAGTCGAAGTCGCTGCGCACCTGTCCGGCGGTCACCCGCACGAAGCTGCCGCTCGTGCTCGCCTCGAAGGGGGTACCGCTGGCCACCCGGATGCCCGCCGCGGCCAGCTGCACGATGGCGGACCGCTCATCCGCGACCTCGAGCCACGTGTTGATGCCGTCGGAAGGCGGCAGTGTCACCCCGTGGGCCGCGAGCGCCTCCGAGAGACGCCGCTGCCGGGAGCGGTAGATGCGCCGGGCGTCGTTCACCTCGGAGATCGAGGTGGAATCGGTGAGCAGGTCGTAGAGGATCGTCTGCAGCATGCGCGAGGTCCAACCCGGACCGAGGATGCGGCGGGCCACGAGCGGTTCGATGATCTCGGTCGGCCCGCCGATGGCAGCGATGCGTAGATCGGGACCGTGCGACTTGGAGAAACTGCGGATGTGCAGCACCTGCCTGGGCAGCCAGATGCCGAGGCTCACGTCGCGCGAGACGGCGATCTCACCGGAGTGGTCGTCTTCGATCACGATCGCATCGCTTGCGTGACGGCTGCGACGGATGACGCGGGCGAGCTCCTCCGCGCGGGCTTTCGTGAGCGATCGCCCGGTGGGGTTCTGCGCCCGGGGCTGCAGCAGGATCGCGGTCGGTCGCAGGGTGAGCGCCGCTTCGAGCAGGTCGGGTCGCATGCCGTCCTCGTCGAGCCCGACGGGCACCCGGATGGCCCCGAAGTGTTCGAGCAGGTCGAACATCGGCGGGAATCCGGGGTCCTCCACGACCACGCGGTCACCGAACCGGATCACGGTCTCCATCGCCCGGGAGAGCGCATCGAGGGCGCCATCCACCACCGTGATGGCCTCGACCTCGTACGGCCAGCTCGAGCGGAGCACGGCCTCGAGTTCCGGGATGACCGGCTGGTCGAGGTAGCTCGCAGTGCCCGCGCGCTCCGCCACTCGGGAGAGGGCGGGACCGAGCGCGGGCAGCAGCTGGGGATCGGGGGTACCGCTCGAGAGGTCGAGGCGCGTGGCCTCGAGTTGACCGGCGAGGCCCTGGAATCGCGGCGGCAGCCACTTGCGCGGGGTCGCCATCACGAAGCTCCCGCTGCGCCCTCGCGAGACGATGAGTCCGACGCCCGAGAGTGCCTGCCAGGCATGACTCACCGTCGCCGGGCTCACCCCGAGGTCGAGCGCGAGTTCCCGCACCGTCGGGAGGCGGTCGCCGGGCGCGAGATCACCGGACGTGATCAACCGCGCGACGGTGGCCGCGATGCCGTGCGGAGTGGCTTCCTCGACGGCCAGGGCGATGGGCCTCACACCGAGCCTCCGCTGTCAATGATTGATCTGGATTCGAATCGGCCCTATGTTTACGCCAACGTCATAGACAGAAACATAAGGGAAATGTTTACGGCGCACAATAACAAAACCCTTCAGACATACAGCTCGGCGAAAGAGGCCCAATTGACTGTCGTACGCGCAGCGATCACCCAGACCACGTGGACCGGCGACAAGGAGTCGATGATCGCCAAGCATGAGCAATTCGCTCGTGACGCGGCGGCCGATGGCGCCCAGGTCATCTGTTTCCAGGAGCTCTTCTACGGTCCGTACTTCGGCATCACCGAAGACGCCAAGTACTACGCCTACGCCGAGCCGGCCGACGGCCCGATCGTGCAGCGCTTCGCGGCTCTCGCCAAGGAACTCAACCTCGTGATGGTGCTTCCCATCTACGAAGAGGACATGCCGGGGGTCTACTACAACACCGCCGTAGTGGTGGATGCCGACGGCACGATCCTCGGTAAATACCGCAAGCACCACATCCCCCACCTCGACAAATTCTGGGAGAAGTTCTACTTCCGCCCCGGCAACCTCGGGTATCCGGTCTTCAACACGGCCGTCGGGCCGATCGGCGTGTACATCTGCTACGACCGCCACTTCCCGGAGGGATGGCGCGAGCTCGGCCTCAATGGGGCGCAGATCGTCTTCAACCCCAACGCCACCAAGCCGGGCCTCTCGAACCGTCTCTGGGAGATCGAGCAGCCCGCCGCTGCGGGGGCCAATGGCTACTTCGTCGCCGCACCCAACCGGGTCGGCCGCGAAGACAACGAGTACGGGGATCTCGCCGTCACGTTCTACGGAAACAGCCAGTTCGTCGACCCCCAGGGCAACATCATCGGCGGGTACGGCAGCGGTGAGCACGAGGAGATCGTGATCCGCGACCTCGACATGGACATGATCCGGACGGTGCGCGACAACTGGCAGTTCTACCGCGATCGCCGTCCGGAGTCGTACACGAGCATCCCGAAGCCGTAGGAGCGCCGACGTGAAGACCCTCATCACCAACGGCACGGTCGTCAACTCGACCGGCACGGCCCTCGCCGACGTGCTCATCGACGGCGAGACCATCGCCGCAGTCCTGGCCCCCGGGTCGCAACTGCTCGGCTTCGACATCGCCGCCAACGTCGACACGGTGATCGACGCGCGCGGCAAGTATGTGATTCCGGGCGGCATCGACGCGCACACCCACATGGAGATGCCCTTCGGTGGCACCTTCGCGTCGGACACCTTCGAGACCGGCACACGGGCGGCGGCCTGGGGAGGCACGACCTCCATCGTGGACTTCGTGGTGCAGTACGCCGGCGAAAACGTGATCGACCAGTACAACCTGTGGCAGGCCAAGGCCGCCGGGCAGTGCGCGATCGACTACGGGTTCCACCAGATCCTCTCCGACGTGCAGGATTCCTCGCTCGTCGCGATGGACGAGCTGCTCACTGAGGGGGTCTCCAGCTTCAAGCTCTTCATGGCCTACAAGGGTGTCTTCCTCAGCGACGACGGGCAGATCACCAAGGCCATGCAGAAGGCAGCCTCCAACGGCTCGATGATCATGATGCACGCGGAGAACGGCAGTGTGATCGACCTGCTCGTGCAGCAGGCCGTCGCCGCCGGCAACACCTCGCCGTACTTCCATGGCACCACTCGACCGTGGCAGGCAGAGGAGGAGGCGACCCACCGCGCGATCATGCTCGCGAACCTCACGGGGGCTCCGCTCTACGTCGTTCACGTGAGTGCCAAGCAGGCGGTGGAGCAGATAGCCACGGCCCGGGATCGCGGCCAGAACGTGTTCGGCGAGACCTGCCCGCAGTACCTCTACCTCTCGCTCGAGGAGCAGCTGGGTGCATCAAGTGAGGAGTGGGGATCGTTCGAGGGGGCCAAGTGGGTCTGCTCGACACCCCTGCGGTCACGCGAGGAGGGCCACCAGCACCACATGTGGCAGTCCCTGCGCACCAATGACATCCAGATGGTCTCCACCGATCACTGCCCGTTCTGCATGAAGGGTCAGAAGGACATGGGGTTGGGCGACTTCTCCAAGATCCCGAACGGCATCGGCTCGGTCGAGCACCGAATGGACCTGCTCTACCAGGGCGTCGTCGACAAGCAGATCTCGCTCGAGCGCTGGGTCGAAGTGACCTCCACCACCCCGGCGCGCATGTTCGGCATGTATGGCAAGAAGGGCGTCATCCAGCCCGGAGCAGACGGAGATGTCGTGATCTACGACCCGAACGGCCACACCTCGATCGGCATCGGTGAGGGCCGCTCGCACCACATGAACATGGACTACAGCGCCTGGGAGGGCTTCGAGATCGACGGCCACGTCGACACGGTGATCTCCCGCGGCAAAGTCATCATCGACGATAACCAGTACGTGGGTGCGAAAGGCGACGGCAAGTACTTCAAACGCGGTCTCTCGCAATACCTGATTTGACCCCCTGCTCGTCGAGACCGGCCGAGGTCGCGACACGGCCGCAGGCGGCCAACTCGACCAGCAGAGGCGGCCCACTCGACCAGCGGCATTGACAGAAAGAGCCACATGGAATTCGGAGCAGTACTCCAGACCAACCCGCCGGCCTCGCGCACGGTGTACCTGGCCAAGCTCGCCGAGCAGCACGGGTTCGACTACGCCTGGACCTTCGACTCCCACCTGCTCTGGCAGGAGCCGTATGTGATCTACAGCCAGATCCTCGCCGAGACGCACCGCATCAAGGTCGGCCCGATGGTGACGAATCCGGCCACCCGGGACTGGACGGTGACGGCATCCCTCTACGCCACCCTCAACGAGATGTACGGCAACCGCACCATCTGCGGCATCGGGCGTGGCGACTCTGCCGTGCGGGTGACCAACGGGGCGCCCACCACGCTGAAGACCCTCCGCGAGTCGATCCACGTGATCCGCGAACTCGCGAACTCGCGCTCGGTCGAGTACAACGGGGCGCAGCTGCAGTTCCCGTGGAGTGTCGGAAGTGAGCTCGAGGTCTGGGTTGCGGCCTACGGCCCGCTCGCGCTGAAGCTCACCGGCGAGGTCGGCGACGGCTTCATCCTGCAGATGGCCGACCTGGATGTCGCGGAGTGGATGATCTCGACGGTGCGGGCCGCCGCAGAGAACGTGGGTCGCGATCCGATGTCGATCAAGTTCTGTGTGGCCGCCCCGATGTATATCGGCAGCGACTGGGATCACATGCGCAACCAGAATCGCTGGTTCGGCGGCATGGTGGGCAACCACGTGGCCGACATCGTGGCCAAGTACGGCGAGGGTTCGGCCGTGCCGAAGGCGCTCACCGACTACATCAAGGGGCGAGAGGGCTACGACTACAACGAGCACGGACGCGCCGGCAACTCGCACGCCGAATTCGTGCCGGACGAGATCGTGGACCGGTTCTGCCTGCTCGGCACCGCGGAACAGCACGTCGAGAAGCTCACCGCACTCAAGGAGCTCGGGGTCGACCAGTTCGCCGGCTACCTGCAGCACGACAACAAGGAAGAAACTCTCCGGGTCTACGGCGAGACGGTGATCCCCGCGATGCGCGACCACATCACGGCCAAGGTATGAGTCTCCTCACGCTGCGCAGGCCCGGGCGGGCCGGGACCCGGGGGCGCCCCATCCTGCTCGGCGTGCTCGGCGTGGTGCTCCTCGGAGTGATCTGGGAGGCCTACAAGGCGCTTGGTCCGGTCAACGGCTTCGTCGTCAATGGGTTGACGGTTCTCCCACGCTCCAACGACCTCGCGATGCCGCACCTCGTCACTATGTTGACCCGGCTGTTCGAGCCGGTGACCTCGGCGCCCGGTTCGCCAGCCCTGTGGAGTGCCGTGGTGCAGGCGGCCGGGTTCACGCTCGGCATCGCGACGGTGGGCTGGCTGATCGGAGTGGTCGTCGGACTGCTTCTCGCCATCCTGATGCAGCGCTTCCGCACCGCCGAATCGGCGCTGCTCCCGTGGGTAGTGCTGAGCCAGACGGTGCCGCTCATCGCGCTGGCCCCGCTGGTGGCGGGCATCGGAGCGCAGGTGCGGTTCGGCGAATCGCGCTGGCAGGACTGGATGTCGGTCGCCCTGATCGCGTCGTACCTCGCCTTCTTCCCGGTGTCGGTCGGAGCACTCCGTGGCCTCGAATCGCCGGACACCGCGCACGTGGAACTCATGCGCACCTATGCCGTCGGGTGGTGGAAGACCCTCGTCACCCTGCGGATCCCTGCGAGCATCCCGTACCTGCTGCCGGCGCTGCGGCTCGCCGCCGCCAACGCCGTCATCGGAACGGTGGTGGCTGAGGTGTCGATCGGCCTGCGCGGTGGGGTCGGCCGCATGATGATCGAGTACGCCTCGGCCTCGAGCGGCGACCCGGGCAAACCCTGGGCTCCGATCTTCGGCGCCGTGGCGATCGGCCTGATTGCCGCCGGACTCGTGGCCGCCATCGGGCTCGGCCTTCGCAAGTATCGTCGGGGAGAGGCACCAGCATGAGCGACGCAGTCACCGTCAACGGGGCATCCAAGATCTTCCCCCTCGCGCGCGGCCAGCAGGTCGTCGCCCTCGAGGCGATCGACCTCACCGTGGCGCCGGGGGAATTCGTCTCCCTCATCGGCCCGAGCGGATGCGGCAAGTCCACCCTGCTCCGCCTGATCGCCGATCTCGACCAGCCGACCGCCGGCAGCATCGAGGTCTTCGGCAAGTCTGCGCGGCAGGCTCGGATCGACCAGGACTACGGCATCGCCTTCCAGCAGGCCGGACTGCTGCCCTGGCGCACCGTCACCGGCAACATCGAATTGCCGCTCGAACTCCATGGCGTCGGCAAGGCCGCCCGACGAGCGCGGGCCGTCGAGCTGCTCGGCCTCGTGGGACTCGCCGACTTTGCCGACCGCTACCCCGACCAGCTCTCCGGCGGAATGCAGCAGCGGGTGGCGATCGCCCGGTCGCTGGCCGAGAGCCCCGAGCTGCTGCTCATGGATGAGCCTTTCGGCGCCCTCGACGAGATGACGCGCGAGCGGATGCAGGACGAACTGGTGCGCCTCTGTGCCGAGACCGGCGCCGCGGTCGTATTCGTGACCCACTCGATTCCGGAGGCGGTGTTCCTCTCCGACCGCGTGGTGGTCATGTCCCCTCGCCCCGGGCGAATCCGCGAGATCGTGCCGGTGGGACTCGGCAGCGCGGGCAATCGCGACGACGGGCTGCGCGAGGCATCCGGATTCTTCGCCGCGGTCAGTGCGGTGAGGGAAGCGCTGCACGGGGCGCCGACCGCCGAGGTGCGCGGCGTGGAGACGCGATGAGGGCGATCGGCGCGGGGCGCCTGCGCACCATCCTCGCGCCGGTGATCCTCGGTGTCGTCGTGCTCGCCCTCTGGCAGCTTGCCGTGGTGGGCTTCGCGATCAAGCCCTATGTTCTGCCGAGCCCCACCGCGATAGGGGACCAGTTCACCCGGGCCTTCGGCACGATCTGGTCGGGAACTCGGGTCACCGGTTTCAACGCTCTCGTCGGCCTGCTTCTCGGGGCCGTGCTGGGCATCCTGTTCGCCATCGTCTCGGCGCTCGTCCGGGTATTCGACGAGATCACGCTGCCCGTCGTGACCGCGCTCGCCGTCGTGCCGATCGTCGCGCTCGCGCCGGTGCTCTACACGATGTTCGGCGCGGGAGCGGAGACCGGCCGTCAGCTGATCGCGGCTCTCGCGGTCTTCATCCCGGTGTATGTCAACACACTGCGGGGACTCCGTCAGGTGCGACCCGTTCATCGCGACCTGATGCGCGCCTACGCGGCGAGCTCCTGGCAAGCGACCCGCACGGTGACACTGCCCGGTGCGACGCCGTTCCTCTTCACCGGACTGCGGATCGCATCATCCCTCGCCGTGATCTCCGCCCTGATCGCGGAGTACTTCGGCGGCCCCGTCGACGGCCTCGGCAAGTCGATCACCTCGGCCGCGTCCTACAGCAACTACGCCCTCGCCTACGCCTTCGTGCTCGGCGCGATCGCCCTCGGACTCGTGTTCTACCTGCTCACCCTTGCCCTGGAGAAATTTGCAACGAGGCACTCTCCCGCCTGACGTCTGGCGGCCCCGGCCGCCAGCGGAATGACCGCCCCCAGAGTGACCACCAAGGAGGAAGTAACAATGAAACACAGCAGAAGAATTGTTCTCGGAATCATCGGAGTCGCCGCAGCGAGCACGCTCGCGCTCAGCGGCTGCAGCAGCAGCACCCCCAAGGCCGCCAGCAGCGCCGGTGCCCTCACCCCCGTGACCCTGCAACTGCAGTGGGTCGCCCAGGCGCAGTTCGCGGGCTATTACGCGGCAGTCGCCCAGGGCTATTACAAGGACGAGGGCCTCGACGTGACGATCAAGGAGGCGGGCGCCGACACGGTGCCGATCAAGTCCGTCGCCGCGGGCGAGGCCGACTACGCGATCTCCTGGGTAC
Organism: Lacisediminihabitans sp. FW035; assembly: GCF_054880895.1. NCBI lineage: Bacteria > Bacillati > Actinomycetota > Actinomycetes > Micrococcales > Microbacteriaceae > Lacisediminihabitans > Lacisediminihabitans sp. FW035. Next base: position 1,096,488 of record NZ_CM142187.1, read on the forward strand.
CGAAGGTGCTCGGCTCGATCGAGCAGGGCGTCAACGTCACCGACGTCGCGCAGATCTTCGAGCGCAGCGGCACCACACAGATCTCGTTCAAGAATAAGGACATCACCAAGCCCGCCGACCTCAAGGGGAAGAAGGTGGGCAGCTGGGGCTACGGAAACGAGTGGGAGCTCTTCGCCGGTATGCAGGACGCGGGCATCGACACCACCTCCGGCATCAAGCTCGTGCAGCAGGCCTTCGACATGAAGGGCTTCCTCGCCGGCGACATCGATGCGGCACAGGCGATGACCTACAACGAGTACGCCCAGGTGCTCGAGACCGTCAACCCGGCCACCGGAAAGCTCTACACCGCCGATGACCTCAACGTGATCAACTGGAACGACGACGGCACCGCCATGCTCCAGGACGCGATCTGGGCGGATGCCGGCAAGCTGGCCGACGACAAGGCCTACCAGTCCGAGACGGTCAAGTTCATCAAGGCGTCGATCAAGGGCTGGATCTACGTGCGTGACAACCCCGAGAAGTCGGCCGACATCGTGACGGCCGCGGGCTCCACCCTCGGCACCAGCCACCAGCTCTGGATGACCAACGAGGTCAACAAGCTGATCTGGCCGTCGAAGGACGGCGGCATCGGCATCATCGACACCAAGTCATGGGACAACACCGTGAAGATCGCCAAGGGCACCAAGAACGACACGGGCTCGACGATCATCACGGCGACACCGCCGAAGACCGCCTACTCCAACACCTATGTGAAGAAGGCGCTCGCCGAGCTCAAGGCGGAGGGTGTCGACACGACGGGCAGCAGCTTCGCCCCTCTCACCGTCACTCTCAAAGAGGGTGGCAAGTAGTATCTGATCCACCCGGTGCGGGGGCCGTTACGGCGGCCCCCGCACCACCGACCGAAGGCACCACATGACCACGCTCGACCCCACCACCGTCACCGCGACTCCATTCGACCCGGCCGACGGCGCCGTCGCCTACGACCTCGATCGCTCGCACGTCTTCCACTCCTGGTCGGCACAGGGGGCGCTGCAACCCTTCGTGATGGCCGGCGGTCTCGCCTCCACCATCTGGGACTACGAGGGCAAGCACTACCTCGACTTCTCGAGCCAGCTGGTCAACATGAACATCGGCCACCAGCATCCGAAGGTGATCGAGGCCATCAAGGCGCAGGCCGACCTTCTCACGATGGTCGCCCCGGCTCATGCCAACCTCGCGAGGGGGCAGGCAGCCAAGCGCATCCTCGCAAAGGCCGGTCGCCCGTTCAGCAAGATCTTCTTCACCAACGGCGGTGCGGATGCCAACGAGAACGCCATGCGGATGGCGCGGCTCGTGACCGGGCGGGACAAGATCCTCTCCCAGTACCGCTCGTATCACGGCAACACCGGTGCGGCCGTGGTGGCCACCGGCGACTGGCGCCGGGTGCCCAACGAGTTCTCGCGCGGGCACGTGCACTTTTTCGGGCCGTTCCTCTACCGTTCGGAGTTCTGGGCGAGCTCGCCGGAGGAGGAGGGCGCACGCGCGCTGCACCACCTCGAGCGAGTGATCCAGTCGGAGGGCCAGGCCTCGATCGCGGCGATCATCCTCGAGGGCGTGCCCGGAACGGCCGGCGTGCTGGTGCCCCCGCCCGGATACCTCGCCGGCGTTCGTGCCCTCGCCGACAAGTACGGCATCCTGCTGATCATGGACGAGGTCATGTCGGGCTTCGGCCGCACCGGCGAGTGGTTTGCGTGGCAGGGCTTCTCCGCCGCCGAGGGTGATTGGAAGCCCGACCTCATCACCTTCGCCAAGGGCGTCAACTCCGGTTACGTGCCGGCCGGCGGGGTGATCATCTCCGAGGCGATCGCGAATGCCTTCGAGGACGTCGTGTTCCCCGGTGGACTCACCTATTCCGGGCATCCTCTCGCCATGGCGTCCATCGTCGGCGCGATCGATGCCATGGATGAGGAGGGCATCGTCGACAACGCCCGCGTCATCGGCACCGACCACCTCGCGCCCGGTCTCGCGGAGCTCGCGGCGAAGCATCCGATGATCGGTGAGGTTCGCGGTCTCGGCGTGTTCTGGGCACTGGACCTCGTCGACGATCCGGAGACGCGCGACCCGGTCTCCGGGGCGGTGATCGCGCAGCTGAAGTCCGAGCTGATGTCGCGGGGGCTGTTCCCTTTTTCGGCCGACAACCGCATCCACGTGGTGCCGCCCTGCGTGGTCACTCCTGACGAGGTCGCGCGCGCCCTGGCGATCTACGACGAGGCGTTCACGGCGGTGGAGTCGGCCTGAGTCTGCGGTAGCTGTGCGTACCCCGAGAGTGGCCGGGAGGGCGAGTTAGATAGCTTAGTTTCTTAACTATGACGAGTCTCGCTGCGGTGGCCGACACCGACCTGGTGATTCTCGGGGGCGGCTGCGCGGGACTCTCCCTCGCGGCGAGGCTCGCTCGCTCGCTCGATCGCCCCTCGGTGCACGTCATCGAGCCGCGCACCGAGTACCAGGACGACCGCAGTTGGTGCTTCTGGCGCCCGGAGCGGCACGACCTGTCCGAATTGGTCTCGCACCGTTGGGATGGCTGGAGATTCTCTGGTGCAACCGGCCCGGCCGTGCACCACCGCGTCCCGGGCCTGAGTTACCAGTACGTGCGCGGCAGCGATTTCTACGCGCGCGCGAGGGAACGGATCGACGCGTCGGCCGACATCACCGTGCATTCGGGGGTGCATGCGACCGGGCTGGTGTCTCTCGGGAGCGGGCCGGGCGCGCTCATCCGAGTGGAGACCGATCGCGGCAGCATCCTGGCCCGGAATGTGGTCGACACGCGCCCGCGGGTGATGTCGGCGCTGCTCTACCAGAGCTTCAGTGGCGTCGAGATCGAGAGCGAGCATCCGCTGCCCTTCGACCACGGTGAGGTCGGATTGATGGATGCGATGGCGACGGACGAGGTCGGAGTGCACTTTCGTTACACGCTGCCGCTCGGCCGCACCCGCGCGCTGGTGGAATGGACGCGCTTCAGTGCGACGCCCGTGCCTTCGCAGTCCCTGTCCGCCGAGTTGGATGCCGAGCTCGCGCGCCTCGGGCTGTCCGGTGCCCGCGTGATCCGGCGGGAAGGCGGCGTCCTTCCCATGGGTGCGCCGGGCGATCTGCCCGACGCGCCTCGCGGCGTCGTGTTCGCCGGCAACTCGGGTGGTGCCCTGCGGGCGGCATCCGGCTACGGTTTCCTGCGCATCCAGCGATGGGCGCGGGAATGCGCGGAACGGATGCACCGGGGCGAGCCGCCCGTCGGGCATCCGCCCGAACCCTGGCTGAGGCGATCGATGGACCGTATCTTCCTCCAGGCCGTGCGCGCCGATCTCGACCGCACGCCGGAGTACTTCCTTGCGCTCGCCCGCGGAGTGCCGCCGGCGGGGCTCGTGCGGTTCCTGAGCGATGCCGCGCGCCTCACCGACTACGCCAGCCTGATCGCGAGCCTGCCCACCGTGCCGTTCCTGCGGCAGCTTGCGCCGACCCCGGTGACAGCGACTCCAGCGCCGGTGCGAGTGTGAACGGGGTAGCGTCTGCTCTTGCGGGACGGAGGCGGCCGTCGTTCGAGACCGTCCTCTTCACGCTGGTCGCGGTCTTTGCCGTGCTCTTCTTCGCACTGCGGATGCCCGCTCCGCCGCTCGCGGTCCAGGCCGCGGTGCTCGGTGTACTGGTGGCAACGCTCGGGCTGCCGCATGGGGCGCTCGATCCCCTGATCGCCCGCCGGGCCGGCCTCTGGCGCACCCCTCTCGGCTTCGCCGGATTCAACCTCGGCTACCTCGGCGTCGTCGCGCTGGTGGTTGCCGTCTGGCTGCTCGCGCCGGTCGCGAGCCTCGTCGGCTTTCTGCTGGTGTCGGGCATCCATTTCGGTGCCGACTGGAACGGCGGACGAAGTGTCGTGATCCGCTCCCTCACCGGGATCGGCCTGCTCACCCTGCCGGCCTTCGCTCATCACGACGAGGTCGCGGGGATCTATCGCACCCTGGCGGGACCAGGAGGAGGGGTCGTGGCCGACGTGCAGGCGTGGCTCGGGCCGGTCGCCATCCTCGCGATGGTGGTCGGGGCCGCCCTCGCGCTGCGCCGGCGGCCCACCGATGCCCTCGAGATCCTTCTCGCGATGACACTGGCCATCCTCGCGCCGCCACTCGTCTTCTTCGCCCTCTACTTCTGTGCCCTGCACAGCGCCAGGCACCTGCGGCACGGATTCGCCGAGGAGCGCGGAAGCGGGAGGCTGGCAGTGCTGATCACGGTGGTCTACACGGTGGTGCCGATCGCAGCCGTCGGCATCCTCACTGCGATGTTCGCCCGGGACTTCGCTCCGGGCGGACCGCTCGGGGACGGCTGGATCATCAGGCTCGTCTTCATCGGGCTCGCGGCCCTCACGGTGCCGCACATGTTGGTGATCGCGGTGGGGGAGGTGCGAGGGCGACGGTTCGCGCAGAGCACAGCGGGCGATAGCGGCCCAGCGCGGGCGCGCGCGTAAACTCGTCTGGTGCCTCACGTGATCAAGACCCCCTACACCGTCGACGTCTACGACCTCATGCACCGCCCAGGCGAGATGCGCGAGCGAGCGCTGGATATCGTCGTGCCGGAGGAATTCGGCAACGCGATGATCGGCATCAAGTCCGGCAGCGAGCTGCAGGTGGACCTGCGGATGGAGTCGCTCCACGACGGCATCCTGGTGAGCGCGGACATCGACGGAACGGCCTCCGGCGAGTGCGGTCGGTGCCTGATCGACATCGAACAGGCCGTCCGGGTCGAAATCCAAGAGCTTTTCGCGTATTCTTCAGACGAAGCTTTTGAATACGAGGTTCACGAGGACACTATCGATCTCGAACCCGTAATCAGGGATGCGGTGGTGTTGTCACTCCCGTTCCAGCCGGTCTGTCAAGAAGATTGCCTCGGCCTGTGCCCGCAGTGTGGGGTGCGGCTCCTCGACAACCCGGGCCACGAGCACGAGAATCCCGTCGATCCACGGTGGGCGGCTCTCGGAAGCCTGGCCGCTTTCGACAGCACGACAGACACCACAACCACCACGAATGTGACCGACGCTGCCACCAGCGCGGAGTAGAGAAAAGAGAAACTCATGGCCGTACCGAAGCGCAAGATGTCCCGCGCAAGCACCCGCGCGCGTCGCGCCCAGTGGAAGGCGACCCCTCCCACCCTGGTGAAGACCGTCGAGGGCGGCAAGGTCACCTACAGCCTCCCGCACCGCGCGAAGGTCGTGGAGGACTCCACCGGAGCCCCCCTGTACATGGAGTACAAGGGTCGTAAGGTCGCGGACGTTTAGTCCCTCTCGTCCTTACCGACGCATTCGTCGCCGATTCATTGGTCACGCCGTTCTTGGCTGAGCAGATACCGGGAACCGAGGCTTCGCGAGTCGAACTCGAAGAGTTCCTCGCGGTCGACGTGTCCCCCGAGCTCCTCGAACTCGCGCTGACCCATCGGTCCTATGCCTACGAGCATGGTGGCCTCGCCCACAACGAACGCCTCGAGTTTCTCGGCGACTCGATTTTGGGCCAGGCAGTGACCGTGATGCTCTATCGCGACAACCCGGATCTCGACGAAGGCGAGCTCGCCAAGCGGCGCGCAAGCCTTGTCAGCTCCGTCGCGCTTGCCGAGGTCGCCCGCGTCATCGGGCTCGGTCGTCACATCCGGCTGGGCCGCGGTGAGGAACTCACCGGTGGTCGCGACAAGTCGTCCATCCTCGCCGACACCGTCGAAGCGGTGATCGGAGCGACCTACCTCGACGCCGGGGGCGAGGCCGCCACCGCGCTCGTCATGCGGTTGATCGCGCCCCTTCTGCTCGATCCGGCCCGCTTCGGCGCCGCGATGGATCCCAAGACCAGCCTGCAGGAGCTCTCGGCCCGCGTCGGTCGCGGACTTCCCCGCTACGCCGTGAGCGACAGCGGGCCCGACCACTCCAAACGGTTCCACGCGACGGTCTCCCTCGAGGGCATCGACATCGCCGAGGGCGACGGCACGAGCAAGAAGCAGGCCGAGATGGCGGCGGCACTCGAGGCCTGGACGACTCTCTCGGCCAAGCACTGACGGTGCCGGAACTCCCCGAAGTCGAGGTCGTGCGCGCTGGGCTCGAACCCGCAGTCACCGGCGCGACCATCGATGCGGTCACCGTATTCGAGCAACGGTCGTTGCGCCGTCACGACGGGCCGAGCGAGGATTTCGTCGAACGACTCGAGGGGCGAAGCATCCTCTCCGCAGTTCGTCGGGGCAAGTTCCTCTGGCTGCCGCTGTCGCCCCCGCTCCCTGCCGGCCCCGCTCCCGCTACCCCTCCCAAAACGCAGGAGATTCGCCACGAAATGGGCCGATCGGCGACAGAAGGCGCCACCGGTGGCGAATCTCCTGCGTTTTCGGAGCCGACGGAGGCACTCGTGGTGCACCTCGGCATGAGCGGGCAGGTGCTGCTTCGCGATGTCGGGCAGCCGGATGACGCGCTCCTGCGCATCCGGCTGGACATCGCATCCCCGGCCGTCGGCCCGCTGCGCGTGGACTTCGTCGACCAGCGGATCTTCGGATCGATGGCGATCGACCGACTCGAGCCCACTCCGGACGGGCGGGCCGCCGGGTTCGGTTCCGACGCCGCGTTCATCCCGAGCCAGGTGGCGCACATCGCGCGGGATCCGCTCGATCCCGCGTTCAGTGACCGGCGATTCTTCGATGCTCTGGCCACTCGCCGTACCGGCATCAAGCGGGCGCTGCTCGACCAGGGCCTCATCAGCGGTATCGGCAACATCTACGCGGACGAGGCCCTCTGGGCGGCCCGCATTCACTACGACCAGCCGACCGCAACCCTCTCACGGGCACGGGTCCGCACGCTGCTTTACGAAGTGCGGCTCGTGCTCGGCAAAGCGCTCGCGGAGGGCGGCACGAGCTTCGACGCGCAATACGTCAACGTGAACGGGGCATCCGGCTACTTCTCGCACTCGCTCAACGCCTACGGGCAGCACGGCAAGAGCTGCCCGAGGTGCGGCCGGCCGATCATCCGCGAGTCGTTCATGAACCGGGGCTCGCACTTCTGCCCCTTCTGCCAGAAGATCCGGGTCGCCACTCCTCCGGCATGATCCCGGCAATTCGCGCGCGCCGCTTGAAGAGCGGGCGCTCAGGCGGCGGGCAGCGACACCGCGAAGACCGCTCCGCCGCCCGGCGCATTGCCCGCGGCGATGCTTCCGCCGAGGCGGGCGACCAGGCGAGCCGCGATCGAGAGACCGAGTCCGGTGCCCACCGGTCGGATGTCGCGGTACCGCGCCTGCAGCGCCCCGCGTTCGAAGGCCACGGCCAGGTCGGCGGGGGAGAGGCCCGGGCCACCGTCCCGCACCTCGATGACCACGGCCGTGCCGAAGCTGCGCGCCGCGATGGACACTGTGGATCCGGCCGGGGTCACCCGCAGTGCGTTCTCGACCAGCCCGTCGATCAACTGCCGAACCCGCTGGGCATCGCTCGAGACCGCAAGCCCGGCAGCGCCGGGCAGCGACTTCACCACGACGTCGAGCGTCGCGGCGCGTCCCCGCCAGGCGTCGGCGGCCTGCTCGAGCAGCCGGCCGACCTCCACCCGCTGCCGGTCGATCGCGAAGTCGTCGGCTTCGAGCCTGGCGAGCTCGAGAAGGTCGGCGACGAAGTGGTCGAGGCGCTCGGTCTCGGAGACGAGGGTGGCACCGACACCGGCGATGTCCCCCTCGTGGATGAGCCCGTCGACCATCGCCTCGCCGTACCCGCGCACCGCGGTGAGGGGGGTTCGCAGCTCGTGCGAGATCGAGAGCAGGAATTCGCGCTGGCGCCCCTCGCTCGTGCTGAGGGCTCGATCGAGGGTGGCCAGCGCGTCGGCGACCGCTGCGACCTCGGTGGGCTGGTGCGCCTCCACCCGCAGTCCGCGTTCGCCGGCCGCCATCCGCTTCGCCGTCTCGACCGTCGCGATGAGCGGCCGGGTGAGCCAGCGCGCGAGAAGCGTGCCGGCCACGATGGCCACGAGCACTCCGATCGCGAGGGCAAGCAGCACTCGCCGCACCGTGTCCCGTGTCGTCGTCTCGAGGTTGCCAAGAGAGCGCACGAGCACGATGGCGGTGCCGGCGCTCGTCGGGCGTCCCTCGACGACCATTGTCTTGTTGCGGCGTCCCTCGGTCTGCGAGACCGGATTGCCGGCGAGAAGCGTCGTGACGTCTGCGGCGGAGACGAACGGCGCTCCCGGCCCGGAGACGCGACCGTCGGCGGCGACCACCGCGACCCTGGTATCGCCGAGAGCGAGTCTCACCCGCTCCCGAAGCGACGGGAGGTCGGTGGCGGCGGGCAGCCTGCTCAGCAGTTGGGCCTGCGCGGCGAGTTGCGCCCGCCCCTCGCTGATCGTGGACTGCCGAACGAGCTGAACCGACACCAGCCCGGTGATGAGCACGGCGAGTACGGCGACGCTCACCGTGACCAGGGTGATCCGACCGCGAAGCGAGCGGAACCAGGCGCTCATTCCGCCACCGAGTATCCGACCCCCCGCGAGGTACGGATGGGGCTGTCCTCCCCGAGCTTCGCGCGCAGTTGGGCGATGTGCACGTCGACGGTGCGTCCGAGCCCGTAGTCGGCCTGGCCCCAGACACTCGACAGCAACTGCTCCCGCGTGAAGACCTGCCCCGGCGAGCTCATGAGTTTGGCCAGCAGGTCGAATTCGGTGCTCGTGAGGTCTACCTGGCGACCGGATGCCTCCACCCGGCGTCGCGCGGCATCCAGCGTCACCGAGCCGGCCGCCACCGGTGCCGCGAGGGGGGTGCCGGCGTGCCGGCGCAGTATCGTGCGGATGCGGGCCACCAGCTCGCGTGGCGAGAACGGCTTGGTGAGGTAGTCGTCCGCGCCGAGCTCGAGGCCGAGGATGCGGTCGACCTCGTCGTCGCGGGCGGTGACGAAGATCACCGGAGTCCAGTCATCCGCTGCCCGCATCCGGCGGCAGACCTCGATGCCGTCGAGACTGGGGAGCCCGACATCCAGTACCACTGCCACCGGGTGCAGGCGACGGATGCTCGCAAGCCCCGCGATCCCGTCGCTCTCGACATGCACGCCGAAACCGGCCTCGCTGAGGTAGAGGCGCTGGAGGTCGGCGATGGCGCGTTCGTCTTCGACGATCACGATCAGACCCTTCGACTCCATGGCACCATTCTGGCGGTAGCGGCGCCGGAACGGCCGCGTATCCGCGCCCGCCTTACGTTGCCCGAACATCGGCCGAACCCGCGCCGGACATCACCGGCGCAGTCTGACAAACGGTCGCACCACCGCGACCCGACGGGAGGACGATCATGAAGAACATCACACGCTGGGCCACTGGGGTCACCGTGAGCGCCGGCATCGCCATCGCCATCGGCACCGGGGGCCTCGCCGCGAACGCCGCGACGACCCCCACACCGGCAAGCACCATGCCCCTCAGCGCCAGCTCGACGAGCTGCACCTTCGGGCAGCATCTGGTCTCGGCCTGGAAGACAGTGCCGGCCGACCTGCGTGCCGACCTGAAGGCGGCTCGGGAGCTGAAGCCGGGCACCGAACGTCGTGCCGCGCTGAAGAAGATCCAGGCGAAGGCCCTCGATGGCGGCTACGGGGCCGGTGTCGAGGCGCGCGCCGAGTGGCGGAAGGACCACCCCGGGCAGAAGCTCCGTCCGCTCCCCGAGAAGCTGAAGGCGGATCTCAAGACCCTCCACTCGACCCCGAAGTCAGGGAAGGTCGCGGAAGCAGAGAAGATCGCCGACACCGCGGTTGCGGGAGGGTACGGCTCGACCATCGAGTCCTTCGCCACCGCTGTGAAGGCGAGCCCGGCCTGGCAGGACTGCACGCCCGCGGGGAGCTGAGCGTCACGAGGGCGCCAGAACTTTCTTCCAGGCGCCCTCGTAGCCCATCGGTTCGAATCCCACCGCCTCGTTGACATCGAGCATGTGGCGGTTCTCCTCGGCGTTGAAGGTGATGATCGAGGGATACCCGGGAGCCACGGCCTGGAGGTTTCGGATGTTCGCTGCCTTCAGCAGCATCCCGAGCCGGTGTCCGCGGTGGTCTTTCAGCACGATCGTGTCGTTCTGGAACACCGGGCGGTGCGGCTCGGCGGGCACGCCGAGTTCGGTCATCCCGGCGAGGTGCCCGGTGGGCAGGTGCTCGACCACGCAGACGACGGCGGTCTTCGGGCCAGCCTCGGCGCGGTCCTCGTAGTCGATGAGACGCTGGCGCGTCCAGACATCCTCCGGCTCCTCGAGCCCGGCACTCGGGGCATCCGTGCTCATCCGGGTGAACAACAGGGCCATGTCGTCGAGCCAGCGCTCGGGAGTGCGGCCGGTCCACTGGTGCAGGCGGTAGTCGTTGCCGGCCGCCTGCTGTGATGTGTCGATGAGGGCGCCGACGACCTCCGCGCCCACCGGGAGGGCGAGGCGGCTGCCGCGTTCCACCTGTTCGAGGCGGAATCCCCGGCCGAGAAGGAACCGCACCTCGGCGTTGCCTGCGGGAACGGATCCGAAGCCGGTCGGGGAGGGGATCCGCTCACCCGGAGCAGCCTTCGACACGGTGTAGACCACGAGTTGCCGACGCCGGTCTTCTCGCGCGAGCGTCTCGAGATGATCGGCGAGCGCGGTCCCGATACCCCGCCGACGAAACGCGGGATGCACCTGCACGTCGACCCACGCCATGTCGCCTTCGGCTGCGGGGCGGGTCTCGAAGATCGCGCGGGCGACGATTCGACCGTCCACCCGTGCGGCGAACAGCTGTTTCGGTTCGTACTCCTGGTCGAGCCAGACCGGCAGCAGCTCTGCCGCGGTGGCCGACAGTTCGTCGGTGCCGTAGCCATCGGCCTCCGCGGCGTTGCGAACCTCCGCCGTGGCGATGAAGTCGACGGCGTCCGGGTGATCCAAGTGGGGCGGGATGACGACCCGCTCGATCGTGAATTCGGTCACGGTAGTGGCCCCTTACTGCCGTCCGGGGTGTGGACAGCCGACCAGAGTACATCCGGGTGCGGGACGCCGGCACCGATCGATACCGAAGCGTTAGGCGAGCAGCCAGCCGTTGTCGGCGGCGATCCGCGCGGCCTCTCCTCCGTTGCGAGCCCCCGTCTTGCCGATCGCGGAAGAGAGGTGGTTGCGCACGGTGCCCTCTGAGAGATGAAGCAGCTTCGCGACATCCGCAATGCTCCCCGCGGATCGCAGGGAGAGCAGCACGTCGGTCTCGCGAGCGCTGAGCGGGGAGCCCCCGGTGATGAGCGACTCGGTGGCAAGCGAGGGATCGACCACGCGCAGCCCCGCGTGCACCCGGCGCACGGCGTCCGCGAGCTGGTGCGACGGCGTGTCTTTGACGACGAATCCCGATGCCCCCGATTCGAGTGCCCGCCGGAGGTAGCCGGGCCGACCGAAAGTGGTGACGATGAGGGAGCGGCAGGCGAGCCCGGAATCGCGAAGCTGGCGGGCGACGGCCAGCCCGTCGAGCCCCGGCATCTCCACGTCGAGCAGGGCGACGGATGCCGCGGTGCTCGTCACCAGGGCGAGGACTTCGTCTCCGCGACCCGCCTGCCCGACGACCTCGATATCGGCTTCGAGCGACAGGAGTGAGGCGAGGGCACCACGCACAAGGGCCTGGTCGTCGGCGATGACGATGCGGATCGACTCACTCATGCGGCACCGCGGACGACGAGCTCGAATCCGCCTCGGGCGCTCTGCCCGACCAGCAGCTCTGCCGCGGCCTCTGCGCTGCGTTCGCGCAGCCCGCGCAGCCCGTTGCCCGAGACCGTGCCGGCCGTGTCTGGGGCATCCGGTCCGCGCCCGTCGTCGGCCACCGTGAGGCTCTGCGTCTCGATGGTCACCCAGCAGGCCGCGGCACCGGAGTGGCGGATGACGTTCGTGACGCCCTCGCGCAGCACCCAGGCGAAGACCCCCTGCAAGCGCGAGTCCAGCGGCGGCACCGAATCGGGCAGGTGAGCCAGGATGCCGGCAGCCTCGAGAGCGGTGCGCGATGCGGCGAGTTCGGCTTCCAGAGAGGTCTCGCGGTAGTTCGACACCGCGAGGCGCAGGTCTGCCAGTGCGCCTCGGGTGAGGCGCTCGATGTCCGCGATCTCGGCCTCGGCCTTCGTCGGGTCGATGGTGACGAGACGCCGGGCGAGTTCGGATTTCACGGTGACGACAGTGAGGGTGTGGCCGAGCACGTCGTGCAGGTCGCGACTGAAGCGGGCACGTTCCTCCACCACCGCCAGCCGCGCGATCTCGGTGTTGGCGACGCGCAGGTTGAGATTGGACTGGGAGATGAGCCCGAGTCCGATCATCGTCGCCGCTGTCACGGTCGTCACGATCGGGGCGAACACCAGCCCGATAGTGAAGGCCACGCTGGCCCCGATGGCGAGCTGCGCGAGCACGACGAGCAGGGAGAGGCCGACGGCAAGGCGGGGCGGCAGGTTCGTGAAGGCGGCCAGCGAGACCACCAGCAGCCACATCCAGATCGCGATCGGCCCGATCAGGGGGAACAGCAGGCACGACAATGCCCAGTACAGCCCGATCGAGACCAGCCGCACGCGGATACTCTCGTGCCAGATGACCGGTCCAAGGAGCATGAACCCCGCGTAGAGCACGGCAAGCAGCACGAGCCCGAGCACCTTCGAGACGAGCGGCAGGTCGAGGAACAGCACGCTGGCCACGAGGATCGACTGCCACAGCAGGCCCGACGCGGCCCCGATGTACCAGGAGCGGGCGCCGTGGGCGCGTAGCCGCTCGAGCACGGGCATCCCCGGTTCGATCACTATGGTCCCTGTCGACACGGTATTCACCCTATTGCGAGTGCTCGGCATTGCGGTCACTCAGGCCCGAGAGGCATCGCGGCGGTAGCGCCACGTGATGAGAGCGGCGAGCCCGACGGTCCAGGCCGCGAGCACGGCGATCGGCAGCAGCGCATTGCCGGCGCCGTTCGCTCCGATCTGGCCGAGCTTGTTGAGCCAGTAGGACGGTACGGTCTGCGCGATTGAGACCACCCAGGTGGGCATCACCTCGAGAGGGATCCAGAGCCCACCCAGAATCGCCATGCCGAGGAACACCACGGTGAAGAGTGGTTGGGCGAAGGAGGGGCGGGCGTACTGCCCGAGTGCCACCGCGATGAGGGCGAAGGGGATGACACCGATCCAGATTCCAAGGATCGCTGTGAACCAGTGCAGGGCATCCATCCGCGCCCCCAACACGACGATCGACACCGCGCACAACACGATGATGGTGCAGAGCGCCACGAGCAGTGCCGCGGCGACCTTCGACACGAGATAGCCGACGCCGGACAACGGCGTGATCCGCAGTTGTCGATTCCAGCCGATCGAGCGTTCGGTCGTGATAGCGAAGGCCTGCGAGAGGGCGGCGAGCATGCCGCCGTACGCGGCCATCTGCACGGTCGTGACGATGAGCCAGGGCAGCCCGGACCTCTGCTCCTGCTGCCCGCTCGCCCCGTAGAGCGACCCGAAGATCAGCAGCATCACGAGCGGGATCACGAAGGTGAATGCGAGCGCGCGTGCGTTGCGCAGCTGGCGAAGCGACTCGAGCAGGATGTAGCGGTACGGCATGGTCAGACTGCTTTCGTGAGGGCCGGAGTTTCGGCGGTGAGGGCCAGGAACGCGTCATCCATCGAGTGAGCGGTGATTTCGATGTCCTTCGCTGTCGGCACGGCGGCGAGGAGGGCGCGCAGGGTTGCGTCGGAGTCCTCGGTGACCAGCGTGAAGCGGTCGACGCGGCGGTCGAGGGAGCGGATGCCCGGAAGGTGGGGGATCACGGCGGCCGCGGCATCCGCGCGCCCGCTGTCGACCTCGAACCGGATCGTGCGACCGGAGACGACCGACTTGACCTCGGCCGGTGTGCCGTCCGCGACGATGCGACCCGCGCCGAGGATGACGATGCGGTCGGCGAAGAAGTCCGCTTCGTCGAGATAGTGGGTGGCGAAGACGACGGTGCGGCCCTCGGCGGTGAACTGCCGCATCGACACCCAGAAGTCGCGGCGGGATTCGACGTCCATCGCCGCGGTCGGCTCGTCGAGGATCAGAAGTTGCGGATCGGACACCACGGCGACGGCGAACCGCGCCCGCTGCAGTTGCCCGCCAGAGAGCCTGCTCACGCGTCGGCCGGCGAGGTCGCGGATGCCCGCCCGGTGGAGCGCCTCCTCCACCGGAAGCGGCGCCCGGTGGGCACTCGCGACCAGTGAAACCGCCTGCGCCACCGTGAGGTCGGGCAGCAGGGCGCCCCCCTGCAGCATGGCGCCGACGCGACCGTCCACGATCGCCGAACGCGGATCTCCGCCGAACAGCTGAGCGGCACCGGCGGTGGGATGCGAGAGCCCGAGGGCGAGATCGATCGTGGTGGACTTGCCCGCGCCGTTAGGCCCGAGCAGTGCCACGACCTCGCCGCGGTCGATCTGGAGGTTGACGTCTACGACGGCGTGTACCGCTCCGAAGTTCTTCGAGAGGCCGGTGAGTCGGATGGCGGGAGCAGTCATGCCTTCAGCCTCCGCTGGAGCGCCGGGCCGCGCCACGACTCCGCTCACGGTCTCGGCGTGACTTTTGTCATCGGTGGTATCCCGCGACATCCGCAGCGTCCTCATCCTGACTGTGCTGCAATTCGTCGGCCGTGCTGCCGCATTTCGAGAGCACGGCTCACGAAGGGGAGCACAGTCCGCCCGGCGCAGGGCACGGGCGGCGCCTGCCCGGGATGACCTCGGCTCTCCGGTACCGTTGAGCCAGACATCCGCAGTCGAAGAAGGAAGGGCAGGCCGGTGTACCTCAAGAGCCTGACCCTCAAGGGGTTCAAGTCCTTCGCCCAACCCACCACCTTCGCCTTCGAGCAGGGGGTCACCTGCGTGGTCGGGCCCAACGGCTCCGGCAAGTCCAACGTCGTCGACGCCCTCGCCTGGGTCATGGGCGAGCAGGGGGCGAAGACGCTGCGCGGCGGCAAGATGGAAGATGTGATCTTCGCCGGCACGGCGACGAAGGGGCCGCTCGGGCGCGCTGAGGTCATTCTCACGATCGACAATGCGGATGGCGCCCTGCCGATCGACTACGCCGAGGTCACGATCAGCCGCACCCTGTTCCGCAATGGCGGCTCCGAGTACGCCATCAACGGCGACACCTGCCGGCTGCTCGACGTGCAGGAGCTGCTGAGCGACTCCGGACTCGGCCGCGAGATGCACGTGATCGTGGGCCAGGGTCAGCTCGATGCCGTGCTGCACGCCAGCCCAGAGGAGCGTCGCGGGTTCATCGAGGAAGCCGCGGGCATCCTCAAACATCGTCGCCGCAAAGAGAAGACGATCCGCAAGCTCGATGCGATGCAGGCCAACCTCACCCGGCTGAGCGACTTGGCCGGGGAGATCCGTCGCCAGTTGAAGCCGCTGGGGCACCAGGCCGAGATCGCGAAAGAGGCCCAGTCGATCGCGTCGATAGTTCGGGATGCCCGGGCCAGACTGCTCGCCGACGAGGTCGTCGCCCTGCGTGCAGCGATCACCGCCTCGACCCGCAGCGAGAGCGAGCGCAAGACCGAACGCATCGTGCTGCAGGAGCAACTCGACCAGGCGAAGCTGCGCGAGCACCGGATCGAGAAGTCGCAGGAGGGCGACGCGGTCGATGTCGCTCGCCGCACCGCCTTCGGGCTGGAGTCGGTGCAGGAACGCCTGCGCAACCTCTACTCGCTTGCCAACCAGCGCCTGTCGCTGCTCGGCCAGCAGGCCGAGGGTCCGGATGCGGTGCAGGGGGTCACCCGCCAAATGGTGTCCGACGCCGAGGACGAGGTCGAACGCATCGCCGCCACGATCGTGGACGCGGAGGCGGCCTGGCAGGAGGCGCAGGCGGCGACCGCCGTGGCGCGCGCCAACCTCGATGGCCTCGACGAGCAGATCGCCTACCAGTCCTCGCTCGTCTCCAGGCATGATCTCGAGATCTCCAAGCTCACGGGGCAGAAAGACAGCGCCGCGTCCCGGCTCGCCGCGGTTCGCGGAGAGGTCCTTCGCCAGCAGAACGCCTTGGATGCCGCGCGGGACCGCCGCGAGACGGCCCAGGTCCTGTTCGTGGAGCTCGAAGCCGAAGCGGTGCTCACCGACACCGGCGAGACGGATCTCGACGCCGCCTACCAGTCTGCCCAGGCGGAGGTCGTCGACGCCGAGGCCGAGATCGACCGGCTGCGCGAAGCGTTGCACACCGATGAGCGCGAGCGTGATGCGCTCGCTGCACGTGTCAGTGCACTGTCATCGGCGATGGACCAGAAGGACGGATCGAGCGCGCTCGTCGCGGCTCGGCGTGACGGCATCCAGGGTCTCGTCGCCGAGCACGTGCAGGTGCAGCCCGGGTATGAGGCGGCGATCGCCGCGGCCCTTGGGTCGCTCACCGACGCCGTGCTCGCCGAGAACCGGGAGGCCGCTATAAACGCGCTCGCCCATTCCCAACAAGCCGAACTCGGCCGCGTCGAGATCATGCTCGCCGACGGTGGTGTATTTCGAGGCTTCTCCGCCGGACTGCCGGCTGGAGCGGTCACGGCAGAGAGCGTGATTACGGCCCCTCATGGTGTGCGGAGCTTCCTCGCGGGAGTCATCATCGCCGACGACCTCGAGATCGCACGTGCGGTCTGGTCGTCGAACTCAGACGGCTCGAGCCTTATTACGACGATCATCACGAAATCCGGCGACGTGCTCAGCCAATTCGTGCTCAAAGGGGGATCCGGGGCCAAGCGTTCGCGGCTCGAGCTCGTAGCCGATCGGGATGCCGCGAAACATAGGCTCGACGAGGTCACCTCCCTTATCGAGCGGGCCCGATTCGCGCTCGCCGAGCAGCGCGGCCGCCTCCAGGTCGCGAAGGAGCAGTCCACCCGTGCGCTCGCGGCCCTTCGGCAGTTCGATTCGCAGCTCGCCGCGCAGACCGAGAAGCTCAACCGCCTGCGCGTGCAGGTCGAGGCGGCCGCAGCGGAAGCCGAGCGCCTCGAGCGCGGCCTCGCCCTCGCGACGGATTCGGTGACGGATGCCGCATCCGCTGCCGAGCGCGCCGCGCAGGAGCTCGACACCTTCGTCTCCCGGCCGCGCCCGATCCTCGACGTCGCCGCCCGGGAGGGCGTGCTCGCCGACCTCGACGACGCACGCGAACGCGAGGTCGAGGCCCGCCTTCAGGTCGAGACGGCGCGGGAGCGCGCTCGCGCCGAGCAGCTTCGCGCGGTGCAGCTGCAACGCCAGCTGGAGGCCGAGCGCGAGGCCGCCGACGAGGCGGCACGACGAGCGGTGATCCGACGCCGGCAGGTGGCATCCGCCCAGACTGTGCTCGATGCGCTGCCCGCTGTGCTTGATTCAGTCGACCGGTCGGTGTCCGAGGCCCGGGTGCAGCTCGCGACCCGCGAGTCCGAACGGGCCGCGCAGAACGAGGAGCTCGCCGAGCTCCGGCGCGGAGAGAACGCGCTGCGCGAACGGCTCACCGCCATCAGTGACGACGTGCACGGGCTCGAGATGCAGGTCTACGAGAAAAAACTGCACCTCTCGACGCTGCTGGAGCGCGCGGGGGAGGAGCTCGGTCTCGTGGAGGACGTGCTCGTGGCCGAGTATGGCCCCGAGCAGCTGGTGCCCCGCGATGCCGCCCCACCGAAAACGCAGGACATTCGCCACGAAAACGGCGAATCGGCGTCGGATGTCGCGGATGGTGGCGAATCTCCTGCGTTTTCGGGAGCGGAAGACGGCATCCCGTTCGTGCGAGCCGAACAGGAGGCTCGTCTCGCGAAGGCCGAGCGCAAGCTCGCCCAGCTCGGCCGGGTCAATCCGCTCGCGCTCGAGGAGTTCGCGGCACTCGAGCAGCGCCACAGGTTCCTCACCGAGCAGCTCACCGACCTCACCTCGACGCGCACCGACCTGCTCACGATCATCGGCGAGATCGACGAGAAGATGGAGGACATCTTCGCGAGCGCCTTCGAAGACACCCGGGACGCCTTCGACACCGTGTTCCCGATCCTCTTCCCCGGCGGCACCGGCAGCATCTTCCTCACCGATCCCGACAGCATGTTGACAACCGGCATCGAGGTAACAGTGCGGCCGGCCGGAAAGAAGATCGAGCGGCTGTCCCTGCTGAGCGGCGGGGAGCGATCCCTCGCGGCAGTCGCTCTCCTGATTGCGATCTTCAAGGCCCGGCCCAGCCCGTTCTACATCATGGATGAGGTGGAGGCTGCCCTCGATGACGCCAACCTCGGCCGCCTGCTGCAGATCTTCGAAGACCTTCGCCAGACCTCGCAGCTCATTGTCATCACCCACCAGAAACGCACCATGGAGATCGCGGATGCCCTCTACGGCGTCAGCATGCGCGCCGACGGCATCAGCGCGGTCGTCGGCCAGCGCGTGAAGGCCGAGCAGGCCAGCTAGCGCGATTGGCCGCATCCGAGGGCCGGATGCTCGTCGTGCCGGCTCCTCCGTGGTGTCGCTACCGTGAGTTGCACCCTTTTGCGGGTGTTCAGGGAGGGTGACCCGCAAAAGAGTGCGACTCGGCGGCACCCACGACTCGGCGGCACCCGCGCCAGTGGCGGGTCTTCCGACCACGCACGACGCATCCCGGCGGGTTGTTGGACGGAGTCCATTAAGTGCCTACACTTGCCCCATGGCCGATATCGTCGTCGCCGGACTCGCACCGGATCTCCTGCCCTACCCCGAGGCTCTCGCCCTGCAGCGCAGCATCCACTCCGCTGTTGTGGAGGGAAGCAGGCCCGACACGGTGCTGCTGCTCGAGCATCCGTCGGTCTACACGGCCGGCACCCGCACCGAGGCGAGCGAGCGGCCGGATGACGGCTCCCCGGTCATCGACGTCGATCGCGGCGGCAAGATCACCTGGCACGGTCCCGGACAGCTGGTCGGCTACCCGATCCTGCGCCTGCACGACCCCGTGGATGTCGTCGCCTACGTGCGCCGGCTCGAGGAGTTGCTCATCGCCGTGATCGCCCGCTTCGGTGTCACCGGTGTCCGAGTGGCGGGCCGATCCGGAGTCTGGATCATCGATGGAGCGCGCGAGGAGAAGATCGCGGCCATCGGCATCCGCGTGGCCGGCGGTGTCACCATGCACGGCTTCGCGCTCAACTGCAGCAACTCCCTCGACGCGTATGAGCACATCGTGGCCTGCGGCATCCGCGACGCGGGAGTCACCACGATCAGCCGCGAGCTCGGCCGCGAGGTCACTCCCGAAGATGCGGCGCGGGTGGTCACGGAGCGATTCGATGAGCTCGTCTCCGAGACCGTTGCGGTGTCCGCATGACCGCGGCCCCCGACGGACGGCGGATGCTGCGGCTCGAGATCCGCAACACCGAGACCCCGATCGAACGCAAGCCCCCGTGGATCAAGACCGTCGCGCGCCAGGGCCCGGAGTACCTCGAGCTGCAGAAGCTCGTGAAGGACGAGGGCCTCCACACGGTGTGCCAGGAGGCCGGCTGCCCCAACATCTACGAGTGCTGGGAAGACCGGGAGGCCACCTTCCTCATCGGCGGCGCCCAGTGCACCCGCCGCTGCGACTTCTGCCAGATCGACACCGGCAAGCCAGCGGACTACGACACCGATGAGCCGCGCCGGGTCGCCGACTCGGTGCTCAGCATGCGGTTGCGCTATGCGACCGTCACCGGCGTCGCGCGCGACGACCTGCCCGACGAGGGAGCCTGGCTGCACGCCGAGACGGTGCGTCGCATCCATGAGGTGAACCCCGGCACCGGAGTCGAGATCCTCGCGACCGACTTCTCGGGCAACCCCGATCTGCTCGCCGAGGTCTTCTCGTCGCGCCCCGAAGTCTTCGCCCACAATGTCGAGACAGTACCGCGGCTGTTCAAGCGCATCCGTCCGGCATTCCGCTACGAGCGTTCGCTCGGCGTGATCACCAGCGCGCGCGAGGCTGGGCTCATCACCAAGTCCAACCTCATCCTCGGCATGGGAGAGGAGCGCGCCGAGATCAGCCAGGCGCTGCAAGACCTGCACGACGCCGGCACCGACATCATCACCGTGACGCAGTACCTGCGCCCGACCGCCCGGCACCTGCCCGTCGCACGCTACCTTCCGCCCCAGGAGTTCATCGAGATCAAGGAGGAGGCCGAGGACATCGGATTCCTCGGGGTGCTCGCCGGCCCGCTTGTACGGTCGTCGTACCGCGCCGGGCGCCTGTGGGCCCAGTCGATGACGCGCAAGGGTCTCGAGCTGCCTCCGCAGCTCGCCCACCTTGCCGATGCCGACCTCGGTTTCGCGCAGGCGGTCTGATAACAACCCGAGAATCAATGTGTATGTACCACTAGACGAGGCTGTCTAGCAGGTATATAACTCACTGTAAGAGAGATTGATGGAGACCTCTTCTTCTCATTTCTCAAGTGGGGGGATGGGGATGTTAAGTTCAAGAGCTGTTCGTACCGTCGGTTCGGTGGGGCTCGGGGTGGTCGTCGCGGGGGCGCTCATTTTCGCTCTCGCGGGTCCGAGTTACGCGGCAACAGTGATCGACGGGCCGGTGAATCTCGGTACGGCGACCTCGTACGGCGTTCTCGGCGCCAGCACTGTCACCAACACCGGCCCGACGATCGTCACCGGTGATCTCGGCCTGAGCCCCGGCTCCTCCATCACCGGTTTCTCCGCACCCCCGAACGGCTCCGTCGTCGGCACCACCCACCAGACCGATGCTCCGGCGGCGCTTGCCCAGGGCGACCTGACGACCGCCTACAACGTGGCCGCAAGCCTCACGCCGATGCGCACGGGCATCAAGGACCTCGCCGGATCGTCCCTCTCACCGGGGGTCTACCGGGGTGGCGAACTGTCGCTCACCGGCACTCTGACGCTCGCGGGAAGCGCCAACTCCGTCTGGGTGTTCCAGGCGGCAAGCACGCTCACCATCGCCTCCAACACCCACATTCTGCTCACCGGTGGTGCAAGCAGCTGCAATGTGTTCTGGCAGGTCGGCAGTTCCGCGACCATCGGCACCGCGGCGGCATTCGTCGGCACGGTCATGGCCGACCAGTCCGTGACGGCCACGACCGGCGCGACGGTGCAGGGACGCCTATTTGCTCGCACCGGCGCGGTGACCCTCGACGACAACGTCATCACGGCGCCAACGGGGTGCGCGAACGCCGCTACGACGGTCGTCTCCGCGAGCGACAGTCCGGATATCACCTCCGCGACTCCCACTCCCGCTCGGGTGGGGTCGCCGTACTCGTTCCGTGTGGTGGCCACTGGCACTCCGTCCCCGACCTTCTCGGTGTCGAGCGGATCTCTTCCGGCCGGCCTCTCGCTCGATAGCGTGACCGGGGAGATCACGGGCACCCCGACCACGCCGGGCGTGTCGTCATTCACCATCACCGCAACCAATGGCGTGCCATCGGATGTCTCGGCGGAATACTCCCTCTCTTCGGTCGTCCTTGTCGTGAGGGCGGCCCCCGCTGTCGGGGCCCAGGTGAACAGCGGGTCGGCGGTCGCCCGATCCGCGGCTTCGCTCGCGGCGACGGGGCACGATGTCACAGCTCCGATCGTGATCGCGTCCGTCGCTCTCCTCGCCGGTGCGGGGCTGGTCTTCGCGGCCTCCGCCCGTCGAACGACCGGGCGCCACCAGCGACGCCACTGATCGGTCAGAGCGCGGCGAGTGCCTCGTCGTTGACGGTGTGCACGCGCCATCCCTCGCCAAGGCGCTCGAAGGTCGCGGTCGACCCGTTTTCGATGCCCGGGAGCCGCCGGCCGGCGAGTGCGCCGAGCGTGTACCGGATGATCGTGCCGTGGCAGACGATGACCACGTTGGCGTCGCCGTAGTCGTCGGCGATCCGGTCTAGGGCCGCGATGCCGCGGGCGACCACCGAGTCGAGACTCTCGAGACCGGGATAGTCGCGATCCGGCCATCGCGCCTCGATGTCTTCCGCCGTCGCGCCCTCGCCGTCGCCGTAGTGGCGCTCGACGAGCTCGCCATAGCTGGGTCCGAGAGCGATGCCGAGGCCGTCGGCGATGATCTGGGCCGTCTCCCGGGCGCGGCGGAGCGGTGAGCTCACCACGGCATCCCAGCGCGTACCGGAGAGCACGTCGACCGCGTCGCGAGCCTGCTCCCGCCCAGTGTCATTGAGGGGGATGTCGGAGGAGCCCTGCAGGCGGAGCTCGCGATTCCACTCGGTCTGGCCATGGCGGATGAAGGCGAAAGTCACCCCACTAGTCTGCCCTGCCCGACGGTGTAGACGAGCTGATCGAGCGCAGGGGTCGCGCCAGAATGATCGCCGAGAGCCGCTTTCAGCCTGGAGATGCGGGATCGCAACTCGCCGACCGTGGTTCTGGCGTGAGCGCCGAACCAGAGCTCGCCCCGCTGGTCGCGCAGCACCCGGTGCCAGTGGGCGAGATCCACCGCGGTCGGCACTCGGCGGTAGATAAGCCGGAGGTCCGCGGCGATGTCGGCATTGCCGTGATCGTGGAGCACAGTGAATGCCTCGCGCGTCGCTGCGATCATCAGCCGAAGGGTGTCATCGTCCTCGGAGAGGCGCACGGGATCGCCGCCTACACGGTGCAGCGCACAGTCGATCGGCACCATGAACGCGTCTCGAGCACGCATCCAATTGAGGAAGTTCGTGGTGATCACCGTCGGGAACCCGGCAATGCTGAACTCCGTCTGGATGTTGCGGACGCGCACGCTCATCTCCCCGCTCGGCTCGCTCAGTACTGTCTTCACCCGGTCGATCTGGGCGAAGCGGGTGGTCGCTCCCTCCCTGACACCGCTGACAGAAGGAAATCCGAACAGCGCTCGTGCACCGAGCGCCTCGATGAGTGCGGACTGGTGAGGGGCGAGGTCACCGAGGAAGAGCACATCCGAGTCGTCGACCATGCCACTGAGCATCGGGAGAGTGCCGAGCAACTGCTCCGGTCGCACCGCCACCACGACAAGCTCGAACCTATCGGTCGCGGTGATCTCGTCGATTGCCCGAACGTCGAAGACGCTTCTGGTCTCGACAAGCGGCTCATCGACGACCAGGCCGTCGGCGCGAAGCGCGGAAAATCGAGTTCCTCGGGCGAGCAGGGTCACATCGTTGCCGACGCCGAGTAGTCGGGCCGCGTAGGCGCTCCCGATAACGCCAGCGCCGCAGATCAGCACTCGCACTGGCGATCTCCCTTCCGCGATGAGCGTGTGCCCCTGCTCACCCAACCACAACCCCGACGTAGTCATCGATGTCGGGCGCCGTCGAATAGGCGCGTGTCGACCGGGATGCGCCGGTGCCGTTCTGCCCGGTCGGTAGCATAGGCCTATGGCTTCCCCCTGGTCCCTTTCGGGCGCGCTCAAGGGCATGTTCGCTCGCAAGACCATCGATGACGAGACCTGGGACGACCTCGAAGACGCCCTGATCACCGCTGACTTCGGCACCGATCTCACCGAGTCGATCGTGGAAGAGCTTCGCGCGAGCGTCAAACGCTTCAACACCACCGACCCGGTGGACCTCAAGAGGATGCTGCGCGAGACGCTCGAGGAACGCCTCGCCCGCCTCAACCCCACCCTCACCCTCACCGCGCGCCCTGCGGTCGTGCTCGTCGTCGGGGTCAACGGCGTCGGCAAGACCACGACCATCGGCAAGTTCGCCAAGTTCCTCGGCGGCTACGGCCGCAGCGTGATCGTCGGCGCCGCCGACACCTTCCGGGCGGCAGCGGTCGAGCAGCTCGCCACCTGGGCGGAGCGCGGCGGAGCCGCTATCCAGCGCCCGCAGCAACAGGGGCAGGATCCCGCATCCGTCGCGTTCCAGACCGTGGAGCGCGCCCAGCGCGAGGGAATCGACATCGTGCTGATCGACACGGCCGGGCGCCTGCAGACTAAGAGCGGCCTCATGGACGAACTCGCGAAGATCCGTCGTGTGATCGAGAAGCAGACGGAGATCGCGGAGGTGCTGCTCGTGCTCGACGCCACCACCGGACAGAACGGGCTCGCCCAGGCGGAGGCCTTCATCCAGCACGCCGGAGTCACCGGGCTCGTGCTCACCAAGCTCGACGGTTCAGCGAAAGGCGGATTCGTGCTCGCGGTGCAGGAGAAGACGGGTATCCCGATCAAGCTCGTCGGGCAGGGGGAGGGCATCGGCGATCTGACCGGTTTCACCCCCCACGTATTCGTGCAGAATCTCATCGGGTCGTGAGCATGTCCAGGATCGAGACTCCGTCGGAGCGGGCGTTCAGCCGGGTGGCACTGGTGTCCCTCACCCTGGCGGTCGTGGGTGTCGGCCTCGCCATCTGGGGCTTCGTCGCGGGAATCGACGAGACTCTCAACGGCGCCGGAGCGATCAGCACGAGCATCGTGATCTTCTACGTGGGATCGGCGGTGCTCTTGGTGGCGCTCGTGCTGGCGATCATCGGTCTCGTTCGATCGGAGGCCAAGACGGTGCCGACCGTCGCGCTCGCCGTGTGCCTGATCCCGATCGCCGCGATCATCGTGATCGCGCTGGCGTACCGGCGCTAGCGGCGCGGCAGCTTTTTGCCGGCGGTTTTCCGCCAGCGGGGAGGCCTGCCTCTGCCTGCTGCACGGCACGCCGCCATCGTTCCTAGGACTCTGCTGCCATTCGTCAACCGTGCGGCCAAACGTTTGGCGGCATGGTCCACGAATGGCAGCACGGTCGCGCAGGCGGGCGACTTTCGGGCGCAGAGTCAACTCCGCTGCGCAGAGTCGCGTCGGGGTGGCGGCTCGACCGTGCCGTCGACCCATACCGGGAGGCCGCACTCCCCGCATCGGCCATCCGCCCGTCGAATCCTGACGCACCCCTGGCTTAACTGCTGCGAACTGCGGCTGGCCGTGGCCGCCCGCCCGGAATTGCGGGTGGGCGGCACGCCGCCGGTTCGAAATAGCGGAACCTACGCCCGGGGTTCACCCGCGAGGGCGCGGAAACTACGCGGAGAGCGCGGCGTGCTTCCGGCTGAGCTCGACATAGTGTGCGGCGTTCGCAGTGACTCCGGCGATCTCATCCTCCGTCAACTCGCGCCGAACCTTGGCCGGAACCCCAGCCACCAATGATCGCGGCGGGATGATGGTGCCCTCGAGCACCACCGCGCCCGCGGCCACGAGAGAGCCGGCTCCGATCACGGCCCCGTTGAGCACCGTCGCGCTCATGCCGATCAGGCAGTCGTCTTCGATGGTGCAGCCGTGCAGCACCGCGGAATGACCGACGCTCACCCGCTCACCGACCGTGGTCGGCTTGCCCCCGTCGCAGTGCACCGCGACGTTGTCCTGCAGGTTGCTTCCCGCCCCGATCGTGATCGAGTCGGAGTCGGCGCGCAGCACGGCGCCGTAGAAGACGCTCGCGTCCGCTGCGAGGGTGACCCGCCCGATGAGCGTCGCGTTCGGGGCGACCCAGGCGGAGGCGTCGATTGCGGGAGTGTGGCCGTCGAAGGGCAGGACGAGTGACATCCGATCAGGCTAGCGCGGTGGCCGCACTCCGCAGTCCGCCCGCCCTCTTCCCCGAACGGGTTCCCGAAGCGCGCCGTCGAAACACCGTCCGAAAATGCAGGAGATTCGCCACGAAAGGGCCCTCGTGGCCGCACCGACCCCCGTTTGGTGGCGGATCTCCTGCGTTTTCGGCACAGGGCTAAGGCAAGGGCTTTCGGCACAGGGGCTTCGGCAGGGTCAGGGTCGGGGTGGGGTCGGTGCAGCGTAGGCACCGTCAGGCGAAGAGCGCACCCACCTGCTCGGCGAGGGCGTCGTCGAAGTCCATCGATGCGGCATCCGTCACCGCGTCCCACTGTTCCGTTCGCCGGGGGGAGACGATCGTCGCGGTGACCTGCGGATGCCGGCGCAGCCACGCCAGCGCGAGGGCCGGGATGCCCACCTCGTGTTCCCGCGCGAGCGACCGGAGCCCGACGACTTTGGCCAGGTTCGGCAGGGTGAACGCCGACGTGTACATCGCCGGAGCGAGAGCGAGCCGGCTTCCCGGGGCGGGATCCGGGAGCTCCTCGGGGTCGTCCGTGAGATACCGCTCGGAGAGGATGCCCCCGGCCAGCGGCGAATACGCCACGAATCCGAGCCCCTCCCCGGCGAGCAGCGGAAGCAGGTCCTGCTCCACCGAGCGGGCGACGAGACTCAGCTCGGACTGCACCCAACCCGGTCGAGGCAGCCCCGCGCGATCCGCGGCGAGCAGCCAGGCCTCGACCTCGCGCACCGAGCCGGTCGAGCATCCCCAGGCCCGAATCTGCTCGGTGTCGATCGCGGCGGCGAAGGCGGTGATCGTCTCTTCGAGCGGCGTGCGCTCGTCGAACCCGTGGGCGAGGTAGAGGTCGACTGTACCGAGGCGCGACCGGCTGAGGGCGAGCTGTCGCTCGATGTGGTCGGCCGCGAGCGAGATGGTCTCCTGGCCGCGTTCGACCACGTTGCCGACCTTCGTCGAGACGAGCACATCGGCCCGTTCGCGCTCCTCGCGCCAGCGGCCGATCACGCGTTCGCTCTCGCCGCCCGCGAAGGAATTGGCGGTGTCGAGCACCCGGATGCCGACCTCCCAGGCCTCGTCGAGCCGCTCGAGGGCCTCATCCGTCTTCATGCCGAGCCCGATGCGGGACGGCGCGGATCCGATACCCCCGATCGCCGCGCCACCGAAGAAGAACTCGCTGACCTCGATGCCGGTGGAGCCGAGTGCGACGGTGCGGACTGCGGAATCGGCCATGCCTGCAGCCTAGGCGCGGCCGACCGCCCGGGGTTCCGCGGCCGAGGGCGACCCTCGCGACCGAAGGAGCGGTGTACCCGTGTCACTCGCGGGAGCAGGGTTTCGCCGGGGCGAGCGCTCGTTCGACATCAACGCCGGGCCGGATTGCCCTCGAAACTGATGTTGACGGCCCCGCCGGGCCGAATCCTGCTGTTGAGCGCGCGGGCTCGGGCACCCCGAAACGGCAGGCTCGTCCGCTCAGCGCAGCGCGGGCAGCCGCGCCGCGACCTCCTCGAGCACAGCCTCGGACCCGGCGTAGATGCCGTTCGCCCTCGGCCAGTGGGCGATGACATCGGTGAAACCGAGGGATGCCGCCCGGCCAACGAGGTCTTCGAAGGTGTCGACGCTCGACAGCGCGAAGGTGCCGCCGGAGTCGATCGACAGGCGGCGGTCGATGGATGCCGCGTCCCGCCCCGCGCGCCCGGCCGCGTCATCCAGCCGCTCGGCGAGCGTCGCGACCGACTGCCACCATTCCTCGCCAATGGCCCCGTCGCGACCCGTGCTCACCCAGCCCTGGCCGAATCGCGCCACGAGGTCGAGTCCCTTCGGACCGTTCGCCGCGATCACGAATGGCACGCGCGGCGATTGGGCGGCAATGCCGACCATTCGGGCCTCATGGGTCGTGAACCAGTCGCCGTCGAATGAGATCGGACCATCGTCCTCGAAACGCAGCAGCCCATCGAGCTGCTCCACGAACTCGGCGAATCGCGCGTGCCGTTCTCGGGGCGATAGCTCCCGCTGGCCGAGCACGAAGGCGTCGAAGCCGGTGCCGCCGGATCCGATGCCGAGCAGCAACCGGCCGCCGGCGACATCATCGACCGTCGCGACGTCCTTCGCGAAAGTCACCGGATGACGGAAATTGGGCGACGAGACGAAGGTGCCGAGGCGGATGCGCGAGGTCACCGTCGCCGCCGCGGTGAGGGTGGGGATGGTCGCGCCCCAGGGCTCGTCGGCGAGGGTGCGCCACGACAGATGGTCGTAGGTCCAGGCGTGGTCGAAGCCCAGTTGCTCGGCCCCGCTCCACAGTCTCTTCGCTTCGGCCCAGGGCTGCTGGGGCAGGATCGTGATTCCGAATCGCATGGGGCGAGCCTAGGGCCGGGGCTCCGTCCTCCTCCGCGAGTTGCACGCTTATGCGGGTTGCGCTGCGCAGACACCCGCAGAAGAGTGCGACTCGAGCTTGCCCGGGCGGGTCTTGGACGGAACCGCATCCCGCGAGGTGCCCGGGCGGAGCATCCGCCCGACGCGATCCCCGGAGATCCCGGGTTAAACTATTGGCACAATGGCCACCTTCGGAAACCTCACTGACCGCCTCGCGGATACCTTCAAGAACCTGCGCGGCAAGGGCAAACTCAGTGCCGCGGATGTCGACGGCACTGTGCGCGAGATCCGTCGCGCCCTGCTCGACGCCGACGTCGCACTCGAAGTCGTCAAGGACTTCACGAGCCGGGTGCGCGAGCGCGCGCTCGGCGACGAGGTCTCGAAGGCACTGAACCCCGCCCAGCAGGTGGTGCAGATCGTCAACGACGAGCTCATCACGATCCTCGGTGGCGAGGCCCGGCGCATCCAGTTCGCCAAGACCGCGCCGACGGTGATCATGCTCGCCGGCCTCCAGGGTGCCGGCAAGACGACCCTCGCGGGCAAGCTCGCAAAGTGGCTCGCCGGACAGAATCACACCCCGCTGCTCGTCGCGGCCGACCTGCAGCGACCGAACGCCGTCACCCAGCTCAAGGTCGTCGCTGAGCAGGCCGGAGTGGCGGTCTACGCGCCGGAACCCGGCAACGTCGGTGCCGAGGATGCCGCGCCCAGGTCGTTCTTCGGCGGTGCCGCCAACCCGGTGAAGGTCGCGAAGGATGGCGTGAAGTTCGCAAGAGACAAGCAGTATGACATCGTCATCGTCGACACGGCCGGCCGTCTCGGTGTCGATGCCGACCTGATGAAGCAGGCCTCGGACATCCGCCGGGCGATCGATCCCGACGAGGTCTTCTTCGTCATCGACGCGATGATCGGCCAGGACGCCGTCGCCACCGCGAAGGCCTTCCAGGAGGGCGTCGACTTCACCGCCGTCGTGCTCACCAAGCTGGACGGCGACGCGCGCGGTGGGGCCGCGCTCTCCGTGGCATCCGTCACCGGGCGTCCGATCATCTTCGCCTCCACCGGCGAATCGCTCGACGACTTCGAGCCCTTCTACCCGGATCGCATGGCCAGCCGCATCCTCGATCTCGGCGACATCCTCACCCTGATCGAGACCGCGCAGAAGACCTTCGACGAGGAGGAGTCGCGCAAGGTCGCCGAGAAGTTCATGACCGACAGCTTCACGCTGGAGGACTTCCTCAGCCAGATGCAGCAGCTCAAGAACATGGGCTCAATCAAGAACATGCTCGGGATGCTTCCGGGAGCGAAGGGCATGCGCCAGCAGCTCGACAACTTCGACGAGTCGGAGATCACGCGCACCGAGGCCATCATCCAGTCGATGACGATCGCGGAGCGCCGCCAGCCCAAGGTGCTCAACGGTTCGCGCCGGGTGCGCATCGCCCGCGGATCCGGCACCACGGTCACCGAGGTGAACGCGCTGGTGAACCGTTTCGAGCAGGCCGCGAAGATGATGAAGAGCGTCGCGAAGGGCGGCATGCCGCAGATGCCGGGCATGGGACCGATCCCCGGAGCCAAGTTCGGAGCTCCCAAGAAGGTGCAGCCGAAGAAGGGTTCGAAGTCGGGCAATCCAGCCAAACGTGCCGCGGAGAACGCCGCGTTGGCGTCGGGGGCCAAGCCCTCGACGGGGGCCGCCGGATCCGGGTTCGGACTCGGGGGCAGCGCCGGCAAGCCGGGCCCCTCCGAGGAGGAGCTCGCGAGCCTGCAGAAGCTGCTCGGCCGCGGCTGAGTCCGCGCCGGGTGACGCCGGACTCCGGCGCCTGCACCTTCCCGCGCCGAAACCCGGGCGTCCACGGGCAATCCGGGCTGGCACGCCGGCCCGGTAAGTCCGTAGTGGCCCGTGTACGTGCGAACGCGAACGGCGCCGACGCCTAGATCGACAGCTTGGCGCTGCGGATCGCCCCGGCGATCACCTTCGCGAGCTGCTGCTGGCCGCGTGCCGTGGGATGGATGTCGTCCGACTGCAGCCACGACCGGTGTCCCGCGAGCGGCTGGCCGATGTCCAGGTACGTGCCCTTCACGGCCAGGATGGCCGTGCGCACCTGCTCATTGATGTCGTCCATCTGGTCGGGGGCGACAGTGTCGTTCCACACGGTGCTGATGCCCACGATCGTCGTCTTCGGCAGCTTCGCCCGCAGGCTCGCGACTACCGAATCGGTCTCGGTCTTCAGCTGGTCGTTGTCGACGCCGAGGTCGTTGCTGCTGCCCGAGATCAGGATGAGGTCCGGATGCAACGCCACCGCCTCGCTTACCAGCCCGGAGAAGTCGTCGCCGCAGTCGTTGTCGTCCCCGGCGGTCACGAAGCCCGCGCCGTCGCAGGCGAGGTTCGTGAGCTTCCAGTTGTTGGATCCCGCGAGCATCGCCGGCCATGCCTGGGCGGCGGGGAGGCCATGGCCCTTCATGATCGAGTCCCCGATCGCCACGACAACGGGGCGGGTCGCCGACGAGGTCGGATTGGTGTCCGTTGCGAGCGTGGCATGGGAGCATCCGGTGAGGAGGAGCGTCGCGCCGGCGAGAAGCACTATCAACGTTGGGGCGCGGGTGAAGAGACGGGACACGAACACCGAGTCAACCCCGGCAGCCTATGAGAATGCCGCACGAGGCGTCATAGGCTTGGAGCATGACTGATGCAATCACCCGTCCCGTCCGACTCGGCGTGCAGATCGCGCCCCAGCATGCGTACTACGAAAAGATCCGCGACACCGCGGCAGAGCTCGAGGAGCTCGGGGCCGACATCCTCTTCAACTGGGACCACTTCTATCCGCTCTCCGGCGAGCCCGACGGCCTGCACTTCGAGTCGTGGACCATGCTCGCCGCCCTCGCCGAGCAGACCTCCCGCGTGGAGCTCGGAGCCCTCGTCAACTGCAACAGCTACCGCAACGCCAACCTCCAGGCCGACATGGCGCGCACCATCGACCACATCAGTGCGAAGGGCACGGGAACCGGTCGTTTCATCTTCGGAACCGGCTCCGGATGGTTCGAGCGCGACTACGACGAGTACGGCTACGAGTTCGGCACGGTCGGCCAGCGGCTCGACGCCCTCGCCGCGAATCTCCCGATCATCGAGGAGCGCTGGGGCAAGCTCAACCCGCCGCCCACCCGGCACATCCCCGTGCTGATCGGCGGCGGCGGCGAGAAGAAGACCCTGCGAATCGTGGCGAAGCACGCGGACATCTGGCACTCCTTCAGCGACCCGGAGACGCTGCAGCGCAAGCTCGGCATCCTCGCCGAGCACGGTGAGGCCGTCGGTCGCGACGTCTCGCAGATCGAGATCTCGACCGAGCTGCGTGGTCGTACTCCGGAGCAGGCGGACGAGCTCCACGCTCTCGGCACGACGCTGTTCACGATCGGACTCAGCGGTCCGGACTACGACCTCGCCCCGGTTCGCGACTGGCTCTCCTGGCGCGACGGCAAGAACTGACAACCTTCGGCGCAAAACGGACATCGCGCTCCGGCGAGGGTCGGGATGACCCCGGCCCTCGCTAGCCTGAACGCATGACCACCACCCCGCTCGCCACTCGGCCGACCTCACGCCTGTCGACCTCGGTGCTGATCGCGATCATCGTCACGCTGCTGGCGTGGTCGAGCGCGTTCATCGTGATTCGCGGGGTCGCGCCCCATTTCGCCGGCGGCTCGCTCGCGCTCGCCCGCCTGCTGGTGGGCACGGTGGTGCTGTCCCTGCTGCTGATCGGGCATCGCTGGGTGCGCCCGACCGGCCGGGAATGGCTGCTGATAGTGGTTTTCGGCATCGCCTGGTTCGCGGCCTACAACGTGGCCCTCAACATCTCGGAGCACACCCTGGATGCCGGCACGACCGCGATGATCGTGAACATCGGTCCGTTGCTGATCGCGCTCGGCGCCGGGATCTTCCTCGGTGATGGCATCCCCCGTTGGCTGCTCATCGGGGCAGGGGTCGCCTTCGTCGGTGTGGTGCTCATCGGCATCTCGAGCGGTATCACCGGCGTCGGTGACGGCAGTGGCGTCGTCTGGGCGCTGGTCGCGGCAGTCACCTACTCGATCGGCGTGCTCTGCCAGAAGCCGGTGCTGCGTCGGCTGCCCAACCGCCAGGTGACCTTCCTCGGCTGCGCGATCGGGGCGGTGGCGTGCACACCGTTCGCGGGATCACTGATCCATGACCTCTCGCAGGCGCCGGTGACGAGCATTCTCGGTGCCGTCTACCTCGGTGTCGTGCCAACTGCGATCGCCTTCAGCACCTGGGCCTACGCCCTCTCGAAGATGTCCGCCGGGTCGCTCGCGGTCACCACGTACATCGTTCCCGCACTGGTCGTGCTCGAGGCATTCCTCTTCTTCCGAGAGGTGCCGGCACCGCTGGCCGTCGTCGGCGGAATCATCTGTCTGGCGGGGGTTGCGCTGTCGCGCCGGCGCCCACCAGCACCGCTCGCAGCGGTTGGTTCCTGAAACACCGAAAAACCTGCAAGAATGGTCAGTCGAGACTTGTGCCGTTCGACCCTCTAATCCAACGGCATCGTCTCCCATCAGAGCTTTTCTGCCGAGTGTGCACCCCACGCTCACGGCAAGCAGTTCGCCCTCATAAATCATCTCTGGAGAATTGTGGCTGTAAAAATCCGTTTGAAGCGCATGGGCAAGATCCGCGCTCCTTACTACCGAATCGTCGTCGCCGACTCGCACACCAAGCGTGACGGTCGTGTCATCGAGGAGATCGGCAAGTACCACCCCACCGAGGAGCCCTCGTTCATCGAGGTCGACTCCGCGCGCGCGCAGTACTGGCTCGGAGTCGGAGCGCAGCCGACCGAGCAGGTCGCCGCCATCCTCAAGCTCACGGGCGACTGGGGAATCTTCAAGGGCGACAAGAACGCTGTCAGCACCGTGAAGACCAAGGAATCGAAGGTCGACTTCGTCGCCGACGAGAAGAAGAAGCCCGTGCTCAAGCCCAAGGCCGAGGCGCCCGCGCCCAAGGTCGAGGCTCCGGCCGAGGCATCCGCTGACGCGGCTGTCGACGCTCCGGCCGTCGAGGCCCCCGACGAAGAGATCGCTCCGGCGGTCGAAGGTCTGAACGAGGCTGACGCCGCCGAGGTCGAGGCCGTCTCCGACGCCGCCGAGGCCAAGGCCGACGACGCGACCGAGGCTGACGCCGAGGCTGCCAGCGCCGACAAGGCGTAGGCAATGCTCGCCGCCGCCCTCGAACACCTCGTCAAGGGGATCGTCGACAACCCCGACGAGGTTCAGGTCGTAGCAAAGAACTCACCGCGTGGCGAGGTTCTCGAGGTGCGCGTGCACCCCGAGGACCTCGGCCGCGTGATCGGTCGCGCTGGTCGCACCGCGAAGGCGCTCCGCACCCTCGTTTCGGCCATCGCCGACGGTCGTAAGGTGCGCGTCGACGTGGTGGACACCGATTTCTAACAACTCGGAACCCAGCACACAGCCCGCGCCGGCCCCTTCGGGGTCCGACCAGTTGCGGGTCGGTCGACTCACCAAGGCCCACGGCCTCAAGGGAGCGATCAAGGTCGAGCTCTACACGGATGCCCCGGAACGACGTTTCGTTCCGGGCGCCGTGTTCACCCTCCAGGTGCCGACCGGATCCCCCTGGCATGGCAAGACCCTCGAGCTCATCGAGCTCAAGTGGTACAACCTGCAGCCGGTGGCATTCTTCAAAGACGTCTCCGACCGGTCCGCGGCCGAGGGCCTGATCAAGGCGATCCTCTGGATCGACCATGATCTCGCCGCCGCATCGGATGAGGAAGACGCCTGGTACGACCACCAGCTCGTCGGTCTCGCGGTCATGCGCGACGGCATCCGTGTCGGCACGGTCAGCCAGGTCGACCACCTGCCCTCGCAAGACCTCATCCACGTGGCCACCGATGCCGGCGAAGTGCTCGTGCCCTTCGTGAAGGCCATCGTGCCGACCGTCGACATCGCCGCGGGCACCCTGGTCGTCACGCCTCCGGACGGACTCTTCGAAGATCTCCCGGAGGACGACGCAGAGCCGCTGCCGGAGGTCGTCGAAGTCGAGCCCGAAGTCGAGCCCGGCCCCGCGTCCGTAGGCTGAGGAGCCTCGCGATGCGCATCGACATCGTCACGATCTTCCCGGAGTTCTTCTCCGTGCTCGATGTCTCCCTGCTCGGCAAGGCACGCCAGACCGGGCTCATCGACCTCGGTGTGCACGACCTGCGGGACTTCACCTTCGATCGGCACCGCACGGTTGACGACACGCCCTACGGCGGCGGAGCCGGCATGGTGATGAAGCCGGAGCCCTGGGGCGAGGCGCTCGACAGCATCCTCTATGCCGGTGAGGCTCAGGGAGCGGATGCCCCGGTCGTGATCTTCCCCTCGCCCGCCGGGGAGCTCTTCACCCAGAAGCTCGCGCACGAACTCGCGACCGAGCCCCGGCTGGTCTTCGGGTGCGGACGCTATGAAGGAATCGACCAACGGGTCGTCGACTACGCCGCGACCCGCGCAAGGGTGCGTCTCGTGAGCCTCGGCGACTATGTGCTCAACGGCGGTGAAGTCGCGACGATGGCCATGATCGAGGCGATCGGGCGACTCATCCCCGGCGTCGTCGGCAACCCGGAGAGCCTGGTCGAGGAGTCCCACTCCGATGGCCTTCTGGAATATCCGAGCTACACCAAGCCGGGGGAGTGGCGCGGATTCGAGGTTCCTCCCGTGCTCCTGAGTGGCAACCACGGAGCGATCGCCAAGTGGCGCCACGAGCAGCAGCTCGAGCGCACGCGCACGGTCAGGCCCGACCTCCTTCCCCCGGATAGTGCGGCCGCTCGACCGTGAGCGAGGGCATCGATGGAGTCGCCTGGCCCATTCGCACCGAGCGGCTCGAACTCCGACCGGCGACGGCGGCAGACGGCCCGGCGACCTGGCTGTATCGCCGGCAGGAATCCGTTTCGCGCTGGATCACCAGTGCGCAGCCCGACAGCGAGCACTATCTCGCCGACTTCACGGAGCCGGCACGGTTGGGCAAGACGCTGGTGATCGAGCTCGAGGGCAGGGTGATCGGCGACCTGATGCTGGCCATCGAGGATGCCTGGGCGCAGACCGAGGTACGGGAACAGGCCCGCGCGGTTCAAGCAGAGCTCGGCTGGAGCCTCGATCCGGCCCACACCGGCATGGGCTACGCCACGGAAGCCGTCGCCGGGTTGATCCGAATCTGCTTCGAAGAACTCCACCTGCGTCGCGTGGTCGCCGAGTGCTTCGCCGACAACGAGCCATCCTGGCGACTGATGGAGCGCCTCGGCATGCGACGCGAGTCCCACGATGTGCGCGGATCCCTCCATCGCTCCGGAGAATGGCTCGACGGCTTCGCGTACGCCATGCTCGCCGACGAGTGGCGCGACGCGCAGTAATTGCACCTTCGGCCGCCTCAGCCATCGGGACCGGCGATGACGCTCAGCGGGCCGCGGCCGTGTCGCTCGGCCCGTGTCTCTCGGCCCTGTCGCACTGCCAGTGTCGCTCGGCCCGTGTCTCTCGGCCCTGTCGCACTGCCCGTGTCGCTCGGCCCTGTCGCAAATGCAGGACCGCGTCTTACGGATGTTGCACGTGTGCCTCACGCGCCACTTCTGTCCCGTGCACACCTGCATTTGCGACGGGATGGACGGGTGCGGCGACCCGAGGCGCGAGCGGGGAGACGCCGGGGTGGGGCGGACGGCCGCGCTGGCGGCGACCGGCTGGCGGACCGGACACTGTCGTTCCGGTGAGGGTGATGCGCCCGCGAGTGACACGCGCCCGCGAAAATTCGGGCGCACGTGTCACTCGCGGGCGCGGAGAGGGCGCCGACCCACACCGGCCATGCGGCTCAGCGGGCCGTCAACACCACCGGCCCGGCATCCGTGACCGCGACCGTGTGTTCGCTGTGGGCGGCCCGGGAGCCGTCAAGGCTGCGAAGGGTCCAGCCGTCCGGATCGGTGAAGATGCGGTCGGTGCCCTCCAGGAGCCACGGCTCGATGGCGAAGACCAACCCAGCCCGCAGAGGCAGCCCGCGTCCGGGGCGACCGTCGTTCGGGATGTGCGGATCCCCGTGCATCGTGCGGCCGACGCCGTGCCCGCCGAAGTCGACGTTGACCGAGTAGCCCGCGGCCCGGCTCACCTCGCCGATCGCGGCAGAGATGTCGCCGATGCGCGCCCCCACCTGTGCGGCAGCGATTCCCGCGGCGAGGGCGCGTTCCGTCGTCTCGATGAGCGCGACATCCGCGGGGCGTGGTGTGCCCACGATCACGGTCACGGCGGAGTCCGCGACCCAACCGTCGACGGATGCCGCGAAGTCGAGGCTGAGCACGTCGCCGTCCTTCAGCGCATAGTCATGGGGGAGACCGTGTAGCGCCGCATCGTTCACCGAGGTGCAGAGCACCTTTCCGAAGGGCATCGCCCCGAATGACGGGTGATAGTCCACGTAGCAGCTGATTGCCCCCGCCCGGCGGATGAGCTGCGCAGCCAGGGCGTCGAGGGCGAGCAGATTGACTCCCACCTTCGAGGCCGCAACGAGCTCGGTGAGCGTGTTCGCCACGAACCGGCCGGCGGCCCGCATCTCGTCGATCTCCGCGGGGGTCCTGAGCTCGATCATCCGTCTGTCCTCCACTTGTCTGTGAGACCGCGTGGGCGGTCGGCCTTCTCCGTCGAGCGTAAACTTTCGTTCATGTGGTATCGCCGGGTTTTGTTCAACACCCAGTTCGCCGCAACCATTGTGCTGCCGCTGTGGCTGCTCATCGGACGGGTGTTCTTCGGCGTCATCCTCGGCTGGCACTATGCCATCGGACTGTTCCTTGCTCCGTTGCTCTTCATCTTCCTCGCTGTCGTCACCACGATCACCTGGGCGCGCAAGAGTGCCCGCCGATCGGGCGCGGTCTCCCGGGTGGATGCCGTGCTCCTGTCGGGCTGGTACTTCGCGGTGCTCTGCTACGGCTTCTTCGTCGTCGACTCCGTGCACAGCTACGAGCCGGGCACCTCGATTGCGACCCACGTCTTCGGGCAGGGCTTTCGGGATGCCTCGTTCACGATCGCCGACATCGCCGGAGGCGTCATCATCATCATCGCGTTCACCACGCTGTGGGTCGTGTTGATCGAGTATCTCGTGGAGACCCGCCAGGAGGCGGTCACGCGTCTCACGGGCCTCGACTACGAAGAGCTGAGGCTCCGCCGGGAAGCGGACAACCCCGCGCCCTCACGTCCGAGTGGCTTAGTCCCGGGCGATGTGGCAGAATAGCGACTTGTGCCTACCGCACGACTCTGCCACAGGGGAGTCGTCATCGATACCGGCACCACTCCTTCTCACGTAACACCCTAATTCGCGGTCGACCTGTGGCGGTTGCAGAGAGCGATCCACCATGCATATCCTCGACGCCGTCGACGCGGCCTCCCTCCGATCGGACATCCCGGCCTTCCGTGCCGGCGACAACGTGAAGGTCCACGTGAACATCGTGGAAGGCACCCGCTCCCGTATCCAGGTCTTCCAGGGCGTCGTCATCGGCCGCTCCGGCGAGGGCGTTCGCGAGACCTTCTGCGTGCGCAAGGTCAGCTTCCAGGTGGGCGTCGAGCGCACCTTCCCGGTGCACTCCCCGGTGATCGACCACATCGAGGTCGTCACCCGCGGTGACGTGCGTCGCGCCAAGCTGTACTACCTCCGCAACCTCCGCGGCAAGAAGGCGAAGATCAAGGAAAAGCGCGACGCCCACTAGACGCGCCGTTCCACTGAAGTTTTCCCCGAGCTCCCCACCACCTAAAATGATGGGGAGCTCAGGGGTTTAATGACAGACATCGATCCAGCCACGTCTACCGAGGACGTGGCCGAAACTCGGCGCCGCAAGTCGCGTGGGGTGAAACTCTTCATCCGCGACATCGTGCTGATCGTGCTTGCCGCGATCGTGATCTCCGTGGGGATCAAGGCCTTCCTCATCCGCTCGTTCTACATCCCCTCCGGCTCGATGGAGAACACGCTCCAGATCGACGACCGCATCATCGTGAACGAATTGGTGCCGCGAATGGTGCCGCTGCAGCACGGCGATGTCGTGGTGTTCAAGGATCCGGGCGGATGGCTCGATGCCCAGCCCGTCGTTCAGCAGAACGGCTTCGTCGCGGGTGTCGACTGGGTGCTCTCGGTGGTCGGCCTCAGCGCCCCGGACAGCAACGACCACCTCGTCAAGCGAGTGATCGGACTGCCGGGCGACAAGGTCGCCTGTTGCAACGCCTTCGGCCAGATGACCGTCAACGGCATCCCGCTGGTGGAGCCCTATCTCAAGCTTCCCGACGGCGTTACCAAGGTCGCTGCCAATGACTTCTCCGTCACAGTGCCGAAGAACTCGCTCTGGGTGATGGGGGACCACCGGTACAACTCGGAGGATTCCCGCGCGCACATCACCACTCCCACCAAGGGCTTCGTGCCCCTGGACGATGTCGTGGGCCGCGCCTTCCTCATCAGCTGGCCGTCGAGCCACTGGACCTGGCTCGACGACTACCCCAATGTGTTCGGGGGCGTCTCGGCCGCCAACCCGGGCACCTCCAAATAGGTGGTCGTCGCTTCGCCGACCCTCGACCTCGAGACGCAGCTCCATGACGGCGGCGCCCGCTTCGTCATCGGCTGTGATGAGGTGGGGCGCGGTGCGATCGCCGGCCCGGTGGCCGTCGGTCTCTGTGTGGTGGATGTCTCGGTCGGGGCGATGCCGGAGGGCCTGCGTGACTCGAAGCTGCTGAGCGAGAAGCGACGGGAAGTGCTCGCCCCGCTCGCGGCATCCTGGGCCCTGTTCAGCGCCGTGGGGCTCGCGACGGCGAGGGAGGTCGACGAGGTCGGCATCATCGCCGCGCTCGGACTCGCGGGTAAGCGGGCACTCGTCTCTCTGCATGAGGCGGGGGCGGCCATCCGCGATTCAGTGATCTTGCTGGATGGAAGCCACGACTGGCTCACGCCCGCGCTGCAGAGCCCGTTGCGCCTCACGACCCGCGTGAAGGCCGACCGGGACTGCGCGTCGGTGGCCGCGGCATCCGTGGTCGCGAAGGTGCACCGCGACCGGCTGATGATCGACGCGCACGACACGACCCCGGGCTACGGCTGGTCGTCGAACAAGGGCTACGGCAGCGCCGACCACTTCGCGGCGATCGCCGAGCTCGGTCCGACCGATTTTCACCGCCGCACCTGGCTCCACGCGGGCGAAACCGCCCTTCCCGACTGAACTAGGATTATCGGAGCATGGACGAAGACGAGTTCGAAGACTACGACCGCGAGGTCGAGCTGGCCCTTTACCGCGAATACCGGGACGTCGTATCCCAATTCCGCTATGTGGTCGAGACCGAGCGTCGTTTCTACCTCGCGAACGAGGTCGAACTCGTTCGGCAGGACACCGAGCACGACTTCTACTTCGAGCTGACGATGAACGACGTGTGGGTGTGGGATGTGTACCGCTCCGACCGTTTCGTGAAATCCGTGCGGGTGCTCACGTTCAAGGACGTCAACGTGGAGGAGCTCTCGGCCAAAGAGCTCGAACTGCCCAAGGAACTCGCGCTCGACGAGTAGGGCTGGTCGAGTAGGGCGCTCAGCGCCCGTGTCGAGACCCACCTGTCGAGACCCTGCTGGTCGAGTAGGGCGCTCAGCGCCCGTGTCGAGACCCACCTGTCGAGACCGCGCATCGACGCCCACCTAGGCTTGTCAGATGACCGACGAGAATCTCTGGCTCGAAGACATCCATGGTGACGCTGCTCTCGAGTGGGCCGCCGAGCAGTCCGCAGCGACGCTGGCCGGGTTCGCTTCCCCCGCATTCGACGAACTCTCGAACCGCCTGCTCGAAGTGATCGACTCGGACGACCGCATCCCGATCGTGAGCCGGCGCGGCGAGCACTACTACAACTTCTGGCGCGACCGCGAGCATCCCCGCGGCCTCTGGCGGCGCACCACCCTCGAGAGCTACCGCTCGGCCGAGACCGACTGGGAGCTTTTGCTCGACATCGACGACCTCGGGCGGCGAGAGGGCGCGGAGTGGGTGTTCTCCGGGGCGAAGCTTCTGCCGCACGACTACACGCGGGCGCTCGTTGCGCTCTCCCCGGACGGTGGCGACGCGGTGACAGTGCGCGAATTCGACCTGCCGACGCGCAGTTTCGTGCCCGATGGGTTCATCGTTCCGACGGCGAAGAGCGAGTACTCCTGGATCGATCGCGACACCCTCTACCTCGGAACCGATTTCGGCCCGGGGAGCATGACCGACTCGAGTTATCCGCGCACGGTCCGCCGCCTGCATCGTGGGCAGCCGCTCTCGGAGGCGACGCTCGTGCACGAGGTCTCGGCCGCTGATCTCAGCGTGTCGGGCATCCACCACCACACTCCGGGGTTCGAGCGGGATCTCATCGTCGAGTACTTCGATTTCTATCGCAGTCGCACCTTCCTCGTGGTCGAGGGCGAGCTCGTGCAGCTGGAGGTGCCGGATGACGCGGACCTCTCCCTGCGCCGCGAATGGCTGCTCGTTCATCCGCGTTCCGATTGGACGGTCGGGGGAGTGGTGCACCCCACCGGGGCGCTTCTCGCCATCAAGCTCGACACATTCCTCGCCGGCGGACGCGAATTCGACGTGCTGTTCCTGCCCGACGCGCACACGGCCCTCGAGGAGTGGGATTTCACCGACACCCGCCTCATCCTCACTCTGCTCGTGGACGTCGCATCCACCCTCGTCGTGCTCGATCCGAGTCGCGGATGGGCGCGGTCACCGATCGACGGACTGCCCGCCCTCAGCACGGTGCGCGTGATCGACACCGATCCCGACGAATCCGACGAGTTCTGGGTGCACGCCACGGGGTTCACCTCGCCGTCCACGGTGCTCCGTGGCGTGCTCGGGTCGGTCGAGCCGGAGGTGATCCGTTCCTCCCCGGCGTTCTTCGACGCGGCCGGGATCGACGTGCAGCAGCACTGGGCGGTGTCGGACGACGGCACGCGCGTGCCCTACTTCCAGGTCGCGCCCCGGGAACTGGTGCTCGACGGATCCCACCCGACCCTGCTCTCCGGCTACGGCGGTTTCCAGGCCTCCCGGCTGCCCGAATACAGCGGAATCGTCGGCCGGGCGTGGCTCGAGCGAGGCGGTGTCTTCGTGCTCGCGAACATCCGCGGCGGGGGAGAGTTCGGCCCCGGTTGGCACACCGCGGCGCTCAAAGCCAACCGACCGCGTGCCTACGAAGACTTCGCTGCCATCGCACGGGACCTCGTCGCCCGCGGGGTCACCACCGCCCAGCGCCTCGGCTGCGAAGGCCGAAGCAACGGCGGCCTTCTCGTCGGCAACATGCTGACAACGTATCCGGAGCTCTTCGGCGCCGTGGTCTGCGGCGTGCCGCTGCTCGACATGAAGCGGTACACGCACCTCTCTGCCGGGGCGTCCTGGATCGCCGAATACGGTGATCCGGATGTCGCGGAGGAGTGGGAGTACATCCGCACCTTCTCGCCGTACCAGCTGCTGAACGACGAGGCGGACTATCCGCCGGTGCTGTTCTACGCGGCCACGAGCGACGACCGGGTCGGCCCGGTGCAGGCCCGCAAGATGGCGGCGCGGATGCAGGCGATGGGCATCGACGACGTGCTGTACTACGAGAACTCTGACGGCGGCCACGGCGGCGCTGTCGACAACGCGCATACGGCACGGCTGCAGGCCCTCATCTATGAATTCCTCTGGCGGAGCCTGGCGGCACCGACGGTCGAGTAGGGGCGGGCTGGTCTGTGCGGGTGGAGTAGGAGCGCCGGGCACCTGCGCCCCTTTCCCCTTTCGCTGCCGATCTACCCTCCCGAATCCCCGCCCGTGTTCACGGATCAGGAGATGCGCGCGACACGCCGCACCCCGACGGCCGACACGCCGCGAAAGTCGTGGATCTCCTGATCCGTGAACACGACGTCACCGGAATCTGCGCCCGAGAAGACTCCCTCGTCGACAACGCTGGCAGACCCGTACCGGTCGAGTAGGAGCGCCAGCGACGTGTCGAGACCCGTGCGGCGTCTCGACCCTCCTTAGCGCGCGACTCGCCTGGCACGGGCGCAACTTGCCCGCCCACG
This sequence comes from Lacisediminihabitans sp. FW035, assembly GCF_054880895.1. Taxonomy (NCBI): domain Bacteria; kingdom Bacillati; phylum Actinomycetota; class Actinomycetes; order Micrococcales; family Microbacteriaceae; genus Lacisediminihabitans; species Lacisediminihabitans sp. FW035. The sequence continues at coordinate 1,138,263 of NZ_CM142187.1, forward strand.
ACCACCCCTCCCGCACAGCCCACCTGCCTTCCCCGGCCTTCCCCAGATCGACGACCTGAAGCCCGCCGCGAGTCCCACCCGAGGCATCCTCTTCCCCGGAGGTAGCCATGGCTGCGAAAGACCTGTTGGGCCGACGTGGAGAAGACCTCGCCGCGGCGTTCCTCACCGAGGCCGGTCTCCTTGTGGTCGATCGCAACTGGCGATGCGGCCAGGGCGAGATCGATATCGTCGCGACGGACGGTGCCGAAACCGTCTTCGTCGAGGTCAAGACCCGATCGAGCGTGGCGTTCGGGCATCCGTTCGAAGCGATCACCGCGCAGAAACTCGCGCGGTTGCGACGCCTCGCCGCAGCATGGTGCGCCGAAAATCCGGGCGATCACCGCAACATCCGGATCGATGCGATCTCGGTGATCGCGCCGTCCGACGCGCCTCCTCAGATCGACCACCTGCTCCGGGTGTTCTGATGGCGATCGCGCATACCGCCGCGGTCGCCCTTCTCGGGCTCACCGGAACCCTCGTCGACGTCGAGGCCGACATCTCGAGCAACCTGCCGTCCTTCGTGCTGATCGGGCTTCCGGATGCTGCGCTCAACGAGGCCCGGGACCGCGTCCGCGCCGCCGCGACGAATTCCGGATGCCCGCTCCCGAACCGCAAGCTGACCGTCAACCTGTCCCCGGCCGCGCTGCCGAAACACGGGTCCGGCTTCGACCTCGCCATCGCGATGGCCGTGCTCGCAGCGGCGGGCCTCATCTCGCTCGAATCGGTCGCGCGCGTGGTGCATCTCGGCGAGCTGGGTCTCGACGGGCGCCTCCGACCGATCGCCGGTGTCCTTCCGGCGGTATTGGCGGCCTCGCGGGCGGGAGCCGAGATCGTGATGGTTCCGGCCGGAAACGCGGGCGAGGCCGGGCTCGTCCCCGGCATCCGCGTCGTGCCGGTCGCGTCGTTGCGGGATGCCGCGATCTGGCACGGGGGCGAACTGCAGCCGATCGTGGTCGAAGCGATTCAGTCGCCCCGCATCGACGACCCGATCGATGATGGACTCGACCTCTCCGACATCGTGGGCAACGAGGATGCCATCGAGGCACTCACTGTCGCCGCGGCCGGAGGGCACCACCTCTTCCTCCTCGGGCCTCCCGGTGCCGGCAAGACTATGCTCGCCGCCCGGCTTCCGGGGTTGCTTCCCGACCTCGGTGCCGAGGACGCGCTGGAGGTGAGCTCGATCCGTTCGCTGTCGGGCCTCCCGGTCGGCACGAGCCTCGCGGTGCGGCCTCCCCTCGAGTCTCCCCATCACACGGCGACGGCGGCATCCCTGGTGGGCGGCGGGAGCGGAGTGATCCGACCGGGGGCGGCGGCGCGCGCCTCGCACGGCGTGCTGTTTCTCGACGAGGCGCCGGAATTCCAGCCGGCGGCCCTCGACGCCCTGCGCCAGCCGCTCGAAGCCGGTGTGGTCACCATCCACCGGGCGAACGCGGTGGCTCATTTCCCCGCCCGGTTCCAACTCGTCATGGCCGCCAATCCGTGTCCCTGCGGCCAGTACGGCGCTGCCGACTCCGATTGTGTGTGCACACCTCACGTGCGGCGCAAGTACCTCGCACGGCTGTCCGGTCCCCTGATGGACCGCATCGACATCCAAATGAGGGTGAGCCGGGTGACTGCCGTGCGGCTAAGGCTCGGGGACGAATCGCCGAGCGTGACCTCGGCCGCGGCCCGACAACGGGTCACGAATGCCCGACTCGCCACCGCCGAGCGCCTCGCGCAGACTCCCTGGCGCCTCAATTCGGAAGTGCCCGGCGCGTGGTTGCGCAGCAGGGAGCGACGGCTCGGGCCGACGACGACCACGTCGATCGACCGTGCTCTCGAACGCGGAGGTCTGACGATGCGCGGCTACGACCGGGTGCTGCGGCTCGGATGGTCGATCGCCGACCTTGCCGGCGCGGCGATCCCCACAGCCGACCACATCGGTCGCGCGCTCTACCTGCGGAGGGCGCTGTGACCCCGTTCACCAGGATCACGACCACGGAGAAAGGAACCACCATGAGCATGTTCGGACTGGACGGCGCCGAGATCACGGGACTTGTACGCATCCTCTGTCCCGATCCCGATCGCGGCACCGTGCCGGAGCTGTTCGCCCGCGCCAGTTGGACGGGCATCGCCGAACCCGGAGATCGCGCGGCCGGCGAGCTCGTGGCGGCTCTCGGGGCGGAGGGAGCGCTGGCGGCACTGGTCGAGGGCTGGTCCGTGGCGCGGATTGCGGATGCCGCCTCCGCCGCCGGATCGGATCTTGCGGCCCCAGAGATCGAAGCCGCCGCAGCCCGCTGGAGCCCTCGGCTCAAGTCCGGGGTGGCACTCGTCGCCCTCCGGCAGGCCGTCCGTTTCGCGGTACAGCTTCTCGTGCCGGGTGACCCCTCCTGGCCGACCGGGGTCGACGACCTCGGCGCTCATGCTCCGATCGCGCTCTGGCTTCGAGGTAACGGCACGGCGCTGGCCGCCGCCGACCACTCGATCGCGCTCGTCGGAGCGCGTGCTGCGACCGGCTACGGCGAGCACGTCACGATGGAAGCATCCGCCGGACTGGTCGATCGCGGCTTCGCGATCATCTCCGGTGCCGCCTACGGAATCGACGGGATGGCACATCGAGCTGCCCTCGCGAGTTCCGGCCAGACCGTGGCGATCCTCGCCGGGGGCGTGGACCGGTTCTATCCGAGCGGCCACGACGCACTGCTCGCCCGCATCGTCGAGGCGGGCGCCGTGATCTCCGAACTGCCGTGCGGCTCTCCGCCGACCAAGTGGCGCTTCCTGCAACGCAACAGGTTGATCGCGGCGGCGAGCCAGGCGACCATCGTGCTCGAGGCGGGCTGGCGCTCCGGCTCGCTCAACACCGCCGGTCACGCCGCATCGCTCGGTCGACCGATCGGGGCGGTGCCGGGGCCGGTCACTTCGGCGGCGTCCGCGGGCTGCCACCGGCTCATCCGGGAGTACCTGGCCACTCTCGTGACATCCGCCGCCGAGATGGCCGAGCTTGTGCCCGGAGCGCAGGTGCCGGCCGTCCCGGTCGCGGCGGAGAATCCTCCCAGCGCGAGCTCGGCGCGTGTTCGCCTCACCGACGCGCTCAGCCTGCGCGCCCCACGATCGGTGGATGACCTCGCTGCCCGCTCGGGTTTGTCGGTCGCCGAGGTGCAGGCCGAACTCGGATCGCTGCAGATCGACGGCGGGGCCGCGGAACGGGAACGGGGGTGGGTCGCAGAGCGGCCGTGACCGCGACGGCTCCATCTCGTCAGCGCTCGGGAGGGGGGCCAGCCGGTGGCGAGGCTCGCTGTTCCCTCCTATATCGGTCTCTCCGATGCCGGCGAACTGATGTGACGGCGCTCACCACCGCCAGCGCGATGGCGATGAATCCGAGGAGCGCCCTTCCCGGCACCAGCAGGACGATCGAAACACCCACGACGATGAGGATGACAGGCGCGGTGAAGAGCACCGGGTTGAATCGGTCTGTGTTTCCGGTCGGTTCGAACATGGGCCAATCATGTCCTGCAATCGAGGAGAAGGCGTGCATCGTCCCCGCCCGCAGACCGCGCGAGTCGACCGGACTGCAGAAGTTCGAGGTCGACGACAGGACCCCGCCCCGCAAGTCGCCGCCCTAGGGTGGACTGGTGACCCAGTTCGGACAGTACCCCGCACCCACACACGTGGTCGCCCACCTCAGCGACACGCATTTCCTCGGCGCGGATGAACGGGGCAGCGATCGAGCCCTTTACGGGAAAATCGACACCCACCGCAATCTGCGGCGGGCACTGGAGCAGCTCGAGCGCTCCGGATCCACTCCCGCGGCCATCGTCTTCACCGGCGACCTCACGGACCTCGCTGAAGAGGATGCCTACCGCACCCTCCGGCGGATCGTGGAACCGGCCGCCGCGCGCATGGGTTCCACGGTGATCTGGGTGATGGGCAATCACGACGAGCGGCTGCGGTTCGCCACGGACCTCTACGACGAACGCTCGATGTGGGATGCCGACCCGCGACCGCAAGACCGTGTCCACGACATCGACGGGTTGCGCATCATCGCCTTCGACAGCACGGTGCCCGGGTACCACCACGGTGACATCACCGTGAAGCAGCTCGAATGGCTCGCGCGCGAACTCTCGACCCCCGCCCCCCACGGCACACTTCTCGCCCTGCATCACCCACCGATCCCGACACCCATCGACCTCATGGCGCTGCTGGAACTGCGGAACCAACCGGCGCTGGCCGAGGTGATCCGGGGTACCGACGTGCGCGGCATCCTCGCCGGCCACCTGCACTACGCCACGCACAGCACCTTCGCCGGAATCCCGGTCTCGGTCGCCGCGGCGACCTGTTACACCATGGACCTCAGCGCGCCGGCGCATTCCCTTTCGGGCATCGACGGGGGACAGTCGTTCAATCTGCTTCAGGTCTACGAGCGGCAGGTGGTGCACTCAGTCGTTCCCATCGGCGACCATGCGCAGGTGAGCGGCTTCAGCGCCGGCTTCGTGGAGAAGATGGCGGCGCTCGACCCGGACCGGCGGCTCGACATCTTCTCGAACAAGTCCTCGACGGTATCAATCGCGGATGTCGAGGAGGGTCGGGCCTGAGCCTCCCGCCCACCGTTGGCTGTTCCGCGGCCGTGAGCGACACCCGCGGCCGCAATTTCGGGCGCGGGTGTCACGGAAGAGCGCACTAATGCCACCCCGAGCGGGTCATCCGCCGGAAAGCACGGCGGTGCAGCACGATGGAAACGTGCAACTCGAACGCGCTGTCGACGACTTCGCGGTGTATCTCGCCGCCGAGCGCGGTTTCAGTGCGCACACCGTGCGGTCCTACCGTTCGGATCTCGCCCAGCTCAGTGCGTTCGCGCGGTCGCGGGGGGTCGATGACGTCGAGGACGTGTCGCTCGAGCTGTTGAGGGATTGGCTCTGGCAGGGCTCGCAGGCGGGACTGGCGCGATCCACCCTCGCCCGTCGCTCCGCCGCGGCGCGCGGTCTCTCCTCCTGGCTCGCGAAGACCGACCGGATGGCGGTCGACACGGCATCCCGGCTCAAGTCCCCGCGCCCAGACCACCACCTGCCGCGAGTGCTCACCGAGCCGCAGATGGAGGCGATGATCGCGGGCCTCGGCGCGCGAGCGACGGCCGACGCCCCGGAGGCGATACGTGACCTCGCGGTGGTCGAGCTCCTCTATGCGTCTGCGCTGCGGGTGAGCGAGGTCACCGGCCTGGATGTCGCGAGCGTCGACCTCGGGCGCCTCACGGTGCGGGTCACCGGAAAGGGATCTAAGGAACGGGTCGTGCCGTTCGGAGTTCCGGCCCGGCTCGCGATCGAACGCTACCTCGCAGAGGCCCGGCCGATCCTGATCGCGAATCCGACGGATGCCCTGTTCCTCTCCGCACGCGGGGCACGGCTCGGCACCCGCGCGGTCTACACCCTCGTGTCGCGGCTCCTTTCCGTAATCCCCGGCAGCGGCCCCAGCGGACCTCACGCGCTGCGCCACACCGCCGCGACGCACCTGCTCGACGGCGGCGCCGACCTGCGTGCGGTGCAGGAGATGCTCGGCCACGCGAGTCTCGGCACGACGCAGATCTATACCCACGTCTCAGCCGAGCGGCTCAAGGAGAGCTACCGCTCGGCCCACCCACGCGCCTGACGGCTCGCATCGACAGAGACCCGCGCTGCGACCGCATGCCGCGCGTCCGCATGCCGCGCGTCCGACCGCTCTCGTCGACGGAAGACACGCGTCAGCCGTCGACGACCCCCACGAAGAACCCGCCGATCTCGTCGAACTCCTGGCGGGCGAGCCCCGCTGCCGGCTCGGGAAGATCCCAGATGTCATGGTCGGAGCAGCTGAGGTAGGTGAATTCCGGCCACCACTTCTTCGGCCGCACCGACTCGCTGTGCCCGCAGATGTCGCAGGTCAGGGTCACCCACACGGGCCGCCCGCCCGAGCTCCGATTCGCGCGGGATTGCAGGAGCCACGGTGGCGGTTCCTGCTCGAGGGCGGCGAGCGCCTCCTCCGAGATCCAGCCCGGGATATCGTGGCGCTGTGCCATATCGAGGGAGATGTCGAGGCGCTTGGCGGCATCGCGTCGGCTGATCATTGTTCCAACGATAAGTCACCGGCGGGCCATCACGGCGGCTGAGCCTGCGGCTGGGCCTACGGCTGAGCCTGCGGCCGGGCCAGCGGCTGAGCCTGCGGCCGGGCCAGCGGCCTGGCCAGCGGCCGGGTCGGTAGCAGCACCGAATGCGGGATGCCTCCGAGGTAGTTGAGCGGCGATACGTACTGCCCGTGGAGCCGCACTCCGAAGTGCAGGCAGGCTGTTGCGCAGTGGCCCGGCAGCAGGAGACCGACCGCCTCCCCGCGCCGCACCGGCGCACCCGGCGCGAGCTCGGATTCCACCGGTTCGTAGCTCGAGACGAGACCGTCCGGATGCTGGATGGACAACACCGGCCGGTCGACCACCACTCCGGCGAAGTACACGACCCCATCGGCCGGGGCAGAGACCACCACTCCGGCCGTGGACGAGATGTCGATGCCGCGGTGCCCCGCGCCGTACGCGGTCTGCGGGGCGACGAACGGTCGGGCGATCGGATGCGGGACCGGCACGGGCCAGGCCCAGCTGGCGGTCGCCCCCGCCGCGGCGTGCACCACCGTCGGTGCGGGGGAGACCGACACCAACAGAAGCACACTCAGGATCACCAGGCGACTAAGCCGGGTCGGCCAGGCGGCCGCAGACGGGGACAACACCTGAATAGCTTCCGCCGGGAGAGAGGCGAAGGCCTCCGGCATCCGAGAATCTGGGAGCAGCGCAGCGGCCGGAGCGGTGGGGGAGGAGGGGAGCGGGCGAAGCGTGCCCGGTGATACACTTTTCACCAGCACTCCGCTCTGGCGGGGTGACTACGCGTGCCCACTGCATCTTCGGATGCGGCACTCCTCCACCAGTCTCCACCCGTTTCGACGGGTCGGGCGGACGTGTGTCGGGCACCAGGATTGGCCACCGACCGGCGGCCATAACGAACTGAAACAGTGCTCGCGGGCGTCGTCCGTGCGCGCAGAAAAGGAGACGGCTCATGGCCGTTGTCACCATCCGCCAGCTGCTCGACAGCGGCGTCCACTTCGGCCACCAGACGCGTCGCTGGAACCCGAAGATGAAGCGATTCATCCTGACCGAGCGTTCGGGCAGCCACATCATCGACCTGCAGCAGTCGCTGCAGTACATCGACAAGACCTACGACTACGTCAAGGAGACGGTCGCCCACGGCGGCACCATCCTCTTCGTCGGCACCAAGAAGCAGGCCCAGGGATCGATCGCAGAGCAGGCGCAGCGCGTCGGCCAGCCGTTCGTCAACCAGCGCTGGCTCGGTGGCCTCCTCACCAACTTCCAGACGGTCTCCAAGCGTCTCGCCCGCATGAAGGAGCTCGAAGAGATCGACTTCGACGACACCACGCGCGGCTACACCAAGAAGGAGCTGCTCATCCAGCGCCGCGAGCTCGTGAAGCTGCAGCGCTCGCTCGGCGGTATCCGCAACCTCACGAAGACCCCGTCCGCGATCTGGATCGTCGACACCAAGAAAGAGCACCTCGCGATCGACGAGGCGCACAAGCTCGGGATCCCGGTCATCGCGATCCTCGACACCAACTGCGACCCCGATGAGGTGCAGTACCCGATCCCGGGTAACGACGACGCGATTCGTTCCGTCGGACTGCTCACCCGCATCATCGCGGATGCCGCGGCCGAGGGCCTCATCCAGCGTCACCAGAAGGCGGAAGAGGGCACGGGCAACGTCTCCGCCGTCGAGCCGCTCGCCGAGTGGGAAGCGGAACTCCTCGGAGCATCCGAGACCCCGTCCACCGAGGCCGAGAAGATCGAGGCCGTAGACGGCCTCATCACCTCGACCGAGTCGAACACCGCAGCCGTGGCCGAGGTCATCGCCTCCGAGGTGCCGGTCGAAGAGAACGACGCCGATGCCGTCGTCGCCGAGCACGAGGCCGCCGCTGACGCGACCCTCGTTCCCGAGCACCACGTCATCTCCGATGAGGAGGCCGAGGCCAAGCTCGAAGCCGAAGCCACCGCTGCCGAGAAGGCACACCCCGCCGACGCGAAGGCCGACGACAAGAAGCCCGCCGCATCCAAGCCTGCTGCAGCAAAGCCTGCTGCCGCCAAGAAGTAAAGGAACGTCCCTCCATGGCAGATTTCAGCCTTGAAGACCTCAAGACCCTGCGCGAGCGCCTCGGCACCGGCATGGTCGAAACCAAGAACGCCCTCGTCGAGGCCGGCGGTGACCTCGACAAGGCCACCGAGCTGCTTCGTCTAAAGGGCGCGAAGGGCAACGCCAAGCGCGCCGACCGTTCCACCAGCGAGGGGCTCGTCGCCGCGAAGGAGAACGGATCGACCACGACGCTCATCGAGCTGTCCTGCGAGACCGACTTCGTCGCCAAGGGTGAGAAGTTCGTCACCCTGGGCAACACGGTTCTCGACGCGATCGTCGCCGCCGGGGCATCCACTCCCGAGGAGGGCCTCGCGGCTCCCGTCGGGTCGGAGACAGTCGCCGACCTGATCAGCAACGAAGCGGCCATCCTTGGCGAGAAGATCGTCCTCCGCCGTGTCGCCGTCATCTCGGGCGAGAAGTTCGCCGTGTACCTGCACAAGACCAACAAGGACCTGCCCCCGCAGGTCGGAGTGGTCGTCGGATACTCGGGAGACGACGCCGAGACCGCTCGCAGCATTGCGCAGCACATCTCGTTCGCCGACCCGCTGTACCTGTCGCGCGACGAGGTGCCGGCCGAGCAGGTCGAGTCCGAGCGTCGCATCGTCGAGGAGATCAGCCGCGGCGAGGGCAAGCCCGAGGCCGCTCTTCCGAAGATCATCGAGGGTCGCGTCAACGGCTTCTTCAAGCAGGTCGTCTTGCCCGAGCAGGACTACGCGCGCGACAACAAGCTGTCCGTCGCCACCGTGCTGAAGGATGCCGGCCTCACCGTGAGCGGGTTTGCCCGCTTCAAGGTCGGCGCCTAACACTCACGCACCACCACGAAGGAGCCCGGATCGCGAATGCGGTCCGGGCTCCTTCGTGTGCGCGGTTCGGACCGGCCGTTTGCACCCGCGGTTCGCAGTCGTCGGGCGAGGCCTCCCGCGCACCGGCTCAGGATCACGCTCCGCGCGACCTTCCCACCCAATCGACTTGGTAGTAGTTGCGGCTTTTTCGGCCGGAAAGTCGCAACGACTACCAAGTCGATTGGAGTCGGAGGCGGTGCGCGTGCTCGCAGCGCCGATCGGACGGCACCGCCGCGACCGCACGCCCACCCCCTGCCCGACCATCCGGTAGCCTGAACGGGGCCACGATTGAAGGAGCAGACATGACGGACGCGCGCAAGAGACGGGTTCTGCTGAAGCTCTCGGGTGAATCATTCGGAGGCGGCTCGCTGGGGGTCAACCCCGACGTGGTGAGCTCCCTCGCGAAGGAGATCGCGGCCGCGGCGACGGATGTCGAAGTCGCCATCGTCGTCGGAGGCGGCAACTTCTTCCGCGGCGCCGAACTCAGCCAGCGCGGCATGGACAGGGGCCGCGCGGACTACATGGGCATGCTCGGAACCGTCATGAACGCCCTCGCGCTCCAGGACTTCCTCGAGCAGGCCGGAGCGGCCACCAGGGTGCAGTCCGCGATCTCGATGACCCAGGTCGCCGAACCCTACATCCCCCGTCGCGCGGAGCGTCACCTCGAGAAGGGCCGGGTCGTCATCTTCGGCGCCGGTGCCGGGCTCCCGTACTTCTCCACCGACACGGTCGCGGCCCAGCGAGCGCTTGAGATCAGCGCGGATGTCGTGCTGCTGGCCAAGAACGGCGTCGACGGCGTGTACGACTCCGACCCCCGCACGAACAGCGACGCGAAGAAGCTCGAGCACGTCACCTACCAGGAGGCCCTCGTGAAGGGCCTCAAGGTCGTGGACTCGACGGCGTTCAGTCTCTGCATGGACAACAAGATGCCCATGGTCGTCTTCGGCATGGAGCCGCATGGCAACGTCACGGCCGCCATCCGCGGAGACCGTCTCGGCACGCTCGTCTCGAACTGAAGTCGTCTCCAACTAAACTCAATCCAGTCCCATCCCCCTCGAAGGAGACCGCTCGTGATTTCCGATGTCCTGGCAGAAGCCAAAGACAAGATGCACAAGTCCGTCGAAGCCGCGAAAGACGACTTCAGCAATGTGCGCACCGGCCGTGCCAACCCGGCTCTGTTCCAGAAGATCCTGGTCGACTACTACGGAACCCCGACGCCCCTAGGCCAGCTCGCGGGGATGAACAACCCCGAGGCGCGCACGCTCGTGATCACGCCCTACGACAAGGGTGCACTCAAGGACATCGAGCGCGCGATCGCCACCGCGCCGAACCTTGGAGCCAACGTCGGCAACGACGGCACGATCATCCGGGCCACCCTTCCCGAGCTCACCGAAGAGCGTCGACGCGAGTTCGTGAAGATCGTGCGCGCCAAGGGTGAGGACTCCAAAGTCTCGATCCGCAACATCCGCCGCAAGGCGAAGGACGACCTGGATGCCCTGAAGACAGAGGTCGGGGACGACGAGGTGGCGCGCGGCGAGAAAGAACTCGAATCCGTGACGAAAGCCCACATCGACGCGATCGAGGATGCCCTCAAGAAGAAGGAAGCCGAGCTCCTCGAGGTTTGAATGACTGAGCCAACCGAGAGAGCCCAGCCGAAGAAGAGTCGCGGTCGCGCCAGGCGCGACGAGATCGAAGCACGCGCTCATGTGCTCGAGGAGGAGTTCAAGGCGCAGGTCGCCGCGACTCGAGCCCAGATCGACGCCACCAATGTGAAGATCGAGGCGCGCACCGGGCGCAACCTGCCGCTCGCGATCCTCATCGGCGTCGGGCTCGGCGTGCTGCTCATCGGAAGCCTGATCTTCATCAAGGCGCTGTTCATGATCTTCACGGGCGCGCTCATCGCGTTCACCACCTTCGAGCTCGCCAGCGCACTTCGGTTTGCCGGCCGCGACGTGCCTCGCTGGCCCAGTGTCGTCGCCGGGCTCGCCTCCGTGCCGGCGGCTTTCTATCTCGACGACCAGGGGCGCTGGCTCGTGGTGCTCGGTGGAATCGTCTTCGTCGCCCTCTGGCGGCTGGCCGAGAGCCTCGGCAAGAACCACAAGGCCAACGCGCAAGACCTCTGGAAGGATGTCGCGGCCGGCACTTTCGTGCAGGTCTACGTGCCATTCCTCGGCAGCTTCGCGGTGCTCCTCGCCGCACAGGACGGTGGGGAATGGTGGGCTCTCGCCTTCCTCCTCGTGGTGATCTCCGTCGACATCGGGGCCTACGCGTCCGGGCTCCTGTTCGGGAAGCATCCGATGGCCCCCCGTATCAGCCCGAAGAAGACCTGGGAGGGCTTCGCCGGATCGGTGGTGACCGCGCTCATCGCCGGGATCGTCGTCTCGGTCTTCATGCTGCACGAGCCGTGGTGGTTCGGACTCGTCTTCGGGGCGGTCATGGTGTTCACCGGCACGATCGGCGACCTCACCGAATCGCTCATCAAACGCGACCTCGGCATCAAGGACATCAGCACCTGGCTCCCGGGCCACGGCGGCTTCCTCGACCGTCTCGACTCGATCCTTCCGAGTGCCGCGGCGGCCTACGTGCTGTTCGTCATCTTCAGCTGACGCGTTCGCCCCGACTCGTAGGGCACAATGGTCGCGTGAGTACAACGTTCCCCCGCATCCGCAAGTCCCGTCGCGGCTACAGCGTCGACCAGGTCGAGGACTTCCTCGAAGAAGCACGTCGCGCCTACTCGGCAGACTCGACCGAGCCCGCTGTCGTGAACGCGACGAACATCCGTCGCATGGCGTTCTCCCTGCAGAAGGGCGGCTACTCGCCTGTGCACGTGGATGCCGCGCTCGAGCGCCTGGAAGACGCCTTCGCGAGCCGCGAGCGCGAGCGCGCCATCCAGGAACGCGGTGACGAGGCCTGGTACACGGAGGCCCGCAGCATCGCCCGGGAGATCCTCGACCGCCTCGCCCGCCCCGTGGGGCACCGCTTCGACCGCGTCAATTTCCTGAGCAACGGCTATCACCGCAAGGACGTGGATGCCTTCGCCACGCGCCTCACGAACTACTTCCAGGATGGCCGGCCGATGAGCATCGACGAGGTGCGCACGGTGGCGTTCCGGCCGAAGAAGGGCGGCTACCGCGAGGCCCAGGTCGACCTGCTTCTCGACGCCGTCGTCAACGTGATGCTGGCGGTCCGCTGACCGCGGATGGGCTTTTTGCCATCCCTTCGGCTAAACTCTTCTTTCTATGGGTAGGCGACCGCAGGATCTCTCGCCCCAGGCCGCATCGCGCGGAGCCGGGGCCGGTGCTCAGGGGCACAAGCTGCGCACCCGTCGCCTTCTGCCGATCTTCTCCTTCCTGGCCGCCGCGGGACTCATCTTGGCGCTCACGATAGCTCCCGAACAGGTGCAGACCTCGTTCGCCGTCACCCAGCCGACACAGCGGGTGGTGCAGACCCTCGAGATCGCGGATGTCACCAGCAGCACCGTCGTGCGGGACAATTACAAGGTCACCGAGAAGAAGAAGGAACCGGTGATCGTCGTGCGATCGGCGGGTGCGCCGGCCGTCGGCACGCCGGATCCGGGATCAGCGCAGGCCATCGGCCACGAGATGGTCCTGGCAAGGGGCTGGGGCGAAGACCAGTTCGCCTGCCTCGTTGCTCTCTTCAACCGCGAGTCTCACTGGAACGTCTATGCGGCGAACCCCAGCGGTGCCTACGGCATCCCGCAGGCCCTCCCCGGTTCAAAGATGGCTTCGGCCGGAGCCGACTGGGCCACGAACCCCGCCACCCAGATCACGTGGGGGCTGAACTACATCACGGGTCGCTACGGCACTCCCTGTGGCGCGTGGGCCCACAGCCAGTCCACCGGCTGGTACTGACCCGCCCCGGAATCGGCCCGATCACCGCCCGTAAACTGGGCTGATGGACTCCGAGCAATTCGCCCAGTACGCGCTGCTGGGAGTCATCGGCATCATCACGATCGTCTCGGTCGCCGCCTTCTCGAAGAAGCTCGGAGTGGCCGCGCCGCTCATCCTCGTGGTCCTCGGCCTCGGTGGGAGCTACCTTCCCGGATTCCCCGCCGATTTCGCGGTGCCCCCGGAGGTGATCCTGGTCGGCATTCTTCCGCCGCTGCTGTATTCGGCAGCGATCAACGTGCCGCTCGTCGATTTCCGGCGCAACCTCAACACCATCTCGGCGCTGTCGGTACTGCTGGTCGTGGCATCCGCCTTCATCACCGGCTCCCTTCTCTTTGTGATCTTCCCCGACCTCAACTTCGCCGCCGCCGTCGCGCTCGGCGCAGTGATCAGCCCGACGGATGCGGTCGCCGCGACCTCCCTCGGGAAACGCCTCGGCCTCCCGCCCCGGTTGGTCACGATCCTCGAGGGCGAGAGCCTCGTCAACGATGCGACGGCGCTCGTGCTTCTGCGTTCGGCGGTCGCGGCCGCCGCAGCCATCGTCGCGGGAGTGACCACCGTGAACATCGGGGGAGTGATCGCCGACTTCGGCTACGCCGTCGTCGTCGCGATCGTGGTGGGGCTCGTGATCGGATTCGTGACGGTGTTCCTGCGCTCGAAGCTGCACGATCCGGTGCTCGATCCGGTGCTCGACACAGCCATCTCGTTCGCGGTGCCTTTCATCGCCTTCATCCCCGCCGAGGAGCTCAACGCCTCCGGGGTGCTCGCGGTGGTCGTAGCAGGGCTCTATGCGGGCCATGGCAGCGCCCGGCACTTCACCCCGCAGGCGCGCATCAGTGAGCGTCTCAATTGGCGCACTGTGCAGTTCCTGCTCGAGAACGGGGTGTTCCTGCTGATGGGGCTGCAGATCCGGCGGATCGTGGAGTCCGTCGATCCCCAGGTCTTCCCGGCCATCGACGCCTTCTACGTCGGCCTGCTGATGACCGGAGTGATCATCGCCGTGCGGTTCCTCTTCGTCGGACCGCTGCTCTACTGGCTGCAGCGCCACAACGAGCAACGGGAACGCAACAATCGGCGGTTCGCCCTCGCCATCGAGCGTGTGCGCGGCCGGGCGAGCCAGGACGAGCGGCTGAATCGCAGCCGCGAGCGTGCCAAACGGGTGCACAACCGGAGGGCGACCGACCTGTCCCAGCTGCGCGGGGAGGGTTTCGGATGGAAGGGCGGGGTGATCCTCTCCTGGTCCGGGATGCGCGGGGTGGTCACCCTCGCCGCAGCACAGTCCCTGCCGGCGGACGGCAGTTTCCCCTACCGGGAGCAACTCATCCTGGTGGCCTTCACGGTGGCGATCAGTACGCTGCTGTTGCAGGGCAGCACTCTGCCGTGGCTGATCCGAGCCAGCGGCATCCGTGGAACGGACCGGGCGGCCGACCGCCGCGAGCTCGCGACTCTGCTCGACGCGATGAGCGAAGCGGGCATCGCGGTACTGGAGAATCCTCGTCTCGAACTGCCGGGGGACGATGTCGTCGACCCGGAGGTCATCGACCGCGTGCGCCACGACACTCTGCTGGGTGCGGAGTCCGCCTGGGAGCGGGCGGAACACGGTGCCGGGGTCGATGCGCTGGTGAATTCGCCCCACCAGCAGTACCGCGCCCTGCGCCGCGAGGTGCTGCAGGCGGAACGGGAGGCGCTGCTCGACGCGCGCAGCGCCGGGACCTATGCGTCCCGCATCCTGTCCCGCGCCCAGGCCATGCTCGACCTCGAGGAGACCCGGCTCGAACAGATCGACAATCCGAGCGGGTCCTAGGGGCGATCGCGGTCCCCGGCACTGGTTAGGGTGGAAGTATGCCCCGTTCGAACCGACCCCGTGGACCGCGCTCCGGGGGTGGCGACGAGGAGGAGTACGACATCTCCCGCGCACTGTTCGGCAGCCTGCGCAGCGAGACCCGGCGAGACGGCCTCTGGAACGTGCAATCGATCTCCGCGGCATCCGCGAGCAAGACCTACACCTGCCCGGGATGCGGCCTCGAGATCGCTCCGGGCACCCCGCACCTCGTCGCCTGGCGGGCGGATGGGCTGATGGGCGAGGCGCAAGACCTCGCCGCTCGTCGGCACTGGCACACCCACTGCTGGAAGATCGCATGACAGGCATCGAGATCCGTGGCGGGGTGGAGTTGCCCGCCCGGCGCGAAGATGTGGAGCTTCACACCACCGACGGGCTCACCCTGGTGGGCGAGCTCAGCCTGCCGCTCTACCGCGACCCGGTCGCGACGATCGTGGCCCTGCATCCGCTGCCCACCGCCGGTGGCTTCATGGACTCGCACATCATCCGCAAGATGGCCGGGCGGCTGCCGGCCCTCGCCGACCTCGCGGTGTTGCGCTTCAACTTCCGCGGAGTCTCGTCGCCCCGCGGGACCTCGGGCGGATCCTTCGGCGAAGGGGTGGACGAGGAGCACGACCTCGCGGCGGCCATGGACCTCGTCGCGGTACGCGGACTGCCCCACCCGTGGCTGCTCGGCTGGTCGTTCGGTACCGAGGTGGTGCTCAAGTACGGCCTCGGGCATCCGATCGACGGCGCGATCCTGCTCTCGCCGCCTCTCCACCGGGCGACGGATGCCGAGATCGGCGCCTGGGCCGGAAGCGGCAAGAGACTGGTCGCCCTCATTCCCGAACTGGACGACTACCTGCGCCCGGCGGAAGCGATCGCGCGTTTCGCGCTCGTGCCCCAGATCGACCTCGTGGCGGTCGAGGGGGGCAAACACCTGTGGGTGGGGGAGTCCCAGACCCGGCGCGTGCTCACCGAGGTGGTGCAGCGCCTCAATCCATCGGCGCTTCCCCTGCCGGAGACTTGGCCGGCGACGGCCTGAGAGACCCGAGCGCGCGTGTGTGCCCGGGTGGCTGCGTAACGGGAAGTCGTCGTGGCGGGGGATACGCGCCCTCGCGGCGCTCCTGCGGCGTCGCGGAGGGTCGCACGCCTCCCTCCGCGACGCGGTTTCCCCGCCGCGAGGGGCCACGCCCGATGTGCTGCCCGCAGAACTGGGTACCGTGACGTGCTCGGCCCGGAGACCTGGATGCCGCGAGGAGGCGCTACAGCTCGTTCTGCCGGGGAACGATCACCTGGTCGATGATGAGCAGCACCGAGGCTGCTACCGGGATCGCGATGAGGGCGCCGAGGATGCCGAGCAGCGCGCCGCCGGCGAGCGCGGCGATCACCACGACTGCGCCCGGCACCTTCACGGCCCGGTTCATCACGCGCGGATTGATCACGTATGCCTCGATCTGCATGTAGATCACGTAATAGAGGCCGACCCATAGCGCCGGTCCCGGACCGGCGAGTAGGAGGGTGCTGAGGGTGATCAGGATGCTGCCGGACAGCGTTCCCACCAGCGGAACGAGCGCGAACAGGAAGGCGATGAAGGCGAACAGTGCCGGATACTTGGCGCCGAAGAGCTGGCCGATCGACAGGAAGAGGAAGCTCGCCACACCGTTGGCGAGGGCGATGGTGCCCTGTCCGACGACGTAACGCCCGACCGACGCGCTGATCTGCTCCGCGAGGTCGGAGAAGCGGGCCCGCTTCGACGCCGGCACGAGGCGGTACAGCCCGCGCTTCATGTTCGAGAGCGAGGCGACGAAGTAGAGGGTGAGGATCAGGATGATCACGAACCCGGTCACGCCACTGGCGATTCCGACGCCGACCGAGAGCAGCCCTCCGCCGATGGTGGACACATTGTTGCGCAACCAGTTGCCGGACTGCGTGATCAGGTCGTTCAGCTGGATCCAGTCCGGCAGGTTCTTCTGCGTGTCTCTGATCCAACTCGCCTTCGATACGGTGGCGATGAAGTCGGGCAGGTTCGAGATGAGGTTGTTCACCTGGTCCACGATCACCGGCACGACCGCGAAGATCAGCCCGACGAAGACGGCGAGGATGCCCACCAGGACGGTGAGGATGGCGAGCGACCGCGGAAACTTGTGGCGTTCGAGCCAGGAGACCGCCGGGTCGATGCCCAGCGCGAGGAAGAGTGCCGCCCCGATGTAGGTCAGGATGGTCGACAGCGAGGCAACGGCGCCCCCGATGCCGACGGCGACGAGCACTCCGAGGCCGCCGAGCAGGCCAAGGCGGAAGGCGTTCTGGATCTTCACTGCGACTCCCGAAAGTAAGTGAAAGGCTGCCTGATCAGAGGCTACTTATCGGTCGCAACCTTCTCTGCCTGTGACAGTACCGTCCGGAGGCTCTCGAAGTAACCCGCCACAGCCTCGCGCTCGATCCGGATCTGCGAGAGGCGCTCTTCGGCATCCGCGACGAGATCAGCGGTGCGCTTCTCGGCGTCCTTGACCATCGCCTTCGCCCGGGCCTCGGCGTTCGAGATGATCTCGGCGGCCTCATTGCCGGAGCGATCGCGCAGTTCGCGCGCCTCGGCCTTGGCATCGATGTCGATCGCGTCGGCCTCTGCTCGCTTCTCGCCGGTGATCCGCACCGCTTCGGCGAGCTGCGCCTGTGCTTCGTCGAGGTATTTCTGGGTCTGGGCGACGGCCTCCTGGTGCTTGGCCAGGAACTCCTTCTCGGCTTCGTCCCGGCGGGCCTTCAGCTCGACGTCGAGGTCGGTGCGTGCCTGTTCGGAATCGAGCGCGAGGCGGGTGCGGGCTTCGGCGGTGTCGTGGGTGAGGGACGCGCGGGTCTGCTCCACCTCGCGGGTGACGTCGGCACGAAGCTGCTCCACCTCGCGGGCGACGTTGGTGCGCTGCTCCTCGACGTCGTGCTCGAGTTCCGCGCGCGCAGCGGCGAGCTCCGCCTCGAGCTTCGCGCGCGCCTCGGTGGTCTCCTGCTCGAGTTCGGCTCGGGCTCGCTTCGATTCGAGGGCGAGCTTGGCCTTCGCCGCCTTCGCGTCCTGGGTGATGGTGGCGGCGGCGGCGGAGCGGTCCTGCTGCACCTTCGCGCGCGCCTCGGTCGTCTCCTGCTCGACGGCGGCGCGCGCGGCGGATGTCTCCTGTTCGAGCGCATCGCGAGTGGCGGCAGTGTCGAGCGCGAGTGCGTCCCGCGCGGTGGTGGTCTCCAGCTCGAGCGCGGCGCGCGCGGCCTCGGTCTCCTGTTCGAGCGCGACCCGAGTGGCCTCGGTCTCCTGGGCGAGGGCGGCCCGGGCGGCCTCGGTCTCCTGCTGCAGGGCGGTGCGGGCGGCGGTGGTCTCCTGCTCGATCGCGGCACGGGTCTCGGCCGTGCGGCGCGCGAGGGCGTTGTGGGCATCCGCTGTCTCGTTCTCGAGAATATTGCGCTTCTCCGCGCTGTCGAGCTCGAATGCCGTGCGGGCCTCTTCGATCTCGAGGGTGAGTTCTGCCCGCTGGGTCTCGGTGGTCTGTGCGAGCTCGATGCGGGCCGCTTCGGTGTCGCGCTCGAGGTCGGTGCGCTGCTGCTCGGTGTCCCGAGCCAGGTCGCCCCACTGCTTCTCGGCCTCGCTGGTGAACTCGGCGCGACCCAGTTCGGTCTCGCGGGCGAGCGCCGCAGCGGCATCCCGTGCCTCGCTCATCTCGCGGGTGGCGACGGCCTTGAGTTCTGCCGCTTCGCGCTCGGCCTCGGCCCGCACGGCGGCGGATTCGCGCTTGGCGGTGGCGCGGGCCTCGGCGGCCTCCGTGGCGACCGCGCCCCGGATCGCCGCGGCATCGCGGAGGGCGTCCTGGGTGATCGTCTCGGCTTCGGCCCTCGTGCGTTCGAGGAGCTCGGATGCTTCGGAGTTCGCAGAGTCGAGGATGCGGCCGACGGTGGCGTGGGCATCCGCGACGCTCTTCTCCGCGCTCTCCATCGCGTCGGTGCGCAATTTGGTGACCTCGGCCTGTACGCCACTGCGCAGCTTCTCGGCGTCGATATCCGCCTGGCTGATGAGCCGGGTCGACTGCTCTTCCGCGACGCGGAGCGTGTTCTCGAGCTTCGTGCCGAGACCGCTGTAGGTCGGGCTGCCGGTCTCCTCGATCTCCGCCTGCAGATCGTCGACGGTCGCGTGGAGCCGTTTGAGTTCCTTGGCGGCCTCGGCCTTGTCGCTGTTGGCTTTGATCAGCTCGCGCCGGAGGTCCTGGATCGCACTGTCCACCTCGTCGCGGTTGTACCCGCGCATCGCAGTGGTGAAGGTCTCGTCGTCAGTGGCCACGTTGTCTCCTCGTGAGTCAATTCGCCCGGCCGCGCGCAGAGTCGTGGCCGGAACCCTCCGAGTTTAGCCTGAGAGGGACACGGATCCGGCGGGCCGATTCGGGGGCCAGAACGCCCTGTTCACCCGTATTTTGTGGGTGATGGTGGGGTGCTTCACAGGGTCACTAGGCTATTCTGGAACGTCTTTGCCTGTTGCCAACGACGACTTTCCAGTCAGTCCACGGGCCTCCCGGCGTCACCCGTAGCCATCTTCCGTCGCTTCCGCGTCGGGTCTGGCGGTGTCGCGGGGGATACCGACCGCCGGTCGCCCACGGCAACACGAGAGGAGTAACCAACGTGCGTTTCATCGCCGCGATCATCAGTTTCGTGATCGCTTTCGGGCTCATCGCCTACGGTATCGCCCAGCGCACCGTGCTCGCCGAAGCCGACAGCGTCACCGCTTCGGAGACCTTCACGACCAAGGCTCCCGTCACCATCGTCAATTCTTCGACCCTCAAGTCGCTTCCGGGCCGCCAGGAGATCCAGATCAGTGGATCGAAGAAGATCTTCGCCGCATACGGTCGAACCGAGGATGTCCTGGCGTGGGTCGGAGACACCAGCTACAACCGGGTCGGCTTCGATCGGAACAAATCGACGCTCACCTCCAAACTCATGGCCGGCAAGGCCTCCGAAGTGCCGAACCCGCAGGGCTCCGACCTCTGGCTTGACGAATTCAGCGAGACCGACAGCCTCGACTTCACGGTGAACGTGCCGGACGACATCTCGGTGATCATCGTCTCCGACGGCAAGAGCGCGGCCCCGAGCAACCTCTCCATCCGCTGGCCGCTCGACAACCGCACCCCGTGGTCCGGACCGTTGATCGTCGGCGGGATCGTGCTGTTGATCATCGGCCTCGCGCTGTACCTCTGGGGCCTCGCCCACCTGCGTCGATCCCGCGGACCCCGTCGGAAGACCCCCAAGATGCCGAAGGTGCCCCGCCAGCGCAGCTATCGCCCGCGCAAGCCGAAGGCCGTCGCGCCGGTCGGGGGGCGCCGCTCCAGCCGACGACGGATGGTCACCATCGTTCCCGTGCTGCTGATCGGTGGCCTCACCCTCAGTGGCTGCTCGCCCGACTCCTGGCCAGATTTCGTCACCGGCGCCTCCTCCGCGACGCCCACCCCGACCGCCTCGACGACGGCCGCCGCGGCAGATCCCACGCCTCCGGCCGTCACGGTCCCGCAGCTCAAGGTGATCATCGCGCGCATCTCTGCGGTCGCCGCGAAGGCCGATGCCGACAAGGATGTCGAGCTCGCCAAGACCCGCTTCGACGGCCCCGCGCTCGACCTGCGCTCCGCCAACTACGCCATCCGCAAGGTGGACGATACCCAGGCCGCTCTCGCCGCTATCCCGGCCAGTACCGCGACGGTGATCCTTCCGCAGCAGCAGAAGGCCGGCAAGTGGCCGCGAGTGGTGTTCACGGTCGTCGTGAACCCCACCGACAAGAAGGTGCCGCCGGTGGGACTCATGCTCGAGCAGAAGACGCCCCGGTCGGACTACAAGGTGCAGTACGCGACGGCTCTCGAAGCCGGGGTGGTGCTGCCGAAGCTCGCCGCGAAGGAGGTCGGAGCCCCGCGCCTCGACCCCGATGTGAAGCTTCTCGAGCTCGAGCCGTCGAAGATCGCGCTTGCCTACGGCGACATCCTCGAAAAGGGGCCGACGAGCGAATCCGCCAAATACTTCGACACCTCGGACGACAAGCTGATCGGACTGATCGGGCTCGAATACCGAAAGTCGCTGCAGGCCGCATTGCCAGCCACCGCGAAGATGGAATTCGCGAACGCGGTCGGGCCTTACGACAGCATCTCGCTCGGTAGCAACGACTCCGGTGCCATCGTCGCGGTGTATCTCAACGAGACCGTCACGGTGACCCCCGTCGAAGCCGGCGCGGCCGTCAACCCCGAGGGCCAGGTGAAGTCGCTCTCCGGCGTCACCGGCTCGACCAAGGGAACAGTTGCGGTCTACGGTGACCAGCTCCTGTTCTACGTTCCGGCCTCGACGAGCAAGCAGAAGATCTCCCTGCTCGGATTCGCGACCGGTCTCACCTCAGCCAAGGAGCTCCCGTGACCTCGATTCCCCCCGCCAGCCGCGCTAATCTGCGCGGTGCCGTCGACCTATCCTCGCTGGTGCGGCCGCCCGCGGCACCGGCCGGCGGGGCACCGGGGGCCGGTACCACGGTGCCGTCGCTGGTGGTCGAGTCGTCCGATGCGGCGTTCACGGGCATCCTCGATCTCTCGCAGACCGTGCCCGTTGTCGTGGAGCTCTACGTCGGGGAGCCCTCGGCCACGCTCATCCGCGTCGTGACGAGCTATGCCGGGCGAATCGTCTTGGCGACGGTGGATGCCGCGGCCAACCCCCAGCTCACCGAGGCCTTCCACGCGGTCGCCGCCCCGACCGTCGCCGCGGTGGTCGGAGGTCGTCCGATCGCGCTGTACGAGGGCGAGCTCCCCGAGGCGGACGTGAAGCAGGTGCTCGACCAGTTGCTCACCCTCTCAGCACAGCAGAACGTGACCGGGACGGTCACCCCGGCTGATGCGGGTGCCGAGCCGGCTGAGCCGGTGGAGGAGCCGCTGCCGCCGCACCACCAGGAAGCCTACGACGCCATCGCCGCGGGCGACTTCGAGACGGCCATCCGCGAATACCGCACTGCCATCGCGCAGGATCCACGCGACCAGCTCGCCGTGGCCGGACTCGCCCAGGTCTCGCTGCTTTCCCGGCTCGGCACGGCGTCCGCCGCGGAGATCCGGGATGCCGCGGCCGCTGCCCCGACGGGGGTGGATGCCCAGCTCGCTGTCGCCGACCTCGACGTCTCCGGTGGACACCTCGACGACGCATTCGCTCGGCTCCTCGATCTTTTCCCGACGCTGGACCAGCCGGCCAAGGACCGCGTTCGCACCCGCCTGCTCGACTTCTTCGAGATCGCGGGGGTCGACGATCCGCGCGTGGTCGCCGCACGGCGCCGCCTGACGGGCCTTCTGTACTGAGCACGGCTTAGTCGCATGCCCGGGGTCTTCGGGTGTCGCTTGGCCCGCTTGCGGACGCGCCCGGCGACTGTGCGTAGCGCAGTTGAATCTGCGCCCGAAAGTCCGGCCGGGATTCAACTCTGCGGCCGAAAGTTGACCGTGCGGTCGCACGTTTCGTCGCAGAGTGCACTTATGGCAGCAGAGTTGCCGCCCGGCCCCGCCCGACCCCTGCTGGTCGAGTAGGGCGCTCCGCGCCCGTGTCGGGACCGGGCGTGGGTCTCGACACGCTTGCTGGGGCTCGCTACTCGACCGGCACGGGGCTGGCGCTCGCGTGGCGAGGCCGGGGAGGTTCTGCTGGTCGAGTAGGGCGCTCCGCGCCCGTGTCGAGACCGGGAGTGGGTCTCGACACGCTCGCTGGCGCTCGCTACTCGACCGGCACAGGGCTGGCGCTCGCGTGGCGAGGCCGGGGAGGTTCTGCTGGTCGAGTAGGGCGCTCCGCGCCCGTGTCGAGACCGGGAGTGGGTCTCGACACGCTCGCTGGGGCTCGCTACTCGACCGGCACAGGGCTGGCGCTCGCTACTCGACCGGCACAGGGCTGGGGCTCGCTACTCGACTGGCACAGGGCTGGCGCTCGCGTGGCGAGGCCGCTACCGCCGGAGCTTCAGCCAGAGGCCCGCGAGCGGGGGCAGCGTGACCTCCGCGGATGCCGGGCGTCCGGCCCACGGGGTGTCGGAGGCCTCGACCGCGCCGAAGTTGCCCACTCCCGAGCCGCCGTACTCCGAGGCATCCGTGTTCAGGATCTCGTCCCAGGTGCCCGCGAACGGAAGCCCCACGCGATACGGTCCGACCGGATTGCCGCCGAAGTTCATCAGCACGGCGATCGGATTGCCGTGGTTGTCCCAGCGGAGGAACGAGACGGCGTTGTGCTCGGCGTCGCCAGCGTCGATCCACTCGAAACCGCCCGGATCGTTGTCGCGCGACCACAGAGACGGCTGGTCGCGGTAGACCCGGTTCATCTGGCTCACCAGGGTGAGCAGCCCACGGTGGATCGGCTGATCGAGGATCCACCAGTCGAGCCCGCGCTCTTCGCTCCACTCCGAGGGCTGCCCGAATTCGGAGCCCATGAACAGCAGCTGCTTGCCGGGATGCGCCCACATGAACGCGAGATACGCGCGCAGATTTGCGAGCTTCTGCCACTGATCGCCGGGCATCTTGTGCAGAAGCGAGCCCTTGCCGTGCACGACCTCGTCGTGACTGATCGGCAGCAGGAAACTCTCGGTGAAGGCGTAGACCATGCTGAAGGTGATCTCGTTGTGATGATACGAGCGGTTCACCGGGTCTTCCGCCATGTACGACAGGCTGTCGTGCATCCAGCCCATGTTCCACTTCAGGCCGAAGCCGAGGCCGGAACCGCCCGTCGGCTTGGTGACTCCCGGCCACGCGGTCGACTCCTCGGCGATCATCATGATTCCGGGGTTTCGCTTGTACGCGGTGGCGTTCACCTCCTGCAGGAAGCTGATCGCCTCGAGGTTCTCCCGACCACCGTTGACGTTCGGCAGCCAGTCATCCGCCTCCCGCGAGTAGTCGAGGTAGAGCATCGAGGCCACGGCGTCGACCCGGAGGCCGTCGATGTGGAAGTCCTCGAGCCAGTAGCTGGCATTCGCGACGAGGAAGTTGCGCACCTGCGAGTCGCCGAAGTTGAAAACGAGCGTGCCCCAGTCGCGTTGCTCGCCGCGCCGAGGGTCGGAGTGCTCGTAGAGCGGCTGGCCGTCGAAGTTGGCCAGGGCCCATTCGTCTTTCGGGAAGTGGGCCGGAACCCAGTCCATGATGACGCCGATGTCGGCCTGGTGGAGGCGGTCGATCAGGTAGCGGAGGTCATCCGGATGCCCGAAACGGCTGGTCGGAGCGTAGTAACCGGTCACCTGGTAGCCCCAGGACCCGCCGAACGGATGCTCGGCGAGCGGCATGAACTCGACATGGGTGAAGCCGGTCTCCTGCAGGTACGCGATCAGTTCATCCGCCAGCGCACGGTATCCGAGGCCCGGACGCCAGGAGCCGACGTGCAGTTCGTAGACGCTCATCGGCGAATTGTGCGGGTCACGCTCGGCGCGACGACGCATCCAGTCGGCGTCGCCCCACTCGTACAGGGTCTGGCCCACCTTCGACGCGGTCGCGGGCGGGATCTCGGTGTAGCGGGCCATCGGGTCGGCGCGCTGAACCCAGCGGCCATCGGCGGTGAGGAGCTCGAACTTGTAGGAGGTGCCGGGAGCGAGGCCGGGCACGAAGAGCTCCCAGACGCCGTTGTCGTCGAGGCGCCGCATCGCGTGCCCGAGGCCGTACCAGCCATTGAAGTCTCCGAGCACCCGCGCGGCCTTCGCGTGCGGCGCCCAGACCGAGAAGCTGGTGCCGACCACGTCTTCGTGCGGCCGGAAATGCGATCCGAAGACCTGCCAGAGCTGCTCATGGCGACCCTGGCCCCACAGGTAGAGGTCGACCTCACCCACGGAGGAGACGAAGCGATACGGGTCTTCCGCGATCCAGTCCGGACCGTTGGAGTAGGTGGTCTCGACCGTGTACGCCTGTCCGGCGCCGGGATAGTAGCCCTGCCAGAGGCCGTCGGCAAGGTGCACGAGCGGCACGCGGCTGCCATCGGCGCGGATCGCCGTCACCGATTCGGCGAGGGGACGGATGACCCGGATCACAAAGCCATCCCCGACGGCGTGCTGGCCGAGGGTCGCGTGGGGCTGAGGGTGACGGCCTTCCACAAGCGCCGCGACGTGGTCGGGGTGCAGCTCGGGCAGCGTGACGGCGAGCCCGGCGGCGGCTTTCTTCGCGGGCGTAGCAGTCTTCGCGGCGGGTTTCTTCGCGGCGGGTTTCTTTGCCGCGCGGGGAGCGACGACCTTCTTCACGGTCTTCGCAAGCACCTCGGCCTCGGCCTTCACCGCCGCAGCGATCTCGGCGGCCTCGGCACCGACAGCTTCGGGCACCGACTTCTTGGGGGTCTTGGACGGGTCCTTCGCCATTTACTTGCCTCTCGGGAGTTCGACACGCAGGATGTGGACGGGCTCGACGAACGCGTCGAGGCGCACGAAGTTCTGTTGTCCCCAGGTGAATTTCTGCCTGGTGATGAGATCGGTGACCTCGAAGGGCTCGTCCGGGTCGACACCGAATCGGGTCGGGTCGAGGTAGACGGTGGTCTCGCGCGCGGAGTGCGGATCGAGGTTGGCCACGACGATGATCGCGTCCCCGCGTCCGGAGCGGGTGAATTTACCATCGAGATACTTGCTGTAGACGAGGATCGAGCCGTCGTCGCTCCAGTGGATGTCGAGATTGCGCAACTGCCGAAGCGCCGGATGCTCTGCCCGGATCTTGTTCAACTGGGTGATGTATGGCGCGAGCGAGCGCCCGGCTGCCTCGGCCGCGCCGAAGTCGCGCGCCTTGTACTCGTATTTCTCGTTGTCGACGTTCTCCTCGGAGCCGGCTCTCGCCACATTCTCGAAGAGCTCGTAGCCGGCGTAGACACCCCAGCTCGGCGAGGCCGTCGCCGCGAGCGCCGCCCGGATCTTGTAGGCCGGCGGTCCGCCGAACTGCAGGAATTCGGTGAGGATGTCCGGGGTGTTCACGAAGAGGTTCGGGCGGAAGTAGGCCGCGTGCTCGTGGGAGATCTCGGTGAAGAACTCTTCGAGTTCCTCCTTGGTGTTTCGCCAGGTGAAGTAGCTGTAGGACTGTTGGAATCCGGCCTGGCCGAGGGAGTACATCATCGCCGGGCGGGTGAACGCTTCCGCGAGGAAGACGACGTCGGGGAATTCCGAGTTCACCTGGTGCAGCATCCACTCCCAGAATTGGAGCGGCTTGGTGTGGGGATTGTCCACCCGGAAGATGGTGACCCCGAGTCCGATCCAGTACCGGACGATGCGCAGCACCTCGGTGCGGATGCCGATCGGATCGTTATCGAAGTTGATCGGGTAGATGTCCTGGTACTTCTTCGGCGGGTTCTCGGCGTAGGCGATCGACCCGTCGGGAAGGGTGGTGAACCACTCGGGGTGCTCCACGACCCAGGGGTGGTCGGGCGAGCACTGGAGCGCGAGATCCAAAGCAACCTCGAGCCCGTTCTTCTTCGCGGTGTCGACGAACGCCTCGAAGTCCTCGACCGTGCCGAGATCCGGGTGGATGGCGTCATGCCCGCCGTCCTTCGACCCGATGGCCCAGGGAGATCCCGGATCGTTCGGTCCCGGATTGAGAGTGTTGTTCGGTCCCTTGCGGAAGCTCACCCCGATCGGATGGATGGGGGGAAGGTAGATGACGTCGAATCCCATGCCGGCCACAGTGGGCAGCCGACGGGCGGCGGTGCGGAAGGTGCCGCTGGTCCAGGTGCCGTCCTTGCCCTTCTTCGCGCCTTCCGACCGCGGGAAGAACTCGTACCAGCTGCCGGCTCCGGCGCGGGTGCGTTCGACGCGTACCTCGAGGGGGAGGCTCAGCGTGGTCAGGCTGGCGAGGGGGCTCTTCTCGATCTCCTCGGTCACGCGGGGGTCGAGCGCGACCTCGAACCGTGCGGCGGGCGAGAGGCTCTTGGTGCCCATCACCTTCGCGGCATCCGTCAGGATCTTGTTCGTCGGGTCTGCTTTCACCGCCCGGGCGAGGAGCCCGGACCCCATCAGCAGCATCAGCTTGACGTCGATTCCGGCCGGGATCTTGATCTCGGCGTTGTGCAGCCAGGTGGCCCAGTCGTCGTTCCAGGCCTGCACGCTATAGACCCAGGTGCCCTGCACGTCGAGGAGGACTTCGACCTCCCAGCGGTCGAATCCGACCCCGACCTCGTGCATCCGGTGCTTGGACTGCACTCCGTCCGGGGTAGTCAGGAGAAGGTCGACACCCAGGATGTCGTGCCCCTCCTTGAATACGGTCGCCTGAAACGGCACGACCTCTCCGACGAATGCTTTCGCGGGCCAGTTGTTCTCGGGCTGTTGGGGAGCGAGGTCCCGAATCGGGATGCGGCCCATCTTTGGTTCGTAGACATTCGTCACACTTCGACCGTAGCGGCTCAGCAAAAGAATCTCTCCCCCTTGACTGGCGACCCACTCTTCGCGTTTTTGTGGAAACGGTTGCAGTCGCGGGTTCAAACCGTCACTTTCTGCCCCTAGGGTGTAACGGTGAAGGCTATCCGTCGATTTACCGTCCGCACCGTTCTCCCCGATGTGCTCGCGCCCCTCGAAGAACTCGCCACCAATCTCCGCTGGTCCTGGCACCTGCCGACCCGCCGACTGTTCGAAGACATCTCTCCGGAGCTCTGGGAGTCGAGTGGTCATGATCCGATCGGCCTCCTCGGCGAGATCGAGCCGGCCAGGCTCAAGGAGCTCGCCGAAGATCAGGGCTTCGTCGCTCGGGCGGCATCCCTGTCCCAGGACCTGCACACCTACCTCACCGAGCCGCGCTGGTACCAGCAGACGGTGACGGATGACGCGCCGAAGGCGATCGGCTACTTCTCTCCGGAGTTCGGGATCGCCGCGGCCCTTCCGCAGTATTCCGGCGGCCTCGGCATCCTCGCCGGCGACCACCTCAAGAGCGCCTCGGACCTCGGGGTGCCGATCATCGGGGTCGGTCTCTTCTACCGCTCGGGGTACTTCGCCCAGTCCATCTCGCCCGATGGCTGGCAGCAGGAGTCCTACCCGGTGCTCGATCCGGACGGCCTCCCGCTTTCAGTGCTCCGCCACCCGGATGGCACGGCAGCGCAGGTCGCGCTCGCCCTCCCGGGTGGTCGCGCACTCTACGCGCGCATCTGGCAGGTCGCTGTCGGTCGTATCCGCCTCCTGCTCCTCGACACCGACATCCCCGAGAACGAGGACTCCCTCCGTTCGGTCACCGACCGCCTCTATGGCGGCGGCGGCGAGCATCGCCTGCTTCAGGAGCTACTGCTCGGAATCGGCGGCGTTCGTGCCATCAAGCTCCTCACCGAGCTGACCGATGCCGAGACGCCGGAGCTCTTCCACACCAATGAGGGCCACGCCGGCTTCCTCGGGCTCGAGCGAATCAGCGACCTGATCGGCGAGGGCCTGTCGTTCGACGAGGCCCTCCAGGTGGTGCGCGCCGGCACGGTCTTCACCACCCACACGCCCGTTCCCGCCGGCATCGACCGCTTCGACTCCTCGCTCGTGCAGCAGTACTTCTCCACCGACCTCCTTCCCGGGGTCGAGGTCGATGACGTGCTCGCGCTTGGCGCCGAGAACTACGAGGGCGGCACCGCCAACACCTTCAACATGGCGGTGATGGGACTTCGTCTCGGGCAGCGCGCCAACGGAGTCTCTCAGTTGCACGGCGAGGTGAGCCGCGGCATGTTCGGGGCGCTCTGGCCCGGATTCGACGCCGACGACGTGCCGATCACCTCGGTGACCAATGGCGTGCACGCCCCCACCTGGACCGACCCATCGCTCGTCGCACTGGCGGCCGACCGCCTCGGCACGTCCGACACCACTACGGCGGACTGGGCCTCTCAAGCGGTGAGCGATGCCGACCTGTGGAACGTGCGCAACGGCATGCGCCAGCAGCTCGTCACGGATGCCCGCGCCCGTGTATCCGCCGCCTGGGCCGAGCAGAATCCCGGCCTCGGCGACCCTTCCTGGTTCTCGCAGGTTCTCGACCCGAATGTGCTCACCATCGGCTTCGCCCGTCGCGTGCCCACCTACAAGCGCCTCACCCTGATGCTGCACGATCCCGAGCGCCTGCGCTCGATCCTGCTCTCCAAGGAGCATCCGGTGCAGATCGTGATCGCCGGCAAGTCGCATCCGGCCGACGACGAAGGCAAACGCCTCATCCAGAAGCTCGTCGAGTTCTCGCAGGACCCCGACATCCGCAAGCGGATGGTCTTCCTGCCCAACTACGACATCGCGATGGCGCAGCTGCTCTACCCCGGAACGGATGTCTGGCTGAACAACCCCCTTCGGCCGCTCGAGGCCTGCGGAACCTCCGGTATGAAGGCGGCCCTCAACGGCTCGCTGAACCTCTCCATCCTCGACGGCTGGTGGGCCGAGTTCTACGACGAGGAGAACGGCTGGGCGATCCCCAGCGCAGACTCCGCGGGGGATTCCGCCGAGCGCGACAAGCTCGAGGCCGACTCCTTGTACGACCTCATCGAGCACCAGATCGCCCCGCGGTTTTACGACCGCGGTACCGACGGGGTGCCGACACGATGGGTCGAGTCGATCCGCCACACCCTGTCGACCCTGTCGTTCGAGCTCTCGGCGGACCGCATGGTGCGCGAGTACGTGCAGCGGCTCTACGTGCCATCGGCCGCGGCACACCGCACCATCTCGGCCGACAGCTACGCTCCGGCGCGCGCGCTCGCCGCGTGGAAGTCGCGCGTCACCGCGGCCTGGCCCCATGTGTCGGTCGCGCACGTCGAATCCGGGGGAGTGGATGCGGTGCCCCAGGTCGGCGACGAGCTGCACGTACGCGCCCACGTCAACCTGGCCGGTCTCTCCCCGGCGGATGTCGCTGTGGAGGTCGTCTTCGGGCGGGCCCGCGAGAACGACCGCCTCGAGAACCCCCAGAGCGTCGAGCTCGCACCTTCTCCCACCGTCGGCGACCCGGCCCAGTTCGCCGGCACCGTCACGCTCTCCCGAGCGGGCAGCTTCGGCTACAACGTGCGAGTCGTGCCGCGCAATGCCCTGCTGGCGAGCCCCGCCGAACTGGGGCTCATCGCCGTCGCGTCGTAGGGTCGGCGGGGCGGCCCCGCTGGAGTGATGGTGCGGCGCTCGTCGCGGTGCGGCGCTCGTCGCGGTGGGGCGCTCGTCGCGGTGCGGCATGCCTTTCGCCGGCCTGGCCGCCCGCGAAGGCCTCCTGTTCGCGGATCAGGAGTTGCGAGCGACCCGCCGCGGTTCACAGCCCCTATTCGCGGCGTGTCGTCCGTGCTTCCTGATCCGTGAACACCGTCCTCTCCTTCGTGGGGGCCTCCGGGCTCGACAAGTGCACAGAAGAGCCCAGCGGGACTCGTCCCGCGTCGGCGGGAGGCATCCTGCTCCTATGCAGGATCTCGAAGACGTATTCGCGGCTCGCGGCGGTTTCGCCCAACGAAAGGACTTCGTCGCAGCCGGATTTCGCGCTCGAGATCTGGCCCGGATGGTCGCGACCGGCCAGATCCAGCGGGTTCG
Organism: Lacisediminihabitans sp. FW035; assembly: GCF_054880895.1. NCBI lineage: Bacteria > Bacillati > Actinomycetota > Actinomycetes > Micrococcales > Microbacteriaceae > Lacisediminihabitans > Lacisediminihabitans sp. FW035. The sequence continues at coordinate 1,168,505 of NZ_CM142187.1, forward strand.
GATCGGATGGTACGTAGATCGCTTCGCCGATCGATCGATGGTCGAGGCTATCCGCGTCGGCGGCGGTGTCGCGTGCGTATCGGCCGCTTCGCTGATGGGACTGTGGGTGCCCCCGGTGCCCGACCTCCACATCCTCGTTCCATCGAATTCCTCTCGCTTTCGATCTCGGACGGCTGCGCGTGTGCGATTCGACCGCGGGCACCCGTCACGGACGGTCTTGCACTGGCACAACCGGCCGGGAGCAGTGGATCGACCGATCGTCGATCTCGAGCAGTGCCTCCTCGCGGTAATGGACTGTCTTTCTGAGGACCTTGCAATTGCAGTTCTCGATTCGGCCCTGGCGTGCGGATTGCTGAGCCTCTCGCAGCTCCGGAAAATCGGTGAGACGGGCTCGCACCGGCAGCGCGATCTGATCGAGCGTACCGACGGCCGTGCCGGGAGTGGGCTCGAGTCGACGAGTCGAGTTGGATTGCGCGCCGCGGGATTCACAGTGCGGGTGCAGGTCGAAGTCCTTCCCGGCATCCGCGTCGACCTCCTCATCGACGGATGGCTCGTGATCGAGCTCGATGGTGAGGAATTCCACGGCAACGCCGTGGGCTTCGAGCGGGACCGCGTGCGGGATGCGCCCCTCAACGCGTGGGGGTACCGCGTATTGCACTTCTCGCGCACGCAGGTTCTCGACGACTGGCCCTCGGTGCTCTCAACGATCGTCCTTGTTCATCTCCATGGTCGCCCGGCGCCCGCCTCTCACCTGAGCTGACACTGCCTCGGCTCCTGGCCCGCGCGGGGCCCTCTTTTCTCGTGTGCACAGCGCCGGCGGCTTCGTCCGCGTTCGCGGATCAGGAGTTTTCGACGACACGCCGCACATCTGCGGCGCGACACGCGACGCCGGTCAAGAAGTCCTGATCCGCGAGCACGGATGCCGCGAGCACGGATGCCGCGAACACGGATGCCGCGAACACGGATGCCGCGAACACGGATGCCGCGAACACGGATGCCGCGAACACGGATCGCAACTCCCGGATCCAGCGGCGGACGAGCGCGCCGGGACGAGCGCTCCGGGCCGAGCGCGCCCGGGCGAGCGCGCCAACGCGAGCGCGCCCGGGCGAGCGCGCCAACGCGAGCGCGCCCGGGCGAGCGCGCAACAAATCCATGCATACGCACCTATCGCGCGGAATCCCGTCTGTACCCTCCCTCCTCGGTCCTGTACCCCATCCCGAAGGCTCCGGGTATCACACTTCTGCGGATTCAGTCGCGATCTTGCTTTAATGCCATCGATTTCGTCGCTATGTGAGGTCTTCACGATTATTCGAGTAGCGATTCCGGTATATCGCTGTGCCCTACTCTGGGGGTGCATGGAGGATAGACAGCTTGGTCTGTCCCACGTAATGTTCTTTATGGGGAAGGTGCCCGACGACAGGCCGCAAGGCGAAGTCGACGGACATGAAAGCCGGTGAATTACATCCCACCGGCCACACAGACTCGGAAGCTCGTGCCGATCACGAGGTTCCTGCCGCCCCGCGGCAAAAGGAAACGATCGGCGAGCTTCGGCCCGCCCTCACCCGACACCCCAGGTGTCGCGAAAGGAACGAAAATGAACAAGCTCCTCAAAGGCGCAATCGCCGGCGCAGCTGGTGTCGCCCTCCTCCTCGGCGGTGCGGGCACCTTCGCACTCTGGAACTCGAGCGCATCGGTCACCGGCGGCAACATCGTCGCGGGCAACCTGCTCGTCGCCGACTCCGGCACGGCCGGCACCTGGACCGCGAACGGTTCCACGATCACCCTTTCGTCCTTCAAGGCCGTTCCCGGTGACGTACTCAAGTTCACCAAGACTGTGAACGTCACCGCCTCGGGCAACAACCTTGTCGCGACCCTCGGCCTCGGAACCGCCTCCATTACGGGAGCCACCGCAGCCGCAGCCGACACCGCTCTCGCGGGCTACCTCACGGCCAACACCGTGCTGGCGGCAACCGGAACCGCGATCACCGGCGCCGGACCCACGTACACGGTCACCCCGGGTACTGCCGGAATCAGCGCTTCCCCGGTCACCGTGACGGCGACCATCACCTTCCCGAAATCAACGACCGCCGGCGCCGAGAACGACGCCAAGCTCGGCTCGGTGAACCTGAATAACCTGACAGTCACTCTCACCCAGAACTAGTCAGATCCGCGCGCGTGCCCGCCACCCGAAGGCGGGCACACGTGCGAGTGGCTCTGGCCACACTCTCCCCCTACTCGCTCACACCTTCGGAAAAGGCGGTGCCACTGATGACGAACCTCACTCGCACCGCCTCTTCCCGCCGGGGACGACACCTCGCCCGCCGAAGCATCCGCTCTCTCGTCTCGGTGAGGTCGCTGATCATGACGACCCTCGCATTCGTCCTCGCGATCGGCCTCGCCGGTGTCGCCACCGGCGGCACCTACGCCCTGTGGAACAAGTCACAACCGACCGCCTCGAACGCGATCATCACCTCGGGCAACGCCCAGCTGACCGTGAGCACCGCCCTCGCCATGCCGACGACAGCGATATATCCGGGCCTCGTGCTCTACGGATCGGCCGCCCTCAAGAACACGGGCACCATCCCCCTCACCCTCCGCACAAGCGGTTTGACAGTGCCGACGTCCAACGCCTTCACGCAGGCACTCAAGGTCGGGTTCGCCACGGCGGCGGATTCTGCGAGCTGCAGTACCGGCGCGGTCACCTCCGCATGGGTGTACAGCACCTTCGCATCGCCTACCGTTGCAACCATCGGAACTCCACTTGCGGTCGGCAACACGGCCGTGCTCTGCGTGTCTACCCAGTTCGGCAACTCACCCGACAACACGGTTCAGGGGCAAAGCGCTACGGCCTTCGTAGCCTCCATCGACGGGATCCAGGGCTGATGCCGCGCACTCGTCGTCGCTCGACTCGCGTGCGGTTGCCGCGGGCCGCGATCGCCGGCGGTCTCGCACTCTTCCTGGTGCTGGCCGGAGCCGGAGTGGCCACCGCGGTCTGGACCGCCCTGTCGCCGCTAAGCTCCACGGTGAGCTCGGGGCGCCTCTCCGTCACCGTTACCCCGGCGGATGTCGCGAATCTCAACGCCACGTACTCGCCGGCAGTGCTCTCCGATACCGCCGCGGTGTCGGTCACCAACTCGGGCACTGTTCCCGCCAATTACACCGTGCAGATCAAGGCGGCGAGCAATGGACTCTCCAACGCGACGACGCTCACGGGCTGGATCGTCACATCCCTCTCCCAGTGCACCGCGGCGTCCGCGGTGGGAGCCCAGTCCGGAAGCGCCGTGCTGTCGACCGGGCTCTCGACGGCCGATTCCGTGGCAGTCGGCGCCGTCGACATCTTCTGCGTGCGCACGACCATCCCGGCGAGTTACGCCACAACCGTCGGGCCCCCATCGGTGCCGACCGTCCTGCTGACCTACACCCAGGGCTCGTGGAGCGGAACATCGACCGCCACAGCGTCCCAGACCGTGGCCGACACGCTGGCTCCGAGCGCCCCGGGAACCCCCCTGGCATCGGGAACGACCGCCGCGAAGACGACCCTCTCGTGGGCGGCCTCGACCGACAACGTCGCCGTCACGAGTTACGACGTCTACCGCAAGGGGACGCTGGCCGGCACTGTGTCAGCCCCGACGGTCACCTTCACCGATAGCGGCCTGACCGGTGGGACGACCAACGCCTACACGGTGAAGGCGCGGGATGCGGCGGGCAACGTCTCGACGGCATCCGCGGCGCGCAATGTCACGACGGCAGTCTTCGACACCTCCGTGAACTACCAGGTGAATTTCACCGCCGCGAACTTCTGCGTCGACGGCGGAGCTTCGCCTGGCGCGAATGGCAACAGTCTCGTGACCCTGGCCTGCCAGACCGGTCGAAGCCAGACCTGGCAGTTTGCGAACGTGTCGGGCGCGAACTACAAGATCGTCTCTACCGCGTCTCCGTCGCTGGTATGGGACATCAGCGGAGCGAGCACGACCGACGGCTCGCCGGCGATCACCTGGGGCTGGTCGGGTAGCAACAACCAACTCTGGACCATCACCTCCGAGGGCAACGGAAAGGTGCACGTCGCCAGCGTCAACAGCGGAAAGTGCCTAACCCTCAAGAGCAACGCTTCTGGTTCGCAGGTTCAGCAGTACACCTGCGACGGCACCGCGACGCAGACCTTCACCCTCACCCAGGTGCCGTGATGCGCTCCAAATTGGTCACACTCGTGGCAATTGTCGCCTCGACGCTCATTATGGCGCTGGGAGCGGCGGCACCGGCATCCGCTGCCACCGGTGACGTGCTGCTGAGTCGGGACGGGATCACCTTCGCCTCCGACCTCGGTGGCGGCCTGTTCGACGGCGCCGGCGCGCTGATACCGGGCGAGACGGTCAGCCGGTCGCTTTGGATCCGTAACCCCTCGTCGAGCCCGGCGGCCTTTCGCGTGAGCATCCGCAATCTCGCGTCGACGTCTGCCGACCTTGCCAACGGCATCGACCTCAGCTGGATCGACTCCCTCCCGGGCACCGCCCGATCCTCGTTCTCCCTGTCCGGACTGAAGGCGTGCCAAGTCATGAGCTCGGCGGCCGCCATTGCGCCCGGCGGCACAGTGAAACTCTCTCTCACGCTCACGATGGCAGACCTCGTCTCCACTGTGGCGCAGTCCGAGCGGGCCTCGATCGACATCATGGTCGCCATGCGGGATGCCGCGGCCGGCTCTTTCTCCGGCTCGGCGTGTGGCGACGGCGGCACCCTTTTGGCCGACACCGGCACATTCCGCACCGTCGCGTTCACCGGCGGCACGCTCCCGGTGCCGCTCATCGTCGGTGGCGGTGTGCTGCTCGGCGTGGGAATGTGCCTGATTGTGGCCCGGCGTCGGCGACAATCAGAGGATGACTGACCACCCGAGCTCCGACGGTGCGACCAACGGGGTCGAGCCCGCGCGCCGACCGCGGGATGGACGAAAGCCACGGTCAACGGAGAAGGGCCTCGCTCATTACCTGGGGCTCGCCCTGAGCGGAGCGATCCTGGTGCTCGTCCTGGCACTGGCCGCGCTCGTCGTGGTGATCCCGAAGGTGGCCGGAGGCATCCCTCTCACGGTGCTCACGAGCTCGATGATCCCGAAGTTCCCGCCAGGCACGCTGATCGTCGACGTCCCGGTGAAGACCGACGAACTGAGGATCGGCGACGTCGCCACCTATCAGATCGTCTCGGGCAAGCCGGGCGTGATCACCCACCGCATCATCGCCATCCACAATGCCTCGGACGGCACCCGCACCTTCCAGTTCAAAGGGGACAACAACAGCCAGCCTGATGCGGGGGAGATCCTCGCCGAGCAGGTGCAGGGAAGGGTCTGGTACTCGCTGCCGTACATCGGCTACGTCAACAATGCGGTGAACGGCGAGAACCGGGTCTGGATCGTGCCGGTGATCGCCGGCCTTCTGTTCGCCTACGCGGCCTACACGGTGGCGTCGGCGATCGTGTCGTCGCGCCGGCAGAAACGTCGGCGCGCTCGTCGGACGGCATCCGCGCCCTGACCTGCTCCTCGACTCAGTCGCGACCGATCGCGGCCACGATCGCGGAGGTCGCGGAGATGAGATCCGCCGGCGACAACTCGATGTCGAATCCCCGTCGACCCCCGGAGACGAACACGGTGTCGAAGAGTTCGGCCGTCTCGTCGAGCACCGTGCGAAGTGCGGTCTTCTGCCCGATCGGGCTGATTCCACCGACGACATAGCCGGTGCGTCGCTCTGCCAATGCGGGATCGGCCATCGTGGCCTTCTTGGCGCCGAGTACCCCGGCGAGGCTCTTGAGGTCGAGCTTCCCGGAGACCGGCACGATCGCCACGGCGAGACCGCCGTCGACCTCCGTCATCAGTGTCTTGAACACCCGCTCCGGATCGATCCCGAGCAGGGATGCCGCCTCGACCCCGAACGCCGTGGTGGCCGCGTCGTGAGCGTAGTCGTGCTCCACAAACGGGATCCCGAGGGCAGCGAGCGCGAGGGTCGCCGGGGTCGCGGTCACGACGAGTGAGCGAGCAACAACTGCATCGACGCCGGGGCGAGGATCAACTCTGACCCGGGGAGGTGCGTGGCCGTTGCCGCGTGGTCATCCGCACTGTTCCAGAGGAGTTCGTAGGATGCCACGCCCTCGTGCTCCGGAAGGCAGACGGTCTCCGGCGCCTCGAGCCCGTGCACGACGAGCAGGATGCGGTTGAACTCCTCGAACTCGGGAGTGGATGCCGCGAGGTACTGCAGCGTGCGCTCCGTCGGCGAATCCCAGTCCTCGATCGACATCGAGAGACCCTCTTTGTTGAACCAGTCCATCTGGGTCGCCGAGGGCACGGTCTCGCCGAAGATGCCGAAGCGGATGGGCCGGAGGGCCGGGTTCGCCCTGCGCAGCCGCAGCAGCTTCTGGGAGATCAGGAGGAGGTCGTCCTGCCAGTCCTCGTGCTCCCAGGGCAGCCAAGTCAGCTCGCTGTCATGGCAGTACGCGTTATTGTTCCCACGTTGGCTGCGGCCGAACTCGTCGCCGGCCGTGATCATCGGAAGGCCCGCCGAGAGCAGCAGGGTGCCGAGTAGGTTGCGGATGGCCTTCTCGCGAGCGGAGAGGATCGTCGCGTCGTGGGTCGGACCCTCCACCCCGTAGTTGAAGGAGTGGTTGTTGTCGGTGCCGTCGCGGTTGTTCTCCCCGTTGCCGAGGTTGTGCTTCTGGTTGTAGGCGGTGAGGTCGGCGAGGGTGAACCCGTCGTGGGCGGTCACGAAATTCACCGAGGCGAGCGGGCCGCGCTCCTGGGAGAAGACGCCCTTCGAGCCGGAGAGCTTTGAGGCGAGTTGCCCGATGCCGATCGGTGCGACGCCGTTTGCGCGCGCCGCGCCGATGTCGGTGAGCCAGAAATTTCGGGTGCGGTCGCGATAGTCGTCGTTCCACTCCGACCAGGGCTTCGGGAAGTTGCCCACCTGCCATCCGCCCATCCCGACGTCCCACGGCTCGGCGATCATCTTCACACCCTGCAACTCCGGGTCGGTGACGATCGCCTCGATCAGCGGATGATGCGGGTCGAATTCCACCCGCTCGTTGCGCCCGAGGGTGGCCGCGAGGTCGAACCGGAAGCCGTCGATCTGCACCTCGTTGGCCCAGTAGCGTAGCGAATCGAGCACGAGCCGCTGGGCGGCGGGCTGTGCGAAATTCACGGTGTTGCCGCATCCGGTCACGTCGATGTAATTGCCCTTGGCGTCCTGCCGGTAATACGACGCGTTGTCGAGACCGCGAAGCGAGGTGGTCGGGCCACCCCTGCCCTCCTCGGCGGTGTGGTTGTAGACCACGTCGAGCACGACTTCGAGCCCGGCCTCGTGAAGCAGCTTCACCATGCCCTTGAACTCCCGGAGCACCGCGCCGGTGCCACCGAACTGGGCCTCCCGGCTGGCGTAGGCCGCATGCGGGGTGAAGAAGTTGAGGGTGTTGTAGCCCCAGTAGTTGCTGAGGCCCTGCTTGATCAGCCGCTGTTCGCTGACGAACTGGTGCACGGGGAGCAATTGGATGGTTGTGACGCCCAGGTCTTTGAGATAGCTGATCGCCGTGTCATGGGCGAGCCCCGCATAGGTGCCACGGAGTTCCTCCGGCACGGCCGGGTTGAGCTTGGAGATGCCCTTGGCGTGGGCCTCGTAGAGCACGGTGTGATCGAGCGGGACATTCGGCTTCGTGGTACCGGCCCAGTCGAAGGCGTCATCCTGCACGTAGGACCGCCAGTCACCGGACGGGGTGCGCGCGAGACCGCGCGCATACGGATCGATCAGGTGCAGGTTCGAGTCGAACTCGTGGGTCGGCCCGGTGGGGCCGCTGGCCCGCAGCGAGTAGCGGGTGCCGGCTACCAGGCTGGCGGAGGTGCCCGACCACACGTCGTGCTCATCCTTCTGCAACTGGATGCTCTCGGCGACCCAGCTGGGGTCTTTGCTCCCATAGATGCAGAGCTCGATCGCGGTGGCGCTCGCGGACCAGACCCGCAGCATGCCGCCGCCGGCGGTGGCGCTGACGCCGAGGTTCCGCAGCGGATCTACACGTGGTGTGGCTGCCGCAATCGGCGAATCGACGGTCGGATCGGTCACAGGCATGGGTTCTAGAGTAGAGACTCCGTGAGTCGTTCAGGTTACGGCGTGTGCGCAAGTGGAGGTGTCGTCCGTGCCCGTGTATCTCGACCACGCCGCGACGACCCCGATGCTCCCCGAGGCGATCGCCGCCTACACCGCCGCGCTCGGCATCGTCGGAAACCCCTCGTCGATCCACTCCCAGGGGCAGAACGCCAAGCGTATGCTGGAGGAGGCCCGCGAGCGGGTCGCCGAGTCGCTGGGCTGCGACCCCATCGAGATCGTCTTCACCTCCGGCGGGACGGAGGCGGTGAACCTCGCCGTCAAGGGGCTGTATTGGGCGCGCAACGCCGGCGGTGGGCGCCCGCGCATCCTCGTGCCCCACGGCGAGCACCATGCCACCATCGACACCGTCGAATGGCTCGAACGCTACGAGGGCGCGATCATCGAGTGGTTGCCCATCGATGAATTCGGTCGCGTACGACTGGAGGCCCTTGCCCAGGCGCTCGCGCAGCATGATGACATCGCACTCGTGACCCTTCTCTGGGCGAACAACGAGGTCGGCACTGTGCAGCCGGTCGCCGAAGTCACCACGCTCGCGGCGCGTCACGGCGTGCCGGTACATGCCGATGCGATCTCGGCCTATCGGCACCTGCCGATCGACTTCGCCGGGTCGGGCCTCTCGGCACTCTCGGTCTCCGCCCACAAGATCGGCGGGCCTCTCGGCATCGGTGCCCTCGTGCTCGACCGATCCGCAGTCGTCGTGCCGCTCATCCACGGGGGAGGGCAGCAGCGCGACGTTCGCTCGGGCACCCAGGACGTGCCGGCCGCGATCTCGTTCGGGGTCGCGGCGCAGCATCCGGTCTCGTCACTCGCGCCGCTTCGCGACCGCCTCATCGCCGGGGTGCGCGCGGCCGTGCCGCCCGCGGTGCTTCGCGGTGACCCGGACCCGGAGGCGCGGCTCGACAACAACGCCCACTTCACCTTCCCCGGGTGCGAGGGTGACTCCCTGCTGTTCCTGCTCGATGCCGCGGGCGTGTCGGTGAGCACCGGCTCGGCCTGCCGGGCAGGCATCCCCGAGGCGTCCCATGTGCTTCTCGGCATGGGACTCAGCGAGGCGGATGCCCGCGGCGCCTTGCGCATCACCGTCGGCCACAGCACCACCGAGGCCGATATCGATGCCTTCCTGCACGCGCTGCCGCACGCCGTCGCCCGCGCGACTCGAGCCGGTCTGAACGACCGGGAGGTCATGCCGCGAACCGTGCCAACGGCCGGCGCGGATGCGCGCGGTCTCGATGCCTAGGCGTGGGGCGATAGCGGCCGCGGCGCTCGTGGTGCTCCTCGCCGTGAGCGGCTGTACGACGACGGAGGCGACGCGCCCGACGCCGACTGAGAGCGTGCCGGCGGACCCGGCGCTGAAGACCGTCTTCCCCGACGACTTCACCGGCGACTCGGCAAAGACCGAGACGGTGCGGATCGCGGATGCCATCGTGGCGCTGCTGCCCGCGTCGATCGTGGTGCACGTCGACAACACCGACCAGCTCGTGCCCGCGACGGCATCCGCCGGGTCGTATTACGGCGTGCTGCGGATCATCTCGCTCGACCCCGACAACGACCCGGTCGCGATTTCGAAGACGATGGTGCAGAAGCTCGAGGCCTCGGGATGGACGGAGCGGCAGTCTTCCGACGACGCCTCCGGTGTGCACCTCGTCACCCTCTCGAGCAATCGCAAGCCGAATATCTCGTGGCTGCTCCAGTTGAGCGGCGATCCCCGGGTGTCCGGGCAATCGGTGATCCAGCTCCAGCTGGTGAGTCCCGATCTTCCCGGCTGATCCTCCCGCCCCCCGCGCATAACTCCTGCACTCTGCCGGGTGTTCCCCGGCGCCCCCCGGAATTCCGGCAATCCGTGCTCGGTCGCCGGCATTCTGCAGGAGTTATGAAGGGGGAGGGGAGGGCGGTGCAGGGATGCCCGAAATGCCCCGCCTACACTGGAAGGCATGAAGGTGCTGGCGGCGATGAGTGGCGGGGTGGATTCCGCGGTGGCCGCCGCGCGCGCCGTCGAGGCCGGCCACGACGTGGTCGGCGTGCATCTCGCGCTCAGCCGGATGCCCGGAACGCTCCGCACCGGAGCCCGCGGATGCTGCACCATCGAGGACTCGATGGACGCGCAGCGGGCGGCCAACATCATCGGCATCCCGTACTACGTCTGGGACTTCTCCGAGCGATTCGCCCTGGACGTCGTGGATGATTTCGTCGCCGAGTATTCCGCGGGCCGCACCCCCAACCCCTGCATGCGCTGCAATGAGCGCATCAAGTTCGCAGCCTTGCTCGAGAAGGCGCTCGACCTCGGATTCGACGCGGTCGCGACCGGTCATTACGCGTCGATCCTCACCGACGAGAACGGCAACCGGGAGCTTCACCGGGCGGCAGATTGGGCCAAGGACCAGTCCTACGTGCTCGGGGTGCTCACCACCGAGCAGCTCGCCCACAGCATGTTCCCCCTCGGCAGCACGCCGTCCAAGGCGGAGGTGCGGGCAGAGGCCGCTGAGCGTGGATTCAGCGTGGCCACGAAGCCCGACAGCCACGACATCTGCTTCATCCCCGACGGCGACACCCGCGGCTGGCTCGCAGACCGCGTCGGAGCCGAACCCGGAGTCATCCTCGAACGGGACGGATCCGTAGTCGGCAGCCATGAGGGAGCCGCAGCATTCACCGTCGGCCAGCGCAAGGGCCTCCACCTCGGGGTTCCATCGCCGGACGGGCGTCCGCGATTCGTTCTCGAGGTGCGACCGTCGAGCAACACCGTCGTCGTGGGTCCGAAGGAGGCTCTCGACCTGGCCGAGGTCGCCGGGTCGAAGTTCAGCTGGGCCGGACTAGCCCCCGTCGACCCGTCAACGGAGTTCGCCTGCCACGTGCAGATCCGCGCCCATGCCGACCCGGTGCCGGCGGTCGCGGTGGTTCGGGCTGGCGAGCTCGTCATCCGCCCGGATGTTCCGCTGCGCGGCGTCGCGCCGGGGCAGACCGCGGTGGTCTATCTCGGCACCCGGGTGCTCGGGCAGTGCACGATCGACCGCACGGTATCCGCGGTCGCCCTCCCCGCGCACTGATCCCTGCCCCGGTCCTCCCGTGTGGGCAGGGCGTGCGTCACGTCGGCGGTCGAACCTAAGCTGAAGCCGTGGCCAAACAGGACGTAGACAGCGTGGAAGACCTCACCCTCGAACAGGCCGGGGAGGAGTCGGGCGAGCTGACGACGCGCATCCTCGAACTGCGGGATGCCTACTACGAACGCGACGAAGTGCTCGTAGCCGACGAGGAATATGATCGGATGCTGCGTCGGCTCGAGCAGCTCGAGCGCCTGTTCCCGGAGCTGCAGAGCCAGGACTCCCCGACCCAGACCGTCGGTGGACGCGCCGAGACGACTCTCTTCGCGCCGGTGCGCCACGCCGAGCGGATGCTGAGCCTCGACAACGTGTTCTCGCTGGATGAGTTCGCGGAGTGGGCCGCGAAGGTCGAGCGCAACGCCGCCCGCCACATCGACTACCTGTGCGAGCTCAAGATCGACGGCCTCGCGATCAACCTGCGCTATGAGAACGGCGTGCTGGTGACCGCCGCGACCCGGGGTGACGGCGTCGTCGGCGAGGACGTGACCGAGAACATCGCGTTCGTGAAGGTGATCCCGACGAAGCTGGCAGGCACCGGGCATCCGCCGATCGTCGAGGTGCGTGGAGAGGTCTTCTTCGAGTCGGAGATCTTCGAGCAGCTCAATGCCGACCAGGTGGCCGCGGGGGAGCGGGTGTTCGCGAACGCGCGCAACGCCGCCTCCGGCAGTCTGCGCCAGGTTGCGGAGAACAAGAACGCGGTGCAGCTCGAACGCATGCACAAGCGGCTCGGTCGGCTGAGCATGCTGGTGCACGGCATCGGCGCCTGGGCACACCCCCGCAAAGGGAACGAGGCGCCGGTCGAGTCGCAGTCGGCGACCTATGGCCTGCTCAAGGAGTGGGGCCTGCCGACGAGCACGCACTTCCGCGTGGTGAAGACCGCACAGGAGGCCGCCGAATTCATCGAGTACTTCGGTGCGCACCGGTCGAGCGTCGAGCACGAGATCGACGGCATCGTGATCAAGGTCGACGAGCTCGAACTTCACGAGGAGCTGGGGGCGACGAGCCGTGCCCCGCGGTGGGCAATCGCCTACAAGTACCCGCCGGAGCAGGTGAACACGAAGCTGCTCGACATCGTGGTGAGCGTGGGGCGCACCGGCCGGGTGACCCCGTTCGCCGTGATGGAGAAGGTGCGCGTCGCCGGAAGCGAGGTGCGCCAGGCCACTCTCCACAACCAGGATGTCGTCAAGGCCAAGGGCGTGCTGATCGGCGACACCGTTGTCCTGCGCAAGGCCGGCGACGTGATCCCCGAGGTGCTCGGGCCGGTCGTGGAACTGCGCGACGGCACCGAACGGGAGTTCGTGATGCCCACGAACTGCCCGGAGTGCGGCACGCTTCTCGCCCCGGCGAAGGAGGGCGACATCGACCTCCGCTGCCCCAATGCTCGCAGCTGCCCCGCCCAGGTGCGCGGGCGCGTCGAGCACGTCGGATCGCGGGGTGCGCTCGATGTCGAGGGCCTCGGCGAGGTGGGCGCCTCTGCCCTCACCCAGCCCGACATCCCCGCCGACCCGCCGCTCGTGACCGAGGCGGGGCTGTTCTCACTGACGCTCCGTGACATCTTCCCGATCACCGTCCGCGTTCGCGACTACGAGACGGGCCTGGTCAAGCTCAACCCCGACGGGACGGAGCGCACCGAGACCCCGTATCGCAAAAAGCGGAGGAAGACGGGAAAGGGAGCAGATCCGGCCTTCGATCCCGACGCGGCCGAATTCGCGGGCGACGAAGACTCGGTGCCGTCGTCCGCGGCCGAGAAGCTGTTGTCCGAGCTCGAACTTGCGAAGACCAAGGACCTGTGGCGCATCCTCGTCGCCCTCAGCATCCGTCATGTCGGCCCGGTGGCGGCACGCGCCCTCGCCGCGTACTTCGGGTCGATCGACGCCATCCGGGCGGCGACCCGGGAGGAGCTCGCGGCCGTCGACGGCGTCGGTGGCATCATCGCCGATGCCCTCATCGACTGGTTCGCCGTCGACTGGCATGTCGAGATCATCGACCGGTGGACGGATGCCGGGGTGCGGCTGAGCATCCCCGGTCACGCCGGTCCCGGTGCGGCCGTGGCTGCGGGCGGACCGCTTTCGGGCATCACCGTCGTCGCGACCGGGAGCCTCGAGGGCTTCACGCGAGAAGGGGCGCTCGAGGCGATCATGGCCGCCGGTGGCAAAGCGGCATCGAGCGTGTCGAAGAAGACGGACTTCGTCGCGGCTGGCCCAGGCGCCGGCTCGAAACTGACGAAAGCTGAGGAACTCGGGCTTCGCATCATCGATGCGGCGCAGTTCGCGGTGTTGCTCGAGTTCGGCCCGGATGGCCTAGATCGCTGATTAACGAGATAGTCTCGCGTGTAAACACCGCGTGACGATCTCTGGCGGACCAGCAAAAACCTAGGTCAGAGGCCCATTCGACCCTACTATTGGGGGTAGTTCTCAATTCCCGTTGCTCCCGGTGTTCCCCCGAACTCCGGATACAACGATTGGATACAAGTCTTTTGCTGTTCGACGTCGCAGCAGTCCTCTCGCCCTCCGGCGCGCTCGGTGGGGTCGCAGAGGCTTTCGGCGTACACGAAATCAGCCGCCAGGTGTCCGCTGTCGTAGTCGCCGTCGATCCGTCGACGCAGGACCAATCACTGTTCGGTGGGCTCTTCAGCCCCGTCGGATCCGACGCGGGGATGCTGGCGCCGGGAGGTCCCCGGCCGTCGGATGTGACCGCTTCCACTCCTTACTCGACCCCCGTCGACCCGTCCCTTTTTGCGCGAGCCAGTGGCAATGAGACCCTGGATCGGCTCACCGTCCTCTCCGGCTCCGAGATGGCCGCCTTCGTCGCCGGCAACCCGGGAGCCATCCACCGACTGCTCGTGAGCCCGCCCCGAGCGAGCTCGGTGGCGACCTGGTGGGGATCCCTGCCGAGCACCGGCCGGAAGGCCCTCGCGTCGTCGGCACCCGAAGTGGTCGGCAACCTCGACGGGGTGCCTTTCGCGGTGAGGGACCGGGCCAACCGCCTGGCACTGTCCCGTTCGGTCGCGCAGCTGGAGAAATCGATCGAGTCGGGTGCCGGCCGGGCGAAGCTCGTCGAGAAGCGCCACCATCTCGACATCCTCAACCAGGTGACCAAGACCCTCGAGCGCACTGCCGGCGAGCCGAAGCGCCAGCTGCTCACCCTCGACACCTCGGGGGAAGTGCGGGCGGCCGTGGTGGTCGGCGATCTTTCGACCGCGGACTACGTGAGCTATCTCGTGCCCGGCATGTTCTTCACCGTGCAGGGACAGATGTACGACTGGACGGTGATCGCGCAGGACCTGCAGACACAGCAGGCGGGCTGGCTCAAGACTCTGTCGGCCGCGGACCCCACCCTCGCCGGCAAAACGGCGGCGACGGTGGCCTGGATCGGGTACCAGACTCCGGGCGTGCTCGACATCGCGTCGCTGGATCGCGCGCAGAGCGGCGCCGACTTCCTCGGCCACGCGATCCAGGGCATCCGGGCGGCCCGCGCCGGCTCGCAGCCCTTCGTCAGCCTGGTGACCCACTCTTACGGGTCGACCGCCGCGATGATGGAACTCGCCAAGGGCGGGATGACCGTCGATGCCCTCGCGATCATCGGTTCGCCGGGATCCGCCGCGCAGTCCGCTTCCGCCCTGGCGGTCAAGAACGGCAACGTCTTCGTCGGCGAGGCCGCCTGGGACCCCATCGTGAACACCGCCTTCTACGGCAGCGACCCCGGGTCCAGCTCCTTCGGCGCCCGCAGGATGGATGTCGCGGCCGCGACCGACCCGATCACGCACAAGCCCCTCGCCGCCGCGGTCGGCCATCTCGGCTACTTCGACAGCGGCACGACGGCCATGCGCAACCTGGCGCTCATCGGCCTCGACCAGGGCGCCCTCGTCTCCACCGGATCGTCCGCCGACGCATCCCGCACCCTCGCCGACGCGCGCTGAGACGTTCCCTCCGGGCCATGGTTCGTCGTTCGCGTGACAGCGACACCCGGGCATCCGGGTCCGCATCGCCCGAGGAGCCGGCCGATCCCTCCCGTCGGCGATTCTTCGCGGCATCCGGGATCGCTGCGGCATCCGGGATCGCGCTCGGTGTCGGGGGCGCGGTCGCCGTCGAGTCCGCACGCCGTTCTGATTCCGATGATGAGCACGGCTTCACGCCGCTGAAAGCCCGGTCGGAGCCGGGATTCGATCACGTCGTGGTGTTGATGTTCGAGAATCGCTCCTTCGACAACCTGCTCGGCTGGTTGTACACGGACGAGCAACTCGCGCCGGGACAGCGTTTCGACGGGCTGCACCAGGGCGAGTACCGCAACCTCGCCCCCGATGGCACAGTGGTCGAAGCCCATGTCTATTCCGGCGGCGGCACGGATCGGATCATGGGGCTTCCGAACCCCGATCCGGGCGAGTTCTACCCGCACGTGAACACCCAGCTCTACGACGTGGTGGATCCGCCCTCCAATGCCGACATCCATCGCAACGGCATCTCGGCTCCGTGGAACGCGCCGAAGGACGATTCGGCACCCACGATGGGCGGCTTCGTGCGCGACTACATCGCCAATTTCGCGGCGACGAAGAATGGCGCGGCGCCGACCGAAGAGGAGTACCGCCAGGTGATGGGCGGCTTCTCGCCGGAGATGCTTCCCGTGCTGAGCACCCTCGCCCGCAGCTTCGCGGTCTATGACCACTGGCATGCCGCAGTGCCCTCGCAGACGTTCTGCAATCGGTCCTTCTTCCATGCCGGCACCTCGCACGGCTACGTGACCAACCGTGAGGGCGCCGGGTACCGCAAGTGGCTCGATGCCGAGGCTCCCACGATCTTCAACAGCCTCGAAGAAAAGGGCCTGTCCTGGCGGGTCTACTACGACGAGGGGCAGCTGGTCTCGCTCACCGGGATCCTCCACGCCTCGGCGCTCGAGAGGTACTGGAAGACGAACTTCCGTTCCATGGCGCAGTTCCACGCGGATGCCGCATCGGGCAACCTCCCCGCCTACTCCTTCATCGAGCCACGAATGGTGTTCAACCACAACGACATGCACCCGCCCTTCGGCGATTTGCGGGAGTCGCCGGTGGACGGCCAGGCCTTCTACGACAGCGCCCTCTCCGATGTGCGGGCCGGCGAAGTGCTGCTCGCGCAGGTCTACACGTCGATCAAGAATTCGGCCTCACCGACCGGGTCGAACGCCATCAACACTGCGTTCGTGATCACCTTCGACGAGCATGGGGGCACCTACGATCATGTGCCGCCGCCGCGGGCGGTGCCGCCGCACTCCGGTGGGGGACCGGGGGAGATGGGATTCACCTTCGACCGGCTCGGATGCCGCGTGCCCGCCATCGTCGTGTCGGCGTACACCCGGGCGGGGTCGGTGATCAATGACGAGATGCATCACGGCGCCGTCATCCACACCCTCGCCCAACTCCACGGACTGCGCCCGCTCACCCGGCGGGACGACACCGCGAACGGCATCTTCTCCGCGGTCAATCTCAGCCGCCCCCGCCAGCCCGCGCTCTGGCCGGATACCCACGCGTCCTACGTGCCCCCGAACCCTGAGAAGATGCTGCCGCACGAGGCGCACGCCGGCCGGCCACTCACCCCGCCGGCCGAGGGTCTGCTCGGCATCCTTCTGGCGAAATACGAACCGGATGCCCCGATCCCGCACACCTACGCGGACGCGTACGACGCCCTGGTACGCCATGGCACCGGACTCTTCGGCACGGTCGACCCGGCCGCATCCTGACGCCGTTCGCCGCTGGGTCGGCGCTCGCGACCGGTCGAATAGAATCGGGTGTCCCCCCAAGCGATCCAACGCACGGAGTTCCATGTCTGAAAACGAGCCTGATGGCCGCATCACCACCGACCAGGTCGCGCACCTCGCGAACCTCGCGCGAATCGCGTTGACTCCGGATGAGATCGAGAAGCTCACCGGAGAACTAGGGGTGATCATCGACTCGATCGCGAAGGTCTCCCAGGTCGCGACGGCGGATGTGCCGGCGACGAGCCATCCGATCCCGCTGACCAACGTGTTCCGGCCCGACGTGATCGGTGCGACACTCTCGCAGGAGGAAGCGCTCAGTGGCGCGCCCGAGCACGATGGAAGCCGTTTCAAGGTCTCCGCCATCCTGGGGGAGGAGCAGTAATGGCCGTCGACCTCACCCGCCTCTCCGCCGCGTCCCTCGGCGAACTGCTCACCGCCCGCGAGGTCTCGAGCGTGGAGGTCACCCGCGCTCACCTCGACCGCATCGCCGCCGTCGACGGTGACGTGCACGCCTTCCTACACATCTCCAAGGACGCGATCGACACCGCCGAGGGCATCGATGTGCTCCGTCGCAGCGGCGACCAGCTCGGTCCCCTCGCCGGCATCCCGGTCGCCATCAAAGACGTGCTCTGCACCCTGGACATGCCGTCCACCGCCGGGTCCCGCATCCTCGAGGGCTGGACTCCGCCCTACGACGCGACAGTCGTGAGCCGATTGCGGCTCGCCAATCTCGTGCCGCTCGGCAAGACCAACATGGACGAGTTCGCCATGGGCTCGTCGACCGAGCACTCCGCCTTCGGTCCAACGCACAACCCGTGGGACCTCGACCGCATCCCCGGCGGCTCCGGCGGCGGATCGGCTGCCGCGGTCGCCGCCTTCGAAGCGCCCCTTGCTCTCGGTTCGGACACCGGTGGATCCATCCGCCAGCCTGCCGCCGTCACCGGTTCCGTCGGGGTCAAGCCCACGTACGGCGGGGTCTCCCGCTATGGTGCCATCGCCCTCGCATCCTCACTCGACCAGGTGGGCCCGGTCGCGCGCACCGTTCTCGATGCCGCACTCCTCCACGATGTGATCGGCGGCCACGACCCGCGCGACTCCACCTCGCTGCTCGACGAATGGCCGAGCTTCGCCGCCGCCGCGCGAGCGGGCCAGCTGAAGCGCACCCTCACCGGCGTGAAGATCGGCGTGGTGAAGGAGCTCGACGCTCCCGGCTTCCAGCCCGGCGTGCACCAGCGCTTCCACGAGACCCTCGAACTCCTCGCCGACAACGGAGCCGAGATCGTCGAGGTGTCCGCTCCGAACTTCGAGTACGCCGTCGCCGCGTACTACCTGATCCTGCCGGCCGAGGCCTCGAGCAACCTCGCCAAGTTCGACTCGGTGCGGTTCGGGCTTCGGGTCAATCCCGTCGGAGGCGGCACCGTCGAAGACGTGATGTCGGCCACGCGGGAGGCGGGTTTCGGCGCGGAAGTGAAGCGCCGCGTCATCCTCGGGACCTACGCGCTCAGCGCCGGCTACTACGACGCGTACTACGGCAGCGCCCAGAAGGTGCGCACGCTCATCCAGCGCGACTTCGCTGCCGCATTCGACCAGGTCGACATCCTGGTGAGTCCCGCTGCTCCGACCACGGCGTTCAAGATCGGCGAGAAGATCGACGACCCGCTCGCTATGTATCTCAACGACGTCACGACGATCCCGGCGAACCTCGCGGGCATCCCCGGTATGGGTCTTCCGATGGGTCTCGCGCCCGAGGACGGCCTTCCGACGGGGCTGCAGCTCATGGCACCCGCGCGAGCGGATGCCCGGCTCTACGAGCACGGAGCGGTCATCGAGGCACTGCTCGAGGACAGCTGGGGGCACACGCTCATCTCGCAGGCGCCGGAGCTCGCGACGCGCTGACCGGGACGGCGCCCCGCCGACTGGGCAGGCCCGCGCCTCGACATCCACCGTGCCCCGACAGGACCGATTTTCTGCTGTCGAACGCACCGCCAGGCGAGAATCTGCTGAATAACGATCGCGGCTAGGTCTGCGTCGCGCGTTCGCGGAACGCCACCATGTTCATCCGGTTGCCGCAGCGAACGCTGCAGTAGCGCTTCGAACCGTTGCGCGACAGGTCGACGAGCACGCCCGTGCAGTCGGGCGCCTCGCAGCTTCGCAGCCGCGCAGTCTCACCCGAGCGGATGACGTCGACGAAGGCGAGCGCGATCTCGACGATCATCCTCTCGGCGAGCGGAGCCTCCGGCTCGGTGGCGTGGAGGTGCCAGGGAAGGTCGTCGTGACGTTCGAGGCGGGGCAGCGCCCGGGCCTTCGCGAGGATGCGGTTGATCTCGGTCACCGAATCGTCGACATCCATGCCCCAGAGCCGTCGGGCGAGGGCTCTGGTGTGCCGCACCTGCGCGAGCTCGGCCGCGTCATGATCGATGCGCCCGGAGTAGATCCAGCGGGTCAGGAATCCCTCAAGATCCGCTATCGAATCGATCTCGTCCACCCCGCTCTTCGAAGCACCCGGATCGGTGTTCGAGAGGGCGACAGCGAACTCCAGGGTTTCTTCGGTGTCAGGGGCAAAATGCAATTTGACTCCTTACTTTCCACCAGACTAGCGTCGGCTCTGTGAAGAGCACATCCACCAGTCTCGGTCTGCTGATCGCCGTCGTCGCCGCCGCCACCTTCGGTATGTCCGGAGCATTCATCAAACCGCTGCTCGAGGCCGGCTGGAGCCCGGCAGCCGCCGTGACCGCGCGCGCCCTGATCGGCGGGATCGTGCTCGTTCCGTTCGCCGCTTACTCCCTGCGCGGGCAGTGGGCCGTGTTGTGGCGCGCACGCTGGCGAATCCTCGCCATGGGTCTCATCGGAGTGGCCGCGACCCAGCTTGTCTACTTCGCGGCGCTGCAGCGCATCGCCGTCGGCACGGCAATCCTCATCGAGTACATGGCTCCTCTGCTGCTGGTGGTCTTCGTGTGGGCGACCAGTCGGCGGGTGCCGAAAGCCGTGGTTCTGGTCGGGTCCGTGGTGGCAATGGCCGGGCTGGTGCTGGTGGTCTCGCCGGGCACCCAGGGCAGCGCCGACCTGCTCGGCCTCTTCTTCGCCGCGCTGGCCACCCTCGGCTGCGCCGTGTACTACGTCGTCGCCGCGCGCCCGAGCGACGGCCTGCCGCCCGTCGCGCTCGCGGCCTCCGGCCTTGTGCTCGGAGGCGTCGTCCTCGGACTCGTCGGCCTGACCGGCATCGTCCCCCTTGCCGTCACCTTCGGACCGGTGCGGATGCTCGGCACCTCGGTGGCGTGGTGGATCCCCCTGCTCGTCGTGGGCGTTCTCGCCACCGCCGTCGCCTATGCCACGAGCATCACGGCCGCGGCCATGCTCGGCTCGCGCCTCGCCTCCTTCCTCGGACTGCTCGAGGTGGTGGCTGCGGCCTTCTACGCCTGGATCCTCCTTGGCGAAGACCTCTCCGTGTCCCAGTTGGTGGGCGGGGTGCTCATCCTGGTGGGCATCGGATTCGTGCGGGCCGAGAAGTCCGACACCGACACCGAGCTGGAGGCCGGGGCGATCCCGGATGTCTCGGCGCCGAGCGGCTCGACCGACACCGATCGGCCGCTCACCCCCGCGCCCATAGAATCGTCTGGTGGCTAAAGCTGAACTGATGGACTACGACCGAGCGATCGAACTCTTCGAGCCGGTGCTCGGTTTCGAGGTGCACGTCGAACTCAACACCAAGACCAAGATGTTCTCGGACGCGCCGAACTTCTTCGGCGGTGAGCCCAATACCAACGTGACGCCCGTGGACCTCGGTCTTCCGGGCAGCCTGCCGGTCGTGAACGAGCAGGCGGTGAAGTACTCGATCAGCCTCGGACTGGCCCTCGGCTGCAGCATCCGCCCGTCCAGCCGGTTCGCGCGCAAGAACTACTTCTACCCCGACCTCGCGAAGAACTACCAGATCAGCCAGTTCGACGAGCCGATCGCGTTCGACGGCAGCGTCGAGGTCGAACTCGAAGACGGTCGGC
Organism: Lacisediminihabitans sp. FW035; assembly: GCF_054880895.1. Taxonomy (NCBI): domain Bacteria; kingdom Bacillati; phylum Actinomycetota; class Actinomycetes; order Micrococcales; family Microbacteriaceae; genus Lacisediminihabitans; species Lacisediminihabitans sp. FW035. Next base: position 1,189,454 of record NZ_CM142187.1, read on the forward strand.
TGTTCCAGATTCCGATCGAGCGAGCCCACATGGAAGAGGATGCCGGAAAGCTCACGCACGTCGGCGGCGCGACCGGTCGCATCCAGGGTGCCGAATACTCTCTCGTGGACTACAACCGTGCCGGGGTTCCCCTGGTGGAGATCGTGACCAACATCATCTACGGCGCCGAGCGGGATGCCCCGGAGCTTGCGAAGGCCTACGTCTCGACCATCCGCGACATCGTGCGTTCGCTCGGCATCAGCGATGCGAAGATGGAGCGCGGCAACCTGCGCTGCGACGCCAACATCTCGCTGACCCCGCGCGGCTCCGGAAAGCTCGGCACCCGCACCGAGACGAAGAACGTCAACAGCCTGCGAAGCGTCGAGCGCGCCATCCGGTACGAAATCCAGCGCCAGGCAGCCATCCTCGCCGACGGCGGCACGATCACGCAGGAGACCCGGCACTGGCACGAAGACACCGGCGTCACCTCCGCCGGACGCCCGAAGAGCGATGCCGACGACTACCGCTACTTCCCCGAGCCCGACCTGCTGCCGGTCGAGCCCTCGATCGAGCTCATCGAGGAGCTTCGAGCTGCCCTTCCCGAGGCGCCCGCAATCCGTCGTCGTCGCCTGAAGGACGCGTGGGGCTTCACCGATCTCGAATTCCAGGATGTCGTCAACTCCGGCCTGCTCGTGGAGATCGAGGAGACCACGGCCGCCGGGGCATCCGCCGCTCAGGCCCGCAAGTGGTGGACCGGGGAGATCGCTCGGCTCGCCAACGCGGCATCCGTCGACGCGTCGTCGCTCGTGTCTTCTGTGGATGTCGCCGAGCTGATCGCGCTGATCGAGAGCGGCGAACTCACCGACCGCCTCGCTCGCCAGGTACTCGAAGGAGTCGTCGCCGGCGAGGGAACCCCGGCCGAGGTCGTGGAGTCCCGCGGCCTCAAGGTCGTCTCGGACGACGGTGCGCTCATCGCCGCCATCGACGAGGCTCTCGCGGCCCAGCCGGATGTGCTCGAGAAGATCCGCGACGGCAAGGTGCAGGCAGCCGGTGCCGTCATCGGCGCGGTGATGAAGGCCATGAAGGGCACCGCGGATGCAGCCCGCGTGCGCGAGCTGGTGCTGGAGCGCGCGCAGCAGTAGGGGGCGGCGGTGCGGAACCGCGCACCTTCGGGCTGCGTGATGGACTCGTATCCGGGCATCCCGAATCGACTTGGTAGTTGTTGCGACTTTCCGCGCCCGGAAGTCGCATCAACTACCAACTCGATTGCTGGTTCCGAATCGAGTCGGGGGTAGATGCGGGACCAATCGTCTCGATGTCACATGTACTCCCGAATGGATTCGACGGGTTGGCTCTGCGGCGGATTGATGCTCCGACTTCGCGTGCCGACGACGGCTACGGTGGGAGGAACGCACCTCACGTCGAGATTGGATACCGCATGACCGTCACAGCAACGCTCGAGCTCGCCATCTCCCCCGAATCAGCGGATGACGCGCTGAGGGTGATCCACGAGGTGCTCGAGGCCACCCGCGCCTTCCCGGGCAATCGAGGGGTCGACGTGCTCGTCGATTCCGCAAATCCGCTGCGCATCGTGCTGCTCGAGCGCTGGGAATCGCTCGAGGCGGATTCCGCCTACCGCGCCTGGCGCGCCGGCGACGGCAAGTCCGCCCTCGGCAGCATCCTCGCCGCTCCTCCCGTGCTCGGGGTCTTCACCACGGCCGAAGGGGTCTAGCGACCCGGATCGCGTCACCTCGAGGCCTCCCTCCCTAGACTTCGGGGATGATCGTGGAACACGTAATCCTTCCCGTGCGCGCCGGAAGGGAGGCCGAGTTCGAAGCGGCCTTCGCGAACGCGCGGCAGCTTATCGAAGCGTCCGACGGGTGTCGGGGGCTGTCGCTCTCGCGCGGTGTGGAGCATCCCGAGACGTATCTCCTGCTGGTGGAATGGGACTCCGTCGACGCCCATGAGATCGGATTCCGCGGGTCGCCGGCATATGGGAAATGGAGCGCATTGCTGCACGGGTTTTACGACCCCTTTCCAACCGTGACGCACTTCGGGCCGCTTGCGGCAAGCGGGCTCCGCGCCGGACCGCGCCCCGAGACATCCACGAACGGGCCGCATCGGCAGCGCACCCAGCGCTCGACACCGGCGATCTGGGGTCGTCTGGTGGCGCGCACATTCGCGCTTGACGGCGTCGTCGAGGGACACAGTTCCGTCTCGCCCGCGAGCTCGCGCGCTGCGTTGCTGGAGGGCATCTCGACTGCCCGGGCGCCCGAGACCTCGCTCGCACACCCGGGTAGTCCGGCGGAACCGGTGCACCTTCATGGGGTGGATGACACGAGCATCCACCTCTGCCTACCGTCGGAGCGCGCCGCTGAACTCTGCGATCGAGGATGGGGCGAGCCGCACCAGTACGCGGACTACGGCACGGAGATCATGATCTACGGCCCGAGGGACGAAACCGAGCTCGAATTCGTGATCGGTGTGATCGGCGAGAGCGTGACCTGGGCACTGCAGAGCAATAAGGACACACTCAGCGATAGTACTTTGACATAACGCTTGCATTTTTGTTCTGAAAGATATATCGTAAACCCATCGCAGAAGTTCTGCGATGGCTCACAGCGAATGCCGGTCCTTCCGGTAGGACGCACCGAGCAGAACGAAAGGTACTGCGACCATGAACCGCAACCACAATCACATCCCCCAGAATTCAGATCAACATCCCCGCCGATTCCATCACCAGCCGGGAAGTCACGGCCACGGCGCGGGTTTCCCCGGCGGCTTCGAGCGCGGCTCGTTCCCGGGGGGCGCCGGCTTCGGCGGCTTCCCGGGCGGCCCGGGCTTCGGCCCGCGTGGACCGCGTCGCGCCGGCAAGGGCGACATCCGCTCCGTGATCCTGTCCCTGCTCTCCGAGGGCCCCTCGAACGGCTACGGCCTGATCAAGGCCATCGCCGAGAAGACCGGCGGCGCCTGGCGCCCGAGCCCCGGATCGGTGTATCCCACCCTCCAGCAGCTCGTGGACGAGGAACTCATCGTCTCGACCGGAGACGGTCGCAAGACCGAATTCGACCTGACGGATGCCGGGCGCACCTACGTCTCGGAACACGCGGAAGACTTCGCCAAGGCCTGGGAGGCGACCCCCGGCCGCTCCGAGCAGGCCGGAGCCTTCTTCGAGAGCGTCGGCAAGCTGATGGGCGTAGCCCAGCAGTTCCGTCACTCGGCCACGGACGCGCAGCGCGCGGCCGCCATCGAGAAGCTCGACGAGACGCGACGCGCTCTCTACCTGATCCTCGCGGACTAGCCCACACAACGAATGGCCCATCGCACTAGCGATGGGCCATTTCTTTGTCGGCACGGGCTATCGTGTGAGCATGCGCCTCGTGCACGCCTGGCTGCTGGCCTCCGCAACCGCGGCCCTGCTGGCCTACTCGGGAGTGCCCTCCGCCCCTGGGACGCTCGCCGTCGTCGGAATCGCCGCGGCCGCGATTGCGGTCATCGTCGCGATGCGCTTCGCTGTGCTCGCCGTGGGGTGCCTGGAGTTGGCCATCGGATGCCGAGCCCGCGCCCATCGCCAGGTGCTGGGCCGCATGCCCGCGCCGCAGCATCCGCGCACCTCCGGACGCCCGCGCACCCGAGCCCCCGCCCAGTCGATCACGGTCGCGTAGCGGTCCTGCTCTCGAGCGGATGCCCCGTGGCCACTCGGTCACCCCATCCGCTTCGACTGCAAGGAACACTGTCATGGACCCATTTTCGTTTCCGCCCCTCGCTGCCCTTCTCGAGGGTGCGTACCGTCTTCTCGAAGGTCTCGCCGAAATTCTCCATCCGATCGCCGGTGCCTCGAGCGGCGCACTTGCCATCGTCGCTGTCACCGTTCTCGTGCGGGTGCTTCTCGTTCCCGTCGGTATCTCCCAGGTGAAGGCGGAGGGGGTCCGCCGGCGACTGTATCCGCAGATCCTCGAGCTCCAGCGTCGACACCGTAGAGACCCGGTGACCCTGCAGCAGAAATCGGCCGAGCTCTACCGGGCCGAGAACAGCTCGCAGTTCGCCGGGATACTTCCGGCGCTCGCCCAGGCGCCGGTGCTCTCGGTTGTGTACACCCTGTTTGTGCGCACCACGATTGACGGGCACGCGAATGCGCTGCTCGCCCGACACCTGTTCTCGGCTCCGCTTGGGGCGTCCTTCGCCCAGGTCGTCATCGGTAACGGTGGGGGCGTCATCGTCTACCTGGTGCTGTTCGCCGTGCTTGCCGTGGTCGCTTCGATCTCGCGTCGGATCGCCCTTCGCCTGCGTCTTGTGGATCCGGACGCTCCCTCCTCCGCGGCGACCGTCGCGCGCGTGGTCAGCTGGTTGCCGTTCGCGACCATCCTGTTCGCGGCGCTCGTGCCGCTCGCGGCAGCCGTCTATCTTGCGGCCTCGGCGACCTGGACCCTTGGTGAGCGGATTCTTCTGCGCCGCTGGTATTTCGATGCCCCGTTCGAGGGGAGGCGAGGCATCCAGTCGTCGCGCTAATCTCAGCTATCGGGAACCGCTCCCGCGGCCGGGGAGCAGGTGCACGATGAAGTCACGATGGATTCTGGCCTGCTCCGCCGCGGTCGCGGTCACCGGACTGCTCGCGGGGTGCGCGGCCCTGTTCCCCCTCGTCAACACCGTCACCGAGAAGGTCAATGGATCCCTCGTGATCCCCGTGGTCGGTGACTGTTGGCGCACCGATTTCACCACGATCGACTCCGACTACACCTGGACGAGCGGTCGGCCGGTCGACTGTGCGACGGCTCATCAGAGCTATACCTATGCGGTGGCCTCGGTGTCGAAGGCGCTCTCCCGCACACTGATCGACCCGGCCACCGGCTACGTCAAAGACGAGATCGACACGGCGGCGTGGAACAGTTGCGATGCAGCGTCACCGCATTTCCTCCCGAGTACCGCAGTTCGCGAGAAGCGCCTCGAGCAGGGCTATTTCCTGCCGTCGGAAGCCGCCTGGGCCGCCGGAGCACGGTGGGTGCGGTGCGACTTCGCGATCATCGCCTACGGCAGCGCGCTCGCGGATCCGCGACTCGAGAAACTGCCCGCCGACATCGGCAGTTTCGAGCACGACGTGCAGAACAGCCCCGAGATCTTCGCCATGTGCATCACCACCTCTGAGGAGACCGCCTCCTCGGACCCCTTGGGCTCCGAGACGGCGAGATTCGCCGACTGCGCCGCGGATCCCCAGTGGCGCGAAGCGTCCGAAGACTCTCTGCCGGGGGAGGACTCGGCGCCCTTCCCCAGCGAGAAGGTACGCAACGCCTTCGACCAGGCGAACTGCGGAGACCCGGCAGATGCCGCCGGTCAGATCTGGGTCACCTACGAGCCGACCGCGGACAGCTGGAAGCTCGGAGACCGCACCGTGGAGTGCTGGGTAGCCTCCGGCACGTCCACCCCCAATGCCTGAATGAACCGGACGCCCCTGTTGGGGATCGAGATCTTCGTTTCCGTGGACATGCAGCCGGACTAGCGAGGTCGGTCAGAGGGGCGACTGGTCACACTCCGGCGGGCGGCCAGACCCCGATCACGAACGAGAGCACAACGATCGTCACCAGTTCGTGCGTGATGTTGAGCACAGTGAGGCCACGCGGGCGCCGGTCGAAGGCATCGTGGGTGATGAATCTGGCGGCGGTGAATCCCGCCCACAGCAGGACTCCGGTGACCAGCGCGCTCGCCAGGAATCCGCCGCCGTAGAACTTCCAGGCGATGAAGGCGGCGCCGGCGAGCACCCAGGCGGTGATGAAACTCACGACGAGCGTGACGAGGATGGGGCCGATCGCGTCTTTCGCGTCGCCACTCGGCGTGACTCCGGCGATCTTCATCCAGTAGTTGCCGAACACGCGCGGGGTGTACCAGATCGAGCCGACGACCATGGTGGAGAGGGTGGCCACGATCACGGCCCAGTAGTTGATGTCGGGAATCATTCGGGCCTCGATTGGGGGAGCGGCGAAGGGGTGCCTGAGTCTAGCGAGCCGCGAGCCGCGGGTTCAGCGAACCATGGCACGACGAACCGCATCGATGGCCATGCCCACGTCCGCGGCATCCGTCGACCAGTTGCTCACCGAGATGCGCAGGATGTCGCGGTCCTGCCAGCGGGATCCCGACATCCAGACCGTGCCATCGGCGATCAGGTTCGCGGTCACCCGTCGCGTATTCTCGTCGTCCCCGAATGCGAGGCTCACCTGGGTGAAGACCACATCGTTGAGCACCTCGACGCCCGGGAGTTGCGACAGGCCGTCGGCGAGCGCACGCGCGTTGGCCGCGAGGCGCTCCACGAGATCGACCACACCGGCGCGGCCGAGCTGTTGCAGTGCAGCCCAGACCGGCACCCCGCGGGCGCGTCGTGACATCTCCGGAACCGTTCCGAAGGGGTCGCCGGGGCCATGATCCACCTCGATGAGATAACTCGTCTGCGTGCCGAAGGCCGACCTCGCTGCTGCCGGATCCGAGACCACGACGATGCCGCAGTCGTAGGGCACATTGAGGGTCTTGTGGGCATCGGTCGCCCAGGAATCCGCGGTATCCAGGCCATCGAGGTGTGTTCGATAGAGGGGGCTGGCGGCCGCCCACAGCCCGAAGGCGCCGTCGACGTGCACCCAGGCATCGTGCGAGTGTGCGATCTCGACAGTCTCGCGCATCGGATCGAAGGCTCCGGAGTGCAGGTTGCCCGCCTGGAGACAGACGATCGACGGACCGTCGACGCCCCTCATCGCCTCGGCGAGGGCGGCGGGGATGATCCGGCCCTCGCGGTCGGCATCCACCTCGATGGGCAGGCCGAGGCCGAGATAGCGGAGGGCGAGATCGACCGAAGCGTGCCGCTCACGGCCCGCAAACACCGAGATTCGCGGGGCTCCCGTCAGGCCGTCCGCGTTGAGGTTCCAGCCGACCCGGTCGAGCACCCGCTGCCGGCCGGCGGCAAGCCCCACGAAGTTCGCCGTGGTGCCTCCGGTCGTGAAACCCACGTCAGAGCCGTCAGGCAGCCCGAGCAGATCGAGCAGGATCTCGCCCGCGACCTGTTCTATCGCGGCCGTCGCCGGGGTGGCATAGCGCATCGCGGCATTCTGGTCCCACGCGCTGACAAGCCAGTCGGCGGCAAGGGCGGCGGGAAGCGTGCCGCCGATCACCCAGCCGAAGAATCGCCCGGACCCCATGGCCATCAGCCCGGGCTCGGCGATCGCCGCAAGGGTGTCGACGACCTCCGCGGGATCCATCCCACTCTCCGCGAGCGGCTGCGCCAGCGTGGCCACGACCTCATCGGCGTCCAGTCGCGGCGGCACCGACCGGGTGGGCAGTGAACCGAGCCACTCCCGGGCGTGCGCGTGCGCGCGGTCGAGGGGCTCATTGTAGGTATCCGGGTCGGCCGTCACGCTTCGAGGGTAGACCCGGGCGACTCACTCGCGGAAGACGGCGGTGCAGTTAAGTACGGACCGTTGCGCCTCCCGGAAGACGGTCTTTCGCGGCCGACACGCGAGTCGCAGCGACCAGCATCACGATGAGAGCCACCGCCGTGATGACCGCTCCCGCCCACAGGGGGGAGGTGAACCCTAGTCCAATGCTGATCGTGAGGCCCCCGATCCAAGCGCCGAGGGCGTTTCCCACATTGAACGCGGCGATGTTCGCGCTGGACGCGAGGGTGGGAGCGTCCGGGGCATAGATCATGACCCGGGTCTGGAGGCCGGGCACGGTACCGAAGCCGAACGCTCCCATGAGCACGAGTGCCACGATGGTCGCCACCGGATTCACAGCGAATACGGCGAAGGCCGCGAGCACCACGGTGAGCCCCGCGAGCAGCACGAGGATGGTGAGGTCGAGCCGGCGTTCGGCAAACCGGCCGCCCACGATGTTTCCGAAGAACAGGCCGATACCGAACACCACGAGAAGCCAGGGCACTGCGCCGGGGGTGAAACCGCTGACCCGGGTAAGGGTGAACGCGATGTAGGTGAACGCACCGAACATACCGCCGAAGCCGAGCACGGTCACGCCGATCGAGAGCCAGACCTGACCGGAGCGGAAGGCTCGCAGCTCACCGCGAAGGTTGCTCGCGTGAGCGGCCTCGGCGGTAGGGCGAGGCACGAGGGCGAGGATGCCGACGAGCGCGATCACCCCGATCGCCGTGATGGCCCAGAACGTTGCACGCCAGCCGAAGGCCTGGCCGACAAAGGTTCCGAACGGTACCCCGAGCACATTCGCCAGAGTGAGTCCGGTGAACATCACGGCGATGGCGCTCGCCTTCTTGTGTTGTGCGACGAGCCCGGCCGCGACGACGGATCCGATTCCAAAGAAGGCGCCGTGGCAGAGGGCGGCGATTATGCGGCCGAGCAGCATGATCGCGTAGTCGGGCGCGAGGGCAGAGACCAGGTTGCCCACGATGAAGAGAACCATCAGGCCGACGAGGACCTGCTTGCGCGGCAGCCGGGTGACGGCGGCAGTGAGCAGGATGGCACCGGCGGCGACGCTGAGGGCGTAGCCGGAGATCAGCCATCCGGCAGACGCCTCGTCGACGCCGAGGTCGGCGGCGACCTCAGGCAGAAGTCCGGCGATGACGAACTCGGTGAGGCCGATGCCGAATCCCCCCAGGGCGAGAGCGATCAATCCGACGGGCATGGCAAATTCCTTGTGGCTTCGCGGTAATAGCGCGTACGCTGATATTTGCAGACGCGGCATAAATAGTTGCACACGCTGGGTAGTTTTGCAAGGAGGATCAATGAGTATCGAAGGCGACGCCGTTGAGGTGCGTGCCACAGGCTGGCGCACGCTCGCCGCACTTCACGGACTGATCGACACCCGGCTCGAGCGCGCGCTCCAGTCGTCTTTCGACCTGTCCGTTGTCGAATTCACAGTGCTCGACGCCCTCAGCCGACAGGACGGCTGGCACATGCGCATGCAACAGCTCGCGCGGGCGGCGGCACTGTCGAACAGCGCGACCACGCGACTCGTCACCCGACTCGAGTACCGCGGACTGCTCACCCGCATCCTCTGCGCGGACGACCGCCGGGGGATCTACACGGAGCTCACGGCACCCGGGCGGGCGCTCTACGACCGGGCCCGGCCCGTCCACGACGCAACCCTCGAGAGCGCCCTCATCGAGGCTGAGGTGATGCCGGAACTCACCCCTCTCGTCGACGCGCTGCACGGGGTCGCGATTCCGCTAGCCGCCGCGCGCTGAGGCGATCCCGACCCGAGAAGCCGACTCCGCTCACCGCGCGCGCGGGTTCGCCAGCAGCAGTTCGGTGTTGTGGTCCTTCGGGAGCCCCTCGTGGGATCCGGTGTAGTTGACGTCGTTGAGCGAGAATTCGCGATACAGCGATGCGAGGTCCGCCTGCCCGCCATCGTCGTAGGAGCTCTGATAAGGAGCAGCGGATTCAATGAGAGTCGTGAAGAGTGACAGGGTGCCATCGTGGTTGTCGCACACGTCGATGATCCGCGCCTGCTGGGGGAACTCGATGTGGGAGGCCGTATTGATCTCCCAGAAACCGCGTTCCGGCGAGGGACCGGGGCGCGGGGTGATTGCGTTGCTGTGCGTGTGTCCGTTGACCCAGGCGAGCACGTTCGGATAACGCTGGAACAGCGCGACGAGCTCGGGCCCGAGGTGCCGGAGCTCAGCGGGATGGCCGGGATCAGGGGTGGAGTTGTCCATGGATCGGCTCGTGTGGTGGCTGAACACCACGAACAGGCGGTCGTCGGCCCCGTGTGTGACTCTCGCACCGCTCGAGTCGAAAGAGGTGCTGCTTCCCGATCGCAGCACTCGCTCCAGCCAGAGGAATTGGGCGTGACCGACGGATCCGCGCGTCCAGCCGCCCCGGTTGGTGGAGTCGAGGCAGATGCCGGTGACTCCGGGAGAGATCTCGAAGGTGTAATAGGCGATGCCATCGTGGACGGACTCCGGGGTGAAACCGTGGCCGACGGGCCCCGGCCCGGTCGCAGCGGGATCGAGGTGGGCCGCCATGAACCCGCTCGCGGAGAACGGGGTGCGCCGGGCATCGGCGGTCACCTGCCAACGCCGGTCCGCTCGTGCATCCCGGCCGAGCCGTGCCGTGGGGTCCCTGCTGAAAGCGGCAGCAAGGGTCGCGTTCGCGGCATCCGTCGTGAAGCCGGTGAATTTGGTGGTGCCGGTGTAGAGCTCCTCGAGCGGCGTCCAGTGTGCCGGGATCGTGCCTCCCACCGAGTCGTCGTGATTGCCGAACACCGAATACCAGGGCGTCGTGAGCCCCGGGCTGCGATGTTCGCGGATCGCCCGGTCGAAGAATCGGTCGATGCGGGGGAATCCGGCCCGCTTGTAGCGGTCCATCACCGCGAGCTCGGGGTTGTAGTAGAGCGGATCGCCCGAGTGCTGGACTCCCTCCCATTCCGCCTCGGCCCCGGAGTTTGCGACGATCGAGCCTCCGTTCATCACGGTGAGGAACCAGTCGAGCTCGAGGGCTTCGTTGTTGTCGGAGTTGTCACCGGTAGAGACCACGCAGTCGAATGCCCGACCGCTGAACGGCCCCGTCGACAGCTCGTTCACCCGCGCGACCAACTGGGCCGCAGCCTGGGTCCCGAGCGCTTCCTGCGGGCGGAAGAACGGCGGGCAGGTCGCCGCCATGAACTCGAAGCGCATCGGCGACTGGGCATCGATGATGTGCAGGTCGGTGAGATGCACGATCGACGCCAGTCCGGAACGCCGGTCATCCCGGCTCCGCTGGGCGGCGGCCAGGTCCTCGCGCACCACGAGGGGGAAGCCCGGGCCTTCGATGAGGCGACGATAGCCAGCCGTGGCGGACGCGCTCGCGGTGTGCTCCAAGGTGGTGCCGGCGGTGGTGAAGGCCCGTGCCCTGGCCAGTCGGATGCTGCTGTCCGCCTGCGCCGAGACCGTCCCGCCCGGCGACAGGCTGTCGACCGAGAGGAGCGCGAGCCCTCCCGCCGCGGCGAGAAGGAGTGAACGGCGCGTGATCCCTGGCACAGCGACCTCTTTCGTGGAAGGAGTTGCCCGGTGCGGAGCGAGGCTCCGAACCGAGATCACCTTCCCGAGGCCAGTTGGACAGCCAGTGAATAGCGCGACGGTGTCGCCTTAACATCGGGTCAACTGCCGGGTCGCTATCAGGGGAGTGCGCGCGAGACCGCGTGGGTATGCGGAAGGTCGCCGAAGGCCACGTTCTGGGCGATGTCGAGAGTGACCGATTCGCCATCGAACGCCAGAGAGACCGTGCGCGAATACGGGGTGACCACGTCGTAGGCCCGAACGACGAGGGTGTCGGGTGAGACCCAGCCCCCACTCGCCCACACCCGTCCGCCGGCGGATTCGACCCATTCGCCGCTGCCGAACTCCAGCACAGTGAGCGCTTCTCCGTCCTCGACCGTCAGCACCCCGGGCTCCACGGACATCGCGGTCACGGTCGCCTGATCGAAGGGGATGCGGATGCCCGCAATACGCTGCGCCCTCGGTGTCGCCCTCTCTCCCACGATGGCTGGCAGCGCGAGTGCTGCCAGCTCGCCCTGCACCGGTGAGGCCACCGGCGGCAGCGCCGAGTCCCCGAACGCGGGCAACAGGTGCTCCCAGACGAGGTCGAGCGCGAGCTGGGCCACCGGAAGCGCCGACGTGAGCACCACCACCGCATCCTGCTCCGGCAGCACGATGCAGAACTGGCCGAATGCACCGTCGGCACGGTAGCCCGCGAGCCGGTTACGCCAGAACTGGTAGCCGTAGCCCTGGCGTCCATCGAGATCATGATCGGTGGTCGAGGTGTCCACCTGCGGGGATGTCGCCTCGTCGATCCAGTCCGCCGGCACGAGTCGACGGCCGTCCCACTGCCCACGCTGCAGCAGCAGTTGCCCGAAGAGGGCCAGCTGTTCCGACGTGATACTGAGCCCCCATCCGCCCGCATCGATGCCCTGCGGAGACGTCTCCCAGGTGGCATCCGTGATGCCGAGCGGCTCGAGGAGTCTCGGACGGAGATAGTCGAGCAGACGCTGTCCGGTGAGCCGCTGCATTATCGCCGAGAGCACGTGCGTCGCGCCGCTGTTGTAGACGTAGTGCGTGCCCGGGGCGTGTTCGAGCGGTTGTGCGAGGATCGCCGCGGCCCAGTTGTCGCCGTGGGACGAGTCCGACAGGGCGACGGTGTCGGTCGCGTGTCCGGTGGTCATGGTGAGGAGGTGCCGCACGGTGAGGGCGGCCAGGTGCGGGTCGACCTCCGCCGGTAGGTCGTCTGGAAGCAGGTCGACGACCCGATCGTCGAGGGCCAGGAGTCCCTCGTCGATCGCGATACCGATCGCGAGGGAGGTGAAGCTCTTGCTCACCGAGAACATCATGTGCGGGTGCCCGGCGGAATAGGGCGACCACCAGCCCTCGGCCACCACCCGGCCGTGCCGAACGACCATCAGGCTGTGCAGGCTGTCGAGTCGAGCGTCCGCGGCGCGAAGGAAATCGAGGATCGCAGAGGAGGGGATTCCCTCGGCCTCCGGCGTGCTGCGGGGGAGTGACATCATGGCACCATTCTGCCGCCGCTGCCGCCGCGGAACTGTCAGCCCGTCGGCGAGGCTGTGGGGCGCAGCCGGATGCGACGGGAATTGCTCGCCCCGCCGTCATCCATCTCCACCTGGCCGTTGCGGGACTTCACGAAGTCGGTGAAGGTCTTGTAGCCGAGGGCCGATTCGCTGAAGGCCGGGTTGATGCGGCGCATCTGTTTCTTGACCTCGGAGCTCGGCATCCATTCGCTGTCGCTCTTGGCGATGCCGAGCCGAAGTGCCCGCATCATGAGGTTCGTGGCGGCTCGCGGCGAGAGCTTGATCGGCTCGTCGTCGTCGGTGGCGGTCTTCGATTTCTCCACGGCGGCATGTTTTCGCGCCGACTTGGGCGGAAGATCGGATGCCGCAACCGCGGCCTCCTCTGGCGGATCGCTCTCCTTCGTCGCGACCTCGGTGTCGTCCTCCATGCCGGGGCTGACGAGGCCGGGGAGGTCGTCGTAGTCCTGGAATTCATCGCAGGCGGCGATGAGGGACCGGCTGGTGGCGCCCGCCACACCGATGCCCACGACGTAGCGCCCGAGTCTCTTGCTGCGCTGGGCCAGGGCGATGTAGTCCGAGTCGCCCGCGACGATGACGACGTGGGTGAGGTCGTCGAGGCGGAACAGGTCCTCGACCACATCGACGGCGAGGCGGATGTCGGCGCCGTTCTTCATAGCCTGGGTCGTGGGGAAGAGCTGGGTGAGGTCGACCGCTCGATCGATGAGCTGCTTCTGGTAGCTGGCATTGGCCCTGGCCGACCAGTCCGCATAGGCGCGACTGATCACGATGGGACCGAAGGAGGAGGCGTAGTCGAGCACCGCGCCGAAGTCCACCGTCGCCTCCCGCAGCCGGGTGCCGACGACCCCCGCCGTGTCCGGTCCGAAATTGCGTGCGCCATCGGTGCTGAACCGGCGCGGGCCATGGAGCTGGTTGTAGCGCGAGACGACGATGTTGTCGAAGTCGATGTACACGGCTACCCGGTTGTCGGGGGATTCAGGCATTCGGCGCCTCTCGGTTCGGTGGCACCAGTCTCGTAGCCCCGATGTTAGGCGCGGATGCTCCCGGTCGCCAGACCGACGGCCCACTTCGTTTCTGATCTACTGGGAGTGGGAAGAGGCGCGAGATGACGGATGCACGGGGCACGAGCGAGACATCGCCCGATCCGCGGCGCTGGCGCGGGCTCTGGGTGCTGCTCCTCGGCCAGTTCGCCGCGCTCCTCGATGTGAGCGTCACGAACGTGGCCCTTCCCTCGATCGGGCGCTCGACCGGGTCGAGCCCGTCGGAACTGCAGTGGATCGTCACCGGCTACGTGCTCGCCTTCGGCCTGATGCCGATCATCGGCGGCCGGCTCGGCGACATCGGCGGCCGCCGTCGCATCTTCATCATCGGTCTCGTCGGATTCGTCGTCGCGAGCGCGGCCGTCGGCCTGTCGCCCGATCCCGTCTTCATCATCGTGGCCCGGGTGGTGCAGGGGCTCTTCGGGGGAGTGCTCGGCCCCCAGGTGTCCGGCTATATCCAGAACGCCTTCCCCCGTTCCGAACGGGGCCGCGCCTTCGGCCGCCTCGGTCTCGCGCTCGCCGTGGCGACGGCGCTCGGTCCCGTCGTCGGCGGGCTGCTCATCGCCGTCGGCGGCCCCGAATTCGGCTGGCGACTCGTCTTCTTCATCAACCTGCCGATCGGCATCACCGCCATCGTGCTCGCCCTCGCCTGGGTGCGGGAGGCGCGTACACCGCCCGGCACGACACGGCAGACTCTTGATGTGCCCGGCGCGATACTGCTCGGGATCGCGGTGCTCTGCGTGCTGTTCCCGATCGTGGAGTTCAGCACCTTCCGCTCGGGCTGGATCTTCCTGCTGATCCTGCCGGGTGCTGCCTTCGCGGCCCTGTTTCTGCGGCGGGAGGCGAGACTCACCTCGGCCGAGGCATCCCCGTTGCTCGATCTCCGGCTCTTCCGCCAGCCTTCGTTCACCATCGGGGTCACTTTCATCCTGCTGTATTTCTGCGGTTCCACCGGGCTTCCCCTCGTGCTCACGCTCTACCTTCAGCAGGGGATAGGGTTCGAGCCGCTCCAGGCCGCTCTCGCCGTGACCTCGCTCGCCGTGGGCTCGGCCGTGTCGGCTCCGATCGCGGGCCGACTCGTGCCGCGGATCGGTCGGCCGCTCGTGGTCGTCGGCGTCAGCCTGTTCATCGTGGGGGCTGCGTGGATCGCGATCGTCGTGGCGGCAGCGCCAACGCTCACCGACCCCGGCGCGATCATCCTCCGGCTCGCTTTTCCCCTCTTCCTGATCGGCGTCGGAGGAGGTGCCGTGATCACTCCGAACCAGACACTGTCGCTCGCGGATGTGGACAGGCGCATCGGCGGATCGGCCGGCGGAGTGCTGCAGACTTCCCAGCGCGTCGGGGCCGCGATAGGCCAGGCGGCGATCGGGGCGGTGTTCTTCGCGGTGCTCGCCGGCAGCGCAGCCTCCACCTCCCCCGGCTCGCCTGCGCAGCATCCGCAAGACTTCTCGGCGGCCATCGTGACCGGAGTCATCGCGGCGATGGTGTTCTCCGTCGCTGCTCTTGCACTCGGGCTGGTGGACCTGCGGGCCACCAGCCGTCGGCGGGCGGCGGCACACCTAGGCTGACCCCATGGAATCGTCGAAGGCCAGCGCAGCGCACCCGACGAGATGACCGTCTCAGCAGGCGCATATCTCGACGCCGTCGACGCGGTCATCGGTGAGTTCGAGACCAGGCCGACCGGGCTGAGCACCGAAGAGGTGATATCGCACCGGTCGCGGTTCGGCAGCAACGTCATCGTCGAACTCAAGAAGGAATCGGCACTCCGGCGCTACCTTCGCCAGTTCGCGGACTGGATGATCGTGTTGCTGCTGGCGAGCGCGGCCATCACCGCGGTGCTCGGTGACCTCGGAACAGCCGCCGTGCTCGTGGGGCTCGTCGCGCTCAACACGCTCATCGGATTCGTGCAGGAGTATCGCGCCGAGAAGACGATGGAGGCGCTGGAGAGGCTCGTTGCGCCCACCAGTGAGGCCTACCGCGACGGGGAGCTCGTGGAGGTGGAGTCGAAGAGCCTCGTGGTCGGGGATGTCGTTCGACTCGCCGAAGGGGTGTCTGTGCCCGCCGACGTGCGACTGATCGAGGTGACCGCATTCTCGACCAACGAGTTCGCCCTCACCGGGGAGAGCGATCCGACCCGTAAGAACGCGAACCGGATCCCGCACGAAGTACCGGTCGCCGATCGTCACAACATGGCCTTCGCGGGAACGACGGTGGCCACCGGCCAGGCCATCGCCGTCGTCGTCGCCACGGGCCTGCAAACCGAACTCGGCCGGATCGCCCGGCTGAGCCAGTCCGCTCCGACCACCCGGAGTCCCCTCCAGCTCGAGACCTCCAACATCGCCAAGTATGTGAGCTATGGCGTCGGCGCCGTCTCGATCGTTGTACTGGTGATCGCCGTGCGGGCCGACCTCCCGATCAAGGAGGCCATGCTCTTCGCCGTCGGATTCGCCTGTGCCCTCATCCCCCAGGGCCTGCCTGCAGAGGTGAACACTGCCCTCGCATCCGAAGCGGGCGCTCTTGCGAAACAGAACGCCCTCGTCAAGCGGCTGAGCTCGGTGGAGACTCTGGGAGCAACGCACGTGATCTGCACCGACAAGACCGGCACGCTCACCCGCAACGAGATGACGGTGACCGAACTCGTGGTCGGGACGACGCCCTATCGCGTCACCGGAATCGGATACGACCCGACCGGCCGGATCGAGCCGGGGACGGCGGATGCGGATCAGCGGTTGCGCGACTTCCTCGCTGTCGGGGTGCTCGCGAGCAACGCGCGGCTGGTGCCACCGAGCGACGACATCCGGCACTGGCATGTGGTGGGCGATCCGACGGAGGGGGCGTTGCTCGTGGCGGCCGACAAGGCCGGCATCGACCGCGCGGCCCTGCTCTCCGGTGCCGTGGAGATCGGCGAGCTGCCGTTCGACTCGACGCGCAAACTGATGACCTCGATGCGCCGCGACGCCACGGGTGCGGTCACGGCCTGGGTGAAGGGCGCGCCGGAAAGCATCCTCTCCCGGTGTTCGACGATCGACGACGGCACGCGGATACGACCCATCACCGCGGAAGACCGTGTCGCCCTTCTCGCGCTCCACACCGAGAAGGCGAGTCGGGCACTTCGCAACCTGGCGTTCGCGCGGCGTTCGATCACGGCTGCCGAAGCCGCGAGCGACGACCTCTCGGTGATCGAGAAGGATCTCACGATGCTCGGCCTGGTGTCGATGATCGATCCGATCCGCACCACCGTGCCGGACGCGATGGCCGCCGTGCTCGCTGCCGGCGTGAAAGTCAACATTGTCACAGGCGACTTCTCCCTCACCGCCGCAGCGATCGCCCGGCAGGCCGGACTCGCCGGGGACGACGGACTCGTCATCGTGACCGGCACCGAACTCGCGACGATGCCTGACGCCGAGGTTCTCGCCCACGCCCTCCACGGCGGCACGGTGTTCAGCCGGGTCGCCCCGGAGGACAAGGTGCGCATCGTCGACCTCGTGAAGGACTCCGGCTACATCGTGGCCGTCACGGGGGACGGGATCAACGACGCCCCCGCCCTTCGCCACGCGAACATCGGCGTCGCGATGGGGGAGTCGGGGACCGATGTGGCGAAGCAGGCGGCCGAGATCGTGCTGCTCGACGACAGTTTCGCGACCCTGGTCGGTGCCGTCCGCCAGGGGCGCACCATCTACCGCAACATCAGCAAGGGCGTGCTCAGCTGCCTCACCTCCAACGTCGCGGAGTTCGTCGTCAACTCTGTGAGTCTCGGCCTCACCTCGCTCTACGGCGTGCCCCTCGCTCTCAACGTGTTGCAGATCCTGGCCATCGACCTGTTGGGCGAGATCTTCCCGATCGCCGCCCTCGGGCGGGATCCGGAGGAGGGCGAGACGATGAAGGAGGCTCCGCGAGACCCTCGAGCGCGCATCCTCAATCGCCGGTCGCTGTGGGACCTCGCCTGGTGCGGAGCGCTCATCGGGGGTTTTTCGATCGCGAACTACCTGCTGTTCTACCAGCGCAGCGGGGTCGACCCGTTCGTCGGCTCGGTGCCGTCAAACGTGCTTGCGCCGGCCATGTCCATCAGTTACGCGACGATCATGGTCTCCCAGCTCGTGAGCATCGTCCAGCGCCGCAGTATCCACGGATTCTTCACTCGCTACCAGTTCTCCAACCGCGCCTTCTGGCTGGCGATCGCCCTCGCGATCGGCATCATGGGGGTCATCCTGTATGTGCCTCTCGTCGCGGGCTTCTTCGGCACGGCGCCCCTCGGCCCGGTCGACTGGGCCTTCGTCGTCAGCGCCGCGGCCGTCTTCCTTGGCATCCGGGAGAGTGCGAGGATGCTCGGTCAGCGAAGATCCCGCACGCGGATCCTCTAGACCCCCGCTCGGATCTCGCGCTAGATTTCCCTCACCCACCACCCGTGAGCTGACCGAACCCGACGGGATGCATCGAATGACCGACGAAACCGACGCTGCGGATGCCGCAATCGCTCGCGAGACCGCCCAGGCAGCTGCCGACAAAGCACGGTCCGACGCCGGAAAGGCGGAGGCGGAGGCCGAGAAGCAGCGTATCGACAACGCCCAGGCCAAAGCCGCCAACGCCCTCTCCCTTGCGGCGACGCGACTCGAATTGGAGCTGAAATCACGGAACGACGCCGATGCGCAGGCGGATCGACTGGTGACCCGGTTGACCGCGGCGCTACCGAAACTCAGCGCACTTCCCGTGGGGGCAGTCTCCTTCAGCGATGGCGCCGTATTCCGGGGATCCGAGTTGGCGCAACTCGCGATGGACTCGGCCGCTGAACAGCTCGCCGACGGATTTCGCTCGGCATTTCCTGCTGGCGCTCCCTTCCGTGCACTGGTGACGAGCGATGAGGATCTCATCGCCTCGGTCGTGGCCTACCGCGAGCTCACCGCGGCCATCGCCCTCCTGCTCTCGTCGGCGAAGACGGTGCACGATTCCGCGACGGATGCCCTGGCGACGGACGACAGTAGACGACTCATCGGGATCGATACAGCGGTGACGATCGCGACCGTGGCGGCGAGCGCCCTGACGGAGGTCGCGACCCTGTTCGCGGCCGATGCCTCCGTGCAATCGAAGGACGCCTCCGCATCCGCGACGGTCACTCGCACCCTGGCCATCCGAGCCCTTTTGCAGTTCTCCCAGGGCGGATCCACAGTGCTCGACGACTCGGCGCGGGTGCTCGAGACCCCCAGCGACTTGCTCGTCGCCCTCAGTTCCCTCACGTCCACCGCGACGACCCTTGCGACGGACAGATCCGAACTCGCGGCTGTCATCGCGAGCCTCGCGAAGGCCACGAGTGCCGAACACCGGTCGCAGCGCACAGCAGCGAATGGAGCACTCGCGGCAGTAACCGCCGTGGGCGACCAGATCACAGCGTTCCTCGCGTCGATCTCCGGAACGGCTGGCGGAGCGGCGAGCGCATTGGCGCGCGCCCTCACCCGGGAGTCGATCGCCCGCGCGGCCGGCGGGGTCACGCACGTCGTCGTCGTCCCACCCGCCGACATCACGACCGACCAGGTGGTGCAACGCAGCCGGATCCGGCGCACGAGGGCCACGGTCTCCGCATCGGCCCGTGTGACCTACCTCCTACTGAAGCTCGACGACAACTCGATCCTCGCTGCGGGTACCGCCACGGGCACCGCTGTGCGCCGAGCGAAGTTCCGTCTCGCGACGATGGAATGGGGCCCCCTCGCGCGCTGAATCCTCGCGACGGGGCTAACCTGATCTTTTCCCACCGTGACTCGAGGAGGCGCAGCCGTGGACCAGCACTGGGTCGCAACAGACTTCGGGGGGCTCGATGTCTTCCGCCTCGACGATGTGGAGGTCGCCCCTCCCGCAGCCGGGCAGGTGACGATCGCGGTGCGCGCCGCCGGCATGAATCCCGCCGACGTCAAGCACGTCGCGCGCGGATCCGATCGCTCCCTCCTGCCGATCGCCATCGGTTACGAGGTCGCGGGGGTCGTCACCGCGATCGGTGCGGACACCACCCTCGCCTCCGGCGGAGGGGCGGTCGGCGACGAGGTGATCGCGTTCCGGGTGCAGGGTGGGTACGCCACGGCGATCACCGTCGACGCGAGGAATGTGTTCGCGAAACCCCCGTCGCTCGGGTTTCCGGAAGCGGCGAACCTGTTGCTTGCGGCCACCACTGCCTCCGAGATGCTGCACGTGACCGCGGTCTCCGCCGGCGACACCGTGCTGGTGCACGGCGCATCCGGCGCGGTCGGGGTGAGCGTGATCCAGCAGGCGAAAATGCTCGGGGCACGCGTGATCGGCACGGCAAGCGAGGGCAGCTTCCCGGTGCTCGAGCGGTTCGGCGCCGAGCCCGTCGCGTACGGCGAGGGTCTCGAAGAGCGCGTGCGGCGCCTGGCTCCCGAGGGCATCGCCGCCGCGCTCGACACCGTCGGCACCGATGAGGCGGTGGATGTCTCGCTCGCCCTGGTCGCGGACCGCAGCCGGATCGTCACGATCGCCGCAATGCAGCGGGCGGAGGGTGCGGGCATCCGAGTGATAATGGGCGCCCTTCCCGCGAGCGCGGCCTATCGCGATGCCGTGCGCGCAGAGCTCATCGCGCTCGCCGGGGCCGGCTCCCTTGTGGTGCCGATGGCGCGAACATATCCTCTCGCTGACGCGATCGCCGCCCTCACCGTGCTGACCGCCGGGCATCCGGGCGGCAAGATCGCGCTCATCCCGTAGTCCGCCCCAGAAGCGTAGTTTGGGAGACCGCGGCTGTGTCACCCGGGCAATCCGCCACTCGCTCCGCTCCGAACCACCAGTCATCGTCAGGGAAATGAGGAATCGAATGTCCGGACGCAGCGCGACCGCCATCACGGAACTGCTCGCCACGGCATCCCTCGACCACACCTGGGATGTCGCCACGATGCACACGCCGGTTGGGCTCTATCCCAAGGCCGGCCTCCTTCCCGCCGTCGTCGAGGTGCGCGACCAGACCGGCGCCTGGGACGGGGTCGGGCAGACCCGCCAGCTCATGCTCTCCGACGGGGGAAGCGTGATCGAGCACACGACGAACGTGGACCGCCTCGAATTCTTCGCCTACAACCTCACCGACTTCCAGAAGATCTTCGGCGTCATGGTGGAGAGCGCCCGGGCCGAGTGGACCTTCACCATGGCCCCGAACGGCACGCTGATCCGCTGGCGGTACACCTTCCACTCCAAGCCCGGCTACGGGCTGCCGCTCGCAGCGATCATCAAATTCCTCTGGGGTCCCTATATGGCCCGAGTGCTGCCGGGCATCGTCGCGGAGATCGAGCGCTCGCGCTGAGTCGGTGCCCAACGGCCCACTCAATAGGCTGGGGGAATGACCCTGTTGACGGTGCGGCTCTCATGCATTCCCAGTGTGCCGGACTGCGACGACACAGGGAGGGCGTTCGACACCGGATGGATTCCCACGGCACTCGTCATTCTCGTGATCGTTGTGGTGGTCGCGCTTGTGATCAGCCTGCGGCGGCGCTGACCGGGTGAGAGTCCATCCGCTCGATCGCGAGATCCTCGGCCTCGCCGTTCCGACTCTCGCAGCCCTCGTCGCCGAACCCCTCTTCCTGCTCGTGGACACCGCCCTTGTCGGCCACCTCGGCAGCGTCTCCCTCGCGGCCCTCGGCATCGCGAGTGTCGTGCTGCAGACCGCGGTCGGCCTGCTCGTCTTCCTCGCCTATGCGACCACCCCGGCGGTCGCGCGACTGCTGGGAGCCGGGGACCGCCGTGCGGCCGTGCGGGCCGGAGTGGATGGCGCGTGGCTCGCCCTCGCTGTCGGGGCGGCGCTCCTCGTGCTCGGGGTCGTCTTCGCGCCCGCTGCCGTCGCGGCCTTCGGCGTCGCTCCGGACGTCTCGGCCGCCGCCGTCAGCTACCTCGCAATCTCCGCCTGGGGGCTGCCCGCGATGCTCTTCGTGCTCGCGGCGACCGGACTGCTGCGCGGACTCCAGGACACCCGCACCCCGCTCCTGATCGTCGGGGTGGGATTCGCGGCAAACGCGGCCCTCAACGCCCTGCTCATCTACGGCTTCGGATGGGGGATCGCGGGTTCCGCGGCGGGCACTGTCATCGCACAGTGGGCAATGGCGGCCCTCTTCGCCGTCTCCGTGGTGCGGGCCGCCCGTGCGACCGGCGCGAGACTGCGACCCGGACTCGCCGGGGTGAGGCTGGCCGCGGCATCCGGGGGGTGGTTGCTCCTGCGCACGGCATCACTGCGGGCGGCGATGCTCGCAACGGTGTTCGCCGCCAGCCTGCTCGGGGTCACCGGCCTGGCGACCCTGCAGGTGGCGCTCGCGGTCTTCTCGCTGCTCGCGTTCGTGCTGGACTCGCTCGCGATCGCGGGCCAGGCGATGGTCGGGCACGGGCTGGGAGCGGCCCGACCCGACCGGGTGCGAGTCCTTACCGGCCGACTGGTGCGTTTCGGTGTCGGTGCGGGTCTGCTGATCGGAGTGATCGTCGCCGCGGTCTCGCCGGTGCTCGGCCGCGTGTTCACGGGTGATGACGACGTGCTCGCCTCCCTGACTCCGGTGCTTCTCGTGATGGCCGTCGGGGTGCCGCTGGCGGGATTCGTCTTCGTCCTCGACGGGGTGCTGATCGGGGCGGGCGACGGGCGGTACCTCGCGCTCAGCGGCATCCTCACTCTGGCGATCTACCTGCCCCTGCTGTATTCCGTCGGCCCGCAGCACGGTGCGCTCGCCGTCTGGTCGGCGTTCGGGCTCGGCTACATCGGTGCACGGGCGCTGGCCCTCGGTCTGCGGGTGCGGGGCAGCCGGTGGCTGGGGGTCGCCTCATCGACTCGCTCTTGACTCGACGGCCTTGCACGGTGAGGGTGTATGGAGTCCACACCTCGAGGGAGACCCCATGACCGAATTCGCGGCATCGGCCGACGGCACTCACATCGCCTACGACCGCGTTGGCCGCGGTCCGGCATTGGTGGTCACCGGGGGAGCGTTCAACACCCGACTCTCGCCCTACCCGCTGGTAACGCTCCTCGCCGAACGGTTCACCGTCCTGAGCTACGACCGCCGCGGTCGGGGCGACAGCGGAGCCGGCACTCCCGATGCCGAGGACACCGTGGCGCGGGAGGTGGAGGATCTCGCCGCGGTGGTGACCGCGGCCGGGGGTACCGCGATGGCCTACGGGCACTCCTCCGGCGCAATCATCGCCCTCGAGGCGGCCATGGCGGGCGTGCCGATCACCCGCCTCGCGGTCTATGAACCGCCCTACAGCTTCGACCCGGAGCATCCAGAACCCAGGCAAGACTTCGGCTTCCCCGCGGCGATCGCGGCGGGAGACGCGGATGCGGCGGCTCGAGCCTTCCTGCAGATCACCGGTATGCCGGCCGCCGCCGTCGCCGGCATGAGTGCCGCACCCTGGTGGTCCGGCATGATCAGCACAGCCCTCACCCTTCCCCACGACATCGCGCTCTCCGGTGACGGACGCGTGCCGGCCGATCGTCTCGGCGTCGTCGACGTGCCCGTGCTGGCTCTCGACGGCGGCGAGAGCCCAGCCTGGGCGGCGCGCGCGGCCGAGGGTGTCTCATCGGCCGTCGTTCACGGAGTGCGTCGAACCGTCGACGGGCAGAACCACGGGGTCGACCAGGCCGTGCTCGCGCCGATCCTGGTGGAGTTCTTTGGGGCGTAGCGTTGGTTCCATCATGAAAGCAATCGTGTACAGCGAAACCGGCGATCCCTCCGTGCTCCACCTGGTCGAGCGGCCGGTGCCGGAACCGGAGGCCGGTGAGGTGCGGATCCGCATGGTCGTCTCGGGCGTGAATCCCACCGACTGGAAGACCCGTCGCGGATCGCGGCCGGGGGATCCGGCGGAATTCGCGGAGGTCGTGCCGAACCAGGACGGTGCCGGCGTGATCGATGCGGTCGGAGCGGGTGTGCGTGGGTTCGCGGTGGGGGATCGGGTCTGGACCGCGATCGCCGCGTACCGGAGTGCCCACGGCGGCACCGCGCAGGAGTTCACCGTGCTGCCGGTGGATCGCGTATACGCACTTCCGGATGCCGCGAGCTTCGACCTCGGTGCCTCCCTCGGTGTGCCGGCGATGACCGCGCATCGCGCGCTCACCGTTGCGGAGGACGGCCCCTCCCGACTCTCTCCCGGAGCACTTGCCGGCACTACCGTGCTGGTCGCCGGCGGGGCCGGCGCCGTCGGGCATGCCGCCATCCAGCTCGCCCGCTGGGCCGGAGCGACCGTCATCACCACCATCAGCTCACCCGCGAAAGCCGCGCTGGCGCGGGCAGCGGGCGCCCATCACGTCGTGGACTATCGCCAGACGGATGCCGCCTTCGAAATCCGCAGACTCGCCCCGGACGGTGTCGACCTGATCGTCGAGGTCGCGCCCGACAAGAACGCCGAGCTCGACGGCAAGGTCATCCGCAACCGGGGATCGATCGCCGTCTACGCGACGACCGGCGATCCGCTTGTACTCGACATCCGAGTGCTCATGACTCTCAATGTGCGCTACCAGTTCCAGCTTCTGTACACCCAGGGGCAGGATGCGCGGGATGCCGCCGCCGAGGACATCGCCGCCGCCATCGTCGACGGAGCTCTGCCCATCGGCGACGACGCCGGGCTGCCGCTTCACCGGTACCGGCTGGCCGAGACCGCAGGCGCCCACGCCGCAGTCGAGGGCGACATCGTGGGCAAGGTGCTGATCGACATCACCGCGGCCTGACCGACTGCGCCCACCTTTTTTCTGGGCAATCGCTGGGCATACACGCCACGCGCGCGGTGTTGGCCTCCAATGGATACGCAACGAACGCAAGGAGAAACAGCACTATGACCGAAGTACCCACGATCACCCTGAACAACGGGGTCGTCATCCCACAGCTCGGATTCGGTGTCTACCAGATCACCCCGGATGAGACGAAGCAGGCGACCCTCGACGCGCTCGAGGTGGGCTACCGTCACATCGACACCGCCGAGATGTACGGCAACGAGAAGCAGGTCGGCGAGGCTGTGGCGTCGTCCGGGCTCGACCGCTCTGAGATCTTCGTCACCAGCAAGCTCAACAACGGTTTCCACGCCCGGGATGCGGCGCTCCGGGCGTTCGACGGCACCCTCGAGGCGCTCGGTTTCGACTACCTCGACCTCTTCCTCATCCACTGGCCGCTGCCGACGGTCAGCGACTACGTGGAGACCTGGAAGGCCATGCAGGAGCTCTACGAGTCGGGACGCATCAAGGCCATCGGTGTCTCCAACTTCCAAGGCGCCCACCTGCAGCGACTCTTCGACGAGACCAGCATCGTTCCCGCGGTGAACCAGATCGAGGTGCACCCCTACCTCGTGCAGGACACCCTCCGCGCGTTCGACACCGCGCATGGCATCGCGACCGAAGCCTGGTCGCCGATCGCCCAGGGCAAAGTTCTCGACGACGAGGTCATCGTCGCGATCGCGGAGAAGGTGGGCAAGACTCCCGCGCAGGTCACCCTGCGCTGGCACATCCAGCGCGGCGATATCGTCTTCCCGAAGTCGGTCACTCGCTCGCGGGTCGAGGAGAACTTCGACATCTTCGACTTCGAGCTCGCGGATGACGACATCCAGTCGATAACGGAGCTCGATCGCCACGAGCGCACCGGCCCCGATCCCGACACCTTCGACTACGTGCCGAAGTCCTGACGATGACCGCGCTGGTACTGGCGGGCGGCGGAATCGCCGGAATCGCCTGGGAGGTCGGCGTGCTCTTCGGAATCCAAGAGTGCGAACCCGCGGCCGCATCGAGGATTCTCGATGCGGACTCCACCTACGTCGGCACCTCAGCGGGGTCGGTCGTGGCCTCGCAGGTGGCCGGCGGTGTGCCGCTGCGCACCCTGTTCGAGCAACAGCTGGAACAGCACACCGCCGAGGTCGGCGCGAAATTCGATGTGCAGGAGTTTCAAGAGAAACTCGCGCAACTGCTCGACGGTGTGACCTCGGCCGAGGAGGGGCGTCGCCGTGTCGGGCGGTTCGCCCTCGATGCAACGACCGTCGCCTCCGGCGACCGTCGTGCGGTCATCAGCGCGCGCCTCACGGTGAAACAGTGGCCGGACCGCAGGCTGCTCATCACCGCGGTGAACGCCGAGACCGGGGAGCTGCGCGTGTTCGACCGCGATTCTGGGGTCGATCTGATCGATGCCGTCTCCGCGAGTTGCGCTGTCCCCGGCATCTGGCCGACCGTGGAGATCGAGGGCCAGCGCTACACCGACGGAGGGGTACGCACGATCGCGAACTCCGACCTCGCCGCGGGGTCGGATCCGGTGCTCATCCTCGCGCCGCTCGCCGAGGCGAACCAGCCGGTCGCGATCCCGGCCCACGAGCTTGCCGCGCTCGAGCCCGCCCGCGTCCACGTCGTGTGCGCAGACGAAGCGTCGATCCTCGCATTCGGAAGCAATCCGCTCGACCCGGCAACGGCATCCGTGTCGGCGTTGGCCGGGCGCGACCAGGGCCGCCGTATCGCGGCCGAGATCGCCGCGTTCCTCGGCTAGCCGGGCGGGCAGTCTCGCGGGGAAGGCCTCGTCCTCCCGGGTTCGCCTGCGACTTCGAGTTGCGACTGCCCGTCCCCTTCTGGCGGACATGCAGCGCTTCGCAAGAATCCACCGCGAGGATAGGTGGTATCGGCCCCCGAGAGGAGCAGGACC
Organism: Lacisediminihabitans sp. FW035; assembly: GCF_054880895.1. Classification (NCBI taxonomy): domain Bacteria; kingdom Bacillati; phylum Actinomycetota; class Actinomycetes; order Micrococcales; family Microbacteriaceae; genus Lacisediminihabitans; species Lacisediminihabitans sp. FW035. The sequence continues at coordinate 1,215,618 of NZ_CM142187.1, forward strand.
ATGGGATTCTTCGATCGACTCTTCGGCCGCGAGGAGCAGGCGGCCCCGCATCGTCCGGCGGCCGCGAAACCTCGGAGTGAGGACGAGATCGCCGTCGAGCGCTACGAATATCTGTTGCGCACCGCGCCGCCGGAGACCATCGAAAAGGTGCACACCGAGGCGTTCTCGAAGCTGACTCCGCAGCAGCGCGACATTTTGTTCGAGAAGCTCACGGCCAACGCCGACGCGAATTCCGATGCGAGCGAACGCCCGACGGATGCCGCACCGGCGACCCTCGCGAAGGCCGCAACGCGCGCAGAGCTGCAGCAGCCGGGCACGCTCACCCGCACTCTCGGTGGGTCCGCCTTCGGCGGCAGCGCCGGCGGGGCCGGGCTCGGCGGGATGTTCGCCAGCTCGCTCCTCGGGAGCGTCGCGGGCTACGTCATCGGTTCCGCCCTCGTGAGCAGCTTCATGCCGATGGATGGAGGCTCTGACGCCGGTGCCGCAGAGGCCGGCGCGGCCGATGCCGGGGCCGTCGACTCCGGCGCTGCCGACTCCGGCGCTGCCGACTCCGGCGCTGCCGACTCCGGCGGCTGGGATGGCGGCTATGACAGCGGCGGGGACTTCGGCGGCGATTTCGGCGGGGGAGACTTCGGCGGCTTCTAGCCGCCTCGGCACCCGGGCATCGGGCGTGGTGCCGTCGGGCGTGGTGCCGTGCAGCACCGTACGGGTTCGCAGGCACATCGTTCTCTCGCCACCTTCGGAGAGGGCTTCGCGACCGGCCGAAGGCGGATGCTCGCGCGACACGCCGTCTGCTCGCGGCGACGCGCCGCCGGGTCCGGGGACCATCCGCCCTCGGCCCGTCGGGGCTTGGTCCCCGGCGCGCCGACGGGTGGGAAGCGATGTGAGCCCGGCCGCCGCGGTGTGGTCTGACGGAGGCTCGAGTTCGCCAGGTCGATGTCGTGCAGCACCTCGGCAATCCCGGGACCGCGCCGAGATCCCGAAGTGCCGCAGGACATGGTCCGGTGCAACTACCGCCTGCGACCTCGGGCAGCGCAGGCGCCCGCGGCACCGCGCACGGCTCGCGAGCCGCCCTTACTTCTTCGGACCGATGAAGCCGTTCTTCACCATGAACTCGTAGGCGACGTCGGCGGGCTCTTCTCCGCCGTCATCCACCCGTAGGTTGAGCTTTCTCAGGGTGGTCTCGGTGATCCGCGGGGAGATCTTGTCGAAGACGCCCTCGAGTCCCGGATACTTCGCGAGGGTGTCCGAGTTGAGTACCGCGGCGACGTTGTAGGCGGGGAAGAACGCCTTGTCATCCTCGAGCACGGTGAGGCCGAGCTTGTTGATGCGACCGTCGGTCGTGTAGACCTCACCGAAGTTGCAGGTGCCGCGATCGGTCGCCGTGTAGACGGCTCCCGTGTCGAAGACCTTCACCGCAGAGGCCGGAACGCTGCTCGCCTTGCCGCGGGTGAGGCCATAGGCCGTGAGCATCGGGTTCAGCCCGTCGACGCGGGAGTTGAACTCCGGTTCGACGCAGAAAGTACGGTCCGCGACCGGAAGGGTCGAGATCTGCGACAGCTTCGTGATCCCCAGCTTCTCTGCCTCCTCCGAGCGGATTGCGAGCGCGTAAGTGTTGTTGAGCGGAGCCGGTTGGAGCCAGGTGAGGCCATTGGCCGCATCCGCCCTCTTCACAGCCAGGTACTGTTCCTCCTTGTCGGGGATCCCCTTGGCGTTACCGAGATAGGTGAGCCAGGCCGAGCCGGTGTACTCCCACATCATGTCGGCGCCACCGGAGGTCATCAGCTGCCGGGCGGGAACGCTGCCGGGCACATTGGTGAGGTCGGTCACCGCGAATCCGGAAGCCTTCGCGGCTATCACGGCGATCTTTCCGAGGATGAGTTGCTCGGTGAAATTCTTCGAGGTGACGGTGATCGAGGCGCCGGCCGGGAGATCGAGCGGCGCGATCGATCCGCGAGAGACCGCCGGAACATACGCGGTGGCCGGCTGAAGGCCGCACCCGGTGAGAGCGAGCATTCCGGCGGCGACGACGGCGGCGGTGCGGCCGAGTCGACTAAGGCCGAGACCAGTGAGGCCGAGACGATTAGGGGCGGTGCGAGTCATCACAGTCCTTTCGGACGGGCGACCTGCTCGACGATGCGGCCGAGCCAGTCGATCGAGAGCGCGAGAAGCGCAATGAGAAGCGCCCCGGAGACGAGCACGCTGTAGAGGTAGAGGTTGACTCCGGTGACGATGAGGATGCCGAGGCCACCGCCGTTCACGAACGCCGCGAGGGCAGCGGTACCGACCAGCAGCACGAGGGCGGTGCGGATGCCCGCGAGCATCACCGGCACAGCGAGGGGCAGCTCGATGCGGAACAGCACCGCGATCGCGCTCATGCCCATGCCGCGTCCCGCCTCGACCAGCCGTTCGTCGACCCCGCGCACCCCGATCATCGTGTTGCGCAGCACGGGAAGGGCCGCATAGAGCACGAGGGCGAGGATCGATGCCCAGTAACCGGAGGAGATGAAGATCGCGAGGAGTACGACGAGTCCGATTGCGGGGGCGGCCTGTCCGATGTTCGCGATCGCGAGGATCGGAACTCCGAGGCGGCGGAACCGCCGCCGGGTCAGCAGTACCCCGAGGGGGATCGCGATCGCAAGCACGATCACCGCCGACACGAAGGTGAGCGACAGGTGCTGGAGCGTCGCCCCCCAGAGGGCAGCCGGAGCAAGGGTGGTGCGTTCGGTAGCGGTGATGGGCGCGAGCGAGAGCCAGAGTATGAAGCAACCGAGCACCACCAGGATCGCGATGGGCTGCACGATGAGCCCGCGCCAAGATGCCGTGCCGACCGGCGCGCGCAGCCGGCGTTCGCCGGTAGTCGGCGTGACGACTCCGTCGATGACGGTCGTCATGCTGCGGTCGTCTCGGTGATCTCCGGTGCCGGTACAAGGGGGATCTCGCCGGAGTTCGTGCCTGTCGGGGCGGCGGCGGATGCTGCGGCCGAGGCCCGAGCGGAGGTGATGGCGTCCATCACTGTTTCCACGTCGATCACCCCGAGGAAGCGATCGCGCTTGCCGGTCACGAGGGCGGCGCCCGCACTAGAGACGAGCATGGTGTCGAGGGCGTCGTTCAGAGTTGCACGGCTTCCGACCACCGGCAGGCGGTCCTCCGGCGTCGCAGTGATCGTCTCAAGGCGACCGAGTTGGCGCTTCGACAGCCACTGTAGGGGCCGCTCTCGCTCGTCGACGACGACGACATGGTTGTGCTTCGCTGCGAGGGCGCGGGCGAGCACCTCGGAGGCGACCTCACCCGGGTGGGCGATCACAGCACCCGCGAGCTCGACGTCGCCGACGCGACGAAGGGTGAGCTGTTTGAGGCCGGCTCCGGACCCGATGAAGTTCTCGACGAACTCGTTCGCCGGCTCCGCGAGGATCCGTGCCGGGGTGTCGTACTGCACGATGTGGGCGCCGTCGCTGAACACGACGATCCAGTCACCGAGCTTCACCGCCTCGTCGAAGTCGTGGGTGACGATCACTATCGTCTTCTGCAGTTCCTCCTGGATGCGGAGGAGTTCGTCCTGCAGGCGCTGGCGGGTGATCGGATCGACCGCACCGAAGGGCTCGTCCATCAGCAGCACCGGAGGATCGGCGGCGAGGGCCCTCGCCACACCGACCCGCTGCTGCTGGCCGCCAGAGAGTTCCTTGGGGAAACGGTCCCGATAGTCGGCGGGGTCGAGGGAGACGAGCTCGAGCAATTCGTCGACCCGGTCGGCGATGCGCTTCTTGTCCCAGCCCAGCATCTTCGGCACGATCGCGATGTTCGCCGCGACGGTGAGATGGGGGAACAGGCCACCGGCCTGGATCACGTACCCGATGCGTCGCCGCAGCTCATCGCCGTCGATGTCGGTCACATCTTCAGCGCCGAGTACGATCCGACCCTCGGTCGGCTCGATCAGCCGGTTGATCATCTTGAGGGTCGTGGTCTTGCCGCAGCCGGAGGGGCCGACGAGCATGACGATCTTCCCGGCCGGGATCTCGAGCGTGATGCCGTCGACGGCGGGGCTCTTCTGGCCGGGGTAGCGCTTCGTTACTCCTTCGAGAAGGATCGACTTGCCGCTGACGATGGGTGCTTCGGTGGTGGTGGTTTCAGACACGGATACCCCTAGGTGTAGTGAGCCGGCCGAGACCGACGAGAGCGAGATCGAGGATGAGCGCGAGCAGGACGACTCCGATGACGCCGGTGAGCACGGACTCGAGTGAATTGGCGCCCCCGAGACGGGAGAGGCCGGAGAAGATGAAGCCGCCGAGGCCGGGGCCGAGCACGTAGGCCGCGACGGCGGCGATCCCCATCACCATCTGCGCCGAAACGCGGATGCCGCCGAGGACCACCGGCCAGGCGAGCGGAAGCTCCACCAGGAAGAAAGTGCGCGCACGTCCCATTCCGATGCCGCGCGCCGACTCGACGACGGCCTGGTCGACGCCGTTGAGGCCCACGACGGTGTTACGCAGGATCGGCAGGGTCGCGAAGAAGGTGACGACGGCAACCGCCGGCGGCACGCCGAACCCGAGCGGGGCGATGACGAGCCCGACAAGGGCGAATGCCGGGATCGTGAGGCCGATCGCCGAGAGGGTGTTCGCTGCCGAGCTGAGGATGCGGCTGCGATAGGCAAGGGCGGCGAGCGCCACGGCCACCACCGTCGCCAGCACCAGGCACTGCACGACGAGGCTCACATGCTGCCACGACGAGAACGCCACTTGGTCGAAATGGCTCTGGATAAAATGCCACACGGACAACACCTCGCGCGTTTCCTGATCGAAACGTGCCCCTCGTTTGGGGGGTGGACGCCGCCACCAACCCTAACGACAGCCCCGGTGAACTCAAATTTGACTTATCGAGCCCGATGAGCGGTGCGGGGGCTTCGCCGGTGGGTCAGTCGTCGATTTCGGGTTGCTCTTCGTCCGGAGGAGCGGGAACCGCCGCACTCAATGGGGGCCTGCCCCGACGGGGATGGATCGAGGCGCCCTCGGCGAGATAGACCTCGCGAGGAGCACCGGCATCCGACTGCTTCACCGAGGAGATCCAGATGGATTCGGGATGCACGTCGTCGCCCGCTCGCACGTCTTCGGCGGTACGCAGCTTGGCGATCCGGTGGATCAGGCCGCCGAATCCGATCTTCACGACCACATCGGTGACGCAGAGCGCGACCTGCATGGTGGTGGTCCAGCCGCCACCGAAACCGAAGACCTGGATCAGGTAGACGAGTGGATAGATCACCCACCCTCCGAGGAGGACTCCGGTCGCCTGCCGGAGCAGCCTCGCCGCCTCCGGGGTCAGATGTGGCACGGAGGCCCGAACGGACCGGAGGAGGAGGAGCGTGGTGAAGATCCAGAAGACACAGCTGATCGCCCCCCACACCAGCAGTTGGGCGGTGTCCTCACCGCCCCCGAGGATGAATGCCCCGAGGAATCCGCTGAAGATCATGAGGAAGGCACCGCCGCCGGCGAACCACTGTGCGCGCCTCGCGGCGGCGCCCACAAGGGTGCACACAGCGAGCAGCTCGACGGTGAGGAGCGGCACGGTGATCGACCAGTCCATGAAGCGCGGGGCGAACGCCAGGATCGCCTCGGCGTTGGGACGATAGCCGGTGCCGGTGACGTCGTACCCGCGGAGGAATTCCGTGACGATGAGCACGTAGCTGAGGCTCGCGACGATCGTGATGCTCAGGCGTGCGACGACGGCGCCGCGATAGCGCGACCCCACCTCGTTGCGCGTCGTCCAGGTGCGCAGGAAGCCCGCGAACAGGGCGAGGCCCGCGATCACCAGGAAGTACAGCGAGAGCAGGTACTCCGGCTGCGTGAGGGTCGCGTTCCAGGGCGCGGTGCTTGCAGGGATCATGATTGTCCAGTGTGCGCCCTGCCCGCAGCGGTGCGGGAGGGCCTTGCGATCCGGCGGGAAAAGTGAGACGGGGTGCGCACGCCGGGGGTCATGAGGCCATCCCGCTCGGTGGTTCGGGGGTGAAGAACAGTCCGCTCGCACTGTTTGCCGAGAGCATCAGCACCTCGATCCACTCGCGGTTGATGCTCGGGATGCGACTGCCGGAATAGCGGTAGTAGAGCGTGCTGCTCGGGTCGAGCCAGATCGTGCTTCGCCCGCTTCCCAGCTCGGGGGCATTCACCCAGGTGAAGATGAAGCTCTCGTTGCGTCGGAGCTTGTTGGTGATAACGATCTGCAGGTGCATGAGTGCGCGGTCGTCGAACGCCACCTCGATACTGGAATTCCCGTACACCAGACTGCCCATGCTGCGTTTCTGCCCCTCGACGTTCTGTGAGTACTGTATCCGAGGATCGCGGCGATGGATCGCCGGGCAGGTCAGTGCGTGGCGACCTGCGGTGCGACATCCGTCTGCTCGGTGAGCTGTGGGGAGGGCTGCTGCTTGCGCACGAAGAATGCCGCAGGGATCGCGAGGAGCGAGATGATCGCGGCGAAGGTGAAGGCGACGTGGATTCCCGCCGCCGTCGCGGATTCGCTCGACGATCCGGAGCGGATGAGCGTCGCCGACGTTGCCGACATCACCGTGACGAAGAGGGCCGTTCCCGCTGCGCCGGCCAATTGCTGCACGGTGCCGACGATCGCGCTGCCGTGGGAGTAGAGCTCCGGCTTCAGGGAGCCGAGGCTCGCGGTGAACAGCGGCGTGAACAACAGCGCGAGTCCGATGCTGAGCACCACATGGGCGGCGAGCACCCAGAGGAACGAGCTGTTCTCGTCGAGCAGCGTCATGGCCCAGAGGTCGGCGCTCACGATCGTCGAGCCGATGACGAGCAGCACCGTCGGGCCGATCCGGTCGTAGATGCGACCGACGAAGGGCGCGAGGATGCCCATGATGAGACCACCCGGCAGCAGGAGGAGCCCGACAGTGATCACCTCGACGTGCAGCACCTCGACGAGGTAGAAGGGCAGGAGCACGATCGTGCCGAACATCGCCATCATGCTGATCGAGAACATCACGATGGAGAAGCTGAAGTCCCGGGTCTTGAAGGTGCGAAGGTCGAGGAGCGCGCGGTCGCTGCGCTGGAGCAGCAGCTGCCGAAGCACGAACGCGACGAGGGCGACCACGCCGACGGCCAACGGCAGCCACGTCTCGAGAGGCGTGGTGGCCGTGCCGAGGTTGCTGAGCCCGAAGACGACTCCGCCGAAGCCGAGCGCGGAGAGCACGACGGAGAGCACGTCGATCCGCGTCGGTCGAGGCTCGGTGACGTTGGTGATGAGGGATGCCCCCACGATGAGCGCGGCCAGTGCGATCGGCAGCACGAGGATGAACATGAAACGCCAGTCGAGCACGTTGAGGATCAGGCCGGAGATCGTGGGTCCGATGGCGGGGGCCACCGAGATGACGATCGAGATGTTGCCCATCATCTGTCCGCGAGTGGCGGCCGGAACCAGGTTCATGACGGTGGTCATCAGCAGCGGGAACATGATGGCCGTGCCGCTCGCCTGCACGATGCGGGCCAGCAGCAGGATCTCGAAGCCCGGCGCGACGGCCGCGATCAGCGTGCCGAGGGTGAAGAGCCCCATCGCGGCGATGAAGAGGGGGCGGGTGTGGAATCGCTGGAGCAGGAATCCGGTGATCGGGATGATCACGGCCATCGTGAGCAGAAACGCCGCCGTCAACCACTGGGCGGCACTTGGCGTGATGCCGAGTTCCCTGGTGAGAGTCGGAAGGGCGACGCCCATGATCGTCTCGTTGAGGATCATCACGAAGACCGAGATGAGCAGCAGGAAGATCACGAGGCGGTTCCGGGCCCCGAGGCTGTCGGGGTGGTCGGGCGCGAGTTGCGCGGATTCGGTGGAGAGAGCACTGGTCATGGGATTCCCGTCGGAGAGAAGCAGTCGGTGGTGGGGCCGGCGGCGCAGTCGAAGCAACGCCGGGGCCGCGGTGCCCGAAGAAGCAGGAAGAGGTTCTGGATGCTGCGGAGCCCGGCCGATGGAGGCGGGCGTCCTTTAGGAGAGCATTCTCATAGTCTGCAGTATTCCCACGACATTGCGGAAGGCACGGCGACGACAATGGCGACGGCCACCATCGGTCACCGGCGGCGGTCAGCGGAGCAGGGAGCTCGCGTCCCGCCGCATCGTCGGCGGGTAGTCCGTGGTCGCGGTGCCGACACGCACCAGCATCTGAATGGTCTCGCCCTTCGGCGCGAACTCTTTGTGGATCTCCGCGTAGGGAGTGCTCATCGACGGGTACTCCTGCAGCACCTGGCTCAGCGGCTGCATCACGAGGCCGAGGGTTCGCGCCCGGAGGGAGAACTGCGCGTACAGCACGCCAGCTTCGACCTGCTCGGCTCGGGAGTTACCCGCCGTGCTGATCATCGCGTAAGCCGGGGTGTGCGCCACCGCGGCGGCGGTCGAGGCGATGCTGCGCGTGGCGCCGGCCGCGTCGTCGTTCATCGACGGGATCAGTGTGATCAGCCCCTGGAGCAGGTACTTCATGAATCCGGAGGTGCCCTGCCCTTCGACCGCGAATCCGGAGCGCGCCGCGTTCTTCTTCGCCTCGGTGGAGTAGAACAGGCGATCGCTCTCCGCGGTGGATGCGGCGTACTTCGTCTCGATGAGAGTGCCCTCGATGCCGAAGTCGCCCAGTGTCCTGCGGGTGACCGCATCCTCGTAGAACTGGAGTGTCGCGCCCGATCCCGACGCGAGCACGGAGAGCTCGGAGATCTGTCCGGCCGTGACCTTCTTTCCGGAGTACGGGCTGCGGTTCGTATCCGAGAGGAAGAGGGAGGCCGCATCGGTGGAGGAGGTGCTCGCGGTCCTGGCGAGGGTGATGCGGGCGACCGGAAGGGTCTTCATGCTTGTCGCAAGGGCGGGCTCGGTGTAGGCGCCGTCGGGGAAGAGGTCGAAGGTGGTCGAGTAGCCGAGGGCGAGACCCGCCACACGGAGGTATTCGAGGAAGGTGCCCTGCGACACCATCGCCTGGCGGGCGAGCGGGTCGACCGCGGGGGTCAGCCGCGACGCATCCGCATAGAGGTAGAGCACATCCGGGTTGGCGGCATCCAGCTTCACCGTCCACGGTTGCATGTTGTGGCTGCTCGGAGCGAGCAAGGCGCGGGAGACGAGTTTCATACGCGGGTCGGAGAACTGGCTCGAGTAGCTGCTCTTCCAGGGATCCAGATAGTGGGCGGGAGTGAACAGCCCCCCTACTGCGAGAACCACGACGAGGAGTGCCGCGATCGCGCCGACGACGGATCCGGAGATGATGAGGAGCACGCGCCGGGTCCGGTGGACTACCGCGGTCATGACGTCACCGGGGGCAGTGCGCGGGCGGGGGTTCTCTCGGCGAAATTCACGGGGGGCTCCTTGGGCCGACGTGGATGCCGACTGCTCAACTCCAGCAGCAGAGACCCCTGATTCACAGGGTCTTAGGTCCCGGGCTCAGCCCGGCGACAACCAGCCTCAGGCGGCGGGAGCGAGCCGGCGCACCTCGTGTTGCAGCCGCGAGCGCGCACCATGCTCGACGAGATTCGGGATGTAGGTGCTGATCCGGCTGCCGGAGAGTGCGGCGTACTCCTCCGCAACCGTGGATTCGATGTGCTCACGGCCGACCTTGGGGAAACGCAGCGCGAGCCTGTCGACGAGCTTTCCGACAGCGGCTTCCGTGGTCAGTGGGGGCATGAGGTCATTCTGTGCCCTGTGGCGGGTGGCGTCAATGTGGGAAGCCGGTCGTCAGACGAAGTCGTAGAGCCTCTCGACGGCGTGGTCGAGCGTGAGGAAGCTGCCGATGCGCAGGCCCTCGTCGTCGGTGAGCACGTAGCCGGCGGGAGTGCGTGCGATCGCCCCGGCAGGCTCGCCGGTCACCTGGTGGCGGATGGTCCAGCGACAGATACCGCAGGACTCGACAAGGAACCACTGCGAGTGACTCACCGTGGCCACGCTCACCGGAGAGCTTCGCGACGAACCGACCGGGTGCGGATGGTGCTGCCGGTGCCCGCGAGGATGTGCGTGAGCGTCGTGCGCGCGCTCGTCGGCAGCGTGATCACCTCGAGCGGCTCCCGCGCGCCGGCGAGCACCAGCTCGACCGGCAGGCCGGAGTCGAACACCCGCACTCCCGGGATCGACGCGGCTTCGGCGACAACGGACGCCGATTCGCGCCGGTGAGGCAGATAGATGACGGGGGAGTCTGCAGCCTCGGCGCGCACCCAGCGTAGGTAACGGTCCAGCGGAATCCGTCCGTCGGTCGGCAGCGCACTTCCGAGCAGTACCCGGTTGCCCGGCACGCTGATCGGCCGCGCGGTGCGCCGCACCCATTCGAACCGGTGGGAGGTGACGGGGATGTTCTGGGCACGGAGAAGGGCGGTGCGCACCTCGCCGAATTCGAAGGCGGTGGCGATCTCCAGCGTGTTGCGGGCCGCGAGTGAGAGCATCCGCTCCCTGGCCAGGATTCCGAGCGAGCCGGCGAGGGCCGACTCGCGCTGGCCGGGGCGCGCGTAACTGGTGCGCCCGACGAGGGCGTCGACGATTGCGGTCGCCTGCGAGCCGTCATCGAGGAGCGTGAGCGACCGGGGCGCCCTCACGGCTGAAGCGAGTCGGAACTGGCCGGAGAACGCATCGCCGACCGCCCAGTCGCGGTGACGGGAGAGCAATTGCCACGGTATGCCGAAATACGGCACGCACTGCGCGAAGCGCGCGCCACGGGCGAGGAGTTCGGTGGCCGTCGTGGACATCTGCGGGCTCGTGATCCGCAGCGCGACGACTATCTTCTGCGGCTGGGACTCCGCCCATTCCGCGGCCGCGACGAGCTGGAGCGGGGATTCCACCCAGGCGATCGCGGGATGCCCGCGCTCAGTCGCCGGCATCGGAACCTCCCGCGGTTGCCGGTCCCAGGGCAGCGAGCTGCTCGTGGGCTGAGAGGGGATCGACCCGACACGCGGACCATTCCAGCACAAGGCGATCACCGCAGACGCTCTCGGGTACCGCTGCCGACACTTCGGCGGTGATGCGGGCACGCAGCATGCTCGCGGCAGTACCCGACCGCACGACGACCTGGATTTCGAGTGAGTCGCAGGAATCGGTGAGCAGGAGGGATCCGACCGAGGGAATCCAGACGAGCTGCTGGTCATCGTCCAGCGACACGGATTCGAAACGGCGGAAGCGGTGCCGCACGAACTCCAGCCAGAGGGAGGAATCGAGAGGGCGGATCATGAGCGTGATCGCGATCATGGATCCAGCCTTGCCGTCGCAGGTGGCGCCGAAGTTAACGGCGGTCGACCATCAGCCGAAACCACCGACGCGCGCACGGTGCCGGTGTTCACCTGTTGGTCACCCCGGCGCAATACGGTCTGCGACGATGGAGCCACACGCGGTACCCATCGTCTCGACGGCACGATCCGAGGAGCACGAGTGACCCCCAGCCCGGTCGACGACCCACTCGGCCCGCCTCACCACCAGCACATGCTCGAGGCAGGCGAGCGCCGCCCTGCCCCGCGCACCCTCCTCGATATCCTCGAGGCCACGGCGAGGGCGACGCCCGATGCCCTTGCCCTCGAAGATCCGCAGGGCGCGATCAGCTATCGGCGGCTCCTCCGGTTGGTGCACGTGCAGGCCGCGCGACTTGCCGGCCTCGGCGTGACACGCGGCGCCCGGGTGGGCATCCGCATCCCCTCGGGCACGCGCGAGCTCTACGTGTCGATCCTCGCCACGCTCGCCGCGGGGGCATCGTACGTGCCGGTCGATGCCGACGACCCGGAGGAGAGGGCTCGCCTCGTGTTCACCGAGGCCGGAGTGGTGGGTGTGATCGGGCCGGGAGGGGCGTACAGCCCGGTGTCGGAGGCGCGGGGCGCCGATTCGCCCGTCACGATCGAACCACCCACACCGGATGACGACGCCTGGGTGATCTTCACGTCCGGGTCCACCGGTGTGCCGAAGGGTGTGGCCGTCACCCATCGCTCGGCCGCAGCATTCGTGGATGCGGAAGCGCGGCTATTCCTCGCGGGGGAGCCTGTCGGAGCAGGGGATCGAGTGCTCGCGGGTCTCTCAGTTGCCTTCGACGCCTCCTGTGAGGAGATGTGGTTAGCCTGGCGCAACGGGGCCTGCCTTGTGCCGGCGCCACGGTCGCTGGTGCGCTCGGGGGTAGATCTCGGACCGTGGCTCATCGCCCACGGGATCACGGTCGTCTCCACGGTGCCGACCCTCGCCGCGCTCTGGCCGGAGGAATCGCTTGAGGCGGTGCGTCTCGTGATCTTCGGTGGTGAGGCCTGCCCTCCTGAGCTCGTGGCCCGGATCGCGTCCCGCGGCCGCGAGGTCTGGAACACCTATGGTCCGACCGAAGCGACCGTCGTCGCCTGCGCTTCCCTGATCGACGGCACAGGGGTGGTGCGCATCGGCCTGCCCCTCGACGGCTGGGACCTCGCTGTCGTCGACCCGACGGGTGCCCGCGTGGGCGTGGGGGAGACCGGCGAGCTCATCATCGGCGGGGTCGGCCTCGCCCGGTACCTCGATCCGGCGAAGGACGCCGAGAAATACGCGCCATTCCCCGCCCTCGGCTGGGATCGTGCCTACCGTAGTGGCGACCTCGTGCGCTTCGAGCCGGCTGGCCTCATCTTCGTCGGTCGTGCCGACGACCAGGTGAAACTCGGCGGCCGACGCATCGAGCTCGGAGAGGTGGATGCCGCCCTCCAGGGTCTTCCGGGCATCGCCGCCGCCGCCGCCATGGTGCAGACCACTCCCGCCGGCAACCAGGTGCTCGTCGGCTACCTTGCCCTGGCCGAAGGGAGTGAGGAGTTCGATCGGACGGTCGCCACCGAGCGGCTGCGCGCGGAGCTCCCGGCCGCCCTTGTTCCGCTACTCGCCCTGGTGGACTCGCTTCCCACGCGCACCTCAGGCAAGGTCGACCGCGCGGCCCTTCCGTGGCCGCTGCCCGCCGTCGATGAGGATGCGGTCGACGCTCTCACCGAGACCGCGGCGTGGATCGCCGGGCAGTGGTCCGCGATCCTCGGCACGCCGGTGCGCGGCCCGGACGACGACTTCTTCGCCCAGGGCGGAGGCTCCCTCACTGCGGCGCAACTGGTCTCGGCGATCCGGGTGCGGCATCCCGAGACCCGGGTCTCCGACATCTACGACCACCCTCGCATCGGGTCGCTCGCAGACGAACTCGATTCGCGGATCCCGGCCGAGGAGCGGGAGCTGCGCACGGTGCGTCCCACTCCTCTCAGCAGCCAGGTCGCCCAGACGCTGCTTGGCGTGCCGCTCCATGTTCTCGTTGGCCTGCGCTACCTGGTCTACCTCGCCCTTGCTAATAATCTGCTCGACGCGTGGACCGGCGCGAGATTCCAGCCGACCGTGTCGTGGTGGTGGATCGGGGTCGGGCTGGTGCTCTTCATCTCCCCTCTCGGCAAGATGGCGATCACGGTGATCGCGGCCCGCGTGCTTCTCGCGGGGGTGAAGCCCGGCGACTACCCGCGGGGCGGATCCGTTCACCTCCGCCTCTGGCTGGCGGAACAGGTGGCGCACCTCGTGGGGGGCGCGAGCCTCGCCGGGGCGCCGTGGATCAGCTATTACGCCCGCGCGCTCGGTGCGAAGATCGGTGAAGGGGTGGACCTCCACACGCTCCCACCCGTCACGGGGATGCTGTCGATCGGCCCGCGGGCGGCGATCGAGCCGGAGGTCGACCTCAGCGGGTACTGGGTCGACGGCGACATTCTGCGACTCGGGGCGGTACACATCGGGGCCGGTGCGACCATCGGCACCCGCAGCACCCTGCTCGGCGGGGCGAGCATCGGCGGGGGCGCCGAGATCGAGGCCGGTGCCGCCGTCTCTGGCCGCGTCCCGGCCGGGGAGCGCTGGGCAGGATCGCCAGCCGAACGCGTCGGGTCGGCCCGCGGCGCCTGGCCGCCGCAGCGCCCGCCTCGCGGCACCGGATGGCTCGTCGTCTTCGGTCTGGGGTCGCTCACCCTCTCGGCCATCCCCGCAGTCGGCGTCGTGCTCGGAGCACTGGTCGTCGGCTCAGCGATCGGGTTGTCGGCATCGCTTGCCGAGGCCTTCGGTCGGGCGACGCTCGCCGTGCCCCTCGCCGTCATCGTGGCGGGGGTGTCCTATGCGGCACTGGTGGTCGGCGCCGTCCGACTGCTCGGACTCGGATTGCGCGAGGGCCATCATCCGGTGCGCAGCCGCATCGGCTGGCAGGCGTGGAGCACCGAGCGCCTGCTCGACAGCGCACGCACCCTGCTCTTCCCGTTCTACGCGAGCCTGTTCACGCCGGTCTGGCTCCGGATGCTCGGAGCCACGGTCGGCGCGGGCGTCGAGGCATCCACAGTGCTGTTGATCCCACGGCTGACGACCATCGCCCCCGGCGCGTTCCTCGCCGACGACACCATGGTGGCCACCTACGAACTCGGCGGCGGCTGGATGCGCATCGGTCGGGCGAAGATCGGTCGCCGCGCCTTTCTCGGCAACAGCGGGATCACCGGGCCCGGGCGGTCGGTGCCACGCAATGCGCTGGTGGCCGTGCTCTCAGCGACACCGCGCAAGGCGAAGCGCGGATCCTCGTGGCTCGGCAACCCGCCCGCCCGCCTCCGGCGAACGGTCACAGACATCGACGAGGCCCGCACCTTCGAGCCGTCGCTCCGCCTTCGGGTGGCGAGGGGTGCCTGGGAGGTGCTGCGCATCGTGCCGGTCTTCGTCTCGGCGTGGATCGCTCTCGCCGTTCTCGCAGCCCTCGACGCGCTCTGGCTCGCGTTCGGCCCCGGTGTGGCGATCCTGCTGTCGGGGGTGGTGCTGTTGCTCGCGGGGGCGGCGGCAGCCGGCATCACGACTGCGGCGAAGTGGGCGGTGGCGGGGCGGATCGCGGCGCTCGAGCATCCGCTCTGGTCGTCGTTCGTGTGGCGCAACGAGCTCTCCGACACCTTCGTCGAGATGGTGGCCCGGCCCTGGTTCGCCGCGAACGCCGCAGGAACCCCCGCGCTCGCCGTCTGGCTGCGCACCCTCGGAGCCACCATCGGTCGTGGTGTCTGGTGCGAGTCGTACTGGTTGCCGGAGGCCGACCTCGTGTCGCTCGGCGACGGGTCCACAGTGAACCGCGGATGCGTCGTGCAGACCCATCTCTTCCACGACCGCATCATGCAGCTCGACTCCGTGGCGCTGGCCGAAGGGTCCACGCTCGGGCCGCACAGCGTAATACTGCCCGCGGCATCCCTCGACCGCAGCGCAACCGTCGGCCCTGCATCGCTCGTCATGAGGGGAGAACGGGTGCCGGAGGGCACACTCTGGTCGGGCAATCCGATCGCGCCGTGGGCACCGGACCCGGCACATTCCCCGCCGTGGAATACTTGAGCGCACCCATGCCCCAGACCTCGCGCCCGTCACTCGGTTCCCCGTCCGCGGGCGACGACTACCTGCCGACGAGCGGCAACGGCGGCTACGTCGTCGGCCACTACGACATCGACCTCGACTACCGGGTGGAGACGAACCGGCTGGTCGCCACCACGGTCATCTCGGCCCGCGCCACCGAAGCCCTCGACCGGTTCAGCCTCGACCTCGCCGGCCTCGTCGTCGAGAAGGTCATGATCGGCGCGGAGCGTCCCCGCAAGGTCACCCAGACCGCGCGCAAACTGGTCATCACGGCCCTCGAGACGATCTCGGCCGGGGAGGCGTTCACCGTCACGGTGCGCTACCGGGGCACGCCGCATCCGATCCGTAGCGAGTGGGGCGAGGTCGGCTGGGAGGAACTCGCCGACGGCGCGCTCGTGGCGAGCCAGCCCAATGGGGCCTCGTCGTGGTTCCCCTGCAACGACCACCCGAGCAACAAGGCCACCTTCCACATCGTGGTCTCCTGCGAGTCGGTCTACCAGGTGATCTCCAACGGCGTACAGCTGTCGCGCACCAGCCGCGCCGGTCGCGCGCGCTGGGAGTTCGACGTCGCCGAGCCGATGGCCACCTACCTTGCGACAGTTCAAATCGGGCGCTATCGCAGCCTGGCCGTGGATGCCGCGGTGCCGGTCGCCATCTCATACCCCGGCGCGCTCGCGGCGAAGGTCGCGGAAGACTTCGGCCGGCTCGGCGAGATGATCGCGCTGTTCTCCGAGCGCTTCGGACCCTATCCCTTCGCCGCCTATGGAGTGATCGTGACGGCGGATGAGCTCGAGATCCCGCTCGAGGCCCACGGCCTGGCGATCTTCGGCCGCAATCACGTCGACGGCGCCCACGGCAGCGACAGGCTCATCGCCCATGAACTCGCCCACCAGTGGTTCGGCAATTCCCTCACGGTCGGCCGGTGGAAGGACATCTGGCTGCACGAGGGATTCGCCTGCTACGCGGAGTGGCTCTGGTCGGAGGCCAGCGGGGGCGCGACGGCCGCCGAGTGCGCCCGCTCCCATTGGGACCTCGTCAACTCGCAGCCGAAGGACATCGTGGTCGGCGACCCGGGGACCAAGCTCCTCTTCGACGACCGCGTCTACAAACGCGGCGCGCTCGCCCTGCACGTCGTGCGCCGTGCGATCGGCGACGAGGCATTCTTCTCGGCCCTCCGGGCCCTGGGATCGCGCCTCCGGTACGGTCACGTCACCCCCTCCGATGTCATCGACGCGTTCGTCGAGTTCGGTGATTCCGACGTCATCGACGGCATCATCCGCCGGTGGGTCTATTCGAAGACTCTGCCCCGCCTCACCTGAGCCGGCCCGAAGACGGCGAAGCTCGCGACGGTGCCGAGGAGCCCGCGCGGCTCGTCGAAGCGATCGACCGTCACCGCGTCGAGCGGCACCGGGCAGTCGTCCCAGCGCATGAGGGCAAACGGCTCGATGCCCAGCCGGAGATCTCGAGGATCGCAGCGAAGCCCGCGGCCATCGGCCTTCAGGATCGCCTCCTTCGCCGTCCAGAGCCGCGTGGTCGTTCTTGCTGGATCTGCCGAATCGCGGATGAGCGTGACTTCGTCCGCTCCGAAGGCGTCGAGGGGGGCGCGGGTGACCGCCGCGGGATCCGCGAGGTCGATGCCCACCGGCCCCGCGGTGCTGACCGCCACCGCGACGACTCCGCCTGCGCGGGTGAGACTCGCCCACACGGCATCCCCGTCCCCGATGAGAGGTTGCCCGTGGTCGCCCCCGCAGTCGACGCACCGCTGCCCTATTACGGGGATCGCGGCATCCGGAAGCAGCACTCCCGCCACTGCCGCGTGAAGGAATCCGCGGTCGCGCATCCGGTCACCGGTGCTGTGGTGGATGCTCACCCACACCCCTGCCGTCACCGCCCACTGCACGACTTCACCATAGCGCCGGCCATCTCGTTCACGCCCTGAACTAGTGCGGAAAGCGGAGCGTACGGTGACAGTGGTTCCCCCGTTTCCTGTTCGAAGGCCAGCGATGTCAGACACCTCCAGCCCCCGTACCAACATCAAGGTCATCGCTCTCGCAGTGGCCGGAGCCGTCGGGGGTTTCCTCTTCGGCTTCGATTCGTCGGTCGTCAATGGCGCGGTCGACGCGGTGCAGAAGCAGTTCTCGCTCACCGCCTCGCTCACGGGGTTCGCCGTGGCCAGTGCGCTGATCGGCTGCGCGGTGGGTGCCTATCTTGCCGGCCGTCTCGCCGACAGGTTCGGGCGCATCCCGGCGATGATCGTGGGAGCGGTGCTCTTCCTCGCCAGTGCGATCGGCTGTGGCCTGTCGATCGGCGTGTGGGACCTCGTGGTCTGGCGTCTCGTGGGTGGGCTCGGTATCGGGATCGCCTCGGTGATCGCTCCGGCCTATATCGCCGAGATCTCCCCGCGCCAGCTGAGGGGGCGCCTCGGTTCGCTGCAGCAACTCGCCATCACCGTCGGGATTTTCGCCGCCCTGCTCTCCGACACGCTCTTCGCCAATTCTGCCGGCACCGCGGATGCCCCCTTCTGGCTCGGCCTCGAAGCGTGGCGCTGGATGTTCCTCGCCGGTGTCGTCCCGGCCGTCATCTACGGCGCCATCGCATTCTTCCTCCCCGAGTCGCCGCGGTTCCTTGTGCTCAAGAAGCGCGATGACGACGTGCGGGCGATCTTTGCGCGGATCTGGCCGGACGACGATGTGGAGCGCGCCATCCGGGATATGAGGGATGCGATCAAGACGGATGAGGAGGGTTCGAAGAAGGGCGCGCTGCGGGGCGATCGTTTCGGCCTCAAACCGATCGTCTGGATCGGGATCATCCTGTCGGTGTTCCAGCAGTTCGTCGGCATCAACGTGATCTTCTACTACTCGACCACCCTCTGGAAATCGGTCGGCTTCCAGGAGAAGGACTCCTTCACGATCTCGGTGATCACGGCCGTCACGAACATCGCGGTGACCTTCGTCGCGATCGCGCTCGTCGACCGCGTGGGCCGCCGCCCCATCCTCCTCGTCGGATCGGCCGGCATGACCCTGTCGCTGGCTACGATGGCGATCGCCTTCAGCCAGGCGGATGTGGTGAAGGGCGCCCCGTCTCTGCCAGGAGCGTGGGGACCGATCGCCCTCGTCGCCGCCAACGTCTTCGTGGTCAGTTTCGGCGCATCCTGGGGCCCGGTGGTCTGGGTGCTGCTCGGTGAGATCTTCCCCACGCGCATCCGCGCCCGTGCGCTCGGGGTCGCGGCCGCGGCTCAGTGGATCGCGAACTTCCTCGTGACCGTGTCTTTCCCGCCGCTGGCGGCGGTCTCCCTCGTGCTCACCTATGGTCTCTATGCCGCCTTCGCGCTGCTCTCGTTCCTATTCGTCTCGCGGTTCATCCCGGAGACGAACGGTATGGCGCTCGAGGAGGCGAACACGCTCCTGCCGCCGAAGGGCAGTGCGAAGACCGGGGCGGGCAAAGCCCGCCAGGTCCGTTAGAGGCCGACGAAGGTCCAGTCCCAGCGATTCTCGTAGCTGGAGATGCGCCACGATTGACCGTGAGGGGTCACCCTTATTGTCCAATTCAGCGACATCTGCTGGATTCCGGCGCGATCGTCGGTCAGCTGGGGAAACACCCGCGTGACATCGTCGGCCGATGTCGCCGTCTTGGTTTCGAACCAGCTGATGACCCCGGAGTCCGTCACGCGATAGCGCACGGTCGACAGCCCGGTGAAGGCCAGTTCGCGATCGGCTCCGACCGAGCTGCTGGTGACCTTCCTCAGTTGCACGACCTCGCTGTCGAGGCGGGGGAGCCCGTCCTCGACCATCAACGGTCCCGCGCTGTCGCGGAACACGAGGGCCGACTCGGCCTGCGTGAGATTCTCCATCGCACCGGGACTGACAGAGACGGGCGCGACTCGGCGGACGAACTCCTGCCACCGCGGCGAGTCCCCCGGAGGGACGTCGGCGACCGTCGAGTCAGCCCCCTGCTCGGTGATGAATCGGAGCACCCACTGTTGCGCCGAGAGGACCTGGCGCGAGGTCCAGCCGTCCCGAGCGACCGTCGTGTCCTCGAGCACCCGAGCCAGCAGGCGATACCCGGGCTTGCGAGGATCGATTGTGGTCTGCAGGTAGGTTCCGCGGTCATCGGTCACCGGTCGCAGTCCGACGACATCCCCAAAGGTCGCAGTCGGCGTCGGGGGAGTCGCCGGAACCCGTTTGGGCGGGGTGGGCGTGCATCCACCGAGCAGAAGCATCGGCACAAGCAGAGCCGCCAGGAGCGGAACGGGGAGAGACGCCCTCACGAGGCTCCTTCGGCGATGGATCCTCTCAGGATAGTGTCACCGCGAACACTCCCGCCGAACCGTCGATATCTGCGCGAATGACACTCTGAAGCAGCAGAAGGTGACGGGTCGCGGCCGCCTCAGGCGGGGAACGTCACCCCGGTGAGACGTTCCGACTCGGTCCAGAGCCGGGCGGCGTCCTGTGTCGACAGCGCGCGTTTCGGCACGGCGGCGAGTTTCGGTGGGCCGGTGAGCTCGGCGAACCCACCCGGACCGTAGTACGCACCAGCCGTGGCATCCATGCTCGTTGCGGCATAGAGGGCAGGAAGGATGCCCTGCGGCGCCTGTTGCCAGAGCCACGGGATCCTCGAGGTCAGCTTCAGGTACGCGGTCATCGCGCCGCCGCTCGTTCCGCCGGACTGCGGCCCCGTCACCTGCAGGTTGGTGAGGGTCGACCCGGGATGCGCGGCGAGGCTGCGAAGGCCCCACCCGCCCGCGTCACTGCGGCGTTGGAGTTCCTGCGCGAACACGAGCATCGAGAGCTTGGAGAGCCCGTAGGCGCGTTGGGGGCTGTAGTGCTTCTCGGACTGAAGGTCGTCCCAGTCGAATCTACCCGTGCGGGCCAGGATGCTGCTCAACGACACCACGCGGGGGTCCCCGGCCGCACGCAACCGGGGGAGCAGGTGGGCTGTCAACGCGAAGTGCCCGAGAAAGTTGCTGCCGAACTGCAGCTCGAAGCCGTCCGCGGTCATCCCGCGCGCGGGCGGCATCATCACGCCGGCATTGTTGACGAGGAGGTCGAGGGGGCGACCCTCGGCCGTGAACGTGGCGGCGAAGGTGGCGATGCCGCCGAGGGAGGAGAGGTCGAGGGGCAGGATCCTCAGTCGTGCTGTCGGCTGGTCCGCGCGGATTCGAGCGATCGCCTGCTCGCCCCTGTCCCAATTGCGAACGGCGAGCACCACCTCGGCACCGGCGGCCGCGAGCCGAGAGGTGAGCGCGAATCCGAGGCCACTGTTCGCGCCGGTGACGATCGCGAGTCGTCCGGAGAGGTCGGGCACGGCGATATCGGGCGCAGTTCGAGTCATCATCAGAGGCTACGCCCGGCCCGATCCGCCCTCCGACCGGCCCGTTGGCAATTTAATGCTGCCCGAACGCGTTATCCTGTATACGGTCTCGGACGTGGAACCGCTCGATGTCCCTCCAGGCAGCTACCCGCTCCTCTCGCGCCTCTGTCGTGCGTGATAGGTCGCGAGCGGTACGCCCCTGCGATACAGAATCAACGATTGAAGGCATTACCGCATGATTTTCCAAGTCGGAGAGACTGTCGTCTACCCCCACCACGGCGCTGCAACGATCACCGCGGTGAAGACCCGCACGATCAAGGGTGAGCCGAAGGAGTACATCACCCTCAACGTGCACGCCACGGACCTGACGATCGAATTGCCGATCGAGAACGTCGAGCTCATCGGAGTGCGCGACGTCATCGACAGCGCCGGAGTCGAGGCCGTGTTCGACGTGCTGCGCAGCGACATGGTCGAGGAGCCGGGAAACTGGTCTCGTCGATTCAAAGCCAACACCGAGAAGATGGGCAGCGGAAGCGTCTATCGCGTGAGCGAGGTCGTTCGCGATCTGTGGCGTCGCGACCAGGATCACGGTGTGTCCGCCGGTGAGAAGCGCATGCTGCTCAAGGCCCGCCAGATCCTGATCTCGGAGCTCGCGCTCGCCCAGAATTCCACCGACGAAGAGGCCTCCGCGGTGCTCGACGAGGTGCTGGCTACCGTCTCGGTCTAGTCTCGACCACCGCTGGTCGAGTAGCGAGCGCCAGCGAGCGTGTCGAGACCCGGTCTAGTCTCGACCACCGCTGGTCGAGTAGCGCGCGCCAGCGAGCGTGTCGAGACCCGGCGCGCGCTGGTCTCGACACGCGTGCTCGATCTTCGCGCGCTACTCGACCGGCGACAAGAGCACTACCAGCCCATAGTCCCGGGCTCGCCCTTGAACGGGCCGACCACGCGCGACGTGATCCATCCTCCGTAGAAGTCGCCGGCCTGAGGCGTCACCGTCTCTCCGGCAACCTCGCAGGAGTCCATCGCCGAGGGATACACCGCCACGCGGTCGACCAACGACTCATAGCCCGGGCTTGGGCTCGGGTAATACCAGCCGGCGGATTCGGCGCGCGCGGAACCCCCACGCACTGTCACATACTTCGCGGCCCCCTTGAACTCGCAGAAACTCGCTCCGGGGGCCGGTTCGAGCGCGCCCGGCGCGAAAGCGGACCGCGGCAGGTAATAGACCGGCGGATGGCTCGTCTCGAGTACCCGCACGGCATCCGTCGTATCGACGATGGTCTCGCCACCGAAACGGATGCGGATGCGGTCGGTCGTGGGCTCGATGCGTGGTGGGCGGGGGTAGTCCCAGACGGACTCCTGGCCGGGGCCGGGAGTCTGGGGGGTGACGTTATTGCGCATAAATGGATCTTGCTCCCGTTAGCTTGGAAGTCCCTCGACCATTCCCCTCGGCCGGCGGCTCCGAACCAGTACGACAGCACCCACAGATTCCGACGAACACCGCTCAACCATCGAGGCTCACATGACCCCCTTCTCCGATCGTCCCTGGCTCAACTCCTATGCGCTGCGTGTTCCCCGCGACATCGCGGAGCCCACCGAGACTCTGAGTCAAATGCTTTCCCGCTCGGTACGCACCTACCGACGGAACGTCGCCCTGCAGTTCTTCGGCGCGACAATGACCTACGGCGAGCTCGGAGAGGAGGTCTCGCACTTCGCAAACGGGCTTCGCGCCCGGGGAGTGATGAAAGGGGATCGAGTCGCTCTGGTGCTGCCGAATTGCCCCCAACACGTGATCGCCTTCTACGCGGTTCTGCGCCTCGGAGCCATCGTGGTGGAACACAATCCGCTCTACACAGAGCGAGAGCTTCGCCACCAGTTCGAGGATCACGGCGCACGGGTCGCGATCGCGTGGGACAAGACCGTACCGACTCTCCTCAACATGCCTGACGATCTCGGACTCGAGACCGTGGTGTCGGTCGACGTGACGCGAGCGATGCCGCTGCGCACCCGGGTCGCCCTGCGCCTCCCGGTGAAGAAGGCCCGCGGTGCGCGAGCGGCGCTGACGAGCGGACGCCGCGTGCGCGGCTCGATCGAATGGGGCGACCTCGAGTCATCGCGGCTTCTGCCCCGCCGATACCCCGGACCAGCGCTCGATGACACCGCGGTGCTGCAGTACACCAGCGGCACGACGGGCACACCGAAGGGCGCCATTTTGTCGCACCGCAACCTTCGGGCGAATGCGATGCAGGGGGAAGCCTGGATTCCCGGGCTGCGCGCCGGCCGAGAGGTCGTCTACGGGGTGTTGCCCCTCTTCCACGCCTACGGTCTCACCCTCTGCCTCAGCTTCGCGCTCAGCATCGGGGCCAAGCTCGTGCTGTTCCCCAAGTTCGATGAACAGCTGGTTCTGGATGCCTTCCGCAAGACGCCGGCGACGTTCCTGCCGGCCGTCCCGCCGATTTACGAACGACTGGTGGCCGCGGCCGCCGAGCGGGGCGTGAGCCTTCGAGGCATCCGATTTGCGATCTCGGGAGCGATGAACCTGCCGACCCGAGTCGTGGAGCTCTGGGAAGAGGCCACCGGTGGCCTGCTGGTCGAGGGCTACGGCATGACCGAGTCGTCCCCGATCGTCGTCGGCAACCCGATGGGACCTTCACGGCGACCCGGTACGGTCGGCGTGCCGTTCCCCAGCACGGACATCCGGGTGGTGGATCCCGACGACCCCTCGATCGATCGCGGGGTGAACGAAGAGGGCGAGTTGCTCGTGCGCGGGCCGCAGGTCTTCACTGGGTACTGGAACCGCCCGACAGAGACCGCCGAGGCACTTCTTGCCGGTGGATGGCTGCGCACCGGCGACATCGTCACCGTCTCGGCCGACGGTTTCGTCACCGTCGTCGACCGCATCAAGGAGCTCATCATCACGGGCGGATTCAACGTGGCGCCGACCGAGGTCGAAGAGGCCCTGATCTCGTATCCGGACGTGGCAGACGCCGCCGTTGTGGGCATCCGCACACCGCAGGGCGGAGAGGATGTCGTCGCCGCGGTCGTGCTCGCGCCGGGAGCCACCCTCGATGTGCCCGCCATTCGCGAGCACCTGAAAACGCGGATGGCGGCTTACAAGGTACCCAAGCGCATCGAGGTGGTCGACGAGTTGCCGCGCAATATCGTGGGAAAGGTTCTGCGACGGGTCGTGCGGGAGCGTCTGGCCCCGTAGCACTGTCCCGCAGTTCGTGTGCGTCCTCTACCCTCGGATAACACCACAGGAAGGGACTCAGGCATGGATGACTCCGTCATGACCATCATCTGGATCGTCTCGTTCGTGCTCGTGACGGTGGCGGTGACGGGTCTCTCCCGCCGTGTGGGCTGGTCGGCACCGATCAGCCTCGTCGCAGTCGGCGCCGTCGCGTCATTCGTCCCGGGGCTGCCGAAAATCGAGGTGGAGCCGGAACTCGTGCTTTACGGCCTGCTGCCTCCGCTCCTGTTCGCAGCAGCAATCCGCACCTCTCTGGTGGATGTCCGCGCTCGGCGCGACAGCATCCTCACCCTTTCGGTGGGACTGGTGCTGTTCTCTGTGGTCGTGGTCGGATTCTTCACCTGGCTGATCGTGCCGGCGATCACCCTCGCCACCGGATTCGCCTTCGCTGCGGTCGTCGCCCCGACGGATGCCGTCGCCGTGACCTCGATCTCTGGGCGCCTCAATCTTCCCCGGCGGCTCGCCACGACCCTCGAGGGTGAGAGCCTCTTCAACGATGCGGCAGCCCTCGTGGCCCTGGCCGCGGCCATCACGGCGATCGTCGGCACCCTCAATCCCTGGGCGGTCGTCGGCGACTTCGTGCTCGCCGTCGTGATCGGCGTGGGATTCGGTCTCGCGGCGGGATTCGGCCTCTCCGCGATCCGCCGGAGATTGAAAGCGCCTGTGCTCGACACCAGCCTGTCGCTTGTGACCCCCTTCGTCACGTTCATCCCCACGCAGTTGCTCCACGGATCCGGTGTGCTGGCCGTCGTGATCGCAGGCCTCATCGTCGGGGCGAATGCGCCGGTCGTGCAATCGGCGGAGGCCCGGATCGCCGACTCGGTGAACTGGCGCACCATCCGCTTTCTCCTCGAGAATTCCGTCTTCCTCTTCATCGGGCTCAATCTGAAGGGCATCCTCCGCGGTGTCGCCGATTCCGGTTTCGGCGTCGGCCAGACCATCCTCATCTCGGTGGCAATGCTGCTGTTCATCATCGTGGCCCGGTTCGCCTGGATCGTGCCCGTGCGCACCTTCTACCGGTTCGGGCCGAAGGGGATGCGGGCTCGCAGCTGGAGCTGGGGCACAACGATCGCGATCGGATTCTCCGGACTGCGAGGAGTGGTGACCCTCGCAGCGGTGTTCCTTCTGCCCGATGGAACTCCGCAGAAGTCGTTCCTGCAATTCCTCGCCTTCGTGGTCGTGGTCGGCACCCTGCTGCAGGCTCTTGCGCTGCCCTGGCTCATCCGGCGCCTGAAACTGCCGCCGCCCAATGCCGACCAGGAACTCGTCGAGGCGCAGATGCTGATGGCCGAGGCCCGCGCTGCGGGCGTCGTCAAGCTGGACTCAGAGGTCATGGAATCGGATGACGCGGCCGTCATCGATCGGCTGCGCAACGACGCCGTCCTACTGGGTGAATCGCTGCTCAACCCCGTGGCCGAGGGCGTCGAGCCGGCGCAGGCGGCGTTCGGGCGCCTGCGGCTCGCGATGATCGAGGCCGAGCGCGCGGCGGTGTTGGCGGCTCGCCGGGAGGGCCGCTACCAGGAACCGGCGGTGCGTGCCATCCTCGCCTCGATCGATGCCGAGGAAGTGGCGGTGCGGGTAATCCGCCACAACAACAAGAAGACCGGCTGAACGCGGAACCTCAGCGTTCGATCCGGCTCACTCGCACCAGGATCTCCGCCTCCATCCCCGGGTCGAGGGCGGCGCGGATGGCCGTCGACACCGCACGGGCGGTAACGGGTGCCTGTTGTGACCCCGAGGCCGCGACACTCGCGACTATCGAGAACCCCGCATCGGCGCGTCGCACCGTGACCAGCGGGATTCGGGTGCTCGGCCCGGTGCCGATCTCTCGTACTGATCGAAGGAGGGCCGGGTCGGCGGAGTAGAGGGAGGCGACGGCGGGAACAGCCCTCACCACCGCGTCGAGGCGGACGGCGAGAGCCTCCAGGTCGTCGGTCATCGCTGGTCCTCCACGATCGGGCGTACAAGGGAATGTGCGTCAGTCACGGTGACGTCGACGCTCTCGATGGCGAGTTCGGTGTGCTTCAGCAGTTCGGAGTAGACCCGTTCGCGCACCGCTGCCGCGAGGCCCACGATCGGAGCACTGAGCACGACGCTGATGGTCAGGGAAACCCGCACAGCGGCGGTCGGGTCGGTGAGATCCCCGTCGAGCGAGCAGCGGCCGACGAGTACCCCCTCGACGGAATCGCCCGCGGCGCGAACGAGTTCGTGAACGGCGCCTTCGGTGATGGTGAGACGGGTGTTCGGCTCCGAGCTGCTGAGCGGGATGTCCCGTCCTGCCCGCACCTCCCGGGAGATCGACGTGAGGAGGCCCTGGAGCCAACTCTCCTCGATCTCGGGGTTGTCCTGGGCATCCTTCGCCACGATGTCTCGCGAGAGAGCTCCGACTCGTTCGAGGGTGGCGAGCATCGCCTGGCACTCCGCGTTGCCGTCGATGGCCAGAATGGCGGGCTGGCGCCCGCGGTCGAGATAGTCGCTGAGATCGTCGAGCGAGAATCCGGAACCGCCGACGTCGTCGCCGGCGAGGATGTCGGTCATCGCCACACCTCCATCTCATTCACTACAGTCTGGCGGGCTCGCGCGAGCTTGCCGCGCACGGTGGTCACGGTGAGGTCCAGCCTTTCGGCGATCTCGTCATAGGAGTATCCCCCCACCTCTTTCAGTACCCAACACTGACGCTGGCCCTCTGGTAGGTCGTCGAGGATGCGGGTCAGCGCCTCCATGCGGGAGGTCGCGATCGCGCGCTGTTCCGGGCCGGATCCGTGGTCGGCGACGAGATCGTCGTCGAGCTCACCCAGCGGGCGCCGGCTCCGGATGCGGTCGGTGGCCTTCCGGCTCACGATGCTGGTCATCCAGGACCGCACCTTCGCCGGGTCCTGAAGGGTGGGGAGTTGTCTCCAGGCCGAGATCAGCGCCTCCTGGACAGCGTCGTCGGCATCCGCCGCGGAGCCGGTGAGCCGCTGTGCAAACGCACGAAGGAAGGGCGCATGACGCCGAACCAGAACGGAGAACGCCGCAGTGTCGCCATCGGCCGACCGCTCGGCGAGGATTCCGTCGGAGGCCGTGAAGAGGTCGCTCACCGGCCATTCCCCCACTTCAAAAAAGTTTCGCCGCGAACCGTGACGAATTGGTCACTGTACGCGTCACAGTCATGAAAACCAGTGAGACGGGGCGAATTCCAACGCTCCGCCACCGCAGAAAAGGAGTTCCACAATGAGTGCCGACAACGACATCAAGAACACCGCGCAGGACCTTCTCGGTAAGGGCAAGGAAGCTGTGGGCAAAGCGACCAACAACGACAGCCTCGTCGCCGAGGGCAAGGCCGATCAGGCCAAGGCCTCGGTCAAGAAGGCGGGCGAGAACATCAAGGACGCTCTCACCGGCGACAAGTAGCGCTGCGCTTCCCGGGCGAGTGCGGACTCTCCGGGCCGGCACGCCAGCCCCGATTGACCGCACTCGCCCGGAGTGGCGGCCCGGCGGGCTACTCCGGCGCGAGCACGCGTTCGAGCGCCGCAGTGATCTCCGACCGCGCTTTCGCGCTGGAGATGGTGGCCACGCCGTCTCCCGGCTGGACTCCGTAGTCGCCGAAGCGTGCATGGTTGCCGCCGGGGATCTCGACGAAGGTGGCGGATGACGGCAGCATGGTCTTCGCCGCATCGATCTTCGCCGGAGTGCTCAGGCCGTCGTGCTCGCCCCCGATGCTGAGCACGACCAGGTCCGTGCGAGAGAGGTCGGTGGCGCAGTAGCTTCCGAACAGCACGAGGCCCGCGACATCCGGCCCCGACGACGAATCGGCGAGCATGCAGGCACGCACACCGCCGAGGGAGTGGCCGCCGACGAACCAGCGGGTGACCGTCGGCGCGTCCGCGGTGAAGGTCGTGAGCGGTCGTTGGTCGAAGAAGGCGAGATTGAGGGTCGGCTTGGTGATCACGATAGTGACCCCCTTGTCCACGATGCCGGACAGCTTGTAGAGGTAGGCGTAGGGATCGACCTTCGCGCCCGGGATGAAGACGAGCCCGGTGCCGGTGGCGCCGGAGGTCGGGGTGAGCACGATCGAGTGGTCGGTCGACACGATCGAGATCCGCTGGTCCCGCCAGGCCGAGAGGGCCGGGCCGCGTTCTCCCTGCATCACGATATTCGCCCAGGTGACGAGGGCGACGATCGCGAGCGCGAATACGACGAGGATGGCCACGAGTACCTGCACGATACGTCGACCGGCGCGGGAGCCGCTGCGCGCCGCCGTGGAGACCGACTCGCTCACGGCAGTCGGCGCTTCGATTCGATCGGCACGGGAGCGGGAAGGATGCGCTGGGCCTCGGCCGGCGAGGTGCCGGAGGCGATCGCGGAGAGGCGGCGGAGCGCCGTCTCGGACTCGGAGCCGGCCCGTGCGTGCAGGATCACGAGGAACTGCCCGGACGCGGCGTCGCCGGGGGAGCCGATCGCGAGACGTTCGGTCTCGAGCTCAAGGGATCCGACCTGCGAATGCGTCAGGCGTGTGATCGAGTCGGTCTCGGCCGGCAGTTCGGCGGCGCCCCAGAGCGCACGGAACTCGCCGCTTCGCACCGAGAGCTCACCCACGAGCTGCGCGAGGGCCGGGTCGTCGATGTCCGGTCCGATCAGCGTGCGCAATCGTGCGACAGTAGCCACGAGCATCCCGTCCCAGCGGGTGTAGAGCTCACGAGCGGCCGGATCGAGGAACACCGACCGCATCAGGTTGGTGCCGGGGGTGAAGAGCGGGGACAGGGCACGGGCGAGCGGGTTGGCGGCGAGAACTTCGGTGAGTCGGCCCTCGATCCAGGCGACCTGGTTCGGCCAGGCGTCGATGAGACCGGCCAGTCCCTCCGGAGCTTCGCTTGGTGCAGCCGGCCCGTTGCCCGATCGGAGCGCCGCGGTGGGTGCCGGCCGGGCGAGGTCACGCAGGCTCGCAGCGGCATCCTCGTCGAGTTTGAGAGCCCGCGTGAGAGCATCGAGCACGTCGTCGGTGGGATTCTGCTCGGCCCCCTGCTCGAGGCGCAGATAGTCCTCCGGCGACAGGCCGGACACGAGTGCAGCCTCCTCGCGTCGCAGTCCCTGGATGCGACGACGCCCGGTTGCCGGCAGCCCCACGTCTTCGGGGGTGAGGAGTTCGCGCCGGGCGCGCAAGAATTCGCCGAACTGGTTGCCTGGTTGCATGTGACCACCCTACGCAGAACCGGGAGGGCGTGGATGCCCGGTAGAGGAATCTCGAGGATACGACCAATCCATTCAGGTTCTCGCTCCGAACTCCGTGAATACGTCGTCGTATAACCCCCGACCTGCCTTGACCCGACAAGCGGCGACGCGGAGGACACAACCATGACACAGACGAATACCCGGCGCCTGGTTCAGGCGCTCGTCGCGTGCGCGATGATCGCGGCCACCACCATCGCTGGAGCAACTCCCGCACTCGCGCAAACCGGGGGTTCCCCATCCCTGGTCGGCTGGCTCCGAGTCGCCCACTTCTCACCGGACACGAGGCCGGTGGATGTGCGCATCACCGAGGTAGGCCGCGACAAGCCGATCGCGGAACTCGACTCGGTGCCGTACGGTGCGGTCTCGCCATACTGGTCGCTGGTGCCGGCGAAGTACCTGGTGACGATGACACGCGCCGGATCCCGGGCGTCGAGCACTCCGATCTCCCGTCTTTCGGTGACCGTGAAGCAGGGGGAGAGCACGACAGTCGCCGCCTACGGGCGTAATTCGCACCTGCGGATGAAGGCTTTCGCCGACGATCTCGCCACCCCGGCCGCTGGGAGCGCCCGGATAAGGATGATCCAGGCGTCCACGGAGGCGCCGACGGTCACCGCCGCCACCGCCGCGGGGAAGGCGATCGCGATCAAGGCCCCCGGCGGCACAGCGACCGAATACGTCGAAGTGCCCGCCGGCACCTGGACGCTCGTGTTCCGTGCCCGGAAACGTGACTTCAGCACCACGGTCACGCTCGAGTCGGGTTCGGTGAACTCGCTTGTCGTAGTCGACACCTCGGGCGGCCGCCTCACAGCGCGCCCGGTCGTCGACAGCGCGGCGGCGCTTCAGATACCGGTCGGAGCAGTGCAGACGGGCGGTGGATTCCTCGCTCGCGAATCTGCCGTCTCCGATGCGATCCCGAGCAGGGCTCCCCTCACCAGGGGCGGCGGGTCGCCGGAGGTCGCGCGATGAGCGGCCGCCACGCGCACGGCCGCCTTGCCCTCGGCATCGGCGGGATCATCGCTTCCGGAACGGTCCTCGGTCTCGCTGCCGCGGTGGTGATCGCGGGCGTGCAGGGTGTCGGCCCGATTGCGGCCGATCGCGGCTCGCAGGGAGTGCAGAAGTCGAGCGCGACGTCGGCGAGCTCTGCCGGGGCCCTGCAGGATCCGGTCGCGGTCCCCGTAGCGCCGAGCCTGGCGGGGATCGTGGCGACCCACCTGGACATCCCGTCGATCGGGGTATCGACCGACCTCGAGACGCTCGGGGTGGATCCGAGTGGGATCCTTCATCCCCCCACCGATTTCGACCGGGCCGGTTGGTTCTCCGGCGGTGTACTCCCCGGGCAGGTCGGACCCGCGGTGATCGCCGGACACCTGGATTCGGCGGCGAAGCCCGCGGTATTCGAGCATCTGCCCGAACTGGCGGCGGGCGCCGGCATCGTCGTGCGGCTATCGGATGGCACGGCGGTCGACTTCACCGTCGCGTCGAGTTCCGTCGTGCCGAAGGCGACCTTCCCGACCAGCGCGGTCTACGGCCCTGTGCCGACCCCTCAACTTCGCTTGATCACCTGCGATGGGCCTTTCGATCGCTCGACCGGACACTACACAGAGAATCTCGTCGTCTTTGCGACCCTCTCGGCCTCCACCGGCGGAGGGGAATCTCCACCCGGCCTCCACCCCTGGGTGGTGCCTGCGCCGGGGTATGGCGGCTGAAGATCGGAACATGACCATTCAGACCCTCGCAAACGCCCTCGTCGTGCTCCTCCTGGTGGGCTGGATCGGGGTCCGCCAGCTCACCTGGCGCCCGGTGACGGTCTCGAAAATGTGGAGACTGCCCCTGATTCTGGCCGCCATCGGTGTCGTTCAGCTCGTCGGGGTTAGTCATGGCAGCGCTCTGTCGCAGGCCGATGTCGCGGTGCTCATCATCGAACTCGTCGTCTCGCTCGGCGTCGGTTCGGCCATGGGCGTGCTCGCCCGCTTCCGCCCGGCGACGGCTGGCGAACCGTCGAATCCGTCGGCGCCTGCCGAGTTCGAGAGCCGCACCGGATGGCTCGGGCTCGCGCTCTGGCTGGTATTCATCGCAGTGAGGGTCGGCATCGACTTCTGGGCAGTCTCCGCCGGGTCCGTCGTCGCGACCGCCACGGGAGTCATCTTCGTGATGATCGCCGCCAACCGGGCATCCCGCACGGCTGTCTTCACCGTCCGCCTCTCACGGATGACTCCGGTGGCGGCCTGAGCGCTCGCGAGGGAAGATGGCTCGTGACCACCCGAGATCGTCTGCCCGAGCCACCGTCCACCGCGCTCGGGCGTCTCCTCAATCTTGCCGGAATCGGCGTAATCGGGTATTCGCTTGCCGCCGGTTCCGGTGGTCGGTTGCCGGCAGTCGTCCTCGTGCTTTCGATTGTGGCCCTGGGGGCCTGGCTCGTCTCTGTCGTCCTTCCCGGGTCGGCACTTCGCCTCCTGGGCGCCGGCCCCTTCGCCGTCATGATCGTGGCCGGATCCCTGGTCACGCCCGGAACCCACGGGCTTCTCGTGGTTCCGGCGACCATCGGTGTCCTCCGTGTGTTCGGGCTGGTCGGCCGACCCCTGTGGTGGGGAATCTGCGGGGCTGCTGTCGGAATCGGTCTTGTCGGCGTCGGCGCTGTGTTCTCCCCGGTGGAGCCACTCGCGCTGGTCTCGATGGAGGCCGGGGTCCTGGTCGCTGCGCTCGTCGGCCTGAGCCGTCGCCAGTTCCGGCTCGCGGAGCACCAGTCTTTAGCGCTGCTCGAAGAACGCGTGTCTATCCGCGAGCAACAGGCGCGGGCCGAGGTGCTCGAGCAGCGGCAGGCGCTGGCGCGGGACATCCACGACGTGCTCGCTCACAGCCTCGGGGCACTGGTGATCCAGCTCGACGCCGTCGAGGCACTGCTCGAAGCCGGACGAACCGCGGATGCCTCGACCAGGGTGCACGACGCCCGACGGCTCGCCGTTGCCGGCCTCGACGATGCGAGGAGGGCCGTGGGCGCGCTCCGGGAGACGGGGACGGTTCCGAGCGAGCAACTCGCCCGGTCGGTCGAGGGCCTGGTGTCTGCGCATCGTGAGCTCGGCGGTACTGTCGAGTTCGGGGTGAACGGTGATCCGGGCGACCTCCACCGGATCGGCTTCGGCGCGGCGGAGTCGGCCGCGCTCGTCCGGGCGCTCCAAGAGGGGTTCACCAATGCCCGACGGCACGCACCGGGAGCGCCGGTGGGGGTCACTATCGACTGGTCGGGGGAGGGAGTGCACCTGGTGGTGAGCAATCCGATGGTCTTTCCGACTCCGGGCCCGTCCATTTCGACCACACAGACCCCGGCGGCCGGGGGTGGCCATGGCCTCGCGGGCATGGCCGAGCGCTTCGCGGCAATCGGGCGAGCGACTCTGTGGGCGGGGGAACGCGAGGGCCTCTTCGTGATCGACGCCCGGGTGCCGGCCGCCACCCGCGCACCGGACGGATCGACGGAGGGCCGCGCGTGACCGAGTCTCCCATCCGCGTCCTCGTTGCGGACGACCACGCGATAGTGCGAGACGGCCTCGTCACTGTCCTCTCGCTGCTCCCGGATATAACAGTCGTCGGTGAGGCAGCCGACGGCATCGCAGCGGTGCGCCTGGCGGCCGATCTCGAGCCGGACGTGGTGCTCATGGACCTGCGAATGCCGGGGCTCGACGGTGCCACGGCCACTGCCGAAATCCTCGCAGCCCAGCCGTCGGTGGCGATCCTGGTACTCACCACCTTCGGTGACGACGAGTCGATCGCCGGCGCCCTGCGGGCCGGTGCCCGCGGCTATCTCACGAAAGACGCCGGGCGGATCGAGCTCGCCGCTGCCATCCGGTCTGTCGCCAGTGGCCAGGCAACCTTCGCCGCCGATATTGGCGCGCGCCTCATCGAGGGGCTCGTCGGCGGGACTGATCGGGAGCGGCCCCGTCTCGAGGACCGCTTCCCCCAGCTCACCCCGCGCGAGGCATCCACGCTCCGACTCATCGCGGAAGGGCTCAGCAACCCAGAGATCGCGACCCGCCAGTTCGTCAGCGTGTCGACAGTCAAGACACATATCAATTCGATCTTCGCGAAGCTCCAGGTGCGGGATCGCGCGCAGGCGATAGCGCTCGTTCGAACTCGATAGCCGACGGGCCATTTGCTCGCTCAAATCGCTATGACACAGACGATTTCGTCTGGGCTCGTCGCGCAAAGTGGCCAAATCCGCAGAAATTTGTCGAATTTCTGAAACAATTCGGTACTAGTGTGAGCCGCACAGGCCGTTCGACGACGAGCGATCCTGGCTACCCGGCTGTGCCGTGCTGTCTGCGGCCTTCACGCAAGGAGTGTGCGAATGACCGCAACTGTTCCGTCCACGAAAGATGTGGATAGCAAGGGGCTGAAGGGCGGCTCTCTCGGGCTCATCTCCAGCGTCGTCATGGGGGTGGCCTCCACCGCCCCGGCGTACAGCCTCGCCGCGAGTCTCGGGTTCATCGTCGCCAGTGGTGGCGCACTCCTGGCCGGAGTGAAAGCACCGGGCATCGTGCTCCTCGCCTTCATCCCGATGTATCTCATCGCCGTCGCCTACCAGGAGCTCAATAAAGCGGAACCGGATTGCGGCACCACCTTCACCTGGGCGACCCGGGCGTTCGGCCCCGTCACGGGCTGGATGGGCGGCTGGGGCATCATCGTCGCCGACGTCATCGTCATGGCCAACCTCGCGCAGATCGCCGGGTCATACACCTTCACCCTTGTCGGGTCGTTCGGTCTCCCGGGAGTTGCGGCACTGTCGAGCAATGCGGTGGCCTCGACCATCGCCGGGCTGCTGTGGATCGTGCTGATGACCTACATCTGTTATCGCGGGATCGAGATCTCCGCTCGGCTGCAGTACGTCCTGCTCAGCTTCGAGGTGGTCATCCTCATCGCGTTCGCCATATTTGCTCTCGTGCGGGTCTACAGCGGCAACGCGGAGTCCTACTCACTCGTGCCGACTCTTGACTGGTTCAACCCCTTCACCCTCGACTTCACCAAGGTGATCGCCCCCGCGATGCTCACCGCAATCTTCATCTACTGGGGCTGGGACACCGCGGTCTCGGTGAACGAGGAGACGGCCGATCCGGCCAAGACGCCCGGTCGCGCCGCGATCATCAGCACCCTGCTTCTGCTCGTCACCTACGCGCTGGTCGCGGTCGCCGTCGTCGCCTTCGCCGGTGTCGGAACGAAGGGAGTCGGTCTCGGCAACCCGGACAACGCGAGCGACGTGTTCTCCGCCATCGGTCCGGATCTGTTCGGCACCGGGGTGATCGGGCACATCCTGCTCGCCTTGCTCGCGGTCTCGATCCTGACCTCCGCGTCGGCGTCCACCCAGACCACGATCCTGCCGACGGCGCGCACCGCACTCTCCATGGCGGTCTACAAGGCGATCCCGGCGAAGTTCGCGCGCATCCACCCCAAGTACCTCACGCCGACGTGGTCCACGATCGGGATGGGGATCGTTTCGGCAGGCTTCTACCTGCTGTTCACGGTCATCGGCGCCGACACCCTGTTGCAGGCACTTGTCGGGTCGATCGGCCTCATGATCGCGTTCTACTACGGCCTCACCGGGTTCGCCTGCGTGTGGTTCTACCGAAAGACGCTCACCTCATCGGTCCGCAATTTCATCATGCGAGGACTCTTCCCTTTCGTGGGCGGGGCGATCCTGTTGTTCGTGTTCGTGTACGGCCTGCAGCAGTTCGCCCTGCCGGACTGGATCCAGGACGACAAGGGTCATAACGTGACGATCTTCGGCATCGGCGCGACCGCCGTCGTCGGGGTGATCGGACTCCTCCTCGGCGCGGTGCTCATGTTCCTCTGGTTCCTGCGCCAGCCCGAGTTCTTCCAGGGCAAGACGCTTCCACGCCGTTCCGACGACCTGGTGATGTCCCCGGGGGAGGGACGGGTTCCCACCTTCGGGCTCCCCGACTCCGGCCGCATGCCCGAGGTCATCGCCCCCGACCTCTCGAACCTCCCCCCGGGACAGTCTGTGATGGATGCCGTCACCGGTGAGGAACTGCCGGGCGCCCCCTCCGCGCCCCCGCTGCCGCCCACCGAGAAGTGAAGTAGCCCGGTCCTACGCGCCACCCAGCCCGCCGAGTGGGCGCAAACGGCTTCCCAACCCGAATCTGGGAGCCGTTATCGCCCACTCGGAGGTGTCGTAGGGTCGAGAGGTGAAATTCAACTCCGTGGCATCCGTCCTCCTGGCCGCACTGGTCGATGTCGTGCTCGTCGTCGCGTTCGTGCTGATCGGCCGTGCGAGTCACAGCGAGGGCCCGGTTGGCACCCTCATCACGCTCTGGCCCTTCGTCGCCGGCCTGGCGATCGGATGGATCGGCGCCCGGGCGTGGCGCACGCCGTTCACGCTGCGCTGGACCGGGCTCACGATCTGGGCCGCGACAGTGATCGTGGGGATACTCCTTCGCGCGGTCAGCGGCCAGGGCGTTCAGTTCGGGTTCGTGGTCGTGACGACCGTGGTACTCGCGATCTTCCTGCTCGGGTGGCGGGGGATCGTGCAGCTCGTGCTCCGCGGTCGTGCGCGCCGGGCCTGACCGGGGATACGGCGCGGGCTACGTCACCTGGATGATCGTCAGCAGCGCGCCCGTCGGGTCGGCCAGGTGGGTCATCCGTCCGAACGGAGAATCGGTGACCGGGTCGAGCTGGGTGCCACCAAGGCTGACGACGACGGATGCCGTGGCATCCGTGTCCTCCACGCCGAAGTAGGGCATCCAGCGGGCGGTCTGCCCCGCTCCGAGGTACCCGGAGGCGTCGAAGATGCCGGCGAGGGGATCCCCGCCAGCGCTGAAGGTGGACATGCGGAAGTCCGGGGTGTCGCTCATCGGGGATGTGGTCCACCCGAAGGCGTCGCGGTAGAACGCGAGCGCTCCGTCGTAGTCGGTGGCGTGCAGTTCGTGCCACACCGGCGCGCCCGCCTCATTGACAAGGCCGAACCCGGGGTGGCCCGACGGCTGCCATGCCCCGAGCTGAGCACCGGAGGGATCGGCGAGTCCCACCATCGTGCCGAGCCCCGGCACCTCGTGGCGGAAGAACACCTGCCCGCCGTTCCCGGCGATCGCGGCCGCAGTCGCTTCTGCGTCCTCGGTCTTCAGGTAGACGGTCCAGAGGTCGGGCATCCCGGGCTGGTTCGCCACCATCCCGGCGACCCGGTGGCCGTTCTTCGAGAAGTTGACGTAGTCGTTGAACTCGGCGCCGGCCTTCTCGTGCGTCCAGCCGAAGACCCCCGTGTAGAACTCGATCGAGCGGTCGGTGTCCGAACTCTGCAGGTCGAGCCAGACGGGTGCGCCCGGGGCGATATCGGTGGGAGTAGGCATGGGATCCGTCTCTGCGCGTTCATCGATGAACGGCGCTTGGACAGCGCCGCTCTCCATGGTCGTGCACCGTCGGCCCGAACACAATGACGCCGACCGTCGCGGCGCAGGTGCGACGCCACAGAAGACGGCGTATTCTCAAGGCACACGGGGAGCCATCCGGGCTCCCGATCCGAGGGAGCTCACCATGGCCGACAAGTCACCGAAAAAGTCAACCTCGAAGACCGCGGCGTCCAAGTCCCTCAAGGAGAAGCGCGCCGACAAGAAGACCAAAGCAGCGAACAAGCCCAACGGCTGAGTTCGACCGGAGGCCCGGGACATCGCTCGAGACGAGCGGGTCCCGGGCCTTCGTCGTGTGGCCCGCGCTTAGTGGGGCCGGAGCGGGATCAGGCCGTCTTCATGATGTCGGCCGTGAAGTTGCGCACCCTGGTGAGCAGGCCCTCGGCGCGCTTGGCCACGACCTCGGCGGGATCCGGCTGCATCGGCGATGCGGGCGGCATGATGCGGATGATGAGGGAGCAGGCCAGATCGGCGCAGATGTAAGTGCCAACGGTGTTGCCGTCGCGGCCGGACTTTCCCGCCCGCGCGGCGGAGAACAGTGCGACCTGGTCGGACGGCTGGGGTGTGCGGCAGAGCGAACACATTGCCGAGATTCTCGGTCGCATGCTCGCGCCGGAGGCCCGGAGCACGATGCCGACGGGGCGATCGTCCAGCCAGTGCACGAGGTACCCGCGCAGGGGCGCACCGTGGTCCCGCCAGCCGAGATACTCCCGCTCCCCCCAGAGCACTTCGTGAAGGCCGGGGAGGGGCATCCGCTCGATCTCGCCCTTCGAGGCGTTGACGATGCTGCGACGGATGTCTGATTCGTTGAGCGGTTTCATGGCCTCCTCGGGGGCAGCGCCTCCTCGACGAAGCCGAGGGATGTTTCCAGCGTAATCCGCCTCCGCGGGCAATCGGTTCTCGCGCACCGGCGCGTGCACTGTGCTCGTTTACGATAAACGCATGTTCGCACTGGGAACCCTCTCTGCCGTTGCGGCGTCGACACGGCCGGAGTTGCTGGCACCGAGTGTGTTGGCGATGCTCACCGCCGAAGGACTGCTCGATTCGGTAGGAGTCGTCGAGATCGATCCGGAGGTGTCCGACACGGCCGCCACGCGCGAACGGTACGAGCTGCCGCTCGGGGCCCTCGCGAACTGCGTGATCGTCGGGGGCCGCCGCGAGGGCGTCGACAGGGCAGCGGGAGTCGTCGTGCTCGCCAGCACCCGCGCCGATGTCAACAGCACCGTCAAGCGACTGCTCGACGTGCGGAAGGCATCGTTCCTGCCGATGGATGCCGCGGTCGAGGCGAGTGGCATGGAGTACGGCGGTATCACCCCTATCGGGCTGCCCGCCGGCTGGCCGGTCTTTGTCGACCTGCGGGTGGCCGAGAGCGACCTTGTAGTGATCGGATCGGGCGTGAGGCGGTCGAAGATCCTGCTTCCGGGACGGATCCTCGCGCTGATGCCGGGGGTCCGGATCGTCGAGGGCCTCGGCCGCGAAATCGCAGACGGCTGATCGCCGGCCGACAGGAGGACACGTCGTGAGCGCAGCGGAGCGGAACAGGGGAGCCTGGCAGCGCGCGGTGCTGCGCGACGAGGGCGATGCCCATCGCCCGGTCGGCTGGGTCGAGCTCTTCTTCGATCTCGTCTTCGTCGTGATCATCTCGGTGCTCGCACACGATCTCGAGGGAGGCCTCAGGGCCGATGGGATCTTGCGGTTCGTCCTGCAGTTCGTCGCCGTCTTCTGGGTGTGGAACGGATTCACCTACTACACCGAACGGTTCGAGTCCCATGGCCTGGAGAATCGGCTGTTCACCTTCCTCGGCATCCTCACGGTGGCGGGCCTCTCGGTCTGGGGGGAGGACGGGCTCGGGCACAATTACCTCGGCTTCGCGGCATCCTTCCTGCTTGCCCGGGGACTCAACATCGTGATGTGGCTGCGCGCGGGTCGACACGAGCGTCGATTCCGGCGGGCGGCCGGCGGTTTCACTGTGGGATACCTCGCCTCGGCCGCTCTCATCGGCGTGAGCCTTGTCGTGGACGAACGGTGGCGCCTGGCCCTGTGGGGCCTCGCCGTGCTCGTCGACATCGCGTCGCCTGCGGTCACGGCACGATTCCAGTTCGGCCTTCCGGGGATCAGCCGCGACAAATTTCCGGAGCGCTTCGGGTTGCTGACTCTCATCGTGCTCGGCGAGGTGGTGGCGAGCGTTATCCAGGGCGTTGCTGCCGCGAACGAGGCGTCGGAGGTGTCGGGGGCGACGATCTTCGATGCCAGCCTCGGCCTCGCCATCGGCTTCGGGTTCTGGTGGGTCTACTTCGACTTCGTCGCCCGGCGCGCCACCCGGCCGGATTTCGTGATCGCCCTGGTGTGGGTCTACCTGCATATCGCGATGCTGATCGGGATCGTGCTCGCGGGAGTCGCGATCAGTGAAGCGCTGCACGCCGGCGATGACGGGGAGCCGAGACGACTGCTACTGCTTGCCATCGGCACCACCCTGATACTGATCGCGCTTCTCGAACTCACCCTTGACCGTGCGGCCGATGAGCGCACCGGCGCGATTCTGAGCCCGGTACTCAAGGCCGCCGTCGGTGGCGCGGTGGCACTGCTCGCACCGTTCAGCAACCCCCTACCGACCACGGCTGCCTTGGCAGCCGGAGTCGTCGCACTGGCGATCCCCGCGGCCTACGGCGCCCGGGTCTACTACCGGCGACCGGTGTTGCGGCGCTGACGGATCAGTCGCGCGAGGAGGACTTCGCCATCGCGATGAGCGCGACGAGAAAACCGCCGCCGCCGAACAGGGTGATCGCACCGAGGATCGTGTAGAGGATCGCCGTCGTCTGGGCCATGGGAACTCCTTAACTCTGCGGGTCTGGACACCGCAGTCTCCACCGTATCGCCTCGCGAACAACCGTCATGCGCGCAGCTTCTCCAGCAAGGGGCCGGCTGCTTCGTCGAGGAATCGCTGCTGGTTCTCGTCGCCGACCTGCACGAGGGCGACGTCGGTGAAGCCGGCGGCTGCATACTCGCGCACCGCGTCGGCGAGTTCGTCGAGATCGGGACCGCAGGCGATCGTCGAGGCGACATCCTCCGGACGCACGAACTGGCTCGCGCCCTCGAAGCCGGCCGGGGTAGGCAGGTCGGCGTTGACCGCCCAGCCGCCGCCGAACCAGCGGAACTGATCGTGCGCCATCGCGATGGCGGCATCCTTGTCCGGCCCCCAGCAGATCGGAATCTGCCCGATCGAGCGGGACGGCCCCTCGTGCACCTTCGCCCAGGAGTCGAGCAGTCCCGCCTCGGGCTCCGTCGTGATCAGGTGGTCGCCGAGGGGCGCGAACCGGGCGATCGACTTCTCTCCCGAGACCGCGACGGCGATCGGCACACCCCCGTCGGGCAGGTCCCAGATGCGCGCGGAGTCGATACGGAAGTAGTCGCCCTGCCAGGTGACAAGGTCGCCGGTGTGCAGCTCGCGGATGATGGTGATGGCCTCCGCGAGCATGTCCTGGCGCTGGGCGACCGGCGGCCAGCCCTCGCCGATCACATGCTCGTTGAGGTTCTCGCCGGCTCCGAGACCGAGGATGAATCGGCCATCGGAGAGCAACTGCATAGTCGCCGCACTCTGGGCGATGACGGCGGGGTGATAGCGAAGGGTGGGGCAGGTCACATAGGTGGCGATTTCCACCCGCTCGGTGGCCTGGGCCACCGCTCCGAGCACCGACCAGGCATAAGGCGCATGGCCCTGGGAGGTGAGCCAGGGGGAATAGTGATCGCTCGACACCTCGAAATCGAAGCCGATCTGTTCCGCCTTCACGGCATAGTCGACGAGCTGCTTCGGCCCGCTCTGCTCGGTCATGAGGGTGTATCCGAAATTGGTCATGGACCCACTGGTACTCCGCTGGTCCGCGAAATCAACCCGTATGCAGTTGACTTGCGGGGTGCACCCCGAATCGATCGACCGGCTCCGCTCCGACCTCCTCACCGCTCGCTTCAGCGTCGACACCCTCACCCGGCTGTGGGGCGAACAGGCGGATGCCGCGCTCCACCGTGGCCAGCGGGTTCCGGCGACCCGTGCCCTCGCCGGACCGGCGGGCGAGACGCCGGCCGGAGTGCTCGCGCGGGCATTCGTGCTCGGGATGCCAGTCTCCGCCGAGCAACTCGCCGGCGCTCTGCCCGCGCTCGGGATCGACGGCGCGATCGAACTCGGACTCGTCTCGTTCGAGGGCGACCGATTGCGAGCCGCGCTCGACCTCCGCCCGTACAGCTTCGTCGACACCACCGGGGTGGGGAGCTGGTGGATCGTGAGCGACCTCGGCGAGCTCACCGTCGGCGGCGCACTTCGCGAGGACCATGTCCTCGGGGTGGGCGGGGCATCCCTCACTCTCAGCGGTCTGATGGTGGGCACGCCGGTCGATGCCGCGCTCGATCTCGGAACGGGGTGCGGCATCCAGGCAATGCATGCCGCCCGACACGCCACCCGTGTGGTCGCCACCGACATCTCGGCCCGCGCGCTCGGGATCGCGGCATTCAATGCCGAGCTGAACGGCATCCGTAACATCGAGTTCCGTCTCGGCAGCCTGTTCGACCCGGTGGCGGGGGAGCGGTTCGGGCAGATCGTGTCGAATCCGCCGTTCGTGATCACACCCCGCACCGAGGGTGTGCCGTCCTACGAGTATCGGGACGGTGGAATGGTGGGCGATGCCCTCGTCGCATCCGTCATCTCGGGGCTCGGCGAGCACCTCGAGCAGGGTGGGATCGCGCAGCTGCTGGGAAACTGGGAATACCGCGCCGGCAGGGACGGCCTCGACCGCGTCGGGGAATGGGTCGACTCGACCGGCCTCGACGCCTGGGTGGTAGAGCGCGAGGTGCAGGATGCGGCCCTCTATTCCGAGACCTGGATCCGCGATGGCGGCACCCGCTCCGGCCCCGAATTCGACCGCCTGTACGAGGCCTGGCTCGACGACTTCGAGCGGCGCGGGGTGACGGCGGTGGGGTTCGGCTACCTCACGATTCGGTCGACCTCCCGTAGCCTTCGCCGGCTGGAGCGAGTCGAGAGCGCAATCGTCGGCGGTCTCGGCGTCCATATCGCCGAGACCCTCGCGGCTTCGGACTGGCAGTCTGCCCGCACCGACGAGGAACTCGGCCGCGAGCAGCTGGTGCTGGCTCCGGATGTCACGGAGGAGCGCCACTACTGGCCCGGTGCGGCCGACCCCACGGTGATGACCCTGCGCCAGGGAGGCGGCTTCGGGCGCTCGGTCGCCCTGGACACCGGGCTTGCGGCCCTCGTCGGTGCCTGCGACGGCGACCTCAGCGTTCGTGCCATCGTCGCCGCGATCGCGCAGCTGCTCGAGGTGGATGAGGTAGCGCTGTCGGCTGACCTGCTGCCGAGCATCCGCGAACTCGTGACGACGGGGTTCCTGCGCCCGCTTACCTGACCCGAACATTCGCGGCATCCGTTCCGAACAATGAAACGGAAGAGTCACGATCATGAAACCATCACTCGCAGCCTCCGTGCTCGCTACCACCGTCACGGCCGCGCTCCTCCTCGGGACGTCGACCGCAGCCCTCGCCGACGAACCCTCCACGCGCTCGACCGCCGCACCCCGCACTCTCTCGTCAGTGCAGGCACTGGGGGCCGCGGCCACCACCGCCCGCATCACCGCCCTCGACACGGCGATCCCGAAGGTGACGTCGAACGTCTACCTCAGCTCTACCGACAAAGACCACATCCTCGGCACGCTCAACGGCGACCGCTCGGCGATGGTCACACTCGGGGCGAAGATCGCGGCGGACACCGACCTCACCGTGGCGACCAGCGACTACCACTCCATCTTCACCGGCTATCGTGTCTTCGCCGTCGCCATCCCGCAATCGTTCTACGCGGCGGCGGCAGCCGGACTCAGCGATTCGGCCATCCCCGCACTCCAGTCCGCGCAGAAGACCCTCGCCGCCGCCATCGCCGGTCCGCTCGCGTCCAAGGACACGCCGGAGATCGACGCCACCATGGCGGATCTCGCGACCCAGATCTCGGCCGCGCAGCAGTCCATCGCCGGGGTCTCGGCCTTCGCGCTCTCGGTCACTCCGGAGCAGTTCAATGCGAACCACGAGATCCTCAGCGCCACGCGTGCCTCGGTGAAGGCAGCGACCGCCGCGGCGAAGAAGGCGCGGGCGGATGTCGCGTCGGTGAAGGCGGCCCTCAAGTGATGACCGGCCGCTGGGTGATCCCGATCGCGGCGGTCTCCTTAGTCCTCGGCCTCACCGCCTGCGGGGCACGGTCCGCTCCGGCGTCGCAGACGTGGCCGGAGACGGCGGCACCGTCGACCCCGGCGGCGGTCACGACACCGGTAGCGACTCCGTCCACCGACCCTCTCGCCGACATCGACCGCCAGCTGGCGACCGTCGACGGGGCCGCCGCGCAGAGCCAGGGAGACCTCGCGGCGGGGGATGCGGCAGCGAGCGCGAGCGACGACGGGCAATAGTCGCAAATCCTCTTGGACGCGGGTCTTGTCCCCGCGCGCCGGCCGCGCCATGGTGGGTAGGGGCGAAACTTGCACCCACTGCTTATGAGGAGGACACCTTGTTCACCACCACCGGCGCATTCAGCGGCTTCTCGGTCGACGACATCGACGCGGCACGCACGTTCTACGGCGAGACGCTGGGTCTTTCCGTGATCACCAATGAGATGGGATTCCTCGAACTTCAGCTCGACAGCGGGGCGACGATCCTCATCTATGCGAAACCGAACCACACGCCCGCGAGCTTCACCATCCTCAACTTCCCGGCGGATGACATCGAGGCGGCCGTCGACGACCTCAACGCCCGCGGCGTGAGGACCAAGATCTACCCGGACGACCAGATGCCGAGCGACAGCAAAGGCATCATGCGTGGCAACGGACCGGATATCGCGTGGTTCCTCGACCCCGCCG
Source organism: Lacisediminihabitans sp. FW035 (assembly GCF_054880895.1). NCBI lineage: Bacteria > Bacillati > Actinomycetota > Actinomycetes > Micrococcales > Microbacteriaceae > Lacisediminihabitans > Lacisediminihabitans sp. FW035. The sequence goes on from NZ_CM142187.1 coordinate 1,259,015, forward strand.
GCAACGTGCTCTCGGTGCTCAGTTCGCGATAGTCCGGACGTCGCATCCGAGTCAGCGGAAGGCCGCCGGGATTGTCTTGCGCATGACGGTCTTGTTCTTGCCGATGTGACGCTCGAAGGAGAATCCGGCTTTCTCGAACATGGCTCTCGTGCCGTTGTGGAGGAAGGATGACGACGTCCTTTTGCCTGGGGGGAGCTCGTTGGCGAACGAGACCACCTCGCCGCCGCCGGCCTGCGCGATGAGCTCCAATGCGCCATCCAGCGCCTCCCGCGCAACACCCGAGCGTCGGCGGTCGCGGTCCACGAAAAAGCAGGTGATACGCCAGGGCGCCGGCGTAGTCTCGCCCGCGTCGTACTGTTTGCGATGGTAGATGTTCGGCAGTTCGACCGGACTGCCGTATTCGCACCACGCGATCGCGTCGTCTCCGTCGAAGACGAGTGCGGCGTGGGCGACGCCCTCCGCGACGAGTCTTTCCTTGAATGTCGGACCGTCGTACTCGCTCTTCACGGTGTGCTCGGTGTCGCCATGGAAATACGAGCAGTAGCACCCGCCCCACACCCCATTGTGCTTCTGCGCGAGCGCCAGCCACGCCGGAAAGGTCTCCGGGGTGAGCGCCTTCATCACGTGGGGTGACCCCATGAGGAACTTCCTTCGCACGTTGTCCGAGCCCCGGGCCACGGACGAGTGAGAACCCGGACGGACTCCACGCTAGTCGGAGGTCGCTGTGCGACGCCAGCGTCACCTGACTCTGTCCTCCTCCTGAGTTGCCCTTTTTTCAACCCCGCTGACCCAGATACTTCCCGGGCATAGGTTGAAAAGGTCGTCCTCGCCGACGAGGGCGACAGAGGGAGATGATCGTGGCACGAGTGAGGGCAGAAGAGACGTCAAGAGAGGTCAGCAGCCTCGTTCCTGCTCGGCTCGACCGGCTCCCGTGGACGAGGTTCCACTGGTCTGTCGTGGTCGGGCTAGGGGTCGCCTGGATCCTCGACGGGCTCGAGATCCAGATCGTCGCCTCCGCCGGCTTCGCTAAAGATCTGCACATGAGTGCGGTCGAAGTCGGGGCAGCCGGATCCGTCTACCTCGTCGGCCAGGTGGTCGGCGCCCTGTTCTTCGGGTGGCTGTCCGACCGGATCGGCCGCCGCCGCATGTTCATCCTCACCCTGCTCATCTACCTGGTCGGCAGCGGCATCGCCGGGTTCTCGCCCAACATGTGGTTCCTGTTCGCGTTCCGCTTCATCGCCGGCCTCGGTATCGGTGGCGAGTACGCGGCGATCAACTCCGCGATCGACGAGCTCATCCCCTCGCACTATCGCGGTCGGGTGGACATCGCCATCAACGGCACCTACTGGGGTGGCGCTGCCCTCGGAGCCGCGGCGAACCTCTTCCTCCTCAACCCGGCCCTCGTGAGCGAGAACTGGGGGTGGCGTATCGGATTCTTCATCGGTCCGGTACTCGGGCTGGTGATCATCTATCTGAGGCGACACATCCCGGAGAGCCCACGGTGGCTCATGAGCCACGGTCGTGAGGACGAGGCGGAGAAGACTGTCGACGATATCGAGGAGCGGGTGAAGAACGAGGGCGGCGACCTTCCCGAGGTCGACGACAGCAAGGCGATTACGGTGACGCCGCACGGTCGGGTCGGGTTCGTGGCGATGATGAAGGTGCTCTTCGTCAAGTACCCCAAACGCACCTTCACCGGGGCGGTCATGATGGTGACCCAGTCGTTCCTGTACAACGCGATCTTCTTTACCTACGCGCTAGTTCTGCAGAACTTCTACCAGGTGCCTGTGGGGTCGACCCCGCTGTACTTCTTCCCATTCGCCATCGGCAACCTGGCCGGACCGCTGCTTCTCGGCCACCTCTTCGACACGTGGGGGAGGCGCAAGATGATCTTCCTCACCTACGCCCTCGCCGGTGCGGTGCTCGCGGTCTCCGCCTTCCTGTTCAGCGCGGGAGTACTCAACGCGACCACGCAGACGATCTTCTGGTGCGTGTCGTTCTTCTTCGCGTCGGCGGGGGCATCCTCCGCCTACCTCACGGTGAGCGAGACCTTCCCCCTCGAGTTGCGCAGCCGGGCGATCTCGTACTTCTTCTCCCTCGGCCAGCTCGCGGGGGCGCTCGGTCCGGTGGTCTACGGCGCCCTCATCGGCGACGGCAAGGACCGCGGTCCGCTCACGGGTGGATATCTTCTCGGTGCGGGGATCATGATCTTTGGAGGGATCGTCGCGCTCATCTTCGGCACGAATGCCGAGCGGCAGTCGCTGGAGGATGTCGCGGAGCCGCTCTCGAAAGTGGGCTCGAGCGACTCCGCGAAGTAGGGAATAGCGCGACCATCCGAGGCTGTTCTCCTTCGCATCCCCGACTCGAACCCCAGGAGCAAAAATGTCTGAAAAAGTCTGGTTCATCACCGGTACCTCGCGCGGTTTCGGCCGCGAGTGGGCCATTGCGGCGCTCGATCGTGGCGACCGTGTCGCTGCGACTGCGCGCGATACCGACAGCCTCGCCGACCTGGTGGAGCAGTACGGCGACGCCATCCTTCCGCTCTCGCTCGATGTGACCGACAAGGACGCGGCCGCCGCCGCCGTCGCGCAGGCCCACGAGCACTTCGGTCGCCTGGACATCGTGATCAACAACGCGGGCTTCGGCCACTTCGGCTTCATCGAGGAGATCACCGAAGACGAAGCGCGTGCCCAGATGGAGACGAACCTCTTCGGCGCGCTGTGGGTGACCCAGGCCGCGCTGCCCTTCCTTCGCGCTCAGGGCAGCGGCCACATCATCCAGGTGTCGTCGATCGGCGGCATCAGCGCCTTCCCCCTCGTCGGCATCTACCACGCCTCCAAGTGGGCGCTGGAGGGCTTCTCGCAGGCCCTTGCCCAGGAGGTGGCCGGGTTCGGTATCTTCGTGACCCTTGTGGAGCCCGGCGGTTTCTCGACGGACTGGAGCGGATCCTCCTCGAAGCGGTCCGAGCCGCTCGACGACTACGCCGAACTGCACGAGGCGGTGGATGCGGCCCGCAGGCAGCGATTCGCAGCCCCGGGGGACCCCGTCGCCACCCGCGGCGCCATCCTCAAGGTCGTGGATGCCGACCGGCCGCCGCTGCGGATCTTCTTCGGTGAGGCGCCGCTCGCCATCGCCAAGGCCGACTACGCCAGCCGCATCGCGGTGTGGGAGGAATGGAACGACGTGTCGATCGAAGCGCAGGGACCGGCGGAGTAGCCGGCGCGCGGGGTCGGTGCTGGCGGCGAGGGGCTCGCGTAGGGGTCGGCGGTCGCGGCGAGGGGCTCGCGCGGGTCGGTGCTGGTCACGAGGGGCTCGCGTAGGGGGCGGTTGTGCGGCGCTCCCGAGATGTTCACGGATCAGGAGTCGAGACGCGACACGCCGCGAAAGCGCCAGCGACACGCCGACAGCTCCGCGTGGATCCTGATCCGTGAACGGTGCGAGCGGTACGGGCGTGAACGGTGCGAGCGGTACGGGTGCGAACGGTGCGTGAGGTACGGGTGCGGGTGCGGCGCAGGGTGGCGAAAGCGAGCGCGCCGGTGGAGTCCGCGGGCGAAGCTGGTTCGGGGCGCACGCGGAGTCGCGACGCCGGCGCATCCGTAGACTGGGTCTACCGCTGTCGATCCACCAGGAGGACCCTTCGTGAAAATCTTCGCCTTCGTCATCGCGCTGGCCCTCTTCCTGCTCGGCATGGTTCTGATGGGCTACGCCTTCGAGCCCGATGCTCCCCACGGCGTCCTGTTCTTCGCCGGCATCGTGAGCGTCGGGGTCTCGCTCGCCATCCCGTTCCACGTGCTCAAGCGCGTCGACGGCTAGGTCGGAACGCTCGGTGTCCGACGATTTCGGCATCGGCGCGCAGGTCTTCGTGCGTGCCACCGCCTCAGGCGAGGATTCGACATGGCCGGATGAGCCGAGCGGCGTGATCGTGCGCTCTGGCGGTTCCGCCCTCGCGGGGGTCTGGGGTCGCGGCGGAGGCGGACGGATGTGGTGGGTGCAGTTCGACGAGCCGCAATCCAATTCCGACGGGGACGGCCCGTTCCCCTCCGCCCAGGTGCACGAGAGATTCCTGGAACTCGCGCCACCGGTGAGCGAGCAGGAATGAATTTCGGGGAATACGGCGAGGACGCGCTCGCCGGTGATTGGCGCGGCGCGAAGCGCACGGCGATCCGGCAGATCCCCGCCGAGCGCGATCTCGTTATCGAGTGGGCCGATACCGGGTTCTGCGGGGCCGTGCTGCGGGTCGAGAACAAACTCGTGCACCTCGAGGACTACCGCGGAGGCGTGCGACTCTTCCCCTTGGGAGGGGGCTATCTCCTCGAGGGCGAGCCGGTCGTGCTCACCGCGCCATCCGTCGCGGCCAGGGGCTCAGCGCGCACGGCATCCGGATCGTTCGCCGTCGCCGACCAGAGGGCGCGTGTCGCGTTGCCGAGTCGCATCTTCGTGGAAGGGCGACACGACGCGGAGCTCGTCGAGAAGGTCTGGGGTGCCGACCTGCGGGTCGAGGGGGTCGTCGTCGAGTACCTCGAGGGTGTCGACGACCTCGACGCCATCGTGCGGGAGTTCGCCCCGGGTCCCGGCCGCCGCATCGGGGTGCTCGTCGACCACCTGGTTGCGGGGTCGAAGGAGAGCCGCATCGCGGATGCCGTGGCGCGCGGACCTTTCGGAGCGCACGTGCTCGTGGTGGGACATCCCTTCGTCGACGTCTGGCAGGCGGTGAAACCGGCCCGGCTGGGTCTCGCGGCGTGGCCAGACGTGCCACGGTCGATCGAGTGGAAGCACGGTATCTGCGCCGCTCTCGGCTGGCCGCACGAGGACCAGGCCGATATCGCCCGGGCCTGGCAGCGCATCCTCGGCCAGGTGCGCACCTATGCGGATCTCGAGCCGGTGGTGCTCGGCCGGGTGGAGCAGCTGATCGACTTCGTGACCGCCTGAATGGCCCCGCCGTCCCGGATCAGTGCGACAACCCCGCGACCAGGTTGATCGTGGTGGCGAGAATCACCGATCCGAAAATGAAGGACAGCAGGGTGTGGCGCAGCACCGTCGACCGGATCGTGTGGTTCGTGATGTCAGTATCGGACACCTGGTAGGTCATGCCGAGAGTGAATGACACGTAGGCGAAGTCCGTGTACTGCGGGGGCGCATCCTGGTTGAAGTCGATGCCCTTGTCGGCGGTGTAGTACTGGCTGGCGTAGCGCAGGGTGTAGAGCGTGTGCAGCAGGATCCACGACAGCGCGACGCTCACGAGCGCGAGCGCTGCGAGCAGCCCCTTCGCGAGGCCGTGAGCCTGGGCTGCCTGCACCAGCACGAAAGCCACCGAGAACAGGCTGGCGACGCTCAGCATCAGCACGAGCAGGTCGGCGATCCCTCTGGCCGGCTCCTCCTGGCTGGCTCGCGCCCTGGTCTGCGTGGCGTCGAGCTTCGCCACCGACACCCAGACCGTGGTCGAGTAGACGAGGGCGGCGAAGCACCAGCCCACTGTCGGTGCATAGGCCCATTCCCCGAGACTGCCCGTGATGAGGGTCGCGACGAGGCCGACGAGCAGCATGACGACCAGTCGAACGGTGGCGTGATGACGGTGCATCTGCTGATTAGACCACCCGCGGGGCGGATTTCGGGGGATAACCCCATCGCGTCGTTCCGGCGCACCGGGCAAGCTGGGGTCATGGCTGAATTGAAGAGACCCCGAACTGGCCGCGTCTTCGCGGGAGTGTGCGCAGCGATTGCGAATCGCTACGGCTGGAGCGCGAATGTGGTGCGCCTGGTCTTCATCCTGTCGTGCCTGCTGCCCGGGCCGCAGTTTCTCATCTACATCGCACTCTGGATCTTCGTGCCCGCAGAGAGTTAGCCGCCATACCGGCAGACTGGGACCGTGACCTCCTCGACTCCGTCCTTCGACGATCTGACCGCAGACGACACCCCCCGGCTCGTCGAACTGAACGACTCCGCTTACCCCGCGGTGCCGATCACGTCCGCCGAAGAAATGGCGGCGCTGCTCGCCATCGCCGGGTTCACGTTTGCGGCCCGCCACGACGGCACGCTCATCGGATTCGTGATCGGGATGCGACCCGGGGCCGGCTACTCCAGCGAGAACTACCGCTTCTTCGAAGCGCGCGGGTCGGACTTCCTGTATGTGGACCGCATCGTGATCGACAGCTCGCGGCGCGGCGTCGGCACCGGCCGGGCGCTGTACGAGGCGGTCTTCGCCCTCGCCCGCGAGGAGGGTTTCCATGAGGTGACCTGTGAGGTCAACCTCGATCCACCGAACCCCGAGTCACTCGCGTTCCATGCCCGGCTGGGCTTCGAGCGCGTCGGCGAGCAGGAGACGAAGAACGGATCCGTCACCGTCGCACTGCTCGCCGCTGCGGTCTGAGAGCGACTACAGCCCCACCTGTCTAAAGTCCGCTCTTGGCGTTGCGCTTGCGCGGTTTGAGGCTCTCCGCGCTCACCATCCAGGCGTACTGCTCCATCGTCTCGATCACCGTGTGGAGGATGTCCGCGGTGGTCGGGTCGGCCTCGTCGACCTCGTCGTGCACCCGGCGGCAGGTCTCGGCAGTGGCATCCAGTCGCTCGGTGATGAGGCTGACGACCTCGGAGGTGTCGACCTGGTCTTCGGGGAACTTCGGCAGGGTGGTGGTGGAGCTCACCGTCTCGGATCGACCATCGGGCAGGGCGTGGAGGGCGCGCATCCGCTCCGCGACCTCGTCGGACAGCCCACGGGCCGCTTCGATGATCTCGTCGAGGATGAGGTGGGTGTCGCGGAAGTTCGTTCCGACCACGTTCCAGTGGGCCTGCTTGCCCTGGATGTGGAGCTCGATGAGATCCACGAGCACGGCCTGCATGTTGTCGGAGAGTTGCTTGTTTGCTTTCATGCCGGTGACGGTACACGCGCTAGCCGGGGGTTCAACCCGTTGCGCGCCGGAGTGGGTCGGGCCGTCCGACCGGCGCAATACGCTGGGGGGATGCATCCGCTCCAGCCCACCGTCCGGTGAGCGACGCCCCGGCAGTGAAACCCCGACTGTCGCGCGACGTCGTCGTGCTCGGTGTGATCGCCTTCTTCGTGATGGTGGGGTTCGGCGTGGTGGTGCCGGTGCTGCCCGTCTATGTGCGCAGCTTCGGTGTGGGAAACGCCGAGGTGGGCGCGGTCGTCTCCGCCTTCGCGCTGTTGCGCTTCGTCTCCAGCCCGTTCTGCGGTCGGCTCATCGACTGGGCGGGGGAGCGCGCCATCCTGTCGATCGGTATCGGGATCGTCGCGCTGTCGAGCGGCCTCGTCGGCATCGCGCAGAACTATCCGCAGCTGCTGATCCTGCGCGGCATCGGGGGGATCGGATCGGCGATGTTCACGGTGTCGGCGATGACGCTGCTGATCGGGTCGACCTCGACCGCGATGCGCGCGCGGTCCATCGGTTTCTACCAGGGTGGTTTTCTCATCGGAGGCATGACTGGCCCGGCCCTCGGCGGGCTGCTCGCCACCGTCTCGCTCACCGCTCCGTTCTTCTTCTACGCGGGCACGCTCGCTGTCGCCGGCATCGTCGGCATCCTGCTGCTTCGGCCGCGCACCGTCGCCGCCGTGTCGGACACGGCCGCGGCGCGCATCCCGTTCCGAGAGGTGGCACGCGACCGTGGGTTCCGGGCTGCCTGCATCGCGAATTTTGCCCAGGGCTGGACGTCCTTCGGAGTGCGCAACTCGCTGGTGCCCGTGTTGATCGTGGAGGTCCTGAAGGGACCGAGCGCCTGGACGGGGGTCGCCTTCGCCTTCTCCGCAGTCGCCCAGGCCATCGCCCTTGCCCCGGCCTCCCGCTTCATCGACACTGTCGGTCGCAAGCCGGCAATCGTCGGCTCGTTCGCGGTCGCGGCGGTCACCATCGCGGCCGTTCCCTTCGTCACGAGCTTTTGGGCGCTCACGGCGCTTCTCTGCCTGTACGGCGTCGCGGCGGCGTTCATGGGCACGGCTCCGGCGGCCGCGGTGGGCGATGCCGCCGGCGCGGCGGGTGGGAGGCCCGTCGCGGTGTTTTCGATGTTCTCGGACTTCGGCGCGATAATCGGACCGCTCGTCGCCGGCTTCCTCGCCGACACGGTGTCGTATCCGGTGGCCTTCGCCGTCGGGGCCCTCTTCTTCGCCGGGGCCTCCGCCTATGCACTGCGGATGCCCGGACGATCCCGCGCTCCGCTCGCGACCTGACGCGCGCTGTTTGTCGACTCGTACGGTGACTCCGCCCGCGGGCGGCGCTGTTACCGATCGCTGCGCGCGGTGAGTGGGCAACTCTGCACCGAAAACGTGATTCTTGGCGCCGACTTTGCCCAGTCGCGGATGGCCCAGTCGCGGATGTTTGTTCACCTGTCAGCCCGCAGTCACACGAGCAGCCCGCAGCCACACCTCGCCGTGCAGCCGCCCCCTCGCCGTGCAGCCACACCTCGCCGTGCAGCCACACCTCGCCGTGCAGCCGTCCATGTGACGCCACTCTTGCCCACTCGCGGGCCTCCCGCGGGGCATCCTTCGCGCGCCCACTCCCGTGCGCATGGCCGCCGCCGCATCACCGGTGAGTGGGCAACTCTGCACCGAAAACGTGATTTTTGGCGCCAACTTTGCCCAGTCGCGAGCGTTCATACTGCGCTCACACTCGCCGCAACAGGCACATTGACCGAGCAGGCGGAAGTCGGGGGCCTTTCAGCTCTGCGGGTAGATCGTCTCCCCGCGACCGAGCATCGCCACGAACTTCTCGACCTTTGCCGCCCGGGTCGCGGGGCGCGTCACCGCGGCGATCCGGAACAGGATCGCGAAGCGGTTCTGGGCCGAGAGTGCGGCGAAAGTCGCCGCCGCCGCCGGGTTCGCCGCGAGCGCCAATCGCAGGTCCTCCGGCACCTCCGCGTCCTTCTGGCGGTAGGCGGCATCCCAGCGCCCGTCCGCGCGGGCCCGTTCGACCTCGGCGAGGCCGGCCGGTCGCATCCGTCCCTCTTCGACGAGTCGGGCGACGTGATCGCGATTGATCTGGGACCACATGCTCTTCGCTCGCCGGTGGGTGAACGACACCAGGTAGAAGTCGGCGTCGAAGGCGTTGGTCTGTCCATCGATCCAGCCGTGGCAGAGCGCGACATCCAGGGCCTCGGCGTAGACGATCCCCGGGGTCGTCGATCCCTTCTTGCGGAGCTTGAGGCGCACCCCGGTCGACTCATCACCCTCGGCGAGAAGCCACGCCTCCCACTCTCCGGGCGTCGCGAAATGCATGACCGGCTTCGACTCATGGGCGACCATGCGCCCATGCTAGAACCGACCACCGGGTTTCGCGAGCGCCGTCGCCGAGGAGCAGACTGGGAGCATGGAATACACGCGACTCGGCAACAGCGGACTGGAGATCTCGGCGGTGACGCTCGGATGCATGAGCTACGGGGACCCGGGGCGGGGCGGCCATGCGTGGACCCTTCCGGAAGAGCAGAGTCGGCCGTTCATCCGTCGTGCTCTCGAGCTCGGAATCACCACTTTCGACACCGCCAATGTCTATTCAAACGGCTCGAGCGAGGAGATCGTCGGTCGCGCGCTCGGCGAATACGCGAAGCGCGACGAGGTCGTCATCGCGACCAAGGTACACGGGGTGATGAGGCCAGGCCCGAATGGCGGCGGGCTGTCCCGAGGTCACATCATGGAGCAGATCGACGCGAGCCTCCGCCGGCTCGGCACCGACTACATCGACCTGTACCAGATTCACCGGTGGGACCCGCGGGTGCCGATCGAAGAGACTATGGAGGCGCTTCACGACGTCGTCAAGAGCGGTAAGGCCCGCTATCTCGGAGCATCCTCGATGTTCGCCTGGCAGTTCGCGACCGCACAGCACACTGCTGACCTGAACGGCTGGACCCGCTTCGTCTCGATGCAGGACCACTACAACCTCATCAACCGCGAGGAAGAGCGGGAGATGCATCCGTACTGCCTCGACCAGGGTGTTGGCGTGCTGCCCTGGAGTCCGCTCGCCCGTGGCAAGCTCACGAGGGACTGGGATGCCTCCTCCTCACGCTCCGAGAAGGACGAGTTCGGCAAGACGTTGTACACCCAGTCCGAGGACTCCGACCGTCGGGTCGCGGATGCGGTGGCCTCCGTCGCCGAGGCGCGCGGAGTGCCGCGCGCGCAGGTCGCCCTCGGCTGGGTCGCGCAGCAGCACGCCGTCTCCTCCCCGATCGTCGGCGCGACGAAACTCTCGCACCTGGATGACGCGGTGGCCGCCATCGAGCTCGACCTCACGGATGCCGAGCTCTCACTGCTTGCCGAGCACTACGTCCCGCACGCGATCGCGGGCTTCTAAAGCGCGTCTTTGGAGCTCGCTTCTCGACTGGGCTCGTTTCTCGACTGGGCTCGTCTCTAGACTGTGCGCACTTCTAGACCGGGCGGGCGTCTCGCCCGGTGAGCGCGAGCAGGCGAAGCTGCAGCGGCGCGTCTTCGGGAAGAGGCACGGGAGCGGCGAACAGGCCGCTCGCCGCCAGGGTGTCCCGCTGCGGTTCGAAGACCGTCCAGACCGCCTCGACGAGTCTGTCATCGAGGGCCTCGTCGGCGCCCACCGCCCGCGCGAGGTCCCACGAGTGGATGGTGACATCGCTCACCTGTTCACGCAGGTAGTCGGTGACCGCGACAGTGTCGTAGGACAGATGCACCCGGGCATCCGTCGACGCGGCATCCCAGGCCGAGGTCGCGGCAAGCGAGTACAGCCGCCACTCGGCCCGCAGGTCGTCACCGAGCGGCTGGATGCGGCGCTGCGCGTCGGCAACGGTGCTGCCGGCGAGGAGATGCGGCACCCACTGCTGCTCCTCGACCACATGGCTCACGAGGTCGCGCACGGTCCAGTCGGTGTCGGGGGTCTGCGCATCCCAGTCCGAAACCTCGGCGAGCCGCACCCCGAATTCCCGGTGGGCCTGTTTCTGCAACGAGAGCCAGTCGTGGGCGGAGGGTGATTCGCTCGGGTCCATGTGTGTTCCAACGCTGAGCCGTTCGATCAATTCCCGCAGTCTAGGTTCCGCTCCCGATCGAGAAGCTGCGGCTGTTGGACGTCATGGTCAGCGAGCCGTCCCTCGCCCAGAAATATTCGTAGAAGACCGGCTGGGGAGCGCCCTCGGGATCGGGGTTCGGCACGGTCTCTGCCGTGCTCAGCCGCAGACGCAGTCCCTCGGCCGAGTACCGGGGTTCCGAGACGCAGGTCATGCTGTTGGTGCGGTCCGGCAACACGACGGCGAGGCAGACGAGGCCCGAGACGGTTCGCGCGACATAGGTGAGAGCGTCCTCCGGCGTGGAGCCGAAATTGCCGAAGGACCGGGTGGACGTGGGGTCCACTCCGGATCCGAGAAGCACCAGAGGCACGTCTTCGGGCTCCTGGCTTCCGTTGAAGATCTCGAGCCCGGGTGCCGCGCGCGGGGCGGCGCTCGCGCTCGGTGACGCGGGTGTCGGCGTCGGGCCCGCTGCGGGAGAGACGCGTCCGAGCGCAAATCCTCCTGCCGAGAGGAGAATCGCGACGACGGATGCTGCCGCGATCATCCCGACCGGCCACGCACCCCGCGATGCGGGTTTCAGCCTCACCCAGGGTTGGTCGCCCGGATACCCCGGTGCGTTCTCGACCGGCGGGACGAGCGGGACCGGCGGGACGAGCGGGACCGGCGGGACGAGCGGGACCGGCGGGTGCTCGAGCAACTCGAGTTGCCGCTCGGCCTCGAGAAGTTCGAGCTCATTGGCGCGAAGACGCACCGGCTTGCCGGAGACCGGATCGACGGCATCGACGAGGGGGGAGTCGACGCCGCCGCGAGAGTAGACCTCGCGTCGCAGACGTGCGATCCGCGCGATAAGCGGGCCGGCATCCGTGTCGTCGTCCATGAGTCCTCATCGATGGGGCTTGGTCACCCCCACCGTACGCCCGGTCGTAGTCATGAAAACATGAGCAGCGACGCCGCGAGTAGCCCGATCGACCGTTCCCGCACTGTGACCTGGGAGGATCCGCTCGTCGGCGCGGCCCTTGCGAAGACGATGTCCGGCCTCGAATACATCCAGGGCCTCATCGATGGCAGCGTTCCGGCGCCTCCGATCGTGAATCTCATGAAGATGAGACCGGTGTCGGCCGAGGTCGGAAAAGTCACGTTCACCTGCGATCCCGACGAATCGCACTACAACCCCATCGGTACCGTGCACGGCGGTCTGGTGTGCACTCTTCTCGACTCCGTGCTCGGCTGCGCGGTGCAGACGACCCTGCCGAAGGGCCAGGGGTACACCTCGCTCGAAATCAAGATCAGCTATCTTCGTCCGGTGCTGGCCGAGACCGGCATGCTCACCGCCGTCGGAATCGTCACGAAGCCGGGCAGCCGGGCCGCTTTCGCCGACGGTACCGTGCACGACTCGAACGGCAAGCTCATCGCGACCGCGAGCAGTACCCTCCTGGTCTTCCCGGTCTGAGCCCGCCGCTGGCTGTCAGCCGAGGCATTGCCCGCGCACACCGGCACCCTCCGAACCAGGTCCTGTGACCGCACCCGCGCCTGCGCCGCGTGAACGTCCCACGTGCAGCAACGTGTGTGACGGATGTTGCGCCTGAGGCTCATCCGTCACTGGCGTCACGGGCAGTCCTGCATTTGCGACGGGCCGCACACGCGAAGAAGGGCCCCCGCGACGCGGGGACCCTTCGTAGGGGAGGAGGGACTAGGCGGCCTGGAGCACGAACTGCAGCTCGAAGTTGATGCTGACGTCGTCGCCGAGGGTGAACCCGCCGGCCTCGAGGGCCGCGTTCCAGCTCACGCCATAGTCGTGGCGGTTGATCTTGGTGGAGGCCGTGAAGCCGGCCTTGGTCTGGCCGTAGCCATCGGTCACGATGCCGCCGAACTCGCCGGTGAGAGTGACGGACTTGGTCACGCCGCGGAGGGTCAGGTCGCCGACGACCGTGATGTCGTCGCCGTCGAGAACGACGCTCGTGGACACGAACGTGATGTTCGGGAACTCGTCGGCCTTGAAGAAGTCGTTGGTGCGGAGGTGGTTGTCGCGGTCCTTCTGGTTGGTGTTGACCGAAGCGACCTCGATGGAGGCCTCGACGGTCGAGTCCGTCGGGTCCTCGGCGGTGACGATGGTCGCGGTGAACCGCTCGAAGGTGCCGCGAACCTTGCTGATGGCGAGGTGCTTCACCGAGAAGGTGACCTCGGAGTGGGTGGGGTCCAGCACCCAGGTGCCGGCGACGTACGTGGGGTGAGTGTCAGTGATGGTTGTCATAATCCTATGCAATCGTATGAACCTGGGTTCTATTCCCAACTTTGGTGACATGTCATAAACATTTTTCGCACCGTTTCCCGACCCGACATCTCGTCGGCATCGCTAGCCTCGTCTCATGCCCCGATATGTCGCCCTCCTTCGGGGGATCAACGTCGGCCGGGCGAAAGCGATCCCGATGGCGGATCTCGCCTCGGTCTTCACCACGCTCGGCTTCACCGAGGTGGCCACCGTTCTCCGCAGCGGCAACGTCGTGTTCGAGTCGCGTACCGCGGTGTCGCGTGATGCCGCGGAACGCATCGAGGCGGGGGTTCTCGCGGCGACCGGAGTGCAATCCAGCGTGCTCCTGCGGGATTCCCAGTCGTTTTCGGACATCCTCGACGCCAATCCTCTCGTCGACATCGCCACCGACGGATCGAAGAGCTTCGTCACCTTCGTGACCTCGATGCCGACCGGGCTCGAGCTCCCGGACGCCGACATCCTCGCGCCAGAGCGACTGGCGGTCGGCCCCGCCGCGGTGTACCAGTGGATGCCCGAAGGCAGCCTCCAGACCCGAGTGCCGAAGGCGTTCTGGAGGCAGTTCGATGCTCCCGTAACGGCCCGGAACTGGAACACCGTGCAGAAGCTGCGAGCTCTTCTCGACCGCTGATTCCGCCACGCGCGGGAGGGCCTTCGACCACTCCTTCACAGGCAACGCGGAGGTTCGTCCCCAAGGCTGGACGACGGCATCGACGCCACGAGAGTTCCGACGGTGAGACCATTCCGCCAGTCAGCGAACCAGTCGATAGCCCGCTTCCCACCAGTATCGGGAAGCATCCCGTACCGGGAGACAGCCGCCGCGCGACCCCGTGTCGCCGCCCGTTGCGACGTTTTCGACCTAGCGAAAACGTCGGCGCGGACAATCGGAGATCCTCATTTGCCAAAACAATCCCTGAATTCCTCTGCGCGCGCCCGAATTCGCGCCCTCCCTGCCGTTCCGGCCGAGCACAGCCCCGAACTCCCGGCCCTCAACGGCCGATCGGTGCGCAACCTGCGTCATGTCCGCGCCGTGAAGGCGGTGCGCGGGGGAGTCTCGGCGGCCGCCGCGACGTTCGCCGTGGTGATCGCCGTCGGGCTCGGGGTACCCGCGTACGCGGCGGCGACCGCGACGGCCCCGGTGCGGTCACTGCCGCTGCAGAGTCTCACTGTCGCCGACATCGCTCCGGTCGCGGCCGTTGCTCGCGATGCCTACGGCGTCACGGTGCCCCCACCGCTGCAGTGGCCCGTCGACCCGTCGAGCCCGATCAGCGACGGATTCGGGCCGCGCGCTTCGCCGTGCGCGGGGTGCTCCTCCAATCACGAGGGCGCCGACTACGACGCCGGCTACGGAGCGACCGTGCACGCGATCGCCGCCGGAGTGGTCGTCGAGACCAACAACCCCGGCTGGGCCGCGCTCGGCATCCATGTGGCGATCCAGCATGTGATCGACGGCCAGGTCGTCACGAGTGCGTACGGCCACATGCAGGTCGGATCCATGAAACTTCGGGTCGGTGACGTCGTCTTCGCCGGAGAACCCATCGGCCTCGTCGGGAGCACCGGCGCGAGCACCGGTGCCCACCTGCACTTCGAGATCCGCCTCGGAGGCACCTCTCCCGTCGACCCGGTCGCCTGGATGCACGCCCGTCTCGGGTGAGGCGACCGCAAGTCTCCGAAACTAGTCAGCTAGCTGAACGTCACTCTCAGGCTCGTTGGATAACGTGCGAAGGTGACCAATCTCGCCGCCCCGTTCCGGTCACGGGTGCTCTCCGCATTCACCGGCAATTCGACCGGGCGCCCGGACTGGGTGAAGCAGATCGAAGAGGGTGAGGACGCCGGATTCTTCGGAGTCGGCTCCGCATCCTGGGCGGTGCACGGAGGCATGGCTACCCTTGTCGCGGGCATTCGTGCGCTGCTGATGCAGACCCTTCACCCGGGAGCGATGGCCGGAGTGCACGACTGGTCCCGCTACAAGGAGGATCCACTCGGCCGGCTCTCCGGCACCATCCAGTGGCTGATCGGGGTCACCTTCTCGGATACCGAGATGGCGATCCGGGAATCCAACCGGGTGGGACGCTTCCACGATCGCGTGACGGGGACGTACATCGACGCGGACGGGATCGAACGCCCCTACGCCGCGGGGGATCCCGAACTGCTGTCATGGGTGCACGTCGTGTTCACGGACGCTTTTCTCGGAAGTCATCTCATCTGGGGCGCGCCCATCCCCGGGGGCGCCGACCGCTACGTGCGCGAGTGGACGAAGGCGGGTGAGCTCGTCGGAGTCGTGGATCCGCCGGCCTCGGAATCGCAATTGCGATCGCAATTGGACGGCTTCCGCACCGCCGGCATCCTCAAGAGCGATGATCGGGTGGCCGAGGCCGTACGGTTCATCCGGCGACCGGGCATTCCCCGCGGCATGCGTCCGGCCTACAACATCCTGTTCGCCGGGGCAGTGGCGTCGATCCCCGTCGAATACCGCCGGATGCTCGGGCTCCGTCGTCCCTGGTGGCCGGCGATAACAGCCACACGCCTCGTCCTCGTGCTCGTCGGCCGACTTCTTGGGCGCAGCTCGACCTCGGAGGATGCCGCCCGCAAACGACTCGCCAGGCTCGGGTTGCTCTGACCGCCGCCGCTGTCGTCCGTCGAGGGTAGATTCGCTCATGGAATGAGACGCAACCGATGAGCAGACCGAACCGATGAGCAAGCAGGACGGGCGTGACCGCCAGGTCAGCGCGACCTCCGTCGACAGCAGCTCGGCTCCCATCCTGCACGTCGACCTCGATGCCTTCTTCGCGTCCGTCGAGTTGCTCGATCGCCCCGAGCTCGCCCACCTTCCGGTGGTCGTCGCCGGAAAATCGATGCGCTCGGTGGTGACGGCGGCGAACTATCCCGCTCGCAAGTACGGCGTGCGATCGGCCATCCCGCTCTCGCAGGCGCTTCGGCTCTGCCCCAAGGCGATCGTGCTCGAGCCGCATTTCGAGAAGTACCGGCATTATTCGACGCTCGTGATGGAGATCTTCGACGATGTGACTCCGCTCGTCGAGCGGCTCGGCATCGACGAGGCGTTTCTCGACGTGTCGGGCGCCGGCCTCATCGGGAACCCCGCCGAGGTCGCGACGCTGATCCGTCAGCGGGTGCAGCAGGAGACGCGGCTCACCTGCTCGGTGGGAGCGGCATCCACTAAATTCGTGGCGAAGCTCGCCTCCGGCCGGGCCAAACCCGACGGGCTGCTCGTCGTGCCGGCTGACCAGACGCTCGCCTTCCTGCATCCGCTGCCCGTCGGAGCCCTGTGGGGTGTGGGTGCGGTCACCGAGGAGGCACTGACACGTCGCGGCCTTCGCACGATCGGAGACATCGCCCGCTCCCCGCTGGCCTCGTTGCAACGCGCGGTGGGGGATGCGTCGGGGCAGAAGCTGCACGACCTCGCCAACGGTCGCGATCCGCGGTCGGTGACCACGGCATCCGTCGAGAAGAGTGTCGGGCACGAGGTGACCTTCGAGGTCGATACCGTCGACGCCGACGAACTGCGCCGGGAACTCCTGCGCCAAGCCAACGCCGTAGCGGTGCGGATGCGCACGGCCGGCTGGGTGGGGCGCACCGTCGTGCTCAAATTGCGCTACGACGACTTCACGACCATCACCCGGTCGCGCACCCTCGCCGAATCGACGGACGTCGGTCGCCGCATCTACGAGGAGGTGCGGACGATCTATGAGGCGCTCGGCCATCACAATCCGGTGCGGCTGATCGGGGTGCGCATGGAACAGCTCACCGAGGGTGACGGCCAGCAACTCGGGCTCTGGGACGACGACGAGGACTGGCGAGAGGCCGAAGACACCATCGACGCCGTCACCGCGCGTTTCGGTCGCGGGATGCTGCGGCCGGCATCCCTGCTGAAGGCCAAGGCTCCGCGAGGTGACGCGCAGAACGCGCACCGGATCGACTACGAGCCGCCGCGCTGACCGCTCCCGTCCTACACTCGGTTCATGGATGACGGGACCTGGGGCCGCGCCCCGATCGAACCACAGAGCGTCAATGCCCCTCTCTCGACCGCCGCGGTGTTCCTTGTCGTGACCATCGCGGAGGACGCAGAGGCCGTCGCGACAGCGCGCGAGGTCATCTCCGACATCGGCGGACTGGTGAGGGCGGTCGGATTCCGCGACCTGAACGGCCACCTGTCCTGCAACGTCGGAATCGGGGCGGCGGCCTGGGATCGCTTCGATCAACCGAACCGCCCGGCGCAACTGCGACGCTTCGCGGAGATCCGGGGAGGGGTCCATACCGCGGTCAGCACTCCCGGCGACCTGCTCTTCCACATCCGGGCCGAGCGCCCCGACCTGTGCTTCGAGCTCGAGCGGCTCCTGCTGCAGAAGCTCGGATCTGCCGTCGAGGTGGCCGACGAGACGCAAGGTTTTCGGTATTTCGACTCCCGCGACCTGCTCGGATTCGTCGACGGTACCGAGAATCCGACCGGCTCATCGATGGCCGAATCCTCCCTCGTCGGTGACGAGGATCCCGGATTCGCTGGCGGAAGCTATGTCGTCGTGCAGAAGTACCTGCACGACCTTGGCCACTGGGCGTCCCTCTCGACGGAGCAGCAGGAGCATGTGATCGGGCGCACGAAGCTGGACAATGTGGAGCTCGACCAGCCGCCGACAGAACGCAAGTCGCACAAGTCGCTGAACACGATCGTCGACGCGAACGGCGTCGAGCACGACATCCTCCGCGACAACATGCCGTTCGGAAGCCCCGGGAACGGCGAATTCGGCACCTACTTCATCGGCTATGCGCGCGAGCTCTGGGTGATCGAGCAGATGCTGCGCCGCATGTTCATCGGAGACCCGGTGGGGGAGTACGACCGCATCCTGGACGCCTCCACCGCAATCACCGGCTCGACTTTCTTCGTGCCGTCGCTCGAGGTGCTCGAGTCGCTCGCCGCGGAGGAATGACACACGGTCCCGACCCTTGCTCCGCAGGCCCGGACTGGCCTCCGCTCGCGATCCTCAGCGAGGAGACGGTCGTCGGCGTGGTCGCTCTCGTGGACGAGCGCGAGCGCAACGGATGCTGGAGTTGCTTCCGCCTCAGGGTGCACTTGCGGAACTCCGCGGCGATCGCCCTCGATGGATCACAGGGTTTCCTGAGGTCCGCCGTACTCGATCCCGACGGCGATGAGCTCGACTACGCCTTCGGTGTAGACGCGGTCAGTACTGGTTCTTGATCACGAAGAAAGACCCGCGGATCACGCCCGCGAGTTTCGACTTCTGCCGGGCGAATTTGAACCGGGTTGCGAGCTCTTCGGGTATCTCCATGCCCTCGGAGAGCTTGAATCCGACCGCTCGCTTGCCTCCGTCATCCAGCGCGTACATCACGTTGATCGCCAGGCCGGATTCGTAGAACACATAGACCATGCGGTAGCCGCCGACCTCGAAGGAGGTCACTTCCAGCGGCGGCGAAGAGATGACGATGTCGCGTTCCTCCGCAAGAATGCGGGTCGCCCAGTCGAGGGCATCGGTCTCCTCTTTCGCTGGCCCGACGGTGAAGACGTGGTCGTATTTGTTCTTGAAGTAGCGGGCCTCATTCGACCGAAGGCCCGCCAGCGCGGGCGCGACCGGGCTCGACTCGAGCCCGGAGATCGAGACGTTCTCGAAATCAACGACCTTGCGCATGTGAGCTCCCTCTTCGACCCTGCGATTGTAGTGCGCCGCGGAGGCGACTTGGCGGGGGATCCGCGCGGTCGCGGAGGCGGAACCTCTTCGCGGACGGGGCGGTGCCTCCCTCCGCGAGTGTTTTTCCCCGCCGCGACGCCTGTGCCCCGCGAGCTGCCCCGCGACGCCTGAGCCCCGCGAGCTGAGCCCCGGGATCTGAGCGCCGCGACACCCGGCCGCTCACCGCGCGACGATCGCCGCCGACCGTGCCCCGAGCAGCATCTCAGACGACGAGGCCGCCACCGAACGGGTGGTGGCGAGCAGCAGCGTGCCGCCGTACGGCAGGGCGACCGGGAAGTCGGCGAAGTTGACGACGACGGAGGTGCCACCGCCGGCGGACCCGGCGCGGTGCAGGGCGAACCACTTCGCGTCGTCGTCGAATTCGGTGCTGATGCGCGTCATCCGCGGGTCGGTGAGGTCCGGTCGATCACGGCGCAGCTGGGCGAGCGAGCGGTAGAGCTCGAGGAGTCGGGCATGGTCACCCTGCGCCAGTTCGCCCCAGTCGAGCTTGGAGCGCTGGAAAGTCTCGGCATCCTGCGGGTCCGGAACGACGGCGGGGTCCCAGCCCATCTTCTCGAATTCCCGGATGCGACCCTCCGCCGTCGCCGCCCCGAGCTCTGGTTCGGGATGCGAGGTGAAGAACTGCCACGGCGTGGTGGCGCCCCACTCCTCGCCCATGAAGAGCATCGGGGTGAACGGGCCGGTGAGCGTGAGCACTGCAGCGATCGCGAGCTGGTCGGCGTCGAGCGTCGCACTCAGGCGATCGCCGATCGCCCGGTTGCCGATCTGGTCGTGGTTCTGGTTGGCCACGACGAGACGCCAGGACGGCATGTTCTCGATATCGATCGGATGCCCGTGGTCGCGCTCTCGGAACGAGGAGTAGGTGCCGTCGTGGAAGAATCCGCGGGTGACGACCTTTGCAAGGGCGTCGAGGTGCTCGAAGTCGGCGTAATATCCCGTGGTCTCCCCGGTGAGGGCCACGTGGACGGCGTGGTGGAAGTCGTCGCTCCACTGGGCGGTGATGCCATAGCCCCCACCGCCGCCCTCGCGCGGGGTGATGAGCTTCGGGTCATTGAGGTCGGACTCCGCGATGAGGGTGAGCGGGCGTCGGAGCGCGGCCGACAGGGCATCCGTCTCCTCGGAGAGTTCCTGCAGGATGTGCTTCGGCGACTCGTCGACGAGGGCGTGGACCGCGTCGAGGCGAAGGCCGTCCACATGAAAATCGCGGAACCAGCCGAGTGCGTTGTCGACGATGTACGACCGCACGGCCGGCTCATCCAGGTTGATCGAATCGCCCCAGGTGTTCGATGAGCCCGTGCGGAGGTATGGCCCGAAGCGCGGCAAGTAGTTGCCGCTCGGCCCGAGGTGGTTGTAAACCACGTCCTGGATCACGCCGAGACCGCGCGCGTGGGCGGCATCCACGAATCGTTCGTACGCGGCCGGCCCGCCGTAGCTCTCGTCGACGGCGTACCACAGCACTCCGTCGTAGCCCCAATTGTGGTCGCCGTTGAACCCGTTGACGGGAAGCAGCTCCACGAAGTCCACCCCGATCGAGACGAGGTGGTCGAGCCTCTCGATCGCGGAGTCGAGGGTGCCCTCCGGGCTGAAGGTGCCGAGGTGCAGCTCGTAGATCACACCCCCGGCGAGTTGGCGCCCGGTCCAGGATGCGTCGGTCCACTCGAAATCGCTGGTGAAGGTGCGGGAGAGCCCGTGCACGGACTCGGGCTGGCGCCGGCTGCGCGGATCGGGGAGTGCCGTCTCATCGCCGTCGACCAGATAGCCGTAGTCGCCGCCGGAGAGCCCCTCCGGCGCGGTCCACCAGCCCCCGGTGGTCGCAATCATCTCGTGCCGTTCTCCGTCGAGGAGCAGCGTGAGGGTCGAGGCCGCGGGGGCCCAGATGTCGAAGGTCGGCTCTTGAGGGGTCATCATCGTCCTACTCGCTTGGGACCAGCAGTGCTACAGGGTACCGCTCGAGCACCTCGGAGAGCAGAAGGGTCCCACCTTCGAACTGCCGGCCGGTGAAGAGGTCGGTCACCGGGCGTCCGGCGACGATCACAGAGGTATCGCCCCAGCCGCCCGCCCGGGTGAGCCCGATCGGCAAACGGGTGGCGAGCGTCAACGCTTCTCCGCGGTCGAACGCGACCACGTGCTTTGCCGCAGAACCGTAGGCCTCGATCGCGGCATAACGCGTGAAGAACTCGGGACGATCGCGGCGAAGGCGCAGGGCGCGCGAGGTCACGAGCAGCTTGGCAGCGCCCGACTGGTCGATCGGCGGGTGCGCTCCGGCATCGATGGCGGCGAGGTAGAGCCGTCGTTCGTCGAAGTCGACCGGGCGCCGGTTGTCGGGGTCGACGAGGGAGGTCTCCCACAGTTCGCTGCCCTGGTAGACATCCGGAACGCCGGGGGCGGTGAGCTGGATGACCTTGGCCGACAGCGAGTTCGACCAGCCCGGCTGACGCACGGCATCGAGCACGCGCTCGAGGATGCCGACCACGTGCGGGTCGTCGAAGGCGGAGTCGATGAGTCCATGCATCCGCGCTTCGAATTCCTCCCGCGGTGCGGTCCACCGAGTGGAATTGCCGGCTTCCCGTGCCGCCTTCTCGGCATACGCGTGCAGGCGCTCGCGACTGGCGGGCCAGGCTCCCACGATCGCCTCCCAGAGCAGTGACTCGAGGGGGCCGTCGCCGAGTGGCACCGCGGCTCGCAGTTCGCCGAGCGCCCGCTCCCATTCGGCGGGGATCTCGGCCAGCACACTGATGCGGGCCCGCACGTCTTCCCCGCGCTTCGTGTCGTGGGTGGAGAGGGTGGTGAGCGATGACGGGAAGCTCGCCTGCCGCAGCTGGTGCCGCCGGTGGAACTCGTCGATGCCGATCGAGAATTCGCTGGGGTCCGCGCCCACCTCGGTGAGGGATCCGAGCCGGGTGTAGCGGTAGAAGGCGGTGTCTTCGACACCCTTCGCCATCACCATCCCCGAGGTCTGCTGGAAGCGGATCGCGGCCGGGTGGCTCGGGTCGCTGAGTGTCGGGAGAAGCTCGTCGATGCGCTCGGAGAGCTCCGGACGGTATTCCTTCGCGAGCCGCACGGCCTCGTGCAGGTGCTCGATACCGAGGGGCAGGTAGGAACGGTAGACCGGGAAGCAGGCCAGTAGCTCGGCGAGGGCATCCGCGGTCTGCTCGTGAGCTTCGGGAAGGTCGAGGTCGCGTTCGAGACGCAGCACCTCCGAGCGCAGGATGCCGTCCGCGATCGCTCGCTTGGTGCTGTGGATGAGCCGGGTCCAGGAGACCGGCTCGGTCGAGTCGCGCAGGGTGGAGTCGAGCGCGTCGAGTGCCTTACGCCCGGCCGGATCCACGAGTACCCGGTCGACATCCGCGAGGGCGTCGTAGCCGGTGGTGCCGGAGGCGGCCCAGGAGGTGGGCAGCTGTTCGTCGCCCTCGAGGATCTTCTCCACGAGTACGTAAGCCCCGTCGGTGGCCGCGGCGAGGGCGTCGAGATACCCTGCCGGGTCGGCGAGGCCGTCAGGATGGTCCACCCGAAGCCCGTCGGCGAGCCCCTCGGTGATCCAGCGGATGATCTCCACATGCGACTCGTCGAAGACCCACGGCGTCTCGACCCGGATGCCCGCGAGCGTGTTCACGGCGAAGAATCTGCGGTAATTGAGCTCGGCATCCGCCCGGCGCCAGTTCATCAGCTCGTAGTTCTGGCGGGAGTGGATCTCCGCCGGCGACGCTCCGTCATGTGCAGTGCCGGGGGCGAGCGGGAAGCGATTGTCGTAGTAGGCGAGCTCGCCGTCGATGATCTGGAACCCCGGTTCCGGCTCGTCACCGAGCACGGGGATGCGCACCTTGCCGCCGCCGAAGACCCAGTCCACATCGAAGGCCTCGGCATAGCGCGACTGTCGTCCGTGGGTGAGCAGGTCCCACCACCAGACGCTCTGCTTCGGAGTGGCGACACCGACATGGTTGGGGACGATGTCGATGAGCACGCCGAGCCCGAGCGCGCGGGCGGCCGCTGAGGCGGCATCCAACCCCTCGCGGCCCCCGCGCGCCGGGTCGACGAGCGAGTGGTCGACGACGTCGTAGCCGTGGTCCGATCCCTCCTCCGCCTTCAGGATGGGGGAGAGGTAGAGCCAGTCCGCGCCGAGATCGTGCACGTAACCGGCGATGGCCGCCGCCGCATCCAGGTCGAAAGACTCGCGGATCTGCAGCCGGTAGGTGGAGGTGGGAACCCGCATCAGTGAGCCTCGGGGATGCGCGGCGCGGCGGCCTGCGTGCCGGCCTGGGCGCTGAGCGAGGCCGCGACCGAATGATCGATCTCCACCTCAGGGGCCACCCATGCGCGCATGACGACCAGGGATTTCGCCACGACCGGGAGCACATCCTTCGCCTTGCGCGGCTCGGTGTCGGCGAGCTCGCCGGAGGTGTCGATCACGATCTCCCACGACCCCGAGAACTCCTCGGAGGGAAGGGTGAAGTCCACCGATTCGTCGCCCGCGTTGAAGAAGATCGCGAAGTTCAGGTCGGTGATGCGCTGGCCGCGCTGGTCGCGACCCTGGATCCCATTCCCGTTGAGGAATACACCGATGGCACGCCCGAATCCGGAGTCCCAATTGTCAGGTTCCATCTCTTCGCCGCCCGGAGTCAGCCAGACGATGTCCGCGAGAGGTTCACCCGCTCCGCGCTTGACCGGCCGGCCATCGAAGAAGCTCTTGCGGCGGAAAGTGGGGTGGTCTTTGCGCAGCCGGGTGACGGCGGCCACGAATTCGGTGAGCGGGGCATCCGCCGCATCCCAGTGCACCCACGAGATCTCGGAGTCCTGGGCATAGGTGTTGTTATTGCCCTGCTGGGTACGGCCGAGTTCGTCGCCGTGAAGGATCATCGGCACACCCTGAGAGAGCAGCAGGGTCGCGAGGAAGTTGCGCTGCTGGCGGGCGCGAAGACCGAGCACCGCCGGGTCATCCGTCGGTCCCTCTGCCCCGGAGTTCCAGGAGCGGTTCTCCGACTCCCCGTCCTTGTTGTCCTCACCGTTCGCGTCATTGTGCTTCTCGTTGTACGACACCAGGTCGGCGAGGGTGAAGCCGTCGTGGGCTGTGACGAAGTTGATGGATGCCACGGGCCGACGCCCATCGCCCTCATAGAGGTCGGCCGAGCCGGTGAGACGTGCCGCGAACTCGCCGAGGGTCGAGGGCTCTCCGCGCCAGAAGTCGCGCACGGTGTCGCGGTACTTGCCGTTCCACTCCGTCCACTGGGGAGGAAAGTTGCCCACCTGGTAGCCGCCAGGGCCGACATCCCAGGGCTCGGCGATGAGCTTCACCTGCGAGACGATCGGATCCTGCTGCACGAGCTCGAAGAAGGTCGAGAGCTTGTCGACGTCGTAGAACTCGCGGGCGAGAGTGGAAGCGAGGTCGAAACGGAACCCGTCGACGTGCATCTCGGTGACCCAGTAGCGCAGGCTGTCCATGATGAGCTGCAGCGAGTGCGGGTGGCGCACGTTGAAAGAGTTGCCGGTGCCCGTGTAGTCCATGTAGAACTGCTCGTCGTCCTCGACCAGGCGGTAGTAGGCCCGGTTGTCGATGCCCTTGAACGAGATCGTCGGGCCGAGGTGGTTGCCCTCCGCGGTGTGGTTGTAGACCACGTCGAGCACGACCTCGATGCCGGCGTCGTGCATCGACCGCACCATGCCCTTGAATTCCTGCACCTGCTGGCCGCGATCACCCGTGGACGAGTAGCTGTTCTGCGGCGCGAAGAACCCGATGGTGTTGTAGCCCCAGTAGTTGCGGAGGCCCTTGTCGAGGAGGGTCGAATCCTGCACGAACTGGTGCACCGGCATGAGCTCGAGCGTGGTGACGCCGAGCTTTTGCAGGTGCTCGATCACCGCCGGATGAGACAACCCGGAATACGTTCCCCGCTGCTCCGCCGGGATATCGGGGTGAAGCTCGGTGAGGCCCTTCACGTGGGCCTCGTAGATCACGGTGTCGTTGTACGGCACTCGAGGATGACGGTCGCCGGCCCAGTCGAAGAAGGGGTTGATGACGATGCCCATCATCGTGTGGCTCGCCGAGTCGTCGTCGTTGCGCGAGAGCGGGTCGCCGAAGTTGTAGGCGAAGAGGGACGGATCCCAGTCGAAGTCCCCGCAGGTGGCCTTGGCATAGGGGTCGAGCAGGAGCTTGTTGGGGTTGCAGCGCTTGCCGGATTCCGGGTCGTATTCACCGTAGACGCGGTAGCCGTAGCGCTGACCCGGCTGCACCTGAGGAAGGTAGGCGTGCCAGACGTAGGCGTCGATCTCCATCAGCTCGACCCGGGTCTCGATACCGTCGTCGTCGAACAGGCAGAGCTCGATCTTCTCGGCGACCTCGCTGAAGAGAGCGAAGTTGGTGCCGCTGCCGTCGAAGGTGGCGCCGAGGGGGTAGGCGGATCCGGGCCAGGTTTCCATGGGGTTCTCTCAATTCGATCGGGCTCGCTCTGCGGGCGCTTTCACCGTATCCTGCGCGTGCCGCCAAGGTCGAACCCGGGGGGAGCCTTGACAAGTCGGCGAGAAGGTGGAATGCCGGGGGATGGCGCGAATCGACGTGATAAACGTTGAGGTTTTGCGCGCCGTGAAGTCGCAACGTCTCCCCGTTCGATTGCCGATTCGGCTCGCGCGGCCCGGTTCTGAATGAGTCTCGGTTCTGAAGGAGGGAGGCAGGGAAGCACGGGGAAGGTGTCACTCGGGGCGGTAGACTATCGCCGAACACGGGAGTCCGGTGATGCCGGGCTGAGAGGGAGCTTCTCCAAGCTCCGACCGTCGAACCTGATCTGGATCATGCCAGCGCAGGGAGGCAGCTTTTCTCTCCGGGTCGTCGCATCCGCGGCATCCCACACCCGTGCCCTCACTACCGACAGGGGCACGACGATGAACGCGACCGCAACATCCTTCCGACCGGCCATTCGCCGCCTCGACCCGCGCTGGCGGGTGGTGGATATCGTGGTCGCGAGCGTGCTCGGAGTCGCGAGCGCGCTGGTCTTCTTCGCCTGGAACCAGGTCTATGCGCCGGTCACCGCTCCCCTCGAGGCGCTGCTTCCCGGGTCGCAGGCGATGTTCTACGGGCTGTGGCTGTTCGCTGGCGTGCTCGGAGGCCTCGTCATCCGCAAGCCCGGCGCCGCGCTGTTCACCGAGCTCGTTGCCGCCATCGTCTCCGCACTGCTCGGCGCCCAGTGGGGAGGATTCGCGACGATCGAGGCCGGCCTCGTCCAGGGTCTCGGCGCGGAGCTGATCTTCCTGGTCTTCCTGTACCACCGCTGGAATGTGGTGGTGGCGATGCTCGCCGGTGCCGCGGCCGGCCTCGCCATGGCCGTCAACGACATCGTCGGCTACTACCTCGCATCCGGACCGGCATTCCAGGCGATCTACACCGTCTCCGGCATCCTGTCCGGCGCGGTCATCGCGGGCCTCGGATCGTGGTTCATCGTGCGCGGGCTTGCCCGAACGGGAGCGCTCAGCCGGTTCGCGTCCGGTCGGCTCGCCGCGCGCTGACGCTCATGTCCACTCTCCCGACAACACGCGTGACGCCGCTCTCCGTCGACGCGCGGGGATGGGGATGGCGCCATGCCGGGCGCGCGGACTGGGCGGTACGCGACCTCGACCTTCGTATCGAGCCCGGCGAACGGGTGCTGCTGCTCGGGGCATCCGGGGCCGGGAAGTCCACGCTCGTGCATGCGCTCGCCGGAGTGCTCGGCGGTGACGAGGAGGGGGAATCCGAGGGTCGTCTGCTGCTCGGCGACACGGATGCCGCCAGAGCCCGCGGCCGGGTCGGACTCGTGCTGCAGGATCCGGATTCCCAGGTCGTTCTGGCCCGCGTCGGCGACGACGTGGCCTTCGGCTGCGAGAACCTGGGGGTGCCGCGCGACGAGATATGGGTGAGGGTAAAGCAGTCGCTGCGCGCTGTCGGGCTCGACCTTCCACTTCGGCACCCCACCAGCGGGCTCTCCGGTGGCCAGAAGCAGCGACTGGCTCTCGCTGGCGTGCTCGCGATGCAGCCGGGCCTCCTGCTCCTCGACGAGCCGACCGCCAACCTCGATCCGGACGGCGTGATCGAGGTGCGGGATGCCGTCGCGCGCGCGCTCGATGCCTCGGGAAGCACGCTTGTCGTAGTGGAACACCGCGTCGATGTGTGGTGGCCGCTCGTCGATCGCGTCGTCGTGCTCGCCCCCGGTGGGGGCGTGCTGGCCGACGGCGCACCCGACGACGTGCTGCGGAGG
The DNA here is from genome assembly GCF_054880895.1 of Lacisediminihabitans sp. FW035. Lineage (NCBI taxonomy): Bacteria > Bacillati > Actinomycetota > Actinomycetes > Micrococcales > Microbacteriaceae > Lacisediminihabitans > Lacisediminihabitans sp. FW035. The sequence continues at coordinate 1,286,179 of NZ_CM142187.1, forward strand.
GAGGGGGCGGCGCTCGCAGCCTCGGGAGTTTGGGTTCCGGGGTATCCACCGCGGCATCCGTCCCGCAGGCGACGCGCGGGTGACACGCTTCTGCACACCGATGCCCTCGCCATCGGTCGATCGTCGGCGCTGCAGCGCGGCATCGATCTCGTCGCGCGGGCGGGGGAGTGCATCGCCCTCACCGGCCCCAACGGGGCCGGCAAGACCACCCTCGGCCTGACCCTCGGCGGCCTGCTGCCGGCGATCGATGGACGCGTGGTCGCCGACGGATTGGCTCGCGGACTCCGCACCGATCCCCTTCGCTGGAAGTCGCGCGAACTCGTCACCCGGATCGGGAGCGTCTTCCAAGACCCGGAGCACCAGTTCGTGAGCGGCACCGTGGCCGGGGAACTCGAGATCGGAGCGCGGGCGATCGGCCTCTCGGAGGAGGAGACATCGCGGCGCATCGATCCGCTTCTCGAGCGCTTACGACTCGGCCACCTCACCGAAGCCAATCCCTTCACCCTGTCGGGCGGCGAGAAACGGCGGCTCTCCGTCGCGACCGTGCTCGTCACTCGGCCGCCGCTCCTTGTGCTGGATGAGCCGACCTTCGGCCAGGACTCCCGCACCTGGGCGGAACTCGTCGCCTTCCTTGCCGAGCTCCTCGACGAGGGCGGCAGCGTTATCGCGGTCACCCACGATGCCCAGCTCGTCGACGCCCTCGCCGACTCAGAACTGCGGATGTCCCTTGCCGGTCATCTCCTCGAATCGAGGCCGCCCCGATGACCGCCGCCGACATCCTCACCCCCACCGCCGGAACCCGGGCGATCTACCGCATCAACCCGGTGGCCAAGCTCGCCGCGACGGCCGTGATCGGCATCGCGCTGGTGCTCTCGATCGACTGGGTATCGGCATCCGTCGCGCTGGCCTGCGAAGCGGTGCTGTTCTCCTTTGCCGGTCTCGGGCCGAGGCGGTTCGTGCGCCGCACCCTGCCGGTGGCGATCGCGGCGGTCTTCGCGGCGGCCACCATCCTGCTCTACGGACGGGCATCCGGCGAGAGCCACTGGAGATTCCTGCTGGTGAACGTCACCGACGGGTCGATCGAACTCTCCATCGCGACCCTGCTGAGGGTGCTCGCCATCGGACTGCCCGCGGTCGTGCTGTTCGTCACCGTCGATCCGACCGACCTCGCCGACGGCCTCGCCCAGGTGCTGGGTCTTCCGTCCCGCTTCGTGCTCGGAGCGCTCGGTGGCCTGCGGCTCGTCGGGCTGTTCGCCGAGGACTGGAAGTCGCTCGAACTCGCCCGTCGTGCGCGGGGCATTGCGGACAGCGGGCGGCTGCGCCGCTTCGCCGGCCAGGCTTTCGCGCTGCTGGTTCTGTCGATCCGTCGCGGCACCAAGCTGGCCACCGCGATGGAGGCCCGTGGATTCGGGTCGTCGATACCGCGCAGTTGGGCGCGGGAGTCCCGCTTCGGCGCGCGAGAGTGGATGCTCGTGGCGGTGTCGCTCGTCGTCGCGCTCGCCGCCGTCGGCACCTCGGTGCTCACCGGGCACTGGAACTTCCTTGCCGGGGCCTGACGCGCGCGCGCTGATCGCGCGCGTCCGTCTCACGCCGCGCCCGGTGATCCTCATCGACGGGGGGTCCGGGTCGGGCAAGACCACTCTCGCCTCCGCGCTCGCACCGGCGCTCGGGGCGCAGCTGGTGCGGCTCGACAACCTGTATCCCGGCTGGAACGGGCTCGAAGCGGCGAGCGCGGCCGTGCACGACGACGTGCTCGCGACGGTGAGCCCGGGCTGGCGGCGCTGGGACTGGACGACGGGAGCCCCCGCCGAATGGCACGGTCTCGATGCGTCCCGTCCTCTCGTGATCGAGGGCTCCGGATGCCTCAGCCGGGCCAACCGCGCACGCGCGACCTTCGGCATCTGGGTGGAGCTCGACGCCCCGACCAGGAAGCAGCGCGCCCTCGACCGCGACGGCGAGGCCTACGCCCCGCACTGGGATCGCTGGGCCGCGCAGGAGCGGGAGTTCGGCAGTCGCGAGCATCCGTGGCGACTGGCGGATGTCGTGCTCGACGACGACGAGGTCACCCGACTGGTCGACGGGCTGGCGTCGGAGGCCTGACCCCGCCGTGATGCGCGCAAGGCGATGCCGGTGCCCACACCGCAGAAAACGATCTGCTCCTGACGTTCGAGTCAGCCCCAGCCGAGCTCGTGGAGCTCGTCATCGTCGATTCCGAAGAAGTGTGCGATCTCGTGCACGAGCGTCACGTGGATCTGGTCCTTCAACTCCTCGAGGTCACTCGCGACGGCGAGGAGCGGCTCCCGGTAGAGGATGATGCGATCGGGCAGCTCCCCGAAACCGTAGTTGCCGCGACGGGTGAGGTCCACACCGTCGTAGAGCCCCAGCAGGTCGAGCGAACCGTCTTCTGGCCGATCTTCGGTGACGAAGACCACGTTCTCCAGGCCATCCACCATCTCGTCGGGAAGCAGGTCGAGTTCGTCGACCACCAGCTTCTCGAACTCCTCCGCGCTCAGCGAGTGCATCAGCGATCCAGACAGTCCACGAGCGAACCCTGCACGAAACCGAGCCAGTCGTAGAGGTCGAGCAGCTCGGGATCCCCCGACCCGTCGTCGCCGTCGCTCTCGATTCCCAGCCGTGCCGCGATCGTCAGCCGGATGTCCGTGAGCGACCGCACCCAGGCCTGGGCCGCCTGCGCATCCACCTTCACCGTCGAGGCAGAGGTGGACCCGGCGGCGGATGCGAGGTCAGCGACGATCTGGCGGGCATTGGCGACCTTGCGACCGGCAAGGTCGTCGGCGGTGAACCGGCGGAATTCGGCCGACGCCTCGGCGTCATCCGGATACGCGTCGGGAAGCAGCCGCAGCATGGCCGGGTCGTGCTCGTGGGCTCCGCGGTCTTCGAGGAGGGAGGCCACCTGGGCGGCGAGGATCGACAGGGTCGCGGCTTCATTGGGATCGAAGACCGCGACGAACTGGTGGCGCGACCGGCGGAACGCCTTCATTCGTCGGCCTTGGCGAGGGTCGCCCACAGCCCGAAGTCGTGCATGGCTTCCACGTGGCGCTCCATCTCCTCGCGGCTGCCCGTTGCGACGACCGCGCGTCCGTCGTGATGCACCTGGAGCATCCGAGCGTCTGCCTCTGCCCGGGAGAAGCCGAAGTAGCTTCGGAACACCCACGAGACGTAGTTCATGAGGTTCACCGGGTCGTTCCACACGATCGTGACCCACGGCGAATCGAGCACGGTCGACTCGACCAGCTCGGTCTGCTCGAGAACGTCACTCATGGTTCAACCCTCGCATATGACCACCCACCCGAACGAGGAATGGCCCCGCGCGAACGCGGGGCCATTCTTCTGCTGCATCATCTGCAGTTCCCTGGGTGACCGACGGGGCTCGAACCCGCGACATCCGGCTCCACAAGCCAGCGCTCTACCAACTGAGCTACGACCACCATGCGTGCCGTCCACGATAATTCGCGACCGACACAACTCCGCAAGCTTATTACAACCGCAGAAGTTTTTCAGCCGCCGTCTGTCTCGCGTCGACTGGTGGTGGGCCGCGGGGACAGGTGGCTGCGGTCGGATGCCGTGTCCAACAGCAGATTCCGGGTGAAAGCAGCGTTCAACAGCAGATTTTCGGCCCAGACGGTCGACGGCGAATGTTCAGCGCCACGCCTTTGCGAGCGACCGTTGCCGCGTGTCTACGCACACTTCCGTCCTCAGCCACCGGGGCGCATCCGCAGCACGGCGCATCCGCAGCACGGCGCATCCGCCGCACACAGCGTTGGATGCGGTGGCGGCAGCCGCCCTACGAGAGGTGCGGCAGGAACTTGTCGACCACGGCGGCCGAGACCGCCTGCACCTCATCGGTGGTCGGCCCCGGATCGGCGACGAACACGGCCTTGCGGTAGTAGTCCAGCTCGCGGATCGACTCGAGGATGTCGGCGAGCGCTCGATGTCCGCCGTTCTTGGCCGGCGCGTTGAAGTACACGCGGGGGAACCAGCGTCGCGAGAGCTCCTTGATCGACGAGACATCCACATTGCGGTAGTGCAGGTGATTGTCGACCCGCGGCATGTATTTGGCCAGGAAAGTGCGATCGGTGCCGATGGTGTTTCCGGCGAGCGGTGCGTGCTGTTCCGCGGGAATGAATTTGAGGATGTACTCGATCACGGCGAATTCGGCGTCGGCCAGGCTCACGCCGTCCGGGATCGCCTCGATGAGACCCGACTTGGTGTGCATGTCGCGCACGAATTCGCCCATGTTGTCCCACGCGGCCTTGTCGGGCTTGATCACGATGTCGAAGCCGGGGTCGATGAGATTGAGATCGAAATCGGTGATGACCACCGCTACTTCGACGAGCTCGTCGATCGTCACATCGAGCCCCGTCATTTCACAGTCGATCCAGACGAGGCGGTCGGTGTTTGCTGGCATCCGTGAATTCTATCGTCGGGCACCGATGCCGGCGGCTCGAGGCCGGCCCGGCACCGGTAGCGGGGGAGGCATCAGGCGAGTTCGCCGACTCCGATCGACTCGGCTTCCTCGAGAAGCGCCTCTGGTCCGTTGTTCACCCGGCCGAGGAATCGCACGCCCGAGACTACGAGGATGGCGGCGATGAGCACCGATCCTCCCGCAACGTAGTAGGGCACGGACGGCGTGAACCAGACGGCGAGTTGCGCGGCGAGCGGGGGAGCGGCGGCACCCCCGAGGAATCGCACGCCCGAGTAAGCGGATGACGCCACCGAACGGGGCAACTCTGTCGCCTCCATCACGGACTCGGTGAGCACCGTGTTGAGGATGCCGAGCAGCAGGCCGCCCACGATCACGCAGACGACGAGGCCGATTTCGCTGCCCGCGAAGATGCCGGCGGCCACCAGGTCGAGCGTGAGCAGGGGGAGCACGATCGTGAGGGCCGTCGTGCGCCGGAACCGGGCGGTGAGTAACGGAGCGATCCACACAGAGGAGATCGCGACGCAGAGTCCCCAGCCGAAGAAGATGAGGCCGAGCTGGATTGCCGCGGAGTCCTTCGGCAGATCGAGCGCGAAGGGGGTCCAGGCGAGCAGCGTGAAGAAACCGATGTTGTAGAACAGCGCAGCGGCGGCCAGAATCGCGAGGGCCGGGTTTGCGAGCGCTCGGAACGGCGCCGAGAACTTCGTCGCCACCCGCGCCGACTTGTCTTCCTTGCCCAGCAGCACCACGATCGCCACGAATGCGATAGCCATGAGGACGGCGGTTCCGAAGAACGGCCCGCGCCAGCTCACGCTGCCGAGGAGTCCGCCGAGCAGCGGCCCGATGGCGATGCCGAGCCCGAGGGCGGCTTCGTACAGGATGATCGCGGACGATGTGCCGCCGCTGGCGGCCCCGACGATGGTCGCGAGCGCCGTCGAGATGAAGAGCGCGTTGCCGAGGCCCCAGCCGGCGCGGAATCCGATGACAGCCTCCACGCTGCCGCTCAGCGCGGCAAGGAGGGCGAAGACGACGATGAAGGCCAGGCCGATCATCAGGGTCTTTTTGGCGCCGATGCGGCTGGAGATCCAGCTGGTGAAGAACATCATCACGCCCGTGATCAGCAGGTAGCTCGTGAAGAGGAGTTCGGTCTGCGCCGCGGTCGCGGAGAGTTCGTGGGCGATGGCAGGCAGGATCGGGTCGACGAGGCCGATGCCCATGAACGCGACGACGCACGCGAACGCGACGGCCCACACCTCCTTCGGTTGCTTCAGGATGCTCGTTCCGGCGGATCTTTCGTGGGCCATATCAGGCCACCTTTCGTGCGGTGTTGGTTCGTGATTCGAGGATGGCGACGGCCTGCTCGAGGATGTCCGTTTCGTCGGCGCTCAGGTCGGCGAACATCGGCTGGAGGGCGTTTCCCACTTCGACGCGCCAGGCAGCAAGGGCGTTCGTGCCCTTTTCGGTGATTGCGATCAGCCAGGCGCGGGAGTCCGCGACATCCGCAACCCGGTAGATCAGCTCGCTTTCCGCGAGGTTTTGGATGAGTTTGGTCATCGTCGGCTGCGCCACCCGGCTGGCCTTTGCAAGGTCTCCGATGCGGTAGGCGCCGTCGCTCGAGAGTATCGAGAGGGTGCGCCACACCGAGGCGGGTGTGGTGCTCCCCGTCGCTTGCGCGGCGACCCTCGTGAGGCGGTTGGCTGCGACGATCAGCTTCTCGACGAGAGGACGTTCTGTTTCAGGCATACCCTAAGTCTATAGCAAAACTATATAGTTTGGCTATGTTGTGCTGGTTGTGACGGCTATAGACGCGCGGCCGCTGTTCGCGGATCAGGAGTTTTTGACGACACGCCGGTGGGCGGGGCCGCGACACGCCGCATCCGTCCCGCGTCTCCTGATCCGCGAACGGGAACCGTGCCGAGAGCTGGCAGTTGCTCGTTCGGCGGCGCGGAAAGGCTGCCGGAGGGCGCCCGCTGTTCGCGGATCAGGAGTTTCGGGCGACTCGCCGGGGGAGGGGGCTGCGACACGCCGCATCCGTCCCGCGTCTCCTGATCCGCGAACGGGAACAGCGCCGCCCAACCACGCCGCCCGCCCCCTCGTCGGCCCCAGCAGGCCGCCCTCGCACCGCAACCGTAGGCTGGAGGGCGTGACCGTCGCCCTCGCCATCCTGCTTCTCGTCAATGCCGCCTTCACCGTGGTGGTGTGGCCGACGTTCTACCGCCGGGTCGCGAACGACCCGCGGGCGCGTGATGCTGCGGGCGCTGCGACCCGCTTTCTCACGGTCCATCGCGTGATCGTTGGCATCGCGTACCTGATCGCCGCAGCATCCGCCGTCGCGGCGATCGCCTCATTCTTCTGAGGTTGCCACCCGGTCGTGGTACTAATGGAGCATGACTGACGCGCAACCGACCCTTGCCCACGGCGACGAATACATCGCCATCTACCAGGGCGGTCCCAATGACGGGCAGATCGACACCCGCATCTCCACCGACGGCGGCTTCGACACCGAGATCACCGTGCTCACCGCGATCGGTGGCAAAGAGACCCTCACGGACTACAACCTGGTCGACTTCACCGAGGTGGGCGGAAAGTACCACGTGAATTACGCCTTCGACGCGAAGGACAGCGAGCCCTTCGACGCCCCGGAAGATCGCGGCGACCGCCAGTAGTCACTCCGGGTCGGTACCATGCAGCTTCTCTTCTTCTCCTCGGCGTTCTGTGATCCGTGTATCCAGACACGCGCCGTGCTCGACCAGGCGTCGAAGCTCGTGCCCTCCCTGAAGATCGCGGAGCTGGATGTCGCGGCGCACGCCGACGAGGCCGAGCGTGCCCGCATCCGCTCGACGCCCACCGTGATCGTGCTCGACGCGGACGACGCGGAAGTGTTCCGCGCGGAAGGTGCACCGAGCCTCGACCAGGTGCTCGTGGCGCTCGCGAAGGCCGTCTGACGGGTAGTCCCTCCGACGTGCTGCCGGCTCACTCCCGGGCGGGAATGGCCCCCCGATAGACACCGATCACGTCGGCGAGGAACCGCGACACCACGTCTCGATCCTGGTCCGAGAGTCGCGCCGTGACCCCGGCGACCCCCGAGAGCATCGGCAGGAGCGTGTCGAACGCCGCCTGGACCGACGCCGGGGTCGGCACGACCACCACTTTGCGCCGATCGTGCGCGTGCGCCTCCCGATGGACGTGCCCGAGCGCCGAGAGGCGATCCACCACCACTGTCGTCGCAGCGGTGGAGATGGCGAGCCGTCGAGCAAGGTCGCTCGGAGTCAGCGGTCCCTCCGTCATCAGGTGTTCCATCGCCGCGAGGTCCGTGTCGTTCACCGACAGGGAATGGCCGACGTGCTTAAGAAATTGCGTGGACAGCGACGATATCTCATGAAGCTGCTCGCCGATGCCACCCGAACCGGGGAGTGAGTCCGGCGGTATCGACTTGCGCGATTCATCCATAGCAGCCATGCTAAACGATGTGATAGCTAAAAAGACTAGCTACCAATCAAGTTGGAGGAATTGTGACGGCGATCTGGCGTTTCATCAGCGGACGGCGCACGGCCTGGATCGTGCTCATCGGAACGATTGTGGCCGTGGGCCTCTTGTTCTCCCTCCTGCCGAAGAATTCCGGCGACAGCTTCCCCAGCACCGGCCTCCCCTCGAGCAGCCAGGCCGCGAAGGTGGATGCCGCGCTCGCGAAGTTCCCTTCCGCGGAACAGACCGCGGCGATCCTCGTCTGGAGCAGAGGCGACGCTACGCTCACCTCCGCCGACCGTGGGGCGATCGCCACCCGAGCCGCGGCGCTCGGTGAGCTGTCGACCGCGCCCCGCGCCACGGCGCCACAGTTTAGCGATGACGGAAAGGCGGCTATCTCGGTCGTGCCTCTCAGCGCCAAGGCCGTCGACAAGGATGTGGCCGGAACTGCCGATTCCCTGCGCGCTGCCGCGGCGAAGAATCTCCCCTCCGGTCTCGACAGCTACCTCACCGGCGGCGTCGGGTTCCAGGCGGACATCACGAACGCCTTCGCGGGGGCCGACTTCAAGCTCCTCCTTGTCACCGTGATCGTCGTCGCCGTGCTGCTCATCGTGACCTATCGCAGCCCGGTGCTGTGGATCGTGCCGCTCGCGGTCGTCGGCACGGCAGACGGTCTCGCGGGAGCGGTGGTCTCGGCCCTCGCCAAGCCCTTCGGGATCGCACTGGATGCCTCGGTCAGCGGCATCCTGTCGGTGCTGGTGTTCGGCGCGGGCACGAATTACGCCCTGCTGCTCGTCGCCCGCTACCGGGAGGAACTGCTGAAGACCGAGGACCGCTCGGTCGCGATGCTCACCGCGGTGAAGAGCGCGGGACCGGCGATCGCAGCCAGCGGTGGCACCGTGGCGCTGAGCCTGATCACCCTGCTCTTCGCCGAGCTGGCCGGCAACCGCGCCCTCGGCTTCGCCTGCGCCATCGGAGTGGTCGTGGCCATCCTCTTCGCCCTGATCGTGCTGCCCGCGGCGCTCGTGGTCTGCGGCCGGGGACTCTTCTGGCCCTTCGTGCCCCGCGTGCGCGAGGCATCCGTCGTGGTGAAGGACGGTTTCTGGACCCGCCTCGGCCGCGGTGTCTCGCGCCGCCCTGTGCTGATCACCGTGCTGTCCGTCGCGGTTGTCGGGGTGTTGACCCTCGGGCTGTCCGGCTTCTCCGTCGGGCTCTCGCAGACCGAGCAGTTGCTCGGCAACCCGGAGTCGGTGGTCGCGCAGAAGATCGTCGACAAGTCCTTCTCGGCCGGGCTCACCAGCCAGACGACAGTGCTCGCCCCCGAGGGCGCGGCGGAAGACGCCACGTCGATTGCCACGGGCGTTTCCGGTGTCGACTCGGTCACCCCGGGGGAGAGCGCCAACGGACTCACCCAGCTCAACGTCTCGCTCACCAGTGCTCCAGGAAGCGACGCCGCCTTCGCCACGATCACGAAGCTGCGTTCCGCCTACGCTGACGAATCCGGAGCGGTCGGCACGACCATCGTGGGGGGACGCGACGCCACCGCGCTCGACAGTCTCACGGCCTCTCAGCGCGACCAGGATCTCATCATCCCGATCATCCTGGCGATCGTGTTCGCGATTCTCGCCATCCTGCTCCGATCGCTCATCGCGCCGGTGCTGCTGATCGCCAGTGTGCTCGCCACCTTCTTCGCCAGCCTCGGGGCGGCCAACTGGATCTTCACCCACCTGCTCGGCTTCCCTGCCTTCAACACCAACGTGATCCTCTTCGCCTTCCTCTTCCTTGTGGCGCTCGGGGTCGACTACAACATCTTCCTCACGACACGGGCGCGGGAGGAACGCGTGCGCCACGGCACGTCGGAGGGGATGATCCGCGCGCTGTCCTCGACCGGAGCCGTGATCACGAGCGCCGGCATCTTGCTCGCGGCGGTGTTCGCGGTGCTCGGCGTACTGCCGGTGGTCGCCCTCACCCAGATCGGCGTGATCGTATGTATCGGGGTTCTCTTCGACACCCTCGTGATCCGCACCGTGCTTGTGCCGGCGATGGTGTTCATCACCAAGGACTTCTTCTGGTGGCCCTCTCATCGGCGCACCCACTCGCACGTGGCGGTGGAGAAGGAGAGCGGGAAGGAGCCGGAGTCTACGGTCGCGGCGGGGCGCCGCTGATCGAGTCGCCAGAGGTCGGGTCAGCGCCGTTGGGGTCAGCGCTCTTCGGTTCGGCGTGGCTCGGTTCGCGGGGGAGCGAGCGGAAGATCACTTCGACCGCGACGCATGCGATGGCTGCGACCCCGAACGTGACCGCCAGCAGCGCTCCGGTGGGGACGGCGAAGTCGAGGAACTCCCGTGCCACCGGCACAAGGAAACAGGCCGCGAGCACCGTCGCCATGGCCATCAGCATCAGGATGCGCCGAGTCGTCGATGGGCGAGCCGTCACCACCAGAACCCAGAATCCGACGACGGACAGGGTGATCGCCGCCGCCGTGGACATCTCGCGAAGGGGATAGCCGCCCGCCGCGCGGGCGAAAGCCAGCACCGTCACGATCGCCGCGGTCGTGGCCAGCCCGGCAGGGACTGCGAACCTCAGCGATCGCTTCAGGAATCCCGGGGTGTACGGCTTCTGTTGAACCGCGAGGGCGAGGAACAGGGCAGGGATTCCGATGGTGAGGCCGTCGGTCGGAGCGAGCTGCCGGGGAAGGAACGGAAATTTCCACAGGAGGAATCCCACGGTGATCGACAGAAGGACCGCATAGACGGTCTTGGTGAGGAACAGTCTCGACACTCGTTCGATGTTCTCTATCACTCGTCGCCCCTCGTCGACGACATTCGGGAGGCGGGAGAATCTGCCGTCGAGGAGCACCATGCGCGCCACCGCCTTCGTGGCCGCCGCACCCGTTCCCATCGCGATCCCGATGTCGGCGGCCTTGAGAGCGAGGGCATCGTTCACGCCGTCGCCGGTCATGGCGACCACATGGCCGCGTCGCTGCAGCGCATCGACCATCTCCCGTTTCTGGGCGGGACTCACCCGACCGAACACGGTGTTCAGCTCGAGTATCTCGCCCATCTCGCCGGGGTCGACGGGCAGATCGCGAGCGTCGTAGCCGCTGCCCTCGAACGGGATTCCCACTCGACGAGCGATCGCGGCGACGGTGCGCGGGTTGTCACCGGAGATCACCTTCAACGAAACACCCTGCTCGCGAAAGTAGGCGATCGTCTGCGCCGCATCCGGCCTGATCTTCTCGGCGAAGGTCACGAGCATCACGGGATTGAGCGACTCGGGCAGCCGGTGGGCCAGGACGTCAGGCACGGCTGACGAATCGTCGGAATGAGCGAGAATGAGAGTCCGGAGTCCGAGCGCGATCAAGCCGACCAGTTTCTCGGCTACCACCGGATGCCCGCCGGCCAGGTCGGGGAAGACCATTTCGGGAGCACCAAGCACCCACGTGCCGCTCGAGTCGCCGGTCGGAATGACCAGGGCGCTCCATTTGCGCTCTGACGAGAAGGGAACCGAATCGCTCGGCCGCAGCTCGCCGGCCGAGAAGGAATCACCCAGGCACCGAGCGGTCGCGTTTGCGTCGACGTCCGCTCCGAAGCAGCCAAGCACGCCCTTCTCGCCGCCGCCGCCGCCGGCATCGGCGAGGCCGTGGACGTCATCGAACACGATGGCGCCGTCGGTCAGGGTTCCCGTCTTGTCGAAACAGATCGTATCGACCCGCGCGAGGATCTCGATCGCCGCGATCTCCTGCACAAGCACCTGGGATCGAGCCAGCTTCGCGGCGGCGAGAGCGAACGCGATACTGATCATGAGAATCAAACCCTGCGGGATGACGCTCGCCGCACTTGCGACGGTGCCGACGAGCGCCTCTCGCCAGCGTCCGGAATGGAGCGCAGCATCCCATCCGCCTGCGGCGTGCATTTGGGCGTTCAGGACGAGGAGGATCAGGGGAGCGAGGCCCCAGCTCACCCAGCGCACGATGCGATCGGCCGCGTTGCGGAGCTCAGAATTGACGAGGGAGAACCGTTTCGCTTCCACGGTGAGCCGGCTCGAATACGAATCGGCGCCCACCCGCACGACCCGGGCGGTGCCGTGGCCGCCCGCAACGGCGGACCCGGAAAGCACCGTGTCCCGCACGGACTTTCCGTTCGGCACGGTCTCCCCGGTCAGAAGGGACTCGTCGATTTCGAGCCCGACTTCGCTCAGGACGATCGCGTCTGCGGGCACCTGGTCGCCCTGCCGGAGAACGAGGAGGTCGTCGAGCACGACCTCCTCCGTGGGGATCTCGCGGATCTCACCGTCGCGCAGGACTCGAGCGGGTGTTGCGTCGAGAAGGGCGAGCGAATCGAGGAGGCGTTTGGCGCGGAATTCCTGGAACACACCGATCAGCACGTTCGCGAGTGCGGTGACTCCGAAGATCCCGTCCTGCCAGTCGCCGAAGAGCAACAGGACGAGTGTGCCCGCGCCGACGACCGCGTTGAACAGGGTGAAGAGATTGGCCCGAACGATATGCCAGAGTGTGCGGCTCGAACCGGACGGGAGGGTATTGGTCGCTGCGGCACGAACCCGAGCCGCGACCTGGTCGTCATTCAGACCATGGAGGGCCAATTCCGAAGGATCGACCGGGGGGAGAGCCGAAGGGCGGGGAGCGAGGGAAGGCTCGACGCCGGGGAGTGACTTCGCTGAAGGCTCGATCGCCCCAATCTACTCGACGGTGCGGAAGGTGCGCGGAGTCTCCGCCCGACAGACGGTAGACAGATCTGACCATGCCTCTGGCGTGTCGCTCGCGAGCGCGGCAGAATCGTGCGCAGGAGGACTGCAGCACCGCGGACGCAGCCTCAGACCCGTCGGGCAAGGGTCAGGCGAGAATTGGTGCGCGGTGCTGCAGTACGGGTGGCGTTCGCGGGCGCGTAGTAATCTGGGGACCGTCCTCCCCCCGTAGCTCAGCGGAAGAGCGTGTGGTTTCTACCCACTTGGCCGGGGGTTCGAATCCCTCCGGGGGGACTCATCGTCAGCCCTGTTCCTTCCGCGCCGTTCAGGTGAGTGCGCGGGGCTGCAGGGCGTTCCGGATTAGGGACTCAGCCGCGCCATTCGTCGTGCCGGTGTTCGTCGTGTTGGTGCTCGTGGTGCTCGTGCTCCTGGTCATGATCGCCGTCGTGGTGCTCGTGATCATCGTGGCTGTGCTGCTCGCCGTGCCCTGAGTCATCGGAAGGCGTCTCGTGATCGCCGTGGGGTTCAGCGAGCTCTGCGTCCACGGTCTCGGTCTCGGTCTCGGTCGAAGCCCGCTGGGTGCCGTTAGGTTCGGCGTGCCCTGACTCGGCGTGCACAGGTGCGTCGAGGTTCGGCTCCGCTGCTTCCTGGGAAGGGGTGCCACCGAAGATGGATGCCTCCGAGACATCGTGGGAGGAAGTGTCGGCAGGTTCCACCAGAGGGTGAGGCCCGTCAGCATCGGGCGTGCTGGTCTCCGGTGAGCTGAAGACCGGTTCCACGGGCGCGACGGCATCCGGAACGGCGGTCTGCGGCGGCGCCACCTCTGTCGCGACGGTCTCGGCGTCGGGGGCGGCCGCGGCAGCGAGTCCCGCGGCGAGGCTTCCCGCAGCCATACCGGTCGCGGCTGCGCTGGTCGGGGCCTTCGAAGTAGTGGTGGACTCGACCAGCGGGGCTGTGATTGGGGCGGGGGACGGCGGGCGAGTGAAGGGAGTGGAGGTGACGGTGTTGATCGGACCGGTTTCAGTCACCTGCTGCGCAGCCCACTTCTGTTGCTGGTGCACGAGTTCCTGTTCACTGGCCGACGAGTCGTAGGCCCAGGAGTCGAGGTCGTTCTTGAAGAGTTTCTTGGCCCGGCTCGGACGCCCCTGCCACTCGATCAGGCGATCGCGGAACACGAGCAGAGACTGCTCGGCCTGGAAACTGAAGGAAATCGCATTGCGCTTCATGCCGGCGATCTCATGCCGTGACCAGTCGGCTGCGAGTGCGGTTCCCGCGATCGGCAGGAGGCGAAGGCGGATCTCCGCATCCCCGATGAGATGGTCGATGTGCTGCTGCTCGGGAGCCGGCAGGGTGTTCCAGACCGCGGCCTTTCGGGCCGCGCTGATGAGCGCAGTGACAGCGGATGCCCGCACCTCGCGCTCGCTCAACTCGATCACCTTGCGGGCGGATGCGCGGCCGATCAGCGCGGCGACGATCCCCGCGACGACGATCGCGACGAAGGGGATGACCACCGTCGAGATGATGCGCCCACCGGTATCGGAGTTGAGCCAGTCCAGAAAGTCGTTCCACCATTGCATGGACGAACTTTAACCCGGCCACAGGCGACATTCAGCAATCGCCCGTGGCGAGTCTCCAACTGGTTTCTGCCCGGTTCATCCGCCGGTATACCGGGTGCGAAGGGGAATCAGAAGCCGAAACAGTCCACCGCGTCATCCATGCTCCAGAATTCGCCCATCTCGACGAAGCGGCGCTGACGGGCGATGAACCGCTTGGCGCGGAAGCGGAGACCCGCGCGCACGCGGAACTGCTCGACGTAGCCGAGCACGTCGCCCGAGGGGCGCGTCACCCGCCAGAGTTCGTCGTGCAGCTGCACGAGGTGGAGCCCGGGGCGGGTGACGGCCTGGGAGCCGGTGAATGCGAGAGTGGTCATGCGCGATCCTTCACGTCTCGAGGATGCCCTCGAGGGTCAGCCGGCCCGGTTGTCTGTGTGGTTCTCACCGTAGGTCGGGCCACCGACATCCGCGCCGCTACCGGTCGTTCGTGCCGTGCACCGCGAAGGGTTCGATCGCGGCGATCTCCTCGTCCGTGAGAGGGGCGCTCTCGAGGGCCGCGATGTTGTTCTCCAGCTGACCGACGCTGGAGGCTCCGATCAGCGCGGAGGTGACCTGCGGATGACGCAGCACCCAGGTCAGCGCGAGCTGCGCGAGACTCTGGCCGCGGCCCTTCGCGATCTCGTTGAGCGCGTTGGCGCGCTCGAGGTACACCTCGCTGATGTTGTCGGAGTTGATCCACCGGCCTTCTGCGGCACGGGAGTCGGCGGGGATCCCCTTCAGGTACCGGTCGGTGAGCATGCCCTGGGCGAGGGGGGAGAAGACGATGCTGCCCATGCCGAGGTCATCCAGCACCGGCAGCAGTCCCTCCGTCTCGATGTGACGGTCGAACATGTTGAAACGCGGCTGGTGGATGAGCAGCGGGATCTTGTGCTCGGCGAGCGCGTTGTACGCGGCCACCGTCTGCTCGGTGTTGTAGTTCGAGATGCCCGCGTAGAGGGCGCGGCCGGAGGTGACCGCGGTCGCGAGCGCGCCCATGGTCTCCTCGATCGGCGTCTCCGGGTCGGGGCGGTGCGAGTAGAAGATGTCGACATAGTCGAGGCCCATGCGGCCGAGGCTCGCGTCGAGCGACGAGAGCATGTACTTGCGCGATCCCCACTCCCCGTAGGGCCCGTCCCACATGTCGTAGCCGGCCTTAGTGGAGATGATGAGCTCGTCGCGGTGCGGGCGGAAGTCGTCCGCGAAGATGCGCCCGAAATTGGTCTCGGCGCTTCCCGCCGGCGGGCCGTAGTTGTTCGCGAGGTCGAAGTGGGTGACGCCGAGGTCGAAAGCACGGCGCAGGATCGCGCGCTGGGTCTCGATCGGGCGGTCGAAGCCGAAGTTGTTCCACAGTCCGAGGGAGACGGCGGGGAGCTTCAGGCCGCTTCGCCCGACACGGTGGTAATCGATGGACTGGTAGCGGTCTGCGTTGGCAACGTAAGTCATGATCCAAGCCTAGAGGCGGCTGTGAACACGGAATTGCCGGACGGGTGCGGATGTTGACTAGAGAGGCAGCGCAGCTGTCACCCCCACCCACGGAAAGTAGGCTCTTCGCATGCAAACATTCGTTCTCGCCGGTGGCTGTTTCTGGTGTCTCGACGCCGTCTATCGCACCCTCCGTGGTGTGAGTGACGTCGTCTCTGGCTACACCGGGGGCGTCACCAAGAACCCCGACTACGACGCCGTCTGCACCGGGATGACCGGCCACGCCGAAGCTGTCGCGGTCACCTTCGACCCCGAGATCATCCCCGCTGATGTCATCCTCGATGTCTTCTTCTCACTGCACGACCCCCGCCAGCTCAACCGGCAGGGCAACGATGTCGGCACTCAATACCGGTCCGCGATGTTCTATGTGGACGACGCCCAGAAGGCCCAGTTCGAGACCGCACGCGACCGGGCATCCGAGTACTGGGATGGCGGAATCGTCACCGAGATCTCGCCGCTCGGCACCTGGTATGAAGCGGAGGGCTACCACCAGGACTTCTTCGCGAAGAACCCGGGCCAGGGCTACTGCATGGCCGTGGCACTGCCCAAGGTGAACAAGATCCGCAAGTCCTTCGCGGAGTACGTTCTCGCCTCCTGATCGCTAGCTCAGGATGGCGCGGAGGGCCTCGAGTTGTTCGATGCGCTCCGCGCCGGAGCGCGCAAGCGGGTTCACCGAGATCGTGGTGATGCCGGAGTCGAGGAGGGCCTGAACACGGGCGCGAACCTCGGCTTCGGTGCCGATGAGGGCGGTGCCGTAGACGAGTTCGTCCGGGAGGGCGGCGGCGGCCTCGTCTTTGCGACCCGTGAGGTAGAGCTCCTGGACGGTCGCGGCTTCGTCGGCGAAGCCGTATCCCACGGCGAGATCGTTGTAGAAATTCGCCCCGCGCGCGCCCATTCCACCCACGTACAGCGCCACATTCTGGCGGTACGTATCGACGGTCTGGTCGGTGTGATCCCCGAGGAAGAAGGGCATCTGGGCGGTGATGTCGAGGGGTCCGAGATCGGGGGAGCGCTGAGCTCTGCCCTCGGCGAGGGAGGCGCCCCACGCGGCATCCGCCTTCTCAGGCAGATAGAAGATGGGCAACCAGCCATTCGCGATCTCGGCGGCCTGTGTCACTGCTTTCGGCGTGAGGGCGGCGATCGAGATCGGGATCGCCTCCCGCACCGGATGGTTGATTATCTTGAGGGGCTTGCCGAGCCCCCGGCCCTGGTCGGCTGGCAGCGGGATCGTGTAGTGGGATCCTTGGAAGTCCAGGCGTTCGCGCCGCCAGATCGCTCGGCAGATCTCCACGTTCTCGCGGATGCGCCCGAGCGGTGCGGTGAACGGCACCCCGTGGAATCCCTCGATCACCTGCGCCCCGGACGACCCGATGCCGAGTTCGAACCGGCCGCGTGACACCGAATCCAGGCCGGCCGCCGTCATTGCGAGCAGAGCCGGCGTACGGGAGAAGATCGGGAGGATGCCCGATGTGAGAGTCATGGTCGAGGTGATGGCGGCGAGATACCCGAGTTGACTCACCGCGTCGAAGGAATACGCTTCGGCGACCGTGACGAGGTCGACCCCGACCCGCTCGAATTCCGGGATCTCAGCGGCACTGGTGGTGAAGTCGCCGCCATAGCCGAAGGCGACGCCGAGACGGGTTCTGGAGGGCATCGGTGGTCTCCCGGAGTTCATCAAATTGACAGCGTCGCCTCGTGACGATCACTTCCCACGGACTTAGGCTATTACTGCCGGAATGGTTCGGCGCGCGTCAACAAAAGGAGCTCAATGATGAGCAACACAATGCAGTCGATCTCTGATTCACATGTCTTGACCGGGCACCGCTGGGTGGCGATGGGGCCGGCCGGAGCGCTGGGGTCCGTCCACAGCGTCGAAGGGGGCTTCACCTTCAAACTTCTGACGGATGACGGCTACCGCGGCATCTACCCCACCCTGGATGTCGCTCAGAGCGCTCTCTACGCCGCCCTGCTTCCCGGCTCGGAATGGCCCGAATTCCGCGAGCACTGAACTGACGGATCGCTTCCCCGGCGTCGTCACGGCGCCGGGGAAGCGATCCTCGCTCAGCGCACCGACTTGCGCTCGTAGATCGCCATCGACCAGGCGTAGCCGCCGATCGCGATAACGATGCTCCATCCGATCGCCAGCACCGGGTTCCAGCCGAGAGGCGTTCCGAGCAGCAGCCCGCGCACCGTCTCGATGACCGGCGTGAACGGCTGGTACCTGGCGAACCACTGCAGCCACTCCGGCATCGAGCCAGTCGGCACGAAGCCGCTGCCGAGCAGGGGGAGCACGGTCAGGATGAGGGGCAGGTTGCTGGCTGTCTCGACAGTCTTCGACTGCATTCCCATCGCGACTCCTACCCAGCTCAGCGCAAACGAGATGAGGGCGATCAGGCCGGCAGCGCCGATCCATTCGACCGGTCCCGCTGTGGGCCGGAAGCCGATGGCCAGGCCGACGCCCAGCACGAGTGCCACGGCGATGATCGCCTGGATGGTATTGCCGAGCACGTGCCCGGAGAGCACTGCGGGCCGCGAGATCGCCATGGTACGAAATCGTGCGGTGATGCCCTCTGTCATGTCCATTGCCACCGTGATCGAGACACCACTGACCGTGCCGGCGATGGTGATGAGCAGGATGCCCGGTATGACGTACGCGAGATACGCGTCTCGCCCGCCGGCCGGGTCCACGCCGGGCAGGCCTGCCCCGAGGGTTCCGCCGAACACGAACACGGTCAGCAGCAGGATCACCACCGGCCCGAGGATGGTGAACACCGAGAGCCCCGGATAACGCACGATGTGCAGGAGATTGCGGCGCAGCATCGTCACCGAGTCGGCGACGACGTGCGATTGCCGACGAGTGCCCTCGGGCGGGCGGACCGCGGCCGGCATCCGGGGGGTCACTGTTGTCATGATTTCATTCCTTCCTTGGTGGCCCGAACGGACGTGTCCTTCTTGCCGGTGAGGGCGAAGAACACGTCATCGAGGTCGGGAGTGTGGATGCTGAGGTCGTCGACCTCGAGGTCCGCGGCATCGAGACGGTCGAGCACGCCTCGAAGCGCGCCGACCCCCACGCTCGGCACACTGAGGGCGAGCGCGGAATCGTCGCTGGTGGAGTCGTCGAGCAGACGGGACGCGGACTCGAGCGCCGCGGCATCCGCGAACTTCAATCGGATGTGGCCACCCGGCACGAGGCCTTTGAGCTCTTCGGGAGTGCCGTGCGCGACGATCCGGCCGTCGTCGAGCACCGCGATATGGTCTGCGAGCTCGTCTGCCTCATCGAGGTATTGGGTGGTGAGCAGCACCGTCGTGCCGTCGGCGACGAGGCGCCGCACGATGTCCCACATGGTGTGGCGACTGCGCGGATCGAGGCCGGTGGTCGGCTCGTCGAGGAAGATGACCTTCGGGGTTGCGACGAGGGTCATCGCCAGGTCGAGGCGCCGCTGCATCCCGCCGGAATAGGTGGCGAGTGGCTTCCGGGCGGCCTCCACGAGGTCGAACTGCTCGAGCAGCTCCGTCACTCGGGTCTTCGACCGCCTGGCGCCGAGGTGGCGGAGCCGGGCCATCAGGAGCAGGTTCTCCTCGCCGGTGAGCAATTTATCGACAGCGGAGAACTGTCCGGTGAGACCGATCGCGGCGCGCACTCCGTGCATGTCGCGCACGACGTCGCATCCGTTCACGAACGCCGTTCCACCGTCGGGCCGCACAAGCGTTGAGAGGATGTGTACCGCCGTCGTCTTGCCGGCGCCGTTCGGGCCGAGCAGCGCGGTGACCGTGCCCGGGCTCACGGCGAGGTCGATGCCGTCCAGCACCACCTTCGAGCCATAGGCCTTCCGCAGTCCGCGGACCTCGATCGCTGGAGTTGTCATGAGTTCTGTCTTTTCTCTCGTCGTGTCTGATTCAGTGGGCGCGTTGGATGCTGATGTCGCCGAATTGCGTGCGTGCACGCACCGCCACGGACCGGTCGGATGCCTCCGGCGCGCGGTCGCCGTCGAGCTGGTTGCGCACGCGACCCTCCTTCGACGACAGGTCGAGCCAGGCGGACACGCCAGCCCGCACCCCGATGGCGACCAGGCCGTATCCGCTCTCCACCTGGATGGAACCGCTCGACACCTCGTGAAGCTGGATGCTGCCGTAGGCGGTTTTGGCGGTCACCGAGGAGAGCGCCTTCGTGACCTCGAGGTCGCCGTACGACAGCTTCGCTTCGAGCTCGCCGCCGACCTCCCCGATCGTGATGTTGCCGTGGGACGCCTTGAGGATCGCGTCCCCGGTGACCGTGCCGACCCTGATCTGGCCGTGGTCCGCGGTGATCTCGATCCCACCGTCTGCCGTGCCGACAGACGCTGTGCCGTGCCCGGCGCGCAGCCACAGGTCGCCGGTGGAGTCGACTTCGACCCCACCGGTTGACGCCTTGATGCGGGTCGCGCCGAGGCGCCCGACGGTGCGCACGAACCCGACTGCGAGTTCGGCGGTGAGCCGCGATCCGGTGGGGAGTTCGACTCTCACGTCGACGGACTCGCTGGGACCGACGAAGTTGATTCGGGGTCGCGGACCCTTGATGGTGATCCTCTCGCCGTCGAAGTCGACCTTCGTCTCCTCTGCGCCCCGGCGGTCGACGGCCTTATCCGGGTTGGTGGGCGACACGGTGACGAGGGTGTCCTCCCGGTCGCCGGCGACCACGTCGATGGCCCCGACCGGCAGGTTGATCGCGACGTCGATGGGGGTGGGAGTGCTGAAAGTAGGCATGCTGAAGTTCCCTTTCGGTGGGCGTGGCTGCGAGGCCCCGCGGGGTGCGGGGCTGTGGGAGGTGGTGGCGGGACGGCTTAGTGCGCCCAGCCGGCGAAGTTATCGCCGGTGCGCAGCGTGCGCTGCGCCGACCGACGTTGTTTGGGTTGCAGTGCGGCCGCGACGGCACGCACCAGCCAGGTGTTGACAGACAGGCCATCAGCGGCCGCCGCCTCGTCCACGCGGGTCTTGAGGGCATCCGGGAGCCGCAGAGTGGTGCGAGAGGTGCTCGCGTCGTCCAGGTCGACGGATGCCACCGGCCGGTCGTCGTCGTCGGGTTCTGTGCTCGGCTGGATCACGACGAACTCGACCTCACGTCCGCGCAGTCGCAGGTCGACCGAGCCGGGAGCGAGGTCACGGGTGATCTCGCCGACGGCGGCCGAGAGGGCGTCGAGCAACACGAGCCGGGCGGCGGCGTCCAGTCCGGCGGCAAGCCGTTCCGCGACCGCGCGGGTGTCTTCTGCGCCGTTCGCGGCGGCATCCGCCAGCTGTCGCTGCAGGTCGGTGACGTACTGTCCGAGTTCCATTGCACCATAGTGACACCACAGTGGTGTCATGTCAAGCGGTCGTGGTGTCATCCGTGGAGAGAGCGGCGATTACCGTGGCCACTTCGCGCAGGTCGTTATTCAGCTGATGGTCGCGGCCTGGCAGCATCCGAACCACCGCCTGGGGTATCGCCCGGGCGTAGAGCTCCGCGTGCGCGGGAGGAACGGTCTCGTCCGCCAAGCCGTGGAACACGAACACGCGAGCATCTTTCGGCAGTCGCGCACCGAGATCGCTCGCCGGTACGAAGCCATCGGACGGCCAGCCACCCTCGCCGACGAACGGGGCGGAGATCAGCACGATCGCGCCGAGCCTGAATTCTGCTTCTCGTTCGGCGAGCAGGTTGAGGAGAATCGTGCCACCCACCGAATGTCCGACGACGACCGCGACGGCGTGGATGTTCGCCAGCTCCGGTCGAATCGCGGCGCTCCAGCGGGAGTAGCTCGGGTCGCCTTCGTCGGGCATGCGGGGGTACCGCACCTCGAAGCCGTCTCCGAGTTCCCGCGTCAGGCTCTCGACGAGTGCGTTGTCCCAGTTGTCGTGAGTATCGCTGCCGCCGCCCTGGATGAAGAGGATCTGGTGGGTCTCTTTGGCGGAGATCGACTTTCCGGCGGCGAGCATGCCCCCAGTCTTGGCCCGGTTGCCCGGGGCGTCAATCCGCGTGGCGGGCCGCTCGGCGAGGGCCCCGGCCGTCGCCCGACGTAGCGCTGCGATCCGCCCGGCGGAACGTTTGGCGTGTCGCGCCCGCGCCGCCTACAGTCGACTATCGAACAAACGTTCGAATAGAGGAGGTGGGAAAGATGACCCTTGTCGGAGCGACCGTCACGGTGTGGACCGGTGCCCAGGGCATCCCGGAGCAGTTCGTGTGGGCGGGCAATCGCTACAGCGTGACCGACACGCCGACCCCGCTCGACGTCGACTATGCCGCGATCACGCATCCGGGGGCGATGCCGCTCGGTTGGCGTTTCCAAGGCACCGCCGACAGCGGGGACACCCGCATGTTCGACGTGCTCTACGACGCGTCGCGCGGCGAATGGCAGCTCCTCCACACCTACGTGTGAGGGGTGATTGTCCCCGGTCGCGGCAGAGTCGGTCGTCGCAGGCGCGGATGCGGATCACACTGGCCGCATGACCGACACCATCACACTCACCGGCTTCGTCGCCACCGTCCCGAATCACCTCGTCACCGGCGAGGGGCTTCCCATCACCAGCTTCCGGCTGGCCTCCACCCAGCGTCGCTTCGACCGCTCCCGCAACCTGTGGGTCGACAACGGAACCAACTGGTACACTGTCACCTCGTTCCGGCAGCTCGCCATGAACACGAACAGCTCGATCAAGAAGGGCGAGCGGGTGATCGTCACCGGTCGCCTGCGTATCCGCGACTGGACGGCCGGCGAGAAGGTCGGCACCTCGATCGAGATCGATGCGGACTCCATCGGCCATGACCTCAGCTGGGGCACTGCGTCGTTCACCCGCAGCATGTCGGGCGTCGCAATCGACGTATCCACACGGGCGGGGGCGGATGCCGCTGCGCTCGACCCTTCCGTTCCCTCCGGTGCGACCTCGCTCGACAACGGTTGGCCCACCGCCACGCCGGGAGCCCTGGAGGCGACGGATGCCGGCGACGGAGTCGAGCTCGTCGGAGCGGCGATCCAGGGCTCGGAGACGCCGTTCTAGGGAGAGTCGGCCTCGGGCGGTGGGACCACCGTCGCAAGCAGCTGGTCGCGGCTGACCTGCGATCCCACCGTCACCTGCAGGTCGACTCGGCCCGCGGAGGTCGCCCGAAGAACGTGCTCCATCTTCATGGCTTCCACCACGATGATTGCGGCCCCCTCTTCGACCGCGTCGCCGTCGTTCACGTGGATCGCGACGACGGCGCCGGGCATCGGGGACCGCAACTCGGGCACCGAAACGCTCCGCGCGAGCGTGCGCGCGGCGCCGGTGGCGACGCGGATCGCCCAGGATCGTCCACCCTCGACGAGGTGCAGCGTGTCGAGGGAGAGCGCCCAGTGCGAATCGACCGAGAGTTCACCGATCGTCGTGCGCGCGAGTGCGGCCGATGACACTCCGAGCGTCACCGTCGCCGAGAGCCCGGGTCCACCATCCACCGTCACCACCGCGCCAGCGGGAGTGCCGGTGACGCGCACAACCGACTCCGTCGGCGCGGCTCCCGCGGAGAGACGGAACGCGCTGGCCGCTCGTGCGCCCATCCTCCAGCCGTCCCGCACCTGCCACCGCGACTCCGGAGACGTGTTCCACGCCGAGGCGAACAGGATCAGGGCTGCGCGCGCGAGCAACTCCTCATCCGGCCGCGCGAAGGCGAGGGAGTCGAGACGACGCGCGATGAGCTCGGTGTCGAGGCGACCGGCCGCGACATCCGCGTCCTCCAGAAGAAGACCGAGGAACTCGATGTTGGTCGTGACGCCGACCACCGCTGTCTGCCGGAGCGCGGCGCGCAGGCGGGTCAGGGCAGCCGCGCGATCGGGACCGTGCGCGATCACCTTGGCAAGCATCGGGTCGTAGTCGGCCGACACTTCGAGACCCTCGACGAGAGAGCTGTCGACACGGATGCCGTCTCCCGACGGCTCGTGCAGCCCGAGCAGCCGGCCGCCGGTCGGCAGGAAGCCGTTCTGGGGATCCTCCGCATAGACCCGTGCCTCGATGGCATGGCCGATGACTCGCACTTGCGCCTGGTCGAAGTCGAGGAGCTCGCCGGCGGCGATGCGCAACTGCCACTCCACCAGGTCGATGCCGGTGACGAGTTCCGTCACGGGGTGCTCGACCTGCAGTCGTGTGTTCATCTCCATGAAGAAGAACTCGTCGGGGGCGTCGGCCGAGACGATGAACTCCACGGTGCCGGCGCCGCGATACCCCACACTGCGGGCCGTCTCACAGGCGGCTTCCCCGATCCGAGCGCGCGTTGCGTCGTCGAGCATGGGCGACGGTGCCTCTTCGATCACCTTCTGGTGGCGACGTTGCAGCGAGCATTCGCGCTCGCCGAGGTGCACTGTTGTGCCGTCGTTGTCGGCAAGAACCTGCACCTCGATGTGGCGCGGACGGGACACGAACCGCTCGATGAAGACTGTGTCGTCGCCAAACGAGGAGAGGGCCTCGCGCCGCGCGGAAAGGATGGCCTCCTCGAGTGCGTCCGCCGTCTCGACCAGCTGCATGCCCTTTCCACCGCCACCGGCGGAGGGCTTGATGAGCAGGGGGAAACCGACTGACAGCGCGGCCGCGGCCAACTCCGTGTTACTGAGGCCGGGGTCCGCGATCCCGGGCACGACGGGCACGCCGCGATCGCCGACCTGCTTCTTGGCGCGGATCTTGTCACCCATCACCGCCAGTGCCTCGACCCCCGGTCCGATGAAGACGAGTCCCGCGGCCGCGCAGGCCGTGGCGAACCCGGCGTTCTCGGCGAGGAAGCCGTAGCCGGGGTGCACGGCGGTGGCGCCCGTATCGAGCGCGGCCTTGATGATGCGGGGGATGTTAAGATAGCTGTCGGCGGCGCTGGCTGTGCCGATCCGCACCGCGACATCCGCGAGGGCGACATGCCGGGCATCCGCGTCCGCGTCGCTGTAGACGGCGACCGGGCGGATGCCGAGCGAACGCAGGGTGCGGATGATGCGGCACGCGATCTCGCCGCGGTTGGCGACGAGCACGGTGTCGAACATGACGGGTCGCGGAGTGAGGGATGTCATGGTGCTCACATCCGGAAGACGCCGTAGGAGACGTCTTCGAGGGGAGAGTGGGAGCAGACTTCGAGCGCGAGGCCGAGGATTGTGCGCGTGTCGGCCGGATCGATGATGCCGTCGTCCCACAGTCGCGCGGTGGAGTAGTAGGGGCTGCCCTGCTGCTCGTACTGCTCGGTGATCGGGGCGCGGAAGGCGGCATCCTCCTCGTCTGTCCAGGTCGCGCCGGAGGCCTCCACCTGCTCACGGCGGATGGTGGCGAGCACCGAGGCCGCTTGCGGACCGCCCATCACCGAGATGCGGCTGGCGGGCCACATCCAAAGGAATCGCGGCGAGTAGGCGCGACCGGCCATGGAGTAGTTGCCGGCGCCGAAGGAGCCCCCGACGACGACCGTGAGTTTCGGCACCCGGGCGCACGCGACCGCCGTCACCATTTTGGCTCCGTGCTTGGCGATGCCTCCGGCCTCGTACTCCCGGCCCACCATGAAACCGGTGATGTTCTGCAGGAACAACAGGGGGATTGCGCGCTGGTCGCACAGCTCGATGAAGTGGGCGCCCTTCTGGGCGGATTCGCTGAAGAGCACCCCATTATTGGCGACGATGCCCACCGGATGCCCGTGGATGCGGGCGAATCCGGTTACGAGAGTCTCGCCGTAGTGCCTCTTGAATTCGTGGAACCGGCTGCCGTCGACGATCCGCGCGATGATCTCGCGGGCGTCGTAGGGAGTCTGCAGGTTCGTCGGAACGACCCCGTAGAGCTGCTGCGGGTCGACCGTCGGTGGCGTGACCGGCGTCAGGTCATACGGGCGAGGGGAGGCGGGGGGAAGCATCGCCACGATGTCGCGCACGATCTCGAGGGCGTGCTGGTCGTTGTCGGCGAGGTGGTCGACAACCCCGGAGAGGCGGGCATGGGTGTCGCCACCGCCGAGATCTTCTGCCGTGACGACCTCACCGGTGGCCGCTTTCACCAGCGGGGGTCCGCCGAGGAAGATCGTGCCCTGGCCGCGCACGATCACGGTCTCGTCGCTCATCGCGGGCACGTAGGCGCCGCCGGCAGTGCTCGAGCCGAGCACGGCGGCGATCTGCGGGATGCCGCGCGACGACATCCGCGCCTGGTTGTAGAAGATGCGGCCGAAGTCGTCGCGGTCGGGGAACACCTCGTCCTGGCGAGGCAGGAAGGCGCCGCCGGAGTCGACGAGGTAGATGCAGGGGAGCAGATTCTCCGAGGCGATCTCCTGCGCGCGCAGGTGCTTCTTCACCGTGAGCGGGTAGTACGTGCCGCCCTTCACTGTGGCGTCGTTGCACACGATCATGCACTGCCGACCGCTCACCAGGCCGATGCCGGCGACCACGCCGGCCGAGGGCGCCTCGTCGTCGTAGAGCCCCCAGGCGGCGAGGGGGGCGATCTCGAGAAACGGGCTTCCGGGGTCAAGCAGGTAGTCGATGCGATCCCGGGGCAGCAGCTTGCCGCGGCCGGTATGGCGCTCACGGGCCCGTTCCGATCCGCCGAGGGATGTTTCGGCCAGACGGTCACGCAACTCCGCCGCCAGCGCGCCCTGGGCCGCCGCATTCGCCTGGAACTCGGCACTCGCCGGACGTGCCGTGCTGGACAGAGTCTCCATCGACCATTCCGTTTCAGTTAGCGATCGCTAATTGAAACAGGTTAGTGGTGACTAACTGAAAAGTCGAGCGCTGCGGAGTCGAGGACGGCAGAAGCGGACGAATTAGAATCGCGACGGGGGATCGGCCCCACGACGACTCGGGAGGTCGACCGGATGACAGCCACGCGCCGCAGGGTTTTCGCTGCGCCGGTGCTCGTGCTGGCGTTCGCGCTGGCCGGGTGCACATCCGCAACTCCCACACCATCCGCCACCTCGACGTCGTCATCCGCGAGCCCCAGTCGCACGGCCACGCCCGCACCGGCGCCGAGTTACCGGCCCGACGGCACCGCGCAGGCGAACAAGGCCTGGTTCGATTCGGTCAATACGAAGTTCTTCGCGGCGAACAGTGGCGCGAACGGGCGGGCGATCATCGACTCGCTGGTCTCCGCGGGTTTCGACAAGGCTGCGATGCAGGTGACGCCCGACAGAACCTCGATCAATGGGGGAGTCGACTCCATCCTCTTCTCGGTGAAGATCGGCGACTCGTGCCTGCTCGGCCAGCACGGCGGGGGTGGTTACAGCAGCGCGGTAGAGAAGGCGCTCACCAGTGGGCTCTGCATCATCGGCAAGACTCGCCCGATCGACTGGTAGCCCGCGGGTTCGGCGTCGCCACTCGGTCGGAGCTGAGGTTCCGCGTTCGTGGTGCGCCCCTTCCTGTGCGCGGATCAGGAGATCCCGGCGGCGCGCCGCGGTCCGAGGGTCCCGCGCACGGCGTGTCGCGCGAATTTCCTGATCCGTGAACAGGGATATCGCGGACCCGACCGTGCGGGCTGCCGCGGGGCCTGACATCCGGTGTCGTGCGGTGCCCGGCTCGGCACGGCTCGGCCTCTCGCTTGATTGCCCCTTCTACCGTGTCTTGACCACGATCTCGCCCTCGACCTGCGTCTCGACCACGATCGCGCCCTCGCCCTGCGTCTCGACCACGATCGCGCCCTCGCCCTGCGTCTCGACCACGATCTCTCCCTCGCCCGGTGCCTGCTTTCCGTGCGCGGATCAGGAGATCCCGACGACACCCCGTGATCGGAGGTCCGCCGCCTCGGCGTGTCTTCCACGCATCCTGATCCGCGAACGGATCGGTGCCCACGGGGTGTGCGGTGCCGCCCCGGCCGGAGAAATCGGCAACGGTGGACTCACCTAAACTTGGCGCATGGCCGAATTCATTTACTCGATGGTCCGCGCCCGCAAAGCGGTCGGTGACAAGCTCATCCTCGACGACGTCACGATGTCGTTCTTTCCCGGCGCCAAGATCGGCGTCGTCGGACCGAACGGCGCGGGAAAATCAACGATCCTCAAGATCATGGCCGGCCTCGACACCCCGAGCAACGGCGAAGCCCGCCTGAGCCCCGGCTACACCGTCGGCATCCTGATGCAGGAGCCCGAGCTCGACGAGACGAAGACCGTGCTCGAGAACGTGCAGGAAGGAGTCGGCCCGATCAAGGCGAAGGTCGACCGCTTCAACGAGGTCTCCGCCGCAATGGCGGACCCGGATGCCGACTTCGACTCGCTGCTCGCCGAGATGGGTGTGCTGCAGGAGGCCATCGACGCCGCCGACGCGTGGGACCTGGACTCCCAGCTCGAGCAGGCGATGGATGCCCTGCGCACGCCACCCGGGGACGCCACAGTCTCGAACCTCTCCGGTGGGGAGAAGCGCCGGGTAGCACTCACCAAGCTGCTGCTGCAGAAGCCGGATCTCCTGCTGCTCGACGAACCCACCAACCACCTCGATGCCGAGAGCGTGCTCTGGCTCGAGCAGCACCTCGCCCAGTACCACGGCGCTGTGCTCGCCGTCACTCACGACCGGTACTTCCTCGACCATGTCGCCGAGTGGATCGCGGAGGTGGACCGCGGCCACCTCTACCCCTACGAGGGCAACTACTCGACCTATCTCGAGAAGAAGGGCGCCCGCCTCGAGGTGCAGGGCAAGAAGGACGCCAAGCTCGCGAAGCGACTGTCGAGCGAACTCGAGTGGGTGCGCAGCAACGCCAAGGGCCGCCAGGTCAAGTCGAAGGCGCGTCTCGCGCGCTACGAAGAGATGGTGAACGAGGCGGAGAAGACGCGCAAGCTCGACTTCGAGGAGCTCGTGATCCCCGTCGGTCCCCGCCTCGGTGCCCAGGTGATCGACGCCAAGAAGCTGGAGAAGGGTTTCGACGGCCGGGTCCTCATCGATGGCCTCAGCTTCACCCTTCCCCGCAACGGCATCGTCGGGGTGATCGGCCCGAACGGTGTCGGTAAGACCACTCTGTTCAAGACGATCACCGGCCTCGAGCCGCTCGACGGCGGCGACCTCAAGATCGGCGAGACCGTCGACATCTCCTACGTCGACCAGGATCGCGGCGGCATCGACCCGACCAAGACCCTCTGGGAGGTCGTGTCCGACGGGCAGGACTACATTCAGGTGGGCAAGACCGAGATCCCGAGCCGCGGTTACGTGAGCCAGTTCGGCTTCAAGGGCCCGGACCAGCAGAAGAAGGCCGGCGTGCTCTCCGGTGGAGAGCGCAACCGTCTCAACCTCGCGCTCACCCTCAAGCAGGGCGGCAACCTGCTGCTTCTCGACGAACCGACAAACGACCTGGATGTCGAGACCCTCGGCAGCCTCGAGAACGCACTTCTCGAGTTCCCCGGCTGCGCGGTGGTCATCACCCACGATCGCTGGTTCCTCGACCGCATCGCCACGCACATTTTGGCCTACGAGGGCACCGACGCGAGCCCGGGCCACTGGCACTGGTTCGAGGGCAACTTCGAATCCTACGAGGAGAACAAGATCGAACGCCTCGGACCGGATGCCGCCAAACCGAACCGCTCGGCGTACCGCAAACTCACCAGGGACTGACCCGCGTGGCTCGGCTGCACATCCCGACGGTGCTGCGCTGGGGCGATCTCGACGCCTACGGGCATGTGAACAACGTCGAGATCCTCCGCCTGCTCGAGGAGGCCCGCATCCAGGCCCTCTGGATGCCCGACGACGAGTCCGAACGTGCCGGGAGCGCACCGAGCGCGGTGCTGGATGCCCGGCTCGGCTCTGCGACGCTGAGCATCATCGCGCGTACGGAGATCGAATACCTCGCGACGATCGAGTACCGCCGAAGCCCACTCGACATCGAGGTGTGGATCGGACGCCTCGGCGGCGCCGACATCGACGTCTGCTACGAGATCCGCTCGCCGCTCGGCACCGGGCCGAGCGAGCTGTACGCCCGGGCCACCACCCGGGTTGTGTTGTGCGACTCGCAGACGATGAAGCCGCGCCGGTTGAGCACCAAGGAGCGTGCGGCATGGAAGCCCTACGTGGAGGATCCGCTGGTCTTCAGCCGACGCTGAGTCTGATCCGGCGCGTGGCCCTATTTCGGATTCTGGGTGAATGACCCGGTCCAGATGGCGCGGGCGCCCGATTCACCGATCTGCACGACTGTCACGACGGATCCGACGGCGAGGACGACCACGGCGACCGCGAGGGCGATCGTGATGACCAGTCGCGCGGTCCTGCCGGGCACGCGGGAGGCGAATCTCGCGTCCGGGGCCACGACGAAGCGGAACCAGAACCACTGGATCGCGGCGACGAGGAACGTCGCAGCCGCCCACGGCAACAGTGTCTTTCCGATTGCGGCATGGGCAGCGATCAGCTCGGTGTTGGCTACCCGTGCCTGCAGCCACTCACCGGCCTCGGTCGTGATCGGCACGGCGATCAGCGCGGCGAGCGCGATGATCGGCGTCACGACCCCCAGTCTGCGCCGGGCGGCCGGCCAGGCCGCCGTGAGCAGGGTGCAGAGGGCCGCTAGCGGCACGACGATGACGACGAAGTGCACGAGCAGCACATGGAGGGGTAGCCCGTTGAATTCGAAGTCCATCAGGCGGTCACGACGGCGTCTCCGGAGACTGTCACCTTGATCGCGGTGAGTCCGGTGACGGCCGGGCCGTTGAGAACGGCTCCGGTCTCGGCGTTGAATTTCGACCCGTGGCACGGGCAGTCGAACTCCTTGGCGGCCGCCCCCACGGTGCAGCCCTGGTGGGTGCAGATCGCGCTGAAGCACATCACGGTGCCCGCTGTCGGCTGGGAGAGCAGCACCGGGGCGTCCCCGATCTTCGCGGCCTTAGTGCCGCCGACCGGGATGTCGGCCACCTTCACGACCTCGGTTCCGGCCGCGATCTTCGGGGCATTCGACGAGGTGCCGGATCCGCCCGATCCGCCCGATCCGCTCGGAGCCGGCGAGCTGCAGGCCGCCAGCGCGAGGGCCCCCGCTCCGACGACGGTCGCGCCGCCGGCGTTGATGAGCGCGCGGCGGGTGAAAGAAGTGGTGAGCGACGTTGGTGCAGTCATGAGCTGTTCCTCCGGGGACGAGTGGGAGCGACGTGAAGAGCCTGTCACCTGTACGCACGAAGCCGATGACAATTCGGTTCAATTCCACTGGGAATGAACCGAGAAGGCTCGCACTACGTT
This sequence comes from Lacisediminihabitans sp. FW035, assembly GCF_054880895.1. Classification (NCBI taxonomy): domain Bacteria; kingdom Bacillati; phylum Actinomycetota; class Actinomycetes; order Micrococcales; family Microbacteriaceae; genus Lacisediminihabitans; species Lacisediminihabitans sp. FW035. Next base: position 1,316,970 of record NZ_CM142187.1, read on the forward strand.
GTCATGGAGAGGGAGGAAGCAATGGTCGACGAGCAGGCGGAGCTGCTGCGCACGCTCCACGATGAGCACGCGCCCGCTTTGTGGCGCTACGTGGTGTGGCTCACCGGTGACCGGCACTTCGCCGAGGACGTCGTGCAGGAGACCCTCGTGCGCGCCTGGCGGCGTCCGCAGGTGCTCGACCAGTCCGAGACCTCCGCCCGATCGTGGCTGTTCACGGTGGCTCGCAACCTGGTGATCGACGACCGGCGCAGCGCGCACGCTCGCCATGAGATCGCCTCCGACCAGCTGCCCGAGCGCGTCACCGACGACGGCACCGACGCCCTGCTCGACGCCTGGCTGGTCTCTGATGCCCTCACCACGCTCTCCGCGGACCATCGGCTCGTGGTCGTGCACGCCTACTATCGTGGCCAGTCGACCGCCGAAATCGCGCGGGCGCTGGAGATTCCCGAAGGCACAGTCAAGTCGCGGCTGCACTATGCGCTGAGAGCGCTCCGGCTCGCCCTGCAGGAACGCGGGGTCACCGAATGACACCGGATCCCTACTCCGACTGGGATGCCTCCTACGTGCTCGGCGCGCTCTCCGCGGCCGAACGGCGCGAATTCGAACGGCACCTGGCCGGCTGTGCCGCCTGTTCGACCGCCGTAGCCGAACTCGCCGGCCTGCCCGGCCTGCTGGCGAAAGCGCCGGCTCACGAGATCGAGTCGCTGACCGAGAGTCCGCCCCTACCCGTCCCGGTAACGCTGCTCCCGCGCCTGGTGCGCTCGGTCGCCCGCCGGCGTCGGCGATCACGAGCGCTCGTCGCGGCGAGCATCGTCGCTGCCGCTGTCGCTGCCGCTGCGGCCGCTGCTGTGATCGTGCTCGCGCTTCCCCTCGGGCTGGGCTCGTCCACCGTGCCGGCATCACCGAAGCCGGCGGCGCCAGTTTCGACGACACTCACCCTCGCCCAGGTGGTTCCCGGCCCGCTGAGCGCCGATGTGAATCTGGTGCCGGAGGGATGGGGTACGCGGCTTGAGATGAACTGCCGGTATGACGCCACCTCGAGCACTCCGCCCGGCTACCGCGCGGGCGAGGGGGCGGGCTACGCCATGTTCGTGACGGATGCCGCGGGCCGCTCCATGCAGGTGGCCACCTGGAACGCCTCGCCGGGCAGCACCGTCGAGCCCTCCGGCACGACCAGTCTCGCTGTCGCGGACATCCGCTCGATCGACATTCGATCGAGTGTCGATGGCCAGGTGCTGCTCGCCGGGCGGCCGTGAATCGGGGGAGCCATCACTCGGCGGGGCATACTGGCACCATGACCGATGCGGAAGGGATCACCACCGACCTGCACACGATGCTTGCGACGACGATCGGGCGACTCGAGACGATGGGGATCGGCGACGAGGCTATCGCGACCCTCCGTCCCGCCCGCCGCATCGCGCTCATCCCGCGACCGGCTGTGATGGATCCCGTCGGCCGTGCGTGGCGGCTGGGAGTACTTCTGCTCGACAGGGAAGGGCGGCTCTTCGCCGTCGGGGGGATCACGAGGGCGATCGCGCTGACCCACGAGACCGTCTATATGAACGCCGACGCACTGCACCGCCGGGAACTGCGCGTCGCAGCGACACGAGGCGGCTTCGCTCTTGGCGACACCGTGAATTTCGACGTCACCGAGATCGCGCTGGATGCCGAGAGCCTCCGCGCCGAGACCGGGCCACTATCTCTCCGCGGCGGCACCGTGATGGTGCGCTGGGTGGCTGGCGAAGGCGACCAGGGGCTCGCGAGCCTCGAGTCGTACCTCGCGGAGCGCACGAGCATCCTCGCCGGCGACTGACGCATCGGTCACCGAGCCGCGGGCGGCTGGCTCGCTACTCCCGTCGCGGCACCCGGACCATGCCCTCCTGGGCCACGCTTGCGAGCAGAATGCCGTCCCGGCTGTAGATGCGGCCGAGCGAGAGGCCGCGACCTCCGGTGGCGTTCGGCGATTCCTGCAGGTAGAGCATCCATTCGTCCACCCGGCCGAAGCGATGGAACCACATCGCGTGGTCGAGGCTCGCGGCCTTGAGTCCGGGGGTCGACCAGGCGACGCCATGACGGCGGAAGATGGGCTCGAGGATCGAGTAGTCGCTCGCGTAGGCGAGCGCTGCGCGGTGCAGGTTGGGGTCATCCGGTAGCCGGCCGGTGGCTTTCAGCCACACCGCCTGGTGCGCGACTCGTGGTCCCTCCACTGCGAGGAACACGGGGGAGGGCACGTGGCGCATGTCGAACGGGCGCCCCACCGCCCACTGCTGCGCGATCGGATGGTCGATGCCCGCGAGCACCTCGGCGGCGGTCGGCAGGTCTTCCGGTTGTGGGAGATCGGTGGGCATGTCGACCTGGTGCTCGAGCCCGTCGTCGGAGTCCTGGAACGATGCGATCATCGACAGGATCGGCAGGCCCGACTGGTAGGCCTGCGTGCGCCGGGTGGAGAAGGAGCGGCCATCGTGGATGCGGTCGACAGAGAAGGTGATAGGAAGCTCGACGTCGCCCGGTCGCAGGAAATAGCCGTGCAGGGAGTGGATGATCCGGTCTTCGGCGATCGTGCGCTGCGCGGCGACGAGCGACTGGGCGAGCACCTGGCCGCCGAACACCCGTCCGAGGGCCGACCATTGGCTTTCGCCGATGAAGATGTCCTCGCTCGTACGGGCATGAGTGTCGGTGAGGTCGAGTGCCGAGAGCAGGTCGACGAGGGGGTCGGTCATGGTTGTAGTTTAGAGAGCAGATGAGCCAGATATTCTCCCTAGTCGACTCCCTCTCCCTCGGTGACCTGCAGGTTTTCCTCAGTCGTGCCCAGCGCGTGGAGGACGGTTCCGTGCGCCTGATCGCCGGCTCCGGGGTGCTCGCGGTCTATGTCGCCGTGCTGGTGCCGGCCGGGCTGCTCGACGAGAGTCCGACCGTGCTCGGACTGCGCACGTTCGCCCTCACCGGTACGGATGACACGGCCTCGGCGTCATTCGACGCGGTCGTGCCCGTGCGGTCCCTGCTCGAGCGCCTCAACCGGCTACAGGGCGAGATCGTCGATCCCACCGCGCCGGTGACCGTGAGCCTGCCGATGCAGGTCAACACGGTGACCTGGGCCGCGATCTCGCCTCCCCGGGGCGGTTGGAAAGCGCTCGAGTCCGTGGAAGCATCTGTGCTGGAATCGGTGGCGAAGTCGGGTATCGATGAGGTCGCCGCCGCTATCCCGACCGGCACCGGCGAGCAGATCGTGCAGCGCGTGCGCTCCGAGGTGTGGGGTCACCCGATCGCCGGCCTCGAATACGTCCCGGCCGGAGCGGCGTTCGCGGGACTCTCCCTCGGCTTCCTCGGTGGGCCCGGTCCGGTTCGGATCTACGAGACCGGCCCCTGGACACGCCTCACCTCCGAGCGCGGACACGTGCTGGTCAAGAGGCGCGCCTGGAGTCTGCAGCGCTGAGTCTGCAGCGCTGAGCCCGTTCAGCCCACGCGGGTCAGTGCCACGATCGGGATGACCCGATCCGTCTTCTCCTGGTATTCGGCGAAGCCGGGATTGGTCGAGCTGAACTTGGTGTACAGCCGGTCGCGCAACTCGCCCTCCACCTGGGACGCGGTGGCCGTGTAAGTGTCGATCCCGGCATCGGTTGCGGCCTCGACCGAAACCTCGGGGTGCGCGACGAGGTTGTGGAACCAGGCCGGGTGAGTCGGAGCGCCCGCCTTCGAGGCGATCACATAGCTGGTGTCGCCTTCGGCGAAATACATCATCGGGGCCACGCGGTTCTCCCCCGACTTGGCTCCCGTCGTTGTGAGCAGCAGCAGGTGGGCACCGGCGAAGGGGCCGCCGACGACGCCGTCGTTCGTGCGGAACTCGGCGATGATCCTGTCGTTGAAATCTGTCATGGAGTAATCTTCTCCCGGTCAGACCGACTGTGCCACGGCACGGCCCGCGACGCGCCCGGAGAAGAGGCAGCCACCGAGGAACGTGCCCTCGAGCGACCGGTAGCCGTGCATCCCGCCGCCGCCGAATCCGCTCGCCTCGCCGGCCGCGTAGAGACCCGGGATCGGCTCGCCGTTTGCAGCGAGGGCACGGCCCTGCAGGTCCGTCTCGATGCCGCCGAGGCTCTTCCGGGTGAGGATGTGCAGCTTCACCGCAATGAGCGGCCCGGCTTTCGGGTCGAGGATGCGATGCGGTGTCGCCACCCGGATGAGCTTGTCACCGCGATACCGGCGCGCCTGCCGAAGGGCGTTGACCTGGGCATCCTTCGAGAAGTCGTTCGCGAGTTCGCGGTCCCGGGCCTCGATCTCCAGCCGCACCCGCGCCGCGTCTATCGGGACGTCCGGGCTCAGCTTCTGCATGCCGGCGAGCAGTTCGTCGAGGGTTTCGGCCACCACGAAGTCGGCCCCCTTCCGCTTGAACGCCTCGACCGGCCCCGGTGCGCCCGACTGCAGCCGCTTGGCGAGCAGGCGGTAGTCCTTGTTCGTGAAGTCGGGGTTCTGCTCGCTGCCAGAAAGGGCGAACTCCTTCTCGATGATCTTCTGGGTGAGCACGAACCAGCTGTGGTCGTGGCCGGTCGCGACGATGTGCTCGAGCGTGCCGAGGGTGTCGAAGCCGGGGAAGAGGGGAACCGGAAGGCGGCGCCCCGTGGCATCCAGCCAGATCGACGACGGTCCGGGAAGGATGCGGATTCCGTGCCTCGCCCACACCGGCGCGTAGTTCTCGATGCCCTCGACGTAGTGCCACATGCGGTCGCCGTTGATGAGACGCGCACCGGCGCGCGCGCTGATGCCGAGCATACGGCCGTCCACATGGGCGGGCACCCCGGAGAGCATGTGCTTCGGGGGCTCGCCCATCCGCGCCGGCCACTGCTCGCGCACCAGGTCGTGGTTGCCGCCGATGCCGCCGCTCGTGACGATCACCGCGCCGGCGCGCAGCTCGAAATCGCCGGTGACCTCCCGGGTGGAGGGCGCCCCGCGTTCCGCGGCATCCGGGGCGAGAACGACTCCCCGGGCTCCGACTACCCGCCCTGATTCGACCACGAGCTCGTCGACCCGGTGGCGGAAACTCAGGGTGACGAGACCGCTGTCGACCCCCGCCCGAACTCGCCGCACGAAAGGAGCGAGCACCCCGGGACCGGTGCCCCAGGTGATGTGGAATCGCGGCACGGAATTGCCGTGCTCGAGAGCGGTGTAGCCCCCGCGCTCCGCCCAGCCGACGACGGGGAAGAACCTCACGCCCGCCTGGTGCAGCCAGGATCGTTTTTCTCCGGCCGCGAAGTCGAGGTAGGCCTCGGCCCACTTCTTCGGCCACACGTCGTCTTCGCGGTCGAACCCTGCCGAGGCGAACCAGTCCTGGCGGGCGAGTTCGAGCGAGTCGTGGACGCCCAGGCGGCGCTGCTCCGGGGAATCGATCAGGAAGATGCCGCCGAACGACCACCAGGCCTGGCCGCCGAAGCTCGCCTCTGGCTCCTGCTCGAGGATCGTGACGCGCCGACCGGCATCCACGAGTTCGGCCGCCGCGACGAGGCCGGCGAGACCGGCACCGATGATCAGCACATCGGTGTCGGTCGGCGGGGTGGGCGAGGCGGGCATCCGGTGGCTCCTTCGTCACGGTGGCGGTGATGTCACGCTACCCCGTGCAGGAATCAGTTCTACTGCATCTTCGTGATACTCGTCACTGCGTCGAACCAGAAGTGAGGTGCAGGCCCCCCGCGCCAGTCCACGACCGAGGAGTTGTAGAACGCGGGAAAGGTTGCGAGAGTGGCCGCGAGTCCGATCACCAGGATCGCAAGCGCTGCGATGGTGGTCACTCGTCCGGCCCGGGCGACCTGGCTGTTACGGCCGAGTATGACCGAGGTGACGATGACGATCGCCGCCAGGAGCAGCAGCACAGCGGCTTGCGGATGAAAATTCACCGTGAGGCACACGGGGCGAACTGTCGTCGGCACGCCGTCCGCATCGACGAAACCGTTCTCGTCATACCCGCCGGGACAGAAGCCGGTACTTCCCGTGCTGAGCGCGGAGTAGAGAATCGCCGTGACGATACCGGTGACGATCACGCGGCCGAATCCCCTGGGCTGGGGTTCACCGGCCGGTGCCATCACGGGGTATGCAGTGGTCTGGGTCATTGCCGCTCCTCGCTCGGCCCAAGCATCGCAGAAGAGAGACGCGAGGAACAGTCGCAACTGGGCATTCGCGCATCTCGGGTTTCGTGCGGGTGGGGGGTGGCGGCTGGCGTCTGGAAGGTGCTGGCTGGCGGCTCGCGGGGTCGCTCCCCGCGCACTCTGCTTCTGCAGGACCATGTCCTGCAGAACGAGGGGCCCGAGCGCGCGGGGCACGTACGGCCTCAGGCGCGCAGCGCCGCCCAGGCCATCGCCTCGAGGATCTGCCCGGTGGCAGCCGAGCGACCGCTGTGCGGAGTGGAGTTGATGAGCCCGAAGGTGGCGTGCGCCCTCACGCGGAGGCCCGCCGCATCCGCCTGGGGGACCAGTCGGGCGAGCACTCCGACCCAGAGCTCGACGTAGTTGCGCTGGAGTGCACGCACTCGATGTTGTTCTTCGGGGGCGAGGCTCTCGAGATCGCGATCCTGCACGCGGATGACATCGGCGTTCGCCAGCGCGAACGCCACGTGGAATGTGATGAGGGCATGGAGGGTGGCTGCGGCATCCGCGCCCCGGTCGATCACATCGGTGCCGCCGTCGAAGAGCCCCTGGCTCACGTCGATGAGCAACGCCGCGAGCACGGACTGCTTGCCGGGGAAGTGCCGGTAGACGGCAGGGCCGCTGACACCGGCCGCGGATCCGAGATCCTCCATCGAGACCCGGTCGAAGCCTCGCCCCGCGAACAGTCGGGACGCGGCATCGAGAATGGCCCGTCGGCGGTCGGCCTTTGCGCGTGCCCGCGGGGTCTCCCGAGGGTCGGTTGCGATAGTCATCCCGGCCCTCCGATCGTCTGGATTCACACCCTACTGTAGACAATCCAGTTAGTCGTGACTAACCTAAACGAGTTAGTCGAGACTTACTGGAATGCCCTTGCAATGCCCCGAACTGTCGATGGAGACGCCATGCCTTTTGACCTCACCGATGACCAACAGCGCGTGAGCGACCTGGTGCGGGACTTCGCCGACCGCGTCGTTGCGCCCGTCGCCGCGAAACACGATGCGGAGCACAGCTTTCCCTACGAGGTCGTCTCCCAGATGGCGGACCTCGGGCTCTTCGGCCTCCCCTTCCCGACCGAGCTCGGCGGACAGGGCAAGGACTACTTCTCGCTCTGCCTCGCCGTCGAGCAGCTCGGCCGGGTCGACCAGAGCGTCGGCGTGACATTGGAGGCCGGGGTCGGGCTCGGCGCGATGCCGGTATACCGCCGCGGCACGGACGCGCAGCGGGAGGAGTGGATGCCCCAGCTCGCGAGCGGGCGGGCGCTCGCCGGATTCGGTCTCACCGAAGCCGACGCGGGCTCTGACGCCGCGGGAACCCGCACCACCGCGCGACTCGAGGGCGGCGAATGGGTGATCGACGGCACCAAGCAGTTCATCACCAACTCCGGCACCGACATCACCAGGCTCGTCACGATCACCGCGGTGACGGGGGAGTCCACCCGCGCCGACGGGTCGATCAAGAAGGAACTGTCCGCGATCCTCGTACCGACACCGATCGCCGGATTCACTGTCGAGCCGGGCTACGACAAAGTGGGATGGCACGCGAGCGACACGCATCCGCTCACCCTCACCGGCGTGCGCGTGCCCGAGGCGAACCTGCTCGGAGAGCGTGGCCGCGGGTTCGCCAACTTCGTGCAGACCCTCGACGAAGGGCGCATCGCGGTCGCAGCCCTCGCGACGGGCGCCGCCCAGGGCTGTCTCGACGAGTCGGTGCGCTACGCCAAGACGCGCAACGTATTCGGTCGCAGCATTGGATCGAACCAGTCGATCTCGTTCAAGATCGCGCGGATGCAGGCCCGCGCGCACACTGCTCGCCTCGCCTACTACGACGCCGCCCGCCGGATGCTCGCCGGCGTGCCGTTCAAGGCGCAGGCGTCGATCGCGAAGATGGTGGCGGGAGAGGCTGCCATGGACAACGCCCGGGACGCCACCCAGATATTCGGCGGGTACGGGTTCCTCAACGAGAATCCGGTCGCGAGGCAGTACCGTGACTCCAAGATCCTCGAAATCGGCGAAGGGACCACCGAAGTGCAGCTCATGGTGATCGCGCGCGATCTCGGGTTCTCCGACTGATGGACGCGGCAGCGGTGGATGGCGCGCCCCGGGACATCCTGCAGCGCGGGCTCTGGTTCGAGGAGTTCGAAGTGGGCTCGCGCTATCTCCACCGACCGGGACGCACCATCACCGAGGCCGACAACGTGCTCTTCACGACGCTCACGATGAACACGCAGGCGCTGCATCTCGACGCCGCATTCGCCGCCACGCAGCCCTTCGGCCAGCGGCTGGTGAACTCGATGTTCACGCTGTCGACCATGGTCGGAAGCTCCGTCGCCCAGCTCACCCAGGGCACGCTCGTCGCGAATCTCGGCTTCAGCGAGATCACCTTCCCCGCGCCGCTGTTCCTCGGCGACACCCTGTACTCGTCGACCGTGGTGGAGGAGAAGCGACTGTCGGTCTCGCGTCCCGGCCAGGGGATCGTCGTGCTCCGACACCTCGGACGCAACCAGGACGACGTGGTGGTCGCGACGGCTGTGCGCTCGACGCTGGTCTGGTGCGAAGGTGCTGCATGACTTTCGACCTCGGCCCCGCGCTGCTGTTCTGCCCGGCGGACCGTCCCGATCGCTTTGACACGGCGGCGGAACGCTCGGATGCCGTGATCCTTGACCTCGAGGATGCCGTGGCCACGGGCGACAAGGCTGCGGCCCGCGAGGCGCTGGTGGCCCACCCGCTCGACCCGGCATCCACGATCGTGCGCGTGAACGCCGTGGACTCCGGATGCTTCGACGATGATGTCGCCGCGCTCTCCCGCACCGGCTATCGCCGGGTGATGCTCGCCAAGACCGAGAGCGTCGACCAGGTGCACCGGCTCGAGGGGTTCGAAGTGATCGCCCTCTGCGAGACGGCCGCGGGCGTAGTGAATGTCGTCTCGATCGCCGCCGATCCTGCCGTGGTCGCGGTGATGTGGGGCGCGGAGGACCTCGTGGCGTCGCTCGGAGGCACCTCGAGTCGCGATAACTCCGGTCGGTATCGGGATGTCGCGGCCCACGCCCGTTCGCGCGTGCTTCTCGCCGCGGGGGCGGCCGGCACGGCAGCGATCGACTCGGTCTATCTCGACATCCCGGACCTCCCCGGCCTCGAGGTCGAGGCCCGGGACGCCCGGGCCAGCGGCTTCGCGGCGACCGCGTGCATCCACCCGAGCCAGATCGCGGTGATCAGGGATGCCTATCGGCCGACGCCGCAGGAGGTCGCGTTTGCGACCGCACTGCTGGCCGCGGCGGAGGGTGAGCGCGGGGTCTTCCGTTTCGAAGGACGCATGGTCGACGAACCCGTGCTTCGGCACGCGAGGTCCGTGCTGGCCCGATCCTGAGCGGTCAGCGGCCGAACGCCGTCGCGGCCGGGCAGTCGAACGGATCCCCGCCGGCCGACAGGCCCACCCGATTGAGGTAGCGCACCACGATCGCGTAAGAGGCCCCCAGCGAGGTCTCGGTGTAGGCGATGCCGTGCGAATCGCAGTACTCGCGCGCGATCTCGCGGGCCTTCTTGAGGTGGGGCCGGGGCATGTTGGGGAAGAGGTGGTGCTCGACCTGGTGGTTGAGCCCGCCCATGAAGGTGTCCATCACCCAGTTTCCGCGGATGTTGCGCGAGGTCAGCACCTGGCGACGCAGGAAGTCGACCTTCGAATCGTGGGGGAGCACCGGCATGCCCTTGTGGTTCGGAGCGAATGATGCGCCCATGTAGACGCCGAAGACCGCGAGCTGCACACCGATGAAGGCGAAGGCCATCCCGGGCGGAAGGAGCAGGAAGATCGCGATGAGGTAGAGGGCGATCCGCGGCACGAGCATGGAGATCTCGAGCGCGCGACGATCGACCTTAGCTCGCCCGAACACGGTACGGAAGCCGTGAATGTGCAGATTCACGCCTTCGAACATGAGGATGGGAAAGAAGAAGTAGCCCTGACGTCGGGTGAACCAGCCGTAGAGTCCGCCCGCTTTCGCGGCATCCTCCGGTACGAAGGAGACGAAGTCCCGTTCGATGTCGGGGTCTTTGCCGATGATGTTGGGGTTCGCATGGTGTCGGCTGTGTTTCGTCATCCACCACGAGTAGCTGATGCCCACGAAGAGGTTCGCGATCGTGCGCCCGGCGAGGTCGTTGGCCTTGCCGGACTCGAAGACCTGGCGGTGAGATGCCTCGTGCGCGAGGAACGCGAACTGGGTGAGGATCAAGCCGAGCGCGGCCGCGAGCAGGAGCTGGAACCAGGAGTCGCCGAGCAGCACCATGCCCGTGATCGTCGCGCCAAGCGCGCCGACGAGAGCGGCGAACATCCCGTAGTAGAAGCCACGGCTGCGGCGAAGCAGCCCCGCGTCGCGCACGGTGCGCAGAAGCGCTGAGTACTCGGTCGTGGGGTTCGACCGATCGCCGCGCGGTTTCGTCTTGGTGAACGTGACGACGGGAGTGCCTGTGGTCGTGCTCATGAAGATCCTTGCTCTGGGAGTGGCCGGTAGTGGCAACCGAAATCCAGGGCGACCTGGAATTACAGTACGTCTGAGTTCGGAATCGGTGGCATTGTGGACGGGCTGCTCCGAGACGACTCCCAGTGTTTGGTCAGCTTCACGCGACGGTCGAGTACCGGGTTGTGCAGGTCGAGTTGCGAGCGAGGCACGAGCCCGCGTGTCGAGACCAGCGAGGATCTCGACACCCTCGCTGGCGCTCGCTACTCGATCAGCACAGGCCTACGCGTCGAAGGTGTTGACCATCGCGTGCGCCGCCCGGTCGAGATAGCCCCACAGCGTGGCGTCGTCGAGGGGGGAGAGCTCGAGGCCGTCCACCGCGGCACGCATGTGGCGCAGCCAGCGGTCGCGGGCATCCGGATTGACCTTGAAGGGCAGGTGGCGCGCGCGCAGGCGGGGGTGGCCGCGCTCTTCGGAATAGGTGCCCGGTCCGCCCCAGTACTGCTCGAGAAATCCGGTCAAGCGCTGGATCGCGCCCTCGAGCTCCGGCTGCTCCGGATACATCGGCATGAGTACCTCGTCGGTACGGATGCCGTCGTAGAACGTCCGCACGAGCTTCTCGAACGCCGGGCGCCCTCCGATCTTCTCGTAGAAGCTGCCCATCGCGGCCTCGCCGTGTTCACTCACACGCAGGGTCGCCGGATTCACTTGCCCACCGGGGATTTCGGTGCTCATGGGCGCGCAGCTTTCGACGGCTTCGGGCCGGGGGTCTTCGGGTCCGCCGTGCTGGCGATCGGGTTCGGTGCCGTTCGAGGGGGACGCGCCCCCTTGATGCTCTCCGCACCCTCGAATCCGCTCAACACGATGCTGTTGAGGGCCGGGAGTTTGATCCCCATCGAATCGAGACCGGACTTGAGACGGGCGCGGAGGTCGCGCGCGACATCGTCCTTGGTGCCCGGCCGCGTCTTCACGACCAGGCGGATCACGATCGCCTCGGCGGAGATCGACTCGATGCCCCAGATCTCCGGCTTCTCGAGGATTCGGCTGCGCCACTTGAGGTCGGCGGCCATCTGTGTCGCGATCGTGAGCATCCGCTCCTGCACCGCAGCGACATCCGCGTCATAGGGCACCGCGAGGTCGATGATGACTCTCGACCAGCCTTGCGACATGTTGCCGACCCTGATGATCTCGCCGTTGCGCACGAACCAGACCGTGCCGTTGACGTCGCGGATCTGCGTGATGCGGATGCCGACGGTTTCCACGACCCCGGTGGCCGGACCGAGATCGACGACGTCGCCGACGCCGAGCTGGTCTTCCGCGACCATGAAGAGCCCGTTGAGCACATCCTTCACGATGTTCTGGGCGCCGAATCCGAGGCCGGCCCCGAGGGCGGCCGTGATCAGTGCGAACGACCCGAGGATGGTGGGGTTGATGGTGGTGATCACCGAGAGCCCGGCCACGATGACGAGCACGACGGCCACGATGTTGTTGAGCACGCTGCCGAGGGTGCGAGTGCGCTGCACCACCCGCACCGCGCTGAGCGGGGAGGTGCTGAGCGCCTGGGTGTCTTCCACATTCTGGCGTCTCTTCACGCCGGTGACGATGCGCTTGACCACGCGGTCGATCGCGAACCGGAGCACCACGCGCAACACGATCGCGACGACGATGATCACGATCACCTGCACGAGTTTCATCTCGTAGATGGCTTTGACGGTCGCCCAGAAGGCGGTCCATCCGTCGATCGCTACCGCAGTCATCATGGTCACCGAGTTTACCGGCGCCGGTTGTGCGCTCCCTCCGGAGGGTCAGGCGTCGCGGCGTTTGAGCAGCGTAAGGGCGATCGCCGCGAAGACGACGACCCAGGCGATCAGCACAAGGAGTCCCTGCCCGGGGTCGAGCACGATTATGTCCTTGACTCTGGGGAGCGCTTCGGCGGCGTAGGTCGACATCCTCTGTCCCGCCGTGCTGGGAAGCACCTGGAGAAGGTTCGCCGCCCACACCGACCGGGTCGTTCCGACGAAGATCTGCACGATGATCGGTGCGACGAAGAGCAGCCCGATTGCTGCCGAGATCCCTCCGGCGCTGTTTCGGATGATGGTGCCGAGACCGAGCGCCATGACGCCAACCAGCGCCATGAATCCCGCGGCGCCGACGACGGCCAACCACGCCTGCGTGTCCGCCAGGTCGAGCTCTACGCCTTTGCCGCGAAGGATGGCGGCTGCGACGAAGGCATTCGTGCCAAGGGAGACCAGCGAGATGACGAATGTCGTCGCGGCGAACACTGCCGCCTTGGCGAGAATCGCGGGGGTCCGCCGCGGTGCCGCGGCGAAGGTCGACCGGATCATTCCCGTGCCGTACTCGCCGGTGATCACGAGCGCACCGAGCACGGCGATCACCAGCTGGCTGAAGGAGGTGCCGATGGTCGCCGACTGCACCCAGAAGGCCTGGTTGAGCGAGCTCGTCGCGTCGCCCTGAGGCTGGAACGGCGAGGAGAGAAGCAGGGTGAGACCGAGGTTGATCAGCAGGATGATGCCGTAGCACCACAGCGTCGAGCGCAACGACGTGAGTTTGATCCACTCGGAGACGAGGAGCCCGCGGAAGCTGAGTCCCGAACCGTGGGCTGTGTAGGTCGTGGTCGTGGTCATCGGGGAACCCCTCCGGCGTGGTATTCGACTTCGTCCTTGGTGAGGGCGAGGTAGGCATCTTCGAGCGACCCGGCCTGCGGGGAGAGTTCGTGGAGCACGATGCCGTTGTGGGCGGCGAGCTCTCCGATCTGGGGTGCCGTGAGCCCGGTGACCTGCATAAGCTGCGGTTCGGAGTGGGACACGGTGACGTCGGGGCCGGTGAGCAGCGCGCCGAATCGCTCGGCATCCGGTGTGCGCACCAGCACGGCTGTGCCGGTCGCAAGCGCCAGGATCTCGGTGACCGGGGCATCCGCGATGATCCGGCCGCGGCCGAGCACGATGATGTGATCTGCCGTCTGGGCCATCTCGCTCATGAGGTGCGACGACAGGAAGATCGTGCGGCCCTCCGAGGCGAGGAAGCGGGTGAGGTTTCGAACCCAGATGACCCCCTCGGGGTCGAGCCCGTTGACCGGCTCGTCGAGGATGAGGGTGGCCGGGTCGCCGAGTAGCGCCGCGGCGATACCGAGCCGCTGCCCCATCCCGAGTGAGAACCCGCCGACCCGCTTGCGCGCCACCGGGTCGAGCCCGGTGAGCCCGATCACCTCGTCGACGCGCGCCCGACCGATGCTGTGGGTGGCGGCGAGAGCACGCAGGTGATTGATCGCCGAGCGCCCGGTGTGCACCGCCTTGGCGTCGAGGAGCACCCCCACTTCGCGTAGCGGCGCCTTCAGGTCGGCGTAGTTCCGTCCGTTGAAAGTGACGATGCCGCTCGACGGGCGGTCGAGCCCGACCACGAGCCGCATGGTCGTCGACTTGCCCGCGCCGTTCGGCCCCAGGAATCCGGTGACCATCCCGGGTTTCACCGAGAAGGTCACGTCGTCCACGGCGGTCTTCTCGCCATAACGTTTCGTCAGTCCGACAGCCTCGATCACGAATTCATCCCCATGATTCGAGCCTAGCGACGGTGGCTTCCTGGCGAATCATCCGCCCGGGGGATATCGCGTGCCGAACGCACGGCGGGCGTGTGCGGTCATCCGGGGCCGGCGTGCCGACCCGGTGTGACCGCACACGCCCGCAATAGGGCGCAGAAGCCGCTAGACGTCGCGGGACTGCACCGCCAATGCCCGCTCCACACCGGCGAGGTTCTCGGTGACGAGACGGCGCAGGGCCGGGATGTCCGGATTGGCGGCGAGCCAGGCCTTGGTCGCGTCGACCAGGGCGACGGATGCCAGCGGCGAGGGGTACAGCCCGAAGACGATGTACTCCGCGATCTTGTACGAGCGGGTCGCCCAGATGTCCCCGAGTGCCGCGAAGTATGGCGCGATCAACGACTCGAGCACGGCCGGGTCGTTCACGTGGAGGTAACCGAGCGTCACGTTGCGCACTATCGAGTTCGGAAGGGCGTCGCTGTCGACGAGGGAGTCGAACGCGGCCCGCTTGCCTTCGGCGGTGGGGATGGTGGCCGAGGCCCGTGCCGCGGCCTGCTGGCCGTTCGAGGTGTTGTCGGCGGCGAGTGCCGCGTCGATCTCGGCCTGGCCGGCGACTCCGGTGAGCACGAGCCCCTCGAGGATCTCCCATCCGAGGTCGGTGTCGATCTCGAGCCCCTCGAGCGGAGCGGAGCCGTCGCGGAGACCGGCGAGGGCAGCGGCGTGCTCCGCGGTGGACGCGTAGGCCGCGAAGAACTTCACGAACTGGAATTGCGCGTCGGAGCCGGCAGTGGCCTCCGTCGCGAGCGTCCAGAGGGTGTCGCCGATGCGGGTGAGCGTCTCGGCGCGGCGCTCCGGTGCCACGTACTGCTTGACGACGAGGCCGAGCTGGCTGAGGGTCGTGCGGATGGTCGTCGACTCGGTCTCGCTCGCGATATTGCCGAGCACCAGGCGCACGTAGTCACTCGCGGGGCTCTCGCCGTCACGGGTGGCGTCCCAGGCCGCACCCCAGACGATGGCGCGGGCGAGCGGGTTCTCGATGTGGGCCAGGTGGTCGATCGCCACGGCGAGCGAGTCGGCATCCAGGCGGATCTTGGCGTAGGCCAGGTCGTCGTCGTTGAGCAGCACGAGCGCCGGCTTTGTGGTGCCGACGAGCTCCGGCACCTCGGTGCGCGCGCCGTCGACGTCGAGCTCGACCTGGTGCGTGCGCACGAGGGATCCGTCGAACAGGTCGTAGTAGCCGACCGCCAGCCGGTGCGGGCGGATGGTCGGGTAGTCGGCCGCGGCCGTCTGCACGATCGCGAACGAGGTGATGACGCCCGTGGCATCCGTCTCGATCTCGGGTGTCAGGGTATTGACACCGGCGGTCTCGAGCCACAGTGCGGACCAGCCGCTCAGGTCGCGGCCGCTGGTGATCTCGAGCTCGGCGAGCAGGTCGCTGAGTTCGGTGTTGCCGAACTCGTGCTTGGCGAAGTAGGCGGCGACCCCCGCGAAGAAGGCATCGATTCCGACCCAGGCGACGAGCTGCTTGAGCACCGATCCGCCCTTGGCATAGGTGATGCCGTCGAAGTTCACCTGCACCGCCTCGAGGTCTTCGATCGTCGCGACCACCGGGTGCGTCGAGGGGAGCTGGTCCTGGCGGTAGGCCCAGCTCTTCTCCATGGCCTGGAACGTGGTCCACGCCTCTGTCCACTCGGTGGCCTCGGCCGTCGCTATGGTGGACGCCCATTCAGCGAAGGACTCGTTGAGCCAGAGGTCGTTCCACCACTTCATGGTGACGAGGTCGCCGAACCACATGTGGGCGAGCTCGTGCAGGATCGTGACGACCCGGCGCTCCTTGATGGCGTCGGTCACCTTCGAGCGGAACACATAGGTCTCCGTGAAGGTGACTGCCCCGGCGTTCTCCATCGCCCCCGCGTTGAACTCGGGCACGAACAGCTGGTCGTACTTGGCGAAGGGGTAGGGGTACTGGAACTTCTCTTCGTAGTAGGCGAAGCCCTGGCGGGTCTTCTCGAAGATGTAGTCGGCGTCGAGGTACTGGCTGAGCGACTTACGGGAGAACAACCCGATCGGGATGACGCGACCGCTGCTACTCGTGAGCTCCGAACGCACGACCTCGTAGGGGCCCGCGACGAGGGCAGTCACGTAGGAGGAGAGGATGGGGGTCGGCTCGAAGGCCCAGGTCGCGGAATCGCCGCTGACGACCGGCTCCGGGGTGGGCGAATTGCTCACCAGCTGCCAGGCTGCGGGCGCGGTCACCGTGAACGAGAAGGTGGCTTTGAGATCGGGCTGCTCGAAGACGGCGAAGACGCGACGGGAGTCTGGCACCTCGAACTGCGTGTAGAGGTAGACCTCGTCATCGACCGGGTCGACGAACCGATGGAGGCCCTCGCCGGTGTTGGTGTACTCGGCGTCGGCGACGACGGTGAGGGTGTTCTTCTCCGCGAGGCCGGGGAGCTGGATGCGCACGCCGTCGCTCACCGCATCCGCATCGAGCTCGCTGCCGTTGAGGGTGACCGAGTGCACGGTACGCGTGATCGCGTCGATGAAGGTGGACGATCCGGCGGTCGCGTCGAAGGTGACGACGGTGGTGCTGCGGAAGGTCTCCGGCCCGGTGGTCAGGTCGAGTGTCACGTCATAGTGATCGACCGAGACGAGCGACTTGCGCTCCTGGGCTTCGACGCGGGTGAGGTTCTCTCCAGGCAACTGCGGCTCCTTCGCTCGGTGGATCGTGTCCAACGAAAGAGTCTAGTTGCGCCCATCAGGTGGTCGGCTGCAGCTCCCGAGCCGGCGTCTCGACGGTCTCCGCACAGTCCGCGATGGATGCCGCGAGAAGGTCTCGTAGCCGAGCATCCGGGTCCGGCACGCAGGCATCGGCGATGCCGACGACGGCGGTGCGGATGATCGCGTCGCTCATCAGCGGGATCGAACGGGGGTTGAGAGCGCCGGCCGCGTTCAGGAACTCGCGCGCCCACGAGCTCGCGCCGGGGGTGTCTTGCAGCGCTGTACGGATCAGGGTGCGACTCGCGCTCTGCGGGTTCTCGCCGTAGCCGGCGAGGAGTTCGTCGCAGCGCAGCAGCCCGGCGGCGAGGGCCCGCTGCCGCCCCTCGCTCGCGATCGGGAGAGCCGCGCTGGCCGCGCGACCGGCCAAGCGGATGCCGGTGAGCGTGCCCTCCCCGGTCAGTCCGATGACCTCGGGGATGAGCGTGACGAGCTCGCCCCTCGCGGCGTCCGACGTGCAGTCGTTGACCATGCGGGCGAGCGAGGCGAGCGCCGGATCGGTGCAGGAAGGATGATCGCTCCAGGGCTCACCGGCGAGGTAGGACGCGTACTCCATGAAGCAGGCTCCACGCCGTGGAGTGCGATGCTTGCCGCGGGACAGCACGGGGAGCAGGTCTGGGGTAGTTCGCATGAGGGCCTCCCACGACGTGAGCGTCGGTGATGACGCATCCTGTCCCTCAAGTGTGCGCCTTCGCCGGGCGTGAATCCAGACCCCTGAAGTGTATTTTCGGGCGAAACAGGTAGGTTTCGCACCATGACACTTTCTACCCAGCACCCGACTTCTGCACCGCACGCGACCGCCGTCGACCTCTGGTTCGACCCCTCCTGCCCCTGGGCCTGGATGACGAGCCGCTGGCTCGAGGAGGTGTCGACCCTGCGGGACCTCGAGGTGAACTGGCACGTGATGAGCCTTGCCGTGCTCAACGAGGATGCCGCCGACCTGTCGGATAACTACCGCGAATTCCTGCCGCGTGCGCTGCGGTACACGCGCCTTGTCGCGGCGGTCACCGAACTGCATGGCCCATCAGCGGTGAAGCCGCTGTACGACGCACTGGGGACGCGCATCCATCCGGGAGCCCGCACGGATGTCGATGCGGTCATCGCCGAATCCCTCGCCGAGGCCGGACTGCCCGCTTCGCTCGCCGCATTCGCCGACTCCGATGAGTACGACCCGCAGATGCGTGCCTCCCACTTCGACGGGATCGACCGTGTCGGGCAGGATGTCGGCACCCCGGTGATCGCGGTGGGCGACTACGCCTTCTTCGGCCCGGTCATATCGCCCTCGCCGAAGGGCGAGCAGGCCGCGTCGCTGTGGGACGGCGTGGTCGCCCTGGCGAGCTACGACGGCTTCTTCGAGATCAAGCGCTCCCGCACGCGGGGGCCCGTCTTCGACTGACCGATCTGCCGACCCGCGTCTCCGCGCCGCCCAGTGACACGCGCGCCGAAACATGCGGGCGCGTGTGTCACCCGCGCCAGCATGGGCCCCGGCAACCGTAGTGTTGGCCCATGGCCAGCACGGTTTTCGAACGCTCCGCACCCGACGCCCGCATCATCACCGACTCTCTCGCGGATGCCCGGCTCGTGCCGTTCTGGCTCGACGATCTCGGCCCCCGGACGGCTCACCCGCGTCACTCGGGCACCGTCCACTACGACCTCGCCGTCGTCGGCGCGGGCTACACCGGACTGTGGACCGCGCTGCAGGCGGTGGAACGAGACCCGGGCACGCGGGTGATCGTGCTCGAGGCGAAGACCATCGGCTGGGCGGCATCCGGGCGAAACGGGGGATTCTGCGAGGCATCCCTCACCCACGGCGAGGCCAACGGCCTGGCTCGCTTCCCCGCGGAGCTCGCACAGCTCGACCGGCTCGGCACGCAGAACCTCGATGAGATCGAGGCGACCGTCGCGCGCCTCGGGCTCGACTGCGACTTCGAACGCACCGGATCCCTCGCCGTCGCCACCGAGCGCTACCAACTCCCCGAACTCGGCGCCGCCCACGACGGCGACGGCGAGATCTACTTCGATGCCGAGGGCATCCGCTCGCTCGTCGATTCGCCCACCTACCAGGGAGGGCTGTGGAGCAAGCACGCGACGGCTCTCGTGCACCCCGCGAAGCTGGCCGCGGAGCTCGCCCGTGCCTGTATCGAGGCGGGGGTCGACATCCGGGAGAACTCGCCGGTGCGCGGCATCGACAGTGAGCTGCCGACCGGCGCTGTCACTCTCGCCACCGATGGCGGCTTCGTGAGGGCCGAGAAGGTGGCGATCGCCACCAACGCCTTCCCTTCGCTTCTCAAGCGCTACCGTCTTCACACGGTGCCGGTCTACGACTATGTGCTGATGACAGAGCCGCTGACGGCTGCCCAGCTCGCGTCTATCGGCTGGGAGGGCCGGCAGGGCATCGCCGACCTCGCCAACCAGTTCCACTACTACCGCCTGAGTGCCGACAACCGCATCCTGTGGGGCGGTTACGACGCCGTCTACCACTACGGCGGTCGCATCCGCGCCTCCTATGACGACCGGCCGCAGTCGTTCCAGAGGCTCGCGAGCCACTTCTTCACGACGTTCCCGCAGCTCGCGGGAGTGAAGTTCAGCCACCGCTGGGCCGGGGTGATCGACACCAGCACGCGGTTCTGTGCCTTTTTCGGCCTCGCCCGGCGGGGTCGGGTCGCCTACGCCGCCGGCTTCACCGGGCTCGGGGTGGGCGCGAGCCGCTTCGCCGCGAACGTGATGCTCGACCACCTCGCCGGGCAGCCGACCGAACGCACCGAGCTCGAGATGGTGCGCTCGACGCCGCTGCCGTTCCCGCCCGAGCCCGCGACCTTCGCCGGCGTGCAGGCTACCAAGTGGGCACTCGACCGGGCCGACCACAGCGACGGGAGACGCAACCTCTTGCTGAAGACGCTGGATGCCGCGGGCCTCGGCTTCGATTCCTGACCTGCCTGTTCCGCCTGTCGGTGCCCGGCAGTAGCGTGTGGGCATGAACCAACGGGATCTCTTCCTCATGTCCGACGCCGCCCTGCGAGAGGTCATCGATATGGTCGACGTCGACCAGCTCTC
Organism: Lacisediminihabitans sp. FW035; assembly: GCF_054880895.1. Taxonomy (NCBI): domain Bacteria; kingdom Bacillati; phylum Actinomycetota; class Actinomycetes; order Micrococcales; family Microbacteriaceae; genus Lacisediminihabitans; species Lacisediminihabitans sp. FW035. The sequence goes on from NZ_CM142187.1 coordinate 1,336,930, forward strand.
CCTCGCAGCCCCCGCCGACTGGTCGCGCAAGCCCGACCCGACACTGCGCGACATCCTCGCCTATCACGCGTTCGACGAGGCCTGGGTGCCGGACGTGCTCGCCGGCCGTACCGCGGAAGAGGTGGGCGCCCGCCATGACGGTGACCTGCTCGGCGACGACCCGATCGGCAACTACGACGACATCAATGACACAGCCACCGAGGCCGTGACCGGCGATCTCGACTTCGACCGCATCGTCCACCTCAGCTACGGAGACTTCCCGCTCGGTGAGTACCTCGTGCACACGAGCTGTTATCGCGCTTTCCAGGCCTGGTCGATCGCGAAATTCATCGGCCTGGAATATTCCCTCCCCGACGCGCTCGTCGACGGGCTGTGGGAGCTCCTCGGCCCGGAGATCGACGGCTTCCGGTCGATGGGCGTCTTCCCGCCGGAGATCACTGCTCCGGAGGGTGCGGACTCGGAGACCCGCCTGCTCGCCCGGGTCGGCTACTGGGTTCCGTGACGCCCGCATCCCGGGCCGCGGTCGCTGCTCTCGATCTCGAGATCGTGCACGAGGCGGTCGCCCCCGAGCAGGTGGTCGACGGCGCCCCGACGACAGGCTCCGCGGCGTTCACCTCTCTCGGCGACCTGGAGGTGGGAGTGTGGGAGATGTCCGTCGGTGCGATGCGCGATGTCGAGGGCGATGAGATCTTCGTCGTGATCGCCGGCCGCGCCACGGTCACCTTCGACGACGACGACCGCGTGCTCGAACTCGCGCCGGGGTCAGTCGCCCGACTCGTTGCCGGCGAGCGCACGGTGTGGAGGGTGACCGAGACGATCCGCAAGGTGTATCTGACGTAATGCGCATCGCCTAAATTGGGAAGCATGCGCATCCACATCGCCACCGACCATGCCGGGCTCGAATTCAGCGAGGATCTGCAGCAGCACCTGCGCGCGGCCGGCCACGAGGTGGTGGATCACGGGCCGAAGGTCTACGACGCCGTCGACGATTACCCGAGCTTCTGCATCAACGCCGCGCGCGGCACGGTCGCCGACCAGAACGCCGGGGTCGAGGCCCTCGGGATCGTCTTCGGCGGTTCAGGAAACGGTGAGCAGATCGCCGCGAACAAGGTGCTCGGCGCCCGGGCGGCACTGGTCTGGAACGTGTCGACTGCGCTGCTGGCCCGCCAGCACAACGATGCGAATCTGATCGCGATCGGTGCGCGGCAGCACAGCGTCGAGGAGGCGAAGCTCTTCATCGACACCTTCATCGGGGAGCCGTTCTCGGGCGAGGAGCGTCACGCCCGGCGCATCGCCCAGCTTGCGGAATACGAGGCGACCGGGCTGATCGCCGGCCACGAGATCGACTGACAGTGCCAGAGGGTCATTCCGTCCACCGCATCGCTCGCCAGTTCGCCCGTCATTTCGTGGGCAAGGAGACGGAAGTGTCGTCACCCCAGGGGCGCTTCGCCGAGGGAGCGGCCCGCCTCGACGGGCACAGGATGATCGACGCGCGCGCCGTCGGCAAACAGATGTTCCTCGAGTTCGACAATCACCTCTGGCTGCGGGTGCACCTCGGGCTCTACGGAGCGTGGGATTTCGCCGGGGACTTCACCGCGGATGCGACCGTCGCCTCAGCCGGCGGTCGCATGGGGCAGACCAACCAGCGCGGCACGATCCTGGACGCGGATGCCGCCGAGGACTCGCTCTCGAGCATCGGAGCGCCGCGACGCACCCGGTTGCGCATGTCGGAGCAGGAGGTGTTGCGGGATTCGGGTGCCGACTTCCCGCCAGAACCGATCGGCGCCGTCCGCGCGCGGCTGCTCACCCACGACACGGTCGCAGATCTTCGCGGCCCCACCGCGTGCGAGGTGCAGACCCCCGAGCAGGTGGATGCCGCGATCGCCAAGCTCGGTCCGGATCCGCTCGTCGACGACCAGTCGGTGGGTGAGGAGCGATTCGTGAGTGTCGTCCGCAAGAAACCGACGGCGATCGCGCTGCTGCTCATGGACCAGTCCGTCGTCAGCGGCATCGGCAACGTCTATCGCGCCGAACTGCTGTTCCGCGCGCGGCTCAACCCGCACACCCCTGGCCGGCTCGTGCCGGAGGAGACGCTGCGTGCCCTGTGGCGAGACTGGTGCGCCCTTCTCGCCATCGGCGTGAAGACGGGCCAGATGCTCACCATGGACGGGCTGAAGCCCGCCGCCTACCGCCGGGCCCTCGCGCACCGGGATGACCGGCACTGGGTCTATCACCGGGCCGGTCTTCCATGCCGGGTCTGTGGCACCAACATCCTGCTTGAGGAGCTTGGCGGGCGAAAGCTCTACTGGTGCCCCACCGATCAGGCCTGAGTTCGGGCCCGTGTTTCGCCGGGGGGAATCTCTGGCGGGGCCCAAGTCGGCCCCAAGTCCTCTCCCGCGGGCGCGTGTTCTGCAGGTTTTTGTTCTGCAGGATCCTGTTCCTCAGGACATCGTCCTGATGATCGTGAACGTTCCCGCGCCGGCCCGACCAGTTGGTCCGCCGCGAGCCGGGCCCAGAGCGGACCCCTTTGCCGACATGCCGCACGTTCGGGGCAACCCGCCGGCCGGTCGGGCGGATATCCGCCCTCGGCGCCAGTGTGCGGAACACCGCCGGCTGCGGGCCGTGACCGGCCGGCTGCAGCACAATGGACCAATGCGCTACACGCCTCACTACCTGCTCACCGATCCGGAGGAGGTGAAGCGACTCGTGCGCGAGAACCCCTGGGCCACGATCGTCTCCACCACCTCGACGGGAATCGTCGCGTCGCACTATCCCGTTCTTCTCGAGGAGGATGCCGAGGGCATCAGCGTCGTGAGTCATGTCGGCCGGCCCGACGAGCGCCTGCACGAGCTCGGACAGCACGAGATCCTGATGATCATTCAAGGACCCCACGGCTACATCTCACCCGGGTGGTACGAGAGCGACGACTTCGTGCCCACCTGGAACCACGTGACAGCTCACCTGTATGGCACCCCCGAACTGCTGCCTGACGACGAGAACTTCGCTGTCCTCGGCCACTTGGTGGATCACTTCGAACAGCGGATGCCGCACCCGGTCTCGCTGCAGATCGACGAGACGGAGGCCCGCCACATCGCCACCGGCACCGTGGGCCTCCGGCTTCGGGTCACGCGGTTCGACGCCCGGCTCAAGCTGAGCCAGAACAAGGACCCCGCGGTCGTGAAACGCATCATCGACAAGCTCGAGGGTGAGGGCGCATATTCGAGCCCGCCGCTCGCCGCCGAGATGCGCCGGGCGAACCCGAGGGTCACGGAACAGCGCCCGTGACGGGGCTGGTGCTGCGCAACGGCCGCATCGACGGGGGAGACCCGGTCGACCTTCTGATCGAGAATGGCACGATCGTGCGGGCGGGCCCCGGGCTCACTGCGCCGCGGTCGATCGACCTGGAGGGCCGGCACGTCGTGCCCGGACTCTGGGACGACCACGTGCACCTCAGCCAGCACGCCCTCGCGCAGCGGAGAGTGGATGTCGCGGCGGCCGGTTCTGCCGCCGAGGCCGCGGCGATCATGGCCGCCGCCGCCGTTGTGCGACCCCCTGAGCCCGGTCTCCCGCTGGTGGGCTTCGGGTTCCGTGACGGTCTGTGGCCCGATTCGCCCACCGCCGCGGTGCTCGATGACGCCACCGGGGCCCTGCCCACGGTGCTCGTCAGTGGCGACCTGCACTGCTGCTGGCTCAACTCTGCGGCGCTCGAGCGTTTCGGATTCGGCGGTCATCCCACGGGCATCCTGCGGGAGGACGAGGCGTTCCGGGTCACGGACGCACTCCAGGATGTGCCCGGAAGCGTGCTGGACGGCTGGGTGGCCGAGGCGGCGGCATCCGCTGCGGGCCGCGGGGTCGTGGGAGTCGTCGACTTCGAGATGGCGGACAACCTCGCGATCTGGCAGCGTCGGATGGCGACCGGTTCCGACACGCTGCGCATCGCCGCCGGGATCTACACGGAGCACCTCGATGCCGCCATCGCGGCCGGTCGGCGCACCGGGGACGTCGTCGCCGGCACCCGGGGGCTCCTCACTGTCGGCCCATTCAAGATCCTCATCGACGGATCGCTCAACACCCGCACGGCCTACTGCGTCGACGAGTATCCGGGTCTCGAGGGTCACCCTCACTCGCACGGCATGCTCACGGTGTCCCCGCAAGACCTGGTGCCGCTCCTTCGGCGCGCCTCTTCCGCGGGCATCCTGCCCGCCGTCCACGCGATCGGCGACGACGCCAACCGCATCGCCCTCGATTCGTTCGAGGCGGTCGGATGCCACGGACGCATCGAGCACGCCCAGTTGCTGCGCCACGAGGACCTGCCGAGATTTGCCGCCCTCGGTGTCACCGCGAGCCTGCAGCCCGAGCAGGCGATGGATGACCGCGAGGTCGCCGACCGCTACTGGGCGGGCCGCACATCGCGGGCGTTCCCGCTGCGCAGCCTGATCGATGCCGGCGCGACGGTCGTGCTCGGTTCTGATGCCCCGGTCGCCCCGCTCGACCCCTGGATCACGATCGCGGCGGCCGTCGGCCGGTCGCGCGACGGCCTGCCCGCCTGGCATCCGGAACAGTCGATCAGCGTGGCCGAGGCGATCGCGGCATCGGCCCACGGTCGTCGCAGCGTCTCCGTGGGGGACGTCGCCGACCTGTGTGTGGTGGACATCGATCCGCTCACGTCAACGGACTCCGAACTCCGGTCGATGCCGGTGACAGCGACCCTGGTGGCTGGTCGCTTCACCCACTCCGTGCTGGGCTGACCCGGGGGCTAACCCCACCGGCGGTCGGTGTGGCAGCCTGCTGTCGCGCTTCCACGTTCGTCGCGAGGCTTGACCCATGACCTTCGCCGACTCTGCCACTCTGGACCCTGTGACCACCCCCGCCCCGCGCCCGCGTTCCCTCTACGGGAGCCTGTGGCGTGGCCTGCCTCGCGAACTCGGCTTCCTTCTGCCGACCCTGCCGATCGTGATCGTCTCGTTCACCGTGCTGGTGACGGGCATCTCGACCGGCTTCGGCACACTGGTCACTTTCTTCGGTGTCTTCGTGATCATCGGCACCCTCTGGGCGGCGCGAGGTTTCGGGATGCTCGAACTCGCCAGGCTCCGCGGAGCAGGCCGCCCGGCGATTGCGCCTCCCGTGTGGACCAAGCCGGTCGCTACCGGATTCTGGGCTCGCCTCTTCGGCACGCTGCTCAATCCGCACTATTGGCTGTACCTGTTGCACGGCCTCGTGGTCAACTTCGCGGTCGGACTGTTCACCTGGATCGTCTCGTTCACCTGGACGGTCGTCGCACTTTCCGGCCTCTCCTACTGGTTCTACTCGATGTTCATCCCATCCGGCCGGGGCGACTGGCGCGTCTCGGATTGGGTGAAGCAGACCTTCCTGTCGGGCTGGGGCGTCGATCCCGTGCTCGCCGACAACCTGATCTTCTTCCTCCTCGGTCTCGTCTTCGCCATCACGCTGCCGTTCATCACGCGAGGCATGACGATGCTCCATTACCTCATCGCCGTCGGGATGCTCGGACGCTTCCGTATCGCCGAGTTGCAGGGGGAGGTCGCCGATCTCTCGGCGTCGCGAACCGCCGCCGTCTCTGCGGAGGGTACGGCGCTGCGTCGACTCGAGCGCGACATCCACGATGGGCCGCAGCAACGCCTGGTGCGACTGCAGATGGACCTGGCCGCCGCTGAACGTCAGCTCGACGCCGATCCGGATGCCGCGCGCAGCCTCATCTCCGAGGCGATGGAACAGTCGAAGGAAGCCCTCGAGGAGCTTCGCGCACTCTCTCGTGGGTTCGCGCCTCCGATCCTGCTCGACCGAGGCCTGGTGGCGGCCCTGGAGTCGCTCGCGGTTCGGAGTCCTGTGCCGGTCGAAGTCACGACTTCGCTTCCGACCCCGGTGGTGCTTCCGCAAGAAATCGAACGGAACGCCTACTTCGTCGCGAGCGAGCTGCTCACGAACGTGGCGAAGCACGCCTCTGCGACGAGGGTCGGGCTCCGTGTGGGGCTCACCGATGGGCTCGCCGGCGCGGCGGTCGAACTGCAGCTCTCGGTGACGGATGACGGCACCGGGGGCGCCACTGTGATGGCGGGCCACGGACTGGCCGGCCTCGAAGAACGGCTGCGCGGCCTCGGCGGGCGATTGGCGATCGACAGCCCGGCCGGTGGACCGACTGTGATTACGGCGCTACTCCCGGCTTCCTGAGGAGTGTGGCCCTGCCTCTAGGGTTGGGGCGTGACCGAATCGCCCCGCCCTGCCGCCCTGCCCCTTCGGGTGCTCGTCGCCGACGACTCCGTGCTGCTCCGCGAGGGGTTGGTTCGCGTGCTCATCGAAGCGGGCCTCGAGGTGGCAGGATCCTATCCGGACGCGGATTCGCTGCTCGCCGATCTCGAGCAGAAGCGCCCGGACCTCGTGGTGCTCGACGTACGGATGCCCCCCACCTTCCGAGATGAGGGTGTACGGGCCGCGATCCGGGCCCGCGAGCTGATGCCGAAGCTCGGCATCCTGCTGCTCTCGCAGTACGTCGAGATCGCGTACGCACAGGAACTGCTCTCGTCGGGCACGGGCGGCATCGGCTACCTGCTGAAGGACAGGGTGGCATCGCTCGCCGAGCTCGAGGAAGCGATCGAGCGGATCGCGTCGGGCGGAACAGTGCTCGACCCCGAAGTCGTGGCACAGTTACTCGGGCGCCGACACGACCCGCTCGGCTCGCTCACGCCCAGGGAACGTGAAGTCTTGACTCATATGGCGGAGGGTCGCACGAATGCGGCGATCGCTGCAGCCATGGTGGTTGGTACGGGCGCAGTGGAGAAGAATGTCACGTCGATCTTCCAGAAACTGGGCCTCGACGATTCCGGCAACGACCACCGCCGGGTTCTCGCGGTATTGGCCTGGTTGCAGCGCTGATCTCCCCGGGTGGAGGTGACCGTCTGCGGATAGAACAGAGGTCAGCGTGCGCCGACCAGGTCGGACTCGATGTCCTCGGGTGTCGCCATCTGGATCTCCGGACGGTGTTCTTCGATGCGATTGGTCCAGCTGAGGCCATTCCACCAGCGCAGCTGGGGCAGGCCAAGCGGGTCGCGGTACCAGCCGGCGGGCACTGGCGAGTTGTTCACTGAAGGCATCGGGGAGCTCCTGTGGGGATTTGCCCTACCGCGGAGGGCACTTCGGGTGCGGTGAGATCACGATAGTCCCCCTTAGGGGGGACAGCACAGACCCCCGAATGGGGGGGTGTGGGCAATCCTCGACTCGAGGTATCCGACGCCCGTCAGCGGAGCGCCCGGATGCGCATCGCGACGCTGCGCATCCGCAGGACGCTCTTCTCGAATCGCGCCGCGAAAACGACCACGGCGATGCCGACCGGAACGAACCAGAGCCACCACTCGACCGACTCGTAGACCGCCCGGATCTGCGGCGCGAACGTCGCGAAAGCATGGATGAGCACCACGACGGCGCCGATCAGGAAGGGCGCCTGGAGGCGAAGGACAGCGCTCGCGACGATGATCGCGACGCCGACGACACCGAGCGCCACCAGCCGCCACACCGCGGGATCGCCCGCGGTCGCGACGAGTGAGGGAATCAGGAGGACGGCCGTCGCCGGCGCGAGCCAGGGCCAGGTCCGGGAAGTCGGCACGCGGGAAAGGGTGAGCGCCCCTGTCATGCCGAGGGCGGCCGCCACAGGGACGGATCCCAGCTCGAGCGGGTGCAGGGCCCCCGTGACGACGCCCGCCATCACCGCGAGGGCAGCGCCGGAGATCGCGATCCATCCGATGACGGGGGTGAGGGGCCTGCGGTCGACGAGGAAGCAGAGCACGTGGACGGCGGAGAAGAGCAGGATCACCGCGATGGCACGGAGGGAGCCGAGGGCCGTGTCTCCGAACGCCGAGACCTCGAACCCGAGCACGATGATGAGGCCGAGCCCCCCGAGCACCCGGCCCGCGAACAGCCGCCAGGTTTCGCTGTGGTCGCCACGATCACGGGCCTGGCCGAACGCGGCGACGAGCAGCACCAGCAGCCCCGCGGCCAGCCAGGTATCGAGAGCGATGTCGGGAGGCAACGGCTGAGAGCCGAGGATCGCGCTGCGGCCCACCACGACGGTGAGGACACCGAGTGCTCCGGCGAGCGCCATCGAGTCGAGGAAAGGGCGCGATCGAGCTGTCCCGACCACCGCGCTTCCCACGACCAGCAGTGCGGCCGAGACGCCGAAGACCACGACGGGGCGCAGCAACGGCCCCGAGGCGGAGATCCCGGCGAGGGGGAGGATCGCGACGAGAAGCGCAACGAGCGTGATGATCGGGGCGACAAGATCGGGGGCGGATGTCTCGGCCCCCCGCTGTGCGCGCCAGACCATCAGCGCGACGATCAGCACCATGCCGGAGAGGGGCAATACGTACGGCTCGAGCGCGACGACTCCTGCGTCGCCGAGCCGCCACCAGAGTCCGGCCGTCGCGAGGGCGAGGGCGCCCCAGCCCAGCTGGCGACGGGGAGAGGACGACCCGAACAAGCCATCGGGACTCGTCGCCAGGGCGAGCATCACAAGCGCGGCGACCACCAGCATCAGCCAGCTGACGGAGTCCTGTCGGAACACTCCGATGATGACGCTCGGAACGGCGACGAGAAGGATGCCGGCCTCCCGCGCTACGCGGTCGCCGAAATCTCCGTTGCTCGGCCGGCTTGCGGCCGGCGCCATCCTTCGGGCGTGAACGGTGGAGGCCGCGAGCACCCCGACGGCGGCGATCAGCGCGGCCGAAATCGACCCGACCGAACGCACGAGTTCCGGGAGGCCGGCCACACGGGCGAGCTGATCCAGGGTCAGCGTCAGAGCCGGCGTGAGAGCGACCGAGGCGACAAGTCGCTCGAGGGGCATTCGTGCGCGCGATCTCGCCACAACGACCAGCAGGGCGGCGAGGAGGGCTGCCACTACCGCGAGGCCGGTGCCGGGCTCCGGCAGAAGCGGCGACATCCGGATCCCTGAGGCGAGCGATCCGTCGATCAGGACGAGGGGAATGACAGATCCAGCGGCCGAGATCGCGCCGATCCAGAAGAGCACCCTGCTGTCGAGCGTCGAGATTCCGGCCAGCGGACGGATGGCAGAAAGCGTGACGAGCACCACCGCGACGATGCTCACGGCGCGAAGAGCGTTGCCGAGGTCGGAGGTCGAGTCGGGGAAGGAGGGGAGAGCGAGTTGGCGCACACCGGCCGCGGCGCCGAGCAGCACGACGACGACGGATGTCCCGAGCGCCGTCGCGCGGACGGACGGTCTCGTCGTCAGCATCCGGCTCGCGAGCAGCAGCGCGACGCCCACGATCGTCCCGATCCACCAGGTGGAAGTGCTGCCCCACCCGACCAGATACCCCAGCGCGCCGGAAACGCCCGCCGTGACCATCAGCGGTGCCCGCAGCCGGGCAGCCGCTGCCCGGCGCTGCAACAAGAGCAGTGTGCCGAGCGAGATCACGGCGATCACCAGCCAACCGGCGGACACCGCGGCGAGGGCGTCGAGAAGCGGCACCGCGAGCACCAGGACGGCCGCGCCGCCGCCGGCGAAGACCGCGGCGAGACGGGCGAGGGTGCCGCTCGCGGCACGGGCCGCGACGAACATCAGCACGCACACCGCGAGCGCGACGACCGCCAGCCACGCCGGGGCGGACGGAGGCAGCAGCTCGTCTCGCGGGTCGAGCGTCCAGGAAGACGACACCGCTCGCGAGACCACAGTGGCCAGCGATCGCACGGAAACAGCGAGCGGCGGCACGAGGGTGACGGCGGCGATAGTCGCCGCGCCGGCCGTCGCGCCGACCCACTCGCGTCGAAGGGACGGAGTCAGGCCCCCAGCGCGGATCGATCGGCGCCACGCGAATTCAAAACCGAGCGCGACGCCGGAGGCCGCGATCGGCGCAGCGATCAGGACGATCGTGAAATCGCCGGTGCGGACGGCGCCGGCGGCGACGGCGACACCCGCCGAGACCCCGCAGACAGCCGCGAACAGACGGGCGATTCCCGGCCGCGGCATCTTGGATCTCGAGCCCACCAACCAGGCGTGAAGGGCGGCCAGCGCCGCGACCACGAGGTAGGCGGGGGTCGCCGCCCACGCAACCGGCGGAGCCACCGAGGCCGCGGTGGCGAACGCGACCAGGAGGGCGCCGACGGTGAAGCCGAGGGTGATGATGCGTTCGGGTCGGCCGACGATCGCCGGGCGGTCCGCGGTCGCCGGGCGGAACGCCAGAACGTGGACGGCGCCGGCAAGTGTCGCGGCGGCGAAGGGAAAGAAGGCGCGACCGCCGTCATCAGCCGCACCGCTGAGGCCACCGACGAGGAGGGCCATTCCGGGAACCACAGCGCTGAACGCGACGATGTTGGGAGTGCGAAGTCCCGAGATCCGGTGCCAGAGGAAGAACCCCACCGCGCTGGTGATGAGAGCCGATCCCCAGAACGCGGCCCCGTCGACCGCCGCGAGCCCGAAGAAGTCGTTGGCCCGCACCGCGAACGCGTCCAGGTAGACGAGCACCACCGCCAGCACGGCGATGCCTTCGGCGGTGGCGGTGAGCCCGCGCCGTCGCAACCCCGAGGCGATCACGAACGACGCGATCGTGATGGCGGCGATGATCAGCGATCGGCCGAGGATACCGAAGTTGATGAAGGCGTAGACGAGGAAGAAGATCGCGGCGACCGAGAGCAGGGAGATTCCCACGATGAGCAGGATCACCTGCACGCTCGATCGACGCGGAGACGCGGCCGGTTCGGGAGCGAGGGGGAGAGGCGGAGCGGGGGGCCGGGGCGGCGCCGTGGCGTCAGCAGCTCGTGGGACCAGCGGCGGGAGGGGAATCGGAAAAGAGAGGGTCGTCGTCGCACTGGGCGGGTGGCTGGCGGTCCCCGCAGTGGTGACCGGGGCGACAGCGGCGAGCGAACTCTCGTATCGGATCCGTCCGATCGCCACCAATCGCTGATCGAGAAGGGTAGCGGTCCGCCCCGACAGGGTCGCGATCTCCGCCGCCGACGGATTCGAAAGGTCGAGCCCGCAGGCACGGCAGACGGGCGCCACCAGCGCGGTGAAGCATGCGGGGCACACGGAGGTGTCGGTGAGCTCAGAGGGAGATCGGGGAAAAAGTGCGCGGCCGGCGAATCGGCGGAAGTCGATCCCTTCGACGGCGCCTTCGCCGGCTTCCCTCGGCGTGACGGCATCGCCCGTTCCGCCCTTGCCGGTATCCGAGTTCGCTTCGGCCATGTCCTGGTCCCCCCTCGAACGGTCGTGCGCTCAGGCTAGTGGGCGGAGACAGCGAGGATCCATCAACTCGCGCAGCGGTGGACGAATCGACGAGCGAGTGCAACATGGAAGAGTGGAGGGCGTGACTGCCTCGGCCAGACCTCCCCGAATCGACCTCGCAGTGCTCCCGGTGCTCGACGAGGTCGATGGTGCATCTCTCCTGCGAAACGATGAGCGCGACCGCGAGCGCTACAGCGATTCCGATCTCAGCGCACGCGACCTCACCGGGAGTGTGTTCACAGAGTGCGAATTCTCGACCCCGATCCTCGACGGCACCCAGCTCCGAGGCTCACGATTCGTCGAGTGCCGACTCACCGATTCATTCGCGCCGTCCCTGCTGGCCGCGCGAACCAGTTGGCGCGACGTTCTCGTCGTGAATCCCCGCTGGGGCTCGGCAGAGCTCTTCGAAGCGGATCTGACGTCAGTACATGTCAGTGGCGGCAAGATCGACTATCTCAACCTGCGCACCTCGAAAATCACCGACCTGCTGATCGAGGACTGCACCATCACCGATCTCGATCTCGGAGGCTGTCGCGGCACTCGAATCGCGCTGCGAAACTGCCGGATCGAGACTCTCGACCTCACGCGGGCGGTGCTGGCGGATGTCGACCTGAGATCGACAACCCTCGCGACGGTCAACGGTCTCGACGGCCTGCGTGGAGTGACGATCGACGACTACCAGCTCTCGCTGTTTGCGCCACTCTTCGCGAGCTATCTCGGCGTCGCGGTCGACTGACCGGAAAGGGGTCAGACCGCGACCAACGGGCGGAACGGTCCCGCCGGGAGCTCCACTCGCACCACGTCGTCCGATCGCACGGCGCCCCCCGCGAGCACGATCCCCATGATGCCGGCGCGCGACGACCGTCGGCCCGTCTCGTCCGCACCGAAGACTGCCTTCACCAGTCCGGGCTGGAAGCCGTTGATCTGGCTGCAGGGACTCCGCTTGCCGGTGATCTCGATCCGGGCCTCGGCGCCGAGGTGCAGGATGCTCCCGGTCGGCAACGACATCAGCTCGATACCGCGAGTGGTCACGTTCTCCCCGAGCTGGCCGGCGGAGATCTGCCAGCCCTCCCGCACGAGGTCGTCGTAGAGTTCCACCCCGATCAGGTGTACCTGGCAGAGATTCGCCCGCGTGGGATCCTTCTTCACCAGGTAGCGGTGCTGCGTGGTCGCGCCGCAGTGCGCGTCGCCCTCGATCCCGAGGCCTTCGAGCAGCAGGATCCGCTCGACTATTGGCTTGCTGAATCGGTGGCGGTCGTCCCGACTCACGGAGACCACGGATGCACTCGTCATCCGCTCATTCTCGCAAACTGAGTTCGAGCTGCCGCGCGAGGATCGGCGCAAGGGGGCGTCTCCCGCGGCAGCAGGCCCGGGAGCTTCAGGAAATTTACTCGGAAGTCCTAGTAAAATTACTCGGAAGTCCTAGTAAATTGGATTGAGCGTCCAGGGTCGGTCGGCAGCGGCCGGGACCTGGCGCGAATCATTCCCGAACGCGCACGAAGGCGGCCGATGTACGCAGTATCAGAAGACCAGGCGGCGATCGTGCAGATGGTGCGCCAATTCGCCACGGAATCGCTCGCGCCACACGCCGCGGAGTGGGATGAGACGCACTACTTCCCCGTCGAGGTGCTGCGCCAGGCCGGCGAGCTCGGAATGGGCGGCATCTATTCGCGCGAGGAGTTCGGCGGCTCCGGCCTCTCCCGTGCCGACTCCGTGCTCATCTTCGAAGAGCTCGCCAAGGGCGACACGACAATCGCCGCCTACATCTCGATCCACAACATGGTCACCTGGATGATCGACACCTTCGGCACCGAGGCCCAGCGATCCGAGTGGGTGCCCGGGCTCTCCTCGATGGAGGCGCTCGGCAGCTACTGCCTCACCGAGCCCGGGGCGGGATCGGATGCCGCGGCCCTCAGTACCCGCGCGGTGCGGGACGGCGAGCACTATGTGATCGACGGGGTCAAGCAGTTCATCTCCGGCGCGGGCTCTTCGGCGTTCTATGTCGTGATGGCCCGCACCTCCGACAACGGCAGCCACGGCATCAGCGCGATCGTGGTTCCGGATTCGACCCCCGGCCTCAGCTTCGGACCCCTCGAGAAGAAGATGGGCTGGCACGCCCAGCCCACCCGCCAGGTCTTCTTCGACGCCGTCCGCGTGCCCGTCGGCAATCTGCTCGGGCAGGAGGGTGACGGGTTCGGGATTGCGATGAGCGGACTGGACGGGGGGCGCATCAACATCGGCGCCTGTTCGCTCGGCGGTGGACAGGCGGCTCTGGACAAGACTGTGGCGTATCTGAAGGAACGTACGGCGTTCGGCGGCCCGCTCATCGAGAAGCAGGCACTGCTCTTCCAGCTCGCCGACATGGACACCGAGCTGGAATCGGCGCGCACCCTGCTCGCCCGCGCCGCCGACGCCCTCGACCGCGGCGATTCCGACAAGGTGCGGCTGTGTGCGATGGCGAAGCGGGTCGCGACCGATGCGGGCTTCAGCGTCGCCAACTCGGCCATCCAGTTGCACGGCGGCTACGGTTATCTCGCAGAGTACGGACTGGAACGCATCGTGCGAGACCTGCGAGTGCACCAGATCCTCGAGGGGACCAACGAGATCATGCGGCTCATCATCGGCCGAAGCCTGGCGGAATCGTGACCTTTCTCCCCGATGCGGAGGTGCTGGTCGAACGCCGTGGTCGACTCGGTCACCTCGTGCTCAACCGGCCGAAGGCGATCAACGCCCTGACCCACGCCATGGTGCAGACGATCGCCGCCGCTCTCGACGAGTGGGAGCACGACGACTCGGTGTCGACCGTGCTGATCACCGGCGCGGGGGAGCGTGGCCTCTGCGCGGGCGGGGACATCGTGGGTATCTATCGCGATGCGATCGCGGGCGGCGACACCTCCGCCAGGTTCTGGGCGGATGAGTACGCCCTCAACGCGCACATCGCCCGCTACTCGAAGCCCTACGTCGCCTTCATGGACGGGGTGGTGCTCGGCGGTGGTGTGGGCATCTCCGCGCACGGTTCGGTGCGAGTCGTCACCGAACGAACCCGGCTGGGGATGCCCGAGACCGGAATCGGCTTCGTTCCGGATGTCGGCGGCACCTTCCTGCTGTCCCGCGCACCGGGCGAACTCGGCACGCATCTCGGCCTCACTGCCGGTGCGATCACCGGCTCCGACGCCATCGCCCTCGGGCTCGCCGATCATTTCGTGCCGTCCGACCACCTCGCCGCCCTCGCCCTCGCGCTCGAAACGCGGGACGCCGCAGAGGCGGTCGTCGCCTTCGCGACCGAACCTCAGGCATCCGCCCTGCTCGGGCAGCGGGACTGGATCGACGAGTGCTATTCATCCGACGACCCGGCACACATCGTCGCCTCGCTTTCGGCCTCGCCGGTCGACGCGGCGAGAGAGGCGGCATCCGTGATCCTGACGAAGTCGCCGACCGCGGTGAGCGTGACCCTCGAGTCGCTGCGCCGCGCCCGGTCGCTCGAGACGCTCGAGCAGGTGCTCGACCAGGAGTACCGGGTCTCGTTGCGGTTCGTGCGGGGCACAGAGCTCGTCGAGGGCGTGCGCGCGCAGGTGATCGACAAGGACCGCTCGCCGCACTGGTCACCGCCCACTCTCGGTGAGGTGACCAGAACAGACGTCGAGGCCTATTTCGAGGACCTCGGAGACCGTGAACTCGGCCTGTCATCGACGACAGCCGCCGGAGACAGGAAAACACCATGACCAGAATCGCCTTCCTCGGACTCGGAAACATGGGCGGCCCGATGGCGGCCAACCTCGTGAGGGCCGGCCATGCCGTGACCGGTTACGACCCGGTGCCCGCAGCCCGGGAACATACGGCGGCGAACGGGGTGACGGTCGCAGCGGATGCCGCCGCCGCGGTCGACGGCGCCGAGGTCGTGATCACGATGTTCCCGAGCGGAAAGCACGTGATTGACGCCTACTCCGACGGACTGCTCGCCGCGGCCGCACCGGGCACCCTCTTCATCGACTCCTCCACTATCGACGTCGCCGACGCACGCACCGCCCGGTCCCTCGCCGTCGCCGCCGGGCATCGCGGGATAGACGCCCCGGTGTCCGGCGGGGTCGGCGGCGCCACCGCCGGCACCCTCACCTTCATGGTCGGCGCCGAGGAAGCGGACTTCGCGGCGGCCGAGCCGATCCTCGCCGTGATGGGAGGCCGGATCGTGCACTGCGGGCATTCGGGAGCGGGCCAGGCTGCGAAGATCTGCAATAACCTCATCCTCGGCATCTCGATGATCGCGGTGAGTGAAGCCTTCGTACTGGGGGAGAGACTCGGCCTGTCCAACCAGGCGCTCTTCGATGTCGCCTCGACGGCATCCGGCCAGTGCTGGGCCCTCACCACCAATTGCCCGGTGCCGGGACCGGTGCCCGCGAGCCCTGCCAACCGCGATTATCAGCCCGGATTCGCGGGAGCACTCATGGCGAAGGACCTCGGGCTCGCACTCGGGGCACTCGAGGCGACCGGCACGGCCGCCGAGCTCGGACCGGTCGCGGCATCCATCTATCGGCGATTCGCGGATGAGGGCGGGGCCGGCCTCGACTTCTCGGCCATCATTAATACCATCCGCGACAACTCCGAAGGCAGGGTGGCATGACCGACTACGAGAACATCCTGCTCGAGCGCCGGGGGCGAGTCGGGCTCATCACGCTCAACCGGCCGGAGGCGCTCAACGCGCTGAATCTCGCCCTGATGAACGATGTGGTAGCGGCTGCGACCGAGCTCGATGCCGACACGGACATCGGCGCCATCGTGCTCACCGGGTCGGCCAGAGCCTTCGCGGCGGGGGCCGATATCAAGGAGATGGCGACGCAGACCTACATGGACATGTATCTCTCCGACTGGTTCTCCGGCTGGGACCGGCTCGCGGCGGTGCGCACCCCGCTCATCGCGGCGGTCTCCGGCCACGCGCTCGGCGGCGGGTGTGAGCTCGCCATGATCTGTGACTTCATCATCGCCTCCGACACGGCGAAATTCGGCCAGCCTGAGATCAAGCTCGGGGTGATTCCCGGCATCGGAGGATCGCAGCGACTCACTCGCGCGGTCGGCAAAGCCAAGGCAATGGAGCTGATCCTCACCGGCCGAACGATGGACGCCACCGAGGCCGAGCGCGCCGGTCTCGTCGCCCGGGTCGTGCCCGCCGACGGCCTGCTCGAGGATGCAATGGCCACCGCGACCACGATCGCCGGCATGTCCCTCCCGGTCGCGATGCTCGCGAAGGAGGTCGTGAACGCGGCCTTCGAGACCACGCTGGATGCCGGCATCCGCTTCGAGCGCCGGGTGTTCCATTCCGTCTTCGCCACCGAAGACCAGAAGGAGGGGATGCGCGCCTTCGTCGAGAAGCGCTCCCCGAGCTTCGCTAACCGTTAGAACGACCCGCCAGAGCTCACCGCCCTCCCGAACGATAGGAACCGCCGCATGTCAGATACCGCCCTCCTCCCCGGCGCCGTCGATACCTTCACCACTGCCCCCGGCCCCGACCAGCCGATGTGGATCGGCGGCGAGAAGGTCGAATCGGCTACCGGCGAATGGCGCGACGTCACCAACCCGGCCCACCGCGGCCGGGTGATCTGCCGGGTTCCGGCGGCCGGTGTCGAGGATGTCGACCGGGCGGTCGCAGCGGCACGTGCCGCGTTCCCGGCCTGGCGCGCTCGCCACTTCACCGAGCGGGCCCGCGCGCTCGCGCTGATCGCCGACGAGATCGAGGCCCGTGCCGAGGACTTCGCCCGCCTCACCGCCCTGGATACCGGCAACGCGCTTCGCACCCAAGCCCGCCCGGAGGTGACCACCCTCGTCGCGCTGTTCCGCTACTTCTCCGGCATCGCCGGTGAGGTCAAGGGCACAACGCTCCCGGCCGGCGACAACCAGCTGCAGTACACCCGCCTCGAACCGCTCGGCGTCGTCGCGTGCATCCTTCCCTGGAACTCGCCGCTCATGATCGCCGGCTTCAAGGTGCCGGCGGCGCTCGCCGCAGGCAACACCGTGATCCTCAAGGCCGCGGATGACGCACCGCTCACCATCCTGCTTCTCGCGGAGGTCTGCAACCGTCACCTTCCCGTCGGGGTCGTCAATGCCCTGACAGGTCGCGGCAGCCTCATCGGGTCGGCGCTCGCCACCCATCGCGGGGTCGACAAGGTCTCCTTCACCGGATCCACCGAGGTCGGTCGCGGCGTCGGTCGCCAGGCTGGAGAGCGGCTCGCGCACGTGTCGCTCGAACTGGGTGGCAAGAACCCGTCGATCGTCTTCCCCGACGCCGTCGACGACGACCTGATCGACGGACTGCTGCTGGCCTCCCGCTTTACCAGGCAGGGCCAGAGCTGCACTGCCGGATCCCGCCTCTTCCTCCACGAAGACATCTACGACGAGGTGCTCGACCGTCTCGTCGGCAAGCTCGGTGACCTCACCGTCGGGGATCCGCTCGACGAGGCATCCGACATGGGCGCGATCATCAACGGCAAGCAGCACGCGTCCATCGACGACTACCTCGCCGACGGCCGGGCGAACTCGGCGATGACGGTGGCGCTCGGCGGCTCCGCCCCGACCGAGGGGCCGCTCACCGAGGGCTTCTACCACCTCCCGACGGTGTTCGCCGGGGCCAGGAACGACTTCCGGCTCGCGCAGGAGGAGATCTTCGGGCCGGTGCTCGTGGCGATTCCCTGGCGCGAGGTCGACGACGTGGTGCGGATGGCCAACGACTCGAACTATGGGCTCGCCGCCTTCGTCTGGAGCCACGATCTCGACGCGGCGCTGAACACCGCACACCGGGTCGAGGCCGGTTGGGTGCAGGTGAACCAGGGCGGGGGCCAGGTGGTCGGCCAGTCCTACGGCGGCTACAAGCAGAGCGGGATCGGCCGGGAGGTCTCTCTCGAGGGCATGATGGCCGGGTTCACGCAGACCAAGCAGATCAACGTGCGGCTGAAGGGATGACCGCCCCGCTGCCGCTCGACGGAATCCGGGTACTCGACCTCACCCGCGCCCTCGCCGGGCCCTACGCCACCGCGCTGCTTTCCGACCTCGGTGCGACGATCACCAAGGTCGAGAGCGTGAAGGGCGGGGACTCCACGCGCAGCTGGCCGCCGTTCGAGAACGAGCACAGCCTCTACTTCGACTCGGTCAACCGCGGCAAGTCCTCCATCGCCCTCGATTTCTACACCCCGGAGGGCAAGGCGCTTCTTCGCCGGATGGCGCTGGCCTCTGATGTGGTCATCGAGAACTTCCGGCCCGGCGTGATGGCCGAGATGGGGCTGGATGTCGCGGGACTGCGTGCCGAGAAGCCCTCGCTCGTCGTCGCCTCCGTCAGCGGCTTCGGCAGCACGGGTCCGCTCAGCCAGACCGCCGGGCTCGACCAGGTGGCCCAGGCGATGTCGGGGCTCATGTCGGTCACCGGCCGCAATTCCGCCGAGCTGTACCGGGTGGGCATCCCGATCATCGACATCTACGCGGGTGTGTTCACGGCATTCGGGATCGTCGCGGCGCTCGTCGGTCGGGAGCGCACCGGCGACGGGCTCGAGGTGTCGACCTCCCTTCTCGAGGCGGCGATCGCGATCTCCGCCTTCCAGGGCCAGCGGTACCTCAGCACCGGGGTCGTGCCCGAACCCCAGGGCAACAACCACCCCGTGCTCGCGCCTTACGGGATGTTCGCGACGGCGGACATCCCGATCATCATCGCGGTCGGAAACGACAAGCAGTGGCGTGACCTCTGTATTCTCATCGGTGATCCGGGGCTGTCGTCCGAGACAGACTTCGCCACCGGATCACTGCGCCTCACCAACCGCGACGCGCTCACGGCGCGGATCGAGCAGGCCCTCGCGGCGCGATCCGGGCTCGAGTGGGTCGAAGCGCTGCGCAACGCACGCATCCCCACCGGACCGATCTACAACTACCAGCAGGTGTTCGACGACCCGCAGGTGAAGCACCTCGACATGGTGCAGCATGTGACTCGGGCCGATGGCAGCGACCTGCCGTTGCTCCGCGGACCGATCTCCGTTGATGGGAGGGCGCTGCCGATCCGCAAGGCCCCGCCCGCGCTGGGCGAAGACACCGAGGCGGTGCTCGCCGCGCTCGGTCTCACCGAGGACCAGGTGGAAGGACTGATCACCGCGGGCATCGTCAAGACCGCCAGCGTAACGACAGCCTCCTGACATGCCTGGCCTCACGATCGAGCAGTCCGGGGTCGTCGCCACACTGGTGATCGAGAACGCCGGCATGCGCAATGCACTTCCGGCCACACTGTGGCAGCAGTTCGATCCGCTCCTCGCCCGGCTGGCGACGGACGCGAGCGTCAAGGTGCTGATCGTGCGGGGTGCCGGTGACGACTTCTCGGCCGGCGCGGACATCCGCGAGCTCGATCGGATCCTGAACGCTCCCACCGGTCACGACGGTGGGTACCTGACCGAGGCGGAGAATGCGCTCGCGCGGTTTCCGAAGCCGACGATCGCAGCGATCGACGGATATTGCGTCGGGGGAGGGTGGCAGCTCGCCGCCGCGTGCGACATCCGCCTTTGCTCGAGCCGCGCGACCTTCGGGGTGACTCCCTCTCGCATCGGGATCGTCTATCCGCTTTCCGGTATCGAGCGACTGGTCAGCATCGCCGGTCCCGCTGTGGCGAAGTACCTCCTCTTCAGCGGAGATCTCGTCACCGCCGAGACGGCCGAGCGCTGGGGCATGGTCACGTCGGTGGTCGAGGCGTCCGACCTGTGGAGCGAGGCCCCGGCTCTCGCGGACCGTCTGGCGTCCCGATCCCAGCTCTCGATCCACGCGATGAAGCAGATCGTCGACGCCATCGCGTCGAACGGGGATGCTGCGGCGGTTAACGAGCACTGGCAGCGTCAGGTGCTGCAGAGTGACGACCCGGCGATCGGGGCCGCCGCGTTCGCGGCGAAGAAGCCCCCGGTCTTCACCTGGGCACCCCGGATGCCGCGCTGAGTCCCGTCGCCGACGTCGAGCGGCGCGAGAGGCCGCGACCCACCCCGTGCGAAATGCAGGAACAACCGTTACTCCTGTGACTGGTGAGCCTCACCTGCCCCACCTTTCACAGCCATTCCTGCATTTCGCACGGGGTGGGCTCGGGGAGCTCTCGACCTGACCCCGAGGACTTTCGCCGGATCCGGTTTCAACGGGTACC
Organism: Lacisediminihabitans sp. FW035; assembly: GCF_054880895.1. Classification (NCBI taxonomy): domain Bacteria; kingdom Bacillati; phylum Actinomycetota; class Actinomycetes; order Micrococcales; family Microbacteriaceae; genus Lacisediminihabitans; species Lacisediminihabitans sp. FW035. The sequence continues at coordinate 1,357,317 of NZ_CM142187.1, forward strand.
TTGGCGCTAGATTCAGGGCATGACCCCAGACCCCGGTCGATCCGCTGCGTCGCGCGCGCCCGCCGGGCGCGGCCGAAGCCGGCCCGGGTCCCTGACCCACCGGATGTGGGCCTATGGGCCGTACCTCGCCGTGTTCCTCGTAGTCTTCGGCGGTGCCCTCTTCCTCCTGGGAGACGCCTCGTGGAAGATCGTGGGGGCAAGCATCATGCTTCCCGGCGGCCTCGGCGGTGCCCTGCTGCTCTTCGCAGCCAATCTCGGGATGTCCGGTAGGGGATGGGGAAGCCGCACCCGACGGTAGGCCGGCGGCGCGAGGTGGCCGAAGACGGTCGCGCCCGCGCGACAGGTCGCGGCGCGGGAACTAGGGTGGCTCCATGATCGAACGGCCCGCTGGCGCGACTCCGGCCCCGCTCCGGCGCGTCGACCTGATTGTCGGCATCCTCCTTCCGGTCGTCTCCGGCGCACTGGCGATCGTCGGCGCGATCCTGCTTGCCACACTCGGCCCGGCGGCCTCCTTCGGCTGGTTCGCCTACGTGCCTCTCAGCACCACGTCCTACGTGCCGGCCCCGTGGTTCTCCACACCCCTGCACACTCTCGGCGCTGTGCTGTTGGTAACGGGTGCCGGCTCGGTGCTCTTCTGCCTCGGCTGGGCGGCGGGGCGTCGCTCCCACTCGCGAGCAGTCCGAGCCCACCCTTGACCATCGCCGGTCTCCGTCGGCTCTCGGCCGTCGCCGGCGCCCTGCTCGTCGCGCAAGCGATCATCCTGGCCGTCATTCTCTCCCTGGCTCCGACTCGGATGCTCCTGCCGATCACGCTCGGGTTGCCCGGCACTCTGAGCCCCGTTGTGCTGACCACTCTCGATGTCGGCACGGGCGTCATCGCACTCTGCCTGCTTGTGGCGTTGTCGAGGCTCGTCGTGTTGCTGCCCGCGCTCTCATCCCGGTATTCCGCAGAGGTCCAGGACAATCGGCACACTGCCCGGTGGATCGAGTTCGCCTTCAGCTCGTCGATCACGGTCTTTCTCGTCGCGGGCCTGAACGGTATCCGCGACGTCGGGGCCCTCGTGCTCTGTTATGCGATCACCAGCGGGGCGACCCTGTTCTTCGTGGTGCAGGAACGATCTCCTTCGAGTGGGCGGATGCTTCCGCTCTGGTTTGCCGCGGCGACCGGGATCGTGCCGTGGGGGGTGGTCGCATTCCACCAGGTCGCGGGGTTGGTGGTCGGCGCTCCGCCGTCCACGCTCGCTCGTGTCATCACCCTGACGATGCTCACGTTCGCATTCGCGTTCTTCCTCAGCCAGTGGCGGGAGCAGCGTAGACGTGATTCCGTGCAGTCCGCCGTTGCCGGGGAGCGCACCCACGTCCTGATCAGCCTCGCGAGCACCTCGGTATTCGCGTGGCTGGTGGTGCTGGGCGTGGTGGGGGTCGGAAGTGTCCGGCTCTGACGGGATCGATGAGAACGACGACGAACGCGTTTTTCGTACGGCCGTGCTCCGTCGACGGGGATTCCTTCTCGAGTACGTGACACTCGGCTGGAACGTGGTGGGAGTCGGTGTGCTCACGGCGCTGGCGATCAGCGCGTCGTCGGTCGCTCTCGCCGGATTCGGACTGGACAGCCTGATCGAGATCGGGGCGAGCATCGTGGTGATCTGGGAGCTATCCGGCACAGGTGAGGAGCGCCAACGGCGGGCGCTGCGCCTCATCGGGATCGCTTTTGTGGCACTCGCCGTCTACCTCTTCACGCAGTCGAGCGTTGCCCTGATCACCCGGCACCACGCTCACCCTGACGGTGCGGCCATCGCGTGGACGGCGGCCACGGCCCTTGTCATGTTCGCTCTGGCCATGGGAAAGCATCGCACCGGACGTGCGCTCGGCAACCCCGTGCTGGTCACGGAGGCGCGCGTGACCGTCATCGACGGCATCCTGGCGACCGCCGTGCTTGCGGCAGTGCTACTCGATGCGCGCTACGGCTGGTGGTGGACGGATGCGGTCGCGGGATATGTCATCGTCTTCTACGCCGCGCGAGAGGCGCGACAGATCTTTATAGTGGGCAGGTGATCAGGATGTCGGACGTGAGGGGGTTGTCCGCTGTCCGCCGCCGCGTCGCCGCACTGGCACAGCGTCTTCGTCAAGCGGCGAAGACCGAGGTCTATGCCTTCTGGCGCCGCCGGGCGGTGCGGCCGACGGTCGTGCTGTACGAGTCCTTTGCCGGCAACGGCATGCTCTGCAACCCCGAGGCGATCTTCCGGGCCCTGGTCTCGGATCCGCAATTCTCCCGGTTCACCCATGTCTGGGCGTTGACGAGCAAGCGGGAAAACCCCTCCGTGGTGCGCGAATTCGCCCGCTCGCGCTCAGTGCGGTTCGTGCGCCCGGGATCCTTCGCCTACTTCCGGGCCCTCGCGACCGCCGGCCACCTGGTCAACAACGCCACGTTCCCTCCCGAGTTCGGCAAGCGCGAGGGGCAGCAGTATCTGAACACCTGGCACGGCACCCCGCTGAAGCGCATGGGATATGACATCGGCGATCCCGCGACCCGTGTGGCCAATGTGATCCGCAATCTGCTCTCGGCCGACTTCCTGCTCTCGGCGAGCCCATTCATGACCGAGCATATGTACGAAAAGGCACACCTCCTCGGCCAGATCTATCGGGGCCAGGTCATCGAGGAGGGCTATCCGCGCATCGACCGCCAGATCCTGGATGCGCGGGGGCTCGCAGCGACCCGCGCGACCCTCGAGGAGAGCGGGATTCCGCTCGGTGGGCGCAAGGTCATCCTCTACGCCCCCACCTGGAAAGGCAGCTCGTTCTCGCGCCCGGAGGACGACATCAGCGAGCTCGTGTCGAGGGTGGAACGCCTGGAGGCCCTGATCGACTCGACCCGGTATGTGGTCGTGCTGAAGACCCATCAGGTGGTGCACCGCTATGCCTCCGACATCCAGGGCCTCGCGGGGCGCCTGGTGCCCAACGAGATCCCTTCGAACGTGATCCTCGGCATCACCGACCTGCTGGTCACCGACTACTCGAGTATCTTCTTCGATTTCCTGGCCACCGGTCGCCCCATCTTCTTCCTCGCTCCCGACCTGGCGGACTACGCCGGATACCGCGGCCTCTACATCGAACCGGCCGATTGGCCGGGCCCGGTGGTCGAGACCGTCGACGAGCTAGCCGAGGCGGTCAACGAGTTCGATCGCGCTGGTGCCAGCGGTGTCGTCGCCGCGAACTACCGGGCGATGCAGGCGAAGTTCGTCGCGCGGGAAGACGGACGCGCCACGCAGAGGATCGTCGATATCGTGTTCCGCGGAAACCCCGACGGATACACGGTGGCGCCGATCGCGCACGACTCGCGGCGCACCATGCTCATCCACGCCGGCGGCATGAGGCCCAGCGCGGTCACCTCCGAACTCATCGCCCTTCTCGACACCATCGACCACGAAAGTTTCGATGTCTCCGTGGTCTTTCCGCCGACTCGCACCCGAGCCGTGCGTGACCAGCAGCGACTGCTCAATCCCCGGGTGCGCCAGTTCGCCAGAGTCGGCGGTATGAACGGTTCGAAGCTCTCCCTCGCCCGACTGCGCTCGCCCCGATCGGCCACAGGGGATCCGGCCGCGCGCTCTTCCCGGGAGACTCGACTCTGGAGCGAAGAGTGGGACCGGTGTTTCGGCTCGACCACCTTCGATTTCACCCTGGACTTCGCCGGCACCAGCTCGTTCTGGGCGACGTTGATGCTGCAGAGTCCCGAATCCGTACGGTCGATCTGGCGGCGGGAGGACCGGGCGTCGGCGGGGGAGCTCGCGAAGATCCGTCCCCTGTACGGCTCCTACGATCATGTGGTCGCGGACTCGTCGGCGCTGGCCCTCATCGGAGGCGCGAGGATCCTCGCGGACTCCGCACTCCCGCTGGAGCGCGACGAGCGCGATTCGCCCCTTCCACACTGGCTGAATGACGACTCGCCGGCCGATTCGAGGATCTTCGCCTCCCTCGGGCGCCTCTCGATGGAGAACGACCCGAGCCTGCTCCTCCGGGCCTTTGCGCTGGTGCATTCCGATGCCCCGCATTCGCGTCTCGCCGTGATCGGCGACGGCCCGCTCGCATCGGCCCTTGCGGCCGAGATCGTGACGCTCGGGTTGACCGGGGCCGTGTGGCTCGCCGGGTATCGCACGGACCCATTCGCCCTCCTGCGGCGCGCGCATTGTTTCGTCTACACCGGACACGCGGCGAATCCCCGCGTGGTCACGGAGGCTCTCGTGCTCGGGCTTCCGATCGTCACGGCCGCCGTTGGACGATACCGGGGCGAGACGCCCGGTGAGCTGGAGAGTCCGACGGATGATCGTGAACTGGCCGACCGCATTGCCGCTTTCCTCTCGGAGACCCAGAGTGGTCCTTCGCTCGACTGGGCAACGCACGACGCTGCCGCTATCGCCGCGTTCACCGCCGCCATCGGGGCAGACGGGACCGCGTGATTGTGCGACACGAGCTCTACGTTCGCGTGAGCTTCAGCACGACGCTGGTGTGCTCGGGAAACTCCGCCACGACGATGAACCCCAACGAGGCGAGCACTGCCCGGTCGTAGCTGTCCGCCTCCGTTCCGGGTAGGCGGTACTCGACGAGCCAGACCGTCGACAGCGAGCCGATTCTGGCCGGGAGGGCCGAGGACGGATACACGGAGTCGTGCCAACTGGTCGTGTCGTACCAGGGGGACTTGAGGGCGACATCCGTGAGGCCCGCGAAAGAGGCCGGGTAGGTGCGCAGCGCGAGCCGCGGGGCGCGGGAGGGCCGGGTGCCCTCGTCGAACAGGATGCCCTCGCCGGGCGTCGAGTTCGTCCGAACTGTATCGGCGATCTGCGACCAGTCGCTGTTGTTCTTGGCGAAGGGTGTGCGCTCGCTCAGGTAGCTGATCGAGGACGCGCCGACTACCAGCGCGAGTAGGAGGATCGCGACTACGCGGGGCCGGATCCGGGCCAGCAGCCAGCCGATCAACAGCGCCGCTCCGGGCACGGCGAACGACAGGTAGCGCGAGGAGTAGACCGCGTGCACGGAGTTGACGGCGAGGAGGGCGACCGGAGGGCCGAGCAGCCAGGCCGCGGCGAGCGGCACCAGCGTCGGTCGCCGAGCCACGGAACCGTGGAGGAGGATGGGCGCGCCGGAGTCGCGATGCCCCCGGTAGGCGCCGATGCCCCAGATCGCGATCGCGGTGAGGATGAGCGTCCAGGCGACCCCCGCCATGAGGTCGTTGCCGAACCACTGCGTCACGACGAGGGTGCGGATGTTCGTGGAGTCTCGGCTCGCCAGGAACGCGATCTGACCGCTTTCACCGATGCCGAATCCGATCACCGCGCCGGCGATGAGGACGCTGCCGGACGCCGCCCTCGCCCACGACGTGAGAAAGTCGCGCCGCCGGGTGCCCAGTACCAGCACGACATGCGCCACCACGATCAGCAGACTGAACAGGAAGATGTAGCCGCACACCGCGAGGCCGATGGCATAGAACACCCACGGTCGTCGACCCGGTCGCTCGAGTCCGACGATGTGTACAAGCAGGATGGTGAGCCAGACCACGGCGGCCGCGCTCATCGCGTAGCCGCGCGCCTCCTCGCCCATGTAGGTGACGCGGGGAAGCACGACGCCCACGATTCCGGCGAACACGCCGACGCGGATGCCGCCGAGGCGTGACCCCAGCAGCACGATCCCCGCGACCGCCACCCCGACCGCGATCGCACTCGGGAACCTGACGGAGAAGGGAGATGCCCCGAAGGCCTCCACCCAGAAGTGCAGGAACAGATAGTAGGTGCCGTGTACCGCGTCGACGTGGCCGAGCATCCGGAAGAGCGAGGGGAGCGATCGCTCCGCCGACAGCACGCTCGCTGCTTCGTCGCCCCACAGTGACGCGATCCCGGAGCCGACCGCCGAGACCGTGGTGGCTAGCGTCCCGAGGGCGATCGCCGAGAGGGAGGGTGGAGAGAGCCGAATTCGCGGGGAACCGACACCGACGGGCGTCGCGGGATCGCGGAGATCAGTATCGCGCTGCACGGCTGCGTGCCCGCATCCGCTCAGGCAACAGTTGAGGATCCGGCTCGTCGGTGGCCTCGTCCTGTTCGTCGCCGACTTCGGCGAGGAGCACGACGACGGCCCACACTGCAAGGGCGACCACGAAGACGAGCACTCCGACCCCGCCGTAGACGATCCAGATCATGTCGAGCCTCCCATTCCCTCGGTGTCGTGGACTGCCAGCCTCCTCGATGCCTTCCCAGATATCTCTAAGACAGATGCTCGACTTCCGGCCCCGCCGCGGTCGCTGTCTTAGAGATTCCTTGGGAGCCGTCGACCACGCTAGGGAAATCGGCTGTGGCTGATTCGAGCGAGGGATGAGTCATGAAGCGATTGATCCGCCGGGCGCGACAACTGTTGAGGAGGGCCGCGGCTGCGGGCCGTGCCGAGCTCCAGGCATTGGCCCGGCGGGGTCGAGTGCGACAGGGAACGGTGCTCTACGAGTCCTTCGCCGGCAATGGCGTGCTGTGCAACCCGGAGGCGATCTTCCGCGAGGTGCTGCGGTCACCGGACCTGGCCGGGTTCCGCCACACCTGGGTGCTCGACAGCCTGCGCCGGCACCGCGAAGTGCAGGCCGAATTCGCGGGGGATTCGAGGGTGCGCTTCGTGCGGCGCCGATCCCTCGGCTATTTCCGCGCCCTGTCGACCAGCCAGTACCTGGTCAACAACGCGACATTTCCCGTCGAGTTCAGCAAGCGAACGGGACAGGTCTATCTCAACACCTGGCACGGCACGCCCCTGAAGCGCATGGGCTACGACATGCCCGACGGCGCCCTCGACTCCGCGAACACCCTGCGGAACTTCGTCGCGGCAGACTTCCTGCTCTCCCAGAACGGCTTCATGACCGAGCAGATGTACGAGTCGGCGTACCGGTTGCGCGGGGCCTTCCGTGGGCTTGTCATCGAGGAGGGGTACCCGCGGGTGGATCGTCAATTCCTCGGCGAGGATGCGGCGGCAGATGCGCGGGCGCGACTGGCGCGCGCGGGCGTCGAGTTCGACGACCGCACCGTCATCCTGTTCGCCCCGACCTGGAAGGGAACGAACTTCGGCTCGCCAGCGGACGATGCCGCCGAACTGTTCGCTCACGCCCAGGCGCTGCAGCAGGAGGTCGGTGACGGCTACCGTGTGCTGCTGAAGACCCACCAGGTCGTGCACCGGTTCGCGGCGGACCGGCCGGAGCTGCGCAGGATCCTGGTGCCGAACGACCTCCCGACCAACGTGATCCTCGGGCTCACCGACATCCTGGTCACCGACTACTCGTCGATCTTCTTCGACTTCTTGCCGCTCGCCCGTCCCCTCGTCTTCTTCACGCCGGATGACCTCGACTACTCGGCGTCCCGCGGCCTGTACTTTCCACTCGACGAACTGCCCGGACCGGTCACGCGCACGATACCGGAGCTGGCCGACGCGATCCGCACCCACGACTCCGTCAGTGCCGGGCGAGCGTCCGCATCCGCCTGGACTGATCGCTTCGCACCCCACGAGGACGGCAGTGCCTCCCGCCGGGTCGTCGACGTCGTCTTTCGCGGCCTCGCCGCGAACGCGCGCACCAGGTCCCTCGCCGAGGACTCCCGTACCTCGATGCTGCTGAGTCTCGGCGGGATGCGCTCCAACGGCATCACGAACTCGGCGCTCAATCTGCTCACGGCGATCGACCACGGCGCGTACGACGTCTCGGTCGTCTTCAATCGCCCCCGCAGTGCGCAGCAACTCGCCAACCAGCGGCGGATCCCACCCCAGGTGCGACAGTTCCACCGGGTGGGCGGCATGAACGGCAGCAAGCTCACCCACGGGTTGCGGCGACTGCAGGAGCGGTATCCCGTGCTGCGGAGGCGTCCAGAGACGGCGACCGAACAACGGATGTGGCGCTCCGAGTGGGCACGCTGCTTCGGTGATGCGCGATTCGACTCTCTGGTCGAGTTCAGCGGCTACACGGCGTTCTGGGCCTCCCTCCTTCTCCATTCGCCGGGGGGATTCCGCTCCGTCTGGCTGCACAACGACCTCGCCCTCGAGACGGTTCGATACGTCGGCAGCCGACGTCGGATGAAGCGCACTCTGCCGGCGGTGTTCAGCCTCTACCGCGACTTCGACGCCCTGGTGTCGGTCTCGGAGAGTCTCAGTCGGATCAACCGTGCCGCCCTCGCCCCGCGGTACGGCCTCGCGCCCGAACGTTTCGTCTCCGCCCGAAACCTGGTGGACGAAGCCCACGTGCGGGAAGGGCTCAGGGCACCGCTGGCATCGATCACGACCTTCGACGATGACGGTGGCGATTCGGAAGACGACGGCGGGACGCAGGATCTCCACTGGATCGAGGCGATGCAGCGTCATGACGGCACGGTCTGGTTTGCTACCGTCGGGCGATTCTCGCCGGAGAAGAACCAGGCGCGACTCATTCGCGCCTTCGCCGAGGTGCACCGACAGAGAGCGGATACCCGTCTCGTCATCATCGGCCATGGTCCCCTGCGCGCCGAGCTTCAACACGTGATCGACAGCCTCGGCCTCGCGGCGGTGGCCTTCGTGGTCGGGCCGTTCCCCAATCCGTTCCCGGTGCTCGCGGCCGCGGACTGCTTCGTGCTCTCCAGCGACTACGAGGGACAACCCATGGTGCTTCTCGAGGCGGCGCTCGCGCGGTTGCCGATCGTGTCGGTCGAATTCGATTCCGCTCACGATGCGCTTCCGGACTCCGCGATCCTCATCGTCGAGCAGGGTGACCAGGGACTGGTCGGGGGCATGACGGCGTTCCTGCGCGGTGAGGTCCCGTCGTCCTTCCTCGACGGCATCGCGTACAACCGTGATGCTCTCGCGGAATTCTGCCGTGCGGCGAGGCCGAGGCTGCAGGCCGGCGTCACGCGGTAGAGCTTCGGCGCGCGGAGGCTTTCTCAGACCTTTCTTAGTGGGGGATGGGCAGCCTCGACACCGTGGACAGTCGCCTCCCTCTCACACGCCCCTCACGCCTGGCTCCGGTCACGGCGAGCAAGGTGCCGGGAATCACCGTAGTGTTCTGGATCGTCAAGGTGTTGACGACGGGTATGGGAGAGACCACCTCGGATTTCCTGGTGCGCTCGATCGATCCGGTCGCCGCCGTCACCATCGGCGGGCTGGTCTTCGCCGGCGCGCTGGCACTCCAGTTCGCCGCGGGCCGATACATCCCGTGGGTCTACTGGCTTGCCGTCGCTATGGTGAGCGTCTTCGGCACGATGGCCGCCGATGTGACCCACATCGTGCTCGGTGTGCCCTACCTCGTTTCGACCGCCGCCTTCGCGGTCGCGCTCGCCGCGGTGTTCGTCGTCTGGTTCCGCACCGAGGGCACGCTCTCCATCCACAGCATCACGACTCGCCGGCGGGAATCGTTCTACTGGGCCGCCGTGCTCGTGACTTTCGCCCTCGGGACGGCGACAGGCGACCTGACCGCGACGACTCTGCACCTCGGATACTTCGCTTCGGGCGTGCTTTTCGCCGTGGTGATCCTGATTCCGGCCCTCGGGTACCGGATCGGCGCATTCGGCCCGGTGATCGCATTCTGGTTCGCCTACGTCACCACCCGTCCCCTCGGTGCATCCTTCGCCGACTGGATGGGGGTGTCCCATGCCCGGGGAGGATTGCAGTGGGGCACCGGTCCGGTGAGCCTCGCCCTCGCGGCGCTGATCGTGGCCGGCGTCGCCGGCCTCACCCTCAGGGATCGTCGCCGGTGACATTCTCTGGGGGATTCTTGATTCCCAGGAACTCAGGGACGCCGGGCCGCAGGGAGCAGTAGTTCGATCACGGTCCCGGACGGCGAGGTCTCGATGACAGAGGCCGAGCCTCCGAATCGCTCGACGGTGTCGCGCACGAGTGAGAGGCCGATACCGAAACCGGTGCGGGTCGTCCCGCCCCCGCCGACGGCATCCCCCGAGCGCGCGAAACGGTCGAAGATGCGGCTCGGCTCGATTCCCGTGATACCCGGGCCGTGGTCCCTCACGCGTATCAGGACGGAACCCTTGATCTCCTCGACCGACACGTCGATGGTCGACTCAGACGGGGCGAAATCTAATGCGTTGTCCAACAGGGCCACGACACAGCGGTGGATGCTGGTCGCGGGCACGACGGTAGCGGCATCCGCCGATGCCTCGAACCTGATGGACACGGAGCGCTTCGCGGCCAGGATCGTCATCGAGTCCACGGCGCGCTGCACCACAGGGGCGACCGCGATCGGCTCGTCGCTGGCCGGTGCGCGGTCCACTTCGGCCAGGGCGAGGAGGTCGTTGACGATGCCGATCAGCGTCTTGGTGTCACGGCGCAGTTCCGTGACGGTGGCGGCGGACGGATCCCCCTCGGCCAGGCCGCGCTGCAGCAGCTGCAGTCGCGCATCGAGGACCGTGAGCGGAGTGCGGAGTTCGTGGCTCGCATCGGCGACGAATGCGCGCTGGAGCTTCAGGGCGTGTCCGAGGGGACGCACCGCCCGCCGGGTCGCGAACCAGCTCATGGTGCCGGCGAGGATGATGGCGATGGCCCCGATGACGATGCCGCCGACGAGGATCTCGAGGCCTCCGACGTCGATCGTGGTCTCGTGGGATCCGACGGCGGGAAAGAGTCGACCGGGTTTGATGTGCGCGAATACGAAAGCGAACGCGGCGATGAGCACCGCGAGCACCAGGACGCTCGAGGTGATGGTGAGCTGGAGCCCGACAGCGCGGGACGCTCGACGGATGGCGCGGGCATCCGCGTCTTCCACCCGCGCGCCGTTCGATAGCCCGGTCATGGTGCTCCCAGCCGGTACCCCTGGCCACGTACCGTGGTGATGAGGTCGGCATTCGTCTTTCGTCGCACGTAGTGCACGTAGGTGTCGACGGTGCCGGGCTGGTCGCTCGCCCCGAACACCTCGCCGAGGATCTGCTCCCGGGAGTAGGTGCGATGCGGATTCTCGGCGAAGAGACGAAGCAGCTCGTTCTCCCGCTCGGTGAGGATCGTGCGTCCGTCGTAGGGCGAGTAGACCGTGCGGCTCTCCGGGTAGAACTCCCAGAGGCCGATGCGCACGAACGGTCCCTCGCCCGTGTAGACCCGGCGGATGGCCCGGAGGCGCGCGAACAGTTCATCGAACTCGAAGGGCTTGACGAGGTAGTCGTTGGCGCCGGCATCCAGCCCTCGCACCTTGTCCTGGATGGTGCCGAGCGCGGTGAGGATGAGCATGGGTGTGGTGACCCGCTTGCGGCGGAGGGTCTCGATCACCCCGAGCCCGTCGAGCCCGGGCAGCCGGCGGTCCACGATCATCACTTCGAAGGTTCCCGCAAGGGCGGCAGCGACGCCGATCGTGCCGTCGGCGACCAGGGTGACCGAATAGACCTCGTCAAGCACCTGCCGCATGAGCGGTCCGAGCTGCGGATCGTCCTCGAGCAGCAGCAGCCGGGGCCGTGGATCGGTCATCGGAGCCTCCCTCGCACGAGTGAGTCTCAGTCTGCCAATCTCCGACCAAGAATCCACTAAGAATCAAGGAATCGCCGCGGCGTCGGGCACGCCGGCGAGGAGTTCAGTCGCGGCGCGGCTTCCGCGGAGCACGGTCGGCGCGGATCTCGATCAACTTGCCGCTGATGCGGGTGCCCTTCAGCCGGTCGAGTACATCAGCGGAGAGGTTCGCCGGCAGATCGACGAGCGAGAAGTCGGGCAGGATCTTGATGTGGCCGAAGTCTTCGCGACTCAGGCCGCCTTCGTTGGCGATCGCCCCGACGATCTGGCGGGGCTCCACCTTGTGCCGCTTGCCGACCTCGATGCGATAGGTCGACATCGGACCGGCATTCGGGCGGGCCCGGCGTTCGGTGCGGTCCGCCCGCTCCGGACGGTCGCCGCGTTCGGGGCGGTCGCCCCAGTCGGCACGCTCCGTGCGATCGTGGCGCTGGGCGCGCTCGGGGGCGAGAAGCAGCGGTGTCTCGCCCTGGGCGACGATCGCGAGGGCGGCCGCGACATCCACCTCAGGCACATCGTGATGCGCGATGTAGTGGCTGATGATGTCTCGGAATCCCGCGACGCGGTCACCCTGGCCGAGGGCTTCGGTGATCGCGTCGTCGAAGCGGGCAAGGCGGGTGACGTTGACGTCCTCGACGCTCGGAAGCTGCATCTGGGTCAGGGGCTGCCGGGTTGCACGCTCGATGGCGTCAAGCAACCGGCGTTCGCGCGGGGTGACGAAACTGATCGCGGCACCGCTGCGGCCGGCGCGTCCGGTGCGGCCGATGCGGTGCACGTAGGACTCGGTGTCGATGGGGATGTCGTAGTTGACCACGTGACTGATGCGCTCGACGTCGAGGCCGCGGGCCGCGACATCCGTGGCCACAAGGATGTCGAGCTTGCCCGACTTCAGCTGGTTGACGGTGCGCTCACGCTGGGCCTGGGCGACATCACCGCTGATGGCGGCGGCGGAGTAGCCGCGGGCCCGCAGCTTCTCGGCGAGGGTCTCGGTCTCGTTCTTGGTGCGCACGAACACGATCATGCCTTCGAAGTTCTCGACTTCGAGGATGCGGGTGAGGGCGTCGACCTTCTGCGGATACGACACCATCAGGTAGCGCTGCGTCGTATTGGCGGAGGTGGTGGTCTTGTTCTCGACGGTGATCTCTTGAGGGTCATGCAGGTACTTCTTCGAGATGCGACGGATCTGCGGGGGCATCGTGGCCGAGAACAGCGCAACCTGCTTGTCGTCGGGGGTGTCGGCGAGGATCGTCTCGACATCCTCGGCGAAGCCCATCTTGAGCATCTCGTCGGCCTCGTCGAGCACCAGGTATTTGAGCTCGGAGAGGTCCAGGGTGCCTTTGGCGAGGTGGTCCATGATGCGACCGGGTGTGCCGACGACGATGTGCACCCCGCGCCGCAGCGCGGAAAGCTGCACTCCGTAGGCCTGGCCGCCGTAGACGGGGAGCACATGGACGCCGCGCATACCGGACGCGTACTGCTCGAACGCCTCGCAGACCTGCAGGGCGAGCTCACGGGTCGGCGCGAGCACCAGCGCCTGCGGGTTCTTCTGGGCGAGGTCGAGACGGGAGAGGATGGGCAGGGCGAATGCTGCGGTCTTGCCGGTGCCGGTCTGGGCGAGGCCCACGACATCGCGGCCGGCGAGCAGCGGAGGGATGGTCGCGGCCTGGATGGCCGAGGGGGTCTCGTACCCGACATCCTTGAGTGCCTTGAGCACCTGGTCGGTGAGTCCGAGTTCGGAGAACGTGAGCGTGGCGGGGGCAGTCACTGCCTCGCTGGGCATGGTGGTGTCAGCAGGCGTCATGGTCTAACGGTAGCGCTTCGCCGCCCGCGAGCACTGCGCGCCGGGTCAGGTGATCGCGACGGTCTCGTCCCCGGGGCTTTTCCGATTGCGGCCAACCGACATACGGTTTCACTTACCTATTTGCGAACAAAAACTAAATGGACATGACGAGTCCTGGCGCGCAGACTTCGGGCATGACCTCGACACGCGTGCTCCTCGCCGGCCTCGGCGTCGTGCTGCTCTGGGCCAGCGCATTCCCCGCGATCAGCGTCGCGGCGCCCGGCCTCGGCGTGATCGGGCTCTCGTTCGTGCGCCTGGTCGTCGCCGCGATCGCCCTCCTCGTGGCGGCTCCCTTTCTGCGCGTTCGGATGCCCGCTCGCCAGGATCTGCTGCTCATCCTGGCCTGCGCTTTCTTCGGAATGACCGCCTACCAGCTGCTCCTCAACGCCGGGGAGCTCTTCGTGCCGGCCGGCACCTCGAGCATCATCGTCGCGGCGGCGCCGCTCGTCTCCGTCGGTATCGCCGCGATCGCATTCCGCGAACGGCTCGGTGTCGTGAGAATTCTGGGCAGCGTGCTCGCCATCGGTGGGGTGCTCCTCGTCTGCCTGGCGCGAGCCGGCCTCAGCCTCAGCGCCGCCGTCTGGATCGTCGTGGCCGCGATGGTCGTGCAGGGCGTCTACCACCCGCTCTCCCGGTTGCTTCTTCGCACCTATTCCGCGGTCGAGGTCGCCACCTACGCGATGATCGCCGGCACGGTGATGACCATCCCCTTCGTGCCGTTCGGCTGGCACCAGGTCGTCTCGGCCGGGCCGCAGGCGTGGATCGCGGCGGTCTATCTGGGGCTGCTGCCGTCGGCGGTCGGTTTCGTGCTGTGGGGCTATGCCGTCGCGCGGCTGCCGGTCGTGACATCCACTTCCCTGCTGTATCTCGTGCCGGCCGTCGCCGTGCTCATCTCGTTCTTCTGGCTCGGGGAGGTGCCGCTGGTGCCCGAACTGGTCGGGGGAGCGGTGGTGATCCTCGGTGTCGTCGGCATCAGCCAGGGCGATCGCATAGTCGGGCGGCTGGCGCGTAGACGAGCTCTGCTGATCGAGTAGGTCGCTCAGCGACCGTCCCTCTGCTGATCGAGTTGGTCGCTCTGCGACCGTGTCGAGATCCGGCTCCGAGCGGGGCGGGAGCGCAGCCCTCTGCTGATCGAGTAGGTCGCTCAGCGACCGTGTCGAGATCCGGTCGCCGAGCGGACTCGTCTCGGCGTCATCCGCTCACCTCTTCTTCTCCCGAACTCACCGCCACAAATCAGTCTCCACAGTTCGATTCGCCCCCGCCGAATCCGCGGTGGAATGTCGGTGGTGCGCGGTGGAATTCAGTCATGGAAACGACCGCGGTTGCAGCTCCCGAGCTGGATCGCGCGACCGATTCCCTGGTGCTGACGCCCGCTCTCACATCCAGTTTTCTCGACACCATGGGGGAGCTGATCGACGATGTCGCGGAGGCCGATCGCGTCATGGCGCAGGCTGCCGCACACCGCGCGGCGCTCATCGACCAGGCGCGGAGTTGGAGCGAGGCCACATCGTCCCTGATGCCGGCGGACACCTCCGAGGTGCGGCGGTGGAGCGCTGCAGCGGTCGCCCGACGCTCGCTGGTGAGCGAGCTCGCTGCGGCCCTGCGACTGCCGGAACGCACCACCGAGAACCTGATCGAAGAGAGCCGATTCCTGCTGCGGGAGCTGCCCGCCACCCTGAGCGCCCTCAGCGACGGCGACATCAGCTATCGGCACGCGCAGGCGATGATCGACCACGCCGGCTCACTGCCTGTCGAAGCTCGCCGTTCCTTCGAAGAGGCCGCTCTGCCGTTCGCACTAACCCTCACCGCGAGCCGGTTCGACCATCGCGTGCGGGTGCTGCGGGAGCGGGCGCATCCGGAATCCATCGAGGTGCGACACGCCACCTGTCGCGACAAACGCGAGCTGTCTCTGGATCCCGCGCGCGACGGCATGGCGTGGCTCACCGCCTACCTTCCGGCCGACACTGCGCACGCCATCTTTCAGCGGGCCACCGACGCCGCCGTCTCCCTGCAGGGCGAGGGTGAGACGCGAACCCTCACCCAATTGCGCGCGGATGTCTTCGCCGACCTGCTCATCGACGGAACCACTGACTCGACTCACCACACCCCGAACCTCGGTGCGGGGATCCGGGCCCGGGTGCTTGTCACCGTACCCGTGCTCAGCCTTCTCGGTCACGGCACCGAGCCCGCGGTGCTCGAAGGTTACGGACCGATCGACCTCGCCACCGCCCGTCAACTCGCGGCCGGCGCCCCAGGGTTCGTGCGCATCCTCACCCACCCCGAGACCGGGGCCGTGCTCTCCCTCGGCCGGGACCGCTATGCGATCCCTCCCGACCTTCGCGCCTGGCTGCGAATGCGAGACGAAACGTGCCGGGCGCCGGGATGCGGCGCGCCCGCCCGCCGCTGCGACCTCGACCACACACAGGACTGGCAGCACCGCGGGCCCTCGAATCACGACAATCTGGCGCATCTGTGTCCGAAACACCACGACCAGAAACACCACACCCGCTGGTCGGTCGAGCACCTCGGCGGTGGCGACCTCGAATGGACTTCGCCCACAGGCCACCGCTACGTCACCGAGCCCGCCACCCGGATGGAACCGCCCCCGCTGATCGAGTAGGGAGCGCCAGCCTGTGCTGATCGAGGAGGGAGCGCCAGCCTGTGCTGATCGAGGAGAAAGCGCCAGCGACCGTGTCGAGATCCCCCCGCTGATCGAGTAGGGAGCGCCAGCGACCGTGTCGAGATCCCACCGCCGATCGAGCAAAGCCCGCCGACTCGCTCAGCCCCCGAGCGCTCCCAGGATGTGCAGCGATCCCGCGGCCATAGCGGGGAAGGTCTCGCGGTAATACGGCAGTGCGATCGCCGCCTGCGCCAGCGCCCAGCCGCGACCGCGGTCCCATTGGTCGTCGTCGACCCCGAGGTGCGCGCGAAAGACGTCTCGAGACGGAGCGGGGAGCATGCTCCAGGCAGCCATGAGGTCACAGGACGGATCGCCCACTCCCGCTGCCGCGAAATCGAGAATGCCACTAAGTCGCCCGCCCGACAGGAGCACGTTGCCGGAGAGCAGGTCGCCGTGTGCCCACACCGGAGCGCCGGCCCAGGGCTGGGCGGCCAGCGCGCGATCCCACAGTCGAAGAAGGGGTGCCACGTCGACGAGATCGGCGACCTGCGACAGGCAGGCCCGAATGTCTCCGTCCAGGGAGTGCAGGGAACCGCAGCGGTACCCGACGGGCGCTCCGATCGGGTCGAGCAGCCGCATCCCGGAGATGAAATCGGCGAGATCGATGGCCAACCCGTCGGGATCCTCGAGCCCATCGGGCTCTGCGGTTCCGCCCTCAAGCCAATCGAGCACCAACCAGGGCTGAGGGTAGGCGGAACTCGGTTGGCCGATTCCGAGCACGGACGGGATCGCGACCCCCAGGCCGCTCGCGAGCCTCGGCAACCACTCCGCCTCGAACTCGATACCGCTGGAATCGGGCACGAACGGCAGTCGGACCACCATCGAGTCGCCGAGCCGGTACATCGCGTTGACCGTTCCCGTGGCGGCGAGCGACACCCGCAGGGAAGCCCACTGCGGAAATTGCTCACGCACGAGGCGCCGGACGACCTGATCGTCCAGGGGGATCTCGACCGCGTGCATCCGAGTGGCCATGTGGAGGGGATGACGGGAATCGAACCCGCGCCATCAGTTTGGAAAACTGAGGCTCTACCATTGAGCTACATCCCCATGGGCTGCCGGCCGGAGCCGATTGCGCGGTTACCACCTTATTACATGAGCGCGACAGCGAGAACCAGCGCGCAGGAACGGTGCGATAGGCTTGGCAAGGCCTATTTTGGGGCGCTTCGCGGCGTACCGTCGCTGGGCCATCGGGCCTGACGGGCCCATCGGGATGTAGCTCAGCTTGGTAGAGTGCTCGGTTTGGGGCCGAGATGTCGCAGGTTCGACTCCTGTCATCCCGACATACAACCCCATGTAGCACGCCCCGAGAATCACGCACAAAAGAGCAAGCAGGAGAACCAACGTGAAGACCACGGTCGAGAAGCTGAGCCCGACACGAGTGAAGCTGAGCATCTCAGTCACTCCCGATGAGCTCAAGCCCAGCATTGATCACGCGTACAGCCACATCGCCGAGTCGGTCAACATCCCCGGCTTCCGTAAGGGCAAGGTTCCGCCGCCCATCATCGACCAGCGCGTCGGGCGCGACGAAGTGCTCAACCACGCGGTGAGCGATGGCCTCGACAAGTTCTACCGCCAGGCCATCGAGGAGCAGAAGATCCGCCCGCTCGGTCGTCCCGAAGCGGATGTCACGGGCCTGCCGAGCACGAAGGACTTCTCCGGCGACCTCGAGGTCACTGTCGAAGTGGACGTTCGCCCGGAGTTCACCGTTCCCGACCTCGACGGCATCACCCTCACCGTCGACGCCATCGAGGTGACGGATGACGAGGTCGAGACCGAGCTGCAGAACCTGCTCTCGCGCTTCGGCACCCTGATCACCGTCGACCGCCCGGCGGCCACTGGCGACTTCGCCCAGATCGACCTCGTCGCCACCATCGGTGGCAACGAGGTGGACACCGCCAACGCGATCTCGTACGAGGTCGGATCTGGGGACCTGATCGACGGCATCGACGAGGCCCTCGACGGCCTCAGTGCCGGCGAGACCACGGTCTTCGAGTCCAAGTTGCTCGGTGGTGACAACGAGGGCGAGTCCGCGGAGATCACCGTCAAGCTCCTCGCGGTGAAGGAGCGCGAGCTCCCCGCCGCCGACGACGACTTCGCCCAGATCGCCAGCCAGTTCGACACCATCGCCGAGCTCAAGGACGACATCAAGGTGCAGGTGGGCCGTTCGAAGGTCTTCGGTCAGGGCACCCAGGCGCGCGACCAGGTCGTCGACAAGCTCCTCGAGTCCGTCGAGATCCCGGTTCCGCCGCAGCTCGTGCTCGATGAGGTGCACCGTCACCTCGAGAACGAGAACCGCCTCGAGGACGAGGTGCACCGTGCCGAGGTCACCGAGTCGAGCGAGAAGACGTTCCGCAGCCAGATCCTGCTCGACACGATCGCTGAAGCCGAAGGGGTCAAGGTCAGCCAGGACGAGCTCACCCAGTACCTGATCCAGGGTGCGGCCCAGTACAACATGGAGCCTGGCGAGTTCATCAAGGTGCTCGACTCCAACGGTCAGATCCCGGGAATGATCGGTGAAGTCGCCCGCGGCAAGGCACTGGCGATCGTGCTGTCGAAGGCCAAGGTCGTCGACTCCAACGGGGACGACGTCGACATGACCGAGTTCACCGCTCCCGTCACCGGCGCGACCGACGGCGAAGACTTCGTCGAGGCAACGGCCGGCACGGGAGACCACGAGGGTCACAGTCACGGTGGCGGCAAGGACAGCCACGGTCGTTCGGCTAACAACGAGCACTACGGACACGACCACAAGTAGTCCAGGTACTGCGGGGTCACACCCGTTCCAACCCGGCGTTCGATGGCGATCGCGCATCGCCATCGAACACCCGGAGGAATTACCATGCTCGATCTCGGCCTGCTGTTCGACGTGGACGGACCGCTCGCGAGCCCGGTGAGCCGTAACATCCGCATTCCGAGCATCCTCGACGATCTCATCGCGCTCGCCGGGGCGGGAGTTCCGATCGCGTTCGTCACGGGTCGGTCGGATGCCTTCATCCGCGACCACGTGATCGAGCCGCTCCTCGAGGCCGGGCTGGCCGCCGCGCTCGAGGCCCCGGGCGCGCGCATGTTCGGCGTGTTCGAGAAGGGTGGCTCCTGGGCGCCGATCACGAGTGCGGGCATGGGCGAGGTGACTGTCGACGAGAGTGTCGCGCTTCCCTCGTCGATCGTGGACGGGATCCGGTCCCTCGTGGCCGACGGATTCTCCGACACGATGTTCTTCGACGAGACGAAGCGCGCGATGATCTCGGTGGAGCAGCGCACCGACGTCTCGGCCGAGGATTACCAGCACGCCCAGTCGTGGTTCAACGACGCCAGTTTCGCGCTGGTCGCGGCCGCCGGCCTCGGAGTGAAGCTCGGGTCGCGATCTGCACCGGATGCCGCGGGCAACGTGCCGTTCCGGCTCGATCCGACGATCATCTCGACCGACATCGAATCGGTGCTCCTCGACAAGGACCGCGGGGCGGCCCGCGCCCTCGACTACTTCGCCACCCTCGGAAGCCTTCCCACGCAGTGGCGGTCGATCGGGGATTCCCGCAGCGACTACCTGATGGCCGACCACCTGCACGGGGCGGGGTACGACGTGGCCCACGTGGATGTGCGCCCCGCCGACGGCATCCTCGACCGGCCGTACCCTGTGATCGTCGAGGGCGACGCGATCCACGACGAGGCGGGGGCGGCGTTCCTCGGCTACTGGGTGCGCAGGCTCGGTGCGAGCGGAGACCGCGGCGAAAGCGTGGCCGTCGCGGCGTTGTAGCGCAACCTCGGCGCCTGGTCCACGAGCGACCGGCAGAAGGAGGCGGAGGCAGACGTCAGCGGAAACGCGGTGATCACCCGCATCCGTCCGCCTTCGCGCACTCCATAGAGCAGGGCGCCGGCCTCCGGAGTGCCGAGCACCACCGTGACGACCCGCGCCGCGCCATCGAGAGTCTGCTGCTCGAGCACCAGCAGGGCATCCGGCGGCGGATCGACCAGCCGGGGGAGCGCTGCGGCGGTCACCCGGGAGAGAAGTGTGCCTCTTCCGGATGGGAGAAAGGCGTCCGCCGGGAGGCCGAGGGTGCGAGCGAGGGCACCGTCCAGCCAGCGGTCGCGCTTGAGCCCGTAGGGTGTCTGCGCCGTCGAGAGCAGATAGCCGTACACGTGGAGAAGACCTGCATTGCCGATCGGCCACTCCGCCTGCAAGGCGGCGAGCCCGTGCAGCCGCTCGAATTCGTCGCGCGCGATGACCGGGGCATCGATGTTCTCGTCGATCACCGTCGACAGTCCCCAGTCGTCGAAGCGTGCGGCGGCGGCATCGATGCGCACCTGGTCGTCGATTCCCCGATGCGGCATCCCTCCATCGTAGAGACCGGCGCCCCAGGATTTACGTGCTGTTAACCTCCCCGTGGTCGTTTCGTCGCTGTAAGAGCCATACTGTGGACATTGCGTCCATGAGGGGTCGCGGAGACGGGGTATCAGGCGTGGCACAGCACGGGAAGGTGATGGTGTTCGACTTCGACGGCACGGTGTCGCTCGGAGACGGACCCGTGCGTTCCTACGCGCGTTTCGTCGCGGCCGGACTTGGGCGCCCGCAACGCGCAGAGTTTCTTGCGCGTCTCGAGGCCGGCCTCGCCGAAGACACCCCGGGCGACCTCGACCCTCTGGACGGGTACGACCTTGTGCGCATGCTGTCGACGCCCTTCGCGGTGACGGATGCCGCCCACTCGCGCGCCTACGCCTCCAGCCGCGCCGAACTCGCCAGCGCCGCCGCCCCGGTGATGGCACCGTTCGGGCTCGCCGGATTCCTGACCGCGGCGCGGCCCCTCGCGCGGCTCGTCTTGGCCACCAATGCCCCGGAGACGCGCATCGCCGAGGCGCTCGACTCGCTCGGCCTCGCGGGCGTCTTCGACGAGGTGCACACCGCGGTCGGAAAGCCGGCGGGCCTCGATGCGCTCCTCGACGGTCTCCTCGCCGGTTCGACCATCGAGGATCCGGCATCCGCGCTCCTGAGCATCGGGGATGTCTGGATCAACGACCTCGAGCCCGCCTACCGTCGCGGGGCCACGACCGCCCTCGTCGGACCGCGGGTGGATGCGGCCGCGACGCCGACCCTCCGGGCCGTCGCTCTCGAGGAGCTCTACCCCAGGCTCTCGGCCTGGCTCGAATCGCCACACCGCACCACCTCCACCGCATCGTCCACTCTCGAAACGAAGGTAGAAAAGTGATCTCCAGAACGGCACTCCTCCGCTCCACCGTCGCACTGGCCGCAGTCGCGGTCACCGCGGTCACGCTCTCCGGATGCTCGGCTCCGGCCGGCTCCACCACCAACACCAGCGCGGCGAAGGACCCGACCTCGCTCACCCTCGCCCTCGTGCCCTCCCAGGACCAGGCCGGCCTCGTCGACACCGCGAAGCCTCTCACCGACATGCTCACGAAGGCCTTGAAGATGCCGGTGACCGGGGTCGTCTCCAAGGACTACCAGGCCGCAGTGGAGGCGATGGGCGCCGGTCAGGCGCAGATAGGATTCCTGCCGTCGCTGCAGCTGTGGCAGGCGAGCGACCGGTACGGGGCATCCGTCGTGCTGCAGACCGAGCGCAACGGCAACATCACCTACCCCGCCCAGTTCATGACCAACAACCCCGACAAGTACTGCACCGACACCCCGGTCGAGCGCGACGGCAAGCTGTTCTGCAACGGCGCCGACGCCCTCAAGGGACCGGCGGGGCTCTCTTCCATCAAAAAGGTGAAGGGCGCGAAGGTCGCGGTGCTCGGGCCGGGATCCCCGGCCGGCTACATCTACCCGATCCTCGCGCTGAAGAACGCCGGGCTGAACACGGACACCGACATCCAGCAGATTCCCGTCACCGCGAACGACGCCTCCGTGCTCGCCGTCTACAACGGTGACGCCGAGGTGGGCTTCAGCTTCTGGGACGCGCGTGACATCGTGAAGAGCGACAAGCCTGACGTGGGAAAGAAGGTGGTGGTGTTCGCCCTCACGGACGAGATCCCCAACGACGGAGTCGCCCTCACCAAGGATCTCTCGCCGGCGCTGAAGGACAAGATCACGAAGGCGCTCGAAGACTACTCTGACACCCCGGAAGGGTCGAAAGTGCTCACCTCGATCTACTCGATCACGAAACTCGCCCCGGCCAACCCCAAGACCCTCACCGTGGTCGCGGACGCCGCCACCAAGCTGGGACTGCAGTAGCGATGGGTGCCGTGCCGTTCTCCATCCACGCGCGGGATGTCACGGTGCGGTACCCGAACGGCGTCGTGGCGCTCGACGGCATCTCCCTCGACATCGAGGCGGGGGAGATGGTGTCGGTCGTCGGACTCTCGGGTTCGGGCAAAAGCAGCCTCATCCGCACGATCAACGGGCTGGTGCCTATCACTTCAGGAAGCCTCGAGGTGGGCGGCCGACGCCTCGAAGCTCTTCGCGGGGGCGAGCTCCGCGGCCTTCGCGGCGACATCGGCATGATCTTCCAGGGCTTCAACCTCGCCAAGCGTGCGAGCGTGCTGAACAATGTGCTCGTCGGCCGCCTCGCCCACACTCCCTCGTGGCGCACCTTCCTCGGCGCGTATCGGGCAGAGGACAAGCAGATCGCATATGAAGCGCTCGACCGGGTAGGCATCCTCGGCAAGGTCTGGGACCGGGCATCCACCCTCTCCGGAGGCCAGCAGCAACGGGTCGCGATCGCCCGGGCGCTCTCCCAGCAGCCCAGGCTCGTGCTCGCCGACGAACCGGTGGCGAGCCTCGACCCGCCGACCGCCCACGGGGTGATGGGCGACCTGCGCCGCATCAACCAGGAGCTGGGAATCACGGTCATCACGAACCTCCACCTGGTGGATCTCGCGCGGCAGTACGGCACCCGGCTCATCGGCCTCCGGGCCGGCCGGGTCGTCTACGATGGCGCGGTGGCGGATGCCTCGGACGCGGTGTTCGAGAACATCTACGGCCGCTCGATCGAGAACCAGGACGTTTTGGGCGCATGAGCGCGCTCGATCTGCCCCCACGACCGCGCGGACGGTGGAAGCCCTTTGCCGCGCTCGGAGTGATCCTGCTGATCACCGCGGTCACGCTCAGCCCGCAGGTGGGCATCTCGTTCAGCGTCGATGCGATCGTGCGCAACTGGCAGAACGGAGCGTCGAAGATCTTCGCTCTGCTCCAGCCCGACTGGTCGTTCTTCCCACGAACCGTGCCGCCCCTGCTCGAGACCCTCGAGATGGCGGTCATCGCCACCTTCGTGGCATCGCTGCTCTCCCTGCCGCTCAGCCTCCTTGCCGCTCGGCTCACCAACCCGAACCGCTGGAGCCGCGGCCTCGTGCGCACCATGCTCAACATCGTGAGGTCCATCCCCGACCTG
This sequence comes from Lacisediminihabitans sp. FW035, assembly GCF_054880895.1. NCBI lineage: Bacteria > Bacillati > Actinomycetota > Actinomycetes > Micrococcales > Microbacteriaceae > Lacisediminihabitans > Lacisediminihabitans sp. FW035. Next base: position 1,380,651 of record NZ_CM142187.1, read on the forward strand.
CTTTATGCCTCGGTGCTCGTGGCGATGGTCGGCGTCGGGGCGCTGCCGGGCATCATCGCGCTGCTGCTGTTCAACATCGGAATCATCGTGAAGATGGTGTCGGAGAACATCGAAGCGGGCGATGCCGGTCCGCTGGAGGCCGGGCGCGCGGCGGGCGGCACCCAGTTCCAGATCAACCGGGCTATCGCCACGGCGGATGCCCTTCCCGCCTTCGTGAACCAGACGCTGTACGTACTCGAACTCAACGTGCGCGCCTCCACCGTGCTCGGTCTCGCCGGCGCCGGCGGCCTCGGCCTGCTCATCGACGCGGTGCGCACCTTCTACCGGTACGACCAGCTCTCGCTGATCATCCTCGAGATCCTCGTCGTCGTCATCGTGATCGACACCGCGAGCGACGCGATCCGGAGGCGGTTGGTGTGAGCGCTCCGGTATCCACGGCCCGGCCGCAGTCCGCACGCCCGTTGTCCACGCTGCCGCCGCGACCGTCCCGGGTGGGCCGGCTGGCCATCGGAGTCGTCGTCACCCTGATAGTGGTGGTGGCGTTCTGGTCGATCGACATCAACTGGGCGCGGCTCGGCAGCCTTCCGGCCGAGATCCTGCGCTACCTCTGGCTGATGTTCTCGGCACCGGACTGGACGAAGCTCCCGGAAGCGCTGCTGCAGACCTGGCGATCGGTCGAGATGGCGTGGGTCGGAACGGTGCTCGGCCTGGTCATCGCACTGCCGCTCAGCTTCCTTTCGGCGCGTGGATTCTCCCCGGCCCCGGTGCGCTGGGGCCTTCGGGTGCTGTTCGGGGTGATCCGGGCCGTTCCCGAGATCATCATCGCGATCGTGATCCTCTCCGTCACCGGGCTCACTCCGCTCACCGGGGCGCTCGCCCTCACGGTCAACAGCATCGGGACTCTCGGCAAGTGGGGTTACGAATCGATCGAGGGCGTGGATCCTGGTCCGCTCGAGGCCGTTCGCGCCGCCGGGGGATCGGGCATGGAGGTGATCCGCTGGGGCGTCTGGCCGAGCGTGACGCCGGAGTTCATCTCGTTCTGGCTGTACCGCTTCGAGATCAATGTGCGGGCATCCGCGGTGCTCGGCCTGATCGGGGTGGGAGGCATCGGCGACATGCTCACGAGCTATACGCAGTACCGGCTCTGGCCGGTGGTGGGGGTGCTGCTCATCGTGGTCGTGGTCGTTACGATGAGCATCGACGCCGTGTCCGGTGCCATCCGCCGCCGAATCACCGAAGGAGCCACCGCTCGTGAGCTGGACCGGTAACGACGACGCCGCGGTGACTACGCGTATCGCGACGGTGCTCAACTCGCTGCAGCCCAGCGAGCGCCGGGTGGTCGATCACATCATCGGCGACCTCGACGGCGTGGTCGAGATGACCGCTCAGGACCTCGCGGATCGTACCGGCGTCGCCCGTTCCACGGTTATCCGCACCTGCCAGACCCTCGGCTACCGGGGGTTCCCGCAGTTGAGAGTCGCCCTCACGCGCGAGCTAGCCCAGTCCGGCAGCCAGCCCGAGGACTTCGGCGAATCCGCGCTCGGCACGATCCGGGCGGAGATCGCGGCCCTCGCGGCATCCCTTCCCCAGATCGCAAGCGTGCTCACCGAGGCGGATGTCGAAGCCGCGGTGGTCACGCTGCTCTCCGCCACCCGGCTGCTCGCCCTCGCTAACGGTCTCTCGTCGCCGCTCGCCTCCGACCTTTCCATGCGGCTCACGGCCATCGGGCGCCCCACCGAGTTCGTCGCCGATCCGATCGGCCAGCAGATCGCCGCGCGGCAGCTCTCCCCGGCGGACGCCGCGATCATTTTGAGTGGGAGCGGCGCCAACGAGTCGAGCCTCAAGGCGGCCCGCGCGGTGAAGCTCACGGGTGCGAAACTCGTCGTCATCACGTCTTTCGCCACCTCTCCGCTGGGGTCGCTAGCGGATGTCGCGCTCGTCGTCGCGCCGGCGAGTGGGTCGTTCCGGCACGAGCTCGAGCACACCTCGCGGGTGCCGCACGTGATCCTGCTCGAGTCCCTCGTGGAGGTGATCGCCGCCCGACTCGGCGATCGCGCCCGCTCCGCCCGCTCGACCGTGCTCACGATCCTCAGCGACAATCTCAGCGACTGACTCCCGCGCGGGCTGGGTCAGGCGCGCGCCGTGATCCGGCCCGTGACGGTCGCGAGGCCGCGGCGGGAGAGCAGCCGGGTGAGGATGGTCGTGGCACGGTTTGCCGCGCCGCTGATCACGCTCGGCGGCGGGTTGCGGCGATCGAGTGTGCGCAGGGCGAGCCGCACGACCTGGCCGGTGGTCTGGAAGGCGCCGACCCGGGCATCCTCTCCCGCGACGTCGAAGAACTCGGTCCGGGTGGCGCCCGGTGAGAGGGCGAGTACCTTCAGGCCGGTGTCCTTCGCCTCGTACCAGAGCGCTTCGGTGAAGCTCAGCACGAAGGCCTTGGTCGCCCCGTAGACGGCCATCAACGGCACCGGCTGGTACGCGCCTGTGCTCGCGATGTTCACCAGAACGCCGCGGCCCGACGCGAGCAGGCGGGGATAGAACTCGCGGGTGAGGTCCACCAGCGCGCCGACGTTGAGGTCGATCTCCTCGGCGATGCGGGCCGGATCCTCCTCTTCGAACCGGTTGCGTGTGGCGAAGCCGGCGTTGTTCACGAGCGACTCGATCGTGAGGCCGAGTGATTCGATCCGTTGGGCCAGGTGACGTGCCGCGCCCGGGTGCGAGAGGTCCGCGGCGAAGACGGTCACCGCGACGCCGTGCTCAGAGCGCAGTTCGGCCGCCAGGGTCTCGAGACGATCGAGCCGGCGCGCGACGAGCACGAGGTCTGCGCCCCGGGCGGCGAGCTGGCGGGCGAACTCCTCGCCGAGTCCGGAACTCGCGCCGGTGATGAGGGCGGTGGTGCTGCGATGGTCGATGGGCACGGGGGACCTTTCTCGATGAACGGGTGTTTACCCATGTAGGTTTACATATGTACACCTGAATGTCCAGTGGGAGCACCGATGACCAGACGCGAGCCCAATGCCCGAGGCGAAGGCAACCAACTGCGGCGCGAACTTGTGGATGCCGCGAGCCGGCTTCTGCTGAACCCGCAGTCGATCGCCCTGCCCTCCCTCCGCGCCGTCGCGCGCGCCTGCTCCGTGTCGCCCGCCGCGGTCTACCTGCATTTCGCGTCCCAGCAGGCGCTCATCTCTGCGGTGGTGGACGCCCAGCTCGACCAGTTGCGCGGGCACATCACTGCTCGTATCGAGGCGATCGCGACCCCGTCCGACCGGCTGGATGCCCTCGCCGCCGCCTACGTGGACTGGGGGCTCACCCACGCCGGCGGCTACCAGCTGCTGTTCGAGAGCGCGGACCAGCTCGGTATCCCCGAGCACTCAGCCGACGACGACCGGTGGGATCTCATCCACGATGCCGCCGCGCTGCTCGTCGCGGCGGAGGGGATGGAGCCTGCCGAGGCATCCGTCGTCGCGTTCCGGGTGTGGGCCGCCCTTCACGGCATCGTGTCGTTGCGGCTGCACAAGTCCGATGTCGCCTGGCCGACCACGGTCGAGCATGAGACGCGCCTCGTCGTCGCTCGACTGTCGCGCGACGACTGACCCCCCGCGCTCTGCCCACGGCGAACACGGCAGTGTGGGCCCCGAGCCTCCGATAGATTCGTCACCAGCGACAAACTGAAACGGAGCGCAACAATGGCCCAACCGGCATTGGTCTCGAGCATTTTCGACCAACTCCTCAAGGACCGCATCATCTGGCTTGGCTCAGAGGTGCGTGACGACAACGCCAACGAGATCTGCGCGAAGATCCTGCTGCTGGCGGCAGAGGACCCGAAGCGCGATATCTTCCTCTACATCAACTCTCCCGGTGGATCGATCACTGCCGGAATGGCGATCTACGACACGATGAAGTTCGTGCCGAACGACATCGTCACCGTGGGCATCGGCATGGCGGCATCGATGGGGCAGTTCCTGCTCTCGTCGGGCACGAAGGGCAAGCGGTACATCACCCCGAACGCGCGAGTGCTGTTGCACCAGCCGTCCGGTGGATTCGGTGGAACCTCCGCCGACATCCAGACGCAGGCCAACCTCATCCTCGACATGAAGAAGCGGATGGCCGAGCTCACCGCAGAGCAGACGGGCAAGACCCCCGAGCAGATCATCATCGACGGCGACCGGGACAACTGGTTCACCGCCCAGCAGGCCCTCGAGTACGGCTTCGTCGACCACCTCCGCGAGTTCGCCTCCGAGGTCATCGGCGGCGGCGGCACCGACGAGTCCGTTACCAAGAAGTAGAGACAGGCAGACAGACATGGAACACATCAACATGCCGTCGGGGCTCGCGGGTCCCACGGCTGAGGCCCGCTACATCCTCCCCACCTTCGAGGAGCGCACGGCCTACGGCTACAAGCGCCAGGACCCGTACGCGAAGCTCTTCGAAGACCGCATCATCTTCCTCGGCGTGCAGATCGACGACGCCTCGGCGGATGACGTGATGGCCCAGCTTCTCGTGCTCGAGAGTCAGGACCCCGACCGCGACATCGTGATGTACATCAACTCGCCCGGTGGATCCTTCACCGCGATGACGGCGATCTACGACACGATGCAGTACGTGCGTCCGCAGATCCAGACCGTGGTGCTCGGCCAGGCGGCGTCCGCTGCGGCGGTCATCCTCGCGGCCGGGACGCCGGGCAAGCGCCTCGCCCTGCCGAACGCCCGCATCCTCATCCACCAGCCGTCCACGGGCGACTCCGGTCGCGGCCAGGCCTCGGACATCGAGATCCAGGCCCGCGAGATCCTGCGTATGCGCTCGTGGCTCGAGGAGACGCTGTCGCGTCACTCGAACCGCACGATGGAGCAGGTCAACAAGGACATCGACCGCGACAACATCCTGAGCGGTGAAGAGGCGCTGGCCTACGGCCTCGTCGACCAGGTGCTCACCTCGCGCAAGAACATCCCGGCGATCACCAAGTAGCAGTCGCCTCGCACGACACGAAGGGCCCGGAGAGATCCGGGCCCTTCGTTTTTGCCTACTGGCAGCGTCAGGGCGTCTTTCGGCGGCGCCCGGTGATGACGAGCGTGAGGATGACGGCGGCGGCGACCGCGAGGAACGCGCCCCCGATCCACAGCACGGTGCTGAGAGTCCCGGTGTCGACGGTCTGCGCCCCGGTGGTACCGGCCCCGGGAGCCGGACTCTCGTTGACCGAGGCGGTGCCGTGGCAGTCCGGCACCGTCGTGCTGCCGGTGGACGGCGTGAAGCCGGCCGGCGGCTGCCAGGTGAAGGAGTAGCTGTCGGACACCGTGTGCCCGTCGGTGGAGATCGCCTGCCAGGTGACGGTGTAGGCGCCGGCGGCACCCAGTGCGGCCGGTGTCGAGAAGGATGTCCCCGAGACCGTCACACAGCCGTCGCCGTAGTAGGCGCCCGAGGCATCCGTCACCTGAAGCCCGAAGCCGGTCCCGTTTCCGTCGATGTCGAGAAGGATGCCGTTGGTGGTGACCTCGAAGTCCTTCGGCAGCGTTGTGAGGGTTTCACCGGCGCTGGGCACGGAGGAAACGAGGTAGTTGTGAGCCTCCGCGGGAGCGGCCTGGCCGAGGACCGGCACGGTCGCCCCCAGCGCCGCCGCGAGCGCGACGAGCATCACGAGGGGGAGCCGGGAGCGACGTGTCATCGGCTAGACCGAGGCTCTGCGGCGCAGCGTGACCACGGAGAGCACGATGCCCACCGCGCCCACGACCAGTCCACCGATGCCGAGTACGCGGGCGAGGGTGTCCGTCGATGAGGTGGCGGCGGTCCCGGAGTCGTGCCCCGCGGACGGCGTGACCACGGCATCCGCGTCATGGTCGTCCACGGGAGGGTCGTTCACGTAGAGAACCGGGGTGGGGTGATCGGCGTTCTCGCCCGTTCCGGTCCATTTCACGATCGATCCGTCACTGTAGGTCTGCAGCGCATTGAGCACGATCTTGCCCGTCTCGGGCACCGGCCCGACCGAGAGCGTGAACTCGCGGATCTCGTCGGTCTTGATCTCCGATCCGGGCTGGGCGGTCCAGATCACCTTCGTCACCGCCTCGGTGAGCTGTGCTTTGTCGACGGTGACCGGCTTCGGGAGCGTCTCCGACACCAGCTGCACGTCCCACCCGGGCACCGCGACGTAGCTCACGCTCGCAAACGGCGTAGCGGCCGGGATGTCGACCTCGACCTTCGTGGTGGTCGCCGTCGCGGATTCGGTTGGCACGCGGAACGTGATGTCCGCATAGGTTCCCGCGGCGGCAGTATTCGGTGTCACCTCGACGTGGGCGCTCGCGGCGAGGGGAGCCGCGATGGCCAGCAGCGCGCCGGCCCCCACCGCGATCGTCGTGGTGATGAGGGTTCTCTTCTTCATGTCATTCCTTGGTTTGTGACGCCCGCGCAAGCCGGAGCAGCGCTCACGGAAGATTCGGAGCGGGGGTCGAAATTGGTGGCCGGGCAAGCGTCGCCTGCCGGGTGGTTCAGGGAGCGAACGCGAGAGCGGGCGGTCCCCGGTGCCGATGAATCGAGAAGACGAGCGCGCGGGGGATCGCCGTGGTCGGTCGGTCGGTCGGGAAAAGCCGCGGTCTCCGAGCCGTCTGGGGAGGAGCAATCGAATCCACGATGCGCGAGATGCTGTGCGAGATACAGAGCCGTGCGAGCCGCAGGAGTCCCCAGAACGCGCGCTCGCCGAAACTGAGGGCCGCGATCGTCACGAGCGCGGCGATCGCGTGGCCGGCCCACATTCGCAGGTCGGCATCCGCGGACATCGCGGCGACGGATGGCGCGGAGGATGTCGCGGAGCCGAGTTGCAGCACCATCGAGCCGGCACCGTGGTGCATGCCCGCCCCGACCGGCGCGGCGGTGCCCGGCGTGGCCGTCAGCAGGCTGAAGAGGCCGTGGAACAGCAGTTGGCTCAGCGCGACCGCGAGCGACAGGCGGGCGAGGGACAGGGTCTTTCCGGCCAGCAGCACGCAGACCGCTCCGGAGAAGGCAAGGCAGAGGGCGAGGCCGGCAGTGGCGGGAAGGGCGCCGCCGGCGAGCGCATGGGAGCAGGCGGCCACGAAGAGTGACACGACCGCCGCGATCCACCCGCGGGCGAACCTCGCCCATCTGGTGGTCATCTGCGCTCCCGGGTGCCGGTGTCTTTCGGCTGCCCTCGAAGTCTAGATCGCCCCGACCGGGGCCCTCGCCGGCGCGGCTCGCCGGGGTCGAATATCGTCATGGTGCGAACAGTGTCGTCTACTGGCGTTAGGCTCTGTATCTGACCCACGGTCGTGTCAGACAACCCGCTGATTGCAGGGCTGCGGTCCCAGACAGCGGGGCACAGCACAGGCCGAGACCAGGAGGAGGCCGAGCATGGCTCGAATAGGTGAGAGCGCCGATCTGCTCAAATGTTCCTTCTGCGGCAAGAGTCAGAAGCAGGTGCAGCAGCTGATCGCCGGTCCCGGCGTGTACATCTGCGATGAATGCGTCGAGCTGTGCAACGAGATCATCGAGGAGCGCCTTGCCGAAGCGGGCGAAGAGTCCTCGAGCGAGTTCGAGCTTCCGAAGCCCCGCGAGATCTTCAACTTCCTCGAGGAGTACGTGATCGGCCAGGAAGCCGCGAAGAAGGCGCTCTCGGTCGCGGTGTACAACCACTACAAGCGCATCCGGTCCCGCAACACCATCACCTCGGCGGATGCCGTCATCGACGACGTGGAGATCGCCAAGTCGAACATCCTGCTCATCGGTCCCACCGGGTGCGGCAAGACCTACCTCGCCCAGACCCTCGCGAAGCGACTCAACGTGCCCTTCGCCGTTGCGGATGCCACAGCGCTGACCGAAGCCGGATACGTCGGCGAAGACGTGGAGAACATCCTCCTCAAGCTGATCCAGGCTGCGGACTACGACGTGAAGCGCGCCGAGACCGGCATCATCTACATCGACGAGATCGACAAGATCGCCCGCAAGGCCGAGAATCCGTCCATCACCCGGGATGTCTCGGGCGAGGGCGTGCAGCAGGCACTGCTGAAGATCCTCGAGGGCACCGTCGCCTCCGTCCCTCCGCAGGGGGGTCGCAAGCATCCGCACCAGGAGTTCATCCAGGTCGACACGACCAACGTGCTGTTCATCGTCGCCGGCGCCTTCGCCGGGCTCGAGGAGATAATCTCCCAGCGGGCCGGCAAGAAGGGCATCGGCTTCGGCGCCCCGCTTCACAGCAAGGGCGATGACGTGAACCTCTTCGGCGAGGTGCTGCCGGAAGACCTGCACAAGTTCGGACTCATCCCCGAATTCATCGGCCGGCTGCCCGTCGTCGCCACGGTCACCCCGCTCGACCAGGTCGCGCTGATGGAGATCCTCACCAAGCCGAAGAACGCGCTCGTGCGGCAGTACCAGCGCATGTTCGACCTCGACGGCGTCGTGCTCGACTTCGAAGAAGATGCGCTCGAAGCGATCGCCGACCTCGCCGTACTGCGCCAGACCGGTGCCCGCGGGCTCCGTTCGATCATGGAGGAGGTACTCGGGCCGATCATGTTCGATGTGCCGTCGAACGACGACATCGCCCGCGTCATCGTCACAAAGGCAGCGGTGCTCGAGAACGCCCTCCCGACGATCGTGAACCACAAGGCACCGCGCCAGGAGAAGTCCGCCTGATCCGGCCGCGGTCGGAGGGTGCGGGTGCCGGTTGGGTTGCCCTATCGTTCGAAATGCAGGACTGCATGTGGCCCGTGTGGCCGGTGAGTCGCATCCGCCCCACGAGTGTCGCCAAGTCCTGCATTTGCGACGAGGAGCGGACGGATGCTGCGGGTTTAATCTTCCGGAACCCTTGGGGAGTAGACGAGCATGGCGAGCGGCACGGTTCCCCTCGCACCAACTGTGCACCGGTGAGCCGCAGAATCCGGGTTCAGCTCGAGCAGTGAACTGCCCATCCAGCACGACTTTTGGCGGTTCTAGACGCTGAGGTGAGCTGATCGACGTCACCACGGTCTAAGTCCATCGGTCCTGCGGGCGGGTCGCCCGTCGCCAGATTCGGTGGAGGCTTGGGTCTGGCTCGCTCAGCGCAGGTGCGGTGGCGCACGAAATGCAGGACTGCACGTGACGGCTGTGACCGGTGAGGCTCATCTGCCCCTCGAGTCACGGGCCTTCCTGCATTTGCGAGGGAGGGTGGGGCGGATGCCGCGGGGTGAGGGGGAGTGCGGCCGGCTCGCAGCGGATGCCTCCGGTGCGCGTGCAAAGTCCACAGGTGCAGGATTGGCCGGGGACGGCGGCTGGCGCGCGCCCCTAGGCTGGGGGCATCATCCCCGACGAGAGAGCCCGATAGCCCATAGTCCAGCCGATCATCGCGGGGATCGTCGCCGCCATCACCGGGTTCTCGAGCTCGTTCGCCATCGTGCTCGCCGGGCTCGCCGCCGTCGGGGCGACGGAGTCCCAGTCGGCATCCGGCCTCCTGGCTATCTGTGTCGTGCAGGGTGTGCTGTCGATCGTGCTGAGCGCCGTCTACCGGGTGCCGGTGAAGTTCGCCTGGAGCACTCCGGGCGCCGCCCTCCTCGTCGCGACGGCCGGCGTCACCGGGCGGTTCGCCGAGGCGGTGGCCGCCTTCATCGTCGCGGCAGCACTCATCGTGCTTGTCGGACTCTGGCCGGCCCTCGAGCGACTCATCGGCCGGATCCCGCGACCGGTGTCCAGTGCCATGCTCGCTGGCATCCTGTTGCCGCTCTGCCTCGCCCCGGTGAAGGCTGCCGTCGCCATCCCGCTGCTCGCGATCCCGGTCATCCTGGTCTGGCTCGTGCTGTACCGACTGGCCCCGCGCTGGGCGGTGCCCGCGGCGATAGTCCTGGCCGGGATACTGCTCGCGGTCACCGCGGGGGACGGATGGCTCGCGGGTGCGCACCTCGCGCCGCAACTCGTCTTCGTGGCACCGGTCTTCGATCCTCTCGTCGTCGTGAGTCTCGCGATTCCCCTGTTCATCGTCACGATGGCCGGGCAGAACATTCCGGGTGCCGCCATTCTCAACAACTTCGGCTATCGCGCGCCGGTGCGCTCGGCGCTCGTCTCCTCGGGGGTGATGTCCGGCGTCGGGGCACTCTTCGGCGGGATCACCGTCAACTTCGCGGCTCTCACCCAGGCGCTGACGGCCGGTCCGGAAGCATCACCGGACCGAACGAAACGCTGGATCGCTCCCGTCGCGGCCGGGGCCACCTATATCGCGCTCGGTCTGCTCGCCGGTGTGGCGACGGCATTCGTGTCCGCGTCGCCGCCCCTGCTGATCGAGGCGGTCGCGGGGCTCGCGCTGCTCAGTGCGCTGATCGGTGCGGTCGTGGCTGCGGTGGAGGATGCGGCACACCGACTCGCGGCGATCCTCACCTTCCTGGTGACGGCATCCGGGATCGTCGTCGGGGGAGTCGGATCGGCCTTCTGGGGCCTGCTGGTCGGGGCCGTCGTCATGCTGTGGCTCGGCTGGCGTCGCCGAGTGGCCTGAGCGCGCCCGTCGCGCCCGCGGGTGACACGCGCGCCCGAACGGGCGGGCACGGGTGTCACCCGGCGGCGCGGAGCCCCCGAGTCTGCTCGGGCGCGGAGCCCCACCGGACCGACTCAGGCGCCGAGCAGGCCGCGGCGCTTGAGCAGTGGCTCGATCACGGCATCCCTGCCGCGGAAGTCGCGGTAGGCCTCGAGCGGATCCTTCGATCCGCCGACACCGAGCAGGCGGTCGCGGAAGCGATCGCCGTTCGCTCGCGTGAGTCCGCCGTTCTCGGTGAACCAGTCGACGGTGTCAGCATCCAGCACCTCGCTCCAGATGTAGGAGTAGTAGCCCGCGTCGTATCCGCCGGAGAAGGTGTGCGCGAAATACGCACTCGAGTACCGCGTCGGCACGGCCGGGTTGTCGAGCCCAGCCGCGGCGAGGGCCTCGGCCTCGAACTCTGCGACATCGTCGACGGTGTCGTCGGCCGAGAGGCGGTGCCAGGCCTGATCGAGCATCGCGGCGGCCAGGTATTCGCTGGTCTTGAAGCCCTCATTGAACGCGGATGACGCCTGGATCTTCTCTACGAATGCGGCGGGCATCGGCTCGCCGGTCTGGTAGTGCACGGCGTAGTTCGCGAGGATCTCGGGCCAGAGCATCCACATCTCGTTCACCTGGCTCGGGAACTCCACGAAGTCGCGGAACACGTTGGTTCCGGCGAATTTCGGGTAGGTCACCCGGGCGAAGAGCCCGTGCAGGGCATGCCCGAACTCGTGGAAGAACGTGTTCACCTCGTCGTAGGTGAGCAGGGTGGGCTCACCGGCCGCCGGCTTGGGCACGTTGAGGTTGTTCACCACAGTCACGGGCTGGTCGAGAAGCGAGTTCTGCGAGATGAGCGGGTTCATCCACGCCCCGCCCCGTTTCGAATCGCGGGTGTAGAGGTCGAGCAGGTAGAGACCCACCGGGGTGCCGTCGTCGTTGTGCACCTCGAAAACGCGGGCATCCGGATGGTACGCCGCGAGGTCGTGACGCTCGGTGAAGGTCACCCCGTAGACCTGGTTGGCGGCGAAGAACACGCCATCCTGTAGTACTCGCTCCGCTTCGAAGTAGGGTCGCATCTGCGCCGTGTCCACGTCGTACTTTGCGATGCGCACCTTCTCGGTGTAGAACGCCCAGTCGGCGGCGGTGATCGGAGCACCATTCGCTACCTGGAGTTGCAGGTCTTCCTGCTCGCCGCGGGCATTGCGCGCCGCGACCGGGGCCAGCCGACCGAGCATCGCGGCGACGGCCTCGGGGGTCTTCGCCGTCTCGTCGGCCGTGACATAGGCGGCGTGGTTGCTGAAGCCGAGGAGACGCGCGCGCTGCGCCCGGAGGTGGGTGATCTCGAGCACGAGCTCGCGATTGTCGTTGGCTCCGCCGTGGCTGCCCCTGGCGCGGGATGCGGCCATGATGCGAGCACGTACCACCGGATCGGTGAGGGCGTCGAGGTACGGATGACCGGTCGGTAGCACCAGCGTCACCAGGTACTTGCCCTCGAGCCCGCGTTCCTTGGCGGCCTCAGAAGCGGCCGAGATCTCGCCCGCCTCGAGTCCGTCGAGTTCGGCGACGTCCTCGATCACCACGGCGAGCTCGTTGGTGTCGGCGAGGAGGTTCTTCTCGAAACGGGTGGTGAGGGTGGAGAGCTTCTGGTTGAACTCCCGGAGCTTCGTCTTCTCGCTCTCGTCGAGCCCGGCGCCGGCGAGCGTGAACTCCGAGTAATACCGCTCCACCAGGTAGCGGGATTCGGCATCGAGGTCGAGGTCCGGCAGCTGGTCGTGGATGGTCTTGATGCGCCAATAGAGCTGGGAATCCAGCTTGATCGCGTCGGAGTGGGCGGCGAGAAGGGGAGCGATCTCCTCCTCGAGATCGTTGGTGAAATCGGTGCTGTCGGCCGAGCTCTTGTTGAAGAACACCGTCGCGACGCGCTCGAGGGTCTGGCCCGATTTCTCCAGGGGGATCATCGTGTTCTCGAACGTGGGCATGTCGCGACGGCGGGTGATTGCGGAGATCTCGGCGAGTTGCTCCTCGAACCCGCGGTCGAAGGCCGGCCGGTAATGCTCGTCCGTGATGTCCGCGAACGGTGGGAGACCGTAGGGGAGGGTGCTGGGCGCGAAGAAGGGATTCTGTTCAACCATTGCTCCAGCCTAGGCTGCCCTGCTGCGAGAGATCGGGTGCACAGCGCCACTTGCAAATAATCCGTTGCAAAAGAGATGTTGCAAAGAATCATTTGCAATGCTATCTTTGCATCATGACCGAAACCTCGAACCCGACGCCCCCGGCCTCCCCGCCGGAGAAGCGGACGGTCGACATGAGGGTCGTCGACCTCGACTCCCTCAAAGGGCTCGCGCATCCGCTCCGGGTGCAGATCCTCGACGTTCTCTCCACCTACGGTGACTTCACCGCGAGCGGTCTCGCCGATCGTCTCGGCGAATCGAGCGGAGCGACGAGCTACCATCTCCGTCAACTCGAGCGCCACGGTTTTGTGCGTGAGGTCGAGGGTAAGGGCACCGGTCGCGAGCGCTGGTGGGAGAGGGTACCGGGAGGCATCAGCCTGTCCGATCGAAACATCGCCGACTCGCCGGCGGCCCGCGCCTCCTCGAGCCTCGTGTTGAGGCAGTGGGAGCGCAATCGTTCGCAGCAGCTGAGCGAGTTCGTCGAGCACGGCTGGGACGAGCTGCCGGATTCCTGGACGGACGTCTCCGAGCTCACGACGATCAACGTGCGTCTCACAGCCGAGCAGCTCGCCGAGGTGGGTGCGGCATTCGCCCGATTCGCCGAGGAGCACATCGACAAGTTCCGGGGTCAGAACGTGCCCGGATCCCGGCCCGTGCAGATCCATTTCAACGCCTTCCCCGTCATCGACGGGGAGGTCACTTCCGTCGATCGGAACCCCTCCGAGCAGCGGGAAGAAACGCGTGAATCATGACGATTCTCGCCCCCGATCGGACCACCGCAATGTCGGTGGTCGACCCTACCTTTGAGACACAGAAAGAGGTGAAACAGATGACCACTGCCACCGCAACAGACCTCGATTTGCTCCTCTCCGCCACGCGAGACGGCGTGAGGGGACACTCCCGCCCGAGCACGATGGACCGCGCGATAATGCGGCTCAGCGTCGCGATGCTCCGCTGGGCGCGCAACCATGCGAACCGCTCGTTCCGCACCTGGGACGAACTGTCCCTGAGCAACCACAACGCGCTCGAACGCGAAGCCCGCGAGAACGCGTCGATCCCCGGCCCGCAGCGCCTGATCTGAGAGCGCGCTAACCCTAGTCCGAGGGTGCGACGATGAAGACTTCGCCGCCGGAATAGCGGATGATCGTGCCGTCGTCGAGCTCGACGACGGGGTTACCCTCCAGCCAGGTGAGCGTCCACCGCAGCAGGCTGGTGTCGATCCCGGCGAGTTCGGCCTCGACCGACTTCACCGCATCGACGACGAGTTGAGGGAGGCGCGAGGGTGCCTCGGCGCCCACGGCCCATCGTGTTCCCATCTGCATGATCAGCCCTCCGTCGGTGGTACGGCTACCTCTGCGAGCACGACATCGCTCACGCTGATCTCCGGCGCCTCGACGAAGTCGACGGTGGCGATCCGTCCCACGTCCCGGAGGTCGTCGAGGGCGAGCTGGAGTTGCGCCGGCCCGCTGATGGTCGCGGACGTGACATCCGCCTTCTGTGATGCTTTCGCGTCGGTCTTCGCGCGGCGGATACCGATGAGGGCCTCGCCAACGTGCGCAAGCAGACCGGAGGGCTCGGCATCCGTGGCGGCAGTCGGCCACTCGCTCACGTGCACCGAGCCGTCGTGGGTCCAGGACCACACTTCCTCGGTCGCGAAGGGGATGAACGGGGCGAACAACCTCAGCATCACCTCGAGAGCGGTTCTCAGCGCCAGAGCTGCAGACGCCTGCGCCTCGGGAGCGTCCGTGGAGTACGCCCGTTCCTTCACGAGCTCGAGGTAGTCGTCGCAGAAGGTCCAGAAGAACTTCTCCGTCACTTCGAGTGCCTTCGCGTGGTCGTAGGCATCGAACGCAGCAGTGGCCGTGGCGATGACCTCCGACAGCTCGGCGAGCATGTCGACGTCGAGCGGGTGGGTGATCGCGAGTTCCGCGGAGGGCGCGGGGAAGGAGTAGACGAACTTCGCCGCGTTCAAGACCTTGATCGCCAGGCGTCGCCCGATCTTGATCTGCTTGGGGTTCTGAGGGTCGAAGGCCGCGTCGGTGCCGAGCCGGCTCGAGGCCGCCCAGTAACGCACGGCATCCGATCCGTGCTCGTCGAGCATGCCAGCGGGGGTCACCACGTTGCCTTTGGACTTCGACATCTTCTTGCGATCGGGGTCGACGATGAAGCCGGAGATACCGGCGTTCTTCCACGGCACGCTGTGGTTCTCGAGCTCGGCGCGCAGCATCGTGGAGAACAGCCAGGTGCGGATGATGTCCTGCCCCTGGCTGCGCAGGGAGTACGGGAACACCAGGTCGAAGAGTTCGGGATCGCGCTCCCACCCGCCCGCGATCTGCGGCGTGAGGGAGGAGGTGGCCCAGGTGTCCATGATGTCGACCTCGCCGATGAAGCCTCCGGGCACACCGCGGCGGCTCTCGTCGAAGCCGGGGGCGGGGGCGGAGGCCGGGTCGACCGGCAGCGCATCCTCGCTCGGGACGATCACCGCACCCTTCTCGCCGTCGGCATCCAACTCGTACCAGACCGGGATGGGCACACCGAAGAACCGCTGGCGGGAGATGAGCCAGTCACCGGTGAGCCCGTTCACCCAGTTGTCGTAGCGCACGCGCATGAAGTCGGGCGCGAAGTTGACCTCCCGACCACGTTCGAGCATGGCGTCGCGCAGCGCTTCGTCGCGCGCTCCGTTGCGGATGTACCACTGCCGGGTCGACACGATCTCGAGGGGCTTGTCGCCCTTCTCGAAGAACTTGACGGCGTGCATGATCGGTTTCGGTTCTCCGATCATCTCGCCACTGGCCTTGAGCAGTTCCACGCTCTTCGCCTTGGCGCTGAAGACGGTCTTGCCGGCGAGCTCGGCGTAGGCCGCAAGCGGACCATCGCCGGTGATAGCTTCGGGCGCATCCGCCACGATGCGGCCGTCGCGGCCGATGATCGTGCGGTTGGGGAGGTCGAGTTCGCGCCACCAGACGACGTCCGTCACGTCACCGAAAGTGCACACCATCGCGATGCCCGATCCTTTGTCCTTCTGGGCGAGGTGGTGCGCGCGCACGGGCACCTCCACGCCGAACAGAGGCGTCTTCACGGTGGTGCCGAAGAGGTGCTGATACCGTTCGTCGTCCGGATGCGCCACCAGCGCGACGCAGGCCGCGAGCAGCTCCGGGCGGGTGGTCTCGATGAACACGTCGTCCTCGGCGCCGTGGAAGGCCAGGCGGTGATAGGCAGCCGGCTGCTCCTTGTCCTCGAGCTCGGCCTGGGCGACGGCGGTGCGGAACGTCACGTCCCACAGGGTCGGGGCATCCGCCTGGTAGGCCTCGCCGCGGGCGAGGTTGCGCAGGAACGCGCGCTGGGCTGCGGTCTGGGCCTCGTCGCCGATTGTGCGGTAGCTCTGGGTCCAGTCCACGCTGAGGCCGAGTTTGCGCCAGACATCCTCGAACTGGGTCTCGTCCTCGGCGGTGAGCTTCTCGCACAGTTCGATGAAGTTGCGACGGGAGATGGGCAGCTGGTCCGCGGCCTTTGAGGAGGCATTGTCACCGCCTTCCAGGGGCGCCGCGAAGGCCGCATCGTACGGGAGGGTCGGGTCGCAACGTACGCCGTAATAGTTCTGCACGCGACGCTCGGTGGGAAGGCCGTTGTCGTCCCAGCCCATCGGGTAGAAGAGGTTCTTGCCCCGCATGCGCTGGTAGCGCGCGATGAGGTCCATGTGCGTATAGCTGAAGACGTGCCCGATATGCAGGCTTCCGGATGCCGTCGGCGGCGGGGTGTCGATGGAGAAGACGTTGTCTGTGGTGGCGTTGGCCCGATCGAACCGATGCGTGCCGGCGGACTCCCACGCGGCATCCCACTTGGCTTCGAGCCCTTCGAGGGCGGGCTTGTCAGGGATCTGATTTCGCGAGATTTCGGACGCCATGGCGTTCTCCGGTTCTGTATGGGCGGCACCGAGTCGATGATGAGGTGCCTGAATGTCGTGGTGGGGCAATTCTACCGCGGGGCAGGGTCGCGGCCTTTCGGCGCCGGGCAGGGTGGCGCCGAGAGGGCTGTTCGCTCAACAGCAGAATTTCATCGACCGGGGCGTTCAACAGGCGGAATTGACCTATTCGCCAGGGGCGATGCTGTCGAACGCGCTGGGCACGGGAGATTCCGACCCCGAAATTCAGTCCCGCCTGATTACCCGCACTTCCCACGCCCGCAGCGCGCCCGCGACATCCGGCACCTCCGAGTAGTTACCGATGACCAACTCGCCCGACACGCGAATTGGCAGCTCGAGCACCCCCGACGAGAAGTTGCCCACCACCACGAGCTCCTCGTCACCGAGAGAACGTGTGAAGGCGTACAGAGTCGGATGCTCCGGCTCGAGCATCACGAAATCGCCCACCGAGACCACCGCCGAGTCATGCCGCAGTGCGATCAGCCGGCGGTAGAACTCGAAGATCGAGCGGGATCCCGCCGCGCGATCGGTGGCGACGTTGATGGTGGTGTGATTCGGCGTGATGGCAAGCCACGGCGTGCCGGTCGTGAAGCCGGCGAGGGGGGTCGCATCCCACTGCACGGGGGTGCGGGCGTTGTCGCGGCTGCGGAAGGCGAGCGAGTCGAGCACGTCGGCGGGGGAGGCGCCAGCCGCCACTTCCTCGGCGTAATAGTTCACGGACTCGATGTCCTGGTACTGCTCGATCGTCGTGAAGCCGGCGTTCGTCATGCCGATCTCGTCACCCTGATAGACGTAGGGCGTTCCGCGGTGCAGGTGCAGGATGGCGGCGAGCAGGGTCGCGGACTCGAACCGGAACTCCCCGTCGTCGCCGAAGCGGGAGACAGAGCGCGGCTGGTCGTGGTTGCTGAAATAGAGGCTGTTCCACCCGGATTCGGCGAGGCCCGACTGCCAGCGCCCGAGCGAACGCTTGAGATCCACGAGCTTGAGCGGCACGTTGTCGAACTTGGTTCGCGGGCCGTGGTCGAGTCCTACATGCTCGAACTGGAATACCATGTCGAGCTCGAGCCGATCCGAACTGGTGAAGCGGATGGCGTCATCCACTGTCGCCCCGGGTGTCTCTCCCACCGTGAGGAGGTCTGCATCCCGTCCGGCGAAGACCTCGCGGTTCATCTCCTGCAGGTAGTCGTGCACCTGGTCGCCCATCACGAATCCCGGGCTGTTGCCGACGAGGTCGGACTGCACCTTCGCAATGAGGTTGATCACGTCCATGCGGAAACCGTCGACGCCCCGGTCGAGCCACCAGTTCATCATTTCGTAGACGGCGGTTCGCACCTCGGGGTTCTCCCAATTGAGGTCGGGTTGCTTCACCGCGAAGAGGTGCAGGTAATACTGGCCCGTCGCCTCGTCGAACTGCCAGGCCGGTCCGCCGAACATGCTGCGCCAGAGGTTCGGCTCACGGCCGTCCACCCCGTCGCGCCAGACGTACCAGTCGCGCTTCGGGTTGTCGAGCGACGACCGCGACTCCGCAAACCAGGCATGCTCGTCACTGGTGTGGTTCACGACGAGGTCCATCACGATCTTGATGCCCCTGGCGTGCGCCTCGGCGAGCAGCAGGTCGAACTCTGCGAGCGATCCGAACAGAGGGTCGATGTCCCGGTAGTCGCTGATGTCGTAGCCGTTGTCGGCCTGGGGTGAGCGGTAGACGGGGGAGAGCCACACGACATCCACCCCGAGCTCCTGCAGGTGGTCGAGCTTGCCCCGGATGCCGCCGAGGTCACCGATGCCGTCACCGGTCGAATCCGCGAAGCTTCGCGGGTAGATCTGGTAGACGACGGCCGAGGTCCACCACGCGGGCGTGTTATCGATGCTCATCCGAGCAAGTCTTTCACGGCAGGTGCGGCGCCGCCGCGATCAGCCCCCTCGTGTACTCCCGCCGCGGTGCCCGGAAGACGTCTTCCGTCGGGCCGGATTCGACCACGTGACCGTCGCGAATCACGAGCACGTCGTCGCTCATGTGTCGCACCACCCCGAGATCGTGGGTGATGAGGAGATAGCTGAGCCCGAGCGAGCGTTGCAGGTCGTCAAGCAGGTCGAGCACCTGCGCCTGCACCGACACATCCAGGCTCGACACCGGTTCGTCGCAGACCAGGATGTCGGGACGCGGCGCGATGGCGCGCGCGATCGCGACGCGCTGCTGCTGACCTCCGGAGAGATGCCGCGGGCGGCGACCCGCCAGCTCGGGGGAGAGGCCGACCGACTGCAGCAGCGCGGGCACCCCGGCGGCGCGGCCGAGGGCGTCCGAGAGGATGCGCTCGACGGTCCAGCGCGGATCGAATGAGCTGAGGGCATCCTGGTAGATCGCTCCGATGCGCGGCCGACGGGATCGTCTCGCCGTCTCGGGCAGCCCGCTCCACGGCTCACCGAGCATGGTCACCTCGCCGGAGTCGGGCCGTTCGAGCGCGAGCACGAGCCGGGCGAGGGTTGTCTTGCCCGACCCGGATTCCCCCACGACACCGAGAGTGCGGCCGCGCCGCAGCGAGAAGCTCACGTCATCGACGGCCACGAGCGAACCGAACCTCCTGGACAACCCGTTGGCCGTGAGCACCTCGTCGTCGGCCACCGGTGCACGTTCCACGGCGGCCGCACCCGTCAGCCGCGAGAATCGCGGTCGCCCGGTCGGCACCGCCGCGATCAGGCCTCGGGTATAGGGATGCTGCGGATCCGCGAGCACACGCTCGGTGGGGCCGCTTTCGACCACCCGACCCCGGGCCATCACGAGCAGGTGGGATGCCAGCCGGCTCACTACGGCGAGGTCGTGGCTGATGAGCAGCACTGCGGCACCGTCGTCTCTCAACCGTTCGAGCAACTCGAGGATGCCGGCCTGCACCGTCGTGTCGAGGGCCGTCGTCGGCTCATCCGCGATCAGCAGCCGGGGTCGCAGGGCGATCGCCGAGGCGATGACAGCACGTTGACGCAGACCACCGGAGAGCTGGCCCGGGCGCTGGGATGCTCGCAGAGCCGGATTCGGAACCCCGACCTCCGAGAGCAGTTCGAGCACCCGCTCCTGCCTTCCCCGGGGGGAGAGGGAGGTGTGCAAGCGAAGGGGGTCGGCGATCTCCCGTCCGACCGGCCTCAGCGGATCGAGGGCCACGAGGGCACCCTGTGAGATGAAGCCGATGTCGCGACCGCGAAGGCGTTGCAGCCGACGTGGGGAGGCATCCGCAAGGTCAGTCGCATCGAACCTGAGCTGAGACGCAGAGACCCTGCCACCGGTGAGGCCGAGCAACGCCCGTGCGGTGACGCTCTTGCCGGATCCGGATTCGCCCACGATCGCGACACACTGTCCGGGCTCGATGTCGAACGAGACGCCGGAGACGACCGGGACCGCGCCGAAGCTCACCGCGAGGTCGCGCACACTCACCAGGCCGGTCACGAGAGCCGACTCCGTTCTTGAAGTCCGCGCCCGACCAGCGTGGTCGCCACCGCGCTGATCATGATGAACAGCCCGGGGAAGAAGGTCATCCACCAGAACGATGTGAGGTAGGTGCGGCCGGCCGAGAGCATCGCGCCCCACTCGGCGGCGGGAGGCACCGCGCCGAGACCGAGGTAGCTGAGCGACGAAGCCCAGACGATCGACTGGCCGATGCCGAGGGTCACCAGGACGAAGAGCGAGCCGGCGACGTTGGGAAGGAGGTGGTGCACGAGGCGGAACCACCAACCCCGTCCGAGCACTGTCGCCGCCTCGAGGTAGGCCGCGCGGCGCACCACGAGCACCCGGCTGCGGATGATGCGGGCATAGCCCGGCGCGGTGGCGAGCCCGACCGCGATCGTGGAGGTCACGACGCCCGGACCGTAGACGACGATGAACAGGAGCGCGAGGAGGAGGCCGGGGAAGGCGAACAGCACTTCGAGGAAACGGGTGGTCCCGAAATCGAGCCAGCGGGGACCGAGGCCCGCGAGCAGGCCGAAGACCAGCGCGAGGCCCACCCCGATCGCCGTCGCCGAGACGCCGATGAGCAGGGAGGCCGCGGTGCCGTGGATGATGCGCGTGTAGATATCACGACCGGACTCGTCAGTGCCGAAGAGATGCGAGAGAGAGGGCGCGCGGAAACTCTGCGCGGGGTGGATCGCCAGTGGATCGCCCGGCGCGAGCACGCCGGGCGCGATCGCGGCGAGGGCGAGGAAGAGGAGCGCCGCGACACCGATCCCAAGAAGCACGCGTCTCATCCGGCACGCAGCCGGGGATCGACGAGCCGGTCGGCGAGATCGGTGAGGGTTGTGACGAGCATGTAGCCGAGCGCGACGACGAGCACGACTCCCAGCACGAGCGGCACATCCCGCTGCTGCACCGCCGAGAGCAGGCTGCGCCCGAGACCCGGGCGGGCGAAGATCGTCTCGACCACGACGGCCCCGCTGATGAGCGATCCGAAGGCCCAGCCGGCCAGCCCGATCGCCGGGATCGCCGCATGGCGAAGGGCGTGGCGCCAGAAGATCCCGCCGGAGCCCTCCCCGCGGGAGCGGGCGGCGAGCACGAACGGTGAAGCCATGGCGTCGAGGATCGATTCGCGCATCACCTGCGCGAGGAAGCCCGACAGGGGCAGAGCCAGCGTCAGCACCGGAGGCACGAGCCCGAGCGGCCCGGGCACGCTCACCGGGGGAAGCCACCCGAGAGTCGTGGAGAACAACAGGATGAGGCTGATCGCGAGCCAGAAGTGCGGCACGGCAGCGGCCACCACTTCGAGCACCCAGCTGACAGCGGATGCCACCCGCCCACCCCGCGCCGACCACGCAGCCAGCCCGAGGGCGATCGCCGCCGCGACCAGTAGCGAGACCACCGCGAGGAGGAGGGTGCCTCCGAGGTTCTCGCCCACGACGGCGACCACAGGTTGTTTGAGCGCGTAGGAATCGCCGAGGTCGCCCCGCAGCATCCGGCCAAGGTAGTTCAGGTACTGCACGACGAGCGGCTGATCGAGGCCGTAGTCGGCTCGGGCCTTCGCGAGGGCCGCCGCGCTGGCCTGGGAACCGGGGCCTCCGAGGATCGCCTCCGCGGGATCCCCCGGGATCAGTCGGATCGCGAAGAAGGTGACCGTCGCTACCGCCCACAGCACGAAGGCCACACCCCCGAGGCGCAGCAGCAGCCACGGTGCGAATCGGCGTCTGGCGCCGGACCGCGGTAGCGCGCCTACCGGGAGAGCCACGAGTCGTACATCGTGGGGGTCGACACCGTCGGCATCGCCCGCAGCCCCGTTACAAGCGAGCGGTGGAGGTAGTGGTTCTGCTGGTCGTAGAGCGGCAGGATGTAGAAACCCTTCAACACGATCTCCTGTGCCTGCTTGTACAGGGACAGGCGTTCGGCGGCGTCAGAGCTGGTGGCGGCCTTCTCGAGCAGTGCGTCGAGGGCGGGATCCTTGACCTGGGAGTGGTTGGCGAAGTAGCCGCTCGGAGCCGGCTTCGTACCCGCCGAGTCGAACAGGATGCGCAGCACATCCGGGCCAACCTTCGTGTAGGGGGCGCTCACCAGGTTGTACTGGTTCTTGCCGAGGGCGCCGTACCAGCTTGACAGGTCGAGAGGCTTCAGATCGACCTTGAACCCGGACTGTTTCGCAGTGGCCTGCAGCTGCTCGAACAGCGATTGCTCGGCGGGGATCGACTGGTTGGTGCTCACGGGGAAGGTGAGCTCGAGCACGGCGCCGCCTTTAGTGCGGTAGCCGTCGGCGTTCTTCGTCGTCCAGCCCGCCTCGTCGAGGAGCTTCGCGGCGGCCTTCTGGTCATAGTCGAAGAGGCCTGGCTCGGAGATCCCGGCCTTCTCCACGCTCGACAGTGCGGAGTAGGAGCGCTTCGCCGTGCCGAAGAACAGGCTCGTGACGGCGTCGCCCACGTTGGCGGAGCGGATGAACGCCTCGCGCACCCTCGCATCGTCGAACGGCGCGATGCTCGAGTTCAGCTCGATACGGTTGGATGCCCCGGGGCGGGGCGCGTCGATCGCCACGAGGTCCTTCGACTTCTTCGCGGCGACCAGCGTGTCGGGTTGCACATTGTCGATCACGTCGACGGTGCCGGCCTGCAGCGCGGCATACCGCGAGGCCGAGTCGGGCAGGAAGCGCCAGTCGATCGCCTTGAGATACGCGGGGCCGGTGTGGGCGGCATCCGCCGGCGGAGAGCTGTAGGCGTCATTGCGCACCAGGCTGATCGACTGCTGGTGGGTCCACTTCTTCACGACGAAGGGTCCGGTGCCTACCGGCGACTCGCAGTTGACCGCCTGGCTGCGCTTCAGGGCGGTGGCGGACTCGATCGCGAGCCACGGCTGCGAGAGAGAGTCGAGCAGGGCACTGTCCGGTGTCGAGAGGGTGAAGCGGGCGATATCCGTCGATACCGCTGTGACCCCGGTGACCTTCTGCAGCGCGAGATAGCCGGTGGAGGATCCGGTGGCGGGGTCCTGCACATGCGCGACATTCGCGGCGACGGCCTCGGCGGTGAGGTCGGTGCCGTCGGTGAACTTCACACCCTTCTTGAGTGTGAAGTCCCAGCTCAGGCCGTCGGGTGATTCGGTCCACTTGGTGGCCAGCCACGGGATGATCTCACCCGCTGAATTCTTCGAGACCAGGGATTCGAGGTACTGGGTGGCCACAAGGGCCTGAGGGTAGTTGCCGCCGACGTGGGGGTCGAGACAGGTCGGTTCGGCGTCCCCGGTGGCGTAGACGAGGGTGCCGCCCGAGACCGGTTTCGTGCTCGTCGGCGTTGTCGGGGAGCTGCACCCGCTGGCGATCAGCGCGACTGCGAGAATGGAGATGGCGGGGGCGACGACACGTTTCACGACGGAAGACTCTTTCGGCTCTATTATTGGACTCAGTACAATATTACGCCCCTTCGGAGGATCACATGGCTCCCCCCTCGCCGAATGACGCCGCACCGAACGCGGTCGGTCGTCCACGCACCTCCTCCCGCGCCGTGATCGAAGATGCCGCGGCCGAGCTCTTTCTCGAGAACACCTACGCTCTCACCACCATCGAGCAGATCACGCAGCGCGCCGGCGTCAGCCGCAACACCTTCTTCAACTATTTCAGTGCGAAGAGTGACGTGCTCTGGGTGGAGCTGGATGCCGCGATCGACCGCCTCTCGCGGGAACTGCAGGCGGTGCCTCCGGGGCTCCCGGCGCTCGCCGAGATGCGGGCGGCGACGATTCGCGTGGTGTCCGTGATCGGAGTGGACCGGGTGCCCCTCGCGCTGACGCAGGACGACGTGATGGGCACGGCCGAGGAGACCCGGGTATCCGGTCTCGCCCGCCTCGCCCGGCGCTCGGACCTCATCGCGGGATTCCTCGCACGCCAGCTGCGACGCGCCCCGGACGACCTGCTCGTTCTCAGTGCGGCGAATGCCCTCTCGGGTGCCATCTCCGCGGCCTGGACCGTCTGGGCGAGGGACGGCATCGGCCGACGCCCCCTCGCCGAATACATGGCGGAGGCCTTCGACGTCGTCTCGGCTGGCCTGACCGCGTCATTGGTGCCGCCGAGCGAGTAGGTCGGTCGCCCCGCCCGGCAGCCCGCCCATCCCGGGCGTTCGCGGACACTCCGGGCCGGCGCGCCGGACCGGTCGGACCGCAACGGCCCGGGATTCCGCGAGTTCCCCGGTTTCTGCGAAAGGCGCCCGGGACGTTAGGCCCTGTACCGCCGCCAGGCAGACGGCGCAGAATGGCGGGATGGGACATTCACTGAAATACGAGCGGCCCGAGCCTGCCAAGGTCGCGCTGATCTCGCTGCTCGCGGCCTGGACCCTCGCCTGGAAGGGCGTCTCCCTCTGGCACGCGGCGAAGGATGACAGCAAGCCGTGGTTCATTGCGCTGCTGCTCAGCAACACCGCCGGCCTGCTCGACGCGCTCTACATCTTCCGCGTCAGTCGCACCCGGAGACTCGCGGTGGAGGATGCCCGCCGAGACGACGACTATCCGCAGCAGACCCACACCGTCGAGGACTGACCCTCAGGAGACCACGAGCGACGGCTCGTCGGGCGTCGAGAGCGACAGCAGCGCCTCCTCGATGTGTTCGTTCCTGCGCAGGGCCTCTTCGATCCGTCTCAGCGAATAGGCGACATGGGTCTCGGTGTCGTCCCCCACGATGTCGACGGATGCCACGAGGAACACCGTGCCCGGCCCGACGAATTCCAGGTGAAGGTAGGTCACCCGCTCGATCTCGGCGTTGCTGAGCAAGCCGACCAGTACGTCGTTGCGCAGCCGGGCATCCGGGACCTCGCCGATGAGGAATCGGCGGTTGCGGTCGATGAGGATGATCGCGACCACTCCGAGGAGCGCGCCGACCAGGATCGAGCCGGCCGCGTCGAAAACCGCGAGGCCGGTGAGCTGATGCAGCAGGATGCCGAGGAACGCGATCGCGAGACCGATGAGTGCCGCGGCATCTTCCGCGAAGACCGCGCGCAGTGTGGCGTTGGAACTCGTGAGAGCGTAAAAACCCGTGCCGACCCCGCGCCGTTTTCCGCCCGCCCTGGCCTGGCGAAAGGCCTGCAGGAAGGAGAAACCCTCCAGCACGAAAGCCACGGCGAGCACGAGGTAGGCGATGCCGAAGTCCGTGGCGTCCTCCGGGGCGAACAACTGCTGGATGCCGTGCCAGATCGAGACGATGGCGCCGGCGGTGAAGATGCCGAAGGCCGCGAACATCGACCAGACGTAGGCTTCGCGGCCGTACCCGAGAGGGTGCGGGTCGTCGCGCTGCCGCATCGACCTCCGGTCCGCGATCAGCAGGAAGATCTCGTTGCCGAAGTCGGCCCACGAGTGCGCTGCTTCGGCGACCATGGAGGCGGATCCTGTGATCACCGACGCGAAGGTCTTGGCGATGGCGACCAGCAGGTTGGCACCAAGGGCGATCAGGACCGTGAGCGATCCGCCGGTGGTCGCGGTCGCGTTCGGAACGGGGTCTGTCACCGATTCAGTCTGTCACTCCACCGAGTCACTTCACCTAGGATTGTGGCAACGACATCGATCCGGCCATCACCGGGGAGTCTTCGGAAGAGCGGCAGACGTCCACGGGCGCCGGCCGGGTAGAACCGAACGGGGCTGGCCCGTCATCGCCAATGAACAAGCGGTCGCCCTTCAGAGGGAGGCAAGCGGGGTGGTACCGCGTGATCCGGATCGAAGACCGGGATCACGTCCTCGTCCAGTTGAACGTGCGACCTGGAGAGAAATGACCTACCCCCTGACCGACGGAACGGCAGCAGACGACACAGTCGGCGACGACGGCGTCCTGAAAGCCTCCCCGGACTTCCCGGCCATCGAGAACGGCATCCTCGCCTTCTGGAAGAGGGATGGCACGTTCCAGGCCTCGATCGACCGGCGCGAAGGCTGCCCGGAGTGGGTCTTCTACGACGGCCCGCCCTTCGCCAACGGCCTGCCGCACTATGGGCACCTGCTCACCGGCTATGCGAAGGACCTCTTTCCGCGCTACCAGACCATGCGCGGAAAGCTCGTGCACCGCCGGTTCGGCTGGGACACCCACGGGCTCCCCGCCGAGCTCGAGGCCATGCGCCAGCTCGGCATCACCGAGAAGCACCAGATCGAGGAGATGGGCATCGCCACCTTCAACGAGAAGGCGCGCGAATCGGTGCTCGAGTACACCCGCGAGTGGGAAGACTACGTCACCCGCCAGGCCCGGTGGGTCGACTTCGAGAATGACTACAAGACGCTCGACATCACCTTCATGGAATCGGTGATCTGGGCTTTCAAACAGCTGTACGACAAGGGCCTCGCCTACGAGGGATTCCGCGTGCTCCCGTACTGCTGGCACGACGAGACTCCGCTGTCCAATCATGAACTCCGCATGGATGACGACGTCTACCGCATGCGGCAGGACCAGTCCGTCACCGTCACGTTCCCGCTGGACGGCCCGAAGGCCGAGTCTCTCGGGCTCACCGGTGTGAAGGCGCTCGCCTGGACCACGACACCGTGGACCCTCCCGACGAACCTCGCCCTCGCCGTGGGGCCCGCTATCTCCTATGCCGTCGTAGCGAGCGGTCCGCTCGGGGCATCCGACGGCTCCGCGGAGGGCGTTGCCGAATTCCTGCTCGCGGCGGACACCGTCGCCGCCCACGCCAAGGACCTCGGATACGGCTCGGCCGACGCCGCCGTCGCGGCGATCAGCCGCACGCTCCTCGGTGCCGAGCTCGGCGGTGTCACCTACGACCGGCTCTGGGACTACTACGCGGATGTCGAGACCTGGGGCACCGGCAACGCCTGGCAGATCCTCGTGGCCGATTACGTCGCCACCGGCGAGGGCACCGGCATCGTGCACCAGGCGCCCGCCTACGGCGAAGACGACCAGATCACCTGCGCCGCCGCCGGCATCCCGGTGATCATCTCCGTCGACGACGGAGGAAAGTTCCTGAGCCAGGTGCCGGATGTCGCGGGCCTCCAGGTCTTCGATGCGAACAAGCCGCTCGTGCAGAAGCTTCGCGCCGACGGCCGCCTTCTCCGGGTGGCCAGCTACGAGCACAGCTATCCCCACTGCTGGCGCTGCAAAAACCCGCTCATCTACAAGGCGGTGTCGAGCTGGTTCGTGAGCGTGACGAAGTTCCGTGATCGCATGGTCGAGCTCAATGAACAGATCAACTGGGTGCCCGACAACGTGAAGGAGGGCCAGTTCGGCAAGTGGCTGTCGAACGCCCGGGACTGGTCGGTCTCGCGCAACCGATACTGGGGATCGCCGATCCCGATCTGGAAGAGCGACGACCCCGAGTATCCGCGGGTGGACGTCTACGGATCGCTCGACGAGCTCGAGGCCGACTTCGGGGTGCGGCCTACCGACCTTCACCGTCCATTCATCGACGACCTCACCCGACCGAACCCCGACGACCCCACCGGCCGTTCCACCATGCGGCGCATCGAGGACGTGCTCGACGTGTGGTTCGACTCCGGATCGATGCCGTTCGCCCAGGTGCATTACCCCTTCGAGAATGCCGAGTTCTTCGAGGAGCACAATCCCGCCGACTTCATCGTCGAGTACATCGGCCAGACCCGCGGCTGGTTCTACATGCTGCACGTGCTGTCGACAGCGCTCTTCGACCGGCCGGCGTTCCGCAACGTGATCAGCCACGGCATCGTGCTCGGAAGCGACGGCCAGAAGATGTCAAAGTCGCTGCGCAACTATCCGGATGTCTCCGAGGTGTTCGACCGGGACGGCGCGGATGCGATGCGCTGGTACCTGATGTCGTCGTCGGTGATCCGCGGCGGCAACCTCGTGGTGACCGAGGAGGGCATCCGCGAAGGGGTGCGCCAGCTCATGCTGCCGCTCTGGAACAGCTACTACTTCTTCACGCTGTACGCGAATGCCGCGAAACCTGCTGGTCGAGTAGCGAGCGCCAGCGAGCGTGTCGAGACCGATGAAGCGGGTCTCGACACGGGCGCGGAGCGCCCTGCTCGACCATCGCAGGCCGGCTACACGGCAGCCCTCCGCACCGATTCGACCGACGTGCTCGACCGGTACCTCCTCGCCAAGACCCGGCAGGTGATCGGGGACGTGACCCTGCACCTCGACAATCTCGACAGCCCGCTCGCGGCGAACGCGTTGCGCGACTTCGGCGACGTTCTCACCAACTGGTACGTGCGACGCAGTCGAGGCCGTTTCTGGAGCGGTGACAGCCCAGAGGCGTTCGACACGCTGTACACGGTGCTCGAGACCCTCACCAGGCTCGCCGCACCGCTCCTGCCGCTCGTCGCCGAGAAGATCTGGAAGGGCCTCACCGGCGGGCGCAGCGTGCACCTCACCGATTGGCCCGAGGCGGCATCGTTCCCGCAGGACGACACGCTGGTCGCCACGATGGACCGCGTTCGCGAGATCGCCTCTTCCGGGCTCGGCCTTCGCAAAGCCACCGGCCTTCGCGTGAGACTTCCCCTCGCGGAGCTGACCGTCGTCGCGGAGCACTCGGCCGACCTGCGGGCCTTCTCCGACATCCTGCGCGATGAGCTGAATGTCAAGGCGGTCACCGTGCGCGAACTCGGGGAGGAAAGCCTCGGAGAGTTCGGCATCCAGCGCAAGCTCACGGTCAACTCACGGGCGGCCGGCCCGCGCATCGGCAAGCAGGTGCAGCAGGTGATCCAGGCCGCCAAGGCCGGCGACTGGAAACCCAGCGGCGAGAACGTGGTCGTCGGAGGCATCGAGTTGCTCCCCGCCGAATTCGACCTGCAGCTCCAGGCGGCGGATGACGCGCAGGCGATCACCTTCCTGCCCGGCGGCGGCTTCGTGCTGCTCGACACCGTGACCACTTGGGAACTCGAAGCGGAGGGGCTCGCCCGCGACCTCATCCGCGGTGTGCAGGACACGCGCAAGGCAGCAGGCTTCCAGGTGAGCGATCGCATCGACCTCACGCTCTACTTCGCGTCCTCGTCGGAGCGCGCCGGGGTGGAGCCCTTTGAAGACACCATCGCCGAAGAGACCCTCGCGCTGGTGATGAACGTTGTCGAAACCGGCGGGGGTGTAGAGGCGTACGCTGCCCAGCACGGGCGTGCCGGCGCCTTCCGGTCCCTCATCCGTGCCGGACAGTATGCGAACACCGGCGACGTGCTCGTCGAAGTAACGATCCATGGAGCAGTAACCGATGTCTAAGAATCCCCTGTCCGAAGACCCAGAGCTCGGCGACGACGCGCTCTTCCAAAAGGATGCCGACGCCGTCTATCAGGAGCTGCTCGCGCGCATCGGTGAGGGGCATCCGCAACCGCGCCTCGCCGCGACCCGGCGCGTGGTCGAGCTGCTCGGTGACCCGCAGCGCTCGTACCCGATCATCCACATCACGGGCACGAACGGCAAGACCTCGACGAGTCGCATCATCGAGAGCATCCTGCGTGCCTACGGCTTGCGCACCGGACTCTTCTCCAGCCCGCACCTCGTGCGGGTGAACGAGCGCATCCTCATCGACGGAGAGCCGATCACGAACGAGGCTTTCGTTGCCAACTACCGCGACATCAAGCCATACCTCGATCTGGTGGATGCCGAGCTGCGAGCCGCAGGGGACGCCCCGCTGGCCTTCTTCGAGGCCTTCACCGCCCTCGCCTACGCCAGCTTCGCGGACGCCCCGGTGGATGTCGCGGTGGTCGAAGTCGGTCTCGGCGGGGAATGGGACTCCACGAACGTGGGCGACGGTCAGGTCGCGGTGTTCACGCCGATCTCCCTCGACCACACCGCCCGACTCGGAAACACCGTCGCGCTCATCGCCGCAACCAAGGCCGGCATCATCAAGCCCGCCGCCGCGGTCGTGACTGCGATCCAGCCGGCCACCGCTCTCGCCGAGCTCGAGCGGGCGAGCGACCTGATGGAAGCCAGCCTCGCCGTGCAGGGCACCGCCTTCGAGCTGCTGTCTAACACTGTGGCGGTCGGTGGCCAGGTCATCTCCGTCCGCGGACTCGCCGGCACCTACGACGATCTCTTCCTGCCCCTCTTCGGAGACCACCAGGCCCAGAACGCTGCCGTGGCGATCGCGGCCGTCGAGTCCTTCCTCGGGGGAGGGCAGCAGACGCTGGTGGGTGATGTGCTTACGGAGGGCATCGCGACGGCGTCCTCGCCCGGGCGACTGCAGGTCATCGGCATCGAACCGACTGTGATCATCGACGCCGCGCACAACCCCGATGGAGCGCAGTCGCTCGCGGCGGCTCTCGGCTCCTACTTCACCTTCGACGAGGTGGCCATTGTGCTCGGTGTGCTCGAAGACAAGGACGCACGCTCGATCGTCTCGGCCCTCGCTCCTGTGGCGGAGGTCATCCTCGTCACTGCCTCGAGCTCCGAGCGGGCCGTGCCCGTCGATGATCTCGCGGAGATCGTGCGCGAAGTCGCCCCCGAGACCTCGGTCGACGACTACGACACCCCGGGTGAAGCGATCGCGGCCGCCCGGGCGTGGGCTGAGAAGGCACCCCGCCGCGGTGTCGTCATCACGGGGTCGATCACGCTCATCGGCGACGCTCTGGTGCTGGCGGCCGCGGAGGGCTGGAAACGATGACGGAGGCGGATGGCAGCCGCCCGCCCCGCACGCGGGTGCGTCGTGTTCGCTCTGCTTCGGAGTCGCTGCTCTCCATCGCCCTGCTGCTGGAGGCCGTCTTGGTCTTCTTCGTGGTGATGGTGGCCTACGGGCTCCAGGTGCTTCCGACTGGCGTGGTGTTCGGCGGGGGAGCGTTTCTCGTCGTGCTGCTGCTCGTCGCCGGAAGGCTCGCCGGCCGACCTGTCGGAGTCGGGCTGGGCTGGGTGCTTCAGGCCGCGCTCATCGCTCTCGGCATCCTGCTCTCACTGATGTACTTCATCGGCGCGATCTTCGCCGCCATCTGGATCTACTGCTTCGTCACCGGCCGAAGGCTCGACCGCCAGAAGGCGGCCTACCTGCTTCAGAACCCGTCAATCCCCAACAATTAGGAGCCCCAATGAGCACCGAAGAAACCCTCGTCCTTGTCAAGCCGGATGGCGTGTCCCGCAACCTCACCGGCGAGATCCTGCGCCGCATCGAGGCGAAGGGCTACCAGCTCGTCGACGTGAAGCTCGTGCAGGCGAGTCGAGAGCTGCTGGCGAAGCACTACGAGGAGCACGTGGGCAAGCCGTTCTACGAGCCCCTCATCGAGTTCATGGAGAGCGGCGCGATCGTGGCGTTCCGCGTGGCCGGAGAGCGCGTCATCGAGGGATTCCGCTCCCTCGCCGGCACGACGGATCCCACGAGCGCGGCCCCCGGTACGATCCGTGGTGACCTCGGCCGCGACTGGGGCCTGCGCGTGCAGCAGAACCTGGTGCACGGGTCCGACTCGCCGGAGTCCGCCGCACGCGAGCTCGCTCTCTGGTTCGACTGAGAGCGGTTCCTCTCGCGGGAACTTCGTCGATGAGGACCGGGCGACGGCGCCCGGTCCCCGATTGCACTTACGGGGTGGTCGAGGGGCTCGGGCTCGGAGTGATCCCGGCGGCGGTCGCCGCGAACTGCAGGAAGTCACCCGTGCCATCCCAGCGCTTTCCGTTGACGATCACGGTCGGAGTCGAGAATCCGCCGGCTTCGGCGTTGATGAGCGATGCCGTGCCGGTAGTGACTTGGGTTGACTTGCTCACCCATGCCTTGAATTTCTCCGTCTCGATGCAGCTGGTGACCGAAGAGTCGCTGATGCCGGCCTCTTTCACCAGCGCCGTGATCTCCGAATTGGTGAGCCCCGAGGTTCCCTCGGTGGGCTGCTTGTCGTAGAAGACCGTCTGCGCGTCGAGGAACTTCGCCGGGTCGTAGTTCGCGATGCACGCGGCCGCGTTGGCTGCGCGGCTGGCATAGCGGCTCGACTGGTAGTTGCGGTCGAGAATCGAGATGGGGTGAACCTCGAGAGTTGCGGATCCGCTTGCGACGAGCTGCTGGATCTGGGCCGCGTAGGTCGCTTCGAACGATTTGCAGGCCGGGCAGGCCCAGTCGACGTAGGTGATGATGTGGGCGAGCCCGTCAGAGCTGTCGGTCTTCGTCGCCTTCGGCTTTCCGTCCGCGGCCGCCGCCGCGGTCGTCGTTGCGGTTGCCACGCCGCCCTTTCCCGTGAAGAGGATGCCGCTGCTCGCCATATTCTTCGGGCCGGGGGCGCCGGGCGCGGAGGGCTGCACCACGACCGCCACGACTATTGCGATGATCGCGAGGATGCCGATTCCGATACCACCCTGGAGCAGGATCCGGTTGCGGCGCTGGCGCTTCTTCTCGGCTTCGCGTTCGAGGCGGGCCGTCTCTCGAGCGGCCTCCCGTCGATCTTTCTTGCCCTGCGGAGAGTTCGACGTGCCGGAAGGAGCCATGTGTCGATTACCAACGTTCTGTGAGATGGACGAAAATCTGGGCAGAAATTACGGGGTGAAGCTGGGGAGAGTCACTGTACGGGCTGGGAGTTCGACATTCGGCGGGTCACAGGCGATGGATCACGTCGAGCTGAAGCTGAGCGATCAGCGCGACGACGATATAGCTGACGAGGGTGATCAGAGGAATGAATCCATAGGCCGTCGCCGCGATGGAGCGCAGGCGTGCGGGCACGGGAATATGGCCGCTCTTCAGGTTGAACAGGCTGATCAGCCAGAAGGAGGGGATCACCACCGACCAGGTGGCCATGCACCAGGGGCACAGGGTGCCCAGCACGAAGATGCTTTCCGTGATGAGGAAGATCACGAAGGCCAGGGCGAGCGTGATGCCCAC
This sequence comes from Lacisediminihabitans sp. FW035, assembly GCF_054880895.1. Taxonomy (NCBI): domain Bacteria; kingdom Bacillati; phylum Actinomycetota; class Actinomycetes; order Micrococcales; family Microbacteriaceae; genus Lacisediminihabitans; species Lacisediminihabitans sp. FW035. The sequence continues at coordinate 1,413,391 of NZ_CM142187.1, forward strand.
GTTCAGCGCGATCCAGAACCAGCGCGCGAACGACACTCCGCTGATTATAAGAACCGCGATCACGAAGAGGGCCATCCACCCGCCGACACCGAGCAGGGGATTCGGAAAGCCGAACAGCGAACCCTGCCACGACGCCAGATTCTTGCCGCACTGCACCAGAACGCTCACGTTGCACGACGGTGCGACGTCCGGGGTGGTGAAAGTGCCCACCTTGTCGACGGTGAGCCGGAAGGCGGCGAAGAATCCGGCGACCGATGCCACCGCGAGAAACATCCCGAGCTCGAGGGGCCGACCGTCGCGACGGAGATGGGGCACTGTGAGGCCGAAGACCACGGCCATGAGCACCAGCTGGGCTGCGAGGAGCCAGGTGAAGGAGAGATACGCCGCCCAGACCTGGAACACCAGCCCGACAGCGAAGATCGTCGCCAGTGCACGCCACCAGGACGGGGAGATGTCGGCCCCCGCGAACCGGGCGGCGCCGACCGTGAGGGCGATGACGAAGAGCGCCATCGAGAACGCGGAAGAGGGATATCCGAGCTCGTTGTCCGCCCCGGTGAGTTTCGGGATGCCGGAAGCGGACTCGATACCGACGAAGGCGATCACCGTGCTCGCAAACGACACCGCGACCCCGAGCGCACCCGCGAGAGTGAGGGCGAGGATGCCACGCCGCGGGAGGGGAGCCGGGGCGGTCGTGGTCACCCTGAGGATTATTGCATGGGCCAAATGCCGCGTAACTGGCAAGGCATGCGATAATTTGATCTAGTCATGCGAGCCGCGCTCGATATGACGCCAAAGAATGCTTACCGGGCACTGAGTGACGTGAAGTCGTGTGACGAAACCTGAGGGTTGCCGAACACGACACCGGGCGGCGCTGAATCGGCTGCGATCCGTCAAGGATCGCTCCCCATCGAGAGCGTGTCGGATAGCGAGTTCCGAACAGAATCACCAAGACAAGCGAACGAGACCAGAGCCAGCCCCAGCGTGTCACAGCGACCGGGGGCCGGGGGCCGGTTTCGAAGCGAAGAATTAGCGGCGCATCGACCGAGGCCAGAACCGCCGGAGTCGAAAACCGCGACGAGAGAGTACCCGACGGGTCGCGCGGCTTCCCGTTCCGGGTTAGGAGTGCACCAGCGATGGTGGAGACAACTACAAACAACAACGACGGCTCGGCGCAGAACGAACCGAAGAAGCGCTCGCGACTCTTCGGATCGCGTCGGGCATCCAAGGCCACTGCGGCACCGGAAGCGGCAGCGACACAGCAGGTGGCAGCCCAGCAGCCGACCACACAGCAGCCGACAACACAGCAGCCGACAACACAGCAGCCGACAACACAGCAGCCGGCGACCCCGGAAGCGGCGAAGGCCGACCAGCCGAGGAACGGCGACGAGCCGAAGACGGCTGTCGCCGCGGCCGATACCGCAGCCCCCGCCAAGCGCGCCCCGGCCCGCCGCGCCTCTGCAGGCAAAGCCGACGCACCCACAGCGGATGCGGGCACGGCAGACACCCTGACTTTCGACGCCCCGTCCACCGAAGCGGCGGCTCCGGCCGGCGCCAAGGCGACCGCGCCCAAGAAAGCGCCGATCGCGCGCCCGACCACGTCGCTGCTGTTCCAGGCGCCCGACCTTCCGGTGCTCCCGCCGCGGCCGGGAGCTCGCGATGACGAGTTCGACGACGAGCCACGCGACAACCGCGCTCCACGCAACTCCCGCAACTCTCGCAACAGCGACCGCACCGACGATCGCAATAGCGACCGCAACAGCGACCGCAATGGGGATCGCGACCTTCGTGACGACGATGGCGAGCAGACGACACTCCGTCGCCGCTCCCGTCGCCGTGCCGGCGATGAGGACCGTGACTCGGGGACCCCGAACTCGGGCAACTCCAACCCGACGAACACGGTGGTCAAGGTGCGCACCCCGCGCCCGGCCCCCGAACTGAGCAACGAGCCGACCAAGGTGCGTGGCTCCACCCGCCTCGAGGCGAAGAAGCAGCGCCGCCGCGATGGTCGCGACGCCGGTCGCCGCCGCCCGGTGATCACCGAGGCCGAGTTCCTCGCCCGCCGCGAGAGCGTCGACCGCAAGATGGTCGTGCGCTCCAAGTTCAACCGCATCCAGATCGGGGTGCTCGAAGACGGCGTGCTCGTGGAGCACTACGTCGCCAAGGCGGCGGACGCCAGCCTGATCGGCAACGTCTACCTCGGCCGCGTGCAGAACGTGCTCCCGAGCATGGAGGCCGCCTTCGTCGACATCGGGCGCGGACGCAACGCCGTGCTGTACTCCGGTGAGGTCGACTGGGAGGCCGCAGCGGAGAACTCCGCCGACGGCAAGAGCCAGGCCCGTCGCATCGAACTCGCCCTCAAGCCCGGCGACAAGGTGCTCGTGCAGGTGACGAAGGATCCGGTCGGCCACAAGGGTGCCCGTCTCACCAGCCAGGTCTCGCTGCCCGGCCGCTACCTCGTCTACGTGCCCAACGGGTCGATGAACGGCATCAGCCGCAAGTTGCCCGACACCGAGCGCGCCCGCCTCAAGAAGATCCTCAAGGAGGTGCTTCCGGAGAACGTCGGCGTGATCGTGCGCACCGCCGCCGAGGGTGCCACCGACGAGCAGCTCACTCTCGATGTCAACCGTCTCACCGCCCAGTGGGCCGCGATCAGCGCCACCCTGGAGAATGTGCAGGCTCCCGCCCTGTTGCACAGCGAGCCCGACCTCCTTGTCAAGATCGTGCGAGACGTCTTCAACGAGGACTTCCACGAGCTGGTCATCGAGGGCGAGGATGCCGAAGCCACCATCAAGACCTACCTCTCGCAGGTGGCCCCGGACCTCGTCGACCGGCTGAAGACCTACGAGGGCACCGTCGACTCGTTCGACGAGTACCGCATCACCGAGCAGATCGAGAAGGCTCTCGACCGCAAGGTCTGGCTGCCGTCCGGTGGATCACTCGTGATCGACCGTACCGAAGCCATGACCGTCGTCGACGTGAACACGGGCAAGTTCGTCGGCAGCGGCGGAAACCTCGAGGAGACGGTCACCAAGAACAACCTCGAATCGGCCGAGGAGATCGTGCGCCAGCTGCGCCTGCGCGACATCGGCGGCATCATCGTGGTCGACTTCATCGACATGGTGCTGGAATCGAACCGCGACCTCGTACTCCGCCGCCTCGTCGAGTGCCTCAGCCGGGACCGCACGAAGCACCAGGTCGCCGAGGTCACGTCGCTCGGCCTCGTGCAGATGACCCGCAAGAAGCTCGGACTCGGACTCATCGAGTCGTTCAGCGAGCCCTGCGAATTCTGCGCTGGTCGCGGCATCATCATCCACCACGACCCGGTGACCCGTCATCGCCAGTCCGCTCAGCCGGAGACCCCGCGTCGCGGGCGCGGCAAGGGGGGCAACGGCAATGGTGGCAACGACTCCGGACGCTCGAACGGCTCCGCGAACAACAGTTCGTCGGGCCAGAAGCCCAATGGGGGCACCCACGCCATCACCGATGACGTGAAGAACGCCCTTGCCCAGATCGCGGCCTCGACCATTGCGCACGCGCCGGTCGAAGAGCGCGCTGAGGTCGCTCCCGCCCCGGCCGAGCAGTCTGCCGTCCAGCAGGGCGCTGAGTCGGGTGCAGAGGACCAGACAGCGCTGAGCCCCGAAGGCGTGGTCGAGGCGCCGCTGGTCGAGGCGGTGACGATCGCTGCCGCGGAAGCCGCCGTCGAGATCCTCGACATCCCGGTGAAGAAGAACTCTCGCGGCCCGCGACGCATCTCCACTCACGACGCCGAGCAGATCCTCGATTCCGTGCTCGACGCCCTTCCCGAACCGAAGCAGCCGGGGCAGGGGCGCTCCCGCGTCTCGCGCCGGGCATCCAGTGCCGGCACGGTGCGCACCTCCGAATCGACCGAGGGTTCGGGCGCCGAGTAGCGAGCCTGCGGGGTCGGAACACCGTCCCGTCGTAGGATTCCGCAGGTGGGCATCCGGGTAGCAGAGCGCAAGCGAAGCGGTATCCGGACGCCCACCGTTGTGGGTCTGTCACTCGGGCTCACCGGCATCATCGGCGTCTTCGCCGTGCGTGCCCTCACTCCCGCGCTCGGGCCGTGGTCACTGCCCAACCGCGTGCAGGACCTCCTCACTCTGTCGATCAGCGTGATCATCGAGTCGCTGCCGTTCGTGATCCTCGGTATCGTACTGTCGATCCTCGTTCAGGTCTGGATCCCCGACCGGTGGATCATGCGCATCCTGCCGCGCAACGCCTTCCTCCGGCGGGCGATGATCTCGTTCCTCGGAATCTTCCTCCCGGTGTGCGAGTGCGGGAATGTGCCGCTCGCCCGCGGGCTCATCGTCAAGGGCTTCACGGTCTCCGAGTCGATGACCTTCCTGCTCGCCGCCCCGATCGTGAATCCGATCACCATCCTCACCACAGGGCAGGCCTTCGGCTTCGACAGCTGGATCTTCGCTGCCCGACTGGTGGGCGGCTTCCTGATCGCCAATGTGATCGGATGGCTCTTCTCGAAGCACCCCGACCAGGACAGCCTGCTCACCGATCGCTTCGCCGCCGAGTGCCGCCTTCCCGACCCGCACGAACACGACCAAACGCGCTGGCAGAAGAGCGTCGAGCTCTTCACCCGGGAGAGCGGTGTGATCATGCCGGCCCTCTTCGTCGGATCGCTCATCGCCGGGCTCGTGCAGGTGGCGGTGCCCCGGGCGGTGCTGCTGAGCCTCGGCAGCAATCCGCTGTGGTCGATCCTCGCGATGATGGTGCTCGCCTTCGTGATCTCCGTCTGCTCCAATGTCGACTCGTTCTTCATCCTGCCCTTCGCCAGCACCTTCATGCCAGGGTCGATCGCCGTGTTCCTCGTCTTCGGGCCGATCATCGACATCAAGATGCTCACCCTCATGCGCACCACGTTCCGCGCGAAGGTGCTGGTGCAACTCACCGTGATCGTCGGGTTGCTCAGCGCCCTGATCGGATTGGTCGTGAATTATCTTGCCTAGATTCACCCGGTGGCAGGGCATCGCCCTCTGCGTCGCCGCCCTCGTCTCGACGGTCTGGCTCGCCGTCACCAATCAGCTCATCCTCTACATCCACCCCCGCTACATCGTGTTCACCGTGATCATGGCCGCGCTGGGGCTCGTACTGGTCGTAGCGAGCTTCTGGCGGTCGTCGGCCCACGAGCACGAGCACGAGCACGGGCACGACGACGAGCCGCCCGCACGTGGCTACCGGCGGATCATCTCGATCGCAGCGACGGTCGTCACCCTCGTCGTCGCCGTAGCGCTGGTGGTGGTCCCTCCGGCGACGCTCACCACGGCCACTGCAGACCAGCGCGTGATCAACAGCACGCAGGTCGGCTCCGACACGAAGACCGTCGACTCCGCGGCATCCGCCCCCGCGGGCGCGTTCGCGCGGTTCACGGTGCTCGACTGGTCATCGCTGCTTCGGCAGACCACCGACGCGAGCTTCTACCGCGACAAGGCGGCGAACGTGGTGGGATTCATCACCACGGACAAGGATGACCCGCAGAACGTCTTCTACGTCTCCCGCTTCGTGATCACCTGCTGCGCGGTCGACGCCCAGCCGGTAGGCGTTCCGGTCTACCTGCCCGATTGGCGCAACAGTTTCGCCGCCGACGAATGGGTGAAGGTGAGCGGGTCGTTCGAGACGAATCCGAGCACGAAGAGCCAGCAGCCCATCGCCCTTGTTCCCACGGCGACGACGAAAGTGGACCAGCCGAGTGAGCCATACCTCTACTGACACCCCCACAGGGTCCGACAACACGGATGCCGGCGGCGAGGCCGCCCCGTTCCGCCGGGCGCTCACGATCACCGTCGTCGCCCTGGTGATCCTCGTTGCGGGCTTCGCCGGACTCAACTACCTGCAGGGTCCCAAGCTCTCGAGCGGCAGCGTCGATGCCGAACGCGTGGTCGCCCAGGCGGGCCAGCAGCTGCGGTTGTTCGCCAACCAGAGCATCCGCGATGTTGCACGGAAGCACGTATCGGTCAGCCCCGCAGTGCCGTTCACGGTGAGCACCACCGGGGCAGTGATCGCGGTGCAGTTCAGCGACCGACTCCGCTACTCCACCACGTACTCGGTGCGGGTCTCGGATGTCGCGAACGCCTTCCAGCCGCGCGTCTCGACCTTCGACTACTCGTTCACCACCGCACCCGCCGAGGTCTACTACCTCGACAGGGCTGACCCGGCCGCGGGCGGCGGCCAGGACGACTCGATCATCCGCACCGGGCTGACGGGAAGCGAACGCACCGTCGTCTACTCGGCTCCGCGCATCCAGCAATTCGTGGTCTTCGCCCAAGCGATCGCCGTCACCACCCTCGCCGACGACGGCACCAGTGCGCTGTCGCTCGTGGGGATCTCGAGCAAGCTCGTCGAGCAGATCCAGCTGCCGGGCCAGGGCGCCGTCGACGAACTCCAGGGCGAATCGGCGGCCGGCCTCCTCGGGTTCGTGTTCACCAGCGCCGGGCCGGCCGTGGCCCGCCAGTTCGACTCGGTGCTCATGCGCGTGGACCTCACGGGTGCCCACACCGTGGCGCCCGTGCCGGACCTCGCCGGGAATCCCCTCGCGGTGCTCGACTGGGGCTTCCTCGGCGGCAGCACGAGCATCGTCGCCCAGGGAAGCGACCAGACCGTGCTGTTGATCGATGCGACCAAGACCGGCCCGCCGGTGCCTCTTGGCCAGTACACCTCGCTCGGTCGCAGTTCTCCGGACGGCAGGACGATCGTCGTCAGCGATGTCTTCGGCACGATCGCGTACTCGCTGGCCGACGGGAAGGAGACGCGCATCCCGTCACTGCCGATCGCCGGGGCGTCTACCTACGGCGGCGATGTCGTGCTCCTCGGAAAGGGCACGGACCGGGTGCAGCAGGTGGCGGTGTTCGACTCGGCAACCGGCGGGAAGTTCCAGAGCTACCTCATCTACGAGAGCGGCACGACCGCGCGAGTGCTCTACCAGACGAAGGATGACGCGGGCAGCATCGAGGGCTTCAGCATCTCTCCGAACGGGCAGTTCGTCGCCGTCAACGTCATCCCCGACTATGCCTCGAGCGTCTCGGACGGTTACCCGGTCGATGCGCAGTCCACGTCGATCTCGACGGTGTTCATCGACATCGCGAGCGGTGCCGTGGTGCGCAGCGTCGAGGGCTTCGACGAGAGCTGGTAGCGCGACTGCTCCCGGGTGGAGCTAGAGTCGCCGGCGATCGCGCTGGGACACCCTCAGCCCGCTGTCCCGCAGCCGTTCGACGAGCTGCCGGATGCTCACCGGTTCCGCACCCGCCGCGACGAGTTCGTCGTACCGGGTCTCGGGCACGTCGTAGTGATCGAGATCGAAACCGCGCCGGGGAATGCCCATCCGGCTCGCGAAGTCATGCAATTCGCCCAGGGAGGTGTCGCTCACGAGGTGGGACCAGAGCATGTCGTGCGCCGGCCACCTAGGCTGGTCGATCAGGACGGTCATTGGCCGAGTCTAAACAGGAGGTTGAGAAGATGACCACGCTCGCCCGTCGCGTCGTGCGACAGCACGGCTTCCTCGTCGCATTAGCGTCAGGGCTCGTGGTTCTCGCCGTCAGCCTCGTCCAGAACGTGCTGAACGCGCTGATCGGCCAACTGTCGTTCCTCGGCTCCGGCGACGTGCCTGCCTGGCAATGGTGGGCGAGCTATGCCACCCAATTCGCGACCGCCGCCGTTCCGCTGGCTGTCGGCGTGGTGCTCGGCTTCTGGTTCATCGCCCCGATCGGCCCCGACCTGCACGTCGTGCATGTCTTCACGCGATCGCTCCTCGCGACAGCGGTGGGTGCGGTCCTCGTCTTCCTCACCGTCCTCGTGACCTCCGCTACTGTTCTCTTCACCAACGGGATGATGGGACAGATCCGGCTCGGCCAGATCGCCGGTGAGCGGCTTCTGCAGTCGCTCGGCATCTCCCTCGCCACCGCCGGGCAGCAGTTCCTGGCGGTCGCGCCGCTGGTCGTCCTCGTCGGCGTCCTGCTGCGGATGTGGCTCGAACGGCATCCGTCCGAGCACGAGATCGTCGGCATCGTCGACACGGCGTGAACACGCCCCTCAGCGTTTGACCGAAGCGCCGATCATCGACTATTGTTGACCTTCGGTGTGTGCTGGGCTAAGCCCGCAACCGAATGCACACCAAGACTTCTGCCGAAATCATCGGCAACAGTTCACAGAGTTAGGGTTCCCAAGTGGTTTACGCAGTTGTGCGCGCCGGTGGTCGGCAGGAAAAGATCGAGGTCGGCAGCATTGTCGTCCTCGACCGCATCAAGGCCGACAAAGACGGCAACGTCGAGCTCGTCCCCGTTCTTCACGTCGACGGTGACACGATCACCCACGATGCTGCCGCGCTTGCGAAGATCAAGGTGACTGCCGAAGTCGTCGGCGACCTCCGCGGCCCGAAGATCGTTATCCAGAAGTTCAAGAACAAGACCGGGTACAAGAAGCGCCAGGGCCACCGCCAGGAGCTCACCCGCATCAAGATCACTTCCATCAAGTAACTAGGGGCTGAACACTCATGGCACACAAAAAGGGCGCAAGCTCCACCCGTAACGGTCGCGACTCCAACGCACAGCGCCTCGGCGTCAAGCGGTTCGGCGGCCAGGTCGTCAGCGCCGGCGAGATCATCGTCCGCCAGCGCGGCACGCACTTCCACCCCGGCGTCAACGTCGGCCGTGGCGGCGACGACACCCTCTTCGCCCTCGCCGCCGGTGCGGTCGAGTTCGGCGCGAAGGGTGGCCGCAAGGTCGTCAACATCGTGGTCGCCGCGTAGTCAGGGCCACTCGCGGGTCTCGACACGGTCGCTGAGCGACCTACTCGACCAGCACAGATCATCGGGCACGAGCGAGCTTCGGCTCGCTCTTGCCTGTTAACCAGCAATAAGCGAAGGGATGCGTTGTGGCTACCTTCGTTGACCAGGTAACTCTCCACCTCAGCGCCGGCGACGGCGGTGACGGCTGCGTTTCGGTGAAGCGCGAGAAGTTCAAACCTCTCGCCGGGCCCGACGGCGGTAACGGCGGTGACGGCGGAGACATCGTGCTCGTGAGCGAGCTCGGCGTGACTACGCTGCTCGGCTTCCACCGCGCCCCCCACCGCAAGTCCGAAAAGGGCGGGCAGGGCATGGGTGACAACCGCAGCGGATCCGACGGCGCGGAGGTCGAGCTCGCCGTTCCGCTCGGTACCGTCGTCAAAGACGCCGAGGGCAACGAGCTCATCGACTTCACCGAGCCGGGCATGCGCTACGTCGTCGCCCCCGGTGGCCAGGGCGGGCTCGGCAACGCCGCCCTCGCGTCCACGAAGCGCAAGGCTCCGGGTTTCGCGCTGCTCGGCATCCCCGGCTGGGAGGGCGATGTCTTTCTCGAGCTCAAGGTCGTGGCGGATGTCGCACTCGTCGGATACCCGTCGGCCGGCAAGTCGAGCCTCGTCGCCGCGATCTCGGCGGCGAAGCCGAAGATCGCGGACTATCCCTTCACCACGCTGCATCCCAACCTCGGAGTCGTGGAGTCCGGTGACTCGCGGTACACCGTCGCCGACGTACCGGGTCTCATCGAGGGCGCGAGCGAGGGCAAGGGGCTCGGTCTCGAGTTCCTGCGGCACGTCGAGCGCTGCTCCGCGCTACTTCACGTGCTCGACTGCGCGACGCTGGAGCCCGGCCGCGACCCGATCAGCGACCTCGACGTGATCCTCGGGGAGCTCGCCGCCTATCCCGTGCCTGAGGGCCAGCTCCCGCTACTCGACCGCCCACAGCTCATCGCCCTCAACAAGGTCGATGTTCCGGAGGGACGTGAGCTCGCCGATCTCGTACGTCCCGAACTCGAAGCTCGCGGCTATCGGGTGTTCGAGATCTCCGCCGTGAGCCGCGAAGGCCTGCGTGAGCTCTCCTTCGCCCTCGGCGAGCTCGTGGATGCCGAACGCGCCACGAAGGCCGCGGTTCCGGTGAAGCAGCGGATCGTGCTCCGACCGCGAGCGACCGGCGATGCCGGCTTCACGGTCAAGGTCGAAGGCGGATCCGGCGGCAACATCTACCGTGTCGTGGGCGGCAAGCCCGAGCGCTGGGTCGCCCAGACCGACTTCAACAACGAGGAGGCGATCGGCTTCCTCGCCGACCGCCTCGCCAAGTCCGGTGTCGAGAACGAGCTGTTCAAGGCGGGGGCTGTCGCCGGCTCGACGGTGATCATCGGGCCGGTCACCTTCGACTGGGAGCCGACGCTCACCTCCACCGCGGAGCTGCTCACAGCCCCTCGCGGCACCGACCCGCGGCTCGTACAGAACGACCGTCCGACGTCGAAGACCCGTCGCCAGGAATACCTCGATCGCATGGACAGCAAGGCCGAGGCCCGCGCGGAGCTCATGCGCGAGCGCGAAGCCGGCATGTGGAACGACGACGAGGGCTTCGCCATCACGGGCAAGGACGGCGACGTCGCCAGGGATACCGAGTCCGAGTCGGAGGATTCGCCGGCGGATGTCTAACCCGGTCCTCTCGCGCAGCGGGATCCCCACGGCGCGGCGCATCGTCGTCAAGGTCGGCTCGTCGTCCATCAGTGGCGCGAATGTCGACCAGATCACCCCTCTCGTGGACGCCCTCGCGGCGGCCCACGGGCGAGGCACCGAGGTGATCCTCGTCTCCTCCGGCGCCATCGCCACCGGGATGCCGTACCTCAAGCTCGATTCCCGGCCGACCGACCTCGCGACCCAGCAGGCCGCCGCCGCCGTCGGCCAGAACGTGCTTATCTATCGCTATCAGGACAGCCTCGACCGCTTCGCGATCGTCGCCGCACAGGTGCTGCTCACCGCGGGGGATCTCGAGAATCCGACCCATCGCGGCAACGCCCAGCGCGCTATGGAGCGCCTGCTCGACCTGCGCATCCTGCCGATCGTCAACGAGAACGACACGGTGGCCACCCACGAGATCCGGTTCGGCGACAATGACAGGCTCGCGGCGCTCGTCTCGCAGCTGGTGCGCGCGGACCTGCTCGTGCTGCTCTCCGACATCGACTCCCTCTATACCCGCCCGCCGGAGCAGCCCGGCGCCCGGCGCATCGCCGAAGTGGCGTTCGACGACGACCTCACCGGGGTCGAGTTCGGCGACATCGGGTCGGCCGGTGTCGGCACAGGCGGAGCGGGCACCAAGGTCGCCGCCGCGAAGCTCGCCGCGGCATCCGGGACCCCCGTTCTTCTCGCATCGACCCGCGATGTGGCGGCAGCACTGGACGGGGCGCAACTGGGCACCTGGTTCGCCGCCGCATCGGTCGGCTGAGCCCGCGCAACTACACTGGCGTCATGCCTGAGACCGTCGTCGCCACGCGCTCCTTCACCGAGAAACTAGAGGCGGCGCGCGCCGCCTCCCTTCTGCTCGCCACCGCGAACGCTGCTCTCAAGAACCTTGGGCTCCACGCGATCGCCGCCGCCATCGTCGAGCAGGCGCACCGGATCATCCCGGCCAACGATCTCGATTTGGCCAACGGCCGAGACAACGGACTGAGTGCCGGGATGCAGGACCGTCTCCGGCTCGACGAGAAGCGCCTCGCAGGGCTCGCCGACGCTGTGCGACTCGTCGCCTCCCTCGTCGACCCGGTCGGCGAGAACGTGCGCGGCCAGACCCTGCCCAACGGCCTCCGGCTCAGCGAGGTGCGCGTGCCCTTCGGCGTCGTCGGGGTGATCTACGAAGCGCGCCCCAACGTGACCGTGGATATCGCCAGCCTCGCGCTCAAGAGCGGCAACGCCGTCGTGCTGCGCGGGGGGAGTGCCGCCGAGAACACGAACCGGGTTCTCGTCGCCATCATCCAGGACGCGCTCGTGAGCGTCGGACTGCCCGCGGATGCCGTGCAGACCATCGACGAGTTCGGCCGCGACGGCGCGCGCCAGCTCATGCAGGCCCGCGGCCAGGTCGACGTGCTCATCCCGCGCGGGAGCGCCGATCTCATCAACACCGTGGTCGCCGAGTCGAAAGTCCCCGTGATCGAGACCGGTGCCGGTATCGTGCACGTGTTCCTCGACGAGTCCGCCGACGCGACCTGGGCGGTGGACATCGTGCACAACTCGAAGGTGCAACGCCCGAGCGTCTGCAACGCGCTGGAGACCCTTCTGGTGCACGAGGCGGCGGCCGAGCGGCTGTTGCCCTCCGTGCTCGGCGCGCTTCGGGCGTCCGGCGTCACCATCCACGGCGACGAACGCACCCGCGCCGTCTTCGTCGATGCCGTTGCTGCGACCGAAGAGGACTGGCGGACCGAATACATGTCGCTGGATCTCGCAGTAAGAGTCGTCGACTCGCTGGACGAGGCGATCGCTCACATCCGCCGTTATTCGACGCATCACACCGAGTCGATAGTGACCAACGACCTCGGCAACACCGAGCGTTTTCTCGCCGAGGTGGATTCGGCCGTTGTGATGGTGAACTCCTCGACCCGGTTCACCGACGGCGGCGAATTCGGTTTCGGAGCCGAGGTCGGCATCTCCACCCAGAAGTTGCACGCCCGGGGTCCGATGGGCCTGAGCGAGCTGACCAGCACCAAATGGGTCGTGCGTGGCGCGGGCCAGGTCAGGGAATAGGCATCTGCGGGGCGGTAGGCTGATACCCACTCGAAAACGTCTGAACATGATTGGTGGATGTCGGTGCTAAGCACGATCGTTCTTGCTGCGGAAGAGGCGAAGATCCCGCTGTTCTTCCCGGCCTGGGTTTTCCCCCTCATCGCCGTCGCCGTCTTCGTCGCCCTCGGTTTCATCGTGTGGAGCTTCCGCGACGTCGCAAACCGCCACAGCCAGAAGACCGGTGGCTCGGCGGCGAGCGGACACACCACAGATCACTAGCACCGACGACGTGATGGCGGAGAGCGCGACGAAGCGCCCGAAGATCGGTGTGATGGGCGGCACGTTCGACCCCATCCATCATGGGCACCTCGTCGCGGCAAGCGAGGTCGCACAGTCCTTCGGGCTCGACGAGGTGGTGTTCGTGCCCACCGGCATGCCCTACCAGAAGCCCGGCGCCACTTCGAGTGAGCACCGCTACCTCATGACGGTCATCGCCACCGCAGCGAACCCGAATTTCACGGTGAGCCGGGTCGATATCGACCGCCAAGGCCCCACCTACACGATCGACACCCTGCGCGACCTCCACGCGGAGAGGCCGGACGCCGAGCTCTACTTCATCTCGGGCGCAGATGCCATCACCCAGATCCTCGACTGGAAAGACGTGGCCGAACTCTGGTCGCTCGCCCACTTCGTCGCGGTGACCCGACCCGGCCATTCGCTGACTATTTCCGGTTTACCGGAGTCGGACGTAAGCTTGCTGGAAGTGCCCGCGCTCGCAATCTCCTCCACCGATTGTCGCAGCCGGGTGAGCCGGGGGTACCCGGTGTGGTATTTGGTCCCCGATGGTGTTGTTCAATACATCTCCAAACATCACTTGTATCGGAGTCTGACATGACAGCATGGCACGACCAGCCGCCCGTGAGTCGGCGGCAAGTTCGGCAAACCGAACGCGACGAGAACGTCGATTCCCAGTCGACCCCTGAAGACCCCACTCCCCGGCAGAGTGGCGCGGAAGACACGTCCTTCGCCGGCATCGCCCGCCAGGGCTGGGAGGCTGAGGCGCGTCGCGCGTCCGCGCCGCAGGGTCCGCCGGAAAGCCGTTCTGAAGCTGCGATCGCCCGGGGGCGCCGCGTGCAGCAGCCGGCCACCAACGAGCGCGGAGCCGACGTCGAGCCCGAACCCCTCGCCTACATCACGCAGGCCCGTCCGCAGGTGCCGAGCTACGACGGCGCATCCTTCCGTGGGCGCGCCATCAGCGCCGTTCCCCATGACTCCGACGAGTCGGCCGGTGTGGAGCCGACCCCGACTCCGGACGCGCCGGGCTATCGAAACCGTGACTTCAGCCCGTCGGAGACCGGTCGATCCGCGTTCCGCCCGGTCGGTCCACCGCTGAACTGGGCACCGCCCGCCGCTCCGCTCCCGCAGCCGATCGCGGCTCCCGTGAACGCGGTGCCGATCGAGGCTGCACCCCCGGCTCCGTCTGCCCAGGCAGCGCCGTCCGAACCGGTTCTCACCCGTCGCCAGATGCGCGAACTCGGTATCGGCGGATTCGTGACGACGCCGAGCGAGAACGACGAGGCCGAGCGAGCGGCCGCGGCCGCGGCCGCGGCATCCGCCCCGGTCCAGCCCGAGGTCGCTGCCGTCGAGGTCGCTCCGATCGAAGCAGCGCCAGCCGCTTTCGCACCGGTCGCGGCGGTTCCTGTCGCCGAGACCCCTGCGGTCGAGACCGCCGTGCCCGAGACCCCTGCACCTGAGATTCCGATCGCGGAGGCCGTGCCCACCGAGCGCCCACGCTTCCGTGATCGCGCCAGTCGCGCAACGGTGGACCCTGAACTCGAGAGCGAAGAGGCGCGTCGGGCGCAGGAATCGGCTGCTCCTGCTCCTGCTTCCGAGCCGGCGCCAGCCCTGGTCACCGAACCACCGGCGCTCATCGAACCTCCCCTTCGTCCGCCGTTCACCGGCGCGATCCCCACGGCCGATATCACCGTGGCGGAGATCGTCGACTCCCCGCCGGCTCCGGTCGACTCATCGGCGCCCATCGAGCTCGTCAGCACCCCGGTATTCGCCGTCGACTCGGTCGTGGAGCCCGAAGTCGTCGTCGCCGAGCTCGAGCCGCATCCCTCCGACGCTCCGGCCTTCGAAGACCTGCTGTTCCCCAGCGGCCAGCCTGTCGAGACCACTGTCGAACCGGAACGCGCCGATGCCGTGCCGACGACATTCGACGCCTTCCTCGGCGCATCGGAGGCTCCGGCACCGAGCCTGGCCGACGCAGCCCCGGTTGTGGCCGAAGCCGCTCCGTCCACCGGCCTCGCCGCGGCGGATGACACCTATGTGCCCCCCGTGGGCCACTGGTCGACGCAGGCGCTCATCGACGACGACGAGCAGGTGCAGGAGAATACCTTCGCCCGCGACGTCGGAGCTACGAGCGGGGCCCTCACCACGAGCGCCCTCGTCCTGCCGTCGATGCCGACCGGGGAAGACATCATGGGTCCGCTCAGCGGCACCGGTGAGATCCTGATCACCGGATCGATCAATCTGCCGAGCAGCATGGGATCCACCGGGGTGCACCCGGCTCGCTACGACCATTCGGACGTGGATGCGCTGCTCGAGGCGGACGACCGCGAAGACTCCGATCCAGAATCGGCACCGGTGCGTGCGATTCGTGCCATCAGTACCAACACGGCCTCCGGCGATGTCATCAACTCGATGAAGCCGCGCAAGGCGAGCCGCCTTCCGCTGATTCTGATCGTCTCCGCCGCGGTCATGGCCGTCGGTGTCGTCGTGCTCCTCGTCGCAGGGTTGATCTTCAAGATCTTCTAAGACTGTGACCTCTTCTTTTTCTGTACTCCCATCCCAAAGGACCCTGTGACTGCGACCGACCACGCCGGCGAACTCCTCCAGATCGCTGCGGCCGCCGCAGACTCGAAGCAAGCCGAAGACCTCGTCGCGCTCGACGTGTCCGGGCCGCTTCCGCTCACCGACATCTTCCTGCTCGCCACCGGTCGCAATGAGCGCAACGTCGTCGCGATCGCCAGCGAGATCGAAGACAAGCTGATCGAGCACGGATCCAAGCCACTGCGCCGCGAAGGCCGTGCCGAAGGCCGGTGGATCCTCCTCGACTTCGGAGACCTCGTCGTGCATGTCTTCCACGAGGAAGACCGTATGTACTACTCGCTCGAGCGCCTCTGGACGGACTGCCCGGTGATTCCGATCGACCTTCCGGTGCGCGAGTCCGCCGAATAGCCGAACCGCGAGAGACGGATGTCGGCTCTCGAGCTGCCGTCCTGGGCTGCGAAGCGGGGCGATGCCGCGCGGGTTCGGGAGTCCATCGATGCCTGGTGCGAGTCATCCGCCCTCGCTGCCGTTGTCGCGGCCTTCGGCGTCGAAATGCCGGCTCTGGTCGGTGATGCTCGGCTCGTCTGGCTGGATGCCTTCGCCGGCGACCACTGGGACTTCCGGCAGGGCAGCGAGCGCGATTCGATCGGTCGGTTCGGACTGACGTCAGCGCAAACCGAC
The DNA here is from genome assembly GCF_054880895.1 of Lacisediminihabitans sp. FW035. Lineage (NCBI taxonomy): Bacteria > Bacillati > Actinomycetota > Actinomycetes > Micrococcales > Microbacteriaceae > Lacisediminihabitans > Lacisediminihabitans sp. FW035. The sequence goes on from NZ_CM142187.1 coordinate 1,429,432, forward strand.
ATCGTGTTCGCGCAGGCCTACGGTCTCGGTCTCGCGAGCCGGGAGACGCCCTCCCGGCGCCGCTACGACACGGTCATCATGACCGGAGGGATGGTGCGCGCCGGCATCGTGAAGCCCCGGTTCGTGGCCGAACTGCTCGCCGGCGGGCTGGAGTGCGACCACATCCTCTTTCTCGGCGGATTCCGGCCGTTCTCCCCGGAGGAGGCCACGCTTGCGACAGCGCTCGAAGTGGACGCCGACGACGAGTTCGGAGGCATGCTGTGCGGGTTGCAGCGGGCGTTCGGCCCCCTCGGCGAGCCGGAGGTGATCGAGGGGCTCGGCGGAACACCCCATTCCTCGTGGCGCCAGCTGACCTGGCGCCGGCCCGGGATGCCGCGACTGAGCGTGCTGGCGGCGCCCTCATCCGATCCCGCGCACCGCCGCGCGAACTCGGCCGACACGTACCGCTTCTGGGCTGGTGAGCGCCGCGATGTCGCCGAGCACTCGGTGTTGCAGGTGACGACCCCGATCTACGTTCCCTACCAGTCCGCGGTGGCGGTGGGAATCCTCGGTCTCGACCACGGGCTCGCTGTCGAGACCGTCGGAACGAGCGCGACGGCGGGAGACCTCGGGCGATTCAGCCAGCCGTTCCTCGCCACCCACCACCTGCAGGAGCTCCGCGGAGCCCTCGGCGCGATGCTCGTGTTGCGGCGACGCCTCGGCGGCTAGCGTCGCCCTCCGAGCAGCCAGGGCCGGAGCGCCCGGGTGACGAAGGGCAGCGCGAGATAGGTCATGACGGGTGACACCACCGCGACGAGCACCAGGACCCGCAGGGGCAGTGGCCAGCTGCCGGTGATCGGCGCGAGCAGCCAGTTGGCGAGAAGGCTCAGCGGATAGAAGACGATGAAGATGCTTACGAGCTGTTTCCATCGCGGGGGAGCGGATGGCGCCGACTCGAGCACCTCGACAGAGGATGGCTCGTCGAACCATCCTTCGATGCCGGTGCGCTTCTCCTCGCGGGAGTGCTCGACGAGCCCGAGTGCGCTGGCGATCCACCATTCGCGTTCGGGGGATCGCTCCCAGGCGGCGAGGTCGGTGGCATCCGCGAACCGGTAGAGCATGTGCCACTCGTGGGACCTCGGATCGGGTCGCACCCAGCCGGATCCGAGGTAGCCCGGACTCGTGCTGAGCAGATCCTGTCCGGCGCGCGCCCAGGCGGCGACTTCGCGTGCTCGGTCGGGGGAGACCACACGGGTGATCGAGACGGTGATGGGTTCGGCTGCCATGCTCCCAGTCAAGCACCGTGCCCGCCGACATCCTGCCAAAACCGGGACCGACAACGGAGCGCTCCGATGTGTAGTAATCTGACGTAGTTGCCTTCTTGGAAGTTCGAAAAAGACAGCATGGGTCCATGGCGCAGCCCGGTAGCGCACCTGCATGGCATGCAGGGGGTCAGGGGTTCGAATCCCCTTGGATCCACCCCATAGTCAGAAATGCCCCGCCCGAGTCATCGAGCGGGGCTTTTCTGCATCTCGGCAGGTGCACGGCCCTCGGAACCTTCGACGGCGCCGAGCGATCGTCGGTGGCCGGTCTCGGGACCAACGTCCCGATTCCTCCCGCGATGAGGCGATTTACTGGATCGGTCAGATGGAGACAGGATCGGCGACCCCTCGAGGTGCCGGGCAAGGGTTGGGAATGACCATCGATTCACAGAGGTCGTCGCGTCTGTCCACCCCCGGCGGGGACCACGCGGCCCACTATCGGCGGCGCGCCCGTGTCGGCGACGCTCTGGGGATCGCCCTGTGGCTCACCTCGGCGTTTGCCGTCGCGCTCTTCCTCCTCTCCGGCGGAACTGCGCGATTCGGATCGATCCCGGACGCGGTCACGAGCGTCGGCATCATGACCGGCCTCGTCGGCACGAACCTCGTGCTCGCGATGCTCCTGCTCGCGGCGCGGGTTCCGTTCATCGATCACGCCATCGGTCATGACCGGGCCATCGCCGTGCATCGGGCTCTCGGCAAGCCGGCGTTCTATCTTCTTCTCGGCCACGCACTCATCCTGCTTGTCGGCTACGGACTGAGTTCCGGTATCGGTCCGATCGCGGAGATCGGGCCGATGCTCGCCATTCCCGACATGCTCCTCGCGATCCTCGGGCTCGCGCTTCTCGCGGTGGTGATCGTGACGTCTACCGTGCTGGTACGTCGCCGCTTCAGCTACGAGACGTGGCATCTGATGCATCTGCTGAGCTACGCGGCAGTGCTGGCTTCGGTGCCGCACCAGCTGAGCATCGGCAGCGTGCTGTCGCCCTTCAGTTTCGAGCGGGTGTACTGGCTCGCGCTCTACATCCTCGCTTTCGGCGCGATCCTCACACATCGACTCGCGGAGCCGCTCATCTCGAGCCTCCGCCACCGCCTCCGGGTCGATCGGATGCAGCGGGAGGCCCCCGGAGTCGTGTCGATCTACCTGTCCGGGCGTCGACTGCGCTCGCTCGAGTCCGTCGGAGGGCAGTTCTTCGTCTGGCGTTTCTGGACGGCGGGTACCTGGTGGCACTCCCACCCCATCTCGTTGTCCGCGGTGGCGACGGACACCGAGCTCCGCATCACCGTGCGCGACCTCGGCGGAGGAAGCCGCAGCATCAGCTCGGTGCCTGCGGGCACGCGGGTGTGGTTCGAGGGACCCTACGGCATCTTCACGGATGCCGGACGCACGGCACCGAAGCTCGCGATCGTCGTCGCCGGCATCGGTATCACCCCCGTGCGCGCAATGCTCGAGGACTCTGTACTGAAGCCGGGGGAGGCGAGCATCCTGCTGCGGGCATCCAGCGTCGACGACACCTTCCTCTGGGGCGAGATCGAACAGCTCGCCCGCGAGAAGGGCATCGCCGTGACCACGATGATCGGTCCCCGTGCCCGCACCGGACCGGGATGGATGACCCAGGCCGATTCCGACAGCGGGCTCACCATCCTCGGGGTCTTCCCCGACCTCCTGGCGAGCGACCTCTACCTGTGTGGGCCGACATCCTGGCTCAATGTGGTCGAAGAGGATGCGCGGGCGGCGGGCATCCCCGACCACCAGGTCCACGCCGAGAGGTTCGACTGGTGAGGGCGCGCGCGACTGTCGCGGGAGCCGTCGGCGCGGCGGCGGTTCTCGCCATCGCCTGGCAGGTTGGCGCCGTGCTGGACACCTCGTCCGGAGGGGGCACGGCGGCCGGTCCCACTGCCACCGGCTCGCCGGCGGCCACAGCGGCGTCGAACGGCAGCTTCACGGGAGCGTCCGAGAGCACCCGCTACGGCAGTGTGCAGGTCAAGATCGTCGTCGCCGGTGGCGCGATCACCGATGTCGTCGCGGTACACCTCACCGACAAGGGCGGACGGTCGGTGCAACTGAGCAACCGGGCGGCGCCGATCCTTCGGGCGGAGGTGCTCAAGTCGCAGTCGGCGAAGGTCGCGAGCGTCAGTGGGGCCACCTACACGACCGACGCCTACCTGCTTTCCCTGCAGTCGGCACTCGACCAGGCCGGTCTCTAGGGGCTACTGCCTCTCGGCCGCGCGCGGTGGGTCAGGCCTGACCGCGAGCATCGGGCCGGTCATCTCCACGGTGCGTAGGCCCTCATGACGCGTTTCGAGCTGAGCGACGACGAGGGCCGCGAGATCCTGGAGGTTTGCCACCTCCGCCGCCGTCGCCGTGCGCGGCGAAAAGTCGAGCACGGACAGAGTGCCCATGATCTGCCCGTCGTGGCGCTTCAACGGCACTCCGACATAGAATCGCACACCGAGCGGACCGGTGACCAGATGGCTGTCCTGGGAGCGCGGATCATTGCGGCCGTCTTCGATGATCACCGGTTCCGCGTTCGGGATTGTCGCAGTCCTCAGGTCGACGTCACGCGCGATCTGCTCGACCTCCGGACCGTAGTGCGAACGGAACCAGGTGCGGTCGTGGTCGACGACACTCACGATCGAGATCGGAGCGGAGAAGAGGCGGGCAGCCATCGCGGTGACACGGTGGAGCGCTTCATCCGGAATCGTGTCGAGGATCGCGGTGCGCCCGCTCGATGCCGGCGAGTCAGAGGGATAGAACGTGTCGGTCTCCGCGTCACCATCCTTATGGCGAGCACTGTCGGCGATCACCGCCTGGCGGAGCATCGATACGAGTTCGTGGCCGGCCGGCCTGTTCTCGGCATCCCGTGCCGTCAGGGCGGAGAGAAGGTCGCGCCAGTGCTGCGGCAGGAAGGCCGGGATGACCGGATCGCGAGAGAGTCGCGCCATGGCCGACTCCACCATCGACCCGGGGAACTCGATCGCTCGGGTGAAGCACTGGAGCAGCACGAGGCCGAGGGAGTAGACGTCGCTCGCCGACGTGAGAGGAGTGCCGGCGACCTGTTCCGGGCTGAGGTATGCGGCCGTGCCTGTGGTTTCACCGGCCGCAGTCATCCGTTCGATGTCATCGAAGAGCGCGATGCCGAAATCGGCGAGTTTCGCCCGGGCTCGAGGCGCGTCGTTCCCATAGTCGACGAGAAGGATGTTTGACGGCTTTATGTCTCGATGGAGCACGTTCCGGGCATGGATGTACTCGAGCGCTTCCGCCACGTCGTAGCCGATCTCGGCGATGTGACGAGACGCGATGGGAGACACCTCGATCCTCTGGTGAAGGGTCTGCCCGGTGACCAGCGCCATCACCAGGTAACGCCGACCGCGGCCGGAATCGTCGAGGGCGATGCCCGCGTCGTAGAGGTTGACGACGCCGTGATGGTCGAGGCTCGCCAGCACAGCAAGCTCGCTCTCCTCGCGTCCGGGCTCGAGAATGCTCGAGTCGAAGAGCTTCACGGCGACCGCGCGACCCAGAGACTCGTCCATCGCCCGGTAGACCGTCGCCATTCCGCCGAAACCGATGGTCGATTCGATGCGGTAGCGCTCCCCGAGCAGCCGGCCGGCCATGTTCCCCGCTGCTGGAACCTCCATGAAACCCACTCTCCTCGCTCAGTGTATTGAGGCCGGTCGGCGGCAGTCCGATTGGCGGGAGGGCTTGACAGAAGGGCGTATCTCGGCGAGCGATCCGCACGCAGGACCTTCGACCCTCTCCGAATCGCCCCAGGGGAGGAAGCTGTATCCGACGAGAGGATCGGCAATGCGCGCGGAGTCCATTCGAGCGATGAACGCCGTTCGCACCTCGCTCGATTTCGGGCGTCGCTATCCAATCGTCTCGATCACGCTGATTGTGGCTCTGATCGGCATCTTCTTCTGGGTCGGTGGCCTCGGTGAGGTCACGCGGTGGATGTTCAGCATCTTCGCGCTCGTCGTCGCCGGCATTGAAGCGGTGCAGTTGGCGAAGCAGCTCCGCCACGGAATCGTCGGCATCGACATCCTCGCCATCGTCGCCATCGTGTCGACAGTGCTCGTGGGGGAGTTCGTCGCGAGCATCATCATCGTGTTCATGGTGGCGGGGGGCAAAGCCCTCGAGGACTTCGCCCAGGGACGCGCGAGACGGGAGTTGGATGCCCTGCTTGCGCGTGAACCGCAGGTCGCCCACCGCGTGCGGCCGGGCTCCGATGTCATCGAGGACATCACGGCGGCGGAGGTGCTGGTGGGGGACACCATCCTCGTGCGCTCGGGGGAGGTGGTGCCCGTCGACGCGCTTCTCGTGTCGGCGAGCGCGTCGTTCGACGAGTCTTCTCTCACGGGGGAGAGCATGCCGGTGACACGACTGGCGGGCGACACAGTGCTCAGCGGCTCGGTCAACGGGGTGACCGCCACTACCATCACCGCTGCGGCGCTTGCCCGTGACAGCCAGTTCCAGGCCATCGTCGCGCTCGTCGAATCCGCTTCGAGCAACCGCGCCCCGGTGGTGCGCCTCGCCGATCGCTATGCGATCCCTTTCACAGTCGTTTCGCTGGCGATCGCGGCGGTGGCGTGGATCGTGTCCGGCGATCCGGTGCGCTTCGCCGAGGTGCTCGTGCTCGCCACGCCCTGCCCGCTCGTGCTCGCCGCACCGGTGGCTTTCCTTGGCGGGATGAGCCGGGCGGCGCACCGCGGGATCATCGTGAAGGGCGGCGGCGTGCTGGAGACCCTCGCCAGGGTGCGCACGGCGGTCTTCGACAAGACGGGCACCCTGACGGTCGGGGCGCCCACGATCACGCGCATTCTCGCCCGTGAGCCCTGGGGCGAAGCGGACCTGCTGTGCAGGGTGGCGTCGGCGGAGCGCTTCTCCTCCCACGTGCTCGCCGCGTCGATCGTGCGGGCGGCCGAGGACCGGGGGCTGGTGCTCCAGCCGACGGAGCAGGCCACCGAGGTAGCGGCACAGGGAGTAACGGCCCTTATCGCCGGCGAGACTATCGCCATCGGCACCCTCGCCTTCGTAACCGCCGCCGCAGCCGACACCGAGGCCATGGTGCTGGTCGGAGGCGAGCTGGCGATCTACGTGGCGATCGCCGGCCGTTTCGCCGGCGCAGTCGTCGCGAGCGACCCGGTGCGCGGCAACGCCCGCGAGACTATCGCGCAGCTCGGGGCACTCGGCGTTCGCGAGACGGTGATGCTCACCGGGGATGCGCGAGCTACTGCAGAGCATGTCGCCTCGGCGGTCGGCATCTCGAGGTTCACCGCGGACTGCCTCCCCGTCGACAAGGTCGTGGCCGTGCGCGAGATCGCCGACCGCCCCGTGCTCATGGTGGGGGACGGAGTCAACGATGCTCCCGTTCTGGCCGCGGCGGATGTCGGAATCGCGATGGGCGCCCGTGGCGCGACGGCGGCGAGCGAGTCCGCCGCCGCCGTCATCCTGCTCGACGATATCTCGGTGGTCGCCCTCGCCATCCGCATCGGGCAGGACACCGTGCGTATCGCCCTGCAGAGCATCTGGCTCGGGATCGCGCTGAGCATCGCTCTCATGGTCATCGCCTCCTTCGGCGTGATCCCCGCGACTCTCGGCGCCGCGATCCAGGAGATCGTGGATCTCGCGACCATCCTCAACGCCCTTCGTGCGATCGGGCCCGGGTCAGATCGGGCAAAGTCACGACAGGGTGACTCACGACAGTCCCGCTCACAACACTCCCGCTCACACCAGTCCCGCTCACAACAGGAGGAGTACAGCCATGAATGACCCCGACACCACAGTCGAAGGTTCACCGGTCGAGGAAGTCACAGCCGGAAACATCGTGGTGGGCCACGACGGATCGAAGGATTCCGATCACGCCCTCGAGGTGGCGTTCGAGTTCGCGGGCAAGCTCGGTGTCGACATCGTGGTGGTGCGCTCCTGGAGCATCGACACCGCCCCACACGGCGCCCTCTACGACAACGGGTACGTCTCGTCCTTCGACGAGGTCACCGAGAAGGTCGGCGCGATGCTGGGAGCGGACACTGCGGGCATCGCGGCCCGGTACCCCGGCGTCACGCTTCATCACCGCGCCGCCCTCGCCCAGCCAGCCCAGTTGCTGGCAGAGCTCTCGACATCGGCACTCATGCTCGTCGTCGGTCCCCGGGGACTCGGTGGGTTCGCCGGCCTTCTTCTCGGATCGGTGAGCAGCCACTGTGTGCAGTTGGCCACCTGCCCGGTGCTCGTCGTACCCACCCGCTGAGGAGTTCGCGCACACGGGCAGTGCCGGGCGCGGTAGCGTCGAAACCGTGACCCCGACTCCCGATTCCGACCTCCTCATCCTCGCGATGGATCATCGTGATTCCCTGCTCCGTGATCTCTACCGGATCGACGGCACTCCCACGGCCGACCAGGTCGCCACCATCTCCGCTCACAAGGGACTGGTCTTCGACGGGCTGCTCGCGGCCATCGACGCGGGAGTGGATGCCTCGCGCGTCGGAGTGCTCGTGGACGAGCGGTACGGATCCGCCGTCGCAGTGCGGGCGAAGGCATCCGGAATCGACCTTGCGATGCCGATCGAACGCAGCGGAGAGCCGCTCTTCCTCTTGGAATACGGTACCTTCGGCGACGGCGAGTGGCTGAGGCACGTCGACCAGTTCGCCCCGTCCCAGGTCAAGGTGCTCGTGCGGGACAACCCCGAGGGAGCCTTCAACCGCACCCTGCAGTTCGATCGACTCATCACCGTCTCCCAAGCGCTGCGGGCATCCGGTCGCACCTTCCTTTTCGAGCTGCTGGTGCCGGCCACCCCGGCGCAACTCGAATCGGTGGGATCGGATGCGCTGCGCTACGACACCGAATTGCGCGCCGGACTCACCGTTCGCGTGATCGAGGAGATGCAGTCCGAGGGGATCGAGCCCGACATCTGGAAGGTCGAGGGGCTCGAGTCTGTGGATGATGCCGCTTCGGTCGTTCGTGCGGCGCGGCGTGACGGACGCACGGCCGTGAGCTGCATCGTGCTCGGGCGGGATGCCCCTCACGAGCGCGTCGATCACTGGTTGGAGGTCGCGTCCGCCGTCGACGGTTTCCGTGGGTTCGCGATCGGACGCAGTATCTGGGAGAAGCCGCTCGCCGACCTCGTGGGCGGTGCGGCATCCGAGGCTGAGCTCGTCTCGCGGGTGGCCGAGAACTACACCCACTTCGCGCGGGCCTGGCGGCGCTGAGGTCGCCTGGCCGGCGAGACTACTTCTTGTTGGTGAAGCCCTGGGTGCAGGTGGTCTGATCTGCACTCTGGCCGGAGATCGAGGACGGCAGGGCGATCGATGTCGGATCGGGACTCGCCGGCGTGGAGGGAGCGGCGGATCCCGAGGGTGCCGGGGTAGCGGGAACCGCGGCCGTCGGGTCGGCGATCGCCGCGCGACCCAGCTTGCCGGTGAGGGAGATCGGCTGGTCCGACTGCAGCGCCGACGCGAGGGCCGCCGCGGGGCCCGCCTGGGCAACCACCCGGTTGGGGTTCGCCGGGTCCGATCCGGTCGGGTACTGCACGAAGACGATCTTGCTCAGGTCGATGCCCTTGAGGGCGAGTGCGATCGACATCAGCGTCGTCGGGTTGGTGAGGGTGTCCGAGAGCTGCACGTTCGACAGGGCCGCATTCGCCAGCTTGTAGAGAGTGACCGGGTTGCTGAGCACGCCGTCGCTGGTGATCTTGCGCGTGAGGGCGGAGAGGAAGACCTGCTGGTTGCTGATGCGTCCGAGGTCGCTGCCATCGCCGACCCCGTGGCGGCTTCGCAGGAAGGAGAGCGCCTCGGCGCCGACGAGGGTCTGCTGGCCCGCGGCCAGGTTGAGCGGCGGATCGGTGTAGCGGTCCTGTACTGCGGTCGCGAGACACACGGTGACGCCGCCGACCGCATTGGACATCCCGGTGACACCGTCGAAGGTGATGACACCGGCGTAGGGGATGGTGAGGCCGGTCATCTTCTCGACGGTCTGGACGGTGCAGGAGAGCCCGCGTGACAGCGTGGAGTTGAACATGGCCGGGGAGACACTGCGACCGCAGAGCGGGATGTTCACCAGGTCGCGCGGGAAGCTCACGACTGTGGCGCTCGTGTGGTCGGCCGAGACGTGCAGAAGCATCGTGACGTCGTTGTTGCCGATTCCCGAGCTTCCGGCGAGCTGGCTCTTGGACTGATAGCCGGCCTGTCCGGTACGGGTGTCGGTGCCCGCGAGCAGCAGGTTCACCTCGCCGTCGATGGGGCCGACCGAGGGTGCGGCGGGCGCGACGGTGGTGCCACTGGCATGGGTGAGGTGGATGCCGGGCTTGATGGTCGAAATGGTGCCGTAGACGGCGAAGGCGCCGACGGCACCGCCGCTCACCGCTACGACCGCGATCATCGCCGCGGCGACTTTGGCGATCGTCGCGAACGGGTGCGAGGTGCGGAGACGACCATGGCGGATGGGCGCGCTGGCGCGCGCGGAACCTGTACCCGACTCGGCGCTTCGACGACCCATGACACCCTCTCGCGCGCCGCGAAAGCGGCATGCCCGAGAAACCTAGCCCACGAAACCTCGATAATCGCTGAGCGGGGCTGGCCTTTCGCACTTCCGGGAGTATCATCGCCCCGTCCGGCCGCACCGCCTTCGAGGAAGAGCACCATGCCCGCTCACGTCAGAGTCGCGATCATCGGCTCGGGATTCGCGGGACTCGGCATGGCGATCCAGCTCATCCGTCACGGCATCGACGACTTCACCGTGATCGAGCGGGCGAGCGAGGTCGGGGGCACCTGGCGCGACAACACCTATCCGGGAGCCGCCTGCGACATCCGCAGCGACCTGTACTCGTTCTCCTTCGCGCCGGCGTTCGACTGGACTCACCGCTACGGCCGACAGCCGGAGATCCTCGAATACCTGCGTTCGACCGCCGACGAGTTCGGCGTGCGATCGCGCATCAGCTTCGACACCGAGCTGGAGCAGGCCACGTGGGATGCCTCGGCCGCGGTCTGGCGACTGCGCACCAGCACGGGGGAACTGACCGCGTCGGTGCTCGTGTCCGCGGCCGGGCCCCTGATCGATCCGGTCTGGCCGCGCATCCCCGGTCTGGAGGATTTCGAGGGCGAGCGGTTCCACTCCTCCCGCTGGCGGCACGACCTCGATCTCGCAGGTCTCCGCGTCGCCGTCATCGGCACCGGCGCATCCGCCATCCAGTTCGTGCCGGCGTTGCAGTCGGTGGTGGGCGAGCTCACGGTCTTCCAGCGCACTCCCGCGTGGATCGTGCCACGGGCGGATGCGCCGACCGGTCCGCGACGGTCGCGGCTGTTCCGCAGGTTTCCCGTGCTGCAGCGGACCACCCGGGCCTGGGTCTTCCGGTCCGCGGAGGCACGTTTTGCCGGCTTCCGCAGTGCTCTGGTCGGCGGCCTCTTTCAGCGATTCGCGCGGGGTTTCCTGCGCAGCCAGGTGGCCGACCCCGCATTGCGGGCGAAGCTCACCCCGCGGTATCGCATGGGGTGCAAGCGCATCCTCATCTCCAGCGACTTCTACCGGGCGATGACCCGGGCAAATGTGGAGCTCGTCACAGACCCGATCGCTTCTGTCGAAGGGCGGGAACTCGTCACGGTCGATGGCCGTCGACGGGAATTCGACGTGCTGATCGCGGGCACCGGATTCAACGCGACTGAGCCCTCAGTCGCCCGCCTCGTACACGGAATCGGGGGAGTGGCGCTCTCGGAGTCGTGGACTCCGCACATGGAGGCCCTCCGCGGGACGACCGTGGCCGGCTTTCCCAACCTGTTCCTTCTGGTCGGGCCGAACTCGGCCCTCGGACACAACAGCATCGTCTACATCATCGAAGCCCAGGTCGACTACGTGCTGAAGGCCCTCGCTGAGCTGGAGGTACGAGGCGCCGCCTCACTCGTGCCGACACGGGAGGCCCAGGCGCGCTACAACCGGAGAGTGCAGGCGGATCTCGCGGGCTCGGTCTGGTCGAGCGGCGGATGTTCGAGCTACTACCTCGACGCCGGCGGGCGCATCACCACCCTATGGCCGCACCGTGCAGCGCTGTTCCGGCGGGCTGTGCGTCATTTCGATAGCTCCGAGTATCACCTCGAGCCGTCACGGCTGCCCGCCGCCGGCTGACGTCCACGGGCTGCGGCAGGATGGATCCGTGAGCGAAACTGTCAACCCGATCGATGGCACGCCCATATCCTTCGATGTCCGGGGGGACGGACCCCCGCTCCTGCTCATCCATGGGTCGGCTCTCTCGCGCTCGATCTGGCGCGGATTCGGTTACGTCGCCGCACTTCAGGACCGCTTCCAGGTCATCACGATCGATCTGCGCGGCCACGGTCGGAGCGGCAAACCGCACCTCACATCGAGCTACCGGATGCCGCTCGTGCTCGCCGACATCCTCGCCGTGCTCGATGCTGTCGACGCCCCGGCGGCGCACCTGTTCGGCTACTCCTTCGGAGCACGGGCTGGATTCTCCCTCGCCGACAGCCACCCCGAGCGGATGCTCTCCCTCATCTCGGCCGGCGGCACCTATCGGGCGCCGGGAGGCAGCGTCTCCGAGCTCTTCTTCCCCGGCTACGACGCCGCCCTCGGTGCGGGAGGGATGGCCGGCTTCCTACACGGCTGGGCGGAGCATTCCGGTGCCCCGATCGATCCGCAGACCACGGCGGCGTTCCTCGCCAATGATCCGCTCGCGCTTCGGGCCTATTTCCGTCAGGTCGAACTCGAGCCGGGGATCCCGGATGCCCGGCTCGCCCAGCTCGAGACACGCACGCTGCTGCTGGCGGGAACCCGCGACCACGACCGTCACCTCGATTCGGAGCGGGCCGCGAACCTGATGCCGAACGCGAGCTTCCGGTCGCTGCCGGGTCGCACGCACGGCGGCACGCTGAGGCCGGCCGCCGCGGTGCTCGACGCGGTCATCCCGTTCCTGGCGGCGCTCGATTCCTGAGAGCTAGGGCAGCGTGCCGGCCACCACCGTCGAGAAGAGCTCCTCCGAGTGGGCGATCGACGCGACCAGCCCGTTCGCCTCGAACACTTCCGCGGTGCCCTGGGCCTGATCCTCGCTCGATTCGACGAAGAGGTGTCCGCCGGGCGCCAGCCATCGTGGAGCCGCTTCCGCGACACGGCGCTGCACGTCCAGCCCGTCGGCTCCGCCGTCGAGAGCGACGCGGGCCTCGAACAGTCGCGCCTCCGGGGGCAGGAGTGCAAGGGCATCCGTCGGCACATAAGGGGTGTTGGCCGTGAGGATGTCGACGCGGCCCATCAGGGTGAACGGCAGTGGGTCGAACAGGTCCCCGCTGAAGACGCGGGAGGGGCGGATGTTGCGGCGGGCGTTCGCGACGGCCACCGGGTCGACGTCGGCGGCATACAGGTCGATCCCGGGCAGCCGGGACGCGATCGCCGCGCCGATGGCGCCGGCACCGCAGCAGAGGTCGAGCACGACGGCATCCGGAGCGGCCGATGCCACGGCCCGCTCGACGAGGAAGGCGGTACGCTGGCGGGGCACGAAGACTCCCGGATCCATCAGGATCCGCAGGCCGCAGAACTCGACCCAGCCAAGCAGATGCTCGAGGGGAATACCCGACACCCGCTGTTCTACGAGGTGCCTCAGCTCGGCCGGCGAGGTCGCCGCCTCGATCAGCAGCGCGGCCTCCTCCTCCGCGAAGACGCAGCCCGCCGCGCGGAGCTCGGCGATCACGGAAGCCAGCATCCTCTCATCGTATGGGGCGGGCGAAATGGTTCGATGGCGTCCGTTCCCTATCGAGCGTTGTGTGGTTGTAGCACAGGTGCTACCTTTGAGAAATGGAATCGATCGGGCTGCGCGCGCTTCGCCAGGACGCGTCAGAAATTGTTCGTCGAGTCGAAGGCGGCGAAGAAATCGAGATCACCGTTTCAGGGCGAATTGCGGCGCGCTTGGTGCCCGCGGCACCGAAACGCTGGCTGCACTGGGGCGATATCGCGCAGGCGTTCACCGGACCCGGCGATCCGGATTGGAACCGCGATCGGGACCTGATCGACCAGTCAGCGATGAATCCGTGGGAGCGTGGCGAGTGAAGGCGATACTCGACACGAGCGTGTTGCTGGCCACGGATGTGCCTGCGCTGGAGGGAGAGCTGGCTATCAGTGCCGCCACACTGGCCGAGCTTCATTTCGGAGTTCTCGTCACCGCAGACGACACGATCCGTGCCGAGCGGCTGAAGCGACTGTCGCTCTTCCAGCGAACCTTCGACGCTCTGCCCGTGGACGATGCCGTGGCCACAAGCTACGGCAAACTTGCGGCGGCGTTCGCCAAGAGCGGTCGGCAGCCCCGCTCCCGCGTGATGGACCTCCTCATCGCGGCCACAGCGCACGCTCACTCTGCGCGCCTCTACACGCGAAACGCGGCCGACCTTGTGGGCATCGAGCATCTGGTAGAAATCGTGCCCGTCTGACCTGCCCTCACCGGAGGTGCCGCAGGTACTGCTCGGGAGCGCTCAGGAAGGCCTGCCAGTTGAGCACGAGCGGCAGGTCGGCCCACTGGCTCTCGTGCAACCCCCAGTCGCCGACCTCGTAGATGGTCGCGCCGGGGAGTGAGGCCAGCAGTGGGGAGTGGGTCGACATGATCACCTGCGACCTGCCCGTCTCCAGGAGCCCGGTGAGGATGCCGAGCAGGACCAGACATCCCGAGAACGAGAGCGCCGACTCCGGCTCGTCGAGCAGCCAGAGTCCCGGACCGCGAAAGCGATCCGCGGCGAGGTCGAGGAACGACTCCCCGTGGGACATTTCGTGGAAGCGGATGTCGGCCCAATACGGATTCGGATTCTCTTCGAGATAGCTGAAGAGCCCGTGCATCGTCTCGGCACGCAGGAAGTACCCGCGCTTCGACGCCCCGGCGTTGCGCACGACCTGCAGGTGGCTCCACAATTCGGATTCGGATGCCCGTGTCGTGTGCTGCGCGCCAGTGGATCCGCCCTCGGGTGAAAGCCCGAACGCCAGCCCGATCGCCTCGACGAGAGTGGACTTCCCTGATCCGTTCTCGCCGACGAAGACAGTCGCCGCCCCGAGGTCGAGGCCGTGATCGAGGAGGTGCGCGACCGGCGCGAGCGTGGCGGGCCAGGCATCCCGAGCGAGCCTGTCGAGCGCGTGCTCCTCGATGCGGCGAACGGGGAAGCGCTCGAAGATTCGGTCGGAGGGCACCGGCTCAAGCGCCTGTACCGACGCGCACCAGCATCTTGCCGGTGTTCTCCCCGCGCATGAGTCGCAGCCAGGCGTCGAAGGCGTTCTCGATGCCGTCGATCACCGTCTCATCGAACACGAATTCGCCCGAGGCGACAAGGGGAGTCATCTCGCGGAAGAATTCCGGGGCGTACTGCTGGTAGCTCGGGATGGTGAAGCCCTTGAGGGTGAGCCCCTTGGATATCAGCATGGCGAGATTACGGGGTCCCGGTTCGGCCCGCTCGGCGTTGTAGGCGCTGATCGCGCCGCAGATCGCGGCCCGGCCGCCGTCGTTGAAGGCGAAGATGGCGGCTTCGAGATGGTCGCCGCCGACATTGTCGAAGTAGACATCGATGCCGTCGGGAGCCGCCTCGTGCAGCATCCGCGAGACCTTGCCGCTGCGGTAGTTGAAGGCGGCGTCGAAGCCATAACGGGAGGTGAGTGCGGCGACCTTCGCGTCGGTGCCCGCGCTGCCGATCACCCGGGAGGCGCCGCGAAGTCGCGCGATCTGCCCCACCGCGGAGCCGACCGCACCGGCCGCTCCCGAGACGAAGACGATGTCGCCCGGCGTCATCTCGGCGATCACGAGAAGACCGACCCAGGCGGTGAGCCCGGTGAGACCGAGGGCGCTCAGGTAGACGGATGGCGCGATCCCCGGAACCTCGTCTCGTGCGGTAAAACGGCTCGCGTCCCCCTGGGCGACATCCCGCCAGCCCTGGAAGTGCTGCACCAGCTGGCCCACCGCGAGGTCGGGGGAGCGGGACTCGATCACCCTCCCGACGGCATCCGCGTCCATCACCCGGTCGAGCTGGAATGGCGGCACGTAGGATTTCACGTCATTCATGCGACCGCGCATGTAGGGGTCGACCGAGATGAACTCGTTCTGCACCCGCACCTCGTTCTCCGCGAGCGGAGGCAGTTCGACGGTGACGAATCTCACATCCGCGCTGGTGGGGGTGCCGGTGGGTCGATTGGCCAGGTGCCATTGGCGGCTAGAAGCAGTGCTGGACATGGGGGTCTCCGTCGACAGCCGGGGGTCGACGCCGGCCCGTCCAGCGTACCCAACAGCGCTAGGGTGGGCATACCGAACAGTCGGTTTGCGCCACATTCTCCCCGTTAGGACCCTTCGTGAATCGCTTCGACGGCCGCACTGCCCTCATCACCGGTGCGAGCCGCGGCATCGGGTTCGCCATCGCGAACCGGCTCGTGGAGGAGGGCGCCCGGGTGCTCATCACCGCGCGCAAGGAAGACGCGCTCCGCGAGGCGGCGTCGCAGCTCGGCTCCTCCGCGCTGTGGGTCTCGGGCAAGGCGGACGACCCCGCGCACCGTGCGGAGGTCTTCGAGGTGATCAGCCGGGAGTTCGGCGGGCTCGACCATTTCGTCAGCAACGCGGGAGTGAACCCCAGCTACGGACCGACCCTCGACACCGAGCACTCGGCGATGGCCAAGATCCTCGAGATCAACGTGATGGCGGCGCTGGACTGGTCGAGGGATGCCGTGGCGGCGGGCCTCGGGGCCCGCAACGGCTCGATCGTGAACATCGCCTCGATCGCGGGCATCACGTCGGCGCCCGGCATCGGGTTCTACGGTGTGTCGAAGGCTGCGCTCATCTCCCTCACGACGCAACTGGCGTTCGAGCTGGCGCCGCACATCCGGGTCAACGCCGTGGCGCCCGCCGTGATCAAGACCCGGTTCGCCGAGGCGCTATATGACGGGCGCGAGGCAGAGGTCGCCGCGACCTACCCCCTCGCCCGCCTCGGAGTGCCCGAAGACGTCTCGGGTGTCGTCGCGTTCCTGCTCTCCGCTGATGCCGCCTGGATCACCGGGCAGACCATCGTGATCGACGGGGGCGGATCCATCCGTCCGGTGCTCTGACCGTGCCGGCCGGGAGCGTGAAGGATGCGGTACGCACCGCGGCAGTCGACCTGTTCGCGCGGCACGGCTTCGCCAACACGTCCGTGCAGCAGATCGTCGACGCCGCCGGGGTCACCAAGGGCGCGATGTACCACTACTTCCGTTCGAAGGACGACCTGCTCTTCGGCATCTACGAGCACCTGCTCACTCTGCAGGGCGAGCACCTCGCGTCGATAATCTCGACCGACGGCACGACCGCGCAAAAGTTGCGGGCCGCCTGCATCGACGTGATCGAGACCTCGATCGAATTCCTCGACGAGGGCACCGTGTTCTTCCGGTCCGTGCACATGCTGCCCGTCGGGAAGCAACTCGACGTGAAGCAGCGCCGCCGCGCCTATAACGACCAGTTCGCAGCGCTGGTCGAAGCAGGCCAGCACGAAGGCATCTACCGTACCGACATCCCGAGGGCAGTGCTCGTAGCCAACTTCTTCAGCGACCTGCACTACCTTCCGCAGTGGTACTCGGCGGATGGCCCGGAGGACGGCAGCCTCATCGCGGCCCAACTCACCGACCTGTTCCTCGCCGGCATCTCGGCATCAGGGATGACAACAGACTGACGAAGGAGTCACCATGGCACGACTCGACAAGACCGTTGCGATCATCACGGGCGGCGCTCGCGGTATGGGGGCCGCCCATGCCCGCGCCTTCGTGCGGGAGGGCGCCCGCGTGGTGATCGCCGACGTGCTGGACGACGAGGGCGCGGCCCTCGCCGCCGAGCTGGGCGACGCTGTGCGCTACGAGCACCTCGATGTCACCTCGGAGAGCGAGTGGGAGGCTGTCGTGGCTGCCACCGTCGCTGCCTTCGGCACCGTCGACGTGCTCGTGAACAACGCCGGGATCGGCAACATGGCCGCCATCGACAAGTACACGCTCGAGATGTGGAATTCGGTGCTCGCGGTGAACCTCACCGGAACCTTCCTCGGTGTCAAGGCCGTCGTTCCCGTGATGAAAGCCGCCAAGCACGGGTCGATCATCAACATCTCGTCCGTCGAGGGACTGCGTGGCAGCGCGGGGCTCCACGGCTACGTGGCCTCGAAGTTCGCGGTGCGCGGTCTCACGAAGTCGGTCGCGGTGGAGCTCGGGCGCCACAACGTGCGGGTCAATTCCGTGCACCCTGGATTCATCGTGACCCCGATGACCGAGCAGCTCGACTTCGCGAGCCAGCAGGTGCCGCTCGGGCGCCCGGCGCAGCCCGAGGAGGTGTCGTCGCTCGTCGTGTTCCTCGCCAGCGAGGAGTCGGCCTATTCGACGGGAGCTGAGTTCGTCGTCGACGGCGGCATGACCTCGGCGATCCCGCACTCCTGACCGCTCTGGTTCTTCGGGCCAGCGTCGTGGGGAGCGGGCGTTGGCACTCACTCTCGGTCTGACGGGATTCCCGGGGTTACCGCGCCCTCACGGACGGGCGATGCGGATGAGTTCAAGGAGTTGGTTCAGGGGGCCGCGCGCAAAGGGGAGGCGCGCAAGCGGGAGAACCGTGCCGAACAGTTTCGATGCACTCCGCGCCAGCGCACGGCTTCTGGACTGCCCGTCGGAGGTGTCGTACACCCAGAAGAGGGTGAGGCCCATGTAGGCGAGCCAGAGCAGTTCGGGGAGCTGTCGTTTGAGGTCCCCGGGAATGGCATTCGTCGATCCATCCACGACCTCCTGGAATACGTCGATCGCCATGGCGCGAGGTCCGGCCGAATCCGCTCCGAACGGGCTCACCGCGGAGGTCGGGGAGATCGCTGCGGCCAGGAATCCCGCCGCCGAGTCATGGTACGGGCCCGTCGCATCCAGTCCGCAGAGAAGGGCGACCTCGAGTCGTTTCGCGATGTCCGTCGACGAGCCGAACGCCCCGTGCACGCGCTCGAGGTGGTCGCCCTGCACGCGAAGGTAGAGCTCCTGCACCAGGTGGTTCTTGGTGGGGAAGTAGTAGTAGGCGTTGCCGACCGAGATGTCAGCCTCCTGCGCGATCAGTCGGATAGTGGTCTGGTCGTATCCACGTGCGCGAAACGATTCGATCGCGGTCTCCGTGATCTTCGCCCGCGTGTCATCACTCTTGGACATCGTTAGCCTCCCCGCTTGTCGTGTGGCCTCCGCGTTGTAACCGCTCTCCACACTAGCTGTTTCGAACTCGTTCAAAATAATATTGAACATGTTCGAAAATAGGGTCATACTGAACTCGGATCGCTCGATTGGCCCGATTGGTCGGGCCCCTCGGCTTCAGGGGCAACAGCGGACAACGACATTATGAGGGAGCGGATGATGCGCATCGCGATCACAGGCGGCACCGGGTTCGTCGGCGGACACCTTGCCGCCAGGCTAGGCCCGGCGGACACGGTGATCGTCTCTCGCCGGACCGGAATCGACGTGGAGGATGTCGACGCACTCGCCAATGCGTTCGCCGGATGCGATGCCGTAGTGCACGCCGCAGGCATCAACCGCGAGCTGGGGGACCAGACCTTCCAGCGCGTGCACGTCGAAGGCACTCGTGCCGTCGTCGAGGCAGCGAGGCGCGCCGGAGTGACGCGGATCGTCATGGTCAGCTTCCTGCGGGCCCGCCCCGATTGCGGCTCCGGCTACCACGAAACGAAGTGGGCGGCGGAGGAACTGATCCGCCACTCGGGTATCGATCACACCATCCTCAAGGCATCGATGATCTACGGCCCGGGCGACCACATGGTCGACCACGTCAGTCGTGCGGTGAAGACCTGGCCGGTCTTTGCGACAGTCGGACTTCACGAACGAGCCGTACGCCCGATTCCCATCGACGATTTCGTCGACGTCCTACTGGCCGCGGTGGAGGGCCGAATCCCCGAGCCCACGATCGCCGTGATGGGTGCCGAGGAACTGCCGCTCGGTGACGCGGTGCGACGGATCGCCAGGGTCGTCGGCCGGCGCCCCCTGTTCGTCCCGGTGCCGGTCTGGTCCATCCGCCTCCTCGCCCAACTGACCGAATGGCTGATGATCGTGCCGCTGGTCGCGAAAGCGCAGGCGACGATGCTCGCGGAGGGTGTCAGCGAACCGGATCCGTGGGCTCCAGAGGCTCCGCCCGAAATCCGGCCCACGCATCGCTTCACCGACGAGAGCATCCAGTCCGCGTTGCCCGATGCCGGACCCTTCGGTTGGAACGATCTCCGAGCCGCTCGATCCCTCAGGGGCCTGCGGTGGAACTCGCCAGCCCGACGTCACGCGGAGACGGCACCGTGAGTGACGCTCTCTACGTCGAGATCGAGATTCGAAGTCCGCTGGATCGGGTCTGGCTTCTCACCCAGGACCCTGCCACGCATCCGCGGTGGGATCTGAGGTTCAGCTCCATCACGCCGACCGAGCCTCTTCCCCGGGGCGGGAGCCGTTTCCGGTACGAACGGCGCCTCCCCTTCCACACGATCGCCGGCACGGGCACCTCGCTCGGCGAGCGATCCGGGCCCGACGGCACCCGGACATCCGCTCTCCGCTTCACGACGGAGGATCGTCTGTCACCGCTTCGCAAAGGCCGCGGATACTGGCGTTACCGGCAGACCCCAGAGGGAGTCGTCTTCCTCACGGGCTACGAATACTCGCCGGGCTGGGGGCGAATGCTCGACCGGTTCCTCATTCGGCCACTCATCGGATGGATGACGGCGTGGAGCTTCGACCGTCTGCGGATCTGGGCCGAAACGGGCGTTCCCCCGGAGTCGTGGCCGCTCTCATCGGTTCTGATGTTCTGGAGAGCCGGCCGGCCTCGCGCATCCCGGTGCCGGAGGGTGCCGCGCCGCGGACGCGTCATGGATGATTCGCCCGGCGCCCTTCACACCCTGGAGGCGCCATGACCTCGATCTTCGAAACCGCGCTCGGCGAGGATTTCGCCCGACTGTCACCCATGATGCAGAAGCGGTTCGGTGTCGGGCTCGACTCCGGCTACGCCTGCGTCGGCACCGGAGTCATGTCACGGATCCGCCGGGGACCGTGGTGGGTGGTACCGTTCCTCCACCTCGGTAAGCTCCGCAACATCCTCATTCCCGATGTGGGCGAAAACGTCCCGTTCACTATCGAGAACTACCCGTACCGCGACCCTTTCGGGCGCGAGACAGTGACTTTCGTGCGCCAGTACCGCGTGCGACGCACACCGAGCCGTTTCGACGCGACGATGATCCTCAGCGGTGGTCGAGTTCTCGACTACCTCGGCACCCACCAGCATCTCGCGGTCGACCTGGACATCGACGTTGACGACGACGGTTCGCTTCGCCTCGTCTCCAACGCCCAACGGTTCTACGATGGCCGATTCATCGGCTTTCGCTTCCCCCTGCTGTTCAGCGGGCGGGCACAGGTGCTCGAACGCTTCGACGATGTCGCCGGCGTCTACAGAATCCGGATGGAGGTGCACAACAGGGTGTTCGGCTTCCTCTTCGGATACGAGGGCGAGTTCACCTGCGAGTTCCCCGCCGCAACCGATGCGCCCCAACGGCTCAAGCCAGTGCGTCACGAGCGTCGTGCCTGAGCTGGGATGCAGGAAGCGACCGGGCAGCCAACTTCGGCGGCTCGCCTGATCATGTCAGTCAGCGCGACCGGCACGAGCCGAGGAGTCACTCATCAACGAGTACGGAGCTTCACGCCGAACTTGACCGGATCTTTGCGGCCCGCGACCGGAACGACATGGCCCCAACCATCGCCGCCCTACTGAAGGTCTACGAGAAGCACCCGCGGGACCCCCGAGTCCTCTAGGAGGTGGGTGGGGCCTATGACACTGTGGGTGAGGAGACGACGGCCGTCGGGTTCTACGAGCGGGCAATGACCCAAGGGCTCGAGGGGGATGCGCGTCGCCGGTGCTTCCTCCAGTCCCGAAGGTGACCGATAGCGGGACGATGACCGCGTTCTTCCGGTCCGAATGATAGCCGCAGGACAACAAGATGAGAAGCTGCGGCTGCCGCGACTGTTACAAACTGCGGCGCTGCTACTCTCGGCCGTCCTCGAGCGGGATGAGCATGGTGCGGAACGGACCCGCGACGGCGTGGAGGTCCCAGATGCGGTCGGCGACGTCGTCGATGCCGTTGGCAAGCTGAAGCTTGGGGATGCCTCCCGGGATCACGAGTTGCGCGACACGGATGCCCTCGCCCTCGAGTGCGTCGTGGAGCATCTCACCGTAGGCGCTCTCGGCCGGGAACGCGACCGAGGTGCCGGCGAAGTCGGCGCGTGCCTTGACCGACGTTCCGCCGTTGACAAGGATGACGCTGCCGCCTCCGGCCTCACGCATCGACGGAAGGACCGTCCGCACCGCGTGGATGAGCCCGAGGGCGGAGAATTGCAGTGCTTCCAGCGCCAGCTCCGGCGTCAGGTCGAGCACTGGCTTCAGGTAGTCACGCGACGGAAGCGGGCTGTACTGCAGGGCGGTGATGGGTCCCAGCTCTGCTGCGGCACGCGTAAGGGCGTCCTCGAGCGCTGCCGGCACCAGCACGTTCGCGGCGTACCCGCGGGCGGTCACACCGCCGGCCTCGAGTTCCGCGACACGGGCGTCGAGCTTGGACTGGTCCCGGGAGATCACGGCGATCGAGAAGCCTTCGCGTCCGAATCTCCGCGCGACTGCCGCTCCGAGTCCCGGTCCGGCTCCGATGATGGCGATGACAGGCACTATGGGCTCCTCCGATTGATGGGGTGGTTTCGACACTAGCGCGGTCGGGCTGGGTGAGGATCGTGCAGTCCGTGGCATCGCACGGGAACGGTCACGAGCTCTGCGACCTGAATCCGATCCGAGTATCGGACACGTCTGCATCGCCGGCAGAATGCCGATCGACGCGTGACAGCGGTGCGGGCGACGAGGTGTATGGTCGAGCCCGTGGTGAACATCCCGGTGGGATTACTCATCGTGACGACTCTCGCCGCAGTGATGGTCGCGCTCGGTTTGCTCGCGCGGGGCATGCGGCGTCGAGGCGGCGCTGGTCCCGCGATCGGAGCAGCCATGGCGGCGTACGACGAGGCCATGCACTCTACGGCCCACGACAGTTTCGTGGAGATGCAAGCCGACGATGACCGCACCGTTCCGATGCCGTCGCCCGACAAGACGTGATTCCGGGACTATCCCTCGTGGGTCATGTTCCGATTGTGGCCGACGACTGTGTGTTACACCGGGCCCGCGACTCCCACCAGGTTGCCCGCGGGATCCCGAAAGTGCCCGACCGTCACGTGTCCGCCCTCGTTGCGCTGGGGGTGGAGGCCGATCGTCGCGCCCAGTCGTTCGGCGGTCTCGAGCGCGTCGGCCACGTCATCCACGCCGACATAGAAGATGGCGTGAGCGGGGAACCCTTCGCCACCACCGATCCCACCGGCGGCAGCGCCCCAACCGGATTCCGGGCTGATGAACGAGTACTCGGTCTCCTCGGAAACAGCCGCCGCGACCGGGGCTCCCACCGGTGCGTTCCACCCGAACAGTTCGGAATAGAACTCACGCAGGAGCGCGGGGTCGGGACCGATGAGTTCGAAGTGCACCACGGGATTCGCCATACTCCAGCCTTTCGCTCACCAGCCCCCAGCGCAACACCGTTGGTGAGCCTGCTGGCGCCGCTCACACACCGCCCGGTCGCGGCAGAGCCGGCCGCGTCAGGCCGCGACGGCGGCGGGACGCGGGTCGAGGTGGATGCCCGCGATCATGCAGCGCACCGAGCCGCCGGCGAGTTCGATGGTCGGGATGTCGAGCGGCAGGAGCGTGCATGACCGCTCGATGATCGCGAGCTGGTCCGGTCGCAGGCTGTCGGCCGCCCGGCGGGAGAGCGCGAGGATTCGGCCACCCGCCGCGTGAAGCTCGATCGCGTTGCCCGCGAAGTCGCAGACCTGCCCGAAGTCGAGATCGATGATGACCCGTCCGTGTGCGGTCAGCCGGTCGACCACCTGCGCACGACGGGCGGGGGACTGGATGAGATCGAGACCCACCAGGGCGAAATCGGTGGCGATGCCCATCATCACGTTCGTGTGATAGATCGGCACGCCCGACGGGTCGGCCGCATCGAACACCATCGGCTCGTACCCGAAGTTCGTGCAGAACCGCTCGAGGGCGATCGGATCCGCACGGTGGGAGCGGGCGACGTAGGCGATGCGTGACGCGTGGTCGAGCACGATCGCGCCGGTGCCCTCGAGGAACACGTCATCGAGCTCGAGCCCGGAATAGTCGATCACGTCCTGCACCCGGTACTCGTTCTTGAGCATCTCGATCACGTCCGACCGCCGCTCCCCGCGGCGATTGGTGGCGTACATCGGGTAGATCGCAACGTGACCGCCCGGATGGGTCGACATCCAGTTATTCGGGAACACGCTGTCGGGTCGATCCGTGCTGTCGTCATCGAAGAGATGCACCCGGATGCCGGCTTTTTCGAGCGCTGAGGCCGCGTTCGTCACCTCGTCGTAGGCGAGCATCGCGACGCGGCACGACTCGGTCGACGCCCCGGTGACCTGGAAGACGTTGTCGTCGGCGGTGAGCGGGTTGGGGCGGAAATGGTGCGGTCGCACCAGCACGACCGCGGAGGGTGCCTGGATCGACACCGGGCTCAACCTCCGACAGGGGAGAGGGCACCGATCATGCCGAAGAGGTCCTTCGGGTTCTCCGGAGCCGCGACGAGGTCGATCTCGTCGAAGAAGTCGGTGGCGGCGACGGAATCGCGCAGGTAGCGAAGGGCGGAGAAGTCCTCGATCGCGAAGCCGACCGAGTCGAACAGGGTGATCTGCTCGGCTGAAATGCGCCCGGGCGCGGTGCCGACGATGACTTTCCAGAGTTCGGTGACGGGGAAGTCGGGTGCCATCTGCTGGATCTCACCCTCCACGCGCGTCTGGGGCGGGTATTCGACGAAGACGGATGCCCGGTCGAGGATCGCGGCCTCGAGCTCGGTCTTACCGGGGCAGTCGCCCCCGATCGCATTGATGTGCACGCCGGGCGCGACGAGGTCACTCGTCAGCACTGTCGCGAGGGCCTTGTCGGCGGTGCAGGTGGTGATGATGTCGGCGTCGGCCACGGCATCCGCCGCACTGGTGGCGACCGTGATGTCGAATCCGAGCGGGGCGAGATTGCGCACGAACTTCGCGAGGGCATCGGGATCGGTGTCCCAGATGCGCAGGCGATCGATGCCGAGGGCGGCCCGGAATCCGAGCGCCTGGAATTCGGCCTGGCTGCCGGCCCCGATCATGGCCATGGTGGTGGAGTCCGGGCGGGCGAGCTCCTGCGCGACCATCGCCGAGGTGGCGGCGGTACGGAGGGCGGTGAGCAGGGTCATCTCGGCGAGGAGGGTCGGGTAACCGTTGTGCACGTCGGCGAGCACCCCGAAGGCCGTGACGGTCTGGAATCCGCGGGCGGGGTTGGAGGGATGACCGTTGACGTACTTGAAGGCGTAGGTCTCGAGGTCGCTTGTCGGCATCAGTTCGATCACGCCGAGCGGGGTATGGCTGGCGACGCGGGCGGTCTTGTCGAAGCTCTCCCAGCGTCGGAAGTCGTCACGAAGGTAGCCGATCATGCCGCCGATGATGCTCTCCGGGCCGGTGGCGGTCGCCCAGCGGACCATGTTGCGAACATCCACAAAACGCGTCACAAGCGCCTCCCCATCGATAGATCGCAAGCCTAGAACTCGGCGATATGCAAAGAGAATGAGCAGTTCGACGACATTGTGATCTGTAGATAATCACTCTGCTCAGCCGCGTAGTACATTGTGGTCATGCCCGTTCTGGATGACCTCGACCGCAGCCTCCTCTCCGCCCTGCGCGAGGATGGCCGGGCATCCGTCGCATTCCTCGCGCGTACGCTCGGCGTGGCCCGGGCGACGGTGAGCAGTCGACTCGACAGGCTCGTGACATCCGGAACAGTCGTGGGCTTCACCGTGCGCGTGCGTGATGAGCTCGACCCGCTGACCATCCACGCCATCGCCTTCATCGAGGTGGAAGGGCGCACCACCAACCACGTGATCCGACAACTACGCGGGATGCCCGAGATCAGCGCGCTCCACACGACGAACGGCGGCTGGGATCTCGTGGCCGAGCTGCGCACCGAGACCCTCACCGACTTCGACCGCACGCTGGGGGAGATCCGCGCGATCGAAGGCGTCGTGAACAGCGAGACGAGCCTGCTGCTCAGTTCTGTTCTGCGGTAGCTCTGGTCTGCGATAACGCCGGGGTCAGCGCCGCAGTTCCGCCTTGCCGAGCGAGGAGAGGTGCACCTCGTCCGGCCCGTCGGCGAGCCGGAGCGCTCGAGCGCCGGCGAACATCTCCGCGATCGGATCGTCCGACGACAGGCCGCCGCCGCCGTGGAGCTGGATCGCGCGGTCGAGGATCTGCTGCACCGCCCGCGGCACCGCGATCTTGATTGCCTGGATCTCGGTCATCGCGCCCGCATTGCCCACCGTGTCCATGAGCCAGGCGGTCTTGAGCACCAGTAGCCGCAACGACTCGATGGAGATACGGCTCTCGGCCAGCCATTCGCGAACCACGCCCTGATCGGCAAGCGGCCTGCCGAAGGCCACCCGATTCTTCGCGCGCTCGCGCATGAGATCCATCGTGCGCTCCGCCATGCCGAGCAGTCTCATGCAGTGGTGGATGCGCCCGGGGCCGAGCCTCGCCTGGGCGATCGCGAAGCCGTCGCCCTCACCCGCGATGAGGTTGGTCGCAGGCACTCGCACTCCCTCGAACAGCACTTCGGCGTGGCCGCCGTGGTCCCGATCGTCATACCCGAACACGGTGAGCGCACGCACGATCGTGACGCCCGGTGTGTCGCGCGGCACCAGGATCATGCTCTGCTGACGGTGGCGGGGCGTGCCTGAGTCCGGAGTCGCGGTTCGGCCCATCACGATGAAGATCTCGGCCTCGGGGTTCATGGCTCCGGTCGACCACCACTTGCGACCGTCGACCACATAGTCGTCCCCGTCACGACGGATGCTCGTGGCGATGTTCGTGGCGTCGGAGGAGGCCACCTCTGGCTCGGTCATGCAGAACGACGAGCGGATGCGGCCGTCGAGCAGCGGCGCCAGCCAGCGTTCCTTCTGGGCGGGGGTGCCGAATTCGGCGAGTACTTCCATGTTGCCGGTGTCCGGCGCCGCGCAGTTCAGCGCCACCGGGGCGAGTTTCGGGCTGCGGCCCGTGAGCTCCGCGACGGCCGCGTACTGGAGGTTGGTGAGACCCTCACTCGGGAGGAACAGGTTCCAGAGGCCGCGGGACCGGGCCTCCGCCTGCAGTTCTCGCACGATCGGGCGCAGGCTCCAGGCATCCGGAGTCGCGGCGACCTGCTGGTCGAGCACCTCTTCGGCGGGGTAGACGCACTCGGCAAGGAAGGCCCCCATCCGGTCGACGAGGTCGACGGTGGTGGCATCGGGGGCGAAATCCATCAGCGGATCCTTTCGGCGAGGGAGCGGAGGCCGGCCGTAGCCAATGGGGTGACGAGCCCGCCGATCGTGTCGAATCCGGGGCCGACGGTCTCGCCGGCCTGGAAACGCAAATGGATGCCCTCGAGGATGATCGCGAGCTTGTAGGCGGCGAAGGCGAGGTACCAGGAGAGCTCTGGCACCGGCGTTCCGCGGGCGGCGGCGTACGCGTCGAGCAGCTCGGCGAAGCTCGGGTAGCCTGCCGCCGGGTCGACCGCACTGGCGGCGACTGCCGCGGCCTGCGCGCTGACCGAGCGGATGTCCCAGTAGAGGCCGAGCAGCCCGAGGTCCGTGAAGGAGTCGCCGATGGTGGCCATCTCCCAGTCAAGGATCGCGGCGATGCGCGGTTCGCCGGCGGCATCCGTTGTGACGATGGCGTTGTCGAGGCGGAAATCCCCGTGTACGAGGGAGGAACCGACCGTCGCCGGCACGTTCTCGCGGAGCGCGGCCTGCAGCGCGTCCAGCTCGGGCAGCTCTCGACTGCGCGACTTGTCGTACTGCTGGCCCCAGCGCCGCACCTGGCGTTCGAGATAGCCGTCCGCGCGGCCGAAGTCCTCGAGCCCGACGGCGGCGGGATCCAGGGAGTGGAGCTCCGCAAGCGTCTCGACGAGATCGAGGCTCAGCGTCCGCAGCTGAGCCGGGGTGAATGGGGCGTTCGCGGCGGGGGAGGAGAGCACCTGGCCATCGACGAATCCCATCAGGTAGAAGGGAGTTCCGACACCCGCGCTGGCGTCGGTATCGTCCCGGTAGAGCACGGCATCGGGCACCGGAACGGTGCTGGCGCCGAGAGCGGAGATCACCCGGAACTCCCGGGCCATGTCGTGCGCACTGGCCAGCACATGCCCGAGCGGTGGCCGACGCAACACGAGCGGCACGGACCCGCCCAGCAGGCGGTAGGTCAGGTTGCTGCGCCCGCCGGTGATCAGCGTGGCCTCGAGCTCCGCATCGCCGACCAGCTGCGGATGCTCGGCCCGCAGCCAGGCGTCGAGCGCCGAGGTCGCGAGTCCGCGCGGTTCGCGGGTCATCCCGCCATCACCAGCTGGGCTTCGATGGCGGCGCGGACGGCCATCGGGATCGGCACCGGCCGCTGGTCCGTCGCATCGACGAAGACGTGAACGAACTCTCCGGTGGCGACCAGAGCACCGGAAGACTCGGCGTGCAGTCCGAGCTCCCACGTGACACTGGTGGTTCCGAGGCGTCCCGCACGCAGCCCGACAAGGAGCGACTCCGGGAACGAGACGGACGCGAGATAGGTGCACGACGACGAGACCACCACCGCCATCGCGTCCGCAGCATCGGTGCGGAGTCCCGCGACCCCGATCAGCCAACTCGTGATGGTGGTGTCCATCGCCGCGTAGTGCGTCGTGTTGTTGAGGTGCCCGTAGACATCGTTGTCGTTCCAGCGGGTGCCGAAGACACGGCCATACCGGTAGCCCTCGGGCGCGACATCCGCTGTCATCGAGCGGTGAGGAAGAGCGAGATGAGAAGGGCGATGTAGACGAGCACGAAGATCGCCGGTGTCACGAACCTCGGCACGGCGATCCAACGACGGGAGGCGATGATGCGCGTAGACACTGCCGAGGGCGCGACGATCGCGTCGAGGTCCTCGATCACCGCGAGGGCCTCGCCCGAAACCGAGATCTGAGCGATCGCGCCGAGAATGCCCGAAGCGAGCAGGATGCCGGCCGCGGCGAGCCGCACACTGGCCGGAGCGGTGGTGAGCCCCGCGTCGAGCAAGCCGATCGTGATGATCAACAGGAGAGTCGGGGCGATCTGCGAGACGATGAGGTGCAGCCGCGCTTTCGCCCAGAGCTCGACGAGCGTTTTCTCGGTCAGCGCTTTTTCCTCGGTCATGCGGGCTCCTCTATGTCAGTTGGGTCTCTATCGATCGGGGTTGATCCGGCGAACAGCACGATGGTGTCCGCGACGAGGGCCGGCGTGGATTCGCCGTCGATCTCCACCGTCATCTTCACACCGACACGCACGCCGAGGCCCACCGCCTCGGCGCTCGTCACCGAGGCGGATGCCCGCACGCGTGATCCGCTGCGCACCGGCTGAAGGAATCGCACCCGGTCGAGGCCGTAGTTGATGGCCATCCGTACCTCCTTCACGTCGAGCAGCTGGGCGGTGAGGGGGGCGAGGAGTGACAGGGTGAGATACCCGTGGGCGATGGTTCCGCCGAACGGTCCCGCGGCGGCGCGCTCGGGGTCGACGTGGATCCACTGCCCGTCGCCCGTCGCGAGGGCGAAGGAGTCGATGCGGTTCTGGTCGATCTCGAGCCACCGGGTCGTGCCGAGGTGCGCTCCGACGGCGTCGAGGAGCGCGGCGGGGTTCGTGAAGGTCGTCATCGGCTCAGGCCTTTGGCCCGCCGGACACGTAGACGACCTGGCCGGAGACGAAAGAGGCTTCCTCCGAGCAGAAGAAGGACGCGACGGCGGCGACGTCCTCCGGCTGGCCGACCCGGCGAACCGGAATCTCCTTCGCCGCGCCCTCGAGGAACGCTTCGAAGCTGACGCCCATCCGCTCGGCTGTCGCCCGCAGCATGTCCGTGGCGATGAAGCCGGGGGCGATCGCGTTCGCCGTCACCCCGAACGGCCCGAGCTCGATGGCGAGCGTCTTGGTGAAGCCCTGGAGGCCGGCTTTCGCCGCCGAGTAATTCGCTTGCCCGCGGTTACCGAGCGCTGAGGTGCTCGAGAGGTTCACCACGCGCCCCCAGTTCGCCGCCACCTGGTGCTTCTGCACCTCGCGGCTCATCAGGAACGCGCCGCGCAGGTGCACGCCCATCACAGCGTCCCAGTCGCCCTCCGTCATCTTGAAGAGCAGGTTGTCGCGCAGGATGCCGGCGTTGTTCACGAGGACGGTGGGGGCACTGAGTTCCGCCGCCGTGCGGGCGACGGCGTCCGCGACGGCTTCGGCGTCCGCGACATCCGCTCCGATGCCGATGGCCCGTCCGCCGTCCGCGATTATCGCGCCTACCGTAGCAGCGGTGTCCTCCTCGCGGAGGTCGATCACGGCGACGGCACAGCCGTCTGACGCGAGTCGCTTCGAGATGGCGGCCCCGATTCCGCGGGCGCCTCCCGTGATGATGGCGGTGCGCGGGTCGGTCATGCGGACTCCTTCGGGGGTGCAGCGGTTTCGAACACGATCAGTTGCCGCAGTGCGCGACCCTCGGCGAGGGCATCCATTGCCTCATTCAGCTGGTCGAGGCGGATGCGACTGGAGATGAGCTTCTCCACGGGAAGGCGCCCCTCGCGCCAGAGCTGGGCGAAGAGGGGAATGTCGCGGCACGGCACCGCGGACCCGAGATAGCTGCCGATGACGGTGCGCGCCTCGGCGGTGAGCAGCAGCGGGGAGACCGATGCGCGGGCATCCGGTGCCGGGAGGCCCACGGTCACGGTGCGGCCCCCGGGGGCGGTCGCCGCGAACGCCGTCTCGAAGGCGCGGGCATTGCCGGCGGCCTCGATCACCACGGGGGCCCGTACTCCCGCGTCGAGAAGCTGCCGAGGAGTGTAGGTCTCGGTCACGCCGAAGTCCCGGGCCGACGCGAGCTTCTGCTCGACACCGTCGACGCCGATCACGTGATGACCGAGGGAGAGGGCCACGAGCACCGCGGCCATGCCGACTCCGCCGAGGCCCACCACCATCACGGAGTCCCCGGGTTCGGGCTTCGCCGAGTTGATCACTGCGCCACCGCCGGTCAGCACCGCGCAGCCGAGCAGTGCCGCGACCTCTGCCGGGATGTCCGGGTCGACGCGCACCACCGAAGCGCTGTTGACGACGGCGTGCGTCGCGAATGCGGATACGCCGAGATGGTGGAAGACCGGATGACCGTCCCGCCGCAGACGCATCGCGCCGCCGACCAGGGTGCCGGCGTTGTTGGCCGCACTGCCGACCTCGCAGGGCAGGCGGCCTCCGGTGGCGCATCCCGCGCACGCGCCGCACCGGGGGAGGAAAGTCATCACCACGCGGTCGCCGATCGCCAGGTCGCTGATGTCGCTGCCCAGTTGCTCGATTATTCCGGCGGCCTCGTGGCCGAGCAGCATGGGCGTCGGGCGCACCCGATTGCCATCGACGACGGAGAGGTCGGAGTGACAGACGCCGGCCACCTCGATGCGCACCAGCAGCTCGCCGGGCCCCGGGCTATCCAGCTGCAGCCGGCTGATCGACAGAGGGGCGGATGCCGCGAATGGCGGCTCCGCCCCGCTGCGCTCGAGTACCGCGCCGACGATCTCCATTGATGCCTTCTGTAGTACCGGCCCCGATCAGGAAACCGACCGGGCGGTATGCAGTCTACGCGGATGCGTGTTGGTCGAGTAGCGCCCGACGGAGGAGGACGCGTGTCGAGACCCGCGGGTCTCGACACGGTCGCTGGCGCTCCCTACTCGACCGGCAGCCGGTCAGGCGGCGACGACCTCCCGCTCGGCGGCAGTGTCCACGAGGTAGTGGGTGTAGGCGGGGATCGTCAGGAAGGTCGGGAAGTCGTCCTGCAGTGTGACAAGCCGCACGATCGCGGCGGCATCGTCGAAACGATCACCGGTCGACCGGTCGCTGCCGTCGAGTTCGCGCTGCAGCATCCCCTCCACCAGGTCGCGGGTCACGAGGTCGCCCTGCTCGGTGACGACGCGCTGGGCGATCCACTGCCAGAGTTGCGAACGCGAGATCTCGGCGGTCGCGGCATCCTCCATCAGGTTGTCGATCGCGGCAGCACCCACTCCGCGAAGCCAGCTCTCGATGTAGCGCAGCGCGACGGACACGTTGCGGCGCACCCCCTCGGTGGTGACCGTCTGGTCGAACGAGCGCACATCAAGCAGGTCGGCCGCCGAGACATCCACCTCCGGACGCTGGCGATCGACCTGGTTGGGACGGTCGCCGAGCACCGCATCGAACTCCTCCCGCGCGGTCGAGACGAGGTCCGGATGCGCCACCCAGGTACCGTCGAAGCCGTCGGTCGCCTCACGCTTCTTGTCGTCGTGCACCTTGGTGATGGCCCCCGCCGTGACCTCGGGGTCCCGACGGTTCGGGATGAACGCACTCATGCCTCCGATGGCATGGGCTCCCCGGCGATGGCAGGTGGCGACGAGCAGTTCGGTGTAGTTGCGCATCATCGGGCTCGTCATGGTGATGCGCTCCCGGTCCGGAAGCACGAACTGCCGGCCTCGACCGCGGAAGTTCTTGATCAGACTGAAGATGTAGTCCCAGCGTCCGGCGTTGAGTCCCGCGCAGTGGTCCTTCAGCTCGTAGAGGATCTCGTCCATCTCGAACGCGGCGGTGATCGTCTCGATGAGCACCGTCGCCCGGATCACCCCGTGCTCGAGCCCGAGCGCGATCTCCGAGAAGGTGAAGATGTCGTCCCAGAGGCGAGCCTCGAGGTGATTCTCGATCTTCGGAAGGTAGAAGTACGGCCCGCGGCCGTCGGCGATCAGGGCCGCACCGTTGTGGAACAGGTAGAGCCCGAAGTCGACGAGAGAGGCGGATGCCGCCTTGTCGATGCCCGCACGGTCGGTGTACCGCAGGTGCTTCTCCACCAGGTGCCAACCGCGGGGACGCATCACGATAGTGGGCGTGACCTCACCGACCGTGTACTGCTTGCCGGCCTCACTCGTGAAGTCGACCTGGTGCCGGATGGCGTCGTAAAGCGACAGCTGGCCGCCGATGATGTTCGACCAGGTCGGGCTGGTGGCATCCTCGAGGTCGGCGAGCCAGACCTTCGCGCCGGAGTTGAGCGCGTTGACCGTCATCTTGCGGTCCGTGGGCCCGGTGATCTCCACCCGGCGGTCATCGAGCCCCGGGCCGGCACCGGCCACGCGCCATCCGGAGTCCGCTCGGATCGCGGCGGTCTCAGAGAGGAAGCCGAGATTGCGGCCGTTCTCGATGTTCTTGCGCTGCACCATGCGCGCGTTGAGGCGTTCCTGGCGACGCCCCGCGAATTGGTCGTGCAGGCGGGTCACGAAGGTGAGGGCTTCGGGGCTGAGGATGGTGTCGAATCCGGGCTCGGGGCTGCCGAGAACGGTCATGCGGTTGTGAGCGGTCATGAGGAATGCCTTTCCGTGCAGGGAGCGGTTTAGTGGAATTGTTCGGATTCTGTGGAGCCGACGAGCGCGAGGGTCGCGCTGCCGGGGTTGAGCACCGTGGAGATCCTGTCGAAGTAGCCGGTGCCGACCTCGCGCTGGTGCTTCGTGGCGGTGTACCCGTCTGCCTCCGAGGCGAACTCTGCCTCCTGCAGCTCGACGTAGGCGCTCATGTGACGCTGGCTGTAGTCCCGCGCGAGGGTGTACATCGAGTGGTTGAGGGCGTGGAATCCGGCAAGGGTGATGAACTGGAAGGCGTACCCCATGGCGGCGAGCTCCCGCTGGAATGTCGCGATCTGGGCATCGTCGAGGTGGCTCTTCCAGTTGAACGAGGGCGAGCAGTTGTAGGCGAGCTTCTTGCCCGGGAACTCCTTGTGGATGCTCTCCGCGAAGGTGCGGGCAAGCGCAAGGTCCGGCTCCGACGACTCGACCCAGAGCAGGTCGGCGTAGGGGGCGTAAGCGTGGCCGCGGGACAGCACGGTGTCGATCCCGGGGCGGGTACCGAAGAAGCCCTCCGGGGTGCGCGTGCCATCGAGGAACGGACGGTCGCGCTCGTCTACATCACTCGTCACGAGGTTGGCGGCGAGCGAGTCGGTACGGGCGATCACGATGGTGGGCACCCCGGCGACATCCGCGGCGAGACGCGCGGCGTTGAGGGTGCGGATGTGCTGGCCGGTCGGGATGAGCACCTTGCCTCCCATGTGCCCGCACTTCTTCTCGCTGGCGAGCTGGTCCTCCCAGTGCACGCCCGCGGCGCCCGCGGCGATCATGGAGCTCATCAACTCGTAGGCGTTGAGCGGTCCGCCGAAGCCGGCCTCGGCATCCGCGATGATCGGCGCGAGCCAATCGGTGACTCGTGAGCCCTCGGAGGTCTCGATCTGGTCGGCGCGGAGCAGCGCGTTGTTGATCCGTCGCACGACGCTCGGCACCGAGTTCGCGGGATAGAGACTCTGGTCGGGGTAGGTCTGACCCGAGAGATTCGCATCGGCCGCCACCTGCCAGCCGCTGAGGTAGATCGCCTTGAGCCCGGCGCGCACCTGCTGAACGGCCTGGTTGCCGGTGAGGGCGCCGAGGGCGGGAACCCACTCCTCGCTCTGGAGGAGACTCCAGAGGCGTTCGGAGCCGCGGCGGGCGAGGGTGTGCTCCTCCTGCACGCTGCCGCGCAGCGCGATGACGTCCTCGGCGGTGTAGTCCCGTTCAACGCCGTTCCAGCGCGCGTCGGTCTTCCACTGCGTCTCGAGCTCAGCGGCGGTCTGGTTCTGGTCACCCGGTCGAGTGGTCATCGGTGCTCCTTCGTTGGTTGCGTAAAACCCACGATGCGGCCGTTCCGCAGGCTGCGGTCCGACATTGATGCCAGAAATTCCACGGTTCTTCTATTTACCGGAAGAACCCCGCCTGTCATGCTTGCCCGATGGGACCACGGCCGTTCGACTCGCTCGAGGATGAAGACATGCTCGATTCATTGACGATCGGCCGACGCATCCGGCAGCTGCGCACCTCGCGGCACATGACCCTTGACGACATGGGGGCGGCGATCGGGCGCGCGGCGTCCCAGGTCTCAGTGGTGGAGAACGGCAAGCGCGAACTCAAGCTCGGCGAGCTCCAGCGATTCGCGCGCGCTCTCGACGTGCCGGTGGACCAGCTGCTGAGCTCGGAGCCGCCGAGTGGCCGTGCAGGGCTGGAGATCGCACTCGAGCGCGTCCAGCGCGGGCCGCTGTACGCGTCGCTCGGGCTTCCCCAGCTCGCAGTGCGCAAAGCGATGAGCGACGAGGCGATCGAGGCGATCCTCGGGCTGTACCGCGAGCTCGAACGCGTGCACAGCGAGCGCGCTGCGACCCCGGAGGAGGCGCGACGGGCCAATACGGAGCTGCGCAAGGCGATGCGTCGCCGAAACAACTACTTCGCCGAGCTGGAGGATGTGGCCCGCGGCCTGCTCGCGGCCGTCGGGCACACGGGCGGTCCGCTCTCGCAGCGCGTGGCCTCCGACCTCGGCACCCACCTCGGTTTCACTCTCCACTACGTGCCGGACCTCCCCGGGTCGACCCGGTCGGTCACCGACCTCAACAACGGCCGCATCTACGTGCCGCAGGGCGCGAGTGCGGATTCCGATCCGCGGTCTGTGGTGCTCCAGGCGCTCGCAAGCCATGTGCTCGGTCACGAGGAGCCCACCAATTACGCCGACTTCCTCGACCAGCGGGTGCAGACCAACTACCTCGCGGCCGCACTGCTCGTACCCGAGCACAGCGCCGTCGAGTTCCTCACCCGGGCTAAGGCCGCACGGGAGCTGTCGGTAGAAGACCTCCGTGATGCCTTCGGGGTGAGTTACGAGACCGCAGCGCACCGGTTCACAAACCTCTCGACCCAGCATCTCGGCATCCCGGTGCACTTCCTCAAGGTGCACGAGAGTGGCACGGTGTCGAAGGCCTACGAGAACGACAGCGTGACGCTGCCGACGGATGCGCTCGGCGCGGTCGAAGGACAGGTCGTCTGCCGGTTCTGGAGCGCTCGCCGCGTATTCGATGTCGCAGACCGGTTCAGCCCGTACCACCAGTACACCGACAAGCCGGCCGGCACCTACTGGTGCACCTCGCGCATCCAGTCCTCGCCCCGTGGGCAGTTCTCGGTGAGCGTCGGCACCCAGTTCGCCCAGGCGAAATTCTTCCGCGGTCGGGACACGGAGAACCGGTTCACCTCCACCTGCCCGGACCCTTCCTGCTGCCGAACGCCTCCGTCGACCCTCGCGGCCAAGTGGGACAAGCACTCCTGGCCGAGCGCACGCCTCAACTCGTCGCTGCATGCGGCGATGCCGACGGGCGCATTCCCCGGCGTCGACAGCACCGAGGTGTTCGAGTTCCTGGAGAGGCATGCGCCGACCCCCGGCTGATCCCGCCGCGCACCCCGGCCCGCCCGCAGGGTCGCGGCCGCGTCAGGCGAAGGCGTTGACGCCGGTGAGGTCGGCCGAGACGGCCCAGAGCCGCGCGGCATCCTGCGGGTCGACAGCATAGGCGTAGACGCCCCGCGTGCGTGCCTCCGGGGAGTCCGGGGTCACCACTTCGGCGATGTCGCAGTCCTCGCAATACACGCCGCCGAGCCCGTCCAGCCGCGGCGAGGTCGCCGCCCACACGGTGGTCGCGGCGCCCTGCTCGGTCGACTTGAAGCGCTCGTTCACGGTTCCGGCCTCGTCCATCCACCCGGCGGCGATCATCTCCTCGCGAGGCAGATGACGCTGGAGCGGTGTCATGATGCCACCCGGGTGTACCGCGAACGCGCGAACGCCGTGTTCGCGCCCCAGTGTGTCGAGCTCCACCGCGAAGAGGCTGTCCGCCGTCTTCGCCTGGCCATAGGCCTGCCATTTGTCGTAGTCCGCGGTGAAGTCGAGATCGTCGAACCGGATGCCGGAGAGCTTGTGCCCGCTCGATGACAGCGCGATGACACGCGCGTGACCGGCCTCAACGAGCGCCGGCCAGAGCCGGTTGGTCAGGGCGAAGTGCCCGAGGTGGTTGGTGGCGAACTGGGACTCCCATCCGTCCCCAACCCTGGTAAGCGGTGCCGCCATCACGGCGGCGTTGTTGATGAGGATGTCGAGAGTGCGACCCGAAGCGAGGAAACGCCCGGCGAAGGCCGCGACGCTGTCGAGATCGGCGAGGTCGAGGGCATCCACCTCCACGGTGGTGAGGCCCGCGTCATCCAGCACCTGTCGGGCGTGCTCGGGACGGCGGGCGGGCACGGTCACCGCAGCGCCGGCTCCGACGAGCGCTTTCGTCACCTCGAACCCGAGGCCGGAATACCCGCCGGTGACGATGGCGGTGCGCCCGGCGAGGTCGATCCCCTGGATAACGTCGTGTGCGGTGCTCTCCGCATCGAAGCCGGAGCCGATCGGATGCTGCGGCGTCCGCCGTTGGGGGGTCCGCGTGGTCATGGTCGCTCCTTCTGCATAAGTCCTGCTGTTCGCCTACAACCAGCTCGAAAGGGCGGGAATTCCGCACAATTCGCGCATTCTGCCGGAGTTGTGCCCGGGAGGGAAAGGCAGGCCCCGTGGTGCTACCAGGCGGCGGGCGCGTAATCCTTGAGGAAGACGCCGAACAGGTCGTCGCCCGCCTCGCCCCGCACAATCGGGTCATAGACCCTCGCGGCCCCGTCGACGAGGTCGAGGGGCGCGTGGAATCCCTCCTCGGCCAGGCGGATCTTGGTGAAATGCGGCCGCTCGTCGGTGATCCAGCCGGTGTCGACACTCGTCATGAGGATGCCGTCGGTCTCGAGCATCTCCTTCGCACTGGTGCGCGTGAGCATGTTGAGCGCCGCCTTCGCCATATTGGTGTGCGGATGCCCCGGACCCTTGTATCCCCGCCCGAACTGCCCCTCCATCGCCGACACATTCACGATGTACTTTCGGTGCGCGGTGGACGCCGCCATCGCCGGGCGGAGCCGGGAGACCAGCAGGAACGGCGCCGTCACGTTCGCCAGCTGCACCTCGAGCATCTCGAGCGGGTCCACCTCGTGCACGAACTGGGTCCAGCTGTTCTGGTCGTGTTCGTCGGGCACGAGTCCGCCGGCGTCGATCGCGGTTCCGGCGGCGAGGCGGGCGAGCGAGGAGGATCCCGCCGCGAGTGCAAGCTCGGTGAGCTCTGCCGCACTGAGCCCGCCCGCGTTCGCGAGGATCGGGTGCGCCCCCACCGAGGCGGCCAGCGCCTGCGGGTGCGCGTCATTGGTGTGGCCGAAGGTGAGCAGCTCGGGCAGCGGGCCGTCGGGAAGCGGCGCGCTCTCGGCATCCGCCAGCGGGGCGTAGGAGCCGGGCGAGCGTCGCACCGTCTGCGCCGCGTTGTTGATGAGGATGTCGAGAGGGCCGGCCTCGATCATCGCATCGGTGAGACCGATCACCTGGGCCGGGTCTCGCAGGTCGATTCCGACCACCCGAAGGCGATGCAGCCAGTCGCTCGCATCCGGGAGTGAGGAGAACCGTCGCACGGCGTCGCGGGGGAATCGCGTCGTGATGGTGGTGTGTGCGCCATCCCGCAGCAGGCGGAGGGCGATGTACATGCCGATCTTCGCGCGGCCGCCGGTGAGGAGGGCGGTCTTGCCGGTGAGATCCGTGCGGGCGTCGCGCCGGGCATGGTTGAGGGCCGCGCAATCCGGGCAGAGCTGGTGATAGAACGCGTCGACCTGGGTGTAGTGCTGCTTGCAGATGTAGCACGGTCGTGACTTGAGCAGGGTGCCCGCGGTCGGTGCCGCCACCGTGATGGCGAGAGGGATGCCGCGGGTCTCATCATCGATGCGATCGGGGGCGCCGGTCGCGGTGTTGGCCACCACGGCCCGATCCGCCTCCGCGATCACGGCGCGTTTCTCGAGGCGGCGGTTGCGTTTCACCGACTTGAACATGCGAGCCGTGGCCTGGCGCACGGCGATGAAGTCGGGGTGCTCCTCGTCGATGGCATCCATCGCGGCGAGAACCCGCAGGGTCACCTGCAGGTCGGTCGGGTCGATGGCGCCGGTGAGGTCGGCGCTGCTGTCGGAAGGCACACAAGATTCTAAACGCCCGGTGCCGGACTCGATGCTGCGGTCGCGGACCGCGGGGCTGGTCGTGACCGGTACCGCGGTACTACTGTGTGGACACCCGGTCGCCCTGGGTGCGGCACGCGATCCTGGCCCGACCGAGAGGTGAACCCGTGAATCCCGCTGAACCGGTCCGCGCCCCGCTGGTCCCCTCGATCGAGAGCAGCCGCGTCGAGCTCGTGGTCGTGCACGGCATGGGAAGGCAGACCGCAGGTCAGACCCTGCTCGAGTGGGCCGAGCCGGTGCTGCAGCGCATGGACTGGCTCGCCAAGGGCAACCCGGAGGAGAACGGCGCAACGGCCGCAGCCCAGACCACAGCGGCGGAGGCCGCGGCACGAGTGCCCGGGCAGGGCATCCAGGCTTTACCGGAACGCGGTATCGCTCACGCCGGCGACGACGCGCAGGGCGAGCCGACAGCGATCGAATTCGGCGCGGTCGTGCTCGGCACAGCGAGCGACGAAGTCACCGCGAGCATCCAGTATCTGGACCTCGATGCGGCGCCGAGGGGAGTGACGGTCCACATCACCGAAGCCCGCTGGTCGGAGGCATTCCTGCCGCTCTCCCGCACCCAGATCTTCACCTGGGGGCTGACCTTCGTCTTTCGGGCCGTTGGCCGGCTGCTCCGCTATCTCAGCACGGTTTTCTGGGTGACGTCTCGTGGCTTCTGGGGTCTCGGTCGCGCCGTGGCAGTGCTGGCCATCGTCGTCCTCGGGATCGTGGTCGGAGCCCTCACCATCGTGGCGGTTGCCTTCCTCGGCCTGTCGGGGCCGCTGTTGATCTTCCCCTTCGTCGGCACCCTTCTCAAGCCGGTCGTCGATGTCCTGGTGGATTTCGTCGGCGATGTGCCGGCCTGGACCCAGCGGCCGACACGGGCCGCCGCCATGCGCCAGGTTGTGGGGGACGCGGTGTCCGCTGCGCGCGCCCGAGCGGGAGAGACTGATCGCGTCATCGTGATCGCGCACTCCGAGGGCGCGGCGATCACCACCAACCTGCTCTTCGGCGATGCGATCGACAGCCCGCAGTATCGCGTAGACACGCTCGCTACTGTCGGTAGCGCGCTGTCGCTGCTCGGAGCACCGAGCTTCACCTCGCGCCGGCTCTCCCCGGTCCAGTTGGCCGAGCGCGGCCTCTCGACGAAGCTCAACCCGGTGCGCGCCTGGGCGGAGATGGACGCGGCCCTGCGCCCGCGGTGGCTGGATTTCTTCGCGACCTGGGATGTCGTCCCGTCCGGGCCGACATCCACCGGTCCCGCGGCACGGCGCGCTCGGTGGAAGGCGAGCTATGCGCCGGTGGTGAATCCGACTGCCGCGCCCCAGCCCCCGGCAGATTCGCCCGCGCTCGGGCCGGAGGAGCACCCGGTCCACAACACGGGCTCCGCGTTCACGGACCACCAGTCGTACTCGGCCAACATCCTGCAGGTCATCGATCCGCTCGCCCGGATCGTGTTGGGAATGGAGGTATGGGCCCCATCATCCGCACCGGGGATTCCTCCCGTCCGACCACTCGCGGCGGCGAACGCGGAGCAGAACCGGCTTCACGTGCGGGCCGTGAAGGAACTCGCGCTCAACCGGCTGCTCGTGCTGCTGCTCGCGGCTCTGTGTTTTTTCGTACCGACACTCGCCGATCTCTTCGGCATCATCGCGAGGGGGCCCGTCGATGTGGTGACAACGGTGCTCAAGTGGCTCCTGCACGTGAAGAGCGGGGATGGGGGACTCTCCTGGGTGTTCACCCTGTCGTGGGTGCCCTACTTCGCCCTCGTCGCCGGAGCCGCCGCACTCCTGCTCTGGTTCAATGCAGCGCTCTGGCAGAGATTCGAGCGGCAACTCGCCAGCTGTCGCTACGATCGCACCGCGGTTCCCCGCCTCCGGATCTGGGGTCTTCTCCTGCGGGTACCGGTCTCGGTCACGCTCGCGATCGGACTGGCCTTTGCCGGAGGTGGCCAGCCGCTGCTGCTCACGGTGCTGCTCATCGCGGCGGCGGCACTGATCGGCGCTCCCTGGCTCGGCCGAATTCCGCGGATCGTCCAGTCGCGTATCACGGAGGGGTGAGCGCTCGCACGAATGCCGGCGGCGGGGCGCGGACGGATGTGGCACGGTTGACCCATGCCCCGGAAGATCCTTCTCGACTGCGACCCTGGCCTCGATGACGCTCTCGCCCTGCTGCTTGCGCACGGCGATCCGAACATCGAGCTGGTGGGGGTCACGACCGTCGGTGGCAATGTCGGGCTTCCGCGCACTACGCGGAACGCGCTGGCTCTTCGGGAATACCTGCACTTCGAGAACGTGCCGGTGGCTGCCGGAGCGGGGAAGCCGCTGAGGGGCGAGACGCGGGAGGCGAGCCACGTGCACGGCGAGTCCGGCCTCGGCTCGGCGGTACTTCCGGAACCGGCGCTCGCCGTGGACGGGCGACACGCCGTCGATGTCATCGTCGAGACGCTGCGCGCGACCCCGGGTGCAATCCACCTCGTGGCCACCGGCCCGCTCACCAATATCGCGCTCGCCCTGCAGAGAGAACCGGCGATCGCGCGCTGGGTCGCCTCCTTCACGATCATGGGCGGATCCTTCACCCGCGGCAACGCGACCCCGGCGGCGGAATTCAACATCTACGCCGACCCTGAGGCCGCCCGGATCGTATTCGACGCCGACTGGCAGGTGGTGATGGTGGGTCTCGACCTCACGCTGCAAGCGCAGGCCAACGGACCGGTGATAGAACGTCTCGGCCGGCTGGGAGCACTCGCTCACGAGCTCATTCTGCCCCTTGCAACGTTCTGGGTCGACGCGAACAACTCCGACTGGGATGGCCAGGCGGTCCACGATGTCTGCGCTGTGGCCCACGTGGCGCGGCCCGACCTCTTCTCGTCGCGACCGGCCCGCGTGCGGGTGGAGACCACAGGGCAGTTCACCAGCGGCATGACGGTGGTGGACTTCGACTCGCCGTTCCCCAACGCGATCGTGCCGGTAACCCTGGATGTCGCGGGCTTCTGGGCCTACGTCGAGCACGTCTACTCGATCGTCGCGGCCCAGCATGCCTGACCTGCTGCTCGACCGGCTCGCCCCCATCCGAGCGGCGGACTCCTACGATCCCGATGCGGTTTACGGGCAGTTCGTCGAGTGGGTGGAGGGTCGCGGCCTCACCCTCTATCCCGCCCAGGACGAGGCCCTCATCGAGATCGTCTCCGGTGCCAACCTGATCCTCAGCACACCCACCGGAACCGGCAAGTCACTCGTCGCGATCGCGGCCCATTTCGCCGCGCTCGCCCAGGGC
Organism: Lacisediminihabitans sp. FW035; assembly: GCF_054880895.1. Taxonomy (NCBI): domain Bacteria; kingdom Bacillati; phylum Actinomycetota; class Actinomycetes; order Micrococcales; family Microbacteriaceae; genus Lacisediminihabitans; species Lacisediminihabitans sp. FW035. The sequence goes on from NZ_CM142187.1 coordinate 1,471,046, forward strand.
CAGCGCACCTTCTACACCGCGCCGATCAAGGCGCTCGTCTCTGAGAAGTTCTTCGCCCTCGTCGACATCTTCGGCGCGGAGAACGTGGGGATGGTCACCGGGGACTCGAGCGTCAACGCCGAGGCTCCCATCATCTGCTGCACCGCCGAGATTCTGGCGAACCTCGCCCTTCGGCACGGAACGGATGCCCCGGTCGACCAGGTCGTGATGGACGAGTTCCACTTCTACTCCGACCCCGAGCGTGGGTGGGCCTGGCAGGTCCCGCTGCTCACGCTGCCGCGGGTGCAGTTCATCCTCATGTCGGCCACCCTCGGCGACGTCGAGTGGCTCGCCACCGACCTGTCGAAGCGCAACAGTCGCGAAACCGCGGTGGTCACCGGCGTCGACCGCCCCGTGCCACTGCACTACTCCTACGCCACTACGCCGGTACACGAGACGGTGGAAGACCTGCTCGCCACCGGCCAGGCACCGATCTACATCGTGCACTTCTCGCAGCTCGCGGCCCTCGAGCGCGCCCAGGCCCTCACGAGTGTCAAGATCGCCAGCCGTGAGCAGCGGGACGAGATAGCGGATGCCATCGGCGACTTCCGGTTCACCACCAACTTCGGGCGCACCCTCAGCCGCCTCATCCGCTCCGGCATCGGCGTGCACCACGCCGGTATGCTGCCCAAATACCGGAGGCTCGTCGAGCAGCTCGCCCAGCAGGGGCTGCTCAAGGTGATCTGCGGCACCGACACCCTCGGGGTGGGCATCAACGTGCCGATCCGCACCGTGCTGCTTACGGCGCTCACCAAGTTCGACGGCACGAAGATGCGCCAGCTGAGCGCCCGGGAGTTCCACCAGATCTCCGGCCGCGCCGGTCGCGCCGGCTTCGACACCGCGGGAACCGTCATCGTGCAGGCCCCCGATCACGAGACCGAGAATGCCCGGCTGCTCGCGAAGGCCGGGGACGACCCGAAGAAGATCAAGAAGATCGTGCGCAAGCGGGCACCCGACGGATTCGTGTCGTGGGGCGAGCCGAGCTTCGCCAGGCTCGTCGCGGCGCAGCCGGAGACCCTGACCTCGAGCATGCAGGTGAACCACGCGATGGTGCTCAACGTGATCGGGCGGGGCGGAAAGCCCTTCGACGAGCTGCGAGAGTTGATCGAGAACAACCACGAGCCGAGGCCCCGGCAGCGGGAGCTCGCCCGCCAGGCGCTCGCGATCTACCGCACGCTGCGCACGGCGGAGATCGTGCAGCAGTCCGACGGGGGAGACATCACCCTCACCGTCGACCTGCAGCCGAACTTCGCGCTCAACCAGCCGCTTTCCCCGTTTGCGCTCGCCGTGTTCGACCTGCTGCAACCCGCCGAGGGCACACCCGACCAGGATCGCGGACCCACCTATGCGCTCGACCTCATCTCGGTGCTCGAGGCAACGCTCGACGACCCGCGTCCCATCCTCTCGGCCCAGCAGTTCATGGCGCGCGGCGAAGCGGTCGCCGCCATGAAGAGCGAGGGGATCGAGTATGACCAGCGCATGGAACTGCTCGAGAGTGTCACCTGGCCGAAGCCGCTCGAGGAGCTGCTGGATGCCGCGTTCCAGACCTACCGCGCCTCCCAGCCCTGGGTCGGCGACTTCGAGCTCAGCCCCAAGTCCGTCGTGCGCGACCTGTACGAGCGGGCGATGACGTTCAACGACTACATCGGCTTCTACAAGCTCAACCGCTCGGAGGGGCTCGTGCTGCGCTACCTCTCCGACGCCTACAAGGCCGCCCGCCAGACCATCCCGGACGAGGCGAAGACGGAGGAGCTGCTCGACCTGATCGAATGGCTCGGTGAGCTGGTGCGGCAGGTTGATTCGAGCCTGCTCGACGAATGGGAAGAGCTGATCAATCCCGCCGCAGCCATCGACGCCTCCGCCCCGGTGCTGCCGCCGACGCCCACGGGGGTCACCGCCAACATCCGCGCCTTCCGCATCCTGGTGCGCAACGAGATGTTCCGCCGGGTGCAGCTCGCTGCGCTCGAGGACTATGAGCAGCTCGGTGAGCTGGATGCCGCCGCCGGCTTCGACGCAGACGCCTGGGGCGACGCGATGGACGCGTATTTTGACGCGCACAACAACCTCGGCACCGGAGGAGACGCCCGCAGTTCGGCGATGCTCATGGTCGATGAGGGCTCAACGAGCTGGACCGTGCGGCAGATCTTCGATGATCCGGCCGGCGACCACGACTGGGGGATCTCGGCCACCGTCGATCTCGCGGAGTCGAACGCCGCCGGGGTCGCCGTGGTGCGGGTCACCTCCATCGGGATGCTCTGACGCACCGCCTCCCCGCTCGCCGGCCCTCCCCGGCCCCGGTTCTCTCCCACCACCTCCCGTTTTTGCGACCACCTCGGTGTGTGTGCACCCATGTGGTCGTAAAAACGGGAGGGGGATGGCGAAATGCCGGTGCGACCTCCGGGTTAGGCTCGCGGCACATGACGAATTCGAGCGCGCGATCCGATCCGGGCTGGCCCGGGGCATTCAACCTCGCGGATGTCGGCGGCCTTCCGCTCGCGGCGGGCGGCGTCACCCGGCACGGGCGCGTCTTCCGTTCCGCTCGCCCGGAGCACCTGACCACCGAGGGATGGCGGCGAGCACGTGCGGCGGGCGTCACGACGGTGATCGATCTGCGCAGCCCGGGGGAGTCGGACCGCGAGACCGGCGGGCCCCTCGTCGATCCGGTGGTGCTCGAGGGCATTTCGATGCTCAGCCTCCCGACCGAGGATCCCCTCGATCCGGAGTTCGTGGCCGTCTGCGGGCCGTGGCTCGATCATCCGCGGTCCTATGCCGACAACATCCGGCTGTATCCGGCGAAGTTCGCTGCAATCTTCCGCGCGATCGCCCGGTCCGAGGACGGAGTACTTGTGCACTGCGGGGCGGGCCGCGACCGCACGGGAATGGTCATCGCGATGCTTCTCAGGCTTGCCGGGGTCACCCCTGACGCGATTGCGGACGACTACGTCGCTGCCGCCTCGCGATTCAACGCGGGCCTCGGCGTGGAGCCGGGACTCACCGGGGAGACTCCGCATTCCCCGGAGGTGATGTCCGCTCGATTGTCGGTTCGGCGTGCCGCGCTGATCGACTGGATCGCACGCCTGGATGTCGCCGCCTACTTGGCGGATGCCGGGCTGGCCGACGACGAGCTCGTGCGGCTGCGCTCCCGGCTGACGTGATCGGGGCACAGTCGCATCCGACCACCTCCCGTTTTTCTCACCACAACGGTGTGTGTGCACCGAGCTGGTCGTAAAAACGGGAGGGGGATGCAGCGCCCCGGGTCGGTCCGGTGCCGGTCAGGCCGGCACGTTCAGCGCATCCACCGCCGCGAGGATGTCAGCCACCTCGGTACGCCGGGTGTAGTCCACCTGAACGTCGGCGAATCGCACGATGCGATGGGGGTCGATCACCAGGACCGTGGGGAAGGGCACATGCCCGGTGGCATCCGCGTTGCTGTCGGCGACATCGAAGCCGAGCTGGCTGTGGGCGAGACGCACCTCGGGGATCAGCTCGGTGAGGATCCCGAGCGCTGTCGCGAGGTAGTTCGCCGGATCGGACAACACGGTGAATTCGAGGGCGCCATCGGCGATCGACAGGTTCGAAGAACTCGGAGTCTGGGGGCTGATGGCAACCAGACCGACCCCGCGGTCGAGCAGGCCGGGAAGCAACTCCCGCTGGTAGTGGGCGAGGGCGAGATTGCAGTACGGGCACCAGGCGCCGCGATAGAAGACGATCACCGCCGAATCGGCGCCGAGGGCGTCATAGAGCCCAGTGGGGAGACCCTGCCCGTCGAGCAGCGGAGCATTCGGCAAGCTCGCCCCGAGCGCCACTGACACGACCGGAACGCCCTCGGAGCGCAGGCGGTGCTGCTCGTCGGCGAACACCCCCGCGAGTGTCTCACCGATCCGCCCATTGAACTCGACCGTGAAGTCACGCGACTCCTGGTTGATGGTCGCCGGACCCATTCTGCCTGCCTTCACTGATCGGGATGAGACGAGCCTACTTTCTCCTGCGAGAGCAAACCCTTTGTGCCGGCACACCGAACCAGATGCAACCAGTTGTTGTCCACTTCCACCGTCAAAAAAGGTTGAGATCATGCGCAGATTCACCAAAGCCGCCATCGGAATCGCTACCGCGGGCCTTCTCGTCGCCGGCGTCGCCGGCGTCAGTTCCACCGCCAACGCCGCCCCCGAGATCAAGGCGAAGTCCTCGTCCGCAATCCCGGCGCCTGCTGCCGCTGTTCCGGCGCTCAAGGGTGGCGACACCGCCGTTCTGCTCGACGCTGGCTTCGCCGCCGCCCTCACCTCACTCGGCCTCACGCCCGGCGTCACCGGCACCGGCACCCTCACCGACGGCTCGGTGCACTTCCCGATCACGGGCGGCAGCGTCGTCTACTGGTCGCCGAAGAGCAACTACCGCCCCTACGTGCAGGGCATCATCGAGCATGACGGATCCGGCCTCTCGCTCACCGCGGGATCCACCGTCGTCGGTCTCTCCAACTTCACGATCAACCCGGGAAACTCGCAGCTCTACGGCGATGTCGACGTCAACGGAACCGTTGCCGCCGTCCAGGCCCCGCTGTTCGACCTCCACGGGGGAACGCTGAAGCCGCTCAAGCTCGAGGGTGACAACGCAATCCTCACCGGCACCACGGTGCACATCTCCGAGACCGCCGCCGGCCTGCTCGACAAGGTCTTCGCGACGGATGCCGTCAAGGGCGGCCTGCTCGTGGGCATCGCCACCATCACGGCCCAGATCAAGTAGCAGTATCCCGCATCGCCCGAAGGCCCACCGCCCACCGCGGTGGGCCTTCGTCGTGCGAGCGGGTCAGGACGCACCGATCGCATAGAGAAGGCCGCCCACGGTACCCACGTAGAGAGTGCCGTCCACCCCGAGCGCGGGATAGCTCGAGACCCCCGAGTCCACGGAGAGGGCGAAGAGCCGGTGCCCGTTCGCGTCGTAACCGTAAACTCTGCCGTTCATCGACCCCCAGTAGGTGTCGGACCGCGCATCGACCACTATGGACGTCCAGGCGTGTTCCTTCGCCGGTGCGACCGGGGCGATCGTGCGGATGATTCGACCGGTCGAAGAGTCCACAGTGCGCACCCGCCCGGAGTTGTCCGCAAAGTAGGCCCGGCCATCCGGCCGGACGGTCGACGACGAGTAGGTGTAGTCGTGGATCAGGAGCTGCCAGGCTCGAGTGCCGTCGCTGCGCACGCCGTATTCGTGATCGTTGTTGGTGCCGAGTACGACGATTCCCGACTCGCTCACCCCGCTGGAGACCTCGATGCGCTTCGTCGTCTCGAAGCGCCAGCGGATGACTCCCGAATCACCGGTGTCGCGCACGGCGATGAGTTGCTTCTCGATGGCCGTATAGATGGTGCCATCCGGCCCGACGGACGGGCTTGAATAGTCGACTCCTCCCAGATCGAGGGTCCACACTCTCCGATGGCTGTTGGCGGTGACGTCGAGGGCGGCGAGGTGGCCCGCGAGGTCGGCGACGTAGACCCGGTTGTGACCGGCGATCGCGGGAGAGAGCACATCGCTGCCGAACTTCTCGGTCCAGATCAGTCGCCCGGACCGGTCGAGGGCGAACAGGGTGGAGCGGGGGCCGGGCCAGAGGATAGTTCCGTCTCCGAGCACGGCGGGGCTGGTCGACAGGTCGCTCCCGTATCGGGCGCCGCCATCGAAGACCCAGCGATCATTGCCGGTCGCGGGATCGAGGGCGTGAAGCACTCCCGCGTTCGTCGCCGCGAGGATGCTGCCGTCGACGCCGATCACCGGCCCGGGGGTCACCGATCCGCCGAGGTCCCTTGACCACCGCACCTTCCCCGTCTGCGGCCCGGTCGCGGATGTCGCGGAGGAGTGACGGGCGTCGAACTGCGCCGAGGGCCAGGCGCTCGCCGGTGCCGGGAGCTTCCCGACGCCGCTCAGGCCATCGCGCTCTCCGGCTGGTCCTCGCTCGATTTCCGACGGCGTGCATCCTGCCAGCAGAAGACCGACGATGAGCGTGCCGACCGACAGGCGCAGGGTCGCGGTGCGTTGGCCACGGGTCATGCAGCGAACTTACGACGGACGCTGGGTCGCGGAGCCGAATGCGTCTTACGGTTCGATGACGGATGCGCCGCGCGTAGAGTCGATCCCGTGACCATGAATGACCTCCGCGTCGGCGAACGCCTGAGGCGTCGGGGCGGGGTCAGCTACTACTCGAGCCGGCCCCTGTACGACGATCTCGCCGTCGTCATCAAACGCTTCCCGGGCTCTGCGGCTACGGACGTGTCGCGGCCATTCGTGCTCGTCCACGGTATCGGCGTCTCCTCCCGGTATTTCCATCCGCTCGCCGAGCAGCTGGCGAAGAGTGGAGAGGTCTACCTCATCGACCTCGCGGGCTACGGGGCGGCGCCGGATCCGAAACGCGACGTCTCGATCAAGCTTCACGCGGATGTCCTCGGCACCTTCCTGCACAGGGCGGGCATCGAGAACCCGGTGCTCGTCGGCCACTCCATGGGCACCCAGGTGGTGTCGCAGCTCGTCTTCGACTCTCCGCGGGCCAGCGATCGACTCGTGCTGATCGCTCCGACGGTGAACCCTCCCGACCGCCGCTTCAGCACGGAGGCGATGGCGCTGCTGCGCGACATCACGAGAGAATCGATGCGCTCCAACCTGATCATCGCGACCGACTATCTGGTGCGGTGCGGCATCCCCTATTTCCTTGCCCAGTTGAAGCACCTGTTGAGCGACCGGATGGAGGACCGCTTGCCGGCGATCGAGGCGCGCACCCTCGTACTCCGCGGCGACTCCGATCCGATCGTTCCCCGATCGTGGGCGGAGACCGTGGCGGAGCTGCTCCCGAACGCGACCTATGCCGAGGTCACAGGGCCGCATGTCGTGATGCACTCCGACCCGGTGCGCATCGCCGCCCTCATCGTGAAGCACTCCGCATGAACGGCACACCATGATCACCCCGAGGGATGCCGGAGCGGCCGTCGCCGACCGGCTCTACCAGATACGTGAGCAGGCGAAACATGTCGTCGGCGGCGCTCCGAGTGAGCGGTACGAGCGCGGTGACCTCGCTCCCGTCCTGCTGCTTCCCGGCGTGTATGAGACCTGGCAGTTCCTTCGGCCGGTGGCGGACCGGCTCAACGCCCTCGGGCATCCGATCCATACCCTGCGGGAGCTCGGCCACAATCGCCTGACGGTCGTCGCATCGGCCGCGCTCGCCCAGGACTACCTCGACAGCAGGGATCTCGCTGGCGTGGCCATCGTCGCGCACAGCAAGGGCGGCCTCATCGCCAAGCACATGATGGTGACGGATGACCGCGCGGGCAGGATCGACACTCTCGTCGCGATCAACTCCCCGTTCGGTGGCTCAACGCTGGCCAACTGGGCGCCGGTGCGCACCCTTCGCGCGTTCTCCCCGCGGGATGAGACGGTGATGACCCTCGCGGCGAACCGCGCGGCGAATGCGCGGATCACCTCGATCTACAGCCGCCTCGACCCGCTCATCCCCGGCGGCAGCGAGCTCGAGGGGGCGACGAACGTGTGCCTGCCGATGGTCGGACACTTCCGGCCACTCTCGTCCGCGACACTGTTCGCCGAAGTCGAGGGTGCCCTCGCGTCGCGCAGGTAGAAGAATGACGCCAATGGAGAAGCACCAGAAACTCGTACTGGCCATCGCCGTGCTCGCCTCGTTCGTGGCATTCCTCGACGGCTCGGTCATCAACGTCGCCCTTCCCGCCATCATGAAAGACCTCGGCGGCGGCATCAGCACCCAGCAGTGGGTAGTCGATGCCTACCTCATCACCCTCGGATCGCTCATCCTCGTGGCCGGATCTCTCTCCGACGTCTACGGCCGGATCGTCGTGCTGCGCACCGGGCTGATCGGCTTCGGGGCGGCGTCGCTGCTCTGCGCCCTCGCCCCGACGGCGGAGATCCTGATCATCTCGCGGGGAGTGCAGGGAATAGCCGGTGCCTTGCTCGTGCCGAGCTCGCTCGCGATCATCCTGTCCAATTTCCGCGGCCCCGCACAGGCCAAGGCCATCGGGCAGTGGACCGGCTTCACCAGCGCCGCCTTCATCCTCGGACCGCTCCTCGGCGGCCTGTTCGTCGATCTGGCGAGCTGGCGCCTCGTCTTCGCGATCAACGTGTTGCCGATTGCCGTCACGCTCTACCTGCTCGCGGTGCTGAAGCAGAAGGACGAGCGCGACCGGGGCGTCGCCATCGACTACCCCGGTGCCGTCCTGGGAGTGCTGGGCCTCGGACTTCCGGTCTTCGCCCTGATCGAACAGGGGAACTATGGCTGGGGGAGCCCGGTGATCTATCTGACTATGGGCTTCGGGGTCCTCGCCTTCGCCGCGTTCCTCTGGCGCGAGCGCGTCGCGAAGCAGCCGATGGTGCCGCTTGCGCTGTTCCGGGTGCGCAACTTCGCCTGGGGTAACCTCACCACCACGTTCGTGTATGCCGCCATCTCGCTCGGCGGCTTCCTGCTCGTGGTGTTCTTGCAGCAGGTCGCCGGGTATCCGGCCACGTTCGCCGGGCTCGCGACCCTGCCGGTCACGATCATCAGCATCCTGCTGTCGAGCCGCGTCGGCTCCCTTGCCGGTCGGTACGGTCCGCGCCTCTTCATGACTGTCGGCCCGATCATCACGGCGGCGGGCTTCTTCCTCTACGTGTTCGCGGGGGCGCATCCGAACTACTGGACGCAGATCCTGCCCGGCGTCATCCTCTTCGGCTTCGGGTTGACGATCACTGTCGCTCCGCTCACCAGCGCGATCCTCGGCGCGATCGATGAACGCCAGGCCGGCATCGGCTCCGCGATCAACAACGCGGTCTCCCGGGTCGCCGGACTCGTCGCGATCGCTTTCGTCGGACTCATCGTCGGTCCGCAGCTCGGCGTCGCGGGCTTCCAGCGCGGGGTGGTCGTGACCGCCATCCTGCTGGTGCTCGGCGGGGTGACGTCCTGGATCGGCATCCGCAACGCGCCCGCGCAAGCGCCGGCCTCAGGCGAGCAGGCGTGACCCTCCGAACGACAGCAGCACCACGTTGACAAGAGCGGATGCGATGATCAGCTGGAAAAGCAAGCGCGTTGGCGGCCGCCTCACCGCCACGGCGATGGCCACCGCGAGCAACAGGGTGAGGCCGAGCCCGACCCACTGGAGCACTGTCTTCCCGTCCGCGGGGCCGAAGAATGCGACGGCTGCACCGGCGGCGAGCGATGCCCAGATCACGACTCCGGATGCTGCGCGGCCGAGGCGATGCGGAAGGCCGGCGATGCCGGTGCGGGCATCGTCGTCGAGGTCGGGAAGCACATTGGAGAAATGGGCCGCGACACCGAGCAGCGCCCCGAGGGCCAGCGCCCAGCCGGCGGCGACGGCGGGCACCGGCCTGGCGAGGGTTGCGACCATCGGTAGGAGTCCGAAGCTGACGATGTAGGGGACAACCGAGAGCGGGGTGTTCTTGAGGCCGAGGTTGTAGGTCCATGCCGAGGTGATGAAGACGGTGTGGGCGAGGGTGGCCGGCCAGCCGAGAGGCAGCGTCAGCAGTATCGCCGCCGCAGCTGTCACGAAGGCGGCCGTGCGCACGGTGCCGACGCTCACGCGTCCGGAGGCGACCGGCTTGTCGGTGCGGCCGACGGCCCGATCCCTCCCGGCGTCGATCCAGTCGTTGGAGAGGCCGACCGAGACCTGTCCGAGCAGGAACGCGAGGCCGAGGATCGCGACACGCAGCGGATCCAGCCCCACCGCGATGCCCAGCACGGCGGCGACCGCACTGACCGCGACGCTCGGCCCCGGGTGGCTCGAGAGGGCCAGGGCGACGGCGGTTCGGGGCATCCGCTCATGCTACTTCCGCGGGGCCCGCGCGGCTCGCACTATCGTGGTGACCATGCCCGAGACCCGTAGCCCCGATACGGTTGCGGGCCTCCTGGCCGAGATCTCCGGGGTGGGTCGTGACCGCCAGCGCGGAGGCTACTCCCGCCCGGTCTTCTCAACTGCCGAACGCGACCTCGGAGGCTGGTTCACCTCTCACGCCGAGCGGCGCGGACTCGACGTGCACACCGATCTGAACGGCATCCTCTGGGCGACGCTGGGGGACATGTCCGCGGGGAATGTCGTCGTCACCGGGAGCCACCTCGACTCGGTGCCCGGCGGGGGAGCGTTCGATGGCCCGCTCGGGGTCTGCTCGGCCCTTGTCGCCGTCGACCATCTGCGGGGCCGTGGAGGGACGCCGGCGAGGCCGCTCGCGATCGCCGTCTTCCCCGAGGAGGAGGGGTCGCGGTTCGGGGTCGCCTGTCTCGGGTCGCGCCTGCTCGCCGGGGCCATCGATCCGGATCGGGCTCGCGGGCTCCGGGATGAGGACGGTGCGACATTCGCCGAGGTCGCGGCGGCGAGCGGGCTAGACCCTCGTTTCATCGGCCAGGACGATGGCACCCTCGCCTCCATCGCCACGTTCCTCGAACTGCATGTGGAGCAGGGGCGAGGGCTCATCGACCTCCGGCGGCCCGTGGGGATCGCCCGGTCGATCCTCGGCCACGGCCGCTGGCGCATCACGGTCACCGGCCAGGGCAACCACGCGGGAACCACGCTGATGGCGGACCGCCGCGATCCCATGGTCGCCGCGGCGCGAATTGTCGTCGCGGTGCGGGACGCGGCCCTCGCCCATCCGTACGCCCGGGCGACCGTCGGCCGTCTCACGCCCGTACCCGGAGGCACCAATGTGATCGCCTCGAGCGTGGACCTGTGGCTGGACGTGCGGCATCCGGCTGACGAGACCACGGCAGCCGTCGTGAGGCGCGTCACCGCCGAGGCCGGCCGCATCGCCGCGGATGAGGGGTGCACCGTACGCGTGCTCGAGGAGTCGGTGAGCGGCACGGTGCACTTCCCGGCCCCGCTGCGCGACCGGCTCGCCGACATCCTGCCGGGGTCCCCGCTGCTCGACACCGGGGCCGGCCACGATGCCGGGGTGCTGAGCTCCCGGGTCGAGACTGCCATGCTCTTCGTGCGCAATCCCACCGGGATCTCGCATTCTCCCGAGGAGCACGTGGAGCAGGATGACGCGGAGGCGGGGGCGATGGCTCTCGCCGACGCGCTCGAATCGCTTTTAGCGCGCGCCTGAGACGACGACGCATCCGCGGCTAGGGCAGGAGCAGCAGCTTTCCGATGTGCGCTGACGACTCGAGGCGTTCGTGCGCCGCGGCGGCATCGGCCAGGGGGAACCGGCTGTCGATCACCGGAACCACCTGTCCGGTGACGACGAGGGGCCAGACGTTCTCGCGAACGCTCGCGAGGATCTCGTCCTTCTCCGCGAGGGGGCGCGCGCGGAGGGTCGATCCGTAGAGGGACAGCCACCGCCGCATCACGAGCCCGAAGTCGAGGATTCCGGGCTCACCGCTGAGGTTCGCGATGTTGACCAGGCGTCCGCGAGTCGCGAGCGACGCGAGATTGCGTTCGAGGTAGCCGCCGCCGATCGAATCGAGGATCACATCGACGCCCCGACCCTCGGTCGCTTCCGAGACCCGCTCGGCGAAATCCTCGGTGCGATAGTCGATGAGGATCTCCGCCCCGAGTCGTTCGCACGCGGCCAGCTTGGCCGGCGACCCCGCGGTCACGGCGACGAGGCTCCCGAAGGCGCGGGCGAGCTGGATGGCGATGGTGCCGATGCCGCTCGACCCGCCGTGGATGAGCAGGGTCTCTCCGGCGCGAAGTGCCGCCGTGAGGAAGACGTTCGACCACACCGTCGCGATTGCCTCGGGGAGGCCGGCGGCATCCACGAGGTCGAGCGAGTCGGGCACCGGGAGAAGTTGCCCTGCGCTGGCCACGGCGAATGAGGCATAGCCACCGCCCGGCAGCAGTGCGCAGACCCGGTCGCCCACCGCCCAGTCGTGCACCCCGGACCCGAGCGAGCGGATCGTCCCCGACACCTCCATGCCCATCAGGGGGGACGTGCCGGCCGGCGAGGGGTAATGTCCCTCCCGCTGGCCGATATCGGCTCGGTTCACCCCGGCCGCAGCGACCTCGATGAGCACTTCGCCGTGACCGGCCGTCGGGTCGGGGAGCTCGTCGAAAACGAGGGAATCGATACCCCCGGGATTGGGGACAGTGATGGCACGCATTCCTGAACGCTACGCCCAGCCGCTGCAAGTAGGTTGGAGGTCATGCCATTGTCAACGGATGCCGCCGCGCTCGCCGCGCTGCTTCCCGGTACCTGGCGCGTCGGCGCCACCAACTTCCCGATGTGGCTCGGCGGGGATCGCCTTCGGCCGCAGTTCCGCTATGACCTGACGAGTGCCGATCCCCTCGTGCTCGACGACGTGGTCAGCTACACCACCCGCGACGGGGTGGAGAAGACCATCGTCGGGATCGACCGTCTTCGTGCGGAGGGTTTTGTCTGGCGCGGTACCCGCCTGCTCGCGCTCGTCACGAGCCGCTGGTCCGTCATCGGAGCGACGGAGGACTCGAACATCCTCGTCATCCGGTTCTCGAAATCGTGGCTCACACCCGCCGGCGTGGATGTCCTCGTTCGGGACGGCACGGATTCGCACGCCTTCCGCACCGAGGTCGCGGGTCGTGCCGAGTCGCTCGGCCTCACCACCGGCGAGTTCGCGAGCCTCACCTGGCTCGAGCTGTCCGAGTGATCCGGCTCGACCTGCCGATACTGGCGGTCAGTCGTCGCCGTAACCCAGCGCCTTGAGCACGGCCCGCGGGCGCTCAACCGCTCCGAAGTGTCCGCAGTCCGGGATGACCGTCCGCACGCTCGACGGAAGCAGTCGTCCGAGGTGGTCGAGGTCCTCCTGGGTGACGAACACGTCGCGGTCGCCCTTCGTCGCGCGCACCGGGCAGTCGATGCTCGCCCAGCGGGCATCCGCGTCGTAGCCCCGCGTCACGCTCGCCGCCGTCGCGAAGGATCGCGGACGGATCTCCGCGGCGAGCGCCCGTCCCTGCGAACGGGGGATCGACCGCCAGTGCCGGAACAAGGGGAAGGTCGCCGGGCGCAGCAGCCCGATCGCACCGATCCCGCGCACGAGCGCGGGGCCGGCGGGGCCGAGGGCTGCGAGCGCCTGCATCACCCGCCAGAGCATCGTGAATCCGGGGAGTTCGCCGAAGCGCCTCACCGGATGCTCGACGCTGTGGATGATCGAGAACGTCGTGCCCGAAACCATCCCCACCGACAGCACCGCCTGCGGCCAGATCGAGGCCATGTGCAGGGCGATGAAGCCGCCGAGGGAGTGGCCGACAAGGTCCCATTGGGTGTAGCCGAGCTCTTCGGCCATGTCCTTCACCAGCGAACAGATCGCGAACACCGGGTCATCGATGCTGCCTTCCGCGAGTTCGGCGTCCCCCCAGCCCGGCAGGTCGAAGATCACGATGTCGCCGAGGTCGACACGATCGGCATCGGCGGCCTGGAGCAAGGGAGTCCAGGTGGTCCAGGATCCGGCCGCGCCATGCAGGAACAGGGTCGCCCGGGTCGACGTACGCCGCACCGGATGCCGCGCCACACAGGTTCCCAGGGAGCTCGAGACCGTGGTGACGGTGAGGCCGAGGGAGGCGGCATCCGCCACGAGCTCGTACGGCGCGTAGGACTCGAGGGTGGCCACGCTCATGCGGACTCCTCCCCGATGATGACCTCGCGCACGCGGCGGAGGTCTTCGAGAAGTGACCCCACCAGGATCCAGTTGTCGGGGTCGGGTTGCACGATGGTCAGCGGCGCGGTGAGGGCGGGGAGCTCCGCGGTGATCGGCGCCGCCTCGATGGTCGGCGCATCCTGCGCCAGAAGGCGGAGGTCGTGCGCCGCCCGGTCGAGCTCGAGCGCGATGGACCGCACGAACGGATCGTCGGCGAGCCCCGAGTCGTAGTTGTCGTGGAGGGCGCGGGCCATGCCAGTGACGCGCGTCACGAGGATGCCGAGCGTGTCGAGGAGGTCACGGTCGTGTTCCAGGCGTTCGCGATAGCGGGCGCGCCGCGGATTGAGCATGAGCGATTCGTCCGCGCGCACCAGGGCATCGGTGGCCGAATTGCGCAGCCCCGGCAATCGGCGTGCACCGGCGAGCATCGCGGCGAGCTCCTGCGGCTCCTGGGGTGTGCGAAGCGACGTCGCGAACGACGAGAGGGTGTCGGCCACACTCTCCGCCAGTCGTACGAGCGCATCGTGGGCCGGGGCGAGCAGCACCGGGGGAACGATGATGGCGTTGACCGCGAGTCCCACGACCGCGCCGATCACCGTCTCGATCACCCGGTTGACGGCATACCCGGGCGTGTTCGCGCCGATCGCGATCACGAGCATCGCGCTGATCGGGATCTGGTTGGCCGAACCCGGTGACAGTCGAAGGGCCCAGGCCAGCAGGAGCGACACCACGATGATGCCAAGCACAATCCAGCTCGAATGTCCGAACAGGATTCCGGCGGCATAGGCGAGCACCACCCCGAAGATCACACCGACGCTGCGCTCGATGCCCTTCGCCAGAGACTGGTTGACGCTCGGTTGCACCACGAGGAGAGCTGCGATCGCCGCGAAGATCGGAAGCGGCTGGCCGAGCGCGACCGTGCAGATCAGCCACGCGACGATGGCGGCGACCGAGGTCTTGAGCACCTGGAGCAGTGGACTGCGGGTCGAGGCTCGCAGCGAGGCCATCAGTCGCATCCCCCCAGAGTATCCGGAGGGAGACAGAGTCGACGGCGACCATCGGTCTGGGCGGGCGGGTCGGCGGGGTGGGACTACCCGGGCCGGGCGGCGCTTCGGCCTACTCGGTCGGGAGCTGCGGGCCGCTGAGGTCGCCGCTCGTCGGCGGATCTACAGTGGGGGACACGACGACGACAGAGGTGTGTGATGTGCCCGGCAGGGGGGAGCCGGTCGATGACACCGTGTCGGCCGCCGCGACTGCGGATCCGCCGAGCGCGACGCTCACGAGCAGCGCGCTCGCGAGGATGCCGGCTGCAGAAACTCCGCTTGCTGCCGCGGTCACTCCGGTCAGCCGTCCAGTGCGGCGCGATCGCCTCACATAAACGGCGATGGCTACGAGGGCAACCGTCGCAAGAGAGACGGTGAGCACTAGTGGCAGGGTAATCGCATCGGTCGCCGCGGACGCGGCAGCAAGCGCAGCATTCATGTGCTGGCTGTTCCTTTCGGGTAAGGAACGGTTCATGTCGGGTACATGAACTGTGTATCGGTCTGTCCGTCTTTAGGGGGACATCAGATCGATAAGAGGAACGTATCAGCCCCTCATTCGCGGGGCAAGCCACGGTGTGCCCCAATTTGGGGGCGTGACGGCGAGTACGGCCCGAATGTGCCGATTTTCCGGGCGAGATGCCCCGCATCCCGGATCGATGATGAGGAAAGCTTCGTGTCGACTCTCCATCGGGGAGGCGCGGCAGATGAGAGAGTTCTCATCAGCTTCTCTTTCGGATCTCATGGCTGTGTCGCAGGCTTGGCTCTGACACGCAATCCGCCCGCATCTCCCGCCCGGGTGACGGTGCACGTGCCCCCGGTTACCCGTGCCGGCAACGCCGCAGCGAAAGGCAGTCCCCATGAACATCTCGCGCAAGATCGCACTCGCGGGCGCGGTGACGCTCGGTGTCTTCGGCCTCGGTTCTGCCGGAGCGGCGGCGGTCGCCCACACACTGACCATCGAAGATCGCGCCGGTGCTGTGCAGAAGCTCGCTCCCGTGACCACGGGCACGATGACTCCTTCGCCGAGCGCGACTCCGCTCGATGACAAATCCAACGGTCCGACCGGTACGACAACGGTCTCGCCTGCGGATCCGATCAACGTCGACGACCACGGCGGGCTGCGAAACAGCGGCACCCATGACGGTGCCCCCCATGATCTCGGCGACGACAATCTGTCCGATGGCGGACACGACGGAACCGGAGACCCCTCCGGTGACGACCATGACGGGTCGGGCGACTCGGGCACGGGAACCAGCGGATCGGGAGGCTCCACTTCGGGTAGTGGCGTCACCGACGGGGGTTCCTCTGGCGGCAGTGGCCACGGTGACGGTTCGGGCGACACCGGCGGGCACCACTAGCAGCAGTTCGTCCGACCGGGTGCGCGGGAGGGCTATCGGAGCCGATAGCCCATCCCGCGCACTGTCTCGATGCGCTCGGCGCCGAACTTCGCCCGAAGATAGCGCACATACACGTCCACGACGTTCGACCCGGGGTCGAAGTCGAATCCCCACACCCTGCTCAGCAGCTGCTCGCGACTGAGCACCTGGTCAGGGTGGCGCAGGAACTCCTCCGCGAGTCCGAACTCGCGCGCGGAGAGGTCGACGGTGCGGGAGCCGATGGTGGCGCGCCTGGTGCGGGTGTCGAGGCTGAGGTCGCCGTAGACCAGCTCGGTGCGCTCGACCGGCCCGGCATCCCGCAGCCGGAGGCGGATGCGGGCGAGCAGCTCGTCGAACCGGAATGGTTTGGACATGTAGTCGTTGGCCCCGCCCTCGAGCCCGGCAACGGTGTCGGCTCCCGAGTCGCGGGCGGTCAGGATGATCACCGGGATGTCGGCGCCCGACTCGCGCAGGCGGCGCAACACCGTGAATCCGTCGAGCCCGGGGAGGCCGATGTCGAGCACGACGAGGTCGAACGACCCGGTGGAGGCGTAGTCGAGCGCATCGCCACCGTTCGTCACGGTATGGGAGCTGTACCCCGCCGCGCGCAGGCCTTTCTCGATGAAGGAGGAGATGCGCGCCTCGTCCTCGGCGATGAGAATGCCGCTCATGCGTGGCTCCTCCCACTGTCCTCGTCATCATCGTGAATTGCCGGCCCGAGCGGCAGCTCGAGCGTGAACGTGGATCCGATCGCCGGCGCACTCTCCAGTCGCACCACACCGTGGTGGGCGTGGATGATGGTCGTCACGATCGCGAGCCCGAGTCCGGCTCCGCTCTCGCCGCGGCCTTCCTCTTCGCGTCGGAACCTCTCAAAGATACGCTCGTGAGCCTCCGGAGCGATGCCCGGTCCGAAGTCGGTGACCCAGAGTTCGAGGAACTCATGGCCGAGGTCTTCGACCACCCGGCTGCCGATCTCGATCGGCAACCCCGGAGTACCGTGCCGGTTGGCATTGGCGGCGAGCTGGAACCAAGCCTGGGTGATGCGGGCCGGATCCAGGTCGGCCACGGCATCTGCGGTCTCCATCAGTCTCCAGTCGCGGCCGGCGATCCCGCTCAGCTTGCGGTAGACGGTCTCGGTGAGTCCGCGCACGTCCGTCGGCTCGAGGGTGACGCCGGAGAGGCGCTGGACCGACGCGAGCAGCGAGATGTCGGCGACAAGCATGTTCATGCGGTCGAGTTCGTCGATGGCGAGGGTGCGGATCTCCTCCACCTGCACGGAGTCGTCGACGTCGAGAAGCTCGAGTTGGCCGCGAACAATCGTGATGGGCGTCTTGAGTTCGTGACCGACGTCATCGAGCAGCTGGCGCTGGCCCTCGAGGGAGCTCTGAATCCGGTCGAGCATCTCGTTCACCGTCACGGTGAGCTCGGAGACGTCATCGCCGCCCGCCACCGGGATGCGCTCGACGAGGTCGGATCCGGTGATGCGCCGGGCCGTGTCCCGGAGGATGCGGAGGGGACGCAGCAGGCGACCGGCGACGAACCAGCCCACGAGTCCCACCGCCACCAGGGCGCCCGCGGCCACAAGCAGGAAGGTGCGGAAGCCCTCGGCTATCGGCAGGAGCTCGGCATCGATGCTGTACGCCGCCACATAGACGCCCGATGCGCTGTCTCCGGCGGCCCGCACCGGAACGGCGAGATAGCGCAGGGCACCGCGGGAACCCACGTCGGTGCCGAGCACCACGGCTCCGGGAGCCGTCTCGCGGTTCACGCGGGTGATGAGCTCGGTGTCCTTCTCGAGGGGGACCCCCACCTGGCTTCCGGGGATCACCGCGGCCTTGCCGTCGATGATGCCGAGGATTCCCTCGTTCGTGTCGGGGGTGATCTGCTGGATTGCGGCGGTCAACAGCAGGCGCACGCTCGAGTACTCCTTCTCGGCCGCGATCGAGCGCAGGCGGCTCGCCGTGTCCTCCAGCCGCTGGTCCACCTGGGAGAGCACGCGCTCGCGCTGCACCAGGAACGCCGTGCCGCCGGCGATCGTCATGCCGGCCGCTGCCACGACCAGCATCGCGGCGAGAATGCGGACACGAACCGACACGGTGATGGTGCGGCGGCGGGGCATGCCCTCATTATCGAGCAATCGTTACCCAGCCAGTTCCAAGATGAGAGAGGTCTCATGCGCGTACCGTGACGTCAATGACCACGAAACCCGCTGCGGCATCCGGAACCTTCTCGATCGGCGGAGACCTCGTCGTCAACCGGCTTGGCTATGGAGTGATGCAGTTACCGGGCGCCGGAGTCTGGGGGGAGTCGCCCGATCCGCAGAACGCGGTGCGGGTGCTCCGCCGGGCCGTCGAGCTCGGTGTGACGCTCATCGATACCGCGGATGCCTACGGTCCGGAGGTCGCCGACCTCCTGATCAAGGATGCGCTCCACCCGTACGCCGACGACCTGGTGATCGCAACGAAGGTCGGTTTCACCCGGCAGGGTCCGAACCAGTGGATCCCGGTCGGACGCCCGGAATACCTGAGACAGCAGGTGGAGCTCAGCCTGCGGCATCTCGGGCTCGAGCGCATCGACCTGTTGCAGCTGCATCGGATCGATCCGAAAGTCGCGCTCGAAGACCAGCTCGGCGAGTTGGTCGCGCTCCAGTCCGAGGGCAAGATCCGTCACCTCGGGCTGTCCGAGGTCTCGGTGGACGAGCTGAAGGCCGCCTCGCAGCTGGCACGGATCGTCTCGGTGCAGAACCTCTTCAACCTCGCCCACCGTGATGCGGAGCCCCTGCTCGACTACGCGACGGCCAATGGCATCGCCTTCATCCCGTGGTTCCCGCTCGCCACCGGCAGGCTCGCCAAGCCGGGAGGGCCGCTCGACGACCTCGCGAGGCGGCACGGCGCCTCGCCATCCCAGCTCGCGATCGCCTGGCTGCTCAAGAGGTCTCCTGTGCTCCTGCCGATCCCGGGCACCTCGAGCCTCGATCATCTCGCCGACAATATCGCCGCCGCCGGGCTCGAATTGTCGGAGGATGAGTTCAGCGAGCTCACGCAGGCAGTCTGATCGTCCCGAAGCGCCCACCCACCAGGAGAACCATGCCCGAGACCAGTTCCCGCACCATCGACATCCCCGCGCTCAGGGGAGCGAGCGTCGGCCTCACCGGGGAGTTCGTCCTCCCGGCCGGTGACGGGCCCTGGCCCGGAGTGGTGCTGGTGCACGAGGCGTTCGGCATCAATGACGTGATGCGTCGGCAGGCGGAGCGCTTCGCCCGGGCGGGCTATATCGCGATCATGCCCGACCTGTTCACCGAGGGGGGAGCGCGCAAGTGCCTCACCCAGACCTTCCGGGAGCTGAGCGCCGGCACCGGGCGATCCTTCGCCGACATCGAGTCGGCCAGGCAGTTGCTCATCGGCAGGGAGGACTGCACCGGCGAGGTCGGCATCATCGGCTTCTGCATGGGCGGTGGCTTCGCGCTCACCGCGGCCAGTCTCGGTTTCGCCGCCGCGTCAGCCAACTACGGGCGGCTTCCGAAACCCCTCGACGAGGCGCTCGTCGGAGCCTGCCCGATCATCGGAAGCTACGGCGGCAAGGACGGATCCCTGAAGGGTGCAGCCCAGAAACTCGAGGACTCCCTCACGCGCCTGGGGATCGAGCACGACGTCAAGGAGTATCCCGAGGCCGGTCATGCATTCCTCAACGACGCCGAGAGCGGCCCGCCGGCCCTTCGCTTCATCATGAAGCGAATCATCGGGGCCGGACCGAACCCCGAGGCGGCGGCCGATGCGTGGCAGCGGATCGATGCCTTCTTCGCCGAGCACCTCACGACGAAGGGCTGAGTGCCTAGTGCTGAGTGCCGGGCGCTGAGTGCTGAGTGCTGAGTGCTGAGTGCTGAGTGCTGAGTGCTGAGTGCTGAGTGCTGAGTGCTGAGTGCTGAGTGCTGAGTGCTGAGTGCCGGGCGCTGAGGCCGGGCCCCCGGTGTGGCACTCTGTTGCGGCCTTCTCGACCGTCCGGGGGTCGCGCTCGACATCAGATCTCGGGCCGAGTGAGCGTTCAACAGCAGACTTTCGGCTATTTCCGGTGGTCACTGATGTTGGGCAGCGGATGCCGAGCAGCGGATGCCGAGCAGCGGATGCCGAGCAGCGGATGCCGGGCAGGGGGTGCCGCGGGCAGCGCTCGGCGGTTGAAAACTGGTGGCCTCCAGGGGTTCAGGCGCTCGCCTCCGCGATCGCATCCGCCGCGCGGACCAGGGCGAGATGCGACAGCGCCTGGGGCGTGTTGCCGACCTGCCGCGACTGGGCCACGTCGTATTCCTCGCTGAGCAGGCCCACGTCGTTGCAGAAGCTCACCAGCCGATCCATCAGGGCACGTGCGTCGCTCACTCGGCCGCTGCGCGCGTACTGCTCGACCAGCCAGAACGAACAGGCGAGGAACGGATGCTCGCCCGACGGCAGCCCGTCGACCCCTGACTCGGTGCGGTACCGCATGAGGAGCCCGTCGTGCAGCAGCTCCTCCTCGAGGGCGGCGACCGTGCCGAGCATCCGCGGGTCGTCGGCGGCGACATATCCGATCTGCGAGAGCAGCAGAAGAGAGGCGTCGACGCCCGTGCTGCCGTAATACTGCGTGTAGGTGTTGCGGGAGTGATCGAACCCACGGGACTCGATCTCGGCGCGCACCTCCTCGCGAAGGCGCGTCCACCGCTCGACCGGTCCCTCGAGGCCGAAGTCGGTCACGGCACGTATCGCGCAGTCGAAGGCTGCCCAGATCATGGCTCGCGAAGAGACGAAGTCGCGCTGCGGCCCCCGGATCTCCCAGATCCCGTTGTCCGGACGCCGCCAGTTCTCCTCCACATAGGTCATGAGGGCGCGTTGGAGAGGCCAGGAGAACGGATCTTCGGCGATCCCGAGCTCGCGTGCGGACTGGAGCGCGATCATCACCTCCCCGAAGACGTCGCCCTGGTACTGCCGCCAGGCGTCGTTTCCGACCCTCACCGGCGATGCGCCGTCGTAACCGGGAAGGGTGTCCACCTCCCACTCGGTGAGGCGGCGCTCGCCCGACAGCCCATACATGATCTGCACGTCACCGGGGTCACCCGCAACGGCCCGGAGCAGCCATCCGCGCCACGAGTTCGCCTCCTCGTGGAACCCGTGTTTGAGCAGCACGTGCAGAGTGAGCGACGCGTCGCGAAGCCACACATACCGGTAGTCCCAGTTGCGACTGCCTCCGAACGATTCGGGAAGACTGGTGGTGGCGGCCGCCACTATCCCGCCGGTGTCCTCGTGGGTGAGCGCTCGCAATACCAGCAGCGAGCGGTGCACCTCGTCGTGATAGATCGGCGAGGCGATGCAGTGGGATGCCCACTCCTGCCACACCTCGACCGTGTCAGCAAGGCGGTCGTCGACCACGATCCGGGGCGGGGGCTGTCGATGAGAGGGATACCAGGTCAGCGAGGTATCCACAGTCTCTCCGGCGGCCACGGTGAACTCGGCGACGTGCGTGTGGTCGGATGCCCGCAGCTCCGGTCCGCGAATGATCACGGCGTCCGGTCCCGCCACGGCTACGAGTCCGAAGCCGTGTTCGTCCGGCGCCTGGCGTACCCAGGGCATTGACTCCGCGTAGTTGAAACGCAGCCGCACGTCCATCGTCATCGCCACGCTGCCCCGGATGCCGGTGACGCGACGGACAACATCGGCGCGCCGGTCGCCGTGCGGCATGAAGTCGGTGACTTCCACCTCACCATTTGCTGTCTCCCACCGCGTCACGAGGATGAAGGTGTCTTCGCGGTAGTGGCGCGAAGTGGACACGACCTTGCCGACCGGGGCGAGCAGCCAGCGCCCGTGATCCTTGTTTCCGAGCAGCGCTCCGAAAGTAGACGGGGAGTCGAACCGGGGAAAACAGAGCCAGTCGATGCTTCCGTCCCGCCCGACGAGAGCAGCAGTGTGGCAGTCGCCGATCAGGGCGTAGTCCTCGATGCGCAGAGCCATTTCGCCAGTCTTGCAGAGGTAACCTGTGCTCATGACTGACCACATCGGAACTCTCGTCATTCTCGGAGCAGGAGGGGATCTCACGAAGCGACTTCTGCTTCCGGGTCTCGGCCAGCTGTTGGGCAGTTCGCGAGGGTACGACCTGCGCCTGATCGGGGTGGGATTCGACCCGATGACAGATGTCGAGTGGCGCTCCCGCGTCGCGGAATCCTTCGCGGCCGGTGGCGTGGCAAGCACGCGCGCGACGTCGGTGGCGAAGAACTCGGTCTACCTCCAGGCCGACGTCACCAGCCCCGCCGATCTCACTCGGATCCTCGCCGCTGCCAGCGGGGCACCGGCCCTGTATTTCGCGCTGCCGCCTCACGTGACGATCGCGGCGATCACCGCACTCGAGAAGGTCGGCCTGCCAAAGGGCACCGTGCTCGGACTCGAGAAGCCGTTCGGCACCGACCTCCGCAGCGCCCAGGCGCTCAACCGTCAGCTGGTGAAGCTGCTGCCGGAGAAGCACATCCACCGGGTGGACCACTTCCTCGGCAAATCCACAGTTCTCAACCTGCTCGGACTGCGCTTCGCCAACCGCATCTTCGAACAGGTGTGGAGCGCCGAGCACATCGAGCGGGTCGACATCGTCTTCGATGAGACCCTCGGGCTGGAGGGACGCGCCGGGTATTACGACAAGGCCGGCGCGCTGGTGGACATGATCCAGAGCCACCTCCTGCTGGTGATGGCGCTCACCGCGATGGAGCCACCGTCGAGTCTCGACGCCGACGACCTGCGGGGGTCGATGGCCCAGGTGCTGAGGGCCACCCACGCCTGGAAGGGCGACGCAGTAGCCGCCGGCCGCCGGGCGCGCTACACCGGCGGCACCATCGATGGGCGCAAATTGCCGGCCTATGTGAAGGAGGACGGAGTCCATCCGGAGCTCGACACAGAGACTCTCGCCGAGGTGACGGTGGGCATCGAGAATTGGCGCTGGGCGGGGGTGCCGTTCCGGCTGCGGTCGGGGAAGGCCATCGCCGACAAGCGCCAGCAGATCGTGGTCACCTTCAAGGACGTGCCCCACCGCCCGTACGGTTTCACCGGAAACCCCGGCCCAGCACGGCTCACCATCTCGCTCACGCCGGACAGCATCGAACTCGACCTCAATATCAATGGTGAGGATGATCCCTTCACACTCGACCGTGTGAGCCTCGACGTGGAGTTCGCCAAAGGTGAGCTCGGGCCCTATGGCGAAGTTCTCCACGGCATCCTCTCCGACGACACGACGCTCTCGGTGAGGGCGGACGCAGTGGAGGAATGCTGGCGCATCGTGGCGCCGATCCTCTCGGCCTGGCGCAAGGGGGTCGTGCCGATCGACAGCTACCGCGCCGGGTCCGCGGGCCCCACGGCCTGGCGATAGCGCGGGAGAACTGAGAGCTGCCCGACGGCTCAGGGACGCCCGACCACGATCCGAAGGCCCGCATCGAACTCGGCCAGTCGCCGGAAATCGCCGTAGCGCCTGTCCCACTCACCGCTGGCGAGGTCTCGCGAGAGCTCGCGGACGAACCGGTCGACCACCTCGTCGGGCACGAAGCTCCAGGCCGACATGGCCTTCCGAACCTCCGGTTCGAGGAGGCGCTCCGGCCGGGCGAAGAACGCCTGGCCGAAGCCGTCGAGGCAGTCCGCGGGCACGGGTACCGAAACGACCTCGGCGCTGCCGTCCCGGCCGAGTTCCGCCACGAGGTCGGCGATAGCGGGCATCCGCCGACCATCCACGTCGAGCACTTCGGGCACATAGTCCATGAGCCACCAGTGCACCGGCGGCACCGGATCGAACGTCATCACCACCACCGGCCCGCGCGTCACCCGTCGCATCTCGGCGAGTCCCGCGGCGAGATCCGGCCACTGGTGCACCGTCACCGTCGCCATGCTCGCATCGAAGCTGTCGTCGGCGAAGGGAAGGTCGTCCGAGGTCGCATCGATCGCGTGCGATAGCCAGGCGGGCCGCTGCGCCCTCATCGAGGCCGAGGGCTCGACGGCGGTCACCTCACGGTCGACGGGCTCGTAGGATCCCGCGCCCGCTCCGACATTGAGCACCGTGAGGGCGTCTCCAAGGGCGCTGAGGATTCGGGCAGCGATTCTCGGATCGGGCTGGCGGATTCTCGCGTACCCGTCGCCGATCCGAGAGTAGTCGGCATCGCCCGCCGACCCGTCCCCCCGTCGAGTGACCATGGTTCAGGTCTACCAGCAGGCACACCGGAAACCGAGGGTACGGCTAGAAAAGCCCGGAATCTGCAAGCCGTTCGGCCAGTCCGGCCCCATCGGGGGCGTACACCCAGGGAGCCGATTGGTTGGAGTGGGCTTCGGACTTGCTTCGCCCACCGGCGAGAACAGCCTCGCTGTTGGAGAGCTGACGGATCGCCACCGCCTCCACGTTGTGCGGGTGGCTCGCGGCGAACTGGCCGTAGATCTCCTCGTCGTGCTGGCCGTCGTCGCC
This sequence comes from Lacisediminihabitans sp. FW035, assembly GCF_054880895.1. Taxonomy (NCBI): domain Bacteria; kingdom Bacillati; phylum Actinomycetota; class Actinomycetes; order Micrococcales; family Microbacteriaceae; genus Lacisediminihabitans; species Lacisediminihabitans sp. FW035. The sequence goes on from NZ_CM142187.1 coordinate 1,495,546, forward strand.
GACGAGCAGCCAGCGCACCTCGGGGAATTCCCGGGAGAGGCGCTTGAGGGTGTCGACCTTATGATTGCGACCGCTGCGGAACCACCGATCGTGGGTGGGTCCCCAGTCGGTGAGCAGCAGGGGGCCGGTGGGGTAGAGGTTGCGGGACAAGAATCTTGACAGGGTCGGGGCGACATTCCAGGCACCGGTCGAGAGGTAGAAGACGGGGATCCCCGGATGCGACCTGGTCAGTCGTTCGTAAAGCACCGCCATGCCGGGCACCGGTCGTCGTGCGTGCTCATCGAGCACGAAGGTGTTCCAGGCGGCGAGGAACGGCCGGGGGAGTGCGGTCACCATCACGGTGTCGTCGACATCGGAGATGATTCCGACCTTGGCCGCCGGGTCGACGATGAAGACCGGAGCCTCGACGCTGTCGGTCTCGTCGGTGCGGATGGTGATAACGTGCCAGCCCGGCTCGAGATCGACCTCGAGAACGGTGTCCACGACGCCACCGCGGTCGGCGATCACCCGCTGTTCCACATCCCCGATCTCGATCGTGACGGCGATCTCGTTCACCGGAACGCTGGTGAAGCTCCGCCAGCCGCGGATCTTCTGATAGCGCGGATCCTTTCCCGCCGTCGGCTTAGTGAGGAGCACCCGGCAGAGCACCCTCGCCCACCCGGGAGCGCCGTAGCCGGCGTAGGGGATGACCGTGGGGGTGTGGCCCCGACGCCGGGCGAATTTCTCACGGAAGTCGTGCACCGCATCTTCGGCACGCGCCGCGAGGTGGAGGATCGGCTCGGCTCCTGCCACCGCGGCTGAGGTTTTGGGGATCCTTGCCATGGCCCAAGTCTTTCACGTCTGCGAGGGCCACCCGCGGTCGACAGACAGGTCGGAGCAGTGCACAGACCCGTCATTTCTGGCAAATCGCACAGTTCCTGAATTAAACGCAAATAGTTCGCGCCCCCGTCTCGGGGGCGCGATAGTATTCGGACTGACATAAATCGAGGAGTTGCATTGGCGGATCAGAACCCTACGGACATTTCCTCGGACGGAAGCGCTCTGTTGCGCAACGAACCGGTCCAGGCGCGCAGCACGGCGCGGCTTGCGAGCCTCCTTGACGCCGCCGCTGCCATCATCGACGAGATCGGCTACGAGCGACTCACCACCGCGATGGTGGCCGAGCGTGCGGGTGCCTCCATCGGCACCGTCTACCGCTATTTCCCCGACCGCATCGTTGTGCTCCAGAGTCTGAGTGCCCGGTCCCTCGGCGGTTTCGTCGATGGCACGCGGGCGACGATCCTCGACCCGGCCCATGACACCTGGTGGGACGCGGTGAGCGCTTGCATCGTCGGGATGACGGGTGCCTTCCGCACGCTGCCCGGTTACCGTTCCCTTCGTCTCGGCGATGTTCTCGATGTGCGCCCGGCGCTCTCGTCACAGTCGGGGAGCACGGTGGTGGCCGCTGCGGCCGCAACGGCGCTCTCCGAGCGATTTGGACTTCCGATCGACGACCTGGCCCACCGCCTCGAGGTCGTCATCGTCGTCTCCGACTCGTTGCTCGCACGCGCGTTCACCTACGACTCGAAGGGCGACTCGAAGCTCATCGACGAAGCGATGACCCTGTCGAAGGCCTACCTGACAGGGTTCTACGGAGATCCCACTCAGGTCTAGGCCGCGGGTCTCTCTTGGCGTACGGTTCGGTTCACCGCGTCATCCGGGTACGTCAGCTATTCGTAATCTTCCGCAACCGAGAATGACGGTTGTCGAGAATAGTGTTTAGCTAGAAAAAAGTCCGGCAAGTGTCGATTCGTGTAGCCCACGAGGAATGAGCCGCCCCCATGATCGAGTTCCGCAGCGTCACAAAACAATTCCCCGACGGCACGCTCGCGGTCGAAGACTTCAGCCTGGTGCTGCCCTCCCGCAAGACGACGGTATTCGTCGGGTCGTCGGGATCGGGCAAGACCACCCTGCTGCGCATGATCAACCGGATGGTCGACCCGTCGTCGGGCACCATCGAGATCGATGGCGAAGACACCTCGAAGCTCGAGCCGGTCGCCCTGCGCCGACGCATCGGCTATGTCATGCAGAACTCCGGTCTGCTTCCCCACCTCAAGGTGATCGACAACGTCACGATCGTCCCGGTGCTCAACGGGGTGCCCAAGAAGCAGGCGAGAGAGGATGCGCTGCGCCTGCTCGACACCGTCGGCCTCGATCGGGCGCTGGCCGATCGCTACCCGAGCCAGCTGTCCGGCGGACAGCAGCAGCGCGTCGGGGTGGCCCGCGGGCTCGCGGCCGACCCGAACATCCTGCTGATGGACGAGCCTTTCGGTGCCGTCGACCCGATCGTGCGGGCGGAGCTGCAGACCGAGCTCATCCGTCTCCAGCGAGAACTCGACAAGACGGTGGTCTTCGTGACGCACGACATCGATGAGGCCTTCCTCCTCGGCGACCAGGTGGTCATCCTCGAGAAGGGCGGACGCATCGCGCAGGTCGGTTCGCCCACCGAGATCCTCTCGGCGCCGGCCAACGAGTTCGTCGCCAGCTTCATCGGGGCCGAGAAGGGCAAGCGGGCGCTCAGCATCCGTCGCACCCCGACCGGCGACATCCTGGTGGATGCCGAGGGCCGCGCCGCGGGCGTGCTTGTGGGCGAGTCCGGGCTGGTCGGCGAACCCGGTCTTGTCAGCGGATCCGGCCTTGTCAGCGGAACCGGCCTCGTCAGCGGATCCGGCCTCGTCAGCGGATCCGGCGGAGCAGCGCGGTGAACTGGCTGCTCAACAACGGTGACCTGATCGGCCAGCTGATCGTCTCGCACCTCCTGATCGCCATCCCGCCGATCATTCTGAGTTTCGTCATCTCCGTACCCATCGGCTGGGTGGCGAATCGCTACCGTTGGAGTCGCGGGACATTGCTCACCGTCCTCGGCCTGCTCTACGCCATCCCGTCCCTTCCGTTGTTCATCATCCTTCCGTTGATCCTCGGCACCGGCCTGCGGGATTCGGCGAACCTCGTGGTGGCCCTCACGCTCTACGGCATCGCGCTCATGGTGCGCACGACCGCCGATGGTCTCGCCTCGGTCGACCCGGACATCCGCCAGTCCGCCACCGCGGTGGGATTCTCCGCGCGGTCCCAGTTCTTCCGGGTGGAGCTCCCGCTCGCCGGTCCGGTGCTCCTCGCCGGCATCCGGGTCGTGGCAGTGAGCACGATCAGCCTCACGACGGTGGGGGCGGTGATCGGTATCGACAGCCTCGGTGCTCTGTTCACCGACGGGTTCCAGCGCGGCATCGCGGTAGAGATCCTCACCGGGATCGTGCTCACCATCATCATCGCCCTCGGTATCGACGGGCTCCTCGTGCTCCTCGGCCGGGTGCTCATGCCGTGGGTTGCGGTCACTTCCGGCCGCGGCGTCCGTCGCGAGCTTCGTCGGGCGCGTGGAGCAGTGACCGCATGAATCTCTTCGTGCAGGGCATCCTCTGGGTGCTCGATCCCGCCCACTACGGGGGAGTCGACGGCATCGACACCCGGGTTGCTCAACACCTCCTGATCAGCTTCGGCGTGCTCGTGGTCGCCTCGATCATCGCGATTCCGCTCGGGTATGTCATCGGCCACACCGGCCGGGGGCGTTCGCTGGCGATAGGGGCGTCCGGTGCGATCCGCGCCCTCCCGACCCTCGGGCTCCTGATCATCATCGCCCTCGCCGTGAACGTCGGCCTGCTCGCCCCGTTCATCGCGCTCGTCGTGCTTGCCATCCCTTCGATCCTGGCCGGGGCGTATTCGGGATTCGAGGCTGTGGATCGGCGGGCCATCGATGCCGCCCGCGCCGTCGGTATGACCGAGCTACAGATCGTCGGCCGGGTCGAGATGCCGCTGGGGCTGCCGCTGCTGATCGGCGGCCTGCGCACTGCGTCGCTGCAGGTGATCGCGACGGCGACGCTCGCGGACTACGTGGGCGGCGGCGGTCTCGGGCACTTCATCTTCCTCGGTCTCAAGACCAACGACTACCCGCAGATGCTGGCGGGATCGATCATCGTGATCCTCCTCGCCATCCTCTCCGAAGTGCTGTTCAGCATCGTCCAAAGGCTGGTGGTGCCCGCCGGGGTCACCGCCGGGCAACCTCAAGATGTCCGCGTGAAGTCAACCCGATCTCGCACGGCCCTGGGTTAAATCCCCTCACAGTAAGGAAGCAGTCACATGTTCACAGCAAGAAAAGGCCGGCTCGTCGCACTCGGCGCAGTCGTGGTTGGGGCAGCAATAGCCCTTTCAGGGTGCGCGTCGAGTAACCCCATCTCCGGGGGTTCGGGTTCGGGCGCCAAGACGACGCTCGTCGTCGGATCGCAGGACTACTACTCCAACGAGATCATCGCGGAGATCTACTCGCAGGCGCTCGAGAACGGCGGGTTCACCATCGACCGCCAGTTCAAGATCGGCCAGCGCGAGGTCTACCTGCCCGAGCTCGAATCGGGCAAGATCGATGTGTTCCCGGAGTACATCGGAAGCCTCGACCAGGCCCTCAATAAGACGGCGGCGGGTGGATCTGCCGACGACGTCGCGAAGGACCTCGCGTCGGTGCTGCCGACCGGCCTTCGCGTGCTCGACAAGGCCGAAGCGGCCGACCAGAACTCCTGGACGGTCACGTCGGAATTCGCCAAGAAGTGGAAGCTCACCGACATCGCGTCGCTGAAGAACGTGACCGACCCGATCCTGGTCGGTGGCAACTCGGAGCTCGCGACACGCCCGTACGGCCCGGATGCACTCAAGGCCAAGTACGGTGTCACCACCGCCGGCCTCACCGCCATCGAAGACGGCGGTGGACCGTTGACCGTGAAGGCATTGCTCGACGACAAGATCCAGCTCGCGAACATCTACACCGCGAGCCCGCTGATCAAGACCGACAACCTCGTCGTGCTGAAGGACCCGGACAACCTGTTCTTCCCGGACAACGTTGCTCCGATCGTCTCGAAGAAGGTCACGACGAAGGCGGCGGACATCCTGAATGCGGTGGATGCCAAGCTCTCGCAGTCCGATCTGGTCAGCCTGAATGCGGAGAGCGTGACCGACCAGAAGTCGGCACCGGTCATCGCCAAGGCCTGGCTCACCAAGAACGGCCTGCTCAAGTAGCGCGGGCAGTCTGAGACAATCTGAGAAGTGCCCGGGCTACGGCCCGGGCACTTCGTCTGTCTGGGTCTCCTCGCGCAGCATATGCCGGGCCTCTGCGCGGGTGATCGCCTTCTTCACCAGGAGCACGATCACGAGGAACACCGCGATGAAGCCGGCGAACAGGTAGCCCGCGAAGTGGAGCTGGGTCGACAGCTGTCGGTAGGACCCGGCCGCCAACCAGCCGACCGACACATAGGCGCCGGCCCACAGGATGCAGGCCGGCGCGGTCCAGGCAAGGAACTTGCGGTAGCGCATGGTGCTCATGCCGACCGTCAGCGGGATGAGCGCGTGAAGCACCGGAAGGAAGCGCGACACGAAAACGGCGATGCCTCCCCGCCGGTCGAGGTAGGTCTCGGCGCGCACCCAGTTGCGCTCGCCGAGCCTCTGCCCGAGCCGCGACGCCTGGATGCGCGGACCGAAGAAGCGCCCGAGCGCGAAACCGATGCTCTCCCCGGTGAGCGAGCCGACGATCACGGTGAGAAGCAGCGCGATGTACTGCGGCCAGTCGGCGATTCCGGTGGCGGACACCAGCACGATCGTGTCGCCGGGCACGATGAGGCCGATGAGGATCGAGGTCTCCAGGAGCATCCCGACGCCCGCGATCAGCACGCGGAGCAGGGGATCGACATGGCGCACCGTGTCGAGGATCCAGGTGAGGACGTCGTTCACGTTCGTGAGCTTAGCCAGCACACATCCGAATCGGTCTGAAGGCTAAGGGAGCGGCCTTCTCAACCGTTCGAGACGCGCCCGCCAGGTAGCGAGCCTGCCGGGCAGTTCGGCCGTCGCAGGGCCGTCGATCCACTCGGTGACGATGCGGATGCCATGCAGGGCGCTGAGCGCCCAGATCTCGCAGCCGTCCAACTCGGCCGGCACGACCGACTCGTAGTAGACCTCGATCCCGAGCGCGGTCGCGAGGGTGATCGTCGAGCGCGCCGTCACGCTGTCCACCCTGTCGAGCTCCGCCGAGGGGGCGCAGAGCACATCGCCGCGCCACCAGAGGATCGCGCTGTAGGCGCACTCGATGACGAATCCATCGGGCGAGAGGATTACAGCTTCGTCGGCCCCGGCGGCCTGAGCCTCCGTGCGGATGCGCAGCAGGACCGCAGTGTCGGGGCCCTTGGTGCGCGGGGCGGAGCGGGGGTCCGCCCCGTGATGAGTCGCGAGCCGCACCGATCGGGTCAGTTCTGGTGCAGTGCGGAGCCGCAGCACCGCGAGCGCGGCACCGCTCCGCAGCTGCACCTCGACACGGGGAAACCAGTCGCCGGTGCGCGGGATCGCCGCGATGGACGCGCTCCAGAACCGGTCGAGATCGTCGATGAGGCCGTCCGCGGCCTCGAAGAAACGTTGGCGGTGGAGATCGAGAGCGAGGGTGGAGCCGTCGCTGACCAGCCAGGAATCCGCCGCGGCGATCGTCGTGTCGGCCATGTCGCAGTAGTCGAGCGGCACCAATCCGCCGTCGTGCCAACGGTGGATCGATGACTCGCTCATAGAGTTAGGGTATGCGCCACCCGGTCCACGAATCTCCGCTGCCCGGCTGGATCGACCCGGCCGGGCTCGCCGGCGTGCTGTTCGCGGGGCGCAGCAGTGCCGTCTGGCTGGACTCCGGTATCCATGCCGCCGAGGGCATGAGTTGCCTCGGATTCGGCTCGAGGACACTCTCGGCGTCCGTGGCGGACAACACCATCACCGTGGATGGTGAGACCCGGCACGGGCGAGTGCTGGACTTCCTGCGCGAAGACTTAGCGGGAGCCGAAGGCCTCGACGGATCGGGCCCGCTCGGTTGGGTGGGCTGGCTGGGGTATGGGCTGCACGCGCAGACCATGGGGGTGGCATCCGCCCACCGCCCGCGGTATGCGGACGCCTCGCTTCTCTTCGTCGACCTCGCGATCGTGTTCGATCACGCGGCACAGGCCATCTCGGTGATCGGACTGGACCTGGCCGCCGTCGAGGACATGCGCGCCCGGGCGATCGGTGCCTTCGCGCCGGCCGCGCCCGCTGCCGGCGCCGCTTCACTGCCGCGGGCGGAGGCTGTCTGGGCCGATTCCGACGAGGAGTACCTCGGCATGATCGGCGAGTGCCAGGCCGCGATCGAGGCGGGCGACGCCTATCAACTCTGCCTCACGACCGAGGTTCGGGTGGCGGTGACACCCGAACCGTTCGCCGCCTATCTTGCCCTCAGGTCCGCGAGCCCGAGTCATCACGGCGCCTACTTCCGGGCGGGGGCAGTGGCTCTCCTGAGCTCGTCGCCCGAGGTCTTCCTCACGGTGACACCGGACGGCACTATCGAATCGCAGCCGATCAAGGGCACGCGGCCCCGAGGAGACACCGCGGAGTCGGATGCTGCGCTGATGGCCGAGCTCCTCGGTAGCGAGAAGGAACGCGCCGAGAATCTGATGATCGTCGACCTGATGCGCAACGATATCGGCCGGGTGAGCGAGGTCGGATCCGTCACCGTTCCGCGGCTTCTCGCCGTCGAGTCCTACGCTCATGTGCACCAGCTGGTGAGCACGGTTCGCGGTCGGCTTGCGGCCGGGCTGACGGGTGTGGATGCCGTGCGCGCATGTTTTCCCGCCGGTTCGATGACCGGCGCCCCGAAGCACAGTGCGGTCAGGATCCTCGACCGGCTGGAGCATCGTGCCCGGGGAGTGTACGCCGGGGCGTTCGGCTACTTCGGTCTCGACGGACGCATCGAACTGTCGATGGTGATCCGCAGCATCCTGCTGGACGCCGACGGAGCGTCGATCGGAACCGGCGGTGGCATCACCGCGCTCTCCGTGCCCATCGAGGAACTCGCCGAGGTGAAGCTCAAGTCCGCGGTGCTTCTCGCCGTCCTCGGTGTGGTCCCGTCTCCCTGACCCAGGGCGGATGCGATTGCTCGCGGCTGGGTTCGGTAGCCTTGGATACTGGCCGTGGTCTGATCCGGCCGCCTCCCGTGAATAAATGAATTGAGACTTTCGTGGCAGAAGATCGCACCGCAGACGACCGCTCCACCGGTGACGACGTCGGGGACCGGACGACCGACCATGGTCCCCGTTACGACGCTGCTGCGCTTCAGGCGAAGTGGATGCCGCGCTGGGACGAACTGAAGTCGTTCCGCACCGACGACCCCCACGACAAGCGACCGCGCAAGTACATCCTCGACATGTTCTCCTACCCCTCGGGCGACCTACACATGGGACATGCGGAGGCGTTCGCCCTCGCAGACGTGCTCGCGCGCTACTGGCGCCAGCAGGGATTCAACGTGCTCCACCCGATCGGTTGGGATTCCTTCGGGCTGCCGGCCGAAAACGCCGCGATCAAGCGCGGAGTCGATCCCCGCGAGTGGACCTATGCGAACATCGCGCAGCAGTCCGCCTCGATGAAGCAGTACGCCACCTCGGTGGACTGGGACCGCGAGATCGCCACGAGCGACCCTGAGTACTACAAGTGGAACCAGTGGCTGTTCCTCAAGATGTACGAGAAGGGGCTCGCCTACCGCAAGGATTCGTGGGTCAACTGGGATCCGGTGGACCAGACCGTGCTCGCGAACGAGCAGGTGCTTCCCGACGGTACCTCCGACCGGTCCGGTGCGGTCGTGGTGAAGAAGAAGCTGACCCAGTGGTACTTCAAGATCACCGACTACGCCGACCGCTTGCTCGACGACCTCAACCAGCTCGAGGGATCGTGGCCGCCGAAGGTGCTCGCGATGCAGCGAAACTGGATCGGCCGCTCCAAGGGCGCGGATGTCGATTTCGTGATCGAAGGCCGTGAGGAGAAGATCACCGTCTTCACCACCCGCCCCGACACCCTCTACGGCGTCACCTTCATGGTCGTCGCGCCGGATTCTGATCTGGCGGCAGAGCTCGTGGCCGGGTCGACGGATGCCGTGCGCGCCCGCTTCGCCGACTACCTCGTCCAGGTGCAGAAGACCACCGAGATCGAGCGCCAGGATGCCAGCCGGGAGAAGACCGGCGTCTTCCTCGACCGCTTCGCGGTGAATCCGATCAACGGCGAACGCATTCCCATCTGGGCCGCCGACTACGTGCTCGCCGACTACGGGCACGGGGCCGTCATGGCAGTGCCCGCACACGACCAACGCGACCTCGACTTCGCTCGCAAGTTCGACCTCCCCGTGCGCGTGGTGCTCGACACGAACCAGCCCGTGACGGGCGCGATCCCCGTGCTGCCGATCAACCCGGAGACCGGTGAGGCCGAGCTGCCCGACGATCTGCCGCCGCTCGATCCTGCCCACACAGGCATCCCGCTCACCGGTGACGGTCGCATGATCAACTCGGGATCCCTCAATGGGCTGAGCAAGTCCAATGCGATCAAGCGCATCACCGAACAGCTGGATGCGGCGGGCAACGGCCGCGCGTCGAAGAACTATCGACTGCGCGACTGGCTCATCTCGCGCCAGCGGTTCTGGGGCACGCCGATTCCGATCTTCCACACGGAGGACGGCGAGCTCGTGCCCGTGCCGGAGGACCAGTTGCCGGTGCGCCTGCCGTCGACCGAGGGTCTCGACCTGCAGCCCAAGGGCGTCTCGCCGCTCGGCGCAGCCGAGGAGTGGGTGAACGCCACCCTGCCGGACGGCCGTGCCGTGCGTCGCGATCCGGACACCATGGACACCTTCGTCGACAGCTCGTGGTACTTCCTCCGCTTCCTCAGCCCGGGAGACGACAGTCGGGCCTTCGATCCGAAGGAGGCCGACAAGTGGGCCCCGGTCGACCAGTACATCGGCGGGGTCGAGCACGCCATCCTCCACCTCCTCTACGCGCGCTTCATCACCAAGGTGCTTTTCGACCTCGGCTACGTCAGTTTCACCGAGCCGTTCAGCGCCCTTCTCAATCAGGGGATGGTGCTCTCTGGAGGCTCGAAGATGTCGAAGAGCCGCGGGGGAGTGAACCTCGGAGACGAGATCAGCGCCCACGGGGTCGACGCGATCCGCCTCACGATGGTCTTCGCGGGGCCGCCGGAAGACGACATCAACTGGGAGGATGTCTCGCCAGCGGGTTCGGCGAAGTTCCTCGCGCGTGCCTGGCGTCTTGCGCAGGATGTCACCAGCGCTCCGGAGATCGAGTGGCGCACCGGCGACCAAGCGCTCCGCCGCGTCACCCACCACTTCCTCGCGGAGGCTCCCGGCCTCATCGAGTCCTTCAAGTTCAACGTGGTTGTCGCTCGCCTGATGGAGCTCGTCAACGCCACCCGCAAGGTGATCGACAGCGGAGCGGGGGGAGGGGATGCCGCGGTGCGCGAGGCGACGGAGACCGTTGCGCTCGGACTCTCGCTGTTCGCGCCCTACACCGCGGAGGAGATGTGGGAGCAGCTCGGCTACCCGCCACCCGTCGCGCTGTTCGGCTGGCGCAAGGCCGACAAGACCCTCCTCGTGGAGACCGCCGTGACCGCGGTCTTCCAGGTGGATGGCAAGGTACGTGACAAGGCAGAGGTCAGTCCGAAGATCGATCCAGCCGACCTGGAGAAACTCGCGTTGGCATCCGCCGGAGTCGTGCGCGCGGTCGGCGATCGCACCGTGGTGAATGTGATCGTGCGGGCCCCGCGCATCGTGAACATCGCGACGAAGCAGTAGCGCTCGTCCAGTCCTCTGCCGTACCGGTCGCTGCCGACTTCTCCCCAGCAGCGACCGTCGCGGTGACCCGCCGCGCGAGGAGTTTCTAGCCTTCGGGCATGGAACCCGCCCTGCTCGTCGCGCGCAGGCCGGTGCGCTCGCGCGTCGGGGTAGGTGCGGCCATCGTGCTCGTGCTCGTCGGCCTCGGTATCGCGGTGCTCGTGAGTGCCTTCGGGTCGCACGGCACGACCCAGTCCATCACTCCCTCGACGGCATCGCCCTCGCCGGGGGCCACTAGCGGGGCGCGGTCCGGTGCTGGGGCCACGATCTACCTCCACATCCTCGGTGCGGTGGCGAAGCCGGGTCTCTATCTCCTCACCGACGGGGACCGGGCGGTCGATCTGGTGGCGGCCGCCGGCGGATTCACCGACACGGCAGACCGGTCGGCACTCAATCTCGCCCGCCCCCTCGTCGACGGCGAACAGGTAGTCGTGCCGCACATCGGTGAGGTGCCGGCCGCCGCCGCACCCGGCGGCACGACGGCAGCCGGCGGCAAGGTCAACATCAACACCGCGGACGAGACCGCGCTCGAGACATTGCCTCGAGTGGGGCCGGCCATGGCGAAACGCATCATCGACTGGCGCACCAAGAACGGGCGGTTCGCCGCGCTCGAAGACTTACTGAGCGTGACCGGCGTGGGGGAGAAGACTTTCGAGTCGCTCAAGGACCTGGTGACCCTATGACTGGTGGCGCGGTTCCCGGCGGCCTGCTTCCCGGCGGCGTGGCGACCGTCGACCTCCGCCTCGCGGTGCCGGTGGTGGTCGCCTGGGTGACGGTCGGAGTGCTGCTCGGAATCCCGCGGCTGCTTCCGGTCGCCGCTCTGCTCCTCTGGGGCGCCGCGGCTCTCCTCGTGCTTGCCGCCCGTTTCCTGTGCGGGCACCGTCGGGCGCTGGTCGGCGGACTTCTGGTCGCCATCGCCGCCAGCGGCCTCCTGGTGAGTGTCGCGGCCCAGCGTGCGCCAGACCGGCAGCCCGCGGCACTGGTCGCAGCCGCGCACGCCGGTCGATTCGTCACGGCGACCGCTACGGTCAGCCAGACGGTGCTGCCCGGCGGGGAGGCAGTGGGGTCCGGCCAACGACAGGCGATGTTCTCGGCGATTCTCGGTTCGGTGACGCTGGGAGGGGTCGCGAGCAGCGTGGACATCCCGGTGACTGTCTTCGCCGATAACCCGCGCGAGACGATCGGCATCGGAGCGACCGTGCGCATCGCGGGCACCCTTGCCGCATCGGATCCGACGGATGACGTCGCCTTCCGGTTCTTCGCCGCGCGGGACGTTGGGGTGGAGTCGCCTGCGCCGTGGTACCTCGACTGGGCCAACGGCCTGCGCAGCCGGTTCCGGGATGCCGCCGCCGCACTGCCCGGGGACGGCGGCGATCTCCTTCCCGGCCTCGCCATCGGGGACACCAGCGCCGTCGGTCTCCCGCTGGATGCCGCGATGAAGGCGACGTCACTGAGTCATCTCACCGCGGTGTCGGGTGCGAACTGCGCCGTCGTGATCGCGCTCGTGATGCTCGTGGGAGCCGCCGTCGGCCTCCCGCGGGTGTGGCGGGTCAGCGTGTCCGTCGTCGTGTTGGTGGGGTTCGTGGTGCTCGTGACCCCCGAGCCCAGTGTGTTGCGAGCGGCAGTCATGGCCGCCCTCGTGCTCGTCGCCCTTGCACGGGGGCGGCCGGTTCGGGGCATCCCGATCCTCGCTCTGGCGAGCCTCGTGCTGCTCGCGCACGACCCCTGGCTCTCGCACAGCTACGGCTTCATCCTCTCGGTGCTCGCAACGGGTGGCCTTCTCGTACTGTCCGGCCCGCTCGCCCGGCTGATGTCCCGGTTCATGCCGCTGTGGCTCGCGGCGATACTCTCCATCCCGCTGGCCGCCCAGCTCGCCTGCCAGCCGGTTCTCATCCTCCTCAATCCGAGCATCCCCACCTACGGGGTCGTCGCGAACGTCCTGGCGGAGCCCGCGGCCCCGGTTGCGACGGTGCTCGGGCTCATCGCGTGCGTGGTCTTGCCGGTGTTGCCCGCTGTCGGGCAGGCCATCGCCACCCTCGCCTGGCTTCCGGCGGCGTGGATCGCGGCGGTGGCGTCATTCTTCGCGGGGCTGCCGGGCGCGGCCATTCCCTGGGCGCAGGGCATACTCGGGGTCGCGTCGATCGCGGTGGCAACGGTGCTGGCGCTGATGGTCGCGCTCCTGCGCAGGGCGGGTCCGGCCCGCCGGATCTCTTCGCTCGCCCTCGCGCTCCTCCTCGTCGCAGCAGGAGGCATCGCTGCGGGGGACGAACTCCGTCAACGCCTCTCCCGTCCGGGAGACTGGCAGATCGCCGTGTGCGACGTCGGGCAGGGCGATGCGGTGCTCGTTCGCAGTCTCGGCCAGGTCGCCCTCGTGGACACAGGGCGCGACCCGAAGCGTCTCCGCCGATGCCTCGACGAGCTGGGGATCGGACGCATCGACTTTCTCGTACTCACGCACTGGGACCTCGATCACGTCGGCGGCACCTCCGCCGTCTTCGGACGGGTCACCCGGGCGATGATCGGGCCGACCGACGGATCTCCCGCTGCTGCGATCGGCGGCCGGCTGGCCGACGCCGGAGCAGTGGTGAGGCAGGGGAGTCAGGGACAGTCGGGCGTTCTCGGCGAGCTGGGCTGGGAGGTCCTCTGGCCGCGCGCGCGGCTGGGATCGGTCGCGCCGGGCAACGATGCGAGCGTGACGCTGCGATTCACCGGAGTCGGGGCCTGCCTGACCGGTTGCCTGTCATCGATCTTCCTCGGTGACCTCGGCGATCATCCGCAGGCGCTCCTGATGGCGGCGAATCGCATCGGTCCGGTGGATGTCGTCAAGGTCGCTCATCACGGGTCGGCCGACCAGAACCCGGCGTTGTATGCGGCGCTGCGTGCCACGGTCGGAGTTATCGGCGTCGGCCTCGATAACGGCTACGGGCATCCGACAGACCTGCTTCTCGGCATCCTCGCCGACACCGGCACCCTGCCGGCTCGCACCGATCTCGAGGGGATGGTGCTGCTGGCGCCGTCGCCGGGTGGAGGGGTGATCGTCTGGACCGAGCATCCGCTTCCTGCCGGTAAGGCGGTGTCGCGCTAGCGGAGCTGCGCACCGTGCAAATGGTGTCGGTGGTGTCGCATTAAACTGGGACGACAGCCGTTCAGGGTGACGCGATGCAGGGAGTCCAGTGGCAGGCAGGGCATCACCGAAGTCAGCACCGAAGACGACCAAAGCGGCGGTTTCGATCCCGCAGCTCGGTTGGGATCGCGTGCGCCCGGCCGCCGTCGTACTCGTCTCCGGCACCGAGGACTTCCTCGCCGAGCGCGCCATCCGCCAGCTTCGGGAGATATTGAAGGCGGAAGACCCGAGCCTCGAGATCAGCGATCTCGAGGCGGACGGCTACGGCCCGGGCGAGCTCATCACCCTGGCCAGCCCCTCACTCTTCGGCGAGCCGCGCCTGATCAGGGTGACCGGCGTGGAGAAGTGCACGGACGCCTTCATCGCAGAGACCCTGCAGTACCTCGAATCGCCGGCCGACGACACCTACCTGGTGCTTCGGCACGCCGGGGGAGTACGCGGCAAGAAGCTGCTCGACGCGATCCGCGGCGGCCTCGGCAGCGGCATCGAGATCGTCTGTGCCGATCTCAAGAAGGACTCCGAGAAGCTCGACTTCGCGGCTGCGGAGTTCGCTGTCGAGAATCGCCGCATCACGAGCGGTGCCCTCCGGGCGCTCGCGGGGGCATTCTCCGACGACCTCGCCGAACTCGCCGCGGCGTGCCAGCAGCTCATGGCCGACGCCAGCGAGGAGATCACCGAGGTCACGGTCGAGAAGTACTACTCCGGCCGGGTCGAGACCAACGCCTTCCGGGTCGCGGATGTCGCGATCGCCGGTCGGCGCGGTGACGCTCTCATCCTGCTGAGGCATGCTCTCGCGTCCGGGGCCGACCCGGTGCCGATCGTCGCCGCCTTCGCGAGCAAGCTCCGCACGATGGCCAAGATCTCCGGGGCTCGCGGAGGATCCGCCCAACTCGCCCAGCAATTCGGACTCGCACCCTGGCAGGTCGATCGTGCCCGTCGCGACCTGCAGGGCTGGGACGATCGCGGCCTCGGCCGGTGCATCGAACTCCTCGCCGAGACGGATGCCGCAATCAAGGGCGCGGGTCGCGATCCGGTCTTCGTGCTCGAGCGCCTCGTCGGGGTGATCAGCACCCGCGGTACGTCCTAGCGCGATCGGTGTCGGCCTGTCGCAATCGCTGTCGCTGTGTGGTGTGCCGGGGGTCGAGGCGGGTCGGTCCCGCACGGTGACAGGCAGCGACCATCGGCGGCACCGCACTGCCAACATCACTCTGTGGGCAACTGGAGCGTTGAACAGCAGGTTTTGGGCCGTTCTCGGCGCCAGGGAATGTCGAAGCGCACCGGCGAACGCGAAGATTCGGGAACGATGGTTCGAGTGGCAACATTCACTCGCGAACGCCCAGCCGCGCACGTTCACCTGTGAACATTCATCCGCACACGTCCTCTCGCGAACCCCGGCCACGCGCCCTGGCCAGCCACGCCCGCGCAAAGCCCCCGCCGCGCAGTGCAGAAAGCCCGCCACCGCGAACGGTGACGGGCTTTCGGTAAGTCTGGTGCTTAGAGTGCAGCGACCTGCTTGGCGATGGCCGACTTGCGGTTCGCGGCCTGGTTCTTGTGGATGACACCCTTGCTTGCGGCCTTGTCGAGCTTCTTCGACGCGAGCGCGAGAGCGGTGGCGGCAGTGGCGGCGTCACCGGCGACGATGGCCTCGCGCGCGGAGCGCACAGCGGTCTTGACCTCGCTCTTGACGGCCTTGTTGCGGTCCTGGGACTTCTTGTTGGTTCCGATGCGCTTGATCTGCGACTTGATGTTTGCCAATGTCTAACTTTCTCTGTGGTTCGAACGGTTGAGGGCAGCCGCGAACCGGTTCCATAACTGGGGATCCGGGCTGCGATTCGCGAAGTCATTCGGGTACCAAACGCTTCGCGCAAGCCAACCATCAACGATACCAGTGCGTCAGCGATCCGGCAATGTGAGCGGGGAGCGTGTCGGATAGCGTCCATCGAGGATGCCGAGAAGCAGCCGGGCGGTCTCGACCGGGCGACGGAATCGAGCGGCAAGCCGCACCCCGGGCTGCCGAACGAGCCGGTGCTGTTGTGCGGCGGCGAGGAACGCGTGCTCCTGCATCCAGAACCGGTCGAACCGGCCGTTGAGCAGCCAGACCGGCACCTCGAGCCGGGACAGCGCCTGCCGGGTGTCGAGCGCGTCGAGCTGGCGGAGCGTGTCGGCGAAGTGCTCCGATGGGGCGACTGCGCCCGACGAACCCGCACGCACGAAGGCGGAGGATGCGGCGCTGCTGAAGGAGGCGCCTCTGTCGGGAAGCATGTGGTGGGTGCTGGTGGACGCGATCCGGTAGCTGTCGAGCACCCAGCTGAGGGCCTGGGTGCCGCAACCCACCGCGACGACCCCGCCGACGGTGTCGATGAGCGAGCCGCACTCGACCGCGAGATGGCCGCCGAGGCCGCGCCCGACGATGAACACCGGTGAGGTGCCGAGTGAGCGCACAGCATCCGCCACGGTGACCAGGGACTCACCGATGGAGAAAGGCTCACCGATGCGGGACCCGTGCCCGGGAAGCTCGACCACGACCACCGGATGCCCGTGGGCCTCGAGGATGTCGCGCTGCGGTGCCCACTCGGCACTCGAGCCGCGGAGGCCGTGGACGAGCACGACGGGGGTGGGCATGGCACGATGCTAACCGCTCCGAGCGCCGTAATAGCCTGACAGTATGCCGTCTCTTTCCCCGCACATCGCGTCGGTGCCCCCATCGGGCATCCGCCGCATCTTCGAGATCGCCCTCGAGCTCGACGACGTGATCTCGCTCGCGGTCGGTGAGCCCGATCGGCCGGTGGCCCCTCACATCCTCGCGGCGGGCGCCCAGGCCTGGCGCGACGACCTCACGAACTACTCCGCGAACGGCGGGATTCCGCCCTTGCGCTCCGCCCTCGTGGAGAAGCTGGCGCGAGAGAACGACATTCACGTCGACGTGGAACGGGTCTGGGTGACTCTCGGCGCGACCCAGGGTCTCTTCCAGGCGATGCGCCTGGTGCTCTCGACCGGCGACGAGGTGCTGGTGCCGGATCCCGGCTACACCACCTTCACGATGAACGCCCGCCTTCTTGAGGCTGTGCCGGTGCCGTATTCGCTGCGCCCGGCACACGGGTTCGCTCCCGATCTCGATGAACTCGAGCGACTCGTCACCGACCGCACCCGCGTCATCATCGTCAATTCGCCGTCGAATCCTCTCGGGGTGGTCCTCGATGAGCAGCAGCTGCGCTCCCTCCTCGACTTCGCCCGGCGACACGACCTCTGGGTGATCAGCGACGAGGTCTACGAATACTTCACCTACGGTGCACGACACCGGAGCATCGCGAGTCTCGACACCGACGACCGGGTGTTCAGCGTCTTCTCCCTCTCCAAGACCTACGCGATGACCGGCGCACGTATCGGCTACCTGGTGACTCCGCCCGGGCTCGCACAGGTCATGCGCACGGTTCAGGAGGCCTCGATCAGTTGCGTCGGGATGCCTGACCAGTACGCCGCGGTCGCCGCCATCACCGGTGATCACCAGCATGTCGCCGACTCCCGCGAGCACTACCGGGCCAATCTCGAGGCCGCCTGCGCGCTGCTCGACGCGCGGGGCATCCGCTACCAGCGCCCCGGCGGCGCCTTCTACCTGTGGGTGGATGTCGCACACTTCAGTGGCGGCGACGTCGCGGCCTGGGCCGAGCACTTCCTGCTCCATGACCGCGTCGCCGTGGCTCCGGGCAGCGCGTTCGGGCGGTCCGGGGAGGGCTGGATCAGGGTGTCGCTCGCCGCAGAGCAGTCTGTGCTGCTCGCGGGGCTCGGGCGGCTGCCGGCGGTCGCCCGGCCGCAGTCGTAGACCTCGGGGGATCAGCCGCGGGCAACGCGGGGGTTATCCCCATGGTCGTCGGGCGGGGCATTTTCTACCCTGAAAGGACACCAACCGACCCAGGAGAGACCATGACCACCCCGATCATCGACAGCGCACCGATCAGCACGGGAACGGCGCCCGTAACGCCCGTCGACACCACGCGCACCCTCGGCATCACGAGCCTCGTGCTCGGACTCGCCTCGATCGCCTTCGGCTATACCGTGCTCGTTCCGATCGCCGCGATCGTTATCGGGGCGGTCGGGCTCAGCCACGAACCGGCCGGCCGCAGCTACAGCGTGTGGGGAATCATCGTCGGCGCCGTTTCGCTGGCGCTGCCGGCGATCGCCCTGCTCTTCGGGCTCGCTTTCCTCGCCCCATTCGGGCTCTTCGCCCTCGTCTTCGGCCAGTAGCAGCGGGCAGCCCCGTCGGCATCCCGCGCCGACGGGGCTCCGCAGTCCCGTCGGGATCACGCGCCGACGGGGCTCCGCATGTCGGTCGGCGCGGGTCGTGGGAGAATTGTTCGACCCCACGGCACTGATACGAAGGATTTGCGTGAGCCCCAGAGCACTGAAGGCCCTCGAGCCGGCTTCGACCGACCCGGCCTTCATCCGCAACTTCTGCATCATCGCCCACATCGATCACGGCAAGTCCACGCTGGCCGACCGGATGCTGCAGATCACCGGTGTCGTGAGCGACCGGGACATGCGCGCGCAGTATCTCGACCGCATGGATATCGAGCGCGAGCGCGGAATCACGATCAAGAGCCAGGCCGTGCGGATGCCGTGGGCTCTGACGTCCGAGTCTGGGGACGTCCAGACCTACGCCCTCAACATGATCGACACCCCCGGCCACGTCGACTTCACCTACGAGGTCTCCCGGTCGCTCGCCGCCTGCGAGGGCGCGATCCTGCTCGTGGATGCCGCACAAGGGATCGAGGCCCAGACGCTCGCGAACCTGTACCTCGCCCTCGACAACGACCTGACGATCATCCCGGTGCTCAACAAGATCGACCTGCCAGCAGCGGATCCCGAGAAGTACATCAAGGAGATCGTCGGTCTGCTCGGCTGCAAGCCGGAGGACATCCTGCTCGTCTCCGGCAAGACCGGTGTCGGCGTGCCCGAGCTCCTCGACCGGGCGACCCGCCTCATCCCGCCGCCGGTCGGCGACCCGGCCGCGCCCGCCCGCGCCATGATCTTCGACTCCGTCTACGACGCCTACCGCGGCGTCATCACCTACGTGCGCATGATCGACGGGGCGCTGAAGCCTCGCGAGAAGATCATGATGATGAGCACCAAGAGCGCCCATGAGGTGCTCGAGATCGGCGTGAGCGCACCGGAGCCGACTCCCACCAAGGGGCTCGGTGTCGGCGAGGTCGGCTATCTCATCACCGGCGTCAAGGACGTGCGCCTCAGCAAGGTCGGCGACACCGTCACGAGCTTCATGAAGCCCGCGACTGTCGCGCTGAAGGGCTACTCCGAACCGATGCCGATGGTGTTCTCGGGCGTCTACCCGATCGACGGCTCCGACTATCCGGTTCTGCGCGAGGCCCTCGACAAGCTCAAGCTCTCGGATGCCGCGCTCGTCTACGAGCCCGAAACCTCCGTCGCGCTCGGCTTCGGCTTCCGCTGCGGATTCCTCGGCCTCCTGCATCTCGAGATCGTGACCGAGCGCCTCGAGCGCGAGTTCGGGCTCGATCTCATCGCTACCGCGCCGTCCGTGATCTACCAGGTCACGACCGACGACAAGAAGACAGTCACCGTGACCAACCCGAGCGAGTTCCCCGGCGGAAAGATCGCGTCGGTGAGTGAACCGGTGGTGAAGGCATCCATCCTCACGCCAAAGGACTTCGTCGGCACCGTGATGGAACTCTGCCAGGGCCGCCGCGGCACCATGCAGGGCATGGAATACGTCGGCGAGGACCGGGTGGAGCTGCACTACACCATGCCGCTCGGCGAGATCGTGTTCGACTTCTTCGACCAGTTGAAGAGCCGCACCGCCGGCTACGCCTCGCTGGACTACGAGCCGACCGGCGACCAGGATGCGGACCTCGTGAAGGTCGACATCCTGCTGCAGGGCGAGGCGGTGGATGCCTTCAGCGCCATCGTTCATCGCGACAAGGCGTACGCCTATGGCGTGCTCATGACCGAGCGGCTTAAGAAGCTCATCCCGCGGCAGCAGTTCGAGGTGCCGATCCAGGCCGCCATCGGGGCGCGCATCATCGCCCGCGAGTCGATCAGCGCGATGCGCAAGGACGTGCTCGCCAAGTGCTACGGCGGTGACATCACCCGCAAGCGGAAGCTCCTCGAGAAGCAGAAGGAGGGAAAGAAGCGCATGAAGATGGTGGGCCGGGTCGAGGTCCCGCAGGAGGCGTTCATCGCGGCGCTCTCCGGCGACACGGAGACCAAGAAGGACAAGTAGCAGTATCCACGCCCCTGCCGAGGATCAGTCCGGCATCCGCTGTGGCTATGCTTCCGCTGCCCTTCCGTTCCGCTTTCGATGCCCTTCCCTTCCGTTTCGCTTTCGATGCGCTTCCGATGCCCGCACGCTCCGATACCCGCACGCTCCGGTGCGAAATGCAGGGAAGCCTGTGACGGATGTTGCCTCCTGAGCCACAACTGCATTACTGGTAACCTCCGGTCCTGCATTTCGAACCCGCGGCCGGCTGTCTCCGTTCTCGACGGTGTGAATTGTGGCCGCCGCGCCCCTCGGTCTCACCGCTCAGGCGCGAACTGTTCCGGGGCGAGCTGTTCCGGGGCGAAATGTTTCTGCGCGAACTGTCCCGTGCGAACTGTCCAGCGCGAACTGTCCCTTGCGAAAAGTTCCCGTGCGAAATGCAGGGAAACCTGTGACGGATGTTGCCTACTGAGGCACACCTGCCCCCCTGGTAACACCCGGTCCTGCATTTCTGACCAGCAACCGGTGGTGACCCTGGCCGGGAGGGCGAACTCGACGGGCGAAGCGTGACCCGACGGCGGAGCCGTGCGGCTGAGCGAACGCGGATTAACCCCCCCGGCGAACGGCCCGCATGGACTACACGACGAATGGCCCGCATGGACTAAACGGCGAATGGCCCGCATGGACTACACGACGAACGGCCCGCACGGACTACACGACGAATGGCCCGCACGGACAATAAAGTGGGCGACAGCCGAACCTCCTTTGTGAGTCGGCACAACGTTCGTGAACGTACGACCGCGGCGCGGTATTCTGCGACCATGAGCGATTACCGTCCCCCTGTGTCCGATCTGGCCTTCGTCCTCGAGCACGTGGTGGGGTATCCGCAGGTCGCCGCCCTTCCCGGCTACGAGCACGCCGATCTCGAGACCGTCGTGGGACTCCTCGAAGACTGCGGCGACTTCATGGTCAAGGTCGTGGCTCCCACCAACCAGTCGGGGGATGTCGAGGGCGCGCAGCGCGACCCCGACGGCACCGTCCGCACGCCGGCGGCCTTCAAGTCCGCCTACCGCCAGTACGTCGATGCCGGGTGGGGCAGTGTGCCGTTCCCCGAGGAGTTCGACGGCGGCGGATTCCCGTGGTCGGTCGGTCTCGCCATCCAGGAGATGCTCGGCTCGTCGAACATGGCCTTCGCGCTCTGCCCGCTGCTCACCCAGGGCGCCATCGACGCCCTGCTCCACTATGGCGACGAGGCCCAGAAGAAGACCTACCTGCCGAAGATGATCAGCGGCGAGTGGACCGGCACGATGAACCTCACCGAGCCCCAGGCCGGATCGGATGTCGGGGCCCTCACCACCCGCGCCGTTCCGAACGGCGACGGCACCTACGCCATCACCGGCCAGAAGATCTACATCACCTACGGCGAGCACGACCTCTCCGAGCAGATCGTGCACCTTGTCCTCGCGCGTACGCCGGGAGCGCCCGCCGGCACCCGCGGGATCTCCTGTTTCATCGTGCCGAAGTTCCACGTGCACGAGGACGGCTCGCTCGGCGAGCACAACGGCGTCTCCTGCCTCTCGATCGAGCACAAGCTCGGCATCCATGGGGCTCCCACTTGCGTGCTCTCGTACGAGGACGCCACCGGGTACCTCATCGGCGAGGAGAACCTCGGCATGCGCATCATGTTCGTCATGATGAACAGCGCCCGGCTGTCGGTCGGCACCCAGGGTCTCTCGATCGGGGAGCGCGCCTACCAGGGGTCACTCGCCTACGCCCAGGAGCGCACTCAGGGCAAGGCGATCGGCGCCACCGTCGATTCGCCGATCATCGACTTCCCCGACGTGCGCCGAATGCTCATGACGCAGAAGGCCTACCTGTCCGCCCTCCGTCGCCTCGTGCTGTTCAACGCGGTGCAGATCGACCTCAGCACTCACAGCACCGACGAGGCGGCTCGGGTGCGCGCCGCCGAGATCGTCGGGCTGCTCACCCCGATCAGCAAGTCCTTCGGCACAGACCTCGGCGTGGAGCTCACCTCCCTCGCCCTCCAGGTCTACGGCGGAATGGGCTACATCGAAGAAACCGGAGCAGCCCAGCACTTCCGCGATGTGCGCATCACGCCGATCTACGAAGGCACCAACGGCATCCAGGCCGCCGACCTCGTCGGCCGCAAGCTCGCAGTGCGGGGTGGAGCATCCTTCCTCGAGTTCATCGCCACCATGCGTGAGACGGATGCGGAGCTCGCCACCGCTGGAGACGCGTTCGAAACGATCCGCGTCCAGCTGCGCACGCAGCTCGACTCGCTCGAAGCGGCGACCGGATGGATGCTGCGCACCGGCCAGTCCGACCCGAACGCCGTGCTCGCCGGCTCGTCGCCGTACCTGCGTATGTGGGGGCTCACCGTCGGCGGTTGGTTGATGGCGCGGTCCGCCCTCGCGGGTGAGGCCACCGGGGATGCGGACCTCGCGGAAACCCAGCTCGTGCTCGCGCGGTTCTATGCCGAGCAGCTCCTTCCCCAGGCGGCCGGCCTGTTCGGTGCGGCCACCGGGGGAGCGCGCGACCTCTTCGCCCTCGACGCCGACCAGCTGGCCGGGTCGGTGCGGGTTCCGAGCAGCGCCCTCGGCTAGGCCGGCCGACGGAAGTGCGAGCCGGCGCCGGTAGAATCGGCCTATGCCCGCACCATCCGTCCCGAGAATCGGTGATCGTTAGATGCCCGCGAAGTTGCCGCTCTGGGAGCGGCCCGTCACTTATGCGACCGTGGGGGCGACCCAGTCCTCGGACCTGCTCGCCAAGTCCCCGGCGGGCTACCGGCCGTTCCGTCAGCGCTCCCGTATCGGGCATGGAGACGCACGGTGGGACTACGCCTGGAACGAGGTGATGTCGTGGGGTATCCAGCGCAACAGCGGGTTCCGCATCGACGTCGCAGACGTGCCGGCAGCGGTGAGCGACCAGACCTACGTCCCGGTGGCGTTCGATGAGGCCGGTGCCCCGGTCACCTCTTCGGTCATGACCGACGAAGTGGTCTTCGGCCCCGATGGAGCCCCGTTCATCGTGCCGGGCGACTCGGTGCTGCTCGGCATCCCGTTCGGGCCATTCCACGTGACGGCACCGGCGCGGGTCGTCTATGTGGTCGACGAGCTGAACCGCAAGGGATTCGCCTACGGCACCCTTCCCGGGCATCCGGAGAGCGGAGAGGAGTCCTTCATAGTCGAACAGACGGACGACGGATCGGTCTGGCTCGAGATCAGCGCGTTCTCGCGGCCCGCGAACGCGTTCTGGTGGATCGTCTTCCCGGTGCTGCGGCTCACGCAGGCGTATTACACGCGCCGGTACTTCGAGTCCCTCTCCGGGCCGCTCCCCGCAGCCCCCGCAGCCTGATGCCGAGCGCCCTGCCGCTCGCGGATCCGGCACCGTCCGACGGCACGCTTCCCACATCCGTCGTCGCCGGAGCCGTCGACCGCAACTTCGGTGTGTACCTGCACGTGCCGTTCTGCCGGGTGCGGTGCGGCTACTGCGATTTCAACACCTACACCTCCGATGAGCTTCGCGGGGCGAAGCGCACGGACTACGCCGGGCAGGCGATTGCCGAGGTCGCCCTCGCCCGGCAGGTGATGATGCGCGCCGAGCTGCCCGACCGGGCCGTATCAACGGTCTTCTTCGGAGGCGGCACCCCCACGATGCTCCCCGTCTCCGATCTCGCATCGATGCTCGGTGCGGTCGCGGACACCTGGGGCCTCGTGCACGGCGCCGAGGTCACGACCGAGGCCAACCCCGACTCGGTGGATGCCGACTACCTCCGTTCGCTCGCGGACGCCGGATTCACCCGCGTGTCATTCGGAATGCAGTCGGCCGTGCCGCATGTGCTCGCGACCCTCGAGCGAACCCACGATCCCGAACGCGTGCCGCTCGTGGTGCAGTGGGCGCGGGATGCCGGCCTCGCGGTGAGCCTCGACCTGATCTATGGGACGCCCGGGGAATCCCTCGCGGACTGGCGCGAGTCGCTCGAGCACGCGATCGCGCAGAACCCGGACCACCTCTCGGCGTATTCCCTAATCGTGGAGGACGGCACGAAACTGGCTCGGCAGATCCGGCGCGGAGAAGTGGCGCAGCCCGACGAAGACCTGCAAGCCGATATGTACGAGCTGGCGGACGAACTGCTCGGGGCCGCAGGCTATGACTGGTACGAGGTGAGCAACTGGTCGCGCGAATCGCCGACGGCCGACGCCGGGATCAGCGACGGTGCGGAGCATCGTTCCCGTCACAATCTCGCCTACTGGCAGGGACACGACTGGTGGGGGATCGGCCCGGGGGCGCACAGCCACATCGGAGGAGTGCGCTGGTGGAACGTGAAGCACCCGGCCGCCTACGCCGATCGGATCGGGGCCGGCCTGTCACCGGGCGCCGGGAGGGAGACGCTCGACGATGAGACCCGCCGGGTGGAGAGCGTGCTGCTCGGAACCCGCATCCGCGAGGGACTGGTGATCGCCGAGCTGCCTGCGAGGGCACGAACTGCCGTCGCCGGCCTGATCGGCGATGGGCTCGTGGACGGTGCCTCCGCGATCCGCGGGTCGCTGGTGCTCACCCTGCGCGGGCGGCTGCTCGCCGACGCCGTAGTTCGCCGCCTGCTCGAGTAGCCGATTCAGTTGCTGATGAACCGGATGGCCACCGGGTAGGTGTAGAGCTCGCCCCGGTTGGCCGCTATGGCGGCGATGATGCTGAAGACGATGTCGAGCACGGCGACGGCCAGGATGATGATCGCGCCGACGAACAGCCACAGGGTGAACAGTCCGACGAGGTAGCCGAGTAGAACGGTGAGTTGGAAGTTGAGTGCAGCGCGGGTGTGTTCGCGGACGAACGGACCACGGTCGCGAAGCACCAGGTATCCGATCAGCGCCGGAAGGAAGTGGAAGAAAATCCCGCCCAGGTGCACGAGCATCGCCCAGAGTTTCTCGTCGCTCGGACTGAGTGGCTGGGTCGTCTGGTACGGGGACGGAGTGTTTTCTGACATCCGCCCATTAAACACACAAGCCCGGCCGCGTGCGGCCGGGCTTGTGTGAAAACCGATTACTTGATGAAGCGTACCGATGCCGGGTAGCGGTAGCCGACGCCATCCTTCGCCTTGACGAAGCCCTGGATCGACCAGATGAGGCTGATCACCCAAATGGCAAGGGGGAAGATCCAGCCGATCAGACCCCAGAAGCCGAGTGTGACGACGGTGAGGATGGAGTTGAGAATGAAGACGGCAACCTGCGCAATGGCGGCGGTGATCTGGAAGTTCAGTGCTTCCTTCGCCTCGCTGTTGGTGAAGCTGCCGCGGTCCTTGAACACGAGCCAGATGATCAGCGAAGGCAGGAATCCGATGATGCCCCCGAGGTGAGCGAACGAAGCCCACTGGCGGTCCTCGGCCTCGGTGAGGGGTGCTGCCGGTTGCGGTGCAGCCGGCGTGGAGATGGGGTCGGTCATGTGCAGAGCCTTTCGGTGAGCGGATCGATCCTGCGTGTGGCCAGGACGGACTTCGGGCGTGATCTCGCTGAACCCCCGATCGAGGGCGGTGCACGAGCACATGCATAAGGTAGCGCCCCCGTTGCTGTGCGTGCAATGCCTTCACGGTGGTGTGTCACGGTACAATTGGCAGTCTGCAGTAGTGAGTGCCAAGTATCCGTGGTGCGAAATCTGCGCGTTGAGAGAGCGGGGTGGTCGGGATGGTGTCAGAGCGCGGCCTCGATGTGCTCCGCGTCATCGTGCAGGACTACGTCGCCTCGCGAGAGCCGGTCGGCTCGAAGTCGATAGTCGACCGACACTCCTTCGGCGTATCGGCCGCCACCATCCGCAACGACATGGCGCTGCTCGAGGAGGAAGAGCTGATTGCCGCGCCGCACACCTCCTCCGGCCGCATCCCCACGGACAAGGGCTACCGCGTCTTCGTAAACCAGCTTGCCGACCTTCGACCGCTCAGCCCCGCCCAGCGCACCGCGATCGAGACCTTCCTCGGGTCATCCGCCGATCTCGACCAGGTGCTCGGACGCACGGTGCGATTGCTTTCCCAGCTCACACAGCAGGTGGCGCTCGTGCAGTACCCCTCGCTCTCGCGCTCCCGAATCCGACACGTCGAACTCGTGCGGCTCGCGTCATCGCGGGTAATGACCGTACTCATCACCGACACGGGACGGGTCGAGCAGAGGCTGCTCGACGTGTCCGACGAGTTGGAGGAGGGT
The DNA here is from genome assembly GCF_054880895.1 of Lacisediminihabitans sp. FW035. Lineage (NCBI taxonomy): Bacteria > Bacillati > Actinomycetota > Actinomycetes > Micrococcales > Microbacteriaceae > Lacisediminihabitans > Lacisediminihabitans sp. FW035. The sequence continues at coordinate 1,521,849 of NZ_CM142187.1, forward strand.
TTCCTCTCGCAACTCGGCTCACGCCTCAACGCCTCGCTGGGAGGCCTCGGGCTCGCGGAGGCGGCCGAGAAGCTCTCGCAGCTGCCCGATCAGTTCTCCGCTTCGGAGGCTCCGGCAGTCGGCCGGATCGCCTCGGCGCTCATCGAGCAGGTGCTCGCCAATCGCCAGGACAAACTGGTCATGGCCGGAACCGCGAACCTGGTGCGTACCGAGGAAGACTTCAGCGGCAGCATCTACCCTGTTCTGGAGGCGATCGAGGAGCAGGTGACACTTCTCCGCCTGTTCGGCGAGATGGAGCCCGACCAGAACGGGTTCTCGGTGTCGATCGGCAAAGAGAACGCCTCGTTCGGCCTCGGAGAGACCTCGGTGCTGACGACGGGGTACGCGACCTCTGGTGGAGAGGTGTCACGCCTCGGCGTGATCGGCCCCACCCGCATGGACTATTCGAACAACATCGCGGCAGTGAGAGCTGTCGCCCGCTACCTGTCCCGCCTGCTCGGCGAAGACTGAACACCTGAAGGAATTTTGATTGGCTGACCACTACGAAGTACTCGGTGTCGATCGCAGCGCGACCACCGATGAGATCAAGAAGGCGTACCGTCGCCTCGCCAGGGAGCTGCACCCTGACGTGAACCCCGGGGCGGATGCCTCGGAGCAGTTCAAGCTCGTCACGCATGCGTACGACGTGCTGTCCGATGCGCAGCAACGGCAGCAGTACGACCTGGGGCCGCAGACCGGCTTCGGAGGGCAGGGCGGGCAGGGCTTCGGCGGCTTCGGCGACATCTTCGAGTCGTTCTTCGGCGGCGGTCAGACCCGCGGCCCGCGCTCGCGTCGCGAACGCGGCCAGGACGCGCTGGTGCGGGTGGAAGTCGACCTCGACGAGATCATCTTCGGCACGACGCGCGACATCGAGGTGGACACCGCGGTGCTGTGCGAGACCTGCGACGGATCCTGCTGTGCCCCGGGGACGACTCCCGTCACCTGCGACATCTGCCACGGCAGCGGACAGATCCAGCGCACGGTGCGCAGCCTGCTTGGCAACGTGATGACATCGAGCCCCTGTGGCACCTGCCGCGGCTACGGCACCGTCATCCCGAACCCCTGCCCCACCTGCCAGGGCCAGGGTCGCGTGCGCGCGCGCCGCAGCATCCCGGTCGACATCCCCGCGGGTGTCGACACCGGACTGCGCCTGCAGATGCCGAACCAGGGCGAGGTCGGGCCCGCTGGCGGAACCGCTGGCGACCTCTACCTCGAGATCAAGGTGCGTCACCACGATGTCTTCAGCCGCAACGGCGACGACATCCTCGCCACTCTCGAAGTGCAGATGACGGATGCCATCCTCGGCACCAAGACGACGCTCAAGACGCTCGACGGAGACGTCTCGGTCGAGATCCGACCGGGCACGCAGAGCGCAGAGGTCATCACGATCAAGGAGCGCGGAGTGACCCATCTGCGCGGCAGCGGTCGGGGAGACCTCAAGATCGGTGTGCAGGTGACGACCCCGGTGAAGCTCAACCACAAAGAGCAGGACCTGATCAAGCAGTTCGCAAGCACGCGCAAGGCGGCGGCCCCGACGCTGACGCACTTCCAGCAGGGGCTCTTCCAGAAGCTGCGCGACCGGTTCCTCAACATCTGATCTCATGGCGCACTTCTACCTCAGCGAGGAGTTGGTCTCGGCGGTCGTCGGTGAGCGGGTCACTGTCGGCGGCGCCGAAGCCCGGCATGCCGTCACGGTGAGCAGGATCGCTGCGGGGGAGTCGATCGCGATCGGCAACGGCGCGGGACTGCTGGTCTCGGGCACGGTCGTCTCGGCCGAACACACCGAGTTCGTGGTGGAGGTCGAGACCGTCGTCGAGACTCCGCCGGCGTCCCCGGCGATCTGGCTCGTCCAGGCACTCGCCAAGGGCGATCGCGACGAACAGGCAGTGCAGCAAGCGACTGAACTCGGGGTGGACGGGGTGATCCCGTGGTCAGCCCAGCGTTCGATAGTGAAGTGGGAAGGCGCCAAGGTGCGCAAGGGGCACGATCGCTGGAGCGCCATCGTGCGGGAGGCCACCAAGCAGTCGGTGCGCTCGTGGGTTCCGGAGGTCGGCGACCTCGCATCCCTCCCCGTACTCGTGGCGTTGGCGAAGGTGACGCGGATGCTGCTGCTCGAGCCGACCGCGCAGCTCGCCCTCAGCACGCTCGAGCCCGATGACCGGGACGTGGTGCTCGTCGTGGGACCGGAGGGCGGCATCGCCCCCTCCGAGCTCAGCCGGCTCGAGGCCGCGGGGGCTGTCTCGGTGCGGCTCGGCGACACCATCCTGCGCACATCGACAGCCGGACCGGCCGCTGTCGCCGTGCTGAACGCCCGCCTCGGGCGCTGGTGACGACGCGCGCATCCCTAAACCGACGGGCAGATCCGTGAATCGACGGTGTTCTTCACGGTCCGCGCCGGTGCGGCCGCACGGTCGACCCCCCGGTTCCCGTTCACGGATCAGGAGTGAAGCCGCACGGTCGGCGTGTCACGGCGGGACACGCCGTGGATTCGTCGTGACTCCTGATCCGGGAACGGGAACGGGAACGGGCACGGGAACGGGAGCGGGGGCGGGCCTGTCGCGGAGTGGGTTCTGCGCCGGGACTGTTCTTGCTCGTGGCCGACGGCGTAGGAATGCTACGTCGCGGGCGCTGGTAGCGAACGCCGGCACGCGGGTCGGCGGCGTCGCTTACCCTTGAGTCATGTCGACTACTGCCGAGCCCTCCCTGTTCACGCGCATCGCCGCGCGGCAGATCCCGGCCGATATCGTCTTCGAGAACGACCGCATCATCGCGATCCGGGACATCGCCCCAAAGGCCCCCGTCCACCTGCTCGTGGTGCCGAAGACGCCGGAGTACGCCAACGTGACCGAGCTCGCCGCGGGCGATCCCGTGCTGCTCGCCGAGGTCGTCTCGGTCGTGCAGCAGCTGGCCGACGAACACTGCGACGGCCAGTACCGTCTCGTCTTCAACACCGGCCCTCTCGCGGGGCAGACCATCTTCCATGTCCACGCCCACCTGCTCGGTGGTCCGCTTCCCGAAGGAACCCTTGGCCAGTAGCGATCTCACCCCCCGTCTCCCCGCGGACCACTCCGAGGACCGGCAAGCGCAGCACGTCGTCATCCGCGTCGACGGGGTCGCAATGGTGCGGCTGCTCGGGCCGCAGGATCGTCTTCTGAAGACGATCGAGCGGCAGTACCCGAACGTCTCCGTGCTCGTGCGCGGCAACGAGATCACCCTCGACGGGGATGCCCGCCAGCTGTCGGCCGCAGCCCGGCTCGTGGAAGAGCTTGTGCTGATGGTACGCAGCGACCGTGAACATGGAGAGAATGTGCTCGACGAACGCAGCGTGACCGAATCCGCGAAGATGCTCGCCACCGACCAGCGGGTGAGCCCGGCGGAGTTGCTCAGCCAGGCCATCCTCACCAGTCGGGGCAAGAGCATCCGGCCCAAGACCCTCGGGCAGAAGGACTACGTCGACGCGATCGACGAGAACACGATCGTCTTCGGCATCGGCCCCGCAGGCACGGGCAAGACCTATCTCGCGATGGCGAAGGCCGTGCAGTCGCTGCAGCGCAAGGAGGTCGAGCGCATCATCCTCACGCGTCCGGCCGTTGAGGCCGGCGAACGCCTCGGCTACCTGCCCGGCTCGCTCACCGACAAGATCGATCCGTATCTCCGTCCGCTGTACGACGCGCTCAACGAGATGATGGATCCCGAGGTCGTGCCCAAACTTCTCGCCGCTGGCACCATCGAAGTCGCCCCGCTCGCCTACATGCGGGGCCGTACCCTGAATAACGCCTTCATCGTGCTCGACGAGGCCCAGAACACCACGCCGGAACAGATGAAGATGTTCCTCACCCGGCTCGGCCATGGTTCGAAGATGGTGATCACCGGCGACATCACCCAGGTGGATCTGCCCGCCGGTGCCAGCGGTCTTCAACTCGTGACACGGGTGCTCGACGAGATCGACGAGATCCATTTCGCGCGTCTGACCAGCGAGGATGTGGTGCGTCACAACCTCGTCGGCCGCATCGTCGACGCGTACACCAAGTACGATGCAGAGCGGCAGGCCGCGCGATTCGAAGCGAGCGGCACCCGTGAGACTGCCCCGAAATCCGACAGCAGGGGTCGTCTGTGAGCATCGAGATCAACAACGAGTCGGTCATCCCGGTGGACGAGGTCGCGCTGCAGCGACTGTCGATCTACGCGCTCGACTACCTCCATGTTCACCCGGATGCCGAGCTCGCCATCGTGCTCGTCGACGAGGGCGCCATGGAACAGCTGCACCTCCAGTGGATGGACGAGCCGGGCCCGACCGACGTCCTGAGCTTTCCGATGGACGAACTCCGACCCGGCACCGAGGAGTCGATGACCCCGGCCGGGCTCCTCGGCGACATCGTGCTCTGCCCCCAGGTCGCGATCTCGCAGGCCGAGACGGCCGGCCACAGTCCGCTCGATGAGCTGCTGCTGCTCACGACCCACGGCATCCTCCATCTCCTGGGCTTCGATCACGCCGAGCCGGACGAGGAAAAGGAGATGTTCGGCATCCAGCGCGAGATCCTGGCCGGTTTCGCCGCCGCCGAGCGACGATCGAAGTAGTCTCCCCGTGATCCCGCTCTTCGTCAGCGTGGCCGTGCTCCTGGTCGTCTTCGGCGGCCTCCTCGCCGCGGCCGATGCCGCCCTCAGTGTGCTGTCGCGCGCCGACCTGCTCGAGATCGCCGCCACCTCCCGTGCCCGCAAATCGCTCACCGCCATTGCGGCGGACGTCGGCGCCCACGTCAACGCCGTCAACTTCATGCGCGTGGTGGCCGAGACCACGGCGGCGGTGCTCGTGACCCTCGCCTTCGCCTACGTGTTCGCGGAGTGGTGGTGGGCGCTGCTCGCGTCCGCTTTCATCATGACCGTGGCATCCTTCGTTCTCGTGGGATCCAGCCCGCGCAGCGTCGGGAGGGTGCACGCCCGCGCGGTGGTGCGGGTGAGCGCCTGGACGGTGCACGCCATCCGAGTATTCCTCGGCCCCATCGCCGCGGCCCTCGTCGCGATCGGCAACCGGGTGACCCCCGGCCGCACCGCCACCTTCTCTTCGGAGGAGCAACTGCTGAGCATGGTGGATGAGGCCACCGAGCTCGAGGTGCTCGAAGAAGACGATCGCGAGCTCATCCACTCCATCTTCGAGTTCAGCGACACCGTCGTGAGGGAGGTGATGATCCCGCGCACCGACATGGTGACGATCGACAGCGATGAGTCGATCGGTGCGGCGATGGGTCTGTTCCTGAGCCGGGGAGTGTCGCGGGTCCCGGTGATCGGGATCGACGTCGACGAGGTGATCGGCGTGCTCTATCTGAGGGATGTCGCGCGTCTCAGCTACGAGCGCCCCACAGGTCTTGAATCCGTGACGCTCGATTCGCTCGTGCGGCCCGCGCAGTTCATCCCCGAGTCGAAGAAGGCGGACGACACTCTTCGCCAGATGCAGCTCGAGTCCAACCATCTCGCGATGGTCGTGGACGAATACGGCGGGATCGCCGGACTCGTCACGCTGGAAGACCTCATCGAGGAGCTCGTCGGGGACATCTCCGACGAGTACGACCACGAGATCATCGAGATCGAAGACCTCGGGGATGGTCGCTACCGGGTAAGTGCGCGGCTTCCGGTCGACGAGCTCGGAGAACTCTTCGAGATCGACCTGGACGACGACGACGTCGATTCCGTTGGCGGACTGATCACGAAGGCCCTCGGTCGGCTGCCCCTTCCCGGCTCCGTTGCGACATTCTCCGGCCTGATCCTCACCGCCGAGCGCACCGAGGGGCGCCGCAAGCGTCTCAGCACCGTGCTGGTCGAGCGGGACCAGGCCCTCAGCGACGCCCAGGCCGCGTTCCGGCTCCCTTCGCCGAGGGAGTCCCGGCCCAAAGACGTAAAGCCGAAAGACGTAAAGCCGAAAGACGCGAAGCCGAAGGACGCGAAGCCGAAGGACGCGAAGCCGAAGGACGTAAAGCCGAAGGACGCGAAGCCGAAGGACGGCAAGACCACTGACGGGAAGCCGAAGGACGCGAAGCCCACGGACGCGAAGCCCACGGACGCGAAGCCCACGGACGCAGAGCCGAAGGACGCAGAGCCGAAGGTGTCGAAGTCCGAAGCCTCCCAACCGAAGAAATCCCAACCCCCAGAAGACGGTGATTGAGCGTGTCGCTTACCAATGACAACCCCTCGGAGTTCCGGGCAGGATTCGTGTCCTTCGTCGGACGGCCCAACGTGGGCAAGTCCACTCTCACCAATGCACTCGTCGGCGAGAAGGTGGCGATCACCTCGTCGAAGCCGCAGACAACCCGCCGCGCCATCCGGGGCATCGCCCATTACACGAACGGGCAGCTGATCCTGGTCGACACTCCCGGAATGCACCGCCCGCGCACGCTTCTCGGCGAGCGTTTGAACAGCATCGTGCAGACCACCCTCGGTGACGTGGATGTCGTGGCCTTCTGCATGCCGGCGGATGAGAAGATCGGCCCCGGCGATCGCTACATCAACGAGCAGCTCGATTCCTTCCCGCGCGCGAAGAAGGTCGCGATCGTCACCAAGATCGACGCGACATCGCGACCGCAGGTCGCTGCTCAGCTTCTCGCGGTGTCGGAGTTGCGCGAGTGGGAGGCGATCATCCCGGTCTCGGCGACCAGCCGCATCCAGCTCGACACCCTTGCGGCCGAACTCATCAAGCTGCTTCCCGTCTCCGCAGCGCTGTATCCGGCCGACGCGGTCACGGAGGAGGGGCTCGAATCCCGCATCAGTGAGCTGGTGCGAGAGGCCGTGCTCGAGGGCGTCGAAGACGAGCTGCCCCATTCGATCGCGGTCACCATCGATGACATCATCGAGCGGGACGACAAGGACCTCGTGGAGATCTACGCCAACCTCTTCGTCGAGCGCGACAGCCAGAAGGGCATCATCATCGGTCACCAGGGATCGAGACTGGCGGATGTCGGCGCTCGCGCCCGGGCCCAGATCGAGCCGCTCGTGGGCAAGCAGGTGTTCCTGTCGATCCGCGTGAAGGTGGCGAAGGACTGGCAGCGCGACCCGAAACAGCTCGGGCGCCTCGGATTTTGAGCGCCCGGGCGCCGAGACTGCGGCTCCCTACATCTCGAGGATGATTTCCCCCCGGATCGCCGCGGAGGTCACGCGACCCGCCTACGGTGGAGGGATGTTCCGTACCCTCCGCCGCTACCAGGTCGTCACCGACCTGTCGATCGCGGCGGCATTCTTGGTGCTGCAGTTGGCGGGGCAGTTCTCATTGAGCAACGGTGTTGTTCCCGTGTTGCTCATGCTCATCTTCTCGGGGGCCCTCGCCCTGCGGCGGTTGAGCCCGGGGCTCGCACTCGCCGGCGCCTGGATCGGGGCCATCCTGCAGATGGGCTTCGCTCTCGACGCCCCCCAGTCCTACGATCTCGCCGTACTCGCCATCCTGTTCACCACCGCGTCCTATGGGGGACGGGTCCTGCGGTGGGTGGGGCTCGGCTCGGCGGTGCTCGGCTCGGCGATCGCCACTCTCTATCTCACGTTCTTCAACGGCGGGCGCAATTCGCTGAGCACTGACCTCGCGAGCCTTCCGTCGATGCTCTCGAGCGGCGTGCTGCTCTTCTTCGGCTGCCTCACCGCTCTCGGCCTGTCGTGGACACTCGGGCTCCTCGCCAGGGCGGTGCGCCGGTCCCGGCAGAGCCGGGAGGCCCAGGTCGTGGCCGAACAGGACGTCATCGTCGAGCAGGAGCGCAACCGCATTGCGCGGGACATGCACGATGTCGTCGCGCACTCCCTCGCCGTGGTGATCGCGCAGGCCGACGGGGCACGGTATGCCCGCGAATCCGATCCGGCGGCCGTGGACGCGGCCCTCACGACCATCTCCACGACCGCCCGCGAAGCCCTCGGCGACGTTCGCATCCTGCTCGGGCAGCTGCGCCACAGCCAGGGTGAGGCTCCGCAGCCGATGCTCACCGACCTCGACACCCTGGTCGACCAGCTGCGCGGTTCCGGCCTCGTGGTGAGCCGGGAGACCGTCGGAGAGGATCGCCCTCTAGCCACAGCCCAGCAACTCGCGGTCTATCGGATAAGCCAGGAAGCCCTCACGAACGCCCTTCGGCATGGCGACACCGACCGGGAAGTGCGGCTCATCTTCTCGTGGAGGCCCGATGCCCTCCGCTTGGTCATCTCGAGCGCGCTCAGCGATCCCCAGGGCGCCGACGATATCCACCCTGGTGGACATGGCCTCGCGGGGATGCGCGAACGGGCCGTTCTGGTGGGCGGCACCTTCTCAGCGGGCATCGATGCCGAGCGGTGGGTCGTCACTGCGACGATCCCGCTGAGCATCGAGGCGGTCAGGCTGTGAGCGTCATCCGTGTCGGGCTCGTGGACGACCAATCGCTCTTCCGTGCCGGCGTGCGCATGCTCGTCGACTCGCAACCCGACCTCGCGGTCGTGGGGGAGGCGAGCAACGGCGTCGAGGCCGTCGCGATGGCGGCCGAGACCCGTCCCGATGTGATCCTGATGGACATCCGGATGCCGGTGATGGACGGAATCGCGGCCACCACCGAGGTGCTGAAGCGAGCGGATGCCCGCGGCGGCAGCCTGCCCCGCATCATCGTGCTCACCACCTTCGATCTCGACGAGGCCGCGACCCGGGCGATCCGCGGGGGAGCGAGCGGATTCGTTTTGAAGGACGCCGATCCCGAATTCCTGCTCGCGGCGATTCGCACGGTGCATGCGGGTAATGCCGTGATCGCGGCATCCGCCACCAGAGAGCTGTTCGAGCACTTCGCGCCCGCAGGAGCACGTCCGTTGGCACCGGTCGCATTCGGACAGCTGACCGCGCGGGAACGCGACATCTTCCAGCTGGCCGCGCGTGGTCTCAGCAATTCCGAGATCGCGTCGGGGGAGTACCTGAGCGAGGCGACGGTGAAGACGCACATCAGCCGGATCCTCGGCAAGCTCGGCCTGCGTGACCGGGTGCAGCTCGTGGTCTTCGCGTTCGAGAACGGGTTGAACACGTAGCGGCGCCCGTCGCGCGTCGGTGCCGTGGGGCGCTGGGGTCAGCGATCGCGGATCTTGGTTCGCGGATCAGGGTTTGCGGGGCGGATGCGGCGTGTCGCGGCTCGCGAGAGCGGCGTGTCGCGTGCGAATCCTGATCCGTGAACGGGGTCGACCGTCGCCCGGGCCGCCGACGGGCCGAGGTCATCCGCTGGATGTACGGCGGTCGAGACCTCCGCCCGATGCCCGCGCCGAGACGCGACCGTAGCGTCGGAGTATGTCATTCAATCATTCCGAAGCCGGGCTCGTCGCCCGGGTCTCCCACCTCACCAAATCCTACGGATCGGCCTCCAACCCGGTCACCGCCCTCGACGATGTCTCCATCGGCATCCGCACCGGCGAGTTCACGGCCATCATGGGTCCGAGCGGGTCGGGCAAGTCCACGCTCATGCACATCATGGCCGGACTCGACTCGGCCACGTCGGGAGCGGCTTGGCTCGGCAACACCGAGATCACCGGCCTGCCGGATGCCGACCTCACCATCCTGAGGCGGCGACGGGTCGGCTTCGTGTTCCAGTCCTTCAACCTCGTGCCGACGCTCGACGTGAGGGGCAACATACTGCTGCCGTTCGAGCTCGACGGGCGTCGGCCCACCCGCGACGAATCGGCCTGGATCGACCGGTTGATCGACTCGCTCGGCCTCGGCGACCGCCTGAAGCATCGTCCGCACGAGCTCTCGGGCGGGCAGCAGCAGCGGGTCGCCATCGCCCGTGCGCTCGGAACGCGACCCGACCTGGTCTTCGCCGACGAGCCGACCGGCAATCTCGACTCGCGCACCGGGCGGGAGGTGCTCTCCCTGCTCGCGGCCGCCAGTGCGGAATACGGTCAGAGCATCGCGATGGTCACCCACGATCCGATCGCGGCGAGCTACGCCGACCGCATCCTGTTCCTCGCGGACGGGCGAGTAGTCGACGATCGCGCGCGGTCCTCCGCCGAGGAGATCTCCCGCTTCATGCTGTCGATGGAGAAGGCGGCATGAGGCCCCTCGCGGAACACGTCCCGAGCACTCTCGTCGCGACGCTCAGCGCGGCGTTCGGAGTATGCCTCCTCGAGACGACCGGCGTCCTCGCCCAGGTGATCTCGGCCGACAGCGTCACCGGTTCGAGCGCTACCGTCGCGGTGATGCTGCAGATAGCGGCCTCGGTCTTCATCGTGATCGCGGTCTACGTCGGAGCGATCGTCACGGCCAACACCTTCGCCACGATCATTGCCGGCCGCACCCGCACGATCGCGCTCTATCGCCTGATCGGCTCGAGCGCCGCGGACCAGAGGCGTGCTGTCGCTAGGGAGGGCCTGGCCGTCGGTGCGATCGGATCCGTGCTTGGCGCCGTCATCGGCACCGGTATCACCGTCGGTTTCATCACCGTGTCGGTGGCGACCGGACTGGTGCCCTCGCACAGCTACCGCTACCTCGAGCCGGTGATCGCGCTGCCGATCGTCGCGGTCGTGCTCACGACCTGGCTCGCCTCATGGGTCGGCTCGCGCCGAGTGCTGCAGGTCTCGCCGATGCAGGCGACCGGGGGAGCGGTGGAGAAGTCCCTCGACGAGGCGACCGGCAATCGTCGACGCAACGTCGTCGCCATCGTGTTGTTCGCGATCGGCGGTGCCCTCCTCGTGCTCGGCATGGTGATCGGCCTCGTCTCCCCGGCCGGCGTGCTCGTCGGTGTGGTCGGTGGGTTGCTCTCGTTCACCGGACTCGTGCTCGGATCGCAGCTGGTGATGCCGGTCGCACTGAAATTGACCGGGCGGATGTTCGGACGCAGCGCCCCCGCACGGCTCGCCGCCGAGAACGCGGTGCGGTACCCCGAGCGCAGCTCCCGCACGACGATCGGGCTCGTGATCGGCGTCACCCTCATCACGATGTTCGCCGTCTGTGTCGAGAGCTACCAGGTGATCATCGCCGAGGCGCAGAAAGCCCAGCCCGAGGTGTACCAGGGGGTCGACCAGACCCTGTCCGTCACCGTGGTGGTCTTCTCGGTGCTCATGGGGTTCAGTGCCCTCATCGCGGCTGTCGGCATGGTGAACAACCTGTCGATGAGTGTGTTGCAACGCACGCGGGAACTCGGGCTGCTTCGCGCACTCGGCTTCACGGCCCGCCAGGTGCGAGCGATGATCCTCGCCGAGAGTGCCCAGTTGACGGTCGCGGCCGTGCTGGTCGGACTCGTTCTCGGCACCTTCTATGGCTGGGCTGGTGCCCAGTCCCTGCTCGGGTCGATCTCCGGCTCACCTGGTCTCGTGCTCCCCGCGATCCCGGCCGGCCTCCTGGGGATCCTGGCGGTCGCGGCCGCGGTGCTGACCCTTGCGGCCTCCATCGCCCCGTCGCGCCGAGCCACCCGGATCGCGCCGGTCGCGGCTCTCGCTGTGGAATAGTCCTCGCCGAGAATGCGGGCGGCGCGGTAAATCAGTGGGGCGTGGTCGGCGGTGAACACAGCCGCCGGCCAGCTAACCGCCGGACTTCCCTGAGGGCTCTCACAGGGAGGTCGCCAGGCTCGTTCTCATGGTCGGTCACGTGTCCATAATGGGCCTGCGCAATTGCTGCGTGTGTGTGAGGGGAACCCGATGTTGCATCAACTGCTCGACCTCCGTCTCGAGACGGGGCCGTTCCCGGTGGTCGTGTACTCGCTCGCTCTCGTCACTCTCGTAGTGCTCGCCACTCGCCGCCCCGTGCGTCGCTGGCTGCCCATCCAGTTGCTCGGCGCGCTTGCCGGTGCGGGTGTCGGCTTGATCCTGGCCTGGCTGATCAGTGACGTCTGGGACAGCTTCGGAGTCGCGCTCACCCCGGTGACCCGCCTGTGGTTCGCGTTGGGTGTCGGGGGGATCGGATTCGCGCTCGCCGGCCTGTGGCGCGCTCGAGTCTGGCGCGTGGTGCTTGCCAGCACCGGCGTCTTCCTGTTCGCATTCGCCGGCGCGATCGGCGTGAACGCGGATGTCGCGGAGTTCCCGACCCTCGGCGCCGCCCTCGGCGTCAACTCGATCGGCAGGCTCGCGTTGCCCAGTGCCCGGCCGGCGCCGACCAGTACTGCTCTCGAGACCCTCGCGTTGAGCTGGCATGCGCCGGTCGACATGCCGAAGACCGGAACTGTCGGTGCCGTCACCATCCCCGCCACGGTGTCTCATTTCGCCGCCCGCAGCGCCCTCGTCTACCTGCCGCCCGCGGCCCTTGTCGCGAATGCGCCGCGCCTTCCCGTACTCGAGATGCTCTCGGGGCAGCCGGGCGCCCCGGCAAATCTGATCACCTCTGGCGCGATGGAGACAATCCTCGACCAGTTCGCGGCCACCCATGACGGCCTCGCTCCGATCGTGGTCATCCCCGATCAGCTCGGAGCCCCCCAGCTCAATCCGATGTGCGTCGATTCGTCGCTCGGCAACTCGGCGACCTACCTCACGGTGGACGTCCCGAGCTGGATCACGCATCACCTGCGCGTGTTGCCGGGCCGCGCCGACTGGGCGATCGGCGGATTCTCCCAGGGAGGAACCTGCTCGATCCAGCTCGGCGCGAAGTACCGTGGCATCTACGGGAGCATCTTCGACATCTCCGGCCAACTCGCGCCATTCCGCACCTCGCTGGCCCTCACCATCGCTAAGGGATTCGGCGGTTCACCGGCGGCGTATGCCGCAGCGGCACCGGTCGCGCTCCTCGCGGCCGGTGCGCCGTACGCCGATACCCTCGGCGTGTTCTTCGTCGGCCAGAACGACACGCGCTATGGTGCGGCGTCCCTCACGGTCTCTAATGCTGCCCGGGCGGCGGGCATGACCGTGCACTACGAGCAGTCGCCGGGCACCGCCCACGACTGGCACACCGTGCAGTTCGCGCTGAGACAGGGCATCCCGATCCTCGCAGACCACTGGGGCCTCTGATGCGGCGCTGGATCTCGGAACGCCGGGTGAGCATCTCGCTCGCCGGCCTGATGCTCGTGCTCGCCTTCGTCACCGGTTCGCTCCTGCACGGGCCCCGGCGCGCGCTTCGGCCGAAGGTCGGCACCGGTCTCGACGCCTTCCTCGAGACGCACAATCCGCTGTCGCCGATCACGTCGGTACTGTTCGCGTCCGGGGTGGTCGAGCTGCTGCTGGCGGTCGCGGCCATCGTGATCCTCGTGGGTGCCGCCGAGCGACTGATGGGGTGGTGGCGCACGCTTCTGGCGTTCGTGGTGACCGCGTACATCGGCGCGGGGCTCGGGATGCTGCTCCAGGCTGCCGGGCTGCTCGCCCGGGAGATCTGGGCAGTACGCATCCAGGAGATGATCATCTTCGACCCCTTCACCGCCATCTCGGGCACTCTTCTCACCGCCAGCGCATTCGCCGGCCCCCTGTGGCGCCGTCGGGTTCGCATCCTCGGATTCTCCGCCCTCACCATCGTGTTCCTGTATTCGGGGCAGCCCTCGGACCTGTTCCGCATCATCGCCGCCCTCGCCGGCCTGGTGCTCGGAATGCTGCTCGCCCGCACTCGCCCCACCACCCGGTGGACGAGGAGCTCGCACTACGAGGCGCGCAGCCTCACAGCGGTGCTGCTCATGATCACCGCGGCCGGGCCATTCGTGAGCATCTTCACGCCGGCGAGGTACGGCCCGCTGCATCCGCTAGGCATGCTGTTCCGTGACCAGCTGCCCCGGATGCAGACGGTCGTGCACCACTGCCTCGGCCATGCGACTTCGCCCGGATGCCACCTGCAGCTCGATCTCGCGAGCATCAACGGTCCCGGCACGGTGTTGCTCGCACCATTGCCGCTTGTGGTCTTGATCGTCGCGGCGCTCGGAATGCTGCGGGGTCGCCGCAGCGCCGCCCTCATCGCCATTGCGGTGAACCTGTTCCTCGCGCTCGTCGCGGGGTTCTACTACGGATTCCTGCCGGCCTTCGGCAGCGATGAGGCGGTCTCCGACTACGCGTCCGGCCTCGAACCGGTGGTCCGGCTCGCGGTGTCGGTGCTCGTCCCGCTCGTGATCGCGGCCCTCATCGCGATCAATCTGCGCCACTTCACAGTGCGCATCCCACGGTCGGCCATGGTGCGCTTCGTCGTCACGGTCGTGGGCACCTTCGTGGCCCTGTGCCTGCTCTACCTCGGTGCCGGATGGCTCGACAGGCTCCAGTTCCGCCCCGCACCCACCCTCGGGCAACTACTCCTCGACCTGCCAGACCGCTTCGTGCCTGTCGGTTTCCTGCGCCTCGAGACTGTGCCGTTCATCCCGATAGCTCCGTTCACTCGTGTGCTGTACCAGGGCATCGGGCCGGTCTTCTGGCTGGTGCTCATCGCTGCCACGCTCCCGCTCTTCTTCTCGGATCGGGTGCGCTACAGCTTCGCGGAACGCGACAGAGCCCGAACCCTCCTGCTCGAGGGTGGAAGCTCCATCGGCCACATGGCGCTCTGGGACGGCAACGACTACTGGTTCAGCGCCGATGGTCGGTCTGCCCTCGCATACCGGGTCGTCTCCGGCGTCGCGCTCACCACGGGAGGGCCGCTCGGCCGACCGGACTCCGCCGCGGAGGCGGTGCGGCAGTTCGCGGTCTACTGCGACGACAATGGGTGGACCCCGGTGTTCTACAGCATCGACCACGAGTTCCAGTCCCAGTTCGACGCCATGGGCTGGAGCACGATGGTGGTCGCCGAGGAGACCATCGTGCATCCCGCCACCTTCTCCACCCAGGGCAAGAGCTGGCAGGACGTGCGCTCGTCGATCAACCGGGCCGAGCGCCTCGGGGTCCACGCCGTCTGGACGACCTGGGCGAAACTCTCCCTCGCTCACAGTGCGCAGATCGAAGCGATCTCCGAAGCCTGGGTCGCCGACAAGAAGCTTCCCGAGCTCGGCTTCACCCTCGGCGGCATGGACGAGCTGCGCGATCCGGATGTCGCGGTGCTGCTCGCCGTCGGTGACGACGATGTCGTCGAGGCGGTCACGAGCTGGATGCCCACCTACCGGGAGGGCGAGATCGTGGGCTGGACCCTCGACTTCATGCGTCGCCGACCCGGGAGCATGAACGGGGTGATGGAGTTCCTCATCGCCTCGGCCGCCCTGCTCATGCAGCAGCGGGGCATCGAGTTCATGAGCCTCTCGGCCGCTCCGCTCGCCCGCCGCGAGTCGACCTCCGAGGAGTCCGACGGCACGGATCGCCTCCTCGACTTCCTCGCGCGGAGCCTCGAGCCGGTCTACGGTTTCCAGTCGCTCTTCACCTTCAAGCAGAAGTTCAAACCAGAACTGAAGCCGATGCTGATGGCCTACCCCGATCCGCTCGCCCTTCCGGCGATCGGCGCCGCACTCGGTCGGGCCTACCTTCCCTCGCTCAGCGTGCCGCAGACCGTGCGCTTCCTGCGGGGACGGGGCTAGGCGACCGCCGGGGCCGACGGTGCTATCCTCGGGATTGTGCTGTTCGGTCTGCTCCTTCTTAGCTGCCGCGACGAGTCCTAACCCAGGCCTCCCTCGTCGCGGAGACTGGTGCTGCAACAGCGCCGTTGGCTGACCACCTCAGACCAAGCGAAAGAACGAGACCATGAAGAACACCCAGTCGGCTTCTGCAATGCCGATCCACAAGTACCGCCCGTACCACGAGACCCTCACCGTCGACCTGCCCGACCGCACCTGGCCGTCCAAGCGGATCACCGCCGCTCCGCGCTGGTGCGCGGTCGACCTGCGCGACGGCAACCAGGCACTCATCGATCCGATGAGCCCAGAGCGCAAGCGCATCATGTTCGACCTGCTGGTGCGCATGGGCTACAAGGAGATCGAGGTCGGCTTCCCGTCCGCGTCCCAGACGGACTTCGACTTCGTGCGCAGCCTCATCGACGACGACTTGATTCCGGATGACGTCACCATCCAGGTGCTCACCCAGGCGCGCGACGCCCTGATCACGCGCACCTACGAGTCGCTCATCGGTGCAAAGCGGGCCATCGTGCATCTTTACAACTCCACCAGCGTGCTGCAGCGCGACGTCGTGTTCCGCACCGACAAGCAGGGCATCATCGACATCGCCCTCGAGGGAGCTCGCCTCTGCAAGGCGGCGGAGTCGATCACCCCAGGCACCGAGATCTTCTACGAGTACTCGCCCGAGAGCTACACCGGCACCGAGCTCGAGTTCGCGCTCGAGGTCTGCAACAAAGTGATCGCGATCTTCCAGCCGACCCCGGAGCGCAAGGTCATCATCAACCTGCCCGCCACTGTGGAGATGGCCACCCCCAACGTGTACGCGGACTCGATCGAGTGGATATCGCGCCGCCTCGACCAGCGCGAGAACATCATCCTCTCGCTGCATCCGCACAACGACCGGGGCACCGCAGTCGCGGCCGCCGAGCTTGGCTACCTGGCCGGGGCCGACCGCATCGAAGGCTGTCTCTTCGGCAACGGCGAGCGCACGGGAAACGTCGACATCGTCGCCCTCGGCATCAACCTGTTCACCCAGGGAATCGACCCGCAGATCGACTTCAGCGACCTCGACGAGGTCAAGCGCACGGTCGAGTACGTGAACCAGTTGCCGGTACCGGAGCGCCATCCCTGGGCCGGCGACCTGGTCTACACCGCGTTCAGCGGCTCCCACCAGGACGCGATCAAGAAGGGCTTCGAGGCGATGGCCGCGGATGCCGCCGACAAGGGTGTGACCGTCGATGAGCTGGTCTGGGCCGTGCCGTACCTGCCGATCGACCCCAAGGACCTCGGTCGAAGCTACGAGGCCGTCATCCGCGTGAACTCCCAGTCGGGCAAGGGCGGAGTGGCCTACCTGCTCAAGAACGACCACGCCCTCGACCTGCCGCGCAAGCTTCAGATCGAGTTCTCCGGCGTCGTGCAGGCCAAGACGGATGCCGAGGGAGGCGAGGTCACCAGCGCCGAGATCTGGGAGATCTTCCAGGACGAATACCTGCCGGCGTCCGTGGCGGAGCACAAATGGGGCCAGTTCGAACTGGCCTCGACGCGTACGCAGAGCGACATGACCGGCACCGTATCGCTGCACACCGAGCTGCGGGTGGGGGAGCAGTTCGTGTCGACCGACACCACCGGCAACGGCCCGATCGCAGCCTTCCTGAACGTGCTCACCGAGCAGGGCGTCGAGGTCAAGCTGTACGACTACGTTGAGCACGCCCTCAGCGGTGGCGGGGACGCGCTTGCCGCGGCCTACGTCGAGCTGAACGTCAACGGTGTGCGTCTCTGGGGGGTCGGCATCGACGCTGACATCTCCACGGCATCGCTCAAGGCCGTCGTCTCGGCCGTCAACCGGGCCGTACGCGAACAGTCGGGCGACCGCGAACTGGCCTCGGTCTAGGCGTTCGGCCTCGCGGGAGTCTCTCGACCTCTGCGCCCGCGAGTGACACTCGCGCATTCCCGTTCGGGTGCGCGTGTCACTCGCGGGCGCAGAGACGATGGCGAGGCGTGCGGTCCGCGTGTCCTCGGCGTGTCCTCGGATGGGCCCGCGACGCGCGTCATCTTGCCACCCGCACCGTCCCGCCACCCGCGTAGCCTGAGTCGATGCGAGCCGGGCCATTCGACCACACGCCCCTCCCGCCCGACCTGGTGGCGCTGGGAGTCTCCCTCGAGCCCGTTTGGCGCAATGAACTGGCCGGACTCACGTTCCGTGGGCGGATCGGCGCGGAATCGGTGTTCGTCAAGTGGGCGCCAGCCGGCGTCGGTCTCGACCTCGCTGCCGAGCGGGACCGGATGCTGTGGGCGATCGCCTACAGTCCGGTGCCCGTGGTGCTCGACTACCGTGAGTCTGCCGACGGAGAGGTGCTCGTGACGCGGGCGATCCAGGCCGAGAGCGCGGTCAGCGAGCGGTGGCTGGCCGACCCCGCCGGCGCGGTGCGTGGGCTCGCGATCGGGCTGCGGCAGTGGCACGACGCACTTCCGCCCTCCGACTGCCCGTTCGACTGGTCCCCGGCGACGCGGATCTTCGGTCTCTCCGGACGTGCCGATCTCGCGTCATCCCCGCCGATCGACCGGCTGGTGGTCTGCCATGGCGACCCGTGCGCTCCCAACACCCTGCTCTCCGACGACGGTGTCGCCGTGGCGCAGGTCGATCTGCAGAGGCTCGGAGTCGCGGATCGCTGGGCGGACATCGCCGTCGCCGCCCGCAACACCGCCCTCAACTACGGCCCGGGATGGGAGCCGGCCTTTCTGGAGGCCTACGGTGTCGACCCGGACCCTTTGAGGCAGCGGTACTACCTCGAGCTCTGGGATCGCACGTGAGGATACCGCTCCGCGAGGTAGTCGTCGAAGGTGGCTCGTCCGAACGGGGGACCGGGTACCAGGTTGTGCCCGGCGGCGAACGCCTCGACGGTGCGACCGGGAATCCGAAGCGGCGCGAGCGGTCGGTGTGATCCCGACGCTGCCTTCCACCGCAGGGCGAGTTCGCGGCCGGTGAGCACCTGTGGCCCACCGATGTCGGTCGCGCGCCCCGCCGGGTCCGCCGTGGCGAGTTCCGCGAGGCGGGCGGCAACCTCCTCGACCGCGATCGGCTGCAGGGAGAACCGCGGAACCAGGGTCACCGGCAGCACCCGCCGCTGAGCGCTGAACAGACCGTCGACGAAGGAGTGGAACTGGGTGGCGCGCAAGATGCTGTACGGGATCTCCGAGTCGATTACCGCCTGTTCCGCTTCGAGTTTGCCGAGGTAGTAGGGCAACGGGATGTCGGCGACACCGACGATCGACACGTAGACGAGGTGACCGACCCCGGCGGTGCGGGCGAAAGTGGCCAGCAGGCGGGTGGCCGCGACATCCCGGGCAGAGCCCGTGCTGGCCAGGTGCACGACGGTGTCGACCCGCGAGAGTGCTCTCCCGAGGCCGCGCCCCGTCAGGAGGTCGCCGGAGACCACGCCGGCGGACCTTCCGCGGCTCAGTACACGAACGTCGTGGCCCTCCGCGCGGAGGGCCCCGACGGTCGGCCGGCCGAGTTGCGCGGTACCTCCGGTGACCAGGATCGACGTCATGCAGCACATTGTGCCTCACCGCAAGACGTCGTGGGAGGTCGTGATGCCCCCGGTATTCTGGAGCCATGACGTCGCCGGAGCTCCCGCACTCCACGGCCCTCGCCACCCGCATCGTCGATCTCGGTGCCATCGCCCGCAACATCGGACGCATCCGGGACATCACGAACACCCCGATCCTCGCGGTCGTGAAAGCCGACGCCTTCGGTCACGGCATCATCGAGGTGGCGAACACCTCCCTCGAAGCCGGAGCGGCGTGGCTCGGCGTCGCGACAGTGGACGAAGCGCTCTCCCTTCGCTCCGCAGGGATCACCGCTCCGGTGCTGTGCTGGCTCGCCGATCCCTGGTGCGACCTGCGCGCGGCAGTCGCCGCGGGCGTGACCGTTTCCTGTGCCAATACCGAGACCCTCGAGGCCATCGCCGCCCTCGGGGAGCCCGCGGAGGTGCACCTGGAGCTGGATACGGGCATGTCGCGGGGTGGCGCTCCCGAGTCGGCGTGGGACGCACTCTTCGCCTCGGCGCTCGCAGCTCCCTCGGTACGGGTCACCGGACTCTGGTCCCACCTGGCCCTCGCCGCCGACGCCGAGCCGGAGGCCACGACGGCGCAGGTGGCCGCCTTCGAGCGCGGCGTCGCTCGTGCTCGCCGCCTCGGCCTCTCGCCGGGCATCCTGCACCTCGCCAATTCTGCGGGAGCCCTCGAGCATCCCGACACCTGGTACGACCTCGTGCGGTGCGGAGCCGCCCTCTACGGGATCGAGACCGTGATCGGTCGCACCCACGGGCTCGAGCCGGCGATGCGCGTCGTCTCACGGGTGACTCAGCTCAAGCGCGTGGCGGCCGGCACCGGGGTCAGCTACAACCATGCCTGGGTCTCCGCTGTCGAGACGACACTCGTGCTCGTCCCGGCGGGCTATGGCGACGGCATCCCGCGCGATCTCTCCCACGGCGGTGAAGTGGTGATCGGCGGTGTGCGTCACCCGGTGGTCGGAGCGATCTCGATGGACCAGCTCGTGGTGGATGTCGGGGACGCCGACGTCGTGCTCGGTGCCGGGGTGGTGTTGCTCGGGAGCCCCGCCGACGGGGAGCCGGACTCCCAGGAATGGGCCGCGGTAACCGGTACGATCGCCCACGAGATACTCACCGGACTCGGCGGCCGGATGGATCGGCGCCATTCCACCCAGACCAGAGGGACTCTTTCGTGAAGCGCATCGGCATCATCTTCGGCGGGGCGAACAACGAGCACGAGGTGTCGTGCAATTCGGCTCGGAGCGTGGCATCCCATCTCGATCCCGAGAGATTCGAGCCGGTCCTCATCGGCATCGATCGCGCGGGCGGCTGGCATCGTCTCGATTCGGTGGATGCCCTCGCTGACGCCGGCGACGGCACCCGGTTCCCCGACCTCGACGGTGTCGACATCGCGTTCCCCGCGCTGCACGGCCGGTTCGGTGAAGACGGCACCGTGCAGGGGCTCCTCGAGCTCGCACGCATCCCGTACGTGGGCTGTGGGGTGCTCTCGAGTGCCCTCGCGATGGACAAGCTCCTCGCCCAGCGCCTCCTCGAGCTCGCCGGCATCCCGACCATCCCGACCTCCGCGGTGACGGCGGAGACGATGGGCGACGCGGTCTCCCTCGCCGATGCGCTCGGCTACCCCGTCTTCGTCAAACCGAACCGTTCGGGGTCGAGCGTCGGAGCGAGCCGGGTCGAGACCGCCGAAGGGGTCGCCGACGCGATCGCGCTCGCCCTCGAGCACGACTCGACCGCGCTCATCCAGAAGACGATCGTCGGCGATGAGGTGGATCTCGGGGTGCTGCAGCAGGTCGACGGCAGCCTGGCCGTCGGTGCGCCCCTGCGCATCGTCACCGAAGACTCGACGGCCTTCTTCGACTACACCGCGAAGTACACCGCCGGCGGCGGAGCGACCCTCGAGGTGCCCGCTCAGATTCCGAATGCCGCAACCGAGCGTCTCCGGGAGTTCGCGACGCTCGCCTTCCGCACCCTCGACTGCGAGGGGATCGCCCGCGTGGATTTCTTCCTCGGGGCGGACGGCACGATCACCCTCAACGAGGTGAACACATTGCCGGGTCTCACCGCCTTCAGCCAGTATCCGCGCATGTGGCAGGCCGTCGGCGTGAGCTACACCGAGCTGCTCAGCCGCCTGATCGATCGTTCGGTCGTCGCGTTCAGCGGCGAGCGGAGCGCCGTCGCCATCTAGGCATCCGCTCGAGGCGGCGCTGCTCGGGCAAGCTCCACTTGAAGAGCACCGCAAGCACCCGTACCCCGAAGGTGACCGCGACGCAGACCACCGCGGCGACGAACATCGGCACGTCGAGTGCGACGAGTCCCACGAGCGTGCCGGCCCCGGCGACTGCCGCGATGGCGTAGAGCGATCCGACGTGCATGAGGGCGATCGGAAGGTTGAGCAGCAGGTCGCGCAGGATCGACCCACCGACCGCGGAGAGCACTCCGACGAAGACCGAGGGGATCTCCGGCAGCCCGAGCGTGAGCGCTTTCGTCGTGCCGATGGCGCAGAACAAACCGATGGTGAGGGCGTCGAGGCCGGTGATCACCGGGCCGAGACGTTGGAACAGTCGCTCGAGCAGCATCCCGAGCAGTGCCGCACCGACCGCGACCATGAGGTACCAGTTGAGTTGAAGGGCGACCGGCACCTGGTTGAGGAGCAGGTCGCGGAAGAGCCCGCCACCGGTGCCGGCGGCGATGCCGATGAGCGCGATTCCGAGGAGATCGAGCCGGCGATCGCGGAACTGTGCGGCGAACATTGCACCCTGCACGCTGCCGACGGCGATGGCGAGGAGATCCGCCCAGAGCGGGATGATGAGAGGGCTGACGTTCACAGTCATTGGTACCACGGCACGGCACGGTGCCCTGCCCCGTGAGGGCGACGATAATTGGGGGATGCCCCTCTACCGTGACGAAGCCGTCGTGCTGCGCACCCACAAACTGGGTGAGGCCGACCGCATCGTCACCATGCTCACGCGCCAGCACGGCAAAGTGCGGGCCGTCGCAAAGGGCGTTCGCCGGACCGCATCGAAATTCGGGGCACGACTCGAACCCTTCATGGTCGCCGATGTTCAGCTGTACGAGGGCCGCAGCCTCGACATCATCACCCAGGCGGAATCCGTCGGCTCCTACGGTGCCGACATCACCGCCGACTACGGCAGCTACACGGCTGCCAGCGCCATGGTCGAGACCGCCGACAAGCTCACGGAGGGCGAGCCGAGCCTCCAGCAATACCTCCTCCTGGTCGGAGCGCTTCGTTCGCTGGCCCGGCGTGAGCACGGCGCCAGCCTCACCCTCGACTCCTACCTGCTGCGCGCGCTATCCATCGCCGGGTGGAGCCCCAGTTTCGACGACTGTTCCGTGACCGGCGCACCCGGGCCGCACTCGGCGTTCGTCGTGCAGCTCGGTGGCGTGGTCGCGGATGCGGTCGCGCCGCCCGGTGCGCCTCGTCTCGACGCGAAGACCCTCCTGCTGCTGTCCTCGCTGCTCACCGGCGAATGGCAGACGGCGGACGACGCGGACGACCGCACCCGTTCGCAGGCGAGTGGAGTCGTGGCGGCCTACACCCAGTTCCACCTCGACCGTGGGTTGCGCTCCCTCGAGCACGTGGACCGGGTGCGCACGACGACCGCCGGTCGAGTACCTTCCGCTGGTCGAGAGAATCCTGCTGGTCGAGTAGCGAGCGCCAGCGAGCGTGTCGAGACCTCATGAGCAAACCCAAGACCCACCGCGACGCCGTCGACTTCAAGGCAATCGACTGGACCGGCCTCTACCCGCCAAAGCTCCCTCGTAATGCGGTGCCGGAGCACGTCGCCATCGTGATGGACGGCAACGGACGATGGGCCAACGGCAAGGGCCTGACCCGGGTGGAGGGGCACAAGGCGGGGGAGGCTTCGCTGCTGGATGTCGTGGCCGGCGCCATCCAGATCGGGGTCAAGCACCTCAGCGTGTATGCCTTCTCCACCGAGAACTGGAAGCGCTCGCCCGACGAGGTGCGCTTTCTCATGGGCTTCAACCGCGACGTGCTTCATCGCCGGCGGGATCAGCTGAACGACTGGGGCGTTCGGGTGCGCTGGGCGGGTCGCAAGCCGAGGCTCTGGGCATCCGTCATCGATGAGCTGCAGTTCGCTGAGCGGTTGACGGCCGATAATTCCGTGCTGACCCTCACCATGTGCGTCAACTACGGCGGCCGCACCGAGATCGCGGATGCCGTGCGCGCTATCGCCGACGACGTGGCCGACGGGCGGCTCAAGCCCTCCGGCATCAGCGAGAAGACCATCCAGAAGCGGCTCTACGCCCCCGACCTGCCGGATGTCGACCTCTTCGTGCGCAGTTCGGGCGAGCAGCGCACCAGCAACTTCATGCTCTGGCAGAGCGCCTATGCCGAGATGGTGTTCCTCGACACACTCTGGCCCGACTTCACCCGCGAACAGCTGTGGGAGGCGATCGTGGTCTACGCCCAGCGCACGCGTCGCTTCGGTGGCGCGATCGACGCCCCCTCGGCCTGACCGGCCCCGGCTCCTCTGCGAGACTCAAAACGCAGGAGATTCGCCACGAAAGAAAGCTCTTCGCCGCGAAATGACCCTGTGATGGCGAATCTCCTGCGTTTTGGGTGTGTCAGCGGGAGCTCGCGAGGGGGCCGACGAGCCAGGCATCCACCTCACGCTGACTGCGCAGCCGCACGACCTGCAGGTGCGGATGCTGGCCGGCAGCGGCCGGCACGGTGCGGCGATACGTCCGCTGGTGCTTGACCGCCCAGCGGATGATCCCCTCCGGGTCCGTCAGGGCGTGCAACAGCCCCGGCTCGGTGTTTCCGTTCCACAACTCCACTCGCGTGCGGCTGCGATGGATCGTGCGACTCACCACGCGCCAAACGGCGACGGGGGAGGGCAGGTCGAGCCAGACCAGGGTGTCCGCGCGAGCCGACAGGATCGGCCGGGCGTCCCGGTACTGCCACTCGGTGATCCATTCCGCCTCCCGGGAGAAGAGCTCGACGTCGACGAGGAATTCCGGCCGGGGAACCCATCCGGCACCGTGATACAGCCCGTCGATCTCCGTGTAGGGCAGGTCGAGAGCGTGCGAGATCCGACGTGCCAGGGTGGACTTGCCGACCCCGCTCACGCCGGCGACCACCACGCGGGCGGGCCGACGGATCGGGTCGCGGGAGGAGAGCATCCGTCCAGTCTGCCGGAGGCGGACCAGACCATCGCCCTCCGGTGGCCACTGACACGGGACGCAGCGTCACAACTCGATATTCTGGCGTCATGAGTCCCACCGAATCCATCACGCCCATCCGCACCGGCATCATCGGCTACGGGCTTTCCGGCCGGGTCTTCCACGCCCCGTTCATCGCCGCGAACCCGCGCTTCTCGCTCGAGGTCGTCGCCACGAGCCATGCCGGCCGCCAGACGGTGGCCCGCTCGCAGCATCCGACGATCGACACCGTCAACACTCCGGGCGAACTCATCGACCGCGGGCTCGACCTCGTGGTGCTCGCCTCTCCGGGCCACGCCCACCTCGAGCAGGGACTCGCCGCGCTGGCCGCCGGATCCGCCCTCGTCGTCGACAAGCCGTTTGCAGCCTCCGTCGCCGAGGCCGAGCAGCTCATCGCCGCGGCCGAGGCCGCCGGTCGACCGCTCATGGTGTTCCAGAACCGCCGCTGGGATGGGGACTTCCTCACCGTGCAGAAGCTGCTCACCGAGGGCGTTTTGGGCAACGTGCACCGCTTCGAGTCGACCTTCGAGCGCTGGTCCCCGGGGTTGCGCGACCGCTGGCAGGACACCACCACGAGCGCGCAGGGGGCCGGGATCACCTTCGACCTCGGAAGTCACCTCATCGACCAGGCGCTCCACCTCTTCGGACCCGCGACGATCGCGGATGCCGAGCTCTCCATCCTGAGAAAGGGCGGCGTCAGCGACGACGAGGCATTCATCTCCCTGCTCCACTCCTCGGGCACCCGATCCCACCTCACCCTCAGCCGCTTCGCCGGGCAGAACGGGCCGCGCTTCCGGGTGCTGGGCGATCGATCTGCCTTCACGATCTATGGACTCGACACTCAGGAGCCCGCGCTCATGGCCGGCGGATCGCCCACCGACGTCGGATTCGGCGTCGCCCCGGAGGAGACCTGGGGCACCGTCGGAATCACCGGCTCAGAGGACGTGCCGCCGACGAGGGTGCCGACCGAGCCCGGGAACTACGCCGGCTTCTATGCTCAGGCTGCCGCGGCGATCCGGGATGGCGCAGCTCTCCCGGTCGATCCGCGCGATTCCCTCGCCGCTCTTCGGATCATCGAAGGCGTGCACGACTTCGCGCGCTAACGTCAGACCGTCACCAGTCCCCAGTCGTTTCCGTCAAGGCCGTGCAGTACCCGGCTGGTCGCCGCGAGGCTCGGCACCCGCCGTGCGCCGTCGTTCGCGATCAGGTGGATGCTTCGGGCACTGGACGGCGTGTGCGCGCGGATCACGGCGCCGGGCGGCACCGCGGCGGCCACCAGCGCGAGCCGAGGAAGCATCGCCACGCCGAGTCCACTCGCGACCATGTTGATGACAGCGCTGGCGTTGTCGGTCTCGAAGGCGATCGCCGGAGCGAATCCGGCGAGCTCGCAGACGGCGAGCAGGTGTCCGCGACAACGGGGGCATCCGGCGATCCAGCGCTCGTCGTCGAGTCCGGCGAGATCCACGATGTGCTGCTCGGCCAGCGGATGCCCCGCCGGTAACACCACCACGGTGTCTTCGGTGAACAGGGTCTCGGAGCCGAGCCCGTTGGCGCTGTCAACGTGCGGATCGGATCTGTCCCCGGGGTAGCTGAAGGTGATCGCGAGGTCGATGCTGCCCTCGCGGAGCAGTGCAACGGCCTCGGGGGGCTGCGCTTCCACGTAGTTGACGCGAACGCCGGGGTGCTCGACGGCCATGGCCGCGAGCAGGCGGGGGACGATCGTCGACGACGCGGTGGGGAACGCTGCGAGCCGCACAAGTCCCGTGCGCAGCCCGGCGAGATCCGCCAGGTCCCCGGATGCCGCCTCGAGCGCCGACGCGATGGTGAGCGCGTGACGCGCGAGCACCGTCCCCGCCTCGGTGAGGCGCACCGAGCGGCCGACGCGGGTGACGAGCGGCAGGTTGAGGCGAGCCTCGGCGCGCTGCACGTGCTGGCTCACCGCCGGTTGGCTGTAACCGAGCAGCCGCGCCGCGCCGGTGATCGTGCCCGTGTCGGCGATGGCCCGCACGATGCGGATCGTCTGCAGGTCGAGTTGCGGATCGAAGGCCAGAGTCATAACTCGATGTTATCGGTTGCATCGAAAGTATGCTCTTGTCGCATAAGTGCCCGCTCGTCATGCTGGGAGCATGACGACTGCCACGCGACCCGAACTCTCCCTCGAGCTCCAGCGCGCACGAGCGAGCTTCGAGCCGTCAAGCGGATTTCTCGCCGTCGCCTCGATCGGCATCCCCACGCGCGACACGGTCGCCGCCCAGAAGGAGGACCTCGACCTCTGGGGTTCCGCCCGTCGCGATCCAATGGACTACGACGCGATCGTCGAGCGCACCCGGCGCTCGTATGCCCGCTTGGTCGGCGTGACACCGGATCGCGTGGCAACCGGTTCGCAGACCTCGGTGATCACCAGCCTGGTCGCCGCGGGCGTGCCGGACGGCGCCGAGGTCCTGAGCGTGAGCGGTGATTTCTCGTCGATCGTGTTCCCGCTGCTGCAGAAGCCGGGCATCCGGGTGCGCACGGTCGCCCTTGCAGATCTCGCCGAGTCGATCTCCGACGACACCTGGCTCGTCGTCTTCTCCCACATCCAGTCGTCAACGGGAATCGTCGCCGACGTCGCCGGGATCGTCGCGGCAGCGGCCGCTCACAACGTGTACACCTTCTGTGACACCACCCAGTCCGCCGGCGTGCATCCCGTCGACGCCTCGCTCTTCGACGCGACGGTGTGCCACAGCTACAAGTGGCTGTGCGCGCCGAGGGGGGTCGCCTTCCTCACGCTGAGCGAGCGTTTCCAGGCCGAGCTGCGCCCCGTGCAAGCCGGATGGTATGCCGGGGAGCAGGTCTGGCAGTCCTGCTATGGACCCAATATGACCCTGGCAACCGACGCTCGCGCATTCGACGTCTCGCCGGCCTGGCCGGCCTGGGTGGGAGCGGAGCCGGCCATCCGCATGTTCTCCGAGCTCGACATCGACGAGGTGTGGGCCTACACGAGCGGTCTCGGAGACCTGCTCTGCGACGGTCTCGGCATCCCGCAGCAGCATCAGGCGATCGTGACCTGGGCGGATCCGGATTCCTCCGACCTGCACGCGCTCATCGCCGCCGGAATCAAGGCCTCGGGTCGCGCCGGACGCCTGCGCGCCGCCTTCCACCTCTGGAACGACGAAGCGGATGTCGCGGCAGTGATCGCGGCGCTGCGCCCCTGATCTGCGCGCCCGCCCTCCCCTCAGGAAACGGCGGCCCTCACCACCCGCGCGACCTGTTCCTCTGCCGTCGGGCTCCACTTTTCGAGAGCCCACGACACCGGCCAGATCTCACCGTCGTCGAGGCGGGCCGCATCCTGGAATTCCAGGGTCGAGTAGCGGGTGTTGAACTTGCCCGCGTTCTTGAAGCAGAACACCACCTTGCCGTCCGCATTCGCATAGGCCGGCATCCCGTACCAGGTCTTCGGCGAAAGCCCGGGGGCATTCACCGTCGCCGTCACGTGTACGCGCTCCGCGAGCGCGCGATCGTCCGGAGCCATCTTCGCGATGCTGTCGAGCACGGACTGAAGCCCGTCCGCCTTCTGGGCGCCTTTCTTGCCCTCGGCGCGAAGTTCAGCGGCGCGGGCCTTGATCGCGGCGCGTTCATCGGCCGTGAAGCCGGTGGATTCGGAACTCTCGTCTGATCTGGTCATGCTGGATACTCCTCGTGTCACCTGCTCGGCGCGACGTCTCCGTCGTCACTCGACAGGCTAGGCCCGGGGCCGCATCGACGCTTCTCGATTCCTGCTCACGTCGCGATCTCGCTAGAGCCGGAACCCGCCATCGGAGCTGATCACCTGTCCCACGATCCAACGTGCGTCGTCCGTGGCGAGCCAGCCGATCAGTCGCGCGGGATCCGACGGTGCACCGAAACGTCCGAACGGGGTGTTGCGCACTCGGTCCTGGATCTCGTCGAGCGGGCGATCGGTCGTCTCCGGATCGAGGTACCCGGTGTTGACTGGCCCGGGATCGACAGTGTTGAGGATGATGCCCCGCGCGAGGAGCTCGCCGGCCACCGTGGGCGTCACGCCGGCGAGAGCCGCCTTGCTCGCGGCATAGGCGACCTCGCCCCGCATCGCACCGTGGATCTGGCCGGACGTCATCCAGATGACCCGGCCGGTCGCGAACTCATCGATCTGATCAGACCGCTCCGGATGCTCTCCCGGGCGCGAGGGAGCGGATGGCGCGCGGCCGGAGTAGTGGTCGGCGAATGCCCGGGTGAGGAGAAGCGTCGATCGAGTATTCACCTGCCAATGGCCGTCGAGGAGGTCGGGCGTCATATCGAAGATGGAGCCATCGCCGCCGCTTCGAGCGTGATTGCAGACCAGGATGTCGACCCGTCCGGTCAGGCCGACAGCCGCGTCCAGAAGCGCCCCGGCCGAATCCGGCCGCGAAAGGTCTAGGCTCAGGTCGCCGAACGCGGCGCCGTCGACCTGCGCCGAAGTAATGCCCGACCGCAGCGCGTCAAGGTCGTCGGCACCCCACGGCTGCTCGGCATCGTGGGGCGAATAATGCTGGATGAACACATCGGCGCCGAGCTCGGCAAAACGGCTGGCCACGGCGAATCCGATTCCCCGGCGACGCGACACTCCGGTCACCAGGGCGGTCTTGCCGAGCAGGGGCGTGGGGTCGAATGACATCCGGAACCACGCCTTCCCTCGAGCGGTGCTCCCCAACCCTATCCCTACGATCAGCGCGGTTGGGGTGCCGCGTCGCTCGCAGCCAGTGCCTCGAGATCGCGCACCTGCTTCTCCGGCAGGTCGTACCCGGTGTGCATGATCCGCTGGGCTTCCGCGGTCGCACATGCCACGCGCAGCCCGGCAACCATACCCGACCCGGTGAGCGCGCCGACCGGCAGTTCGATCGAATGCTCGGAGAGGATGCGCACCGCACCGCCGTCGAGACCGACGACGTGCACATCCACTTCCACACCCGCGACGTCGGCGACGAATGCGGACGGCAGTCCGTCGTGCCAACGGTTCTCCGACCAGAGGTACCGCAGGCCCGAGGGTCCGAGGGATTCGAGCATCCGGCCCACATCCTGCTCGAGAACGAGCAGGTCGAGATCGTGATGGTCCCGCGTCTGCCGGCCGACCAGCGCATCGATGCCCCAGCCGCCGATCACCCAGGAACGGATGCCGAGCTCCTTCAGCGCCGACCACGTCACAGCGGCGCGCTCGGCGGAAACCGGTTCGTCGGCCAGGTGTCGACCGACTTCAGCCATTGCGACGGGCACGGCTCGTGATCTGTCGCCCCCGGGAGCGAGTTCGACGAGGAGCAGCACATCCAACTCGAGGGAAGCGCCAGGCTTCAACCGGTGGCTGTCCACGACCGTCAGGTGCGGACGATACCCGGCACCGCTGTAGGCGGGAGCGATGGGCGCGAGCGTAACCGCACTGCCGAATTCGTCGAGGAGTGTCTCGTGCAGGCGCCGGAGCGGGCTGGAATCCACCAGCTGCATGGCGGTCTCCCCGGCCGGACCGAACAGTGCCTCGTCGCCGACTGTCGCCGAAAGCGGGGGAGTCGTTGCCGCCACGCTCCGCAGAATTGCTGCCACTGCGTCGATGTCGCGGGGGCCGGCACCAAACGGCGGGCACACCGTGACATGCCGCGGCCAGTGGGCGCGATCGATCCACTCGCCGACCGGCAGCGCAGACAGCGGCGCGATCACGCAATACACCCGGGACTCGGAGGCGGACATGGCTCCATTCAACCGGACACCGGCACGGGTCGCCGGGATCGATCATGTTAGAGTCATCTTGACTGTTACTAGATGGATGGCGAGGTGACCATGGACGACAGCACCCGCGAGCGCGACGCGGCCCCCGTATCGCTCGCCGTCTCCACCGTGATCTTCGCCTTGAAGGCGGACAGCCAGAGCACGGCGGCATCGCTGAGGCTGCCGCTCGTCCGTCGCATCCGTGACCCGTTCTCCGGCCGGTGGGCATTGCCCGGGGGCCCGATCGATCCGACCGAGAGCCTGGAGAGAGCCGCCGGTCGCCACCTCCTCGACACGACCGCGCTGAGCCCCACCTACCTCGAGCAGCTCTATGCGTTCGGCGAGATCGACCGGTCGCCGGGTGACCGCGTCGTCTCCATCGTCTACTGGGCGCTCGTGCGCACGGACGAGGCGCAGCTCGCAGCAGTGGGCGAGAACGTGCGCTGGTTTGCGGCCGACGACCTGCCGCCGCTGGCCTTCGACCACAACACGATCGTCGAATACGCGCTCTGGCGGCTGCGCACCAAGGTGGAGTACAGCCGCATCGCCCATGCATTCCTCGGGGAGACATTCACGCTCACGGAGCTCCGGAACGTGCACGAGGCCGTGCTGGGCCGGGCGCTCGATCCGGCGAACTTCCGTCGCCAGATGGAGTCCTCGCCCGCGATCATCGCTACCGGCGAACACCTCTCAGGCGGTCGCCATCGACCGCCGAAGCTTTATCGCTACAACGCCTCGGTCGAACTCACCGATCGCGGGCCACTGTCTCGTTCCTAGCCGCACTCCGACTCGACAACCAGGGAGACACCGTGTCATCTGTCGACACCACTATCCAGCTCATCCGCGCGGGAGCGGTCGAGGGCGCCGTCTGCAGTCCCGCCCTCGCCGAAAGCCCGTGGGTGTTCGACCGGCAGACCGAGCCGAGCTACGGACCCGGCTCGTCGATGGGCGACGTCATCCCGGTGGGGAGTCCGCGCCAGGGCCAGCTGCCCGAAGAGTACCGCGTGGCGTCCAAGGACGAACTCGCCGACCGTATCCGCGCCGCCAAGGCGACACTCGGCGAGCGCGTGGTGGTGCTCGGACATTTCTACCAGCGGGATGAGGTGGTGCAGTTCGCCGATTTCGTCGGCGACTCGTTCCAGCTCGCCAATGCAGCCCGGTCCACGCTGGCCGCGGAGGCGATCGTGTTCTGCGGCGTGCACTTCATGGCCGAGACCGCCGACATCCTCGCGGGCCCGCACCAGTCGGTGATCCTGCCGAATCTCGCCGCCGGATGCTCGATGGCCGACATGGCCGACATCGACTCGGTCGAGGAGTGCTGGGAGCAGCTCGCCGAGCTGTACGGCACCGAGCCGGATGCCGAGGGCCGGGTGCCGGTGATCCCGGTCACGTACATGAATTCCTCCGCCGCCCTCAAGGGATTCTGCGGCGAGCACGGCGGCATCGTCTGCACCTCCTCCAACGCGGCGACCGTGCTCGAGTGGGCCTTCGAACGCGGCCAGCGGGTGCTCTTCTTCCCCGACCAGCACCTGGGGCGCAACACGGCGAAGGCGATGGGTGTGCCGCTCGACCGCATGCCGATGTGGAACCCGCGCAAGCCGCTCGGAGGTAACAGCGAGGCTGCGCTGGCGGATGCCCGGGTGATCCTCTGGCACGGCTTCTGCTCGGTGCACAAGCGCTTCAGCGTGGCCCAGATCGACAAGGCCCGTCTCGAGTTCCCCGGAGTGACCGTGCTCGTGCACCCGGAGTGCCCGATGGACGTCGTGGATGCCGCGGACGCCGCCGGATCCACCGACTTCATCGGCAAGGCCATCGCCGCGGCGACCGAGCCGACGATCTTCGCGATCGGCACCGAGATCAACATGGTCAACCGCCTGGCGGCGCAGTACCCCCAGCACACCATCTTCAGCCTCGACCCGGTCGTCTGCCCCTGCTCGACGATGTACCGCATCCATCCCGGCTACCTGGCCTGGGTGCTCGAGGGACTCGTTCGGGGCGAGGTGTTCAACCGGATAACGGTTCCACAAGCGGTGGCCGTCCCCGCTCGCATCGCCCTCGAGCGCATGCTTGCAGCCCAGCCCGGCATGCCTGTGGCCCCGGCCGATGTGATCGGGGACTGAAGATGGCAAGGCCATCGGTGATCGTTGTCGGCACCGGGATCGCCGGACTCGTCGCGGCTCTGCGTGCTGAGCGCACCCATTCGGTCACCCTGGTGACCAAGGCGGAGCTCGGGGAGAGCAACACCCGCTACGCCCAGGGTGGTATCGCGGCGGTGATGTTCCCCGACGACAGCGTCGCGTCCCACATCGAAGACACACTCGCGTCGGGGGCCGGGCTCAACTCACGTGACGCCGTCGAGATCCTCTGCGCCGAAGGCCCGGAGCGTATCCGGGACCTGCTCGCCCTCGGTGTCGAGTTCGACCGGGACCAGGGTGTGCTCTCGCGGGGCCGCGAGGCGGCCCACTCCCGCGCGCGAATCCTGCATGCCGGGGGAGACGCCACCGGAGCGGGCATCGAGAGCGCGCTGGTGCGGGCCGTGCGCTCCTCTGGCGTGCGCATCCTCGAATTCACCTTCGTCCGCGACCTGCTGGTCGCCGACGGGCACGTGTGCGGAGTCGAGTCGGTGGACGCCGCGGGCCTGGTGTCCCGTCTCGACGCGGATGCCGTGATCCTGGCAAGCGGCGGAGCCGGGCAGCTCTACGCCCACACCACCAATCCCGCGGTCGCCACCGGTGACGGCGCCGCCGCCGCGTTCCGCGCCGGGGCGAAGCTCGCCGACGTGGAGTTCTACCAGTTCCATCCCACCTCGCTCGCGGTGCCCGGCAACTTCCTGGTGTCCGAAGCGGTGCGGGGCGAGGGTGCAGTGCTGCTCGACGCGACAGGCCGCCGGTTCATGGCGGATTGGCATCCGGATGCCGAACTCGCGCCGCGGGACGTCGTGGCCCGCGGCATCGCCCGCCAGATGGCCACCCAGGGCGGCGCGCCGGTGCTTCTCGACGCCACTGGGCTCGGTGCCGCTTTTCTCGCCGAGCGTTTCCCGGGCATCGACCGGGTGTGCCGCGCACACGGGCTCGACTGGTCGCGGCAACCCATCCCTGTCACCCCGGCGGCGCATTACTGGATGGGCGGCATCGAGACCGACCTCTGGGGGCGCAGCACTCTTCCCGGTCTCTACGCCGTCGGGGAGGTGGCGAGCACCGGGGTGCACGGGGCCAATCGGCTCGCCTCCAACTCCCTGCTCGAGTCGCTCGTGTTCGCCTGGCGATCGGTGGACTCCCTCGGGCTGCCCTGGCCGCCGTTCCACGAGCCGGCCGACACCGTCGTCTCCGACATCGTGCCCGCAGATGGCGAGCCGGTCGATCGCGCCCGCCTGCAGGCCTTGCTCTGGGACGACGCCGGCCTGTTCCGTTCGGCGGAGGGACTGCAGTCCGCGCGCGACGAGCTCGCCGGCTGGAGTTCGGCATCCGGTGATTCGTTTGCGGCACTCGAAGACCGCAACCTCCTCCAGCTCGCCGGCCTGCTGGTGAGTGCGGCCCTCACACGGCGCGAGTCGAGGGGAGCGCACTACCGCGACGACTATCCCGAGACCGATCCACGGTTCGCCCGCCACTCCGCCGTGCAGGCCGGCCGAATATCGGCAATCACCCCCACCAAGGACACCAGTCATGCTCTCGTCTAACCAGATCGAACCGACAGTACGGATGGCGCTCGCCGAAGACGCCCCGTGGGGCGACATCACCTCGGAGACCCTCATCCCGGAGGAGGCGACCGCCAGGGCTCGTCTCGTGGCGCGCGAGCCGGGGGTCTTCAGCGGGGGAGAGGTCTTCCGGTCGGCGATGAGGCTCACCGATTCCCGCATCCGAGTCGATGCCGTGCTCGAGGACGGCGCGGCGTTCGAGACGGGCGCGGTGCTGGCCGAGGTGAGGGGACCGGCCCGCGCGGTGCTCCAGGCTGAACGTGTAGGCCTCAACTTCGTGCAGCGGATGAGCGGGATCGCCACGCTCACCGCCCGCTACGTCCGCGAGGTGGCCGGCACCTCCGCCCGGATCGTCGACACCCGCAAAACCACGCCCGGCCTGCGGGCCTTCGAGCGCCACGCGGTGCACTGTGGCGGCGGATTCAACCACCGGTTCTCGCTCTCCGACGCGGTGATGGCCAAGGACAATCACCTCGCTGTGCTCACCGCCGGCGGACGGGACCTCACGGACGCACTCCGCGAGGTACGCCGCCGCCTCGGGCACACGGTCCACCTCGAGGTGGAGGTGGATCGTCTCGACCAGGTGGAGGCGGTTCTCGCCGCGGGCGTCGACACGATCATGCTCGACAATTTCAGCCTGGAGCAGTTGCGCGAGGGAGTCGCCCTCATCCGGGGCCGCGCGATCATCGAGGCAAGTGGATCCGTGAGCCTCGAGACCGCCGGGGCGATTGCCCGCACGGGGGTGGACATCATCTCGGTCGGGGCACTGACCCACAGCGTGCGTTCCCTGGATCTCGGACTCGACATCGCGGTCGACCAGCCGTGATCTACCTCGACTCCGCGGCGACCACCGCCGTTCGCCGGGAGGTCCTCGAGGCGATGTGGCCCCACCTCACGACGGAGTACGGCAACCCCTCGAGCCACAACGAGGCCGGGGCATCCGCTGCCGCCGCGCTCGCGGACGCCCGAGCCCGGGTGGCAGAGGTCTTCGGCTGTCGGGCTTCCGAGGTCGTGTTCACGTCGGGTGGCACCGAGGGGGCGAATCTCGCGGTCCTCGGAATCGCGCTGGCGAACCCCCGAGGCCGTCATATCGTCACGACCGCGATCGAGCATCCGGCCGTGCTCGAGAGCTGCACCCACCTCGAGCGGTTCCACGGCTTCGAGATCACTCGCCTCGGCGTGGACGGTGACGGGTTGGTGGGTCTGCCCGAATTCACCGCCGCACTCCGTGGTGACACCACGCTGGCCAGCGTGATGTACGCCAATAACGAGATCGGCACCGTGCAACCGCTCGTGTCTCTTGCGCGTGCCGCCCACGCGGTCGGCGCGGCACTGCACACCGATGCGGTGCAAGCTCCCGGATCCCTCCCGCTCGATGTGCGAGCCCTCGGCGTGGACGCGCTGAGCATCTCCGGTCACAAGTTCGGCGCGCCGAAGGGCGTCGGGGCGGTGTTCCTGGCCTCCCGGATCGCCGTCGAGCCGCTCATCCACGGCGGAGGGCAGGAGCGCGGCCGCAGGTCGGGCACCGAGAATGTAGCGGGCGCCGTCGGACTCGCGGTGGCCCTCGAGCTGGCGGAGCGCTCGCGCCTCGCAAATGCCGACGCACTCGCCCGGACGAGGGACGGGTTCATCCGTGACATCCTCTCCGCAGTACCGCGCGCGCGACTCACCGGCTCCCTTGGCTCCCGACTGGCCGGCAACGCCTCCTTCACCTTCGCGGGAAGGAGCGGTGAATCGATAGTCCTGGAACTCGAGCGCCGGGGGATCGTCTGCTCCAGCGGGTCGGCCTGCGCCGCCGGAAGTGACGAACCCTCCGCCGTGCTCCTCGCCCTGGGGATTACGCCGGAGGTCGCCCAGACCGCCGTTCGGTTCAGCTTCACGGAGGCTGTCGGAGCCGAGGAATTGGGCGACGTCGCGCGCGAGGTGTCACGCGCGGTGGCCGCGATCGGGCCTGGCGGCACAAACTAGGATTGGGGCTTGCCCTGCGACCGCGCATCCAGCGCGGCTGACCTTTGGAGTTCTACGTGGCCAACGCCTCCCCGCTCGATCCCGTCATCAACCTCGCCAAGCGCCGGGGGTTCGTCTTCCAGTCGGGGGAGATCTACGGGGGATCACGGTCCGCCTGGGACTACGGGCCGCTCGGCACCGCGCTCAAGGAGAACATCAAACGTCAGTGGTGGCAGTTCATGGTGCAGGGTCGCGATGACATCGTGGGTCTCGACTCCGCCGTCATCCTCCCCAAGCGCGTCTGGGAGGTCTCCGGGCACGTCGAGGTCTTCAGTGATCCTCTCGTGGAGTCCCTGCACACCCACAAGCGCTATCGGGCCGACCACCTTCTCGAGGCCTACGAGGAGAAGCACGGTCATCCCCCGGTGAACGGCCTGGCCGACATCAAGGACCCCGACACCGGGCAGCCGGGGTCGTGGACCGAACCGCAGAACTTCTCCGGCCTTCTGAAGACCTTCCTCGGCCCGGTCGACAACGAAGAGGGGCTGCATTACCTGCGCCCCGAGACCGCGCAGGGCATCTTCACCAACTTCGCCAACGTGCTCGCCACCTCGCGCCTGAAGCCCCCCTTCGGCATCGCGCAGGTCGGCAAGAGCTTCCGCAACGAGATCACCCCCGGCAACTTCATCTTCCGCACCCGGGAGTTCGAGCAGATGGAGATGGAGTTCTTCGTCGAACCGGGCACCGACGACGAGTGGTTCGAATACTGGATCGACGCCTGCGAGGCGTGGTTCGCCGACCTCGGCATCACGCCGGGCAACATCCGCCGCTTCGAGCACCCGCAGGAGAAGCTCTCGCACTACTCGAAGCGCACCGTCGACCTCGAATACCGTTTCCGGTTCGCCGGAAGCGAGTGGGGTGAGCTGATGGGCGTCGCGAACCGCACCGACTTCGACCTCAAGACTCACTCGGAGGGGTCGGGGGTCGATCTCAGCTACTTCGACCAGACAAAGAACCAGCGCTGGATCCCCTTCGTGATCGAGCCTGCCTTCGGCCTCACCCGGGCCCTCATGGCCTTCCTCGCCGACGCGTACCACGAGGATGAGGCACCCAACACGAAGGGCGGTGTCGACAAGCGCACAGTCCTGCGACTCGATCGTCGCCTGTCCCCGGTCAAGGTGGCTGTGCTCCCGCTGTCCCGCAACGAGCAGCTGTCCCCGATCGCCCGGTCGCTCGCCGCCGATCTCCGCAAGTACTGGAACATCGAGTTCGATGACGCCGGGGCGATAGGTCGCCGATATCGTCGCCAGGACGAGATCGGAACGCCGTTCTGCATCACGATCGACTTCGACACCCTCGAAGACAACGCCGTGACGGTGCGAGAACGTGATTCGATGGCGCAGGAGCGCATCTCGCTCGACCGTGTCGTCGGATACCTCGCCGAGCAGCTCGTGGGGGCGTAACGTCTTTCGCCTGAAAATCTTCTCGGTCATCGGCGAGTCTGATTGTCGAAACGGCCCTGTCTGCCCATAGGTTCGGAATTGGCCGGGGGTCGGACGTTCGGGACGACCGCTCCTGCCTGCGTTGCCAGCAATGGCCTTGAGCCCCCGGGTACGGGTACCCGGGGGCTCATCTTTTGCTTCGGGGCGGGAATAGGCGCCCGACGTTGGCGTTGAACCCAGCGTGACTGACGCATCCCCTTCCCCCATCAAGGTCGACATCTGGTCCGACGTGCAGTGCCCCTGGTGCTACATCGGCAAACGCAAGTTCGAGGCGGGTGCCGCGGCATTCGGTGGCCCGGTCGAGGTCGAATACCACTCCTTCGAGCTCGCCCCCGACACCCCCGTCGATTTCGACGGCACGCCGGTGGACTACCTCAGCCAGCGCAAGGGCATCCCGGTGCAGCAGGTGACCCAGATGCTCGCGAACGTCACCGGCATCGCCGCCTCCGTCGGGCTCGACTACGACTACGACCACGTACACCAGACCAACACGATCAAGGCGCACGAGTTGATCCACTACGCGAAGGCACAGGGCCGCCAACTCGACATGAAGGAGCGGCTGCTGAAGGCCTATTTCGTGGACGGTCGCCACGTGGGTCGCATCGAGGATCTCGCCGACCTCGCCGCAGAGATCGGGCTCGACCGCGCGGAGGTGGTGCGGGTGCTCACCGACGAGACCTACCTCGCCGACGTGAAGGCCGACGTCGCCCAGGCCTCGGAGTACGGCATCCAGGGCGTGCCCTTCTTCGTGATCGACGGTAAGTACGGGGTGTCGGGCGCACAGGACGCGACCACCTTCGCTAACGTGCTCGAACAGGTACGAACCGAACGAGAGGCCATCCAGTGACGGATGCCGAGACGCTGCCCCTGACCATCCCGGCGAGTATTCGCCCGGCGATCCCCCTCACCC
This sequence comes from Lacisediminihabitans sp. FW035, assembly GCF_054880895.1. Classification (NCBI taxonomy): domain Bacteria; kingdom Bacillati; phylum Actinomycetota; class Actinomycetes; order Micrococcales; family Microbacteriaceae; genus Lacisediminihabitans; species Lacisediminihabitans sp. FW035. The sequence continues at coordinate 1,559,846 of NZ_CM142187.1, forward strand.
TTGTCGGAGATCCCACCGCCGCGGCGTGCGAGGGCGACTTCTGTGCGATCCCCGACCACCACGAGCAGGCCGTCGTGAATCGTCGGCTCGACGAAGACCTGGTGTAGCTCTTCCCAGAGAAGTGTTGTGGGCTTCGCCTACTGCAGCACGGGGGCGTCAATCGAGAACTGGCGCGGGAGCACGACGTGAGCGATGAACCTCACCGATCGACCGGTGATGTCCGCCGCCGTGCAGTCGAAGGTCGAGCCTACGACGGACGCCGGTGCCCCGTCCGGGCAGGTGGTCGTCCACGCTATCGAGGTCTGTCGCTGCAGTTCGCTGGACGACTGCAGCTCGAGCAACCGGAGTGACGCGTGATCCTTCTGGGCGTCCGCCAGCGGAGTGAGGGCGAAGAAACCGATCAGCCCCACCGCGACGGCCGTGAGGACATAGACGTTGCTCGGCGCGTTCGCGCGGATTCCCTGCCGCTTCAGCACGACGCGACGGGCGACGAGATATCCGATCGGCGGGGCGAGGAGTATCCACCAGCTCGAGGCCGCCTTCAGGCCACGAGACACGAGCACGGCATGGTCCCAGAGGGCGAGGCCGAACAGCGCCACGACGATCGCCAGCGAGATCGCCAATGTCACGACCAAGGTCGAGTCGAACTGCAGAGTGGACACCGCGCCCCGGCCCCCCACCACGGCGGCGACGACGGTCGCCATCAGCCAGATCGGCCGGGTGTGCGCGCTCGGCGTGATCGGCGACACCGTGGCCGCGCGAGGTGGCCAGTCGTCGGTGGAGGTCGCGGCGGGAGCGAAGAGTCCGGAGTCCCGGTCTGAGGGCGCCCAGGGCCCGAGGGATCCCGGGTGCGCGGGCACAGGTTCACCAACGGGTACGGGTACGGGTACTGGAGTGAGATGCTCGGTCCAGGCGGTGCCCGTCCACCACCGCAGCGCCCCCGATCCACCCGGATCCGTGTACCAACCCGCTGCCGGTCCGCCGGTCGTGGTCTCTGTTTCGGACACAGAACTGCCTTTCGCTGGGATCTCCTTCCACCCTAGGCAGAACTGAGCGAACCTCGCGCCCCCCGTTCGGGATGGTCCCCCGCGCCTGCCGCTGCCCGGCCTCCCTGCCACCTCCGCTCCCGCGAGTGACACGCGCGCCCGAACGTTTCGGCGCACGTGTCACTCGCGGGCGCATAGCCGACCGGAGGGGCTGTGGACGGCTCAGCCGCTGATATCGGCCACCGTCGCACCGAGCACGGCGATGAGGGCGTCGGCGTCGACGAAGGCCCCATAGCCCTGCTCGCCGGCGCCGAGCGCGATCCGGCCCCCGACGATGGATGAGTCGGCGAAGACCGGCCACTCCATGGTGCTCCCGAGTGGTGTGATCGTGCCGCGCTCGTAGCCTGTGGCTTCGAAGGCGAGTTCGGGGGAGGGCAACGAGAGTTTGTTGACGCCCACTACCGCTCGCAGTTTCGCCCAGGAGATCTGCCGGTCGCCCGGGATCAGCGCGAACAGGTATTCGTTGGGGGCACCCTCAGGCGTGTGTCGACGCACCACGAGGGACTTCACGATCTGCCGCGTCTCGAGCCCGAGCAGCACCGCTGCCTGCTCGAGCGAGTCGGCGGAGGGGCGTTGGACCACCTCGATTTCGAGGCCGCGAGCCGCGGCATCCGCCAGTACTCGCGTGCGTCCACTGGGGGCAGTCATGTCGGTTTCACCTTTGCCTGAGAGAATCGAGGGGTGACCATGACAGCCGATCCCCAAACGAGCGCACGGAAGAGCGTTCAGACGAGCCTACAGATCGGGCCGCTGAAGCTCGCTGTACCGGTCGTGCTCGCTCCGATGGCGGGCATCACCAACACCGCGTTCCGTCGGCTCTGCCGGGAATTCGGGGCCGGCCTCTACGTGTCGGAGATGATCACCAGCCGGGCGCTGGTCGAGCGCACTGAGGGATCCATGCGCCTCATCAAGCACCACGAGTCGGAGACGCCCCGCAGCATCCAGCTGTATGGCGTCGACCCGAAGACGGTCTCCGAAGCAGTCACGATGCTCGTCGCCGAAGACCGTGCCGACCACATCGACCTGAATTTCGGATGCCCCGTGCCCAAGGTCACCCGCAAGGGCGGGGGGGCCGCACTGCCCTGGAAGCTCGATCTCTTCCGGGAGATCGTCGAGGGCGCGGTGAAGGCCGCCGGCGACCTTCCGCTGACCATCAAGATGCGCAAAGGCATCGACTCGACGCACCTCACCTACCTTGAAGCCGGGCGCATCGCGGAGGGGGCCGGGGTCGCGAGCATCGCCCTCCACGCCCGCACGGCGTCCGAGTTCTACAGCGGACACGCCGACTGGTCGGCCATCGCGAAATTGAAGGAGACCATCGGCGGTGTGCCGATCCTCGGCAACGGCGACATCTGGTCGGGCGCAGATGCGATCCGCATGATGGACGAGACCGGATGCGACGGGGTCGTGGTCGGCCGTGGCTGCCTCGGTCGCCCGTGGCTGTTCGGTGAGCTCGCCTCGGCGTTCGCCGGCGAGTCCGAGATCCCCCAGCCCTCGCTAGGCGTCGTCGCCGAGACCCTTCGCCGCCACACCGAACTGCTCGTGGACTTCTTCGATGGCGACGAGGATCACGCCTGCCGCGACATCCGCAAGCACATCGGATGGTACTTCAAGGGGTACCCGGTGGGCGGCGACATCCGCTCCTCCCTCGCCACGGTCGAGAGCCTGCAGCAGATGGACGACCTTCTCGGCCGTCTCGACTGGACCCTGCCGTATCCCGGCGCCGATGCCGAGGGGCCACGCGGTCGGGCCGGCACGCCCAAACGCACCTCGCTGCCCACCGGCTGGCTGGACAGCCGTGAGCTCGCGGACACGCAGCGGGCCGAGGTCGCCGAAGCAGAGATCCACAACAGCGGTGGTTGAGACCTACTCGGAACACGACACCGCACGCTGGTATCCCGAGGAGCATTCGAGCCGTCGAAGTGACTTCGCCCGGGATCGCGCCCGTCTCCTGCACTCGAGCGCCCTTCGGCGACTCGCGGCCAAGACCCAGGTGCTGAGCCCGGCCGCCGGCCTCGACTTCGCCCGCAACCGGCTCACCCATTCGCTCGAGGTCGCGCAGGTCGGGCGCGAGCTGGCCACGAGCCTCGGGCTCGACCCGGATGTCGTCGACACGGCCTGCCTCGCCCACGATCTCGGGCATCCGCCCTTCGGTCACAATGGCGAGCGCGCGCTCAACAGCTGGGCCGCCGACATCGGCGGGTTCGAGGGCAACGCGCAGACGCTCCGCCTGCTCACCCGCATCGAGCCGAAGGTCTTCGGCCCCGACGGCCGCTCCTACGGGCTCAACCTCACCCGGGCGAGCCTCGACGCGAGCTGCAAGTACCCGTGGCCCGAGACCTCCTCGGTGGGCGACCCGAGTGGTCGCGCCAAGTTCGGCTTCTACGCCGACGACGTCGAGGCGTTCCACTGGCTCCGGGCCGGGGCACCGGATCGCCGCCTCTGCATCGAGGCACAGGTGATGGACCTCTCCGACGACATCGCCTATTCCGTCCACGACTTCGAGGATGCCGTGGTGAGCGGCTACATCGACGTGAAGGCGCTCGGCGCCCGGGTCAACCACGACGCTCTCGTCGACTCGATGTTCGCCTGGATCGGCGGCGAGCTCGACCACGACGAGCTCATCGCCGCCTTCGACCGCCTCGATTCGCTCGATGTCTGGCTCGAGGACTGGGACGGCAGCCGCATGGCCCAGGGTCGCCTCAAGAATCTCACCAGCCAGCTCATCGGCCGGTTCGCCGCGGCCGCGGTGCAGGCCACGCGTACCCAGGATGGCGGGAGTCTCATCCGTTTCGGCGCGGACATCATCGTGCCGCGGGAGATCCGGGCGGAGATCGCGGTGCTCAAAGGTATCGTCGCCGCCTTCGTCATGTCGAAGAACACCCGCCAGCCCATATATACCCAACAGCGCGAGGTGCTCACCGAACTCGCCACGACGCTGCTCGACCGCGGCGAGTCCGCTCTCGATCCGGGCTTTGCCGCCGACTGGCGGTCCGCGACGACGGATGCCGGGCGCAAGCGCGCGGTCGTCGACCAGGTGGCGAGCCTGACCGACCAGTCGGCGATGGCCTGGCACGAGCGCATCGTCGGCTAGACCCGAGCTCCGCGCTGCCGAGTGACACGTGCGCCCGCCCGTTCGGGCGCGCGTGTCACTCGGCGCCGCGAAGGTGCGCACCGGTTCGAGTACCGCAGGGTCGGGTCGGCGGCGATCGGTAGAATCGACAGGTGCCCGGCCTCATTCGACGAAACGATATCGACGAGGTGCGGTCGCGCATCAACATCGCCGACATCGTCGGCGACTATGTGACTCTCAAGGGCGCGGGCGTCGGGTCCCTCAAGGGACTCTGCCCCTTCCACGATGAACGCAGCCCGAGCTTCCACGTGCGCCCCCAAGTCGGCCGCTACCACTGCTTCGGCTGCGGTGAAGACGGCGACGTCTTCAGCTTCCTGCAGAAGATGGACCACACCAGCTTCACCGAGGCCGTTGAGCGCATGGCCGCGAGGGTCGGGTACGAGCTCCACTACGAAGACGGCGGCCAGGCCAACAGCGATCACGGAAATCGGGCGCGCATCCTGGCCGCGAACCAGGCGGCCGCCGAGTACTACGTGTCCCAGCTCGGCACCGCCGACGCCGAACCTGCTCGCACCTTCCTTGGTACCCGAGGCTTCGATCCGTCCGCTGCCCAGCGCTTCGGAGTCGGGTTCGCGCCGAAGACCGGCCTCACCAGACACCTCAAGTCGCTCGGCTATTCCGAGGCGGAGCTCCTGGCGGCCGGCCTCATCGGCCAGGGCGACCGCGGCAGCACCTACGACCGGTTCCGATCCCGGCTGGTGTGGCCCATCCGTGATGTCACGGGCCAGACTCTCGGCTTCGGCGCGCGCAAGCTGCTGGATGACGACCAGGGCCCCAAATACCTCAACACCCCCGAGACGGCGGTCTATCACAAGTCCCAGGTGCTCTACGGGTTGGACCTCGCGAAGCGCGACATCTCCCGTGGCCGCCAGGTCGTCGTGGTCGAGGGCTACACCGACGTGATGGCCTGCCACCTCGCCGGCGTCACCACGGCGGTCGCGACCTGTGGAACCGCCTTCGGTGTCGACCACATCAAGGTGGTGCGCCGGGTGCTCGGCGATGTCGAGAACGCCGACACCACCGGCACCGGGGAGGTGGTCTTCACCTTCGACCCGGATGAGGCGGGCCAGAAGGCGGCGAGCCGCGCCTTCACCGAGGAGCAGCGATTCGCCGCGCAGACCTTCGTCGCCGTCGCCCCCGATGGCCTCGACCCCTGCGACCTCCGGCTCGAGCGTGGTGACGATGCCGTGCGGCGCCTGGTGCAGTCGAAGAAGCCGATGTTCGAATTCATGATCCGGCGCGTGCTCGCCGGGCACAATCTCGACACGGTCGAGGGCCGGGTGGCCGCGCTTCGGGCATCCGCTCCCGTCGTGGCGGGCATCCGCGACCAGGCGCTCAACGTCGGCTACGTGCGCAATCTCGCCGGCTGGCTGGGAATGGACCCTGATGAGGTGGCACGGGCCGTCAGCGCTTCTCGCGCCCGCACACCGGAGATCCCGCGAGAGGTCCGCAGCTTCGGGGAGTCGGAGGCTGTCGCCCCGGTGGAGGAGCAGGGCCCTTCGCTCGTGCACCTGCCCACCGACCCGTCCACTCGACTGGAGCGGGACGCGCTGATGGCCATGCTGCAACAACCGACACTGATCGGACGCGGCCTGGTCGAGCGAGCGAGCCAGGTCGATTTCTCGAACCCGTCTCTCGCCGTCGTGCGCGACGGTGTGATGGCGAGCATGGACGATTTCGATTCCGCAGGCTGGCTCGCCCGGGTGATCGACGAGGTGCCCGCACCCTTCGCGATGCTCGTGAAGGAGCTCGGTCTCGCCCCCCTTCCCGAGCGCGAGAACCGGGAGCTCACCCTCTACTGCCAGGCCGTGACGACCGACCTCATCGCGCGCGACCTGCTGCGTCGCAAAGCCGACCTGCTCGGCCAGTCCCAGCGCACGGATGCCGCGGCGGAGCCGGAGCGATACCGCGCCCTCCAGGTCGAGCTGGTGCGCATCGAAGCCGAACGTCGGGCCCTGCGCTCCGAGTAGCGGTCGTCGGGGCCGCGCTGCCGCGTGTTGCAGATGGGTAAACATTCCCGTCTTTGGACGTCTTCGATTGGTCGAGGGTGTGCCCGATGTGTTAGCAAGGACTCATACAGCGGGGGATTCGGCGTGTCCTCGCGTCTTCCCCGCGTTCTTTTCCAACAGAGAGGCAGACGGATATGACATCCGCATCCACGTTCCGCAAGCGAACGCTCGCCGTGCTGGGAGGCACCGCGATCGCGGCGCTCGCCCTGTCCGGCTGCGCCGCCGGCGGAGGCTCGAACAACACCACGGCAGCGGCGACGACCCTCACCGTCGGCACCACCGACAAGGTGACCTCGCTCGACCCGGCCGGTTCCTACGACAACGGCTCCTTCGCCGTGATGAACCAGGTCTATCCCTTCCTCCTCAACTCGAAGCCGGGCACCTCCGAGGTCGAGCCCGACATCGCGGAGTCGGCCAAGTTCACCTCGCCGACCGAGTACACCGTCGTCCTGAAGAAGGGGCTGACCTTCGCCAACGGCGACAAGCTCACCTCTTCCGACGTCAAGTTCTCATTCGACCGCCAGCTGAAGATCGCCGACGAGAACGGACCGTCGACCCTCCTCTACAACCTCGAGAGCACCGCCGCTCCGGATGCCACCACCGTCGTCTTCACCCTCAAGGCGGCCAACGACCAGATCTGGCCCCAGATCCTGTCCAGCCCGGCCGCCCCGATCGTCGACGAGCAGGTCTTCTCGGCCGACAAGGTCACGAGCGACGACGACATCGTGAAGGGCAAGGCGTTCGCCGGCCAGTACACGATCGCGAGCTACAAGTTCAACCAGCTCGTGCAGTTCAAGGCGTTCTCGGGCTACAAGGGACTCCTCGGCACGCCGAAGACGCCCACGATCGTGCTCAAGTACTACACGGACCAGTCCAACCTGAAGCTCGATGTGCAGAAGGGCGGCATCGACGTCGCGTCGCGCAGCCTCTCGGCGACCGATGTCGAAGACCTCAAGAAAGACAAGTCCGTGAAGGTCACGACGGGCCCCGGTGGAGAGATCCGCTACATCGTCTTCAACTTCGACACCCAGCCCTTCGGTGTGAAGGCCGATGGGGCGGATGCCGCGAAGGCACTCGCCGTGCGCCAGGCCGTCGCCGACCTCGTCGACCGCCAGGCGATCGCCGACCAGGTCTATAAGGGCACCTACCTTCCGCTCTACTCCTACGTTCCGGCCGGACTCACCGGTGCCAACACGGCTCTCAAGGGCCTGTACGGCGACGGAAAGGGTGGACCGGATGGCGCGAAGGCCAAGTCGACCCTCACCGCTGCGGGAATCACCGCTCCGGTCGCCCTCAACCTGCAGTACAACCCGGATCACTACGGGGCGTCCTCGGGCGATGAGTATGCACTCGTGAAGAGCCAGCTCGAGAAGGGTGGCCTGTTCACGGTCAACCTGCAGTCGACGGAGTGGGTCACCTACTCGAAGGACCGCACCAAGGACGCGTACCCGGAGTACCAGCTCGGCTGGTTCCCGGACTACTCGGACGCCGACAACTACCTGTCCCCGTTCTTCGCGAAGGACAACTTCCTCGCGAACCACTACGACAACGCGGAAGTCGATTCCCTCATCAAGGCGCAGGCCGTCGAAACCGACAAGGACAAGCGCACCAAGGACATCGAGACCATCCAGGACAAGGTCGCAGCCGACCTGTCCACGGTTCCGCTGCTCCAGGGCGCGCAGGTCGCGGTCGCCGGCACGAAGGTGTCGGGCGTCACGCTCGACGCGTCCTTCAAGTTCCGCTTCGGCACGCTGTCGAAGTAGAACCCAGCCGACACGCGACAGGATAGCCCTGTCACGGTGACGATCAGTACCGGCTAACCTTTGGGATAGCCGTGGCCGGGGGCGGTCCGCGAGAGCGGATCGTCCCCGGTTCTTCTTGGCCGCATGTTTTCTCGCAGCGCAGATTGGTGACCATGACGACATCCGTGATTCCGGCAGAGGCATCGACGCCCCCACCGGGCACGAGCCGGGCCGGCTCGCCGAAGCGAGCAGCCGCTGGCGGCAACCAGATCGGCCGCTACATCCTCGTGCGGCTGCTGCTGATCATCCCCACGGTGTTCATCCTGGTCACGATGGTCTTCATCCTGATGCGCACCATCGGCGACCCGATCACCGCCGCTCTCGGCGGCAGGCTGAGTGCGGCACAGCTGCAGGAGCGCATCCACGCGGCCGGGTACGACCGCCCGATCCTCGTGCAGTACTTCGAATACCTCGGTCAGATCCTCACCGGCAACTTCGGCACGACCATCAGCGACAACCAGCCGGTCACGAAGGTGCTGCTCACCTACGGGGGCGCGACCCTCGAGCTCGCCTTCTACGCACTCATCGTCGCCTTCATCGTCGGGATCCCGCTCGGGATGCTCGCCGCCTACTTCCGCGACAAATGGCCGGACGCGATCCTGCGGGTCTTCGCCATCCTCTGCTACGCGACCCCGGTCTTCTTCGCCGGGCTCCTGCTCAAGCTGGTGTTCTCGGTCTGGCTCGGGGTGCTCCCCGTCTCCGGCCGGGCGTCGACCGGCACGGAGCTCAACATCGAACTGCTTCCCCATCCGACCGGCATCTATCTCATCGACGCGATCCAGACCGGCAATCCGGCGGATCTCGCGGATGTGCTCAGCCACGCCATCCTGCCCGGGATCGCCCTCGGGCTGCTCACCGCCGGGATCTTCCTCCGCCTGGTGCGCACCAACGTGATCGGCACCCTGTCGGCGGACTACGTCGACGCCGCTCGTTCCCGGGGGGTGAGTGAATTCCGCCTCGTTCGCAAGCACGCGTACAAGCCCGCGCTCATCCCGATCATCACGGTGATCGGCCTCCAAATCGCCCTCCTCCTCGGCGGAGCGGTGCTCACGGAGACGACCTTCGAATGGAAGGGTCTCGGTTTCCAACTCGCACAGTACCTCGGGGCCCGAGACTTCGTCGCGGTGCAGGGCATCGTCGCGCTGCTCGCGGTCGTCGTGGCCGTCACCAACTTCATCGTGGACGTCATAGCCGCCCTCATCGACCCGAGAGTCAGGTACTGATCATGGTCAGCACTCCGGCCGTCGCTCCTCCGACTATCGCCCCCAAGCGCCCGCTCTGGACCCGCATCCCCGTGGTGCACCAGGTGCGCCAAAGCGTCGGCCTCCAGCGCGGGATGCTCGTGGCCGGCCTGACCATCGTGGTCATCTTCATCCTCACGGCCATCTTCGCGCCCGTGCTCGCGCCCTACGGCTTCTCGCAGCTCTCCGATGCGAAGGGCAATTTCGGAGCACAGAACCCGCCGTCGGGCACGCATCTCCTCGGCACGACGGTGGGCGGCTACGACGTGCTCTCCCGGGTGATCTGGGGGTCCCAGACCGCGCTCTTCGTGATCGTGGTCGCGATCATCCTCTCGATCTTCGCCGGCGTGCTCCTCGGAGTCGTCTCTGGCTACCTCGGGGGCTGGCTCGACCGCGTGCTCGTGGTGATCTGCGACGCGGTGTACGCCTTCCCCACCCTGCTGCTCGCGATCGTCATGTCGATCGTGATCTCCGGTGGGCGATCGAACCTCATCGGGGGAGTGTTCGCCGCGGCGATCTCGATCACGGTCGTGTTCATCCCGCAGTACTTCCGGGTGATCCGGGCGGAGACGGTCCGCATCAAGGCGGAGGCTTTCGTCGAGTCGGCGAAGGTGCTCGGCGCGAGCTCGGCGCGAATCATGTTCCGGCACATCCTGCGCAATGCCACCCGCACGCTCCCACTCATCTTCACGCTCAACGCCTCGGAGGCGATTCTCACCCTCGCGGGGCTCGGCTTCCTCGGTTTCGGAATCGAACCGACGTCGGCGGCGGAGTGGGGCTACGACCTCAACAAATCGATCTCCGACGTCACGAGCGGCATCTGGTGGACTTCTGTCTTCCCCGGCCTCGCCATCGTGCTCGCCGTGCTCGGCATGACGCTGGTGGGGGAGAGCCTCAACGACCTGGCCGACCCGCGCCTGCGCACCCGGCGCCGGGCATCCGGAGCCCTGCCCCCGCCCGCACCCTCGACCGACGCCGCCCCGGAGGGCAGCACTGACGTGGTAGGAGATCTCGAACTCGAGACTCCCGGATCGGAGTCCCGCGCATGAGCAGGCTGAAGCGCGGCGAACAGGCCGTCGGGATCACGGATCTCACCGTCACCTTCGCAACGGACGGCGGAGATGTGCGCGCCGTCGACGGTGTCACCCTCTCCGTCAACGCGGGCGAGGTGCTCGCGATCGTCGGTGAGTCGGGAAGTGGCAAGACCGTCACCGCCAAGACGATCCTCGGCCTCCTCCCCGAGACCGCGACGGCATCCGGGGTGGTGCTCCTCGGCCAGGACAACGTGGTCACGGTGAGTCACGCCCGCCTGCGTGAACTCCGCGGCACCAGCGCGGCGATGGTCTTCCAGGAGCCGTCCACGGCGCTCAACCCGGTCTATACCGTCGGCTGGCAGATCGCCGAGGGCCTCCGCGCCCACGGCAAGTACTCGCGCGCCGAGGCGAAGGCCAAGGCGATCGAGATCCTCGAGAAGGTGGGGATCCCCGAGCCGCACGAGCGGGTGAACTACTACCCTCACCAGTTCTCCGGCGGGCAGAAACAGCGCGTGGTGATCGCCATGGCGTTGGTGCTCGATCCCGAGCTGATCGTCGCCGACGAGCCGACCACCGCTCTCGATGTGACCGTACAGGCCGAGATCCTCGACCTGTTGCGTCGTTGCCGCGACGAATTCGACACGGCCATCGTGCTCATCACCCACAACATGGGCGTCGTCGCCGACCTCGCCGACCGGGTGGCAGTGATGTACCAGGGCAAGGTGGTCGAGGAGGCGGATGCCACGAACCTGTTCGAGAATCCGCAGCACGAATACACCAAGCGACTGCTCGCCGCAGTGCCCTATCTCGGCTCCGGTACGGTGCAGACCCGCGAGCGCGCGATGGAACGGGCCCTCGCGGCCAGCGAACCTCCCCTCGTCGTGGCGAAAGACCTCCGCATCGAGTTCCCCGGTCGATTCGGGCGTGCGGGGTTCCGTGCCGTCAACGGCGTGAGTTTCGAGATCAACGCCCGCGAGGTGCTCGGGCTGGTGGGCGAGAGCGGATCGGGGAAGACCACGATCGGTCGGGCGATCGGCGGGCTCACCCGGGTCACCGGTGGATCGCTCACCGTGCTCGGCCAGGAGATGCTCGGCGTGAGGGAGCGGCAGTTCCGCCCGCTGCGCAGCGACATCGGATTCGTTTTCCAGGATCCGGCGACGAGCTTCAACCCGCTTCTCACCATCGCGGAATGCGTTGCCGAGCCCCTCATCGTCCACGGCCGGGCTGCCGACCCGCGCGCCGCCAGATCCCGGGTGGACGAACTGCTCGAGGCGGTGCAGTTGCCGCGGGCGTTCGGAGACCGCTACCCGCATGAGTTGAGCGGCGGCCAGCGCCAGCGGGCGTCCCTCGCCCGCGCGCTCGCCCTCCAGCCGAAGCTCCTCATCGCCGACGAGCCCACCAGCGCGCTCGATGTCTCGGTGCAGGCACGGGTGCTCGAGCTGTTCGCCGAACTGCAGAAGGAGTTCGGGTTCGCCGCGCTGTTCATCAGCCACGACCTCGCCGTCGTCGACATCCTCGCCGATCGGATCGCCGTCCTCTACCGCGGAGAGCTCGTGGAGGAGGGCACCGGGGCCGAGGTGCTCGGAGCCCCGAAGCATCCGTACACGAAGCGTCTTCTCGCCTCGCTGCCGGTGCCGAACCCGGCCGAGCAGGCGACCCGACGTGAGGAACTGCGGATGCTGCGGGCCGGCGACTGATCGTGAGCCAGGCGAATTCGGCGGAGGTCGTCGTCTCGGCCCGGGATGTCTCGATGGTCTACCGGTCGAGTCACGCGCGGCCGTATCTCGCCGTGCGGGGCGTGACCCTCGAAGTGCGCTCGGGAGAGATGATCGGCATCGTCGGGGAGTCGGGCTCGGGCAAGTCCACCCTCGCCATGGGAATCGCCGGGCTCGCCGGCAGCGGTGGAGACGCGATTCCCCGCATCTCCGGCGGTCAGCTCGAGGTGCACGGAACGCCCCTGCGCCATGTCGGGCGCCGTTCCCGGGATCGGCTGACCCTCGGTGTCGGCTTCCTGAGGCAGGACGCGGCGGAGCGATTGAGCCCCCTGCTCACTGTTGCCGAGAACGTGGCTGAACCCATCTACCAGCGCGATCGCAGATTCAGCACGCGGGACGCGGCGGATGCCGTCGCGACCGTGGTCGACGCCGTGCGCCTGCCGCTCAGCCTGATGAATCGCCTGCCATACCAGCTCAGCAGTGGCCAGCGCCAGCGCGTCGCCCTCGCACGCGCCCTCGTGCTCGAGCCGACCCTCCTGGTGGCGGACGAGCCGACCCGTGGCGTCGATGCGAGCGTTCGCGACGGAGTCCTCGACGCGCTGCGGGACCTTCACCGCAACCACGGACTCACGGCCATCGTGATCAGCAGCGATCTCGCGGTGCTCTCCCGTATCGCCCCGACGATCGCGGTAATGCAACGCGGCATCATCGTCGGTCTCGGCGACATCGATTCGCTGACGGCCTCTCCGGAGAACGACTACCTCAGGGGCCTGGCGCGATCCCGGGCGGCGCTGGACGGCGTCGACCCCCAGAAGTCCGGAGGCTGACCGGAATGCCCAACAACCCCGACACGATCCGCTTCATCGAAGACCAACTCGGTGAGCTCGACATCCGCACCCGCACGATGTTCGGCGAGTACGGCATCTATTGCGATGAGAAGGTCGTCGGCTTCATCTGCGACGACACGCTCTTCATCAAACCGAGCGATGCGGATCCCGCTCTCTTCGAGCCCACCGTGTCTGCCCCGCCCTATCCCGGGGCCAAGGACTACCGGTCGGTGCCCGGGGATGCCCTCGAAGACCGCGATTGGTTGCAGGAGGCCGTGCAGGCGACCGCGGATGCCCTTCCCGCGCCGCGCCCGAAGAAGCCCCGCACCCCCGCAGTGCGGCCCTCCGGGGAGACTCCGTGACCGCGACTTCGCAGCACCGCGGGGTGACCGCACGGGGTGCCGAGACGCTCGTGGGATCGCGACGCCCGCGTGTCGGCGGCGTCACTATCGTGCCCGTCGGGGGGACGGCAGCGACGGCGGAGAACTCGTCCGATCCGATCGCGCAGGCCGTGCGCGCCGCCGGCGGCGAACTGGTGCCACTCGGCCCGCTCACTCGGGGTCTCATCTGGCTCTCCTACGGGGGCGCAGACAGCTTGAGGGCGACGCTCCAGTCGCATCCGTCGATCGACTGGGTGCAGCTCCCGTATGCGGGCGTCGATGCCTTCGCCGGGCTTCTCGGCTCCTACGCCGATCGCCCACTACCGCTCTGGACAAGCGCGAAGGGCGCTTACTCGCAGCCGGTGGCCGAGCACGCGCTCACCCTGGTGCTCGCACTGCTCCGTGTCATCCCCGAGCGAGTGAGGGCCACCTCCTGGCCCACCGGTCCGAAGACGGGAACCTCGCTCTTCGGGCTGCGCGTGCTGATCGTGGGCGCGGGCGGCATCTCGATCGAGCTCATCAGACTGCTCCAGCCTTTCGGGGTGCACGTGACCGTCGTCCGCCGCAGCGTCGGAGAGGTCGCCGGGGCGGAGCGCACAGTCACCGCCGAACGTCTCGACGAGGTACTGCCCGACGCGGATGTGGTGGTCATCGCGGCCGCATCGACCGCCGAGACACGCCACCTGTTCGGTGCCGCGCAATTCGCGGCGATGAGGTCCTCCGCCGTGCTCGTCAACATCGCGCGTGGTGGTCTCATCGATACGGATGCCCTCGTCGCGACCCTCGAATCGGGTGGGATCGCCGGTGCGGGCCTCGATGTGACCGACCCGGAGCCACTGCCCGACGGTCATCCGCTCTGGACCGCGCCGAACATCCTCATCACCCCGCACAGCGCCGACACGCCTGCCATGACCGGCCCGCTTCTCGCCGAGCGCATCCGCGCCAACGTCGCGGGCTTCGTCGGCGACGGCAGCTTCATCGGCATCGTGAATCCGAGGGCCGGCTATTGACCGGTTTCGACATCTGGGTCGGCGGCTATACGCCGACGATGGGCGGCACCGCGGACGGCATTTCCCTGTTGCGCTATGCGGCGGATGGCACGGGCCCCGAGCTCATCGGCACGACACCGACCTCGTCGCCGTCGTTCCTCGCCGCCGGCTGGGGGGCCAGCAGCGCGGCAGATAGCGGGGCGGTGCTGTACGCCACCGACGAAGCGCCCGCGGGCGCGGCTGGCCCGGCCGCCGGCACAGCCACAGGTACTGCCACCGGCAGCGCTACCGTCGCGGCCGCCGGCGCTGCGGGACGTATCGAGGCGTTCCGGCGGGGATCCGACTCGGTGCTCGAGCATCTCGGCGGCCGGGCAACCTCGGGCGGGTTCCCCTGCCACGTGAGCGTCACGCCGGACAGTCTGTATGTCTCCAACTATCTCGATGGCTCGATCGATGTCTATCCGCTCCTGCCCGACGGGGCGATCGGCGAGTTGCGGCAGACCCTCACCTCCAACGGGAGCGGACCGAACCCCGCGCAGGACGGCCCGCACGCACACTCGACCCTGGTGCAGGAATCGCGGCGCGGCGCAGCCACGGTGCTCAGCGCCGATCTCGGTGCGGATCGGATGCACGTGCACTCCGTCGACGGCGGCATCCTCGTCCGCAGGCAATCTGTCGCGCTTCCTCCGGGCACCGGTCCCCGCGACCTGCTGGCCCTGGGTGGCCGTGTGATCCTGCTCGGCGAGTTGCAGGGCACGATCTTCGCGCTCGAGGGCGACGGGGGTGACCCCGGCGTTGGTGACGGAGACGGCGTTGGTGACGGCGACAGAGGCGACCGCGGCGACGACTTCGGTGACGGCGACTCTCCCAGTGCCGGGCATTGGCGTGTCTCCGCATCTGGAACACTCGCCGCCGACTGGGTCGACGGCGACCACGCCGCCGCTCTCGCGGTCGACGGCCGGGGCCGGTTCCTGTACACCGGGTTGCGTGGCTCCAACCGGATCGCCGTGATCCGGGTGTCTGATCTCAGCCCGGCGGCCACTCTCTCTTGCGGAGGGGACTGGCCGAGGCACCTCTGCGTGATCCCCGGAGGCCTGAGCGCCGGAGGTAAGAGAGCAGACCTGCTTCTCGTTGCGAACCAGCTGTCGTCGACGGTGACGTCCTTCCGGCTCGATGCGGTCACGGGAATCCCGCATCCGCTCGGCTCGCCGGTGGATGTTGCATCGCCGACCTTCCTGCTGCCGGTACTGTAGACACGTTCTCGCAACGAGCACGACTGTCCAGGGGCAGTGCAGGGCACGATTTGGTGCAGGGCGTTCCTTTGGTAAAGTGGTCAAGCTGTTTTGTACAGACAGTTTCGTAGAATGATTTTCGTACAATCCTCGATAGCTCAATTGGCAGAGCATCGCACTGTTAATGCGGCGGTTCTTGGTTCGAGTCCAAGTCGGGGAGCTCGATTGCCGCACGGGGCTCCACCCCCTGCGGCAGTCGTCATTAAGCCGGGCAGTCGTCATTAAGCCGGGCAGTCGTCATTAAGCCGGCAGTCGTCCTTAAGCCGGACATCACTGGAAGCCGGACGTTACTGGGCCGGTCGCCGCTGCTCTCCGAGGACCAGTACTCCCGAGGGAGTAGTCGCGCGACTTCGCCGGGCGGATGCCTCGGGCGAGAGCCGCAACTACGATCGATCCATGCCCCATCACGGTCGTTTCTCCAGCGCTCGTTGGACTGAGCACCAGGCCGTGCGACACACCGGGCGCAACTTCGAACGCTGGCACGAGCCGTGGCAGGACATCGAAGCATGGCACGCCCAGCGCAGAGCCTCCATCGGTTCGCGTCGGATGCGCCTGTTCCTGCCCGTGATCCTCTCCCTGTTCGTGCAGGTGCCTGGGGTGTTCTTCCGTTTTCGTCCGGGCAGCGGCCTGGTGCACACCGCTGTGTGGGCCGAACCCGCGATGCTCGCCCTCGGGTTGTTCGTCGCCCTGGTCGGGCCGATCGCCCTCCTGGCGGCACGTCGGTTTCCCGGACCTGTCGTCGCGATCGCCGCGGCGGCGGGAGGTGCCGACCTCTTGATCTTCAATACCGCAGACCATCCGCCGTACATAGCCCTCGCCTTCGCGGTCGTGTCGGCAGTCGTGCGTGGTGCACGCATCTGGGCCTGGATCTCGGTGGGGTCGGCCTGGATCCTCACCCTCGTCGTTGCGCTCGTCGTCGGTCTCGACGTGTCGCCGCCCCGCATCGCGGCAGTGACTCTCGGCATCCTGATCGTGCTTGGCGTCGGGGAGGGGATGCGAACGCGACGCGAGCAGTTCGCCGAGATCTCACGCCGTGTCGCCGAGCGCAAACAGTCTGAGGTGCAGGCGGAACGCGTGCGCATAGCCCGGGAGCTGCACGATGTGCTCGCCCATTCGCTGAGCCAGATCAACGTGCAGGCCGGCGTCGGACTCCACCTCATGGACAAACAACCCGAGAAGGCGAAGGCCGCGCTCGCGAGTATCAAGGAGTCGAGCAAGACCGCTCTCGACGAGGTGCGTTCGGTGCTCGGAATCCTCCGTGCCGAGGGGGGTGCCGACCCGAGTGCCCCCCTGGTGCCGGAGCCGGATCTCTCCCGTCTCACCGGACTCGCCGCCTCCATCTCCGCCCAGGGGGTCGCCGTCGAGGTGCGCAACACCATCGAGACGGTGCCGAACGCGCCGGCCCAGCTGGCGCTGTACCGCATCGCGCAGGAGTCGCTCACCAATGTTCTTCGGCACGCCCGGGCGACGACGGCGACTGTCGTCGTGGCCGAGCGGGCGGGGAGCTACCTGCTGGAGATCACCGATAACGGCACCGGCTCGCCTCCGCGCCAGGACACCGGCGGACGCGGCCTGCTCGGGATGCACGAACGCGCGGAGCTACTCGGAGGCAGCCTCACCGCCGGTCCGCTGGAGGGCGGCGGATTCCGGGTCTCGGCACGCATCCCGCAGGGCGCCGCGGCAGCCGTCTCCCTCTCCGGTCCGCCGTCGGGTCCTCCGCAATCTGCCTCCGCACCCGCTTCGCCGACCTTTTCGGAATCGGCCGAGCCGTCATCCGTCCTGCCCGACTCCACACCGTCCGCGCCCGTTCCTCCCACGCCGAAGGGCACCCCATGATCCGCGTCGCTATCGCCGATGACCAGCAGCTCATCCGTGGTGGCTTCCGCTCGCTGCTCGAGGCGGAGTCGGATCTCGACGTCGTGGGCGAGGCGGGCACCGGCGCCGAGGCGGTCGCGCTCGTCACCCGGGAGAAGCCGGAGGTCGTGCTCATGGACATCCGCATGCCCGATGGCGATGGCCTCTGGGCCACCGAGCAGATCGTGGCGAACCCGGCCCTCGCGGGCACCCACATCGTGATCGTGACCACGTTCGAGCTCGACGAGTACGTCGCGCAGGCGATCCGCGCGGGCGCGAGCGGTTTCCTGGTCAAGGACACCGAACCGGAGGAGTTGATCCGTGCGGTCCGTGTGGTGGCCGGTGGTGAGGCCTTGCTCTCGCCGGGTGTCACCAAGCGGTTGCTCGAACGGGTCGCGGGCTCCCTCAAGGACGCTCCTGACACGTCCCAGCTCGCCGTGCTCACCGAGCGCGAGCGCGAGGTGCTCGGCCTGGTGGGCCACGGCCTCACCAATGATGAGATCGGTCGTCGCCTCTTCCTCAGTCCCCTCACCGCGAAGACCCACGTGTCGCGAATCATGTCAAAACTGCTGGCGCGGGACCGCGTGCAACTCGTCGTCGTCGCCTACGAGACCGGGCTCGTCCGCGCCGGCTACCAGGAGTAGCTGAGCCGAGCCAGTTCTCGTGCGCGTCCACTGGTGCTTCCGGAGTATCCCGACTCGGTCGGATGCTCCCTGGGCAGTAGGCGACAGCATCCGCCGGGCAGATTCGCCGTTTCGTGCACGAGACGAGTGTTGCGGGTAACGGTTCCACCGGCTTTCGCCACCGGAGCCCCCATAGAAACGGACACATCGTGCTCATTCCAGCTCTCGCAGGCCCCGCGGCCCATTTCGTCGGCCCCTGGGTCGGCGGTTTCGGATTCCTGTTCCTTCTCATCCCCCTGTTCTGGATCGCGCTGATCGCGATCATCTTCTCCGTCGCTCGTCGACGTCGGGCGGCGTGGTTCGCCCAGGGCGGGGGATATGGTCACCCCGGGTTCGGCGGACACTGGGGTAGCGCTTCACGCTCGGCCGAGTCGACCCTGGCGGAGCGTTTCGCCCAGGGCGACATCGACGAGAAGGACTATCGTGCCCGCCTCGAAGTGCTCCGGGCGAATGCATGGCCCCAGCCGCCGGTCAAGTAGCGGCAGCGATCGGATCGGAAACCCGCGAACCGGGGGCGGCACATCGCCGCCCCCGGTTCGCGCTAGCCTCGAGTAGACAGCGCGCCGTTGTCAGCCCCGCCGTTGCCCGCCCGAGGAGAACCGAGTGAACACCTGGCTGCAGCAGCATTCGATGCTGGTGATGATCCTGCTGACTGCAGCATCCGCGATCTTCCTCGTGCTCACCGTGGTGTTCCTCGTGCTCTGGATCCGGGCCGCTCGTGAGCGTCGCCGCCAGTACTTCGCCCGGGTGGATGCCGAGCGGGACAACCTCGATCTCGAGGCCTCCCTCCAGGAGCAGCTCGGCAAGCTGCGCATCGTTCGCGAGCTCCACGAGGTGGCGGTGCATTCCGTCTCCACGATCGTGAGCCAGGCGGATGGCGCGCAGTACGCCGCCACGACGGATGCCGGGGCCGCGGTCCGCGCCTCGGCGACGATCGCCGAGGCGGCTCGGTCGACGCTCGCAGACCTGCGGCGGGTGATGACCGTTGTCGGGGGCGCGGTGGACGAGTCGCTGCCGGAGCCGCGCACCGACATGACCAGGGAACTGTTCGATGTGATGCGGGACGCAGGGCTCGAGATCACTCTGGTCGAGAACGGCGAGCCCTTCGCTCTCGGGGAGGGCCCGCAGTTGGCCGTGTTCCGCATCGTGCAGGAGTCGCTCTCCAATGCGCTCAAGTACGGCGGCGTCGGCACCCAGGTCCGCATAAGTTCGACCTGGACCGATGAGGGATTGCAGGTGGTCATCGACGACGATGGCGTGCGTGCCGCCGCTCGTCGCGAGGGTCTCGATCCCGACAAGCTCGCGCAGAGCCGCACATACACATTCCAGGACGACCTGAATGCGCTCACCCAGGTCGTCGTCGGGCCGGGGATGAGCGAGATGCGCGAGCGCGCCTCTCTCTACCGTGGCATCCTCACGGCCAATATGTTGCCCGGTGTCGGCTTCACGGTATCGGCGGTGTTCCCCTCGATTCGCTATGACAACGGCGTGCACGGGGTGAATCTGCGCGATGGCCAGGACTGAGCCCGTCCCTTCGGACGAGGATCCGCCCGCCACGGTCACTGCCTGGAGCACGGATGACCGGGTCGCCGCGCGCAAAGGCGTGGCAGTCGGACTCGCCGCGGCCGCCTATGGCATCTCCTATGGCGCACTCGCCGTCGCCGCGGGTCTCGACGTGTGGCAAACCTGTGTCATGAGCCTGCTGATGTTCACCGGTGGTTCGCAGTTCGCCCTCGTGGGGGTCATCGCGACCGGGGGAGTGGCCGCGGGGCCGGCGGCGATCGCGAGTGCCGCCATCCTCGGAATCCGCAACGGGGTCTACGGAATCCGCGTCGCTCCGATCATCGGTGCGGGACGCTGGCGCCGTGTCGCGGCGGCCTGGGTCACGATCGACGAATCTACGGCCGTCGCCACAACCCAACCAACGCTCCGCAGCCAGCGAATCGGCTTCTGGGTGACGGCACTCTCGGTGTTCGTCGGGTGGAACCTCACCTCCCTTGTCGGTGCCCTCATCGGCAACGCCCTCGGCGACGTGCGCGTCTATGGACTGGATGCGGCGGCTGCGGCCGCGTTCCTCGGGCTGCTCTGGCCCCGCCTGCGCCAGCTGCAGACGATCGCCGTCGCGGCGGCGGCCGCAGTCATAGCCACCGTGACGACCCCGGTGCTGATCCCCGGTCTTCCGGTGCTCGTGGCGGGGGTCGTCGCCGTGATCGTGGGCGGATTCAACTGGTTCGGCACTCGGAGCCCCC
Source organism: Lacisediminihabitans sp. FW035 (assembly GCF_054880895.1). NCBI lineage: Bacteria > Bacillati > Actinomycetota > Actinomycetes > Micrococcales > Microbacteriaceae > Lacisediminihabitans > Lacisediminihabitans sp. FW035. The sequence continues at coordinate 1,580,100 of NZ_CM142187.1, forward strand.
AGCCCGAGCCGCCGGGGATCCCGACATGAGCGGAGACCTGCTTCAACCGGCGACCCCTGTGCGCTGGCCCATTTTCCTGACCTGCGCCCAATCTCTATCCCCGGCCCGTGCCGACGGGCACCATCGCCTGGTCGGCGGCCCATCATGACGCTCTGGCTCATCGTGATCATCGCCTCTCTCGCGTGCCTCTCCCTGAAGATCGCCGGATACCTGGTGCCGGCGTCTTTCCTCGAGCGGCCAACTCCCGCCCGCATCGCCAACTTGCTGACTGTCGCGCTGCTTGCGGCCCTGATCGCTGTGCAGACTCTCGGCGCTGGCTCCCGCATCGTCTTGGACGCGCGTCTCCCCGCCGTCGCCGTGGCGGCCCTGTTGCTTGCGTTGCGCGTGCCGTTCATCGTGGTGGTGGTGGCGGCCGCCGCGACGGCTGCTCTCATCCGCGCGGTCTTCTAGGCCGGACCTGCCCGGACCTGCCCGGACCCGCCCGGACCCGCCCGGACCCGCCCCTGCAACCGGTGGGGCAGACGCGCCCCGCCCAGCCCGACCCGCCAGACCCGAAAACTCCCTACGCGCTGAGCAACCTCAGGTCGCGAAGCGCGGCACTCTTTGAGGGCATCGGCCGCGGCCGTTGGTCCAGGTCGACCTCTCGAGGGGGAATGAGCCAGAACCCCGTGTCATCCCGAACGATCTCCCAGCCGTTGTTGTGAACGAGCAGATGGTGATATCGACACAAAAGCACACCATCGAGGATGTTCGTCTCGCCGCGATCTCGCTTCCAGTGTCTCGAGTGATGGGCCTCGCACCAACTGGGAGGACGATCGCACTCCCCGAACAGGCACCCGCCCTGAGCCGCGGCAAGGGCGATCCGTTGACTCTTCGAATACAGCCGCTGTTCCCGACCAAGGTCGAGCGGGCGACCGACCTCGTCGAAGTCGAGCTTCACCGTGCCGGATTCGCAGGCGATACGCTCGACGGTCTCGATCGAGATCGGAATGTCGCATCCCTCGATCCGGCCGTGGCCCTGCCCGGCCTCGAGGGCCGTTCGCGTCACCAGCACGCGCACCGAAGGCTGTCGGGATCCCACGATCCGCCGGCTCTCGCCCGTCTCCGCGCCCACCGCAATCCGCAGCAACTGGGTGAACGAGTCGTGCACGTATTGGTCGGTGGAGCGCTCGTCCGTGGAGATCGCTTCTGCCCACGCCCTGTCGGCGTCATCGACGAATCGGACGCCCCCTCGGCGGGGAGAGGTAAGGGTGTCGTAGACGTCGTCCCAGAAAGCCGCGGACTCGATGTCCGGGTCGATGATGTATCTCGAGAGACCATTGGGGCGCCGGGTGCGGCGCACCGACCGCTCTTCGAAGGCGGCCCTCTCGCGATCCGCGATGCCGGCCTCGTTGAGGTCATCCCTGAGACTGCGAGCGAGACGCAACAACTCGTCCGCGTCGACGATAGTTGCTTCGATCACGAGCAGGTGGGCGGCATCGGACAGGGCAACCGCGGTCACAGCACAGGACCCATCGGATGGTGCGCCGAGCCCGACGCGGATCGCGCGGGCGGCGTCCACCGAGATGCAACCCGCGGCAACGGCGGCCCCGACCTCCCGCAACCACGGTTCGGCGCTCGACGCCGCGTCTTGCGCAGCGGACTCCCGGGCCATCGTGCCCGCTTGGACGAGTGCGAAGGCGCCGCGCGCGGTGGACCCGGTCTCATGCCGCACAAGGGCTTCCGGTGTGCGGAACCCCTCCCTCTGAGCGAGTCCCGAAAAGCCGAGCTCGCGGCGCGAACGGTGACCGATCTCGCCGGCGACCACCGCGGCGCTTGCTCCGAGCTCGCGGGCGAGGTCCGAGAGCTCTCGCTGAATGCGAAGAAGATTGGTGTCGGATAGGGCCTCGACCGACCGAGCACATTCGGCCACGAAGCCGACAGCCCGACGCGCGCCGGCCAGCGATGAATCGAAGTCCCCGCCGAGGGATTCATCGAACACAATTTCGCTGCTTTCCATATATCCATTATCTCAGATTCGAATACAGATCTGAAAGAAAATGTCAAATCTGTGGATAATCCGTCGGGCAAACCGCTGTGGAGGAGAGGCCTGCACGGTAAGTGCTGTACGAGAAGACGTCCAAAGCAGACACGAGTATCGGACCGCGCGAAACGCAACCGCGAAACCCAAAGCGCGAGAGCCAACCCGCGAAACCCAAAGCGCGAAACGCAACCCGCGAAACGCAACCTCGAAACGCAACTCGCGAGAGGCAACCCCCGCACGCCGTCGCACCGCGTCACCTGACGAGTTGGATCTCCTCGAGATCGTCTGACGCACTGTCGACCCGTTCCGTTCCTTCGAAAACGAATCCGTTTCGCCGGTAGAACGCATACGCCCGCGGGTTGTCCTTTGCCATCCAGAGCTGCAGGGGATCCTCCCTGGCCGCGGCCTCGAGAAGGGCTTGACCGATGCCCGTGCCATGGTGCTCACTGCGGACATAGATCATGTAGAGGCACAGCGGACGAGCGGGAAGAGAGTCGAGACTGTCGCCGACAAAGGCGAATCCCTGGATGCGGCTCGATGACTCAGCGACGAACAGCCGGTCGGGAACAGCCTCGCCGCCGAGGATCTTCGACCACATGGCAACGCGCCGACGAAGGGCGGCGTCGCCATAGAACTCCGGGGGCAGAAGGTGGCCGTAGGTATCTCGCCACCCGTCCACCTGGATCGCCGCGATCACAGCCGCCTCGGAGAACCGTGGCTGCCGGATCACAAGTTCTGACGCCCCGGCCTCACCCTTCGAGATCGTCGACACCCGGCGTCCAGCTCAGCCCCGGCTCACCCCAGCCGCTCTTCTTCACGGCCTTCGCGGCCGCCTTGCCCGTCGCATGGTCGAGACGATCTACGTAGAGCACTCCCTCGAGGTGGTCGTATTCGTGCTGGAAGATGCGGGCGAGCCATCCCTCCGCCCGGATTTCGAACGGCTTCTGGTCGAGATCGACGGCCGTGAGGATGGCGAGCTCCGATCGCCGCAGAGGGTACCGTTCCCCGGGTACCGACAAGCACCCCTCGGACTCCTCGTCCTCATCCGCGGCGCCGATCGGCACCGGGCTCACCCACAGGGTGGGGTTGATAGCCACGCCGCGCCAGAGCGTGTCATCGTCGTCCGTCCAGTTGAAGACGAAGAGTCGAAGGGGGATATCCACCTGCGGAGCCGCGAGCCCCACGCCCGGCGCGGCCTCCATCGTGTCGAACATGTCGGCGACGAGCGTGGCGAGCGAGGCGTCGAACGACGTCACTTCGGATGCTCGGGTGTGGAGCACGGGATTGCCCGTGATTTGAATCGGGAGGACGGCCATTCGCCAAGAATATCGGAGGGCCAGCGGGTAGGGTCGTGCCGTGACGCCAGAGCTCAGTGCCATTTCGGACCAGATCTCCATCACCCCCTACCAGGCGCTGGGAATCCCGATCGCGCTGGTCGGTGCGGTCTTTCTTGCTCTCGGTGCCCAGTTCCAGCATCGCGGTGTCAACAAGGTCGACAGCCTCACCGAATCGTCCTCCACCGCTGGCCTTAATCTCGGCCAGCTACTCCTGCTGCTGAGGCGACCGTCGTGGGTCATCGGCACTCTGATGCTCGGCCTCGCGGTCGCATTCCAGCTCACCGCGCTCATCTTCGCGCCGCTCATCGTCGTGCAGCCGCTCGGTGCGATCGCCCTCATAATCACGGCCATCGTCAACTCCAGAGTGTCCGGTGTGAAGCTGAAGCAGGATGCCATCCGCCCCATCATCTTCTGCGTCGGGGGCGTCGGACTCTTCGTGACCTTCGCCACCATCTTCGCCCGGTCGAAGGAGATCACCCAGACGGAACTCGTGACGGTCCTGATCCTGCTCGGTGTCGTCACGATCGCGTTCGCGTTGGGTTTCGCCTTCCTTCGTAAGAAGTTCGGACCCCTGATCTACATCGTCGGCGCCGGAGTGCTCTACGGTTTCGTCGCGACCCTCGCGAAGGTCGTCATCGACCGTGTGCACACGATCATCCTCAACGGCGCCCAGGGATTCGAATGGCTCACGATCGCCTGCGTCGTCGCGCTCCTCGCCGCCACGGTGCTCGGCGGATACTTCGTGCAGACCGCCTACAGCTCCGGTCCGCCGGATCTCGTGATCGCCGGCCTCACCGTCATCGACCCGATCGTCGCAGTCTCGATCGGCATCATCGTGCTGCAGGAGGCGTCCGGCGCGCCCTGGTACGCGATCCTTGCCTTCGTCGTGGCCGGCGCCCTCGCCGTGTACGGTGTGGTCCAGCTGTCCAAGCGCCAGCCCGAAGCCGCCGCTAGGCTGTAATCGATGGTTTCAACTGCAAGGGATGCTTAAGACTTTGTCCGACACCCCGCACGACTCCCCGACGGATGCGAAGGCACCCCTTCGCATCCTGATCGGCGCCGACACCTTCCCACCCGACGTGAACGGCGCCGCCAACTTCGGCTCACGACTCGCCGCCGGACTCACCGAGCGCGGCCACACCGTGCACGTCGAGGCGCCAGCCTTCAACGGCACCACCGGCGCGTTCCTCGAGAAGCACGACGGCGCAGAATTCATCGTTCATCGCGTCTACTCCTGGCGCTGGTATCCGCACGACTGGCTGCGATTTATCCTGCCGTGGCGCAGCCAGGCGCATGCCGCCCGCATCCTCGACGAGGTCAAACCTGACGTGGTGCATATCCAGTCGCACATCGTCGTGGGCCGCGGCCTCGCCCGGCAGGCGGCCAAGCGGGGCATCCGCGTGATCGGCACCAACCACTTCATGCCCGAGAACCTCATCGACCACACGCGCCTTCCGCACTTCGCCCGCAAGTGGGCCATCCGTGCCGCGTGGAAGGATGCCTCCACCACCTTCGCGTACTGCGAAGAGGTGACATCGCCCAGCCGTAAGGCCGCCGACTTCCTCGAGTCCGAGACGGACCTCGAGCACGTGCACGCCATCTCCTGCGGCATCGACGCGGCGCTCTATTCGGCCAGTTTCGAGCCGCGCACCGAGAACCGCGTCATCTTCGTGGGGCGCGTCTCGGGCGAGAAGCACCTCGACGTGCTCATGAGGGCGATCGCGCAGATCGATCCGTCGCTGGATGTGCAGCTCGAGATCGTCGGTGGCGGCGACCAGATGAACCAGCTCAAGCAGCTGACCCGCGAGCTCGCCATCGACAAGCGCGTCACCTTCACCGGCTACGTGACGGATGAGCAGCTTCGCGCCGCTCTCACGCGCGCCACAGTATTCGCCATGCCTTCGATCGCCGAGCTGCAGAGCATCGCGACCATGGAGGCGATGGCGTCGGGGCTCCCGATCGTGGCCGCCAACGCGATGGCCCTGCCGCACCTGGTGCACGAGGGTGAGAACGGCTACCTCTTCAAGCCCGGTGACGCGAAGGATCTCGCCGACAAGCTCAGCCGCGTGCTGAGCCTGCCCGACGCGCAACTGCGCACCATGAAGGAAGCGAGCCTGCGCTATATCGCGGCGCACGACATCCAGCGCACTCTTACCGTCTTCGAACAGCTCTACCGCGGTGAGAAGGTCACCGATCCGGTGACGGATGCTTCGCTCGACGAGCAGGTCAGCTAGCCCCGCCCGCCTCACGATCGCGTGCGCACCAGCCTGTATCGTGGTGACGCACCGTTCCATTGGAGCGCTGCGGGGCGGTAGCTCAGCTGGTTAGAGCAGCGGACTCATAATCCGTCGGTCACGGGTTCAAGTCCCGTCCGCCCCACCAACCTCCCGACAGCGCCCGGTCGGACCGACGATCCTGTTCGCGGATCAGGAGTTTCGCGCGACTCGCCGGGTCGGCCCGGGGCGACACGCTGCAATCGCTGGCTCATCCTGATTCGTGAACGCTTCAGCAACACAACGATGGGGCTATTCAGCGAGACAGATCAGATTCGTCGCATTCCTTCGGAGACATTTTCGCAGCTCAATATTCTGTCCGACGGCCCGAAAACCAGTCCTCTTGCAAAAAATCGACTTAGGAGCTGGAAGCGGTGTCTCAAGACCAGCGATCTGATTCGAGACGCGCGACCGCCCAGCAGGCTGAGCCAGAAAGTCCCGCGCCGCCGCACCGGAGTCGTGGCTTCCTCACTTTTCTTGATCGAAAGCGGCAAGCGAAGCTCGACGGTCGATACGGGGAAGAAATTGTTGAAATTTGCCGGTTGCACGCTGATCGCTGTCCTGTCTATCCGGGAGACGAGCTTCTGAAGTGGTCCTCCCTCGCGCGATTTCGGAGGCGTTGCTCCTTGGGTGAGCACGGTTCGGTGGGGTGAGTACCGCTTTTCCACGGCGCCCCAGTTCCTGGACACGGCGTTCGCGGCGGCCCTCCCGCACCTAGGCTGACGCTCGTGGCCGCATCTTGGAGTACTCAGACCGCCGGGTATCTCGTCGGCCGGGCTTTGTGCCCGCGCTGCGACAGTGTGCTCGACAGTCCGGTCTCGTGCCGGAACTGCCAGGCCGACTTGACTTCACCGATCGCGTCTCAGGTGCAGGAGGCATCAGTGAGGGCGGCGGAGGCCATCATCGCGCGGCAGTACCTCATCGACACACTCACCAGTGTGCGACCGGCGTCACAACCCGTGTCGAGACCCGTGTCGAGACGCGCGGCCGTAGCGGCCGAACCTGAGCCGTTGGTGACGCCCGCTGCGGTCGTCCCATCGGGTTCGCAGGTCAGCGTGCAGTCGGTTCTTGCGGTCGTGGGCGCCGCACTCTTCGCGATCGCCGCGATCGTGTTCACGTTCCTCAATCCCGACCTCACGAATTTCGGTACCCGCACCGCGATAGTCGGTTCCGTCACACTCCTCTTCCTTGCCGGTGCCTGGCTTGTCGCCCGGGCGAAGCTGCAGTTCTCGGCCGAGGCGATCGGAGCGCTCGGAACAGTGTTCCTCATGCTCGACGTCTGGGCCCTCTCGACTCTCGCCGGGACAGGAATCAGTGGATGGGTGATCGGAGGCAGCGCGACCCTGGTCACCTCGGTCATCATGGTCGTCCTTGCTTCGCGCGCGCGGATCAGGACCTGGCTCTGGATCGGGCTCGTCGGGCTCGCGGTCACCCCGGCATTCTTCGGATACGCCGTCGGCGGGATTTGGGCAGCGACACTCGGACATGTCGGCGTCGCCGTGGTCGCGCTCGGGGTGCACGAAGTGATTCGTCGGCTTCGGACACGATTCGCCGCACCTCTCGCGGTGGATCGATTGACGGCGACACTGATCCAGATCGGTTTCGGCACGATATCGCTCGTTCAGCTCTCCGCGAGCCCCGGCGTCGTGCAGTCCGCGGCGGTCATCGGCGTCCTGGCGGTGGTAGCCGCCCTGAATACACGCAACCAGTTCGCGGTGTTCGGGAGCCTCGTCGCCGGGGCGCTGTTCCTGACAGCGACCAGCATCCTTCCCCTGGCGCTCGACGCCGTCGACCTCCGGTGGCAGATCGCCCTTGTCCCGCTCGCCGGAGCGGTCGGCGTCGCGGCGCTTGCCGGTTTCGCACTCGCGGACGCCAATCGGGCTCGGACAACCATCCGCCGCCCGGCGCTCCTCCTCGGTGGCTGGTTCGTCGCGCTGCTGTGTGCTGTGCCCGCCGCTGTCCTCGCCGCTGCGCAGCTCTTGACGGCACTCGATCCACTCGGGGACGCCACGGATGGGGGTACCGCGATCCTCGGAGTCGCCGCTGCCAGTGCGGGATCGCTCGCCCTATCCCTCATCCAACGTCGGGTCGCGGTGAACGACTCGACCCCGTTCGACGGTGCACTCGCGAGACGCGCCCTGGCCGTCGCCCTCTGGGCGGCCCTTCTGTCGATCCTCGCAACGAGTGCCTGGACGGGGGTACAGGATGTCGGCAGAGTGATCGTCGCGCTGGGGATCGCGCTCACGCTGAGCGTGCTCGTCACTCGAGTGCACAGGGTCCGCTCGAGTCCGCCGGTCCTTCGAACTCCGATCGTCGTCGGTGCCCACCTCGCGCTGGTGCTCGCCGCTGCGATGGCGTGGAGCTCAAACCCCTTCAGCATCGTGGGTGACGCGTGCGCCGTTCTCCTCGTGCTAGCGGTAGCACGATCTGTCCCCTCCAGGTTCCGCTGGATGCACTCCGCAACCGGATTCGCCTTCGCGCTTGTCGTATTCGCGCACGCCCTGACCCTTGCCGGCCTCGACACCATCCCGGTGCTCTGCCTGACGACATCCGTGGCGTCGCTCTTCGCGCTTGCCGTCACTCTCGTTCGCCGACTGGGCGCGGCATTCTGGCTCTCGATCCTGGCCGTGACCGCCGTGCCATTCCTCATCGGCATCGCCTCGGTGCTCTTCGTCCGAAGCGGGTGGACCGCCCTTTCAACGGGAGTCACCTTCGCTCTCGCACTCACCCTCGTGGTCACCCGTCGCCCGGGCGTGAGCAGAATCCTGCGAGCATTTGCCGCGGCGTTGCTCGTGCCGACTCTTGCCGTCGTGGTGGTGTGCCTCGGCGCGCAACTGATCGTCGTGAGCGCCTCCCCGATCACCCTGCCCGTCATCGCCCTCATCGTGGCCTGCGTCCTGCCGAGCTCCGGCGCAATCGGATCCTCATTGCTGCGGCTCGGCCTGCCCGAGGCGGACGTCCGCGCGGTGACGCGGTGGATCGAGGTCTCCGCACTGGTCACCGGTGCTCTCGCGGTGGTGGTCGCACTGGTGCGTGCCGCGGCCGGGCTGGGGACGTCCCTGCTCGTGTTGTTGATCATCGGTCTCGGCGCCGCGGTCACGGCCATCACGACCGGGCGGCGCTATGCCTGGGCCGTCGCCGGGGCCAGCTGGACGGGCGCCCTCTGGTGCTTCTGGGCCCTCGTCGGCGTTGCCATCCCCGAGCCGTACATCCTTCCGCCGGCCCTCGCCGCGGTGGTCGTCGGTGCAATCTCGGTGGGCCGGAAGCTGCCGGGTTCCCGCCTGTATTCCATTGGCCTCGCTTTTGCCGTGATTCCCACGCTTTTTCTTCTTGCCGGCTCGGGCTCGGGCCTTTCGTGGAGAGTGGTTATCCTGCTTTCGGGTGCTGCCGTGCTCGTCTTCATCGGAGGGACACTCTCCCGTCGCTCGGACCGACCACTGTTGATGAGGCTTGGCACACTCCGGACTCCCACTCTTCTTTTCGGGATGGTCGCGGCCTCCGCCGGCGCGGTGGAGGCAATCCGGCTGGGCTGGTCGATGGATCTCGTCGCAGTCAGACCGGTAATGCTCGCCGCGCTGGCCTTCAGTGCAGCCTCGACCGCCCTCGCCGGCATCGCGGGGGCACTGCTTCTGAGGGTCGCCCAATCGGATCAGACGGCACCCTCGGGCCGTCTCCGCGCATCCCGCTGGGTCTACGCGCCGGCTTTCGTCTATCTGGTCCTCGGCCCGATCTCTGCGGTGCGGAACGACTGGTTCTCGATCTGGACGCTCTGGGTGCTCGCCGTCGGGCTCTTGGCCGTCATGGTCACGACCACCGTGCGCGCGCAGTCGCGCCCCGTCTCTCTGCCACCGGTCTGGTTCCTGTTCGTGCTCGCCTGGTGCACTGCGGTGGCGGGCTGGAGCGAACGGCAGCTGCGTGTTGAGGCGTTCTCCCTCGTGCTCGGCTTCGCCCTGCTCATCGTCGGCGTGCTCGCGATGCGAGGTCAGACGCCCCCTGCACGAAGGGGTCTGAACTCTTGGCCGGTGGGCTACAAAGGATCGTGGCGGCTCCTGGCACCCGGCGTCATCGTCACGATCCTGCCGTCGGCCGTCGCAACCGGAACGGATCCGCAGACGTTGCGCGCGATCCTCGTGATCGCGCTGGCATTGGCGGCGATCCTGATCGGATCGCTGCGCAAGCTGGGGGCTCCGTTCATCCTCGGCATCATCGTTCTTCCGCTCGAGAACATCACGGTCTTCGCGGTGCAGGTCGGGCATTCGATCAGCGCAGCGCCCTGGTGGATAACGCTGGCAACTGCTGGCGCTGTACTGCTGGTTGTTTCGGTGACCTACGAACGCCGGGACGCCGGGAGCCGAGGTGTCGCCGCTCGCCTGCGTGATTTGCGCTGAACTCCCGACGCCGGAACTGGCACGGACACACGGGTCTCCTGACGGCTCGCTTGATTACAAAGCTCTCATATTGCGGGACATCCGCCCCGTCGGGTGTCTACTGTGGAACAGGCACAATCCGAGAGCGGCGCCCCCAGAAGACCTTGACGGTCACGCGGCCCGCACTCGTAGAGAGTGCCATTTCTATTTGCTCGGTGGGCATGGTGCCCCTCTGCAAAGGCCATCGTCGTCGCCCCAGGCAGTCTGCTGCCGCCACGCGTTCCCGCGCGCCCTGAGGAATGGAGAACAGCACTATGAGTCAACTCTGGAAGGAGAAACCGTTCCGCGGTGAACGCCGCAGCGAGCACACGCCCTTGCCCCGCGCCGTCGAGAACGGCGCGGCGAACTCGCCGACCCTCGTACTCTTCGTACTCATCGCCACGGTCGGCGTTCTGGCCTACTCGTTCTTCCTGCTGAACCCCGCCAACCGGGGGGACTGGCTGCCGTACACCCTGGTCATCACGGCAGAAGTCGTGCTCGTGACCCAGGCGCTCGTCTCGATGTGGACGATCCTGTCCGGCGGCATCGACCCCCGCGACTTCGCCTTCCACCACTCGCAGGAACGCCTCTTCGACGCCGTCTCCATAGAAAAGGAAGGCACCGACGCGCACCCCGAGCGGTGGGGGGTCTTTCTCGAAGACGTGCGCCTCGGAATCGACGTCTTCATCACGGTCTACGGGGAGGATGTCGCCACCATCCGCCGCACGGCCACCGCAGCCATCGCGATGCGCGGCGAGCACCTCACCTGGATCCTCGACGACGGCGGATCGGATGCGGTGCGCGACCTCGCCGCGGAGCTCGGCGCCCGCTACGTGCGCCGCCTCACCAACAATGGTGCGAAGGCCGGCAACGTGAACCACGCTCTCTCGATCAGCAGCGGCGAGTTCTACGCAATCTTCGACGCGGACTTCGTGCCGAAAGAGGACTTCCTCTACGAGACCGTGCCTTTCTTCATCGACAGCAACGTCGCCTTCGTCCAGACACCGCAGACCTACGGAAACATCAAGAACCTCGTCTCGAGCGGCGCTGGCTTCATGCAGTCGGTGTTCTACCGCTTCATCCAGCCGGGCCGAAACCGTTTCAACGCCGCGTTCTGTGTCGGCACCAATGTGATCTTCCGCCGCGAGGCGATCAACGACATCGGCGGGATGTTCACCGACTCAAAGTCGGAGGATGTCTGGACCTCCCTCATGCTGCACGAAAACGGCTGGCGCTCGGTCTACATCCCTGTGACCCTCGCCGTCGGGGATGCCCCGGAGACCGTCGAGGACTACACGAAGCAGCAGTTGCGCTGGGCATCCGGTGGCTTCGAGATCCTGATGCGCCACAACCCGCTGAACCCGCGCCGCCGCCTCACGATGGACCAGCGCCTCCAGTACACCGTCACGGCCACCCACTATCTCGTGGGAATCACCCCGTTGCTCCTGCTGATGGTGCCTCCTCTCGAGATCTACTTCGACCTGCGCCCGGTGAACCTCACCGTCACCTGGCTCACCTGGCTGCTGTTCTACCTCGGCTTCTACGGCCTGCAGATCCTGCTCGCGTTCAACACCATGGGGTCTTTCCGGCCCGCAACGCTCGTCATGGCGACCGTGTCGTTCCCCATCTACATCCGCGCATTCGTGAACGTGTTCTCGGGTCGTGAGCAGAAGTGGCACGTCACCGGAGCGGCCGGCAAACGGGTGTCGCCGTTCAACTTCATGATCCCGCAGGTGCTCATGTTCGCTTTCCTGCTGCTCACCTCGGTGGTCGCGGTCACGAAGGATCTCGGTCACGGCACGATCACTCTCGCCACGGCCTGGAATCTCACCAGCACGCTCGTCTTCGCGGTGTTCATCGGGGCCGCCCTGAAGGAATCACACCTCGCGCGCATGACAGTGCCTTCTCGGCCGGAGCTGCATGCCGGGTTCGCCCGTGTCCCGCGCTCATCCGCTCGACCCACTACTCGCGCCGTCTCGGTGCACCGGGTCGCAACGCCCCACCAGGCTGCGACCTCCGAAGTCTTCAACTCGAAAGGAATGGTGTCCCGATGACCTGGGGAAACCGATTCCGCCTTCTCGGCGGACTGATGCTCGTGCTGGCCATCGTGGCCGGCGCAACCCTCGTGCTCAACCAGCGCGAGAACCAGGTGGCGAGCGGATCCGCGTCGCTCGACGCCATCTCGTACTCCGTCGGATCCGACTACTCTGGCTCGGTCGTCGCGGAATCCGTGAAGGCGGGCGACCGGGTGAAAAAGGGCGATCCGCTCATGACCATCCAGAGCGCCACCCTGCTTCGTGACCTCTCTTCGCCCAAGACCTCACCGGTCAGCACTGCGTACACGACCTCCACAGACGGCACCCTCACCCTCACCGCCACCGAACCGGGCATCGTCTCGAGCGTGAAGGCACAGGTCGGTGGACTCGTCGGCGCCGGCCAGCCGCTCGCCACGATCGACCGCACCGGGCCGCTCTTCGTGCTCGCCAAGTTCCGGGTCGACTCCTACGACTTCGCCCGCATCGAGAAGAACGGCCGCGTCGAGATCGTGCTGCCCAACCATAAGCGCATCACGGGCGTCGTCTCCGACGTCAAGGTGCAGACGGTGGGCGGCGAGGCGGATGCCGAGATCAAGGTCACGAGCAAGGACCTGGTCGCCGGCAGCAACGACGGTCTCGTCGAACCGGGAACCCCGGTGACCGCGATCCTCCACCTCCGCGACGATGGACCGCTCGCGGGCGTGAAGGACTCCTTCTTCTCGCTCCTCGAGCAGATCGGAATCTGATGAACAACTCCACAATCGCCCGCGCTGCCGGCCTCCTTGCTGTCGGCATCGTCGTCTCGCTCGTCGCAGCCTGTAGCAGTCCGGGAGCCGGTGCTGGCGGCAATTCCCGCTCCTCCGAAGCCGCAGTACTTCGCGAAAGCACTGTCGGCTCGACGATTGCCAAGCTCCCGCAGAAGACGGTGGGTGAAGTCCCCGTCACCCGGCTCGCCCACGGGCTCGCACCCCCGACGAACCGCTGGTTCTCCGGACTGGTCTTCGGCGAGCATCCGCTCCCCGTCTTCCCACTTCCCCTGTCGTTCGGTCTCACCGACACCGGATTCACCTTCGGGCTGCCCGAAATCACCACCACTCCCGACACCATCACGGGCGGCAACACCCCGAGTGTCACCATCGACGCCGGCGCGCGTACAAGCGAGATCACCGCCTACGACGACGCCTCGGTCACGATCGCACACAAGTCCGAGTCGGGCAGCACCGTCGGCTCGACGGTCATCGCCGAGGGGTCGCCTCTCGTGAGCTTCACCGCCGCGAAGAAGCTCACTCTGAAACTGGGCCAGAAGTTCAGCTCCTCCGGCAAAGGCGTCTACTCGGCCAAGGTCGGAAAGACCACCTACGGTCTCCGAACCACGGGATCGCTGTCGAAGGACGGCACCGGTCTCAGCCTCGCGGAAGGGGCGACCGCTACCTGGTTCCCCGTGCCCACCGACGGGACGTTGTCGGCCGTCGCCGCCAATGCCGTACCTGTCACCGCGGTGACACTCGACTACGCGAGCGGTGGCCCCACCGCATCGACCACGCTCGACTACGCGACAGCGAAAGCCGAAGATACCCTCATCGCCACCCTGCCGCACCAGCAGAAGTCGATGACCACTCCCGCCTGCACTCTCGGCAGCTACCCCTCCATCTACGGCACCATGAAGCTCTGTGCCGAGAAGAGCCTCTCCTGGACCAGCCCGACGGTGAAGGCGTCCGACAGTCTCGACCTCGCATCCCTCGATGCCGCCAAGAAGAAGGATCTCACCACCGCTCTCGCGCAGGATGTCGCGCAGACCGCTGCGCTCCCGGCCGACACCTACTTCGGAGGCAAGGCGCTCTACCGTCTCGCCAACCTCTTGATGCTGGCCGACCAGCTTGGTGACACCTCCGCAGCGAAGACGGTCGGTGCCAAGCTCAGCGAAGCTCTCGGCGAGTGGACCGACCCCACGCGATGCAAGAGCACGGCGGAGCGCTGCTTTGTCTACGATCCGAAGACCAGGGGCATCGTCGGACTCACCGCGTCCTTCGGCTCCGACCAGTTCAATGACCACAACTTCCACTACGGATACTTCCTCTACGCAGCGAGTGTGGCGGCCTCCCACGACTCGGCGCTTCGCACGAAGATCACCCCGGTGATGAACCTCCTCGCGGCGGACCTCGCCTCGAGCGGGGACTCGAAGTATTTCCCAGATCGTCGGGGCTTCGATGCCTACGCCGGCCACTCCTGGGCGTCGGGCTACTCGCCGTTCGCCGACGGCAACAACCTCGAGTCGAGCTCCGAAGCGGTCAACGCCTGGAATGGCCTCGCCTTGTGGGGCTCGGTCAGCGACAACAGTGAACTCGAGAAGGAGGCCTCGTGGATGCTCGCGAGCGAGGCGGCATCCGCCCGCTCCTATTGGACCGATTTCGACGCCTCCGACCCGGTCTACGCGCAGTACACCCACTCGGTGGTCGCGCTGAACTGGGGTGGAAAGCGGGACTACTCCACCTGGTTCAGCGCCGAGGCGAATGCAAAACTCGGCATCCAGCTCATACCGATGAGTCCGGCCGGCGGCTACCTCGGCGGCGATCCCACGCGCATCGCCAAGAGTGTGAACGAAGCAACCTCGGGCGACTACAACAAGCAGTTCGGCGACTACATTCTGATGTACGCCGCTCTCGGTGGGGCCGACAAGGCGAAAGCCGCGCTCGCGACCGCCCGCGACCTGCCGGAAAAGTTCATCGATGACGGCAACTCGCGCAGCTATCTCCTCGCCTGGATCATGACGAGGCGCTGAGTCTCGCCCGGGAGAGCGCGGCCGTGCGGGGGAGGGCACTTCGAGACTTATTACGCCTTCCTCCGTATTCGCGCAATGTCCTGATATTCCTCCCGGATCAGGGGCACGGTAGAACCATGAGACGTGTTGCGTACGGGGGAGAGTCGTTCATCACCAGTGATGACGGGGCTGCGGCATTGCTTGATTTCGCAGCCTCGGCCGCCATGAGCGGCGTCGCAGAGGTTGTCACATTGCCGAGCGTGCTACCGGATGGGCGGGTCGTCTTGGTGAATCTCGTGATCGGTCCGTCGAGTGAACTCATCACCTCTCCGATCGAGACGAGCTTGGCGGAGCCCGACACGACTGCTGCTGCCGCCGACCTCCGCGCCCGTGCGACGCAGCTCGGGGCCACGAGTACCCACGCTCATGGTGGGCCCATCTCGGGGAGTGACCTCGAGCCCTCGGCGCCCGACACCGGTGATCTCGAGCTCTATTGACTGGGGGTGGATCAGTGATGCCGAATAATCCAGAATGCCCGCTCTGCGGCGGAGGCCTAGATCGTCGCGATGGTGAATGGTGGTGTGTCGGCTGCGACGTGGCCTTCGACTGACAGGCGTGCACGACCGCCGAGGCGCTGCTCAGTTCGCGTGGAACTCGCGATAGCGTTCGGCCGCGGCGTCGAACGTGCGGGACTGTGCCGGGGTGAGCGCTCCGAAAGGCTCGGGCACGATGACGGTGATGCCCTGGGTGACCGTACGGCGCCAGGTGCCGATCACCCGTCCGGCCGCGACGATCGTCGGCAGGAAGATGCCGTTGCCTCCCGGCACGATCTTCTCGAAGTGTTGCGGCGGCAGCGGAGCTGATCTCTCGGAATAGCCGAGCAGGTATTCGTCGAATCCGGGGAGGGCGAGGGCATCCGCGCGCAGGGTCGGGGGAGCGTCGGGGTCGGCCACCATCCAGTGCACCACGCCGTCGACGGTGACGTCGCACAGGGCGTCCCCGGCAGCGGCGATGCCACGACGCACGTCGGTGAGGGAAAGTCGCCCCCACCACGCGAGGTCGGCGACGGTCGACGGACCGTGCCCCGTGAGATAGCGGATCGCGAACCGCGTGAGCAGTTCGTCACGGTCGAGCTCCACGGCCGGGGCGATCCATTCCTCGACGAGCACCAACCCCTGCTGGGTTCCGTTCGGTGGCCCCCAGCACACGATGCCGCGTTCCGCGAGCAGCCAGAGGATGTGGTATCCGCGCTGCGAATCCGTGCGAATGCCCGCATCCTCCAGTGTTCGCATGACGGCGTCGCGGCCGAGGGCATTCCGACCGGCGATCGCCCCTTCGATCACCTCGCGCGCTCGACTCATCGTCGCTTCGTCGAGTTCGAGCTGGCGCTGGCGGGTGCGCGTCGACGCGATGGTGCGCTCTGCGGTGAGGGTGAGGATGCCACGCAGGTCTTCCGCGGCGACCATCATGAGTGTTCCCCGCAGCGATGAGGATCGCACGACCGATCCCTCCGCCATAGCGCGGAGCACGTCGGAGCGGCCCGCGCCGGGGGTGCGGAGTCCGACACCCCAGACGGATTGCCCGAAGCCCTGGGACTGGGTGGCGAACATCCGCCTCACGGTGTCGGCGACGGTGACCGAGGCGCTCGCCGTCGGAATCAACTGTTGTGCGGCAAGCCGACGAGCAAGCAGTTCCTTCTGCGTGAGGACCGGGGATGCCACAGACATGGCTCCAGTATGGTGGCGACCCCCGATCTCGCCCCGCTAGTTCACGGGAGAGCCCTCGTCCCTCCGGAACAGGGAGTAACGTCGCAACCATGATCGGATTCATAGTTCTCCTGCTCGTCATCTGGCTCGTGCTCGCCATCCTGGGGTTCGTCATCAAGGGGCTGTTCTGGCTCGCCGTCATCGGCATCGTGCTCTTCGTCGTCACGGCGATCGTCGGGTATATCAGGCGTGGGGGCAGCCGCTCCAAAGTGTGACCCTCCGAAGCGCGAGCGGGGTGGCCGGCACCATCGTCACCTCGCAGTGGGCCGAGTCCAAGTCCAGGGTGTGGTGGCCGTGCCGCGACGACACGGTTCTTCCGGCTTGAAGTCCGGACGGCCGAGGTCGAGGAAACCGCGGGATTCCGTCACGCGGATACCGCGCAGGGGTGCCCGGAAGCCGGGCGTGCTGAGAAGAACTCGAGGCCAATGTGTTCCGTTCTTGTCACACGGGTGCCCAAAACGAGGTACGTGCACTACAGTTGGCCATGCAGTTGCAGTACCTCGCACATCTTGAATGCTTGGAGCTTGCCGCACGGGTTAGAAATAACCAGCGCGATGGGTGCCATGTTTCTTTCGGGAGCGGACGATGAACACCGCGACGAGTGGGTCCGAAAGTCGGGTCCACGCGAAGACTCCTGAAGGAGAAAATTATGGCACTAGGAACAGTGAAGTGGTTCAACGCTGAAAAGGGCTTTGGATTCATCGCCCCGGACGACGGAAGCCCGGATGTGTTCGCACACTACTCGGCGATCGCCTCGAGCGGCTACAAGTCGCTTGACGAGAACCAGAAGGTCGAATTCGACCTCGCCCAGGGCCCCAAGGGACCTCAGGCCGAGAACATTCGTCCCCTCTAAGACGCAAGTCTTCCGGCCGTAGTGGCCGAACTGGATGCAGCTTCGTGCGTCGAATAGGCGCTGTGGGTCTCCTTCCTCACGGATAAGGTCCCCGCATGCTGTGGGCATCGCCCATCGCAGCTGATACTCCGAACTAACCGGTCCCGCACTTGTGCGGGGCCGGTTTTTTCATGTCCGGTCGCGGCGCCTGACGGGAATGCGCGAGTGTCACCGATCGTTACTGGGAGTGACTTCAGCAAGGATGGAACCATGACCGACACCACCACATCAGCTCCCATCGCCCCGACCCCGGCCGAGGCACTCGCGACCTATCACGGTCGGCGTGAGCTCTCGGTCGTGCAGCCGAAGGGCAGCCTCGCGCTCGTCAACACCCAGTGGATCGATTCCGAGCAGACCATCTGGGGGGTGCCGGGCACCTGGGCGCCACTGCCCGCGGGCGAGTCGGGTCTCAGGCTCACGGCCGCGGCATCCGACGGCATCGTGGTCGACGGTGCACTGGTCGACGGCGAGGCGATCGTCCGCGGTAAGGATCACGAATCTCCGAGTGAGATCGTGTTCAGCGAACACGTGACCGGCTTCGTCATCGCCAGCGAGGAGGGCACCTACGCGCTGCGGGTGTGGGACGCAGCCTCCGAGGGCATCCAGGAGTTCGGCTCCATCGACGTATTCGACTACGACCCGGACTGGGTGGTCACCGGCACCTTCACCGAACTGCCGGATGGCACGACCGTCGGTTTCGAGCACCTCAAGGACGACGGCAAGACCCGCGACCTACCGATCCCCGGCGAGATCACCTTCTCCAAAAACGGCATCGACTACAACCTGGCCGCTTTCAAGGCCGGCCGGGCGCTCCAGCTCGTATTCTCTGATGCCACCAGCGGCGACAGCACCTACAGCGTCGGCCGATTCCTGTTCGTGGCCCCGAATGCGGATGGCACGATCACCCTCGACTTCAACCGCGCAATTCTTCCGCCCTGTGCCTTCAGCTATGCATTCAACTGCCCGATGCCGCCGAAGCAGAACCGCTTCTCCGTGCCCATCGAGGCCGGCGAGAAGCAGGTCCTGAAGAAGGATGGTTCCCTGCTTCACGAATGATCGCGGGCCGGCCCTTGCATGTCGGCGTTTAACCATGCGGCCGCCCGTTCCCGGGCCATCGCGGACAACTCGGGTCGGCACGCCGGCCCCGGTTGACCGCATCCGCCCGTACATCGCCGTGCGGTGCCGCACGGGGCGGGGACGCTTCACGGGCGGCACGCGGTACCGCCTACTAGGATTGCGCCACTCGACCAATGCTGATCGGAGGTGCCATGACCAGCCCCTGGATAGTCGCGCGCCCCACCGACAGCTCCGAGCGACAGCGACTCGCGTCGGCGCACGACTCCGTGATCGCGACGCGAACCGCCGTGAGCGGCGTGCGTCGGCTCGTGCAGGAGTCCTGGCAGCGTTCGCTGCAGCTCGAGCTCGATCCCGATCACCTCGGAGCGGCGATCGATTTCGACGAAGACGACCTTCACGAATACCGCAGCGCGCACCCCATGGCGCTGGCGCTTCCCACCATCCACAGCCTGCTCATCCGGCACACCTTCGATGCCGGTCTGATCGTCGCGATCGGGGACGAAGCCGGCCGGTTACTCTGGATCGACGGAGACCGGGCGCTCCGCCGCAAGGCGGAGGGAATGCTCTTCGTCGAGGGTGCCGACTGGTCGGAGCGCGCGGTGGGCACGAGCGCACCCGGCACCGCACTCGCTCTCGACCACGGCATCCAGATCCAGGGTGCGGAGCACTTCAATCGCATCGTCCACCCGTGGAGTTGCACGGCCGTGCCCGTGCACGACCCCGCCTCCGGGCGCATCCTGGGCGTCATCGACATCACTGGGGGAGCGGATGCCGTGGCCCCCGCCACTCTTCCGCTGCTGGAGGCCGCTGTGGCGGCCGTCGAGTCCGAGATGCGCATCCGACGCCTGGACGAGCTGAGTTCGCGCCCACGCCGCTCCGCGACAGTCCTCGCCGCCCCACGGGCCATCGCGCCGCCCGTGCTGTCCGTGCTCGGCAGTGATGTGGGTCGAATCGCCGTCGGGGGCCGGTCGATCGAGTTGAGCACGCGACACTCCGAGATCCTCACCCTGCTCGCCTGGCATCCAGAGGGTCTCTCCGTCGACAGGCTTGCGGGGCTGGTCTACGAGAGGGAGGGTTCGATCGTCACGCTGCGCGCCGAGATGGTGCGCCTGCGCAAAGTGCTCGAGCGCATCGATGAATCGCTCGTGCCCCTCTCGCGTCCGTATCGGCTGCCGGCGCGACTGGAGCTCGATGCCCACCGGGTGCTCGCGTTCCTCGATCGCGGTGCCCACCGCGTGGCGCTCGGGGCGTACTCTGGCGCACTGCTTCCGACCTCCTCTGCCCCGGGCATCGCCGAGCTGCGCCAGGAGCTGAGCCAACGGCTGCGTGACGCGTTGCTGACCGACGCCTCCGCCGAGACTCTTCTCGCCTACGCCCGCACCGATGAAGCCGCCTACGACGCCGAGGTCTGGAGGACGTGTCTCAGGATGCTCCCGCCGAAGTCTCCGAAGCGTGCGGCGGTCGTCGCCCGCCTCGAGCGCATCGAAGCCGAACTCGGCCTGCAACAAGTCGCAACCTCCCCGCAACCTCGACGCTCCTAACCTGCAACGGAGCCCATTAGGTTCTTTTGACAGAGTCGTCGACAGGAGTTGCAATGACCGTTTATGCGGCCCCGGGTACACCGGATGCGAAGTTCAACTACAAGCCCCGCTACGAGCACTGGATCGGGGGCGAGTGGGTCAAGCCGGTCAAAGGCCAGTATTTCGAAGACATCTCGCCCGTCAACGGTAAGCCGTTCTGCGAGGTCGCCCGAGGAACCGCCGAGGACATCGAGGCGGCGCTCGATGCCGCCCACAAGGCCGCGCCCGCCTGGGGCAAGACCAGTGCCACCGAGCGGGCCGCGGTACTCAACCGCATCGCCGACGTGATCGACGCCAACACCGAGATTCTCGCCCTCGCCGAGACCTGGGACAACGGCAAGGCCATTCGCGAGACGCTCAACGCCGACATCCCCCTCGCCGCGGATCACTTCCGGTACTTCGCCGCCGCTATCCGTGCCCAGGAGGGCAGCTTCGCGGAGATGGACAACGGCATGACGGCGTACCACTACCACGAGCCGCTCGGTGTGGTCGGCCAGATCATCCCGTGGAACTTCCCCATCCTCATGGCCGTCTGGAAGCTTGCCCCTGCCCTCGCGGCTGGCAACGCGATCGTGCTGAAGCCCGCGGAGCAGACGCCCGCGTCGATCCTCGTGCTGATGGAACTGATCGGCGACATCCTTCCCGCCGGAGTCGTCAACGTGGTCAACGGATTCGGTGTCGAGGCGGGCAAGCCGCTCGCGTCGAGCCCGCGGATCCGCAAGATCGCCTTCACCGGAGAGACGACCACCGGTCGGCTGA
This sequence comes from Lacisediminihabitans sp. FW035, assembly GCF_054880895.1. Classification (NCBI taxonomy): domain Bacteria; kingdom Bacillati; phylum Actinomycetota; class Actinomycetes; order Micrococcales; family Microbacteriaceae; genus Lacisediminihabitans; species Lacisediminihabitans sp. FW035. Next base: position 1,601,007 of record NZ_CM142187.1, read on the forward strand.
TCCTGCAGTACGCGAGCGCGAACATCATCCCTGCGACCCTCGAACTCGGCGGTAAGAGCCCGAACGTGTTCTTCAAGGACGTCGCGGACGCGGATGACGCGTTCTACGACAAGGCCCAGGAAGGCTTTGCGCTCTTCGCGTTCAACCAGGGAGAGGTCTGCACGGCTCCGAGCCGCGCCCTCATCGAGAAGCCGATCTACGACAAGTTCCTCGGCGACGCGGTGAAGCGCACTTCGCTCGCGGTGCAGGGCAACCCGCTCGACACCGACACGATGGTGGGCGCCCAGGCGTCGAACGACCAGCTCGAGAAGATCCTGAGCTACATCGACATCGGAAAGCAGGAGGGTGCGAAGCTCTTGCTCGGTGGCGAGCGTGCGGACCTCGGCGGCGACCTCAGCGAGGGCTACTACGTGCAGCCGACCATCTTCGAGGGCCACAACAAGATGCGTCTCTTCCAGGAGGAGATCTTCGGACCCGTCCTCGCGGTGACCAGCTTCGACGGCTACGACGATGCCATCTCGATCGCCAACGACACCCTCTACGGGCTCGGAGCGGGGGTGTGGTCGCGAAACGGCAACACCGCGTATCGGGCGGGCCGCGACATCCAGGCCGGTCGAGTGTGGGTCAACAACTACCACGCCTACCCCGCGGGCGCAGCATTCGGTGGCTACAAGAGCTCGGGCATCGGCCGGGAGAACAGCCGCCTGGCGCTCGACCACTACCAGCAGACGAAGAACCTCCTCGTCTCGTACGACGAGAACAAGCTGGGCTTCTTCTAAACCCGCATCACCCCGGGGATCGAGCCTGTCGGCACTCTGACAGGCTCGGTCACCGGTCTCGGGCGCATACTGAGACCAGATCGAAAGGACACCGATGTCTGTCATCGAAAGCACCGGAGTGGTCACCGCGACGGTCACCGTTCCCGGCGAGACCATTCCGCGGGTCGAGTTCCTGCCCGTGACCGTGGATCTTCTCCGCAAGCTGTGGGACCAGTACGGGCCCCTCATGATCCACCAGTCCGGCGGATGCTGCGACGGCTCGAGTCCCATGTGCTTCCCCGCCGGCGACTTCCTCACCTCCGACCAGGACGTTCTCCTCGGCCGACTCGACATAGCCCCTCAAGGCGGCGACCCCCAGGTCATCGACTTCTGGATGTCCGCCGAGCAGTTCCAGTACTGGAGCCACACTTTCCTCACGGTCGACGTCGTCAAGGGCCGCGGAAGCGGCTTCTCGGTCGAGTCTCCGGAGGGCGTCCGCTTCATGATCCGCTCCCGCCTGATGGAGACCGCGACCCCCTTCGTGTGAGCCTACGGTCGGCGGCATCCCGCACAATTGAGTCGTGTATGTCGCCGTCTTCTCCCGCCGCGAGGGCATCGCCCTTCAGCGACTGACGGCCGACGGTGCGCTCGAAGGCTCGGAACGGGTCGTCGCCGAGGCTGAATTCGCTCCGACGGTCGCCGACCTGGAACGTGAGCGTCCACGCTGGGTCTGGGACGACACCTCCCGGTGGTATCCCCGGCTGCTCGGCGCGCGAGTCCGGGTCGAGCGATGTGTCGACCTGCGGCTGTCCCACGCGATCCTGCGTAATTCAGCACTCACGGCCGGCTCCGGTCTCGCCTCGGCACCCGCGAGCTCCTGGGATCGCGGCGCGCTCGAAGAGGTCGACCGGCCCGCAGACCACACCCTTTTCGACTTCGACTTCGATTTCGCTGGCGACCCCACGGATGATCCCGTCGAAGACACCCTCGCGGAGTTCGCCGCGCAACGTGCCGCGATCGCGGGCGCGCAGGATCCGGCGCGCATCGGCCTGCTGATCGCGGCGGAGTCCGCCGGTGCTCTCATCGCAGCGGAAATGATGTATGCCGGGCTGCCGTGGCGCGGCGACATCCACAATGAAATCCTCGAGAGTCATCTCGGACCGCGCCCCGCGGCCGGGCTGCGACCCGCTCTCCTCGACGCCGCCCTGCAGCGACTGCGGGAGGCGCTGGAGGCACCCACCCTCAATCCGGATTCGCCGGCCGAGTTGCTCAAGGCACTCGCCGTCGCGGGTCTCATGGTGACCTCGACCCGGTCGTGGGAGCTCAAGAAGCTGAAGCATCCCGCCATCGAACCGCTGCTCGAATACAAGAAGCTCTCCCGCCTGCTGACGGCGAATGGATGGCACTGGCTCGACTCGAACGTGCGCGACGGGCGTTTCCATCCCGAGTATGTGCCCGGGGGAGTGGTGACGGGACGTTGGGCGAGCAAGGGCGGCGGCGGAGCGCTGCAGCTGCCGAAGCAGATTCGTGGGGCTGTGGTGGCGGATCCGGGCTGGAAGTTCGTCGTTGCCGACGCCTCTCAACTCGAGCCGCGAATCCTGGCCGCTCTGTCGGGCGATCGGGGCATGGCCGAGGCGGGCAGCGCAGGCGACCTCTACGCCGGTATCGTCGCCAGCGGGGCCGTAGAGACCCGTGACCAGGCGAAGGTGGCGATGCTCGGGGCGATGTATGGGGCGACCTCCGGCGAGAGCGGGCGGCTGATGCCCAAGCTCATGAAGACCTATCCGAAGGCGATCGCGCTTGTCGAAGAGGCCGCGCGCGCGGGCGAGCGTGGCGAAGTCGTCACGACACGACTCGGACGCAGCTCGCCTCTGCCGTCGGCAGCCTGGCGGGCGACGCAGTCCGATGCCTACGACGAGACCGCGACGGAGGTCGACGCGAGTCGTGCCCGCGGGCAGGCGCGCAGCTGGGGCCGGTTCACCCGCAACTTCATCGTGCAGGGCAGCGCCGCGGAATGGGCCCTGTGCTGGATGGCCAACCTGAGGCGGTCCCTGCACGAATCATCCGGCGCCTGGATCACGCAGTCGCCTCACCTGGTCTTCTTCATGCACGACGAGGTCGTGGTGCATTGCCCGGCGGACCGGGTGGTGGAGGTCGAAGCGGCGATCCACACCTCGGCGGAGGAGGCGGGCCGCCTCATGTTCGGCGCTCTGCCGGTGACCTTCCCCCTGACCGTCGCGATCGTGGACGACTACGGCCAGGCGAAATGACTCACCGCGCCGATGCGCGGCGACCTCGCTTGGGTCGGGAGTCCGACAGTGGGCGGAACGAGTCGTAGTCCACGAGGGCGGCGATGGCGGATCCGAGCCAGGCGATCGCGGCGACCGCCTGGGCTTCCCGTGCGACGAGAGCGAGGCGCGCATCGGCAAGGGCGGGCTCCGGGGCGGACCGAGTGGCGGCGAGATCGGCCTCCCACCAGCGGCGATATCGTTCTGCGACCGTCTTCGCGGCCACCGGGTCGATCGAGCTCGTCACGAGCACCTGGTCGAGCATCTCCGTCCACTCGGGGAGACCGTCGAGCACTGGTTCGGTCATCCAGGATGCGGCGGCTGACGCACCGGCGGCGGTGAGCCGGTAGAGCGGGAGGGCGTCGATGGTGGTTCCGGCGGGTTCGACGAGGCCGGTGCGGGCGAGTCGCTCGAGGGTGCTGTAGATCTGGCCCACATTCACCGGGCGCCGATGCGGAGTGCGTGAGGCGAGCTCTGAGTGCAGCTGGAGCCCGTAGCCCTCGCCGAGTGAGAGGACGGCGAGAAGACCATCGCGCACCGACATGCGTCTCCTCTCCCCGAATCAAAACCATGCCGAGTATATAGACGACAGAGGACTCGGCAATTACACAGTTGTTATTTGCCGCGGATTTCCGCGATAATTAGCGAAACGGCTTGCCGTTCAACTGAATAGCGCAGCACGGAACATTCCGAGGTCGATGGGGAAGTCGCACCTCAACGGAATGGAGTTATCGTGGCTGCACTAACCAATACCAGTGTCGCAATGGCGCGGGGTGTTCTCTTCGTGCACTCCTCCCCGCGAGCGCTGTGCCCGCACATCGAGTGGGCCGCAGGGGGAGCGATAGATCGCGCCGTGAACTTCCAGTGGGAAGAGCAGCGTGTGCTCAAGGGATCCATGCGCACCGAGTTCTACTGGGAAGGCGCCCAGGGCACCGGGGCGGCGATCGCCTCCGCCCTCCGTGGCTGGGAGCACCTGCGCTTCGAGGTGACCGAGGACTCTTCTCCCGGCAGCGACGGCGGCCGCTGGATGCATACGCCCGACCTCGGGATCTTCTTCGCCCAGACCGACACCGCGGGCAACGTGGTGATCCCGGAGGATCGGGTGCGGTACGCCATGGAGATCGCCGGCTCGGATGCCTTCGAGCTGCACCGTGAGCTGCGTCTCGCCCTCGGACAGGCCTGGGACGACGAGCTCGAGGCCTTCCGTCACTCCAGCGACACCAACCAGGTGGTCTGGCTGCACAAAGTCGGCTAACGAAAGTCGGCTAACGAAAGTCGACTGACCGACCTCGCCGGCAAGGCGCCTATCGGTGATAGACCTCGACGATACGGTCGACGTAATTGGTCGGTGAGAAGAGTTCCCGATCGATGAGCGCCCCCTTCGACAGGCCCACCAGGAGCGACGGGTCTTCGACCAGGGCAACGATCGCATCGGCCAGCCCCGCGTCATCCGGAGTCTCCGCGAGGTAGCCGGAGTTGAGCAGGCCCTCCTTGAGCTTCGGATCGCAGTAGAGCACGCCACGCTCCCGGCTGACGGCCTCCGCGATGGTCATCGGCTGATTGTCGAAGCCGAGAGAGGTGAGGGCGATGGCGGCCGAGGCATCCATCAGGGCGAGCACCTCGTCGTGTGGCAGGGCACCCTGCACCCGCATCTCCGGATGACCGGCCGCGAGCCGCTTGAGAGCCGCGAGGTCTGACCCCTCCCCGACGAAGTCGACGGTGAACCCGTTGTCGGTGCGCGCGAGCGCGGCGATGACGGCCCGGGCGAAATACAGGGGCCGCTTCACCGGCTCGCAGCGCGCCACCCAGAGGAAGCTCGGGCGACGTGCCTGCTCGAGGGTGAGCGGGTTGGACTCGATCTCGGCGGTCGCGATCGGGTTGGGGATCACGGAGATGGTGCCGGTGACGCCGGCGGCCGCGAGATCCACCGCCTGGTGTTTAGAGGGCGAGACGACCTGCTTCGCGCGGCGAGCCATCGCGAGCACGAGGTTGCGCAGCAGGTTGTCGGTCTTGCGCGGGGTGAACTGGATGTCGGGGATCTTCTCGCCGATGACCAGTTGCAGCGCCCAGCGGATGAACCAGGCGACGGATGCCTGTGGAGGGCCCTCGCTCGCCCAGTAGAAGCTGTGCACGGTGTGTACGAGGGGGATCCCCATGTTCGCAGCGGCGGCGTCGACCACATGGGCGAGCCCGAACTCGGTCTGAACGTGCACCACGTCCACCTGCTCGGCCCGGAGGTATCCTTCCAGCGCTGCGACGCTCTTGGCGTTGTTGGGGATCACCGCCAGATCGAGCACTGGCAGCCGGAACAGCGGTTTCACCAGGAGGCCGTCGGGCGAGCGCTGGTACCGTGCGCCCCTCAGGCCACGCGCTGGAGAGACGACGATCACGGTGTGGCCGGCTTCTTCGAGGGCGAGCTTCTGCTGGCGCATCGACGTCTGGGCACCCCCGACGTAGTCGAAGTAGTAGTCGCTGACGATGGCGATCTTCAGGGGGCCGCCTGGCGCCGCGGTCATACGCTCCGGAAGGCCAGCACGGCGTTGTGACCGCCGAAGCCGAACGAGTTGCTGATGGCGAGCAGGGGCCCCTCGCCGAGAGGGCGGGGACTCGTGACCACGTCGAGCGGGATCTCGGGATCCTGCTCAGTCAGGTTGATCGTCGGGGGCGCGACACGGTCGCGGAGGGCGAGGATCGTGAAGATCGCTTCGAGCGCGCCGGTACCGCCGAGGAGATGGCCGGTCGCACCCTTGGTTGCCGAGACCGGGATCTCGCCCAGCCGGTCACCGAAAATGGAAAGCAGCGCCTTGTATTCGGCGATGTCACCGACGGGAGTGCTGGTGGCGTGCGCGTTGATGTGCACGACCTCATCCGGGGTCGCGCCCGCCTGCTCGAGTGCCGCATAGACCGCACGCGCGGCCCCACGACCCTCGGGATCGGGCGCCGTGATGTGGTACGAATCGCTCGTGACTCCGCCGCCGGCGATCTCGGCGTAGATCTTCGCCCCGCGAGCCAGGGCATGCTCCTCGGTCTCCATCACGATCGTCGCGGCACCCTCGCCCATGACGAAGCCGTCGCGGGCGACGTCGTAAGGCCTGGATGCGGTCGACGGGTCGTCGTTGCGCTTCGAGAGTGCCTGCATCCCCGCGAAGGCCGAGATGGTGAAGGGATGGATGACCGATTCGGTTCCACCGGCGACGATGACGTCGGCGAGTCCGGCCTGCAGGTGATCGTAGGCGTTCGCAATGGACTCCGTGCTCGAGGCGCAGGCGGAGACGTCGGTGCGGGCGAACGCGCGGGCATCCAGGTCCATGCTGATGGCTGCGGATGCCGCATTCGGCATGAGCATCGGTACAGTCATCGGGAGAACCCGACGCGGCCCCTTCTCGCGCAGGGTGTCCCAGCCGTTGAGGAGGGTCCACAGACCGCCGATGCCGGTGGCGTAGTCGACGCCGAGTCGCTCGGGAGCGACCTCGGGCGAGCCCGCGTCCTTCCACGCCTCGCGTGCCGAGACCAGCGCGAGCTGCGCGGAGGGGTCAAGACGTTTGGCCTCCTGGCGCTCGAGGAATTCCTCGGGCCGCACGATGGACTCGGCGGCAAAGGTCACGGGGAGGTCGTATTTCTCGACCCACTCGTAGTCCAGGCTGCGGCCCCCGGAGGCGCCGGCGAGCAGCGCCTTCCAGGTCTCGGGGGCAGTGGCACCGATCGGCGAAATCGCACCGATCCCGGTGACGACGATTTTCTTGGTCATGACGGCATCTCTCTGGTGAATAGACGCGAAGGGCGTCGTCCGACGGGCGCAGCCAGCCCAGGTGTTTCTCCGTGGGCTGGCCAGCCGCGTTGGTGGGCCAGCATGCCCGGTAGGTCGTGCTGGGCGGTGCTGGTCCCGGGCGGTGCTGAATCTGGTCGGTGCTAGTCCTGGGCCGCGACGATGAAGCTCACGGCGTCGCCGACGGTCTTGAGGTTCTTGACCTCTTCGTCCGGGATCTTCACGTCGAACTTCTCTTCGGCGTTGACGACGATCGTCATCATCGAGATCGAGTCGATGTCGAGGTCGTCGGTGAACGACTTGCCAAGCTCCACCGAGTCGGTGGCGATGCCGGTTTCGTCATTGATGAGCTCGGCGAGACCGGCCAGTACTTCTTCGGTGGACAGTGCCATTGTGTTATCTCCTTGGGGGTGTCGTTTGACCGTTGATTATCTTACGGGAGCACAACGACCTGGGCTCCGAAGACCAGCCCCGCGCCGAACCCGATCTGCAGGGCGAGACCGCCGCTGAGTTCCGGATGCTCCGCGAGAAGCCGGTGGGTGGCGAGGGGGATCGATGCGGCCGAGGTGTTGCCGGTCGTCGCGATATCGCGCGCGATCATCACCGAATCCGGCAGCTTCAGCTGCTTGGCGAACTCGTCGATAATGCGCATGTTGGCCTGGTGGGGGATGAAGGCGGCGAGGTCCGCCGAGGTGATGCCGGCGGCCTCGAGAGCCCGACCCGCAACCTTCGCCATGTCCCAGACTGCCCAGCGGAACACGGTCTGGCCCTCCTGGCGGAGGGTCGGCCACTCGGCCGTGCCGTCGCGGAATTCGGTGAGCGTGGAGTTCATGCCGACGGCATCCGCCTTCGAGCCATCGGAGCCCCAGACGGCCGGAGCGATGCCCGGGCTGTCGCTCGGTCCGATCACCACGGCACCGGCTCCGTCTCCGAGCAGGAACGAGATGGATCGATCGGTCGGGTCGACAACGTCGGAGAGCTTCTCGGCACCGATCACCAGCGCATAGTGCGCGGCGCCCGAGCGGATGAGCGCGTCGGCCTGCGTGACCGCGTAGCTGAATCCGGCACAGGCGGCGTTGGTGTCGTAGGCCGCTGCCGGGTTCGAGCCGACCCGATCCGCCACAACCGCTGCCATTGATGGCGTCTGCTGCACGTTGCTGATCGTCGCGATGATCACGAGGTCGATCTGGTCGGCAGCGACGCCGGACTTCTCGATGGCTTCGCGGGCGGCATCCGTTGCGAGATCCACCGCGAGAATACCGGCGGAGGCGCGGGTGCGGGTGACGATGCCCGTGCGCTGCTGGATCCATTCGTCGCTCGAATCGATCGGGCCGATGAGCTCATCGTTGGGCACGACGAGATCGCCGCGTGCAGCGCCGTAGCTGTAGATGCGCGTGAACTGCGCGCCCGTGGTTTGGTTCAGGATGGGGTGGCTCATGACTTCCCGTCGATCAGGTCGAATGCCGCAGAGAGATCGTCCGGAGTCTTGACGGCCACCGTTGGTACTCCCTTGAGGCCGCGCTTCGCCAGGCCCACCAGGGCTCCGGCGGGGGCGATCTCGATAAGTCCGGTGACGCCGGCGGCAGCGAATGCGTCCATTGTCTTGTCCCACCGTACAGGGGAGGAAACCTGCCCGACGAGCAGGTCGATGAATGCCGCTCCGGTCGGCACGATCGTGCCATCGTGATTCGTCCAGATGGGGAGGGTCGGATCGTGCTTCTCGATGCCCGCGGCGACGGTCGAGAGATGCGCGACGGCTGGGGCCATATACCGCGTGTGGAATGCGCCGGCGACCTGGAGTGGGATGACCCGCGCTCCGGCGGGCGGTGCCTCTTTGAGCGCGGCGAGAGCGTCGAGTGCGCCCGCCACCACGATCTGGCCGCCACCGTTGAAGTTCGCCGGCTCGAGTCCGAGGTCGGCAAGGCGGGCGAGCAGCTCGTCTTCATCGGCGCCGATGACAGCGCTCATGCCCGTGGGCTCCAGCGCAGCGGCGCCGGCCATCGCCGAGCCGCGCTCGCGAACGAGAATCATCGCATCCGTCTCGGTGAGGATACCCGCGGCCGCCGCAGCGGTCACCTCGCCCACTGAGTGGCCGGCCACGCCGCCGATGCGGTCGCGACGGCCGTCGAGCAGGGCCGAGAGCGTCAGAAGCCCGGCAGCGACGATCAGCGGCTGGGCGACGGCGGTGTCGCGGATCGTGTCGGCGTCGGAGGTCGTGCCGTGCGCCGCGAGGTCGATTCCCGCGGCATCCGAGAGTGTGGCGAGGTGATCGGCGAAGCGGGACTCGGCCAGCCAGGGGGAGAGGAAGCCGGGAGTTTGGGAACCCTGGCCGGGACAGACGACGACGATCATCACTCCAGTCTGCCGTGGTGGGGCCGGGGGCGGGTTGTAGACCCACACCAAGATTCCGACGAAGCTTTGGAGCGATTCCACACTTTGCGGCGCCGGGGTGGTGTTCGCCAGCGGCATCCGCCCCGTCGAGCTGGGCTGGGCGAACATGTGAGGCGGCGGAGGAGTCCCGCGGCCGTCTAGCGGCGGCGCAAAGGCCCGTCGGGCTCTGCGATCGAGCCGATGATGAGTGCCGCCTGCAGGATCAGCGACTCGCGGGCGCCCGTGGCATCCCAGCCGATCACCTCCGAGACGCGCTTGAGGCGATACCGCACCGTGTTCGGGTGCACGAAGAGCTCGCGCGCTGTGGCCTCGAGCGATCGTCCGTTGTCGAGGTAGCACCACAGAGTTGCGAGCAACTCGGTGGAATGCGCCTGCAGCGGCTTATAGATGCGGTTGATGAGGGTCGCGCGGGCCAGGGCGTCCCCGGCCAGGGCTCGCTCGGGAAGGAGGTCGTCGGCCAGGGTCGGTCGCGGCGCGTTGCGCCACGAGCGGGCGACGGCGAAACCGGCCAGCGCTGCCTTGGCGCTGCGGGATGCCTCCACGAGGGAGGGCACCTGGTGGCCGAGTACCAGGTGGCCATCACCGAAGCCGGGCTCGAGGGCGGTCGCGATCTCGAGGAACGGCGTGAGAGTCGCCCCGGCAGGTTCGTCGGCCTGAGGTGTGGGATGCGCGCGGCCGATCACGAGCACGAGGCGACTTCCCTGCACACCGATCAACACATCGGCGTCGAGATGCCGTGCGGTGCGGCGCAGCATGTCCACGTCGAGCATCTTCGGCGCGGTGCCGACCAGCACCGACACCTCCCCGTGGCCGTGCCAGCCGAGGGCAGCGATGCGTGACGGTAGCTCGTCGTCGTATTCCCCGCTGAGGATCGAATCGACCACGAGGGCCTCGAGTCTGGCGTCCCAGAGCCCACGGGCTTCGGCCGCGCGAGCGTAGACATCCGCTGCGGCGAATGCGATCTCGCGGGAGTACAGCAGAATCGCCTCGCGCACCGTCTCGTCGGCGCCCTTGACGCGGTCCTCCACCACTTCGACCGTGACCCGGATGAGCTGCAGAGTCTGTGTCAGACTCACCGAACGCAGCAGTTCTCGCGGGGCCGCGCCGAAGACATCCGCCGCGATCCAGGGCGTCGACGTGGGGTCGTCGTACCAGTGGATGAACGAGGTGATACCTGCCTGCGCGACGAGGCCTACCGCCGAACGCCGACCCGGCGGCATCTCGCCGTACCAGGAGAGCGTGTCGTCGAGTCGCTTGAGCGTCGCCGTGGCGAGCTCACCGGAGATCGCCCGAAGCCAGGCGAGAGTCTGTTCCTTGGTCTTGACCGCAGGTGCCATATCGTCGTGAGCGTCGGGCTAGCTCTCGCCGCCCGCCGTACCCGTCGTGCCGGCGGTCACGTCGTGCAGGCGGTACCGCTCGATGGCCTGCTGCGGGATGCCCGGGTGCAGCTTGCCTTGGGCGACGAGCGACTCGAGGGTGCGCACGACCAGCGACGGGCCGTCGATCTTGAAGAATCGACGCGCCGCGGCCCGGGTGTCCGAGAAGCCGAAGTCGTCGGCTCCCAGCGTGGCGAAGTCCCCGGGCACGAATGCACGGATCTGGTCAGGCACGGCGTGCATGAAGTCGGTGACCGCGACGAACGGACCCTCGGCTCCCGCGAGTTTCTGGGTGACATAGGGCACCCGCTTCTCGAAGTTGGGATTGAGGAAGTTCTGCTCCGTCGCAGCGAGGCCGTCGCGACGCAGTTCGGTCCAGGACGTCACGGACCAGACATCCGCCGACACGCCCCAATCCTCGGCCAGCAACTGCTGGGCCTCGAGGGCCCACGGCACTGCGACGCCGGAGGCGAGCAACTGCGCCTTCGGCCCCTGCACCGAGCTCGTGTTCAGCCGGTAGATGCCCCGGAGCAGGCCGTCGACGTCGAGGTCTTCCGGCTCGGCGGGTTGCACGATCGGCTCGTTGTACACCGTGAGGTAGTACATGACGTTCGGGTGCGGATGAGTGCCCCCGTACATGCGATCCAGCCCGTCCTTGACGATGTGGCCGAGTTCGTAGCCGTAGGCCGCGTCGTAGGAGACGACGGCCGGGTTGGTCGACGCGAGCAGGATGGAGTGACCGTCCGCGTGCTGGAGTCCCTCGCCCGTGAGCGTGGTGCGTCCTGCCGTCGCGCCGACGATGAACCCTCGGGCCATCTGGTCGCCGGCAGCCCACATGGCGTCGCCGGTGCGCTGGAACCCAAACATCGAGTAGAAGACGTAGACCGGGATCAGCGGCTCTCCGTGGGTCGCGTAAGAGGTACCCGCCGCGGTGAAGGCCGCGAAGCCTCCGGCCTCGTTGATACCCACGTGCACGATCTGACCCTGCGGGCTCTCCTTGTAAGCGAGCAGCTGCTCGCGATCGACAGAGGTGTACTGCTGGCCGCTCGGGTTGTAGATCTTCGCCGTGGGGAAGTACGCGTCCATTCCAAAGGTGCGCGCTTCATCCGGGATGATTGGCACGATCCGGTGCCCGAAGTCCTTCGACTTGAGCAGGTCCTTGAGCAGGCGTGCGAACGCCATGGTGGTGGCGATCTCCTGCTTGCCGGAGCTCTTGCGCGCGATCGCGTAGGCCGACTCGTCCGGAAGGGAGATGGGTACGTGTCGGGTGCGTCGCTCGGGCAGGTATCCGCCGAGGGCCGCACGACGCTCGCGGATGTACTGGATCGCCTCGTCGTCCTCGCCCGGGTGGTAGTAGGGCGGGAGGTAGGGGTTCTCCTCGAGCACGGCGTCAGTGATGGGGATGCGCATCACGTCGCGGAACTGCTTGAGGTTGTCGAGCGTGAGCTTCTTCATCTGGTGGGTCGCGTTGCGCCCCTCGAAGGACGGGCCGAGGCCGTAGCCTTTCACCGTCTTGGTGAGGATCACGGTGGGCTGGCCCTTGTGCTCGGATGCCGCCTTGAAGGCCGCGTACACCTTGCGGTAGTCGTGTCCGCCGCGCTTGAGACCCCAGATCTTGTCGTCGGAGTAGTCCTTGACCATCTCGAGGGTTCGCGGGTCGCGGCCGAAGAAGTTCTCGCGCACGTAGGCGCCGTTCTCCGCCTTGTAGGTCTGGTAGTCGCCATCCGGGGTGCGATTCATCAGGTCGCGGAGCGCGCCATCCGAGTCGCGGGCGAGCAGTTCATCCCACTCACGCCCCCAGACCACCTTGATGACGTTCCAGCCGGCACCGCGGAAGAAACTCTCGAGCTCCTGGATGATCTTGCCGTTGCCGCGCACCGGTCCATCGAGGCGCTGCAGGTTGCAGTTGATCACGAAGTTGAGGTTGTCGAGGCCGTCGTTTGCCGCGAGCTGGAGGGCCCCACGGCTCTCGACCTCATCCATCTCGCCGTCGCCGAGGAATGCCCAGACCTGTTGGTCGGAGGCGTCCTTGATGCCGCGGTTGGTGAGGTACTTGTTCGACTGCGCCTGGTAGATCGCATTGATCGGACCGAGTCCCATCGACACCGTGGGGAACTGCCAGAAGTCCGGCATGAGGCGCGGATGCGGGTACGACGAGAGTCCGCCGCCCTGGTGCGATTTCTCCTGGCGGAACCCATCGAGCTGGTCGGTCGAGAGGCGCCCCTCGAGGAACGCCCTCGCGTACATACCGGGGGAGGCGTGGCCCTGGTAGAAGACCTGGTCGCCGCCGCCGACGTGATCATGGCCGCGGAAGAAGTGGTTGCTGCCGACCTCGTAGAGGGTCGCGGAGCCGGCGTAGGTGGAGATGTGGCCACCGACGGAGATGCCGGGGCGCTGGGCGCGGTGCACCATGATTGCGGCATTCCAGCGCAGCCAGGCGCGGTACCGGCGCTCGAGGTCTTCGTCGCCCGGGAATTCGGGCTCGTTCTCGGGAGCGATCGTGTTGAGGTAGTCGGTGGTCGGAACCATCGGCACTCCGAGGTGGAGCTCCTTCGACCGCTTCAACAGGCTGAGGATGATCTCCCGCCCACGCTCGTGGCCCTGCGCTGCCACCAGCGCATCGAGGGACTCCTGCCATTCCGCAGTTTCCTCAGGGTCCTGGTCGGTGTGATTCACCGAGTAGGGGTCCTGGTCGTTTACCGTCAACGTCGACCTCGCATCGTTTCAATGGACAATCCGTGCCCCGCGCGGTGACGATCGGGTTGCGACAGTCGCCGGGATGAAGGGCCTCATCGAGTCTAGTTCTCGCAGCCGGTGCGACTCGCGCACGGTGCGGTAGCGTCTGCTCCATGGCGATCGTCGAGCTCGGTAATCACACTCTCACAGTCCGCATCGACTCGAAGGGTGCAGAGCTGGCCGGCCTCGAGCTCGTCGGCGCCGAGCCAGATGCGACCGGGCATCCGGGTCAACAGCTGCTCTGGCAGGGCGGGGCCGCCTGGGGCCGACGTGCCCCGGTGCTCTTCCCCATAATCGGACGGATGCCCGGGGACATTCTCGTTCACGATTCGGTCGCCTATCCCATCTTCCAGCATGGGTTCGCGCGCGATCTCGAGTTCGCGGTCGATCGCATCAGCGACACCGAGGTCGCCTTCACCCTCGAGCACTCGGCGCAGACTCTCATCCACTTCCCGTTCGCCTTCCGTCTCGAGGTGCGGTTCGAGCTGGTGGATGCCACGGTACGGGTCATCCAGACCGTCTCGAATCTCGCCACGGAGCCGTTTTCCGCGTCCCTCGGCGCTCACCCCGGCTTCGCGTGGCCCCTGCCGGGGGCATCGGGGCGCACGGAGCACAGCATCGAGTTCGACCTGCCGGAGACCGCTCCGATCCGCCGCATCGCGAACGGGCTGCTCAAGGCCGAGCGCTTCTCGAACCCGATAGTGGGCAGCACCCTGTCGCTCGACGAGTCGATCTTCGCGGCGGACGCGGTGATCTTCGACAGTCTGTCCAGTCGGTCCGTGCGGTATTCGGCGCCCGGCGCACCCAGCATCACGGTGTCTTTCCCGGACTTCCCCATCCTCGGGGTGTGGTCAAAGGCCCCGGGGGAGTTCGTCTGCATCGAGCCCTGGTTCGGCATGACGGCCGCCGAGGGCTTCTCCGGTGAATACAGCGAGAAGCCGCACCAGTTCGTGCTTCAGCCGCATGGGAGCCGCGAGTTCACTTACAGCGTCTCTGTCGCGAGGCCCTGACCGTAGGTGTGTACCGGTCGCGGGCGTATGCTTGCAAATCGTGTTTACCGGATGTTCACATCTTCCGGAGGATAGGAACTGCACATGGCACTGGAAAACGACACCCAGGCACCCGATTTCGAGCTCGCCAACCAATTCGGCGAGCACATCAGACTGAGTGACTTCCGGCACAAGAAGCCGGTCGCCCTCGTCTTCTTCCCGCTCGCCTTCTCGAGCACCTGCACGAGCGAGCTCTGTGAGTTGCGCGACAATCTCGCTCTGTTCAGCGACAAGAGCATCGAACTGCTCGGTGTCTCGGTCGACTCCAAAGCCACTCTGCGGGCCTTCGCCGAGGCCGAGGGATACGACTTCAACCTCCTCGCCGATTTCTGGCCTCACGGAGCGGTGGCCAAGGAGTACGGCGTCTTCCTCCCCGAAAAGGGCTTCGCCAATCGCGCGAGCTTCCTCATCGACGTGAACGGCATCATCCGCGCCAGTTTCGTCACGGCACCCGGAGAGGCGCGTTCGATCGCGGCCTATCGCGATGCGCTTGCCGAGCTCACCCCGGTGACCGTTTAGAAGTTCTTCCCTTCCGGGTCGAGCCGTCGCAGGATCTCTCGCAGCTCGGCGATCATCTCGAGTTGGCGGTTGTTGATCTCCAGCACGGCGTCGATGTCGGTCTTGGCCGCGAGGTTCGTCTGATAGTCGTGCTGGGAGAGGGCCGCGGCGATGGCATCCTGGCGCTTCGCCGCGATCAGCAGGATCGCCCCCTGCAAGCCCGCGAGCATGCTCAGGAAGAGATTCAGCAGGATGAAGGGATAGGGGTCCCACCCTTTCGTCACTGAATTCAGGATCGCCCAGACGATCATGAACGCGACGAAGCCGCCCACGAACTTCCAGCTGCCCATGCCGTTGCGCATTATGTCGGCCGCACGCTCGCCGCGCGTGAGGTGGGCACGATGATCCTCGTGCCAGTCTCGGATGGGGCTCGGGTGCTTTGGACGCCCGGTAGTGGCTTCGGGATGCGGGCGTGTCGACTTCGTCATGGTGCGAGTGTAAGTCGCCGTTCGACGCACGGCCGGTGCGGATGCCTGTACGCTATTGATTCGTCGCAGCCGCCCTCGCGGGCGCGCGCTGCGGGCCTTTAGCTCAGTTGGTAGAGCGCCACGTTTACACCGTGGATGTCATCGGTTCGAGCCCGGTAGGGCCCACTTCGCACAGTGCTATTCAGCTAGATTTTCGCGTAGGTCACTTGGGCGCACTCGCCCGAGAAGTGCGCACCGTGTTGATCTGGTGTTGGGGGACCAGTGCATCGCTCCAGACCGTCGCCAGAGTGCAGTACGAAACCAGTCGCGCCACGTCCGCTGAGGCGTCGGCTTGTGAACGCCCTCCCCGCGCCCGAGTGGATGCGGCTTCACGTTCGGTTTGGTCTCTGAGGGCGTATCCGATGCCATTCGGGGGCGACGGATGTTTGTGACGACTATCGCGGCCCTGATCTGGCCGGAAGAGCACTCGTCCGTCTCCAATGCCTTCGACCTGATCGGCTGCGGGCGTGGGCCTTCATAGGCAACCAGCGGGATGGGCATGTCGGTGACGCCGCAAGCCTGGCGGCGCCAATTGCGCTCGTCAGCTCTTAATGCCGTGCTCGGGCAGCTGGGGATTACTCCCGCCGTCCGCACGCAGGGAATCTGTGACCTCCGTCAGAAACCGAGCTATGAGTTCTCGTTCCCCCGGTGTGTAGCTCTTTGTAATCCGATCCACGTCGCCCATTGAAGGTCCGATCGCGCCGATAATCGCGGCGATCGCCGATTGAGTCGGCGCAACTTGCACGCGTCTGCCGTCCGACAAGTCCCGTCGCCTTTCGACATGCCCGAAGCGCTGAAGCCGATCGATGAGTTCAGTGGTGGTGGGCACGGCGAGACCGATTCGCGTCGAGAGTTCGACGGTGCCGAGCTCGCCTCGCCCCTCCAGAATGTGCACCATCGCTAGGTATTCCTGCGGTTTCAGGTCTAGTTGGGCGGCGATGTGGCGATCGCTGGCTCGGAACGCATCTTTCAGAGCCACAAGCGCGAAGGCAAGCGGATCCGGGGCCAGAGGTAATCGGTGGTGGTCGGGCCCGATATTCGCGCCGCTCGGCGCCCCGATTTCATCGGCCATCCCGCCATCATACTTGACAACTCATTCGGATTCCGACATATTAATTCAATTCGGTTTCCGAATCATCCAAGGGAGAAAGTCGTGACCGGTGCATCACAGAGAGACAACATGATCACGGCCGACGAGGTGACCAAGATCTATCGGCTCGGCCGTGGCCGTACCGTGACGGCGCTTGACCGCCTCAGTATCGCGGTCGCGCGAGGTGAGGTGAGAGCCCTCCTCGGCCCGAACGGCGCTGGCAAGTCCACCGCCGTGCAGGTCTTCACCACTCTCACGGTTCCTACCTCCGGTCGTGCCACAATCGCCGGCCTCGACGTCGTCGCCCAGCCTGGGGCGGTGCGCGAACTCATCGGAGCATCCGGTCAGTCGGCCGCGGTGGATGATCGGCTGACCGGTCTCGAAAACCTTCGCCTGATCGCGAGCCTCAGCCGCCGCACAACCAAGAAACCGCTCGAACGGGCAATGGAATTGATCGAACGCTTCGACCTTGTCGATGCGAAGGATCGATCAGTGAAGGAATACTCGGGCGGAATGCGACGCCGAGTGGACATTGCCGGGGCGATGCTTGCCGAACCTCAGGTGTTGTTCCTCGATGAACCCACCACCGGCCTCGACCCCCGCAGCCGTCAAGGCGTGTGGGAGCTGATCGCCGAGCTGGCCGCACGGGGCACCACAGTAGTACTCACCACTCAGTACCTAGAGGAGGCCGATCGCCTCGCCGACTCGATCTCGGTTATCGACAGTGGTCGTGTAATTGCTGAGGGCACCGCCGATGAGCTGAAAAACTCGGTCGGTCTCCAGCGAGCCGAACTCACGCTCGAAGACGCCACAGATCGCGAAGCCGCAGTCTCCGTTGCGCGCCGGGTGGTTGGAGATGAAGCGTCCATCGGCGGCGGCGACGCTCGAGAGCTGTCCGTGCCCATCGGGCAAGGAACTCGCACCCTGTCGGGGCTTTTGCTGGAGTTCGAGTCCGCGGGCATCGAACTCACCGACGCGGGCATCCGCCGCCCCACCCTCGATGACGTGTTTTTCCAGTTGACCGGCACCACAAACCTCGACCGCGACCAGAGTGAGGATTCACAGTGAGCACGATCCCCTGGACCCCCCTTCCGCGCAATGACCGGCGCGTGTCTGCTCACAGCCGGGCGATCGTCTGGCGCAACCTCATTCGCGTTCGACGCGAACCCAGCATCGTCGCGTTCACGCTGATTCAGCCTGTGATCTTTGTGCTGCTGTTCACATTCGTCTACTCAGGGGTCATCGCCATCCCCGGCGTCAGCTACACCGACTTCATCATGGCGGGCATCTTCGCCCAGACCATCGTGTTCGGCGCGACCATCACCGCATCATCCATGGCGCAGGACACCCAAAGCGGCTTTATCTCGCGGCTCCGCACTCTGCCGATCAACGGCGCCACGGTTCTTGTGGGACGCACCGGTGCCGATTTCGTCGTCTCCGTGCTGTCGATAGCTGTGATGATCTCTGCAGGGCTGGCAGTGGGGTGGCGCCCTCGCGGCGAGGCGGTTGGAACCATCGGCGCAGTCGCTCTGCTGCTGCTCTTTGCGTACGCGATGTCGTGGTTGATGATTCTCCTCGGCCTCAAGGTGCGCAATCCGGAAGCAATAACCAGCGCATCACTCTTGCTGCTGTTCCCGCTCACGTGCGTCTCCGAGGCGTTCGTACCGGCCAGCACGCTACCCCAGCCGCTGCGCACAATCGCGGAATGGAATCCGATCTCGGCGCTCGTCTACGCCACCCGCGAACTCTTCGGCAACCTGCCGGCCGCCACCTCTGAGGAGACCTGGCTGCAGGCCAACGCAATCGGGATCGTTCTCGTCGCGTCCCTGACAATCCTCGCCATCTTCGTGCCGCTGAGCATCCGCGCGTTTTCCCGCCTCAGAGTCAACTAGACAAAGGACCTTCCTAGTCATGATTGAGCAATCCCCATCCACCCGCACCGTCTTAGTGCGCAGTGCCATCGCCATTGTCATTGCCTTGACGCTCAACGCGATCGTCGCCATCGCCCTGAGCACACTCGTCTCCGCGCCTTCCAGCTTTCTTGCCCTCACCCCCGGACCAGTGGTGTTTCTCACCGCCCTCGGGATGATCGCAGGAACCGTGGTCTATCTGATTGTGAAGCGCCTCAGCAGTCGCCCCAACCTCTGGTTCGCATGGATCGCGTCAGCTGTTGCACTGCTCAGCCTCGGGTTGCCAATTGCTCTGGCCATCGATCCGAGCGCGGCGCCGGAGCGGCTCGGGGAGGCGACCGCGGCCGCGGCGCTCGCGCTCATCCCACTTCACCTCATCCCCGCGGCGTCGCTGATAGCCGCACTGTTAGCGCGCCCCGGACGGCGAGCAATTGAATCGAAGGAGCGACTGTGAAACCTGTACGTGGATCGATCGAACGCGTGGGAAGATCGCTTCACCCGCTAGCGAAAATGGGGCAGCATTTCAAGGATTACGCTGCGGTGGAAGTTCTGGACATGCGGAATGTAAGAAGCATTCTGTCTCCCGCCGCGGCACAGGAGCTGATCGCAGGCTACTCACCCGCCGACGTGTCCCCGTCTTAGACGTTCTTCGCGATGGACAACGTCGTACCGCTTTTGTCGTTCGGATCCTTTGCACTTCTGTGGGCATTACTCCTGACCAGAAGTCGCCGGGCGATCAGCGCGCGTCTGCTGCGCAGTCGGTTCCTCGTGATCCCGGGCGGGATGTCTTCGACATCACCCCTCAACAGTCGCTTGCCAGGCGGCGCCACTGATTGAGACGACTGATTTGTGCGGTCCAATGGATGAGGGAAGGTCAGAAGCTTGCCCTAGATTGATTTTTGTGATTTCAGCAACCGGAGCCGATGCGCCGCTCATCGCTGTCGATCCGCAGCCTCCCACCGCCCACAAGTACAGACGAGCCGCCTGGGTGATCTTCCTAACGGCAGGAGCGTGCTTCGCCGCCACCATTCTTCTTTACATCGCGATTAGCCAGTTCGACTACCACCAGTTTTTTGTCCCCGGGCGTGTGCTCGTCAGCACCGCTCTCTGGTTCCTGCCCTCTCTGACTATCTTCCTGGCCGTGCTCGCCGCGAATGCAGGTGCGTGGAGCATAATCCTTCCTGGACTGGCTCATCTCGGCCGAGCCCCACGGCTCGTCTCGACCGCTGCGTTCGTGGTTTCGTTCACGATACTTTCGCCCATCGTCGTTGCCACGCTCATGCTGGCAGCTTTTTACCCGTTGGCCAGGCTCTGGTACTAGAAAGGTCGCTGGCTGAAGAATCACTCGGCGAACCTGCAGTCAGGCGGCCGGAGCCGACATTCACGTCGATAAGCTCTGGGGCGTCACACTCACAGTCGCGCTTCCGACACGTTCGCGACGTGCATCGCACCACGTGGCGCTCAAAGACCCCCGCAGCACTGCCTCGATCTCGGCGATCGTTGAGTGGGTCTGTCGCAGGTGGGGTCCGCGTTGCGGGACGCCGGAGCTACATCCGCCGATAGGGTCTCGAGTATGCATCGGTACCCATGGAACCGCTTACTTGCCTGGCTGATCGACTGGCTGTGCATCCTCGGCTGGGTCGCCCTCATCGCCGCAATCGGGATTCCGCTCTACCTCGCCGGGACTACCCGAGGATTCACGTTCGCCGCTGAGAACATCATCGCCGTCGTCGTTCTTGTCGTCCCCGTGACCCTCATTCTCGCCGGGCTGGAATCGTCTGCGCGGGCGGCATCAATCGGAAAACGCGTTCGTCACCTCGTCGTCGTTGACCTGCGCACAGGGCAGCGTGTCTCGTATAGACGGGCCCTCGTCCGCAACACGATCAAGATAGCTCTCCCGTGGACGATCGGGCACCTGGCCGTGTTCGATATCGTCGAATCGACTACGACGGGCCCGACACCCCTATCGGTGTGGGTACTCACGGCGTTCGCCTACGCACTGCCGCTCGCGTACGTCGCGTCGCTATTTTTGGGCACGGGACGAACACCGTACGACCGGATAGCCGGCACAAGTGTCATCCCGGCGGCCCACTAACCGTTCCTCGGTGAACCGCCTCGAGCCCGACGATGGTTGCGTCGATCTGTCTCGTTCGAGGGCCGCCGCGCGGGCGTGTCCGATATCGTCGTGTCAGTGGACGAAGAACTTCGCGAGCATACTCGAGCGGCCTACGATGCGGTCGCTTCCGACTACGCGACGATCATTCCCGACACAGGCTTCGAGGCGCCGCTTGACCTGGCGATGGTCAATGAATTCGTGAACAAGGTTGCCAAGCGTCCCGGTTCGAGGATCTTAGACGCGGGATGCGGGGCCGGCCGGATGGTGACATACCTCCAGTCTCAATCCCCGTCCCTCGATGTAGTCGGGATTGACCTGTCGGTGGAGATGATCGCGCTCGCCCAGTCTGCGCACCCGGACGCCGAGTTCCGTCAGGCAGATTTTTCGGACACTCAATTTCCGGAACGTGAGTTCGACGGCATTCTTGCCTGGTACTCGATCATCCACACCGAGCCCGATCAGCTCGCCGAGATCGTTGCGGAATTCGCCCGAATCCTCCGACCTGAGGGGCTAGTCCTGCTGGGCTACCAGGCCGGTACCGGAGAACGCCAGCTGAACAGGCCGTACGGACACGACGTCGAGCTGCGGGCATTCCTGCACCAAACCGACGACGTCATCGCGACTCTCATCGACGGCGGATTCAACCTCATCGCGAAGCTGGATCGTGCCCCGCGAACGTCAGAGCGACACGCCCAGGGTTTTGTACTCGCCCGGTGCCAGTAGCTGTCTCGGTGACCGTCCTGTTTGCGGACGGTCTCAACTGACCGCTGTTCTGCACACTGTTTCAATCGCTCGGACATGTGCGGCCTATCGCGATTACGGTTAGAGGGTGCTCATAAATGATCCGCTGCCCGAACGCCCCGCCCCCGACAACCCTTCGGGGAAGTTGGTTTTGTTGCGCCATGGGGAGACAGAGTGGTCCAAAGAAGGACGCCACACAGGACTCACGGATGTTCCGCTCACTGCTCGAGGTGAGGAGCTTGCCCGCGGCGCAGGTCGGTTGGTCGCTGGCTACGATTTCTCACTGGTTCTGAGTTCGCCTTTGCAGCGCGCGCGGCGCACTGCAGAACTGGCGGGCCTGCATGCCGAGATCGATCCGCTCCTGGTGGAATGGGACTACGGCGGATACGAAGGGCGTACCTCGCGCGACATCCGTAGCGAGCTCGGCTACAACTGGAGCGCTTTCACCCACGGCGTGATTCGTGGGCGGACGCCCGGCGAGACAGTGGAAGAGGTCGCGGCGCGCGCCTCGCGCGTGCTTACCCGAGTGCTGCCGGCGATGGCGGAGGGAGATGTCGCACTGATCGCGCACGGCCATTTTCTGCGCATCCTGACCGCCGTGTTTCTGCGGATAGCCCCACGTTTCGCGGCCCAGATCACTCTGGATGCGGGATCAGTGTCCGTGCTCAGTTTCTACCGCGAGCAGCCGGCCATCCTGTCTTGGAACTACGGACACGAGCTCCCCATGGTCCCCTCGGAGTCCTGAGCTCATCATATGGTGGGCTATCCGGTAAACGTGTGTCGACGTAGATCGTCACCCCGTAGGAGCCAATTACAATTGGTGCGGCTCGTGAAACGTCGATTCGGCCGCGACCGGACCGGATTCCGGGACAGAATGCGGTACGGAGTCGGCCGAGACCACGAAAGCCCTGCGTGTAGGCGAGGCTTTCGTGCTCGGAGGATGAGTTAGCCGTTCAGGTTCGCGATCGCGTAGTCAGCTTCCGCCGCAGTGAATTTTTCCCCGTACGGGCTCACGAACTGCTCCCGAATCGCTGCCAAGAACATCGACATGGACTGCCGGTAAGTCTTCGCCTTCTCGAGTGCGTTGGCCCCAGAGTCCGCTTGGAGGGTGTGTACGGCGTATTGGGCTGCCTCCAGCGCAAACTGGTCCCTGTATTCGGCAGTCACGTGATCATAGATTCCGGCCTTGCTCATGCGCGACACTTCCGAGGACGTACCGGTAACTGCCATTCCCTTCGACTGCTGCTTTCGCAGAGCCAGGATTCCGAAGACGACCGCGATGATCCCGACGAGGGCACCGAACACAGGGACCAGCCCGAAAAGAAGTTCTCCGATGCCGACCAGCAGCGCAGCAAACCCGAGTGCCATCGGCTTGCTCGGGCCCGGCCCTTGCGGCAGTGGCGTCGTGCTGATGCTTGGGGCAAGAGTCACATAGGGCGGCGGCTGAATAGCGGGGTTGGGCTCGTGCGGCGGGGTGGCAGGTTGTTCGGGTGTGGTTATGGGATCACTCTGTCAGAGACGGAGGATATTTCGGTTTCGCGAAAGTCTGGAGTCAATATAAGAACGACCAGTCCAGCGATGCCTTTCTGGCTGCGAGCGTAAGTGCGAGTACCGTCACCACCTAGTGGTGCCACACCAGCGTGTGCCCCGTCGCCGCGAAATCCTCGTAGCCCGTGAGCTTGCCGGTCATGGTGGATGACCAGACGAATCCGCGTGACTCGTAGAACGTGCGTGTACCGTCGTCGACTTCGAGCATTTCGAGTTCACAGGCGATCGTCGGCCTGGGCGAACGCCTCGACCATGTGGCCCCGGCCGGCGGTTCCGTGCCGCGACGTCGAAGAAGTCCCTACATCGCATCCCCGATATAGGAGTACTTGACGAATACCTCGGCGGCGAGCCCGGATTCATCGAGAACTCCCTGCACGGCGGTAAGCATGTACTTCGAGTCCCAGCCCATGTAGAGGAAGTTCGATTCGTCGAGGGCGTCCCACTGGCCGTCCCACGATTGGGCGTCGAAGATCGGGCCGCTTCGACGCGCGCTGAACGCGACCACGTCAGAGTGGGCATCCGCCCAGAGGCGCTTGAAGACGCGGTTGAACAGGGACTTGACGTCGTAGACCTCCCAGTGTTCCCCGCGGTATTCCACATACTCGAACTCCCGTTGCCAGCCGCGCGGCCAGCCCCGCCGCCGCTGCGCGTCGAGAATCGGTGTGAGGCCGTCGTCGTCGATCCCGGTCGTCTCCGTGCGCGCCCAGATCGCGAGGAAGTCGACCGTGAGCCGTGCCGTTCGTTCGCTGATGGCCGCGGTGCCCCAGGCCTCGGCGTCGGAAAGCTCCCGGGTCAGCTGCATCCCGCTGCGCGCATACAGCGCGCGCTTGTCAGGGAAGGATGCGTCGAGCGCGCGCTCAGCGAGCGGGCTCTCGAGCAGGGCGAGGTTGCCGAGCGTCCGGGCGAGGGCGCGGTGACTGTTTTGCTCGTCGTCGGTGTAGTCGGCCCACGCGCGTGCTCCGTCGCCGCTCCACGAATCGGCCGGCGCCAGAGGGAAGATGTGCTCGACATCGTATTCGGGCGATCCGTCGACGCCCGCGAGCCGTGCGAGAACGTAAGCGGCATGGGGAAGATCGCCGTATTTGAGCGCGACGCGCACGCGCGCGTCCGAGGGCATGATCCGCGCGATCGCGCGAGAAAGGGCGTCCGCCCCCGCGTCTCGCGCCCGGCAGAGGCGTCCGACCAGGCGCTCGTTGTCAAGCCCCACGATGGTGCGGCGCAGGAGCAGCGACTGCACCTGCTCGAGGGTCTCGACGAGGGCGGCTTCCTGTCCGGGGCTGTTCGCCTGGTCCCGGTAGGCGCGCATCACGAGCGGATACATCCCGCGACCGAAGGTGTTGGTGAGCGCGAGTTGGCGCGCGACCTCCGGGTCAGGCGCGCGGTCCGGTTCGAGAAGCACCCGGTAGATCTCCGAATACTCCCGCCATTCCGCGGCCTGTTCGCGAAGGGTCTCGAGATCGAGGCGGGGGAAACGCAGGCGGAAGGCGTCGTAGACGCCGCGCCCACCGGTGGTCTCCACCTCGCGGCCCGTCGTCATCACCAGGTAGTGCCGCCAGAATCCGGCGATGGTCTCCCCGGTGTTCTGTTCGATCGGCACCCAATAGGAGTCCTCGATCTCGCTCTGCTCGGCGTGCGAGAGTCCCATGAGCACGTAGTTGTGGATCAGCTCGTGGTCCCGCAGGGGCTCGCCGGTCGAGTTGAGGCTCTCGAAGATCTGCTGGGCGTTCGCATCCGTACCGAGCGTGATGGCGACGTGCTCCAGTCGCTGCAGCCCCGTCCAGATGCGCACGACCTCCGACGACGGCACCTGGCTGCGGAAGAAGGCGTAGTTGTCGTCGAAGCGCGAATCCCGAGCCTCGGCATCCGTCACCCGACGGTCGAGCACGACACTCTCGAAGGTCTCGGCCCAGGCGCGGTGGGGCCTGAGTTTGGTGCGGGCGGGGTCGGAGTGACGCACCAGCACCTTTTCGAGATCCTCGGCGAGGTGCGGGTCGGCGGCGAGAACGGGGTCATGCAACACGGCGTGGTGCAGAGCGGCGACCAGCAGCATGAGCGTGGTGATGCGCTGCTGGCCATCAATGAGCACGAGCTCGGATGCGGCCCGCGCGGAATCGGAGGACGGTTCGGTGCTCACCGACGACAGGATCGACCCGATGAAGTGCATGTGGCGCTCGTCCGAATCGGCGACTGCGCGGATGTCGCCGAGCAACTGCTCGCAGGCGCCGATATCCCACCGGTACTGGCGCTGATAGACAGGCACCACGATCGTCGTATCCGCGGCGGACAGCCACCGAATCGTGTTGACAGCGGTCGCGTCGATATTCGTGGCAGTTCCCATGATTGACTCCAGCCTATTCGGACCCCGGCGTGGATCGTGGCCTCCGTGGCGCCCGATGTTAGGCTTACCTAAGTTGGGCCAGTTAAAACGTGCTGGCCCCTTACGAAAGGTCATGATTCGCATCATGGGTTATATCAAGTCCGCCGCTCTCGAAGAGACCGGCTACGTAGTGCTCGACCAGTACAACCAGGAACTCGATCCGAAGGAATGGCTCGACATCGAGTTCGTCGACTGGAAGTCGTCGGGCGAGACGCAGTTCGCCCCCCTCGCCAGCGCCAAGGGTGAGATCGAGGTCAACGGTTTCTGGAACCATAAGCCGCCGCGCACCGACAAGGACGGCGTCTGGATCCCGTCCCAGGTCGAGAAGGCGCCGAACCTGGTGCGTCGCGCCAAGGAGCCGGGTGCGAACGTCGGCCGCTGCCGTGTCATCGAGCTGCAGCCGAATGTCTATGCGGACACCCTGTACAACCTTCACCAAGACGACAACAACCGCCTGAACCCGGATGGCACGGGCTGGGTCGTGCGCGGATTCTTCAACCTCACCGATGACAAGGACAGCTACTTCGTGCTGCGCGAGAACCGCACCGACCCGAGCGTCGAGTACCGGATCGCGCTGCCGGCCGGCGCGCAGCTGATCATCGACACGCAGCGCCTCTGGCACGCCGCCACCCACGTCGGCAGTGAGCCGCGCTACTGCCTGATCACCTCCTGGGAGTCCGGTCCCGAGCTCGACGCCTACATCGCGAAGTACAACGGCGTCAGCCGCGTGCCGAACGTCGAGGTGCCGCAGGACGTGCTGGACGCCGGTCAGGCCGAGCAGGCTCGACGCATCGCGGCGCGTGCGGCGTTCTACGCGGCCAAGGGCCAGGCGGAGAAGACGGCGATGAGCGAGGCCTGATCCTCACCAATCCCACAAGGAGGGCCCCGGTCGTGAGACCGGGGCCTTCCTTTTTGTCAGAGATTCACCAGGCGCTGGCGGGAGCAGTGACGACCGCGACCGGTGAGGTGTGCCAGCGTGACCCGTTGCCGTAGTGGCTCGAGGCCCACGGCGATGCCCAGATGGCCTGCTCGGTGATGGACGTGGGCGCGGAGACCGCGAACGCAGCGACGATGGTCGAGAACGAGGGGTTGCGCTGCAGGTTCTGCGCGGCCTTCTGCGCAGCGATCACGAGGTTCGCGTAGCTCCCGGTGCCGCCGCCGCCGCCCGAACCGTAGCCGTTGTTCATGGGGTTGTTGCGGTTCCACCAGTTGTCGGCACCGTTCTCCTGCCGCATCCAGCGCACCATCACCGTCACGTTCTCTTCCGACTGCGGCCAGCCGCCCGAGAGCAGTACCAGCTTGGCCCAGTCGTAGTTCGTGCCCGCAGCTGCCAGCGACTGGACACCGGCGGTCGCCGAGTAGCCGTCTCGGGATCCGCTGCCGAGCGACACGCGTTCAGAGACCCTGAGGGTCTGCGGATGTGCGGCGATGTAGACCGCGAGTTGGCCGGCCGCATCGGGGGTCGCGGGCGGTGCGATCGCGAAGACGGCGAGCAGTGACAGTGCTCCGAGGGATGCGCCGACCGCGAGTGGTCCCCGCCGCGGCGGTCGCGGCGCCCGGCGCGGACGGAGTGCGGCGCGTCGAGAGGATGCCTGTCGAGGAGAGTTCATAGTCGGAGGTTTCACCGGCGGGACCCGAATGGACCGCCCGGCGAAACTGCGTAGACGTTACCAGAGCGGCCTGCGGGCTGCCCCGGAGGGTGTCGCAGCGGGCCGGATCGTTTAGCGCCTAAGCCATATCGATGTCAAGCCCTGGGCCCGAAATTCTGGCGTCCCATACGCTGAATGTAACCAAAAAAGGGGTCAGTAATGACGATCAACGCCTACGAAAACGACGAGTCTGCCATCGAGTGGCCCCGCGGCGCAGCACAGGTCTCCGTCGATCCCCTTCGCGACTACCTGCAGCGGATCGGGCGTGCCCAGCTCCTCACCGCGGAGGAGGAGGTCAGCCTCGCCCGCCGCATCGAAGTCGGGGTGCTCGCCGGCGAGAGGCTTGCCATGCACCCCGAGCTCGACGGCAAGAACAAGCGCGAATTGCTCTGGCTCTCGCGGGACGGCGATGCCGCCTACCAGCAGTTCGTCTGCGCGAATCTGAGGCTCGTCGTGAGCATCGCCAAGCGCTATGCCGGACGTGGACTGCCGATCATGGATGTCATCCAGGAAGGCAACCTCGGACTCGTTCGCGCGGTCGAGAAATTCGACTACTCGATCGGCAACAAGTTCTCCACCTACGCCACCTGGTGGATCCGCCAGTCGATCCTCCGTGGCATCGCGGACTCGAGCCGGATCATCCGCATCCCGGTGCACACCGTCGAGAAGATGGACAAGCTCGATCGGGTGCGGCGAGACCTCACCAACGAACTCGGTCGCACCCCCACGATCGAAGAGGTTGCGGACTCTGCGCAGGTGACAGTGGCCGAGGTCATCAAGCTGGCCAAATCCGACCATGACACCATCTCGTTCGGCATCCCGATCGGCGATGACGGCAACACGGAGCTCGGCGACCTGATCGAGGACACCGACACCCCGCAGCCCCATGAGTCCGTCGAGATCGACCTCCGGCACGACGACATCCGCCGCAAGCTCGACGCCTTGCCGCCACGGGATGCCACGGTGATCCGCCTTCGCTTCGGACTCGAGGGCCGCCAGGCGCTGACCCTCGACGAGGTGGGCGAGCTCTACGGGATCACCCGTGAGCGTGTTCGTCAGCTGGAGACCCGCAGCCTCAAGCGCCTGCGTAGCGAGGACCTGCACTCTTATCTGGCCTGAGTACCGCACGGCCGGGCACCGCTATTCCGGGCGTTACGGGACGAGACCGGGATCCGGCTGCTCGGCGTCTTCCTGTTCGGCGATCGCTTCGTCGAAGGTGAGGTCGTCACTCGGGGGAGTCTGCGACACTTCCCCGTCTTGTGGGGCGTCCGCCGCATCGGCCGCAGTATCGCCATCGCGACCCATACCGCTCACTCTTCCGAGGTCTTGCCGAGGGCGCCGACCTCTTCGGTGAGCTGCAGGCCCTGGGCGCTGTTGGACGAGAGCGTGAGAGCCTCGAGCCACTCCCGGTTGATCTTGGGCATGCGACCGCCGTTGTAGCGGAAGACAAGGGGGATGGACGGGTCGAGCCAGATCACGCTGCGTCCGTCGCCGACGCTCTGCTCGTCGCGCCATGAGAAGAAGAAGCTCTCGTCACGCCGGAGCTTGAGGCCGATGACCAACTGGAGGTGAGCCAGAACGCGATCGTCGAAGATCACTTCGATCGTCTGGCCGTAGAGCAACTTTCCCACGCGTGGTCTCCTGTTGTGCCGGTGAATCGAGGAGCTCCGTCCTCGGTTGTGAAGTGAAGGTTACTACGTCGGCGCCGAAGGAGAATCGATTGGGCGAGGAGTTGACATTGGTCGTTTTTCCGGTGCGAGATTCCGTGTCCGAACAGAGCCCCTAGAGTCGGGTCTCGTGGGGATGATCACCGGGTGCGCGAGAGGGGAGTGCCGATGAACCGAGCGGCCCTCGCGCTCATCATCGCGTCGATCCTCTGGGGGACCACGGGAACGGCCGCGAGCTTGCTGCCGGCGGACGTGAGCCCGCTCGCCGTCGGGTCCGCCACCATGGGTGTCGGGGGCGCGCTGCTGTTCGCCATCTCGATGCGACCGGCGCTTGCGGCGCTGCGTGATCCCGCGGCCCGGCGCTGGCTACTGGTGGGCGCGTCAGGGGTCGTCGCCTACCCCCTCGCGTTCTACGCGGCCATGGATCTCGCCGGGGTGGCCATCGGAAACGTCGTGGCGCTGGGATCCGGTCCTGTCTTCGCGGCGTTCTTCGAATGGGCCTGGGAGCGTCGCCGGCCCGGTGGGGTCTGGACCGCCTGCACGATGACAGCGATCGTCGGCATCGGCCTGCTCTCCCTCGGCGGCTCGGGCGGGAGCGAACGCACGGCCGCGAGTGTGGGCACCGGTGTCGTTCTCGGCCTCGTCGCGGGCATCGCCTACGCGCTCTATACCTACGCTTCCTCTCGGGCCATCGGTCTCGGCCTGCCTTCCCGTGGCGTGATGGGCGGGATGTTCGGACTCGGTGCGATCGCCCTGCTGCCGGTGCTCCTGGTGACCGGCATTCCGCTCCTCCAGAGTCCGCTGTCGGTCGGAGTCTCGGTCTATCTCGCACTCGGGCCGATGATGATCGCCTATCTGCTGTTCGGTGTCGCCCTCGGCACGATTCGAAGCAGCTCTGCGACCACAATCACCCTCATCGAGCCGCTGGTCGCGACGGTGCTCGCGGTCCTCGTGGTGGGGGAGCGACTCGCACCGGTGGGGTGGGTCGGCCTCGCGCTCATCCTCGCGGGGGTAACCGCGATGACTGCGGCCCGTCATCCGGATAACTGACCCCGAACCCGTATCATTCTGGGCATGGAAACTGGGCATGGATACTGACGCCTCAGCACGATCGGAGGTCGATCCCGGCTCGGATCCCGACACCGGTGCACGCCGGGCGAGCTTCCTTCCTCCGATCGCCCAGGGTGCTGCGAGCCCACCGGCTGACGACTCCGAGCGATACGACGATGACATGCTCGCGGAAGCCATGGCGGACGAGGCCGTGCGACTCGGACTCACGGGCGCCATCCAGATCATGCCGCCGCCCACCTCTCCGGCCGTGAGCACTCCGCTTCCTCCGCCGATGGCGAGAGCGGTGGCCACAGGCAGGCAAGCTCCCGAAGCGCCGATCGACGTCGAACAGCGGCCGTCGGATGTCCCGCCGGAGCGTCCTCCTGTCGTCGCGGAAGCCGATCCGCCCCCCGCGGTCACGGTGACTCCGGTCACGCCGATCTCGCTGGCCGGATTGCCTGCCCCGTCGGGTGAGCCGGTCGTGTTCGAGGCCGAGCACCCCCCGGTGGTGAGCGGTTCGTCCCTCCCGACGCGTCGGTCGATCCGAGACGCTGAGCAGGCTCGAACTCGCGAGGAGAACGCGCAGCGAGCATCCGGTGCCGCCGACCCACCTTCCAGCGTCGATGACACGGCGCCGGTTGCGGAGGTCACCCTCTCGCCGGATTTTTCCCCGGCGTCGGACGCCCCTGATTCCCCAGGGGATTTCGGCGATACCAGTCCGGTAGCGACGGTCGCGCCGGCGGCCGCTGCGGCTCCTGCCTTTGCCCCGTCGACCCCGCCGTTCTACGATCTCGTCGAGCCACAGCCGTACTCTGCCGGGCCGACCGTGTTCCCGCTCGGTTATCGCCCGCAGGAAACAGGTCCTGCCGTCGTGGAAGGCCCGGCAGCGCCCGAGGAACCGGTGGATGTCTTCGCCGCACTGATCGCCGATCCAACTCCACCGACGGCCTACTCGGCACGCGATCTTTCGCCCGGCGAGGATTTCGAGGCCGCCGATGAGGCCGCACTGGCCGCGCGGACCGCGTCGAGCCCGTGGCTGCGCTCGGCTGCCATCGACGTCGTCGAGACGTCGGTGCCGCCCCAGACGTTCGCGCCCGAATCGAGTGGATCGTCCCCGACACCGCTTGACCAGAGGGTCGGCCGGGCATCACGACTCTTCTGGCTGTGGTTCGCCGCGAATTCCTCGGTACTGAGCCTGGCCCTCGGTGGCGCGATCTTCTCCCTGGGGATGAGCTTGCGCCAGGCCGTCGTCGCGACGTTCCTCGGTGTGGCGATCTCCTTCCTCCCGCTGGGGCTCGGAACCCTGTCGGGCAAGTGGAGCGGCCAGCCCGTCATGGTCGTCTCGCGCGCGACCTTCGGTCACCTCGGCAACATCCTTCCGGCCTCGATCGCCCTGCTGACCCGGCTCTTCTGGGGTGCCGTGCTG
Source organism: Lacisediminihabitans sp. FW035 (assembly GCF_054880895.1). Taxonomy (NCBI): domain Bacteria; kingdom Bacillati; phylum Actinomycetota; class Actinomycetes; order Micrococcales; family Microbacteriaceae; genus Lacisediminihabitans; species Lacisediminihabitans sp. FW035. Next base: position 1,631,970 of record NZ_CM142187.1, read on the forward strand.
CTGTGGACGATCTCGGCGGCTACCGCGCGGATCCTCGGGGGAGCGAAGCTCACGGGCCCACTCACCGAATTGCAGCTGATGATCATCGTGATGGCGGTGGGATTCCTGCTCGCCCTCGTCGTGGCCTACTTCGGCTATGCCCTGTTCGCGCGCATCCAGCTGGTGCTCGGCATCCTCTCGGCGGTACTCATCGTGGCATTCGTCTCGGTGACCTGGCAGTCGGTGGACTTCGCGAAGGCGTTGACCGTGGCGGACGGGCCGATCATGCTCGTCGTGACCGGGGTGGTTCTCGTCTTCAGCTTCGTCGGGCTCGTCTGGGCGAACAGCAGTGGCGACCTCGCCCGCTACCAACGCCCGAGCTCGTCGGGCGGGGCATCCATGTTGTGGGCTTCCTTCGGAACAACACTTCCGGCGTTCCTGCTGATCGGCTACGGCGCCGTCTTGGCCGCCTCGAATGCGCAGACAGCTGACGGGCTGGCCAGCAACCCGATCGACACGATCGCCGGCCTGCTGCCCAGTTGGTATCCCGTGCCCCTCATCGCGGCCACCGCCCTCAGCCTCCTTTCCGGCGTCGTCCTGAGCATCTACTCCGGTGGTTTCGCGCTCGGGGCAATCGGGCTGCGGGTCTCTCGCAGTGGGGCGACCGTCATCGTCGGGGTGCTGGTATTCGCTGCGGCGATCGTCCTCGGATTCAGCGTGAGCAGCGTGGCATCGGTCTTCCGCGATCTCGCGACCACGCTCGCCGTGCCCGTCGCCGCCTGGGCGGGGATCTTCTCGGCCGAGATGATCCTGCGACGTCGCCGCTTCGATACGAGGTCGCTCGTCACGCGTGGAGGGATTTACCGCGACGTCAACTGGCTCAACCTCACGATGCTGGTAGTGGCGTCCGCGGTCGGCCTCGGACTCACCTCGGCGACGGTGATGGGACTTCGCTGGGAGGGATACCTGTTCCGCGCGGCCGGGGTCGACCTGTCCAGCCCTCTCGGTGGCACGGATCTCGGAGTGCTCGTGGCACTCGCGCTGGGTCTGCTCACGCCGCTCGTCGCAGGGATCTCGACGATCCGCGGTCAGGAACGAAGGCAGGCCACTCGCGCCTAGAGGCCACCGGCGACCGAATACGCCGGCCCCCGGGCGAAACTACAATGGGCGGATGCCCCACTCCGCCGCTGTCACCTCCGCTGAGGTCACCGTCGCCGATGTCTGCGCCACCGTCGAACGGTTGTGGCCCATCGCGGGCGCTGAGGCCTGGGACGCACCCGGCCTGATCTCCGGTGACCCGGCGGCCACGGTCCGTGTCATCCACCTCGCCGTCGATGCGGTGCCGGATGTCGCGGAGGAAGCGGTCGCCGCCGGCGCCGACCTTCTGCTCGTGCATCACCCCCTCCTTCTGCGCGGCGTCACCACCATCGCCGAGGACCGGTACAAGGGTGTCGTGCTCGCGCGACTCATCCGCGGGGGCTGTTCCCTCATCGCCGCCCATACGAACGCCGATGTCGTCGAGACCGGCACCTCGGCGGTCATCGCCTCGCATCTCGGCCTGGTCGACGCGGTGCCGATCACCGTCGGTGCGACGCCGACCCGAGGCATCGGGCGGGTGGGCAAGCTTCCCGAGCCGACCACTCTCGGCCGCCTCGCCCGCCAGCTCGCCGAACTTCTGCCGGCGACGGCGTCGGGCATCCGCGTCGCGGGCGACTACGACCGGGTCGTCGAAACGGTGGCGCTGTGCGGCGGGGCGGGGGATTCCCTCCTGTCGGAGCCCGCTGTGCTCGGTGCCGACGTCTACATCACCTCCGACCTTCGCCATCATCCCGCCTCCGAATCGCGGGAGAACGCGAAAGTCGGTGCCGGGCCCGCACTGGTCGACGTGTCGCACTGGGCGAGCGAGTGGCTGTGGCTCGACATCGCCGCCGAAGAGCTGCGGGCCGCGCTTCCCGGCGTCACCGTGACGGTCAGCGACCTTCGCACCGACCCCTGGGATTTCACGATCGTCCAATGACCAACCGAATGAGGCACCCATGGCACTGAAGGCCAGCCCGAACGACCAGGCCCACCTGCTCGAATTGCAGGCTCTGGACACCCGCATCCAGCAGCTGGAGCACAAGGCGAAGATGCTCCCGCAGCTGGCCGTGATCGCCGGACTCGAGAGCGAGTCGACGGCGCTACGGGTGGAGACGCTGAGCGCGACCGGAGCCCTGGAGGACGCCAAGCGGGAGCTCGGGCGCATCGAGAGCGACGTCGCCCTGGTCGAAGCGCGCATCACGCGCGACACGGACCGCCTCCAGGCCTCGTCGTCGGTGAAGGATGTCGCGGGGCTCGAGAGCGAGCTCGCCGGGCTCCGTCGCCGCCAGCTCGAACTCGAAGAGATCGAGCTTGGCGTGATGGAGCGCGTGGAGGAGCTGGAATCGGCGGTGCGCAGCCTCCGAGGAAGGCACGACGAGCTGCAGGAGAGAATCGCCGGCATCGTCGCCGAAAAGGACGAATCGCTGGGCGGCCTCACGAGTGAACGCACCCACGCGGCGGCCAATCGTTCGACCATTGCTGCGAAGCTTCCCGAGGACCTGCTCGCCCTCTACGAGCGACAGCGCGCCCGGTACGGGCAGGGCGCATCCCTCCTGCGGGGTGGGGTTTCGGAGGCCAGCGGCCTCAAGCTGAACGAGTTCGACATGGCCGCCATCCGTGCCGCTGCCCCGGACGACGTGCTGATCTGCCCGGAGAGCAGTGCGATCCTTGTGCGCACCGGGGAGTCCGGCCTGTAGGCGCACTCGGCTAGGCTGTCTCCTCGAATGGGTCGGCAAGACGGTCGCGTTATCCCTCGTGTCATTCGAGATACGGGGGACACCGAGGAACGTCCGGGCTCCACAGAGCAGGGCGGTGGGTAATTCCCACCCGGGGCAACCCGCGAGAAAGTGCAACAGAAAGCAGACCGCCACCTGGTTTCGGCCAGGGGGTAAGGGTGAAACGGTGGTGTAAGAGACCACCAGCGGCCCGCGTGATCGGGTCGGCTAGGTAAACCTCGCCCGGAGCAAGGTCGAACAGGAAGCGCTACGGGTGGCTCGCCCAGTTTCCGGGTAGACCGCTAGAGGTGTGCGGCAACGTACATCGTAGATAGATGGCCGTCGATGACGGGTCTTCGGGCCCGTCGGGACAGAACCCGGCGTAATAGCCGGCCCATTCACCCTCTCACCAGGAATCGCGGATCTGCCGGTCGGCGAGGTGCATGGTCGACTCGATGAGGCGCGCGTTCGCCTCATCCGGACCGGTCGCCCACGCGGTCGCGGCATCCCGGGTCATGCCGAAGGCGATGTGACGTTCGATGAGGCGGGCGACCCGCAGAGTCTGCGGGGTGTCGACGAACCAGATCTCGTCCACCAGCGATCGGATGTCGCGCCAGCCGGGTTCCGTCGAGAGCAGGTAGTTGCCTTCCGTGATCACGAAGTCAGTGTCGCGGTGCACGGCGATCGAGGCAGCGATGGGTTCCTCGAGACCGCGCCGGTAGGTCGGTGCGTAGACGACGGTCTCGTCTCGGGACCGCAGTCGCCGGAGGAGTGCCACGTATCCTCCGATGTCGAAAGTGTCGATCGCGCCGCGTCGTTCGCGCAGCGGAGTGCCGTCGATGATCCCGGTGGCGAGATGGAAGCCGTCCAGGGGAACGACCACGGCGAGTTCGCGGCCGAGGGCATCCGCGAGGCTCTGCGCGAAGGTGGACTTCCCGGTGCCGGGGGAGCCCGCGATGCCGAAGATCTGGCGGGTGCCGGTGTCCTTCAGGCGGGCTCGGAGGTGGTCGGCCAGGAGTGACAGGTCGGGCGGGTTGTGGTCCACGGACGGATCCCCGTCGCTCAGCGGATTTCCGGCGAAGGAGTTGGACTGCATACATCCATTCTGGGGGAGGTCCGGGCCCGCCGGTCGACGCGGCTCCCCGCTGTCCGGGCGGGTGCGGACTCACCGGGCCGGCACGCCGGCCCCTCCGGTGCGTACTGGCCCGTCTGGCGGCTGAAACCGTCCTCCAGGCAACGGCGGTCGATGCTACGCCCCCGGCGCGAACCGGTAACCCATCCCGGGCTCCGTGAGGAGGTACCGCGGCCGGGAGGGCTCGGGTTCGAGCTTCTTGCGGAGTTGGCCGAGGTAGAGACGCAGGTAGCCGTCCTCCTTCTCGTACGCGGGCCCCCACACCGTGGTCAACAGGAAGTGCTTCGTCACCAGGCGATCCGGATTGCGCACGAGCACCTCGAGGATGTGCCACTCCGTCGGGGTCAGCTTCACCTGTCCGGTGCCGGCCTTCGACACGGCGTGGGCCGCGAGATCCACCGTCACGTCACCGAAGGTCACCACCGGCTGATCGGGCTCGGCCGAAGAACGCCGGCTGAGGGCACGGATGCGGGCAAGCAGCTCGTCGATGGCGAAGGGCTTCGTCACATAGTCGTCGGCGCCCGCGTCGAGGGCGTCGACCTTGTCCGCGGAGTCGGTCCGGCCGCTCACCACGAGGATGGGCACCTCGGTCCAGCCGCGCAGTGCCTCGATGACCTGGATGCCGCTGAAGCCGGGCAAGCCGAGATCGAGCACCACGAGCTCGGGTGAAACGTGAGTCGCGACATCCAGCGCCTCTGGTCCCGACTGGGCGAGGAAGACCTCGTAGCCGCGGGCCGCCAGATTGATGCGCAGGGCCTTGAGGATCTGGGCGTCATCGTCCACCACGAGGATCCTCATCACGACTCCCGCTGCAGGGGGCGGGTGTCCGGAGCAGTGGCCGGCTCGCTCGTCGGCAGCGACACGACCACGGTGAGGCCGCCGCCGGGGGTGTCTTCGGCCTCGAGGCTGCCGCCCATCGCCTCCATGAACCCGTTGGACAGGGCGAGTCCGAGACCGACGCCCGTGGTGTTGTCCGTGTCTCCGAGCCGCTGGAACGGCTGGAAGGCTTCTGCCAGCTTGGCCGGAGGGATGCCGGGACCGCGGTCGATGACCCGCAGTTCGAGCCTTTCACCGAAGCTGCTCGCCGTGATGATGAGCGGGGCATCCGGTGGTGAATAGCGCAGGGCGTTTGCAACGAGGTTCACGATCACCCGCTGAAGCAGCACAGCATCGCAGAGCGCCTCGGGCAGATCGGCGGAGACGTCGACGCGCACCCGCGCCAGCGGCACCCTCAGCTCGTCGAGGGCGAGGGGCACAATCTCGTCGAGGCCGACGCGCCCGAGCGAGATGGGCAGCACCCCGGCCTGCAGCCGGCTCGCGTCGAGCAGGTCGTCGACGAGGTCGGCGAGCCGCCGCAACGACTCCTCGGCGGTCAGCAGCAGGTCTTCACGGTCGCGGTCGCTCCAGGAGACATCCGTGCTCCGAAGGCTTGAAACGGCCGCCGTCGCCGAGGAGAGCGGGGTGCGCAGATCGTGGCCGACGGCGGCGAGAAGTGCGGTGCGCAGCCGGTCGGCCTCCTCGAGCGGGCGGATGCCACTGGCGGCCGTGCGCAACTCCTGCTGCACGAGGGCCGCCTCGATCTGCGAGACGAAGGCGTTGAGGATGCGTCGGTCCGAGGCCTGGAGGTCGCGTCCGGTGAGCACGACACTGCCGTCGTCGCCGAGCTCGACCGTGGTGCTCTTCTCATCGCCGGTGGCTGTCGCGGCGCCCGCCTCGTAGAGACGCTCACCGCCGTAGCTGACGATGACGCTCGTCATTCCGAAGATCTCTCGCAGGCGATTGGCGAGGGCCTCGACGGCGTTCTCGCCGCGGATGATGCTTCCGGCAACGGTCGCGAGAGTCTCGGCCTCGGCAGCGGACCGCTTCGCCGCTCGGCTGCGGCTCGCCGCCTGGTCGACGACGACGCTCACGAGCACGGCGACCAGAAGGAAGATCACCAGGGAGAGGAAGTGCACAGGGCTGGCGATCCGAAGCTGGAACAGCGGCGGCACGAAGAAGAAGTCGACGCAGAACCCCGAGATCACCGCGGCGACGATCGCGGGATAGAGCCCGCCCACCACCGCGACGACCACGACGAGCAGCTGGAAGGCAAGGACATCGCTGGCGAGCGAGTCATCGGTGCGCGTCGCGCTCAACACCCAGGTGAGAAGCGGAAGCGACACGGCCGCAAGCGCGAAACCGGCGAGTCGGCGCCGCAGCGTAAGCGCTCCGCCCGTCGTCGGCAGCTGAAGGGTTCCGACTGAAGCGTGCGAGACGATGTGCACGTCGATGTCGCCGGAGGCACGGATCACGGTCTGGCCGATTCCCTGCCCGGTGAGGAATGTAGTGAGCCGGCTGCGTCGGCTCACTCCGATCACCAGCTGGGTCGCGTTGACGCCACGGGCGAAGTCCACGAGCGCCGTCGGGGTGTGGTCGCCGATGACCTGGTGGTAGGTGCCTCCCAGGCTCTCCACGAGGGTGCGCTGCGCGAGGAGCGACGCGGGATCGGACTCTGCGAGGCCGTCAGAGCTCGAGACGTGCACCGCCAGCAGCTGCCCGCCGCTGGTGCGGGCCGAGATGCGGGCTCCGCGGCGGATGAGGGTCTCGCCCTCCGGTCCGCCGGGGAGCGCGACGACGACCCGCTCCCGTGCCTCCCACTTGCCGCGGATGCCGTGCTCGTTGCGGTAGGCCTGCAACGCGACATCCACTTCGTCGGCAAGCCAGAGGAGCGCGAGTTCGCGAAGCGCGGTGAGGTTCCCGAGTCTGAAATAGTTGCTGAGCGCGGCATCGATGGTGCCCGCGGGATAGATGTGTCCGCCGGCAAGCCGGGTGCGGAGAGCCTCGGGGGTGAGGTCGACCACCTCGATCTGGTCCGCCGATCGCAGCACGGAATCAGGGATTGTCTCTCGCTGGGTGACTCCGGTGATCGACTGCACCACGTCGTTCAGCGACTCGATGTGCTGGATGTTCACCGTCGAGATCACGTTGATGCCGGCATCCAGCAGGTCCTGCACGTCCTGCCAGCGCTTCTCGTGGACGCTTCCCGGCGCGTTCGTGTGCGCGAGTTCGTCGACGAGTGCCCAGTCCGGATGCCGGGCGATGAGACCGTCGAGGTCGAGCTCGTCGAGCGTCACCCCGCGGTGGCCGACGCTGCGGCGGGGGAACAGCTCGAGACCCTCGGTGAGGCGGGCGGTCTCGGCGCGTCCGTGCGTCTCGACCAGACCGATTACCACGTCGAGGTTCGCGTCGAGTAGTCGCCGCCCCTCCTCGAGCATGCTGAAAGTCTTGCCGACTCCGGGAGCCGCGCCCAGATAGACCTGCAGCGCGCCACGAGCCATCGCGTACTACCTGCCGGATGCCAGGGCCGCGGCACCGAGGATGCCGGCATTGTTGCGCAGTGTCGCCGGCACGATCGGGGTGTCGAGCTTCAATAGCGGCAGGAAGTCCTTGTACTCCTTCGACACCCCTCCGCCCACGATGAAGAGGTCGGGATGGAAGAGGGCGACGAGCATGTCGTAGTACTTCTGGAGGCGAGCCGCCCACTCTTCCCAGCTCAGGTTCTCGCGTTCCTTCGCCGAGTACGCGGCCTTGGTCTCCCAGTCGACGCCCTCGAGTTGGAGGTGGCCGAGCTCGGCGTTCGGAATGAGCACGCCCTTGTAGATGATGGCGGTGCCGATGCCCGTGCCGAGAGTGGTGAGGAGGATGAGCCCCTTGTTCCTCTCGGCGGCGCCGTACAGCGATTCGGCGTAGCCCGCGGCATCCGCATCGTTCACGAAGGTGATGTCGCGGTCGAGTCCCTTCTCGAAGAGGGCCTCCGCCTCGAGGCCGATCCACTTCTTCGAGACGTTCGCTGCGGAGAGGGTGCGGCCCTTGACGACGACGGCGGGGAAGCAGAGACCCATCGGTAGCTTCTTCTCGGGCGAGCCGAGCTTCTTGAGCACTTCCTGCACTGTCAGCACGATGTCCTCGGGCTCACCGCCTTCCGGCGTGGGCAACTTCACCCGGTCGCTGAGCAGCTTGCCCGATGAGACATCGACGATCGCCCCCTTGATGCCGGTGCCGCCGATATCGATGCCTACTGCTTTCTGAGCCATCTCGCCATTCTTCTCGTGTATGGGATGTATCGGGGCTGCGTCAGGGGAGTGTCAGCACTTCGGCGCCGCGCTCGGTCACGACCATGGTGTGCTCGAACTGGGCAGTGATGCTGCGGTCTTTGGTGACGACGGTCCAGTCATCCGCCCACATCTCCCACTCGATTCCGCCGAGGGTGAGCATCGGTTCGATCGTGAAGACCATTCCCACCTCGATCTCCGTCGAGTAGGCGGGCGCCGCGTCGTAATGCGGAATGATCAGGCCGCTATGGAACGCCTCTCCGACGCCGTGCCCGGTGAAGTCGCGCACGACGCCGTAATCGAAGCGCCGAGCGTAAGACTCGATGGCCCGCCCGATTACGTTCACCTCTCGGCCCGGTGCGACGGCCCTGATGCCACGGTTGAGAGATTCGCGGGTGCGTTCCACCAGGGCGGTCACCTCGGGTGTCGCCTGCCCGACGATGAAGGTCTGATTGCTGTCCCCGTGCACACCGTTCTTATAGGCGGTGATGTCGATGTTGACGATGTCACCGTCTTCGAGCACCGTGTCGTCGGGGATGCCGTGGCAGATCACCTCGTTCACCGAGCTGCAGATCGACTTCGGAAAGCCGCGGTAGCCGAGGGTCGACGGGTAGGAGTCGTTCGCCACCATGTAGTCGTGGCCGATGACATCCAGTTCGTCGGTCGTGATGCCCGCGCGGATGTTCGTGCCCACGAGAGCGATGGCATCGGCTGCGATCCGGCCGGACTCCCGGATGCGGCTGACGGCCTCGGCCCCGTACACGTCGGAGCCGGTGAACCGCGACGGTGCGGGTTTGCCCACGTACTCGGGGCGCACGATGTGCTTCGGCACGAAACGGGTGGGAGTGACGTGCCCCGCAACCAGGTGGCCGTTCGAATCCTTGGGCATAGGAGTAATTTTAGTGGCGAGCAAGGAGTGTTTCATGACGCAGTGGTACTACAACACCCGCACCCACGAGGTCGAGGAGGGCAAGCAGTCGCTGGCCTCCGAACTGGATGGACCGTTCGACAGCCGTGAGGACGCGGCCCGGGCGCCCGAGATCATCGCCGAGCGCGCCCGCAAGTGGGCAGAGGAAGACGCGAAGAGCGACTGACACGCGCGGGTGACGTTATGAGTAGGCGAGGGTGAACTCGATGTTGCCCTCGAACAGCGAATCTGTGGCTGTCACGAAGAGGCCGTCCTTGGTGAACAGATGCACGACATCTGTAGCAGACTGGCGCTCGACCAACGAGTCTTCAAAGCCTTGCTGAACGAACGAACTCACGACGTCGTCCAGTGTGACCACAGGGTCTGTCTGGATGACGAACTTCCAGGTGGTGCCCGCGCCACCCTCGTACCCGTTCCCATATTGCAGGACGTCACCGGTCGGCAGGGGAAGCCCGGTGAACGGTTTGCCATCGGGGATCTCGTAGCCCGTGAAGATCGCCAATCCACCCGGCCCGGTCGCGAGGGGTGACGGTTGTGGTGACGTCTCGGCGGACGCCGATGCAGACGCACTCGGGGGCACGGTGCTGGCCGCGCAGCCGGTCGTGGTGAGCAGGGCGATTGCGAGGGAGGCGACAATAGCAAAGGCGCGATCGTGGAGGTGCATCGGGTACTCCGGAAGCTCGGGGGTCTTCTCGTGGTGCAGGCAGTGGCATGATGATCCCACCTCGCACCCGCGAGGGGAAGAGCGTGCGCTGTCACGCACAACCGATCGGGTTACCGAGACGCCGGATGCTAGTCCGTGTACTCGTGCTCCGCGGCCGGGTATTCGCCGCCCGCGACGTCCGTGATGTAGGCCTTCGCGGCATCCGTCAGCACGCCGCTGAGGTTCGCGTAGCGCTTCACGAACTTGGGGATGCGTCCGACGGTCAGTCCTGCCCAGTCCGTCCAGACGAGGAGCTGACCGTCGACATGCGGGCCGGCCCCCACGCCGATCGTGGGGATCCGCAGCTCCTCCGTGACCCGCTTCGCGACAAGGGAGGGGACCATCTCAAGGACGACGGCGAAGGCCCCGGCGTCTTCCACGGCGTGGGCATCGGCGAGCAACTGCTCCGCGCCCTCGCCCCGGCCCTGGATGATGTGCCCGCCGAGGCCGTGCTCGCTCTGCGGGGTGAAGCCGATGTGTCCCATCACGGGGATGCCTGCGGACACAATCCGGCGGATCTGCTCGGCGCTTCGCACCCCGCCTTCGAACTTCACGGCGTGGGCGTGCGTCTCCTTCATGAAACGGAACGCGGTGTGCAGGGCTTCGTCCGGTCCGGTCTCGTAGGATCCGAACGGCATGTCGGCGACCACGAAAGCGCGGGTGACGGCGCCGGCCACCGCTCGGGTCAACGGGATGAGGTCCTCGACGGTCACGGGCAGCGTGGTCTCGTACCCGAGCACGTTGTTGCCGGCGGAATCGCCTACGAGTAGGAAGTCGATACCGGCGGCGTCGAAGATGGACGCCGTGAGCTGGTCGTAGCTCGTGAGCCCGGTGATCTTCACCCCGTTCTCTTTCGCACTCTGGAAGTGCCTGGTGCGCACCCGCTTGAGGTTCGCCTGGGTCGCCGCTGCAGTGGGGTCGGTCATGCGCGCAATCCTAGCCTCGGCGTGCCCGGCTCCCGGTTACTTGCTCGGCCGGTAGGTGATGGGCAGACGACGGTCGCGACCGAACGCCATGCCGCTGATCTTGGGCCCGATCGCTCCCTGACGCCGCTTCCACTCCGAGTGGTCCACAAGCTTCGTGACGAAGTCGACGGTCTCCGCGTCGAAGCCGAGGCCGATCACATCCTCCCGACCGAGCGCCTTCGTGATGTAGGCCTCGAGGATGGCGTCGAGCACCTCGTAGGGCGGGAGGGAGTCCTGGTCGGTCTGGTCCGGGCGCAACTCAGCGCTCGGCGGCTTGTCGATCGAGTTGGCCGGGATCGGCGGTACCTCGCCGCGGGAGATCGCCGCCTCATTGCGCCAGCGGGCCAACTCCCAGACCAGCATCTTCGGAACGTCCTTGATCGGTGCGAACCCTCCGGCGGAGTCGCCGTAGATCGTCGAATAGCCCACCGAGAGCTCGGTCTTGTTTCCCGTGGTCAGCACGAGGTGGCCGTCGAGGTTCGACAGTCCCATCAGGATGATGCCGCGGATGCGCGCCTGCACGTTCTCGGCGGCGGTTCCGGTGAGCTTCAGCTGGGTCTCGATCGGCAGTACGAGGTCAGCGATCGCCTCCGTCGAATAGTGCAGCCCGATGTTGTCGGCGAGGTCGTCGGCATCGGACCTCGAGTGGTCCGAGCTGTAGCGGCTCGGCATACTCACTCCCCAGACCCGGTCTGCGCCGAGCGCATCTGCGGCGATCGCCGCGCAGACCGCGGAGTCGATGCCGCCGGAGAGGCCGAGGATCACCGAACGGAAGCCGTTCTTCTCCACGTAGTCCCGCAGCCCGAGCACGAGGGCGTTCCAGACCTGCTCGCGGTCGTCGGGGAGGGTCGCGAGGTCGGCGTCCAGCGGCGGCTTCTGGTCCGGCCCGTCGGCCAGGATGACCCGCTTCACATTGCGCGGGAGGGCCGCACCGGTCGCATCGGAGAAGACCTGCACGCCCGAGACCTCGAGGTCGACGACGAGCAGGTGCTCGGCGAACTGGGGGGCGCGCGCGAGGATCGTGCCCGCGCCATCCACCACTACGCTGTCGCCGTCGAACACCAGGTCGTCCTGGCCGCCGACGATGTTCACGTACGCGACGGTCGTGTCCGTCTCGACCGCCCGTCGGGTGACCAGGGGCAGCCGCACCTCGTCCTTGTCCCGTTCGAACGGCGAGGCGTTGATCACGACGAGGAGTCCCGCATCGGATTCGAGCACGCGTCCGACGGGACCGCCGTCGCGCCAGAGGTCTTCACAGACGATCACCGCGACATCCACCCCTTTGATGCGCAGCACGAGCAGTTCGTCGCCCGGGATGAAGATGCGGTACTCGTCGAAGACCGAGTAGTTGGGAAGGTGGTGCTTCGCATAGCGCGCGGCCACGTGGCCGTGTTGCAGCACACTCGCGCAGTTCTGGGCGATGGCGGTGGGGGCGTTGCTCGTGCCGAGCAGGCGAGGCTCGAATGGCCCATCCGGGTGACCGACGATGACGGCGAGGTCCCCGAGTCCCGCGTCCTGCAGTTCTTTGGCGAGCTTCTGCACTGCTTCACGGGATTCTGCGAGGAAGCTCGGCCGTGACGCGAGGTCTTCGATGGGATAGCCGCTGATCGCCATCTCTCCTACCGCCAACAGGTCTGCCCCCTGGGCGGAGGCACGGTGGGCGGCAGCGAGAATCTGGGCGGAATTGCCGGCCAGGTCGCCGACGACGGGGTTGGTTTGGCCAAGCGCCAAGCGGAGTCGGGGCATAGCCACTAGCCTAATAGCCGGGGAGGAACCGCCCCGGAGTGAGCAACAAGAGGAGCCCATGGACAAGCAGCGCGACTTCGTTCTCCGCACCATCGAAGAACGTGGCGTCAAGTTCATCCGCCTCTGGTTCACGGATGTCGTCGGCACCCTCAAGTCCGTCGCGATCGCCCCAGCGGAGGTCGAGGGCGCGTTCGCCGAGGGTCTCGGGTTCGACGGATCGGCGATCGAAGGGCTCACCCGGTCCTACGAGGCCGACGTGCTCGCGCATCCGGATCCCGCGACCTTCCAGATCCTTCCGTGGCGCGGCGAGATCGACCCCACCGCCCGTATGTTCTGCGACATCACGACCCCCGACGGCCAGCCTGCCGTCGCGGATCCGCGCAACGTGCTCAAGCGCACTCTCGCGACGGCCGCCGAGCGCGGATTCACCTTCTACACGCATCCCGAGATCGAGTTCTACCTGCTCAAGAGTTCGAAGTTCGGCCAGGAAGGACCAGAGCCGGTCGACCGCGCGGGATACTTCGACAATGTGCCTGGCGGCACCGCCCACGACTTCCGACGCCGCTCGGTGCGGATGCTCGAAGACCTCGGTATCTCGGTGGAGTTCAGCCACCACGAGGCCGGCCCCGGGCAGAACGAGATCGATCTGCGCTACGCGGACGCCCTCACCACCGCCGACAACATCATGACCTTCCGAACGGTGATCAAGGAGGTTGCGATAGAGCAGGGCGTCTACGCGACGTTCATGCCGAAGCCGCTCTCGGGGGAGCCCGGCTCGGGGATGCACACTCACATGTCTCTCTTCGAAGGTGACACGAACGCTTTCTACGACGGGGCCGGCCAATACCAGCTCTCGAAGATCGGACGCCAGTTCATCGCCGGGCTGCTGCGCCACGCGCCCGAGATAACCGCGGTCACTAACCAGTTCGTCAACTCCTACAAGCGACTCTGGGGCGGCTCCTCGCAGAACAAACTTGGCGAAGCCCCGAGCTTCGTCACCTGGGGCCACAACAACCGGTCCGCGCTCGTGCGCGTGCCGCTGTACAAGCCCAACAAGGGACAGAGCGCGCGCGTGGAATACCGGGCCATCGACTCTGCGGCGAACCCCTACTTGGCGTTCTCCCTTCTTCTTGCAGCGGGCCTCAAGGGCATCGAGGAGGGCTACGAGCTTCCGGCCGAAGCCGAGGACAACGTGTGGGAGCTCTCGGATGCGGAGCGCCGCGCTCTCGGCTACAGCCAGCTGCCGGCAAGCCTCGACCATGCGGTCGCTCTCATGGAGGAGTCCGAGCTCGTCGCCGAGACCCTCGGCGAGCAGGTGTTCAACTTCGTGCTCTTGAACAAGCGCCAGGAGTGGCGCGAATATCGGGCCCAGGTCACTCCCTACGAGCTCAAGAGCAATCTGGAGATGCTGTAACGGCTCTCCCCGACTGGCGGTTTTAGGACTCGACGGCAATGGCGCGCGAACAATCCATCCTGACCGACCTCGCGAGGCTCGGGTTCGCCGAGCTCGATCCGACCGTCTCGCTCCTGACCGAGCTGGACGACCTCCTCGGCGACGCGGTGGCCTCTGGCGACATCCTGCCGCTGTTCGCGCACGCCGCGGATGCCGACGACGCCCTCCGGCTGCTCACAGGGCTCGTGCGACAGTCTCCGGCCGAGACGATCGCCCTCCTCTCCGATGCGTCCGCCGCCGATCGGCTCATTCGCGTTCTCGGTGCCTCGGCGGGCCTCGCGGACTTCCTGCGGCGGCATCCGGAGGAGTTGTCGGTGCTCGCGGCGCCGTTCGCCCGGCCGCCGTCTGCCGAGGTGTACCGGCTCGAGCTCGAAGATTCGGTCGCCTCCATCGACCCGACGAACGAGGAGGCCTCCTGGGATGCACTGCGGGTGCGATATCGCCGCCACGTGACCCAGCTCGCCGCCTGGGACCTCGGCCAGGCGCATCCCCTCGACGGTCTCGACAGCGTCGCCGCGGCTCTCTCCGATCTCGCGGCTGCCGCGCTCGACGCCGCACTGCTGGTGGCTCGCGCCACCGTGAAATTTCCCGCCGCAGAGGTGGCGGCGACCCGGCTGTCGATCATCGGCATGGGCAAAGCCGGCGCCCGCGAGCTGAACTATGTGAGCGACGTCGACGTCATCTTCGTCGCCGAGGGATCGGGAGAGCTCTCCGACGGCCGGGCCGTGGAGATCGCCACCCGGCTCGCGATGGCGACGATGCGCGGCATTCACGACTTCTCCCGCGAGCCCGCGCTCTGGGAAGTGGATGCCAACCTGCGGCCGGAAGGCAAGGACGGCGCGCTGGTGCGCACCCTCGACTCCCACATCGCCTACTACGAGCGCTGGGCGAAGAGCTGGGAATTCCAGGCGCTGCTGAAGGCCCGTCCGCTCGCGGGGGATTCGGAGCTCGGGCGTCGCTATGTGGATGCCGTTGCACCGATGGTGTGGTCGAGCGCATCGAGGGAGAACTTCGTCGAAGGTGTGCAGCGCATGCGCGAGAGGGTCACCGACAACATCCCGAGCGCCGAGCTCGACTTCCAACTCAAGCTCGGTCCTGGCGGCCTCCGGGATGTAGAGTTCACGATCCAGTTGCTGCAACTCGTGCACGGCCAGACCGACGAACAGGTTCGCCAGCGCGCCACTCTCCCCGCCCTCGTCGCCCTGGCCGAGCAGGGATACATCGGCCGGGTGGAGGCCGCGGAGTTCTCACGGGACTACCGGTTCCTTCGCCTTCTGGAACACCGGCTGCAGCTTGTGCAGCTACGGCGGACCCATCTCATGCCGAGCGACCGGGATGCGGTGCGGGTGCTCGCTCGGGCCAGCGGCATCGCCACGGGCGCCGGCGACCTGATCGAGCAGTGGAACCGCATCAAGCTCGAGGTGCGCAGCCTTCACGAGAGGCTCTTCTACCGACCGCTGCTGTCCGCCGTCGCGGCCCTTCCCGACGACGGCCTCACCCTCAGCAGTGAGCAGGCCGTCGCCCGTCTCGCAGCCATCGGATTCCGAGATCCCAAGGGAGCCCTGGCCCACATCGGCGCCCTGACCGGCGGAGTGTCCCGACGGGCGGCCATCCAGCGACATCTCCTCCCCGTGATGCTTCAGTGGTTCGCGGATGGCGCGGACCCCGACTACGGGCTGCTGGCGTTCCGCCGCCTCAGCGACGACCTCGGCGAGTCCTACTGGTTCCTGCGGATGCTGCGAGACTCGTCCGGCGCCGCGAAGCGGCTCACGAACGTGCTTTCGTCCGCCCGCTTCGTCGGCGTGCTTCTCGAACGGATCCCCGAGGCGGCGGCCTGGTTCGACCGCGAAGAGGAACTGGCCCCCCGCACCCTCGCCGCGTTGCTGGACGAAACGGCATCCACTCTCGCGCGCCACGATGACATCCTGACGGCCTCGCTCGCACTGCGCACCCTGAGGCGGCGGGAGGTGCTGCGCCTCGCCATCGGCGCCATCCTCGGCGTCGTGCACGTCGAGGAGCTTGGCCAGGCCCTGTCCGACGTGACGACCGCGTTCCTCACCGGCATCCTCAACGCGCTGCGCCCGGAGGATGACGGCATCGAGTTCGCCATCATCGCCATGGGACGCTACGGCGGCCAGGAGCTCGGCTTCGGATCGGATGCCGACGTGCTCTTCGTGTATCGTCCGACCACGGCATCGAGCGAGGAGGCCGCCGACCGCGCGAAGTATCTCGTCGTGGAGTTGAATCGTCACACCGAGGACCTGCGGTTGCCGTTCGACCTGGACATCGACCTGCGACCGGAGGGCAAGAACGGCGCCGTCGTGCGGTCCCTCGACTCCTACCGGGCCTATTACGCGCGCTGGTCGCTCACCTGGGAGGCTCAGGCGCTCCTGCGTGCCCGTGGAGCCGTCGGCGACGATGCCCTCCTCGCCGACTTCGAGACGCTCGCCGACGAGGTGAGGTTTCCGGTGGCGATCTCCGACAACGACGTGCGGGAGGTCAAACGCATCAAGGCCCGCGTCGAATCCGAGAGACTTCCCCAGGCGGCAGATCCGGCCCGCCATCTCAAGCTCGGCCGAGGCTCCCTTAGCGACGTCGAGTGGTTCGTGCAACTCATCCAACTGCAAAAGGGCGCACGGGTACCCGGACTCCGCACCACCTCCACCCTCACCGCCCTAGAGGTTGCGCGAGCCGAGGGATTCGTCACGAACGCGGATGCGGCGAAGTTGCGAGTCGCGTGGATCTTCGCTTCACGGGTGCGTTCCGCCATGGTGCTCTGGATGACCCGCACGACGGATGTGCTGCCCACCGACCGCCAGCAACTCGACGGGGTCGCGCGACTGCTCGAGTACCCCCCGGGATCGGCGACGCAGCTCGAAGAGGACTACCTCCGCGTTACACGACTCGCCCGCGCAGTCTTCGAGAAGCGTTTCTACGGCGTATCGACACCCCCGCGGCCGAGCACGGGCTGAGGCCGTTGCGAGCCGTCCAGCGTCCGGGATGTTTCCAAACGGTAAACGTTCGGAATGATTTTTGCGGATTTCGGGCGTCCCCCGCGCGGGGGTCAGTTTGTACCCCATCTGGGGGAACGCCCTGTCTGTGCCTGATCGACATGCCCCCTGGGGCATAAGTATCATTCTGCTCATTCAGCGGCAGCTCAGACTGGAGCGAATCTCGGTCTGAACTGCGTTTTAGCTGCCCCCTACTTGCCGGTGAGGGTGTGCACGGAAACCTGAGGGGCGGGGTACCGGTGTCCACCTTTCGGGGGCCACGATCACGGTCGGCCTAAGTGCTGACACGGAATGGGTGACAAAAATTCGGAGCGGCGTTCGCACCCGCATGAACCCGGTTCGGCCCGTTTGCATCTGCTCGAAACGTCTGTCAATAATTCAGGTACCCCGAAAAACAGCTCTCCAGTTCCTCAATGTTGCGGAAACTCCATCACCGCAATAGATCGGGGAATCTCGTGTTCATTTTCATCCTTCAGATCCGTCACATGATCGACGGTCATCCGGAGATCTACACCTTCGCGGTCTACTCGGCCCTGATCTGGGCCCTCTGGGTGATCAAACTCGTCATCTCCAGCCGTTATAAGCCGTTCACGGGAACCTTCACCGGCACCACGAGCGTGATCGTGCCTGTGCTCGACGAACCGGAGGATCTCTTCCGTGACGTTCTCGGCCGCATGGTCGAGCAGAAGCCCGGCGAGATCATCGTCGTGATCAACGGTGCCCGCAACCCCACCCTCGAAGCCATCTCCGACGAGTTCAGCCCCCTGGTGCGCTGGGTGCACACGCCGATCCCCGGCAAGCGCAACGCGGTGATGATCGGAACGGAGCTCTCCACCGGCGACATCACCGTGCTGGTCGACTCCGACACAGTCTGGACCGACAACACCCTCTCAGAGCTCGTGAAGCCTTTCGCGGACGAGTCGGTGGGCGGCGTGACGACGCGCCAGCGCATCCTCGAGCCTGAGCGCAGCTGGATCACGCGCTGGGCGGACTGGCTCGAGAACTCGCGGGCCCTCTACTCGATGCCCGCGCAGAGTGTGCTCGGACAGGTGGGGTGCCTTCCCGGTCGCACCATCGCCTTCCGCCGCTCGATCATGATGCGGGTGATGGAGCGATTCATGACCGAGCAGTTCATGGGCGTCTTCCTCGAGGTCAGCGACGACCGCACCCTCACCAACCTCACGCTGAAAGAGGGCTACCGCACGGTCTACCAGTACACCTCGCTCGTCTACACGGATGCCCCGCTCCAGATCAAGAAGCTCTTCAAGCAGCAACTGCGCTGGGCTCGCGGCAGCCAGTACAACACCTTGCGGATGCTGCCGTGGATGCTCGGTCACGCTCCCGTGCTCGCCCTGTTCTTCGTCATGGACATCGTGCTTCCCTTCCTGCTCGCCGGCGTCATCGGCGGCTGGATCTACCGCAGCTTCACCGGCCAGGGCTACAACTTCTACGAGGGAATCCTGAAGGAGTACGGCGTGCAGAGCGGCATCGCGCTCGTGGTCGGACTCATGGTGGTCTCCTCGGTCCTGAGCATGGCGATCCGTCAGCTGAGGCACCTCTCCGAAAAGCCGAGCGACTTCTTCCGGCTGCCGGTGTTCATCATCGTCTCGACGGCGTTTCTCATGCCCATCCGACTCATCGGGTTCTTCCGAATGGGACATGCCAGCGGATGGGGAACCCGCGCCGGGGCCTACGGGGGAGGGGCGTCGAACGACACCTTCGTCGAATCCCTCGTCGAGGATGACCGCCCGCTCGTCGACCGGGGGCGCGACCAGGCACCGATCGGGTTCGGGCCGGTGTCTGTGGGAAACCACTCGACCGCACTTCTCGAGGTCTCACCGTCAATCGCGACACGGGTGCGGCCCTCCGCACCCCGTGCCGCGCGTCGTCGTCGTCTCAACCCCAAAGCCGCCTGGCCGTACGTGATCGGGCTCACCATCTTCGCTGTGGAGGCGTATTTCATTGTCATTACTTAAGCGCACCAAACTCAGCCGACCGGCAACCTGGTGGGCGCTCTCGGGCACCCGCGCCAGGCTCACCGCCGTCGGGGCCGCCGTGCTCGTGCTCGGGCTGTTCACCACCAGCGTCATCGTGTGGAACTCGCCGGCCAACCCGGTGACCCAGGCCGCGGCATCCGTGACCAAGGCGGATATCGCGACCGCGAAGATAGTCGCCGAACGCAATTCGCTACTCAGCCAGGTCATCGCACTGCAGAAGCAGCTCACGGGAAGCAAGGGCAACCTCAGCGCGACGAAGGCCCAACTTGCCTCGATCCAGCAGCAGCTGTACAGCGCTCAGGGCGCGTTGGACGCTGCAGCCGCGGCGAAGACGAGCGCGGCCGCCGCGAAGCCGAAGCCGACGATCCGAAAGCCGACCACAACGGCCGCCTCGGTCGTGACGGCACCGTCGAAGGCGGAGATCATCAATCCGACCTCTCGCTACTTCGGCATGTACACGGAGCAGGCACCCTTCAGCTTTTCCTCCTTCGACGCCACCGCGCAGAAGATCGGCACTCAGCCCAACGCCGTCGGGTACTTCGGCGGCTGGGACCAGACCTTCCGCGCGGATGTCGTGAAGGCATCCTGGAAGCGCAACACCCTCCCGATCCTCACCTGGGAATCCCGTCCGATCGGTTCGGCGAACGATTCCGTCGACGAGCCGGACTACACGCTCCCCAAGATCATCGGAGACCCGGCAGCCGGTGTACCCGGCACCTTCGACACCTACCTTCACCAGTACGCGAAGGACATCGTGGCCGGGGGTTTGCCCCTCGGCATACGCCTGGACCACGAGATGAACGGAGTCTGGTACCCCTGGTCGGAAGACAACGGCAAGGGTGGTTCGATCAACGGCAACCGTCCCGGTGACTACGTGAAGATGTGGCAGCACGTGCACGACATCTTCCAGGAGGAGGGCGCGAACAGCCTCGTCGCTTGGATCTGGGCGCCGAACATCATCAACAACCTGCCGGCGAGCCACAAGGCCTCGACCTACCTCGACTCCCTGTACCCCGGACCCTCGTATGTGGACGTCGTCGGCCTCTCCGGGTATCTGCGCCCGGCCTACAAACCGGACAACACCTTCAGCTTCGACTACTCCTTCACCCCGAGCCTCAAGGAACTGAGGCGGATCACCGACAAGCCGATCCTGTTGGCCGAGATCGGGGCATCCGAAGTGGGTGGACACAAGGTGGCCTGGATCACGAGCCTCTTCGAGGCGCTGGCGAAGCCGGAGAACCAGGACATCATCGGCTTCTCCTGGTTCAACCTCGCGGTGACCAGCTATACCGAGGGAGAGCTCGCCACCAACGACTGGCGAATCGAGTCCCGACCGCAGAGTCTCGCGGCCTTCACCGCGGGGCTCGCTCTCCCCGGCGGCCGGTTCGTCCTCGGCTTCAATTGACAATTCGACCCGGTGAACCTTCACCCCACCAGCCACCATCCCCATCGGACGGCGTCCATCACCACTACCAGGAGGACATCATGAAGAAGCAGAACCCGCTCGGAGATGCAACACCGATCGACCAGGAACTCGTTGACACCGCCCTGACAGCGCGCACCACGGCCCCTCGGATCAGCGTCGTCGGCACCGGATACCTCGGAGCCACCCATGCCGCCGCCATGGCGGAGATGGGCTTCGAAGTCATCGGCGTCGACAATGACCCGGCCAAGGCCAAAGCTCTCAGCGAAGGTCGCGTCCCGTTCTTCGAACCCGGGCTGCCCGAACTCATTCGCAAGCACGTCGAGAGCGGCCGCCTGCGCTTCACCACCGACATCGCCGAGGCGACGGCACTCAGCGACGTTCACTTTATCTGCGTCGGCACACCGCAGCAGCGCGGGAGCAACGCGGCGAACCTCAACTACGTGCAGGAGGCGACCCGCCAGGTGGCCAAGAACCTCACGCACGACGGCCTGATCGTCGGCAAGTCGACGGTTCCGGTCGGCACGGGGCAGGCGCTGCGCGAGATGATCCTCGAGCATGTGCCGGAGGGAATCGAGACGGAGATCATCTGGAACCCGGAGTTCCTGCGGGAGGGCAAGGCCGTCGACGACACCCTGATGCCCGACCGCATCGTGCTCGGCGGAACCAGCGACGCGTCGGAAGCGCTCATGCGCGAGGTCTACGCCATCCCGATCGCTACCGGCACCCCGGTGATCGTGTGTGACCTGCCGACGGCGGAACTCGTCAAGGTGAGCGCGAATGCCTTCCTAGCCACCAAGATCTCGTTCATCAATGCCATCGCCGAGGTCTGTGATGCGGCCGGAGCAGACGTCAACGTGCTCGCGGATGCCCTCGGCCACGACGTCAGGATCGGTCGTCAGTTCCTCAACGCCGGCCTCGGCTTCGGGGGCGGATGCCTGCCCAAGGACATCCGCGCGCTCATCCATCGCTCGAGCGAGCTCGGCGCCACCAAGGCGGCCTCGCTCCTGCAGCAGGTGGACGAGATCAACATGGCTCAGCGCCAGCGGGTGATCGACATGGCGATCGAAGCCTGTGGGGGGTCCGTGTTGAACCGTCGCATCGGCGTGCTCGGCGCGGCCTTCAAGCCGCTCACCGACGATGTGCGTGACTCTCCGGCCCTCAACGTGGCCGCTGCGCTGCACCTGCGCGGTGCCCAGGTCGTCGTCTACGACCCAGAAGCCAACGAGACCGCCCAGAAGATGTTCCCGACGCTGATCTATGCGGAGTCGATCGCGGAGGCCGCGACCAATTCCGACGCGCTTCTCGTGCTCACCGAGTGGAACGAGTTCAAGGAGACGGATCCACGCGACCTGGTGGATCTGGTCGCGACGCCGATCATCATCGACGCCCGCAACTGCCTCGACGCGCACTCCTGGCGTTCTGCGGGATGGACGCTCACTGGCCTTGGCACCGCTCCCGCTCCGCTCCTCGCCTACGCGCCACCGCTGGTGCTCGGCTCCGGCCGGCGCCTCATTGGAGCCGCCTGACGCGCCACCGATCCGAGCGGATCACGCAGGGCCGCGCCGACACCGGCGCGGCCCTGCTGCCGTCGGGTACACCGACCCCACGGGCCGTCGAGGTGCAGGGCGCGGTCCGCGCCACCCGTGGTCGTCCCCAACGGTGGATTCTCGCCGTGGCGGGGGATACGGCCGCTCGCGGAGGGTGAATGGCGTCCCGGAGGGAGCTACGACTCCCGCCACGAGGCTCTACTCCCGCCCCGAGGGTGAATGCGGAGGGATGTGCCGCCCTGGACGCGTTACACGACAAGAGCCGCACCCCCGAAGGAGTGCGGCTCTCGAAACAGAACGAGATCAGACGCTGAAATACAGCTCGTACTCGAACGGCGTCGGACGCTGGGCGGCCGGGATGATCTCCGCGGAGCGCTTGTATGAGATCCAGGTCTGGATCAGGTCGGGCGTGAATACGTTGCCCGCCGTGAGGAACTCGTGGTCGGCCTCAAGTGCGCGCAGGGCCTCCTCGAGCGATGCGGGAACCTGCGGGATGTTCTTCGCCTCCTCGGGGGGAAGCTCGTACAGGTCCTTGTCAACGGGCTCGTGCGGCTCGATACGGTTCTTGATGCCGTCGAGGCCGGCCATCAGCTGCGCGGCGAAGGCGAGATACGGGTTGCCCGAGGCATCCGGCGCGCGGAACTCGATGCGCTTTGCCTTCGGGTTCGTGCCCGTGATCGGGATGCGGATCGAGGCCGAACGGTTGCCGGCCGAGTAGACCAGGTTTACGGGGGCTTCGAATCCGGGGATCAGTCGACGGTACGAGTTGAGCGTCGGGTTCGTGAACGCGAGCACCGCCGGAGCGTGCTTGAGCAGTCCGCCGATGTACCAGCGCGCGATGTCGCTCAGTCCGCCGTAGCCCTTCTCGTCGTAGAACAGCGGGGTGCCGTCGCTCCAGAGGGACTGATGGGTGTGCATGCCCGATCCGTTGTCGCCGAACAGCGGCTTGGGCATGAAGGTCGCGACCTTGCCCCATTCGAGCGCCGTGTTTTTGACGATGTACTTGAACTTGAGGATGTCGTCGGCCGCGTGCACCATCGTGTCGAAGCGGTAGTTGATCTCCGCCTGGCCTCCGGTGCCGACCTCGTGGTGGGCGCGCTCGAGAATGAGACCGGCGTCGATCAGTTTGAGGCTGATGTCGTCGCGGAGGTCGGCCTGCTTGTCGACGGGGCTCACCGGGAAGTAGCCGCCCTTGTAGGGCGTCTTGTTGGCGAGGTTTCCGCCCTCCTCGACGCGCCCGGAGTTCCAGGCACCCTCTTCGGAGTCGACGAAGTAGGAGCTGGAGTTCTGACGCACGTCGTAGCGCACGTCGTCGAAGATGTAGAACTCGGCTTCCGGCGCGAAGAACGCGGTGTCGGCGATGCCGGTCGACGCGAGGTACTTCTCGGCCTTCTTGGCGACCTGGCGCGGGTCGCGGGCGTAGATCTCGCCGTTTCGCGGGTTGTAGATGTCGAAGATCATGATGAGCGTCTTCTCGACGCGGAAGGGGTCGACGTACGCGGTGGTCACGTCGGGGATGAGCTGCATGTCGGATTCGTGAATCGACGCGAAGCCGCGGATCGACGAGCCGTCGAAGAGCTGTCCGACCGAGAAGAATTCTTCGTCGACGGTCGAGGCGGGGATGTTGAAGTGCTGCTGGACACCGGGGAGATCGGTGAAGCGGATATCAAGGAATTTGACGTTCTCGGCCTTGATGAACTTGAGCACCTCTGAAGAATCACTGAACATGTGACTTGACTCCAATGGGGTTTGGAACTGGGTACGGCGGCAAGCGCAGCCAACTGCGACGCTAGACGAGGGGAGTTTCGCCACGGTGTCGCTATTGTTTCGTGCATGTTACGTCGGGACGGCGAACGTAGGATCTTCGGTATGGCCGAGACCCGAACATCCGCCCAGCCCAGCGAATGGCCCGGCCGGCATTTCGGCCTTCCCGCTACCGGACCGCGCTCTATCGCTCGTTTCGGGCGACGCCTCGCGGCGTTCGTGATCGACATCGCGCTCGGCGCACTCCTCTCGTACGCCTTCTTCGATTACGACCGCTGGGCGAGCCTCGCGGTGTTCGCGGTCATGCAGGTCGTGTTCCTGATGCTCGTGAGCGGCAGTGTCGGACACCTGCTGCTCGGAATGCGCGTCGTTCCCCTGAAGAGTGGCTGGATCGGAGTCTGGCGCCCGATCGTGCGAACTGCGCTTCTCTGTCTGCTCGTGCCCGCACTCATCGCCGATCGCGACCGCCGCGGCATCCATGATCGTCTCGCCGGCACGGTTATTGTGCGTCGCTAGGCCCTCTCGGACTCGAGTTGCACTCTTTCGTGGGTGCGGGAACCGCTCTACCCGCAAAAGAGCGCAACCCGGGGCCAGACCCTGTGAGACGGCGCGGATGCCGCTTAGCGGGGCCGGGGTGCGCGCGCCCGCAGGGGATCGACACCCTTCGGGATCGGAAGCTGGTTCTTTCCGAGGGATGAGAGGCGATTGCTCACCGCGTAGATCTCACCCTTGTTCAGTGACCGCTTGAAACGCGCCATCTTGCCGGCGAGCTTGTGTAGCGGTACGGCATCCTCGTCCGGGCCGACGTGAAGGAAGTGCACGCTGACGTTGGGCAGGATTCTCGTGACACGGCGACGCTCCTCGTCGAGCATCTTCTGCGTGCGGCTCTTCGGGCCTTCCCCGATCAGCACGACACCGCCGTTGCCGACGGCGCGGTAGACGGCGTCCTGGGTCTTCGGGCTGACCGCGACGGGCATCTCGCTCGCGGTCCAGCCGCGTCGGAGCGAACTCTTCAATACGGCCCCGACAGCGCCGGGCTGCCCCTCGATCTGCGAATACGCGGCCCGCTCGGCGAGCCGGCCGAGCACGATGAGGAAGAGCAGCACGCCACCGAGCACACCGGCGACGATCCAGAGCACGAACCCGAAGACGTTGTCGACCCCGGAGATCAGGAAGCCGGCGACGATGCCGACGAGGATCGGGGCGAGGAAGGCGAGGAGGAACCACCAGATCGCGTTCGAATCGTAGCGACGGGTCATCTGGAAGACCTGGTACATCTGCTTGAGACGACCGGGCTCTTTCGCAGCTTTCGGGGCCGAATTCTGGGTGCGTGCCATGAGTCAAGGATACGGCCTGCCCGCGAGGGTCTGCTCCCTCACAAGCGAAGACCCGTCTGCCTTGTCCACCGGTATCGGCGGCGGGAGGAGCGGAAGGCGCGTGTTCGCGATACTCGCAGCATGGACACCGTCGGCGGCTATCGGCTCGTGCGCAAACTGGGCGAGGGCAATCGAGCGGAGATCCATCTGGGCCACGCCGGGTCGCGGGAGCCGCCGGACGGCGACCGCATCGCCGCGGTCAAGGTCTATCGACCGGCGACGGATGATGCGAGCATCGATCGCGAGATCGAGGCGCTGGCACGCATATCGTCCCGCCACCTCCTCGAGCTGAAGGATCTGGCGACGGGTCCGGACGGACGACCATGCCTCATCCTCCCGCGGTTGGGATCGGGGACCCTCGCCCGACTGCTCGCCGTGCGGGGTACCGTGCACGCGGGGGAGGCGGTGAGCATCCTTGTACCGCTCCTCGAGGCGGTTCGCGAGCTTCATCGCGTGGGTGTCGCCCACGGGGCCGTGGCGGCGAGCTCCGTGCTCTTCGACGACCACGGTGCGCCGGTGCTTGCGCGTTTCGGCGGTGTGAGCCTCATCGGTGACTTTCCCGCGACCGGCCAGGACCACAGTCTCACTCCCGCCCGGCTCGACGAACATCCCGATGCCGTCCTCGACCGGGTCGGGATGGGCAGACTCGTCGGTGCCGTGCTCGATCGTCTCGACGCCTCCGGCTCTCCCGCCGTGGCGACCGCGATCCGTGGTCGGATCGAGGCGGTGCCGTCGACCGACGCCGACCTGGCTTCGTTGGTCGACCTGCTCTTCGAGCTCGAGCCGGCCCTGCCCATCCGTTTCGACGATGACGATCTTCCCGAAGCTGGGGAGTCGCTGCCCTTGCCGAGCCTGATCTCGGCGGAGCGACTGACGGAGCGACGGGCCGGGCGAGGGGCCGAGCGAGGGGCGGGGGCGCGCCCAGTGCTCCCGCTGCAACCGGGTGGCGTTGGCGGTCTCGCGGTGGAGACGCTGCCAGTGTGGACGCGGCCGTCAGAGATCGGAGGTCGCGACGAGCATCCGCTCGCGAGCCTGCGCGCGAGAGCGCTGGCGATACTGGCCCCGGTACGCATGCCGGTGTGGATCGCGGGTGGTGCGGGTCTCGGCGCCCTGGTGATCGCCCTCACAGTGATCCCTGCCGCTCATTCCGAGCCCGCGCCGTCGGTGACACCGGGGTCGTCATCGTCCGCACCCTCCCGGGGAGCGACGGCGCGCCCGGCATCCACCGCGTCGTCGCCCCAGCCGCCAGCCGACCGGGCGATCGAGGGCGAAGACCCGCTCGCCGCCGCACGGGCGCTCCTCGCCGCGCGAACGCGCTGTTTCGCCGGCACGACGCCGCAGTGTTTCGATGGCGTCGACCAGGCTGGTTCAGCGGTGATCGAGGCCGACCGGGAGATCTTCCGTCGCGCGAAGAAGGGAGTGCCGCTCCCCGCCGATGCAACCCTGGAGGGGTTCAGCCCGCGCCTCATCCAGCAACTCGGCGATTCTGCGATCATCCAGCTGGTGGATGCCGACGGAGGCGCAGTCACAACGAAGAATCCGGCCCCGCTCCTCTTGGTGAGAAACGAGGCCGGATGGCGGATCAGGGATCTGGCGCTCGGCTAAGCCGTGCGCGCGATCACTCGCTCTGGATCTTCAGTAACCGAGGTTGCCCGCGAATTCGCCGCCCTCGAGGCGATTCTTCACCGCGACGAGGAACCGTGCCGCGTCGGCACCGTCGACGATGCGGTGATCGTACGACAGCGCGAGGTAGACCGTGGAACGGATGGCGATCGCGTCGAGACCGCCGCTCGAGACGACGACCGGCTTCTTCGCGACGATTCCGGTACCGAGAATTGCCGACTGGGGCAGGAACACGATCGGAGTGTCGAAGAGGGCACCACGTGAACCGGTGTTGGTGAGCGTGAAAGTGCCCCCGGCCAGCTCGTCGGGCTTCAGCTTGTTGTCGCGGGTGCGGGCGGCGAGATCGGCGATCTGCGCGGCGAGCCCGGCGAGGTCGAGAGATCCGGCATCCCGGATCACCGGCGTCAGAAGCCCGCGCTCGGTGTCGACCGCGATGGAGATGTTCTCCTGCGCCGGGTACACGATGGTGTCGCCATCGATCGTCGCGTTGATGATCGGGAACGCGCGCAGTGCCTCGGCTGCGGCCAACGCGAAGAAGGGCAGGAATGAGAGCTTCTGTCCTGTCTTGGCGAGGAACTCCGCCTTCACCGAATCACGGAAGTTCGCGACAAGGGTGACGTCAACCTCGACCACCGAGGTGAGCTGCGCCGACGACTGCATCGAGATGACGGCACGCTCGGCGATCACCTTGCGAAGACGGGACATCGGAACGCTGGTTCCCCGGAGGGGGGAGGTCTCGAGCGGTGCGGCCGCGGCCGGAGCGGCGGGCACTGCCTCTGCGGGCGGTGCAGTTTCGGCCGTGGCCGTGAGCACGTCTTCCTTGCGGATGCGTCCGCCGACGCCGGAACCGGCGATCGTGGAGAGGTCGATGCCCTTTTCATTGGCGAGCTTGCGCACCAGGGGGGTGACGTATCCCGGGTTCGCGTCGAGCGCCGGCGCGGTTGCCGGAGCCGGGGCTGCGACGGGAACCGGCGCAGCCACAGGAGTTGGTGCGGCGACCGGGGCCGCCGCAGCGGGGGCCTCGGCAGCGGGGGTTTCGACAGCGGGGGTTTCGGCAGCGGGGGCCGGATCGACAGCATCCGCCGGGGCGGGTGCGGCCGGAGCAGACGGAGCCTGCTCGTCCGGCGCGGGGGCGTCGGTCGAAGGAACTTCGGCGACGGGCGACTCGGCGATCGGTGCCTCGGCAGGCGCCTCCACCACAGGCTGCGGCGCGGCGGGCTGCGCGGTAGCGGCGGGCGCTGCAGCCTGCGGCGGAGCTGAGATCTGCTCGGGTGCTGCAGCCGCGACCGGCTCGGGCTGCACTTCGGCGACGGGTTGCGCGTCTTCGGGCGGGGCGGGCGTGACCGCCTCGGGAGCGGCCTCTGCGGGCGCCTCCGGAGCGGCATCCGAGGATCCGGAACCATCACCGATGGTCACGAGTGGGGTCCCGACCTCGACGGTCTCGTCCTCGGTCACCAGGATCGCTTCGATCACGCCGGCGATAGGCGACGGGATCTCGGTGTCGACCTTGTCGGTCGAGACTTCGAGCAGCGGCTCGTCCACCTCGACGCGGTCTCCCACGTTCTTCAACCAGCGGGTCACCGTGCCCTCGGTGACACTCTCTCCGAGTGCCGGGAGGTTGACGGATTCGCTCATCAGTGATGCTCCTTTAGACCAGTTCTGTTTGTTTAGCTTAGTTCGACCGTGACGCGCTCCCGGGAGCGACGCCTACATCGCGTGGAGCGGTTTGCCCGCGAGGGCCAGGAAGGCCTCGCCGAGCGCTTCATCCTGGGTGGGGTGGGCGTGCAGCAGCGGAGCCAGGTCCTCGGGGTACGCCTCCCAGTTGACCACGAGCTGGGCCTCGCCAATGAGCTCTCCGACGCGCGCGCCAATCATGTGCATCCCGACGACCGGGCCATCGTTCACCCTCACGACCTTTATCGATCCCGCGGTGCCGATGATGTGGCTCTTGCCGTTGCCGGCGAGGTTGTAGTCGTACGTGGTCACCTTGTCGGCGCCGTACTTCTCCTGTGCCTTCACCTCGGACAGGCCGACCGACGCGACCTCCGGGTCGGAGTAGGTGACCTTCGGGATGTTGATGTCCTCGATGACGATCGGGTTGAGCCCCGCGATCTCCTCTGCAACGAAGATGCCCTGTTGGAATCCGCGGTGCGCGAGCTGGAGGCCAGGGACGATGTCTCCGACGGCATAGACATTCGGCACGCTCGTGAGGAGGCGCTCGTTCGTGATGACGAATCCGCGATCCATCGTCACACCGACCTCTTCATAGCCGAGCCCGGCGGTAGCCGGCCCGCGTCCGACGGCCACGAGCAGCAACTCGGCCTCGAAGGTCTGGCCGTCTTCGAGGGTGACGACGACTCCGTCGTCGTTCTGGGTCACGCTCTGGAAGCGGACGCCGAGGCTGAAGTTGATACCGCGCTTGCGGAAGGCACGCTCGAATTGCTTGCTGATTGCCTCATCCTCATTGGGGACGAGATGCGGGAGCGCTTCGATGATCTGCACGTCGGTGCCCCAGGACTTCCAGACGCTAGAGAACTCCACGCCGATGACGCCGCCGCCGAGCACAAGGACCTTCTTCGGCACGAAGTCGAGTTCCAGGGCCTGCTCCGAGGTGATGACGCGTCCGCCGATCTCGAGCCCGGGAAGCGAGCGCGAGTACGAACCGGTGGCAAGGATCACGTTCTTGCCGATGAGGGTGTTTTCGCCGACAGTGACCGTGTTGGCGGCGCTGAGGCGACCCTCTCCCGGGATCACGGTGATGCCGCGGGCCTTGATGAGGCCCTGCAGGCCCTTGTACTTGCTTGCGACGATTCCCTCGCGGTAGGAGGTCACCGCGGCGATGTCGATGCCACCGAAGGTGGAGGTGACACCGTATTTGGCCGACTCGCGCGTCACGTCCGCGACCTCGGCGGAGTGCAGGAGTGCCTTGGTAGGAATACATCCCACGTGAAGGCAGGTCCCGCCGAGTTTGTCCTTCTCAACGAGGGCTACCGAGAACCCCAACTGGCTGGCTCGCAGTGCAGCGGCATATCCGCCGCTTCCTGCTCCGAGGACGACTATGTCGAAGTTCTGCTCAGGCACCCGGCGACTCCCTTGGGTTTCTTTGTAAAGTGTGCGTTAGCCCGGCCAAGAGGCTTGACGGGCCGCGTGGCCCGATTATTTTCGGGCCACAAAGACCTTACTACGCGAGCGAAATCTCCTCGGCCAGCGCGAGCAGGGTTCGCACTGCCACACCGCTCGGACCGGTGGGGATGTAACCGTAACCACCGCCGGCATTGTGGGCCGGCCCGGCGATGTCGATGTGCGCCCACGGGATGCGGCCGGCGGAGGCATCCGCCCGCGTTCCGACGAATTCCTGGAGGAACACCCCGGCGAGGAGCATTCCCGCGGCGGTGTTGCCGATCTTGGCGTTGGCGATATCTGCGACGTCGGATTTCAGGAGTGCGCGCAGCTCGCCCGGCAGCGGCATCGGCCAGAACTGCTCGCCGACGGAGCGGGCGGTGGCGGTGACCTGGGCGACCAGCGCGTCCTCGCCCATCACGCCCGAGTAGCGGTCTCCGAGCGCGACCCGCTGGGCGCCGGTGAGGGTTGCGACGTCGATGATCGCATCCGGGAACTCCTCGCTCGCGGCGACGAGTCCGTCTGCCATTACGAGACGGCCCTCTGCGTCGGTGTTGAGCACCTCGACAGTCGTGCCGCCTTTCATCCGCAACACGTCATTGGGGCGCGTCGCCGAGCCGGACGGCATGTTCTCGGCAAGGCACAGCCACGCCGTGAGTCGGATGTCGAGTCCGAGCCGTGCGGCGGCGAAAACAGCCGCCATGACGGTGGCCGCCCCCGCCATGTCGTACTTCATGCCCACCATCCCGGCCGGGGGCTTGAGCGAGAGTCCTCCCGTATCGAACGTGATGCCTTTGCCGACGAGAGCCAGATGCGAACGCGCGGTGTCGGGGGAGTAGCTGATCTTCACCAACCGCGGCCCGCGGGTCGAGCCCTGGCCCACCCCGAGGATGCCGCCGAAGTCCCCGGCGAGCAGCTCGTCCTCGTCGAGCACCTCGACGACGACGGGAAGGTCTTCGGCGAGTTCGAGCACCGCGTCGGCGAAACTCTCGGGGTAGAGATCGGAGGGGGGCGCATTGACCAGGTCGCGAACCGAATGGATGGCACCGGCGACGACCGCGGCGCGTGAGAGGAGCTGTTCGTCGGCTTCGACGAAGGTCGCGACGGTGATCGCGGACGCCGGGAGCTTCGTCTTGGCCAGGGAGGACGACCGATAGGCCGTGTAGGAGTATCCGCCGATCGCCGCACCCTCGAGAACCGCGAGCACCTGAGCGGAGGAAGAGGTCGGAAGGGCGATCGCGAGCGAGGTGACACCGGTGAGTCGGCGTGCGGCGGTGCCGGCGGCGTACCGGAGCGAGTCCTGATCGGGATTCGCGCTCCCGAGACCGACGAGGGCGATGCTGCGGGCACTTCCGACGGAGGCGGGGAGGCGCACCAATTCGTCCGCTCCACCGGTCACCCCGAAGCCCGCGAGACTCGACGCCAGGTCGCGGAGAGCCTCGTCATCCGACAGCAGCACTGGGCCGTCATCCGTCGCTCGGACTCCGAGCACGAGCACATCGACATCGAGCGAGAGGGGGGATTCGAGCGAGAGGGACAGAGAGGGCACGGTCATTGCGCCATCGTATCCGGCGCGGCTGCGGCGCCCTGCCGCGTCGACGTTGGCCCTGTTCGCTCTGGGCACCAACGCGGGGCCGGTCTGCGGCAGAGGCCACGCTTAGAGTTAAACAATGCAAAATCCCGATGGTCTCTATGAGCTGAACCCGGCCTCCGCCGAGGTTCCCGAGGGCCTCAATCTCATCGCCGGCCTCACCGGCTTCGCCGACGCGGGCGGTGCCGTGACGCAGTTGAGCGAGTACCTGCTCAACACTGTCGACTACCGGGAGGTCGCCACCTTCGATGCCGACATCCTCCTCGACTACCGGGCACGGCGCCCGACGATCTACTTCGACCAGGACCATCTCGCCGACTATCGACCGCCGCGCCTCGCGCTGTACCTCGCGACCGATGAGATCGGCCAGCCCTTCCTCTTCCTCACCGGGTTCGAGCCCGATTTCCAGTGGGAGCGTTTCACCGATGCGGTGATCCAGCTCATTGCCCGCTTCAAGGTGAAGGCGACGACCTGGGTCCACGCCATCCCGATGCCCGTGCCGCACACGCGCCCGATCGGCGTGACCGTGAGCGGAAACCGCACCGAACTCATCGATGCGATGTCCATCTGGAAGCCGCGAACGCAGGTCCCCTCCAATGCCCTGCACCTCGTGGAGTACCGCCTGCAGCAGCAGTCACACCCGACCGCGGGTTTCGTGTTGCTGATTCCGCACTACCTCGCCGACACCGAGTTCCCGGATGCCGCGGTGAAGGCACTCGAATCGATCAGCGCGGCGACCGGGCTGATCTTCCCCACCGACGCGCTCCGCGAAGAGGGCCGGGACTTCCTCACCAAGATCGACAGCCAGGTCGAGACCAACCCGGAGCTCGCCCGACTAGTCGGTACCCTCGAAGAGCGCCACGACTCCTACATGGAGGGCAACCCGCTCCGGTCCCCCCTCACGGACATCGACGGCGAACTCCCGTCCGCGGACGAGATCGCGGCCGAGCTGGAGAACTTCCTCGCAGCCCGCCGCAACGGCGAGGACACCGAACCCTTCTCCCTCTAGAAGTCGGACGTCGGCCGGCCCGACGAATCGCCCCGGGATACAGTGGACTGGTGAATTCTCGGCGCTCCTGGCTCATCTGGGGTGTTGCGGTCTTCGCCTACATCGTGGCCGTGATGCAGCGCACCTCGCTCGGTGTCTCCGGTATCGAGGCCGCACACCGCTTCGATGTCTCGGCCTCGGTGCTCTCGAGCCTCGCCGTCGTGCAGCTGATGGTCTATGCGGCCCTTCAGATCCCCACCGGCGTGCTGCTCGACCGAGTGGGTCCGAAGGTGCTGATCGCCGCCGGTGCGGTGCTGATGCTCGCCGGGCAGCTCACGCTCGCCATCGCACCGTCCATCGGAGTCGCGATCCTCGGACGCATCCTCGTCGGCGCCGGCGACGCGCTCACGTTCATCTCGGTGATCCGTCTACTCGCGTCCTGGTTCCGCGGACGTCTCTTGCCCCAGGTGTCCCAGTGGACCGGCAACATCGGCCAGCTCGGCCAGGTGCTGTCGGCCATCCCCCTCTCCCTGTTGCTTCACCGGTTCGGTTGGACGCCGGCGTTCCTGTCCGCCGCAGCACTCTCGCTTCTGGCGGCGGTGCTCGTGGTTGTTCTCCTCGCGAACGGCCAGCCCACCACCCGGATTCCGGATGCCGCGGCCGCCGACCGTGCAACCTCCTGGACGGCGGCATTACGCCAGCTACGCGAATCGCTCGCCCGGCCGGGAACGCAACTCGGATTCTGGTCGCACTTCGTCACCCAGTCCTCCGGTACGGTGTTCTCCCTTCTGTGGGGATTCCCGCTGCTCACCGCCGGCCTCGGCTATTCGCCGGCCACGGCCTCGGGGCTCCTCACCCTCATCGTCGCCGCCGGGGTGGTCAGCGGACCGATTCTCGGCATCCTCACCGCCCGGTACCCGATGCGGCGGTCGAACCTGGTGATCGGGATCGTGACGATGATCGGGATCACCTGGACCGTCGTGCTCGCCTGGCCGGGGCATCCACCGTTCTGGCTCGTCGTCACCCTCGTGGTCGTCCTCGGGATCGGGGGACCGGGTTCGCTCATCGGGTTCGATTTCGCCCGCACCTTCAACCCCATGCGCAGTCTCGGTTCGGCTAACGGAGTCGTGAACGTCGGAGGCTTCCTCGCCAGCTTCGTCATGATGTATCTGATCGGCCTGGCCCTCGACCTGCAGAACGCAGCGCGAATCTCCGGCGGAGCCGCGAGTGATGTCTTCTCGTGGGATTCCTTTCGCATCGCACTGCTCGTGCAATACCTCGTGATCGGCACGGGGATGGCGTTCCTGGTGCGTGCGCGACGGCGAACCCGCCGTCGCCTGCACGCGGACGAGGGAATAGAAGTGGCCCCGCTGTGGGTTTCTCTAGTCAGGTCGCGGAGACGTCCTAGCGGATAGTGCGCCTATATAGCGATCCGGTCGAGTTGGCAAGGGTCATTGTGAATCCGTGCAATAATTGTCGTAAGACCCGTTCAGGTTCTGGTAGTTCGTTTGCAGCATTGCTGCGCGAAGACACAGGACTTGACATGGGTCTTAGTGCTGCCCGAAAAGCCCGTTGACGAAAGCGCAGCGGGCGGGGGTCGTTCTACCAGTGATGGGCGTGTGACGCCTGAAGAACAACTAGTGAAAGGTGTCCCGATGGCCACCCGAACCAAAACCACCGCGGTCGCGGAACCCGATGTCGCCGATGAGGTCAGTGTCGACCTCGTGGACGCCGTCGCCGCGCCCGTGAAGAAGGCCGCCCCCGCCCGGAAGGTCGCAGCTAAGAAAGCCCCGGCTGCCGATGCGAAGGCCGTTGCGGACAAGCCTGCGGCCAAGAAGGCCCCGGCAAAGCGGGCCACGAAGGCCGCGACCTCCGAAGACGAGGACGGCCCGGATCACGACGCCGACACCGAGGTGGAAGTCGTTGTCGTCGTCGATGACTCCAAAGACGACGACTCCAAGGACGAGATCGCCGAGGACTCGGACGACGACAAGGAAGAGAAGACCGCAGAGGTGCTCCCGTCGGGCGCGCTCGTGCTCTCCCTCGTCGATGACGAGGACGAGGTGCCCGTCTACTCCTCCGCGATCACGGGAGCCACGGCCGACCCGGTCAAGGATTACCTGAAGCAGATCGGAAAGGTCGCACTCCTCAACGCGGCCGAAGAGGTCGAGCTCGCCATGCGCATCGAGGCCGGTCTGTTCGCTGAGGACAAGCTCGCCGACATGACGCCGGCGGAGCTCAAGTCGCAGCTCGGCCGTGAGTTGACCTGGGTGGCGAAAGACGGGCAGAGAGCGAAGAGCCATCTTCTCGGAGCCAACCTCCGCCTCGTCGTCTCGCTCGCCAAGCGCTACACGGGTCGCGGCATGCAGTTCCTCGACCTGATCCAGGAGGGCAACCTCGGCCTGATCCGTGCCGTCGAGAAGTTCGACTACACCAAGGGCTTCAAGTTCTCGACCTACGCGACGTGGTGGATCCGCCAGGCGATCACCCGGGCGATGGCCGACCAGGCCCGCACCATCCGCATCCCGGTGCATATGGTCGAGGTCATCAACAAGCTTGCCCGCGTCCAGCGCCAGATGCTGCAGGACCTCGGACGCGAGCCCACTCCCGAGGAGCTGAGCCGAGAGCTCGACATGACCCCGGAGAAGGTCATCGAGGTGCAGAAGTACGGCCGCGAGCCGATCTCGCTTCACACCCCCCTCGGCGAGGACGGCGACAGTGAATTCGGAGACCTCATCGAGGACACCGAGGCCGTCGTGCCGGCGGATGCGGTGGGCTTCACCATGCTCCAGAAGCAGCTCGAATCACTGCTCGACTCGCTCTCCGAGCGTGAGGCGGGCGTGATCCGGATGCGTTTCGGACTCGGAGACGGGATGCCGAAGACCCTCGACCAGATCGGTGACACGTTCGGTGTGACGCGCGAGCGCATCCGCCAGATCGAGTCAAAGACGATGGCGAAACTCCGCCACCCGTCGCGGTCGCAGTCGCTGCGCGATTACCTCGAGTAAACCGCGCTGTGAGCCAGACAGAACTGAACGCCGCACCGAAGCGACCGTCGACCGGGCTGAAGTACTTCATCCCGGTCGTCGCCGGAAAAGTCGTGCGCGCCCTCGCGAAGATCCGCGGCGGCGGGTCGGCTTTCCCCGGCTACGTCACGACGAAGCTCGCTCCCGATTTCCTCCGGGATGTCACGGGCCAGTTCCGTTACGGCATCGTCTACGTGCTGGGGAGCAACGGCAAGTCCACGACGACGCACATGCTCACCGAGGTGCTGCGGGGGCACGGCCTCACGGTTTTCACTAACCCGTCGGGGGCAAATCTCCCGCAGGGGATCGCGTCGTCGATCCTCGCGGAGTCAAGCGTTCTCGGCAGGCTGGACGCCGACATCGGGGTTCTCGAAGTGGACGAGGCCTTCGCGCTCGAGTTCGCTGCGGTGGTGCCCCCGTCGACGGTTCTGGTGCTCAACACCCAGGTCGACCAGCTCTACCGGTTCTACGAAACCGAACGTGTTGCCGACATGATGCTCGACACGGCCCAGCGCGCAGCGCAGCACATCGTGACCAACCGCGAGGATCCCTACCTCTCGAAGATCGCCCGGCGCTATCCCACCGGAGACGCGACGACCGCGCCTGACATCACGTATTTCGGGGCCTCGGCCGACGTCATCGCGAGCGCACCGCACGGATTGTTCAACGCCACCGACTACCGTGACGCGACAGTGGCGGCAGAAGGTCATTCCGCGCTGGCCGAACTGGTGGCGACGGATCGCGCGGGAGCGACGATCACAGTCGACGGCACCGTGCTCGACGTCACCCTTCCGGCCAAAGGCCTCCACTACGCGATCGATGCTGCTGCGGCCCTTGCAACGGCGGCGGTCATCCTCGGGGATCGCTTCGACGGCGCATCGTCGGCGGCGGCCTTCGCCGCCATGAAGCCCGCCTACGGCCGGGGTGAGCTGCTCGACTTCACGAATCGCGATGGCGTGAGCGAGCAGGTCGAATTCGTCATGTTCAAGAACGCCGCAAGCCTGCAGCTGAACCTAGACGCGCTACCCGAGCCTCCCCAGCAGGTGCTCCTCGCCATCGACGAGGGAACGCCCGACATCTCGTGGATCTACGATATCGATTTCGCCGCGCTCGACCACGTGGATGTGATCACCGGGGCCAAGGCCTGGCAGATCGCGCTGCGTCTCGAGCACGAGGGGATCACGATCGGCGCCGTCGAGCCCGACCTCAAGAAGGCCATCGACATCATGCGCTCGCTTCCCCAGCCCTCGACCGGACTCAAGACCTGGATCGTCAACTACGAGATCATGATGCTCGCGCGCAAGCAGATCGGGTTCCTCGAACTGGAGAACCAGCGATGACTGCCCTGACGATCGTGCAGCTCTATCCCGATGAGCTCGGCGTAGCCGGTGACCGTGGCAATGTCATGGCACTGACAACTCGACTGGCTCATGCCGGTCACACTGTCACGGTTGTCGCCCACGAGGTCGGTTCCGTGCTGCCCACTGATGTCGACCTCGTCATCGTGGGCAATGGCCCGCTCTCGGCGATGCGCAACATCCATGCCGATCTCCTGGCCAACGGGGATGCCCTCCGCGCACTCCGCGCGACCGGCGTCCCGGTGTTCGCCTACGGCTCCGGCGCCGAGCTCCTCGGCCACTCTCTCACGCTGATGGACGGCTCATCGCTGGAGGGGCTCGCGATCCTGCCGTTCCGTGCGACCCGGATCCCGACCCGTGCGGTGGGGTACGTCATCGTCGACTCGCCCTTCGGCCAAGTGGTCGGATTCGAGGACAACGCGTCCCGCTGGACGCTGGATGCCGGGGCAAAGCCGCTGGGCATCCTCGAGGCGGGAAGCGGCAACGGCGAGGGGTCCGTCGAGGGCGTCCTCGATACCGGTGCCGCCGGGACCATCGCGATCGGAACGCAGGTCGGTGGCCCCGTGCTGCCCCTCAACCCGCTCCTCAGCGATGCGATCATCGCCTCGATCGGGGAACGACGGGGATTCACAGTCGTGCCGTCCGACCAAGACGAGAGTCTCGAGCGCTATGCCGCGCGGGCACGAGAAGTGATCATCACCCACGCGAAGCACGTATTCTCGAGGATCTAGGTCCTCGAGAATCTATCGCTCAGTCCGAGAGGTGAAGACGCTGCCCGGTTCACGCATCCACAGTGCGAGCATCGACCTCTCGGCGATCCGTGACAACGCCGCCGTGCTCGTCCGCCGTGCCGGATCGCGGGTGCTCGTCGCGGACGTGAGGGCGGATGCTTACGGGCATGGCCTCACCGCGGTGATCGATGCGGCCGTCGACGGCGGGGCATTCGTGCGCGACATCGACTTCTCGTCCGGTCGCGTCGCCGACTTCGTCACCACCGGATCCGCCCTCTACGGGCTGGGAGCCGACCCCGAGCTGCAACCGGCGATGCGGGTCAGCGCGCTCGTCGTCGGCACCAAGACCATCGACGCGGGCGAGAGCGTCTCGTACGGGTACACCTGGACCGCGAGTGCCCGCACCAACCTCGCGCTCGTCGGCATCGGCTACGCCGACGGCCTCGATCGGATTGCGAGCAATGTCGGATCCCTGCTCCTCGGAGGTCGCCCCCGCCGCATCGTTGGCCGGGTGGCCATGAATGCCCTCGTGCTCGACCTCGGACATGACTCGGCGACGATCGGCGACGAGGCTGTGGTATTCGGGGATCCCTCCGTCGGCGAACCCGCCGTCTGGGATTGGGCGGGAAGTCTCGGCCGGCCGACCGCGGAGATCGTCTCGGTCTTCGGCAGCCACCTGCCGCGGGTGTACTGATGTCGACAGCTGCAGCGATCAGCGGGCCCACCGCCACCATCGACCTCTCCGCCTATCGCCGCAATCTCGCCCGGCTGGCCGAGCGGGTCGCACCGGCCGCCCTCATGGCGGTGGTCAAGGCGGATGCCTACGGCCACGGCCTCGTGCCCGTCGCGCGTGCGGCGGTGGAAGCGGGTGTCGCCTGGATCGGAGCGCTGGACGTCGAGACGGGCCTCGAGCTGAGAGAGAATGGTATTCCTCGAGAGGTCGCCGTGTTCTCGTGGCTCCTCGGGCCACACGAGGACTACGCCGCGGCGATCGATGCCGAGCTGGACTTCGGCGTCTCGTCCCTCGTCCAGCTGGATGCGATCGCACGCGCGGGCGCATCCCGTCGAGCTCGGGTACACCTGAAGATCGATACCGGGCTTCATCGCAACGGGGCGAGCATCGAGGACTGGCCGGCGCTGGTGTCCCGCGCGCTCGCCCTGTCCGACAGCATCGAACTGATCGGGGTCTGGACGCACATCGCCGAGGCCTCGGACGACGACGATACCGAGGCGATCGAGCGATTCCGTTGGGCGGTCGGCATCGCCGAGAGCCTTGGGGCGAGCATCACGGTACGCCATCTCGCTGCGAGCGCCGCTGCTTTCGCACGCGCTGACGCCCGCTTCGATCTCGTGCGGATCGGCGCATTCTCCTATGGGATCTCGCCGGGCGACGGGGTGACCCCGTCCTCGCTCTGGCTCGAGCCGGTGATGACGCTCACCGCACCGGTGACCGCGGTGCGCGACGGGCTTGCGACGGTGGGGATCGGCTACGGCGACGGCATCCCGAGCTCCGCGGCGGGAACCCTCCAGGTGTCCATCGACGGCGTCCCCCACGAGATCGTCACGGTGCAGCTCGACCGAATGACCGTCGAAATCGGGGATGCCCTCGTGCGCCCGGGCGATCCGGTCGTACTCTTCGGCAGCGGAGCCGACGGCGAGCCGACCCTCCAGGAGTGGGCGGATGAGCTCGGCACAATCGGCGAAGAGATCGTCACGCGCCTGAGTCCGCGCATCCGTCGTCGCGTCTTCGAGTGAGGCGGGCGCAGACCCCGGCGCACAAGACAGCGCCCCCGGCCGAAGCCGAGGGCGCTGAGAAAAACCGGAGGACGAAGAGGATCAGGCGCGGTTGTCTTGGAGCAGGCGGTCCGACTCGTCGTGCCAGTCGCTGGCGATTGTCGCGAGCTTCTCCTGGTACTTCTTGCCGTGGTGCGCGCAAAACAGCAACTCGCTGGAACCGATGGCGACGCGAATGTACGCCTGCGCGCCACAGCTGTCGCAGCGGTCCGATGCCGTGAGCTGGTGGCTCGAGTCGAGTTCATCCACAGCGGTCGTGTCGGGTGCAATCTGAGTCATGAGTTGCTCCTCCGGTTTCCTATCAATAGTTCGTTGGTCCTATACAAACACGGGTGTGTTACATCCCGGCTACAAAACCTGCGTATTTCGCTGAACGCGTACCCACCCAGTGATGGGGGTGTCGCGCGTCGGTGACGGCGTTCGCTGTCATTAGTGTTGAACCCGGCCCGGCCACCGTCCATTCCCTGTTCCGACGATGCTGGCGGCGGCGCGAAGGAGATTCACGTGGCGAGTTCCGACTATTCCGCACGACACCTTTCGGTGCTCGAGGGACTCGAGGCCGTGCGCAAACGCCCGGGCATGTACATCGGATCCACGGATTCGCGCGGACTGATGCACTGCCTGTGGGAGATCATCGACAACTCCGTCGACGAGGCGCTCGGGGGCAGCGGCGACGAGATCAGCGTCGTGCTCCACAAGGACGACAGCGTCGAGGTTCGCGACCGTGCCCGCGGCATCCCGGTCGACATCGAGCCGAAGACCGGTCTCTCCGGTGTCGAGGTCGTGTTCACGAAGCTCCACGCCGGTGGCAAGTTCGGCAGCGGATCATACGCCGCGTCCGGTGGACTGCACGGGGTCGGGGCATCCGTCGTCAATGCGCTCTCCGAACGACTCGACGTCGAAGTGGATCGGGACGGCAAGACCTGGGCCATGTCGTTCCACCGCGGGGAGCCGGGCATCTTCGCGGACTCGGCGGACGGCCCGCGGGCGGATGCCGTCTTCACGCCGTTCGAGAGCAAAAGCGAGCTGCGCGTCGTCGGAAAGGTCGCGCGCGGCGTCACCGGCACCCGCATCCGATACTGGGCGGATCCGCAGATCTTCAGTCACGGCACGACGTTCCAGACCGAGGAGTTGGCGACCCGTGCGCGGCAGACCGCGTTCCTGGTGCGCGGACTCGGCATCGAGATCACGGATGAGCGCGGTGCGGAGCCGACCCGCGAGCTCTTCCGCTTCGACGGCGGCATCGGGGAGTACGTAGATTTCCTCGCCCCCGACACCGCCCTCACCGAGACATGGCGGATGACCGGCACCGGCACGTTCAGCGAGACCGTCCCTGTGCTCGACGACAAGGGCCACATGGTCGCCACCGAGCTCCAGCGCGAGTGCGAGGTCGATATCGCCCTGCGCTGGGGTACCGGCTACGAGACGGTGTTCCGGAGCTACGTGAACATCATCGCTACCCCGAAGGGCGGCACCCACCAGGCCGGCTTCGAAGCCGGGATGCTCAAATTCCTGCGCTCCCAGGTGGAGCAGAACGCGCGTCGGCTCAAGGTGGGCACGGGGGCGAACAGCACCGAGAAGATCGAGAAGGACGACATCCTCGCCGGCCTCACTGCCGTCTTGACCGTGCGCCTTCCCGAGCCGCAGTTCGAGGGCCAGACCAAGGAGATCCTCGGCACACCGGCGGTACGCAACATCGTCGCGAACGTCGTGGCCAAGACGATGGCGGAGAAGTTCGGCTCCTCCAAGCGCGACGACAAGACCCAGTCGGCACTCGTGCTGGACAAGATCGTCGCAGAGATGAAGTCCCGCATCTCCGCCCGCGCGCACAAGGAGACCCAGCGGCGCAAGAACGCACTCGAGAACTCCTCCCTTCCGGCGAAGCTCGTGGACTGCCGCAGTTCGGATGTCGCGAACAGCGAACTCTTTATCGTGGAGGGCGACTCCGCTCTCGGCACCGCGAAACTCGCCCGCGACAGCGAATACCAAGCGCTGCTGCCGATCCGGGGCAAGATCCTCAACGTGCAGAAGGCCTCTGTCTCCGACATGCTGGGAAATGCGGAGTGCGCTTCGATAATCCAGGTGATCGGAGCCGGATCCGGCCGCAGTTTCGACCTCGCGACGGCGCGCTACGGCAAGGTGATCATCATGAGTGACGCAGATGTGGACGGCGCGCACATCCGCACCCTGCTGCTCACGCTCTTCTTCCGCTACATGCCCGACATGATCAGGGACGGGCGCGTCTACGCCGCAGTTCCCCCGCTGCATCGCGTCATCGTGATGAACCCCGGCACCAAGCCGAATGAGACGATCTACACCTACTCGGAGACCGAGCTGAACGGCGTGCTCGCGGGCCTGAAGAAGTCGAACAAGCGCTACCAGGATCCGATCCAGCGCTACAAGGGGCTCGGCGAGATGGATGCCGACCAGCTGGCGACCACGACGATGGACCGGCACCATCGCACGCTCCGCCGCGTGCAGATCACCGATGCCGTGAATGCCGAGCGAGTGTTCGAGCTCTTGATGGGCAACGACGTCGCACCCCGCAAGGACTTCATCATCGCAGGCTCCGACGGGCTCTCGCGCGAACGCATCGACGTCTGACCGAGTTCGCACGCGAAGTGCGGGATGTGTTCGAGCTCCCGGTGCTGGTCACCCCTTCTGAGTGGCGACCCGCCAGTCACGCCGTCACCCGGAAATGCGGCCGACGGGATGCCATTCTGCGAAGCACGCCTGTGCGAAGCGCGCCTGTGCGAAGCACGCCTGTGCGAAATGCAGGAAAGGCTGTGACAGGTGCGGTCTGTG
Organism: Lacisediminihabitans sp. FW035; assembly: GCF_054880895.1. Lineage (NCBI taxonomy): Bacteria > Bacillati > Actinomycetota > Actinomycetes > Micrococcales > Microbacteriaceae > Lacisediminihabitans > Lacisediminihabitans sp. FW035. The sequence continues at coordinate 1,673,919 of NZ_CM142187.1, forward strand.
TGGCACTCCTGCCACAACTGTCACAGGGCATCCTGCATTTCGAACGGGATACCCATCGGTGATGGTCAGCGGATCGGGCTGCCGATCGAGCCCACGACGCCGTCCAGCGGGGTACCGGATGCATCGCGCCGCGCGCCGGCGTCCGGCAGGGTGCGCACCGCGCCATCCGTCCCCACAGCGAGAGCTGGCGAGGGTCCCGCCCAGGCAACCGAGAGCAGGTCTTCCCCCTTGAGGAACGAGTGCGCCCGCACGCCGCCGGTCGCCCGGCCCTTGCCGGGGAACTCGGTGAGCATCGACACCTTCGCCCGGCCGGTCTCCATCCCGGCGATGGTGGCGCTGCTCGTGGACACTGTGGCGACGACGACCACAGCGGATGGGTCCACCGCGCCGAAGAAGATAACGGTGGCCTTCGCGCCGAGGTTGATGCCCGCCATCCCGCCGGCGGAACGGCCCTGCGGCCGCACGCTCGCGGCGGGGAAGTGCAGCAGCTGCGCCTCCGAGGTGATGAAGAGCAGCTCGTCGGTCTCGGGGGACTGGGTAACTCCGACCACGGCGTCTGAGGGCTTGAGGGAGATGATTTCGAAGTCCGGGCGGTTCGCCCAGTCCCCGGGCGTCAGTCGCTTCACGACACCCTGCCGGGTGCCGATGGCGATCGGCTGCTCCGAGGTGAGCGAGACGAGGGCGAGCACCCTTTCCTTCTTGGCATCGATCGCGAGGTAGTCGGTGATGCGCACGCCGGCCGCGAGCTGAATCGAGTTCTCCGGAACGACCGGAAGGTCGACGGGCGTGAGGCGGATGAGTCGACCGAGCGAGGTTACCGCCCCGATCTCCGACCGGCTGGTCGTGACGATCGACGACAGGATCGCGTCGTGCTTGGTGCGCCGGGCGGCGCGCTCTGGCAACTCGGAGGCGGCGTCGGAAAGATCGACGCGGATGGCACGGCCGGTGGTCGACAGGAACACCCGGCATGGCGTGTCGGCTATCTCGAGCACGGCAGCGGCAGCGCGGGCCGCGACGGTCGTGCCGACCGGCGGACGCGCCTCGGTGAGGAGAGTGCGGCGCGGCGTGCCGAAGCGCTCCGCCACCTCCTCGAGCTCGTCCGACACGAGTTGGCGAACGCGCTGCGGTCCGGTGAGCAGTTGCTCGAGTGCTGCGATCTCGGCGAGCAGCTGGTCGCGCTCCGCCTCGAGTTCGATGCGGGAGAACTTGGTGAGTCGACGGAGACGCAGTTCGAGGATGTATTCGGCCTGGATCTGGCTCAGGTCGAAGACATCCATCAGGCGGGTACGGGCCTGGTCGGTGTCGTCGCTCGCGCGGATCACCTGGATGACCTCGTCGATGTCGAGGATCGCCACGAGCAGCCCCTCGACGAGGTGCAGTCGTTCCCTCTTGCGGGCGAGGCGGAACTGGCTTCGTCGCGTGACCACTGAGATGCGGTGGTCGATGTAGACCTGCAGCAGCTCGCGCAGCCCGAGGGTCTTCGGACCTCCGTCGACGAGCGCCACGTTGTTGATGTTGAAGGAGTCCTCGAGGGGGGTGAAGCGGTAGAGCTGCTCGAGCACCGCGTCCGGGCTGAAGCCGGTCTTGATGCCGACCACGAGTCGGAGGCCGTGCTTGCGGTCCGTGAGGTCCGTGACATCCGAGATGCCGTTGAGCTTCTTGGAGTTGACGCCGTCCTTGATCTTCTCGATCACTTTTTCGGCACCCACCATGTAGGGCAGCTCGGTAATGATGAGGCCGGCCTTGCGCGCGGTGATGTTCTCGACCGAGACCCGTGCCCGGGTGCGGAAGCTGCCTCGACCGGTCTCGTACGCGTCCCGGATGCCGGAGAGGCCGATGATCGTGCCGCCCGTCGGAAGGTCGGGGCCGGGTACGAAGGACATCAGGTCGTCGAGCGAGGCATCCGGATGGGCGATGAGGTGACGGGCCGCACCGACCACCTCGATCAGGTTGTGCGGCGCCATGTTGGTCGCCATGCCCACCGCGATGCCGGACGCACCGTTGACCAGCAGGTTGGGGAAGGCCGAAGGCAGCACCTCGGGCTGGGTGAGCTGGTTGTCATAGTTGGGCACGAAGTCCACGACGTCTTCGTCGAGATCCTCGGTCATCGCCATCGCGGCAGCCGTCAGGCGGGCCTCGGTGTAGCGCGGTGCCGCGGGGCCGTCGTCCAGGGTTCCGAAGTTGCCGTGCCCGTCGATCAAGGGAACGCGGAGGATGAAACTCTGCGCGAGGCGCACCATCGCGTCGTAGATCGACGCGTCACCGTGCGGATGCAGCTTGCCCATGACCTCACCGGTGACGCGGGCGGACTTGACGTGTCCGCGGTCGGGCCGGAGACCCATCTCGGTCATCTGGTAGAGGATGCGGCGCTGCACGGGCTTGAGGCCGTCCCGGGCGTCGGGGAGGGCCCGCGAGTAGATCACCGAGTAGGCGTATTCGAGGAACGAGCCCTCCATCTCGGTGGAGACGTCGACGTTGTCGATGCGTTCCCCGCTGGGCTGCGCAAGAGGGATTTCGGGAGTAGTCATAGGATTGCCCCCATGTTACCGGCCACTAAAACACACCGGTTCAGCCTTGCCGATGTCGTGCCAAGTTCGCTTCTCGCGATCGGGCACGAGGCCAACCGGTTGTCATTGCCGCCGGTGCAGAAGGCGATCGTGCTGCTGGTAGACGGTCTCGGGGCATCCGCGCTCACTGCCCGCGCCGGGCACGCCCGTACTCTCGCGCCGCTGCTGTCTGCGGGCTCCACGATCGGCGCGCGATTCCCCTCCACCACCGCCTCTGCGCTCGCCACACTGACGACGGGCGAGACGCCGGGCATCCACGGGCTCGTGGGCTACAGCGTGCTCGACGGGGCCAACGACCGAGTCGTCAACCAGTTGAGCGGCTGGGATGCGCGCCTCGATCCGGCGACCTGGCAGCGGGCGCCCACCCTGTTCGAGACGGCGCGGGATGCCGGCATCCCGAGTTTCGCCATCGGGACCGAGCGTTACCGTTCCTCCGGCTTCACCAAGGCGGTGCTTCGTGGGGCGGAATACCGCGGCGGCGCGACGATGTCGGACCGCTTCGACGAGGCGCGTCGCGTGCTCGACGAGATCGACCGCGGGCTGATCTACCTGTACGTGCCGGAACTCGACCAGGCGGGCCACTCCGCCGGTTGGCAGTCCCCGCTGTGGACAGCCGCCCTCGAAGAACTCGACCGGTCCGTGCGGGCGTTCGCGCCGACCCTCGGCCGGGGCGAGGGGATGCTGCTGACCGCCGACCACGGTGTGCTCGATGTTCCCCCGAGCGGCCAGGTGCTCTTCGACTCGGAGTCCCGCCTCATCGACGGCATCCGCTTCGTGGCGGGGGAGCCGCGCGCGCTTCAGCTGCATTTCGAGCCCGATGCGACCGAGTCGCACAGGGCGGCTGTGCTCGCGGCGTGGCGAGAGATCGAAGGTTCGCGGTCGTGGGTCGTTTCGCGTGCCGAGGCGATCGAGTCCGGTTGGTTCGGGCCGATCGTCGACCCGGAGGTCGTGCCGCGCATCGGTGACATCATCGTGGCGGCACGCAAGGGCATCGCCTATTACGACTCGAGAGTCACCGGAAACAACGGCAGGAACATGGTGGGCCAGCACGGGTCGTGGTCGGCAGACGAGCTTTCGATCCCGTTGCTCAGATTCGGTGCCTTCGCACGCTGACACATTCTGGTGGTCGAGTAGCGAGCGTGTCGAGACCTCCAGAGGTCTCGACACGGGCGCGGGGCGCCCTACTCGACCAGCAGGGTCTGGTGGTCGAGTAGCGAGCGCAGCGAGCGTGCCGAGACCTTCAGGGGTCTCGATCCCGGCACGGGCGCCCTACTCGACCTACAGGTCGTCGTCCGAGCGGGCGCCGAAGACGATCTCGTCCCAGCTGGGCATGGAGGCGCGGCCCTTGCGCGACGACGCGCGCGGTTGGAACACGTTCGGCTGGGGAGCGGTATTGCCAGGCCGGTCGTCGTTGTCGTCACCAAAGACGTCGAGTGGCACGTCGACGAGACGGATGGTGCCGGTGGACGGATGCGCGGACTTGGAGTCCATCGATTCGTCACCGAAGCCAGCCGACTCCCGTTCGCCGCGCCGGCGACGCAACGCCTCCAGCAGGTCTGCTGTCTGGTTGGACTCGGTCTCGTCGGCGGCGGGCGCACGGTTGATCGCGGCATCCGATACCGCTGCGGGCGCGTCGTCGAGGCGCCCGTAGGGCACGGCCTCGAGGCGAGAGCGGGCGGCCTGGCCGGGCTCCTGCTGAGCGAGCTCCTCGATGGTGAAGGCGCCGCTGTCGAACCGTGACTGGTCGGGCTGGCGCTCTTCGTCTCCGACGGCACGCAGGCGGGGCACGAGGGCGCCGGAGGCGTCGCCCTGCTGCGAGAGGGTGATGGCCTCGTTGTTGAGGGGCGAGAGAGCCGCCTTCTTGGGGTCGAACCGCCAGCGCGCATCGCGCTCGATCTGCTCGGCGCTGAAGGCGAGCTTCACAACCCAGCCACCGCCGACCTCTTTCCAACTCGCCCAACGCTCGTCGATTGCCCCGAGGTCGTAGAGACGTTCACGGATGACAGTGCCGAAGGTGGAGCCCCCGCCGAGCGGGTCGGTCTCCATGGCGGTGTGCACGGGCACGCCGAGCGCCGAGTTCACGACGAATTCGCGTTCGGCGAGCACCGGCCCCTCGAACTTCTGGATGTAGTCCAGTGGAACACCCGTGATCGAGGCGACATCCTGTGCCGACATCCCGGACCGGATGTGAGCCTGGATCTCGCGCGGCGCGAGCTTGCGCCCCGATCCCGGATCGGGGATCGCCTGCCGCAGTTTCGACTGCAGGACTTCGTCGATGGCGATGCGGTACTTGGTACCTTCGTCGGATGCGACGAGGAGTGCGCCGTTCTCCACTCCGATGACTCTCAGGTCTTGCATAACTGAACGCCTCTCGCGGTCACTGATGTGTCCTAGAGTCGCACGCCACGCCCCCATATCCCGGGAATATCGCGGGCGTGCCGCAAGTTGCACAGAAGTCGGATTCACGGTCATTTGTCAGTGGTTTGCTATTCGCAAACTATTGATGCAAACTATGGCCGCCGATTGAGACCAATCGATATTTTCAAGAACTGGATGGGCATGGCAACCGACTACGACGCACCTCGTAAGACCGACGACGACTCCGAGTCGATCGAGGCTCTTAAAGAGCGCGTCCCGGACAAGATGTCCGGTGTCGTCGACGTCGATGACGCCGACAACCCCGGAGGCTTCGAGCTCCCCGGAGCCGACCTCTCAGACCTCGACCTCGACGTCGTGGTACTGCCTCCGCAGGCCGATGAATTCACCTGCGTCAACTGCTTCCTCGTGAAGCACCGCTCGCAGCTGGATCACGAGGAGAAGCTGGGTCCGATCTGCCAGGAGTGCGCGGCCTGATCCCCGATTGACGCATCAGGGCGTGCGCGCTGTCGCGAGGGCGGCCACGAGTGCGTCGGGAGTGCGGGTCGACACGATCCAGTACGGGGTCGGGTCGGTCTCGTCCGCGATTTCGATCTTCACGACCGGCGATACCCAGCCACGGATGAGGAGCCAGGCGCGCGAATCCAGCAGGCGGCCGCGCTGCAGGGTGGCTTCCTCGCCGCGGTACGGCGTCACAGTGCCGATGAGCCCCACCGGCACCCTCGCACGGCCCGCGACCAGCTCACCGGGTGAAACCACGATCACCGGCGAGGTCGCCACGAGGATGAGCACGATCGCCGCGTAGAGAACGATGGCGACGATCACCCCGGCGAAGAGGTTGATGGGCAGGAACACGAGCAGGCTGGCCGGGATCACGAGAGCCGTCGCGACAAACACCCAGGGCGAGGGCCAGATCCGCTCGCGGTAGAGGGTCGCGGGCGTCGTGGAGCCGTCTGGGGAGTTCACCGTCATAGCCCTATTCGATCAGACTTTCCCGTGCTCCGACCGCGCCTGAGTTCTGCACTACCCTCGTGACGTGGCTCAAAGCGTTGAAGTACTGATCGTCTCCGACACGGTGCCGGCCTACTCGCATCCGGGAGACGCCGGAGCCGACCTCGTGGCCGCGGCCGCAGTCGAACTCGCGCCCGGAGCGCGAGCGACCCTTCCGACGGGCGTGTCGATCGCTCTTCCGGACGGATACGTCGCGTTCGTCGTTCCCCGCAGCGGACTTGCCGCCAGGCACGGCATCACCATCGTGAACAGCCCGGGCACCGTGGATGCCGGCTATCGCGGCGAGATCAGCGTCACCCTCCTGAATACGGACAGCTCTGTGCCGTATTCTGTCGCGGTCGGCGATCGCATCGCCCAGCTGGTGATCATGCCGGTGACGAAGGCACGATTCATCCCCGTCACGACTCTGCCGGGCAGTCAGCGTGGCGAATCGGGATTCGGATCGACCGGCTATCGGGCAGGCGACCCGACCCCCTCCCGCGCCGATGAAACCCACGACGTCCCATTGAATGACGACCACCAAGGAGAGCTCCTGTGAGCGACACCACTTCGCCGTCCGGCGAAATCGAGCCCAACGACGGCACCGACGCGAGCCCCACGGACGAGCAGCTGAAGTCGGCCCCGGCGGATCGGGAGACCGAAGGCCCCCTTGACGAGTCGGAAGCGAACCCCGTCCGCCCTTATGTAGACCTCGGGGGAGTCAAGATCCTTCCCCGTGAGGGGCTCCAGCTCCGTCTCGAGGTGGAGGAGGGCAGCCAGCGCGTCGTCGCGGTGGGACTGGACTACGCCGGTTCGACACTGCAGGTGCAGCCCTTCGCGGCGCCCCGCACGTCGGGACTCTGGCATGAGATCCGCGACCAGATCGCCGACCAGATCGCGAAGCAGGGTGGCACGACCCGCCTCTCCATCGGCCCCTTCGGGCCAGAGCTGCTCGCCGAGATCCCCGCCACCACCCCCGGCCAGCCCGACTCCACCCGCCTTGCACGCTTCATCGGTGTCGACGGCCCGCGCTGGTTCCTCCGCGGGGTGATCGCCGGGGACGGCGCAGTGGACCAGGAGGCCGCCTCGAAGATCGAGGAGCTCTTCCGCAGCGTCGTCGTCGTTCGCGGCAAGACCCCGATGCCGCCCCGCGACCTCATCCCGCTTCACATGCCGAAGACGGCGGCTCCGACCGACGACGTAACTTCCACGCCGGGCCTCTGAGCCGATGGCGGAAGAGAACCTCGACCCGCAGCCGCCCGAGCCGGGATTCCGGGAGGCGTTCGCGGACGCGATGCGCAAGACCGGTCTCGGGCAGGTCGCCCCCGGTGAGGTTCCGACCGCCGGTTCGCTGCTCGCTGCCGTCGGAGGGGCGCGCGGCCTTGTCGAGTCGATCCTGCCGGGACTCGCGTTCCTCGTCATCTACAGCCTCACAACGAGCCTCGTGCTCTCCGTGCTCGCGCCGGTCGCCCTCGCCGTGATCTTCGTGGTGGTGCGACTGGTCACCCGTACGCCGCTGACCCAGGCCTTCGCGGGGATCGTCGGCATCGCGATCTCGGCGGTTCTCGCGCTGGTGACCGGCCGGGCGGAGAACAACTTCGTGCCGGGCATCCTGATCAACATCGGGAGCCTCGTCGTGCTGCTGGTGAGCATCGCGGTGCGCTGGCCGCTGATCGGTGTAGTGGTCGGGTTCCTCACCAATGAAGGAACGGCGTGGAAGAGGGATCGGGCTAAGCGCCGGGTGCTCTTCCTCGCAACCTGGCTGTGGGCGGCGCTGTTCGCACTCCGGCTCGCAGTCGAGGTTCCGCTCTACTTCGCGAAAGAGACCGAGTGGCTCGCCGGAACGAAGCTCCTGCTCGGGGTCCCGCTCTATGCGGCGATGCTGTGGGTGACCTGGCTGCTCGTGCGGGCCGTGTACGGGCGACTTTCTGCAGAACGCTCCGACACTCCGGACTGAGGCGGGAGGTCGGATCGGCCGCGTGCTAAAGTATCTTGACGTCGAGATACTTTTCCTGCCACTCCGGCCTGCGGATACTTAGGCTTACCTTGCTGGCACGGTCGCCGGTCGAGGATCAGGATGGCACCGGACGTCTCGCAAGAGATCACCGCTCGTTCAGCTCAGCAAGGGAGTCGCGCAATGTCGCAGGTCAACAGCTTCGGTTCGAAGGACACCCTGACGGTCGGCTCCACCGACTACGAGATCTTCCGGGTGGATCGGGTGCCTGGCTATGAGAAGCTGCCGTACAGCCTCAAGGTGCTGCTCGAGAACCTCCTCCGCACCGAGGACGGCGCGAACGTCACGAAGTCGCAGATCGAGGCCCTCGGCTCCTGGGTGCCCACGGCCGAGCCCGACACCGAGATCCAGTTCACCCCGGCCCGCGTGATCATGCAGGACTTCACCGGCGTGCCCTGCATCGTCGACCTCGCCACCATGCGCGAAGCTGTCTCCGCCCTCAGCGGCGACCCCAAGAAGATCAACCCGCTCGCTCCGGCCGAGCTCGTGATCGACCACTCTGTGATCGCCGACCTCTTCGGCTCGGAGAACGCTCTCGAGCGCAACGTCGAGATCGAGTACGAGCGCAACGGAGAGCGTTACCAGTTCCTGCGCTGGGGCCAGACTGCATTCGACGACTTCAAGGTCGTGCCCCCGGGCACCGGAATCGTGCACCAGGTCAACATCGAGTACCTGGCCCGCGTCACCATGACCCGCACGGTTGGCGGGGTTCTGCAGGCCTACCCCGACACCTGCGTCGGCACCGACTCGCACACCACGATGGTCAACGGCCTCGGCGTGCTCGGCTGGGGCGTCGGTGGCATCGAGGCCGAGGCGGCCATGCTCGGCCAGCCCGTCTCCATGCTCATCCCCAAGGTCGTCGGCTTCAAGCTGAGCGGCACCATCCCCACCGGCGTCACCGCGACGGATGTCGTGCTCACGATCACCGAGCAGTTGCGCAAGCACGGCGTGGTCGGCAAGTTCGTGGAGTTCTACGGGGCCGGCGTCGCCGCCGTGCCGCTCGCCAATCGCGCCACCATCGGCAACATGAGCCCCGAGTTCGGATCGACCGCGGCGATGTTCCCGATCGACGACGTGACCCTCGACTACCTCCGCCTCACCGGTCGCTCCGACGAGCAGGTGGCCCTCGTCGAGGCCTACGCCAAGCTCCAGACCCTCTGGCACGATGCCGCCTCCGAGCCCGTCTTCAGCGAGTACCTCGAGCTCGACCTCTCTACCGTCGTGCCGTCGATCGCCGGTCCGAAGCGCCCGCAGGACCGCGTCATCCTGTCCTCGGCCAAGGAGCAGTTCGCCAAGGACCTGACGAGCTATGCGGATGTCGAGCACGACCTGGTCGACCTCGAGATTTCTGAGTCATTCCCCGCCTCCGACCCGCCGAGCAATCAGCCGGGGGACCACCTCAGCACTCATCACCACACCCACGTCAGCCACGCCCCGTCGTCGGTGTCGCGCCCGACGGATGTCCACACGAAGGACGGCCTGAGCTACACGCTCGACCACGGGGCCGTCGCCGTCGCCGCGATCACCTCGTGCACGAACACCTCGAACCCCTCGGTTATGCTCGCGGCCGGTCTGCTCGCGCGCAACGCCGTCAAGAAGGGCCTCACCTCCAAGCCGTGGGTCAAGACGACCCTCGCGCCCGGCTCCAAGGTGGTCACCGACTACTACGCCAAGGCGGGACTCACCGACGACCTCGAGGCCCTCGGGTTCTACACCGTCGGCTACGGCTGCACCGTCTGCATCGGAAACACCGGACCGCTAATCGACGAGGTCACCGACGCGATCAACAAGAACGACCTCGCGGTCACCGCGGTGCTCTCGGGCAACCGCAACTTCGAAGGCCGCATCAGCCCCGACGTGAAGATGAATTACCTCGCGAGCCCGCCGCTCGTGATCGCCTACGCCCTCGCCGGGTCGATGAACTTCGACTTCGAGACCGACTCGCTCGGCACCGGGAGCGACGGCACCGAGGTCTACCTCAAGGACATCTGGCCGGATGCGGCGGAGGTGCAGTCCACGATCGACTCGTCGATCGACACCGCGATGTTCACCAAGGAGTACGGCGAGGTGTTCGACGGCGACGAGCGCTGGCGCTCGCTTCCGACCCCGGACAGCGAGGTCTTCGAGTGGGACAGCGAATCCACCTACGTGCGTAAACCCCCGTACTTCGATGGCATGACGCTCGAGACCACCCCGGTCAGCGATATCACCGGAGCACGTGTCCTCGCCAAACTCGGGGATTCGGTCACGACCGACCACATCAGCCCGGCCGGCAACATCAAGGCCGACAGTCCGGCGGGGCAGTATCTCGCCGACCACGGCGTCGACCGCAAGGACTTCAATTCCTACGGTTCGCGCCGCGGTAATCACGAGGTCATGATCCGCGGGACTTTCGCGAACATCCGCCTGCGAAACCAGCTGCTGGATAACGTGGAGGGCGGATTCACCCGCGACTTCACCCAGGCGGATGCCCCGCAGTCGTTCATCTACGACGCGAGCCAGAACTACCAGGCCGCAGGCACGCCGCTCGTGATCTTCGGGGGCAAGGAGTACGGCTCCGGCTCGTCGCGCGACTGGGCGGCGAAGGGCACGAGCCTTCTCGGCGTGAAGGCCGTCATCGTGGAGAGCTTCGAGCGCATCCACCGCTCCAACCTGATCGGTATGGGCGTCGTTCCCCTGCAGTTCCCGGCCGGTGAGAGCTGGGCCAGCCTCGGCCTCGACGGCACCGAGGTCGTGAGCATCACGGGTCTCGAGGAGCTGAATGAGGGGACGACGCCGAAGACTGTGCACGTCATTGCGGCTCCCACCGAGCACTCCGCTGACGGCAAGGGGACCGTCGAATTCGACGCGGTCGTACGTATCGACACGCCCGGCGAGGCGGACTACTACCGCAACGGCGGCATCCTCCAGTACGTTCTGAGATCGCTGGTTTAGGCTGCAGTCATGAGCCTTCTGCAGAGCATTTACGGGCCTCGAGACCTGGACCGGCTCTCGCAGGAGCAGCTCGTGGCGCTGGCGGCCGAGATCCGCGAATTCCTGGTTCGGGAGGTCTCCAAGACGGGTGGCCATCTCGGACCGAACCTCGGCGTCGTCGAGTTGACGCTCGCCGTTCATCGTGTCTTCGATTCACCGCACGACGCGATCGTGTTCGACACGGGGCACCAGTCCTATGTGCACAAGCTGCTCACCGGGCGGCAGGACTTCAGCCGCCTGCGTGAGCGAGGGGGACTCGCAGGCTATCCGCAGCGGTCGGAGTCCGAACACGACATCGTCGAGTCGTCCCATGCGTCGAGTTCGTTGAGCTGGGCGGACGGCATCTCGCGCGCCTTCCAGATGACCGGGCAGAAGGATCGCCACGTTGTTGCGATCGTCGGCGACGGCGCGCTCACCGGGGGCATGACCTGGGAAGCGCTCAACAACATCAGCGACGATAATTCGCGCAATCTGGTGATCGTGGTGAACGACAACGGTCGTTCCTATGCGCCGACCATCGGCGGGATGGCCCGCTTCCTCAACGATGTGCGTACCCGTCGCTCCTACCGGAGCCTGTACGCCTCGAGCCGCCGGTTCTTCGACCTCTTCGGTGCACCGGGTCGCGCGCTGTACCGAGGAATCCGTGGAGGAACCCACGGCTTCCTCAGCCGCTTCTCCAACAACGAGGCGCTCTACTCGAACCTCGACATCAAGTACATCGGTCCGATCCACGGCCACGATCTCCACGCCATGGAAGAGGCTCTCACCCAGGCGAAGAACTACGGCGCGCCGGTGATCGTGCATGCGATTACGCAGAAGGGCAAGGGCTTCGAACCCGCCGTGCTGGATGCCGCAGACCAGTTCCACGCCGTCGGCCACATCGACCCGGAGACGGGTGAGCCCATCGGCGCCCCCGACAAGCAGTCCTGGACCTCGGTCTTCGCCGAGGAGCTCGTGGTGCTCGCCGACAGCAATCCCACCATCGTCGGCATTACCGCCGCGATGCTGCGACCGACCGGTCTCCAGCCGCTTGCCGCCAAGTATCCGGAACGAGTGTTCGACGTCGGAATCGCCGAGCAGCACGCGGTGACCTCGGCTGCGGGCCTCGCCTTCGGCGGCCTGCATCCGGTGGTCGCACTGTACGCGACCTTCATCAACCGCGCCTTCGACCAGGTGCTGATGGATGTCGCGCTGCACAAGGCCGGCGTGACCTTCGTGCTCGACCGTGCGGGAGTCACCGGACCCGACGGCCCGAGTCACCACGGTATCTGGGACTTGGCGATCCTGCAGGTGGTGCCTCACATCCGCCTCAGCGCGCCCCGCGACGCCACCCGGCTGCGGGAGGAACTGGGGGAGGCTGTCGCAGTGACGGATGCCCCGACCGTTGTGCGGTTCTCCAAGGGAAGCGTCGGCGCCGAGATCGATGCCGTGCGCCGCCTCGCCGACGGCGTGGAAGTCCTGAGCGAAGCCGCCCACAAGGATGTACTCATCGTCACCGTTGGCCCGATGGCGGAGATCGGCCTCCAGGTGGCCGAGCGCCTCGCCGATCAGGGCATCGGCGCAACGGTCATCGACCCACGGTGGGTCGTGCCGGTGCCGCGCAGCGTGATCGACCTTGCGGCCGATCACCGTCTGGTCGTGACCATCGAGGATGGCATCCGTGTCGGTGGAATCGGCACACGGATCCGCCAGGAGCTCCGAGCCGCCGGAGTCGACACCGCGCTCACCGAGCTCGGCCTGCCCGACGAGTTCCTCGAGCATGGTTCCCGTGCCGAGATACTGGAAGAGGCCGGGCTCACCCCGCAGCACATCGCGCGCGACGTGGTGGAACAGGTTCTCGGCAGCAAGATCCCGGTCGCACGGCCGCTCCCCGACGACGCCCACGAGCAACGGTCCCTCGGTTCGGACCGCTCCTGAACGTGGGCCGATAGTCGGTTTGACTGAGAGTGCACTCTAAGTTCTAGCCTTGGTCTATGACGTTGACCGCCCCCACCTATTCGATCTCCGAGGTCGCCGGACTTACCGGGCTCTCGACCCATGCCCTGCGCTATTACGAACGTGCCGGACTGATGATCGAACCGGTCGACCGGGCGAGCTCGACCCATCGTCGGTACTCGGAGTCGGCCGTCCGCTGGGTCGGCTTCCTCACCAAGCTCCGCTCGACCGGGCTGCCGATCGCCCGGCTGCGCCAATACGTCGACCTCGCACGAGCGGGCGAGTCGACCATCCCCGACCGGCTGGAGCTGCTGCTCCTGCACCGGATCTCCGTCTCGGCACAACTCGCCGTGATGACCGAAAGCCTGGCCGCCATCGACTTCAAGATCGCGACCTACCAGGGAAGGACCCCCACGGAATGAAACACATCACCCTCGGCACCAATGCTCTCGAAGTATCCCGGATCGGCCTCGGCTGCATGGGCATGTCGGCCTTCTACAGCGGAGCGGGCCAGGACGACACCGGGGCGATCGCCACGATCCATCGCGCGATGGACCTCGGGGTCACTTTCTTCGACACGGCGGAGATCTACGGCCCGTATACGAACGAATCCCTTCTCGGTCGTGCCTTCGCCGGCCGCCGCGACGAAGTGGTCATCGCGACCAAGTTCGGCACTATCCTGCATCGTGGCGACGGCACCCGTGGCCTCGACGGGAGTGCGGAGAACATTCGACTGTCGATTGAAGGTTCGCTCCAGCGCCTCGGCACCGACTACATCGACCTCTACTACCAGCACCGCATGGATCCGGGCACCCCTGTCGAAGAGACTGTCGGCGCCCTTTCGGAGCTCATCGCCGAGGGCAAGATCCGGGGCTATGGCCTCTCCGAGGCGGCTCCCGAGACCATCCGTCGTGCGCATGCGGTGCACCCGGTCACCGCGCTCCAGACCGAGTACTCGCTCTGGTCGCGGGATGTCGAGGCGGAGATCCTGCCGGTGGTGCGCGAGTTGGGCATCGGTTTCGTGCCATACTCGCCTCTCGGCCGCGGGTTCCTCACCGGCACCATCCGCTCGCTCGACCAGCTCGAGCAGACCGATTTCCGAAACACGGATCCCCGCTTTGCCGGCGACAACCTCGAGGCGAACATCCGCATCGTCGAACAGGTGGATGTCGTCGCAGCAGAACTCGGGGCGAAGCCCGGCCAGGTCGCTCTCGCCTGGTTGCTCGCTCAAGGCGATGACATCGCGCCGATCCCCGGCACGAAGCGGATCCCGTACCTCGAGGAGAACGTCGCGGCGGATGCCCTGGAGCTGTCGGCAGATCAGCTGGCGGTCCTCGACGCGGTCGCGACCCCCGTCGGAGACCGCTACGCGGACATGAGCCCGCTCAATCGTTAGGCGGTCGCGACGGACCCGGTAGGCGCGCCGGAGATCTCCTCGTCGACCAGGTCGCGGGCGACGGCCTCCTTCACGAGGTCGGTGCTCGCGACCGTGCTGACGGCGAAATAGTAGATCACCACGCTGAAGGCCGCGACGATGAGGGCATCGAAGTCCTCGGGCATCACGTGGAGCGGTGCGGTTCCGAAGTTGCCGAGCCAGCCGAGCACGATCAGGCCGACGAGCCAGGGCCAGATCCAGATCGCAGATTTCCAGCGGGCACGGGCGATATCGATGCTCTTCGCCTTGACGAGGGCGGCGATGACGAAGATCACCTGGCCGAGCAGCACCGCCACGGACAGCTTCCAGGTGGCCTCGAATCCGCCCCAGTAGATGATCAGGTTGGCGAAAGCGAATCCCACAGGCAGCAGCACTTTCGGTGCGGGGAGGCGATACGGATGTTCTCGGCCGATGTCCGATTTCATGAGGGCGCCGAGCGAGATCGGGCCGAACGCGTACATTATGGCTGTGGCACCGGTGATGAGCCCCACGAGTTGTTGCCAGCTGGGGGCAGGGGCGAAGAAGATGATGCCGAAGAAGCTGGCCAGCAGGATCGACCAGACCGGCACTCCCCGCTTGGAGACCCGCGTGAGCTGCTGCGGGAGTCCGAGAGCGTAAGAGATGCGCGCAGTGGTTCCGATGTAGATGAGCCCGGTGCCTCCGGGGGAGACGACCGCGTCGATGATGAGGATGATGGCGAGCCATCCGACCCCCGCGCCGATGGCAAGAGTGTAGTACGGCCCATACGCGCCGACGTTCGCGCCGAGAGGCTTCGCCCACCCTCCCTCGGCGAGCAGTTTCGGGTTCAATGCGGCAACGAACGCGATCTCGAGCAGGATGTAGAGGATCGCACCGATCACCATCGCCACGATGATCGCGCGCGAGACGTCCTTCTTCGGATTCCTCGCCTCTCCGGCCATCTGAGAGGCCTGTTCGAAACCCTGTAGAGCGAAGACGACGCCCGCCGGGAGCGCGGCGAAGATGCCGTGGAAGCCGTAGGGTGCGAATCCGCCGTTCGCCGTGAAGTTCTGCGGGTGGAAGCTCACCGACAGCAGGATGACTACGGTGAGAACCGGGACAAGGAATTTCCAGATGACGATGCCCGTGTTGCTGTCCGACAGCCAACGAGCTCCCATGAGATTGATGAAGGCGAAAAGCACGATTGCGAGGATGCCGATGACGATCCCACGGCCGGTCAACGTGCCATCCGCGTTGTTGACCAGGCTGAAATTGTGCCCGACGGCCGGAAGCGAGTTGATGTAGTCGAGGCTGGCCTCCACCTCCAGGGGTGCGATCGCGACGGCCTGGAGGTAGGTGACCCACCCCGCAGTGAATCCGGCGAAGCCACCGAACGCGTAGTGCGGATATCGTGCCGTACCTCCGGCCACCGGGTAGGCCGCCCCGAGGTCGGCGTGGATGAGGGCGAGCACCATCAGCATCACCGCGGCGAGAACCCAGGAGATGAGGGATGCCCCACCGGCGACCGATGCGGCGGTGAGGGCGCCGAGCAACCATCCCGAGCCGATGATCGAGCCGAGGGAGACGAACATCAGCCCCCAGAACCCGACCGAGCGCTTGAGCCGAAGGGGATGTCCGGCTGCCTCGGCGGCCGCCCGGGCGAGATCTGCCTGCTGGGTGATTCGAGACATGACTACCCCTTCGATCGGGCGACGTGATGATGAAGATCGAAGCTACTCCCGTCGAATCCGCCGCGGCGGATTCTGAAACACGATGTTCACATTCATCGGATGCTGCGCCGCCGTCCACAAAAAAAACAGGCCCGCCGTGTGCCGGCGGGCCTGTGATCGTACTGGGGTTCGAACTACTCGACGCCGCGAAGCACCGGGTGGTGGAAGGTGTCGTGGAAGACACGCTCCGACGCTCCGACCCGGTCGAGGTACGGCGTGACACCACCCATCTGGAACGGGTAGCCGGCACCGAGGATGAGGCAGAGGTCGATGTCCTCCGCGGCCGCCACGACATTGCTCTCGAGCATGCGGTGAACCTCATCGGCCAGGCCGTCTTCGAGGCGTGTGCGCAGGTCTTCTGCGGTCATCGGCGTTGTGCCCCCGGCGACGATCGCGCGGGCCTTCTTGTCGATGCCGGTGATCTTGCCCTTGGCGTCGCGCTCGAAGATATGCCCGAGCTCGGCGAGCTTGTGCAGGTTCTCGCTCTCGAAGAAACGCTCGGGGAACGCGGCGTGGTGGGTGTCGAGCACGTGGGCACCCACCTTCAACCCCACGAGCTCGAGCAATTCGAAGGGGGTCATCGGAAGCCCGAACGGCTTCGTCGACTCCTCGACGACCTCGAACGGCGTGCCGGTATCGACCGCGTGCATCGCCTCGCCGAGCACTTTCGCGAGGATCCGGTTGACTACGAAACCGGGCGTGTCCGTGGTGATCACGGCGTTCTTGAAGAGCTTCGCGGCGGTCACCATCGCGGTGGACAGGGTCGCGTCATCCGTCTGCGGCGTCCTGACGACCTCGACGAGCGGCATGACGGCCACCGGGTTGAAGAAGTGGAACCCCACGAGGCGTTCGGGGTGCTTCAGCTTGGCGCCGATCTGCTCGACCGAGAGCGAGGAGGTGTTCGTCGCGAGGACTGCCGTCTCGGAGAGGTACTGCTCCACGTCGGCGAAGACATCCTGCTTCACCCCGAGCTCCTCGAAGACGGCTTCGATCACCCAGTCGCAGGCGGCGAAGTCGGCCTTGTCGGTGGTGCCCGTGACCAGGGCTTTGAGGCGGTTAGCCTCGTCCGACGAGATGCGCTTCTTGCCGAGGAGGGTGTCGATCTCGTCGTGGATGTAGGCCACGCCCTTGTCGACTCGCGCCTGGTCGAGGTCGGTGATGATCACGGGAACCTTGAGGCGACGCACGAACAGCAGGGCGAACTGGCTTGCCATGAGGCCGGCCCCGATCACGCCGACCTGGGTGACCGGCTTGGCCAGGGCCTTGTCCGGCGCGCCGGCAGGGCGCTTGGTGCGCTTCTGCACCAGGTTGAAGGCGTAGATGCTCGCCTTGAACTGGTCGCCGGAGATCAGGTCGGCGAGGGCCTCGTCCTCGGCGGCGAATCCGGTCGCCCGGTCGGTGTTCTTAGCCGCTTTGAGCAGTTCGAGCGCCTTGTACGGGGATTTCGCCACCCGTCCGATGCGGCTCTCGAGCATCTTGGTCGCGACACCGATCGCGATGTCCCACTTGACCGCGCGCTCGATCTTGCCGGGGGTATTGGCGCGCTTGACCTTCGTCGTGCCGGAGATGACTCCGTCGGCCCAGGCGATCGAGTGCTCGAGGAACGAAACGGAGTCGAAGATCGCGTCGGCGATTCCGAGGTCGAATGCCTCCTGGCCCTTCAGCATCCGGTTGTTCTTCAGCGGGTTCTCGATGACCACTTTCAGCGCGTTCTCGATGCCGATGAGGTTCGGAAGCAGCCAGGCGCCGCCCCAGCCGGGGATGATGCCGAGGAACACCTCGGGAAGAGCCACTCCGGGGGTGCTGCGGTCGATGGTGCGGTAATCGGCGTTGAGGCCGATCTCCAGCCCGCCACCGAGCGCGAGCCCATTGATGAACACGAACGAGGGCACGCCGAGGTCGCTGAGCTTGCCGAGCGCGTAGTGGCCGAGTTCAGCCATCTGCTTGCCGATGGCGCGGCTCGAGATCGAGCCGACCTTGGAGAGGTCGGCACCGGCGGCCAGGAAGAACGGCTTGCCGGTGACGGCGACACCGGCGATCTCTCCGCGCCCGGCACGCTCCTTGAGGGAGTCGAGGGTCGCTGCGAACTCGACGAGGGTGACCGGTCCGAGTGTGGTCGGGCGCGTGTGATCCCGCCCATTGTCGAGTGTCAGCAGCGCGAGCGTACGGCCTCCGGAGATCGGGATGTCACGTACGAAGGAGTGGGTGACGACTTCGTCGTCGGAGGCCGCGAGAAGCTCCGCGAACCGGTCTTGTTCGATCACGTCAGTCACTTCTTCTTCTTTCCATCGAAGTACGGGTTCTCCCAGATGACGGAGCCACCCTGGCCGAGGCCGACGCACATGGCGGTGAGGCCGTAACGCACATCCGGACGCTCCTTGAACTGGGCGGCGAGCTGGATCATCAGACGCACACCGGAGGAGGCGAGGGGGTGACCCATCGCGATCGCCCCACCCCACTGATTGACGCGCGGGTCGTCGTCGGCGATGCCGAAGTGGTCGAGAAGCGAGAGTACCTGCACCGCGAAAGCTTCGTTCAGTTCGAAGAGTCCGATGTCGGTGATGGAGAGCCCGGCCTTCTTGAGTGCCTTCTCGGTCGATGGCACCGGTCCGATGCCCATGATCTCCGGCTCGACACCGGCGAACGCGAAGCTCACGAGCTTCATCTTCGCGGTGAGCCCAAGCTCTTTCGCACTGGCTTCACTCGCGAGGAGGCTGATGGTCGCGCCGTCGTTGAGGCCGGAGGCGTTTCCTGCGGTCACCCGACCGTGGGGACGGAAGGGGGTCTTCAGCCCAGCGAGCCCTTCGAGGGTGGTCTCGGGGCGGAGCGCCTCGTCGCGGGTGGCGAGTCCCCAGCCGGACTCCGAACGGATCGAGACGGGGATGAGGTCGGGCTGGAGCTTGCCGTTCTCGTAGGCCGCGGCTGCCTTCTGCTGGCTCGCGAGCGCATAGCGGTCCGATCGCTCCTTGGTGAGCTGGGGGAAGCGGTCGTGGATGCGCTCCGCGGTCGAACCCATGTTGAGGGCCTCACCGCTCACGAGCTTCTCCGAGAGGAAACGCGGGTTGGGATCCGCGCCGAAGCCCATCGGATGACGACCCATATGCTCGACGCCGCCCGCGAGAGCGAGGTCGTAGGCGCCGAATGCAATGCCTCCGGCCAGCGTGGTGACCGAGGTCATCGCCCCCGCACACATGCGGTCGATGGCGAAGCCGGGCACCGACTTCGGGAGGCCGGCGAGCAGTGCGGCCGTGCGGCCGAGGGTGAGGCCCTGGTCGCCCTGCTGCGTCGTCGCGGCGATCGCGACCTCGTCGATCCGGTCTTTCGGAACATCGGGGTTGCGCTCGAGCAGGCCCACGATGGCTTTGACGACCAGGTCGTCCGCTCGGGTGTTCCAGTACATTCCCTTTTCACCCGCGCGTCCGAAGGGGGTACGAACCCCGTCGACGAACACGACTTCATGTCTCTCGGCCACAATGCCTCTTTTCGCTCATAGGTAACGGGAAAAAGCCTAAACCGGCGAAAATCGACCCGAGAATCGTTTGACTGTTCCTACGAAACGGTCTCGACGCCCGGTTCCATCGTTTGGTTGGCATCGACAAAGGCATCGAGGATCACCTGTGCGATAGCGTCAACCTGCCAGGTGCGCGCTCCCAGCCCCGCGAGGCCCGCGCGGATGCCCTCGAGGTCGAGGGGCTGCGGGGGAGTCCAGGCGAGGCGGCGCAGCAGTTCCGGAGTCAGCACGTTCTCGACCGGGATGTCCATCTCGGTCGAGACGAGGGTGATCGCGGCGCGGGCGGCCTTGAGCCGCTTGTCCGCTTCGGGATTGCGGTCGCTCCACACGCGCGGTGGGGGCATCGCATCACTTGCGACCCTCAGTGCGGGCAGGTCTTCGGTGGTGCGTCCGGCCTCGACGGCGGCCCACCAGCGCGGCAGTTCCGAGCGACTCGCCCGTCCATTGAATTCACGGAGCGAGGCGAGCCCGTGCCGCGACTCCGGCATCGCCTTCGCCGCCGCGATGAGTGAAGCATCCGGAACCAGGCGCCCGGGCGCCGTGTCGATCTCGCGGGCGTAGGAGTCGCGTGCCTCCCACAGCTCGCGGGCGACGGCGAGATTGCGTGCGCCGCGCACGGTGTGGAGCCCGGAGAGCCGCCGCCAGGCATCGCCGGTGACGACCTTCGCCTCGCGTGTGAGCACGGCCGAGAACTCCTGGTTCGCGATCTCGGTCTTGCCAGCCTCTTCGAGGAGGGCAGCCATCGCATCCCTCAGGTCCGGCAGCAGCTCGACGTCGAGCGCCGCATAGACCAGCCAGGACTGGGGGAGCGGGCGGGTCGACCAGTCCGCCGCGGAATGTTCCTTGGCCAGGTGGATGCCGAGCAGATCTTCGACGACGGTGCCGAGCCCCACCCGGGGGAGTCCGGCGAGTCGGGCACCGAGTTCTGTGTCGAAGATGCGGGTAGGGTCGAGGCCGACCTCGCGAAGGCAGGCGAGGTCTTGGCTTGCTGCGTGGAGCACCCATTCCTCGTCGTGGACGGCCGCGTCGAGTTCCGCGAAGGAGCCGATCGCGGGAGGATCGAACAGGAATACGCCGGAACCACGGCGGAAGACCTGGATGAGGTAGGCACGCTGGGAAAAGCGAAAGCCCGACGCGCGTTCGGCGTCGATGGCGATCGGTCCGTTGCCCGCAGCGATCGCATCGACAGCCTCGAGGTACTCCTCGCGGGTCTCGATCACGTGTACTTCGACGTGCGGGGCCTGCGCCGGTTCCACCGGCGGAGTCGTTTCGGTGACCGGCTCAATGACGGATTCCGGCTCGACGGCGGCTTCGCTCGAGGGCGCAACGACAGCCCCGTTGAACTCCGTACCGTCGAGAAACACCGGTTCTCTTCCGGTGTCGCTCACGTCCGATCTCTGCGGGCCGCTAGCACACTCACTCCTTCGACAGCCGGCGGGAGTCCCGCCAGCATGCACAGCAATTCCCCCCAGCCTTCCACATGTGAGGTGATGTCGTGGGCATCGAGGGGCGTCCAGGAAGCCCGCAGCTCGATCTGGGCGCCGTCGCCCTGGGAGGCGAGCTCGCCGAACCCCGTGGAGATGATGCGGGTAGCCGTGCCGGATTCGGCGGTGTAGCGGGCGCCGCGGGCATCCAGGGCGTCGACGAGCCAGGACCAGGTGACATCCGCGAGGAAAGGATCGAGGCCGATGTCCGTCTCGAGGGGCGCCTGGGCGTAACAGACCACCCGGAACACTCCGCCCCACGCCTCGGGGGAGGACGGGTCGTAGAGCAGGATGAACCGTCCCGTGCCGAGATCGGAGTCGGAGTTGTGACGTGCCGGCGTGACATCCGCGGCGAGGGCCACGCTGTACGGGGCCAGATCTCCACCGGGCGAGGGGATCTCTGTGAGCACGAGCTCGGAGCGGAGCGTCGCCCGGCGGATGGCATCGAGCGCGGCGCGGAACGGGGCCGGCTCCGGTTGTCCTGCGGCGTTTTCGGGCACGAGTGAAGACTAAAGTTCCCCTGTGGCAGATTCCCGAAGGCACGCCGTCAAAGCATTTCCTGTGCTACCCGTCGCCCTCGCGGCTGCAGGCGCCGTCGCGACGGTCGCAGCCCTCACCGTGGCAGGGGTGACCCTCCTCGTGGCGCGCACGGTCGTGACCCCACCGAAGCGCAGGCCGGAGGACACGCGGATCCTCTCGGTGGACGGCGCCGGTGACCTGGTGACACTGTCCTCGACCGCCGATTCCCGACTTGCCGGGGAATACAGCCTCTTCTTCTCCGAGGGAGCGGGCCACGCGAGGGTGGGTGACATCGTCGCCGAGACACCGGAGACCGTCGTGCGTCGCCTTCTCGGTGTGGATCGCGGGGATCTGTCCCGGGCCCGGCGCGGCCGGTTCAGCGGCTGGTTCTACACCGGTCCTGCAGATCTCGGTGTCGAATTCGAGAACGTAGAGATCGCCACCGAACTCGGTCCCGCTCCCGCCTGGCTGATACCGGCGGCCGCGCCGACCACTCGCTGGATGATCGGGGTTCACGGTCGTGCGGTGCGCCGGGAGGAGACGCTGCGGGCGGTTCCGGTGTTCAGAGCCGCAGGCTACACGTCGCTGCTCATCTCCTATCGCAACGACGAGGACGCTCCAGCGAGCCTCGACGGGCGGTACGGCCTCGGCGATACGGAGTGGCACGACGTCGAGTCGGGCATCCGCTACGCGCTGGATCACGGCGCGACGGATGTGGTGCTGATGGGCTGGTCGATGGGCGGCGCGACGGTGCTGCAGACCGTGACCCGTTCGGCACTCGCCGGCGTGGTGCGCGGTATCGTGCTTGATTCGCCGGTCATCGACTGGGTTACGGCTTTGCGCTTCCAGGGAGAACTGCTTGGGCTGCCGAACCCGATCCGCTCGGGTGTCATCGCTCTCCTCGGTCTGAAGTGGGCCGGTCGTCTCACCGGCCAGCACGTGCCGATCGACCTTCCTCGCCTCGACTTCGTGCGCCGGTCTGCAGACCTGCACGTGCCCATCCTGCTCATGCACAGCGACGACGACGGATTCATCCCCTCCACCGCGTCGCTCGCCCTCGCGGCGGCCCGGCCCGACATCGTGACCTATGAGCGATTCACCGGGGCGGGGCACACCAAACTGTGGAACTTCGATCGCAGACGGTGGAACGATGCCATCGCCCACTGGTTGAGCACGACGCCGCTCTGATCGGGCACGCCGTCATTCGAGCACGCTGCTAGTCGAGCACCCTCCAGCGGGCGTAGAGGGTACTGCTGTCGTCGGCGAGCAGCTGCGCAAGTTCGAGGCGATGCGCCGAGATCGGTGAGGTTCCGAACATCGGGAGGGACACGCCGCCGACGGTCGGACTCGTGGAGAGACACAGCTCGTCGACGATGCCGGCGTCGAGCATCTGCGCGGCGAGCGACGGCCCTCCCTCGCAGACGATCCGGCGGAGCCCGCGACGGCGAAGGGTCGACACGATGTCGACGGCCGACAGACGTCCCGCGGTATCCGGGACGACGACGATCTCCGCGGACGGAAGTCCGGACCGGGCGACATCCGCCGCGGAGGCGGGGCACAGCACGAGCGGGACGAATCGGTCCGGGTCGACGGTGAGGCGGTGGCCACCGAGATCCCCGGTGCTCGTCACGATGGCGAGGGGTGCGGTGCGGGGCAGCTGGTAGCCTTCGGCGCGAACACTCGAGGCGCCAACGAGTACGACGTCACTGTCGCGACGGATGACTCCGAGGATCTTGCGATCCGCCCGGTTGGTGAGCGTCTCGGAGGTGTCGTCGCCGCCGGCGGCGCTTCCGCTGACGCTCGCGACGAGGTTGATGCGCAGGGTGTCCGCGCCGGGGAGCCCGTACAGCTCGGCGAGGCGGGCGCGGGAATCCGAGTCCTCCAGGGGGATCGAGGGGCCGGCCTCGGGGAACAGCCGCCTCACGATCACGCGGCGGTCCTCTCGCGCACCTGGCGCTTGGCGCGGGCGAGCATCGCGGTCATCCCGCGGATGCGCAGCAGGCTGACTGCCTCGGTCAGGCCGATGGTGTTGGGGAAGTCGTCGGGCACGTCGAGCACCTGTTCGACGGTGAGCCCGGACAGCCCCTGGACGAGGATCGACGCGAAGCCGCGAGTGGTCGGTGCTTCCTTCGGGGCGGTGGCATGGAGATGGACCACACGATCATCGTCCACCTCGACGAAGATGAACACCGGCGACTGGCACTCCACGACGCGTTCGAGAAGGTCGGGATGGTCGGAATAGCGCGGGGGGAGGTTCGGCAGTTCATTGGCGAATTCGAGCAGCAGGATGAGCCGGTCGCCCTGTTCGAGCTCGAGGAAGTCCTCACGGATCTGGTTGAGGGAGTCGGGTAGTTCGCTGCTGGTCATAGGACTCCAGTATTCCATCCGCCGGAGGCAGCGGTCCCGGATGCGCGAGCGGCCGGGATCCATGGAGCCCGGCCGTTCGAGCCAGTCAGCGGGTCGGTACCGCTCCGGGTTCGGAGCCCTTGACGATGGGTACCCGCACAGCGGAACCCCATTCGGTCCACGATCCGTCGTAGTTGCGTACGCCCTCGAAGCCCAGGAGGTGGGTAAGCACGAACCAGGTGTGGGCGGAACGCTCGCCGATGCGGCAATAGGCGATCACGTCGTCCCCCTCGGCGAGACCGGCACCGGTGCGGTAGATCGCGTCGAGTTCGGGCAACGGACGGAACGTGCCGTCCTCGGCGACGGCTTTGCCCCAGGGCACGTTCTGCGCGCTCGGGATATGGCCGGCCCGCAGTGAGCCCTCCTCCGGGTAGGCGGGAGCCGTCGTGCGCTCCCCGCTGTACTCCTCGGGCGAGCGCACATCGATGAGCGGGCTGCCGAAGTGGGCGAGCACGTCGTCCTTGTAGGCACGAATGGAAGAATCGTCACGCTCGACCACGGGGTAGTCCATCGCGGCCGGAGTCGAAGTCTCTGTGACATAGTCGCCTCCCTCGGCTTCCCACTTCGCCCGGCCACCGTCGAGAAGGCGCACGTCCTCGTGACCGAAGAGCGTGAACACCCAGAGGGCGTAGGCGGCCCACCAATTGTTCTTGTCTCCGTAGATCACAACGGTCGTGTCGCGACTGATGCCCTTGGATCCGACGAGTGCTGCGAACTGCGTCCCGTCGATGTAGTCGCGCTCGACCGGGTCATTGAGGTCGGTGTGCCAGTCGATCTTGACCGCGCCCGGGATGTGGCCGGTCTCATAGAGGAGCACGTCTTCATCGGACTCGACGACGACAAGACCTGGGGCACCGAGGTGGGCACGGAGCCAGTCGGTGCTGACGAGACGGTCCGGGTGCGCGAACGCCGCGAAATTGCTGGATTGGTCGACCTCGACGGTCATCTGGTACCTCCGGTTGGCGCCCTCACGGACGGCGATTTGCCTGTGGGCAGGGAGCTAGGCTCGTAACTGACCGTTAACGAATCTACGCACTCGACCTGACCGACATGTCGATTCCGTAAGACTTCGACACATCCTCCCGCAAGCGTAAGGGCCTTTCGACACGTGACCGCCGAACAGGTGATTTCCCGAGGCAGCCTCGTCGATCGCGACTCCTCGATCACACCGGCCGAGATGGTGAAACACCTCGTACCGCCGCGCCAATTTGAGACCGCCACTCTCGACTCGTACCGCCCGGACCGGGACTATCCGTCGCAGGGGGGAGCCGTCGCGGTCATCCGCAATTTCGCCCACGGCTTCTCGGTCAAGGGCGGCGGACTGTTCTCCCGCCGCAAGGCTCCGGTCGAATTGCCGGGGGTCTACCTCGACGGGGGCTTCGGAGTCGGCAAGACCCACCTACTCGCGGCTCTCTGGCACCTGGCTCCCGGCCGCAAGTATTTCGGCACCTTCATCGAGTACACGGCACTCGTCGGTGCTCTCGGCTATGCCGGTGCGGTCGCGCAGCTCACGGGTGCGACCCTCGTCTGCATCGACGAGTTCGAGCTGGATGATCCGGGGGACACCCGGCTCATGTCACGCCTGCTCTCCGAACTGGTCGCGTCGGGATCCCGCATCGCCGCCACCTCGAACACCCCGCCGAACGCACTGGGCGAGGGTCGCTTCGCAGCCCAGGACTTCCTGCGCGAGATCGATGCGCTGGCGGCGCGATTCACCACGGTGCGCATCGACGGCCTCGACTATCGCCGCCGCGACATGGAGGGGCACGCCTCGACGACTGCCGACGGCGACTTCGGCACGGAGCTCGCGCGGCTGACCGGGGTGGTGACGGTCGACAGCTTCGACGCGGTCATCCGCCACCTGTCCACGGTGCATCCGTCGCGTTATGTGCGCATGATCGATGGACTTGACGGAATCGCCCTCACCGGCGTGCATCCGCTCTCGAACCAGACGGATGCACTCCGCCTCGTCGCGTTCGTGGATCGCCTCTACGACGCGCAGGTTCGAATCCTCGCCACCGGCACCCCGCTCGACCAGGTGTTCGATGAGGACATGCTCGCCGGCGGTTATCGCAAGAAGTACCTCCGAGCGGCCTCCAGGCTCATCGCACTGACCGCCGGGCAGGTCTGAGCCGTCCTGTACCGGCACCCACCCGTTCTTCGCGGAACGGAAGACAGAGGTCAGGCGTCGATAGAGCGGTAGTGACGCGCCCGGATCGCGGTGAGGATCACGCCGACCACAGCGGCGAGAACCGATGCCAGGAGCACAGCAAGAGTGCCTTCCACGGCCACGTCCGGCTGCTTCGCGTAGGCGAGCTCGTTCATGAGCAGCGACACGGTGAACCCGATTCCGCCGAGACCCGCGACGGCCAGGATGTCGCCGAGGGGGATGCGATGGCGTTTCGAGGCAAGCCGGTTGGCCACAAGCGCCCCGCCGGTGATGCCGACGAGTTTGCCGATCGGCAGGGCGACGATGATCGCCCAGAACACCGGGCTGAGTTCCCCGATGCCCACGGACGGAAGCACGACGAGCGCGGCGACGAAGGCGAAGACCGGCAGGATGATGCCGTTGCTCCACGGTTCGAGGGCATGACGGGTACGATCGGCGCTCTTTCCGGCCATGATCAGGCCGAGCGCGACCCCGGCGATCGTGGCGTGGATTCCCGAGAGGTGCACGAGCACCCAGGCCGCGATCCCGAGCACGATCAGGGCGGCCACGATCGGCGCCGATCGGACCCGCCTGCTCAGCCAGCCGAAGAGCAACACGACGGGCACGGCCGCGATCAGCGGCAGCGGCAGCAGGTCGTCGGTGAAGAAGAACGCGATGATCAGGATGGCGATGAGGTCGTCGATCACGGCGAGAGCAAGCAGTAGGGCCCGGATGCGCGAGGGCAGGGCGCGACCGACGAGCGCGAGCGCCCCGAGCGCGAATGCGATATCGGTCGCCGTGGGGATCGGCCAGCCGTGGGCGAGTTCGCGGTCGGGCACCATCAGCAGGAAGATCGCGGCCGGCACGATCACGCCGCCCACTGCGGCGATGGTGGGCACCAGCGCCTTCCTGGGGCTGTCGAGCTCGCCGTGCCGGAGTTCGTGCTTCAATTCGATCGCGGCGAGGAAGAAGAAGATCGCGAGCAGGCCGTCGGTGACCCAGTGTCCGACCGAGAGGTCCAGTCCGAGCCACGGCACCGGAAGGTGCTGGTCGCGCAGTCCCTGGAGGGCGGGGCCGACGGCGGAATTCGCGAGGATCACGCCGAGTATTGCCGCGCCGAGGAGGAGGAAAGCGGCGTATCGCTCGCTTCGAAGGAATTTCATAAGGCCCCGGATCGCATCCGCACCAGTTTACGAGAGACGGGGGAGACCGAGGATCACGGTGCGATCGCCCGCCCGCACCGCTTTGGAAACACGATGTTTACATTCGCGCACAGCGCGTAACAACGGAGAAACACGGGGACACGCTCGCGGAAATATCGGCCCACCAAACTGTCCCCATCCCCGAGGCGGTTCCCGGATCGCAGCCTGCTGCCAGGCATCGTGCGAAACGCCCCGCGGGAGTCCTTTGGAAAAAGAGAGAGGCAACCCCAACCCATGGTCGCATTGTCGGTCCTTACAAATGCCACGACTGACGGCATAACATCCAACCTGAACTCGCTCTGGCTTCTTGTAGCCGCGGCTCTCGTGCTCATCATGACCCCCGGGGTCGCATTCTTCTATGGCGGAATGGTGCGCGCCAAGAGCGTCATCAGCATGATGATGATGAGCTTCGGCGCAATGGGGCTCATCGGGGTGCTCTGGGTGCTCTACGGCTACGGCCTCTCCTTCGGGCCGCCGCTCATCTCCGGCTGGCTGGGCAACCCGTCGGGGCTCTTCGGCCTCGGCAAGCTCGTCGGAATCGGTAAAGACGGTGCGATGACGGGAGATCTCCCGGGTCTCGCCTTCGCCGGCTTCCAGGCGACCTTCGCCATCATCACCGTCGCACTCATCTCCGGCGCGATCGCCGACCGCGCGAAGTTCGGTCCGTGGATGGTCTTCGCCGGCGTCTGGGCGACCCTGGTCTACTTCCCCGTCGCCTACTGGGTGTTCAACCTCACCGACGGCTGGGCGCCGCACGTCCTGGGCGTGAACGACTTCGCCGGTGGTACCGCGGTGCACATCAACGCCGGTGCGGCGGGACTCGCCCTCGCACTCGTGCTTGGCAAGCGCGTCGGCTTCCAGAAGGGAATGTCGAAGCCTCACAACGTGCCTCTGACCCTGCTCGGCGCCGCACTGCTGTGGTTCGGCTGGTTCGGATTCAACTCCGGATCCGAAGCCGCAGTCGACGGTGTCGCCGCAATCGCCTGGATCAACACGCTCGCCGCTCCGGCTGCGGCCATCCTCGGCTGGCTGATCGTCGAGCGCATCAAGGACGGCAAGCCCACGTCGATCGGTGCCGCGTCCGGCGCCGTCGCCGGACTCGTGGCCATCACCCCGGCCTGTAACATCCTCACCCCGGGATGGGCGATCGTGCTCGGCATCCTCGCCGGTGCCGTCTGTGCCCTCGCGATCGACCTGAAGTTCAAGCTCGGCTTCGACGACTCGCTCGACGTCGTGGGAATCCACCTCGTCGGTGGACTGCTCGGGACGCTCTACATCGGCATCTTCGGCAGCGGCATCGGCCTCATCGACACCGGCAGCTTCAAGCAGCTCGGAGTGCAGGCCCTTGCCGGATTCGGAATCGGCATCTACTCCTTCGGTCTCGCCTGGATCATCGGCACGGTCATCCAGAAGACCATGGGCTTCCGCATCACCAACGAGGATGAGGTCGCCGGCGTTGACACCATCGTGCACGGTGAAGAGGGCTACGCCCTCGAGACCGTCTAGCTCGGTCAGCACAAGCAGGGCGTCGTCCTTCGGGACGGCGCCCTGTTCTGCGTCGCCCGGGTTCCGCGTCCCCCTAGTCTTGGCTGCGACGGCGCCGCACGTGCGCCGACCCCGGAGGGTGTCGAATGGATGGTGTGAGCCTGGGCTTCAGCGCACTCGCCATCGTCTCGATCCTCGCGGTCACCGTGCTGCTCGCCCGGGTCGAGAAGCGTGTGGCCTCCGGGGACTGGGCGCGGACGGTGCTCGTGGCGGGCACCGGGGGAGCGATCGTCGCCATCGCATGCTCGGCCCAAGTTCTGGTCCTGCCGCTGTTGCTCGTCGGCCCGCTCGCGGCGCTCGGAGCGCTCTTCGCTACGCTCGCGACGTCTGTGATGGATTCGTCATCGACCCCGAAGCGGCTGGCCGTGGCGGCAGCGGCCACCGCGATCGTGTTCCTCCCGGTGGCCCGGGCGGTGTTCGGCGCACCCTTCGACCCCTTCGGCACCCAACTGGGAGTCATCGACCTCGGAGGAGCCCTGCCAACGCTGGCGGCGGGCGGTGCAGTCGCCGTGGGCACTGCGCTAGTGCGCCGTTCGTCGACGCCGGGGGTCCCTGCGTCCTCGAAGAGGTGGTCGAGCATCGTGCCCGCAATCCTCGCCTGGGTCGCCGGGATCGGCTGGCTGGTGGGGCTCGAGCTCGCGGCGGACGACATGGTGCCGATCATCCTGGTGAGCGCCCTGGTCATCCCGGCGGTCGCGACCCTCGCAGCATCCGTCGTCGAGAGGCTGCGGTTCCGGCGCACGACGCCGTCGGGGGTCGTCACCGGACTCCTGGCCGGGATGGCCGCGGCCGTGCCCGCCTGCGCCTTCGTGACTCCCACTCTTGCAGTGGCCATCGGGCTCGCGGCAGGAGCGGTCGGCGCTCTCCTTCCCGACCGTCTTCGCGCCTGGCCCGCTGCGACGCTTGCGGTGGGCGCGGGCCTCAGCGTCGTGCTGCTCGGCGCCTTCGGCACGAACATCGGCTACATCTACACCGGCCAGCCCGAGCTGATCTTCGGACAGTTCTTCATCACGATCCTCTCGCTCGGCGGCGGGCTGGGCGTCGGAGCAGGCCTGGGGTGGGCGATCGAGCGATGGTCGCCGAAACGCCCGTCACCGCGTCGGTAGTCGCCGATCGGGCCGATCGGCGGTCAGCGGATTAGCGCGCGGGCGACGACCGCGCGCGCCGCCGTGCCCTCGGGGATGGGGAGGATCGGGAAGACATGGATCATCCCCGGCACCTCGTGGTAGTCGATCTCCACCCCGGCGGCCAGGGCGAGTGACAGGAACCTGGTGGCATCCGCGTTCAGGATGTCTTTCGTGCCGCTGAACATGGTGATCGGGCCGAGACCGGCGAGGTCGCCGTAGATCGGGCTCACCAGCGGATCCGTCTCAGCCAGAGTGCCGCGATAGACCCCTCCGGCGAAGTGTGACCCGGGCACGGCGAGCCACGGGTCGTGGGGAGCGATCACCGCGAGCTGCGGATCTGTGCCGGTGATGTCGAGCCACGGTGAGATGAGCACGGTGGTGTGGAGTGCCGGGATGCCCCGGTCCCGCAGCTGCATCGCCACGGCGAGTGCCATGCCACCTCCGGCGGAATCGCCGAGGACGCTGGTGTTCTCGCTTCCCACCTCCTCGATGAGGCCGGCGGCGAGATCCGTGGCCTTCGGCACGATCGTGTCGGCGGTCTCCGCCGGGGCGAGCGGGTAGATCGGCACGAGGAAACGGGTGTCCGTCTCGACGGCGAGCCTGGCCACGAAGAGCCAGTGCTGCAGCGCGATCTCGAACACGTAGCATCCGCCGTGCAGGTAGAGGGCCCGGCGAGGAGGGGTGGTGCCCTTCGGGCTGATCTCGTAGACCGTCCATCCCGCGATGGTGAGCACCCGCACATCGACCGTCTTCGACAGTCGTGCCGGTGGGGTCGATCGGGGTGGCCGTGCGGCCGCCTGGCGGGCGAGCTTGCGCTCCATCGCCCCTGCCGAGGAGAAGACGCGCTTCGACCCGCGCAGGGTCATCACGGCGGGCATGAGGCGGCTGGCGAGACTCGACATTGGGCAAGCATAAGCTGGCCCCGTGGAGCCGATCTCGCAGACCGCACCGATTCTTCCGGGGCGCCCGGTGCTGCAACAGTTCTGGGCCGATCTCACCTTCCTGCACTGGAGGGTGGATGCCTCGGTGGTCGCTCCGCTCCTGCCTCCCGGGATTGTGCCCGACGTCTTCGGTGGCAGCTCCTGGGTCGGCCTCATCCCGTTCCGGATGGTCGGATCCGCGTTCTTCGGCGGACCGGCGGTTCCCTACTTCGGCACCTTCACCGAGGTGAATGTGCGGCTCTACGGGGTGGACGAGTTCGGGCGGCGAGGCGTGGTCTTCGCATCCCTGGAGGCATCTCGGCTCGCGGCCGTCGTCGCTGCCCGCGCCGTCTTCGGACTCCCGTACTTCTGGGCGTCGGCGGACTTCGGGCGTGAGGGCACGGACTACCGTTACGAAAGCCGGCGCATCGGCGGGGGACCTCAGACGAGCATAGTGAGCCGGGTCTCCTCGCAGCCGGTGGTCGACGACCCCCTCGCCGATTTCCTCACCGCGCGCTGGCGGCTGTTCGTCGGCCGCGGGGGAAAGACCGCGGTGCAGGCCAACCGGCACGGCGCGTGGCCGTTGTTCGAGGCAGAGCTCCTCGAGCTCGACGACGGGCTCCTCGCCGCGGCGGGGCTGCCCGGGCTCGTCGACCGCCGGCCCGACTCGGTGCTGTTCTCGCCGGGGGTGCTCACGCAATTCAGCGGAGCGCGGCCGCTGGTGGAGCCGTTGCTCAGGAGGCCGCTCTCGGGCGGTGTTACTGGGCCAGGAAATGTTGTGGGCGATACCGGACTCGAACCGATGACCTCTTCGGTGTGAACGAAGCGCGCTACCAACTGCGCCAATCGCCCTGACTCGCCAATCCTGCCATATCCGGCGACTGTTCATGACGCCACGCCGGATCGTCACGCGGTTTGGCGAGACCCCGGGCATCGGCTAGAGTCATGGACGCACGCAGAAATGCGAGCAGTGCGGATGTGGCGCAGTGGTAGCGCATCACCTTGCCAAGGTGAGGGTCGCGAGTTCGAATCTCGTCATCCGCTCGAGTGAAGTAGTTTTCACTGTATTTGACACGCGAGTGTCAGGCACGGTGGCGTGGCCGAGAGGCGAGGCAGCGGCCTGCAAAGCCGTCCACACGGGTTCAAATCCCGTCGCCACCTCGAAATGCACGAAGTACAATTTCACCAGAGTTTGAGCGATTGGCGCAGCGGTAGCGCGCTTCCCTGACACGGAAGAGGTCGCTGGTTCGATCCCAGTATCGCTCACAAGAAAAGCCCCGGATTACCGGGGCTTTTTCTTTGTCTAAGGGCTCTACGCAATAACTACGCAATATCGAATTGTGGTCGTCAGGCTTCGGGCGCACGCCACACAAGTGGGCGACCCATCGAATTCAGGCTTTCTTCGCTCACGCGAATCAGCCTTGGGCCGAAGCGCCGGGCTTCCACCAAGCCGGCGGAAACCCACCTACGAATCGTCTTGGTGCTGCACTGCAGGCGCTCAGAGGCATCTGCAATCGTCAACCAGGTGCATTCTGCATCTGGCTTGAGCTGGGTGGGTCTTCTGGGCGATGGTGATGTCATACAGGTTCTATGCCGACCGTTTCTTGCCGGCTGGGGTGACGCTGAGGCGCGCTCGATACGACGCCCATCCGATTGCTGCGATGGTCGGGCCATTGCCCTAAGCGCCTGAGCTCGCATTTGCGGCGTCTGGGAGCTCCTAGGGCCGCGAGGCCCCATCTCAACAAAGTCGTCTGAGCCCAGTCGGGCCCTGTACGGGTGCTTCAGCGCCTCGTCGGGTGGCCCTGCGAGCGTCGCGCCCTAGTTCCGCGCACAAGATTCGAATGCACACCACACAGATAGCGGCAATCGGCGAAGCCCTAGACGGCATGGACGGCATTTACAGGTCGGTCCATGAGCTGGTTGAAGCCATCGTGGGCTCGCCCGCTCAATACGGGTCGCCCTCGGCCAGCGCCGAATACTTCTTCGATCGCACTGTGGAACTGTGCGATCGTTTCCAACTTCAGGAGATGCTCTCCCACGTCGATGCCGTCGAGGCGCTAGACGAGGCAAAACGAGGCGAGCTCGATCGCAGCAGAGCGGTTCCGTCTGATCGCGCCTTCTGGAGGGAGGAGCCGCGGCTGATCTTGATGCAGCACCGCCGGGAGGGCAAGTTCGTGCGCGTGCTTGGCAATGTGGTGACGGTCAGGACCCACCACGGCCCGGTCAAATGGCTCCAGGGGTTGCGCGACATTGGTGCGTTGGGCTGGATGGTGCTGCCAGATCGGTGATTGGGCTGAGTCGTTCAATGCCGGCGCTGGAGGTTCGCCACGACCTTGAATTGGCTTGCCAACGCTCAGTGATGAGCCAAGTTCAGTCGTCCACTCCCAATAGAGTCGAGAATGCGCCGCGATCGGCGGCGCCGTGAGCACGATGGGCACCAACGGAATGTCGCAGCAAGCAGCAACGCAACAGAATAACGCCAACTTCATCTGGTCGATCGCCGACCTCCTCCGCGGCCCGTACAAGCCCCACCAGTACGGCGCGATCGTGCTCCCATTCACGATCCTGCGCCGCCTCGACGCCGTGCTTGAGCCCACCAAGCAGGCCGTCCTCGACGAGGCTACAAAGCGCGGCGACTCGCCAGCGGCCGCAGTCTTCCTCGCGAAGGCATCCGGACAGAGTTTCTACAACACGTCCGCGTTCTCCCTCCAGTCGCTGATGGGCGATCCGGCGTCGATCAAGGCGAATCTCATCGACTACCTGCACGGGTTCTCCGACAACGTGCGTGACATTTTCGAACGGTTCGAGTTCGAGAAACAGATCGAAAAACTCGACGCCGAAAACCTGCTTTACCTGGTGACACAGAAGTTCACCGCGATCGAGCTGCATCCGAGCAAGGTGACGAACATCGAGATGGGATTGATGTTCGAGGAGCTCATTCGCAAGTTCGCCGAGACCTCGAACGAAACCGCGGGTGAGCACTTCACCCCGCGCGAGGTGATCCGCCTGATGGTGAGCCTTCTGTTCATCGCCGACGACGCAGCCCTCAGCGAGAAGGGCGTCGTGCGGTCCATCTACGACCCGACAGCCGGCACCGGCGGAATGCTCTCGGTCGCGGACGAATACCTGCTGGAACACAATCCGGATGCCCGCCTTGTGATGTATGGGCAGGAGATCAATGGCGAGTCCTACGCGATCTGCAAAGCCGACCTGGTGATCAAGGGTCAGGACATCAATCACATCGTCCTCGGAGACACCCTCACCGAGGACGGCCTCACCGGCGAAACCTTCGACTACTGCCTCTCCAACCCACCCTTCGGGGTCGATTGGAACAAACAGAAGCCAGCGGTACTCAAGGAGCACGAGCAGCAAGGGTTCAACGGACGCTTCGGCCCCGGCCTGCCCCGCGTATCCGACGGATCGCTGCTCTTCCTGCTGCATTTGGTGAAGAAGCTCCGTCCGAAGGCCAAGGGCGGCGGACGTGCCGGAATCGTCCTCAACGGTTCGCCCCTGTTCACCGGCGGCGCCGGCTCTGGGGAGTCAGAGATCCGCCGGTACCTGCTGGAGAACGACCTACTGGAGGCGATCGTCGCCCTGCCGACCGACATGTTCTACAACACCGGGATCGCCACCTACCTTTGGATCATCGACAACGACAAGCGCCCCGAACGCCGCGGCACCGTGCAACTGATCGACGGCATCGGCTTCTCCCACAAGATGCGCAAGTCGCTCGGGTCAAAGCGCAAGGAACTCGGCACGGACGACATCGCCACGATCGTAAAGCTCTACGGGGATGCCGAAGAATCAGACGTCTCCAAGACTTTCAAGACACAAGACTTCGGATACCGCACGATCACCGTCGAGCGTCCGCTGCGCCTCAACTGGGCGCTCACGCCCGACCGCCTCGCCGCCGCCCTTATAGCCAAGCCCCTCGCGGGTGTTGCGGAGCGCCTGGCATCAGTCGGCCTTCAGGAGATCCCGGCCACGACGAACGCGAGCGCCTTCACCAAGACGGTGAAGAACGCCCTTGGCATGGTCGGAGTGGACCTCACTGCACCCCAGTTGAAGGCCCTCATCGCTGGTCTCTCCGAACGAGACGATGTGGCACCCGTCGTCACCGACGCGAAGGGCAAGCCCGTTCCCGACACGGATGCTCGCGACACCGAGAACGTCCCCCTCAGTGAGGACATCCACACATACTTCGCCCGCGAAGTACTCCCTCACGTTCCGGATGCCTGGATCGACGAATCGAAGACAAAGGTTGGCTACGAGATCCCGTTCACACGCCACTTCTACAAATACGTGCCACCGCGCCCGCTAGAAGAGATCGACGCCGACCTCAACAAGCTAGTCCGAGAGATCACCAAGCTTCTCAATGAGGTCGAAGCGTGAAATTCTCGACAGTTGCGTTGCGCCGCGTTGCCAAGATAGTCAACGGAGGCACACCAACTCCGGACGAGCGCAACTGGAATGGCGGCGTCCCGTGGGCAACCCCGGTAGATCTCGGCGCCCGAAATGGTCAGACAATATCGGAGACGTCAAGAACTCTGACTACCGAGGGAGTGCAAACAGGATCCGCAATAGCGCCTTTGAACGCCGTTTTGCTTTCAACGCGGGCGCCTATTGGCTATGTTGCGCGTGTGAAAGTTTCGATGGCTTTCAATCAAGGGTGCAAGGCCATAGTTCCCGGGGCCAACCTAAATTCGTCGTTCCTGCTTTACTCAATTGTCCACGCAACCGATAAGTTGCAGTCGCTCGGGCAAGGAAGCACTTTTCAAGAACTCTCCGGTAGTTCGCTTGCTGCGATTGAATTTCCCCTTCCAGGACTATCTGAGCAGCGTCAGATCGCCCACTATCTGGACACCCATACGGCGAAGATCGACACGCTGATCGGCAAGCAGGAGCAGCTGATCGAGACGCTGGCGGAGCGGCGGCAGGCCGTCATCAGCCACGCCGTCACCAAGGGGCTTGACCCATTGGCAGAGTTGAAGTCTTCCGGAATGAAGTGGATGGGGCATACCCCGTCGCATTGGCGAAAGCTCAAGCTTCGATGGTCGTTCGATTTTTTGAACGGCGACCGAGGCATCAACTACCCGAGCAGCGATGAAATGACCGACGAAGGCGTGCCATTTATTAACGCGGGGCACCTTCGAAAGGGTGACCTGGATTGGGCCGCAATGAACTACATCACACCGGAGAAATATGCCCAGATGGGCGGTGCGAAGCTACGTTCCGGCGACATCCTTTACTGTCTGCGGGGGTCGCTTGGGAAGAACGCTCTCGTGCAACGACTTGATGCAGGGGCATTGGCCTCATCTCTGGTTGCGATTCGCAGCAAGAGGTTGGAGTGCATGCACACGCGCTACCTCTATTTGCTGCTCAATTCGGTCGCTGAGACCCAGCAGCGCGAGGTCATCAGCGCGGGGTCCGCGCAACCTAATTTGTCTGCAGAAAGCGTGGCGGCGTTCTCTTTTTTCGTCCCACCTCTCGAAGAGCAGCAATCGATCACCGCTTTTGTCGATCGCGAGATCAACCAAATGGACGGCCTTTCGGCGAAGGCAGGCCAGATGATCGACGTGCTGAAGGAGCGGCGGCAAGCGCTGATCAGTGCTGCGGTCACGGGGAAGATCGACGTGAGGGGTATGGCCTGATGGGCAAGCAGAACGAGTACTGGTTCGAAGACGAACTGGCCGAGAACCTGTCCCAGAACGGTTGGGAGTACTCGAAGGACGACACCGGCTACGACCGGGAGCTTGCCCTGTTCCCCGCGGACGTGTTCGGCTGGTTGGAGGACACCCAGGGTGGGGCGCTCGCCCAACGGGTGAAGGCATCCGACCCGGAAGCCGTGCAGGCCAAGGCCCGCCAGCAGCTGCTGACTCGGCTGACGCAGGTGCTCGATAAGCCGTTCGAGCAGGGTGGAGGCATGCTGAGCGTTCTTCGCCGTGGCTTCAAGGATGTCTCCACGCAATTCGACCTGTGCCAGTTCAAGCCGGCACAGAACCTGAACTCGGCCACCCTGGAGCGGTACGGCAAGGTGCGGCTGCGGGTGATGCGACAGGTGCACTACTCCACCTCGAACCAGAAGAGCCTAGACCTTGTCTTCTTCGTCAATGGTCTGCCGGTGGCGACGATGGAGGTCAAAACGGACTTCACCCAGTCGGTTGAGGATGCGGTCCTCCAGTACCAGAAGGACCGCATACCCAAAGATCTGGTCACCAAGAGGAGCGAGCCGCTTCTGGGATTCGGCAACCGCGCGTTGGTGCACTTCGCTGTGTCGAACTCTGAGGTGTGGATGACGACCCGCCTCGACGGGGCCAAGACCGTTTTCCTTCCGTTCAACATGGGCAACGACGGGGGCAAGGGCAACCCGCCGAACCCGAACGGTTCCCCGACCGCGTACCTGTGGGAGCGGGTATTGCAGCGGGATGCCTGGTTGGAGATTATCGGGAAGTTCCTGCACGCCAGCTCGTGGAAGGACACCGATCCGGTCACCGGTGAGGTGACGGTGCGGGAGTCGCTGCTTTTCCCGCGGTTCCACCAGTGGGAGTCGGTCACCAAGCTGATCGAGTCGGCCCGCGCGGAGGGCCCCGGGCATCGGTATCTGATCCAGCACAGCGCCGGGTCGGGCAAAACCAACTCGATCGCCTGGACTGCCCACCAACTCAGCTCCCTGCACGACAACGCTGGCAAGAAGGTGTTCGACTCGGTGATCGTCGTCACCGACCGCACGGTACTGGATGACCAGTTGCAGGATGCGATCTACCAGATCGACCACAAATCCGGTGTCGTGGTTCCGATCACCAAGGGCAACGGCGAGTCGAAGTCGTCCGCGTTGACGAAAGCCCTTACCGATCGCGCCCAGATCATCATCGTCACCATTCAGACGTTCCCGTTCGCGTTGAAGGCGATCCGCACCTCCGGTGCGTTGGTGGGTCGGAGTTTTGCGATCATCGCCGATGAGGCCCACTCCTCGCAGACCGGCAACACCTCGGCGAAGCTCAAACATGTCCTCTCACCGGACGAGCTGGCCTCTCTGGAGGACGGCGGCGAGATCGACATCGAAGCCCTGTTGGCGGCGGAGATGGAGGAGAAAGCAACCGCGGCGAACATATCCTTCTTCGCCTACACAGCCACTCCGAAAGCGAAGACTCTGGAGCTATTCGGTCGGCCCGGCACCGACGGGCTGCCGCAGCCGTTCCATGTGTACACGATGCAGCAGGCGATCGAGGAACACTTCATCCTCGATGTGCTGCAGAACTACACCCCGTACACGTTGGCGTTCAAGCTTGCCCACAACGGCCGCGAGTACGACAGCACCGACCCGCTCGTCGACAAAACGCAAGCGTCCAAGGACCTGATGCGGTGGGTGCGACTGCACCCGCACAACATCTCGCAGAAGGTTGCGGTGATCATCGAGCACTTCCGAGACAACATCGCCTGGCGCCTCAACGGGCAAGCCAAAGCAATGGTCGTCACCGGCAGCCGAATCGAAGCCGTGCGGTACAAACGCGCCTTCGACAAGTACGTCGCCGACCGCGGCTACGTGGAGCTGCATGCCCTCGTCGCATTCTCCGGTGAAGTGACGGATGCGGAAGCGGGCGAAGAATCAGCCACCGAAACCACCTTGAACCCCGGGCTGAAAGGCCGCAGCCTCCCGCAGGCGTTCGCCAGTGACGACTACCAGGTGATGCTGGTGGCCAACAAATTTCAGACCGGCTTCGACCAGCCGCTACTCGTCGCCATGTACGTGGATAAGAAACTCTCCGGCGTTACGGCGGTACAGACCTTGTCTCGCCTCAACCGGATTGCCACGGGCAAGGACCAGACCTTCGTTCTGGACTTCGTCAACGACCCGGGGGAGATCTTGGCGGCGTTTAAGCAGTACTACCGTGCGGCGGCATTGGCGGAGGTCTCCGACCCGAACATCATCCACGACCTTCAGAACAAGCTCGACCAGGCGCTCATTTACGAAGAGTCTGAGGTCGAAGGCACCGCCACGGCGTGGCTGCGCGAGGAGGGCAACAGTGCTCTCACCAAGTGGTTGACCCCGGCGAAGCAACGATTCGCGGGGCGATATCAGGATGCCCTGAAGGCGGGGGACGTAGCGCGGGTGGAAGAGCTCGAACTGTTTCGAAGCGACGTCAACGGCTTCATTCGCGTTTACGATTTCCTCTCCCAGATCGTGAACTACCACGACACCGGATTAGAGAAACGCTCGATCTTCCTCCGCCTGCTCGCACCCCTCATCAGTGACGAGAACCGCGACCGACCAGTCGACCTGGCCGGGGTGAAACTCACCCACTACAGCCTCCGCCCCGAAGAAGCGGGCGACCTTGGCCTCTCTGGCGACGGCGACCCACTGAAGCCGTTCACCGCAGCCGGCTCCGGCACCGCGCAAGACCCGGAGTTTGTTCGGCTGCGGGAGCTCATCGAAAGGATGAACACCCTGTTCGAGGGCGACGGTCTCACCGACAACGACATGGTCGGCTTCACCGGGTACGTCGGGGGCAAGTTCGACGAAAGCACCACGCTGCGTGAGCAGGCGGCCGCGAACACGTTGGAGCAATTCCTTGCGAGCCCGGACCTGGGTGAAACATTCCAGGATGCCGTGATCGCCTCCGACGAGAACTTCCGATCCATGAGCGAGCAGGTGCTCGGAAGCAAGAAAATCCAGAAGGCGATCCTGGAGCTGCTGGCGCGGGAGTTCTACGGGAAGCACGGACGGGCCGGGGCCGCCTAATGGCGCCAGGGCGGGGAGAAATCTATGAGTGATTGGGCGAACATCATCGCCGCCTGCGCCTCCGTGCTTACGGCTGCCTTTGCGATCCTGATATCTCTTGGCCTCGGAAGGCGAGAAAAGCGGCAGGCGATCGCAAGCGTGCATGTCGACCTTACAACTGGCGAGAC
Organism: Lacisediminihabitans sp. FW035; assembly: GCF_054880895.1. Classification (NCBI taxonomy): domain Bacteria; kingdom Bacillati; phylum Actinomycetota; class Actinomycetes; order Micrococcales; family Microbacteriaceae; genus Lacisediminihabitans; species Lacisediminihabitans sp. FW035. Next base: position 1,713,667 of record NZ_CM142187.1, read on the forward strand.
GGCCGCGGCCCGGGATGCAATCGGCTCAGTGCTCTATGCAAGGAATGGCCTTCGCTCCGTGGGCAAAGAAAGGGCTATTAGCTCCCTTTTCAAGCTCTATTGGGCGGTTCAACGAACTGAGAACACCTACCGGGTGATGAATTTTCGGCCAGACGCAACGGGGCGGTTCGAGAATAACGAAGAGGCCTTCCTGTCCTGGAACTTCCGTGAAATCGTTCAGAACATTGTTGAGTTCAGGCGCAGATACCGTCGCCGACTACAGATACAAGATGACGACGCTTGGAAGTCTTTCTCCAGCAACCTTCGACTTCATCATCCTCGACTGTTCGAAGAGTTCCTTGGGCAACGATGACGAAGTCAAAGGGCACGTTTCACTGAGGTCGAGTCCCGAAGTGATCTTTCCGGCCCCTAATGGCTTCATAATTCGCTGTCCCCGAGACCCAATCCGTTGTCGTCGTTGAAGGTGGGGCACTGCATTCAAGAGGCTGGGACTACTGCGAAAACGATGTCGTGAGTCGATCGTGTACACCTTACTTGTCTGCGTTTGTCCGCGAGACCTGAGCAATGCGCTGTGACTATCTAGCGGAGGCCGATTCTCATCATCCGTTGGGATTAATCATCTGGCCAGACAATCCACAGTTGCGGGCGGTGTCTGAAGCGGCTGGTACTGTCGCGTCATCCGGTGATCGTTGCCGTCGATCACAGGGAGTCCGCATGAAGGTCTTTAGATACCGGAAGCCGTCGCTGAACACTCTCCTCGGGATCACCCCGGCGAAAAGGCGGTTTAAACGCGAGCTCGGGATCTCGCAAGTGGAAGCGTGGACGAAACCCGCTCGGGTCAAACAGCGGATCAAACAGAAGGCCGGGCTGTATTCACCCGTCGTCCGGGTTGTTCGCCAGACCGCGCGAGGGAACCTTCCGTCATTCCTGGGGTTGTTTGGCAAGAAGCGATGAGCGATGCATCCGGCTTGCTCCCGCGGGGCACAAACTTCAAAGCTCCCGCTGCTGCGCCAGATCCAGTTCACCACGAAAACTTGCCGGATCCGGCTTCGATCCGAGCGTTCATGAAAAAGCACATTGCGCTCTGGGATCGCGACGCCGAGAGGCCATTCGAGATGAGGAGCGAGTACGTGCGAGGAACCGGTCCGATTATCTGGAGTCTTGCGAATCACACTGCGGAATTGGCGCGGACCATCGTTGAGCTCTCGGCCGCGGATCGGATGATCATCGCGATCCCTCTGATTCGTCTTTGTGTCGAAAACGCCATGACTGCTGCGTGGATGCTGGTCACACCCGATGCCGTCGAGGCGACTCTCCACGAAGGAATGCGGCAGAGGCGCGCCGCGATCAAAGAGGTCCTGGAGCAGGGACTCGCAGGATTCAACGATGAATCCCTACAGGCTGCAGAGCGAGACGTTGAGCAATTTGCGGGCAACAAATCGGTGGAAGGAAAGTCCATCGAGCAACGATTCAAGGCGCTGAAAGGAGGAGCCGGCGTCTACGTCACCTACCGCATCCTTAGCTCCCTCTCACACGCCGGAATGACCTTGGGGGACCACTACTTGACGGAAATCCCTGTTTCGCCCGAGGCGCCGGCCGGCGTTGCTTTCGATCGCGAGCGAAAACTCGACAATCATGAGGCATGGCTAGGGACCGCGGCCGCCATGCTTATTGTTGCCATGACGGCGAGCGACCGGACCGACTTCAAAGGCCGGCACAAGAACCAGCTGATCAAGGCGGCCAAAGTGATACAGATTGACACCGACTTTGAGTTGATTGGGCCTGCGCCCGAAGGCGAATAGCACTCACACCGCCACTTCGAAGCCTCCGCTGGAGAACCCCTTCGCCACGCCCCCGCCACCGTCGAGATCTCTATTTGCGCCCGCCCACGCCGGCACTGGAGCTGACTGCTGTCCGGTACCGCCCGCGGATAGCCCCATCGTGCCGTCTCCGGCTCCGCCGGTGAAGCACGACGACAGCCGATCCGTGGGCACACCGCAGGCCCGATTGCGCTGCGTTCCCAACGCGCTCCGCGCGCGTCCCCGCTCCGCCACCACTCCGCGATCGCACCGTCCTCATGGCCTGGCCATCGCGGGCATGACGCCGGCTGGACGGTGCGAGGTGAAGGCGGTAGTGGGTGCAGAACAGGTGACGGCCGACGGAGGCAATCCGCCGGGGAGGGCCCAGATCGGTGTGCAGGAGAAGAAGACATCGGGGAGGTGTGGGTGCGGTGTCGGGGTCACGTCCCGCTGAGTGGTGGAGTTTCTCAACACCGTGCGGGTCAGTTGTTCTAGTTTAGGCGGCGGTCAGTTCGGGGAGTATTACCGCCTCGTCGAGGACCTCGAGGGGGTTGTTCATGGTGGCCAGCTCGAGCATGGAGGCTTCGGAGAAGTAGCGGCGTTCGCCGGCCTCCCACTCGTCGTGCTGCTCGATCAGAACCGACCCGGCCAGGCGCAGGAGGGCGGCAGCGTTGGGGAACACGCCGACGACGTCAGTGCGGCGTTTGATCTCCTTGTTCACCCGTTCGAGCGGGTTCGTGGACCAGATCTGGCGCCAGTGCCGCCTGGGGAACGCGGCGAAGGCGAGCAGGTCGGGTTGCGCGTCGACGAGCATCGCGGCGACCTTCGGGTGCGAGCGGCCGAGCATCGTGGTCACCTCGAGGAACTGCTTCTCGATGTGCTCGCGATCGGGCTGGGCGAAGATGGTGCGGATGATCGAGGCGACCATGTCCTGGGATCCCTTCGGGATCACGGCGAGGACGTTGCGCATGAAATGCACCCGGCATCTTTGCCAGCCGGCGCCCTGGAACACGGTCCCGATGGCCTTCTTCAGGCCGGTGTGAGCGTCAGACATGACCAGCTTGACCCCGTCGAGGCCGCGGGTCTTCAGCGACCGCAGAAAGCTAGTCCAGAAGCCCTCGTTCTCGCTGTCACCGACGTCGAAACCGAGCACTTCCCGGCGGCCGTCAGCGGCCACTCCAACCGCCACGACGATGGCTTGGGACACGATCCGGTGCCCGACCCGGGCCTTGCAGTAGGTGGCGTCGAGGAACACGTAGGGGAAGTCCTGCGCGGCGAGGGTGCGGTCACGGAACTCGGCGACCTCGGCGTCCAGGCCTGCGCAGATCCGGGACACTTCCGACTTGGAGATCCCGGTGTCCGCGCCAAGCGCTTTGACCAGGTCGTCGACTTTCCGGGTCGAGACGCCATGGACGTAGGCCTCCATCACGACCGCGAACAACGCCTGATCCACCCGGCGGCGCCGCTCAAGGAGCGCCGGGAAAAACGAGCCGGCGCGCAGCTTGGGGATCTTCAGATCAAGGTCGCCGGCCGTCGTTGACAAGGTCCTCGGTCGGGTGCCGTTGCGGTGGGTGGTGCGTTCGTGGGAGCGCTCGAACGGGGCGGCACCGATGAACGCGGCCGCTTCCGCATCGATCAGTTCTTGATAGAGAGTTTCGGTCGCGACGCGGATTCGATCGGTGACATCGGTGAGTTTGAGTTCTCCCAGCAGGTCGAGCAGGGCAGACTGATCTAGAGCCATCGTGTGGTGTCCTTTGTGAGTTGCTTTAGTCGGTACTCACTGACCATCCCACGGTGGCTCTTCACGTCGACGAAGCAACGCTCAAGAGCGGGAAACCACACCACTCAAGGGGACGTAACCGGTGTCGGTCGTCGCCGCCGCCGAATTGGACGCGTCATGGAGACTCCGGCGAAGACGGCGGATTGCGCGATGGAGACGATTCGGCGCGGGGTAGGGTTCCGCCGGCTGGGGTCACAATCCCAGGGAGCCTGATGACGTGTCGCTGAGAACAGTGGCGGGACGGATGTAGCCGGCAAGAACGGCCAGATTCTTGTGACGGCTGGTCCGGGCGATCTGCTCGGTGGGGAGCCCGGCAAGAGCTGCGGTGGTGATGTGTCCCGCCCGGCCACTGTGCGCGCTGAGGTCTGGTAGTTCGAGCCCGGCGGCGGCGGCTCGGGCTTGGAGGATGTTGTTCAGAGAGCTTGGCGCAATACCGGCACCGCCCAGGATCCGTCCGGAACGAGAGATTGCGCAGAATAGAGGCGTCTCCGACGACATCGGGCCGCGGGTGCTCACCCAGCGAGCCAAAGCACCGACGGGATCTGTTGCCTGGTGCGCGCCGCGCAGTACCCCGACGGCCTCTGAGGCACCGAATTTATCGGTCTTCGATGTACGGATTGTCACGACCATGCCATCGGATCCGATTTTCACATCCGACCGGCGGAGGTGTGTGAGTTCCGATCGGCGGAGCGCGGCTGCGTAGAGCAGGCAGAGCATCGCGGCATCGCGCTTGCCGGCGTTGGTTGCACGGTCGATGGTGTCGAGGATACGTGCGAGCTCGGGCGTTGTCAGCGCGTGTGCCTTTCGCACGGACCGGCCTGCGAGTTGGCGCCGGATACCGATCACGGTTCTCCGCAAAGCTGCCGAGGCGTACGGGTCGGGAACGCTGTTTTCCAGCGCGGCCTGCTTCACCGCAGCCAGAGCGATCGTGATCGTGCTGAGGCCGCGGCCCTCTTCCACTCGGGAGGTCAGGTAGGCAGCCAGGACAACCGGCTCCATCGGATCGGCGAATCCCTCGCGGGCGCACCAGGCGGAGAGGTGGCGGAGCGCGCCGGCGTAGGCGCGACGGGTGGCCGGCGCGAGGGCGGCGTCGAGAGCCTCTCGGATGCGGCGCTCATGCTCGTGCCCGACGAACAGGTCGGGTGTGCGGTGGGCAGCAAATGGTGACAGTTCGCTCATGGAGATGTTGTGCGCGGATCAGCTTGCGAGACGTGCGCTAAACGTCGTTATCGCACGTGTCGAGTCACTGTGCGGGGTTCAGTGGCTCTGTTGTGCCATCTGTCCCTGCACCATCGCAGGTGACGGCGGGAAGTGATCGAGGGTGGGCGTGAAGCTGTACGCCCCAGCGAATGTAGCTCCGATATAGATAGCGGCGCCGATGGTCCAGGCGATCGTCCGGTGTTTCGACGGCCGGCTGCCGATGCTGCGCATCATGCCGTCACCGTCACGAGAGCGCCGACCGGAACCCGGGCGATGAAGGCTGCCGCAGTGGAGTCAGAGACACGAAAACATCCGTGGGAGACCGGCCCGACTGACCGCGGATAGCGGTGCACGGCTACCAAGCCGCCAACGCCGAAGGGGGCGTCGGCCGCTGTCGAGTGTAGAGAGGTCAACGAGATGATGCCTACCTCCGGCTGATACTGCGGGTCCGAGTAGCGAGCTTCAACGAAACCCGTGCCGATGGGGCTCGCAGTCAGGGCCGCTCCGACGGCGACTGGGAAGCTCGCCGTCACAGCACCGCTTGCGACATCGACCAGGTCAAGGGTGAGGTGGCTCAGGGAGATCACGACACGCGTCGTCAACGGTTGGCCGGCGATCAGACTATCGGTACGAATCCAAGCGGCGGTTTGGGCTGGGGCGGTCGGGTCCTGAGATGGGAGACTCCGGCGGGACGGTGTGAGGACGCGTGACCATGCGCCGTCGGTCTTGCTAGCAATGACGACGGTCGGCTGGTCGGCGATAGAAGAGATCTTCGGGAGCAGGGCGATCGGGGTTTGCTGATCGGCGCCGTAAAGGGCAGAGTCTGCGGTCAGGGTGAAGGACGTTGGTGCGAAGTCCGCCGGGCCGGCCGTCGACGGGAGCAGGCCCGGGATCACGGAGTCCCACGAGGCGATAGGTAGAACTGCGAGCTCGGCTGGGGTTGGAGCCGAGTACGGAGGTCGTGTCGCGCGCGGTTGGGATGGCGCGGCGTGACTTGCGGCCACGGCCGGGTGCACCTGTGCTGCCGAGGGCACTGCCCCGCCGGCCGGCGAGCCGCTTAAGAAGGTGGCGATCAAAAGCACTGCGACTGAGACGGGGTTGGAGCTCATGAGGGGATCCTTGGACTGGTGGCGTGATGTTTAGAAAGGAATTCCGGCCGCGCTAGCTCGGAGACGGAGCGCGCGGCCGGAAGTTGGGGTGCTAGCCGGATACGGTGGGAAGCTTCGGCGCAGCAGCCGGCGGTGTAACCGGCGGTGTCGCTGGTGCCGGTGCGGACTGTGATCCTGTGGATACCGTGAAAACCACCGATGCCGGTGTGGACTGGACGACTCCTGCTGGCGTCTGAGTCTCCGCTGCCGTGTAGGCGAAGCTCTTCGTTTCGCCAGGAACCGTGCCGGTGAACTGGAACGCACGCTCGCCTGTAGCAGTTGCTACCTCTGTGACGCCGCCGGGGAGGGCTGCAACGCTGATCGTCGCGGCCTTGTTCGAGAAGAACCGTGCGTGAGTCATGATCTGGGATTCAGTGACGACGGCCGTTGTGCCGAGAGGCACCGCTACTGCGAGGTCGGTCGCGGAAGGCGCGCCTCCGTAGTTGGACCAGTAGTAGCTCACATCGACGCGGACCTGCGCGCCGCTCTTGGTCTGTGCCCAGACCTTTACTCCGCCGCTGCCGGACTCGCCCTGGAGCGGCGTCTTCGCGAAGGCGAACACCACGTGGCCGTTCCCATCCGGAGTGGCAGTGACGTCCGCTGAGGTTAGAGTGCCGGCGCCCGCAGCTCCGGATTCATCCCAACTGAGATGGTTGCCTTCGCTCCCCGCCGCGTCCGACAGTTGGAACTTGCCGCTCGCAACATCGGCGCCCGCGATCCAGAATTTTCCGGTGAGGTCCAGGCCCGGGCATGCGCTGGCGACGTCCACGGTCATCGTGGGCGTGAAGTAGGACTGGTATCCAGACACGCGCGCGACTTCGGGGACGTAGGAGTGGCCGTCGCTGTAACCGCCGTCGCTCGCTGTGGTGCCGTCTGCCATAGCGCCCATGGCCGGCGGGCTTGGCGTGAAGTCGGTGCCCCTTCCAGCGGACCAACCTGCGCCGGCCGGTTCCTGGAACGCGCTGAGCGGAACGGATAGACACTGGGCATTAGAGGCCCACTGCTGGTCAGTTCCGTCAAGAATCGTTCCCCACTGGTACCTGTAGTCGATGGTTGCGATCGGGCTTGACCATGCCCAGTCGGCAGCGGTTCCCGTCGGACGGGTGCCACCGGAAGGGCGCCAGTCCAGCTCCGAGAATCCGAGCTGCGTGACGGGAGACTGAACGACCGCACCATCGGAGACACGAGTTGCCGTGATGTACACCTGAGTTGTGAGAACCGTGGCCGCGGGTGTGTAGTTCCACGCGGTTTCGCCAGCAGCAACTGTGGCATAGCTCACCGTCGGAGCCAGCTGGGGCGGGGTGCCGCCAACGAAGGTCACGTGTCGGTCCGTGAACTGGGCGTCGGACGATGGGTCCCCATGGATGCTTGTCCAGAGGTATGCCTCGGTGAACACCGATTGGTGCGCGGCAGTCGCCGTGACGCTGGTGTCGGTCGAAGTGAGACCTGCGGCGACCGACGTCGCCGCGCTGGCAACGGCAGGCAGGCCAGCGCCCAGACCCACGCTCAGGCACGAGGCGATCGCTACGCCAGCGATGAGCCGACGAGTTTGTGGACGAGAGGGGAATTTCACTGGGGGTCTCCGAGCTGTTGGAAGGTGTCGACAGCTCTGTCGCTGTCATACCTCTCATGTGTGCGGCGGGGAGCGTATTCGCCCTAAATTCATTCGACCACCCGTTGCGCAGCCGGATAGCAACCGCTGTGGGAGGAGAAAAGGCCGGCCGGCCAGCTGGCGAGTCGACTCCGTGAAGAGAGGGTCACGGGGACTGCTGCAGCTGACCGGCCGGCCGGTCGAACGGGGTTACCGTTCATCCCCGACGCGAGCCACCACGCCGCGCCAGGGAGGTCTCTGTGGACTTACCGGTTTCTGTGACGGCGCTCAGCGAATTTCCCCAGTCTTGATCGTTGAAACTCCCCAGGTCGCGGGGTTAGGTTAGCGCAGGTTTGTGCCGGTGGTGATGCGGCGTAGTTCGTCGGATGCTGCGGTGTGGTTGCGGAGCCGGTAGGAGGCTCCGTCGAGGGTGATGACGACGGAGCGGTGGAGGATTCGGTCGAGCATCGCGGCGGCGACGGTGGTGTCGCCGAGGATCTCGCCCCAGGCTCCGACGGGCCGGTTCGTGGTGATCACGATCGACGTTTTCAGGTAGCGCTGGTTGATGACCTGGAACAGGGCTGACGCTGCCTCGGCTGGCAGCGGAAGGTAGCCCAGTTCGTCGATGACGAGGAGGGTGGGACCGGCGAAGAAGCGCATCATCGTGCCCCACTTGCCCTCGATCGCAGCCCTATGGCAGCGGGCGGCGAGGTCGGCGGCGGAGGTGAAGTAGGTGCGGTAGCCGGCCTGCACTGCTGCGTGTCCGAGGCCGGTGGCGAGGTGTGTTTTCCCGACGCCAGGCGGGCCGATGAGGAGCACGTTCGTCGCGGTGTCCAGAAACCGGCAGGTGCCGAGCTCGGCGAGCAGGGACCGGTCGATGCCGGAGGCGGCGTCGAGGTCGAAGTCGTCGAGGGTGGCGCCGGTGGGGAGGTTGGCGAACCGGAACCGGCCAGCCAGGCGGCGGGCGTCGGTGGCGGTGACCTCGACGGCGAGCAGGTGCTCGAGCGTCTGGGTCAGCGACCAGCCCTCGGCCTGCGCCTGGTCGAGGACGCGCGGCAACGCCTCGGCTGCGTCGGCAAGCTTCAGTTCGGCCAGGTGGCCCTTCAGCTGCTGATAGATACTCGCCGACGTCGCGGTGGTCATCGTGGTCGAGGCGGTCTGGGGTCTCGTCGGTGTTGTCATTGGAGTGTGTTCCTGTTCTTCGCGGCCTGCTCGTAGGCGGCCAGGTTGATCACGGTTGTGGTGGGGGCTGGGGTGCCGGCAAGTTCAGCGGCGGCGGCGCGGGCGCCGGTCCCCGGTGGGATGCGTTCCTTCTTCCGGTGCGGGCGCCCGGGAGGCGCCGACGCCAAGGCGATCGCTTCGAGTGCGGTGACGTGTCCGCTGTCGCGGATCGTCACCCCGAGCCCCGGCTCAGCAACTTGGTGGCGGGCGAGGACCACACCAGAGACTGTGGCGATATCGATGGTGTTCGCGCCGAGCCGTTGATAGACGACAACCTTCGTCGCGGCCAGCTCGGGCGGGACCGAGTACCGGTTGCCACGCCAGTCGATCAGCGCCTGCCGGGTCGCAGTGCGCTCTTCCGTCACGACGACGGGGAACAACGTCGGGGGCAGCGGGGCGAGGCGTTCCGCGGCGAACATGACCGCCGCGGTCGTGGACCCATCCCGGCCCTCGCGGCGCCGCCCGTCCTGGCGGGAGGCGAAAGTGGTGAGGCTGTGCTGCGCCTGCTCGGGTGTGAGCTCATCGGCCAAGTTTCGCCACCACCGCTGCGCCGCGGTGTGGTTGTTCTTCTCCACCACCCCTTTCCGGTTCCCGGAGCGGGGCCGGCATGCGACCACGCTGACGGCATGATGTTTGGAGAACGCGGCAAACATCGGCGTTAGATCACTCGTCCCGGCCTTCAGGACCGTGCTCATCCGGTCGAACCGCCAGGTCTTCGTCACACCGCCCAGCAGGCCCAGCAGCACCGTCATCGCGGCCAGCAGGTGCGGCTGGTCCATCGATGGTGAGATCACCGCCCGCCAAACACCGGAGTGCGCCAGCGACCCCACGAGGACGTAGGCGCGTTTCGTGGGAAACACCCACCCAGTCGGCGCGTCGGGCAACTCGACCCAGTCGAACTGGGTCTCTTCCCCGGGCGGGTGCTCGATGATCGCGTTCGGTCGTTTCGTCACATGCGCGCAGGCCGTGCATGTAGGCCGCAACCCGCGATCCCGAACCTGGCGAGTCAGCGTCGGGTAGGAGCCGGTAAAGCCCAGCGGTCGTAACTCGTCGAGCAGTGTCACCGCCCAAAGGTGCGGATCTTCGGTAAGCCTCGCCGCAACATAGGCGATGAACTTGTCGAACAAGTCCGGAGTGGCACGTTTGCGTTGCCCCGGAGCGGTCTGTCGGGCCAGATAAGCCCGGATGGTTTTGCGGTCGTGGTCGGTGCGGCGGGCAATCTCACTGATCGTCATCCCTTGTCGTTTGAGCGCGTGGATGTCCACGTCGTCCTCCTCTGAAAGCATAGGAGCAGGGCCTTTCTCGAGCTGGTGTGTGGTCGAAGACCATCAGCATCGAGGGAGGCCCGCTTCTATGTGCGGAAGCGACCCGGGGTGGGGAATTTCGGTGAGCAGAACTGGGGAATTTCAGTGAGCGCCGTCATCTGAACACGTCCAGCCTCTGATCACTACCAGACCACCAGGCCTGACAGTCGCCTGCAGTGATCTGCCCGTTCCATTGCTTGCTGATATAGAACCGGCCATGGCCATCGAGTTGGCAGGCCTTCCAGGCGATCAGCACCGGCTGCCGCTGATCTGCGGTCGGGTTCCACGCCGATGACGAGGCGATCGCGCCCGCTTTGTCCGCAGCTTTTTGGGAGCCGAACATGAACAGGATCTGACTTATAGGGGGCACATGTTGGTCCCACGAGACGGTGTAGTCGTGGGCCGGCCACACGCCTGGTACCACCGCAGACGCAGCGAGCCGCTGATGGCTGGTCTGCATGCCCTCCGCCATCGTTGCGGCGGTGCTGAGCGCGATTCCGCTGATGACGATGCTGGTGATCGCGATAGCGGTGCTTACCCACAGCAGCGCGATAGCGCCGACGGTGGCCGTGAGGGTTGGTATGGCGTGCGGGTTCAATTTCATGAAACGTCTTTCTTGGGGTGGCTAGCGGCGGCGGAGGGATCGCAAGAGGTTTCTGAATGCCCACCGGATCACCAGGAGCGCTGCAACGGCTGCGGCCCACATCGGTTGGTGGATGACCGACAGGACGAGTATGAGGAGCACGCCGGCGATCGTGGTCTTCACGAGCTGAGCCGATTGGTCTTGGCGGCCGCCCGGGGGTCATGGCGGACCGTCTCGTCTGAGGTGGTGTCGACGGCCGAGGAGGCTCGGACGTAGCGGGTGGCGCGGGGGCCGTTCTCGTCGGTTCCGGGCTTCAAGACGAGTTTGGTCATACAGTCGTGCCTCTCTAGTGGATGGGGTGGCGGTTAAGAGCTTGTAACTTGGATGTGCGCGGCTGTTTGGTAGATCATCGGATCTCGGGCGAGGAACCTTCAGACTCGCCCTCGGGCGCCTTGTGAGGGGCGCCCGGGGCAGAAGCTAATCGGCCGGCGCCTCAGTGCGGCGGACGTTGTAGACGAAGGCAAACGTGCCCTGGCCGTCGTCACCGCAGAAGTTGTCACCGTCGGTGTGAAGCTGAATGCCGAACTCGGCGAGGGCACGATTTGATGCCTTCTCGGGCCCTTCAAGGTCCTCATCCGGCCAAGCTCGTCCGTCGTCAGTCGCGAGCTCACCCTCGAAGATGCTCTTCTCACCGACCGTCAAGCGGGCGCTGTAGAACGCCTCATCCAGGATGAGTTCGCCGTCGTCATCCACCTCGTCATCCCTGTAGCCCTCGATGAAGATGGTGAGCTCATTGAACTCGTCGTCCGGGTTGGGGCGCTCGCCCCGGAGGCGGAGCGTCTTCGGGTCGATGCCCCTAGCGGCGAGGAGGTCCTGGAGCGCGGGGGCGAGCGGCTGGACCTTCCGCTTGGAGACCGGTGCCGGCGCGAGCGGAGCTACCGCGGCAACCGGCGGCTTGGTGACGGCTTCACGAGGCTCAACCGGGGTTCGCCCCGTGTGGTAGGCCTGCTTAAGCCCGTCGACACGGGTCTTGATGGTGCGCTTCGTGGGCATGAGGGGTAGTGCCTCTCATTTGGTGGTCTTTTGCCGCGACGAGGATTCGACGCGGTTGCTTACATGGGCTCTATGCGGGGTATGCCCGACCGGCTGTGGTCTTTTTTTCGGCGCGCTATCCGCCAGCCGCTGCGCCAGCCCGATGTCGGTCGAGTAGGGCCAGGCCTGCGGCTTCCCGCACGTACGGATCCCGGTCGCGGAGCCTCTCCTCCAGGTCGGCGGTGGGCTCAACCTCGATCACGTCAGCGAGAGCCGCGATCTGTTCGGCCGTTGCGCGATCTGCCGACGCGGCGGAAGCGTACTGCTCGCCGCGCACGTGATATTCGACGTCGCCGTTGCGGCGCGTGACCGCGGGGCCACCATCGCGGTGGCGCATACCAAAGGCGTACCAGGCCTCGGAGCCGTCAACGTCGGTTGAGCTTGGCCCACCCATACGGTGCGGCTCACCATGTCGGTACCAGGCGAGCGATCCATCGGTGCGACGGTGCGACGGCTCGTCGCCCTCGCTGTGGGGAAGGCCGTTGAGATACGTGAAGGTTCCGGCTGAGTTCTGGATGGTCACGAGCCCGGTCTCGGATGTGGTGGTGACTGGGGCGGCTGGTGCGAGCGGCCGCGGTTCTGGCATGGCTAGCTTTGCGACAGCCTCACGGGGCTTCGGGCCGACGGCCAGATGGTAGATCTGTTTGTGGCCGGCCGCTGTCATGATTTTAACGGGGGAGGTCGGGCGGGCGTTCGTCACAGGGGCTCCTCTGATGGTTGGTCTGAGCAGATGTGCTCACAACAAACATGTGCGCGGGGAGCTGCCCTAAAACCGCACCAGTTCATCCCGGGCGTGTCGCATTACGCTTCACCTCACTGGCGTTTTGGCCGTGCCCTTCGCTGCGCCCAAGCAGGTTGCACTGTCAATCGAAAGGCCGCGGCAGCGATCGCGTGAGCGGGTATCAGAGCGAGAACAGCCACCGGAACCTGGGCATCATCGACCAGGGCCGTCCCGGGCCACACCCCGGCGAGATACAGAGGAAGGGCGGCGCAACCCAACCCGATCGCGACGAGCAGCGGCCAGGGCGCGCGGCGGGTCACAGTGATCACGATCGGCAAGAAGGCCAGTATGCCGATGACTGGGCGAAAGGGCCCCTCCGGGCCGGCGAAGGTGTACCAGAGGGCAGTAGACGACATGGCGGTGGTGAGGAACCCTGAGACGATCGCCGTTCGGCTCAGGACCTTGTACTTGACGGGGGAGAAGGGGACTTGAGGTTGAGTCGGGGTGCGGTAGGCCGGCGGTTGGGTAGCCTCTTGGTGCTGCACGCGCGGTTCGGGCTCCGGCTCGTCGTGGAGCAAGGAACGAGCATACTCGCGGCGGCCGGCCGGGTCGGAGAGGGTGTCATACGCCTCAGTCAACTGCCGGGTGGTTGCCTCGGATTCAGGTGAGGAGCCGACCAGGTCGGGATGGTGTACCCGGATCAAGCGTCGGTATGCCGTCTTGATCTCGTCGGCAACGGCCAGAGGGTCAACGCCCAAGGTCTCGTAGTGAGTCGTCGTCATCGACATGGGTTCTCCTCTCCAGTGATGCGTGACTGTCTTGTGCGCGGTGGCGTGTCAGGCCCAGAAATCGGGCAAGGGTGTCGGCGCCGGCTCGAAAACCACTGGCTCGGCCGGCTCCAGATCGAGGTCGTCCAGCGTGAAGGTGAATTCCCGTTCCACGATCTCGGTCTCCGGCTCCCCGGTCTCCGGCACAGCCGTCCTACCCGGCTGCGGTGGCAACCACGGCAGCTCGACCCGAAGGTGGGCTGTACTCTTCGCAAGGCCTTCTACATCCGCGTCGGGTACCCAGAAGGCTCGCGCGCGCTTCGGGATGCGGGAGGTTTCATTCACGATGAAGCACACACCCTTGGCGTTCGCCGCGATCTCGTGAGCCAGACCACCAGCGGCACCCATCCCCTTGCCGAGCACGGTATCCGTCATGTCCCCCGTCGTCGTCGCAAAAGCGACGCGCTGCTGGATCAGATCTCGGAGTGCGGTCGGAATGACCGACCCCTCAGGTTTCTGGGTAGCTGTGAGCACAATGATCCCCGCGGCTCGGCCCTTCGCGATCAGCCGTCGGACCATCGTCGACCGTTGGAGGTCAGCTTCCTTCTCCTCCTTGTCGACGCCCACAGATACAAGATCGGCGAGCTCGTCGATCACGACACAGAGGAGAGGTCGCACAGTATCGAACTGTGCAGGAGTGAACTTCTTCAGTCCGTTGTCGTCTAGCCACTCGTAGCGGCGGTCCATCTCCTGAACCAATGCCTCTAGAAGCTGAGTTGCGTACTCATCCGTCTTCGAGATGCGGGTGAACCTGGAAGCCCACGGAGACAGCTCAACCCGTTTCGGGTCGAGACCGATGAGCGCCACGTTTTCCAGTCGGCTGATCCCGGCTAGGGCTGCCGTGATGCCACCCGACTTTCCACCACCGGGGATACCACCGAAAAGTAGATTCGTCTCCAGTAGCCCTAGGCTGACGAGCTCGCCGTCGGCGCCCATGGCGAACGGGAATCGCTCATGGCTTACCGGTGCGTCCCATGGGTACGGTTGCACAGCTGCAAGAGGATCGGTCTGTCGCTCGAATCGCATGGTTCCGCCGGCGACGTCATCCTCGACCACCCAGTAGGCGTCAGCGACTGGTACGAGCGCGCGGATGGCCGTCTGATAGTGATCGATGCGCTTTACTGCGTCAAGCTCTGCCGGGTACCTGGTGAACGTGACCGCGCCGGGTTGACCGTCCCTGTGCGGGGCGAGCAGGATCTCCAGGTCCCACGGGTTCTTCGCACCGACGAGCTCGGCAAGACGACGGCGAAGCTCCGTGGTCTCAGAGGGAAGCTGCCCGCAGAACGCCTCTCCGTACTGGGGCAGCCAATGGATCAACTCCAGGTTCTGTGTGCGCGCGAAGACCTCGACGTCGTGGGCGCGAGCCGGGCTGATGCCGGGCGCGAGCCTGAAGAGATAGTGGAAGGCCCGGCTGGCTGTGTCCGGCATCTTGATCGTGTGGCTCACCAAGCCACCGCTGCGCCGCATCATCTCGCGCCGCTCTGCTTCGGCCGGATCGCGGGTGAGGGGTAGCAGCACCAGCTGCTGTTGGTTACTCGCTGCTCCAAGCACCCACTCGGGCATCTCCCTCGCCAGGTTGTCGTTCGCATCGGCCAGCGAAAGCCCCGGCGGCGCCGGCACGACATGAAGTTCGTCGCGTGCTGAACCACGGAGCGAGATTCCAGCCTTCTCCAGCCAGAGATTCTCTGAGCCCGCCCCCGGAAACGCCTTCGCCAAGCTCGCCGCGTACTGGAGCCTGATCTTTTCCTGTGTAGCCGAGCCGGAGCTGTGCGACCGCGCTGCGAACACCGAGAAGCCAATCCAGCAGGCAACGGAAAGGGCTGCCACTGGCCACCGGTGGGCTGCCAGGAAGGTCGCGATCGACGGTGCAAGGTGAGAGATCGACGGTGCCCAAACAGTGGTGGCGATTGGGAGCGCGATTCCTGTGGCAATGGTGAACGCAGCGAACGGAATGCGGGTCGCCGCGCCCCACCCCGCCAGCGTGTTGGTGGCGGATGTTGACGCCGACAAGCCACCGAGCGCAAGCGCGGCGGCAACGGAGAGGACGAGAGCGACGCCTAGGGCGACCGGCTCACCAGCGAGGGCGGAGACGACGATGGCGAGGCAAGCCAGGGCGATCGCGAAGAACCACTTTTTCGCTGGGATTCGATAGTCGTGCCGTTTCCGGTCAGTGAGGTCATCGACAGTATTCGCGATGAAGCGAGACTTGCTCATGATAGATTTCCTCCAGTTGGCAGTGTGAATCCACGCGGCCGGTACTCGCCTGGCTCGATCTGTGTCGGCTGTGGCCGGTCGGTATTCGTGAAGGCGGCGAGGCGCCAGGCTGCGACGCCGGCCGCGGCGATCAGGACGGCCGCCGCAGAGACGAGCAGGGGTTGACCGAGCGCGGCCAGGACGATTGCGAGGGCCAGGGCTGAGGCAGCGAGCGGCGCGGTCACCTTCCAGTCGCGGAAGGCAGGTCGAAGGATCTGCATCGAAGGTCGTTCGCTGTCGAAGCGGCGCAAGATGGCGATGAATACTGCGGCGGCTGTGATCAGCGCCACCGCGAGTGCGGGGACTGCGGTCAGCAGGCCAGATCCAGCCGGTCGGATGAAAGCTGTCGCGATTGCAGCTGCTGCCGCGATTCCCGCTGCTGACACCTGAACGATGGGGCGGGGGATGAAGTATGAGACGGCTGCTACAGCGAGGGTGAGCAGGCCTGTGAGTGCGAGCCAGATGATGTTGGTGGAGATCGTGACTTGGCCGGCTGCGGCTGCGGTTATCGCCGGCGCCGGCGCCGCGGCTGCGGGCTTCGCCGACTTTGCTGGGGCTGCCTTCGCGACCGGCTGAGCCGTCTCGGTCACCATTCCAGCGTTGACAAACGCCGTGTGACCTTCAAAACGGACGGGGATCCAGGCGCCACCGTAAATGCTGGCCGGCCCATGGACTGCAGTCCCGCTGGCCAGATACTCCTGACCCCACTTGAGGTCGCCGATCTCATCCGCCCGGGAAGAAGCTGCTGATCTGACGCTGACGAGATAGAAGCCGTCAGCAATTTTGACCTGATGATCAAAGACCGGCGCCGCCGCCGTATCGGCGAATGCAGCCGAGCCGCCGGCGAGCATACCGCCGGCGATGAGAAGCGCGGCGATCGCCTTAGCGAACAACATCGGTGCCTGGTTTCTTGCGCAGCCTCGAAACGGCCCGGTTCGCCGCCGTGCCGAGAGCGAGGACACCGCGTTCGAGACCAGTGGAGAGATCGACACCTTCGGCCTCTTCCACGCCGGAGACGGCGGCGGCGTAGCCAATTGCGAGACTCAGAAGCCAAGCTGCTGCCGCCAGCAGCTGGCCGACGGTCAGGATGAACAGGGAAGTTGCGATCCCTGCGACCGCAAGCACGCCGGCCGCGATCGCGACGGTGCGCCACGGGCGGCTGTACTTGAGGAGGGTGTGAAGATCATCGACGAGGGTGCTTGGTGTCACCGGGATTGATCGAAGTGCCGCTCGATTACGCACGAGAAGGAACCATCCCAGAATGCCGGCCCCCACCGCCGGGAGAGGGCCCGCGAGCGCGACCGTTGCCATAGGGACGCCGATCGCCCAGAAGAAGGCCGATATCTTCCGCAGCCGAGCGAAGTGGGCGGGGTCGGTGGTCTGAACGCTGTGCGGGCGGTCGTGAACCCAGGTGGCCGTGACGGCCCGAAAGATGAATTTGGCTGTATGCCCGGCCAGCCAGGTTGCTGGGCCCACCCGGAGATGTGCGGAGGCAGCAGGCGCAGCGGGCTGCACGGCGGGCACCTGCGGAGCAGGCGCTGCTGGGGGAACCGCGGTTGCTTGCTGCGATGGGGTACGTCGTACCAGGTCCATGGGGGGGGCTCCTCTCTATCAGTATTGCGGTGGCTGTGGGAATCAACGTCCCCTATGGATGTGTACGGCGCGGACCGAGAATCACGAACGAGTATTCTTTTTTCTCCTTGCCCAGCCCCATCACTGCCGAGCGCCGTCACGAAGCCCTGCATGGTCACATCGGCACGGCGCTACGGTTCAGGACGAATGTTGACCGAGTCTCCCCAACCCGCTCGGTATGCCCATGCGGGAATACCGCCTTCACCGTGGAGAGACCGAACAGTAATGGTCCGGCCGCTCACGGTGACGAGGACGTTACCGTGGTCAGTACGGCTGACGATGTCAGCCCGCTCATCAGGCGAGGTCCCCTTGCTCACACGGATACGGACGACCGAGGGTGATATGTCGGTGATTGAGGTGATCACTTCGCCACCCTCGGCGCGATCGCGGCGGCGGCGACCAGGAGGGTAGCGAAGCCCGCCAAACCGATGAGATCGGTGGCTAGCGAGCTTGTGCCAATGCCGATGAAGAGCACCGCTGTAATAGTGGTTGAACCGAGTTTCCAAATAGCGCTGGAGCGTACGTGGGCGGTCAGCGCACTGACCGGGTTCTTTTTGTTGGTGATGGTGGTGGCGGTCATGAGATGGATCCTTTGCTGGTTGATGTTGCGGAGGGGGTGAATGGTCTTACGAGAAATCGTCGGCGATGGTTCCGACTACAACCGGGGTGCCTCGACCGGTTCGCTGGGCCAGACGACGTCGACTCGGCGAATGTCGACATAACCAATGTCCAGGAGCAGCTGGCGGAGTAGGTCCGGCCAGGCATCCTTGGCGTGAGGCGAGAACGATGTGACCTCAAACTGATCGACGTCGCCGCCCTCGTACCGCTCGCAGCGCGCGCCGGCCCGGTGGAGATCACTTCGGAGAACGACCGCCTCTTGACGGTCCGATGCGAGCACACCGCCCACGAAGACGCCCCCGTTGGGTGTTGTGGCTACCTCGATAGGGACGCGGCAACGGTTCCGTTGGTGGTTGGCGAGGAGGTCCCGCTTCTGCTTGGCATGGAGCTCTGCCTGACTCAGTCCGGACTCGCCGTTGATGATGGCCTCATAGTCGGAAATCAAGCTGTCCGACGCTCCAGCGGCGTAAAAGCCGCAAATCGTGTCTTCGGTATCTGTTTGGTAGGACATGTTTTTTCGATTCCTTTCAGCTAGACGAGGTGGAGGATGGGGGATGAGGTGACCGCGGTCTCAGCAATTGGCCGGGCGAAGAAGACCACACCACCCCAGATGTTTTTCAGCTTGAGGATCAGGGGGAACTCCGGATCGATCATCACGAGGCCCCTGCGGCCGACTCGCACTGTCAGCGACTCAATGTGAATCCGACTCAGGATCGCCTCATGAAGGGTCCGGTCATCAAGGAAGTACGCCGGCAGATCCGGGTTGCCGTAGACGAGCGCCGCGCGGAACCGGCGGACACTCTTCGACGTCACTGATAGCTTCCTGCCCGTCCGGACGATGATTTGCAGTTTCGTTTGGCGTGCAGCCCGGTCGAAGACGCTCGGCTCAATGCCGGCCTCGCCTTCGGTCTGGGCCTGGGTGTCGCTCATCGTGTTCCTCTTCCAATCGTTGGTCCCTTGTTGCTCTTACCTGAGTGGGGACGCTCTTACCCCACAAGGCGAGATGCGCCCTCGAACCGTTTCTGGGCTCGTACAATCTGTGCCACCGATGCTGGGTCGACTCCGGTGAGTTCCGCCTCGACGGAACCCATCTCGCCCCGGCGGGAACCGAAGAGGAGAGCAACGAGTGCGTTCCATTCCGGGCTCGCCATGTCGAAGCTGGAGCGGAGCGTGTGGCTGCGGGTCAGGACGTCAGCTGCCATCTTGGGGGTGGTCGCGCCCACGACAGCCGCGTCCAAGAGCGCTTCCACCATCGACTCGGCGACCAGCTTGGTATGGCCGTGCTTTGTCAGCAGAATCACCGCGGTACGGAGGGCGAGGGTCTTGAAACCGCCCTGACGGTCATCTGCCTTGGGAGTGGCGATGGATGCGGCGAGCTCCAGGTCGGCGAAATGGTCCTGCTCGGGCTCTACGAAATCATCGCGGCGCATAGCCGCCACGGAGGTGAGCAAACGCTGGGCGCGGTGCTCACGGGCGAGCTCCCGCTTGACTGCCTGCCGTGTCCATCCCCAGGGGTTCGTCGCGCTGTGGACCTCTGTGGAACCCTTCCACACCTGCCAGGCAGCGGCTGCGGCGTCCAACTCGTCCATGCCTTGGCGCCGGGCGGTGCCGGCGAGCTTTTCACCAGCGAGCTTGAGGAGGTCGGAGCCACGGCGGGTGTCCCAGCCGGTGATGACCTTGCCCATGGCAGTGGTGAAGGTCTGGTGGCTGCGGATGAAGTCCAACTCCGCGAGGAGGTGAGCGTTGGTGCCACGAATTGACGCGTCGCCGTTCTGGGGGTAGGTGTGTCGTGTGGCACTGATCTGGTCGTTGTTCCGCAAGGTTTTGCCCCGTCCTAGGAAGGTGAGGGGCCGGAAATCTCCGGCCTTAACCGCTAGAGGGCGGGGGCGCGCAAGAATGGATCGGGGTTGAACGACGAAGACCCCCGGAATCACTGTGATTCCGGGGGTCTGGAGAACTGCTTGGCCCCCGAACTGGGGGTAAAAAATGGGGTAGCTACTTCCCCCAGCGACCTCGATGCACCTTCGCCGTGCCGGTGAGTACAACGCCGTCACCAAGATCGACCGTCATCGCCTGGCGAAGGACCTCGGAGGTCTCTTCTGCCTTCCCGCGGGGGGAGAGCACGAATAGCTCGTCGTGGAGTGGGAAGTACAGAGCCGACTCGCCGAGCAGGGCAGCAGCGCGGCGCACGCCCGCACCCCATGCGTCTCGGGCGGATCCTTGAGTCAGAAGATTCGTTGCGAGTCCCGGCCGGGAGGCCTTTTCACCGAGACTGGGTAGCGGGCGTCCTGTCAGTGTGGTCAAGCGCTCACCGCGGACGGCACGGGTCGTCTGCTCCCTACTCCACGCCTCGATCTCGGGGAACAATTCTCGGCACCCTCGAAATGTGTTGGCCGCCTGCTCTTCACCGACCGTTTTCGTCAAGGTAGTGATTCCGAGTCCGTATGCCCAGGCGATCAATCTCCATTTCTCGTCGCTTCGGCTTCGCCCTGTGAACTCAGCAAGCTCGGAGTACGGGTCACCGTCCATCACTCGCTTCGTAAATGCGGGGTCACCAATGAGCCGAGCGAGCACACGGAGCTCGGCGTTGCTGTGATCGAACGCGATGATGTCGTGCCCTGGTTCGGCGAGAAACACGCCGCGCAGTTCGGCGGGGTGCCCTTGCATGCCTGGTGAGGCCACCGCCATTCGGCCGCTCGCCGCTGAATTCGTTTTGATGATCGGTCGAACTCTGCCGTCATCCTCGACCTTCTTGGATACACCGTCGAGGAGTTGCACGCGCTTCAACGTGGAATGGGTGGCCTTATACGCTGCCCAGGTCTCGGTGTGTTCCGGCGGCATGTCGGTGGTGTCGCATGCAGATGGCCAGGTGTACCCATAGTCGTCGCCCCGTTCGAACTTGACGCCGATCGACGTCAACCACGCTTCCTTGGTGGCGTCGGCCCGGCGGATGTCGATGCCGAAGTTTCGAGTGAAGTCCGCTAGCTCGCGGTGACGCGCCTGCCGTTCAATCCTCATGAGCTGCTCATCGATGAGATAGCCGCGGCGAGCGACTGCGCGCCACATCCGATCCTCATCTTCGATCCAGTGGGCGTGTTGTCGCTCGATCCGAGGTGCGGCGTTATGCGCCAGCATGAGCGCTGCAAGGGCCCGACCTGACAGGAGTTCAGATTTGTCCTTTTGGGGCGCGAGGGCCCGGTCTACGGTCCGTGCGCACCAGATGCGGGGGCATCCCAGAGCAGCAAAGAACTCTCGGTGTATCTTCTCTTGCATTGCCGCGTCCGATGCCCACAGTTTTCGGTCGGTGACAGCGGCTTTGGCGAAGAGGGCTTTGGCTGCGTCCACACCTGCCACGGTGAGGACCCCTCCGGCAGCACTTGTGAGCCGGACCGATTTTGTGGCGGAGGAGAGCTCGATGGCGAGCGGGCCCGGGTTCGCGGCCAGCCATTCGTCGACAGACAGCGAGCGCTTTCCTGAGATTTCGATCCCGAGAGCTGGCGGAGACGACTGTGTTTCGGCAATGGTTGGGGTGGTCATGCGAGGCTTCCTATTCGGTGAGTGTCACTCGATTGGGGACAGCTCCACCCCACCCCGATCAGGCGGCCTCTGGCGTCTCCGCCCTTACTGACGTGGCCTTCTCATCTGCCTCGGTCACCTCGCCGGTCCACAAGGTCATCGGGATTGCCAGCGCCTTGGTCTTCAGGCCGTTGAGGGTGACTGTCTTGTAGAGCTTTCCGCCGCCATCAGTCACGGACTGGCCCGCAAATGCCTTCAGAAGATCCCGCTCACTGAGGTCGCGGAATGCCTTCTCCGTCGACAACACCCCCAGAGCGTCCCTCGGTAGCAGCGCCAGGAACTGTGGGTTGTCGCCCCGGCCGTTGACGACACCGCCGAGAATCCTTGACTGCGGGGTGGGTGGAACCACCGGCACGGAACCATTGAGAGCCGTCCAGCCCGGAATCCATGCCTGTCCTGTCGCCACCGCCGAGCGGAGGGAGTTCAATATCGGCTCGTAGTCGGCAACTTCGTTGGAAACAACGTTCGTCGTCCCGTGGTACAGCGCGGTTGCACTGATGATGCGAGTGCAGTCTGTTCCGAGTTCCGAGCGACGCTCCTGCGTCAATGCCCCGGTGAAGAGGAGGTAGTCAAACCATGTCTGCATGCCGTGGTCCACGACGCTGCTGACCTCCCGGACGCGGATTGAGACAGGGAGGTCCCCACGAGCGTCTTCGAGCTTCTGTCGGGCCTTCGCCTGCGCATCCTTCCAAGCAGTGATGCTGCCCGCATCTTCCATCTGGGTGAGAACCCAGCGAATGAACAACGCGAGGTGTCTGGTGGCCAGCCCGTTGACCGCGAGCTCCTCGAATTTTCTGGAGTTCCCGCTCCGGAAGATGTTTCCCTTGATCCCCACTGGGTAGAACCGCTCCTTGGTGCTCGCGAGGTCGTCGCCGTCGGGCATTTGTTCTCCGATGATTCCCCGCATTGGGGAGGAGAGGTCGGGCGAACCGATCTCCCAGAGCCCAGTGGCGCGATCTTGGACATTCGCCGCGTACCCAGCCGAGCCCCCGGCGTAGCCCGGACGTACGACCATCTCGACCGCGGAGGCTTGCGCATCTCCGGCGAAGCCCTTCTTCTTCCGGGCGTCGTCGAACAGGATGAACAGGGATTCGAGACCGTTACCCGCCTTGGCGGTGTTCTTGGCGCTGTGGTCGATGGCAGCCATGGTGTTCCCATCGACGCCGAAGTGCGGTGTGAGGTGTCCAGTAACCGCCTGGGCGATCGTGCTCTTGCCCGAGCCCTTCGGGCCGAACAGAACGGGGACTGCCCCCACTCCCAAACCAGCAACGGCATGTATCGCCGGACCCCACAGGCAGAACCAAGCGTTGGGGTCGGCGAGTTCCTCCATCAGCGCAAGGGTGTTCTCGGCTGCGGCCCGCTCATCCTCGGTTGTGATCCCGGCGGTGTCAGCGATTTCGATGGCTGACATCTTCAGGGAGAGCTTCGATTTCGCCAGCTGGGTGCGGCCAGAGACGGTGGCGAAGCCGGCAGGGTGTGCAAAGCCGATGACCCCGTTCTCAAGCTCCTTGTAGCCGGTGCGCTTGAGGACAACGATCTCCGGAACCAGATCGGATTCGAACCCGCGGATGGCGGCTGCGATCGCCTTACTCGCATCGGTCGCGGTCGATTCCACAATCTTCGTCCCCCCGGGGACGCGGTTGAGCCAGCGACGCGGTTGAGCCAGCTCCTCATCGAGGATCGAAGTTACTTCGCGAGCGGTTCGCCGACCGTCCCGCGTTGCGACCACTTCCAGGTCATGCATATACGTTGCCGACTCCCCGCGAGGGTCCAAGAAGTCGTCATAAATCCGATATGTGCGTTGGATCCGAGCGCTCGCTTCGAGGAGCACCTCCCGCTTGCCGCCGTCTTGTGGTCGATAGATGAGGCCTTCCTCGTCGTCTACGACGGGAGCGATCGTGTCTCGGGTGGTCGCGGTCGTGGTCGGCTTCTTCGGCCGGCGGCCTAGTCCCGCAGATGCTCCACTGAGCATGTTCTCCAGATACGCAGCCTTATCTACGATTGCGCCGAGGAGGTCCGCGAGCTCGAACCCATTGGAGGAGATGAAGGCAACGGTCTTGGCGCCGAGAGTGGTGAGGTGCTTGCCGAGCTTCTCGGCCTGAATGAAGGTTTCAAAATCTTCGGTATCGCCGAGCGCGATATAGACCTTGCTGTCCCGCTCCTTCCGGACGAGCTTGACGAGATCGGGGTGGGGTGCTCCGTTGACTGCCAGCCACTCCGACGGGGTGGGGAGCCCCACGACCAGAAGGTTCTCGTGGACTGCGCCGAGGACTGCTTCGAAGTTCGATGCTCCCGACACGACCAGGGTGCGGGCGGCTCTGCCGACCTCATCCTCTTGCTTGGGGTCGATCCGGATGGTCTGGCCGGCAGCCAACAGGTCCTCTTCGACGATCTCGTCCACGTGCATCTCCAGATTCTGGGAAAGCTGCGTGCTTCCCTCTGTCTGGTGGGGGACACCACCACCCCACGCGGACGGTTCGGAGGGCCCTATGGTCGTGCGGTCGAGTTTTTTTGAGACCGTCCCTATTGCTATGTCTACCTCTTTATTGAGAAGAGATCCTTGTTGCGCTATCGCGGTTATTTCGGATCCGATAAGACACCCCCTCATGCAGCTACATATACTCAGGTTCTCGGCCCCGTATATGTGCACATGGGGAGGGGTGTCTTATACGTCGCACTCCGCAGCAATAAGCGGAGGGCAAAGAGGCCCAAGCCCCTGTGCTCATTGGGATCCGGTGGATCAAAGCACCCCCACTATTGCGCAATAAGGAACGCAGCGGCCGTTTTTGGTTCCGAAATAGTGGCCAGAGGTCGAGGTTTTAGGACGTCAGCTGGAGGGTCCGCGCCTGAGTCGCTTCATTTCGTTACGAATGGATCCTCGATTGAGCCGACGACCGCGGCCGAGTCTCGCGAACATGGAGTCCCGGTCAGAGTCCGATCAGTTATTCCGCCAGGTACGAGCGCTCGAGAACCGCCGAAAGACGCGAAAGGTGTTTAGCCAGTGCTCGCCGAGCTCAGACGTCAGGGCTCTCGTCCTGTGATTATCTGGATCCACCGGGGAGCATGAAGCAGTGAGCGAGTCCTTGACCGCGACTCCGCTATGTCGAGTTGTTTAGCCTCCCGCGATTCGTGTCTCTCTATAGACAAATCTGTCCACCAGAGGTAGTTTGTCCTCCATTAGGGCCCAAACATAGCCTCACGCCTAGCCCCGGAAGCGTGCGGCGCCGCAGTCTGACTCGCCAAATAGACGATTTTCCGTTGCCTAGTGAGGTTTGAATGGGATCGATTCATATCCAGAACTTCCCGCATGATGGCACGGGCGCTGGAACCGTTGTCTACGAGGTTATAGGGGCCACAGCCGTTAGCAGACTCGATCTGCCCTCGACCGGACGAAACATTGAGGTCCACAACGAGACAAGCGAGACCATTGAAGTGCATATTTCGCAGCCAGACGGCACTTCGACGGTGTCAACGATTGAGCCTGGAAGCACTTTTCTGGAGTTGGATCCCAATGCTTCCCCCGCAGCACTCACGACGGTCCCCTACCAGTCATCGGAAGCTGCTGACAAGCCCATCGAGTCGGACGCGGTTGGCAACGCACTGGCCGGTCTTGCAATCGCGGCCGGATACCTCGGTGGGCGCGTGATTATTACTGGAGCAGCGGGCGTCACGCTTCTGGGAATCGCGGGGCACTTTACTGGCGAGGCTGCCCTCCTCATCACCGAAACAATCCTTGATGGGGCGAAAAAAGAACCGAGCGATCCGGGAAATACTTACATTGGGGAAGCGGACGACCCGGGCTTTCAAGCTGGCGAGCCCACCTACATTGGGGAGGTTGACGACCCGGGCTTTCAAGCTGGCGAGCCCACCTATATTGGGGAGGTTGACGACCCAGGCTTTCAAACTGGCGGGCCTACCTACATTGGCGAGGTCGGCGACCCGAACTTTCAGGGCGGGGATGGCACCTATGTAGGGGAGGCCGACACACCTTCTTTTGTAAGCGATGGAGCGGTCTACATCGGCGAAGTTGACGACCCAGGATTCGTCAATGGTGGCGAGCAACAATCGACGCCCGATAACAGCAACGCCAACAACGCGAACACGGGCGACGGGAGCACCACCGGTGACGGAAATGATCCTTAACCTCGCCATCAGCACGCATCCCCGATCGGGCAGCGAATGAGCGCCTCGTGCTCGCCGTCGATCGTCGGACCAGTGTCTGAGTGGTCGTCAAGTTTCTTGCTCAACGGTTGTGTTCCTGGGGCAGCTCTGACGGTGACGGCTGTACACGGAAATATGCGGCAGATCGTCGGCAAGTCGGTGGCTCAGTCGGGCACCGTCCGTGTCCCGATCCTGATCGGCGCAGTCCTCAAACCAGCGAGCCAGCTCTTCGCTACGCAAGTCGTGAGCGGAGTTCCGAGCGTCGAGCCGAACCGCC
Source organism: Lacisediminihabitans sp. FW035 (assembly GCF_054880895.1). NCBI lineage: Bacteria > Bacillati > Actinomycetota > Actinomycetes > Micrococcales > Microbacteriaceae > Lacisediminihabitans > Lacisediminihabitans sp. FW035. Next base: position 1,739,450 of record NZ_CM142187.1, read on the forward strand.
TGGTCTGGACGAGCATTTCCGCGGCCCCGACTGCTGGGGCACTGGGCAACCCGACTGTAGTGAGCCACTTGTGGGAGCACGGCCAAGAGATTCAAGTTAGTGGAACGTTTCCTGGGGCGATCGTCGAAGTCTTGGTCGGGGGTCTGCTGGTGGGCGCCGCGGATTCGAGAGAGTCTAAGGCGAGGGTGCCGATTCCTGCCGGCCTGCCATCTGGGGGATCAGTGATCACTGTGACTGAATCCTCTCCGTCTGGGTACCCCCCGCTAGCTGGAACCGCACCCTCAACGGTGGGCCATGTGAACAGCTTGCCGCTGAAAATCGGCTCACAGCTACCCAGCCCAACGGCGCCGCAGGATCCTCCTGCTGCCGGATGTGAATCCTCAATGCTCGTTGGTGGGGTCATCGATGGAGCCACGGTAAAACTAACGCGCGAGGCGGGCAGCAACGCAGAGTCGCGAGTTTTTGACCTGAGTGAATTGCGATGGACCATGAACCCGCGGATTGCGATGGGCGGCGAGAAGTTTGAGATCACACAATACTTTCCTCGCGCGGAATATCAAATGTCGGCGCCCTTGTTTGTCACCGCTGTTCCGGCCCGGGATCCACAACCTCCTCAGTTCCGAGCGCCGTGCAGACAGGCATCCGTGATCTCAGTAACGGGCCTTCTGACTGGGGCCGAAGTCGTTGTAGGGGATGTGACGACTGACGAGTCGGGCGTTTCCGGTGAGTTGGAGTATGCCGCTGGCCAAGTCGGCGACGGCTCTACGTCGTTAACGATCAACCTACCGCCGCTGCAGGGGACGGCGCTAAGAGTGACCCAAACTCTCTGCGGTCGCAGTGCATTCACGTTGCAAGACTTTGGATCTCCGCCTTCGCAAGACGCCCCTCGAATTGGCTACCAGCCATTCGCCTGCGCGACGACCGTGCGGGTTGAGGGGGCTAGCCTTGGCGGATTTGTCGAGATCCGTGCCCGGACTCGGCAGACACCCTCAGGTTCCATCTCCGTGATCAGCGATCGGATATCCGTTGAATCGGAGGCTATTGACGTCCAAGTGGCACCATCACTTCGCGAGACCGACGATATCTGGGCCGCACAACTTTGCTGCGACGGACCCTGGCAGGAATCTGACCCGGTCCCGGTGAGAACGAATCCGCCACTCGAACCTCCGAGCCTGCTAACGCCACCGGTTATCGGAGAAGACTCCCTTCACGTTCAGGCGGTTCCCGGTGCCATCGTGGAAGTCTTCCTCTGGACGGACAGCCCGACCCTGTTTTTCCTGGGGTCGGCCGCCGCTACGTCGCCGGATTCGCGAATAAGGGTTTACCGCGCTTTTGCGAAGGGAGACAGGGTCGAGCTTCTGCAACGATTCTGCCGTAGCTTCTCGAAGCTGACCTCACCGTCCCCGTTTGCCGTCCCGGGCGAAGTTCGATTTGGCCTTCCAATTGGGGAAGATCTTTGGTACCCAAGTCCGCACTCGATTACAGGAGGGCTTACCTGCGCGGCGAGAGGGGTTCCTGCAGTGACCATGACGTGCCGAATTGACGGAACGTGGGTATGTACGGCAAATATGACGAACACTGAAACCTTCGGCATTGCTACCTTCGTTCTTACCGTTGAGATCTCTGACACAGAGGGTGTACTTTTTCAGCGAGATTTCGAGGGCCAGCTCATTCCCGCCGGATCTCAGATTTACAGCGCGCGAGGGGTCCCGATATTGGCGAGTAGACACGTTTCGTGGCCGTGGCGGGCCAAGAGGCCCCCGGTCGAGATCAGCTTCAAAGAGGGCGCTACGTGGCAACGATTGAGTTACGCGACGGCGAAATTCACCCTATCCACTGTGTCGTGGGGGTCCGGCGAAATAACAGACGAGATGCTAGACGACGAGGTGTAATCGCCATGTCCTGCGAGAGTCGACTGTGAGCGTGCAGCGGAATTTGTCAAGGTGAATGAGGCCAGGGGGGTTTAGGCTGCTAATTCTGTTCCGGTGTTCCCTTCGGTTGCCGGGGTAGTGCGGTTCAGGAATTCGTTCTCAACCTCGATGTGTGATCGGTAGCCGATCTCGCCGTGGAGGCTGCGGTTGTTGAACCAGTCGATGTATTCGGCCGTCGTGATCTCGAGGTCGTTGATACCTCGCCAGGGTCCTGTGTTGCGGATCAGTTCGGCTTTGAAGAGGGAGTTGTACGCCTCGGCGAGGGACAATCGTAACTGTCTCCTTTGGATCCGACCGAGGCGACTGCCTCGGCATCAGCGAGACGGTCGGTGTGACGAAAGGCTCGATATTGAACTCCGCGGTCGCTGTGGTGTATCAATTGCGACAAGTCCCGCCCTGCCCGGCGGCGAGTCCAGATCCGCATCTCCAACGCGTCGAGGGACGGGCCGGGGCGCGCGCGAGCGGATGTGAGCGGGTGTGTCGTTCCGAGGACACAGCGACGACGGCGGAGACGATGCCGGGAAGATGACGGGGTGGTTACGGACAGGGACGCTTGCCGGAGCGGCGAAGCCGTGGAGGCGCGAGTAGCCGGCGCCGGGCGATCATGACCGTAGACGGGGAGACAACACGGAGAACGCCCCGCCTTGCGTCACGAGGGCGACGGAGGCGAGGCGTTCAGGGGCGGGTAGGTACGAGGAGAGGGCGCCTGCGGAGGCGAAGCCGGAGCGGGTTTCAGCCCTCGCCGGGCAATCATGCAGACGGCACCGACGGCGACGAGCCCGCAAACCCAACGCCGACGGGGCGAAAACAGAAACGCCCCCGCCAACGCAGCGAGCACGTGGGCGAAGGCGATTCGCTCCGGGATGGACGCGGTTCGGAGACGCTCGCCGAAGGCGAGGTGGAGTCAGCGTAGGGCCGGTACTCCCATCGGTGAGGCAAGCGCGAGGCTGGCGTGCATCGCCGCGGCGGAGAGGAAGCCGTTCGACTGGGCCCAGGCCGCCAGCCGGCGGGCGCTGGCCTGATCGGCAAGCTCGGCATGGCCCAACTCGACGGCGGCGCGTTCGAGGTCCCCGGGCGTCCCGTTCGTGTGGGCGAGCTCCAAGGCGGCTTCCGCATCGAACATCCGGTTACGCGCCGCGGTGCGACGCTGCTCTTGAATGAATAGAGCCGGCTTCAGCCCGACGAGCTGGGCTCGAAGGCGGGGCGAGAGCTTCACTGCACGGCGGCTCTCGGCAATCGAGGGGAGATCGTCATCGTCTTGATCGAACCGAAGGGTGCGATCAGCCGGGTGCGCTGCGTCGACCAGTGACGATCTCAGCGCCCACTGTGCCCGGCCTGCAGCGCGGTTTCTATCCACATTGGCGTGACCAGCACACCGCCGGCCTCCCTCGGACGTAGCGCGGCACATCAGATCGCTCCGGTGTCGGCACCGAGGATACGGGCGACGAGAGCGCCTGGCCCGCGGTCGAGCATGTACTCCGCAGTGCCGGCGGCGTGGGCGATCGCGGCATAGGCGCCCGCGCTGGTGAAGGCGTCTGCAGTCCAGAGCTCACCGTCGAAGATCTCGACGGCGGCGTGGTCTGCTGCTGCTTGCGCGGCCGGGACTCGGAGGGGACCGGCGAACAAGCCCTCACCGGTTTCGTTTGCCGACCATGAGGTCGAGAGGTCTCCGCCGTCATCGGTGGTGACGATCACAACGATCGTTTCCTGCTTGGGGGACATGCTGTTCCTTCCGATTACTGGACCCCGCCGGCGGCTGCGGGCGGAAGAATGAAGACCACGATGCTCTTCGCGACGGCGTCGTCGTGGCCGAACTTGACCAGGTCACGGCGGAGAAGTCCGGCACCGATCTGACGCATGCCCGGGTCGGTGATCTCCGCGCCGAGCTCACGGGCGGCTGCAGATGCCCAGGCGCGGATGGTGTCACGAGACTCGAGCGCTGCCGGTACAAGGCCAACGCCCTCTCGTGCCCACACCTCGCGGAAAATATGGGCCACGTACTTGGCGTCATCGCGCCGTTCGTTCAAGGCGGCCGTCCGAGCAGCCGACTGCGCCTTGAGCTCACGCATGCGGTCCTCGGCGAGGTCAGTCGCGATGGTGCGATCGCCGAGATCAGCCAGATAGAGCGCAAGGTCCAGGCCGAGTTCACCGAGCCCTGGCAGATCGCGGAGGAGGTCCTGGGCGAGCTTCCCATAGGCCTGCTTCGTTAGACCAAGCCGGTCGCCCTCGGCAAGCTCGACTGCGCCAGCCAGCGCGCGAACGTATGCACGGGATCCGAGGTGACCTTCCCAGAACATCCAGATCGGGGCGGCGGCGGAGCTGATGATCGCCGCGCCGTCGTTCGTGGTCAGGGCGCCAACTGCGAGAGCGTCAACGACATCCGCATTGACCCAGGCGGCTTCCGCCTGCACCGGCGTCAGCTGGGCAGCGATTCGGTAGCGGCCGACCCCGCCTGAGACGTCCTTGACCTTGCGGATCCAGCCGAGCTTCTTGAGAGCGTTGAGCACATCTCTCGCACCCTCGAACGAGCGGCCGGTCTTGGCTGCAACAAACGAACGCGTCAACAGCACACCGTGCTTGCCAGTAGCCCGAAGGTGGTCGATCTCCATCATTCCGATGACGGCGAACACGTGACGGCAAGAGACGATCATCCGATCTGAAACACCGACCGCCACCGGGTCGACCGGCGCCGTGAGAATCCCAACGAGGCAGCGCGAGACGGACGCGACCTTCTGCGCTCGCGCGTCCGCCGCCCCCGGCAAGGAGGAGGAGCCGGAGAGCGTGAAACCACGAGCTGCCCGCACGAGCTGCCGGTACAGACCAGACCGCGCTCCCCGCGCGATTGCTTTCACGTTTTCATCGCCAAGGCGAAGCAACGAGAAGCGTACTTCCGTCGCTGTCGCTCCGGCCGGCAGCGCAGCGCACAGCGCTGCGAGAACTTGTCGGCGCCCCGGCGCTCCGCCGGCGTAGCCGGCAAGGGCCGCACCGACGAGCTTGTCGACGTCGACTTTGACCGAGTCGGCGGGATTTGAGGTGAAGGCAACGCTCATGATCCCACCACCTTCAGCGTTGCCAGAGAACGCTGACGCTTGCGGCAGGCGGCACTCTGGGCTGACGGGGGAGTGGATGCAGGGCAGGACGGAGACCGGAAACCATCCGAGAACACCGGCGCGGAAGAGGTTGGGGAGGCGAGGCTCATGCAGTGGCTCGCTTCGCTCGCCACGCCCGCTGCAAGCACCCGCGGCGTTCCCACCCCGACGGCGAAGCGGAGACACGGTCGCGTCGAGGAGCTGGGGCCGAGTGATGACGTGGAGGGGGCGGTGTGGGGGCGGGGCGTCGCGCACGCGAGCGAAGCGAGCGGGTTGGTGCTTCGAGAGGGCGTTGAGGTTTCGGTCGAGTGGGTGGAGGTCTCGGAGATGGGGATGGTGACGACGGCGAAGGTAGGGGCAGGGTTCGGGTGAACGATTGTGACTGTGTTCTGACGATCTATTGATCTCTTCAGTACTGTCCCGTTCCTCTCTACTTTTGAGCTCTTCATCTGTTCCTGCTCTCTTCTTCTGGCGGCTGATTCTTTGGGGACATCGATTTCCTCAAACACCATGTGCGCGGCGTTTGTCGCTCCATGCGGACGAGTTTTGGCTGACCTCTTTGTCGCCGCGCACATGTCAGTCAGAGAGAAGTTCACCCGCCGACCACCGAGGAGATCCCCGTGTCCATGCCCCGTTCGATCCATGCCACCGCCGGCCGTATCCGTGCCGACTCGAAGGCATACATCACCGCCGTGCTTGCCGTCGTCGCGATCACGTTCGGGGCCGCTTTCGCGGTCTCCGCCGTGAGCCAGTCGGCCATCGGTCAGCTCGCAGGCCTGCCGCCGTTCTTGTCTTGGCTCGTGGCGATCGCGATCGACGGGGCCACGCTGGTGTCGGCGCTGGGGATCGCGGCGAAGAGAAGCCGCGGTCAGAGCACCAAGAGTGGCTGGGCGTCGATGATCGCCTTCGCGCTCGTGAGCGTCACGCTGAACGCCATCCACGGCCTCAGCACTGGCCGAGCAGGGGAGAGCCCCGTCGTGCTCGCTGCCGTGCTCCTCGTCAGTGGGGTCATGCCGCTCAGCATCCTCTCGGTGCTGGAGAACGCATTGGCAGTCGCCGTGGTACCGGTCGCCGCGGGTGCGAGTGCGGAGCACCTCCAGGCTCTCGCTCGTGTGAACGACCGAGCGGCCGCAGCGGTAGACCCGACGGTTGCTCCGGCCCGAGCACGCCGAGGTAGCGCTCAGGAGTCTGACGGTCATGCTGCAATCCGCGATGCGTGGTCGTCCGGCCAGTACACCAGTAAGAAGGCACTGGCCGAGGTTTTCAATGTCAGTGACACGGAGGTGCGACGCGCATTGAACCCAAGTCCCGCCGCATCTTGATAGTCGAACACCCACACCCCATCACTCCTGAAAGGATCACCCCGAATGACGCCCAAGAACCCCGAGGCCGCTCTAGCCTCACTGACCACCCTCGCCGCCGCCCAGGCTGAGATCTCTGCCGCCCGAGCTGTCATCACCCGTGCGCGCTCGCTCTCGTCCGCGCAGGCCGCAACGGCCCGTAAGACCGGCGCCTCGTGGGCTGAGATCGGTGCTCAGTGCCAGCCAGCGATCGGTGCGACGGCCGCACGCTGGCGGTATGCCGGCGACGCCGGAGCCGCGGCAAAGCGTGCCGCTGACTCCAGGCTTCGGTCGAAGGCGCGCACGGCCCTGATCGCGGAAGCGCGGGTCGCTGCCTAGAGGGTCGACCGAACGGCCCTAAAGGCCCCTTTCATGCTCTCCAGAGCGTGGCAGGGGCCTTTTCTATTGCCATAAGAAAGAATTTTTCGAATTGTTTTGACGCCAAGATCCCCGGAATTCCGGGGGAGTTTCGGGTTGACGGGGATTTTTACGGATCTGGCCAGAGAAAGTCCAACTTTTTTCTCAGATTTTTGCGCACCCCCACCCATCTAGGTGGTGAGGGCAGTTGAACTACCGCCCAAAAAATTACCAGCCACCGAGTCACCAGCCTTAGAGAGGCCATCAAAATGCCAACATTCGCCAAGACAGTCGCAGTCACCTTCCTCACGATCATCAGTATCGGGTCGTTCTGCGGCCTGGCCGGTCCGTCCATCGTCGCCGCTGATTCGACCGGTCTGAGGGTCTTTCCTTCAATCGAGCGGTCGGTACTAGCGGCCGTCCCAGCTCTCGGCGCAGAGAAGAAGCAGCTCGATAGCGCTGCGGCGGCCTACAAGGAAGCTGCGGCATCAGCCTCCAAGATCGATCGTTCTGACGCCGTGGCAGCTGCTGCTGAGGACCGGCCGATCAGGGGGAGCGAAGTCGTTGATCTTGCCAATTGCGGCGGGGCGACGACCATCCAGCTCTCCGCAATGCTCGTCGAGGCGGGGGGCGAGGCCCTGGTCTGTTCGAAGGGTTAGGCCCCCAAAAAAGCACCACCAGCACCACCCGCACGACCCCATCCCATTCACACATACAGCCCAGAAAGGCACCCCATGCGTAACGCACCGTCTCAGGTAATCAGCCTCGAGGAGTACGTCGAGACTCACCAGATCGCCGCGACCACCCCATCCGCAGAGGAAGCCGCGGTGACCGAGCTCCAGAAGGCTGAGCTCCGGCGCTGCGTCGCAGCCCTGCCGGAGCTCCAGCGGGAGGCTGTGGTCCGGGTATACGGGCTGAACCTGCCCGCCGGCGTCATTCGTCCAACCCAGGAGGCTGTGGCGGCCTCACTGAGCGTCTCAGCCTCGCGCATCGCCCGCGTTCTCACCACGGCACGTCGCACCCTGCTCAGCCAACTCGAGATGGCGGCCTGATCATGACGACGACCACCACTCGCGGGATCGAGTTCTACAGGCCGTTCGACCGGCGGATCCATGCTCTGGCCAACCTCTCCGGCTTCGAGTTGAAGCATGAGATGACCGCGCTCCTCACCGAGCTCCTCCCGATTGTCAGCCAATGGCTGCCGAAGGTTCGCCGTCGCAATGGCGACCACAACGGCCAGCACCGTGAGGATGCCGAGTCGGAGGCTGGGCTCTGCCTCTGGCAGGTACTTCTGGCGTTCGCGGGCGGCAAGAACGCCGACGTGGAAAACACGATCCCGTTCATCCACCGGGCGATTGAACACGCGCTCGGACACTTCTACCGCGGAAGCCAGGCACAGAGGGTATCCGGCCTTGTCACGGCAGGCCGAAACGAACGCCGCATCGCCGGCATCGACCGGGCTTTCACCGCCAAGCACGGCCGCCGCCCCTCAATGGAGGAGCTGACTGCCGCCGCTGATGCAGACCATCGCAGCCGTCGGCAGGACCCCCGCCGAGCAGGTCACATCAGCCAGGCGGCCGTGAAGGAGTGGATGTGCACGGCGACATAGCGTTTCGCCGAGCCACCTCATCGCTCGACCACCCACCACGTAGCAGCATCCGCCGGGTACCCATCAACCCGGCGGCATTCAAGTCCAGGAGAGGGCGACGCCAGTAATACAGAACCAGATCGGGTAACCGTAACCATGAACACAGCCACCAGTACCATCGAAAGCCCCGCACTTCCTACGATCGTCCCGCCCGCCGGCTTTGAGCTCAACTCGACCTGGCAGATCGCCTCCGGCGAGTGGCGGTCATCGCCCCGGCGTACTGGTGCGAAAACAGAGAAGGCGGAAGAGTCCAGCTCGGACCTGCCAGCTCTCTACGCCGCAGCCCGGTCTCGGAAGCCCCGCCCGCTCCGTCCGACTCGTCTCAAAGACGTCGGCAAGGCCGTACTGTTCACAGACCTCCAGGCAGGCAAGACCGACCACCGCGGTGGCACTGTCGAGCTCATCGAGCGCATGGCAGAGAAGCGCGAGCTGCTCGATGAACAGATCACGCGGGACCGCCCGAGCTCCCTCGCCCTTCTTGATGGCGGAGACGGTATCGAATCCTTCGCGCAAACCGCCGGTCAAGCGTTCACGAACGACCTCTCGCTCATGGACCAGGTCGACGTCTACGCCACCGAACTGTACGAGATGATCCGCATGATGGCCCGCCACGGGGTGCCGATCACGGTAGCTGGTGTGCCCTCCAACCACTCGGCTTGGCGGAACGGGAAACAAGCACTAGGAAAGCCGAGCGACGACTGGGGCCTCCACGTCCACAAGCAGGTCGAGAAGATCACCCACGCCCAGGGGCTCGACGTCGCATTCGTGAAGCCGACCGACCAATACTCCGAGAGCCTCTCCTTCGATTTTGTCGGCCATCGCATCGGACTCACGCACGGACACCAGGCCGGGCCGGGCAAGTTCGGCGACTGGTTCTCGAAGCAAGCCCACGGCGGCGGGCCGCTGTTCGATGCTGACGTCGTCGCCACAGGTCATTATCACTGCCCGGCGTACAGACTGATTGGTCGCCTGCCGAACGGGTGGCAGCGTCACCACATCCAGGGGCCAACCCTCGACAACGGTTCCGCCTGGTATCGCAACTCGTCGGGTGGGACTGACTCAGACCCCGGGTTGATGACCTTCGACGTGCGCCCAGGCGTGCAGTTCGATGTCGGGGCAGTGGGGATGCTGTAGCCGTCGAACCGTTACCTATCCGATACTGCGGCGCCGTCCTTCGCCGCACACATACAAGGCAGGGCACCGGGCCAGATTTCAGTGCCTGTAATGCCACCGAAACCAAGACATCTCGTGAACGGAGACCCAGCATGACCGTCAGCCCAACCCTCACTGCACGCGGTGTGAAATCGCGTCTCAAGCGTCGAAACGTGAAGTCGCTTCGCGCTGCATTCAAGAACAGCACTGGTGCAATCGACCTCGCCTCGATCATGGTTGGCGTGCTCGTCATCGGCATCATCGGCGGGGTCATCGCTGCGACAGTGTTCGCTGTTCTACCCTGGTCGCAGGATGAGGCGGCGAAGGCAACGCTAGGTTCAGTGCGCACTGCGGAGGCGGCCTTCTTTGCCGCGAACGGCTCTGCCTCCTATGGGGACTTGTCGGAGCTCCAGGCGCCGCTCTTCTTCTCTGTGGGCTCGGGTGCACCCCGTCAGCCAGCTGCGTCGGTCACCGCTGCAGGTGCCCCACTGTTGCCGGCGTCCGATCAGCCGCTGACCGTGATTGCAAACTCGAACGGTTGGGCGGCCGCTGCAACCTCAGCAGCTGGTGTGATCTACTACGCATCGTCAGGAGATATCACCGTTTCGACAGCTGTGCCAGCGGTACTGCCGGACGGACTCGACCCGACTGCCCTGACGGGCGCTGCCGAAGGAGAAACTCCGGTTTACACATCAGCTTCGCAAACGGTGCAGATATCGCGAGTCTCATTGGCCGATGGAAGTCTCCCCGTGTGGATGATCTCTGTCACGTCGATCCTCGCTTCAGACAGTCCATACAACGCAGCTCTAACTCCGCCGAAGCTGCCGCTCCTCTCGGCCCCCGACTTCACCGGAATCTGGGGAACTGACCCGTTGCTCAACATGTCGACTACCAACGGGACCATCGTCTTGTCCGACGGATCCGCTTTCCCTCTGATGGATCACAGCACGTTGCAAGGTGACTTCGGCGTCGACGGTTCCCACCTTCGCCGAGTGCGGATGAATATGTCCGTGTCAGGATTCGGTGCCTTCTCCCCTCGTTGGGCCTCTGTTGCCGAGGCGGAAAAGGCGTTTGTGGGAGCAAAGGTTGTGTTCGTTCAGAACGGCCAGACGAACACCATCGAGGTGGAGCCAGATGCAGAGTTCGGGTTCCCATCTCCATGAGCCCGGACCAAGAGCGTGGGGACTCGCAAACCTTGACAATCCGGAGTGAGCATTGTCAGCTTTACGGTTCCAGCGAGAAGGAACAGTGATTCCGAGATGAGTTTGTGCAGTATCGGGCTATGCGCGGCGAAAGCCGTTTGGCCGCATATTAGGGAGGTAGAGCGGCCTACGGAATCCACGTATACGACTGGAGTCGCGCTCGGGTTGACATCGCCGCGCATAATGCTGGTGATCAAGTGGATAAGGCGTCCACCGTCAAAACGGAAAGGAGGTGTCTTCAGGGGCGCCGAAACAAACGGAGCTCAACATGAAGACACTGACTACCAATCTGGCACTCGCCGCTATCATCGCCGCGACCGTCATCGGCACCCTCGCCGGTTGCACCCCGCAGGCTCACACGGCCGCGCCGAAGCCCACGCACAGCTCCACCGCTGTTGCCACGCCGAAGCCGACCACGGCACCGGTCGTCAAGGCACCTACCGCTGAGACGATCACGGTCGGACAGGAGCTCACCGCTGACGAGACGCTCGCTCTGAAGAGGAACTACTCGGACCTTTCGGCCGCTGGAAAGGTCATCTACACGACGAGTGCTGGTGTGAACATCGTTGTGGCTCGGACCCAGCCGCTTCCTGCGGTTGTTGTTGCAGATGCGGCCGCGAAGACGGCAGCTGCAGCTCAGGTCTCAGCATCCGCCGGGGATTCTCTCAACGGAGCGGTTCAAAGCCAGGTGGACTCACTCGGTTCGATGACCTCGAAGAACCTGATTGTAGTAACTTCGGTGTACTCATCTGATGGATCTGGTGCACCACTCGCTTGGCGTTGGATTGCCGGGACCCGTGGTGCCGGTGCGCACTACTTCGGCAGCCAGTCAGCCGCACTTGCCTACGCCACAGATTTCGTCGCTCACCAGGCCGACCCGTCAGTTTGGGCAGTCATCTCTTAACAAAAACAAATGCTCCCGCGGTCACAAACCGCGGGAGCATTTGTTTTTTGTTAGCTGCAGGAGTTGACCGGTCCGAGTGGCGACGCCGGGACGCTGGTGAAGCCGGACCATCCGGTCGAGTTCCCCGCCCTAGCTCTCGCCCCTGCTGATGTCACGAGTTGGTTAGTGCAGAGCGAATCGAGTTGATAGTTGCCCGATGAGGCGACTACCGTTGCGGTATCCGCGGTGGACCCCCACGCGCCGTTGTAGTGCCCGCCATATTCGTATTTTGTCGCATCTGCAACAGCCCCGAAAGTGATGTCTGAGGCGGCACCGCCAGCCCTTCCCTGCGCCCATCGCGCGCTAACCCCGCCCGGCGCACCCGGCACTGGCGCTGCGGTGATTGTGATTGTGGCCGGGCGTGCTGCTTTCGCTGGCCCGTCTCGCCCCGAGTATGAAGAGTGGCAGAGCGCCGACGCGGTGTACGTCCTGGGACCGGTGGTGCTATGACGTGTGGTGAAGGACCCGGAAACCTGCCCTCCGTTCGGGGCAACGGTCCAAACGAGCTGGAGAGCGGTGGGGCAGGAGACTCCGCCCAGACTTACGCCGAAGGTCGTGTTCACCTGGGCAGAGGAGGCCGAGAGACTCAGGGTAGGAGTGCCGTTGGGGGTAGGAATCGATGTGGGCCACCCGGTGGTCGCGCCGGCGCTTGGTCCGGAGACCGTGTACGGGGATTCGCAGCGGGCGTAGACGGCGTAGTTGTAGTTGAAGCCCCAGTTGGTGGCGACGTCCATGTTGAGGGTACGTACCCAGGTCGGGTCGTTGCCGGCGCCGATTCCGGCCACGAACCAGTCACGGAGGTAGGCAGGGACGGTGGTGTTCGGGCAGACGACCGCGGTGTAGGTGAACCGGTCGTCGTCGATGCCGGACGGCCCGCCCGCGTCGTGTCCGGCGATGGCTGCCGCCGGTGCGGGGATCGGACGAACCCAGGTGGTGGTGGTCGTCGTTCCGGGAGGCCCCTGTGTGTAGGGGGAGACGCATCGGGCGTGCACGTCGAGGATCAGCTTGTCGCCCTGCTGGACGCCGACGACCGGCTGTGTGGTCGCGGCTGACCATGCAGTCCAGGAGCTCATCGCTCCGTCGTTGACGCTGTAGCGGATCTGGTACTCGGGGGTGGTGTTTACCGGGCAGCCGGTCGTCGGGTAGGTGACGGGGATCGGGTCGGAATCGTTGGCAGGATTCGGAGTCGTTACCGTCGGCGGCGCCGGCTTAGTGGTAATCGGCTGCACGAACGTGACGGTCACCGGGGCGCTGCCGGGTGAAACCTGCGCCGGGCTGTAAACACACCGGGCCTGCCCGGTGATGACCGCCTGGTCACCTTCACCGAGCGTGTATTGCACGGCAGGGTTCGCCGACCAGACGGAGGGCGGCTCGGTGCCGGCTTCGTTCAAGTTCCGGGTCTGGGTGTACTCCGGGTGGGTGCCGGCGGGGCAGACCGCGTCGTCTGAGGTGACGGTGAGGAGCAGACCGGTGGAGGTTGGTGTGAGTCCCGGCGGCAGGATGAACGGCCATGGTGTCAGAACGGTTCGTGGCGCTGACGGGGAGCTCACGGTGGGGCCGACAGCTGCGGTTACCCGGTTGGCCATGTCCACCCCGTAGGTGGAACCGAGCGGGTAGGTGATGGTCTCCGTGGTAGCGGTAGTCGGGTTCGGGGAGGCGGTCGCGTTGACAGCGTACGGGCCGCCGTTCCGGCTGAGTTCTGTTGTGTACTGAGCGGCGAGGGAGGTGACTGGCGCCCAGGTGAGGGTGTGTACGTTCGGCGGGGTGCCGGCGGTCGCGGTGAGCACCGGTGTCGGAAGCGGCTGCGTGTACGGGAAGGTCGCTACGGACGGCTTCGTGGAGGTCGGGCAGGACGCGGTGACGGTGACTTCACCGACAGCACCGTTCTGGACTTTGTCGAGGTCAGTGGGCAACGGTGCGTCGAACGTTTCCGCGGACGCGGTTCGGGTCTTCGTCGCGCCGACCGTGCCAGTCGCCCAGACGATGTCGTATCGGGTGGAGTACGGGCCGCAGGACACCCCGCCGAACTGGACGTTGATACCCTCACGGACACCACCCATGACAGTGCCGATGGTAGAGGAACGGGTGACTTTCAGGTTGGTGACGATGCTGGGGTCGTACACCGTTTGCGTTGGAGGGGTTTCGGGCGCGCCAGCGATGCCTTGGCTGACTGGGGTGATGCTCGTGTCTCCGCGGAGGGTTGAGGGGCGAGGGCCGGAAACGGGGAGGGTGAGCTTGCCGACCAGGTTGATGCGCTCCGGCTGGGTGAAAGCCCATTCGTAGTTTCTCCACCAGGTCGCACGAGCGTTGGTGGACGGCACCGCGGACCCGGTTGCAAGACCGATTTCCTGCCCGGCGACGTAGTGCAGGTCCCGGTCGGCGGCGTTCGTCGCAACGATCTTCGTGGAAGTCGAAAGCCCGGCGAGTGTCAACGACTTCACCGATGACAGTGGGGTGATGTTCGGGTCCACTGATTGGACTCCGGCAGCGTTCGTGACCAGGTCACACTTCGGCTGGGAGAACTTCGAGACGGTGTTGGTCAGGATTCCGGAGTCGAGTGTCCAGACTGACTTGCGGCATTGGTTCGCTTTGTCGTCGCCGCGAGCGACATACACGCCGGGTCGGTAGCCGGGCTCTTCATAGAAGGTGGCTTGCTGGGTGTCGCGGACTTTCACCTCGGAGGCGTTGCTCGAGTCCTGCGACCAGGCCTTCTGGGCGGTTGCGAGGGTGATCGAGCGAACCTGGTCGGTGACGAAGTTCCCGCCGAACTGAATGATGATCACCATGACCCCGAGGACGACGGTTGCAATGAGCGCCGAGACGAACATCGACACGATCGTCAGTACAGGGTCTGCGTCACCACGTTCGGAGCTCAACCGAGACCACAGCCGGGTCAGCATGTTACGTGTCATCGGGTTCACTCCTTCACTCCCTTATATGTATGCGGCGGAGTTCCACAGCCGCGCGTCCCCGGGACGCTCCCACCATGCCTCCGCGGCGCCCTCTACTCCCGCGCCGTCACCCCGTCGCGTTCATGCCAACGGCTGACCGCCGTCTTCTTCCTGCTATCCGGCGTGCTCGCGTTGAGGAGCGGTACCCGCGCCCCGCCTGTGTGGCTCAGATGTGACTCGGACCCTCATGCATGCCGGCGAGCGCCGTGGACTCCAGATGGGTTCGGCGTGTGAAGGGAGATGTTGTTCTTCGGCCAGAGCTTGCCGGTGATCACCAAAGGCGCCGCGAAACTGGGTGTGATCTACTTCAAGATCTAGCAGCTGCCGAATTGCCGCGACGAGATAGTGTTCCAGTCCGAGGCGGAAGCATTCGTCGCCCGGAGGATCACCGAGATCGAAGCAAGGTGGGCGATCTACTCGGCTGAGAACGACCGGTCAGGGGAGAGGCGCCCTGTTCGTACCGTTCGGGAAGCAGCTGAACGCGGCGGCCCGAGTCAGCGAACTGTTCAGCGCTCTGCATGTCCAAATCAGCTGGCGCCGCCGTCCGCCTCGGACTTCCCTCTCACTGGGGGTCGAGATCCGGCGCCCCTGTCCCCAGCCACTCTTCATCCCCTTCGAGCTCTTCCGATTTCTCGTCGTCTTCCGGGTGCAGCGGGGTCACCTTGGTGTTCATCGGATCATCGTGGCACGAGCTTTAGCCCGGCGAAAGGCCAATCAGGTTCGTTGCTGGACCATGAAGTTCGGGTCGCACATCGTGAGGCACTCCGACACCGTGACCAAACGTGGGTCAATCGGCCCGCCGCATGCCACGCAGCGCGCTGGTTTTGTGGGCAGACGACACGATCGATACTCGGCTCTAGCCCTGGGTTCGCGGGATACGCGTGCCTCGGAGTTGATGCCTCGCCGGTGAGCGCCGCGGTTACCGACTCACGGCCGGCATCGGGTAGCCCTCCACGGGCCGAAGACGATACTTCGGGCTGAGGTCTCCGTGTATCAGCCAGTCGCAGGCGATCGGCATCACCGCGTCGCGCGGCAAGAGAACGAGCTCATCCGCGGTGGAGTACTCCCAAGGGGAACTCTCGGTGACGGTAACTCGTCGCCCACGGCCGGCGTCACAGGGAGCGACGATCCCAACGCCCGCGCCTCCACCGATTTCGATCAGCAAACCTCCGTGCATCCCGCCCGTCATCTGGCAGAACCGCGTGCTGGTCTCGGCGGGCTGGTCCAAGTTGAGGGTAAGAAAGGTGAATGCGGGGTCGACCCCGATCAGTGTGACCTTTCGGTCGGCTTCAAACCAGGTGCACCTTCCGCCAGACGTCAGTGATTCCCAAACCAACAAGTCAGGTACCGCTTCCTGGAGCGCGTAGTCGGGTTCGAGTTCTAGCCGGTCGAGTAGTAGCGATGTCATGGTTCAATCCATGTGCGCGGCCACCGCCCTGCTCCGCGGGCGCCTCTCACAGCCGCCGCCACGCCGCCCGTGAAGCATCGTCCCGCCCTTCGTCTTCTCCCCGCCATCACGACGATCACGGCCAGCCGGTTCCGGCCGACTTCTGCCTGCCGACGTGACGGCGCGGCGCGATCGACGATCGCGTAACGGGGGCGCGGTGGTCCGCGACGGGGGCGCGGCGGCGCCAGCACCCCGCCGGCGTTGCGGGACGCGGCGAGCGCGGTGTGGAAGACGGAGCGAGGCGCGGCGAGGGCTCACCGATCGGATACGGGTACCCACGCTTTGCTGCGATGCGCCGGTCACCGTCCCCAATCGGCCCGTCGCTGACAGACGAACACGGCCGGATCTAGTCGATGAGCGGCCTCCGCGCTCATCGAAGCCGTCATTCCTCGTCTCGTCGTGCGGCCGCCACGTCGATCGAGTTGTTGCTGCCTTGGGCATAATCAGACATATATTCGCGGGAGAAATCGCCTTTGAGTTTGTCGACGATGGACGCGATCGCAGCACCCCGTCGGTCCTCGTCCAGCGACGACGCTTCGTCCACCTTCTGCATAACTTTTGCAAATGCGCTCTCGTCCATGCGACGCGCAAGTCTGATCCCCAACAGTGTCGGGAAAATATGTTCAAAAGCCTTACGCGCCGTGTCGGCCGAAGGAGCGAGCGAAATGAAATTCAGGAGAAATTCGGGCCGCATGATGTATCTTGCCCCCCGGTTCGCCGCAACTAGAGCCTTCGTGTGTTTCAGGATCGAAGTCTCGCCTGTGAGCCACCACGTGCTGAACCCAAATTCATTCGTAGAGGCGGCTTCCTTATGGGCAGTCCGCCGACCGAACACAGCGTGCGCCATTAGAGCATCGTTGTCGGCGAGTTCTTTTCGCGATTTCAAGGGAGCTAGATTTCGCGAAAGCTCGGCCACATCGTCACCGTGAACGAGGTCCTCAAGCTCGTCAAGCGAAGCGAACTCCATTTGAAATTTGCGGACTAGATACTTGAGGAAATCGTCTTCGCCGCCGCCTCTATGAAGTTCCTCATACGAGCAGAACTGTTGTACGAAAGCCTGCCAACTCTTTGGTTTCGTTTGAAGGTCGGAGTTGATTCGCGAGTACAGATAGGCGCGCACCATGATCGGAGAGACATTCCGCGCTACCTCGTAGGTCATGTACTGCTCGGCCGCAGCGATGTGATTCCTGAATTCAAAGTCGGCAGCGCGAAAGTGCCCCACTACCTCCTCAAGCACCGGCTGGGTGAGAACGAGTGTGGCACCAAGGCTGCTCGCCATCCGAAGTGCATTTCGCGCCATTTGATCTGGCTCTTCCAGGTACTGTTCACTCAACGCCTTCAGGAGTTGATCTGCACCGACGTACAAATAGAAGTCGCCGGTCATATCTTGGAAGAATTCCATGAGCCGTGGCTCCGTGTTCAGAATGAACAAAAGGGCATAGGTAGCGGAGAGTTTGTGCAGGTAGAGCCGTTCCTCATCAGTGGACTTGTACAAAACGTCTCGAAGGGCGCGGAAGACCTCCGGGCCGATCCGAATCGCTGCCCTACCGTGCACACCACAGATCGATAGCGCGTCGGTGATTGACGAAGCGACCTCAGGCGAGTCCCTAATTAACTGCGGGTCATGCAAGAAGGCGGCAAATTCGAGGCCTTGACGCTCGAATGTCAGCTGAAGGGTGCGCATGGCAACCTTAGATGCGTCTTCTACGTCTGTTTCAAGGACTGTTCCACCAGATCGGATTCTCCGCCTTAGGCCCTCCTCAACTGAGTCACGAAGTAGGACATCAGTCGCATTCTCGTCTTCGATTCCCAAGCGCGTCTCGAACGGGAGGCAGAAGTGATCCTCCTTCTGATGCCAGCGCACGATTCGATTTCCTTTGCGTGAAAGTTCTTCAAGCCGCGGGCCCACCTCATTTTGGACGAGCTGCTCCACCGATGGCAGTTCTTCCAGGATTTTTCCTAAGACCTGATCACGCGACATGAAAAGTGCCTTATCCGGATCTGTCCCCTCCAATGCCCAGAGTATGAGGGCATCGATCATGGCGTGTAGAGAGGTTGTGTCGCCACGGCGTCTCTGCACTTCTTGGGAAAGAAACGTAAACACGGCTGGAGATTTGACATGGGCCGAAACTGGGATCAACTTGCTTGATCCGACTTGCTGAAGGTACGCGGCGTAGTGCGATAAGTGCTGTCTGAACGCGAGAGCCGTGACGGCGTTATCGTTTATGTGTCCAACTAAGAATGTCGCATCGCGAATGCGAATCGTCGCGTCAAGGTCGTCGCTCAATCTCGCTTCGAGCGCGTCAAATGTCGAGACCTGCCGAGATGTAAAGTAGACGAGAGTTGTCACCTCTCGGCCGAAGTCCCTAAGTCGTTTCACTGTCGAGCGAATCTTCTGCTCAACGTCTGGCCGGATGCTCGCTTGGAAGAATGAAGTCGAGCGTGCCGAGTTTTCGTAGAGCCCTTCGACAACACCGTCAGCTCCGCCGTCGCCAACTCCTCCCGTCGGTACGAAGTTAGCGCCGACTGCGTGCGAATGCATTTCTTGGGCAAACCGCTCAAAGGGAAATCCCTCCGCAGCCGCCAAGGCTATTTGGATTACCTCGCGTGGATACACTTCTCGCGTCACGTATGTCTCCAGACAGGTTCGCCGTAGGTGAGTCTCGCGACATCGCGCAGCCTCGGATAGTCACAAGTCTGTCTCATTTAGGGCAAAAAACGTCGTGGCGAAGATTGGTGCGTCGCGCGCCCTGCGGTCGTAAACGGCCGCGTGCGCGGTCGAGGCCGGTTGGCGTCCAGATGCTGGTCGGCGCGCACAGAGGCCAGGAGGCGGCGGGTGTGCGCGGCCGAGGTCTTTCTAGCCTGCTACACGCAGGCTGGGGCGCTTCTGCGCTATCAGTCGCACAATGTGCGCGTGCGCCACAGACCAGTTCTCAGGGAACCCCGATTTGGAAGGTCGCACGTGCTACCCGCCAGCAAGTTCACTCATCCGCGCTGCCAATTCCTCATCACGGCCAGTGCTGTGTTGGTATCGCATCGCTGCGCCAACCGTTGAGTGCCCAAGACGGTCTTGGATCTCCTTGAGCGTTGCACCGGTTTGTGCGAACTTGGTTGCCCCATAGTGCCTTAGGGCGTGGAAGTGGAGGTCAGGTCTCCCGGCCGCAATCCGTGCCGGATCCCAATGGTCCACGAAGCTTGATCGCGGGAGGTGCCCGGTTCCGGTCGAATTTGTGTACAAGAGCGCCTCCGGGTCACTCGCGACGTTGTCGCGCAAGTGGTTGACGATTACGTCGTTCGCGAATGGAGGCATCGCGATCTCTCGAATGCCTGCCTCGGATTTTGTCGTTCCGATGACATAGCCGTCCTCAGTGGTATGAGTTACGCCGCGAGAGACGAAGACGAAAACAGTCTTCACCGATCCATCTGCGTTCCTCAGAATCCGAATATCCTTGCGCCGCAGCTCCGTAACTTCGCCGTATCTGCATGCAGCCCAGGTACCGAGCATGATTGCGGCATGGTAATTCGGGGCAATCGTGTCGAGGAGGATTCCAAGTTGCTCGGCAACCGGGGGAGTGACATCGACGCCAGTGGAGGCGTTTTGTGCGCCGCGTATGTTGCACGGGTTCTGTCTTATCAGGCCGTCGGTAACGGCCGTCGCCAGAATGGACGTCGCAAGACCGTACGAACGCGCCGCTTGTGTCAGCTTCCCCGTAGCGAGCATGTCGCTGTACCACTTCCGAATTTCCGCCGAAGTCAAAACGGAGATTCGGGTAGTGGCAATCGGGGCAAGTTCGGTGCGCAGAAGGCGCTCGTACTCCCTAAGCGTGCGAACCGCCAGCTTTCTCCCGTTTCGCCCAGTACGGGTGGCGATCCACGGGACTGCGTACTCTCCGAGAGTGACACCCCGCGACCTTGCTGCCGAGATCTCTCCCTGGGCCTCACCCACGGTCCAGGTGCCTTCGTTGATGCTCGCGCGAACACGCGTGAGCCAAGCGCGAGCGTCCGTGAGATTGTCGAACGTATGCTTCGCGTTGTACCGCACCCCGTCAGGTCCGGGGTAACTTGCCTGCTGCCGGGATCCAAGCTTTCGAATCGCGCCAAACGGCTCTCGCTTCTTCCGCTTCTTCGCCTGCTTCGGGGTCGGTAGGTCACTGGCCATGATGCCGACCTTACCCAAGTCGGACTCAATATCGGGCCACGAACGCAATAACTACGCAATATCTAGTGCCCACTCATGTCCACCTAACGCGTCCAGTGTCGCTCGGTATTGCGCTTCGTTTGGGTCAGACGGCCCTGAAACATGGGACGAAAGCCCGGATTTGCGGCAGATCATCCAGTGTCGCTCTCACTGGTTCGATCCCAGTATCGCTCACAGTAAAACCCCCGGAATCAGTGAGACTCCGGGGGTTTTTCCTTGCCCGGACGACTCGCCAGCGCACACGCATGACGCGAGGCCCGCAGAGACCGAGTCATTCGACCAGCGGACTCTGAGGGTGCATGTGCCAGCGCAGGTGGGCATTCCCCAGGCGTCACCGTTGGACGGCCCCACCAACCGTGGATACACTCTCGCCATGACTGACTTCGACTCAACAATGCCTATAGTTCCCGCCCGGACGTCAGTCGCTCCCGGATGGTATCCCGACCCGGCGTCGGGTCGCCTCCGCTATTGGGACGGCGTTCTCTGGACCGAGAACTTCCATAATCCCGGGCCAGCCGCGCCGGTTGCGCTGACCAATTCCGCAGCAACGGCATCGCTGGTCCTCGGAATTGTGGGATTCGTGTTGATGGGCATTCCGCTCTTTGTCGGATGGTTCTTGGGCGGGATCCCAGACATCCTCGCCGTCATTTTCGGGATCGTAGCTCTGTCGAATTTGTCTAAGTTCAACGGCGCCGGGAAAGCCAAAGCAATTGTGGGGCTCGTCCTCGGAAGCGTTAGCCTCCTGTCTGTATCCATCGGGGCAGGATCCATTTGGTAAGTTCAAGATCCGACCGAGGAATCCGGCAAAACCGGGGCAGATGGTGGTCGCACTGAACTGCTCGAGGCTCACACCGGTAAGGCCCTGAATTTCGATTCGGGGCCTTACGCATTTCCGGCTCAGCGACGCCCGACTGGTCGTTCTGTCCCACCTACTGGGGAATGGCCCCCGGGTACAGGATTCGCAAAAATGGGGTACATGAACCCGGAAAGCGATGACACTTCTGCCGAGTGCACCGCTTTCGCCGACCTGCTCGTCGAATCGGGCCTCGTGTCCGCCGAGCAATTGGCCAGCGCCTTCGTCGAGCGCGCGCGTTCCGGAGAAGCGATCGACGCAGTGCTCGTCTCCCAGGGGGTCGTGGAACCCGTCACCCTCCGATCGGTGCTCGCCCACGCGTGGAATCTCCCGGCCATCAATCTCGCGCGGACCCACGTGGATCACGAGCTCGTCGACCAGTGGCCCGATGAGGTCTATCTCGCGGAGAACTGGTTTCCCGTGCGGGACCAGGCCAACGGAACGGTGCTGGTCGCGACTTCCCGGATCCCGGATGCGTCGCGAGCCGAGCGCATCGCGGCGGTGATCGAGTCGCCGGTCGAGTTCGCCGTCGTCGCATCCGTCGATATCTCGGCGGCCGTCGCTCGCGCAGTGAAGCGGCGCACACGGGGCCGACGCCCGTTCCTCGGCTGACCGCGCAAGAGCCCCACGGCAGCGACGCCGGGGCTGCGCCTGCGCGACGCTAAAGTTGTTACACCGCCTGTTCGCAGGCTCCGTCGCAATCCAAGGAGCACATCCGTCGTGTCAGATTCGCCCGCCGGCAACGAGTCCATTCTCGAGTCGATCACGGCGGCGCAGACGACCACCGGATTCGAGCTCTTCACCGACCGCGCCGTCGTCGCGATGCGGGTCGGCGGAGAGTTGAGGGATCTTGCGGCGACGGTGGCCGCGGGGGAGACCGTCGAACCCGTCTTGATCTCGTCTCCCGACGGCCTCAGCATCCTGCGTCACTCTGCGGCCCACGTAGCCGCGCAGGCGCTGCAGTCGATCAACCCGGACGCGAAGCTCGGAATCGGCCCGCCGATCACCGACGGCTTCTACTACGACTTCGATGTCGAGACCCCACTCACCCCGGAGGATCTCAAAGCCATCGACAAGGGCATGGAGCGCATCATCAAGGCCGGCCAGCGGTTCGTTCGCCGAGTGGTCACCGAGGAGGAGGCCCGTGCGGAGCTGGCGAACGAGCCCTACAAGCTCGAGCTCATCGGCCTGAAGGGGCATCCCACCGAGGGAGCCGGCAGCACCGACGACAACGAGTCGGTGGAGGTCGGGGGAGCCGAACTCACCATCTACGACAACGTCGACCCGCGCACCGGCGAGACGGTCTGGAAGGACCTCTGCCGCGGTCCGCACCTTCCGACCACCAGATTGATCGGCAACGGCTATGCGCTCACCCGCAGCGCGGCGGCCTACTGGCGCGGCTCGGAGAAGAACAAGCAGCTCCAGCGCGTCTACGGCACGGCCTGGGCCACCAAGGACGACCTCCGCGCCTACATCACGCGCCAGGAAGAGGCGGCCAAGCGCGATCATCGCAAGCTCGGAGCCGAACTCGACCTGTTCTCATTCCCCGACGAGATCGGATCCGGCCTCGCGGTGTTCCACCCGAAGGGCGGCATCATCCGCGCCGAGATCGAGAACTACATGCGCGAGCGCCTCGTGGCCAACGGCTACGAACAGGTCTACTCCCCGCACATCACCAAGGGCACCCTCTTCGAGACCAGCGGCCACCTCCAGTGGTACAAGGACGGCATGTTCCCGGCGATGCACCTCGACGAGGAAGTGGATGACGAGGGCCATGTCACCCGCCAAGGCCAGGACTACTACCTCAAGCCGATGAACTGCCCATTCCACAACCTGATCTTCCGTGCCCGGGGACGCAGCTATCGCGAGCTTCCGCTTCGCCTCGCGGAGTTCGGCACCGTCTATCGCTACGAGAAGAGCGGGACCCTGTCGGGCCTCACCCGGGTGCGCGGACTCACCCAGGACGACGCCCACATCTACGTGACTCCGGAGCAGGTCAAGGCGGAGATCGCGAGCCAGCTCGACTTCGTCTTCGAGACGCTGCGCGGCTACGGACTCGACGACTTCTACCTCGAGCTCTCCACCAAGAACCCGGACAAGTACGTCGGTTCTGACGAGGCTTGGGATGACGCGACCGAGACCCTCCGCCAGGTCGCCACGGAATCCGGCCTCGAGCTCGTCTCCGATCCCGGGGGAGCGGCGTTCTACGGTCCGAAGATCTCGGTGCAGGCCCGTGATGCGATCGGACGCACCTGGCAGCTCTCCACCGTGCAGCTCGACTTCGTGCAGCCTGAGAGGTTCGGTCTCGAGTACACCGCGGCCGACGGCTCGCGCCAGCAGCCGGTCATGATCCATCGTGCGCTCCTCGGGTCGATCGAACGGTTCTTCGCGATCCTGCTTGAGCACTATGCCGGGGCGTTCCCGGTCTGGCTTTCACCGGTGCAGGTCGTCGGCATCCCCGTTGCTGAGCAGTACGAGGAGTACCTCGGCGACGTCATCCGCCAGCTGCGCGAGGTCGGGGTGCGCGCAGAGCTGGACGACTCCAACGACCGCATGCCGAAGAAGATCCGCAATCACACCAAGCTCAAGGTGCCGTTCCAGCTCATCGCCGGTGAGGAGGATCGCGCGGCCGGGGCTGTCAGCTTCCGTTATCGCGATGGCAGCCAGGACAACGGCGTGCCGATCGCCGAGGCGATCGAGAGGATCACGACGGCGATCGCGACGCGGGCGCAGGTCTGAGGTGCCCGGCACCTACGGCCCCGAGGAATTCGAGGGCATCGAAATCGAATCGTCGGAGGATTTCGCGGCGGTGCCCGACGCGTTCCAGCGCCTGTGGACCCCCCACCGCCTCGTCTACATCAAGGCCGGACCACAACCCCACAAGGATGAATGCCCGTTCTGCGTCGCCCCATCGATGAGCGACGAGAAGGCCCTGATCGTCGCGCGCGGGAAGACCTGTTATGTGCTTCTCAACCTGTTCCCGTACAACGCCGGTCACCTGCTGGTGTGCCCCTACCGGCACGTCGCCGGATACGACGACGCCACGGAGGAAGAGGTCACCGAGATGGCGGCCCTCTCCCAGACCGCGATGCGGGTGCTGCGCGCCACCGCGAAGTGCGACGGCTTCAACATCGGCATGAACCAGGGCGGAATCGCCGGCGCGGGCATCGCCGAGCACCTGCACCAGCACATCGTTCCGCGCTGGGCCCAGGATTCGAACTTCTTCCCGATCATCGCCGGCACCAAGGCCATGCCGCGCCTCCTCGGCGAGGTGCGGGCCGAGGTCGCCGGCGCCTGGCCGCGCCTGTAACCCACCGCAACGCTCAGAATCCCCGGCTTAGAATGGGGTCGCTCCGCGGCACCTGCGAAGCACCAGAGAGGCGAGAAGTGACCGACATCACCACCAGCAGCAGCACCGAAAACCTTGGCTCGAGCCGCGTGAAGCGCGGGCTCGCCGAGATGCTCAAGGGAGGCGTCATCATGGATGTCGTCACCGCTGAGCAGGCACGAATCGCCGAGGATGCCGGGGCCGTCGCGGTCATGGCCCTCGAGCGCGTACCCGCAGACATCCGTTCCCAGGGCGGCGTCGCGCGCATGAGCGACCCCGACCTGATCGAGTCGATCATCGCGGAGGTCTCCATCCCCGTCATGGCGAAGGCGCGCATCGGCCACTTCGTCGAGGCGCAGATCCTGCAGACCCTCAAGGTGGACTACATCGACGAGTCGGAGGTGCTGTCCCCGGCCGACTACGTGAACCACATCGACAAGTGGCCTTTCACCGTGCCCTTCGTCTGCGGGGCGACCAACCTCGGTGAGGCGCTGCGTCGCATCAACGAGGGGGCGGCGATGATCCGCTCCAAGGGCGAAGCCGGCACAGGGGATGTCTCCGAGGCGACCAAGCACATCCGCACCATCACGGCCGAGATCCGTGCCCTCGCGGCTAAGACCCACGACGAGCTGTATGTCGCGGCGAAAGAGCTGCAGGCTCCCTACGAGCTCGTGCTCGAGATCGCCCGCACCGGCAAGCTTCCGGTCGTGCTGTTCACGGCCGGCGGTGTCGCCACTCCGGCCGATGCCGCGATGATGATGCAGCTCGGCGCCGACGGCGTCTTTGTGGGGTCGGGAGTCTTCAAGTCCGGCAACCCCGAGGCGCGCGCTGCCGCCATCGTGAAGGCGACAACCTTCTTCGACGACCCCTCGGTCATCGCCGACGCGTCTCGCGGACTCGGAGAGGCGATGGTGGGCATCAACGTGTCCGACCTTCCCGCTCCGCACCGCCTCGCCGAACGTGGCTGGTAGTCCGGCACCGATAGTCGGAGTCCTCGCGCTCCAGGGCGACTTCCGCGAACACATCGCGGTGCTCGAGTCCCTCGGAGCGGATGCTCGCGCCGTCCGCCGCCCGGAGGAACTCGCCCACGTGGGCGGTCTCGTCATCCCGGGCGGCGAGTCGAGCGTGATGGACAAGCTGTCCCGCATGTTCGGCCTCGCGGATCCGCTGAAGCAGGCGATCGCGGCGGGGTTGCCGGTCTACGGCACCTGCGCCGGGCTCATCATGCTCGCCGACCGGGTGCTCGACGCGATCGTCGGCCAGCAGAGTCTCAGCGGCTTCGACATTTCGGTGCGGCGCAATGCCTTCGGTTCGCAACTCGATTCATTCGAGACTGATCTGGAGATCCCGGTTCTCGGTGATCCTCCCGTGCACGCCGTCTTCATCCGCGCGCCGGTGGTCGAGGATGTCGGCGAGGGCGTGACCGCGCTCGCAACGCTTCCGGATGGCCGCGTGGTCGCCGTCGAACAGGGCAACCTGCTCGGCACCTCCTTCCATCCGGAGATGACGGGGGACACCCGCTTCCACCAGTACTTCCTCGATCGGGTGCGCGCGGCCGGCTGAGCGGCCCCCGCGGCTCGCGAGTCGCCGGGCGCGTGATTGCGGCGCGTGCCGCTCTCGGAGTATCCCCTCGCGGCACTTCCCCTTCGCGGCGGAGCAACCGCATGGCGGCGGGGGATACGCCTCCCTCCGCGAGCGTTTCTCCCCGCCGCCGGGCCGCTTATCTCCCGCCGCGAAGAATCTGGGTGATCGGCGAAACCCGATGTCACGAGCTCGGCCCGGGATCGCCCGCGGCAATCGCGGTTTACGCCGTAGCGAAGCGCTTCGCGCTCCGTTCTCGTGCCTTCGCCGCCTCGATCTCGCGGTCCTTCGGCGGCGTCGTTGCCACGAGGTCCTCGAGGAGGTGTTGCGTGATGTGGGCGATCTCATGCACCGCGCGGTCGAACGCCTCCGCGTTGACCTTCGCCGGCTTAGTCGATCCGCTGATCTTCCTCACGTACTGGAGCGCGGCGGCCTGAACCTCGTCGTCATTGGCGGCGGGCTCGAAATTGTGGAGGGTGTGGATGTTTCGGCACATGCAGCGAGGCTAGAGCGGGCCGGGCATCCGATCAAGGGTGTCGACCGGAGGATGTCGGGGCCGACATCCCGGCGCTGGCTAGAATGTTGAGCATGTCAGGCCACTCCAAATGGGCAACCACCAAGCACCAGAAGGCGATCAAAGACTCTCGCCGTGCCAAGTCGTTCGCCAAACTCATCAAGAACATCGAAGTCGCCGCCAAGCTCGGGGGTGCAGATCTCGCCGGTAACCCGACGCTCGTCGATGCCATCCAAAAGGCCAAGAAGACCTCGGTGCCGAACTCGAACATCGACTCGGCGGTCAAGCGTGGATCCGGCCAGCTCGGCGAAGCTGTCGACTACCAGACGATCATGTACGAGGGCTACGCGGCCGGCGGTGTCGCGCTGCTGATCGAGTGCCTCACCGACAACAAGAACCGCGCCGCGGCAGATGTGCGCACCGTGATGACCCGCAACGGCGGCACCATGGGTGACCCGGGCAGCGTCGCCTACAACTTCAGCCGCAAGGGCGTGGTCTCCGTGACCAAGACCGACGGCGTCACCGAGGACGACATCCTCGCCGCCGTGCTCGACGCCGGCGCCGAAGAAGTGAACGACCGCGGTGCCGGATTCGAAATCATCACCGAGCCCCACGACATGGTCGCCGCGCGCACCGCGCTGCAGGATGCCGGCATCGAGTACGACTCGGCCGACGTCGAGTTCGTGCCCGGGGTCACCATCGAGGTCGACGCCGAGACCGCACGAAAGATCTACCGCCTGATCGACGCGCTCGATGACAACGACGACGTGCAGAACGTCTACGGCAACTTCGATGTGCCGGCCGACGTGCAGGCCGAGCTCGACGACGAGGAGTAGCCCTCCGGTGGCAGCACCGCAGGGCGCCACCATCCGGGTACTCGGCATCGACCCCGGCCTCACCCGCTGCGGGGTGGGAATCGTCGACGTCACCGCCACCCGCACGGCGAGCCTCGTCGACGTCGTCGTCATCCGGAGCGGGGCGGAGCTGCCTCTCGAGCAGCGTCTGATGATGGTCGGCGACGAGATCGAACGCCTGCTCGATCTTCACCAGCCCCACGCCGTGGCCATCGAGCGCGTCTTCGCGCAGCAGAACCTCAGCACTGTCATGGGTGTGGCCCAGATCAGCGGTGTGGCTCTCCACCTCGCCGCCAAGCGGGGACTCGCAGTCGGGCTACACACGCCGTCCGAGGTGAAATCCGCGATAACGGGATACGGCTCCGCCGACAAGAAGCAGGTCGCGACGATGGTCGCGAAGGTGCTCGGACTGGCCGAGCTGCCGAAACCCGCGGATGCCTCGGATGCCCTCGCCATCGCTATCTGCCACGCCTGGAAGCGCGGAGCCACCCTCGCCGCCCCCGCCGGTGCCCTCACCAAGGCCCAGGAGACATGGCTCGCCGCGGAGCGCTCCGCCTCGAAGTCGTCGGCCAAACGTAGGCTGGGACGATGATCTCCTCGGTGCGTGGAACGGTACTTGGGGTGGCAGGGACGACCGCGGTGATCGAGGTCGGGGGCGTGGGCCTCACGATCACGGTCACCCCGCAGCACGCCCTCTCCCTGCGCGTCGGAGCAGAGGCGATGGTGCGCACGGCGCTCATCGTGCGTGAAGACGACCTCTCGCTCTTCGGCTTCGTCGATGCGGACGAGCTCGCAGTCTTCGACCTGCTCCGCGGCGTCACCGGTGTGGGCCCGAAGTCCGCCATGGGAGTGCTCGCGGCGCTGAGCCCGGGCCAGGTGGCATCCGCAGTCGCGACCGAGGACGACGCGGCCTTCCGCAAGGTCTCGGGCATCGGACCGAAGACCGCCAAGCTCATCGTCTTGTCGCTTGCGGGAAAGATGCAGGTAGCCCCGGCCGCCGCCGCACGGCCCGCAGTCGGTTTCGCGCCGGTGCGGGACAGCGTGCTCGTCGCGCTCGTCGGCCTCGGCTGGTCCGAGCGGATCGCGGCCCAGGCGCTGGACGATGCGCTCTCGACGGCCTCCGCCGCAGAGGCCACAACTGTCGCGTCGTTGCTACGCCTCGCGCTCACCCAGCTCGGCCCGCAGCAGATGAGCACGCGATGATGGACGACCCCTCCCTCGCCATCGTGCGCCCCACTCCGGAATCCGACGCGGAGCTCGCCTTCGAGGGCGCGCTGCGTCCGCGCACGCTCGCGGAGTTCGTCGGTCAGGCGAAGGTGCGCGCCCAATTGCAGCTGTTGCTCCAGGCGGCGAACCTGCAGAATCGCACCCCCGACCACATTCTGCTCGCCGGTCCTCCGGGGCTTGGCAAGACCACACTCGCGATGATCGTCGCCGAGGAAAGCGGGCGACCCCTGCGCATGTCGAGCGGACCGGCGATCCAGCACGCCGGTGACCTCGCCGCCGTGCTCTCCTCGCTCGTGCCGGGCGAGATCCTCTTCATCGACGAGATCCATCGGATGGCGCGTTCCGCTGAAGAGATGCTCTATCTCGCGATGGAGGACTTCCGTATCGACATCATGGTGGGCAAGGGCGCCGGTGCGACCTCCATCCCGCTCGATCTCGCCCCGTTCACGCTGGTCGGGGCCACGACCCGCTCGGGGATGCTGCCCAACCCGCTGCGAGACCGGTTCGGATTCACCGCGCACCTCGAGTTCTACTCGGAGCCGGAGCTGGAGCAGGTGCTCACTCGCGCGGCATCCCTTCTCGACCTGCGGATGGACCGGGAGGCCCTCGCCGAGATCGCCGGCCGCTGCCGGGGCACCCCCCGGATCGCCAACCGGCTGTTGCGCCGCGTGCGGGACTATTCGCTCGTCCATGGCATAGCGGGTCTGGATGCTGTGCATGCCGCGCTCGAGCTCTACGACGTCGACGCCCTCGGGCTCGACCGCCTCGACCGGGCGGTGATGGAGATCATCCTGACCCGGTTCGATGGGGGTCCGGTGGGGCTCAACACCCTCGCCGTGTCGGTGGGGGAAGAAGCCGAGACCATCGAATCGGTGGTCGAGCCGTTCCTCGTACGCATCGGGCTCGTCACGCGCACACCCCGAGGACGGGTCGCGACGAAGCAGGCCTGGGCGCACTTCGGCATCCCTCGCGCCGAGTCGGCGCTCTTCGGAGATGACCTATAATTGGGGCTGGTCACAGTGCGCAGGGTTAGACTCCCGGTGTTCTTCACACGCCCCTGAAAGGCTCTTTCCCCATGGATCCCACACTCATCCTCATCGCTGTCGCGCTCGCGGTGTTCGTCTTCTTCCAGTTCCGTTCCTCGCGCAAGCGCGCGAAGGAGACCGCGGCCCGCCAGGCATCGATCGGCGTCGGCGTGGAGATCATGACCAACTACGGTCTCTACGGCACGATCCTCTCCATCGACGACGACACCAACATGGCGCTCATCGAGTCCACCCCGGGTACGGTGCTCAAGATCCACCGCCAGACCATCCTCAAGGCGGTGGAAGACGAGACCCCCGAGGCCTCCGAGACCGAGGTCGACGACGACACCACCTCGACGCCCCAGCTCAACGAGGACAACTCGATCATCGTCGGAGACCCCGAATTCGGAGAGCGCGTCGAGCCCGAGGCGACCAAGCCGGCGCGCAAGGCAGCGCCCAAGAAGAGCGACGACTAACCACTAACCTGATGTGTGCTCGCGCATGACCTGTGCGCGAGCCTCAAGTGTGCCCGGTCGTTGGCCCGGGTCGCGCGCGTAGAAAGCTGAGTTTCTCCGGTGGCACGAACTACTCCTGTCAGGAAGGCCTGGCGCTCGCTCACCTGGTTGCTCATCATCGTCGCCGGGCTCACCGCCCTCAACGGTGGGTCGGTGCTGTTCAGCACCGGATCCTGGGCTCCGAAGCTCGCCCTCGACCTGCAGGGTGGCACCGAGATCATCCTCACCCCCCAGGTGGCGAACGGCGCGGCGGCTCCCACTGCGGAACAGCTTCAACAAGCGGTGTCCATCATCCGGCAGCGTATCGACGCGAGCGGCACGTCCGAGGCCGAGATCAACACCCAGGGAAACCAGAACATCGTCGTCGATCTTCCCGGAGTCCCCGACAAGGCGACCGTCAGCCGAATCGAGTCCTCGGCCAAACTCGAGTTCCGTGCCGTGCTCGCGGCGGATGCTGCCGCAACCAGCGCCGTCGGTACGCCGACCCCCACCCCCACCCCGAGTGTCTCCGAAGCGCCCCTGCAGTCGACCCCGACCACCAAGCCGACCGACGGCAGTGATGAAGCATGGGTGACGCCCGCATTGCAGAAGCAGTTCACCGACTTCACCTGCGACCAGACGGAGGCCGCCAAGACGAATGTCGCTCCCGCCGACAAACCCCTCATCACCTGCGACGTCGCGGAACAGGGACGCCAGCAGGCCAAGTACATCCTCGGCCCGGTCGAAGTCGCCGGTGAGACGATCACCGACGCGACCAACGGGCTGAACGCCAACAGCCAGGGCATCAGCACCGGCCAGTGGGCGGTCAACATCGTCTTCAACGCCAAGGGCACCTCCGAGTTCGGCAAGGTCACCGCCCGGCTGAATGCCCTCACCGGTGTGCGCAACCAGTTCGCGATCGTGCTCGACGGCCGTGTCATCTCTGCCCCCACGACCAACACGGTCATCAGCAATGGGAAGCCCCAGATCACCGGCAACTTCACCCAGGAGACATCGAAGGCACTGGCCGACCAGCTCAAGTTCGGCGCGCTTCCGATCGGGTTCAAGGTGCAGAGTCGCGACGTGATCGCGGCAACCCTCGGTGAAAGCCAACTGGCGAGCGGGCTCATCGCCGGAATCATCGGCCTGCTCCTCGTCTTCGTCTACTCGCTCTTCCAATACCGTCTCCTCGGCCTCGTGACGGTCGCATCCCTCGTCGTGGCGGCGGTGCTCACCTACCTGGTGATCGCCCTGCTGTCCTGGCGGGAGGGCTTCCGATTGTCGCTGGCCGGCGTCGCCGGACTGATCGTGGCGATCGGCTTCACAGCAGACTCCTTCATCGTCTACTTCGAGCGAATACGAGACGAGTTGCGGGAGGGGCGAGCCCTCGAAAGTGCGGTCGAAGCGGGCTGGAAACGGGCCCTGCGCACAGTTTTTGCAGCCAAGGGTGTCAACCTGCTCTCCGCGGTCGTCCTGTTCATTCTCGCCATCGGCAACGTGAAGGGATTCGCGTTGACGCTCGGGGTGACAACGATCATCGACGTGCTGGTGGTCGTGCTGTTCACCCACCCCGTGTTGCAGGTACTCGCCACCACTCGATTCTTCTCGAGCGGGCATCCGCTGTCCGGTCTCGATCCGACTGCGCTTGGTGCGGTCTATCGGGGGAGGGCGCAGTTCCGCGCCCCGGTCGGCGCAGGCAAGGGTGTAGCGGCCAAGGGCGGTGCGTCCCGCGAGGCCGCGCGACGCCAGACCATCGCCGAGCGAAAAGCTGCTGAACTAGCGAGCAAGCCCACTCCGAAGAGTGGACCTGCGAAGGAGAAGAAGTCCTGATGGCCAGTCTCGTGAACTTCGGAAACGACCTTTATACCGGGAAGCGCTCGGTCGACTTCATCGGCCGTCGCAAGATCTGGTACGGCATCGCCATCATCCTGATCATCGCCTCCGCGGTGGTGCCCCTGGTAAACGGCGGGTTCAACTTCGGCATCGAGTTCCGTGGCGGATCGCAATTCCAGATCACCAAGGCCGACACGATCAAGCAGCAGCCGGCAATCGATGCCATCAAGCAGGTGTTGCCCACCGAGGTGCCGAATGTGACTTCTGTCGGTGCGGACGGCATCCGGATTCAGACGGCGCAACTCACCGACAAAGAGACGTCCGAACTCACCGACGCGCTGGCGACGGCTTACGGAGTTCCGGCGAAGGACGTGACCACCTCCTTCATCGGCCCGAGCTGGGGTGCGGACATCACCTCCCAGGCCCTGCGGGCGCTCATCGTGTTCGTACTGCTCGCGGCAATCGCGATGGCGTTCTATTTCCGCACCTGGAAGATGGCACTCGCGGCCATCGTCTCCCTGCTGCACGACCTCGTCATCGTCGCCGGGGTCTATGCGGCCACCGGTTTCGAAGTCACCCCTGCTGCCGTGATCGGCTTCCTCACGATCCTGGGCTTCTCGCTCTACGACACCGTCGTTGTCTTCGACAAGATTCGGGAGAACACCTCACAACTCGGGGCCGAGTCGCGATACACGTTTGGCGAGTCTGTGAACCTGGCGGTCAACCAGACCCTCGTGCGGTCCATCAACACCGGGGTCGTCGCGGCATTGCCGGTCGCCTCGATCCTTTTCATCGGAGCCTTCGTGCTCGGCGCGAACACACTCCAGGACATCTCGCTCGCCCTACTCGTCGGAATCGTCGTGGGAACCTACTCCACGATCTTCATCGCTGCGCCACTGTATGCCCAGCTCCGTGAAGGTGAGAAGGAGATCCAGGCCGGCAATCGCCGCACTATCGCGGCACGGGAGAAGAGCCGGAGCGTTCCCGTATGAGCCTCCCACGCGAGGTCAGCGCTCTCGAAGCGATCGCCCGCGCCGAGAGCGGCACCTGGCTGCTCGACGTTCGTGAGCAGGACGAGTGGGATCGCGGCCACGCTCCGACGGCCCACCTCGTCCCGCTCTCCGAACTCGGAGCACGGATCGCGGAGATCCCCACGGGCCAGCCGGTGTTGGTCGTATGTCTCGCGGGTGGCCGATCTCTGAGAGCGGCCTCCGCCCTCGGAGCGGCGGGAGTCGACGCGGTGAACGTTGCGGGCGGAATGCAGGCGTGGTCGTCCGCCGACGGGCCGCTGGTCTCCGACGGAGCGGATGCGGCCCGGATCGAATGACCGGACCGTCGCCGGCGTGCCTGCAATCGCGGGTGCCGTGAGCGAACGGGCCGAGACCACCTCCGCCGCGGTGATAGTTTTGCAGCAGGAGGAACGCTGATGGTTGATACGACGACATCCGACACCTCCGCGCCTCCCGCACCGGGATCGAACGGTCCCGCCACAGGTTCGCTTCGCACCCTCCTTCCGCGGATCTTCTCGAAGGCGCAGCCGACCGGGGCGGTCGACCGCCTGATCAAGACGGCGCGGATGCACCATCCCAAGGCCGACGTGAGCATCATCGAGCGCGCATATGTGACCGCCGAACGTGCTCACCGCGGACAGAAGCGCCGCAGCGGCGAACCGTACATCACCCATCCGGTGGCCGTCGCCCAGATCCTCGCCGACCTCGGTATCGGGCCGAAGACGTTGGCCGCCGCCCTCCTGCACGACACCGTCGAAGACACGGACTACTCCCTCGACCTGCTCCGGCGAGACTTCGGCGACGAGATCGCGATGCTCGTCGACGGCGTGACGAAACTCGACAAGCTCAAGTACGGCGACAGCGCCCAAGCCGAGACCGTGCGCAAGATGGTCGTCGCGATGTCCAAGGACATCCGGGTGCTCGTGATCAAGCTCGCCGATCGCCTGCACAATGCCCGCACCTGGGGTTTCGTTCCGGCCGAATCCGCCACACGCAAGGCCCAGGAGACCCTGGAGATCTACGCCCCGCTGGCGCACCGCCTGGGAATCCAGACCATCAAGTGGGAGCTCGAGGACCTCTCGTTCGCCGTGCTCTATCCCAAGCTCTACGTGGAGATCGAGAACCTCGTCAAGCAGCGCACCCCGCAGCGCGAGGAATTCGTGCAGCAGGTCATCGATTCGGTGAAGGACGACCTCAAGTCCTCGAAGATCAAGGGCAAGGTCGTCGGCAGGCCGAAGCAGTATTACTCGATCTACCAGAAGATGATCGTGCGCGGCCGCGAGTTCGATGAGATCTACGATCTGGTCGGCATCAGGGTGCTGGTCGGATCGGTGCGCGACTGTTATGCGGTGCTCGGATCGATCCACGCGCGCTGGAATCCGATCCCCGGTCGGTTCAAGGATTACATCGCGACCCCCAAGTTCAACCTCTACCAGTCCCTCCACACGACCGTGATCGGGCCGAAGGGCCGAGCGGTCGAGATCCAGATCCGCACCGATGAGATGCACCAGCGTGCAGAATTCGGTGTCGCGGCCCACTGGAAATACAAGGAGCGTGTCAACGGCAAGGGCGGCTCGAGCGAGACGAGCGACGATGGCGATATGGCGTGGCTTGCGCACATCACCGACTGGCAGGCCGAGACCGCCGATCCGAATGAGTTCCTCGACTCTCTGCGATTCGAAATCGGTGCGAAAGAGGTCTACGTCTTCACACCCCAGGGCAAGGTCATCGGTCTTCCTGCGGGAGCGACTCCCGTCGACTTCGCGTACGCGGTCCACACCGAGGTGGGTCACCGCACCATGGGCTCGAAGGTCAACGGTCGCCTCGTCCCGCTCGAGAGCACGCTGAACTCCGGCGACGTCGTCGAGATCTTCACCTCGAAGAATCCGGATGCCGGGCCGAGCCAGGGCTGGCTCAACTTCGTCAAGAGCCCGCGCGCCCGCAACAAGATCAAGCAGTGGTTCACGAAGGAACGGCGAGATGAGGCGATCGAGCAGGGCAAGGACGCCATCGCCCGTGCCATGCGCAAGCAGAATCTTCCCCTCCAGAAACTGATGAACCAGGACTCGTTCAACGAGGTCGCCGCCCAGATGCGCTACGAGGACATCTCGGCGCTCTATGCCGCCGTCGGTGAGGGACACGTCTCCACCCAGTCGGTGATCGAGAAGGTGCTCGGCACCCTGCATACCGAGGCCGAGACCGAAGACTCCGAGATCCCGTTCCCGACCAAGGGGCGCAGCAAGCAGTTGCGCAACAGCGATTCCGGAGTGCTCGTGCGCGGTGCCCCCGACATCCTGGTGAAGCTCGCGAAATGCTGCACACCGGTGCCCGGCGATGACATCGTCGGATTTGTCACCCGTGGTTCGGGTGTCTCCGTGCACAAGAACGACTGCCACAATGTCGCGTCGCTGCTGAACGAGCCAGAGCGCATGGTGGATGTCGAGTGGGCACCCACTTCGTCGAGCATCTTCCTCGTGCAGATCCAGGTGGAGGCGCTCGACCGCGCCGGACTGTTGTCAGACGTGACCCGGGTGCTCTCGGAGAGCCACGTCAACATCCTGTCGGCGTCGGTGTCGACCTCGAGTGATCGGCTGGCGCTCAGCCGGTTCGTCTTCGAGATGGGGGATACGACGCACCTGGATGCCGTGCTGAACGCGGTGCGGCGCATCGACGCGGTCTACGACGTGTATCGGGTCAACGGGGGCTGACCGGTACTGACGGTGTGAATGCGGCGCGCCGCTTCGTCGATCCGTTCGAGGGCGAGGCGTTTGTTCGGCAGGTTCCGTCGGCGATCGAGGTTGGCGCGACACTCGACAGCGTCGAACCGCCCGATCCGCATCAGATCGCCGATCACGCTCAGCTCGTCGTCGTCGAAGTCCGAGACGTTGCGCGCAAGGTCCACGACCGTCCGGAGTGGGGTCGTGAGCCTCAGGCCGGCGAGTGTGAGAAGGTCCCGTTCCTCGATGACGACCTCGCGGACGGAGATGGCGATGAGCGCGGACGGACGGGTCCTGGCGGCGATATCGGCACAGAACTGATGCCGGCGGGGCGGGCGACTGAGCGCGCCATGGATCCAGGCGGCAGTGCGCTGTTCGGCGATGAGGCTCCCCGGCACACTGAGCGCGAGGGACCGGGCTCGGCTGACACGGCCTTCGATCTCGTCGATGGGGCTGAAGCACTGGCCGACCGGGTAGACCTCGCCGTCGAGCTTCGCGGCGTGCAATTCGGCTTCCGGAAGATCGGCGTGATAGAGCACGGGGGGAAGTCGAGACATGCGTCCATGGTTCCGGACGTCATCGGATGCCACCGGCTGTCGACAGCGATCTGTGGAGAACCCCGGCGAACGGTGCCCGGAGACGGGTGGTGTCAGCCGATCGCTTTCAGCCAGGCCTTTCGCGCCTCGAGGGCCTCTTCGGCGTCGGCGACCTTCTTCGCGTTGCCGCCGGCCTTCGCCTCGGCGAGTTCTGCTTCGAGCTTGGCGATCGCATCCTGCAGCTGGCCGGCGAGCCCCTCGGCCCGCGCGATGCGCTCCGGGTTGCTCTTCTGCCAGTGGTCCTCGTCGAGCTTGCGCACGGCCGTCTCGACCTTGCGCAGGCGGTCCTCGATGGGCTTGACCTTGTCTCGCGGCACCTTGCCGATGGCGTCCCAGCGACGCTGGATCGAGAGGAGGCCGTCCTTGGCCTTCACTCGATCCGTCTCAGTGATCAGCGGCTCGGCCTCGTCGAGCAGGGCGAGCTTCAGCACGAGATTGGCGCTGAACTCCTCGTTGTCCTTGGCGTCCACCTCGGACTTCGCAGAATACAGCGCGTCTCCCGCGGCCTTGAAACGAAGCCAGAGTGCGTCGTCGAACTTCTTACCCGCGCGGCCCGCTGCCTTCCAGTCGTCGAGGAGGGTGCGATACACCGGGATTCCGTCGAGCCCCTTCGGGATGAGCGCCTCGGCCTTCTCGGCGAGTTCCTGCTTCTTGTTGCGAGCGTCCTTGTGCACCGAGTCGAGTTCTGCGAAGAAAGCCTTGCGGTGCGTCTCGATGATGGTGCGAGCGGCCCGGAATCGCTTCCAGAGCTCGTTGCTCTCGTTCTTGGGCAGGCGAGGACCGTCGGCCTGGTGCTTCTGCCAGCGCGCGAAGATGTCGTCGAGGGTAGCGCTGACCTGCTTCCACTGGGCCTTCGCCGGATCCTGCGCCGCGAGCGTCTCGGCCTCGACCACCAGTGCCTCACGCTCCGCGAGGGCCGCTTCCGTTGCCGCTTTCGTCTCTGCGGTCTGCTTCTCGGTGAGCTCCCCGACCGCTCCGTCGAGGGCATCGAGACGTTTGGTCAGCGAGGGCAGGTCGCCGACGGCGTTCGCCGAGGCGACGGTGACCTTGAGGGCGGCGATGGTCTTCGCGACATCCGCTGCGGCAGTTCCGCGCTTGATGCGCTGCTCGAGGAGCGTCACCTGGCCGGCGAGTTCGACGTACTTGCGCTGGAAGTAGCCCATCGCCTCTTCGGGAGTGCCGTCGGGGTACTGTCCGACGGCGCGCTCGCCTTCGCCGTCGCGCACGAAGACGGTGCCGGTCTCGTCAACGCGGCCCCATGGAGCCTGTTCGTCTGTCGCCAAAAGTCTCACCTTTGCTTGTCGGCCATGCTGTGGAATGGCCGGACACCAGCCTATTGCACGGTCAGTTGTGTGATCTTCGTCGGGACGACCGGAGTACCGTCAGTCGTACTCGAGGCGGAGGGGGTGACGCCGGCGTCGGCGATCTGGCTCACGAAGTCAGCGAGGCCACTGGTGACGGAGCCGAAGACCGTGTATCCGCCGGTCGAGGAGTCGAGTGTCGTCGCTGCATAGGTGATGAAGAACTGGCTGCTCTGCGTGTAGGCACCCGTTCCTCGCGCCATGGCTATCGTGCCCGCGGGATAGACACCGTCGGCCGGCACGTTCTCGAGCGGTCCGAAGCTGAATCCGACATCGCCTGCGCCCTTGCCGTCGACCGATCCGCACTGGATGAGCTTCGCGCTGTCGCTGTTCGTGAGGCGATGACAGGTGGCGCCCGTCGTCGTGTAGAAATTCTTCTTCGCGAGATCGATGAAGACCGATGTAGCCTGAGGGGCCTTCGCGCCGTCGAGGGAGATCCCCATCTTCACCGAGTTGAGGGTGAGGTCGCCGGTCCAGGTGCGCCCCTCCGCGATGGTCTTGGCCGGAACATCGCCCACATTCGTGCCCGCCGCCGCGCTGCTCGACGGGGACGGGGATGCCGACGGCGCGGGCATCCCGGGACCGGCGGTGAAATAGAAGACCTGCGTGACAGTGGCGAGCGCGGCGATCACGACGACGCCCGCGATCGCGATGATGTTGTCTCGCCGCCGCCTTTTCACCTGAAGGCTGTGAACCGACTGCCGGGCGTTGTACCGGCGGAGTCGGTCGCGGGCCTCCCGCGCGTCTCGCTCGGCGTTCTTGCTGGCTGCCACGGCTGGTCCTTCGGGGTCGGTGCCGCGATGACGGCAGGGAATGTCCTCCTGCACTGTATATGACGAGTGCCTCGCGCCCGGGAAGCATCACCAGCGATCGCGGTCGGTCGGGCGAACTACCATTGCGTTCATGGTGGATGCTCGGATCGGACTGCGCGCGGGCGCGACCCCCCTCGCCGTGCGAATGCGACCGCGCAGCCTCGACGAGGTCGCCGGCCAGCGCCATCTGCTCACCCCCGGCTCGCCGCTCGTGAGCCTCGCGTCCGACAAGACGGGGGAGCAGGGCGCGACCTCCGTGATCCTCTGGGGGCCGCCCGGCACGGGCAAGACCACCCTTGCCCAGGCCATCGCCCACTCCTCGGGGCGCAAGTTCGTCGAGCTCTCCGCCGTCAACGCTGGAGTGAAGGACGTACGCGAGGTCATGGAGCAGGCCATGTCTTCGCGGGACCTGTACGGGGTCTCAACGGTGCTGTTCCTCGACGAGATCCATC
Source organism: Lacisediminihabitans sp. FW035 (assembly GCF_054880895.1). NCBI lineage: Bacteria > Bacillati > Actinomycetota > Actinomycetes > Micrococcales > Microbacteriaceae > Lacisediminihabitans > Lacisediminihabitans sp. FW035. Next base: position 1,778,365 of record NZ_CM142187.1, read on the forward strand.
GATTCACGAAGGCCCAGCAGGATGCCCTTCTGCCCGGCGTCGAGAACGGGTGGGTGATCCTCGTCGCGGCCACCACAGAGAATCCCTCCTTCTCGGTGATCTCCCCATTGCTGTCCCGTTCGCTGTTGCTGACCCTCGAGGTGCTCAGCGACGAGGACCTCGCGACTCTTGTCGACCGGGCAGTGGTCGATCCACGCGGTCTCGCCGACAAGGTCGTGCTGGAGGACGAAGCGCGGGCACTGATCATCCGCCTTGCGTCGGGAGACGCCCGTCGCGCCCTCACCGCCCTCGAGGCAGCAGCCCTCTCGGCATCGTCGACGGCGGAGGACGACGAGAAGCCGGTCGTGACAGCCGACATCGTGGCCATGGCCGTCGACCGGGCTCTTCTTCGATACGACCGCAATGGCGACGAGCACTACGACGTGATCAGTGCCTTCATCAAGTCGATCCGTGGCTCTGATGTCGATGCCGCCCTGCACTATCTCGCCCGCATGATCGAGGCGGGGGAAGATCCGCGATTCATCTCCCGGCGGGTGATGATCAGCGCCGCGGAGGACATCGGTATCGCCGACCCGCAGGCCCTGCTCATCGCAGTGGCGGCAGCCGATGCGGTGCAGTACGTCGGAATGCCCGAGGGGCGCATCCCACTGGCCGAAGCCGTGGTCTACCTCGCGACCGCGCCCAAGTCCAACGCCGCGTACATGGCCCTGGATGCCGCGATCGCCGACGTGCGCGCCGGCAAGATCGGCCGGGTACCCAAGCACCTGCGGGACGCGCACTACGCCGGCGCCAAGAAGCTCGGTCACGGCAAGGGCTACAAGTACTCGCACGACTCCGATCTCGGGGTGGTCGAGCAGCAGTACCTGCCCGACGAACTGCTCTCGACGCAGTACTACCGGCCGACGGACCACGGCAACGAGCGGGATGTGAAGGCGCGCCTCGAGAAGTTGCGCCGCATCATCCGCGGGGAGTGACGGCCGGGGTCTCGACACGGGGGCTGCGCGCCCTACTCGACCAGCATCCGGCCTTCTGTTAGGATGCTCTGTGGCCCTGGGGAGTAATCCCGGGCCGAACCCCTCTTCCCAATCTGTCCGCGCTCACGCACGGGCCTTCACGGCGCATGTCCGCCTCGTGGGGGCGAAGAGAATCGAAAGGAATCCGTGTCTACCCAGTCACGTACCCGCAGCAAGACGCGCCTGTCGCGTGCGTTGGGCATCCCGCTCACGCCGAAGGCCGCCAAGTACCTCGAGAAGCGCCCGTACCCTCCGGGGGAGCACGGTCGCACCAAGCGCAAGACCGACAGCGACTACGCCGTCCGTCTCCGCGAGAAGCAGCGCCTGCGTGCCCAGTACGGCATCCGCGAGGCCCAGCTCAAGATCCAGTTCGAAGAGGCACGTCGTGCAGCCGGCCTGACCGGTGAGAACCTGGTCGAGCAGCTCGAGATGCGTCTCGACGCGCTCATCGTGCGTGCGGCCATCGCTCGCACGACGGCCCAGGCCCGCCAGATGATCGTGCACCGTCACATCCTGGTCGACGGCCAGCGTGTCGACCGCCCGTCGTTCCGCGTCAAGCCGGGACAGCTCATCCACGTGCACGCCAAGAGCGAGGGCATGGAGCCGTTCCAGGTCGCCGCTGCCGGCGGACACGTCGATGTGCTTCCGAAGACGCCGCCGTACCTCGAGGTCGAAATCGACAAGCTGCAGGCCCGCCTCGTGCGTCGCCCGAAGCGCGCCGAGGTCCCCGTGACCTGTGAAGTCCAGCTCGTCGTGGAGTACTACGCGGCTCGCTAGTCTCGATACGGGCGCTGAGCGCCCTACTCGACCACCGGTATTGTGGGAGCGGATCATCTTCGGATGGTCCGCTCCTTCTGCTTAACCCCGATCGATTGGTGCAATTCATGACTGGTGGTGACATCGCCGGACTGATCGCCGCAGGAGTCTTCGCGGTACTCGTCGGCTTCCTTGCTCTTCCTTTGATCAAACTCGGACGGGTATTCGACGAGGCCGGAACCGCCATCCGCGAGCTCGGAAACAACGTCACGCCCCTGCTCGAGGAGGCGACCACGACCATTTCCGAGACCAACAAGCAACTCGCCCGCGTGGACACCATCACCAAGGGTGTCGCGGAGGCGACCGGCAACGTGAGTTCCCTGATCGCACTGACGGCAGCGACGGTCGGCGGACCACTGATCAAGCTCGCCGGTTTCTCGGCTGCCGTGAAGGTCGCGCTCGGTGCACTGAAGCCCAAATCCCGCGCGAAGTAAACTTGACCCAGTTGCAGCGCCGCACCATCCGACATCACCTTAGGGAGCACCCATGAAGAACATCCTCTGGCTCATCGTCGGCGTCGGACTCGGATTCGTCGCCGCCCACCAGATCAATAAGACCCCCGAGGGCAAGCGGTTCTTCGAAGACGTCGACAGCCGGGCCCACGAGTTCTCGAGTGCGGTCGTCGACGGGTACAAGGAACGCGAAGCAGAGCTCCGTGCCGCGGTCGGCGAAGCCGGAGACGCGCTCTCCGACCTGACCACGCGCTGACCACCTCCTCTTACCACCCTCGGCGGGCCGGATCGGTGCGCCATGACCTCAGGACACCATGCAGACCGCTGACATCCGTGGCCGCTGGCTCGACTTCTTCGCCGAGCGCGGCCACACCGTAGTTCCCTCCGCCTCCCTCGTGAGCGACGACCCCACCCTGCTGTTCACGGTCGCGGGCATGGTGCCCTTCGTGCCCTATCTCACCGGCCTAGTTCCGGCGCCGTATCCGCGGGCGACGAGCGTGCAGAAGTGCATCCGAACCCTCGACATAGAAGAGGTGGGCAAGACCCCCCGTCACGGCACCTTCTTCCAGATGAACGGCAACTTCTCCTTCGGCGACTACTTCAAGGAACAGGCGATCACCTACGCCTGGGACCTCCTGACCAGTTCTGAATCGGACGGCGGCTACGGCTTCCAGGAGAAGGACCTCTGGGTCACGGTCTACAAAGACGACGACGAGGCGTTCGACCTCTGGCGGAAGATCGCCGGTCTACCCGAGGAGCGCATCCAGCGCCTCGACATGGATACGAACTACTGGTCGACCGGCCAACCGGGGCCGGCAGGACCCTGCTCGGAGATCTTCTTCGACCGCGGTCCCGCCTATGGCGCCGACGGCGGTCCGGCCACGGACGACGACCGCTATGTGGAGATCTGGAATCTCGTCTTCATGCAGTACCTGCGCGGGCCGGGATCGGGAAAGAACTTCGAGATCCTCGGCGACCTCCCCAAGAAGAACATCGACACCGGTATGGGCCTCGAGCGCGTCGCCTTCCTCAAGCAGGGCGTCGAGAACATGTACGAGATCGACCAGGTGCGCCCGGTGCTCGACCTCGCATCGGCGCTTTCGGGTCGGCGCTACGGCGCGGTGCACGACGACGATGTGCGCATGCGAATCGTTGCGGATCACGTGCGTTCGGCTCTCATGCTGATGTCCGACGGCATCACGCCGTCGAACGAGGGTCGCGGCTACATCCTGCGACGCCTGCTTCGCCGTACGGTGCGGTCGATGCGACTGCTCGGCGTCGATGCCCCCACCTTCACGGAGCTCTTCTCGGCGTCGCGGGATGCGATGAAAGCGGCGTACCCGGAGGTCGAGACCGACTACGACCGCATCCGCAACCTCGCGACCGCTGAGGAAGAGACCTTCCTGCGCACCCTGGCCAGCGGCACGAGCATCCTCGATCTCGCGGTCACGAAGACGCAGGGCTCCGGATCGAAGCAGCTCGCCGGCGACACCGCATTCCTCCTCCACGACACCTTCGGATTCCCGATCGACCTCACGCTGGAGATGGCGGAGGAGGCCGGCCTCAGCGTGGACCGCGATGCCTTCGACGCGCTCATGCTCGAGCAGCGCACGATGGCGAAGGCGGATGCCAAGGCCAAGAAGACCCTGCTCGCAGACCTCTCCGTCTACAGCGCCTTCCGCGCGCAGGGCGAGACCGTCTTCACCGGCTATGACCACCTCGACACCGAGACGAGCATCCTCGGTCTCATCGTCGACGGCATCTCGGTGACCAAGGCTGTGGCCGGGGACATCGCAGAGGTGATCCTCGCCGAGACCTCCCTCTACCCGGAGTCCGGCGGCCAGGAAGCGGATGCCGGCAGCATCGTCGGCAACGGTTTCGACCTCGAGGTACTCGATGTCCAGCGCCCCGTGAAGGGGCTCGTGAGCCACCGGGTGCAGGTGCGCAGCGGGGAGGTCGGCGTCGGAGCGGCGGCCACCAGCGTCGTCGACCGCGACTACCGCCGCGGCGCGACCCAGGCGCATTCCGCCACTCATCTGATCCACGCTGCCCTCCGCGAGGTTCTCGGCCCGGATGCCCACCAGGCCGGGTCGGACAACCGCGCGGGCTACATGCGCCTCGACTTCAACTGGAGTAAACCGCTCTCACTCGAGACGCGCAGCGAGATCGAGGACATCGCGAATGATGCCGTGCGCCAGAATCTCGAGGTGACGACGCGTATCCTGCCTCTCGACGAAGCTCGTGCACTCGGGGCCATGGCCCTCTTCGGCGAGAAGTACGGCGAGGAGGTGCGCGTCGTGGAAATCGGTGGACCGTGGTCCCTCGAACTGTGTGCCGGTACCCACGTCGGTCGCAGCGCAGAGATCGGGCTCATCAACGTGATCAGCGAGGCCTCTGTCGGGTCGAGCAACCGCCGTATAGAGTCCCTGGTCGGGCGCGAGGCGTTCCGCGATCTCGCGACGGAGCGTGCAATCGTCAACGAGCTGACATCGACTCTCAAGACGCCTCGCGACCAGGTGTCCACTCGTATCTCCGAGCTGCTGTCCAGCCTCAAGACCGCGGAGAAGCGGATCGCCGAGTTCGAGCAGGCCGCGCTCACCGAGCGTGTGCCTTCTCTGGTCGCCGACGCGACGCGCGTCGGAGCAGTCCTGGCCCTCGTCGCGAACGTCGGCGCTCTGTCGTCCTCCGACGACCTCCGCCTTCTCGTCACCACCGTGCGCGGTCGGCTCGGCAGCGAGGCGGCCGTTGTCGCCCTCGCCGCGGATGTCGCTGGCAAGCCCGCGGTCATCGTCGCGACCAACGAGGCGTCACGCGCGCTCGGCGCAAAGGCGGGTGCGCTGGCGAAGATCGCGGCGGGCATCCTCGGGGGCGGCGGAGGTGGCAAGGACGATCTCGCGCAGGGTGGCGGCTCGAATTTGGCAGCGATCCCGACCGCCCTCGATGCCATTTCGGCCGGGCTCCCGAGGTAGCGGTGCGACCGGGCGTGCGCCTCGGCATCGATGTGGGCAAAGTGCGCATCGGCCTCGCCTCGAGCGACCCACACGGCATGCTCGCGACTCCCGTGAGCACGGTGCCGAGGGGGGAGGGTGACGTCGCTGCCATCATGGTCGAGGCCGTCGATCGGGCTGCGGTCGAGATTGTGATCGGGCTGCCCCTCGCACTGTCCGGAGGCGATTCGGCCTCGACCGAGGACGCTCGGGACTTCGCCCGGCGGGTGGCCGAGGCGGGCGACATCCCCGTGCGGATGGTGGACGAGCGGCTCTCGACGGTGTCTGCGACCCGCGCCCTGCAGTCTGCCGGCAGAAACTCGCGCAAATCCCGGCCCGTGATCGACCAGGTGGCGGCCGTGATAATTTTGCAACATGCCCTCGACGCCGAGCGCACCGGCGGACGCCTGCCGGGAGCGGTCGTCGTCCCGCACGAAGGACGATAACCGTGGCCGATGAGCCAAGCTGGGACGACATCTTTTCGTCGCAACCCCCCACCGGTGCGGAGACGCCCGAATCGACCCCCGCCACCTCCGCGCCGCGCAGTCGCCGTGAGGCTCGTGAGCAGGCGACACCGAGTCGTCGCGCGAGCCGTGAGCGGACGCTAGCCGAGCGCCCTTCGCGCCCGGAGCGCTCGAAGATCGCCCGATCGGACCGGGTCGATGAAAACGGCCTCCCTCGCCGCAAGAAGCCTCGCCGCAGCCTGGCCTGGCTCTGGGTGCTCCTTTCGATAGTGGTGGTGCTTGGCGTCGTATCGACGGCCGTGTGGTTCAACTTCCAGCCCCAGATCCAGAAGGTGCTCGGAATCGAGCCGCCCATCGACTACACCGGCGCCGGCACCGGGAAGGTCGTAGTGACGATCGAAAACGGGCAGATCGGCGAGGACGTCGCGAAGACCCTCGCCGCGAAGGGGGTCACCAAGACCTCGACCGCGTTCTACAAACTGCTGCTCGTGCAGCAGCCACCGGTGACGTTCATCCCCGGCAGCTACCAGCTCAAGAGCCACATGAGCGCGAAGGCCGCACTCGCCGCCCTCGCGGATCCGGCAAACAAGGTGTCGACCCGGGTCTCGTTCCCCGAGGGCATCACGGTCAAGGGCGTCATCTCCAGACTCGCGAATCTCAGTGAGAGCACCGGCGTCACCCAGGCGCAACTGGAGGCCGCCGCCGCGGACTACAAGTCCTTCGGGCTTCCCGCCGAGGCCCCGAGCCTCGAGGGCTACCTGTTCCCGGCGACGTACATTCTGGAGCCCGGTCAGACAGCCCACCAGATACTGCAGGTCTTCGTGACCGAGATGTTCAAGCGACTGGATGCCGCGGGCGTCGCGCCGGCGGATCGACACCGGGTGCTCACCCTGGCCGCGCTCACCCAGAAAGAGGGCGGTCCCGTCGCCGACTTCCCGAAGGTCGCGAGAGTCTGGGACAACCGCATCGCGAAGGGCATGAACCTGCAGTCGGATGCCACGGTGGCGTACGGTGCCGGATCGACGAGTATCGAGACCACACCGGCCCAGCGCGCCGACAAGAGCAACCCGTACAACACCTACGCCAACCCGGGGCTTCCCGTCGGCCCCATCTCCAACCCCGGCGACAAGGCGATCGATGCCACCCTGCATCCCACCGACGGCAGCTGGTTGTACTTCGTGGTCGTGAACTGCTCCACCGGGGAGACCGCCTTCTCCGATACCTTCGCGCAGCATCAGGCCGCCAATGCGCAACTCGGCGCGTGGCTGAAGGCCAACCCCGGTGGATGCGATTGACGAGGCTCGCCGTGCTCGGGTCCCCGATCGCACACTCCCAGTCTCCGGCGCTTCACCGCGCCGCGTACGGCGTGCTCGGACTGGACTGGCAGTACGAGGCCGTCGAGATGAAATCGTCGGGCCTCGCCGCGTACATCGCTTCGCGGGGGCCGGAATGGCGCGGACTGTCGCTCACGATGCCGCTCAAGCGCGACGTGATGCCGCTCCTCGCTGTCGCGGACCCCTTGGCCACCCTCACCGGGGGAGCGAACACCGTCCTGTTCCCGGAAGCGGCCGACGGCCCGGGACTTCACGGCTTCAACACCGATGTCTTCGGCATCGTCGAAGCGTTCCGTGGCGCGGGAGTCGATCGCCTCGATAGCGTGCGGATGCTGGGAGCGGGCGCGACCGCGGCATCCGCGCTCGTCGCTGTCGCCCAGCTCGGGGCACGGCGGGTCGTGGTCTCCGCCCGCTCCGCGCCAAAACTGGTGGCGCTGTTCGACCTCGGCGAGCAACTCGGTATCGATGTGCACGCGGCGCGACCGGACGGCATCGACGACGGCATCGTTCCCGAGGCCGTGATCAGCACGTTGCCGGGGGGCGCGGACCATAGCTACCGCTTCGAGAGCTCGACCCGGGCATCCGCGGTGCTCTTCGATGTGGCCTACGATCCCTGGCCCTCCCCCCTCGCGGAGAGCTGGCTCGAGGCCGGTGGCCGGGTGATCCCGGGCATCGAGATGCTCGTGAACCAGGCGCTTCTGCAGGTGCGGATCTTCGTGGGCGGCCGGGCGGATCGCATCCTCCCGCGCGAAGAGATCGTACTCGCGGCGATGCGGGAGTCCGTCGGGTTGTGACCTCGCCGTCGCGGGCGACGGGGCGCCTTCGCCGCTGTGGGAGAATTCTCTTATGCTTCGATGGTTGACCGCAGGGGAATCGCACGGTCCCGAACTGATCGCGATCCTCGAGGGTCTCCCGGCGGGAGTCCCTATCTCGATGGCGGCCATCCAGGAAGACCTGCACCGTCGTACGCTCGGCTACGGCCGCGGGGCGCGCCAGAAGTTCGAGCAGGACGCTCTCACGATCAGTGGCGGGGTCCGCTTCGGCCTGTCGATGGGCAGCCCGGTCGCACTTCGCATCGGCAACACGGAGTGGCCGCGCTGGGTCGACGTGATGAGTGCGGAACCGGTGGATCTCGAGTCGCTGCCCAAGGGTCGTGGAGCCCCGCTCACCCGCCCTCGACCGGGTCACGCCGACCTCGTCGGCATGCAGAAGTACGGTTTCGATGAATCCCGTAACGTGCTCGAGCGCGCGAGTGCCCGGGAGACCGCGGCACGGGTCGCGCTGGGCGCCGTCGCCCGGTCCTTCCTTGCTGAGCTGGGCATCCAGCTCGTGTCCCACACGCTCTCGATCGGAGCGACGCGGGTCCCCGAGGGATCCGCGCTGCCCGGAATCGCGGATGTCGCAGCGCTCGATGCCGACCCGCTTCGCTGCTTCGACGCGGCGACCTCCGTCCTCATGGTGGCCGAGGTGGATGCCGCCCACGAAGATGGGGACACGCTGGGGGGAGTAGTCGAGGTGCTCGCCTACGGTTTGCCTCCGGGGCTCGGTTCGTACACTCACTGGGACCGGCGGCTCGACTCGCAGCTCGCGGCCGCGCTCATGGGCATCCAGGCCATCAAGGGGGTCGAACTCGGCGACGGTTTCCTCACCGCTGCCCGGCGCGGGTCCCAGGCTCACGACGAACTCTTTCAGACAGCCGACGGCATCACGCGCTCGAGCGACCGTGCCGGAGGCACGGAGGGCGGCATGAGCACGGGAACGGTGCTGCGCGTGAGGGCGGCGATGAAGCCGATCTCCACAGTGCCGCATGCCCTCCGCACCGTCGACATCGCCACCTCTGCGGCCGGCGAGGCGCACCACCAGCGTTCGGATGTCTGCGCGGTGCCCGCCGCCGGTGTCGTCGCGGAAGCCATGGTCGCACTCGTGCTCGCGAATGCGGTGCTCGAAAAGTTCGGCGGAGACTCGGTCACGGAGACGAAACGCAATCTGGACGGTTACCTCACCGCGATTCCGCAGAATCTCGCGACCGCCCCGGAATCCGACCTCCTGCTCGGCTCGTGATCGATCGCACCCCCGAACCCGGCCGACCGTACCTGGTATTGATCGGCCCGCCCGCGGCAGGCAAGACACGTCTCGGCAAGAGGATCGCCCGCATCCTCGGGGCCCCGTTCGTGGACACCGACCGTCGGATCGTCGCCGGCCACGGGCCGATCGCCCAGATCTTCAGCGAACACGGGGAGAAGCACTACCGTGCCCTCGAGCGCGCCGAGGTGGCGAAGGCCCTCGGCGAGCGGGCGGTCGTCGCGCTCGGCGGCGGAGCCATCATCGATCCGGTGACCCAGGGCGATCTGCTCGACCATCGCGTCGCGCTCATCACGGTGAGCCCGGATGCGGTCGCCGCCCGCATCCTCGGCACGGGACGTCCCCTCATCACCGGCATCGACACCTGGTCGGAACTCGTCGCCTCCCGCCGGGAGATCTACGAGCGCCTCGCCACCCGCACCTGGGACACCTCCCACCGCCCGATCGACCAGATCGCGGCCGAGATCGCGAGCTGGATCACCGGCGACAGCCCCGAAGAGAGCGAAGAGAAATCACCATGAGTGTGACCACCATCGTCGTGCCGGGGGTCGACTCCTACGAGATCACCATCGGTCGCGACATCCTCTCCGCCCTGCCGGCATTGATCGGACAGAATGCGCGGAAGGTGCTCATCGTGCACCCTGCCACTCTCGGCGCGCGCGCTGAACGCCTGCGCGAGGCGCTGAGCGCCGACTTCGAGGTGCTCCTCGCCGAGATCCCGGATGCGGAGACCGGCAAGCGCGTGGAGGTCGCGGCCTTCTGCTGGCAGGTGATGGGCCAGTCCGACTTCACCCGTACCGACGTGGTGATCGGCTTCGGCGGGGGAGCGGTCACCGACCTCGCGGGCTTCGTCGCGGCGACCTGGCTGCGCGGCATCCGTCTGATCAATGTGCCGACGACTCTGCTCGGAATGGTGGATGCGTCGATCGGCGGCAAGACCGGCATCAACACCAACGAGGGCAAGAATCTCGTCGGCGCGTTCCACGCCCCGGCCGGCGTCGTTGTGGACCTCGATACGCTCGAAGGCCTCAGCCAGATGGAGATCCTCGCCGGATTCGGCGAGGTGGTGAAGTGCGGCTTCATCGGTGAACCCGAGATCCTCGACATCATCGAACGGGACGTGGATGTCGCCACCAACTCCTCCTCCGACGAGTTCCGTCGGATGGTGGAGCTCTCGGTCGGCCTCAAGGCGCGTGTCGTGGGAGAGGACTTCAAGGAGAACGGCCTGCGGGAGATCCTCAACTACGGGCACACCCTCGGCCACGCGGTGGAATACGCGGAGCGATTCCAGTGGCGCCACGGGGCCGCCGTCGCGATCGGCATGGTCTACGCCGCGGAGCTTGCTCGGCTCACCGGGCGACTGCCGGATGCCGTCGTCGATCGGCACCGCAGCATCCTCACCTCGCTGCAACTTCCGATCTCGTACCCCGCCGGCCGCTGGCAGACGCTGCTCTCGGTGATGAAGCGCGACAAGAAGGCCCGGGGAGCACTGCTGCGCTTCATCGTGCTCGACGACATCGGCAAGCCGACCGTGCTCACCGGACCCGACGAGAGCCTGCTCTTCGCGGCGTACCAGGAGATCGGCTCGTAGGTCGCAGCGAGCGGCCGCACACACTACGGGCGATTGCGGACTGCCCGGGCAGGCGTGCCGGCCCGGATTGTCCGCGATGGCCCGGCGAGAGCAACCGGCCCTCGGCCAGCTCGACGTCGCGGTCAGCTGCCCAGCAGGCGCGCGCGGGCCGCGGCATGCTCTTCTTTCGAGATCGTGCCTTTCGCGAGCAGCGCATCCAATTCGAGCAGGCGACTCTCGAGTGACTTCGCCGGGGCGAGCGCCTCACTGTCGAGCAGCTTCACCGCGAGGTCGCTCTGCAGCGTCAGGGGATCGTGGCCCGAATTGCGCACACGCGCTGCATTGCGGATGGCCACGGCGATGCTGATGACGATCCCGATGACCACCACCGCCGTGACGATCCCGAAGATGACTCCGAAAGAAGTCGAGAAACCGTCTGCTTCAAATCCCATGGCCTCATTCTGTCCTGCGGGCGTGCGGCTGACGGCGGATGCCGGGGAAGACACGCCGCTACAGGCTCCCGACACGCTGCATCCGCCGAGGGATCTCCGCTCTGGCCTCACCAGGCGTCGCCGGCGCGACTGCCGGGGCCGCCCGAGCACTGAAGGGTGACCGCTAGGCTCGACGCCATGGTCAGCATCCTCGTTCTCAACGGTCCGAATCTCGGACGACTCGGAAGCCGGGAGCCGGATGTCTACGGCAGCGGCACCCTCGATGACCTCCGTGCCGCGCTGGACCGAGAAGCGCCTCCCGGCCACGCCATCGACCTGCGCCAGACGAACGACGAAGCCGAGCTGATCGGATGGCTCTATGAGGCGGTGGACACAGCGAGTCCCGTCATCCTCAATCCGGCCGCGTTCACGCACTATTCCTACGCCTTGCGGGATGCTGCCGCCCTCGTCACGAAGGCTGGCCTGATCCTCGTGGAGGTCCACCTCTCGAATCCCCATGCCCGCGAGGAATTCCGTCACACCAGCGTGATCTCGGCCGTGGCGACCGGGGTGATCGCCGGGTTCGGATTCGACTCCTACCTCCTCGCCCTCGACGCGATCAACCGCAAACTCGGGTAGACGATAGACTGACTAGCTGGTTTCGTAACGCGGTCGCCTCGACACGCGGCCTCGTTCCTCGGTCGCTACTCGACGGACGACTCTCTCAGAACGGATTTACAGTCATGGCCTCTACCGCTGACATCAGGAACGGCGTCGTTCTCAACATGGACGGCCAGCTCTGGACCGTGATCGACTTCCAGCACGTGAAGCCGGGCAAGGGCGGCGCGTTCGTGCGCACCAAGGTCAAGAACGTCATGAGCGGCAAGGTCGTGGACCGCACGTTCAACGCCGGCGCGAAGATCGAGACCGAGACCGTCGACCGCTCCGAGTTCCAGTACCTGTACGCCGATGGCGAGAACTATGTGTTCATGGACGTCGGAAACTACGACCAAATCACCCTCACGGCACCGCAGGTCGGGGATGCCGCCAACTTCATGCTCGAGAACCAGAACGTGACCATCGCCCTGCACAACGGCGACCCGCTGTATGTGGAGCTTCCGGCATCCGTCACCCTCGAGATCACCTACACCGAGCCCGGCCTCCAGGGCGACCGCTCGACCGGCGGCACGAAGCCCGCCACCGTCGAGACCGGCTACCAGATCCAGGTCCCGCTGTTCCTCGAGCAGGGCACGAAGGTCAAGGTCGACACTCGCGACGGCAGCTACCTCGGTCGCGTCAACTAGTGGGAGTCGAATAAATTGGGTGCGCGAACCAAGGCCCGTAAGCGCGCGATCGACCTGTTGTACGGTGCCGACCTGCGCGAGATCTCACTGAACGCGGCGATCGCCCTCGAAGCCGATCGAGCGAAGAGCGAACCCGACCGCTGGAACTCCTGGGTCTATGCCCGCACCATCGTCGAAGGGATCGGCGAGCACGGCGACGAGATCGACGAGCTCATCGAGACCTACGCGCAGGGCTGGACCATCAACCGGATGCCCGTCACCGACCGCGCGATCGTACGGATCGGCATCTGGGAGCTGCTCTTCAACGACGAGATCCCCGACAGCGTGGCCATCTCCGAAGCCGTCGAGGCGGCGAAGTCGCTCAGTACCGAGGACTCGGCCGGATTCGTGAACGGGCTTCTCGGGCGCATCGCCCAAACTCGCGGCTGAGGCTGGCGGGGCGTCCCCTTCGCTGCCACTGCCCTCCGCCCGCTCCGCCCGCTCTGCCTCTTCCGCCCGCTCTGCCTCTTCTGCCCGCTCAACCCGTTCGAAATGCAGGACTACCTGTGACGGATGTCTACTGGACAGCCTCATCCGCCCCACAGGTAACACCCAGTCCTGCATTTCGCACGGGGAGCGTGGTCGGTGTGTCAGGTCAGATCCCGGGAGGCTGAACGAAAGTGGCTGCCGCACCGGGCGCCGACCATCTCGGCGCCCGGTATAGTCGTCACCGACAGACACCCTTAAATTCCGTCCAGAGAGGCGGGGAAGGAGGTCGGATTGCCCGCACGCACCGTGCTGCAGCACGCCGATATCACCCGCGCGTTGACTCGGATCTCCCACGAGATCCTCGAGTCCAATCGGGGTCCGGACAACCTCGTCATCCTCGGCATCCCGACCCGCGGTGTCGTGCTCGCGACCAGGATCGGCGGGCTGCTGGCCGGGATCTCCGGCACTGAAGTGCCGACCGGCGCCCTCGACGTGACGATGTTCCGTGACGACCTCGGTCGAAACCCCATCCGGGTACCATCGCCCACCCAGGTGCCCGCTGGCGGGATCGACGGCAGGACCGTGGTTCTCGTGGATGACGTGCTCTACTCCGGCCGAACCATCCGCGCCGCTCTCGACGCCATCGGCGGCATCGGTCGACCGGCGATAGTGCGCCTCGCGACGCTCATCGACCGCGGCCACCGCGAGCTGCCGATCCGCCCCGACTTCGTAGGCAAGAACCTGCCATCGGCGCAGAACGAGCGCATCAACGTGCATCTCCGGGAGATCGACGGGGACGAATTCGTGAGCATCGAAGAGGCCACCGCATGAGGCACCTGCTGAGCACACGGGATCTCTCCCGCGACGAGGCGATCGCCATCCTCGATGTCGCGGAAGACATGGCGGATGTCGCCGACCGCGAGGTGCGCAAACTCCCGGCCCTTCGTGGCAAGACCGTCGTGAACCTCTTCTTCGAAGATTCCACCCGCACCCGCATCTCGTTCGAGGCGGCGGCGAAGCGACTGTCCGCCGACGTCATCAACTTCAGCGCAAAGGGATCCAGCGTGTCGAAGGGCGAGAGCCTGAAAGACACAGCTCAGACGCTCGCGGCGATCGGTGCCGACGTCGTCGTCATCAGGCACGGGTCGTCCGGGGCGCCGCGAGTGCTCGCGGATTCCGGCTGGATCGATGCCCCGGTGATCAACGCCGGCGACGGCACCCATGAGCATCCGACCCAGGCTCTGCTCGACGCGTTCACGATCCGTCGCCGCCTTCATGGCACCGGATCCCGGGGACACGATCTCGAGGGCGTCTCGGTGACGATCGTCGGCGACATCCTGCACTCCCGGGTCGCGCGCTCGAACGCCTGGCTGCTCACCACCCTCGGCGCGCGGGTCGCGTTCGTGGCGCCGGCGACACTCCTGCCCATCGGCGTCGAGAACTGGCCGGTCACGGTGCTGTACGACCTCGACCGGGCACTGGCGGAGCAGCCAGACGTGGTGATGATGCTGCGCATCCAGGGGGAGCGGATGCACGCCGCCTACTTCCCCAGTGCGCGGGAGTATTCCCGCATCTGGGGACTCGACGAGGAACGGGTGGCGCTGCTCGCCGCCGATAGCATGGTGATGCACCCCGGACCGATGAATCGCGGTCTCGAGATCTCGGCGGCCGCCGCCGACTCGCCACGCTCGACCGTGCTCGAACAGGTCGCAAACGGGGTGTCGATCCGGATGGCCGTGCTCTACCTCACGCTGTCCGGCGAGGGAGGAAAGCTATGACCGAGACCATCCTGGTGAGGGCGGCGACCCTCGCCGACGGCACCAGCACCGACATCCTGGTTCGCGATGGCCGGATCGCCGAGCTGGGCCGGGCGATTTTCGCCTCCGCCGATCGCCTCATCGACGGCGCCGGACTGATCGCCCTCCCCGGCCTCGTCGACCTTCACACCCACTTGCGAGAGCCCGGCTTCGAGCAGAGCGAGACAGTGCTGAGCGGCTCCCGCGCCGCCGCGATCGGGGGATTCACCGCGGTGCACGCCATGGCGAATACCTCGCCGGTCGCCGACACTGCGGGAGTCGTCGAACAGGTGATGTCGCTCGGTGACCGCCACGGCTATGTGACGGTGCGTCCGATCGGCGCGGTCACGCGCGGGCTGGAGGGCCAGCACCTCAGCGAGATCGGGGCAATGGCCAACAGCCGCGCCCGGGTGCGGGTGTTCTCCGACGACGGCAAGTGCGTCTCCGACCCGCTGCTGATGCGGCGAGCGCTCGAATACGTGAAGACCTTCGGGGGAGTCATCGCCCAGCACGCCCAGGAGCCGCGCCTCACCGAGGGCGCCCAGATGAACGAGGGCACGCTCTCCGGTGAACTCGGTCTCGTCGGGTGGCCGGCCGTGGCCGAGGAGGCGATCATCGCGCGCGATGTGCTGCTCGCGCAGCATGTCGGGGCGCGGCTGCATGTGTGCCACCTGTCGACCGCCGGCTCCGTCGAGGTCGTGCGCTGGGCGAAGGCCCGCGGCATCGATGTGACGGCGGAGGTCACCCCGCACCACCTGCTCCTCACCGAGCAGCTGGCGGCGAGCTACGATTCGCGCTTCAAGGTGAACCCCCCATTGCGGCGCGAGGAGGATGTGCGAGCGGTTCGCGAGGGCCTTGCCGACGGCACCATCGACATCATCGCGACCGATCATGCGCCGCATCCGGTCGAGGCGAAGGACTGCGAGTGGGAGGCTGCGGCCTTCGGGATGGTCGGACTCGAGTCCGCCCTCAGCGTCGTGCAGGCATCCGTCGTCGACACCGGGATGCTCGACTGGTCCGATGTTGCCAGGGTGTTCTCCGCGACCCCAGCCGCGATCGGACAGCTCGACGGCTACGACCGGGGGATAGCGGTCGGCGCCCCGGCATCTTTCACCCTCTATGACCCGAGTGTCAGCCGGGTGTTCGAGACGACTCGACTGCGCGGCAAGGGGCTGAACTCGCCTTACCTGTCGACGACCCTCCCGGGACGCGTCGTCACCACCGTGCACCGCGGCTATGCCACGGTGCTCGACGGCGAACTGGTGGATGCCGATACGGTCGCGAGCGCGGCCCGGGCCTACGACCAGGCGGGAGTCGACCGTGGATAGGACCACCTCGACGACGATCGTGATCGCCGTCATTGTTCTCGCCCTTCTCGGAATGGTGCTCGGCTGGCGAGCGCGCCGGAAGCGCCAGGCGCACCTTCCTCGACCGGATGCCGTGCCGGCGGATACCGGTGAAGTGTTGTTCGGCGCCGAGGCGTTCTACGTCGCCACGACCCTCGCCGACGACGAGCTCAACCGCGTCGCAATGGCTGAGCTCGGATTCCGCGCCCGGGCCACGGTCA
This sequence comes from Lacisediminihabitans sp. FW035, assembly GCF_054880895.1. Lineage (NCBI taxonomy): Bacteria > Bacillati > Actinomycetota > Actinomycetes > Micrococcales > Microbacteriaceae > Lacisediminihabitans > Lacisediminihabitans sp. FW035. The sequence continues at coordinate 1,794,649 of NZ_CM142187.1, forward strand.
CGGTGACCGAGGCGGGCATCATTCTCTCGCTCGCCGGAACGCCGGAGGTCTTCATCTCCCGCATCGCGCTGCGCAGCATCGACCGCGCCACCTTCACGATCGACCGCGTCGTAGAGAAGGGCGGGCTCGTGCGGCTCGGCTGGACGCTCGGGGACACCCCGGTCGACAGCTATCTCCGGCCCACCGATCCGGCCGACGCTCTCGAGCTGATCGAGGTCGTCGACTCACTACTCCCCACCCTCAATTCCCAGGAAGGCGACGCCCCGTGAAGCGTTTCGACCCCGCCGTACTCGTACTCGAAGACGGCACCCGCTATGCGGGACACGCCTACGGCGCCCGCGGAACCACCCTCGGCGAGGCTGTCTTCGCGACCGGGATGACCGGCTACCAGGAGACGATCACCGATCCTTCCTACGCCGGGCAGATCGTGCTGATGACCGCGCCACACATCGGCAACACCGGTGTGAACGACGAGGATCCCGAGTCGCGCCGCATCTGGGTCGCCGGGTTCGCCGTGCGCGATCCCTCCCGAATCGTGTCCAACTACCGCGCCGACGGCAGCCTCGACGACCAGCTCGTCTCCGAGGGGATCGTGGGCATCAGCGGCATCGACACCCGGGCCGCGACCCTGCACCTTCGCGATTCCGGCGCCATGCGCTCCGGCATCTTCTCCGGTGCGGATGCCGCGCTCGACGATGCGGAACAGCTGGCGATAGTGCGCGGGGGAGCCGGAATGTCCGGGCAGAACCTCTCCGCGCAGGTCTCGGTCACCGAGCGGCTGACCATCCCCGCCGAGGGGATGCGGATCGGGTCAGTCGCCGTCCTCGACCTCGGAGTCAAGAATGCGACCCTCGGATACCTCTCCGCGCGTGGTCTCGAGGTGCACGTCCTCCCCCAGGACGTGACCATCGACGAGCTCCTCGCCCTCGAGCCGAACGCCGTGTTCTACTCAAACGGACCCGGCGACCCGGCGGCATCCGAGACCCATGTCGCCCTGCTCCAGGCTGTGTTGCGCGCGGGGCTGCCGTTCTTCGGCATCTGCTTCGGCAACCAGCTGCTCGGCCGCGCCCTCGGCCTCGGCACCTACAAGCTGCCGTTCGGGCATCGTGGCATCAACCAGCCCGTCGTCGACCGGGCCACCGGTCGCGTCGAGATCACCTCGCACAATCACGGGTTCGCCGTCGAGGCGCCCCTCGACGGACCGTTCGAGTCACCCGCCGGCTTCGGCCGGGTCGAGGTGAGTCACGTCAACCTCAACGACAACGTGGTCGAGGGACTCAACGCCCTCGACATCCCCGCCTTCTCGGTGCAATACCACCCCGAGGCCGCGGCCGGGCCGCACGATGCCAACTACCTCTTCGACAGGTTCCGCGACCTGGTCGTCGATCACTTGCACGAGACCACAAACCCGGCCACCGACCAGACGGAAAGCAACTAATGCCCAAGCGCGACGACATCAATTCGGTGCTCGTGATCGGCTCCGGCCCGATCGTGATCGGCCAGGCCTGTGAGTTCGACTACTCCGGCACCCAGGCCTGCCGCGTGCTGCGCGAGGAGGGGGTACGGGTCATCCTCATCAACTCCAACCCGGCCACCATCATGACCGATCCGGACTTCGCCGATGCCACCTACGTCGAGCCCATCACCTGGCAGGTGATCGAGACGATCATCGCCAAGGAGCGCCCGGATGCGATACTTCCGACCCTCGGCGGCCAGACGGCGCTGAATGCCGCGATCGACCTGCACCACCACGGCATCCTCGAGAAGTACGACGTCGAGTTGATCGGTGCGAACTTCGAGGCCATCAACAAGGGCGAGGACCGCCAGATCTTCAAGCAGCTGGTGTTGGAGTGCGGTGCCGATGTCGCGCGCTCGTACATCGCTCACACCGTCGGCGAGGCTATCGAGTTCGCGAAGGATCTCGGTTATCCGCTCGTCGTGCGCCCGTCGTTCACCATGGGGGGACTCGGCTCCGGATTCGCATACACGGAGGCTGAGTTAGTGCGAATCGTCGGCGACGGCCTGCACCAGAGTCCCACCACCGAGGTGCTGCTCGAGGAGTCCATCCTCGGCTGGAAGGAATACGAGCTCGAGCTGATGCGCGATACCGCCGACAACACGGTAGTCGTCTGCTCCATCGAGAACGTCGACCCGGTCGGTGTGCACACCGGAGACTCGATCACCGTGGCGCCCGCTCTCACCCTCACCGACCGCGAGTACCAGAATCTGCGCGACATCGGAATCGACATCATCCGTGCCGTCGGCGTCGACACCGGTGGCTGCAACATCCAGTTCGCCATCGACCCATCGAACGGCCGGGTGATCGTCATCGAGATGAACCCGCGGGTGTCCCGGTCGAGTGCTCTCGCCTCGAAGGCCACCGGCTTCCCGATCGCGAAGATCGCGGCGAAGCTCGCGATCGGCTACCGTCTCGACGAGATCCCCAATGACATCACGAAGGTCACCCCGGCCTCCTTCGAGCCGACTCTCGACTACGTGGTCGTCAAGGTGCCGAGGTTCGCGTTCGAGAAGTTCCCGGCGGCGGATGCGACGCTCACGACCACGATGAAGTCCGTCGGCGAGGCCATGGCGATCGGCCGCAACTACTCGACCGCGCTGCAGAAGGCCCTTCGCTCACTCGAGAAGCGCGGATCGAGCTTTCACTGGGACGACGAGCCCGGCGACAAGCAGGCACTGCTCGCGATCGCCTCGGTACCCACCGACGGCCGGATCGTCACCGTGCAGCAGGCGCTGCGGGCCGGCGCCACCATCGAGGAGGTCTTCGAGTCGACGAAGATCGACCCGTGGTTCATCGACCAGATCGTGCTCATCAACGAGGTCGCCGATGAGATCGGCTCCTTCCGGGCGCTGGATGCGTCGCTCTTCCGCCTGGCGAAGGACCACGGTTTCAGCGACATCCAGATCGCGGCCCTCCGCGGCATGACTGAGGACGAGGTGCGTTCGATTCGCCACGCCTTCGGAGTGCGACCGGTTTTCAAGACCGTGGATACCTGCGCCGGGGAATTCCCCGCCCTCACCCCGTACCACTACTCGAGCTACGACCAGGAGACGGAGGTGCGCCCGAGCGGACGCCGCAAGGTCGTGATCCTCGGATCCGGCCCCAACCGCATCGGCCAGGGTGTCGAGTTCGACTACTCCTGTGTGCACGCCTCTTTCGCACTGTCTGATGCGGGCTACGAGACCATCATGATCAACTGCAACCCGGAGACTGTCTCGACCGATTACGACACGAGCGACCGGCTCTACTTCGAGCCGCTCACGCTCGAGGACGTGCTCGAGGTGATCCACGCCGAGAGCCAGAGCGGCGAACTCGTCGGAGTGGTCGTCCAACTCGGCGGCCAGACCGCCCTCGGGCTCGCCAAGGGCCTGAAGGCCAACGGTGTCACCATCCTCGGCACAACGCCCGAGGCGATCGACCTCGCGGAGGAGCGCGGCCTGTTCCAGGGGATCCTGGATGCCGCGGGGCTCGTCTCTCCCCGCAACGGCACTGCTTACGACTACCGTGGCGCGGTGGCGGTGGCCGAGGAGATCGGTTACCCGGTGCTCGTCCGCCCGTCGTACGTGCTCGGCGGCCGCGGAATGGAGATCGTCTACGACAGCCCCTCGCTCGAGGACTACTTCGAGAGGGTCGCCGGCCAGGGCATCGTCGGGCCAGATCATCCGCTGCTCGTCGACAGGTTCCTCGATGATGCGGTCGAGATCGACATCGACGCTCTCTACGACGGGGAGGAACTCTACGTCGGCGGAGTCATGGAGCACATCGAAGAGGCGGGCATCCATTCCGGCGACTCGAGCTGCACCCTTCCGCCGGTCACGCTCGGGCGCGACCAGATCGAGCGCGTCGTCGAGGCGACGCACGCCATCGCCCGCGGGATCGGGGTACGCGGACTCATCAACGTGCAATTCGCGATCGGGGCCGGAGTGCTCTATGTACTCGAGGCGAACCCGCGGGCCAGCCGCACGGTGCCCTTCGTCGCGAAGGCGCTCGGCCTGCCCATCGCAAAGGCCGCGTCGCTCATCATGGTGGGTCGGAGCATCCGCTCCCTCGTCGAATCGGGAATGCTGCCTCCGGCGGACGGATCGGTCGTGCCGATGGACTCGCCGGTCGCGGTGAAAGAGGCCGTGCTTCCATTCAAGCGCTTCCGCACCACAGAGGGACTCATCGTCGACTCCGTGCTCGGACCGGAGATGCGCTCCACCGGAGAGGTGATGGGGATCGATTCCAACTTCCCCAAGGCCTTCGCCAAGAGTCAGGAGGCGGCGTACGGCGGATTGCCGACCAGCGGAAGCGTCTTCGTATCGGTCGCGGACCGGGACAAACGCGCGATCATCCTCCCGGTGCTGCGTCTGCAGCAACTCGGCTTCACGATCCTCGCCACGATCGGTACCGCCGAGATCCTGGCACGAAACGGCATCTCCGCCCGAGTCGTGCGCAAATACGACCAGGGGGATGTGTCGGTGGAGGGAGAGCCCTCGATCGTCGAGCTCATCAACCTCTCGCAGGTCGATATCGTGATCAACACCCCGAGCGGCCGGAGCGCCCGCGTGGACGGCTACGAGATCCGGGCGGCCGCCGTGGCAGCCGACCTGCCGCTCTTCACGACGATCGCGCAGCTCGGTGCCGCCGTGGCGTCGATCGAGTCGATCCGCGACGGATTCGAAGTGAAGTCCCTCCAGGACTACGCGAGCGAACGGGCAGAGCGACTGGCCGCCCTTGTCTGAGCCGAGCCGGCCAGCCGCGACACCGTCGTTCGGTGATCGGCTCGTGGCCGCCTTCGATGCCTACGGCCAACTGTGCGTCGGCATCGATCCGCACCCCTACCTGCTCGAACTGTGGGGTCTCTCGGATGATGCCCCGGGACTTCGCGAGTTTGGATTGCGGGTGGTCGAGGCGGCGGCGGGCCGGGTCGGCATCGTCAAGCCGCAGGTCGCGTTCTTCGAGCGGCATGGATCGGCGGGGTACGCTGCGCTCGAGGATGTGCTCGAATCGGCTCGCCGGGCCGGGCTCCTCGTGATCGCGGATGCGAAACGCGGCGACCTCGGAACCAGCGTCGAAGCTTACGCGCAGGCCTGGTTCACCGCGGGCGGGGCGCTCGAGGCGGACGCGCTCACCATCAGCGCCTATATGGGTCTCGGCTCGATCGAGGCTCCGATACGGCTCGCCGAGGAGCGCGGAAAGGGTCTCTTCGTGCTCGCCGCGACGTCGAACCCCGAGGCGTTTTCCCTTCAAACCGCCCGGATTTCTTCCGGATCGCATGCCGGTCGCACGGTCGCGTCCAGTATCGTCACAGGGGTGGGTGAGTGGAATAGTTCTGGGGGATCGGGCGCAGCGGGGCGCGGCGTCGGCTCCATCGGCCTGGTGCTCGGAGCGACCGTGGACTTCGGTGCGTTCGAACTGGACCTCGCGGCGATCGCCGCGGTTCCGGCCTCACCCATCCTCGCTCCCGGATTCGGGCACCAGGGAGCCCAATTCACCGATCTCGAGCGCCTCTACGGCTCGGCGGCGCCGGTCACCGTGGTGAGCGCGTCCCGCAGCATTCTCGAAGCCGGCCCCGACGGCATCTCCGACGCGATCCGGATGCAGGCAGCCGAGGTGTTCGCATGCCGCGCGTAGCCCCGCCGGAGGTCGATCGTGTCGCCGCCGCCCACGCGGCCGTGGCCGCCCGGCGCGCACGGGCGACCGTCAAGCTTGCGGTTCACGACCGGGTACGAAGTGCCGTCGATGTCGTCGAAGCTGCCTGGGCCGATCCGCCCGCCGCCGCCGAAGCGAGCCTTCGCGTTCGGGAGCTGCTGACGAGCATCCCGACCCTCGGTCCGACCCGCGCAGCCAAGGCGATGGAGCAACTCGGCATCGCGGAGTCCAAACGTGTCGGCGGACTCGGAGTGCGTCAGCGCCGCAAGCTCGTGGAGTGGCTCGCCCACCGTGAGCACCGCGACATCCCCGGACAGGCGCGGCTCGTCGTTCTCGCCGGGCCCACCGCCGTCGGCAAGGGCACGGTCTCGACCTATATCCGCGAGAACTATCCCGACGTGCATCTCTCCGTCTCGGCGACGACGCGCGCCCCGCGGCCCGGTGAGGTGCACGGCGTCAACTACTACTTCGTGAGCGACGCGGACTTCGACCGGCTGATCGAGACCGGTCAGATGCTCGAGACCGCGACCGTGCACAATGCCTTCCGCTACGGCACACCGCGCGCTCCCATCGACGAGGCGCTGGCGGCCGGAAAGAGTGTGCTACTCGAGATCGACCTTCAGGGAGCGCGCTCGGTGCGGGAGGTCATGCCGGAAGCGGTGCTGGTGTTCCTGCTTCCGCCCACCTGGGAGGAATTGGTGCGGCGTCTCATCGGTCGCGGCACCGAAGACACTGCGGAACAGCAGCGCCGACTCGAGACGGCGAAGGTCGAGTTGGCCGCTCAGGACGAGTTCGATCATCGCGTCGTCAACTCCGAAGTGAGCGCGGCCGCGCGCGAGGTCGTAGACTTGATGGCAATCCCCAAAAACAACAGGAGTTTTACGCATGGTTGAACGCGCCAAAGGCATCATCGATCCGCCCATCGACGAACTGCTGTCGAAGGTCGACTCGAAGTACGCCCTGGTGATCTTCGCTTCCAAGCGTGCTCGCCAGATCAACGACTACTACGCCGACCTCCACGAGGGCAGCCTGTTCGACAACGTCGGACCGCTCGTCGACTCGACCATCGACGACAAGCCGCTCTCCGTCGCGATGCACGAGATCAACGAAGACAAGCTCGTGGTCAAGGCCCTCGCCGAACCGGTCGAGTAGCCTCGATAACCCCTTAGGCTCACTCGTATGAGTGGCCAGTTGAACATCGTCGTCGGCGTCACCGGCGGGATCGCCGCCTACAAGGCGGTGAACGTGATCCGCGGGCTCGTACTCGCCGGCCACGACGTCCACGTTGTCGCGACGGATGCTGCGCTGAGATTCGTCGGCAAGCCGACTCTCGAGGCGATCAGCCGCAACATCGTGCACACCGACCTGTATGAGGGGGTCGCAGAAGTGCGCCACGTCGCGATCGGCCAGGCGGCCGACCTCATCGTGGTCGCGCCGGCGACGGCGAACACGATCGCGAAACTGGCAACGGGGCTCGCGGACGACCTCCTCGGCAACACGGTGCTGGCGAGTCGCGCCCCGCTGGTGATCGCGCCCGCGATGCATACGGAGATGTGGCAGCATCCGGCGACGGTTCACAACATCGCCGTGCTGCGTTCACGCGGTGTCACGATCGTGGGACCCGCCGTCGGCCAGCTCACCGGGGCCGATTCCGGACCCGGCAGACTCGAGGAACCAGACGAGATCGTTCGCGCCGCCCTCGCCGTGCTGCACCCCAAGGATCTGGCCGGTCGCCGCATCCTTGTCACTGCTGGGGGTACCCGCGAGGCACTGGATCCGGTGCGCTATCTCGGCAACCGATCGAGCGGGAAGCAGGGCACCGCTCTGGCCCTCGCCGCCGCCGCTCGAGGTGCAGAGGTCACTCTGATCGGCGCGAACCTCGAGGTCGACGTTCCCGCAGTGATCCGTGTGTCGCACGTCGGGTCGACGCTCGAATTGGCCGAGGCTGTCCGACAGGCCGCTCCCGACGCCGATGTGGTGATCATGGCCGCGGCGGTGGCCGACTATCGTCCAGAGGTCGTCGCGGACTCGAAGATCAAGAAGGAGATCGCGGGGGACCGACTCACACTGGAGCTCGTGAAGAATCCGGATATCCTCGCGGGTCTTGCAGAGAACCGCGCACCGGGCCAGTTGATCGTCGGGTTCGCCGCGGAGACCGAGTCGGATACGGATGCCCTCCTCGCACTCGGCCGCGCCAAGATCGCGCGCAAGGGCAGCGACCTTCTCGTCCTCAACAGGGTGGGATGGACAGAGGGTTTCGGCACAGACGGTAACACCGTCGTAGTCGTGGATAGGCTCGGAGCTATAGTGATGGAGGCTTCCGGGAGCAAGCATTCGGTGGCCGACCGCATCCTCGATGCTGTGGTCACGCGTCTCGCCTGACTCCGGTGGACGTGGGCGCTCGCGTCCTCATCCGCCTCGCATCCGATCCACCACGCCCCCGATCCACCACGCCCCTCGATCCACATTGACGCTGGGAACACCATGAGCGCTGCATCCACCCCCCTCCGCCTTTTCACGTCGGAGTCGGTGACCGAGGGTCATCCCGACAAGATCTGCGATCAGATTTCCGACAGTATCCTCGATGCCCTCCTCACCGTCGATCCGCACAGCCGGGTCGCTGTGGAGACGCTGGTCACCACGGGCCTTGTGCACGTCGCGGGCGAGGTGACGACCTCGGGCTACGTCGACATCCCTACGATCGTGCGGGACCGCATCTGGAACATCGGCTACAACTCGTCAGACGTCTGGTTCGACGGGCGGTCCTGCGGGGTCTCGGTCTCGATCGGTGGCCAATCTCCCGACATCGCCCAGGGCGTCGATGACGCGTTCGAGAGCCGCGAGGAGTCGAGCATCGACGACCTCGACCGCCAGGGCGCGGGAGACCAGGGCATCATGTTCGGCTACGCGACGACCGAGACCCCCGAGTACATGCCGGTGCCGATCTGGCTCGCGCACCGGCTCGCGGAACGCCTCGCCGAGGTACGCAAGACCGGAATGGTCGATTACCTCCGCCCGGATGGCAAGACCCAGGTGACCGTCGGGTATGACGGGATCGTGCCGCGCACGGTGGAGACCGTCGTGCTCTCGACCCAGCACTCGCCCCAGGTGAGCACGGAGATGCTCCGTGCCGAGATCGAGGAGCTGGTGATCCGTCCGGTGCTTGAGCGGGTGGAGCTCGAAAGCCTGGAATCGCGGATCCTCATCAATCCGACCGGTCGCTTCGAGATCGGTGGCCCCCAGGGCGATGCCGGACTCACCGGGCGCAAGATCATCGTCGACACCTACGGCGGAGCGAGCCGCCACGGGGGCGGAGCCTTCAGCGGCAAGGACCCGTCGAAGGTGGACCGCTCGGCGGCGTACGCGATGCGCTGGGTCGCGAAGAACGCCGTCGCAGCGGGTCTCGCGGACCGCCTCGAGGTGCAGGTCGCCTACGCCATCGGCAAGGCGGCCCCGGTGGGGCTGTACGTCGAATCCTTCGGAACAGCGCACGTCGACGAGGCGTCCATCATCGACGCCATCCGCCAGGTGTTCGATCTACGCCCGGCTGCGATCATCCGTGACCTCGACCTCCTGCGACCGATCTATGCGGCGACCTCGACCTACGGACACTTCGGGCGAGAGCTGCCGGAGTTCACCTGGGAGAAGCTCGACCGGGTCGACGCGCTCCGCAGCCTGGCCGGCCTGTAACGGCCGGTACCGTCCTCGCCATGAACGACGGGCCAGGCCCGGCGACACGGTCGGTCGCGCGGGTACTGATCGACTCCCCACTGCCGCAACTCGACCGCCTGTTCGACTACAGCATCCCAGCGGCGATGGCGGCGGAGGCGCTTCCGGGAGTGCGGGTGCGGGTGCCCCTTCGCTCGATCGGTCGCGTCGCGGACGGCTTCATCGTCGAGGTCACCGGCCCGGGGGAGTACGCGGGAGCCCTGAGCGAGCTCGAGGCGGTCGTCTCGTCCGCACAGGTCCTCGCTCCCGAAGTATGGACTCTCGCTCGGCGCCTCGCCGACCGGGCCGCCGGAACGGCGAGCGACATCGTGAGGCTCGCCGTGCCCAAGCGACAGGTCCGCGTCGAGAAGACCTGGCTGCTCGAGGTGGCCACGGGGATAGCCAATTCCGTTGTTCCGGTGCCGGTGCCCGGATTCGACACCGCTCGGATCGATCTCGCCCTCGCTATCGGTGGCCGCCTCGCCGTGGATGCCGTTCCGCGGGTCGTCGAGGTCGCCGGCGGGCCGACAGACTCGGGGCAATGGGTCGGGCACTGGGCGACGACGATGGCCGCGAGCGCCACCCGCGCGCTGGCGGCGGGCGGATCCGCGATTCTCGCAGTACCGGACTATCGCGACCAGGAGCAGCTGTTGGCGGCGCTGCGGGCAGTGTTGCCGGCGGAAAGGATCGTGCACCTCGACGCGCGGCAGTCCAATCCCGACCGCTATCGCGCGCTGCTGGCCTGCCTCGGCGGGATCCCCCTCGTGATCGTCGGTAATCGGTCTGTCCTCTACGCCCCGGCGGGGAAGCTCGGGCTGATCGCCGTATGGGACGAGGGCGACCCACTGCACAACGAGCCCCTGAGCCCCTACGTGCATTCTCGCGACATCGCCCTCGTGCGCCAGGAGTTGCAGGGCTGTGCGCTCTTCTTCGTCTCGCACGCGCGGAGCACCGAGGTGGAGAGACTCGTGGAGGTCGGCTGGCTCGATGAGCTCGCCGGCGAGCGCCCCGTCGCTCCGAAGGTGCTTCCCACCGCCCAGCAGCAGTCTCAGGATCGTCTCGCCGCCCAGGCCCGCATCCCCTCCTCCGCCTGGCGGGAAGCCCGGGCCGGTCTCGAACACGGGCCGGTGCTCGTACAGGTGGCCCGGCCGGGATACGCGCCGCGAATCGCCTGTGCGAGCTGTGGCAACACTGCCCGGTGCCAGCGGTGCGAGGGCCCACTCCGGCTGAAGACCGCGCGATCCACTCCCTCCTGCTCCTGGTGCGGCAAGCTCGCGACCGACTGGAGCTGCTCGAACTGCGCGGGCATCACCTTCCGTCTGGTCGGCCAGGGCACCGGGCGCACCGCAGAGGACCTGGGGCGGGCCTTTCCGGGCGTACGCATCATCATCGCGGACGGTGACCGGCCCATCCTCTCCGTCGACGCCGAACCGGCACTCGTCATCGCCACCCGCGGCGCCGAACCTATCGCAGCGGGCGGATACCGTGCGGTACTCCTTCTGGACGGCGAACGGATGATCGCCCGGGAGAGCCTGCGCGTCGGCGAGGACTGCCTCCGCTGGTGGTCGAACGCGATCGCGCTAGCCGCCCCGGGCGCGACCACCGTACTCGTGGGCGTCGGGGGCGCCCTGGCCTCGGCACTCGCAACTTGGCGACGTTCGGACTACCTCCGCTCGGAGCTCGCCGACAGGCGCACCCTGCGTTTTCCGCCCGCGGTGCGCGTGGCGACCGTCACCGGCACACCGGAGACGGTGCAGGCTGCGGTGGACGCGGTCAGTGGCGTCGACCGGGTCGACGTCCTCGGCCCGGTGGAGACTGCGGAGGGCGGCGTTCGGGCGATTGTGCGATTCGACTACGGCGAGGGCGCTGCAGTGGCATCCGGGCTGCGGGCAGAGGTGATCCGGGCGGCGACGAGCCGGCGCAAGCGGGCCGGCGGCGCGAACGGTCGGGTGCCGCTGCCTACACTGAGAGTACGTTTCGACGACGCGCTGTCCTTCGACACCCCCGAGTGACGCTTCCACCCCCCAATGATCGAGTAGTTCCATGTCCGACCTTGTGATCGTCTTCGCCGGAAGTCCGGCGGCCGCTGTGCCGAGCCTTCAGGCGCTCACGGCGAGTCGTCACGAGATCGCCGCGGTGTTGACCCGCGAGGACTCTGCCCAGGGTCGTCGGCGAGAGCTCACCCCGACGGCGGTCGCCACCTCCGCGATGGAACTCGGGCTTCCGATCATCCGGGCCAATCGCCTTGCCGGGCCGGCGACCGAGGCGGTCACAGTGCTCCGCCCCGACCTCGGGGTGATCGTGGCCTACGGGGGTCTTGTGCGTCAGCCGCTCCTCAGCCTTCCGAGACTCGGCTGGATCAACCTCCACTTCTCGCTGCTTCCGCGCTGGCGGGGAGCCGCGCCCGTGCAGCGCGCCATCATCGCCGGCGACGAAGTGACCGGCGCGTCGGTCTTCCAGCTGGTGCCCGAGCTCGACGCCGGTGATGTCTTCGGCCAGTTCACGCAGGCGATCGGGGCGCACGAGACCGCGGGGCACCTCCTCGACTCGCTCGCCCTGAGCGGCGCCGAACTGCTGGTGCGGGTGGTGGACGCGATCGCGGATGGCATCGCGCGCGCCGAACCTCAGCAGGGAGACGTGACCCTCGCCCCGAAGCTCGAGCTCGCGGATGCGCGCCTGGACTTCTCGGAACACGCGTCCACCGTCATCAACCGTTTGCGGGGAGTCACCCCGGAACCCGGGGCCTTCACACAGGTCGACGACGTGCGGATCAAAATCCTCGACGCGGTGATCCTTCGTGACGAACCCCCGCTGACCGCCGGTCTCCTCGAGTTGCGGGCGGGGCGCGTACTGGTGGGCACCGCGAGCGATCCGATCGAGCTTGTGGCGGTGCATCCGGCCGGAAGGAAGCCCATGAAAGCAGCAGACTGGTGGCGCGGCCGCCCGGCCGACGCCGGCACGGTGACCCGATGACCGACCGTCGCCCTCCTCGTGGCCCGAGGGCGCCCGAGCCGACGTCCCGCGTGCAGCCCGCCCGGCGCATCGCGCTCGAAGTGATCATGGCGGTGCGGGAGACGGATGCCTACGCCAACCTGCTGCTGCCGGTGAAGCTCGAGCGCGCCCGGTTGAACCCGCAGGATGCCGCCCTCGCGACGGAGCTGACCTACGGCACCCTGCGCCAGCAGGGCTACTACGACGCCGTGATCGAACTCGCTGCCGGGCGTTCGACCGAGGAGATCGATTCCCCGATCCTCGACGTGCTTCGGCTCGGAACACACCAGTTGCTGTCGATGCGGGTGGCGCAGCATGCCGCCGTCGACGAGGCGGTGTCCCTGGCCAAAGAGGTCGGATCGCGTTCGGCAACGGGATTCGTCAACGGCGTGCTCCGCACGATCACGCGCAGCGAGCCGTCGTCCTGGCACGACCGGGTGATGGCGAAGCCGCGTAACGATGACGAACGACTGTCGCTGGAACACTCGCATCCGCTCTGGATCGTGCGAGCATTCCGGCAGGCCCTTGCCGCCGAGGGTCGCGAAGACGAACTGGAAGACCTCCTGGTTGCGGACAATTTCGCTCCGCGAGTGAGTCTCGTCGCGCTGCCCGGGTTGGCGACGATCTCTGAGATCCGCGGCACCCAGAAGGCGAAATACTCTCCGGTCGCCGCTGTGAGCGACGGGGGAGATCCGGCGCTCTGGCCCGCCGTGCACGAGGGCCGAGCCCGCGTGCAGGACGAGGGCTCGCAACTCGCCGCCCTCGCCCTCAGTCGAGCGCGGCCGGTGGCCCCGGGTGAGCGCTGGCTCGACCTCTGCGCCGGCCCCGGCGGAAAGGCCGCGCTCCTCGCCGCCGAAGCGAGGGAGGGTGGAGCGATCCTCGTCGCGAACGAGATCACCCCCGCCCGCGCCGAGCTCGTACGCAAGGCCCTTGCGGTCTTCCCCGATCCGCCGCAGGTGCTTGTGCAAGACGGCACGCTCTTCGGGGAGCGGATGCCTCAGCAGTTCGACCGGATCCTGCTCGACGCGCCGTGCACCGGACTCGGTGCCCTCCGTCGTCGCCCCGAGGCCCGCTGGCGCAAGCAACCGAGCGACGTCGCCCAGCTCACCGGGCTGCAGATCGCGCTTCTCGAGTCGGGACTCGCGGCGCTGAAACCCGGTGGCATCCTCGCCTACGTCACCTGCTCGCCCCACCTGGCGGAGACGAAGGTCGTCGTCGAGACGGTGCTTCGACGAGTGGAGGGAATCTCCCGCGTCGATACCGCCGCCGTTCTCGCGGGGGTGACCAAGCGCGAGCTCGACCTCGGGGAGTCCTCGTCCGACGGGCACGTTCAGCTCTGGCCGCATCGTCACGGCACGGATGCCATGTTCATCTGCCTTCTCGAGAAGGCCGGGCCGGTCTGACGTCTCGCGCGGGCTCTTCCGGCCCGATCCCGGTCGACAGGAGGTTTACCGGGCGAGGGCGGTCCGCCTGGGCCGGCGTGCCGGCCCGGAATGTCCGCACTGGCCCGCTGAGCGTTCGACCTGACCTCTGTTCGCCTGCGGGAATCCGATTCGGCAGGCCCGGCCCTCTAGGCTGGCGCACGTGACCGTACGCATCAACCCGAGCATCCTCACCGCCGATTTCGCGAACCTCGAGCATGAGATCGGCCGCATCGCGTCGGCTGACCTCGTGCATGTCGACGTGATGGACAACCATTTCGTGCCCAACCTCACGTTCGGCCCGCGCATGGTGGAGTCGCTGCAGCGGGTGTCGACGCTGCCGCTCGACATCCATCTCATGATCGACGACCCGGACCGCTGGGCTCCCGGCTACGCCGAGTCGGGTGCGTACTCTGTCACCTTCCACGCCGAAGCGGTGGCGGATGCCGTCGGCCTCGCGCGCCGCCTCCGAGAGATCGGCGCCCGGGCGGGCATCGCGGTGAAGCCCGGAACCCCGATCGAGCCGTACCTCGACCTTCTGCCCGAATTCGACCAGGTGCTTGTGATGACGGTCGAACCCGGATTCGGCGGCCAGTCGTTCATCGAATCGACCATGCCGAAACTCGTCGCGCTTCGTGCCGCGGTCGCGGCATCCGGGCTCGATGTCTGGCTCCAGGTGGATGGCGGAATCACTGAGAGCACGATCACGATCGCAGCCGACGCCGGCGCTGACACCTTCGTAGCGGGGTCGAGTGTTTTCAACGCCGGGGAACCGGCCGAGCAGATCGCGCTGCTGCGTGCCGCGGCGACGGCGCACACCCACTGAATTCTGGCGCTCTCGACTCTGGTTGAATTGACCCATGACTGAGTTCAACAAGACCAAGCCAGAGATCGAGTTCTACGAAGGCGATGCGCCCGTCGAGCTGGTGTCAATCGACATCGAGGTCGGCAGCGGCGAGGAGGCGAAGACCGGGGACAAGGTCGACGTGCACTACCTCGGCGTCGACTTCGAATCCGGAGAGGAGTTCGACTCTTCGTGGAGCCGTGGGCAGTCGGTCGACTTCCCGCTTCGTTCCCTCATCGCGGGCTGGCAGGAAGGCATCCCCGGCATGAAGGTCGGTGGACGCCGCCAGCTGATCGTGCCGCCCGCCCTCGCCTACGGCGCGGCGGGCTCGGGACACCAGCTCTCGGGGCGCACCCTCATCTTCGTGATCGATCTTCTGGGCGTCAGCTAGCCCGGCAGGAGCGACCACCTACCGTTTTTGCGACCACCTCGGTGTACGTGCGTGCCGGTGGTCGTAAAAACGGTAGATGGTCGGGGAAGGCGGCGGTCACGCCCAGGGCAGGGTGAGAGTCTCGACGACCTCGCCGGCGGCCACACCCGCCGGGGGGACGACGAGCACTCCCGCGGCATCCGCGAGGCCGCGCATCATGCCGGAGCCGAGCCAGGGATTGGCCACCGCCCGCCCCTCTTCCAGTCGGAACGGCACGAGGATGCTCGACCCGCGCCGGCCCTCGAGCGCCGCTGCCGACTTCACCAGCCCGACATCACTTGTTCGGCCCTGGAAAGCGGCAACAAGAGGTGCCGCGAGGGTGAACAGCCCGATCATCGCGGCGAGCGAGTTGCCGGGCAGCGCGAGCAGCACCCGTCCGTCGGGAAGGCGCGCGAGCATAGTCGGACCTCCCGGCCTCATGGCGACCCGTGGCACGAGGTATTCGGCCCCGAGCGACTCGAGCGCCGCCCGGAGGTGGTCTGCCGCGGAGTCTCCGGTGCCGCCGGTGGTGACTATCAGTTCTGCCGAACCGGGGGAGTCGGTGAGCGCTTCGAGGGTGGTGGCGAGGTCATCGTGAATGCGACGCGTCGCGGTGACCTCGGCGCCGAGCATCCTCAGTACCGTCGGAAGCTGAGGTCCGAAGCTGTCCCGCACCCGGCCCACTACGGGAATCCCGCTTTCGTCCACCTCGTCGCCGGTGAACAGGAGGCTCACCCGGGGGCGCCGGATCACCGCGATCTCGTCATGCCCGCAGCCGGCGGCCAGGGCGATGTGCGCCGGATTGAGCCGGGTCGAGGCTCGCACGACGAAGTCGCCAGAGTGCGCCTCCTGACCGGCGGACCGGATGTGCTGCCCGGGATGGGGTTCGCCGGTCGCCGAAATCGATTCCAGCTGCCCGTCTCGCGCGAATCCGCTCTCGCTGCGCAGCACCGCGTCGGTTCCGGCCGGGATCACCCCGCCGGTCACGATGACGGATGCGAAGCCGGCGCCGAGAGCCGGCCGGTCGACCAGCCGCCAGGGCCCGTCGCCGCTCACCGCCCAGCCGTCCATCGCCGAGGAGGCGTAGTGCGGCACCTCCGTCTTGGCGAGCAGGTCCGTTGCGAGGACGCGTCCGATGGCGCGGTCGAGTGCGACGGTCTCTGCCCCGAGGACGGATGCCGCGGCCGCAGCGACGGCGCGCGCCTGATGCCACTCGATCGGGTCGGGAAGTCGGCCAGGATTCACCGGTCGCCGGATTCCGCGCGCCCGGAACCGGAGCCTGGTACGGATCCCGTCGCGAGACCCCGTGCGATCTCGGAGGCGCGTTCGAAGCCCGCCTTCGCGGCAGCGGAGTCCGCGGACGCGGCGGCGGCTAGTCCGGCGGCGTATCCGACGAGGTAGGTGGTCAGCGGCGCCGCCGGGCGCATGATCGCGTGGGCTGCCGTGCCAGCGAGGGCGAGCACGGCATCGATGTCGACCTCCGCGCCCTCGACGCCGAGAGCGCTGGTGAGCCGCTGGCTCCAATCGGCGAGGGTGGCTCGTGTCACGTCGTCGTCACGGTCGCTCATGGGCAGGCCTTTCGTCGGGAGCGCGGGCTCCAATGTCGTTGGGGTAGGGGAGATTCCGAATCCCGCGGCATCCTCCCAGGTGTCGATGTCTTCGGTCGAGCTGGCAGGCACGGCGATCTCCGCGAGCTCGAGATCCGAGAGCAGCGCCCGAACGGACAGGCCCTCGACGGCGGTGCCGAAATCGCGTAACGCTGCGGTGAGTGGTGCCGACCGATAGAGACCGAGGAGAGGTTGGCGATGACTCTCGGAATCGATCGCGACGACCCCGTGAACTCCGTCGGTCGCGCGGGCGAGCAGCTCAGCGACGGCGGCGGCGCAGTCGGGCATATCGCAGGCGAGCACCAGCACGAAGTCGGCCGGGGACCCCGATTCGAGCGCTCCGAGACCCGCGGCAATCGCCGCTGCGGGCCCGCCGTAGGCCGGCACTTCCCGCGTGACGATCACTCCCGGCGGCACGACGGCGGGGGTGCCGACCACAACGACGCGCCGGGCGCCCGCCGTGGCATCCAGAGCGCGCGACAGCAGCGAGCGGCCGGCAACGACGAGCTCGGCTTTCGGGGTGCCACCGAGGCGGGATGCCCGCCCCCCGGCGAGCACGATGGCGTCGAAGATCATGGGCTCAACTCTAGGTCGGCCCCCGATCTGCCGCGGCACATACCGAGCATGCTGTCGGCGGGTGGATACTCGAGAGTATGGGCAGAATCACGGTTCGACGCAGGGTCACGCGGGTCACGGTCGGGCAGGGGGCGGTGCGTCGTGAGGATGTGCTCGCCGTCGAGGAGCCCCTCGAGATCAGGGTGGGCGGAAAGGCCCTCGCGATCACGATGCGGACGCCCGGCCACGACTTCGACCTTGCAGCGGGATTCCTGGTCTCGGAGGGGGTCGTCTCCCGAGGGGACCAGTTCGCCGCCGCCCGCTATTGCGCCGGTGCGACCGTCGATGGCGAGAACACCTACAACGTGCTCGACGTGACGCTCGGTGCGGGCGTGCCGGCACCGGACCCGAGCCTCGAGCGCAACTTCTTCACGACAAGTTCGTGCGGGCTATGCGGCAAGGCGAGCATCGATGCGGTGCGCACCCTTTCGGCCTACACGGTCGTCGATGATCCGCTGGTGATCGACGCCGCGCTGCTCGCGACGTTCCCCGACCGCTTGCGCGCCGGCCAGGACGTCTTCGAGAAGACCGGTGGGCTTCACGCCGCCGCCCTCTTCGACGGGACGACCGGCGAGTTGCTCGTGCTTCGCGAGGACGTCGGCCGGCACAACGCGGTGGACAAGGTGGTGGGCTGGGCGCTCACGCAGAACATGCTTCCCCTTCGCGGCGTTGTGCTGATGGTCTCGGGGCGGGCGAGCTTCGAGCTGACGCAGAAGGCGTCGATGGCGGGCATCCCGGTGCTCGCTGCAGTATCCGCGCCCTCCTCCCTCGCCGTGGAGCTCGCCACCGAGGTCGGGATGACCGTCGTCGGCTTCCTGCGCGGGCCGTCGATGGTCCTGTACAGCGGCGAGCAGCGACTGACCAGTGACGTGAACCAGAAGACCCTCGATGAGACGGTGGCCACCCGATGACGAAGACCCCGATGGACGCGGATGCCGGCTACCCCGACCTCCACGTGGGAGCCGTGCAGGACTGGGCGGTCGGGGTTCCGGCGATCTACCACGCCGTCGAACCGGCCCTCCTCACGATGGGAGTCGCCCGCACCACGAAGCTGCTCACCTCCATGAACCAGAAGGAGGGCTTCGACTGCATGAGCTGCGCCTGGCCGGATCCGGAGCATCGCAGCATCGCCGAGTTCTGCGAGAACGGGGTCAAGGCCGTCACCTGGGAAGCCACTCCGATCACCGTCCCGACGAGCTTCTGGGCCGAGCATTCCATCGATGACCTGCTCTCCAGGTCCGAATACTGGCTCGGGATGCAGGGGCGGCTCGTCGAGCCCGTGTACCGTGCCGCCGGTGCCGACCACTACGAGCCGGTGAGCTGGGAACGTGCCTTTGAGATCATCGCGACGAAGCTCAACGGTCTGTCGTCACCTGACGAAGCCGCCTTCTATACGAGCGGCCGCACCGCGAACGAGACGGCGTTCGTCTACCAGCTCTTCGTACGCGCCTTCGGCACCAATAATCTCCCGGACTGCTCGAACATGTGCCACGAGTCCACCGGTACGGCCCTCGGCGAGACGATCGGCATCGGGAAGTCGACCATCGCCTACGACGATTTCGAGAAGTCGGACCTCGTGATCATCATGGGCCAGAACCCCGGCACGAACCATCCGCGCATGCTCACGGCCCTCGAGGAGGCGAAGCGCAACGGAGCGAGCATCGTGGCCGTGAATCCGCTGCCGGAGGCCGGGCTCATGCGCTACAAGAACCCGCAAAAAGCCCGGGGCATCATCGGCGCCGGCACTCCGCTCGCCGACCAGTTTCTGCAGATCCGGTCCGGCGGGGACATGGCGCTCCTCCAGGCCGTGTCGAAGCGGGTGCTCGACGCGGAGGCGGCGAAGCCCGGAACGGTGCTCGACCACGCCTTCCTCGAGCAGTACACCCTCGGCCTCGACGCCCTCACCGAGCACCTCGGCCACCTCGACGAAGCGGCGGTGCTGCTCGCGACCGGTCTCACGTCGGCCGAGATCGATGAGCTCGCCGAGCGCTACATCGCCGCCGACCGGGTGATCATCACCTGGGCGATGGGCCTCACCCAGCACCGCAAGTCGGTCGACACGCTGAAAGAGCTGATCAACCTGCTGCTACTGCGCGGCAACATCGGAAAGCCCGGAGCCGGGGCATCCCCGATCCGCGGCCACAGCAACGTGCAGGGCGACCGCACCATGGGTGTGTGGGAGCAGATGAGCGACGAGTTCCTCGACGCCATCGAGAAGGAGTTCTCCTTCGCGCCACCCCGCGCGCACGGCACGGATGCCCTCGCGGCGATCGAAGGGATGCAGCGAGGTGAGGTGAAGGTCTGGTTCGCCCTCGGGGGCAATCTGGTCGCCGCGATCTCGGACACCGCCGCCGCGGAAAAGGCCATGCACGGCACCGAGATGACGGTGCAGGTGTCGACGAAGCTCAATCGATCGCACGCGGTCATCGGCACCGAGGCCTTGATCCTCCCGACGATGGGTCGAACAGAGGTCGACCTCCAGGCCACCGGACCCCAGTTCGTGTCGGTCGAGGATTCGGTCTGTGCGGTGCACGGATCCCACGGTCAGGTGCCGCCGGTCGCTCCGGGCCTGCTCTCGGAGATCTCCATCGTGACCCGCCTCGCCCGGGCGGTGCTCGGCGACTCCGTTCCTGTCGACTGGGCCGGATTCGAGGGTGACTACGACCTCATCCGCGATCACATCAGCCGGGTGGTCCCGGGCTTCGAGCGGTTCAACGTGCAGGTGCGCAAGAAGGGCGGATTCATCCTGCCGAACGGCCCACGCGACTCCCGCACCTTCGCAACGAAGACCGGCAAGGCCATGATCACGGTCAACGAGCTCGAGGCACTCGAACGTCCAGCGGGCCGGCTGATCTTGCAGACCCTGCGCTCCCACGACCAGTTCAACACCACCATCTACAGCCTCAACGACCGGTATCGCGGCATTAAGAACGGTCGTGACGTGATCTTCGTGAACCCCGCCGACCTCCTCGAGCTGAACCTCGACGACGGGCAGCGCGTCGATATCGTCAGCGAGTGGAAGGACGAGCCCGACCGCGTCCTGCGCAACTACCGGATCGTCTCCTACCCGACCGCGAAGGGATGCGCCGCCGCCTACTATCCGGAAGCCAACGTGCTCGTCCCGCTGGCCAGTGCGGCGATCGGCAGCAACACCCCGGTGTCGAAGGCCGTCATCGTGCGCCTCGAGCCCGTGGCATCCACCGGCACCCGGTAGCCTTGCAGATGTGAAATCGTTCGACGACCTGTTTGCTGAGCTCAGCGAGAAGTCGCTGACGCGCCCGGAGGGCTCGGGCACCGTCGCCGAACTCGACGCCGGGGTGCATGCCATCGGCAAGAAGATCGTCGAAGAGGCCGCCGAGGTGTGGATGGCGGCCGAGTTCCAGTCTCTCGACGAGACGGCAGAAGAGATCTCGCAGTTGCTCTACCACCTGCAGGTGCTCATGATCTCGAAGGGCCTGACCACCGCGGACGTCTACCGACATCTGTGAGTCCCCTCCCTCATCCGTCACCCATCATTGAAGAGACCCCCACGATGTTGCGAATCGCAGTGCCCAACAAGGGCTCCCTGAGCGAGACCGCCGCCGAAATGCTGTCCGAGGCCGGATACGCCGGCCGTCGCGATCCGCGCGCGCTCAACCTGTCCGACCCCAGAAACGACGTCGAGTTCTTCTTCCTTCGCCCGCGGGACATCGCCACCTACGTGGGATCCGGCGCGCTCGATGTCGGGATCACCGGCCGCGACCTGCTGCTCGACTCCGGATCGACCGCTGTCGAGATCGCGAGCCTCGACTTCGGGGCATCCACGTTCCGATTCGCCGGAACGGCGGGCCGTTTCTCCACCCTCGCAGACCTCGCGGGGGTGCGCGTTGCGACGAGCTATCCCGGGCTCGTCGGCGACTTCCTCTCTCGGCAGGGTGTGAACGCGACCCTCGTCAAGCTCGACGGCGCCGTCGAATCGGCCGTCAAGCTCGGGGTCGCGGATGCCGTCGCCGACGTCGTCTCGACCGGTTCGACCCTGCGCGCCCAAGGCCTCGAGATCTTCGGCCCGGTGATCCTCGAGTCCTCCGCCGTGCTCATCAGCGCCAAGACCGGACTGGCGGGAATCACCACGCTCCAGCGCCGCCTTCAGGGAGTGCTCGTCGCCCGCCAGTACGTGCTGATGGACTATGACCTCCCCGTCGCCCTGATCGAGGCGGCATCGGCAATGACCCCGGGGCTCGAATCGCCGACGGTCTCGCCGCTGCGGGATCGCGAGTGGGTGGCGGTGCGGGTGATGGTTCCGCGCGAAGACACCAACCAGGTCATGGACCGGCTCTACGAGCTCGGAGCGCGCGCCATCCTGGTCAGTCCCATCCACGCGGCCCGGATCTGACCGTGCCTGTCGCAGTGCGCGTGATCCCGTGCCTGGATGTCGCGGCGGGCCGGGTCGTCAAGGGCGTCAACTTCCTCGACTTGCGTGACGCCGGCGACCCCGTCGAGCTCGCTCGGCGCTACTACGAGCAGGGTGCCGACGAGATCACCTTTCTCGACGTGACCGCGACGGTCGACGACCGCGCGACGATGTACGACGTCGTGCAGGCGACGGCGGAGCAGGTCTTCATCCCGCTGACGGTGGGCGGCGGGGTGCGCACCGTCGAGGATGTCGCGCGCCTCCAGGGCCACGGCGCGGACAAGATCGGCGTCAACAGCGCCGCGATAGCCCGCCCGGCACTGCTCGGCGAGATCGCGGACCGGTTCGGAGCACAGGCGCTCGTGCTCTCCCTCGATGTGAAGCGGTCGCCCCGTGGTGCCAGCGGCTGGGTCGTCACCACCCACGGCGGGCGCACCGAGACCGACATCGATGCGCTTGCCTGGGCGATCGAGGCCATCGAACGTGGCGCCGGCGAGCTTCTGGTGAACTCGATCGACGCGGACGGCACCAAGAACGGGTTCGACCTGGCTCTGATCACCGCCATCCGCGAGGTCAGCCACGTGCCTGTGATCGCGAGTGGCGGTGCCGGGGCGATCGAACACTTCGCACCGGCGATCGCTGCGGGCGCGGATGCCGTGCTCGCGGCATCCGTCTTCCACAACGGCGAGCTGACGGTCGGCGACGTCAAGAACGGTCTCGCCGCGGCGGGACTCACGGTGAGGAAATAGAGCAGATGGATACCTCGATCGACGCGGTGCTCGCGAGGGCGACCTTCGGAGCCGACGGCCTGCTGCCGGCGGTCATCCAGCAGTGGGACTCCCGCGAGGTGTTGATGCTCGGCTACATGGATGCCGAAGCACTGCGCCGCACCCTCACGGAGGGTCGCGTGACCTTCTGGTCGCGATCCCGGCAGGAGTACTGGCGCAAGGGGGACACCTCCGGTCACCGCCAGTATGTGAAGGGCGCCGCGCTGGATTGCGACTCCGACACCCTCCTGGTGCAGGTCGAGCAGATCGGGGCCGCGTGCCACACCGGCGCCCACGCCTGCTTCGACGTGGACCCCCTCCGACCCACGATCCTCGATTCGACGGACGGCGACGAGCATGAGTGAGACCACCAGCCGCGAGCAGTTCGCAGCACTCCTAGACGGGCACCGGGTGGTTCCGGTGATCCGCGAGCTCTTCGCCGACGGCGAGACGCCGGTGGGCATCTACCGCAAGCTGGCCAAGGGCGAGCCAGGCAGTTTCCTGCTCGAATCCGCCGAGCAGGGTGGCATCTGGTCGCGCTACTCCTTCATCGGAGTCTCGAGCTTTGGTGTGCTGACTCAGACCACCGACGACGCGGGAGCGGATGCCGCGGTCTGGCTCGACTACGGACTCCCCGCCGAGCGCGCACTCGGGGTCGATTGCCCGACCGCGCCTCTCGCCGCGCTCGCCCACCTCTACGAGCGCTGGGGCACGCCCCCTGTGCCCGGGCATCCGCCCCTCACCGGAGGCCTCGTCGGCTTCATCGGTTGGGAGGCGATCCGCCAGATCGAGCGGCTGCCGAACATCCCGCCGGCCGATTTCGACTTCCCCGGGCAGGCCCTGAGCTTCGTCTCCGAGCTCGTGGTCGTGGATCACCGCACCGGCACGGTCCTGCTCATCGCCACGGTCCTCAACGACGGGGTGGATGCCACGGAACAGCTCTGGGAGCTCGCACAGGGGCGCCTCGACGCCATGCAGTCAGCCCTGGCGCAACCGGCTGAGGCCTGGCTCGCGGAAGTCGACCTGACTATCCCGGCCACGCCGGTCCCGCGCGTCGACTCCGCGGTGTTCCTCGATTCCGTCGAGCGCTCGAAGAAGTTCATCCGCGACGGCGACGTCTTCCAGGTGGTGATCTCCCAGCGGTTCGACCACGAGATCACCGCGGAGGCGATCGATGTCTACCGGGTGCTCCGTACGCTCAATCCGAGCCCGTACATGTACCTGCTCTCGCTCGTGACACCCGGCGGCGAACCCTACTGGATTGTCGGCTCGTCGCCGGAAGCGCTCGTGAAAGTCGAGAACTCCCGCGTCTACATGCATCCGATCGCTGGTTCCCGGCCGCGCGGCGTCGGCCCAGAGGAGGATCTCGCCCTCGCCGACGAACTCCTCGCGGATCCGAAGGAGCGCGCCGAGCACCTGATGCTCGTCGACCTCGCCCGCAACGACCTGCTGAAGGTCTGCGTCCCCGGCACCGTCGAGGTGAGCGAGTTCATGCAGGTGGAGCGATTCAGCCACATCATGCACCTCGTCTCCTCGGTGGAGGGCGACCTCCGCCCGGCGGCCAATTCGATCGATGTCTTCCGGGCGACCTTCCCGGCCGGCACCCTCTCCGGAGCACCGAAGCCGCGTGCGCTCGAAATCATCGATGAACTCGAAGTTTCCCAGCGAGGGCTCTACGGGGGAGTGGTCGGCTACTTCGGCTTCGCGGGGGATCTCGATCTCGCGATAGCCATCCGCACCACCACGATCTCGGGAGGTGTGGCACGCGTGCAGGCCGGGGCGGGCCTTGTGGCCGACTCTGACCCCGCCAGCGAATACCTCGAATCGCAGAATAAGGCTGCCGCGCCCCTTCGCGCGGTGGCCGTCGCCAACGCGATGCGACGGGTGCAGTAGGCCATGGCGCCCCGTCGACTGAAGTCCGTCACCCTGCTCGTGGCCATCCTCCTGAGCGGCATCACGCTCCTCGCCTGGACCGGCGAGTGGTTCTCGCTCACGCTGAAGGAGTCGGCGACCGGTCGTCCGGTGCTCGGGGTCACCGGCGACGTTGCGGCACCGGCGCTCATCGCGCTCGCGCTCGCGAGTCTCGCTCTTGTCGCTGCCCTCGCCATCTCCGGACCGTTCTTCCGGGTCGTGCTCGGAGTGCTCCAGGTCGTGATCGGGTTCACCGTCGCGCTCTCGGCGGTGCTCGCGGTGTCGAATCCGGTGCGAGCGTCGGAGGCCGCGGTTTCCGCCGTCACGGGGGTCGGCGGGTCACGGTCGATCGCCGCGCTGGTGACCGCGGTGTCGCAGACCGCCTATCCGGTCATCGCGATCGTCGTGGGCATCCTCACGATGGCGCTCGGCGTCTTCGTGCTCGCGACCGGCCGACGATGGCCGGGCTCCTCCGGCCGCTACCGCCAGCCCGTTGTGCTCGAGGATTCGGAGGGCTCCGCCGGACCCGGCGAGGATCCCGACACCGAGGATGCCGCTGCCCACGCCGTGTCCGACTGGGACACGCTGAGCGGCGGCAGCGATCCGACCTCGCGATAGACTCAAGACTGCACACCCACGAAGGAGACCTGTGAGCGACGAATTCCCCGAGCCGGGCGAAGGCAATTCCCCGGCTGCCTGGACAGCCGTGATCATCATGCTTGTCGCATTCAGCATCGGCACCATCGCGTTCTTCTTCAACGTGCAGTTCATGGTGTGGGCCTCTGTCGGCCTCCTCATCGTCGGAGCCATCGTCGGCTACGTGCTCAAGCGCATGGGGTACGGCGTATACGGCGCGAAGTACACGCCGAAGGGCCACTGACTCAGGTGCTCGCAGATCTCGTCTCCGGGGCCTTGATCGATGCTTCGGAGCGTCGTGCCCTTCGCACCCTCGCTGAAGTCGAAGCGGAGGCTCTCTCCCGGCCCGCTGCGATCGATGCCCTCGCTGCGCTGGCCCCGTCGTCCCGCGTGAAGATCATCGCGGAGGTCAAGCGCGCGAGCCCGTCTCGCGGCCCGCTCGCCGACATCCCCGACCCCGCCGCCCTTGCCGTCTCGTACGAGACCGGCGGGGCGAGCGCCATCAGCGTGCTCACCGAGGGGCGACGGTTCGGCGGTTCCCTTGCCGACCTGGAAGCGGTGAGGGATGCCGTGTCGCTTCCGGTACTGCGCAAGGACTTCATCGCCGAGCCCTACCAGGTCTTCGAGGCGCGCGCAGCAGGGGCGGACCTCGTGTTGCTCATCGTGGCAGCGCTCGACCAGGCGACGCTCGCGAGCCTCTTCGAGCTCACCAGGCAGCTCGGCATGGCAGTGCTCGTCGAGACCCACAGCGCCGACGAGGTCTCCCGGGCTCTCGACATCGGCGCGGGCCTCGTCGGGGTCAACGCTCGCGACCTGTCCACCTTCGAGCTCGACCAGGACCTCTTCGGAAGCCTGGCCGGCCATATCCCGTCCGGGGTCATCCGCGTCGCCGAGTCCGCGGTCAAGTCTGCCGCCGATGTCGCGCACTATCGTGAGGCCGGAGCCGACGTCGTACTGGTGGGCGAAGCGCTGGTCACCGGCGACCCGGTGCGGACGCTGGCAGAATTCCTCGGCAACCAGTCACTCTCGAACAAGGGTTATTGATCAATGGCACTGCGTGACGAACTCGGTCCGTACTTCGGTGAATACGGCGGACGTTTCGTGCCGGAATCGCTGATCGCGGCACTCGACGAGTTGGACGCCGCCTACACGGCCGCGAAACTCGACCCGCTGTTCCAGGAGGAGCTCGCGGAGCTCCATCGCACCTACACCGGCCGCCCCTCCATCATCACGGAGGTGCCACGCTTCGGTGCGCACGCCGGAGGCGCCCGCATCATCCTCAAGCGCGAGGACCTGAACCACACCGGGTCGCACAAGATCAACAACGTGCTCGGGCAGGCCCTGCTGGCCCGTCGACTCGGTAAGACCCGCCTGATCGCCGAGACGGGCGCCGGCCAGCACGGCGTGGCGACAGCAACGGCCGCCGCGCTGTTCGGCATGCAGTGCGTCGTGTACATGGGCGAGGTGGACACCGAGCGCCAGGCACTCAACGTGGCCCGTATGCGCCTGCTCGGAGCGGAGGTGATCCCGGTCACCGCGGGCTCCCGCACCCTCAAGGACGCCATCAACGAGGCCCTGCGCGACTGGGTCGCGAACGTCGACGACACCCACTACCTCCTCGGCACCGTCGCCGGGCCGCATCCGTTCCCCGTCATGGTGCGGGACTTCCACAAGATCATCGGCGAGGAGGCGCGCGCTCAGGTGCTCGAACTCACCGGAGCTCTCCCGGATGCCGTGACGGCTTGCGTCGGCGGCGGCTCGAACGCGATGGGGATCTTCCATGCCTTCCTCGATGACCCGGACGTCGCGCTTTACGGCTACGAGGCGGCCGGCGAGGGCGCGGACACCCCGCGGCACGCGGCCACCATCACCAAGGGTCGCCCGGGGGTTCTCCACGGGGCGCGAACCTACCTGTTGCAGGATGAAGACGGCCAGACCGTCGAGTCGCACTCCATTTCTGCGGGGCTCGACTACCCGGGGGTTGGCCCGGAGCACTCGTGGCTGGCAGACATCGGTCGGGCACACTATCTTCCGATCACCGACGACGAGGCGATGGCGGCCATGCGGCTGCTCTCGATGACCGAGGGCATCATCCCCGCCATCGAAACCGCCCATGCTTTGGCCGGCACGATCAAGCTCGGCCTCGAACTCGGCCCGGACGCGACCATCCTGGTCAATCTGAGCGGACGCGGCGACAAGGACATGGAGACCGCAGGCAAGTACTTCGACATCCTCGATACCGCGGCTCTCACCGCCGAGGCAGCCGGGGAGCTGGCCATGCGCGCCGGCGCGACCGGGGACAACGCATGAGTATCGCCACGACCAGTTCCGTCGAGGCTGCCATCGCGGCTCGGAAGGCAGCCGGGAGCGGCGCGCTCATCGGCTACCTCCCGGTGGGATTCCCCGATCTGCGAACGAGCATCGAGGCCGCGGTCGCCCTCGCCGAGAACGGGGTCGATGTCATAGAGCTCGGCCTGCCGTACTCCGATCCGGTGATGGACGGCCCGGTGATCCAGGCCGCGACGCTCACGGCACTGGGTGCCGGCTTCAAGCTCCGTCACGGGTTCGAAGCGATCGCGGAGATCACGGCGCGCACCGACGTTCCAGTGCTGCTGATGACCTATTGGAATCCCGTCGTGCAGTACGGCGTCGATCGCTTCGCGGACGACCTCGTCGCCGCCGGCGGTGCCGGACTCATCACCCCCGACCTCATCCCCGACGAGGCACAGGGTTGGTTGGCCGCCTCCAGCCGCACCGGGCTCGACCGGGTCTTTCTTGCCGCGCCCTCGTCCACCGACGCCCGCCTCGACCAGGCCGTCGAGCAGAGCCGCGGCTTCGTGTATGCCGTCTCGACCATGGGAATCACCGGTGCACGCAGCGATGTGGATATCGCGGCGAAGACCCTCGTGGCCCGCCTGCGTCACGCGGGGGCGACCTCGACCTGCGTCGGCCTCGGCATCTCCTCGCCGGAGCAGGTGCGGGAGGTCATCCAGTACGCGGATGGCGCGATCGTGGGTTCGGCGCTGGTGAAGGCTCTCGCCGACGGAGGGGTGGCGGCGGTCGCTGCGACGGCCGCGCGCCTCGCGACCGGTACGCTTAGCTAGACCTTTTCGGGTCGTCGGTCTCTCCCGGCCGTCAGGCCCTCGGCACCACGCAGTCTCCAGCTCCACACGTACGCAGCACGAAAGCGTCAGTACGAAAGGCACCCTAGAAAAGTGGTTCTTCCCCTGAGCATCCCCAGCCCGAGCGCACCGTGGCAGGCGATCCACCTCGGTGAATGGCTCAACAGCCTCGGCCTTTCGTTCATCTCCCCGAACCTCAGCATCCGCACCTACGCGATCTGCATCCTCGTCGGCATCATCGCCGCCACAATCCTCACCAACGAGCGCCTCAAGGCACGGGGCGCCGAGTCCGGCGTCGTCCTCGACATCGCCCTGTGGGCCGTGCCGCTCGGCATTATCGGCGCCCGCATCTTCCACGTGGTCACCCACCCCGACGACTACTTCGGTTCGGCCGCGAAGATGCTGCACATCCTCTATATCTGGGAGGGTGGCATCGCGATCTTCGGATCGCTCATCGGTGGAGCGATCGGCGTCTACATCGGCTGCCGGATGACCGGGGTGCGATTCTGGACCTTCGCCGACGCCCTCGCCCCCGGCCTCCTGCTCGCACAGGCGTTCGGTCGCTTCGGCAACTGGTTCAACCACGAGCTGTACGGTGTGCCGACGAACGCCTGGTGGGGCCTCGAGATCGAGAAGACCAACCCCGCATACCCGGCGGGCCTCCCGGACGGCACGCTCTTCCAGCCGACCTTCCTGTTCGAGATCATCTGGAACGTGGCCGGCGTGCTGGTGATCCTCTACCTGTCGAAGAAGTTCACGCTCCAGTGGGGAAAGACCCTCTCGGTCTATCTGATCTGGTACGGCCTCGGCCGCAGCTACTTCGAATCGATTCGCATCGACCCGAGCCTGATCTTCCTCGGTGTGCGCACGAACGTGTGGGCGGCCTGGGCGGCGATCCTGATCGGCGTCATCATCTTCATCGTGCAGTCGCGCCGCCACCCCGGGCTCGAGCCCAGCGCGTACATGCCGGGTCGGGAGTGGACACCGACGCCTGCAGTAGACTCTGAAAACACCTATTCGGAATACGATGAGGCCGACAACGATGCCGATCTCGACAGCAACTCGCGCTCCGAACCGGCCACGGCATCCTCTGCCAAGAGTGCTGCTGCCCCAAGCGGGAAGTCCGTCACAAGCGGGACTCGCCTGAAGTCGTAACACCCTGAAGTCTTAGGACGACGGTCCCGTGAATGACGGTATCGACGTCAGGGCGCCGCATCCCAGCGTCCGACCAGCGCAACCATCTCGGGCTTCATCCCTTCGGGCCACCGCCGTCCCACCTGCCGACGTAACTTCGTGAGGACGGTTCCACAATGGCACTCACGCCAGCTTTCTCCCGCTTCAGCACGACTCCCGCCGCGACCGGAATGTACGATCCCCGTCGCGAAAAGGATGCGTGCGGCCTCGCGATGGTCGCCACGCTCCGCGGCAGCGCGGGCCACGACATCATCGACCTCGCGCTCGGAGCGCTGCGCAACCTCGAACACCGCGGTGCCATCGGATCGGATGCGGGAACCGGCGACGGCGCCGGAATCGTCACGCAGATCCCCGATGCCTTCTTCCGAGCGGTCGCGGGCGTCGTTCTGCCTCCCGTCGGCGAGTACGTCGTCGGCACCGCATTCCTTCCGGTGGATGAGACGGAGCGGTCGGTCGTCAAGGCCGGCATCGAAGCCCTCGCAACGCAGGAGCACCTCAGCGTGCTCGGCTGGCGAGAGGTGCCCGTGCGCCCGGAGGGGCTCGGCAATCTCGCGCGTGAGGCGATGCCGTTCTTCGAGCAGGTGTTCCTCGTGAGCACGCTCGGCATCGCCGGTGACCCGGTGACGGGCATTGCGCTCGATCGCCAGTCTTTCCGGTTGCGCAAACGCGCCGAGCGTGAGCTGAACGCCTACTTCCCCTCCCTCAGCTGTCGCACCATCGTCTACAAAGGCATGGTCACGACCCTCCAGCTCGAGCCGTTCTACCCGGACCTCTCCGACGAGCGGTTCGCCTCGAAGCTCGCCCTGGTGCACTCGCGCTATTCCACGAACACCTTCCCGTCCTGGCCGCTTGCCCAGCCGTTCCGCATGATCGCCCACAACGGCGAGATCAACACGGTGCAGGGCAACCGCAACTGGATGCGGGCCCGCCAGTCTCAGCTCGCCTCCGACCTTCTCGGCGACCTCGCCCCGATCTTCCCCATCGTCACTCCCGGCGCGAGTGACTCGGCGTCCTTCGACGAGGTGGTGGAGCTGCTCAACCTCGGCGGTCGTTCACTGCCCCACGCGATGATGATGATGGTGCCGGAGGCCTACGAGAACCAGCTCGACATCGATCCGGCCCGCCGTGATTTCTACGAGTACCACTCGATGCTGATGGAGCCGTGGGATGGGCCCGCCGCGCTGGTCTTCACCGACGGATCGCTCGTGGGTGCCACTCTCGACCGCAACGGTCTCCGCCCCGGCCGCTACCTCGTCACCGATGACGGCCTCGTCGTGCTCGCCAGCGAGATCGGAGTGCTTGACATCGCCCCGGAGCGCGTCGTGCGCAAGGGCCGGCTTCGCCCGGGCAAGATGTTCCTCGTCGACACCGAGGCCGGCCGCTTGATCGAAGACGACGAGATCAAGAGCCAGCTCGCGGCATCCGAGCCTTGGGGCGCGTGGCTGGATGGCGGGCGCATCAACCTCAAAGACCTGCCGGAGCGCGAACACATCGTTCACACCCCCGCCTCGGTCACCCGCCGCCAGCGCACCTTCGGTTATACCGAGGAGGAGGTGCGGATCCTGCTGAAGCCGATGGCGGAGAACGGCGCGGAACCCCTCGGCGCCATGGGCTCCGATACTCCGATCGCGGTGCTCTCGAAGCGTCCGCGGCTGCTCTTCGACTACTTCACGCAGCAGTTCGCGCAGGTGACCAACCCACCTCTCGACAGCATCCGCGAGGAGGTCGTGACCTCGCTCAAGCTCGGCCTCGGCCCGGAGCGAAACCTGCTGGATGCCACTCCGGAGCATGCGCGCCAGGTGATCCTCGACTTCCCGGTGATCGACAACGACGAGCTGGCCAAGATCCAGCACATCGCACCGAAATCGTCTCGCCAGGCTTTCAACCCCACGCGCACGATCAAGGGCCTGTACCGCGTCGACCAGGGTCCGAAGGCTATGGAGCAGCGGATCGCCGCGATGTGCGAAGAAGTGGACCGGGCCATCGACGAGGGCGCCCTGTTCATCGTTCTGTCTGATCGCGACTCCAACAAGGACTTCGCGCCCGTGCCGTCCTTGCTGATGCTGGCCGCGGTCCATCACCACCTCATCCGTGCCCAGAACCGCATGAAGGTCGGCCTCATCGTCGAGGCCGGCGATGTACGCGAGGTGCACCACGTGGCGCTCCTGATCGGGTTCGGCGCCTCGGCGATCAATCCCTACCTGGCCATGGAGTCCGCCGAAGAACTCGTGCGCAGCGGCATGATCTCGAGCATCGACACCCAGAAGGCCGTGAAGAACCTGATCAAGGCGCTCGGCAAGGGCGTGCTCAAGATCATGTCGAAGATGGGCATCTCGGTGGTCGGCTCCTACGCCGGGGCTCAGGCCTTCGAGGCCGTGGGACTCGACCAGGCCTTCGTGGACCAGTACTTCACCGGCACCTCGAGCCTGCTCGGTGGAATCGGGATCGATGTCATCGCAGCGGAGAGCGCGGCACGGCACACGGCGGCCTATCCGGAGGACGGGGCGATCAACGCGCACGAGCGCCTCGCGATCGGCGGGGAGTACCAGTGGCGCCGGGAGGGCCCACCGCACCTTTTCAACCCGGACACGGTATTCAAGCTGCAGCACGCCACCCGGTCGCGCCGCTACGACATCTTCCGCGACTACACCAAGCTCGTCGACGAGCAGGCCGTCAACCTGATGACGCTTCGCGGCCTGTTCTCGCTGCGCGAGGGAGTGCGGCCGGCGGTGCCGATCGACGAGGTCGAGTCCGTGGCATCCATCGTCACCCGCTTCTCGACCGGCGCGATGAGCTACGGCTCGATCAGCGGAGAAGCGCACGAGACTCTCGCGATCGCGATGAACAGCCTCGGAGCGAAGAGCAACACGGGAGAGGGTGGCGAGGACACCGCGCGGCTGCTCGATCCGGAGCGGCGGAGTGCGATCAAGCAGGTCGCCTCCGGACGGTTCGGTGTCACGAGCATGTATCTCACGCACGCCACCGACATCCAGATCAAGATGGCCCAGGGCGCGAAGCCGGGGGAAGGCGGACAGCTGCCGTCGAACAAGGTCTACCCCTGGATCGCGAAGACCCGCCACGCCACCGCCGGAGTCGGCCTGATCAGCCCCCCGCCGCACCACGACATCTATTCGATCGAAGACCTCAAGCAGCTCATCTTCGACCTCAAGCGAGCAAACCCGGATGCCCGCGTTCACGTGAAGCTCGTGAGCCAGTCCGGCATCGGTGCTGTGGCCGCCGGCGTGACGAAGGCCCTCGCCGACGTCGTGCTCGTCTCCGGCCACGACGGCGGCACCGGCGCGAGCCCGCTCAACTCCCTCAAGCACGCCGGCACCCCGTGGGAGCTCGGCCTCGCCGAGACCCAGCAGACGCTGATGCTCAACGGGATGCGCGGACGAGTGGTCGTGCAGGTCGACGGCCAGATGAAGACCGGACGGGACGTGATCGTCGCTGCGTTGCTCGGGGCCGAGGAATTCGGATTCGCGACCGCTCCGCTCGTGGTCTCCGGCTGCATCCTCATGCGCGTGTGTCACCTCGACACCTGCCCGGTCGGCGTCGCCACCCAGAATCCCGAACTACGCAAGCGGTTCACCGGCAAGCCGGAATTCGTGGTCAACTTCTTCGAGTTCCTCGCCCAGGAAGTACGCGAGTATCTCGCCGAGCTCGGATTCCGCTCGATCGAAGAAGCGGTCGGCCACGCCGAGCTCCTCGATGTCAATCGCGCCATTGAGCACTGGAAGGCGGATGGCCTCGACCTCTCGCCGATCCTGGACGGTCCGGTCTTCGCACCGGAGGAACCGCGCTCCAACGTGTCCAAGCAGGAACACGAACTCGACAAACATTTCGACGTCGAGCTGATCCGACAGAGCGAGGGCGCGCTTCGCAGCGGTGAGCCCGTGGCCATCACCCTCCCGATCCGCAACACCGAGCGTGCGGTCGGCACCATGCTCGGACACGAGGTGACGCTCCGGCACGGAGAAAACGGCCTGCCGACCGGCACCATCGACATCACTCTCCGGGGAACCGCCGGGCAGTCCTTCGGCGCCTTCGTGCCGAGCGGCATCACCCTGCGCCTGGAGGGCGACAGCAACGACTACGTCGGTAAGGGGCTCTGCGGTGGGCAGATCATCGTGCGCCCCGACCGCAACAGCACCTTCCCCGCGGAGCGTAACGTGATCGCCGGTAACGTCATCGGCTACGGGGCGACCCAGGGTAGCCTGTTCCTCCGCGGCATCGTCGGCGAGCGCTTCCTGGTGCGCAACTCCGGGGCAACAGCGGTCGTCGAAGGCGTCGGCGACCATGCCCTCGAGTACATGACCGGCGGCCTCGCTGTGATCCTCGGTGGCACCGGGCGTAACCTCGGCGCCGGCATGTCCGGCGGTACCGCCTACGTCTACGATCTCGCGTCCGAACGGGTCAACCGGGACGCGCTCGCAACCGGGGAGCTCTCCCTGCTCCCGCTGGGTGCCGGGGACATCGAGATCGTCACGGACCTGCTTCGGCAGCACCATGCCCAGACGGAGTCAGCCGTCGCGGCCAGGATGCTGGCGAACCTCGACGAGGCGATGGCCCGGTTCGTGAAGGTCCTTCCCCGTGACTACGCCGCCGTCATCGCGACGCGCGCAACCGCCGTCGAAGAGGGACTCGACCCCGACGGCGATATCGTCTGGTCCCGCATCATGGAGGTAACCGGTGGCTGATCCCAAGGGATTCCTGAAGACCCGCGAGCGGGAGCTGCCCGCGCGGCGTCCCGTCGCGCTGCGGCTGATGGACTGGAAAGAGGTCTACGAACAGGGCGACGCGGCCACCGTACGCAAGCAGGCCGGGCGATGCATGGACTGCGGCATCCCGTTCTGTCACCACGGCTGCCCGCTCGGCAACCTCATCCCGGAGTGGAACGATCTCACCTGGCGCGGAGAGAGTCGCCAGGCGATCGAACGCCTCCACGCCACGAACAACTTCCCGGAGTTCACCGGTCGACTCTGCCCGGCACCCTGCGAGTCGTCGTGCGTGCTCGCGATCAACCAGCCGGCGGTGACCATCAAGAACGTCGAGGTGGCCATCATCGACCAGGCTTTCGCCAACGACTGGGTGGAACCGCACCCGCCCGAACGTCTCACCGGCAAGACCGTGGCCGTCGTCGGTTCCGGCCCCGCGGGCCTCGCCGCCGCCCAGCAGCTCACCAGGGCTGGCCACACCGTCGCCGTCTTCGAACGGGATGACCGCATCGGCGGCCTGCTGCGGTACGGCATCCCCGACTTCAAGATGGAGAAGAAGCACATCGAGCTTCGCCTCAAGCAGATGCAGGCCGAGGGCACCCGCTTCCGCGCGGGAGTCAACATCGGGGTCGATATCCCCTGG
The DNA here is from genome assembly GCF_054880895.1 of Lacisediminihabitans sp. FW035. Classification (NCBI taxonomy): domain Bacteria; kingdom Bacillati; phylum Actinomycetota; class Actinomycetes; order Micrococcales; family Microbacteriaceae; genus Lacisediminihabitans; species Lacisediminihabitans sp. FW035. Next base: position 1,829,278 of record NZ_CM142187.1, read on the forward strand.
GACGAGCTCCGGGCGCGCTACGACGCCGTCGTCGTCGCGACGGGCGCACTGCGACCCCGGGATCTGCCCATCCCCGGACGCGACCTCTCCGGGGTGCATTTCGCCATGGACTACCTCGTGCAGCAGAACCGGGTGGGCGCGGGCGATGTGATCGTCGATCAGCTCACCGCCGACGGCAAGCACGTGGTCGTGCTCGGGGGAGGGGATACCGGAGCCGACTGCATCGGTACCGCCCACCGCCAGCAGGCGCTGTCGGTCACCAACCTCGCCATCGGACTGCAGCCGCCGCACGAGCGTCCGGAGCACCAGCCGTGGCCCATGTCGCCGACACTCTTCGAGGTGTCGAGTGCGCACGAGGAGGGCGGGGAGCGGGTGTACCTCGCCTCCACCGTCGAGTTCCTCGCAAACGACGCCGGAGAGGTGCGCGCCATCCGCGTCGCCGAGACCGAATATCTCGACGGCCGCCGCGTTCCGAAGGCAGGCACAGAGCGTGAGATCCCGGCGGATCTCGTGCTGCTCGCGCTCGGTTTCACCGGCACGGAGGGGGATGCCCTCGAGAGCCAGTTGCGGCTTCCCCTCGACCGTGGAAACGTTGAGCGCGATGCCGACTACCAGACGAGCGAATCCGGCGTGTTCGTCGCCGGCGATGCGGGACGCGGGCAGTCGCTCATCGTCTGGGCTATCGCGGAAGGCCGAGCCGCCGCCGCGGCGGTCGACCGTTTCCTCGAAGGCGACACCGAACTGCCCTCCCCGGTCAAACCGACCGACCGGGCCATCTCCCTCTGATTTCCCCTGTCCCTGACTCCTTCCTCGAGAGTTCTTCCCACAACAGAAAGAAACACATGAGACGCGCAAAAATCGTCGCAACCCTCGGTCCGGCAACGGCCAGCTATGAGAACATCCGCGCCATCGTGGATGCCGGGGTGGACGTGGCCCGCATGAACCTCAGCCACGGCAGCTACGACGTGCACGAGGAGGTCTACGCCAACATCCGCAAGGCGAGCGCCGACTCCGGTCGCGCCGTCGCCGTGCTCGTCGACCTCCAGGGCCCGAAGATCCGACTCGGCAAGTTCGAGAACGGACCCTACGACCTCGCCGTCGGCGACACCTTCAAGATCACCATCGAAGACGTGCTCGGCACGAAGGAACTCTCCGGAACCACCTTCAAGGGCCTGCCCAACGACGTGAAGCCGGGCGACCCCCTGCTCATCGACGATGGCAAGGTCAAGCTCAAGGTCATCTCGACCGACGGCACCGTCGTGACCACTGAGGTCGTCGTCGGCGGCGCTGTGTCCAACAACAAAGGGATCAACCTCCCCGGTGTCGCTGTGAACGTTCCCGCGCTGTCCGACAAGGATGAGGCGGACCTCCGCTGGGGACTCCGCCTCGGAGCGGACCTCATCGCCCTGTCCTTCGTGCGTAACGCAGAGGACATCATCCGCGTCCACGAGATCATGGCGGAAGAGGGCGTCAAGCTCCCGGTCATCGCCAAGATCGAGAAGCCGCAGGCTGTCGACAACCTCGAAGCGATCATCGACGCCTTCGACGGCATCATGGTGGCCCGCGGAGACCTCGGGGTCGAACTTCCCCTCGAGGCCGTGCCGATCGTGCAGAAGCGGGCCGTCGAATTGTCGCGCCGCATGGCCAAACCGGTCATCGTCGCCACCCAGATGCTCGAGTCGATGATCTCCAGCCCGATCCCGACGCGCGCCGAGACCTCGGATGTCGCCAACGCGGTGCTCGACGGAGCCGACGCGGTGATGCTCAGCGGCGAGACGAGCGTGGGGGAGTATCCCGTGATCACCGTGCAGACCATGGCCCGGATCATCACCTCCACCGAGGAGCACGGGCTCGAGCGGATCGCGGAACTCGGCACGAAGCCACGCACCCAGGGTGGCGCGATCACCCTCGCCGCCGCCGAGGTCGCCGACTTCGTCGAGGCGAAGTACCTCTGCGTGTTCACGGAGTCCGGTGACTCGGTGCGCCGCATGTCACGGCTGCGCCACCGCATCCCGATCATCGCCTTCACGCCGGAGGAGCGCATCCGCAACCGCCTCGCCTGGGTGTGGGGCACGGAGACCTACCGCGTGGAGCGCAAGACCCACACCGACGAGCTGTTCGGCCAGGTCGACGACATCCTGCTCGGCCACAACCGGGCGACCGTCGGCGAGAAGGTCGTCGTGATCGCCGGGTCCCCTCCCGGAATCTCCGGTGGCACCAACGACATGCGCGTGCACCGGGTCGGCGACGCGCATAATGCGGTCGCACCGGCCTACGCGGCGGACTGAGGCAGACCGCTCCCCACCGAGAGACGAGGCTGGCCGTCGGCTGTGAAATCGACGGCCGGCTTCGTGCTCTGGGTACGGTGAAATCACACCCTTCGGAAGGATTTCATCGTGACTGATTCACAGCAGGTTTCCGGTCCATTCGACGACTCCGCGGGTCCGGAAGGTCGCAGCATCAGCGACTGGACAGACCTCGGCCGAGAGATGTGGTCCTATCTCACCGGGCGTGGCGCCGCCGTCAACTACAGCTTCATCGACATGACCGTCGAGGTGCCCCGTGACATCGGTCCGGACGCCCCCCGGGCGACCTGGAAGCTCAACGGCACACTCCGGGTCACGACGAGCGACGACCAGGCGGCCGGCGCAGACCAGCACCGCAGCTGACGATGGTCGCCGTACCGCGGCTCGAGATCGACCTCACGTTCTCGCTGGCCGAACCGACGGGTTCGGGGGCCGCCGACCTGCTCGAGGGCACAATCACCGCGGCGGGGAGCGACGTCCAGGTCTTCGCCAGTCACCCCGAGATGCTCGTACAGGGGCGGAGTGTGAAGCTCGCCGACATCCGCACCCTCGCGAAGGAGATCGCCGGCTTCGGCCTGTCGATCACGCTCTCGGGTCCCGACGGCGTCATCGCCCGCATCGGTGACGTCGATGCTCCCATGATGCAGAGGGTCGTCACCGGGTCTCCGCACATCCGCCTCGGCAGCGCGACCGCGCTCGCGCCGCTGCTCCGCAACCGCGGATCGGCGACCACGGCGATCCCGCTGCCACCGCCGACCCTGTTCCCGCTGGTCCCCACCATCAACAGGCGCATCAAGCGCACAGTCACCACCACTCATTACCTTCCGGGATCCGGTCGACCCCGCCTCATCTTCGTGATCGGATCCGAGAACTGGAACGGCCAGATGCCGCGCGAGTTCGACCTGCTTCCGAACGGCACGACCATCGGGTCCGGTGCCGAAGCCGACCTGCAACTCGACGGACTGAACCCGGTGCACGCCGAGATCCGGCATACCGCCGACGACGAGTACGTGCTCTACCCGATCGGGGAGCTCTCGGGCAGCTCGAGACTCCCGGAGTCGAGCGGCCGCAAGGACGGCGGCCAGGTGCTGCGCACCGGCACCCGGATCGAACTCGGACACTGGAAGATGGCGTACTTCCGGGAGGAATTCGCCGACCACGGGCGCCCTCACGGGGGTCGGGTCGGGGGAGAGCTCGCGCGTCAGAAGCCGCAGCGGGATGCGCGTCCGGGGCGTCCGTCGGCCGGCTAGCGTGGCCGTCCCGAGTGTCCGATCAGCCGTCCTCGTCGCCGAAATCGGGGCGGGAGTCTGGAACAGCAGCCACGGCCGTTGACGACGGGGGACGCGGTCGCCTCGTGTGACCTTCGGCGTCGGTCGCGAGGTAGACCGCCTGGGCGACACCGGCATCCGATTGTTTCACGGAGGAGATCCAGATCGATTCGGGATGCACGTCGCGACCCGCTCGTACGTCTTCTGCCGTGCGGAGCTTCGCGACGCGATGAACCAGGCCGCCGAATCCGATTTTGATCGCCACGTCCGCGACGCACAGTGTGACCTGGATGGCGGTCGCCCAGCCTCCGCCCCCGGTGAAGACCTGGATCAGGTACACCACCGGGTAGACGACCCATCCGGAGAGCAGCAGGATGGTCGCATTCCTCAGCAGCACGGCGGACTCTGGCGTCAGTCGGGGCAGCGATCGGCGCACCGCCCGAAGCAGTATCGCAGTGGTGGCGATCCAGAACACCGCGCTCAGGGCTCCCCAGAGCAGCATCACCCCGGGCTTCGAGGTCCCGCCGAAGACGAATGTCCCGAGAAATCCCGTGAAGATCATCAGGAACGCACCGGTCATGGCGAGGAACACGGTTTTGCGAGCTGCGGCCCCGGAAAGCACACACACACTGATCAGCTCGACGGTGAGGAGCGGAACAGTGATCGACCAGTCCATGTAGCGCAGCGCCGAGACAAGAATGGCGGTCGAATCCGGCTCGAAGCCCGATCCGGTCGGGTGATACCCGCTGCGGAACGCCAGCAGGATCGCCACGTACGACAGGGTTGCGACGGCGGTGACGGTGAGGCGAGCCACCGTGGCGGATCGGTACCGGGAGCCGACCTCCCCCCGGGTCGTCCAGGTGCGCACCAGGCCGGCGAGTAATGCAAGGCCGGCGACCACGATGAAGTAGAGCACCAGGAGGTACTCCGACGACGTCAGGGTGGCAGTCCACGGGCCCTCGATCGCGTCGGTCATCCGCTGGCCGGCCGAGGTGAGGAATTCGAGGATGCAGCGGGTTCCGGAGTGAAGTAGAGTCCGCCCGCACTGTTGGCAGAAAGCATGAGCGCCTCGATCCATTCCCGGTTGAGAGAGGGCGCTCGACTCCCGGCGAAGCGGTAGAGCAGTGAGCTGGTCTGATCGAGCCAGATGGAACTGCGCCCGCTTCCCGCGTCCGGGGCGTTCGTCCAGGTGAAGAGGAAACTTTCCCGGCGCCGGAGTTTCGCGGTGATCACCACCTGGAGGTGCATGAGAGCGCGGTCATCGAAGCTGATCTCCGTGCCGGGATTGCCATACAGCAAACTACCCATCGGGGTGCTCCAGAAGTTGTAGCCCACCCTAGCGCGGTTCGAGCGCCGCCAATCTTTGCTCAGGCGGAGAACGGGATGGTGCTCATCATCGTCGCCACCGCCTGGCCCACCTGGATGAGGTTGATGGTCGTCACCGCCACGACGATGCCGACCCAGACCCAGATCGGAGCCTGTCCGCGTCCGGCCCGGCGACGCACGATCACCGAGCGACCGATCACATAGACGCCGCTGGTGAGGAATGTCCACGCCCAGTGGAATGGGCGATCATAGCCATCCTTCAGCAACCGCTTGCGGTCGAGATAGGCGAGAACCACCGAGACCCCGTAGAGCCCCCAGCCGAGGGCGAGGCTCGCCAGGTAGGCGGGGTCGCGATAGATCGCGAGAGGATCCGTGGAGGACTGCACTAGTTGCGAGATGTCGCGGTTGAGTAGAGTCACGATGCCGAGTAACGGCAGGAGGGCCAGGGTCCAGATGAACGGGTTGTACACCGCAGTGCCTGCGGGAACTTTCGCGGGCGCCTGTTGCAGCGCATATGGGGTGGCCCCGGGGACCGGATATTCTGCCGAGCTGCGGGTGGCCTCGGTCCATGCGGCGCCGTTCCACCAGCGCACCCCTGGCGCTCCCGTGTGGTCCGGATACCAGCCGGCCGGTGGCAGCACAGCGGATGTTTCGGGCAGGTCGGTCACGGATCCTCCGGTGAGTTCGGCTCAAGCAGTCTGGCGGGGACCAGCCTAACCAGTACCAGCCGACCCGCACGGTCGGCGCAGGACCATCGACACGAGGAGTGACAATGACCGAAGATGCCCGATCAAGCCTGTTCCAATCGGACTCGATCGCCGAGAACTACCGTCACTACCTACTGCCGACGGTGTTCGAGCCCTGGGCTCGGCATCTGGTCGAGACTGTCGCGCCGAAGCCCGGCTCGACCGTTTTGGATGTGGCGGCCGGCACCGGCGCGGTCGCGCGCCGGGCCGCGACGGCGGTGGGGCCGAACGGACGAGTGATCGCGAGCGACATCAGCTCCGGGATGCTCGCCGAGGTACCGCTGGGAGCGGACCCCGACGGCGCTCCCATCGAGACCCTCGAAGCCCCCGCGACTGCCATCCCGCTCGAAGACGATTCGGTCGATGTCGTGCTCTGCCAGCACGGGCTCCCCTTCGTGCGTGACCAGACCGCGGCCCTGGCCGAAATGAAGCGGGTGCTGCGTCCCGGCGGGAGTCTCGGGATCGTCGTGTGGGTGGCGGCGATGCGCCTCGAGCCTTTCGACAGCTATGGGGACGTGCTGCGGGACGAGGGTCTGGAAGAACCGTTCCCTCGAGCCTGGGACTTCGACTCCTTCAAGATGGCGCGCCCGAAACTCGTCAAGCTCCTCGCCGGGTTCGAGGATGCCGCGGTCGAGTCGACCTCGCTGAGACTCGACTGGCCGAGCGTCGACGACGCGGTCAATGGCATCCTCGGCACACCCTACGGGCCGGTGTTGTCGGCCATGATGCCCGAGAAGCGCGACCATGCCGTTGCGGTGTTGCGCGATTGGATGACGGCATCGCCGCATCCGCTCGTCACGGCCTTCGTCGCGACGGCGCGGGCCTGATCTCACGGGCCCGATCTGTCGGGCCCGATAGTCGGGTGGAGGCCAGCCGGGAGTTCGTGCCGGTGGTGGGACTCGAACCCACACGCCCTTGCGAGCAAAGCATTTTGAGTGCTCCGCGTCTGCCATTCCGCCACACCGGCGCACGATACCGAGCCCAAGAATACCGTAGGGTTGTGATCGTGCCAGACCAGGAAAACGCTACTCAGACCCCCCGCCGTGTCGTGGTGGCCGAGGATGAGTCGCTCATCCGCCTCGACATCGTCGAAACGCTTCGTGACAACGGCTTCGAGGTCGTCGGTGAAGCCGGTGACGGTGAAACCGCCGTGGCCCTCGCCACGGAGTTGCGTCCCGACCTGGTGATCATGGACGTCAAGATGCCGCTCCTCGATGGCATCTCCGCCGCGGAACGTCTCACCAAGAACCACATCGCCCCGGTCGTGCTGCTGACCGCCTTCAGCCAGAAGGAGCTCGTCGAGAGGGCCACCGAGGCCGGCGCCCTCGCCTACGTCGTCAAGCCCTTCACCCCCAACGACCTTCTGCCGGCCATCGAGATCGCCCTCGCGCGTTACGCGCAGATCATCACCCTCGAAGCCGAGGTCACCGATCTCATCGAACGCTTCGAGACCCGCAAGCTCGTCGATCGGGCCAAGGGCCTGCTGAACGAGAAGATGGGCCTCACTGAGCCAGAGGCGTTCCGCTGGATCCAGAAGGCATCCATGGATCGCCGCCTCACCATGCACGACGTCGCCCAGGCGATCATCGAGCAGCTGTCCGCTAAAAAATAGTGGGAGCGCTCGTCCTCAGCCGGTCAGGCGTCGCGTAGGAAGTTCGTCATGCGCACTGTCGACAGCCGTCGGCCCTGCTCGTCGCGCATCACGATCTCGTGGGTGGCGAGGGTTCGCCCGAGGCTCAGCGCCGTGCAGGTTCCGGTGACAAGACCTTCGGTGATGGAGCGGCTGTGGGAGGCGTTGATCTCTATGCCTACCGCGATGCGCCCCGGCCCCGCATGAATCGCGGATGACACGGACCCGAGTGTCTCGGCGAGCACGACGTGCGCGCCGCCGTGGAGCAGGCCCACCACCTGGGTATTACCCTCGACGGGCATCGTCGCGACGGACCGCTCGGCCGACAGCTCGAGAAACTCGAAGCCCATCTTGAGGGCCAAGGGACCGCCGCCGGAGTTCACGAGCCGCTCCACCAGCTCAGGGTCGAGATCGTCGGGGATGATGGTCATCGTCTTCTTCCTGGCGGGCTGCGGGGTGTCGGCGGCCGCGGATAGGCTGGCTTCGTGCCGGACAACGAAAAGCCTACCCTCCTCGTTATCGACGGGCATTCGCTTGCCTTCCGGGCGTTCTACGCCCTGCCCGTCGACAGTTTCCAGAACCGGGAGGGCCAGCACACCAACGCTATCCACGGCTTCATCTCGATGATGTTGAACCTGCTCCAGAAGGAGAAACCCACCCATCTCGCCGTGGCGTTCGACATTTCGCGCTATTCGTTCCGCACCCGGGAGTACCCCGAATACAAGGGCACCCGGGGTGAGACCCCGGCGGAGTTCATCGGCCAGATCCCCCTCCTCGAGGAAGCACTGCACGCCATGGGGATCACGACAATCTCGAAGGAGGACTACGAGGCCGACGACATCCTCGCCACCCTCGCGATGAAGGGTGCGCAGGAGGGCTTCCGGGTACTCATCGTCTCGGGGGACCGTGACGCGATCCAGATGGTCAACGACGACGTGACTCTCCTCTACCCGAACGCGCGCGGCGTGTCCGAGCTCAAGCGCTACGACCGCGACGCAGTCTTCGAGCGCTACGGGATCGAACCGCACCAGTATCCGGATGTCGCGGCGCTGGTCGGCGAGACGAGCGACAACCTCATCGGAATCGACAAGGTGGGGGAGAAGACCGCCGTCAAATGGATCGTCCAGTACGGCGGACTCGACGAGGTGCTCGCCCATGCGGACGAGATCAAAGGCGTCGTCGGCGAGAAGCTCCGCGAACAGCAGGACCGTGCCATCCGCAACCGCAAGCTCAACCATCTGCTCACCGACGTTGAACTGCCGGTCGGCCCGCACGACCTCGACCGGCGCCCGATCGACGAGGCCGCCGTTCGCGAGGTGTTCGACAAGCTCCAGTTCCGCACCCTCCTCGATCGCGTCCTCAAGATCGCGGCGGCGGCTGGAGATCCGGTGTCGACAGAGTCGACGGGTGAGGGATCCGCGGTGCCCGGGTCCGAGATCCCCGGGGTGCGCACGATGATCGACGAGGAGCTCGGCCACTGGATCTCCACGGTCAGCGCGAAGGGCACCCGCCCCCTCGGGCTTCAGCTCGAAGTCGGACCGGAGGGCATCACCGGCTTCGGGCTGGCGACGGCGGACGACTCGGCCTTCGTTCCCTGGGCGGCTGGCCGACCGGACTATGACGCCCTCGCGGCCTGGCTCTCCTCCCCGGCGCCGAAATACCTGTTCGACTACAAGCCGGCCCTCAAACTACTGCAGAAGGCCGGCCTTCCCCTCGACGGCGTCGTGTTCGACACGACACTCGCCGCGTGGCTCCTGAAACCGGGCGGCCACGACCAGCCCCTCGCTGAGCAGGTCTACACGCATCTCGGCGAGCATCTCGACGAGCCCGATCCCAACCAGCTGGTGCCGGAGACGGATGCCGTGAGCGCCGCGACCCAGGCCTGGTATGTGCTCCGCCTCTCGGAGTACCTCACCGAGCGCCTTGACGAGGGCTCGCTGCGCGTACTCCGCGAGATCGAACTGCCGCTCATCCCCGTGGTCTCGGCGATGGAGACCACGGGTATCACGGTGAATCCCGGCATACTCGAGCGTCTCAATCGCGAGCTCGGTGAGACCGCCGCCGACCTCGCGACCCGGGCCTATGCCGAGATCGGCGGTCGCGAGATCAACCTCGGTTCACCCAAGCAACTGCAGCAGGTTCTCTTCGAAGACCTGCAGATGCCCAAGACCCGATCGAACAAGACCGGGTATTCGACGGATGCGGCCTCCCTCGCCGACCTTCAGGAGCAGAATCCGCATCCCTTCCTCGACCTCCTGCTGCAGCATCGGGATGCCACCAAACTGCGCCAGATCGTCGACACCCTCGAGAAGGCCATCGCTCCCGACCACCGGGTGCACACGCGCTACGACCAGACGGGCACGAGCACGGGGCGTATCTCCTCGACCGACCCCAACCTCCAGAACATTCCCGTGCGCACCTCCGTCGGGCGCGAGATCCGCACGGCCTTCGAAAGCGGACCCGAGTTCACCACGCTGTTGACCGCCGACTACTCGCAGATCGAGATGCGGATCATGGCCCACCTCTCCGGGGATGCGGGACTCATCGAGGCATTCAACTCCGGGGAAGACCTGCACCGCTTCGTCGGATCTCGCATTTTCGGCGTCGATCCGGCGGACGTCAGTTCCGCGATGCGCACCAAAGTGAAGGCGATGTCCTACGGGCTCGCCTACGGCCTGAGCGCCTTCGGCCTGAGCAAGCAGTTGCGCATCGAGAACTCCGAGGCGAAACAGTTGATGACCGACTATTTCGAGAGGTTCGGAGCGGTGCGGGACTACCTGCGCAGTGTGGTCGACCAGGCGCGCGAAGACGGCTACACCGAGACGATCTTCGGTCGGCGTCGTCCGTTCCCCGACCTGGCGTCGAACAACCGGGTGCTCAAGCAGAACGCGGAGCGGGCGGCGCTCAACGCGCCGATCCAGGGTTCGGCCGCCGACATCCTCAAGATCGCGATGCTTGGTGTCGCCTCGGATCTCAATGAGAAGGAGCTGTCGTCGCGGCTCCTGCTTCAGGTTCACGACGAACTGGTCTTCGAAGTCGCCGAGGGGGAACTCGACGAGCTCACCGCGATCGTCACCGACCGCATGGGCCACGCTGCCGACCTGGCCGTTCCCCTCGAGGTTCAGGTCGGCCTCGGGGCGAACTGGGACGCCGCCGCGCACTGATAGCGCGGCGCATCCGGCATGCCAGGCCCTGGCGTGACCGAGATCTGTGCGGCGCGCCCGTATTGTCGCGCCCGCGTTTCGTCGCGCTCGCTATTCGCGTGCTCGATATCCGTCGGGCTCGCGAGTGACGTTCGCGCCCGAAACTGCGCCCGCGCGTGACACTCGCGGGCGCGTAGATCATCCGCGTCGAACGCGACACGCCGTACCTGTGAATGGCGTGTGAGTTGACAAGCGGACACAAACGGACTTATATAAGCGCAGAACAACATTGCGAATGTTGTTATGTTCCCGACGAAGAGGTCCGATGTACGCTCCCGAGCGACACAAGCAGATCCTGGAGACTGCGCGGTCATTCGGCCGTGTCGAGGTCGCCGGACTCGCTCGCGATCTCGCAGTGACACCCGAGACGGTGCGCCGGGATCTCACCGCCCTCGAGCGCCGGGGAGTCCTCCGCCGGGTGCACGGGGGAGCTATCCCGGTCGAGCGTTTCGGAATCGAGCCGGGTGTCGCGGACCGCGAGGGACATTCCGCCGGCCAGAAGGAACGCATCGCCCGCGCCGCCCTCGATGAACTCCCCGACGGGGGTTCCATCATCCTCGACGCCGGCACCACGACCGTCCGGCTCGCCCAGTTGCTTCCGACCGACCGCGAGTTGACGGTCGTCACCCACTCGATCCCCGTCGCGGCTCTTCTTGCCGGACGCCCCAATATCAGCCTCCATCTCCTCGGAGGTGTCGTGCGGCCGCGCACCCTCGCCGCTGTGGGGGAGTGGACCAAGGCCCAGGTCGCGGACGTGTTCGCGGATGTCGCGTTCATGGGCACCAACGGCATCAGTGTCGAGCGGGGCCTCACCACCCCCGACATCGCCGAAGCGACTATCAAGCGGGCCCTCATCACTGCCGCCCGGCGCGTGGTGGTACTGGCCGATCACACCAAGTTCGGCCGGGAGGATTTCGCCCGCGTCGCACCTCTCAGCGTCGTCGATACGATCATCACCGACGTCGGACTCGACGTGGAGTTCGCCGAGGACATCGAGAGCGCCGGCCCGACGGTGGTGATCGTGTGATCGTCTCCGTGACCCTCAATCCGAGCCTCGATCGCACGGTCGAGGTGGACCGGCTCGAGCGCGGCGCAGTGCTCCGCACCTCCGCCCCCGTACTCGAGCCCGGTGGCAAAGGGGTCAACCTCACCCGAGCGCTCTCCCGCAACGGCTTCGACAGCATCGCGGTGCTTCCCGTCGGGGGGCCGGAGGGAGCGGAACTGAGCGCCATGCTGGATGCCGCGGGCATCACCGCCCGGTTGGTTCCGGTGAGCGGGCGCACGCGTTCCAACCTGACGGTCGCCGAGCCAGACGGCACCGTGACGAAGCTCAACGAGCCCGGTTCGTCGCTCTCCGTCGCCGACTTCTCGGTGCTGTCGTCGGTGCTCTCGGGTCTCGTCACCGCGAACGACTGGGTGGTGTTCTCCGGCAGCATCCCGCCCGAATGCTCCGAGGCTCAGCTCGTGGCCCTCATGACCTCGGTCACCGACCTCGGCGCCTCGCTCGCTGTCGATACCAGCGGTGATGGCCTCAGAGCGGCGATCAGTGCCCACCCGAGGGTGATCAAGCCCAACCGGGCGGAGCTCGCGCAAGCAGTGGGTCGCGAGCTCGACTCCATCTCCGAGGTGATCGCCGCCGCCGAAGAGCTGCGCGAACTCGGGGTCGAGCTCGTACTAGTGAGCCTTGGCGCCGAGGGGGCGGTGCTCGTCGGCGAACACCGTGCGATCGTCGGCGAATCCACCGTGCAGCAGCGGCGGAGCACCGTCGGGGCGGGCGACTGTTTCCTCGCCGGCTTCCTGTCGAAATTCACCGTCGACGAATCCGACGAGGGCGCCGCCCTCATCGAAGCGCTCGCCTGGGGTGCGGCCGCTGTCAGTCTTCCGGGAACCTCCGTTCCCGGTCCCGGCGATATCGCCTACTCGAACGTCCACCTGGTGTGGCAGCCAGACCTGGATCGGCCCCTCGTGGCCACATAACCCCTGCCGAATCCCACCCACCCCATCCGAACAGTCGAAGATTCGTACAAAGGAGTACCACAACAAATGTCCGATTACACTCCCGTGGCCGCCGGAACCGGCGCCCGCGCACGCATCCAGCGAGGCGGTGCATTCCTCGCCGGGATGATCATGCCGAACCTCGGTGCGTTCATTGCCTGGGGCCTCGTCACGGCCCTGTTCATCCCCAACGGCTGGATCAACGAGATCGCGCGAGCGACCGGTGCCGTCGCGAAGGACGGTGTCGTGCCGTTCGCGGGCCAGGCGTCGACCATCGTCGGCCCGATCATCGTCTTCCTGCTCCCGATCCTGATCGGCTACACCGGTGGCCGTACGGTACACGGGCAGCGCGGAGCCGTCGTCGGCGCGATCGCGACCATCGGTGTGATCGTGTCTCCGCTGGCGCTTTCTCTCCACACGGCGTCGACAGCCGCTCCGAAATCGATCGCCGACCTCGGCCCGCAGTTCCTCGGGGCTTTGATCATCGGCCCGCTCGCTGCACTTCTGCTGAAGTGGATCGACAGCCTGATCGACGGAAAGCTCCGCGGCGGGTTCGAGATGCTGGTCGACAACTTCACCTCCGGCATCGTTGGCGGTTTCTCCGCACTCGTCGGCGTGTTCGCCCTCGGCCCGGCAGTGTTCTGGTTGACGACGGTCTTCGCGAACTTCGTGGACGGCCTGATCAACGCGAAGCTGCTTCCCCTGGCCTCGATAATCATCGAACCGGCGAAGATCCTGTTCCTCAATAACGCGATCGGCAACGGTGTGCTCGTGCCTCTGGCCGCGAAGCAGGCGGCGGGACCGGATGGCAAGTCCATTCTCTTCATGCTGGAGTCGAACCCCGGCCCCGGCCTCGGCATCCTGGTCGCGATGATGCTGTTCGGACCGATCGCCATTCGGGCGACCGTACCGGCCGCCATCGTTGTGCAGTTCCTCGGCGGCATCCACGAGATCTACTTCCCGTACGTGCTCATGAAGCCGATCCTGCTCATTGCGGCGATTGCGGGTGGAGCCTCGGGTGTGCTCATGTTCAGCCTGTTCAACGACGGACTGCTCGCACCGGCGTCGCCGGGAAGCATCTTCGCCTACATCCTCGTGGCCTACCCGGGAGACCTTCCGACGATCCTTCTCGGAATCCTCGTCTCTGCAGGCGTAGCGTTCATCGTGGGTGCGGCGCTGCTCGGCTTCGGTCGCAACCAGAACAGCGGACTCGACCTCGAGGCCGCCAAGGAGCAGAGCGCGCGCAACAAGAACAAGCCGGCGACGGCCCCCGTCGCCTGAGCATCGACCCGCAGTAGAACACTCAAGGAGAATCTCTAATGGCAACCATCGACGGATCCAGCATCAAGAAGCTGATCGTTGCGTGCGACGCGGGGATGGGCAGCAGCGTGATGCTGGCCTCCACGCTGAAGAAGCAACTCGCGAAGAGCGGGGTGACGGTGGAGCATTCGCCCGTCGCCTCGATCCCGAGCGACGCCGACCTGGTGTTCACCCACACGGGACTGGCGGACCGCGCCCGGCACACCGTGCCGGACGTGCCGGTCGTGCCGTTCCAGCTCTTCCTGGGTGATCCTGCCGTGGCCAAGATCGTCAAAGCCATTCAAAACGGCGAGACCTTCGAGGCCTAGACGATGACTGAAGAAACCGCACCCGCCCTGTCGACGCTGCTCGCCGAGTCGTCCATTCGACTCGACGAATCGGCGACCGATCAGGAAGACGCGATCAGGCAGACGGGAGCAGCCCTGTTGGAGGCCGGCGCGATCGATGCTTCCTACATCGACGCGATGCTCGAACGTGAGCGGTCGGTTTCCACCTTCGTCGGGGAGGGTGTCGCGATTCCTCACGGCACCCTCGCCGGCAAGGACTCGGTGAAGAACGATGCTCTCGTCGTTCTCCGCTTTCCGGATGGCGTGGACTGGGACGGCAACGATGTGCGCGTCTGCGTGGGCATCGCCGCCCGCGGCAACGGCCACATCGCCCTGCTGTCCCAGCTCGCCACCGTGCTCCTCGACCCGGACAAGGCGGCGGCGCTTCGTGCCGCGACGACGAGCTCCGAGGTCTACGAGCTCCTCAAGCCCGATCCCGAAGACGAGTAGGGCGTGAAGGTAGCGAGGTTCTACGCACCCGGCGACATCCGTCTCGAAGAGATCGCGGAACCGCAGGTCTCAGCGGGAGAAGTGAAGATCCGGGTGCGCAATTGCTCCACGTGTGGAACAGACGTCAAGATCTCGCGGTCGGGGCACCCGAACATGACCCCACCCCAGGTGATGGGGCATGAGATCGCGGGCGAGATCGTGGATGTCGGTGACGGTGTCGCTGGGTGGGACGTCGGTGATCGGGTGCAGGTCATCGCGGCGATCCCCGACGGTACCTGCCCCGACTGCCTGGCAGGTCGACCGACGGTCTGCGCGCACCAGCTCTCGATGGGCTACCAGTTCCCCGGCGGTTTCGCGGAGTACATGATCGTTCCGCGCGAGGTGCTGCGCGTCGACGGTCTCAACCGCATCCCCGAGGGACTGGGATTCGCCGAAGCCAGCCTCGCGGAACCTCTCGCGTGCGTGCTCAACGGCCAGGAACTGGCCAGGGTCGGCGCGGGAGACGTGGTCGTGGTGGTCGGCTCCGGTCCGATCGGATGCCTGCACGTGCGCCTCGCCCGGGCACGGGGCGCGGCGCAGATCATCCTCGTCGACCTCAACGCCGACCGATTGAAGAAGGCCTCCGACCTGGTGAAGCCCGACCTCGCCATCGCGTCCGAGTCCACGGATCCCGTCGCCGCCGTTCTAGAAGCGACCGGCGGACGCGGAGCGGATGTCGTGATCACCGCTGCCGCCTCCGGTGCCGCCCAGGAACAGGGGCTTGGAATGCTCGCACGCCGCGGCCGCCTCAGCCTCTTCGGCGGCCTGCCAAAGGACCACCCGACGATCACCGTGGACTCGAACCTCGTGCACTACCGCGAACTCACGATCGTCGGAGTCAACGGGTCCAGCCCCGCACACAACAAGGAGGCGCTGGCTCTGATCGCCTCCGGCGCCGTTCCGGTCACGGATCTGATCACCCACCGGCTTCCCCTCGACGACGTGCTCGAAGCAATCGAGATCGTCGCCCGTGGAGACGGCATCAAAGTCACCATCGAGCCATGATCCACCCCCTGCCGATACCCCTACCGACCGAACACCAAGGAGTCAGAAATGCCTGAACGTACCGTCACCGTCGCCTCGAGCGTCGGACTTCACGCCCGCCCCGCGTCGCTGTTCAGCCAGGCCGCGGCGAAGGCGGGGGTGCCCGTCACCCTCACGAACGCCGCCGGAAAGACCGTCAATGCCGCGAGCATCCTCGGGGTGCTGTCGCTCGGCATCGGTCACGGCGAGGTCGTCACCCTCAAGTCAGACGGTGACGACGCCGAGACGGCGCTCGACTCGCTCGCCGAGCTGCTGAACACCGACCTCGACAAAGAGTAGTTCGGTCGCCGCGGTCCGCGGTCCCTCCTACACGTAGCTTCCGTCGCAAATGCAGGTATTCCTGTGACAGGTGTCAACTCAAACGCCTCATCCGCCGCATCCGTAACGCTGGGTCCTGCATTTCGAACCCGGGTTAGGCGGAGGAAGGTCACCGGCTGGCCGGTGAGGCAGCCCGGACAACGTTCAATACGGTCCCTCGGAACCGGCGAGGCCGGAGTGGCGACGGTCCCGGAGGATGCCCGGATGGTGCCGCGCTCTCGATCGTGGACTTCGTGCGAATTCCTTGAGCTCTGGGTGCACGATGACGCGCAGGGTTCCTGCCCGGGCGCGACGCCAGTGCGCTGCCGAGGCACGCCGCAGTGAACTCGGGACTGCGCCTCCGGACTCCCTGTTCTAGGCTCGAGAGATGACTGATGCAGACCAGGCCCACGAGGCCCGTCCCACCACACCCATCGATGCGATCGCCGAGAAGTGGGTCGATACCGAGCTCGACCTGTTCCCGGAGTACCGCGTGTATCTTGGGCGAGCGGGACACGAGGGCGAGTACGCCGACTATTCGCCAGCGGGCGCCGAACGGGTGATCGCCGAAGTGAAGAAGACCCTCGCGAGCATCCAGGCCTCCACGCCGGTCGATGCGGTCGACGAGGTCACGAAGATGGACCTGAGTCGTGAGCTCCAGCTGATGATCGACAAGCACGACGCGGGGTTCGACCAGCGTGACCTCAACGTGATCGCGTCGGCCCCCCAGGGGCTCCGCGACATCTTCGACCTCATGCCGACGGACTCGGAAGAGGACTGGTCGCATGTCGCCACGCGCATGCGCAACCTTCCGGCCGCGATGGAGGGCTACATCCAGACCCTGCGTACCGGCATAGCGGCCGGCAACGTGCCGGCGATCCGGCAGATCCGTGAGGTCGTCGCCCAGGCCGCGAAGCAGGTCGCCGACACCGGGTTCTTCTACCAGCTGGCCGAAGGGGCGAAGGCCGCCGACGGTGACCTTCCCGAGTCGCTGCGCGGAGACCTTGCGGCAGCGGCGCGGGGATCTGCCGGCGCTTACGCGGCGCTCTCCGATTTTCTGGAGAACGAACTCGCCCCGCACGCCCCGGAGCGGGATGCCGTCGGTCGCGAAATCTACGCGCTCGCGTCGCGTGACTTCCTCGGCGCCGTCGTCGATCTCGACGAGACCTATGAGTGGGGTATCGAGGAGCTCGCTCGGATGACCGCGGAGCAGGAGTCCATCGCCCGGGAGATCAAGCCGGGGGCAACCGTCGCCGAGGCGATCGAGTTTCTCGACACCGACCTGAGTCGCAAGCTGCACGGCACGGACGCCCTGCAGAAGTGGATGCAGGAGACGAGCGACCGAGCCGTCGACGAGCTCTCCCGAGTGCATTTCGACATCCCGACGGAGGTGCGACGGCTGGAGTGCATGATCGCCCCGACCCAGGAGGGTGGCATCTACTACACCCCTCCCACCGATGACTTCTCGCGCGCGGGACGGATGTGGTGGAGCGTGCCGGAGGGCGTGACGGAATTCGACACCTGGCGTGAGCTCACCACGGTCTATCACGAGGGCGTTCCCGGCCATCATCTCCAGATCGGGCAGGCCGTCTACAACAAGGCCATGCTCAACACCTGGCGCCGCAACGCGGGCACCTCTGGTCACGCCGAAGGCTGGGCGCTCTACGCCGAGCGCCTCATGGAACAGCTCGGCTATCTCGACGACCCCGGCGACCGTCTCGGCATGCTCGACGGCCAGCGGATGCGCGCCGCTCGTGTGGTCCTCGACATCGGCGTGCACCTTGAGAAGCCGCTACCCGACGGCTCCGGACCGTGGACGGGCGAGTACGCCTTCGGATTCCTCGGCCGCAATGTCAACATGAGTCCGGAGTTCGTGCGCTTCGAGGTGAACCGCTACCTCGGCTGGCCGGGCCAGGCACCCTCCTACAAGATCGGGCAGCGTATCTGGGAGCAGCTCCGCGACGAATACGCGCGGCGCGAGGGGGCCGACTTCGACATCAAGGCGTTCCACAAGAAGGCCCTGGACATCGGGGGAGTCGGGCTCGACACCCTGAAGGCGGCGCTGCTCGCCTGAGTGTCGTCTCCCTACGAGGAAGTCTTCGGCGCCATCCTCGACTCGCTCCATCCCCGGCTTCGCGCCTATTTCGGCGAAATCCCGCCGGGGACACTCGGCGTGGGTGTCGGCGTCTTCGACGTCGTCGGCACCCCACGTCGCTGGCTGTGGCCTGTGCTCCGGCTCCTCGCCTCCGACGGCATCGCCTTCCCAGGGTGGCACCGGGGGGTGCCGTTCACCGTGGTCAACCGCCCGCTGAGGGATGACCACGGCAATGTCGCCGTCGCGGCGGAGCGTTCTTTCGGGTTCGAGTCCGGCAACCGACAGATGGTCGACGCCATCACGTCGGAAGATGCCGCTCTCGTCGACCACCTCGGGCGGGCCCGACGACTGGTCACGCGTCTCTCGGGTCGGGTCGTCAACGGGGGACTCGTGCTCTCTTCGACAGTCCTCGCGGTTCGGGTCGGCCGGGTGCGAGTGATCGTGCCCCGGCTCGTCGCGCCGAGGGTGAGCCTCCATGAGCGCTTCGATGAGTCCGACGACCGGCAACACGTCTCGGTCGTAGTGAGCGCTCCGCTCATCGGTAGGCTCTACGAGTATTCCGGTTCATTCACCTACCGGATCGAGAGTGCCCCGTGACCGAGACCCCCGCCCCCGACCGCATAGTGATCGCCGGGGCATCCGGCTTCATCGGCCAGTACCTCGCGCGCGAATTCCGCCGGCAGGGCAGCCGCGTCTCGCTCGTCGGACGCTCGGGAGCGGATGCCGCCTGGTCCGATCCCGAGGCGATAACCGCCCTGCTCGACGGGGCGCAGCTGTTGGTGAACCTGGCCGGCAAAAGCGTCAACTGCCGGTACACCCCGGCCAACCGGGCGGAGATCCTGCGGTCGCGAGTCGACACAACCCGCGAACTCGCCGCGGCAATCCGCGCCTGCGTCGTGCCTCCACCCCTCTGGATCAACTCCTCCACCGCCACCATCTACCGTCATGCCGAAGACCGCCCGATGACGGAGTCGACGGGCGAAATCGGAGACGGCTTCTCCGTGGGAATCGCCCGGGCGTGGGAGGAGGCCTTCTTCGACCGGGACCTTCCCGGCACCCGCCGGGTCGCGCTGCGGATGGCGATCGTGCTCGGGGACGGCAGCGCCCTTGCCCCTCTCCTGGCGCTCACCCGGCTGGGACTCGGGGGTGCCCAGCTCGACGGCCCCTGGTTCTCCACCGCCGCACAGCGCGCCGCGGGCACGTTTCACGAGTTCCGGTCGCGCGGCGGAAGCCAGAAGTTCAGCTGGGTGCACCTGGCCGACGTGCTCGGCATCATCCGCTTCGTCCGATCCCACCCGGATATCGATGGCGTGGTGAACGTGAGCTCGCCCAACCCCTCCGACAACCGCACGGTGATGCAGACACTCCGTGACGTGCTCGGGATGCCGTTCGGCATCCCTGCCCCGCGGTGGATGCTGGAACTCGGGTCCGCGGTGATCAAGACCGAGACGGAGCTCGTGCTCAAGAGCCGGTGGGTGCTGCCCGAGCGGCTGCGTGAAGCCGGCTACGAATTCGAATATCCCGAACTCGGGCCGGCGGTTCGGCAGATCGTCAGCTCGCGCCGCTGAGGCGTTCGAGTGCCGACACGGCTCGCCAATCGCCCGAGGTGGCGCGGGTCAGTGGGGGGCTATAGACTGAAACGTCGCAATTCTGTGACAAATCATCCGCCTGCCAGTCGCGGAAATCACACGAACCACCCTCGCAGCACGGTATTACCCTGCGGCTGGCCTAAAACAATGTCCATCCTGGAGCAACTACTACATGACAATCGTAACGACCGACAAGGCGCCCAAGCAGGTCGCAATCAACGACATCGGATCTGCTGAAGACTTTCTCGCCGCGGTCGAAAAGACTCTCAAATTCTTCAACGACGGGGACCTCATCGAGGGCACCGTCGTCAAGATCGATCGTGACGAGGTCCTCCTCGACGTCGGTTACAAGACCGAGGGTGTAATCCCCTCCCGCGAACTCTCCATCAAGCACGATGTGGACCCCACCGAGGTAGTCCAGGTCGGCGATGTGGTCGAAGCCCTCGTCCTCCAGAAGGAAGACAAAGAAGGCCGCCTCATCCTCTCCAAGAAGCGCGCTCAGTACGAGCGTGCGTGGGGCGATGTCGAGAAGATCAAGGATGCCGATGGCGTCGTCACCGGATCGGTCATCGAGGTCGTCAAGGGCGGTCTCATCGTCGACATCGGTCTCCGTGGGTTCCTCCCGGCTTCGCTCATCGAGCTGCGCCGTGTCCGCGATCTCACGCCGTACCTCGGCCAGGAGATCGAAGCCAAGATCCTCGAGCTCGACAAGAACCGCAACAACGTCGTGCTCTCCCGCCGCGCTCTCCTCGAGCAGACACAGTCCGAGAGCCGCACCACGTTCCTCAACAACCTCGCCAAGGGCCAGGTTCGCAAGGGTGTCGTCTCCTCGATCGTCAACTTCGGTGCGTTCGTCGACCTCGGCGGAGTGGACGGCCTCGTTCACGTCTCCGAGCTCAGCTGGAAGCACATCGAGCACGCCTCAGAGGTCGTCGAGGTTGGCCAGGAGGTCACCGTCGAGATCCTCGAGGTCGACCTCGAGCGTGAGCGCGTCTCCCTGTCGCTCAAGGCGACGCAGGAAGACCCGTGGCAGGTATTCGCCCGCACCCACGCCATCGGCCAGGTTGCTCCCGGGAAGGTCACGAAGCTCGTCCCCTTCGGCGCGTTCGTTCGCGTTGCGGAGGGCATCGAGGGCCTCGTGCACATCTCCGAGCTCTCCGGCAAGCACGTCGAGCTCGCCGAGCAGGTCGTCTCTGTCGGTGACGAGGTGTTCGTCAAGGTCATCGACATCGACCTCGAGCGTCGCCGCATCTCCCTCTCGCTGAAGCAGGCGAACGAGGGCGTCGACCCGGAAGGCACCGAGTTCGACCCGGCGCTCTACGGAATGCTCACCGAGTACGACGAAGCCGGCAACTACAAGTACCCGGACGGATTCGACCCGGAGACCAACGAGTGGAAAGAGGGCTTCGAGTCCCAGCGCGAGAAGTGGGAGCAGGACTACGCTGCGGCCCAGGCTCGCTGGGAAGCCCACAAGAAGCAGGTTGCGACCGCCGACGAGATCAGCGACGCACCGGTCGCCGGTGGCTCCTCGTTCTCGAACGACGCCGACTCAGCCGGAACTCTGGCGGACGACGAGGCTCTTGCGGCTCTTCGCGAGAAGCTGAGCTCGAACTCCTAAGCAGTCCTTTTCGGAACGGTCGGACCCCCGGGTCCGGCCGTTCCGTCGTTAACGGCTTTGTCGGTGAATGGTGCGACATCGAAACCCGGGCGTCCGCGGTCATTCCGGGCCGGCATGCCGGCCCGGAATGACCAATGTGGCCCGGAGAGGTGCTTCGGACTGCGTCAGCGGCGCGTCGAGCATCATGATCCGCACCCGGGCTACCATTGCTGCGTGTATCTCATCGGATTGACCGGCGGCATCGCCTCGGGCAAGACAGTCGTCGCGACACGGCTCCAGCAACTCGGCGCGATTGTGGTGGACGCAGATCAGCTCGCCCGCGATGTCGTCGCGCCGAACACTCCCGGCCTCGCCGAGATAGCGGATCGTTTCGGCCCCGACGTTATCGCACCGGATGGCTCCCTCGATCGTCCGGCGCTCGGCCGGCTGATATTCCAGGACCCGGATGCCCGGCTCGCGCTCAACGCGATCACCCATCCCGCCATCCGTCGGCTCAGTGCCGAACTCTTCGCCGCCGCGGACCGGGCTGACCCGAACGCGGTTGTCGTCTACGACGTGCCACTCCTCGTGGAGGCGTCCCGGCAACCGGGGTACCACGACTTCGACCTGGTGGTGGTGGTCAATGCGAGCGCCGAGACCCGGTTGCGACGGCTCATCGAACTCCGCGGGCTCACCCGTGAGGAGGCACGGCACCGACTCAACTCCCAGGCGACCGATACCGAGCGTCTGGTCATCGCGGACGTCGTGATCGACAGCAACGGCAGTCTCGATGAGACGATCGCGCAGGCGGAGGCCCTCTGGGAGAGCCTTCCCCGCACCGCGTGACCCTTGGACGTCTCGTCGCAACGGCCTGAACGAACTCTCAGGCGGTCGCGGTCGGCATTCGAGGTGTTGGCAGTTACATTTGACCGGTGAGACGGATTCGGGGGAAGTGGAGCGCGGTTGCGCTCGTGGTCGCCGTGTTTGCGATCCTTGGCTCGTCACTGTCCTTCGGGGCCGCGGGTGCCTCCTCTCGCACACCTCCGAAGCCCGACGGACTGTCGGCTCCACTGATCTCTTTCCGCCTCGGGCCCTCCCAGGGTCAGACTCTCTTCCCGAACCAGCGCAACTACGCGCAACATGCCGTCTCGCCCGGCCCCCTGTTGCTGTTCCTGCCCGCAACCGGTGCGCGCCCGTGGGACTATCGAACGTTTTTGCGCACCGCTGTCGCCTCCGGATACGACGTGCTGGGTCTCGACTATTGGAACCGTGGCAAGTCGGTGGTGCGCACCTGCGGCAGTAACCCCGAGTGCTACACCGCTGTCCAGCGCAACCGCTTCGACGGCAGTGCGCCAAGCGAAGCGAGCAACGTCGACCCCGCCAATTCAATCCTCAATCGGCTCACACTCGCCCTTGCGCATCTCGCGACCGTAGACCCTGCCGGGCAGTGGGGGAGATACCTCGACGACGGCGAAGTCGACTGGACGCGAATCGTGCTCGCCGGCCACTCCCAGGGCGGTGGTGAGTCGGCCTATATCTCCCATCTGCACCTCGTGCACGGGGTGCTGATGTTCTCGTCTCCGGTCGAAACGAACGACGGCGTGCCCGCCGCCTGGATGCGCGAGCCCGGCGTGACCCCGGCGAGTCGGATGTACGGCTTCGTCAACCAGCACGACATGTACTTCAGCAAGATCATCGGGTCGTGGTCCGAACTCAAGATGCAGCGTGCGGGAATGCCGGCGGACGTGCCGGTACCCAGCGGATCCCACCAATTGGTCAGCACGCTCGATGTGGGTACTCCGGTGCAGTCGCACGGCCGTACCGTCAGCGACAGCACTCCGCGGGCTACCGATGGCATCCCTCTCTTCGATCCGACCTGGAAGTGGATGCTCGCCCAGACGAAGTGACCAGGGCGCTCCCGTCAAGCCCCCGCCCGCACACCGCCGTGCTCGGGTCGAGCGGATAGCCTCTAATAGTGACCGAGGAATCGCCCGCAGCCCCGACATCCTCCTCTCTTCGTGCCCTTATCGTGGCGCGTGGCTCGAGTTCTCCTCGCCACCCCTATCTCGAGGACGCGCGATCCGCGCGGGCCGTCGATTACGGTGACTTCGCCGATGCGGTCGCGGCCTGGTCCCGAACACTCGACGCCCACGAGGTCGCCGGGGGTTCCGTGGTCTTCGTCGACCTCGCCGATCCGCTGTGCTTCGCAATCGTCCTGCTCGCGATCGTCAGCAGCGGCCGCATCGCCGTACCGATCGATCCTGGAGCCGCCGTCGCCGATATCGAGAAGATCGCGTCACTGGTCGATGCCGTCGGAGCGCAGGTCAGTGACCGGGAGGTCCCGGCCGACCTCGGTCGCGCCGCTCTCCTCCGTGCCGTGGAGCAGACCGGGCTCCCCGATCACGGAACATCCGATCGGGAGGAAGGGAAGCCGGATGCTGCGGGGAGCGTGCTCCTCTTCACCTCCGGATCCACCGGAACTCCGAAGGGAGTGGAGCTGCCCGAGCACCAGTTGCTGTTCGTCGCCGGGGCGATCGCCCAGCACAACGGTCTCGGATCGGCCGACCGCGGCTATAACCCCCTCCCGCTCTTCCACGTCAATGCCGAAGTCGTCGGGCTACTCTCCACCCTCGTCGCCGGGGCGACCGTGGTGTTGGATCGTCGCTTCCGACGCACGGGATTCTGGGAGCTGATGGCGGACCGCCGAATCACCTGGATCAATGCGGTCCCAGCAATTCTCGCCGTTCTCGCCCGAGACGAGAAGCCGAGAGTTCCTGCCCTGATCAGATTCATCCGTTCCGCCTCGGCGCCTCTGCCCGATGCTGTCCGGGATGCCTTCTCTTCCGCCCCTCTCGTAGTCAGCTGGGGCATGACCGAAGGTGCGAGCCAGATTGCCGCGACCCCACTCGGGCAGCCGCTGCGCGACGGGTCCGTCGGCCCACCGGTCGGATGTGAGGTGTCTGTACGTGGCGACGATGGTGGCGAACTGGCAGTGGGAGATGTCGGTGCACTCTGGGTGCGTGGGCCGGGCATCGTGCGCTCCTACTTCGGCGGGAGGGCCTCCGAACGCTTCGATGCCGACGGCTGGCTCGTCACCGGCGACCTCGGAAGAGTCGATGGCGATGGTTGGGTCTATCTCTCCGGTCGTTCGGACGACGTGATCAACCGGGGCGGTGAGAAGGTGTATCCGGCCGAGGTGGAGGACGTGCTGCTCGAGGACTCCCGGGTTCGGGAGGCCGTCGTGGTGGGGAGGTCGGATCCGATCCTCGGCCAGGTGCCGGTGGCGTATGTAATCGCGGCGGCGGATGTCGGGAACGAGAAATCGCTCGCAGGGGAACTCGCCGAACTCTGCGAGGAGCGACTGCCCAGGTTCAAGAGGCCGGTCGAGATCAGCCTCGTCGACGACGTGCCCCGGGCGCCAACCGGAAAGGTGCAGCGTCGCCGGCTTCGGGAGTTCGACGCGGAACGGTCTGGGGCCACCGCATGACGGAGCCCGTGGAAGCCGATATTCCCGTGCCGGCGAAGCGCTCGAAGGCTCCGCACCTGTACGAGGTCGACGTGGTGCGTATCCTTACCTTTGCCTGCGTGATCGGCGTGCACACGACCAGCCACACGGCTTCCGACTCGGACATCGGACTCTACGGGCTGCTCTCGTTGCTCCATTTCACGAGGGAGGTGTTTTTCGCGCTGACTGCGTTCGTGCTGGTCTACAGCTATCTCAACCGTCCGCAGCCCATGCGCAAGTTCCTGCCCCGCCGCTTCCTCCTCGTCGGAGTGCCGTATGTGGTGTGGTCGGTCATCTACTTCGCGGCAAGCAACCTGCGCTCCCCGCACGGAACCCTCGGCGAGATGCTTCTGCGCCTCGGAGGCTACATCCTCACCGGCAATGCGTGGTATCACCTCTACTTCCTGCTGGTGACGATGCAGGTGTACCTTCTGATACCCGTGATCCTCTGGCTGGTGCGCCGTACTCGAGGACGACACGGTGTGCTACTGGTGGCCAGCGGAATACTCCAGCTCGGGCTGACCGCGCTGTATATGTACTGGCCGAGCACCATGGATTGGCTTGGCGGGTATGACAAGCAGGTCTTCTTCAGCTACCAGTTCTTCATCATCGCCGGCGCTGTCGCCGCCGACCATTCCGCCACATTTCTGGCGTGGGTTCGCTCGAACCGCCGCGCTATCGGGTTCATCGTGCTCGGAACGGCGATCGCCACGGTGGGAGTGTGGATCCTCAATATGCTCTCGGGGATGAGCCCCTATCGCGCCGGTACACCGCTCCAGCCCATCGAGATGGTCTGGTCGGTCGGCGTCGCGCTCGGATTCCTTGCCGTGGGGACCTGGTGGGCGGATCGGCGTGTCCCGGACAGCTTCGTGGCCCGGGCTCTGGATGCGGGATCGGACCGTTCGTTCGGCATCTTCCTGTCGCATCCGCTGTTCATCTGGCTGCTGTTGTGGGTCGGTGACGACGCTCTGGCGAGAGCGGTGCCGACACCGTGGCTCACCCTCGTGACCTACCTCTTGGTGATCGTGCTGTCGCTCGGACTCACCGAGCTGGCCCGCAGGTCGTGGTTCAGCCTGGGGCTCACCGGTCGTCGGTTCGCTCCGAGGGGGAAGAAGGCGCCAGTTCGCTGACACTGTTAGGCAGCACGCGTTCTGGTCGCATCAAGCCGGCGACGAGAGCCGCCGCACCGAGCAGAACAATGGATGCCACGAACGGCCACTGCCACCCGGTTGTCGTGACCAGCCACCCGAAGAGGATCGGCGAGAAGATGCCGGCGAGACCGAATCCCGTGTTCATCATGCCGCTGGCCGTGCCCGACCACTCCGGGGCGACATCCATCGGTATCGCCCAAAGGGTGGCGTTGCAGAGCTCGAGGAAGAAGAACGACAGGGCGAGGGAGATCGCCGCGATGACTATGTCGTGCACGAACAACAGGGGAGTGAGGCAGACCAACGATCCGGTGAGTCCGATGAGCAGCACCGTGCGCCGGGCGAAACGCAGGTTGCCCGTGCGTCGCAGCAGTCGGTCGCCGAACACCCCGCCCGCCGTGTCTCCGACGACGCCGGCGAGGAGGACACAGGTGGTGAAGACCGCGTACTCGGACAGTGCGAGCCCGAAGCTGTCGGCCAGGAACGAGGGGATCCAGGTGAGGAAGACCCACAGCGTCCAGCCGTACCCGAAATCCACGAAGGTGACCGGGAGCATCGTGCGTATGAGGCGTTTCCACGGCACGGGCGGACGCGCCGACTTCTCCAGCTCGCGGGGGATCTCGGAAAGCTCCTGCTCGGTGATGCGGGGATAGTCCTGCGGTCGGTCTCGGTACATGGTCGCCCAGAGCACGGCCCAGAGAGCGCTCAGCACGCCGACCAGGATGAAGGAGATCTGCCAGCCTGCTATCGGGCCGCCGAGCGAATCGCCCCAGATGATCAACCCGCCGACGATGAGCGGGGCGGCCGCGTTGCCGAGCCGAGACGCTGAGTGCACGATGCCCTGCACGAAGCCATTACGGTCCGGCGGCACCCATTTGGCCATTGCGGATGTCGCGGTGGGGAAAGCCGCGGACTCGGTGAGCCCCAGCAGAAGTCGCGCCCCGACCAGCGAAAGCAGCCCGACGGAGAACCCCGTCGCGATCGTGGCCACACCCCACAGCACCCCGATCCAGAACAGAGCCTTCCGAGGCCCGATTCTTTCGCCGAGGTTGCCCCCGAATACCTGTAGCAGCGCGTAGGGCACCGAGAACGCGGCCACGGCGATGCCGAACTCTCCGGCATCGAGGTCCAGCGCTTTCATGATCGTCGGGCCGGCGGTGGAGATGTTGGTGCGGTCGATATACGAGATCGCGTACATGATGCAGAGGAGCACCACGACTCGTCCGCGCATCCGTCCGAAGATCGGGCTCGCCTTCACCGGAGTCGCGCGAGGCCTGGTGATGGTCATGACACCCCTTGCGTGTTCGATCTGGCGTCGGTGTCCGGTCGGTCAACCGTAAGAACGTCTTCAATGCAACTCCTGAGTGGACGGCAGCACAATCTCTTCACAGCGGATCCATAAGGTGCGGAACGTGACGCCCCGCGGTTGCGCCCACGGAGATATCCGTCCGGACTGTCGGTGGTGATATCTAAGCTGGAAGCATGGAACCGACACGAGTCGTACGCCCTTTCGAGGTCATCAGCGACTACACGCCGAGCGGTGACCAGCCGACGGCGATCGCCGAGCTGACGGCGAGGATCAACGCGGGCGAGACCGACATCGTGCTTCTCGGCGCCACCGGTACCGGCAAGTCGGCGACTACGGCCTGGCTCATCGAGGCCGTGCAGCGTCCGACGCTGGTGCTCGCACACAACAAAACGCTCGCGGCGCAGCTTGCCAACGAATTCCGTGAACTCATGCCCAACAACGCTGTCGAGTATTTCGTCTCGTACTACGACTACTACCAGCCCGAGGCGTACGTTCCCCAGACCGACACCTTCATCGAGAAGGACTCCTCTGTCAACGCCGAGGTCGAGCGGCTCCGTCACTCCACCACGAATGCGCTGCTCAGCCGTCGCGACGTGATCGTGGTGTCGACCGTCTCCTGCATCTACGGTCTCGGCTCGTCCGAGGAGTACCTCGAGGCGATGATGGCGCTCCGGGTGGGCATGTCGATCAACCGCGAGACGCTCATCCGAAAGTTCGTCTCGATGCAGTACCAGCGCAACGACGTCGACTTCTCCCGGGGCAACTTCCGCGTGCGTGGAGACACGATCGAGATCATCCCGATGTATGAGGAGCTGGCCATCCGCATCGAGATGTTCGGGGACGAGATCGAGGGTTTGTACAGCCTTCATCCCCTGACCGGCGACGTGGTGCAGAAGCTCGACGCGGTATCCGTCTTCCCCGGTTCGCACTATGTCGCGGGCCAGGAGCGTATGCACGCGGCGATCAAGACGATCAAGGTGGAACTCGAGGAGCGGCTGGCGCAGCTCGAGCGGGAGGGCAAGCTGCTCGAGGCCCAGCGACTGCGCATGCGCACGACCTTCGACATCGAGATGATGGAGCAGATCGGGTTCTGCAGCGGCATCGAGAACTACTCCCGCCACATCGACCAGCGACAGCCGGGCGAGGCCCCGCACTGCCTCATCGACTACTTCCCAGACGACTTCCTCGTGGTGATCGACGAGTCGCACGTGACGGTTCCGCAGATCGGCGCGATGTACGAGGGCGATGCCTCCCGCAAGCGAACCCTCGTGGATCACGGTTTCCGGCTGCCGAGCGCCCTCGACAACCGTCCGCTCAAGTTCAACGAGTTCCTCGACCGGGTCGGCCAGAAGGTCTACCTGTCGGCGACGCCGGGCAAGTACGAGATGGGCATCACCGACAGTGTCGTGGAGCAGATCATCCGTCCCACCGGCCTCATCGACCCGGAGATCGTGGTGAAGCCGTCCAAGGGTCAGATCGACGATCTGCTCGAGGAGATCCGTAAGCGAACCGCAGCGAACGAGCGGGTGCTCGTGACCACCCTCACCAAGAAGATGGCGGAAGAGCTCACCGAGTTCCTCGGCGAGGCGGGGGTGCGCGTGCGCTACCTGCACTCGGACGTCGATACCCTTCGCCGCGTCGAGTTGCTCACCGAGTTGCGTCAGGGCGTCTACGACGTGCTCGTCGGTATCAACCTTCTGCGGGAGGGGCTCGACCTTCCAGAGGTGTCGCTCGTCGCGATCCTCGACGCCGACAAGGAGGGATTCCTGCGCTCGTCGACCTCCCTCATCCAGACGATCGGGCGCGCCGCGCGCAACGTGTCCGGCGCCGTCCACATGTACGCCGACGTAATGACCGACTCGATGAAGCTCGCCATCTCGGAGACCACCCGGCGCCGTGAACTCCAGGTCGCCTACAACCTCGAACGCGGGGTCGATCCGCAACCACTGCGCAAGAAGATCGCCGACATCACCGAATCCCTCAACCGTGAGGGAGCCGACACCGCCGAGCTGCTGTCGAGCCGGGACGGCCGAAAACGTTCCCCCACCCCGAACCTGAAAAGGCACGGCGGGCTCGCAGCGACCGGGGCGAACGACCTCGAGTCGATCATCCGGGATCTCAACGATCAGATGCTGCAGGCCGCGGGAGAGCTGAAGTTCGAGCTCGCCGGGAGGCTGCGCGACGAGGTCTCCGACCTGAAGAAGGAGCTTCGGCAGATGGAAGCGGCGGGGCACCTCTCCTAGCCAGAAGCGACGATCGTCGGCTCCGTTGTATCACCGGGGCACCGACACCCTCTTAATCCGCAATGAGGTCGCCCCCGAGACCTCGGAAAAGCGGATGCCGTGTCGAGCAGCAGGCGGAGCGTCGGATTCTGGATCCGGCGGTACCTACCGAGTGAGGTCGCCGGAACGGCGACGGCGCTTCTGGCGGCCGGCCTTGCCTACGCGACGACGGGTTCGCTGCTCGTCGCAGCGATCGCCGGCACCGTCGGGGAGAACCTGGGCTTCTACGGGGTCGCCGGCGCGCGCAACTTCGCCGAGCAGTGGCGGCTGTCGAGCGGCGAGCCGTCGCAGCGTCGCCGATCCTCCCTCGCCCGCGCAGCGTGGCTCTCGGCTGTCGAATTCGGTCCCGCCGAACTCGTCGACACCTTCGCCGTGCGTCCGCTCCTGCTGTGGATCGCTCCCCTCGTGATCGGGGTGCCGCTCGCCGGGTGGGTCATCGGCAAGGTGGGCGCCGATCTCGTCTTCTACGGCGTCGCCGGGATGGGCTATGTGATGGGACGACGCTGGGACGAGGCCCGCCGGCGTTCGAGTGTCGTGATTGCTCCCGACGAGACTGCGCTCGAAGGCGCCATGAGGTCGAGGCGGATCGACGGCGTGCGGGCGACCCTCGCCGAGGTGGACCTCGACGCAATGGTCACCCTGCACGGCACGCCCCTTCTCGTGCTCGACACGGGCCGCGTGGCCGCGCAGTACACGCGACTTCGCGCCGCACTGCCGTTCGTGCGGTGGCACTACGCGGTCAAGGCGCTCTCGCATCCCGCCGTAATCGAGACCCTCGCCTCCCTCGGGGCGGCATTCGACGTGGCGAGCGATTGCGAGATCGACGTGGTGGCCCGTCATGGAATCACCCCTGATCGCATCATCCACACCCAACCGGTCAAGTCCCCGACCGAGATCACCCGGGCCTATGTGCTCGGCATCCGCACCTTCGTCATCGACAGCGCGGGGGAGCTGGCGAAGTTCCGCAATGTGCCGGCGAATGTGTCGCTGCTCATCCGTCTGGCCTATCGCAATCCGGAGGCCAAAAGCGACCTCTCCAGCAAGTTCGGGGTGTCTCCCGTCGAAGCGGAGGTATTGCTCTCCCAGGCCATCGCGCAGGGCAATCATGTCGCCGGATTCAGCTTCCACGTCGGGAGCCAGCTCGACAGTGTCGATGCCTTCGTCACGGCCACCACGGCGACGCTCGAGTTGATGGACCGGCTGGAGCGCCAATGGAACATGCAGTTCACGATGCTCGACATCGGTGGCGGATTCCCGGTCGGCTATCGAACGGATGTCGCGAGCATCGAGCAGATCGCCGGTGCCCTTCGGCCTTTGCTCGAGCCGCGTTCCGCACGACTGCGCATCATCGCCGAGCCTGGGCGCATCCTGGTCGCCGACGCGGCGACGCTGGTGAGCCGGGTCGTCGGAGTGCGGGACCGGGACGGCGAGGCGTGGTGCTTCATCGACGAC
The DNA here is from genome assembly GCF_054880895.1 of Lacisediminihabitans sp. FW035. Taxonomy (NCBI): domain Bacteria; kingdom Bacillati; phylum Actinomycetota; class Actinomycetes; order Micrococcales; family Microbacteriaceae; genus Lacisediminihabitans; species Lacisediminihabitans sp. FW035. The sequence continues at coordinate 1,860,205 of NZ_CM142187.1, forward strand.
GGGGTCTACGGCAGCTACTCGAATGTGATGACCGAGGCTGTTCACCCGGTGATCCTCGCCCGATCGGAGCTCGACCGGGAGGCATCCGCCCTAGTTCCGACGACCGTCGGCGGTCCCACCTGCGACAGCGCGGATGTCGTCGCGCGACGATACCCGCTGCCTCGGTTGCGTGAGGGCGACCTTCTCCTCAGCCCCACGATGGGGGCGTACACCTCCGTCACCGCGACGACCTTCAACGGCCGCCGTCCGGCGAAGGTGGTCGTATTGGAGCGGGCCGTGGCCACCCAGCGTGCTGCGGGCCTACTCTTCGCTACGCACTGAGCGAACCCCGGCATTCAATGTCGGTGGCCTGCATAGAATCTATAGAGTGTCTATTTCCCGCGTCGAGTCCGGTTCGAAGCTCTCCGTCCATGGTGCGCGAGTGCACAATCTCAAGGGTGTCGACCTCGAGATTCCGCGTGATTCCCTCGTGGTGTTCACCGGCCTGTCCGGATCGGGCAAATCGTCCCTCGCGTTCGACACGATCTTCGCGGAGGGGCAGCGACGCTACGTCGAATCCCTCTCGGCCTACGCGCGGCAGTTCCTCGGCCAGGTCGACCGACCCGACGTCGACTTCATCGATGGACTGAGTCCGGCGGTCTCGATCGACCAGAAGTCGACCAACCGCAACCCGCGTTCCACCGTCGGCACGATCACCGAGATCTACGACTACATGCGCCTGCTCTGGGCCCGCATCGGCGTGCCGCATTGCGCGATCTGCGGAGAGAAGATCGAGCGGCAGACCGTGCAGCAGATCGCCGACCAGCTGATGACCCTCGAGACCGGCGTGCGGTACCAGATCGTCAGCCCGGTGATCTCGCAGAAGAAGGGCGAGTTCGTCGACCTCTTCAAGGAGCTGGCGGCGAGCGGGTACTCCCGCGCGATCGTCGACGGCGAGCAGATCCAGCTCAGCGAACCGCCGACCCTCAAGAAGCAGTACAAGCACGACATCTCGGTTGTGGTCGACCGCCTCGTGGCCGCCGACGACATCCTCACCAGGCTCACCGACTCCCTCGAGACCGCCCTCCGCCTCACTGACGGCCTCGTCAGCGTGAACTACGTCGATGCCACGGGTCCCGACGCGTGGCGCAACTTCAGCGAGAAGCTGTCGTGCCCCAACGGGCATCCGGTGCAGCTTACCGAGATCGAACCGCGCACCTTCTCCTTCAACGCGCCGTTCGGCGCCTGCCCGGAATGCTCCGGCCTCGGCACGAAGATGTCCGTCGACTCCGAGCTGCTCCTCGGCGATCCCGCGCTGAGTCTGGCCGACGGGGTCATCCTGCCCTGGACCCAGTCCGGCAAGGGCCTGTTCAACTACTTCCAGCGCCTGCTCGAGGGCCTGGCCGCAGACCTGGACTTCTCGCTCAAGACGCCGTGGCGCGATCTCGACGCGGACATCCAGAACGCCATCCTCAAGGGCAACGACTTCCAGGTCACCGTCAAGTGGAAGAACCGCTTCGGCCGCGAGATGAAGTACTCCACCGGGTTCGAGGGAGTGATGCCGTACATCGAGCGCAAGTTCCTCGAGGCGGAGACAGATTCGGCCCGCCAGCGCTACTCCGCCTACCTCCGGGAGATCGACTGCCCGGTCTGCGAGGGCAAGCGATTGAAGCCAGAGGTCCTCGCCGTCACCGTGCACGACTACAACATCGCGGATGTCGCGGAACTCAGCCTTCTCGACGCCTTCGACTTCATGCAGCGCCTCGAACTCTCCGCGCGGGACGCCAAGATCGCCGCCCAGGTGCTTCGCGAGATTCGACTTCGCCTCGAGTTCCTGATCGAGGTGGGGCTGAGCTACCTCAATCTCGCCCGCTCGGCCGGATCCCTCTCGGGCGGCGAGGCGCAGCGCATCAGGCTCGCGACGCAGATCGGATCGGGCCTCACGGGCGTGCTGTACGTGCTCGACGAACCGAGTATCGGCCTGCACCAGCGCGACAATCGCCGGCTCATTGAGACCCTCGTGAAGCTCAAGAACCTCGGCAACACCCTCATCGTCGTCGAGCACGACGAAGACACCATCCGCACCGCCGACTGGATCGTCGACATCGGGCCGGGGGCGGGGGAGCACGGGGGTGAGGTGGTGCACTCCGGGTCCTATGAGGCGCTTCTCGCCAACACCGAATCGATGACCGGCGACTACCTCTCCGGACGTCGCTCGATCGATACTCCGAAGTCGCGACGTCCCATCGACAAGAAGCGGATGCTCACGGTCGAGGGCGCGCGGGCCAACAACCTGCGCAACGTCACCGCCGAGTTCCCGCTCGGAACCTTCACGGCGGTCACCGGGGTCAGCGGTTCGGGCAAGTCCAGTCTGATCAACGACATCCTCTACAAGGTGCTCGCCAACGAGCTCAACGGCGCGCGCCAGATTCCGGGCAAGCACACCAGAGTCACCGGTCTCGACAACCTCGACAAGGTCGTCCACGTCGATCAGGCACCGATCGGTCGCACCCCGCGCTCCAATCCCGCCACCTATACGGGTGTGTTCGACAAGATCCGCACCCTGTTCAGTGAGACCCAGGATGCGAAGGCACGAGGCTACCTCCCCGGTCGGTTCAGCTTCAATGTGAAGGGTGGCCGCTGCGAGAACTGCTCCGGCGACGGCACGATCAAGATCGAGATGAACTTCCTGCCCGATGTGTACGTGGTGTGTGAGGTCTGCAACGGGGCCCGCTACAACCGCGAGACCCTCGCGGTGCACTACAAAGGCAAGAGCATCGCCGAGGTGCTCGACATGCCGATCAGTGAGGCCGCGGACTTCTTCGAGGCGATCTCTTCGATCAGCCGGTTCTTGAAGACCCTTGTGGATGTCGGCCTCGGCTACGTGCGACTCGGACAGAGCGCCACGACCCTCTCCGGCGGCGAGGCCCAGCGGGTGAAGCTCGCCACCGAGTTGCAGAAGCGCTCGATGGGCCGCAGCATCTACGTCCTGGACGAACCGACGACCGGCCTCCACTTCGAAGACGTGCGCAAGCTCCTGCTCGTGCTCAACGGACTCGTCGACAAGGGCAACACCGTGATCGTGATCGAGCACAACCTCGATGTGATCAAGTCCGCGGACTGGCTCATCGATCTCGGTCCAGAGGGAGGGGCCGGCGGGGGAGAGATCCTCGCGGTCGGAACGCCGGAACACCTCGCGACAGTCGAGGCGAGCTTCACGGGATCCTTCCTCAAGGAGATCCTTCCGGTACCGGTCGCGCCGGTGCGGCGCAAGAAGCCCGCTGCCGGCCGCGCCAAGGCTCTCGCCACCACCTAGGCTCGCGCTGTGTCCGATACCGTCCCCTGGCGCCCCAAAGCCGGCGAGATCCCCCAGCAGCCCGGTGTCTATCGATTCCGGGATGCCTCGCAACGTGTGCTCTACGTGGGAAAGGCGAAGAACCTCCGGGCTCGCCTGAGCAACTATTTCGCCCCGCTGGCCAGCCTCCACGAGCGCACCCGACGTATGGTGCTGAGCGCGTCATCCGTCGAGTGGACCGTGGTCGGCACCGAGTTCGAAGCTCTCCAGCTGGAGTTCACCTGGATCAACGAGTTCGATCCGCCGTTCAACGTCCAGTTCCGCGACGACAAGTCCTACCCGTATCTGGCCATTACTTTGGGGGAGGATGTGCCGCGAGTACTGGTCACCCGCAACCGCACTCTCAAGAGCGCCCGCTATTTCGGCCCGTACACCAAGGTCTGGGCGATCCGGGAGACCGTCGATCTGATGCTCAAGGCGTTCCCGATGCGCAGTTGCTCGGATTCGACCTACAAGCGCGCGGAACAGACCGGCCGTCCCTGCCTTCTCGGTGATATCGGCAAATGCGCTGCGCCGTGTGTCGGCCGCGTCTCCAAAGAGGAGCACAAGTCCATCGCTGTGGACTTCGCCTCCTTCATGGCGGGCAACGACTCCAAGTTCGTGGGGGAGGTGTCGCGCAAGATGAAGGCGGCGGCCGCCATCCAGGACTACGAGTCCGCGGCGAAGTTCCGCGACCAGCTCGGCGCGCTCGAAACGGCACTCTCCAAGAACACCGTCGTACTGTCGGAGGACGTGGATGCCGACATCTTCGGTATCGCCCACGACGAGCTTGCCGCGGCGGTTCAGCAGTTCACTGTGCGCGGCGGCCGCATCCGTGGAGTACGCAGCTGGGTGGTGGACAAGGAGCTCGATCTCGAACTCGCCGAGCTCGTCGAGACGGTGGTCCACAACGCCTACGACGAACTCGACCCGCCGCGGCTGGTGGTAGTGCCGGTGCTTCCGGATGATTCGGCCGACTTGGAGACCTGGCTCACCGAACTGCGCGGCCAGCGTGGAGTCGGCAGCGGCAAGGTCGTGATGCGCGTCGCCCAGCGGGGCGAACTCGCGGCCCTCGCCCTCACCGTGGCCACCAATGCCCGCAACGCGCTGATCCTCTACAAGACCCGCCGAAGCGGGGACTTCGTCGCTCGCTCCCAGGCTCTCGCCGACATCCAGGATGCCCTCGGCATGGAGGACGCCCCACTGCGCATGGAGTGTTACGACGTCTCCCACCTGAGCGGAACGAACATCGTCGCGTCGATGGTCGTGTTCGAAGACGGTCTGCCGCGCAAGGACCAGTACCGGCGGTTCAGCATCCCCGAGTCCACCGACGACACGGAGTCGATCTATCAGACCCTGTCCCGTCGCCTCGCCCATCTCGACGATGATCCCGTGTCTGCAGTTTCTGAGGCCCTCACCGCTGCCGAGAGCGGCGAGGTGGTCGACCCCGGCGACACCGGCGCCGGCTCGGCACGCCCGCGTTTCGCCTATCGCCCCAACCTCCTCATCGTGGACGGGGGCCAGCCGCAGGTGGCTGCCGCCGCACGGGCCCTCGCCGACGCGGGCATCACGGGAATCGCCCTGTGCGGTATCGCGAAGCGCCTCGAGGAGATCTGGCTGCCCGGTAACGACTATCCGGTGATCCTTCCCCGCAACAGCGATGCTCTCTTCCTGATCCAGCGCATCCGCGACGAAGCACACCGGTTCGCAATCACCTACCAGCGCCAGAGGCGCAAACGCGATGTCGGGTCCGTGCTGTCGGAGATCCCCGGTCTCGGACCGGCCAGGGTCAAAGAGCTGCTGCGCCATTTCGGATCGGTGACCCAGCTGCGGGCGGCCGATGCGGAGGCGATCGCGGAGGTCAAGGGAGTCGGCTCCGTGATCGCGCAGACCATCTTCGAGAAACTCCGGGAGTGAGTTCGTCGCTAGGCTTGAGTCTCAGGCAACCGCCCAGGAGTGAAGGTGTGACCACGCGATGACCGGGGACAGCTACCGCCAGGGGCAGCACCAGGAGGTGCTCATCGTCACCGGCATGTCCGGCGCCGGCAGATCGACGGTGGGCAATGCCCTCGAGGACCTCGGCTGGTACGTCGTCGACAATCTGCCGCCGCAGATGCTCCGGCCGCTTGTCGAGCTCGCAGGAAAGGCGGGCAACAACCTGCCGAAGGTCGCCGCCATCGTCGACGTGCGCGGGGGAAAGCTGTTCGCCGACCTCGAGGAGACCGTCGAGGCTCTGCGGGAGGCCACTCCCGTCCGCGTGCTCTTCCTCGAAGCGACGGATGCCGCGCTCGTGCGTCGTTTCGAGCAGGTGCGTCGTCCGCATCCGCTCCAGGGTGACGGCACGCTCCTCGACGGGATCGGAGCGGAGCGGCAGCGGATGCTCGGACTGCGCGAGTCGAGCGACATCGTCGTCGACACCTCCGACCTCAACATCCACCAACTCGCGACCACGATCTCCGAGACCTTCTCCAGCGCCGATACGCCGGGGCTTCAACTCACGGTGCTCAGCTTCGGCTACAAGTACGGACTGCCCGCCGACGCGGACCTCGTAGCGGATATGCGCTTCCTGCCCAACCCTTTCTGGGTTCCCGCCCTTCGGGCGCTCAGCGGGCTGGACGCGCCGGTCAGCGACTACGTGCTCTCCCAGGAGGGTGCGTCCGAATTCATCGACCGGTACGTGCTCGCACTCGCCCCGGTGCTTGCGGGGTACCAGCGCGAGAACAAGAGACACGCTACGATCGCCATTGGGTGCACGGGGGGAAAGCACCGGTCGGTGGCCGTCGTTCAGCGCCTGGCCGGCCTCCTGCGCGAACAGCCTGGAGTTGCGGTCAGCATCAAGCACCGCGACCTTGGACGCGAGTAGCGCGTCGCTACCCACCACGACTTCGATGGCCCCGGACCCCGGCCGACCCCGGTCGGAACCGAATACGCCATCCTCGAATAACTGATAGTTAGGAACACGGATTGGCCCTCACTGCCGACGTCAAAGACGAACTCGCCCGCATCGATGTGAGTAAGACAACGGTTCGCGCGGCGGAGCTCGCGACCATCCTCCGGTTCTCCGGTGGGTTGCACCTGATCTCTGGTCGCATCGCCGTCGAGTCCGAGCTCGATACCGCTCAACTCGCTCGGAGGGTTCGCAAAGACCTCGCCGAGCTCTACGGCGTGAAGAGCGAGATCTCGGTGATCTCTGCCTCCGGCCTTCGGCGCACGAGCCATTACCTGGTGCGCGTTCTCGACGGGGGAGAGACGCTCGCGCGCCAGACCGGGCTGCTGGACGCCCGCCGCCGCCCGATCCGCGGCCTCCCGAACAAGCTGACGACTGGTAGCCGCGAGGAGCTCGCGGCAGTCTGGCGCGGTGCGTTCCTCGCACACGGTTCGCTCACCGATCCCGGACGCTCGGCGGCCCTGGAGATCACCTGCCCCGGCAATGAGTCGGCGATGGCACTCGTCGGGGCGGCCGGTCGGCTGAAGATCGCCGCGAAGGCGCGTGAGGTGCGAGGAGTGCACCGGGTCGTCATCCGTGATGGCGAGGCGATCAGCGCGATGCTGGTGCATATGGGCGCGCATTCGACAGTGCTCAACTGGGAAGAACTACGCCAGAGGCGCGAAGTGCGCGCCACCGCCAACCGCCTCGTGAATTTCGACGACGCGAACCTGCGGCGGTCCGCCCAGGCCGCTGTCGCCGCCTGCGCGCGGGTGGAGCGCGCGCTCGAAATCCTCGACGGCAACGTGCCAGAGCACCTGCGCTACGCCGGCGACCTCCGGCTTCGATTCCGGGACTCGAGCCTCGACGAGCTCGGCCACCACGCGGATCCACCGATGACGAAGGATGCCGTCGCCGGCCGCATCCGTCGCCTCCTGGCTATGGCCGACAAGCGTGCCGTCGACCTCGGCATCCCCGGTACCGATGCGAATCTGCCCCCGGACTACGAAGACGCCTGAACTTCTCGTCGCATCGCGGTCTCGCTCGGTCCTGAACAGGTTCTGAACGTCACCTGACCGGGAGGGAAGCATCCGATGAGTGCCCCTGCCTGGCCGAGTACACTGAAAAAAGACCCGGATCGACTCAAAACTCGCACGTCGACGGGGCTAATCACAAAGGAGATCGCACTATGGCCGATTACACTCTGCCCGAACTGGGATACGACTACGGAGCGCTTGCTCCGAGCATCAGCGGCGCCATCATGGAGCTTCACCACTCCAAGCATCACCAGGCCTATGTGACCGGGGCCAATGCGGCCGTCGCGGCTCTCGCCGCCGCCCGCGATGCCGGCGACCTCGCCAATGTCAACAAGCTCGAGAAGGACCTCGCGTTCAACCTCGGTGGCCACGTGAACCACTCGATCTTCTGGACCAACCTCTCGCCGGACGGCGGCGACAAGCCGGTCGGGGAGCTCGCCTCTGCGATCGACGACAACTTCGGATCCTTCGACAAGTTCACGGCGCACTTCACTGCCGCGGCACTCGGCGTCCAGGGTTCGGGCTGGGCGGCCCTCGTCTGGGACTCCATCGGCGAGAAGCTGCTCATCAGCCAGTTCTTCGACCAGCAGTCGAACTTCGCAGCCGGTACCGTTCCGGTTCTGATGCTCGACGTCTGGGAGCACGCCTACTACCTCGACTACAAGAACGTGCGGGCGGACTACGTCAAGGCGTTCTGGAACATCGCCAACTGGGCCAACGTGCAGAAGCGATTCGATGTCGCTCGCGAAAAGACCAACGGCCTGCTGCTAATCTCATAGAAAATCAGCCTGTCATAGCAAATCTGCCAAGGCAGTCGAGCGCGGTGCGGCCGGGTCGATCCCGGCCCCACCCGCGCTCCCATCCCCACAGAACCACACCCCCCCATAAAGTCGCGCTCACGGCGCCTCAGCAACAGGAGTTCTCTTGACTGTCAAGATCGGTATCAACGGCTTCGGCCGAATTGGTCGTAACTACCTCCGCGCAGTACTCGCGCAGGGCGCTGACCTCGAAGTCGTCGCCGTCAACGACCTCACCGACCCCAAGTCGCTCGCCCACCTCCTCAAGTACGACTCTGTCGCCGGCCGACTGTCGGAAGACGTCTCGGTCGATGGTGAATTCATCGTCGTCGGAGGCAAGCGCATCAAGGTACTCGCCGAGCGCGATCCCGCCAACCTCGGCTGGGGCGCCCTCGGTGTCGACATCGTCATCGAGTCGACCGGCCGCTTCACCAACGCGAAGGATGCGGTCAAGCACATCGAAGCCGGCGCCAAGAAGGTAATCATCTCGGCCCCGGCGACCGATGACGACGGCACCTTCGTCATGGGCGTGAACGAGCACCTCTACGACGCCGCGACCCAGCACATCCTCTCCAACGCGTCGTGCACGACCAACTGCATCGCTCCGCTCGCGAAGGTGTTCATGGAGGCATTCGGCATCGAGCGCGGCCTCATGACCACGGTTCACGCCTACACGGCCGACCAGAACCTGCAGGACGGCCCGCACAGCGACCTTCGTCGTGCCCGTGCCGCGGCGCTCAACATCATTCCGGCCTCGACGGGTGCCGCGAAGGCCCTCGGCCTCGTCATCCCGGAGCTCGTCGGCAAGCTCGACGGCTATGCGCTGCGCGTGCCGGTGCCCACCGGCTCGATCGTCGACCTCACCATCGAGTCCAGCCGCAATGTCACCGTGGCCGAGATCAACGCCGCGTACAAGGCGGCATCCGAGAGTGGCGTTCTCAAGGGATACCTGAGCTACACCGAGGACCCGATCGTCTCGAGTGACATCCAGGGCGACCCGCACTCCTGCATCTTCGATGCCGGCCTCACCAAGGTGATCGGCAACCAGGTGAAGGTCGCCGGGTGGTACGACAACGAGTGGGGCTACTCCAACCGTCTCGTCGACTTCACCGAGTACGTCGCAGACCGCCTGTAAGGCAGCCGGATGACGCTCCGCACGATCGATTCCCTCGGTTCGCTTGCGGGCAGGACGGTCATCGTCCGCTGTGATCTGAACGTGCCTCTCAAGGACGCCCAGATCACGGACGATGGTCGCATCCGCGCCTCGCTGCCCACGCTGAACCTGCTCATCCACGCCGGCGCCCGCGTGGTCGTCGTCTCGCACCTCGGGCGCCCCGATGGCGCGCCGGACGCGAAGTACAGCCTCGCGCCGGTCGCCCAGCGGTTGAGCGAACTTCTCGGCAAGTCCGTCACATTCGCTTCAGACACCGTCGGTGCTTCCGCTGCGGATGCCGTGGCCGGCTTGGCCGACGGAGATGTCGCGCTGCTCGAGAACCTCCGGTTCAATGCAGGCGAGACTGCGAAGAGTGCGGATGAGCGCCGGGAATTCGCGAGCAAACTCGCGGCCGTCGGCGACGCGTTCGTGTCCGACGGGTTCGGGGTCGTTCACCGCAAACAGGCGAGCGTCTACGAACTCGCTGAACTGCTGCCGAGCGCGGCCGGAACACTGATCGCTGCGGAACTCGACGTGCTCGATCGTCTCACCGAGACTCCGAGCAAGCCCTACGCCGTGGTGCTCGGCGGGTCGAAGGTGTCAGACAAGCTCGGCGTCATCGCCCACCTCCTTCCGCGGGTGGACTCGTTGCTCATCGGTGGCGGCATGCTCTTCACCTTCCTCGCCGCCCAGGGACACAAGGTCGGTGCGAGTCTTCTCGAGATCGATCAGCTCGAGGTCGTTCGCGGGTATCTGGCGAAGGCCGAAGAACTCGGTGTCGACATCGTGCTCCCGTCCGATGTCGTCGTCGCGTCGAAGTTCGGAGCTGATGCGGAGCACGAGGTGCGACCGGCCGACGACATCGAGGGATCGCCCTGGGGAGAGTCGGGCCTCGGCCTGGATATCGGCCCGGAGACGGCCGCACGCTTCGCCGAGGTCATCCGCGGCTCGAAGACGGTGTTCTGGAATGGTCCGATGGGCGTCTTCGAGCTCGCGCCGTTCGCTGCCGGGACGAAGACCGTCGCTCAGGCTCTTACTGAGGTCGACGGCCTCTCGGTGGTCGGCGGGGGAGACTCCGCCGCCGCGGTGCGGGCTCTCGGTTTCACCGACGACCAGTTCGGCCACATCTCGACCGGGGGCGGCGCGAGCCTCGAATTCCTGGAGGGCAAGAGTCTTCCGGGCTTGGAAGTACTGGGATGGACAGCAGCATGACCACACGCACCCCGTTCATCGCCGGCAACTGGAAGATGAACCTCGACCACCTTCAATCGATCGCCTTCGTGCAGAAACTGGCCTGGAGTCTCAAAGACGCGAGGCTCGACTACGGCACCGTCGAGGTGGCGATCTTCCCGCCGTTCACCGACCTTCGTTCGGTGCAGACACTCATCTCGGCAGACAAGCTCCCGCTGAAGTTCGGTGGGCAGGATGTCTCGGCCCACGATTCCGGTGCCTACACCGGCGAAATCTCGGGAGCCTTCCTCAAGGCGCTCGACTGCGAGTACGTGATCATCGGACACTCCGAGCGCCGCACACTCCACCACGAGACCGACGAAGAGCTCGCGGCGAAGGTCGCTGCGGCGATCACGCACGGTCTCGTGCCGGTGTTGTGCGTCGGCGAGACGGCCGAGGACCTCGAGAAGCACGGGCCGAGCGCCGTGCCCGTCGCCCAGCTGCGTGCGGCCCTCGCCTCGGTGAAGCCCGGCGCGGACATCGTCGTGGCGTATGAGCCGGTCTGGGCGATCGGCTCGGGCCAGGCTGCCACCCCGGCGCAGGCGGAGCAGGTGGCTGCCCAGCTGCGGGCGACCCTCGCCGAACTGATCGGCGAGGACGCGGCATCCGCCACCCGGATCCTCTATGGGGGATCGGTGAAGGCCTCGAACATCGCGGGCTTCATGCGCGAACCCAACGTGGACGGTGCGCTGGTGGGCGGTGCGAGCCTCGACCTCGCGGAGTTCTCGAGCATCGCCCAGTTCCAGAAGCACGTCGGAACCTGATCTCCTGCCCGGTTCGGCGGTTCACCAGGGAGCCGCCCCGGCAAGTTATACTAAACCGCGCCCGATAGACCTCATCGTCGCGCCCCAGAAAGGCTGTTCGTGGAAATTCTTCAGGTCATCCTGCAGGTTGTGCTCGGTATCACGAGCCTCCTGTTGACCCTCCTCATCCTGCTTCACCGCGGTCGCGGGGGCGGGCTGTCCGACATGTTCGGCGGCGGAGTGACCAGCAACCTCGGAGCTTCCGGCGTCGCCGAACGAAACCTCAACCGCATCACGCTGATCCTCGCGTTGATCTGGGTGGCATCGATCATCGTGCTTGGTCTGATCACCAAGTTCGACGTAACCGGCTAGGAGACGTACCCATGGCTTCAGGTGGCAGCGCTATTCGCGGATCCCGTGTGGGAGCAGGCCCGATGGGGGAGCAGGACCGTGGATTCCACGCCGAGCGCCTCCAGGTCTTCTACTGGTGTGCCAATGGCCACGAGCTGAGCCCGCACTTCCTTGCGACGATCGAGCCGGAGGAGATCCCCGAGACTCTCGACTGCCCGAACTGCGGTCTCCCCGCGGGACGCGACAAGGAGAACCCTCCGTCGGTCGTGAAGGTCGAGCCCTACAAGACCCACCTCGCCTACGTCAAGGAACGGCGTACGGAAGAGGAAGCGGCAACGCTCCTCGACGAGGCTCTCGAGCAGCTCCGCGCGCGCCGCGGTCGCCTCACGCCGCAGTAGGGCTCTTCCCGACCGGTTGCACATCACCGGTCGGGGTATACCGTCGCCCATCACGGCCCGTTGTGCGTCACCGGCTGTCCTCCGTCGCTGATTGTCGCTCGTCCCGCGCCGTCACCCGTCACGAATCGTCGCGAAGGGTACGCGAGCCGACAGTTTTCGACGGATGCGCCCCGCCCCGTGTCGGGACTGCACCTACCGCTGCAGTACCGTGTCCGATCGATTACCGCATCGCCGAGAGATGACCCGGGACTGACGGATATCCGGCCCGACGGATCACCCCCGCGCGGGACACACACCCGCCCTCGACCCGTCGGGAACGGTCGCGAACAGCTTCCACGACGACGGTTACCGACGGATGGCGCCCGCGGAAGCGGAGGGCGCCAGCGAGCGCCCAGGACCCGCCTGCGGCGACTGGACTGCTCAGTACTCGGTCGCGATCAGGTCTTCCGGCACCTCTGCGGCGGCCTCCCGGTCGACGAAGAAGACCGTGCGCAGGCGCCCCTCGACGCCAGCGACAGGCACCTCCCAGGTGCTGGCACCCGCCAGGGCGAGACCGAGGGCGGATGCCTTGTCGGGGCCGGACAGGGCGAGCCAGATGCGGTCCGCGCCGTTGATCACGGGAAGGGTGAGGCTGAGGCGCTCCGGCGGCGGCTTCGGCGAGTTGCGCACGGCGATGACGGTTCCCTCCGTCACACGGATGCCCGGGGCATCCGGGAACAGTGACGCCACATGCCCGTCGGGGCCGACGCCCAGGAAGAGGATGTCGAATCGCGGGGACTGGTGGCCGTCATCTGCGGCATCCGCGAGCTCTGCCGAATAGGCCGCGGCGGCATCCTCGAGGGTGATGCCGGTGTCCGGCGCAGGAAACCAGTGGATGTTCTCGGGGCGCAGGGCCACATGGTCCAGCAGGGCTTCACGCGCCTGGGTGTCGTTGCGCTCGGCATCGCCGCGGGGCAGCCAGCGCTCATCGCTCCACCACAGGACGACGCGGGACCAGTCGATGCTGTCACGGGCCGGGGATTCGCGGATCGCCTCCAGCACTGCACTGCCGACGGTTCCGCCGGTGAGGGCGATGTTCACCCGGGACTGCTGGTCGAGCAGGTCGACCACCTTGGTGATGAAACGGGCGGCGACCGAGCCGGCAAGGGCTTTCTTGTCCGCGTGCACCAGCACGCGACGGGCGTTCGTCATTACTCGGGTACCGCGATCGATCCAGTGACGGTCGGGGCGTCCAGGTCGGCGAGGCCGTGCTGGATCACCGCTCCGAACAGGTCGTCCGGGTCGAGGCGTCGCAGCTCTTCGGCCAGGCAATCCCGAAGGCTGCGGCGGATGAGTGAGATGTCGTGGATCGGCTGGTTCGGCTGCACGAGGGTGACGATGTTCGCGCTGGTGCGTTCGAGCTCTATGACGCCGGATGCCCGGTGCAGCCGTACCCCCTGGATGCCGCTTGACCCGTGGGAGGGAGTCACCAGCTCGTGTCGGCATGGCACCTTCAATTGCATCTGCAGCCAGGCGGCAAGGAGTCCGGTTGAGGGCGAGTCCGGCGCACCATGAACCTCCGCGCTCGTGATCGACTCGTACGGAGGCTGGTCGAGCACCGCGGCGAGTTGCGCGCGCCAGAGCGTGAGGCGCGTCCAGGAGAAATCGGTGTCGCCGGGGCTGTAGGTGCGGGAGAGGTGGTTCAGGAACCCGCGAGGGTCACGCTGGGCGGCCGCATCCGTGATGCGACGCTGGGCTATGCGACCGAGCGGTGACTGGGATGCCACTTCTGGAGCCTCTCCAGGCCACCAGGCGACGACGGGAGCGTCGGGCAGGAGGAGGCCGGTGACCAGCCCCTCCTCGTCCGAGGCCGTGTCCCCATAGGCCTTGAGCACCACGACCTCGCTCGCGCCGGCATCTCCACCGACACGGATCTGAGCGTCGAGACGCGGGGCGTCCGACATGTCGGGGCCATCCGGACCGGTCGAGATCACGATCACCCGCATCGGATGCTCGCGGGACGCGTCGTTGGCCGCCTCGATCGCCTCTTCCTCGTGGCCGAGGTTCGTGGAGATCACGAGGGTGAGCACGCGCCCGAGAGCGACAGCGCCACCCTCCTCACGGATCTTTACCAGGGTCTTCGAGATCTGGCTCGTGGTGGTGTTGGGAAGATCGACGATCATGGACGTCTCCAGGTTGAGGTGGTCACGGGCGTCGCCAGACGCGTCCGTCGCGGGCGAGGAGTTCGTCGGCGGATGCCGGACCCCAGGTGCCCGGACGGTACTGTTCGGGCTGGCCCTGGGTCGCCCAGTACTCCTCGATCGGGTCGAGGATCATCCAGCTGAGTTCCACCTCCTGGTGGCGGGGGAACAGCGGCGGGTCGCCGAGGAGCACGTCGAGGATGAGGCGTTCGTAAGCCTCGGGGCTCGCCTCGGTGAAGGCGTGGCCGTAGCCGAAGTCCATGGTGACGTCGCGAACCTGCATCCCGGCTCCGGGCACCTTCGATCCGAAGCGGATGGTGACGCCCTCATCCGGCTGCACACGGATGACGAGCGCGTTCTGCCCGAGAGCGGAGGTCTGGCTCTCGGCGAAGAGGTACTGAGGCGCGCGCTTGAACACGACGGCGATCTCGGTGACCCGTCGCCCGAGGCGCTTGCCGGCGCGCAGGTAGAAGGGCACTCCCGCCCAGCGGCGGGTGCCGATGTCCAGGCGGATGGCGGCGAAGGTCTCGGTGAGGGACTTCGGGTTCATGCCGTCTTCCTCGAGGAATCCGACCACCTTCTCACCACCCTGCCAGCCGCTGGCGTACTGTCCGCGAGCGGTCGAGTGGGAGAGGTCCTTCGGCAGGCGGATCGCCGAGAGCACCTTCTCCTTCTCGGCGCGGAGGTCCTTGGCTGCGAACGACACGGGCTCCTCCATCGCCGTGAGGGCGAGGAGTTGCAGGAGGTGGTTCTGGATGACGTCGCGCGCGGCGCCGATCCCGTCGTAGTAGCCCGCACGGCCGCCGACTCCGATGTCTTCTGCCATGGTGATCTGCACATGGTCGACGTAGTTCGCGTTCCAAATGGGTTCGTACAGCTGGTTGGCGAAGCGGAGGGCCAGGATGTTCTGGACGGTCTCCTTGCCGAGGTAATGGTCGATCCGGAACACGGAGTCCGGGGGGAACACCGACTCCACGACGTCATTGAGTTCGCGGGCCGTCTTGAGGTCGCTTCCAAACGGCTTCTCGATCACGACACGGCGCCACGCGCCATCCACCTCATCGGCCAGCCCAGACCGTCGAAGCTGCTCCGTGACCTGCGGGAACGACTTCGGCGGGATCGAAAGGTAGAAGGCGTGGTTGCCCATCGTGCCGCGCGTCTCGTCGAGCTCCTCGAGGGTTTTCTTGAGCTCGGCGAACGCCTTGTCGTCGTCGAACTCTCCCTGCACGAAGCGGATGCCTTCGGCCAATTGCTTCCACACGTCTTCGTCGAACGGCGTGCGTGCATATTGCTCGACGGCATCGTGCACCACCTTGGCGAAATCCTGGTCGACCCAGTCGCGCCGGGCGAACCCCACAAGCGCAAAGCCCGGGGGGAGGAGTCCGCGGTTGGCGAGGTCGTAGACCGCCGGCATCAGCTTCTTGCGGGCGAGGTCACCCGTCACTCCGAAGATGATCAGGGCGCTCGGCCCAGCGATCCTGTTGAGACGGCGGTCGGAGGGCAACCTCAGCGGGTTGAACTCCGGCGTGATTTCCACCGGGGACATTCGGCTCCTTGCGGGTTCGTGTCGGTTGGTCGATCAGGAGATCGCGCTGAAGAGCGTCGCGAGGTTCTGGGCCGGCTTCGTGAGGGTGAGGGTGAGCACTGGGCGCCCATGATCGGCGAGCACGCTCGCGTCACCGGCTGCCTGTGCCTGGATGAGGTAGCCATACGAGAACGGGCTGTCCGGGATCTCGAGGTCGGCCGGAGCCGTCGCCGTGATCTGCAGGAACACCCCGGTCGCCGGGCCCCCCTTGTGGTACTGGCCGGTCGAGTGAAGGAACCGCGGTCCCCAGCCGAAGGTGACCGGTCGTCCGGTCTTCTCGGCGAGCAGGTCTCGCAGCTTGGCGAGCTCGTGGTTCGCGTGCCGGTCGACGTAGGCCTGAACGGCGAGGTAGCCGTCCGGTCCGATGTGGGCGAGGAGCGCATCGATCGCGGCGAAGACTGTGTCCGCGCCGGCGAGGAGTTCGCTCGAGGCCCGTACCTCGATTCCGTCTTCGGTGAAGGCGGGGGCGATGGGCTCGGGGCGCGAGTCGAGGAGGGCGCGGGTCGCGATCTTGGCCGACTCGACATCCGGTTGGTCGAAGGGATCGATGCCGAGCAGGCGACCCGCGACGGCGACCGCGTATTCCCAGACGAGCATCTGCGCGCCGAGGGTACCGCTGATCTCGATCTCGCCGTCCCGCACATCCTTGGTGGCGCGAGCACTCTCGACCAGGCGTACGATCTGCACGTCGTCGAGGTTCTCGGTGAGTTCCGGTGAATTGAGGTCGAGCACGACCGGGAGCAGTCCCTTGCCGCTCTTGCCGGTCGACTCGGCGATGAGCTGCTCGACCCAGTCGCCGAAGCCCACGATGTAGGTTCCGTCGGCGACGATGCCGATCTTGTCCTTCAGCGGAGAGGTGCCCGCGATGGCTGCGCCGAGGATGAGGCCGGGGTTGTCTGCCTGATCCACCATCAGCTGCCCGGTGACGGCAGATGCCTCGGCGAGCAGCGCCTGGATGTCGACGCCAGCCAGCCCGGAAGGCACCAGACCGAAGGCGGTCAGCGCCGAGTACCGGCCGCCGACGTTCGGGTCGGCGTTGAAAACGCGGTACCCGGCCGCGCGTGCCGAGGCATCGAGCGGCGAGCCAGGGTCGGTGACGACGACGATGCGCTCGGCCGGATCGATTCCGATGCCGTGGAACGCCTCCTCGTACGACTTGCGCTGGCTGGCGGTCTCCAGGGTCGAGCCCGACTTGGACGAGATCACCACGACGGTCGTCTCGAGCCGGTCGGCGAGGGCCGCGAGGATCTGCCCCGGGTCGGTGGAATCGAGGATGGTGAGTTCGACTCCGGCCGTGCGGGTGATGACCTCAGGGGCGAGCGACGAGCCGCCCATCCCGCCGAGCACGACGTGGTCGACGCCGGAGGCGTGCAGCTTGTCGCGCAGTGCGATGATGTCGTCGATCAGGGGCTCAGAGATGACGACGGCCTCGGTCCAGCCGAGCCGCTTGCCGGCTTCGGCCTCGGCATTCGTTCCCCAGAGGGTCGGATCCTGGTCGGAGATGCGGGAGGCGACGAGGTCGCTCACCAGCTGGGGCACGATGCGGTCGACGGCTTCGGCGGCGGCTCCGCTCACCGTGATGTCGAAGCTCACTTGGCCACCTCGGAAGACTCGACGGTGTGGTCGGATCCGGATGCCGCGGATTCCGTCTCCGGCTTGCCCGACCGAGCCGACTCGAGAGCCGCGGTCACGGTGTCGAGGAGTTCATTCCAGGAGACGATGAACTTCTCCACACCCTCCTTCTCGAGTAGCGCGGTGACCTCTTCGTACGAGATGCCGAGCGCATCGAGCTTGTCGAGTACCGCGTTGGCGTCGTCGTAGTTGCCGGTTACCTGGTCCCCGGCGATGACGCCGTGGTCGAAGGTAGCCTCGAGGGTCTTCTCCGGCATGGTGTTCACGACGTTGGCGACGGCGAGCTCGGTGACGTAGAGCGTGTCGGGAAGCGTTGGATCCTTCACCCCGGTGGAGGCCCAGAGCGGGCGCTGCACGTTCGCTCCGGCGGCGAGGAGGCCCTTTGCCCGCTCGCTGTCGAAGGCCTGCTCGAAGACCTGGTAGGCCAGGCGGGCATTCGCGATGCCGGCCTTGCTCTTCAATGCGATGGCCTCAGGAGTGCCGATGGCATCGAGGCGGTTGTTGATCTCCGTGTCCACACGCGAGACGAAGAACGACGCGACGGAGTGGATCGTCGACAGGTCGTGGCCGGCGGCCTTCGCTTGCTCAAGGCCGGTGAGGTAGGCGTTGATGACCTCTCGGTGACGCTCGAGGCTGAAGATCAGGGTCACGTTCACGCTGATACCAGACCCGATGGTCTCGGTGATGGCCTCGAGGCCCTCGACCGTCGCGGGGATCTTGATCATGGCGTTCGGGCGGTCGACCTTGGCCCAGAGCTGCTTGGCCTGCTGGGAGGTCGCGGCGGCGTCGTGGGCGAAACCGGGCTCGACCTCGATCGAGACGCGGCCGTCCTGCCCACCGGTCGAGTCGTAGACCGAGCGGAAGATGTCGCTGGCGTTGGCGACATCATCGGTGGTGATCTCGAAGACGGCCTCGGTTACCGTCTTGCCCGCGGCGGCGAGCTCGGCGACCTGGGCGTCGTACGCCTCGCCCTTGGCGAGGGCGCCCGCGAAGATCGTCGGGTTCGTGGTGACTCCGACGACGTTGCGGTCGGCGATCAGTTTCTGCAGTCCGCCGGAGTTGATCCTCTCCCGCGAGAGGTCGTCGAGCCAGATGCTCGTGCCGAGGGCGGAAAGGGCAGCGGTGGGGGTGTTCTCGGTCATGTTGGTTTCCTTTTCTTTCGACGCCTAGACGGCGGCGATCGAGTCCTTGGCGGCGGAGATGGCGTGCTCGGTGGTCATCCCGAACTCACGGAACAGCGTCTTGTAGTCGGCGGATGCACCGAAGTGCTCGATCGAGACGCTGCGGCCGGCATCGCCGACGTAAGAGCGCCAGGTGAGGTCCCGGCCGGCTTCGATGGAGACCCGGGCCTTGACGGCCTTCGGAAGCACGGACTCGCGGTACTCGGCGGACTGCTCCTCGAACCACTCGAGGCACGGAGCCGACACGACCCGGGCGTTGATGCCGTCGGCCTTGAGCTGCTCGCGGGCATCCACGGCGATCTGCACCTCGGACCCGGTGGCGATGAAGATGACGTCTGGAGCGCCGCCCGGTGCTTCCGCGAGCACATAGGCGCCCTTCGCGACGTGCTTTGCGGAGGCGAAGGTGTCGCCGTCGGCTGCGTCGTCACCGCGCTCGAACACCGGGATGTTCTGGCGGGTCAGCGCGATACCGGCCGGGCCCTTTCGGCGTTCGAGAATGGTCTTCCAGGCCCAGGCTGTCTCGTTCGCGTCACCCGGGCGCACGATGTCGAGGTCAGGGATGGCGCGAAGTGCCGCGAGCTGCTCGATCGGCTGGTGAGTCGGACCGTCTTCGCCGAGGGCCACCGAGTCGTGGGTCCAGACGTAGATGGTCGGCGCCTTCATCAGCGCGGCAAGTCGGACGGCCGGGCGCATGTAGTCGCTGAAGATCAAGAATGTGCCGCCGAACGGTCGGGTGTTCCCGTGGAGCACGATGCCGTTGAGGATCGACCCCATCGCGTGTTCCCGGATGCCGAAGTGAAGCACGCGGCCGTACTTGTTGCCGGTCCATTCGTGGGTCGAATGCTCGGCCGGCACGAAGGACTCAGAGCCCTCGATGGTGGTGTTGTTCGACTCGGCGAGATCGGCCGAACCACCCCAGAGCTCAGGGATCACGGGGCCGAGGGCGTTGAGCACCTTGCCGGATGCCGCTCGAGTCGACATCTCTTTGCCCGCTTCGAACACGGGGAGCGCCTCTTCGACGCCCTCGGGGAGATCTCCAGAGAGAATTCGGTCGAGAAGCACCTTGCGCTCGGGGTTTGCGGCGGCCCAGGCATCGAACTGTGCGTTCCATTCCGCATGGGCGGCCTGGCCGCGATCCACGGCCTTGCGAGTGTGGGCGAGAACGGCCGGGTCCACGTCGAAGGTCTTCTCGGGGTCGAAGCCGAGCACCTCCTTGACGGCGGCGAGCTCCTCCGCCCCGAGGGCGGATCCATGGATCTTGCCCGAGTTCTGCTTCTTCGGGCTCGGCCAACCGATGATGGTCTTAAGGATGATCAGCGAGGGCTTGGACGTCTCGCCCTTGGCCGCCTCGATCGCATCGTTGAGCGCCTGGACGTCCTCGATGTACTGGCCGGTCTTCTTCCAGTCGACCACCTGCACGTGCCAGTGGTACGCCTCGTAACGCGCCTTCACGTCTTCGGTGAAGGCGATGTTGGTGTCGTCCTCGATCGAGATCTGATTGCTGTCGTAGATCGCGATGAGGTTGCCGAGCTCTTGGTGGCCGGCGAGCGAGGATGCCTCGCTCGTCACGCCCTCCTGCATGTCGCCATCGCCGGCGATCGCGTAGATGTAGTGGTCGAACGGGCTGGTGCCCGGTGCGGCATCCGGGTCGAACAGGCCACGCTCGTAGCGGGACGCGTAGGCGAATCCGACGGCTGAGGAGAGTCCCTGGCCGAGTGGGCCGGTCGTGATCTCCACACCGTCGGTGTGGCCGTACTCGGGGTGTCCAGGCGTCTTGGAGCCCCAGGTGCGCAGTGCTTTGAGGTCGTCGAGCTCGAGGCCATAGCCCCCGAAGTAGAACTGCACGTACTGGGTGAGCGAAGAGTGGCCGACAGAGAGGATGAAACGGTCCCTACCGATCCAGGTGCTGTCGCTCGGGTCGCGACGCATGACCTTCTGGAACAGGAGGTAGGCGGCGGGGGCGAGGCTCATCGCGGTGCCGGGGTGCCCGTTTCCGACTTTCTCGACAGCATCCGCTGCCAGGATGCGAGCGGTGTCTACGGCGGTGTTGTCAATGGGATCCCATTGGAGAGCTGCCACGAGAATTCGACCCTTCTGTTGCGTACGATGTCTGTCCCGGGTGGGTCACACCGCCTGAGGTAATTGCACTTGCCCGCCTGACGACATCGGCAGGGCCATGGCAGACCGGATCACCAACGAGGTCGGCGGGGGCTGGGGGCACGGCGTGCGAGCACATCCAAGTATAGAGAAAGCTGTGCTCTGCTGTTTGAAAGCGTCGTGTCTGTGAGGCAGGGGTTGACAGGAGCTCCCAGCCGGGGCACTTAGACTATTTCGCGGGTGCGATCGGGTGTTAGAGGAGCAATGGACGTAGCGGTAGAGACTCGGCAGCCGAGCGGGAGCATCGGTTTCGCCCGCAAGTCGAAGGCCTACTTCGCGCTGACCAAACCCCGGGTCATCGAATTACTCCTCGTGACCACCGCGCCGGTGATGATCCTGGCGCAGGGCGGCATCCCGAACCTCTGGCTCGTGCTCTGGACCCTCGTCGGAGGTGCCCTCAGCGCCGGTTCGGCCGGAGCGTTCAACTGCTACATCGACCGCGACATGGACCGCGTCATGAAGCGAACGAGCAAGCGCCCGCTGGTCACCGGGGAACTAACCGACCGCGAGGCGCTGGTGTTCGCCTGGGTGATCGGTGCGGCGTCCATCCTGGTGCTCGGGCTCCTGGTCAACTGGCTCGCGGCCGCGCTCTCGCTCGTCGCGATCCTGTTCTACGTGCTCGTCTACACGCTGGTGCTCAAGCGCCGCACCCCGCAGAACATCGTCTGGGGCGGCGCGGCAGGCTGCATGCCGGTCCTCATCGGCTGGGCGGCGGTCACCGGCTCGCTCAGCTGGGCCCCGGTCATCCTGTTCGGCATCGTGTTCCTCTGGACCCCGCCGCACTACTGGCCGCTCTCGATGCGCTACCGGGCCGACTACGCGTCAGTGAATGTGCCGATGCTGGCCGTGGTGCGGGGTCGCACCGTCGTGGGCCTGCAGGTCGTGCTCTACGCGTGGGCGACAGTGGCCTGCTCCCTGTTGCTGATCCCCGTCGCACACATGGGCATCCTCTACACGGTCGTGGCGGTGCTGGCCGGAGGATGGTTCGTCTTTGAGTCCCACCGCCTCTATTCGATGGCAATTCGTCACGACACGGTCAAGCCGATGCGGGTCTTCCACAGCTCCATCAGCTACCTCACCCTGTTGTTCCTCGCGGTGGGCATCGACCCTCTGTTGACCTCACTGCGCTGACCCTCCTGCGCTGATCTCCCCACGCTGACTGCCGATCCCGGAAGGACCGACCCATCGTCACCCCACTAGCCTGGCTCGCCAGCCGCTACACGCTCGGAGCACGGGCACTGCGCTGGGGCACCACCGCCGCCCTCCTGGTGAGCGTCTTCATCGTGCTGAGCGGAGGCGTCGTGCGCGTCACCGGGTCCGGACTCGGCTGCCCCACCTGGCCGGCGTGCGATGCCGGGTCATTCACGACAACGCCGGAGCTCGGCATCCACGGTTTCATCGAATTCGCGAACCGTGCGCTCACCGGCGTGCTGATCCTTGCTGTCGGCTGGGCGATCGTCGCTGCTCGCCTGCAGAAGCCGCGCAACCGTACTCTCACCCGGCTGGCCTGGTCGCAGTTCTGGCTCGTCGTCGCCAACTCCATCGCCGGCGGCATCTCGGTGCTCACGCGCCTGAACCCCTACGTCGTTGCGATGCACTTCGTCCTGGCGATCGCGCTGCTCACCACGACGACACTCACCTGGCACCGCGCCCGGCAGGCCATCGCCGAGACCTCCGCCGGGGCGCCGGCGCCCCGCGCCCCTGCCATCCTGAGCGTCCTGCTGGTGGCGACCACCTTCGTACTGGTCGTGGTGGGGACGCTGGTCACCGGCTCGGGCCAGCACTCCGGCGACTCGGCCGATGTTCCGCGCATGGGCTTCGTCTGGGCGGAGGTCACGATCGTGCACGGCGTGCTCGGCAGCCTGGTGATCGTGTTGGCCGTCGCCATGTACGGCAGCCTTCGCGGGTTCCCGGATACTGCTCTCGCGCGTCGCCGCGTCGTCGCGTTTCTGATTGTGACGATCGCCCAGGCCGCCCTCGGGCTGCTCCAAGCCAACATCGGGGTGCCGGCCGGCCTTGTCGCGATTCACGTGCTCGGCTCCGCTCTCGTCTGGGTGGGGGTGCTTCGCGTCCTCCTCGATGTGAACCCCAGGCTGTTCCGCACTGTTCAGCTACAGGCACCGATCGAAGCAGCGGTCACGACTCACCGCTGATTCGCACTCTGCTCCCTGTAGAATCGTTCTTGAAAGCAGCACACAGCTATGCCACCGTGTCGGCGTTGATACGCAAGGCGCCCCAGTCGGCGCGCATGGTGATGATCCGCCGGCGGTGGATGCGCGCGGGAATGCCTCCGCTTCGTCTGCGGTTGCCATAGGGGAGAGCCCCATGGCACAGAGTTTTTTCAACAGGAAGAGGGAAATCATGTCGGACATCCTCATCGACCGTCCCGAACTCGAGAGCCTCGGAATCTATGAGTTCGGCTGGTCCGACTCCGACGTGGCCGGCGCATCCGCGAAACGCGGAATCTCTCCCGAAGTTGTTGCCGACATCTCGGCACTCAAAAGCGAACCCGAGTGGATGCTCAAGAACCGCCTGAAGGCGCTCGCGCTCTTCTACAAGAAGCCCATGCCCGCGTGGGGCGCGGACCTCTCCGGCATCGACTTCGACAACATCAAGTACTTCGTGCGCTCCACCGAGAAGCAGGCGCAGACCTGGGACGACCTCCCTGATGACATCAAGAGCACCTACGAGAAGCTCGGCATCCCCGAGGCGGAGCGCCAACGTCTGGTATCCGGCGTCGCAGCCCAATACGAGTCCGAAGTCGTTTATCACACGATCAACAAGGACCTCGAAGAGCAGGGTGTCATCTTCATGGACACCGACACCGCCTTGAAGGAGTATCCGGAACTCTTCAAGGAATACTTCGGCACGGTGATTCCGGCCGGCGACAACAAATTCGCTGCACTCAACACCTCCGTGTGGTCGGGCGGCTCGTTCGTCTACGTGCCTAAGGGTGTGCACGTGCAGATCCCACTGCAGGCGTACTTCCGCATCAACACCGAGAACATGGGCCAGTTCGAGCGCACCCTGATCATCGCCGACGAGGGCTCCTACGTGCACTACATCGAGGGGTGCACCGCCCCGATCTACAAGTCGGATTCGCTGCACTCCGCGGTCGTCGAGATCATCGTCAAGAAGAACGCCCGTGTGCGCTACACGACCATCCAGAACTGGTCGAACAACGTCTACAACCTGGTGACCAAGCGCGCCATCGCCCACGAGGGAGCCACGATGGAGTGGATCGATGGAAACATCGGCTCAAAGGTGACCATGAAGTACCCCTCGATCTATCTCGTCGGCGAGCACGCGAAGGGGGAGACGCTCTCGGTGGCCTTCGCCGGCCCCGGACAGCATCAGGATGCCGGCGCCAAGATGATCCACATGGCGCCGTATACGCAGTCGTCGATCGTCTCGAAATCGATCGCCCGCGGCGGGGGGCGCACCGGCTACCGTGGCGAGGTTCGCATCGCGGAGGGCGCACACCACTCGGCGAACACCGTGCGCTGTGACGCCCTGCTGGTGGATGCCATCTCGCGCTCCGACACCTACCCCACCACCGACGTCCGTGAGGACGACGTGCAGATGGGGCACGAGGCCACCGTCTCGCGCGTGAGCGCCGAGCAGTTGTTCTATCTCCAGTCGCGCGGAATGCCCGAAGACGAGGCGATGGCGATGATCGTGCGCGGCTTCATCGAACCCATCGCCCGCGAGCTCCCGATGGAGTACGCCCTCGAACTCAACAAGCTCATCGAAATGGGCATGGAAGGCAGCGTCGGCTAGGTGTCTGTTCCCACTCAAACCGTGCCCGAATCGGTCACCACGGGTCCTGCGGCTGCGCCCGACCACTCCCGCCTCGGCTCGAAGCAACACAGTGACGGCGGCTGGGGCCTTGTGCCCGTGCAGGTGCGCTCCGCGCGTTTCGCTTCCTTCGACGTCTCCGACTTCGAGGCCGTCTCCGGCCAGGAGACGGAATGGAAGCACACGCCGATCGCCCGGGTGCAGCCGCTGATCGATGGTCCGCTCGAAGGCGACATCCGCTCGCTCACCGGAGTCTCCGTTTCCGGTGACGCTGCTCTCATCGAATGGGTGCCGCGCGGGGATTCGCGAATCGGGCGCGCGGGCAAGCCGGAGGAGCGGGCATCCGCCAATGCCTGGAGCGCTTTCGAGTCGGCTCTCGTCATCACGATCACCGGGGAAGAAGCCTCGGAGATCACCGTCTCCCGGTCTGCCCTCGGATCCGTCGCGCGGGCCGCGCATACCGTCATCCACGCGACTCACCACAGCGTCGGCACCGTCGTACTGCAGAACACGGGGGATGCCCTCCTCAGCGAGAACGTCGAGATCATCCTCGACGAGGGCGCCCGGTTGACCGTGGTCACGGTGCAGCAGTGGGACGCCTCCGCGATCCACCTCGCCAGCCACTTCTCGGAGGTTGGTCGTGACGCCAGCCTCAAGCACGTCGTCGTCTCCCTCGGCGGATCGGTCGTGAGAATCAATCCGTCGACGCACCTCTCCAGCGAGGGCGGGGATGTCGAGCTGTACGGCGTGTACTTCGCCGATACGGGCCAGCACCTCGAGCAGCAGGTCTTCGTCAACCACGATGCCCCGAACACGAAGTCGCGCGTCAGCTACAAGGGCGCCCTGCAGGGTGCCGGCGCCCACACGGTCTGGATCGGCGACGTGCTCATCCGCCCGACAGCTTCCGGCACCGACAGCTACGAGCAGAACCGCAACCTGTTGCTGACCGATGGTGCGCGAGCCGACTCCATCCCGAACCTCGAGATCGAGACCGGTGACATCGCCGGCGCCGGCCACGCGAGCGCGTCGGGACGGTTCGACGACGAGCAGCTGTTTTACCTGCAGGCGCGTGGTATCCGTGAGGACGAAGCCCGACGCCTCGTCGTGCGCGGGTTCCTCTCCGAGATCGTGCAGAAGATCGGCTCCCCGGAGCTCGAGGAACGACTGCAATTGGCCATCGAGGCCGAGCTCACCCAGACCGAAGCCTGACCCGAACGAAAGAGCCTGTAGTGACCATCAAGATCTGCGCCGAAAGCGATATCGAACTCGGCTCCGCCGTTCGAGTCGTCATCGACGGCACCCCCATCGCGGTCGTTCGAGACTCGGCCGGCACCGTGCACGCCATCGGCGACACCTGCACTCACGGGGACATCTCGCTCGCCGAGGGTTTCGTCGAGGACGACACCCTCGAGTGCTGGGCGCACGGCTCCAAGTTCTCCCTGCTCACCGGAAAGCCGATCACCCTTCCGGCCTACGAGCCGGTTCCCGTCTTCGCGGTCTCCATCGTGGACGGTGACGTCTTCATCGACCCGACCCCCGTGGTCACCCCCTAAAGCGCCAAGGAGTTCTCCCATGTCAGTACTCGAAGTCACCGACCTCCATGTGAGTGTCGAAACCGAACAGGGCACCAAGCAGATTCTCAAGGGTGTCGACCTCATCGTGAACGAGGGCGAGATCCACGCGATCATGGGCCCTAACGGGTCAGGCAAGTCCACGTTGGCCTACACGATCGCCGGGCATCCGAAGTATCACGTGGAGAGCGGATCGGTCACCCTCGACGGGCAGGACCTGCTCGCGCTCCCCGTCGACGCCCGCGCCCGCGCCGGCCTCTTCCTCGCCATGCAGTACCCCGTCGAGATCCCCGGTGTGGCGGTCACGAACTTCCTTCGCACGGCGAAGACCGCGATCGACGGCGTGCAGCCCTCCATCCGCACCTGGACCAAAGAGGTCACGGAGTCGATGAAGAACCTGCGCATGGACGCCTCGTTCAAGGACCGCAACGTCAATGAGGGCTTCTCCGGCGGCGAGAAGAAGCGCCACGAGATCCTGCAGCTCGAGCTGCTCAAGCCGAAATTCGCGATCCTCGACGAGACCGACTCCGGTCTCGATGTCGACGCGCTCAAGATCGTGTCGGAGGGCGTCAACCGCGCCAAGGAGAACACCGGGCTCGGCCTGCTGCTCATCACGCACTACACGCGCATCCTGCGTTACATCACGCCCGACTACGTGCATGTGTTCGTCGACGGTCGGGTCGCGGAAGAGGGCGGCGCCGAGCTGGCCGATCGCCTCGAGAATGAGGGCTACGATCGCTTCCTTGCCCCCGCGAGCCTAGGCTAGGGCCATGGCAGTCGCACTCGCACCCGCGCTCTTCGACCAGGTCGAAGAGGCGCTCAAGGATGTCATGGACCCCGAGCTCGGGGTCAATATCGTCGATCTCGGCCTCATCTACGACCTCACCTGGGACGACGAGAACGACGCCCTGATCATCAGCATGACCCTCACCTCGGCCGGCTGCCCGCTCACCGATGTGATCGAGGAGCAGACGGCACAGTCCCTCGACGGTGTAGTGGAGCAGTTCCGCATCAACTGGATCTGGATGCCGCCGTGGGGCCCAGAGAAAATCACCGATGACGGTCGCGACATGATGAGGGCCCTCGGCTTCTCGATGTAGGCGTCGCGCGATCCGTCGATCGCGCCCGGCAGTTCGGCGAGATCCCCCATCCCGCGAGTGGGCGGAATCGGCGCCAAAACCGCGGATTCGGCGCCAATTCCGCCCGGTCGAGGTGGGGTTCGACGCGGCGGGCGCGGCGCGCAACCCCCGCGAGTCGCAGCCCCGTGGCGCCCTCAACTCTCGAAGTAGAGGTGGCGGTGCAGCCGACATCCGTCATTGAATGAAGCGCCGCATTCCGGGCAGGCGTGCACGCCGAAATACTCGTCGATGGTCAATTCGCGTGAGCACACCCCGCACAGCACGGCCTTCTGGTCACGCTGAGAGACCGGCCACTGCAGCGCCGGATGGCCCGCGGATGCCTCGTGGCAGAGGTGGCACGGATAGTACAGCCGGCAGCAGTAGAACCTGATCGCGATGACATCCGTCGCCGTGCCGTAGTGGATGCAGCGGGTCTGGTCGTCGATGACCTGGCCGTGGACCATCATTCGATGCCCCGGGCCGCGAGAGCGTCAGCGAGGTCATCCGAGTGCTTGAGCGACATCACCAGCAGCGGCACCACGAAGGTCTGCGGACGCACCGGCACACCCCGCGCCCGCCGGGCCTCCCGGATGTCGGCAGCGAACCCTCCGATCACCGGAATCGCGGTGATGGTGAGCGCTAGAAGGAGGCCGACCGCCGCGGGGTTGACGCCGAATCGCCGCAGGGGGGCCAGCGCTCTCTCGGTGGCGTCGAGAAGGGCGGGGATCCTGGTGGTGAGCGTGATCAGCGCCGCGAGCACGATCACGACGAGCACCCGCCCGGTGTTCGTGGCGGCGACCGCCACCGGCAGGAAGATCGCCTGGGTCACCAGCATCACCACCACGATCCAACGGGCGGCATACACCTGTTGCAGGATGACACGGATGCCGAACCCTGCGCTCAGGTAGAGCGCCACCGCGAGGCATCCGGCAGCCGGGAGCGCCCAGAGGTTCCGCGCGGTGAGGGCAATGGCCAGCGCCAGCATCGCGAACACGAGAATCTTCGCTCCGGCCGGCGCCCGGTGCAGGATGCTCGAGCCGGGGATGTAGAGCACGATCATGCGTTGTCGCTCTCGTAGTGGGCGATGACCGACCCCGGTTCGCCGTGTTCGACCAGCATCCCGGCCTCGAAGCGGAGGACGATGTCGCAACGGGCAGCGAGACGCAGGTCGTGGGTGACGAGCACGAGCTGCTGGGGCATCTCGTCGAGGAGCCGGTTGGCGATCCGTCGGGTATTCGAGGCATCGAGCAGCGCGGTCGGTTCATCCGCGACGACCAGCCCGGGCGCACCGATGAGGATGGCTCCGAGGGCGAGCAGCTGCTTCTGGCCGCTGGAGAGGCTGTGGGTCGGAGCGTCGGCATGGACAGTGAGATCGACGGAAGCGAGTGTCGCGGACACCCGATCCGCGACCTCCGCTCGGGTCAGGCCGCGCCCGCGCAACGAGAACGTCAGGTCTTCGGTGACGGTCGGCATCACGATCTGGGCGTCGGGGTTGCTGAAGATGAAGCCGACCTCGCGCCGCAGCCGTTTGCCGTCCCGCACGGGGTCGAGGCCGTGCACCCTCACCGTGCCTCCGGTCGGCGTGACGAGGCCGTTGAGTAGGCGGGCGAAGGTGGACTTTCCGGAACCGTTAGACCCGATAACTCCGATCCGTTCGACATCGAGGCTGACCGAGACGTCGCGGAGTGCGACTCGTCCGGCGAACTCGACGGAAACGTCTTCGAGGACGATGGCCCGCTCATTGCTCACCGCACGACCTCGAACAGAGCAGCGACGCCCATCCCGCCGCCGATCGCTGCGGTGGCGATCCCGAGGCTTCCGGCCGGAGCACCCTCGCGCACCAGGCGGCTGAACAGACGTACGACGCTGACCGCGCCGCTCGCACCCCAGGGGTGCCCGAGAGCGAGCGCGCCGCCTCCCGAGCAGACCCGGGGATCGACGAATCCCGGCCGGGCGAGACCGAGCTCGTCGAGCACGGCGAGGGTTTGGGCAGCAAAGGCCTCGACGATCTCGAAGGCCACGATGTCGTCGAGGGAGACGCCTACGAGCTCCAATACCCGGTTCACCGCGGCAACCGGACCGATGCCGGGCAGGGCGGGGTCGCATCCGATCGTGGCGTGCGCGACGAGGGCGAGACCGGGGGACGTCCCCCGGAGCTGCGACGGTACCATCGCCACGATCGCGGCTCCGTCGCTGATACGGCAGGAGTTCCCCGCCGTCACTGTGCCGTTCGCGACTCCGGCCGGCGCCGGATACAGCGGGACGAAGCGGGGGAGCAGGGCGGGCATCCGTTCGCGTGGGCTGTCGTCGCGGGAGAGCCCACCGGTCTCGACC
This sequence comes from Lacisediminihabitans sp. FW035, assembly GCF_054880895.1. Lineage (NCBI taxonomy): Bacteria > Bacillati > Actinomycetota > Actinomycetes > Micrococcales > Microbacteriaceae > Lacisediminihabitans > Lacisediminihabitans sp. FW035. The sequence continues at coordinate 1,889,709 of NZ_CM142187.1, forward strand.
AGCTCGTCGTCGAACCCGCCCCGCCGGATCTGTTCGAGAGCGAGCGCGTGGCTCCGGGAGGCATAGGCGTCCTGGCGGTCACGGCCGATGCTGCGCGACTCCGCGAGATCCTGGGCGGCCGGGCCCATTTCGGGATCGGGGAATCCCTCGGGAGCGAACGCCGCACGCGCGTAAGGAGCACCGTCGGCGATTCGCAGGGGAGCGGTGGAGGCGCTCTCGGCGCCACCGGCGAGGTGTAGCCGCGAATCGCCGGCACGGATGCTGTCCGAGGCCGTGATGATCGCAGAGAGACCGCTGCCGCACTGTCGGTCGACAGTCATGCCGGGCACGCTCACGTCGAGACCGGCCGCAAGGGCAGCCAGGCGGGCGATGTTGCCCCCCGGACCCATGCAGTTGCCCAGCACGACATCCCCGATGCCGAGCGTGGATCCGAGCCGGCCCGCGTCGTCCAGGCACGCCCTGATGGCCGCCGACGAGAGTTCGTCGACGGCGAGGTGTGCGAGGCGCATCCCCCGTGTGGATATCGGCGTTCGCCGCGCGGCGATCACGACCGGCCCATTCGCGTCGCGAAGGCCGTGCGGGCTAGTCAAGTCGGGTCACCTCCCCATTCTCGATGGCCCGGCGCGCCTCCGCGCGCGCGGGCTTACCCGACGAGGTCCGCGGAAGTGCGTCGATCCGATACCAGCGCCGGGGCAGGTGGGAAGGCGCGAGCCGGGATCTGGCCTGCTCGCGGAGCTCTGACAGCGACGGCGCGACTTGTCCCGGAGTCGTCTCGATCAGGACACAGACGAGAGCGCCGACTGTGGCGTTGGCGAGGCCGAAGACGATGGCGTCCTCCACCCCGTCGATGCTGCGGAGTGCTGATTCGACGTCCTCGGGCACGACGGTCGCCGCCGCCGTGATGATCGCCCCGTCCGAACGGCCGCGGAAATGCATCCGACCTGCACTGTCGACCTCGACACGGTCACCGACTGTGGCCCAGCCTCCGGGGGCGTACCGCAGCGCGCCCCCTTCGCCGAGATAGCCGGAGGCGAGATAGGGGGAGCGTGCCCAGAGTTCCCCCGCCTCGACCCTCACGTCGACCCCGGGGAACGCGCGGTGGCCGAGTCCGTCGGTGTCCACGGTGACGAAAGAGAGCTCGGCCGCGCCGTAGTACGAGACAACCCGGATGCCGAGGGCCTCGGCCCGGTGGCGCAGCCCCGGTTCGAGGTGTGCGCCCCCGATCAGCGCAACGCGCACCCCGTGCGAGCTCGACGCGCTCTCGAGTGATTCGACGATCACCTGGAGCGATCGCGGGGTGCCGTGGATGGCAGTGGCGTGGTCGAGGTCCGCGAGGGAGAAGCCCTGCGTGCTCGGAAGCACGACGGCGGCTCCGATCGATCGCGAGTGGGCCACCGAGAAGAGCGAGAGGGACGATGACAGCGGAGCCGGGAGGAAGACCGCATCCGAACTTTCTAGCCTCATCAGCGCGCTGACGGCGTCGAAGCATGCCGACCAGGACGCTTCGGAGCGCAGGATCACCCTCGGCGAACCGCTGCTCCCGGAGCTGAAGGCCGCCCAGGCGATCTCTCTGTATTCGGCGGCGGCGGTTGCGAGCATCCGCAGTTGCGCGCGGTATTCCGGGGTCCAGCGATCGTCGCCGAGGAGGGGAATCGCGCCGTTCGCGCGCACCGCGAGGGCAGTGACCACAGAGTTCACCCTGTCGTCGTCGAAGATCGCGACGAGGGAATGGGGCGCATGGGTCCGTGCGGCCGAGTCCCGGCGCATCCGGTCGCGCAGCTCCGACTCGGTCAGGGAGACCGGGCCGCACCACAGGGCGACGGGATCGACAGTCACTCGGCTCTCGCGCCCCGAGTCTCATCGGTCACGACGGGCGCGACAGGCGCGCCCGCCTCATCGTGTGCCGCCAGCCGGAGCTCCGGCGCCGTGTGGGTGGTTCGTTCGAAGGCGCGCGGGTACGCCTTCCACAGCGCGAGGGTGACGATGGTGGCCACCACGACCTTGAGGATGTCGCCCGGAAGGAAGACGGCGCTTGTCAGGGCGGTCTGTGCGAGGGGGAGCCCGGTGATGAGCGACTGGAGGGGGATTCCGAGCGCATAGACGACGACGATTCCACCGGCGAAGGTGCCGATGGCGGTGCGCCACCAGCCGGGCTTCCGGTCGCCGGGCCGCGCGATCAGTCCGACCACGAAAGCGCCGATGATCCAGCCGAGCAGGTATCCCACCGAGGGACCGGCGAACACGGCGATGCCGCCCCGGCCACCGGAAAGCAGCGGCAGCCCCACGAGCACCAGCACCTCGAAGACCGCGACCGCCGCGGCGCCCCTCCAGGATCCGAGGATCGCCCCGGCCAACATCACCCCGAGGGTCTGCGCGGTGATAGGCACGGCGCCGCCGAACACCGGGATGGCACCAGGAATACCGAGCACGGCGAGAATGGCGGCGAAGACGGCGATACGGGAGATGTCACGGATGCTGAATGCGGGACGGGTACCCATGGCCTGTGCTCGATTCGACGCGGTGCTGCGGAGGGAGCGCCGGGCGGCGCGATCCTGAACGGTGTTCACCTGAACGGTGTTCATGACGCTGTTAGACTACCCACACGATGCCCCAACCAGAAACCGTCGGCGCCAGATCCGTGCGTCACACCCGCGACGACGTGGTGTCGGCCGCCCTCGGCATCCTCGACACTCACGGGCTACCCGACCTGACGATGCGTCGCCTCGGCGCGACTCTCGATGTGCAACCCAGCGCACTGTATTGGCACTTCGCGAACAAGCAGACCCTCCTTGCGTCGATCGCCGACCGGATCGTCGAGCGGGCACGTCCCGTGCCGCACAACGGCCCGGACTGGAAATCAACGACGAGGGACGAGGCTTATGCCCTGCGCGACGCACTCCTCGCCTTCCGGGATGGGGCGGAAGTGGTCTCGAGCACTCTCGCCCTCGGACTCGGCGCCGACCTGCCCCACGCGCTGTTCACCGACTCGATCGGGCAGGGGGGCTTCGATCCGCGCACGAGTGGCATCGCCGCATCCGCCCTGCTCCATTTCGTGCTCGGCCATGTGTCGCACGAGCAGCAGCGGCTCCAGGCCGACAGCCTCGGCGTGGTCATCGAGGTGTCTCTTGGGCATGCCGTCGAGTCCGACCCGACGCTTCTCGCCCGTGAATCCTTCGACTTCGGGATCACGCTGCTCCTCGCCGGGCTCGAGGTGCAGCGTCACGCCGCCTCGAAGCCAGCCTGACCGCGAGGAAATATACTAGAGGTTCACCCCTCCCTCCCGTCGTCGCGAGATGACTCAAACAATTGGACTCTGCCTGTGCTCAGCGTGCACGACCTCGAACTGCGTGTTGGCGCACGCATGCTCATGGAGGACGTCACCTTCAGAGTCGAACGCGGCGACAAGATCGGCCTGGTCGGCCGAAACGGAGCGGGCAAGACGACCCTGACCAAGGTGCTCGCCGGCGAGGAACTCGCTACCGGCGGCACCATCGATTCGACCGGCGAGATCGGCTATCTTCCGCAGGATCCACGCTCCGGCAACCCCGAGGACCTGGCCCGCACACGCATCCTGGATGCCCGCGGCCTTGGCCAGCTCGTGATCGGCATGGAGAAGACCGCGCTCGACATGGGCGATTCCGACGAGAAGGTCGCCGCGAAGGCGATGAAGCAGTACGGCGAGTTGCAGGACCGCTTCATGGCGCTCGGAGGCTATGCGGCCGAAGCCGAAGCGGCGTCCATTGCCAGCAATCTGAGCCTGCCCGACCGCATCCTCGATCAGCCGCTCTCGACGCTCTCCGGCGGCCAGCGCCGGCGAATCGAGCTTGCCCGCATCCTGTTCTCCGGGGCGGACACGATGCTGCTCGACGAGCCGACCAATCACCTCGATGCCGACTCCGTCACCTGGCTGCGCGAATTCCTGAAGAACTTCCAGGGCGGACTGATCGTGATCAGCCACGATGTCGAGCTCGTCGAAGACACCGTGAATCGAGTGTTCTACCTCGATGCCAATCGCCAGGTCATCGACATCTACAACATGAACTGGAAGAACTATCAGCGCCAGCGCGCTGCCGATGAGGAGCGCCGCAAGAAGGAGCGCGTCAACGTCGAGAAGAAGGCCGGTGTGCTGCAGATGCAGGCGGCCAAGTTCGGCGCGAAGGCCTCGAAGGCCGCCGCCGCCCACCAGATGGTGCGGCGGGCCGAGAAGATGCTCTCCGGTCTCGACGAGGTGCGCGCCGTCGATCGCGTGGCCAAACTGCGGTTCCCCGATCCGGCCCCGTGCGGCCGCACTCCGCTGATGGCGTCGAACCTCTCCAAAAGCTACGGATCGCTCGAGATCTTCACGGCGGTGGACCTTGCCATCGACCGCGGATCCAAAGTGGTGATCCTCGGCTTCAATGGAGCCGGCAAGACCACACTGCTTCGCATCCTTGCGAGCGTCGACCAGCCGGATACCGGCCAACTCGAGCCCGGCCACGGCTTGCGCATCGGCTACTACGCGCAGGAGCACGAGACCATCGATGTGAAGCGCACGGTGTTGCAGAACATGGTGTCCTCCTCACCGAACATCACCGAGACCGAGGCGCGCCGCGTTCTCGGCTCTTTCCTGTTCTCGGGGGATGACGCCACCAAGCTCGCCGGTGTGCTCTCCGGTGGCGAGAAGACACGTCTCGCCCTCGCGATGATCGTCGTGTCGGGCGCGAACGTGCTGCTGCTCGACGAGCCCACCAACAACCTCGATCCCGCCAGCCGGCTCGAGATCCTCGATGCGTTGGCGAACTATTCCGGTGCCGTCGTGCTCGTCAGTCACGACGAGGGTGCCGTCGAAGCTCTCAACCCCGAGCGCGTGCTCATCCTGCCGGATGGCACCGAGGACCTCTGGAATCGCGACTACGCGGACCTGGTGGCCCTGGCCTAAGGACGCCCGCTGGTCGAGTAGGTCGCTCAGCGACCGTGTCGAGACAGCTCTGCTGGTCGAGTAGGTCGCTCAGCGACCGTGTCGAGACCCGGTCAGCGAGACCCCGTCGTCTCCAGGATCTCGTCCTCGATCTCGCTGTCGCTCCGCGGCTTGGTCAGCTTCTTGCGCTCCCGCACCTCGGCGCGCTGCTGCTCCTCCGGGTCGTCGGCATTCCTCATCCGGTATTCCTGGCGGACGGCGTACCAGAGTCCGAAGAACGCCATCACCCCGAAGATCACCCACTGGATCGCATACGAGATGTGCAGGCCCTCGTCGAGTTCCGGCTGGGGCATCGCAGTCGGGCGGGTGGCGGCCGCCGGGCTTTCGGACACCATCAGGCCGTACGCCCCCGTGTAGGTCGGCTTGCCCACGAGTTTCGCGACATCCGGAAGGTGGATGGTCGCCAGCTCACCGCGGGTGTCCGAGCGACCGCTCAGGGTCGGTTCGCCCGCCTGGAGACGCACCACGACGGTGACGGTGCCGGTGCGTGGGGCCGGGATGCTGTCGGGTCGGTCCTGCTTGTTTCCGATCGGCACATAGCCGCGGTCGACGACGAAGACGGTGCCGTCGGCGAGCAACAGCGGGTCGAGCACCTCGAACCCGGGCTGGCCGTTCAGCGGACGGTTGCGCACCAGCACCTGGTCATCCGCGAGGTAGGTGCCCGTCATCGTCACCTGCTTCCACTGTTGGCGTGAGGAATAGGACGTGAGGGAGGGCAAGGCCGAATCGAGGGCGACCGGGGTGCTGTGGTAGTTGCGGTCGACCAGCTCGTTCGCGCTGCGGGTCTCGTTGAGGCGCGCGACCTGCCACTGGGAGAGTCCAACGCACACGGCGGCGAAGACCACGGCGAGGGCGAGATATCCGAACCAGCGCCGACTCAGCGCGAATCGCCAGCGGTTCATGACGGTCCCTCTACGGCCACGACCTCGGGGAGGCGTTCGAGGGGGTGAGCGAGCGGCGTGACGACGACGGGGAAGTCCCTGGCCTCGAGGTAGTCGTGCAGGTACTCGCGATGGTCTTCGCACGCGAGCCAGATCTTCACCCGCTCCGGACCGTGGATCCGCGGGTTGCGCCAGTTGACGTTCCACGCGGCGGGAAGCGAACACCCGGCCCGCGAACAGGTCGGCTCCGCGAGGCCCCGGTCGTCCATCAGAGCGGAGAGGGTCACTGCGGATCGGGTCCGGGGGTGTTGGGATCGCGCCGCACAATCCCTCCGGGGCGCAACACCTCTGCGGCGGGCCGGGAGATGCTCGCGTTCGCGAGCACGACAGCGATGTAGGGAAGCACGATCGCGCCTACTGCGGGTAGCAATCGCCACCAGCCGGGTACGACGAGGCAGAGCAGAAGGCAGATGGTACGGATGCTCATCGCCACCGTGTACTGGATCATGCGGCTGCGCCGGTCGTCCTGGGGAGACCGGGGGAGAGAGGTGATGGACTGCTGCTGTTTGGCCATGGGTTGTCCCCAGCCTACGGCTAAGATTGCGGGAGTTTGTCGGCGCCCGGCATACGCTCAGGGGGCGTTGAGGCAAGCGCAGAAGACGTTGAGACAGCGAGAGTGGGAGAGCGATGACCAGCTCCGAATTCGTGCCGAGAACCGTGCTTGTGACCGGCGGAAACCGGGGAATCGGATTCGCCATCGCGGCGGAGTTCGTGGCTCTCGGCCATCGGGTTGCTGTCACCGCCCGGTCGGGAGAGGGTCCGGCGGGCAGCCTTACCGTACGCGCGGACGTGACGGATTCCGCGTCGGTCGACGCCGCCTTCACCGAGATCGAATCCGCCCTCGGACCGATCGAGATCCTTGTTGCGAACGCCGGGATCACCCGGGACACGCTCCTGCTGCGGATGTCCGAGGAGGACTTCACCTCGGTCATCGACACGAACCTCTCGGGCGCTTTCCGGGTAGTGAAGCGGGCGTCGAAGGGCATGCTCAAGGCCCGCTATGGGCGCATAGTGCTCGTGTCGAGCGTCGTCGGCCTGCTGGGCTCCGCCGGCCAGGTCAATTACTCGGCGTCGAAGAGCGGGCTGATCGGACTCGCCCGATCCGTGACCCGCGAGCTCGGCGCCCGGGGGATCACCGCGAACGTGATCGCGCCTGGCTTCATCGAGACCGACATGACGGCAGAGCTGCCCGAAGCCCAGCAGGACGCCTACAAGAAGTCGATCCCGGCGGGCCGCTTCGCGAGCCCCGAAGAGGTCGCACGGGTGGTGGCCTGGATAGCCGGAGAGGACGCCGGCTATATCTCCGGGGCGGTCATCCCGGTCGACGGCGGCCTCGGGATGGGCCACTGATCGCTTCGCCGGGTCTCCCGGCCGTCAGCCGCGCAGTCCAAGCAGCGGGAGCAGCTGGCTGAGGTCACGCACGTCCATCAGCACGTGCGCTTCATCGCGCACGGGCGCCTTTGCGTCGAATCCGACCGCGAGGCCGGTGATCGCCATCATCGGAAGGTCGTTCGCTCCGTCTCCGACGGCGACAGTGCTGGCGAGTGGAACGCCGAAATCGGCGGCCCACTCGACGAGGGTGTCGGCTTTCGCCTGCGCGTCGATGATGGGACCGACCAGCCCTCCCGTGAGGTGACCGTCGACAACCTCGAGACGGTTCGCCCTCCAGTAGTCGAGTGCGAGCTCGGCGGCGAGGGGATCGATGATTTCGTGGAAGCCCCCGGAGACGACGGCCACCCGGCCGCCGGCGGCGCGCACCCCCGCGATCATCTCGGGTACACCGGAGGTGACGCGCACGAGTCGACCCACCTCGTCGAAGACCGTCGCAGGGAGTCCGGCGAGTGTCGCTGCCCGAGCCCGCAGGCTCGCCTCGAAGTCGACCTCGCCGTTCATCGCTCGCGCAGTGATCTCGGCGACCGCTGCACCCGATCCCGCGGCATCCGCGAGAAGCTCGATCACCTCGTTCTCGATAAGGGTGGAATCGACATCGAGCACGACGAGAAAGCGGGACATCGGAACCGTTCGTTAGGAGAAGAGAATCGTCAGACCGAAACGACGTCAGCTGACGGTGACGCCCTTGCCGACGACGGTGATCCCCGAATCGGTGACCGTGAACCCGCGAGCCCGGTCGGCGTCGGCATCCACTCCGACGGTCGCACCGGCGTTGACCACGACTTCCTTGTCGAGAATAGCGCGGCGCACGATGGCGTCCGGTCCGATTCGCACCCGGTCGAAGACGATCGAGTCGATCACCTGCGCGCCGGACTCGATGATCGCCCACGGCCCGAGCACACTCCGCTCGATGTGCGCACCCGAGAGCAGTGAGCCGAGCGAGACGATCGAATCGATGGTCGTGCCGAGGTTGCCTTTGGAGTCACGGACGAATTTGGCCGGCGGCGAGTTGAGCTGCTGGCTGAAGATCGGCCATTCGCTGTTGTACAGGTTGAAGATCGGGAGTGCCGAGATCAGATCCTGGTGCGCGTCGAAGAACGACTCGATGGTTCCCACATCCCGCCAGTAGTAGCGGTCGCGGTCGGTGGCACCCGGCACCTCGTTGCGGTTGAGGTCGTACACGGCGGCGTCCCCGCGCGAGACGAAATCGGGCACGATATCGCCACCCATGTCGTGGTTCGAGGTGGTGAGCTCGCCATCGCGCAACACGGCATCTATCAGGATGTCGGCATCGAAGATGTAGTTTCCCATCGAGGCGAGCACCTCGTCGGGGGAGTCCGCCAGACCCACGGCGTTCTTCGGCTTCTCCAGGAACTGCGCGATGCGGGTCGGGTCATCCGGGTCGAGCTCGATGACTCCGAACTGGTCGGCGAGGGAGATGGGTTGGCGGATCGCCGCGACGGTGACCCCCGCACCGGAAGCGATGTGCGCCTCGATCATCTGGCTGAAGTCCATGCGATAGACGTGGTCGGCGCCGACCACGACGACGATGTCCGGCTTCTCGTCGCGAAGCAGGTTGAGGCTCTGCAGGATGGCATCGGCGGATCCGGCGAACCACCGTTTGCCGAGGCGCTGCTGGGCGGGCACGGATGCCACATAGGAGGCGGTGATCCCGTCGAGCCGCCACGTCTGCGATACATGACGGTCGAGGCTGTGCGACTTGTACTGCGTCAGCACGACGATCTGGCGAAGCCCCGAGTTGATGAGATTGGATAGGGCGAAATCGATGAGACGGTAGTTGCCGCCGAACGGGACGGCCGGCTTCGCGCGGTCTGCAGTGAGCGGCATGAGGCGCTTGCCCTCTCCGCCGGCGAGAACAATGCCAAAGATCTTCTTCGATGCCATGTGACAACAGTAGAGGAACGATCGCGGTGCGTCAGCCCGCGAACCGCGCTAGCGTTTGACCTGTGAGAGTCGATCTGATTACCAGGGAATATCCGCCTGAGATCTATGGCGGGGCCGGTGTGCACGTGACCGAACTCGTCAAGGCGCTGCGCCTCGACATCGACGTCGTGGTGCGCGCATTCGGAAAGCCGCGGGACGAAGCCCAGGTGTACTCCTACGAGGTTCCTCCGGGTCTCGCCCACGCCAATCCCACTCTCGCCACCCTCGGGGTGGACCTGGAGATCGCCCAGGACGTAGCGGGGGCCGACCTCGTGCATTCGCATACCTGGTACGCCAACGGGGCCGGGCACATCGCTCAGCTGCTCCACGGAATCCCCCATGTGGTGACGGCGCACAGCCTCGAGCCCCTCCGCCCCTGGAAGGCCGAGCAACTCGGCGGAGGCTACCGGGTCTCGAGCTGGATCGAACGGGATGCGTTCACCGCCGCCGATGCCGTCATCGCCGTCAGTCATGGCATGCGCCGCGACATCCTGCGCTCCTATCCGATGCTCGACGAAGCGAAGGTGTCGGTCGTGCACAACGGGATCGACCTCGAGTCGTGGCATCCGGTCGAGGACGACGCGCTGGTCCGTTCACTCGGGATTGATCCCGATCGCCCCTCTGTGGTCTTCGTCGGTCGAATCACCCGTCAGAAAGGCCTGCCGTATCTCCTGCGCGCCGCGGCATTGCTGCCGGCGGACGTTCAGCTTGTTTTGTGTGCCGGAGCGCCGGACACCGCCGAGATCATGGCTGAGGTGCGCGCCGGCGTCGCCGAACTGCAGGAGACCCGCACCGGGGTCGTCTGGATCGAGGAGATGCTGAGCCGCCGCGTCCTTTCGGCGGTGCTCACCGCGGCGACGACCTTCGTCTGCCCGTCGATCTACGAGCCCCTCGGCATCGTGAATCTCGAGGCCATGGCCTGCGGTGCGGCAGTCGTCGGCACCGCGACCGGGGGCATCCCGGAGGTCATCGACGATGGGGTGACCGGTCGCCTCGTGCCGATCGCGCAGGCGGAGGACGGCACGGGTACGCCGCTCGACCCCGACCAGTACGTTGCCGACCTCGCCCAGGCTCTCACCGAGGTCGTCGGCGACCCGGACTCGGCGCGGCGCATGGGGGAGGCGGGACGGATCCGCGCCGAACGTGATTTCGGCTGGGATCGCATCTCCAAGCGCACCCAGGAGATCTACCGCTCACTGCTCTGAATCCCGCGGCGCGCCCCTCGTGCACGGTGGGGCTCGAAGGAATCGCCCGAACGCGCAGGTAGGGTTGAGGCATGGCCAGCGTTCTCCAGCTTTCCGACGTCTCCGTCGTCCGAGAAGGCAACCACATCCTCGATTCCGTCAACTGGACCGTGGAGGACGACCAGCGCTGGGTCATCCTCGGGCCGAACGGTGCGGGCAAGACCACACTTCTGCAGCTCGCCTCGGCGATGATCCATCCCACCTCCGGCAGCGTGAAGATCCTGGATGTCACGCTCGGTCGCACCGACGTGTTCGACTTGCGCCCGCGAATCGGATTCGCTTCCACGGCGATGGCGCGGCGCATCCCGGCCACCGAGCGGGTGCTGGATGTCGTGCTCACTGCCGCTTACGCCGTTGCCGGCCGCTGGAACGAGGCCTACGAAGACATCGATGTTCGCCGCGCCCAGCGGGTTCTCGCCGAGTGGAAGCTCGATCACCTCGAGGACCGGCGATTCGGCCAACTGAGCGACGGCGAACAGAAGCGTGTGCAGATCGCCCGCTCGGTGATGACCGACCCGGAGCTCCTGCTGCTGGATGAGCCGGCCGCGAGCCTGGACCTCGGTGCGCGCGAAGAGCTGCTCCAGTTGCTCGGCGGCTATGCCCGTGCGGAGCAGGCGCCGGCCATCGTGATGGTGACCCATCATGTGGAGGAGATCCCGCTGGGCTTCGGCCACGCACTGTTGTTGTCGCACGGGCGGATCACGGCAGCGGGCCCCATCGGCGAGGTGATCACCTCGGAGAGATTGACCGAGGCGTTCGGTCTCGACCTGCAGGTGGAAGAGCGCGACGGACGATTCACGGCACGCGCCGCCCAGTCCTCCTAACAGGCACCACTTCTGGTAATGTAATCCCTTGGCCCACGCGCCGAATTTTTCCCGCTCCCTTCCCAACACCAAGGAATTAACGATGAAGACTGACATCCACCCCGACTACAGCGCGGTCGTCTTCCGCGATCTCGCGAGCGGCGAGACCTTCCTCACGCGCTCGACCGTCAAGAGCGACAAGACGATCGACCTCGACGGCGTGACCTACCCCGTCATCGACGTGGAGATCTCCTCCGCCTCGCACCCCTTCTACACCGGCAAGCAGCGCATCCTCGACAGCGCCGGCCGCGTCGAGAAGTTCAACTCGCGCTACAAGGGCTTCGGCGCGTAACCCACAGCGTTCGACACAGGGCGATCGGCTTCGGCCGGTCGCCCTGTGTCTGTGTTGGCTCGGCCGGGGCCGGACGTTATCGGCTCGGCCGGGCGGGTCGTTCACCAGCACGTGCGGGGCCGAACGTCGGAAATGCTGCTGTTGAAAGACCTATCGGCCGAAAAGCTGATGTCGAACGAACCTGCGTGTCCGTGTGGGTCGGGACGGCGCCGAAGTCCGGCTTAGCGCTCGGGCCAGGCCCCGTCGGCGACGAACGCGGGGTCTTTCGTGCGGCGCATGTACTCCTGGAAGCTCGTGGCGCTGTCCGCAGCCCACTCCACCTGGTTCGTATGGACCAGCGTGACATCGGCGCCGAGCGTGTCGCAGTATTTGCGGGCGATCGCCTGCGCCACGCGGCCGGCTGCCACGGCATCCGCTTCGGCATCGTGCGCGTCCATGAGTTCGACCCCGTAAAACTCCGCGGCCGCCTCGAGGGTGCGCTTGCCCTTGCGGTAGCGGTCCATCGCGCGGTCGATGACCAACGGATCGATGATCGGGATCGGGTCGGCCAGCGGCTCGATGCCGTAGCGGAGGCACTCCCGGTTGAGCAGGGTGAGGTCGTAGGCCGCGTTGTAGATCACGATCGGCACGCCCTGAGCCAACAGTGCGCGCAGCACCGCCACGATCTCGGCGACCACCTCCGCCGCATCCCTGCCTTCGGCTCTTGCGCGTTCGGTGGTGATGCCGTGCACGGCAGACGCCTGCACGGGGATCTCGACCCCGGGGTCGGCGAGCCAGGAGACGCCCTTCGGCGACCCCGCGGCATCCACGACCCCCACGTAGGCGGAGACGATCCGGCTCGTGTCGGTGTCTATGCCCGTCGTCTCGAGGTCGAAAACCCCCAAGCGGTCGTACCAGGATGCTGCTGAGTCGCCGTCGCCATTCACAGTCCCAACCTAGGGCCGACCACCGGCAGGGCTCGGCGACCCGACGTGCAACCAGTAGAAACTCTGTGTGCCGAGGGTGAGGGTGACCTTGCCGTCCTCCGTGAAGGCGGGGAATTCCCCGCCGCCGAAGAGGTCGTACAGGGTGGATCCGGCGAACTGCTCCGCCTTGATCGTGACGGCGATCGGATTGTGGGCGAAGCTGAACACGCAGAGCACATCCTCCGCCGAATCTCCGAACTGGGTGCCGGATCCGGCATAGGAGCGCACGAACGCCAGCACGGATTCGTGGTCCGTCTCGAGCACGGTGAGGGAACCGAGCCCGAAGGTGGGGTGGGCCTTGCGCACGTGGATCACATTGCGCACCCAATGCAGAAGTGACCGCGACTGGGCGAGCTGGGACTCCACGTTCGTGAGGTTGTAGTTGTAGACCAAAGACTGCACGACCGGCAGGTAGAGCTTGCCGGGGTCTGCCGAGGAGAAGCCGGCGTTGCGGTCGGGCGTCCATTGCATCGGCGTGCGGGAGGCATCACGGTCGGCCAGCCAGATGTTGTCGCCCATGCCGATCTCGTCGCCGTAGTAGAGGAACGGGCTTCCGGCGAGGCTGAATAGCAGCGCGTGGGCGAGTTCGAGCTCCGCCCGCGAATTGTCGAGCAGCGGCGCAAGACGACGCCGGATGCCCACATTCGAGCGCATCCGTGGGTCGTAGGCGTACCAGCCGTACATCGCCTGGCGGTACTCCTCCGACACCATCTCGAGGGTGAGCTCGTCGTGGTTGCGGAGGAACACGCCCCAGCCCGCGCCATCCGGGATGTCCGTGGTCTCGGCCAAGATGCGGGTGAGCTCCGCAGCGTTCTGTGACCGGAGCGAGTAGAAGATGCGTGGCATCACCGGGAAGTCGAAGGCCATGTGGCACTCCGGCTCTTCCTGGGTGCCGAAGAATGCGGCGACCTCACGCGGCCACTGGTTCGCCTCGGCCACCATGATGCGGCCGGGGAACTCCTCGTCGAACATCGCCCGCACGCGCTTGATGTAGTCGTGGGTCGGCGCTTCACCCTCACCGTTGCCCTCTTCGGATTCGAACAGGTACGGGATCGCATCGAGCCGGATGCCGTCCACCCCGAGGTCGAGCCAGAAACGCATCACGTCCATCACCGCGTCCTGCACTGCTGGGTTCTCGAAGTTGAGGTCGGGCTGGTGGGAGAAGAAACGGTGAAAGAAGAACTGGCGTCGAACCGGGTCGAAGGTCCAGTTGGACTCCTCGGTGTCGACGAAGATCACGCGGATGTTCGGGTACTTCTCGTCGGTGTCGCTCCAGACGTAGTAGTCGCCGTACGGACCTTCCGGGTCGGAGCGCGACTGCTGGAACCACTCGTGCTGATCCGAGGTGTGGTTGAGCGGATAGTCGATGATGATGCGCATGTTGCGCTCGTGCGATTTGGTGACGAGATCCTTGAACTCGTCGAGCGTGCCGAACTCCGGCAGGATGGCCCGGAAGTCGGACACGTCGTAGCCACCGTCTCGCAGCGGCGACTGGTAGAACGGCGGCAGCCACAGCGCGTCGATGCCGAGCCACTGCAGGTAGTCGAGTTTGGAGAGCAGGCCCTGGAGATCGCCGGAACCGTCTCCGTTGCTGTCGACGAACGAGCGGACCATCACCTCGTAGAACACAGATCGCCGATACCACTGCGGATCGAGGGTCAGACCGGGCAGTTGGATGGGGGCGGTAAAGCTCACAGTGCTCCTCTCGAGAGCAGGGTCGCTAGGGGATTCGCTGGGCCGTTCAAGTCTAGGCGCGTGTGCGAAACGCCCGCGTAACTTCGTTTACGTAGAATCGAGGCAATGTCTGTTCACTCGCCCTACGCCGAATTGCTCGACCGGATGCCTATCGAGCGACACGAGATCGTGATCCTCGGGAGCACCACCCGTTACTGGGTGTACGGACCGGTCGACGCGCCCCTCACGATCGTCGTCGCGCACGGGTACCGGGGTGAGCACCACGGCCTGGAGCCGGTGATCGCCCAGCTGCCCGGAATTCGCTGGATCGGGCCGGACATGCCCGGTTTCGGCGAGTCGACACCACTCACCGAGGTGCCGCATTCGATCGACGGCTACGCCAAGTGGCTCACAGCCTTCGTGGACGCGCTTGGGCTGACGGGCACCGCTGTGACACTCGGGCACTCCTTCGGAACCATCATCTCGTCGAAGGCGGTAGCGGGTGGCCTGAAGACGCCCGCCCTGATCCTGGTCAATCCGATCTCGACCTCCGGGCTGGAAGGCCCGAGCAAGGTCGCCACGAAGCTGACCGTGGCGTTCTATCGCCTGGCCGGCCGGCTGCCCGACCGGGTCGGCGAGTTCCTGCTCAAACGCTGGATCGTGGTGCAGTTCATGAGCTCGGTGCTGGCGAAGACGAAAGACCGCGACCTCCGCCGCTGGATCCACTACCAGCACCACACCTACTTCAACAGTTTCGCCAGCCGCGACTTCGTGGTCGAAGCCTTCGAGGCGTCGGTCGGTTCCGACGTGAGCACCTACTCCGACGGCATCACGATCCCCACTCTGCTCGTGGCCGCCGAACTGGATGACATCACCCCGGTGCAGGCCCACCGCGACCTCGTCGCGAGCATGGCTGATGCCCGGCTCGAGCTGCTCCTCGGCGTCGGTCACCTCATCCACTACGAGGTGCCGCAACTCGCCGCAGTGGCGATCCACGGCTTCCTCGTCGAGCAAGGCCTCTTCGGTGAGCTGCCTCCCGAGGCCGGGAGCGCGCCGCGGAGCGTCAGCAGCAACAGCATCGACTCCGGCACGGAGCCCACCCAGCCGTGAAGGTGATCTTCGATTGCCGCTACACGCGCTTCGTGCGCCACGACGGCATCAGCCGGTACACCGCCGGGTTGGTCGAAGCGTTCTCCCGGCTGCATCCGGTGACGATGCTCATCAGCGACGAGCGGCAGCTCGCCCTCCTGCCCGACCTGCCCTGGGTGATGGGCCGCCCCGGCACGAGCGCACTCGAACCATTCATCGGAATGCTCTCCATCAACAAGTGGAAGCCGGATGTGGTCTTCAGCCCCATGCAGACGATGGGCGCCACCGGGCGCCGCTACAAACTCGTGCTCACCGTGCACGACATGGTCTTCTACCGCATCACGAAGATCCCGCCGGGGTACAGCTGGTTCGTGCGGGCGATCTGGCGGGCTTTCTACCTCACCTACTGGCCTCAGCGCGCGGTGCTCAGCCGGGCGGATGCCGTCGTCACCGGCTCGTACAACTGTGAGCGCGAGATGATCGAGGCGCGACTCACGCGTCGCCCCCTCACGGTGATCCGCCCCGGCGTGGACGACTCCGGGCTTCCTCAGCGCGACCGCCCGGCCTCGAAGTCGCTCGTCTACATGGGCACTTTCCAGCCGAACAAGAACGTCGAGACCCTGGCCCGCGGCATGCACCACCTTCCGGGATACACGTTGCGGCTGTTGTCCCGCATCAGCCCCGAAGACCGTGACCGGATTGCGGCGCTCGCGCCGGTGGGATCCATCCGATTCGACGACGGTGTCACCGACGACGAGTATCTCGACGCTCTCGCTGACGCGACCGCGATGGTGACAGCGTGCTGGGATGAGGGTTTCGGCATCCCGCTGATCGAGGGCGAAGCGGCCGGAGTGCCCCTCGTCCTCAGCGACATCCCCCTTTTCCACGAGGTCGGCGGCGAGGCCGCGGTCTACTTCGACCACTCGGATGCGCGGGCATTTGCCGACGCGGTGCTGTCGATCGAGGCTCCGGGGGAGTGGCGTCGGCGCAGCGAGGCATCACGCGACCGATCCGCCGACTTCACCTGGGACGAATCGGCCCGGAGGCTGCTGGCCTTGCTCACATCGATGGTGCCGTCGAGTGAGACCGCCGAACGCCGGTCCCAGGGCGGTTAGGCGCCAACCTCTCGCTGCTCCACGGCGTTCTGGTCGTCGAGATCACCGCAATCGTCCGCGACGGACTCGATCTCGATCGGATCGTCGAACAGCACCAGCTCGAGTGCACCGTCCACATGACGGAAGCTGTGCACCGAGCCGTTGGTGATCGGGATGCCCCGGTGATAGCGGGTCAGGGGCGAGACATGGTTGAGCACGGTGCGGATGACCCCTCCGTGCGTCGTCACGATGAGCCGGGCATCGGCGGCCGACGGAGCGCGGGACTCCTCGTGGCGCCGGGCGAGATCGACGAGCGCCGGGATGACGCGAGCCGCGACATCCTCCCGAGACTCACGCCCCGGCACCGGGGTGTCGCCGGGGAAGAGTCGGAACAGTTCATGGTCGTCGAGGCCTTCCGCCTGCCCGTATCGCCGTTCGACGAGGGCGTCGAGTACCTCGATGCGGGAGGGGTCGATGCCGACGGCCGAGGCGATGATCGCACCGGTCTCGAAGGCCCGGGAGAGGGGACTCGACGAGATTCCGTCCCAGTCGCGTTTCGCCAGCAACCGGCCGGTGCGAGCGGCCTGGGCCCGGCCGACATCGTTCAAGGGGATGTCGGTGCTGCCCTGGATGCGGCGGGCGCGGTTCCAGTCGGTCTCCCCGTGCCGCACGAGATAGATCAGTGTCATGCGCGTCAGGGCCCTCCCGCGAGCGGTGGGCGTTATCGCGTCGATTGCCACCCGACCGGGACGGGTCAGATGGCGAGTCGGAGTGCGAGTTCGGCGAGTGTCTCCGAAGCGCCCGCGTCAATCTTAACGGTCGCGCGCGGGTCGCCTTTCGTGATGCCGCGATTGACGATCACCACGGGAAGGCGCCGTTTAGAAGCCTGATCGAGAAGCCGGATGCCGGAGTTGACCACCAGTGACGACCCGGCGATGAGCAGCGCCCCGGCCGATTGCAGCAGCGCGCTCGCCTCGGAGAATTTCTCGGTGGGGATGAATTCTCCGAAGAACACGATGTCCGGCTTGAGGATGCCGCCGCAGACCGTGCAATCGGGCGTCACGAAGTCGGCGATCTGGGTGAACTCCACGTCGCCGTCGGGGCCGAGTTCGAACGAATCGGGCTCGTCGAGCCAGGCGTTTGCTCGGGTGATGCGTTCCGAGACATCCGAGCGGGCGAAGGTCTGGCCGCAGGTGAGGCAGCGTACGCGGTCCATGGTGCCGTGGAGGTCGACGACGCGCTGCGAGCCGGCGCGCAGGTGAAGCCCGTCCACGTTCTGGGTGATGATGCCGTTGACGATCCCGTCGGTCTCGAGCTCGGCGAGGGTGCGATGACCGTCGTTCGGGGAGGCCCCATCGAAGCGCTTCCAGCCCAGGTGGCTTCCCGCCCAGTACCGTTTGCGGTATTCGGCGTCCTTCAGGAACTGCTGGAAGGTCATCGGGTTGCGCGGGGGAGCGCCGTCACCGCGGTAGTCGGGGATGCCGGAGTCGGTGCTCATCCCTGCGCCGGTGAGCACAGCAACGGTGCGGCCGCGCAGGGCATCGGCTGCGGCGTCCAACTCGGCGGATGTGGCGAGAGGCCACTCGCGAAGGGCGGCACCAGACATGGTCGACACCCCTCTCCGCATTCGGCGGCACAGTCGCGTGCCTACCCCAGAGTAAACAATCGAGTTTTCGGATATGTTTCCGATTGCTGGCAGTCTGAGCCATCCATTTTCCCAAACCCCACCACGACGCCGGATCCGGCGGCAGGAGTTCCATGCACATCGTGCGCATCGACGACCTCGACCACCCGGGCCTGGCCGACTATTCCGGCCTCACCGACGTCGCGCTCCGACGGCTGAGCGAACCCGCCGGGGGGCTCTACATCGCGGAATCGTCGAAGGTGATCTCGCGGGCGATCGCCGCGGGACACCGACCGCGGTCGATCCTCGTGCAGGAACAGTGGCTTCCCGAGATGGAGCAGCTGCTCGCGCCCTTCGACGTCCCGATCTACGTCGGCGCCCCGGGCCTGCTCGAGAAACTCACGGGCTTCAACCTGCATCGCGGCGCCCTCGCGGCGATGCACCGGCCGCGCCTACTCCCGGTGGCCGACGTGATCGCGGGAGCCCGCCGAGTTGTGGTGATCGAGGATGTCGTGGACCACACCAATGTCGGCGCCATCTTCCGTGCCGCAGCCGGTCTCGGCGCGGATGCCGTGCTCGTCACGCCACGCTGCGCCGATCCGCTCTATCGCCGAAGCGTGCGAGTGAGTATGGGCACGGTGCTCCAGGTGCCGTGGACTCGCCTTCCGGAGTGGCCGGAGGCCGCGGACATTCTCACGGGCGCCGGATTCCACCTCGCGGCCCTCGCCCTCGCGGACGATGCCGTGACCCTCGATGTGCTCGCGCAGGATCCGCCGGAGAAGCTGGCGATCCTGCTCGGCACCGAGGGCGATGGGCTGAGCCGGGTCGCGGTGGCGCACGCCGACACCGTTGTCACCATCCCCATGATGCACGGGGTCGATTCGCTGAATGTCGCGTCGGCGAGTGCCGTCGCGCTCTGGGCGCTCCGGGTGCGGTGATGCCCGTCTCGTGCGGGTTGGAAACCTAATATGGTTTCATGCCGGTGAAGGAGGGGTCCACGTCGGCGGTGCGCCGGAGGCCGACCCGTGGCCAGCTCGTGCGGCGGCGGATCGCCGTGCTCTCGGCTGCCACCCTGGTCATCGCGCTCGGCATCTATATCCCGCTCACCCTGCTCGCGCCCCTCGGGGCCGCCGCCCCGAAGCTCGTGCCCTTCACCAATCCCGAGCGCACCGCCGCCGCTCCTGCCCTTCCGGCTTACGGGGCCAGCGCAGTGGGGGTGATCGGATATCCCGAGGCGAGCGCGTCGGCCGGGAGCACCACTCCCTTGCCGATCGCGAGCATCAGCAAGATCGTGACGACCCTCGTCGTGCTCCAGGCCAAACCGCTGTCGCCGGGTGACTCCGGCCCCACGATCACCTTCACGGCGGCGGATGCCGCGCTTCGCGCCAAGTACATCGCCCTCAACGGCGAGACCAAACCGCTCGCGGCCGGGTCGACGATCAGCCAGCTCGATCTCCTGCGGGTCACTCTCGTCGCCTCGGCAAACAATTATGCCGACGCCCTGACCGGTTGGGCCTTCGGCACTCGCGGAGCATTCGAGATCGCCGTCACGGCCTGGCTCGGTTCGCACGGGCTGAAGCACACGACCATCGTGGAGCCGACGGGCATCAATCCCGGAAACACGAGCACGGCGTCCGACCTGGTGGAGATCGGCAAGCTCGCCCTCGCCGATCCAGTGGTCTCGCAGATCGTCTCGACCCAGTCGATGACTCTCGCCGGGGTCGGGAGCTTCGCCAACACCAACACGCTGCTCGGTAAGCACGGCGTCGAGGGCATCAAGACGGGCACTCTCAATGGATCCTCCAACCTGCTCTTCGCCGCCACCTACCGCTATGGGAGCCATTCGGTGACTGTTGTGGGTGCGGTGGTCGGCGCCAGCGACCACAAGGCGGTGGATGCCACGGTCACCGCACTTCTCGCGGGTGTGAAATCCGGATTCCATGAGATCGTCCTGGCGAAGAAGGGCCAGGCGTTCGCCGACTTCGTCACGCCGTGGTCGCAGAAAGCCCGGGCTGTCTCGACGAAGACAGCGTCCGTGCTGGTCTGGAGCAACACCCCCGTCACCGCGGTGGTCGCCGCGGGTGCTGCACGGGTCGGCGCGGCCGCCGCCGCCGTCGGCCGGGTCACGTTCACAGCCGGAAGCCAGTCCGTGAGCGTTCCCCTCACGCTCGACCACGTCCTCGTCGACCCCGGCCCGTGGTGGCGACTCTCGAACCCCATCGAGCTGATCGGCTGAGCGCTCGGCGTCTTCCGGGAGACGCGCCGTGTATGCTCATTTGCGCATAAATGCATTGCTCTCACAGGATTTTCGCTTATGGTAATCACATCCTTTGGAGCACCCGCTCGTTCTACCCCGACTGGGAAGTCATTTCGAATCGAGGTATCGTGAGCGATGCAGTCGTGTCACCGGTAGTGACCTTCACCAAGACCAAGCCCGGCGGGTCGCGTACCAACCCCACGACCGAGTATTCGTCGCTCCTCCGCACCGTTCGCGATGCCGGCCTCCTGCGCCGCCGCACCGGCTTCTACGTGATGATGTTCTCGATCATCACCCTCGCACTCGGAGGTGCCATCACCGGGTTCATCCTGCTTGGTGACAGCTGGTACCAGTTGCTGATCGCCGGCGCCCTGGGAGTCATCCTCACGCAATACGCGTTCCTCGCCCACGAGGCTGCTCATCGCCAGGTCTTCGAGTCGGGTCGGGCGAACGACGTTGCGGGCCGCGCCCTGGCGAATCTCTTCGTCGGAATCAGCTATTCCTGGTGGATGACGAAGCACAGCCGCCACCACGCCAACCCCAACGTGATCGGCAAGGACACCGATATCGAGCGGGACTTCGTGTCGTTCACCCCTGAAGACGCCGCCCGGGCAAAGGGCCTCTATGCCTGGGCTACCCGCCGCCAGGGCTACCTGTTCTTCCCCGCACTTCTGCTCGAAGGCATCAACCTCCACATCCTCGGATTCAAGACGGTGTTCGGTCGCGACCGGGTCGATCGCCGCTGGGTCGAGATCAGCATGCTCGTTCCCCGTATCGCGCTCTACGTCGCCGTGATCTTCCTATTCCTCCCGGTGGGCATGGCCTTCGCGTTCATCGGCGTTCAGGTCGCGGTCTTCGGGCTCTACATGGGAGCGTCCTTCGCCCCGAACCACAAGGGGATGCCGATCCTGCCGCACGACAGCAAGGTCGATTTCCTCCGCCGCCAGGTGCTCACGTCCCGCAACATCACGGGACTCGGTACGACGACCTTCATGGGCGGACTCAATTACCAGATCGAGCACCACCTCTTCCCGAACATGCCTCGCCCGCACCTCGCGAAGGCTCGTGAGATCGCGAAGGAGTACTGCGATTCTCACAACATCCTCTATACCGAGACCTCGCTGACCCAGTCCTACGGCATCGTCATCGCCTATCTCAACCGTGTCGGACTCTCGGCCGGTGGCGACCCCTTCGACTGCCCGGCGGCCACCCAGTTCGGTCGCTAGGCTCGCGGCGCCGTTGGGCGAGCGCTCGCTCTGCTATCAGCTGGACGTCTGGCCGAGGTAGGGGCCGGCATCCGGCCGCTTCGCCGTAATGCCGTCGCCCGACGACTGGTGGCGGATGCGTCGAAGAACCCAAGGCACGAGGTATTCCCGTGCCCAGCCCATGTCCTCCACCCGGGCCTGACGCCAGGGCACCCGCACGAGCGGCTCTGGCGTGAACGGCTCGAGGTCGTTCTCCACATTGAGCGCCTCGAGGACCATTCGCGCGATCGCGGTATGCCCGACCGGGGAGAAGTGCAGCCGATCGGGAGCCCACATGCGCGGATCCTTGAGTTCGCGAAGAGCCCACATGTCTGCGACCACGAGATCGTGGCGAAGTGCGATCGCCCGCAGGTTCTCGTTGTAGATCGCGACCTTGCCGCGCGAGCGATTGAGAACCGGGGTCATCCCGATGTCCGGCCCGTTGAAGAGCACCACCGTCGCGCCGTCCGCACGCAGCCGCGCGACTCCGGCCTCGAGGATCGTCGCGAGGCGGTCCGGGTCGGTGTTCGGGCGGATGATGTCGTTGCCGCCGGCCGAGATCGAGATGAGGTCAGGGCGCAGGGCGAGCGCGACATCCACCTGCTCGTCCAGGATCTGGCGCAGCAGCCGGCCACGGATGGCGAGATTCGCGTAGGCGAAGTCGTCGGTCTGTTCGCTGAGCACTTCGGCGACCCGGTCCGCCCAACCACGATTGCCTCCCGGGCTCTTCGGCTCGGGATCCCCGATTCCTTCGGTGAAGGAGTCGCCGAGAGCGACATAGCGGGACCAGGGATGCTGCTGAGTCATGGTTCTACCCTGCATCAGGCAGACGCGGCACGCCAAACCGAGAGCTAACAGGGGATTCGCTCGGAGTCAAGGCCCTTGTCCCCCAAAAGGGGGAAGGGAACAGTAGACAGCGGCATTCGAGATCCGGATGACCACATCATGACTTTTTGGAGAAAACCATGGGAATCATCGGTTGGATCATTCTGGGACTAATCGCCGGAGCTATCGCCAAGGCCATCCTCCCGGGCAAGCAGGGCGGCGGCTGGCTCATCACCCTGATCCT
The DNA here is from genome assembly GCF_054880895.1 of Lacisediminihabitans sp. FW035. Lineage (NCBI taxonomy): Bacteria > Bacillati > Actinomycetota > Actinomycetes > Micrococcales > Microbacteriaceae > Lacisediminihabitans > Lacisediminihabitans sp. FW035. The sequence goes on from NZ_CM142187.1 coordinate 1,912,358, forward strand.
CGGAGTCGTGGGCGCACTGCTCGGCGGCTTCCTCGCCAGCGCCATCTTCGGCGTCGCAATGGGTGGATTCTTCGACATCCGTACCTGGGTCATCGCGATCCTGGGCTCGATCGTCGTCCTCCTCATCTACGGCCTCGTCACTCGCGGTTCGCGGAGCCGCGCGTAACTACGCGCTTCGGAGAAAGGTCCCTCCGCCTTCGGGCTGAGGGACCTTTTCGTTGTGCCGGCGTGACCGGCGCGGACTGGGAGGTCGGTCGTCCCGGTTAAGCTCGACTGATGACCAACCCGCAGCCCTTCGGACCCCAGGTGGGTACCTCGGCAGCGGAACACCTCTCCCCATCCTTCCCGGAGCGTGCGGCCCGCGGCACCGCCGACAAACTCCGTGCGTGGCAGCAGGAGGCGATCGCCGAGTATTTCCTGCGGGAGCCGAAGGACTTCCTCGTCGCCGCGACCCCCGGGGCGGGCAAGACCACGTTCGCGCTCCGCCTGGTCACCGAGCTACTCGCCCAGCGCAAGATCGACCGGGTGACCGTGGTCGCCCCGACCGAACACCTCAAGCGGCAATGGGCGGACGCCGCCCACCGTGTGGGCGTTCGGCTCGACCCGAGCTTCAAGAACGCCCAGGGCTGGGCGGGCAAGCACTTCCACGGAGTTGCCGTCACCTACGCGCAGGTTGCGACCCGGGCGGCCCTACACCGGTCGATGACCGAGGGCGGACGCACGCTGGTGATCCTGGACGAGGTGCATCACGGCGGCGACGCGCTCAGCTGGGGCGACGCCATCCGGGAGGCGTTCGAGCCGGCCACCCGACGGCTCTCCCTCACCGGCACGCCTTTCCGGTCGGACACTTCGCCGATCCCGTTCGTGACCTACTACCCGGACGAGCACGGCATCCGCACCTCCCAGGCCGACTACGCCTACGGCTACGGCCGCGCTCTTGCCGATGGCGTGGTGCGCCCGGTGATCTTCCTCGCCTACGCGGGCCGGATGCGCTGGCGCACGCGCACAGGGGATGAGATGGAGGCGCGGCTCGGCGAGGGCGACACCAAAGACATCACTGCACAGGCTTGGAGAACAGCACTCGATCCCGAGGGGGAGTGGGTGCCCGCGGTGCTCAAGGCGGCGAACCGTCGCCTCACCGAGGTGCGCCACGGCATCCCGGATGCCGGGGGACTCGTGATCGCCACGGACCACTACGCCGCCCGGGCCTACGCCGACATCCTCGAGAAAGTGACCGGGGAGGCGCCGACGATCGTGCTCTCCGACGAGAAGGCGGCGAGCGACCGGATCGCCAAGTTCGCGGCATCCGATTCCCGCTGGATGGTGGCGGTGCGCATGGTGTCGGAGGGTGTTGACATCCCGCGCCTCGGAGTCGGCGTCTACGCGACATCCGCCTCGACGCCGCTGTTCTTCGCCCAGGCGATCGGCCGTTTCGTGCGCACGAGACGACGCGGGGAGACGGCGTCGATCTTCCTGCCGAGCGTTCCGTCCCTTCTCGGGCTCGCCTCCGCGATGGAGCTGCAGCGTGACCACGCCCTCGACCGGGATCCGGGCGAGGGGCTCGAAGAGATCCTGCTCGACGACGACGCGGCCGACGAAGCGAACCGGGTCGAATCGGCCTCCGGCGACGCGCTGCTCTTCGACTTCAAGGCTCTCGGCTCCGAAGCCGCGTTCGACAGGGTGCTGTTCGACGGCGACGAGTTCGGAGCCGGTGCCGTGCCGGACAGCCTCGAGGAGCTCGATTTCATCGGCATCCCGGGCCTTCTCGAGCCGGACCAGGTGAAGGAGCTGCTTCGGCACCGCCACCAACGCCAGGCCCGGCGCATCGGCGACCGCCAGCGGCAGGCCGACGAATCCGGGGCTGAGGCGGAGATCGTGCCGCTCTACCGCAATCTCAAGGAGCAGCGCGCGCTGCTCAACAGCCTCGTCGGAATGCGGGCAAAGGGCACCGGGGAGCCGCACGGCATCATCCACGCGGAGTTGCGTCGGATGGCGGGCGGCCCGGCGGTGGCGCAGGCGAGCGTGTCGCAGCTGCAGGCTCGCATCGACCTGTTGCGGCGGGGGCTTCGGAGCTGATCGATGCCCCGAAGTGGGGCAGACGCGTCGGGCCGATCGCGCGCACACTGGTGGGAGCGAGATGTGGCGGAATCGGGTCCGCGGCACTTTCGCTGGTGCGGGGGCACTGTATGTCGGGGTTTTCCGGGGAGCGCTTCGGGCGACGGTTTCGTCGTCTGGTTTCAGCGATGGTTGTCGGGTGTGTCTCGCTGGCGGTGATGGTCGGGTTCGCACCGACTGCCTCGGCCGCTCCGCTGTCGTGGCCGGGTTCGGCCTCGAACGCGCAGCTGTTCCCCGGGGGACTCTGGACCAACCCCGCGACGCTCGCGTCGTCCGCGGCCACGCAGCTCGCCGCCTCGGGTCGCACGGCGGATGCCGCCCTGATCCGTCAGATCTCGTCCCAGCCGAGCGCCACCTGGCTCGGCGACTGGTGGAGCTCGAGCCTCCTCGGCTCCAAACTGCGCGGGATGCTCGCCGCCTCCGCTGCGGCCGGCCGCACCCCGGTGTTCGTCACCTACGCCATCCCCGACCGGGATTGCGGTGGGTACTCGGCCGGTGGATACACCGATGCCTCCTATCTGGAGTGGAACCGCACCATCGCGATGACGCTCACGGGACATCCGGCCGTCGTGTTGATGGAACCGGACTCCATCGCGATGCTCGGCGACGCACGCTGCGCCGCGGTCGCCGGCGCACGGCTTCAACTGCTCGCCCAGGTCGCGAAGATCTACTTCGATGCGGGCGTGCCGGTCTATCTCGACGGCGGGAACAGCCACTGGGTCGCCCCATCCGTGATGGCGGCCCGGCTCTCCACGGCGGGTGTCCAATACACCCGCGGATTCTTCACCAACGTGGCGAATTTCTCGCGGGTGGATGCCGAACGCAGCTATGCCGACTCTCTCAGCGCGCTGCTCGGCGGCACCCACTTCGTGATCGACGTCTCGCGAAACGGGGCGGGGTGGCAGGGCTCCTGGTGCAATCCACCCGGCGCGGCCCTCGGCCAGAATCCGCACGTCAGCGCCGGAACTACCGGCCTCGACGCCCTGCTCTGGGTGAAGAACCCAGGGGTGAGCGATGGGTCGTGCAACGGAAGCCCGGCCGCCGGGGCCTGGTTCGAGGCATCCGCCCTGTCCCTGGTCTCGAAGCGGAGCCGCTGATTCAGCGGAAGTCGCGGGATGCCGTGCGGGTCGACATCGGCAGGGCTTCGAGACGGTCGGCGAGCAGGTTCGTGACGCCCTCGGGGGAGCGCTCGAGGATGCCGCGCACAATGAGGGCGGGAGAATCGCGGGCGATGCGCCGGTAGCGATTCCAGACGCCGACGCTGCAGATCACGTTGACGAGCCCGCTCTCATCCTCGAGGTTCATGAAGGTGATTCCACTCGCCGTCGCGGGTCGTTGACGATGGGTCACGACGCCGCCCACCTCGATGCGTCGGCCGGACTCCGCCTTCTTGAGATCATCGGAGCTGAGAGCACCCCGCTCCCGGAGGGCCTCGCGCAGGTAGCGGATCGGATGATCGTCGGGCGAGATGCCGGTGGCCCAGAGGTCGGAGGCGAGGATCTCCGAGGTGCTGGGCATCGAGAACAGCGGTGGCTGCACGGTGACCATGCTGCCGGCGAGGAACTCCTCGCGATCGCGGGCGGCGTCTCCCGCTGCCCAGAGTGCCTCACGCATGCTGAGGCCGAGGGATTCGAAGGCGCCGGCCGCGGCGAGGGCCTCGAGCTGGGCGGTGCTGAGCCCGACCCGACGCACGAGGTTCGCGAGGTCGGTGAAGTTGCCGCCCTCCTCGCGATCGGCGACGATCTTCTTCGCGAGGGTCTCGCCGATGCCGGTGACCTCCGCGAGCCCGAGACGCACCGCGAGGGCTCCGTCGCGGCGGTGATCGTCGGTGTCGAAGTGGGCATGGCGGTCGTAGGGACCGACCGGTGGTTGGATGCGGGAGAGGCAGGAGTCGGTGCCCGTCGGCGCGGCGAGTGGGGATGGTAGCGGGGCGGGTGGCGGGGTCTCGACACGCGCCGTAGACGGCGCTACTCGACCGGCAGGATGTATTCGACCAGCAGGACCCGCCTCTAGCCCCGGCTGCCAGCCCGACCGCAGGATGTCGGGACGCCGCACTTCGACGCCGTGCCGCCGGGCATCCGCCACCAGCGAGAGCGGCGAATAGAAGCCCATCGGCTGGGCGCGCAGCAGCGACGCGAGGAATGCCCCGGGGTAGTGCAACCGCAGCCAGGAACTTGCATAGACGAGCAGCCCGAAGCTGAGGCTGTGGCTCTCAGCGAATCCGAAGTTGGCGAAGGCCTCGATCTTGGCGTAGATGTCGTCGGCGACGTCTCCGACGATGCCGTTGCTCTCCATTCCGGCATAGAGCGTGGTCTTGAGCGAGGCGATTTTCTCCTGCCCGCGCTTGGATCCCATCGCGCGGCGCAGGAGGTCCGCGTCATCCGCGCTGCAGCCCCCGACCGCCATGGCCATCTGCATCAGCTGCTCCTGGAACACCGGGATGCCGAGCGTGCGTTCGAGCGGCTCCTTCAGCTTCGGATGCTGGTAGGTGATCGCCTCCTCGCCGAGCTTTCGCCGCACGAACGGGTGCACCGCCCCGCCCTGGATCGGTCCCGGTCGCACCATCGCGATCTGCACGACGAGGTCGTAGAACTTGCGCGGCTGCAGCCGGGGGAGAAGCCCCATCTGTGCCCGGCTCTCCACCTGGAACACGCCGATCGAATCCGCCCGGCAGAGCTGGTCGTAGACGCCCTGCTCTTCCTTGGGGATCGTGGCGAGTTCCCACTCCTCGCCGAGGTGCTGCCGCACGAGGTCGAACGTGTGCTGGATCGCGTTCAGCATGCCGAGGCCGAGCAGGTCGAACTTGACCAGTCCCATCCAGGCGCAGTCGTCCTTGTCCCACTGCAGCACCGTTCGACCGTCCATGCGTCCGTGCTCGATCGGGCAGACCTCCCCGACGGGCCGGTCGGTGAGCACCATGCCTCCCGAATGGATTCCGAGATGCCGCGGGAGCTTCAGCGCCTCGAGGGCGAGGCTCGTCACGGCATCCGGGATGTCGTGGTCGACACTCGAGAGAAGGGCACCGTGGCGCTCCACCTGCTTCGACCACGCATCCTGCTGCCCGGCGCTCGCTCCGAGGGCCTTCGCCATGTCGCGCACCGCGAACTTCGGACGGTACTGGATCACGTTCGCCACCTGCGCCGCGTTCTGCCGCCCATATTTCTCGTAGACGTACTGGATCGCCTCCTCGCGCCGGTTGGAGTCGAAGTCGACGTCGATGTCCGGCTCTTCCTCGCGCATGCTCGAGAGAAAGCGTTCGAAGGGCAGTTTGTAGCCGATCGGATCCACCGCCGTGATGTTGAGCAGGTAGCAGACAGCGGAGTTCGCTGCCGATCCGCGACCCTGGCAGAGGATGCCGCGATCGCGGGCGAATTTCACGATGTCCCAGACGATGAGGAAGTAGCCGGGGAAGTCCTTCGCCTCGATGACGTCGAGCTCGTGTGCGATGCGCTCGCGCTCGGATTGCGCGAGTTGCGGGTAGCGCACCGGCACGGCATCCCAGACCAGCGTGCGGAGGTAGCTCATGGGGGTGTGGCCTTCGGGCACCTCCTGCTTCGGCAGCTTCGGCCGTGCCCGGCGCAGCTGGAAGGAGAGCTCGTCGGCGAGGGTGACGGTGTACTCGACCGCCCCGGGATAGCGGGCGAACCGCGCCGCCATCTCGGCACCGGAGCGCAGGTGGGCCGCTCCGGATGCCGGCAGCCAGCCGTCCATGTCGTCGAGGCTGCGACGGGCGCGAACCGCCGCAAGGGCCGATGCCAGCCGGTACTGCTCCGGCCGGGCGTAGTGCACGTTGCCGGTGGCGACTACCGGTAGTCCCCGCCGATCCGCGATCTCGAAGAGCGCATCGTTGTGGTCGCTCGCGAGGGGCGTGCCGTGATCGAAGAGCTCGACGATCACATTGGCATGGCCGAACAGGTCGACCAGACGGTCGATCTCCCGGGTGGCGGCCGCCGGGGACTGCTCGAGAGCCTGCCGCACGGCGCCCTTCCGACATCCGCTGAGAATCGCCCAGTGCCCTTCGGCCCGGGCTGCGAGCTCGTCGAGGTCGTAGACCGGGCGCCCCTTCTCGAGGCCGGCGAGCTGGGCATCGGTGAGGGCCCCGGCCAGCCGGTGATAGCCCTCCTCCCGGCGCGCGAGCACCAGAAGGTGGCTGCCCTCCGGGTCGGCAGCGCCGTTCTGCGGGCGGTTGAGCCCGAGCGAGAGTTCGGCCCCGAACACCGTGCCGATCTGCGGATGCTGCTCCGCCGCCTCGGCGAGGCGCACGACACCGTAGAACCCGTCGTGATCGGTCATCGCGAGAGCGTGCAACCCGAGCCGGGAGGACTCCTCGAGCAGCTGCTCGGGGGAAGATGCCCCGTCGAGGAAGCTGAAGCTCGAGTGGGCGTGCAGCTCGGCGTAGGGCACCCGATCGCCGACCGGCACCTCCTGCACAGTCTCAGGTGGCGCTTCATAGGCTCCGCGCTTGTGCGACCAGCCGGGGCTGTCGCCGCCATCCGCTCCGACCGGCACGTTTCGGGGTCGCCGAGCGTCGGAGAGGGCTTTCTCGAACTCCGACCAGGGGATCGGGGGGTTGTTCCAGCCCATCAGTCGTACCTCGCTTCGACCCACCACAGATGGCTGTCGAGTACCAGCAGCCAGGCCGCCCCGGCGTCATCGACGACCTGGAAGCGGCTCGCCCGGCGAAAGGTGGCGGCATCCCACCAGCGTTCGTCGACGGTCCAGGGGCCCGCCCAGGCGGCAACCGTGCTCAGGGTGCGCCCGTCGGTGGAGAACCGGGCCGGCGTGCCTGAGAGCACCCCTCGCGAGTCCAGGTCGACGGCGACGCCGGCGGAGTCGATCACCATCGCCGGCCTCGGCGCCTCGAACACCGTGCCGGGTGTCGGGGTGGGCAGTTGTCCGGGCCAGGGAAGACCATCGGGCTTGGGGGTCTCGGAGCGATCCCCCCACGCCACGAGGCTCTGGCGGTCGAGCAGGGTGCGCCCTCCGCCGATCGCTGCGGTGACGACGGCACCGTGCCCGAGCATGCTCTGCACCCGGGAGAGCCCGTGGTGGATGCGTTCGTCGTGCCCGGTGCCCCAGAGCCCCTGTTCGTGGTTGCCGATGGCATCGACGCTCTCGGGCACTACCCGCACCCGGGTGATGCCCGAGCTGAGACCGTGGTCGATGGTGCCGCTGCCCTGCAGTTGCCAGCGCACCCGGTCCACGACATCCGCCGCCGTGAAGGAACGCGGATGCAGCCAGGTGCGCTCCGACAGCTCTCCCGACTCGGAATCCACCTCGATCCGGATCGACGTGCAGACGAGCCGCGCCTTCACCAGTTGTTCGATGAAACGGTCCGCGGATGCCCGGAAGCCGAAGGTCACCTGGTCGATGCGATCGAGCGGCGGTTCGAATCCCACGGCGCTGTCGAGCTCCTCCGGAACGGTCCGCGGCACGACGGGGCGACTGTCGAGGCCGCGGGCCAGGGCGTGCACCCGCGCGCCGGTGTCTCCGAATCGTGCCTCGACATCCTGCGGTTGCAGCCGGGCGAACTCACCGAGGGTGCGGATGCCCAGCCGCCGCAACAGCGTCGCAAGGGAGTGCTCGCCGAGCAGCCCCACCGGCATGCCAGCGAGGAACTCGGCGGATCCCCCCTCCGGCACGATTCGGATGCGCTGGCGCTGCGGACTGCGCGCCGCGTGTTCCGCGGTGAACGGCCCGTCGGCGATGCCCACCCGTGAGCCGTGGATGCCGAGCGCATCGAGCGCATCGAGCAGCCAGAGGGCGGCCTCTTCCTCGCCGCCGTAATAGCGAGCGGGCCCGCGAGCCCTCACTGCGCAAGTGCCCGGGCGCAGCACCTGGGCACCGGGCATCGTCTCCTCGATGGCCTCGAGTACCGGTTCGAAAGCGCGGATGTCGAGGGCGGGGTCGTAGTCGAGCACCCGGAGCTCCGGGCAGCGGGCCTGGGCCTCGCGCACCCGGAGCCCGCGGCGCACGCCCTCGCTGCGAGCCGATGCCGAGCAGGCGAAGACCTGGCCGGCGTCGATCAGGGCGAGCGGGGCATCCGCTGTGGCCGTGCCCTTTGTTGCGGTGCCCTTTGTTGCGGTGCCCTTTGTTGCGGTGCCCTTTGCGCCGTCATCCTTTGCGCCGGCACCTTTTGCGCCGGCCCCCGCGAGGCGCAGGGCGGCCGTGATCGGCCAGTCGGGGCACCACAACACGATGGTGCGCATCGGAGCACCGGGGGGAGAGAGCGATGTGGTGCGGCGCATTATCCCGCCGCCTCGCGCCAGTAGCCCGATTCACGCTGCACCACCGATTCGCGCTGCACCACCGATTCGCCCTGCACCACCGATTCGCGCGGGCCCGCCTCGGGCTGCGCGAACCTGTCCACCTCGCGGAACTGCTCGTGCGGATCGGGCAGCCAGAGCCGGGCACTGCGCGGCCTCCCCGCCCGGCTGGACACCGTGACAGTGGCCTGCCGGGCGCTGAGATGCCCGTTGCCCTGGCCGATGCCGGTCCAGTGGCTGTCGGAGAGGCTCAGCATCGCCTCGCTCTGCGGCCACGGTCCCAGCACGATGAGGGTGGTCCCGCGCTGACGCAGGCGGGCACTCAGGCGCGCGACGCTCGAATCGCTCGCGCGCTTGGGTGGCCGGGTGACGACGACGCCGAGCACATCGGCGATCGCCGCAGTGACGCCGAGCCACTGCTCCCCGGGGTGCGGCACGAGCACGAGCCGCTCGAGGTCGATACCGAAGTGTTCGGCAGCCTCCACCCCGAACTCGGGCACCCCGATGACACCGCACCATGAGCCGGCAGCCGAGGGGCCTGCGAGAAGAGCCATGAGCAGGGTCGCCGAATTGTCCACCGAGTAGGTCGCGCCCTCTTTGAGCCCTCCGCCGGGCAGCAGCCGGGCGATCGCGGGGTGGGTGGGGATCGTGCGAGTATCGAGGGTAGTGGCCTGCATAGAACGGATGCGCGCCTGCAACTCCTCGACGGTGGCTCGCGTGGGCGAGTCGTCGAGTACTGCTGCTGCGGAGGCCATTCCCTCATATTCGAACATACATTCGAATATGTCAATTGCCACCGACATCCGTACGGCGTGTCGGCAGGTGGGTCGCTGGGCCGCGGCGGGGGTTGCGCAGGTACTGGTGCGGCGGCGGGGGTTGCGCAGATTCGCGGCGGGGAGAGGATGACCCGGAGGGAGTTATGCCTCCCGCCGCGAGGCCGCAATCCTGCCGCAAGGGGACGAGCCCGGTGCACCCCCGGTGCACCCCGGACAAACCGCGGAGCAACAGTGCGCCCGAAAGTCGGCCAGGCCCCAAAGTTAGACAGCATGGCCCACTTCGGACGCGGGGTCACCACGCACCGCGCAGGCACACTCGAAAACGCGAACTTCTACGGCGCGAGCACCTCGCTGCGCCGGAGCGCGGGAGCCGCGACGCCGGAAGCGCCCCGGCGACGTCCTGAAAAGACCCAGAACCGGTAGAGGGCGAACCGGAAGGCCGTGCCGAGCGCAAGGCCGACGACGTTGGTCGCCAGGTTGTCATCCAGCACGGAAGTGAACCCGAGGCCGTAGTGCGAGATCCAGAGGCAGCCGACAGCGATACCAGCGCCGATCAGGCTCACGACGGCGAACTCGACGCCCTCACGAACCACGGCTGAGCGGGTTCCGGTGCGGCGTTCGGTGCGGAAGGTCCAGTAACGGTTGCCGATCCAGTTGACCACGATAGCGATCGAGGTGGAGATGACCTTAGCGATGAGGGGTCCGCCGTGTACGAGGTGCGGTTCGAAAACTGTCGTACGCAAAGCGTTGAACACCGCGATATCGACGACCAGCCCCACACCGCCGACGAGCCCGAAGCTCAGCAGCTGGCGCACAAGGGCGATGCGGGAGTCACGCGACACGGTTTCGCTCCCCCTCGAAGCTGTCGTGAAGTACGCGAACCTCGGCGAACCGGGAGTCGGCCTCTTCGCGGGCGAGTCGGACGGCGGATGCCGCGGCCACTGCGACCCGGTGGTCACCGCGCATTCGGGCCGGCAGCGCCTGCAGCCCCCACACGGTCACCCGCAGGATGGCCTCCTTGACGATGCCGGAACTCATCTTGGATTCCCCGTGAACCCGCTCGACGAAGGTGATCGGAACCTCCGTGATGCGCAATCCGGAGGTGTATGCCTTCCAAAGCATGTCGATCTGGAAGCAATATCCCTGGCTCAGTACATCCTGGTATCCGATCTCCCGGAGCGCGTCGGCGGTGAAGGCGCGGAACCCGCCGGTGATGTCGCGGATGGGGAGGCCGAGGGCGACCCGGGCATACAGGCTGCCTGCCTGGGAGAGCATCATGCGTTTGAGAGGCCAGTTCACGACGGAGCCTCCACGGACCCAGCGAGACCCGAGCACGACATCCGCGTCATCGAGAGCAGCGAGCAGGCGCTCGAGTTGTTCCGGCTTGTGCGATCCGTCGGCGTCCATCTCCACGAGTCGCTGGTAGCCGCGCTCGAGCCCCCAGGCGAAGCCGGCGCGATAGGCCGCACCCAGCCCTTCCTTGCCTGCCCGGTGCAACACGTTGATGCGGGCGTGACCCGAGGCGAGCGCCGACGCCAGTGCGCCGGTGCCGTCGGGCGAATTGTCGTCCACGACGAGCACGTCGACCCCGGGCGCGCTTCGGAGCACGCGGGAGGTGATCTCCGCGATGTTCTCTCGCTCGTTGTAGGTCGGGATGACCACGAGCGTGCGGTTGTCTGTCTGGTTCATGGTGTCTCCCGGGTGAGTTCGTAGACGACGGTGCGATGGACGGGTATCTGGCGAGAAATCGTGTAGCCGAGTCGTTCCAGCGCGACGATGTTCGCGGGGACGGCGGTGGATCCCGGAGTCGTGAGCTCGAGATCCCACACGGTGTGGATGGACTGCAGCGACGGGGCGATGGCGGCGATGGGCCACACCGAGTCCCAGATGCCCGAGCGCTGCGTGTACGGGGTGCGCAACGTGACATCCGCGAGTCCGGTGAAGTATTGCGGGTAGAGCCGCAACGCGAGTCGGGGTTTGCGGGAGGGCCGTGCCGTTTCGTCGAAGACCACTGCGTCTCCCGCGGTCGCGCTGGATCCGACCACCTGGGCGGCCTGGCGGAGGTCGCTTCCGCCGTCCTTGGCGAACTCGCTGCGCTGGAAGACGTCGGTCGGCAGGGCGAGACCGACGAGGGCGAGGATGGCCACCACCCTGATCCAGCCTGCGGCGGCACCTCGGCCGAACAGCGTCGACACTCCGACAGCGACGAGGATGGCAACCGCCGGAGTGCTCGACGAGAGGTAGCGGATCGAATACATCGGGGCGACGAAGGTGTTGCCGAAGACGAGGATGCCCATCGGCAGCACCAGCCAGCCGGTCAGGAGGGCGACAGAGCGCGAGCGCGAGCGGAGAAGTGCGGCGACGGCGACGACGATCAGAGCCCAGCAGGCCAGCGCCAGCCAGGGGTTGCCGAACCACTGGATCACGAACATCCGCGTGAAGGTCACGTAGTCGCGGTGTGCGAGAAAGGAGATCTGGCCGTGCTGACCGAGCGCATAGCCGATCACCGGGCCGGCGAGCAGCACACCGCCGGCGATCGCGGCGAGCCAGCGACGGACGAACTCGCGGCCGGGGCGGGCGGCGAGCAAGGCGACGCCGTAGACCACCGCGAGGAGCACGAGGTAGAGGAACACGTAGATCGAGACGGCGAACAGCACGGCGAACGCGATCCACGGGAGCCGGCGCGTGACCCGGCGCTGCAGGAGTGTCACGAAGAAGACCGTGAGCCAGACCGCGACCGCGGTGCCGATCGCGTACGAGCGCCCTTCGGCGGCCATGTAGTCGACCCGGGGGAGCAGGATCATCACTGCCCCGGCCATCACCGCGATCCGGCGGGCGGAGGCGGATGGCGCGAACAACCGGTGGGCGAGCACCACGGTGCCGGCGACCGCGACACCCACCGCGATCGTGCTCGGCAACCGCACCGAGAGCTCGGATGCCCCGAACGCGTCGATCCAGAAGTGGAGGAAGACGTAATACGCGCCGTGCACGGCGTCGACTCGCCCCAACTCGCGCCAGATCGTGGAGAGCGGCCGTTCGGCCGACATGATGCTCGCGGCCTCGTCACCCCAGAAGGCGGGGATCCACGAGCCGATGAAGGTGAGGAGCCAGCCGACCGCGCCGAGCAGCACGGCGACGGGCCCGATTCCGGCATCCGCCCGGAACCAGCGGGCCGGCGCGGCCGGTCGTGATGGGTCGGTGCCGCGAGGAGCTGCACTCGTGCCGACTTCGGTGGTGCTCACGCGGCTTCCCCCTCAGGATGATGTGCATCGGCGTCTGCCGATGTGACTTCATCCTCGGCAGCGTGACTTGGCGTTCTGTGCGGATCCAGGCCCGTCGGCGTGAGAGTTCATACAGGTTAGACGTGGGCGTTGGCTCATCCCGGACCGTCTCACCCCGGCGGGGTCGTCGCGGAGGGGAAACGACGCCGCGGCGGGAGACGTGAGTCCCTCCGCGAGGACATCCCGCCTCCGCAAGCCGGCACGACCCCCGCCACGAGCCGATACGCGAACGGCGGCAGCGGGACGCGGGCTCAGCGCGCCTGGCCCGCAGTTCCCGGATGCCGGGCGGGGAGCGAGACTGTGACGGTGAATCCATCCGCGTTCGAGAGGGTGACGCTGCCCTTCGCCGCCTGCACTATCGCCTGCACGATCGCGAGGCCGAGACCGCTTCCGCCGTTGTGGGCCGCGCGCGCGGCATCCGGTCGACTGAATCGGTCGAAGGCCACCGGAAGGAAGCTCTCCGGCATCCCCGGTCCGGAGTCCACGACAGTGAGGAGCAGTTCGGTATCCGAATGGCGGAGGGCGATCCGCACCGAACCTGCTTCGGGCACCGCGGCGATCGCGTTGCTCGTGAGGTTGTTCACGACCCGGCCGAAATTCTCGACCGCGATGAGATAGGTCGCGTCTGTCGGATCACCGGCGACGTCGAAGTCGATAGTCACGCCGGTGGCGACAGCGAGCATCCGCGCCCGGTCGACGGATGCCGCGAGCTCGGCCGCGAGCAGCTCCCAACTGCTCTCGATGTCGGGTGAGCGCGAGTCGAGCTGGGAGAGCTCAAGAAGCCCCGTGGCCAGCCCGGACAGGCGCGCGACGGACTGCTGAGCCGTCACGATCTGCGCTTCGAGAGCGGTGGCATCACCGCGCGAGAGGTGTGCGAGCTCGAGCTGTGCCATCAGGATGGCCAGCGGCGTTCTCAGCTCGTGGCTCGCATCCGAGACCAATTGGCGTTCGCGGTCGACCGACTGCCGCACATCCCCGATGAAAACATTGAGCGTCGTCGCGAGCGCGGACAGCTCGTCGGTCGCGGAACCGATGGGCAGTGGTTCCGTCGAGCCCTCGGCGACGATCGCCTCGGCCTGCTTACGCATACGGGTCACCGGGCGAAGCGCGGCGCCGGTGAGCAGCCACGAGGCGACACCGAATCCGAGCACGATCACGAGTGCGCTCACAATCAGTGCCTGGGTGATCCGATCGAGCGAGAGGATCGACGAGTCCTGGTTGCGGGCGGTCACGACCTTCCAGGCCCCCGAATCGGTGATCACCGTCGCGTGGTAGACCCGATAGGTGTCGTCCGCGGCGATGACGGTGTTCGCGTCCCCGGGGAGCTTCGCGATCGCCGAGAGATCGCTCTCGAGGCTGCGCGGAAGGCTCGAGACCACGACGGTCCCAGCCGGGTCGATCACCGCAACCAGCTGGCCCTGGCCCGGTCGGTCGATGCTCGGGCTTCCGGTCGCGGTGAGGTCGGTGACGTAGGGCGCGGCATCGTGGTGCAGCAGTGTCGTCGTTGTGGTGCTGAGGATGTGCTCCACCTGGGCACGGAACACGATGACCGCCGCTGCCGAGAGCACGATCGCCACCAACAGGGTGCCGATGGTGATGCGCCACGTGATGGTGACGCGACGAAGCAGCCTCATCACGGTCGGCTCACGGGAGAGGCTCCAACAGGTAGCCGGAGCCGCGCCGGGTCACGATCCGCACCCCGGAGTCCACGGTCTCGAGCTTGCGTCGCAGGTAGCTGACATACTGGTCGACGATGTTCGGATCGATGTTCTTGGTCGACCCCCAGACCTCCTCGAGGATGCGAGTGCGGCTCACCACCCCTCCCGCGGTCCCAGCAAGCAGCCGCAGCAGCGCGAACTCCTTCGGGCTCATCGACAGCGGATGCCCGCCGACCGTCACGGAGACGGCGAGCGAGTCGATCCGCAGCCCTCCGACGGTGACGACGAGCTTGTCGGTGCTCGCGTCACGGCGCAGCAGTGCGCGCACCCGCGCGCTCAGCTCGACAAACGCGAACGGCTTCGTGAGATAGTCGTCGGCCCCGGCATCGAGGCCGAACACGCGGTCCTCAACGGCATTGCGTGCGGTGAGCAGCAGCAGGGGCATCGAGTTGCCGGCCTGTCGGATCCGACGGCAGATCTCGAATCCCGACATCTGCGGCAGCATCACGTCGATTGCGGCGAGGGAGAATTCCTCGGTCGAGACAGCGATGAGGGCATCGACGCCGTTGTCGACGACCCGGGTCTCGTAGCCTTCCGCAGTCAGGCCGCGCTCGATGAGCTCGCCCATCTGCGGGTCGTCCTCCACGATCAGGATTTTCACCGGCCACTCCCTCGATTCGCCCAACGGTCGAATGGTGCAATGCTCGCACTTTTTGCGGGGAGCTACCCGCCCGTGCCGGCACCGTCAACCCTCGGGGACCAAGGCTGGAATTCTGCTGGGCGCGAGGACCGGAAGCCAGGGGCATCCGTACCGTCGGACTTCCACTCAACCGCAAGGAGAACGCATGTCCCAGGTCATCGAAACAGTCGACGTGGATGTCCCCGTCACCACCGCCTACAACCAGTGGACCCAGTTCGAGTCGTTCCCGCAATTCCTCAGCTTCGTCGAGTCGATCACGCAGATCGACGACACCCACAACCACTGGGTGGTCAGAGTCGGAGGGGCCGAGCGCGAGTTCGATGCCGAGATCACCGAGCAGCACCCCGACGAGCGTGTCGCCTGGAAGAGCACCGGGGGAGACGTCAACCAGGCCGGCGTCGTCACATTCCACAAGCTCAGCGACAGCACGAGTCGCGTCAGCGTGCAGCTCGACTGGGAGCCGGAGGGCCTGGTCGAGAAGGCCGGAGCGGCGCTCGGAATCGACAGCGCAAGCGTCAAAGGCGACCTCAAGAACTTCAAGAAGTTCATCGAGGAGCAGGGCACCGAGCAGGGTGCGTGGCGTGGAGACGTGAGCAACTGAGCCTGACCTGTGCGCCGAAACCGGGCGTTCGCGGACGTCCCGGGCCGGCGTGCCGGCCCGGACTGTCCGGATACACCCGTCGGATGCCGCGCTGCTGTCAATGGCGGCCTGTTGGATCGCGAGTGCTTGATTCTCGGTAGACGGACCGGTAGACCGTAATCATGTCCGAACACGATGAGACCACCACCGACCTCCCACTCGTGCCCCTGCCGGGAAGCAACCGGCACTCGGCCGAGGTGATCGCACCGGCAGCACTGCCGACGGAGGCCGGCCGTGACATCGAGGCAACTGTCGTCTTGCGTCGGCGGTCGGGGGCGGAGGCCTTCGATCCTTCCGTGCGCTTGAGCCGGGAGGAGTTCGCGGCCCGGATGGGAGCGGATACCGCTGACGCCGCTACGGTCGTGGACACTCTCGCCGGGCTCGGTGTGCGCGTGCTGTCGACCGACCTGCCCTCTCGGCGGGTGCGGATCGCCGGCACGGCCGCCGTGCTCGGGCGAGTGTTCGGCACCCGCCTCGAAGCGGTGACCAGCCGGGCGCTGGACGGCACAGAGGTGCAACACCGGAACCGCGCGGGAATGCTGATGATCCCGGCCTCCCTCGACGGCATCATCACCGCCGTGCTCGGCCTCGACGACCGTCCGCAGGCACGCGCCGAGTTCCGCATCGCGGAAGCCAAGGCGGTGGCGGTCAGCTACTCACCGCTCGATCTCGCCGCGCTGTACCGCTTCCCTGCGAAGTTCGACGGTACTGGCGAGACGATCGCCATCATCGAGTTGGGCGGCGGATTCGACCAGGCCGAACTCAACACCTATTTCGCCGGCCTCGGAATCACCGGACCGACGGTGACCGCCGTCGGCGTCGACGGCGCGACGAACGTGCCGGGCGGTGATGCCGCCGGAGCGGATGGTGAGGTCCTTCTCGACATCGAGGTGGCGGGCGCACTGAGCCCGGGCGCCGACCTCGTGGTCTACTTCGCCCCCAACACCGACGCCGGATTCGTCGACGCGGTGAGCGAGGCGACTCACGCCGCCGTGACACCCACCGCGATCAGCATCAGCTGGGGCCAGAACGAGGATGCCTGGACAGCGCAGGCCCGGCACGCGCTCGACCAGGCGTTCGTGGACGCGGCGAGCCTCGGCATCACGGTGACGGCGGCGGCAGGCGACAACGGCAGCTCCGACGGCGCTGCCGACGGTCGCGACCACGCCGACTTCCCCGCCTCCAGTCCCCACGTCCTTGCCTGCGGGGGCACGACACTGCGCTCCGCGGCAGGCCGGGTGACGTCCGAGACCGTCTGGAACAACGGAATCGGCGCCGGGGCCACGGGCGGTGGGGTGAGCGACGTGTTCCCCCTGCCGAGCTGGCAGAAATCGGCAGGGGTACCGATATCCTCGCGTGGGACGGCCGGCCGGGGCGTGCCGGACGTCGCCGCGGTCGCCGATCCCACGACCGGCTACGAGGTGCTCGTGGACGGGGAGAAGAAGGTCTACGGCGGCACAAGCGCGGTGGCTCCGCTCTGGGCGGCGCTCATCGCGCGCCTCGCACAGGCGGCCGGTCATCCTTTCGGGTTGGTGCATCCCCGCCTCTATGGGTCCGTGGTCACGGCACCGAGACAGGCGGGATTCCGAGACATCACGGCTGGCAACAACGGAAGTTTCGCGGCACGCGCAGGCTGGGACGCCTGCACCGGCCTCGGAGTGCCCGACGGAGACGCCCTGCTTGCCGCTCTGAATTTGTACCCCGACGCGCCCACAGTGTCCCCCGGTTGAATGGTCCCGGCGTAGGCTGGCCTCGAAGCACTCACGAGCGGGAACCCGCTCGTCCGGAAGCTTCAGGCTGTTCTGGGGGCCACCGTGTTGTGGAAGATATCGGATTTCTTCGTTCGTCCCTTCGTGTGGGGATGGCTGCTTTCGGTGCGGGAGAGCTGGAACAACCTCGTGAAACCCCTGGATGCCCCGCACGTGCAGACTCTCGGGGTCGATCCCGACCGGGTGATCCTGATCGGAAACGCCCTCTCGGTGGGCTACGGCGTCTCGTCGTACGACCGTTCGATCGCCGGGCATCTCGCGCGCGCGATCTCTGACAGCACGGACCACGGCACGCACATCGAGATCGTCGCCGACGCCGCCCTCACCGCCGCGAGCTGCCTGCGTGAGCTCAGGAGTCGCGACCTCGGCAACCTCGATGCGATCATCATGACGATCGGGGTGAACGAGGCACTTCGGCTGTCCTCGATCGCCGTCTGGCGTCGGCGGCTCGAGAAGATGTTCCGCACCCTCGACCGCACGACCCCGGCGAGCCTGCTGGTCTTCATCGTGCAGGTTCCCCACACCGGCCTGATCGCTCGGCTGCCGGAATTCGTCCTTCGACCGACACTGCGCAGGGCCGCCATGCTCAATGCGGCGACCCAGCAGGTCGTTTCGCGCCATCCGAGGGCCACCTACATCCCGTTCGCCCCCGAGCTGCCCAGCGGCGAGGACATGGCCACGATTGCCAAGTCGGAGGTCTACACGACCAGCGAGACCTACGAGGAATGGGCCGCCCTGATTTCGCCACTGATCATCAGCAGCTTCGTGCCGACGGTGAGCGTTACGAGGTTCATCCAGCGAGACGAGGTGGCACGGCAGAGTGCACTTGACGCCCTCGGAATCCTCGACACCGAGGTCGAAGAGCGATTCGACTCGATAGTCGCGCGTGCGAAGGAGGCGTTCGGAACCGACGTCGTGGCGATCACACTCATCGACCATGATCGGCAGTGGATGAAGTCCGTCGCGGGGATGGATCGCGTGGAGGTCCCGCGGCAACTCGCGTTCTGCAACACCACAATCACCCGCACCGACCAGTTCACGATCGAGGATGCGGCGGTCGACCCTCTGTTCAAGAAGCATCCGTTCGTCACCGAGGGGCCGGTGCGGTTCTATGCCGGCGTTGCGCTGGAGGCCAAGAATGGCCAGCGAGTCGGGGCACTCTGCCTCATCGATTCGAAGCCGCGCAAATTCTCCCGGGCGGATGCCGCCCTCCTTCGTGACCTGGCGATGCAGGTGCAGGTCGAGTTGCAGGCCAAGGCACCGAAGAAGAAGCACCCGCACCACTGACCGGCCCATTCAACCGCATGGGTTGTTGTCGGATGTCGGCAGCCTTCGCTACGGTCGCGGCATGGCTTTCATCGAAGCGGCAGGGCTCACCAAGACCTACACCCCCAAGGGAGCGAGCCCCGTGCACGCGCTCGACGGGCTAGACCTCTCCGTGCCTCAGGGCACCGTGACGGCTCTCCTCGGGCCTAACGGCGCGGGGAAGACCACGACGGTGAAGGTGCTCACGACCCTCACGAGACCAACGGCAGGCAGCGCGCGCATCGACGGAATCGACGTGCTCGCCCACCCCGAACGCATCCGACCGATCATCGGGGTGTCCGGCCAGTACGCCGCTGTCGACGAGAATCTCACCGGTTTCGAGAACCTCGACATGGTGGGTCGGCTCTATCACCTCGGGGCGGCGCAGTCGAGGGTGAGGGCGCAGGAACTCATCACGCTCTTCGATCTCGAAGAGGCGAAGAATCGACCGGTCAAGGGTTTTTCCGGCGGCATGCGGCGACGCATCGACCTGGCGGGCGCGTTAGTGACCCGACCGAAGGTGTTGTTCCTCGACGAACCCACGACGGGACTGGATCCCCGCAGTCGGCTCGGCATGTGGGACATCATCACGAGCCTGGTCGGGCAGGGGACGACGGTACTGCTGACCACCCAGTACCTCGAGGAGGCCGACCAGCTCGCCGACAGCATCTCGGTGATCGACGACGGAAAGGTCATCGCAGAAGGCACCTCAGACCAGCTGAAGGCCTCCATCGGCGGCCAGCGTGTGGAGATCACCCTCGTCGACACCGCCGACACTGCGGCGACGGTCGAGGTACTCCGGCAGTTCGGCGACTCGGAGCCGACGACCGCTGCGGAGGGCCGCGAGCTCACCGTGAACGCCTCCGATGCTCCGGTCGCGCTGCAGGGCATCCTCGCCGAGCTGGGCGGCCGGGGCATCCGACTGTTCGACGCGGGGATGCGCCGCCCGACCCTCGACGACGTCTTCCTGCGACTGACCGGGCATTCCGCTACCGAAGAGACGGCGGATACAGGGGCACCGAAGAAGACGAAACGCCAGGCGAAGAAGGAGAAGGCCAGCGCATGACGACGACCACACGCATTCCCGAATCCGGTTCGGCGCTCTCCCACTGGTTCTCCGACGGCTGGATCACCACCCGGCGCAACCTGATCAAGATCAAGCGCGTGCCGGACATCCTCGTGTTCACCACGCTGCAGCCGATCATGTTCGTGCTGCTGTTCACCTACGTGTACGCGGGAGTGATCGACATACCGGGCAGCAGCTACAAGGAATTCATCATGGCGGGCATCTTCGCCCAGACGATCGTATTCGGGTCGACGTATTCGGGCTCGGCTATGGCGCAGGACCTGAAGGACGGCATCATCGATCGGTTCCGGACCCTGCCGATGAGCCCATCGGCGGTGCTCATCGGTCGCACCAACGGCGACCTGTTCATCAATGCCGTCTCCCTCGTCGTGATGATGGTGACCGGCTTCATCGTGGGCTGGCGCATCCGTTCGAGCTTCCTCGAGGCCCTCGGAGCCATCGCCCTGCTCCTGCTCTTCGCCTACGCGTTCTCCTGGGTGATGGCCTTCATCGGAATGAGCGTGCGCAGTCCCGAGGTGATCAACAACGTGTCGTTCCTCATCCTGTTCCCCCTCACCTTCATCTCCAACGCCTTCGTGCCCAGCGAGACGCTGCCGACGCCGCTGAGGGTCTTCGCCGAGTTCAACCCCGTCTCCGCGCTCGTCTCGGCGGTTCGCAACCTCTTCGGCAACACGCCGCCGAACTCTCCGGTGCCCGACAACTGGGCGCAACAGAACCCCGAGATCACCGTGCTGATCGGCATCGTTGTGCTGCTGGTGGTGTTCGTGCCCCTCGCGATCCGCAAGTTCGCGAGCGTCAGCACCCGCTGAGTCGGAACCCTCTGCAGAGTCCAGTGGAACGGGGAGGTTACTCCCACATTCGCTGGCTAACGTGAGGGGATGACAGTCATCGCGATCACCGGATCCACTGGCCATGTCGGGCGCCGGGTTGCCGGCCAACTCGCAGACCTTGGCCCGACCCTCGTGGTCCGGGACGCCGCGAAGGCACCCACGATCCCCGGTTCACGGGTAGTGGTGACCGACTATGCGGATGCCTCGAACTCGGTGCGTGCCCTCGCGGGTGTCGATGTGCTCTTCATGGTCTCCGCCTCCGAGTCGAAGTTCCGCCGGGTGCAGCACCGCACCTTCATCGAGGCCGCCGCGGCCGCCGGTGTCAGCCACATCGTCTACACCTCGTTCTTCGGGGCCGATGCCGACGCCGTCTTCACCCTGGGGCGCGACCACGCCGACGCCGAAGCCGCCATCCGCGCGAGCGGAATGGGTTTCACGCTGCTCCGGGACAACTTCTACTCCGACCTGCTTCCCTACTTCGCCGACGATTCCGGGGTGATCCGCGGCCCCGCCGGCGACGGTCGCGTCGCCGCCGTCGCCCGGGCGGATGTCGCCGACGTCGCGGCCGCCATCCTGCGCGACCCTGCGCCGCACGCCGGAGTCACCTACGAGCTCACCGGGCCGGAGGCCCTGTCGCTGTACGAAATCGCCGGACGGGCGGGCTCCGCCATCGGGCGAGAGCTCCGCTACGAGCCGGAGACCGTGGAAGAGGCCTACCTCTCGCGCGCCCACTACGGGGCGGAGCAGTGGCAACTCGACGCCTGGGTGAGCACCTACACCGCCATCGCCGACGGCGAGACCGAGCGCGTGACCGACCACGTCGAGCGGGTATCCGGCCACCCCGCGCGCACCATCGAGGAAGCCCTCTCGACCAGCCGGTGACCCGGCCGGTCGTGCGGCGACTGGTCCGGGCGACCGGCGAGCGGGTTTAGCGTGGAGGGATGACCCCTACTGCCGTCCCCACCATCGTCGCCGTCACCGGGGGCTATGTCGTGCCCGTCGCATCCGCCCCGATCGAGAACGGCACCGTCCTCATCGAGGACGGTGTGATCACCGCCGTCGGTGCGCGTGTGCGCATCCCGAAGGACGCCGTCATCGTGCGCGCCGTCGGCAAGTGGGTGCTGCCCGGCTTCATCGAGGCGCACGGTCACGTCGGCATCCACGAAGAAGCGAACGGCCCGGCCGGCAACGACACCAACGAGATGACAAACCCCAACATGGCTGCCGCACGCGCGATCGACGCCATCGACATCGAGGACGAGGGGTTCCGGGATGCCCTTTCTGGCGGCATCACCAGCGTGGTGGTCAAGCCCGGGAGTGGCAACCCGATCGGCGGCCAGACCGTCGCGATCAAGACCTGGGGTGGCCGCACCATCGACGAGCAGCTGATCAGCGACTCCGTCAGCGTGAAATCAGCGCTCGGCGAGAACCCCAAGCGGGTCTACGGGCACAAGGACAAGACCCCCGCCACCCGCATGGGCGTGGCGCTTATCATCCGCCAGGCCTTTGAAGATGCTCGGTTCTATGCCGCCCAGCGCGCCCAGGCCGAGGAGAAGGGCGAGCCCTTCAAGAAAGACCTCTGGCTGGATACTCTCGCCAGGGTGCTCGACGGGGAACTGGCGTGGGACCAGCACACGCACCGTCACGACGACATCGCCACGGCCATCCGCCTCGCCGATGAATTCGGCTATCGGCTCGTCGTGAATCACGGAACCGAGGCGCACAAGATCGCGGACATCCTCGCCGACCGCGGGATCCCGGTGATCTTCGGCCCGATGTTCACCTCCCGGTCGAAGGTGGAACTCAAGGATCGGGCGATCGCCAATCTCGCCACGATCGCCGCGGCCGGGGTGACGGTGGCGATCACCACGGATCACCCGGTTGTACCCATCAACTTCCTCGTGCACCAGGCATCGCTTGCGGTTAAGGAGGGGTTGCCGCGGGATGTCGCGCTGCAGGCTCTCACGGTGAACCCCGCCGCGATCCTCGGGCTCGACACGCGAGTGGGAGCTCTCACCCCGGGGCTGGACGGCGACGTCGTGCTGTGGTCGGGGGATCCCCTCGACGTCAACTCTCGGGCGGAGCGCGTGTTGATCGAGGGCGCGACGGTCTACGAATGGGACGAGAGCGCGCACCGTGGTCGCACGGTCGAGCGGAGCGAGCGCTTCGACTGACAACCGGCGATCAGCGCCCGGCTGCGTACCCCTGGGCCCCCCGTGGGTTGGCCGCCGCGGAGAGCAGCCCGGTCGCTGCGTCCCGGCCGACGGACGAGAGTCGCCCGAGACTCCAGTCCCCGGCGACGGTGAGCCGGTGCCCCCGGCGTCGAAGTTCGGCGATGACCTCTGCGCCGAGGCGCGCCTCGACCACCGCCCCGCCGGGCTCCCAGGTGCGCGGCCAGAATGACTCGGGAAACGCGGTGGTGTGGAAAGCGGGCGCGTCGATCGCCTCCTGGGGCGAGTATCCGCCCACCAGGGTGCGCAGCAAGTAGAGGAGCTGCCACTGGTCCTGCTGGTCTCCACCGGGCGTGCCGAGGGCGGCGATCGGATGCCCGTCACGGAAGAGCATCGTGGGGGTGAGGGTGGTTCGGGGCCGGCGTCCCGGCACCAGGGCCGACGGCGAGGCCGGATCGAGCCAGGTCATCTGGAGCCTGCTGCCCAGGCAGAACCCGAGCTCGGGGATCGTGGGGGAGGACTGCAGCCATCCTCCCGACGGCGTGACCGAGATCATGTTGCCCCAACGGTCGACGACGTCGATGTGGCAGGTGTCCCCGGCCGTGACGCCGGAGGAGGAGACCGTCGGCTCGCCTGTTCCGACGAATGTGTCGGCCGCGCCGTTCGCCCCGGACCGCTCGGTGGCCCGCAGCGCGGGGAGGTATGGCTCCCACCCGTCGAGGGCTCCGGGTCGGAACTCGACCGAGGCCCGACCAGTTACAAGAGCCCGACGCCCGGCGATGTAGTCAGCGGCGAGCAACTCGTCGAGTGGCACCGGTCCGTCGCCGTAGTAGGCCTCCCGGTCGGCGAGGCTGAGCTTCTGCACCTCGATGATGGTGTGGGCGCCGAGCGCGGTCGAGGGGTCGAGACGCTCGTCATCGAAGCCGTCGAGCACCGCGAGGGACTGCAGCAGCGCGGGACCCTGTCCCCAGGCCCCGGATTTCGCGACGGTTGTGCCCCGGAATTCGAGGGTGACCGCAGGCTCGTAACTCGCTCGGAAGCCCGCGAAGTCCTCTTCGTCGATCACTCCTGCGTGGTCCGTGCCCGAGGAGTGCCGGTGCTTGCCGCGCACGAACCGGCTCGCCGCCTTCGCGACGAAGCCTGTGCTCCATTCCGA
This sequence comes from Lacisediminihabitans sp. FW035, assembly GCF_054880895.1. NCBI lineage: Bacteria > Bacillati > Actinomycetota > Actinomycetes > Micrococcales > Microbacteriaceae > Lacisediminihabitans > Lacisediminihabitans sp. FW035. The sequence goes on from NZ_CM142187.1 coordinate 1,936,112, forward strand.
CCGTGCCGCGTCGATGCGTCCCTCCCGCGACTCGGCGTCCCTTCCGGCCTCGACCAGGCGGTCGAGGGTGTCAGCGTAGACGGGATTGGTGACACGCTCGCCGGCGAGGGGAACGCGTCCCCCGGGCATCCAGAGGGCTGCCGAGGTCGGCCAGTGGGCCTCGAAGAGCTCGGACACCGCCGCGATCGTCGCTCCCACCCGGGCGAGCAGCGGATGCCCGTTCCGGGCGTAGTCGCGGGCGAAGGCCAGCACCTCCGCGAGTTCCCAGCTCCCGTGATCCCTCAGCAGAAGAAACCAGGCGTCGACAGCACCGGGGATCGCGGCGGCGAGGGCGCCGGCCCCGGGCACGAGATCCAGCCCCTCCGCCCGGTAGTGCGCGATCGTGGCGCGGCGCGGTGCAGGCCCCTGGCCCATCAGCACGACGGGCTCCGACGGACTCTCCGCTGTGGCGAAGATACCCACGAGGTCGCCTCCCGGCCCGTTGAGGTGCGGCTCGACCACGTGAAGGACGAATGCGCCGGCCGCCGCGGCATCGAAGGCATTGCCTCCGCGCTCGAGCACGGCCTGCGCGGACGCGGTGGCGATCCAGTGGGTCGAGGCGACCATTCCGAACGTGCCGCGAAGGGTCGGTCGGGTGGTGTCGCTTTCGGGCGGGGTGAATAGTTTCGATGAAGTCACAGTGTGCAGATTCTAGGCGCCGGATTTGGGCGCCGCCGGGGTGCGGCGGGCACCGCGAGCCGCCATCATGGGGGCATGACACCTCAGAACACGCCGCGCACGCGGGACAGCGCTTCGTCCCCTCGGTCGGCGATCACGCGCCACTGGACGCCTCTCGCCGTGACCTACCTCGTGCTCGCGGTGATCGGACTCGTCGGCACCTGGACCTTCAATGTCGCCGCCATCGTGCAAATGCGCGACTTCGTCGGTGATTGGGTTAACAGCGGTCCCGCCGTCTCGTCACTCACCGTCGACCTGTTGGTCGCGGCCGTGGCCGGCAGCATCCTGATCATCGTCGAGTCACGCCGGCTCGGCCTGCGCGGCGGCTGGATCTACGTCGTGCTCGCCGGGATCACCGCGTTCGCCTTCGTCTTCCCGCTGTTCCTCGCCATGCGCGAACGAGCGCTCACCCGGCGACGGACCGAGGGTGGTGCGGCGGCCGCCGACCCCAGAGAATGATGGGATGTCATTCCAGGCGTATTTGGACACCATCAAGGCGAAGACGGGACTCGATCCCGAGGACTTCCGACCGCTCGCGCGAGAGCGGGGACTGCTCGAGCCGGGGGTGAAGGCGGGTCAGCTCAAGGAGTGGTTGAAGTCCGACTTCGATCTCGGTCCGGGCCACGCGATGGCATTGATCTCGATCCTCACGCCGAGCGGACGGGCAGCGGGGAGTCTCGAGGACAAGATCGCAGCGATCTTCGCCGGGCCGAAGGCACACTGGCGTGGCTTCGCCGACACCCTCATCGAAGCCCTTGGATCCTCGGGCCGCGAACTCACCCTCGCCCCGACCAACACCTACCTGAGCCTGGTCGCGGAGGGGCGGAAGTTCGCCATCCTGCAACCGACCGGCGATCGGCTGGACGTGGGGATCAAGCGCACGGGCGTTGCTCCGACGGACCGTTTCGCGGCCGCCGGCTCTTGGAACTCCATGGTCACCCACCGCGTGCGAATCACCGATGACACCGCACCCGACGGGGAACTTCTCGAGTGGCTGCGACAGGCCCACTCCGGCACCTGACCCGCGGCGCGACGCCCACCCGGTCCGGACGGCGCTAGCCTGACGCCATGAGCTTCTCGCTGCTCGCGATCGTGGTGCTCGTCGGCCTGCTGGGTCCCCTGCTGGCCGGGCGCGCGTCATGGCAGCTTCCGGCGGTGGTCGGCGAGCTGCTCGGCGGGCTGCTCGTCGGGGCATCCGGCTTTCGACTGCTCGACTCGAGCGAACCGACCTTCACCGTGCTCGCGCAGGTGGGTTTCGCGCTGGTGATGTTCGTCGTCGGGTCGCACGTGCCGGTTCGGGATGCCACGGTGCGACGCGCGCTCCGTGGCGGGCTCGTCGGTGCGGTGCTCGTCGGTGTGCTCGCCGCCCTCGCGGGAATAGGCCTCGCCGCGCTCTTCGGCACCGGGCATGCGGCACTCTACGCGGTGGTGATCGCCTCATCGTCGGCGGCGCTCATACTGCCGATCGTCGCCGGCCTGAAGCTGCACGGCGTCGCGCAGCTCACGGCGCAGGTGGCGATAGCCGACGCGGTCTGCATCATCGCGCTGCCTCTCGCGATCGATCCGGCGCGCGCGGCGACCGCGGCACTCGGCGCCGTCGCGGTGATCGTCTGTGCCGCTCTCGTGTTCGTCGTGTTGCGGAGCCTCGATCGGAACGGCCTGCGCAAGCGACTCCGTCACCTGTCGGAGCGGCGCAAGTTCGCGCTCGAACTACGAATCAACCTCCTCATACTGTTCGGCCTTGCCGCGCTCGCCGGGTTCACGCACGTGTCGGTGCTGCTCGCCGGGTTCACGCTCGGGCTCGTCGTCGCGGCGATCGGGGAGCCGCGGCGCCTTGCTCGCCAGCTCTTCGGGATCACCGAGGGGTTCTTCGGGCCGCTGTTCTTCGTCTGGCTCGGAGCGTCGATCAGCCTCTCCGAACTGGGTGCGCACCCGGCGATGATCCTGCTCGGCGTGTGCCTCGGAGCGGCCGCGATCCTCAGCCACCTTGTCGCACGAATCGTCTCGCAGCCGCTGCTGCTCGGTGTCATGGCAGCCGGGCAACTCGGGGTTCCGATCGCCGCCGCAGCCCTCGGCAGCCAGCTGCACCTCCTCCGCCCCGGAGAGGATGCCGCCCTCCTGCTCGGCGCCCTGCTCACCATCACGGCGACCACGGTTGCCGCCAGCCTGCGCGCACGGCGCGAGCGCGCGGCCCTCGCTGCCTGAATGCGCGCGGCTGTTCCGTTCGCCCAACGGGCATTCCCCCGCCCCGATTCGTAATCGACTTGGTAGTCGTTGCGACATTCGGCGGGCGAAAAGCGCAACGACTACCAACTCGATCGGAGGGATGAGCGGGTCGGCCCGGCCGAAGGATCCACGACCCCGAATCGAGGGACCTCTCGATACGACCCATGCCGGTAGCGGCGCGAACCTGGCGCGGTCAGCATCCGTCCCGCGGAGACTTCGTAGACTGCTGGGTGCGGCCAGGACCCGACGACCGGGCGGCGCGGCGGGGGTGAGACGGCACGGTGAAGGTACGGGCGACGTTCGGCGCCCTGCGGCTGCTCATGGCAGCCGCCTGCCTCGTGGCTCTCGTCTCACGCTTCCTGTGGGGGCTCGGATCGGCGACATTCACCCCGGGCAACTTCTTCGCCTATCTCACGATCCAGAGCAGCATCCTGTTCCTGGTCGTGACAATAGTGGCGGCAATCGTCGCACTGCGAGGACAGGATGACGCGCCGTGGCTCGACCTGGCGCGGGCCTGCGTGCTCAGCTGCACGGTCTCTTGCGGCATCATCTTCGCATTGATCATCGAGCAGTCGGGGGAGCGCGGCTTCCGGATCGACGTGCCCTGGTCGGATGTAGTGCTGCACTTCGTGCTTCCGGCCGTCGCCGTAGTCGACTGGATCATCGGGCCGGGGCGGGGGCGGGCACCGTGGCGCAGCATCGTGATCGTGCTCGTCTTCATGATCGGGTGGGGCCTGGTCACGCTCGCCCGCGGGCCGATCGTGGGCTGGTACCCCTACTTCTTCCTCGATCCCGCCCAGCTCGCGAACGCGGGGCAGTTCTTCTTCTTCGCCTCGATCGCGGTACTGCTGTTCGGAGGCATCTCGACCGGGCTGGTGGGCGTGAGCCGAACCATGCCGCTCGCGGAGCGCTGGGGCGCCCGGTGGGCCGCCCGGACCGCTCTCAGGCCTCCGCGAACGGACCGAGCGCCGTCAGCACGGAGTCGACGAGGTCGTCGTCGCTGAGCTTCGCCATCCGCCGGGCCGCCGGGCCGCCCACGATGCCGACCAGCACGGGTTCTCCCGTCACTGCCTGGAGGTTCACCCAGTCGGTGATGTCGGTGTCACCGCCGACGATGCTCCAGAGGGCCGCATCCGTCGTCCAGAACGGCTTGTCGAACCTCAGCCAGACCGTCTCGACCGATCCCATGCCGAGCGCGGTGATCGCGGTGCGGTGGGAGAAGGGCAACAGTGGTTCGAATGCAACGGCGTTCTTCTTGAGCACGCCGAGCGGCACAGTCACGACGACCCGGTCGACCGTCAATGATTCGCCGGTGCCGAGCTTGAGACTCACCGAGGAATCGCTGTAAGACACCCCGAGCACCGCCGTCGAGAGCGACACCCGCACGCCGTCGAGCGCATCCGTGACCACTCCGGAGAATCCACCCGTCACCACCCGGTCGCGTGTCGGCAGACCCTCGATCCCGTACCAGCTGGAGAGTTCCGCGGCACCCGCACCGGTGATGCCGGCGAGAGTTGCGAGTGAGGCGTCGAGGAGGTCTGAGCCGGCGAGGCCGTCGATCGAGACCCCCGCGGCTGTGGTCGCGGCGCCCGACCCGTCGATCGCCGCGGTGAGGCTGGGATCCACCAGCTGCGACTCTGCCCAGGCCGCTGCCGTGCCGAGCGCCGGGGAGCCGACCGTATTGTCCGTCGTGTGGCCCTCGTCGCCTGCCGCGAGCAGGCCTGTGAGCGGATTCGACTCGATTCCGAGGGAGGCGAGCCTGGAGATCAACGACTGGTCGGCCACGGAGCCCAGGCGCCAGGCGCCCAATTCGACGCCGAGTGGCCACGACTTGGGGGTCCGCGTGTCGATGCGTCCGCCGACGCGATCCCGGGCTTCGAGCACGATCACATCGAATCCACGCTTCACGAGTGCTCGCGCGGCCTCGGCACCGGCGGCCCCGGCCCCGATCACGGCGATCTTCTCGCCGGTCTCGACGACACCCAACACCTCGGAGGCGACTCGCGCTCCGGTCTGTTGGGCGCCGAGAACCGTCCCGGCGAGATCGGGAGAGGTGGCTTCCCCCGCGAAGAAGACCCGCCCACCGACCGGCTGGGACAGATCCTCCCGATGCTGGGGCGTCGCCCCGGGGGCGAGATAGCTCTGGGAGCCGCGGGCGAACGGATCCGTCGACCAGGCGCTGCGCTCGATTCCCGCCGGCCGGGGCACGCCGGTCGACGTCGTCGGCGAGGGTTTCGGCGACTTCGTGGGGGCCGGGGAATCGTCGGTGCACGCTGTCAGCACGAGCAGGGAAAGACCTGACCCTGCCCCGAGGAGGAAAGTGCGGCGGCTGAACGACATCTCAGCGCCACTGTACTCGGAAGACCGGTGCGTCCACGCACCGGCCTCTCGGACGCCGTCGGCTCAGGATGCGTGGGGCCTGCGCTTCGCCGTGAGGCGGGCATAGCCGATTGCCGCCGACGCCACCGCGATGATGAAGGCCGCGATGCCCACGACGTAGACGAGCACACTGGGGATGCCACCGGGGCCGGACGGCTCGAGGAACGGATACGGATACCATCCCGTGATCGCTCCCCGGATCATCGTGAAGGCCAGCCACGCCAGCGGGTAGGAGATCACGAGCCAGAGACGTTTCCACGGCACTCGAGCGCGCCCGGGGGCGAGCAGCCAGTCGAGAAGAATGAAGATCGGCACCCACACGTGCATGACCTCATTGCACCAGCGGGGCGGCTCGTAGCTTCCGTCACCCGGGATGTTGCGCAGGAGCACGTTGTAGACGATCCCGGTGATCACTGCGTAGGAGAGGATGGCGACCCTCACGCTGGTGAACAGCTCGCTGTCCCGATTCCACTGCCATGCGAGGCTGCCTCCGACGAGAAGTACCACCACGTTCATCATGCTCGACTCGATGGTGAAGTAGCTGAAGTACTCTCCCGGCTTGAACGAGTTGTGCAGGAGGTCGGCGGTGACCTGGGTGATGAGGGCCGCGAGCACGAGGAGGCCGACGAGGACGCGGAGCACCGCGAAGACCCGGCGGAGGGGTGGGGCACCGAGCTCGGCCGGGGTATCGATCACAGACGTCTTCGTCACGGCTTCACAATAATGGCTCGGCGCGGAGTGCCCGAACGGGGGACTGTGGGCCCTCAGCGTTTTCTCAGTAATCTCGGACCGCGATCCCAAAACCATCGCACGGGGGAAATTCCATGAAGAAACGCAGTCCAGCGGCACCATTGCTGCTTCCGGTCATCACGCTCGGCATCTACCTGCTCGTCTGGCTCGTCAAGACGAAGAACGAGATCAACGAGACGGCAACCAACCACATCCCGAGCGCCTGGCTCCTCATCGTGCCGATCGGCAACCTCGTCTGGTACTGGAAGTACTCCGTCGGCGTGGAGGAATTCACCCACCACGACTTCAACCGTGCGGGCACCTTCTGGATGCTGCTCCTGCTCGGCCCGATCGGCGCCGCCTTCGTGCAGCGCTCATTCAACAAGACGCTCACCGCACCGCGCACATACTCGACTTTCGAGCCGACTCCGGCCGCAGCCTAGCCTTTTTCACTTACCGCATCGCCCGCACCGTTGGTGCGGGCGGTGCTGTTTTCGCCGCCGGCGGGCCGCTTCGACACCCGTAGGCTGGCGGGATGCCCCTTCCCGAGGTTTGCGTCTGTTACCTGCTCCGGCCGGGCGGCGACGGCGAGGAGGTGCTTCTCGGGCGCAAGAAGTTCGGCCTCGGCGAGGGCAATCTCGTCGGTCCGGGGGGCAAGATCGAACCGGGCGAGACCGCCGAGGAGGCGATCCGCCGGGAGGTGGCCGAAGAGACCTCGATCGTGCTCGGCGAGGTCCGACTCGTCGGCGAGCTCAGCTATCCGTTTCCGTTCAGACCAGCCTGGAGCCAGAAATCCTGGGTGTTCGTCTGCCACGAGTGGGAGGGCACCGCCCGGGAGTCCGACGAACTGGCACCGGAGTGGTACCCGGTGGCCGACATCCCCACCGCGCGCATGTGGGACGACGCCCACTATTGGGTGCGGGATGCCCTCGCCGGTCGATTCGTGCGAGCGACCTTCGAATTCGGGGCCGACCTGCGCACGGTCTCGGCGTCGGACCATCCGGCGTTCTCCGTCACGCCTCCGCGCCACCCCTGATCCAAACCGGCGGAGCGGGATCGAGGGAGACCTCGATCGCCAACTCGAGAGCACGCGCGATACTCTCCGTCTCGATGAAGGGCTGGTCCGTGCCGGCAGCGAGTTCGGCCGAGCATGGAACATGGATGAACCCGGCGCGGATGCCCGTTGCCGCCACCACTCGCATCAGCCGGTACATCACCGCATTGCAGACGTAGGTGCCCGCCGATTGCGAGAGCGCGGCGGGGATCCCCTCCTGCGTCAGCCGCGCGACGATCGCCTTGACCGGAAGCCCGCTGAAGTAGGCGCTCGGACCGGACATGTCGATCGGCTCATCGAGGGGCTGGGCTCCGGATTCGTCGGGGATGCGGGCATCGGCGACGTTGATCGCAACACGCTCCGGAGTGATCGCGGCCCGGCCGCTCGCGAGCCCGGTGGCGATCACGAGGTCGGGGGAGTGTTCCGCGATCAGGCGGTCGAGCTCCTCTGGAGCGGCCGAGAAATCGACGGGCAACACGGCGGTGACCAGCATCACGGGAGAGTTCCAGCGGGAGGCGACCAGCGCGACGGCATCCCCGGAGCTGTTCGAGGCCGCACCGTCGAACGGGCCGAAACCGGTGAGCAGGACGGTTGCCGCCGTCAGGCTCACAGCAGCACCCGCTTGTAGGAGCGTCCGTCCTCGAGCGTCACCGTCGTGGCCTCGAGGGTTCCCCGGCTGATGCGGAGGTAGATCGCCTGGGCGGTCACCCCCAGAGTTCGCGCGGCGTCGGCCACGGACTGCCCGGGGAGGCCGGTGGGGACGCTGCTTGGCCTGGCCGAGCGTTTGCGACCGGCGGCGAGACGCGCGGAGATCTGCTCGTCGGTGCCCTGCCAGCGCCACTTCGCGGCGGCGAGACCGAGCCCGGACGCGTCCGCGATCCGCTCCCAGCTCGCCCCGGCGTCCAGGGCTGCCCGCACATTAGCGAGAACCGCGGGATCACGATCGAGCGCGATGGCGAGCATCCGCAGTGCCCGGAGTCGATCGAGGGGTTCCGACACCTTCGCGAGAAGCTCGAGGGCGTGTTGCGACTCTGCCGAGAGGCCGGAGTCTGCCGGAATGAGGGTCATCGAGCGGAGGATGCGGTCTCCGCCAGGCGAGCCTGCACTGTCGCGAGAGACGGGTTCGTCGCGGTCGATCCGTCGGGGAAGATGAGAGTCGGCACTGTCTGGTTGCCCCCGTTGACTTCGGCGACGAGTTCCGCGGTGCCCTCCACCTCTTCGATGTTCACCTCGGTGTAGGCGACGCCCGCACGATCGAGCTGTCCCTTGAGGTTGCGGCAATAGCCGCACCAGCTGGTGGAGAACATGAGGACGGCCCCGGCGGGAGGGATGAATTCGGCACGACTCGGCATGGATCGAGCCTACGGCCACTGGCGCCCGGTTGTGCCTCAGGGGACAGACAGCGGCACCGTGCCGGGCGTAGGTTGGAGGCGATCGGGCCGCTACTCACCACCGCCGGACCCTCCGACGCGAGTCAGCCCAGGCTGGACGAAGACGATGTCGAATACCGCGATGCAGATGATGGAGATGCACTCGGATGCCATGCAGGGGATGGACCTCGGCGTGATGCAGGAGTGCATCGAAGCATGCTCGGCCTGTGAGCAAGCCTGCACGATGTGTGCCGGATCGATGGCCATGACCCCGGAGATGGCGATGTGCGCTGCCATGTGCCAGAACGCCGCCGACATGTCGAACACCATGATGCGCATGATGCTGCGGCCGAACGGCATGAACGGGCCGGCGATGATGGCGATGCTTCAGGCGATGGTGGTCATGTGTATGAGTTGCGCCGACGAGTGCGAGGCGATGGCCGAGATGAGCGCCGACTGTGCCATGTGTGCCGAGGTCTGCCGCCAGTGTGCAATGGCCTGCCAGAAGATGATTGACTCGATGCTCGCCGCCTGACGGCGAGTACTTTCTGCCGGCGCGCACTATCGCCCCGGCGAGGACTATCGGGACGGCCGATTCAGTGAGGTGCGCGCAGGATGCTGAGTCGTGTCGCGCCGATGGCGAGGGTGTCGTACAGGTCGTGGAGCGCGACGGGTTCGCCCATCGACACCGCACCGAGGTCGCCGTGGTTCCAGACCCAGGTCGTGTCAGTGGCATCGAGCAGCTCGATTCCGATCCAGCTGCCACCGGCACCGTCGGATTCGGGAGCGCGTACAACAACGCCGTCACGCCACTTGCTCGGCGTCGCGGCGGTCACCCGCCGGCGGATGGCGGATACCGCATGACCGGCGGCAACTGAGACGCAGGCATCGCCGTGAGAGTGGCACAGCATGGGAGCGATCACCGGGGGTGTGGGATTCGACATTCTGGCCTCCTGACTCTGCTGGGTGCGTGACCGCATTGGATGTCCCTCGAGGCTAGATTCGCAGCGTTCCGATGTCACGCCTCGGCGTAATGCGACGAAATATTCTCAGGGGTGGAGAACTGGCTGGTGGTTCACCACCCGTCCCAAACCTGCGTAACGTTGTGTCTGGAGTGCGCCAACCACGGATTCCACGCAAATGAGAGGTTCTGCTGTGGCCGAATGTATTCACGGACTCGAAGCGGGACTGTGCGACCAGTGCTTCCCGAAGGCCGTTCCCGTGCTCGAAGTCGTCACCGCGGCCGGTCAGCGCAACGCGCGAGCCAAGGCCGCTGTGTCCCGTCGCGCCGCGTCCGCCGGGTCGAAGACCGTCGAGAGCGTCGGTGACCAGCGCATCTATCACCTGACCCATGTGCGCAACCTGGCGGACATCCTCGCGACCGGCGCCATCCTCGCCGATGGCAGCGACTCCTGGACGACCCGCCCGACCGTGGATATCTCGTCCGCCGAGACCCGCGAATCGCGTCGTGCAACCGCCGTCTCGGGCCTCGGCAGCGCGAACGTCGCCGAATTCGTGCCGTTCTTCCTCGTGCCCAACGCGACAATCTGGGAGGACATCCGCGCCGATTCTCCCGATCCCCGGCTCTCCTCCGACGCGCGCGGCGTTATCGCTGCCGACTTCGTGCTGCTCGTGAGCACGGTGAAGCATGCGGCCGAGAACACCGCCGACGGCGCGATCGTCGTGACCGACGGCGATGCCGCCCACGTGCTCACCCGTTTCGCGGCCTCTACCGAATCCAGCGAGCGGATGCTGCGCCGCCTTCGCGCAGACGACAGTGCCGAGACTATCGTCGAAGCCGAACTGCTCGTGAAAGACAGTTTCCCGTTCGAATTGGTGACCCTCGTCGGAGTCGCCAATGACCGCGCGCGCGACGAGGTGCGCGCCATCCTCAAGTCTTCCGAGCACAGCCCGAAGGTCTCGGTCTATCCGCCCTGGTTCCAGAAGCCCGAGGCTTAGGCGATATCGAGCGGCAGCCGCAGCCGTGAGGGCGCCATGCTGACCGCCGGGGTCGATCTCGCCGCCGAACCGCTCGGCACGGCCCTCGCCGTGATCGATTGGTCGGCGTACACCGCTCGAGTCGTCGAGGTGACGGTGGGCGCGAGCGACGCGCAGATCGTCGCGGTGGCGCCGAGCGTCACCTCTCTCGGCATCGACTGCGCGTTCGGCTGGCCCGATGACTTCGTCGCGTTCGTCGCCGCGCACTCGACCGGCGATCGAACGGATCGCTCACTCGCCGAGCGCGGCGGCACCGGCATGGAGTGGCGCCGACGACTCGCTTACCGGGAGACCGATCGCGAGACCCGCCGGCTGACCGGGCGCTGGCCGCTCAGCGTCTCAACCGACCGCCTCGGGCTCACCGCCATGCACTGCGCTGCACTGCTCGAATCCCTCGAGCAGACCATCGGCCCCGTCGATCGGGCGGGCGGCGGCGTCGTCGCGGAGGTCTATCCCTCGGCGACCCTCCGGCGCTGGGGATTCTCGACCGTCGGCTATAAGACGGACGCCGGGATCCGTTCCACGCTGCTCGGCGCGCTGCTCGAACGAGCGCCGTGGCTCGACGCCGGCTCCGTCGCGGAGGTGATGGTGGCATCCGACGACGCTTTCGATGCGGTCATCGCGTCACTCGCGGCACGTGCGCATGCCCTCGGACGATGGCATCGACCGCCGCCCGAATCACTCGATCGAGCCGGTCGAGAGGGCTGGATCGTGCTGCCGACCGTCGATCTGTCGGAACTGCTGCCGTCGGTCTGAAACCCCGTGGGGCTGCGATCAGAACCAGATGCTCAACCACGGGGTGACGGGCGAGCGGAACGAGGCCTCGAGCGCCGCCGCGGATCCGGGGCGCAGTTCGGTGATTCGGCCGGCCCGGGCGAGGGTGAGCGCGGAGACTCCGCCGAGGTACAGCGAGCCGAGATCGTCGACGGTGAGCGCGATGGCTGCCGCGGAATCCGGGGCCTCGCCCTCGAGGATCTCGACGGTCGCGCTGCCGTCGGCCGCGACCGTGAGCAGGAACAACCCGTCGGCGAAGCCGAGGTCGTCGCTCACGTCGAGCACGAATACTCCCGGGGCGCTGTACCGCCGCGCGGAGAGGGCGACAGGGACGTCGAGGATGCGCGCCCAGAGGTGTTCGCGCACACCGGCGCGCTGCACGGCACGCGGATCGGACACCTGCCAGAGCAGCGGTTCGTCGATGGTGCGCAATGGCGCCGAGATGGAGGAGACGAGGTCCATGTCCAGCAGGAATCGCCAGAGAGCGGAATACGCCTCGTCAGTCGCGGAGACGAGGAAACCGAGGTCGAGACGGTGCTTCGTGAAGTCGTCCCCGACCTCGACCACCCGGTAGACAGCGAACCCCTGCAGCTCGCCTTCGACATCGTCGTAGCGCACGACGCGCACCGTCTTCTCGGACTCAGGGTCGCCGTCGAATCCGAGGAGGCGTTCCCACAGGATGTCGCCGAACTCCACCTGGCCGGGGGTCTGCAGGCGCGCCCGCTGCACGAGGTCGTACCCCTCGGTGAGCAGTGTGGCCGGCTCGACGAAGCTCAGCGACCCGGATGCCTCGGGCCCGATCCAGCGCGCTCTCTTGGTGTCGATCGTCCAATCCGCGCTCATCACGGCTGCTCCGAAGCCGTAGCGACCGTAGATGGTGGCCTCGGTGACGGTGAGGATGGCGACCGGCACGTCGAGGGAGACGGCGGTGCGCAGTTCTGCCTCGAGAAGGGCCCGCGCGATGCCCCGGCGTCGGTGGGTGGGGGAGACCGTGACCGCGCTCACGGCCCAGGCCGGGACGCTCGTCTCGCCCGGCACCGTGAGGTCCATCACCCAGGTGCTCACTGTCGCCACCGGGGAGCCGGCATCCGCAGCATCCGGATCCCACACTCCGGTCGTGCGGCGATGGGCGATATGCGGCAGTTGCACGTCGAGCTTCGCCTGCGGCATACGCCCGCCGTGGAATCCTCGGTTCTCGGCCTGCAGCCAGTCGGTCAGAGCCGCGGTGTCCGCGGTGTCGACGAGTGCGAAGTCGAGTCCCTGGGCTGCGAGTCGTTCGGCGGACAGAGCATCGATCGGGGCATTTGCGTATTCGTAATCCACTGTTCGAGGGTACCGGGCACCGCAGACGGGCGGGGTGTCGGGACGAAGTCGCGTGCTTGAATGAGCAGATGACCGCCGCGCCCGCTTCTTCTCCGCACTCGACTGCCGCCGAGTCGTCTCACCACCTTGCTGACCTCGCCGCGTTCGTGCAGGCGTCCCCCTCGTCGTTCCACGCGGTCGCGGAGTCCGCTCGCCGGTTGACGGCTGCCGGGTTCGCGGAGCTCTCTGAAGCAGAGGACTGGCCGGTCGAACCTGGCCGGTATTTCACCGTGCGGGACGGGGCGATCATCGCCTGGATCGTGCCGGAAGCGGCGGTCGCCACGACACCGTTCCGCATCATCGGCGCCCACACCGACTCGCCCGGATTCAAGCTCAAGCCGAAGCCCACCACCGCCGCGCACGGCTGGCTGCAGGCAGGAGTCGAGGTGTACGGCGGTCCGTTGTTCAACTCCTGGCTCGATCGCGAGCTGGAGTTCGCGGGCCGGCTCGTCTTCGACGACGGCACCACCGCACTCGTGCGCACGGGACCGTTCCTGCGCTTCCCGCAACTGGCGGTGCACCTCGATCGCGGGGTGAACAGCGAGGGCCTCACCCTCAATCCGCAGCAGCACCTCAATCCGGTGATCGGGGTCGGCGACCTCGCGGACACGGATGTGATCGCCCACCTCGCCGGGCTCGCCGGTCGTGCGGGCCGCCACGTCGTGGGCTATGACATCGTGACGGCGGATACCGCGGAAGCCCGGGTCTTCGGACTGGACGGTGCGCTGTTCGCCTCGGGACGCCTTGACAACCTGTCCTCCGTGCACGCCGGGCTGCTCGCACTGCTGGCCGTCGCGTCTACCGGCGCAGAGTCCACCGATGACATCGACGGTGCTGCCCCCTCGATCGCTGTCTTCGCGGCGTTCGACCACGAAGAGGTCGGAAGCGAGACGCGATCGGGCGCTGCCGGGCCGTTCCTCGAGAGCGTCCTCGCCCGCATCGGCAGCCCCCACGCCGCCTCGGCCTCCGATCGCGCTCGCGCGTTCGCGGCCTCCTGGTGCCTTTCTGCGGATGCCGGCCATGCCGTGCATCCCAACTATCCCGAGCGACACGACCCCGCGAATCGCCCCGTCGTCAATCGCGGTCCACTTCTGAAGATCAATGCGAACCAGCGCTACGCGACGGATGCGTTAGGCGCCGCCGAGTGGGCTCGAAGCTGCCGGCAGGCCGGCATCGACTACCAGGAGTTCGTCTCGAACAACTCGGTCCCTTGCGGATCGACCATCGGTCCCCTTACCGCCACGCGCCTCGGCATCCGCACCTTCGACGTGGGGATCGCCCTGCTCTCGATGCACTCCGCCCGCGAGTTGTGCGGGGTGGATGACCCCGCCGCACTGTCCTCGGGGATACGCGCGTTCCTCGCCCCGGCCTGAGCGGCGCGCCGCGGTCCCTGACGCCGCGGGGACGTCACCTTTCGCTCGCCGTCGCTCAGTCCTCGATGGTGATGAGCGTGCCGAGCGGGAGCGCGTCGACCGCCGCGAGGGCCTCCGCCGGCACCCGGATACACCCGTGGGACACCGCACCGGAAGCAGAAGACTGGAAATGGATTCCGATCAATCCGCCGTCGTCACCACCGAACGGCTCATCCGCTGCCGTCGAATGCAGCGAGGTGAGCTGCACCGGATGCTCGGCCTGGCCCTGTGCCGCATCCCGGTAACGCGCCTGGAGGTAGCCGGTGACACCGGTGGGGGTCGGAGTTCCCGGTGCCCCGACGCCCACCGGCCAGGTGCGGTCGCCGAAACCCGCACCGACGATGTGCAAGGTCTTGGCCGTCACGGACACGACGATGTGGACTCCCAGGCTCGTCGGTGATGCCAGCGCAGCGGCAGGGATCCAGGCGGAGCTCTGCGCCGGTGCCGATGCCCGGTTCTGGCTGGCGGCCGCCTCGACGGGAGGAGCATCGTCCGACGGCAATCGCTGTCTCGCCGGAGTGAGGATCCGCCGCCACTCGCCAGAGGCCTCGACCGGCACCACGACGGTGGGTTCGCCGAGGAAGTTCCGCATGGCGAGGCGGGCGACCGGGGTGGTCCGGTCCGCCGCATACAGGGCGGTGTCCCCGCGAAGACGATAGGCGGTGTCGGCCTCCGCCAGGTGCCGAGCGGGAATGAGCCCGGCGATCACCGTATCGTAACGGGCTTCGGGGAGCGCCGCGAGACGGGCCCCGGAGAGGGTCGGGACCGGCTCGATCGACCCCGATCCCGATCCCGACCGAGCCTGGGTGATGGGCGTCTGCCGAGTGGCAACCGTGCCGATCAGTACCATCACAGCGACGAAGAGGATCACGAGGGCCGTCACCAAGCGCGCGGGAGTCATCCACTCACCACCGGGAGATGCACGGGTGGCTGCGACGCGGTTATCTCCGTGGTCTCGGCGCTGTCTCCACAGCCGCCTTCGGTGACGATCGCGCCATTCCAGCTCACCGTCGCGATCCAGAAGACGGTGCCGACGAACCGATCGGTGACGGGGAAAAGCTCGGAGGCGAAAACGCCGTCTGTTGAGATCGTGGTCGACCGGGTCGATTCGAAGGCGAGCGTGGCATCGGTGCACAGCGGGACCCTCGGGCCGACGGGCTGGAGATACCCCGACCATCGCACCTGGACGCCGCTCGACGGCACATCCGCGAGTGTCGCGGTGTCGATCACGGTACCGCCGACGGTTGCGGAGGACTGGGCCGCTGTACTGAGTGACGGAAGGAGTCGATCCCTGGTGTCGGACGCGGAGGCCGACAGCACCGGAGTCACCGAGCCCGCTGATGCCACCAGCGTCTGCGCGCCCGACGTCGAGAAGACCTGCGCGGCCGCCTCCGGCGCACGGGGAGCGGCGAGATCGGAGCTGGAGGCCGATATGCGATACCCGGTAGAACCCCTCGGAGGCACGGCGGTGACGACCAGCCTCGCGCCGGCGGATACCGCCGCCAGAGCGCTCGTGCCGGTATCGGCGAAAACAGCATTGGTCAGCACGACGGTGCCCGAGACGCCAGGCGTGGCGTCCAGCGAGACGATCCCGCCGAAGTCGTCACCCGCGTCGATACTGATCGACAGGGCCGCACTGGGGGGTGTCGCGTCGACGGCCGCCGCCTCGGCCCGCATCCTGTCGGCGAGAGCCTGGATCGCCATCCGCTGGTCTGCGGGAGCCCGCACGAGCACGTGGGCGTCGCCCCCCTCCGCCTGGTAAGCGGCAGCGCCCGCGATGCTCCAGACCGCCATGGCGACCGCTGCGGCCGTGTTCGGGTCCGCGGTGTCGCCATATCGGTGCAGCACGGTGTTGAGGCGCAGCATCTCGATCGCACCCAACCCGGCCACGGACCCGACGATTCCGCCGTCGGTGGTCTCCCGGCCGAGGGCACTCGGCAGTCCGGCATCGATGCAGTAGGCGATGCGACCGCCGGTCGTGAGGTAGCCGCCGAGATGGTTGAGCGGCTTTCCCGGCTGTTGATACCCCGGACCGACGGTCGCCGCGGCAGCGCTGAGGGGAACCAGCAGAAGGGCGCCGAGGAGTGCCGCGAAGACGGAGAGGGCGATCATGGATCGGAGCGTCGAGGGGGAGGTTCTCATGGCCGCAACGCTACGAAGGCGAAGGCTCCGGCTCCGGGGTTCGGCTCGCATCGGGGGAGAACGCGACCGCACCCACCCCGGGGGAGGACTACTCGAGCAGGCCGCGGATGTCTTCGGCGGTGAGCGCGGTGCTGAAGACCGCGTCGTCGTCCATGACCGCGTCGAAGAGCTTCGCCTTTCGGTCCCGCAGTGCCATCACCTTCTCCTCGATCGTGCCCGTCGCGACGAGGCGATAGACGTTCACCGGCCGGGTCTGGCCGATGCGATGGGTGCGGTCCACGGCCTGCGTTTCGGTCGCCGGATTCCACCAGGGATCGAGCAGGAAGACGTAGTCGGCCTCGGTGAGATTGAGACCGAAACCGCCGGCCTTGAGGCTGATCAGGAAGACCGGGGCGTGCCCGGACTTGAACCGGGCGATCACCTCGGGCCGGTGCAGCGTCGATCCGTCGAGATATTCATAGGCGATGCCCGCGGCATCCAGCCGGCCCGCCGCCTTGCGGAGGAAAGACGTGAACTGGCTGAAGATGAGCGCACGGTGGCCCTCGGCGATCACGTCGTCCAGCTGCTCGAACAGTGCGTCGAGCTTCGACGACGGGATGCCGGCATACGCCTCGTCGACCAGTGACGCATCGAGACTCAGCATCCTCAACAGCGTGAGGGAGCGGAACACGATGAACCTGTTGCGATCGAGATCCTCGATGAGACCGAGAAGTTTCTGACGCTCCTTCTGGAGCACGGTGTCATAGAGCGTTCGGTGCCGGGGAGCGAGGTCGACCCGCAACACCTGCTCCTGTTTGGCCGGTAACTCGGAGGCGACGAGTTCCTTGGTGCGCCGCATCATCAGCGGACGGATGCGGCGACGCAGCTTCGCGACCAGCGCCGCAGCATGCTCCGCCGACTCCCCGGAGGTGATCGGTCGCACGTACTCCTCGGTGAACTTGCGGCCGGAGGGGAACAGGCCGGGCGCGACGATCTGGAACAGCGACCACAGGTCGGTGAGGCTGTTCTCCATCGGGGTTCCCGTGATGGCGAGCGTGAACGGCACGTCGAGACCCACTGCGGCCTCGTGGGCCTTGGACGCCGGATTCTTAACGAACTGGGCCTCGTCGAGCACCAGCCCCGACCATCCGAGCTCCCGATAATTATCGATGCCGAGCCGGAAGAGCGCGTACGAGGTAACCACGATGTCGGCGCCTCCCGCGAGATCTGCCAGCGACTGCTTCGTGGTCGAGACGCCGCGCACGGTCAGGGTGGGGACGAATCGCGCGGCCTCGTCGATCCAGTTCGAGACAACGGAGGTGGGCGCGACGACCAGGAACGGGGCATCCGCTCCCGCCCCTCTCGCGTGGGCTACCAGCGCGAGGGCTTGCAGCGTCTTGCCGAGTCCCATGTCGTCGGCCAGGATGCCGCCGAGCCGGTGCTTCCAGAGGAAGGCGAGCCAGTCGAAGCCGTCCTTCTGGTACGGCCGGAGGATCGCATCGACGGTGCCCGGCAACGGCGTCGGCTCGAGCGAATCGATGGCGAGGAGCCCCTGAGCGGCATCTCGCCAGGCCTGGGCTTCGACGGTCTCGTCGGCCAGATCTTCGAACTCCGACCAGAGGCTCGCCTGGTATCGGCTGATGCGCACGCCCGTGTCCCATTCGGCGAGGGTCGAGGCCTCGTCGATGAGCCGCTTCAGCTCTTCGAACACCGGCTGGTCGAGCGACAGGTAGGAATTGTCGACGAGCAGCAGCTTCGACTTGCCCTTCGACAGGGCAGTGAAGACCTTCGTGAAAGGCACATCCCGACCGTCGATGTGGATGTAGACCCCGAGGTCGAACCAGTCGCTCGCGTCGGTTTCGACGGTGGTGAAGGTGAGTTTGGGGACGCCTGTGAGTTCCCGGTAGTCCGGCCGGGTGCCGACGTGATCGACCCGCAGACCGTCGATCCCGTCCAGTGAGGGCAGCACCCGATCGACGAACTCGGCGGCGTTCACGTCGCGGAGGGTGTCATCCGCGAGCGGCAGGAGGATACGAGGCACCCTCTCCAGCACCCGGTGCTCCGTGGCGAAATCACGGTCGACGGCGTCGGAGTTGTCGACTCCGAGCAGCGGCTTGCGCGAGCCGGAATAGTCCCAATCCCACGCGACCTTCACCGTCTGTTTCGGTTGGAACGTGACGGTGAGCACGAGCACCGGGGGAGCGAGCTCTGGCAGCTCGATCGAGGCATCCGCACTGGTCACGGTGATCGTACGACTCAGGCGCGGGTAGAAGTCACGCAGGAATTCGTCGACATCGGCTGCCGGCACGACGACGGGGGTGACAGCGCCGAGCAAAGCGCGTTGCTCCTCGACGAGCGTGCCGGATGTGGGTGCGAGGACGAACTCAGGTCGTGGGTCGAACCGCCAGGCGTAGATCCCGTGGTCGCCGATCGCCCCCGCGTCGGATGCCGAAAGCGGCTGGCCATCCATCTGCAGGATCGGCGAGAGCCGCAGGTCGATGTCCAGTCGGGCGTCGATGCTCACCGAGGCGCTGGCACCGACGGTGACGCTCTCCTCTTTTTTGCCGGTGACCAGCGCGATGTCCCGCGTCTCGGCATCCGCCAGCAGCTGCCAGAGCAATGGACTGTGGAAATCGTCGAGGTAGAGCCAATCCGGTTCCTGGCCCGAATAGACCTCACGGGTAGAACGGTGAAGGGCGGCGAATTGGGAGAACCAACGCTGCTGTGCGGGGGCGAGATCCAGGCGGTTAGCGAGATAGCCGAGCGAGTTCCAGGTGATGTTGCCCCGGGTCCAGTTTCCGGTGGGGCTCAGCAGCACCGGGCGCGCGCCCAGGCGAACCGCACCCCGGCTCGTCGCGGTCGCCGGCTTCGCGCTCGGGCCATTCCACTGGCTGCGCGACCGCGGAATCAGCTCACGAAGTTCGAGCAGTAGTCCGATGCGCGCCCGGTAGGTGCCGGATGCCGCGGGCCGCTCCGTGAGGGCGATGACCGCACTCTTCCAGCTCGCCTGTGGTTCGGCTGTGGGCTGCGGCAGCGAGAGGCCGGCGAACTGCTTCAGCGTTGTCGTGTTGCTGTGCAGGAGCAGTGCGGCCACATGCTTGCAGTCGAAGCCCACCGGACAGGTGCAGATTCCGCTCGTGGGCTTACCCGTGGCCGCCGAGATGAGAGCGGTGCACCGATAGGGATCTGCCGCCGAGCCGCGCACGCTTCCGGCCAGGAATCGGGTCTCCGGATTCCAGAGCACTCCCGCGACGAAGCCGCCCCGCGCATACGCGAGCCCGCGTTGGAATGCCGCGGGTCCGACCAGGCGCTGGATGTCGGCGATGTCGACCATCGGGGCAGCGTCGGGCATTCGTCCATGCTCTCACGCGCGTCCGACGCCCCGACGGCACGGAAATAGAATCGTGGCCATGCACCTCACCATCGCCCAGTACACGATCGCCCCGGGGAATGAGCGGGCGGTGGTCGACCTGGTGTCAGAATTGGAGACCGCGAGCCGCGAAGAACCGGGCTGCCTCGCGTTCGACGCCTACCTGAAAACCGGGGATGCGAGCCGGCTCGTGCTGCACGAGCGGTATGAGACCGCCGCCGCCTTCGAGGCTCACCGCACCACGGCCCACTTCGACCGACTGGTGCTCGGGCAGATCGTGCCGCTGCTGAGCTCCCGAACCGTCGAGTCGTTCACGCTCCCCGAGGTCTGAACCGGGACGTCGCCGCCGAGCCCAGTCCGATCGCGACCGTTCCGAGGGGGCGATCACGACGCTCTCTGCCCGGTGCTGAACGGTGAAGACCACGTCGAGGAACGCGGGCGAGACGGCGAGATCCTGTTGGTCACCGACGTCCGGAAGGTGCATGGTGAGCGGATGCTGCCCGGGGCAGCCGATAGTGCCTTCTGGTCGAGCCAGGTGCTGTTCCGCCGGATCCCTACAGCCGGGATACCCCGCGCTGGGCCATTCGGGCGAGTCGTCCGGCATCCCGGCTCAGGCTGATCCCCACGATGGCGCCGAGGGCGATCGACAGGATGGAGATGCCGGTCGTCGCCAGCGTCTGGACGCCCGCGACGCCTCCTTGTGCCACACCGCTCAACCCGATGAACCCGAGCGCCCCGGGCACGAGCAACCAGATGCACGCGAGCGACATGACGGATGCCGGCGGCGAGGTGCGGAAATGGCTCGCGAAACGTGTGAACGGGGCCACCACCACCGCTCCGATGAATCCGCTCAGACCGGCACCGAGCGCGACGGCGCCGAGGGCCTGGGCGCCATAGGTGACGGCCAGGCTGAGGAAGATCCAGGCGAGCGCGCCCTTGGGAGCGGACATGAAGAGAGTGAACCCCACCGCCACCAGCGCCACCCCGAGAAACCCGGCCCATTGCCCCAGCTGGGGCTGCGGAGCCGCGGCCGGCATCCCGCCGACAATGGTGGTCGCCGCGAACACCCCGAAGGTGAGCAGGAGCAACTGGGACACCCCGAAGACCAGCCTGCTCGCCCCGGCGATCACCTGGTTGTTGGTGAGCTCGATCGCCGCGATCGTGAGGGTGAGCCCAGGCAGGAACGAGACGAGCGGGGGAGCGATGATGCGAAGCGGCTCGTCGCCGACCACGTGAACCAGCAGTAACGTCGTCACGAGCGTGACGCCGAAGGCCGCAATCACCGGCACCGTCGATGCCAGCCCGGTGAACCTGCGCGCGAGAAGCACGAGCAGTCCGACTCCGAACCCGAGCACCGCGTAGACCCAGATGGCCTGCAGGGTGGGGTTGATCACCATCCCGAATCCCACCGTGAGGATCACGTGGCCGAGCAGAGAGACCAGCGGCCCGAACCGCGGCGTCGCGCTGCGGATGCGCGCGACCTCGGCGATTGCCCCAGCCGGGCTCACCTCCATCCGCAGCGCTCGCGCGATCAGGGTCTCCACCGCTCCGGTCTGGTCGAGCCGGCCCCCACCGGGGCGCGCGGACTCGATGCGCACCTCTCCGCCCGCGGTGGCGGACTGCAGCATCACGTAGGTGGGCAGCACCACAGTGCGCAGGTCGTCGAGGCTGTAGACCTTCGCCACCGTGCGCAGGGTGTCCTCCACGTCATTGGTGGCCTGGCCGGTCTCGATCATCGCCAGACCGAGACCCTCGAGCATGCTCAGGATGCTGCGGGCATCCGTCTCCTCGGTCGAGATCGTGTCGCCGTGGTCGGACTGCTTGAGCAGGCGTGTGACCTGTCGTTCGATCCATCCGAATGCCATGCGACGATCATGCCCCACCGAACGGAGTCAGACGCGCCCGACCACTTCGCCGGTCGGATCGTTGGCCTTGTCGTCGACAAGGGAAGCGCCACCGACCGGGGCACCGGCCCAGGACACCAGCGTCCAGCCGTCCTCCGGAGAGCCGGCGAGCTCCACCACACCCGTGTTGTCGAGTTCATGGGTGCCGGCGAAGATCGGGGGCACGTTGGTGGCGCGGCCAGCCGTCCAGACTCGGATCGCCGCGCCGTGGCTGAACACGACGGCGGTGTCGAGGTGCGACACCTCCGCGATTGCGTGGTCGAAGCGCTGGAAGAACGCAGTGCCGTCGCCGGCACCCGGCATAGTGACATCCAGGTCTCCGGATCCCCAGGCGAAGGCGGTCTCGAGATACGTGCGGGCGGATGCCTTGTCGCTTCGTCCCTCGAGATCGCCAGCCTCGATCTCGTGGAGGCCGTCGATCACTGTCGCCTCGGCGAACGGACGGGCCGTAAGCTGCGTGCGCACCAAGGTCGACGCGAAGACCCCGTCGATCTGCTGGCTCCGGAGTGCCTCGGCGACCGCGACCGCCTGACGCTCGCCGAGAGCGGTGAGTGCGGGACCGGGATGGGCCGTGTCGAGCTGGCCGAGCACGTTGGCGGGGGTCTGTCCGTGACGGATGAGCAGCAGTCGCATGGTGATCTCCAGCATACGGAGCAGCGCGGACCCGGGCAGACGGGGTGGGGTCGGGGTGGGTAGGGTCGAAGCCATGACCCCGGATTCCCTGCGTGAATTCTGCCTCGCCCTTCCGCAGGCAACCGAGACCTTCCCCTTCGGCGAAGAGACCTCGGTCTTCAAAGCCAGTGGCAACGACAAGATCTTCGCCATCTCGGCCCTGGGCTCGGAGGCCCTCGATGTCACGCTCAAGTGCGACCCGGAGGAGAGCATTGCCTTGCGGAGCGAATTCGCTGCGATCATCCCCGGATATCACCTGAACAAGAAACACTGGATCACCATCGCTCTCGACGGCTCGGTGCCTGATGAGCTCGTCGAACAGCTGATCGTGTCCAGCCACGCACTGGTGCGGCCGCGAGTACCCCGTGCTCGCTCGTGAGGGTGGCTCGTTCGTGAGATCGTTCTTCTCCGGAACCGTATATCTCGGCCGCGGCCTACGCCTCTGGTTCACTTCTCCCCGCCTCATGTTGCTCGGCGCGATCCCCGCGCTCGTCGTCGGCGCGGTGTACGCGACAGGAATCGTGCTTCTTCTGGTCAACCTCGATTCGATCGCGATTTTGGCCACTCCGTTCGCGAGCGGCTGGACCGAGCCGTGGCGCGCCGACATCCGCATCCTCGTGTCCGTCGCGCTCGTCGGGGGAGTGCTGCTGTTCGCGGTGTTCACCTTCGCCGCCGTGACCCTCGCGGTGGGCGATCCGTTCTATGAGCGTATCTGGCGCGCCACCGAGCGGTCGCTCGGCACGGATCCACCCGACGACGGCATGCCGTGGTGGCGGTCGGTGCTCGGCGGACTCCGCCTGTTCGCCCTCACCGTGCTCGTGGGTGCCCTGCTGTTCGCCGGCGGCCTCATCCCGGTCGTCGGCCAGGTCGTGGTGCCCGTGCTCGGCGCATTCGTCGGGGGCTGGTTCCTCGCCGTGGAGCTGAGCGGGTTCGCCTTCGAGGCGCGCGGCGTAGACCTTCGAGGGCGGCGGCGGATGCTCGCGGTGCGGCGCTCCCGCACCCTCGGGTTCGGCGTGCTCACCTACCTGCTGTTCCTCGTCCCCTTCGCCGCGGTCGTGATCATGCCCGCGGCCGTCGCCGGCGCCACTCTGCTCGCCCACGATTCGCTGCCACCCGACCGGCTGGTCGAGTAACTCGACCAGCAATCGGGAACGAATTCCGCCGGCCGCGCGTTAGGCCCACCATGACCCTCCCGATCTCCATCCTCGATCTCGCTCCGATCGCCCCCGGGCAGACGGTGCGCGAGAGCTTCGCCAACAGCGTGCGCCTCGCGCAGTCCGCCGAAGCGAACGGCTACACCCGGGTCTGGTACGCCGAGCACCACAACATGCCCACGATCGCGTCATCCGCCACGAGCGTGCTGATCGGCCACGTCGCCGATCACACCTCGACCATCCGGCTCGGCTCCGGCGGCGTGATGCTGCCCAACCACTCGCCGCTCACGATCGCGGAGCAATTCGGCACTCTCGCCGAGCTTCATCCCGGACGCATCGACCTCGGGCTCGGACGCGCTCCGGGCAGCGACCAGAACACCGCGCGGGCGATGCGACGCGACCCACGGTCGTCTGACCAGTTCCCCGAGGACGTGCTCGAACTGCAGGCTTTCCTGCGTGGCGAGTCGACCGTGCCTGGCGTTCAGGCAGTTCCTGGCCGCGGCACCGAGGTTCCGCTCTACATCCTCGGATCGTCCCTCTTCGGCGCCCAGCTGGCCGCCGCCCTCGGGCTCCCGTACGCGTTCGCGTCTCACTTCGCTCCGGATGCGCTCCACGAGGCGATGGCGCTCTATCGCAGCGAATTCCGCGCGTCCCGCCAGCTCGCCGAGCCCTACGCGATCGCGGCCGTCAACGTGATCGCTTCGGAGGACGAGGCCGATGCCCGCCTCCAGTTCGAGACGGTTCGTCGGTCGCGGGTGCGCAGCCTCATCGCGCGAGGCCCGTCGGCGCTGGACTACACGGACGAACAGATCGATGTCTTCCTCACCACCCCTGAGGGGCGCAACATCGCCAACATGATGCGCTACTCCGCGGTCGGCACGCCGTCGGAGGTGCGCAACTTCCTCGAAGAGTTCGCGACCTCGGTGCAGGCGGACGAGCTCATCATCGCGCACCAGTCACAGGACATCGACGACCGCCTCCGCTCGGTGGAGCTCACCGCCGAGGCGATGCGGATTCTCCCACGTGTCGAGACCCCTCTGCTGGTCGAGTAAGAGCGCCAGCGACGTGACGAGACCCGTGTCCGGCACCCCCATCTACTCGACCCTGTTCGCGGATCAGGAGTTTCGGCAGACACGCCGCATCCCAAGGGCCGACACGCCGCCGGAGTCGCGAATCTCCTGATCCGTGAACACGACGTCGGGCGAATCGTGCCTCGCGACGACGCCGGAGCGAGCTCGACCGGACGCACGCGATTGTCCAGAGCCGGGGCGGCTCTGCCGATCAGGAACCGCGCCTGAGTCGGGGTGGCGCAAACGCCGCCTGCGGGCGCAGGCTAGAGCCATGACCAACGGCGACGTAGAGACCATCGACAAGGGCGGCCAGTGGGTGAACCGGGTGATCGGGGAGCCGGAGCGCAGCGAGAGCTACTCCAGCAAGGAGGAGGCGATCGAGGAGGGCCAGGCGTTGGCCGACCAGCTTGGCACGACCCACACCGTACGCGCCGCCACCGCGACCGGGGACATTACAGACCCGCAGGAGTAGGTCGACGGCATCAGCGATAATCGACGGATGCCCGAAACCATCATCATTACCGGCGCCAGCGACGGCATCGGCGCCGCCGCCGCCCGCGAACTCTCCTCCCAGGGACACACCGTCGTCATCGTCGGGCGCTCGCCCGAGAAAACGGCGAGAGTCGCGGATGCCCTCAGTGCCGACCGCTTCGTGGCCGACTTCTCGAAGCTCAGCGAGGTACGTCGGCTCGCGGCAGAGTTGCTCGAACGCTATCCGCGGATCGACGTGCTCGCCAACAATGCGGGCGGAATCTTCGGCGACCGCACCCTCACCGAGGACGGCCACGAGCTCACGCTGCAGGTGAATCACCTCGCGCCGTTCCTGCTCACCACCTTGCTGATGGATCGCCTGGTGTTCAGCAGTGCCCGCGTGATCAACACGTCGAGCGTCGCGAATCTCAGCGCAGACATCCACATCGACGACCTCGACCTGGCGAGCGGATTCAGCCCGGGCAAGGCCTACAGCAACGCCAAGCTCGACAACATCCTCTTCACCAAGGAACTGGACCGCCGCTTCGGCCCGGACGGCATCAGCACGGCAGCCTTCCATCCCGGAGTCGTAGCCTCGAATTTCGCCAGCGACTCGACCAGCCCGTTGCGCGTGATCTACCGCAGCATCCTGCGCCACACCCTCATCTCGAACGAGAAGGGTGCCGACACCCTGGTCTGGCTCGCGACGACCGCCCCCGGCAAAGTCTGGACACCGGGGGAGTACTACATCAAGCGCAAGCCTGGACGCACCAACCGGCAAGCGGATGACGCGCAGCTCGCGAGTGCCCTCTGGGAACGGAGCGCGGAGATGGTCGCCTAGCGCCGAGGCGCATTGAGGGTCGGGGCCGCTCTATCCACACGCCCCCGACCACAACCCGAGCCTCGCTTCCCTGGCACGCTCCACTGCCGCCTGCACTGTCGCATATCCCTCCACATTCTGGCCATGCCGCACCGCCCGCCCCAGTCCCTCCTGGGCCAGCACCTCGCTCACGTTCTGTCCGCTCGCCGTGACGACCGTCGCCAGCGTGCGCCCGTACTGGTCCACCCGTTCCACGTCGAAGACCAGCCCGACCGTCGATCCCACTGGCACCAACTGCTTCAGTCGAGCGGATGCCTCGGGCCCCATGCACTGCACGGGCGTGTTCTCTTTTACGGTCTCCGGCGTGTCGACGTTGAGGAGCCGGATGCGCGTTCGCACCCCGCCTAGGGAGACGTCGAGCGTGTCGCCGTCCACGAGGTGGGTCACCCGGCCCTGCTCGGTGGGAATCGGTGCGACCGCGGGCCAGGAATTCGGTGCCCGTGATGCCTCGGGCGCGGTCGGCGACCCGAGGTCGGTGCCCGTGAGCTGCGGGATCAGCACTACCGCGAATAGCAGGGCCAGCAGGATGACTATGAGCACCGGTACCACCGCGGTGGCACGGCGCTCACTCATGGGTACACGGTAGCGCGCACCGGTAGGGAAGAGCCGCTATTCAATGTCGTATCGTTCGTCCGTAGCCCAGTCCAATTCGGGCGAACAGGGGTTCGTGCACCCCTTCGCCTGTCCTCTTCGGGCAGGCTAATTGGGCGGCGGGTCAGTTTGCCCGCCGGGTAACGCCCCCTACTCCGCGAGGG
The DNA here is from genome assembly GCF_054880895.1 of Lacisediminihabitans sp. FW035. Classification (NCBI taxonomy): domain Bacteria; kingdom Bacillati; phylum Actinomycetota; class Actinomycetes; order Micrococcales; family Microbacteriaceae; genus Lacisediminihabitans; species Lacisediminihabitans sp. FW035. The sequence continues at coordinate 1,962,530 of NZ_CM142187.1, forward strand.
ACAAACGATGAGCGGGTGCCTGACCAAGCAGTGGACGATTCTTCTCCATCCACAGTTGATGGTCGCGAAGGCCTCGCGCTACTGCGGTCCGTACTACGGAGTAGAGAAGCAAGAGTGCAATGCATGGCAATGCGACCCACAGGATGAGCGCGCAAGTTCCCAAAACTTGAAAGATATCCATGTGAGGACTCTTCCAGTTCGTCTCACCTGGCGCGCACCCCCAAACGCGGCATCACTCGGGAATAGCAGAGAAAAACACCGACGGGTCATCTGTCTACCGGAAGAAGGAATGGAGAGGGTCCCGGGGAGGGACGGCCCTCCGATCTAACGCTGCTCACGATTTATGAGGAGGAGGGTCACGTCGAACATCAGGCACCTCACTTCCGGTTGTGGATCCATCGGCGAGGAAGCGCGGGGTTACCCGGGCAGGGTGATGATCGCCTGGACGGGGGCGTGGTCCGACGGCCAGGCGCCGTCGAACCGCGTGACATTGATGCCCGCACGGGAAACCGAGATCCCTGCTGTCGCAAGGATCCAGTCGATGCGCTTGTGGTCGAGGCGAGGGGGCCGATAATCGGGGAAGGTGCCCCACGCCTCCGAGACGCGCTCCGACGCGACATCCCAGGTATCCACAAGGGTGCCGCCGGTGGTGATGGCCCGGTGGGGAAGCGAGCCGACGCTCGTGTTGAAGTCGCCGGTGACGAGCGCCGGTAGTGGGCTGGCCGCGACGATCGCGCGCACCACGGTTGCAGAATGGATGCGGGCGTTGCGGGACCGGTGGTCGAAGTGGGTGTTCAGGGCCCGGAATTCGATTCCCGTCTCGCGGTCGCGAAACGTGGCCTCGACGAGCACTCGCGGGACCTTGTTGCCCCAGGTGGTCGAACCGCTGGCAGCCGGAGTGTCCGAGAGGGCGGTCTGCTTCCACTGCAGCATCCTGAGGCGTCGCCCGTCGTAGAACAGCGGGCATCCTTCGCCGCCTCGGTCGGCGTTGCGCCCGTAGCCGACGGAGCGATAGCGACTACCGAGCGCCTGGCGCAGGAATGCGGCCTGGTCCGGTAGGGCCTCCTGAACGCCGATAATCGTGGGCAGTTCACACTCGAGCAATCGGGCGATGAGCCCGCGCCGTTTGACCCAGCGGTCCGGATTGCCGGGGAGGAGGCGCGGCATCCTCCGGCGGATGTTGAAACTCATCACCTGAAGCTCTGGTGCGGTGACGGGACCGAGGAGGGGGATGTCCGTCACGTGTCCAGCCTACGGTCGACACGCCGCCGCGTGTGCGCAAACGCTACCCTTCTCGGATGGTCGACACTCATGATGGCTCTACCCCGGAGACCTCCTCGGTCCCCGCCGGAACCTACCGCCACTACAAGGGCTTTCTGTACGAGGTCATCGGTGAGGCGACCCATTCGGAGACAGAGGAGTCGCTCGTCGTCTACCGCGCCCTCTACGGTCAGTTCGGGCTCTGGGTGCGACCCCTCGAGATGTTCCTCGGCGAGGTCGAAGTGGAGGGCACGAGCGTGCGACGGTTCGCGCCGTTGGAAGCCTGACCGCTCTGTAAGCCTGATCCGCGCGGTCAGCCCAGCTCCGATGCAACTCCGGCGGCGCGTACTTTCTCCTGCCGGGTGCTGATCCGGCGGCGGAACCAGGCGGCGTCGGTCATCCGGGCCAGGATAGGCCCGGCGATCACGGTCAGCAGCACGTAGGCGGTCGCAAGCGGTGCGAGCCTCGGCTCGATTCCTGACCCGGCCGCGAGCCCGGCGATGACGATCGAGAACTCGCCGCGCGGGGTCAGGGCGAACCCGGTGCGCCACCGGCCGGGTACTCCGATGCCCGCCGCCGCCGCCGCGCGGTAGCCGGTGAAGGTCTTCGTCGCGATCGTGATCACGGCGAGGATCGCGGCCGGCAGCAACACCGGCGGGATACTGGCCGGCTCGGTGGAGAGGCCGAAGAACACGAAGAATACGGCGGCGAACAGGTCGCGCAGCGGAGAGAGGAGCTGCTGGGCGTTGTGTGCCACTCGCCCGGAGAGTGCGATCCCAACCAGGAAGGCACCGACCGCGGCCGAGACATTCACCTCTTGGGCGATGCCGGCCACCAACATGGTGAGTCCGAGCACTCCGAGAAGGAGCGATTCGGAGTGGTTCGCGGCGAACAGCCGCGAAATGACGCGTCCGTGCCGCAGCGCGAGGTACAGGATCACCGCCACCACAAGCACAGCCACGACCAGCGCTGTTGCTCCCGCGAGAACGCCCGCGCCGATCACCAGCGCCGAGAGCACAGGAAGATAGAACGCCATCGCGAGGTCTTCGATCACCAGGATCGACAGGATCGTCGGTGTCTCCCTGTTGCCCAATCGGCGTAGGTCGCGCAACACCTTGGCGATCACCCCGGACGACGACACCCAGGTGATTCCCGCCAACGCGACGGCGGCCACCGGACCCCAGCCGAGCACGAGGGCGCAGAGCGCCCCGGGAAGCGCGTTGAGGAGGGCATCCAGGATGCCCGCTCTCCGAGACCGCTTGAGGCTGGTGATGAGCTCGGTCGGTGAATATTCCAATCCGAGCATCACCAGCAACAGAATCACGCCGAGCTCGCTCCCGAAGGTGAAGAACTCGTTGCCGGCATCGAGGGGCACGAACCCGCCGACGCCGAAAGCGAGACCGGCGAGCAGGTAGAACGGGATGGCGGAGATGCCCATGCGATCCGCCAGCCGTGAGAGCAGGCTGAGACCGAGCAGTACGGCCCCGACTTCGATGAGGAGCAGGGCGGCGTCATGCATGGGCGGAGGGGATATCAGCCGTCGGTGAGAACGCGGGAGAGGGCGTCGAGCCCCGGACGGGTACCCACAGCGACGATGGTGTCGCCGGCTTCAAGGGGAGTATCCGGAGTGGGCGAGGGGATGACATCCGCTCCCCGCACGATCGCGACGATCGACGTGTGCGTTCGGGTGCGCGCCCTGGTGGCGCCGAGGACCTCGCCGGCGTAGGGCGAGCCGGCAGAGATGAGCAGCTGCTCGGTGAAGAGCCCCGCCGCCTGCTCACGGATGCCGGCGAGCTGGCCGAGCATGAGGGACGCCCCGAGCACATCGGCGAGAGCAGCCGCCTCGTCGTCGGTGAGGGCGACGGAATCCACTGCTTCGTCAGGATCGTCGACACCGAACAGGGCCAGCTCACGCTCACCCGATCGATGGGACACCACACCGATGCGGCGGCCCTTCTTGGTGATCACGTCATGGCGTGTGCCGATGCCCGGCAGATCCACTTTTTCGACTCGTACGCTCACGCGGCAACCCTAACAGGCGGGCTCGGCGAGGTCGGTGCCGGGGCAAGGCCGGCCTGTGATTGCCGACCTTCGCGGTGATCACGACGGCGCCGCTGAGCCAAGGTAGGACCAAACCGCGAAGACGCAGCTCGCGCCGATAAGGGTAGTGAAGAGCAGGAGCCAGACCGGTGACGGAATGCCCGTTCGACGATAAAGCAGGTAGGCATCGGAGGTGGCGAGCTGGTCGCGGCGCCACACATGCACGCCGATGACCGTACCGAGCGCTCGCACCGCACCCACGAGCAGGGCGATCCCGATCACCAGAAGGGCGTAGCCCTGAAACGCAGGAGTGGCGAAGAACCAGAGCAGCGCACTGGTGGCGGCCGAGACGATCACGACGATCGCGCCGAAGGCGTTGCGGATCACCAGCAGCGTGAGCACAAGCACGACCCCGCCAACGAACAGGGCAAGAGCCGTGTATCCGTTGAACACACTCCAGAGCTGAGCGGCGCCGACGATGGCGGGTGCCGGATATCCGAAGACGCCGCTCACCATGGTGCCGAGCACTCCGCGCCCGCTGCTCAGCGCGTCGCCGGAGTGATTGCGGCGGATACGGATGCCGTGGACCGCCCGGCCGGTGAGGATCGCGGCCACCGCGTGCCCGAGTTCGTGGACAAGTGTGGCGAAGAGGCCGAAGTACTGCCAGGTGGCGCGCGGCAGGCTGAGGGTCCCCGCGACCGCCACGATCACGATGAACACCGGAAGAGGGATGACCACTGCCGTCGTCTGCGCGAAGAGGGCGGGGAATGCGCTGCCGAAGGCTGAGGCAGGGTGATAGGAATCGATAGTCGTCAGTTTGCCATCATCGGTTTCTCAGCTCACGGAGTGATCGCTGAGGGCGGAACACCGACCTCCCGATTCGCTGGCACTCTCCGCGGTCGAGTGCTAATTTTGTTGTAGTTGAGTCAGACCGACTCAAGTTTAGAAACGCACTTGGAGTTTGATGATGACAACGCTTTACCCCACCTCCCGCAGCACTCGAAGCATGCCGATGGACCTCTTCCGCGACGGCGACAACTACGTCATGAACGCCGACCTCCCGGGCATCGACCCGGCGACTGTGGACATCGACGTCGACGGCCAGGTGCTCAGCATCCGGGCCGAACGTGCCGCCGCCTCCACCGACACGGTCATGTGGCTCTCTCGCGAGCGCCAGTCCGGATCGTTCCAGCGCCGCCTCACTCTCGGCAGGAACATCGACACCGAGCGCATCGCGGCGAAATACGACAATGGCGTGCTCACCGTCACGATTCCGGTGACCGAGAAGTCCAAGGCTCGCAAGATCGAGGTCGTCCCCGCGAACCTGCCTGAGTCCGCGGCCACCAGCGACGAGGGGCTCGAGGTCGACGCCGCTTAGTCGTTCGCTCCGCCAGGACCGCGACGGCACATCGAAGGGCTCGGAACAGGGTTCCGGGCCCTTTCTTGCGTCGCAAATGTCATTCAGTGCGCCGCTCACCAGGGCGCGCCCTGGCGCACGGAACGCGAGGCCGGGATACTCCAGCTTCGAGTTCACTGCCGTCTAGCGAACGTGCATCCCGCGCCTGCCCTACGGAATCACCACCGCCGCCAACTTCACCGGCCCCGCGGTGTAGTCGAGCTCGTTCGCCTGCGAGACTCCCGACGGCACGATCGTGTCCATCACCTTCGGCACGGTGTTCGGGTCGGCCGAGCAGAAGGCGGCAGGTGATGCCACGGCGCAGACTCCGAAACTGTAGTCACCGGCAGTCGCGCTGAAGGCGCGGGTCTGATCCACCCCGTGCGTGCCATCCTGGCCTGTGAGGGCCACGGTGAAGCCCCACCCCGCGGCCGGCGTTCCGCCCAGCGCTGTCTTGTCCACGCTGAAGGTGATGTACCGGCTGACCGCGTTCGCACCGACCGTCACCGCACCGAGCGAGGCGCCTGAGGCATCCACGAACCGGTTGTTGCCGAAACCCTGCGCCTCGATCAGGCGGCTCCAGGGAGCGACCGTCGAATAGTTCATCCCGGGATAGGACGATGCCGTGGAGGTCGAGACCGCGCCGGGCTGCGACACGTACACATCCACGAGCTGGGCACCGTTCGTCGAGCCGAAGGTGAGGGTGAGGTCGGCGGTCTGTACCCGGAAGGTGACCGTCGATCCGGTGTCGTAGACCTGGAATCGATCGAGGTCGAAGGCGCCGGCGTGGAAGTCCCCGGCCTTCGGGTAGGCGTAGTTGCCCGGACCGCTGTCGTCGCCGGTCGGATCGTCGACGCTGTAGAGCAGCGTGCCATTCACGACATCGTTCACCACGGACCGCACCACCTGGGCGGTGCCGCCGTTGCTTGCGGTGCTCGTGATCACGAAGACGTTCGTGCCGGACGCGGAGGTCACATCGACGCTGAATGAGCCGTCGGCGGCCGCGGTGGTGTGTGTCAGTGTGGTGACACTGTTGGCGTCGGTGGCGACATCCGCGATGTCGATGGATGCCCCGGGGGCGGCGGTTCCGCTGACCGTCGTCGTCGCCCCGGTGGCCGATCCGTCCGTCGGGGCCGTCACGCTGAGGGGAGTCGACCGCTGGCTGTGGGACACGTAGCGGTCGCGCACTTCGGAGGGCTGTTCGAGGCTGCGCCCCGCCGCGAGGTCGGCCGTGAGCCGCACCTGTGAGGCCGAGCCCCAGGTGAGCGGTGAAGCCGATCCGTCCGCCTTGCCGTTGACAAAGCCGATCGACGCCGTCGCCGGGTCGGTACCGAACGGCGAGGCGGGCACATCCGCCCGGTCCCAGACCTGCTCGGGCACGAGGCCCGGACCGGAGTTCATCCGGTTGATCGACACCAGCACCGAGGATGCGTCGGACTTTTGCCCCTGGGCGAGATACTGCTGAGCCCGCTCGGCTCCCAGCACGGGCCACGGGTGGCCGGTGCCGGAGAAGTTGTTTGTCCAAGGAGCCCCGGTGACCGTGCAATTCGTGCCGGCGCCCACGAAGCAGTCGCCATAGCCGTCGCCGTTGTAGCGCAGCCAGGCGGCACCACTGTCGGTGGGGCGCTGAATCGCGGCATCCGTCACCGCGAGCGAATTGAGAATCACGGGATCAGTAGCGGGCAGGATGCCGAGGCGCACGTACTCGAGGAAGCCTGCATCCACGACCGCGCGCTGGTCGAGCGTCGGGCCCCCATTGCCCACGATGTAGCTGATGGCGGCATTCGGGTCGCCGGTCTTGGAGAGTCTGATGAAGTAGGGGGAAGTAGAGAGCGGACCGTTCGTCGTGACTCCCCAGGCCGTGATCATGCGCTGGTACTGGTCCGCGGTGGCGCGCCACACCCTGGCGCTTGCGGAGTCATGGTGCTGATCGGCGATGGTCGCCGCCGCGATGAGGCCCGCGATCTCGGCAGCGATGGTGGAGGGGGAGTAACCGGTCTGCTCTTCCCAGCGTTCGACACCGAAGCTGGGGCCGTGGCTCACGAGGAAATTCGCCGCCGAGCGCACATGCGGCCAGAGTGCGTCGTCCCCCGCGAGACCGGACTGCAGAGCCATCAGGATCGGGTAGGCCGTCTCGTCCAGCTGATCGTTGAAGGCGTCGGCGGCCTTCGTGCCGTCGAGAAGGGAATTGCGCGGCTGCGAGCCGTTGGCCTGCTGGCTCTTCAGCAGGAGATAGCGCACAGTCGCTTGCGCGGTGGCGACGTCGCCGTCCGTATAGAGGGCGGTCCACGCCTCATAGAGATCGCGGGCGAACACCTCCTTGTAGCCGCCGACGAAGAGGTTGTTCGGGTCGTTCGCCACGATGGACTGCCCCCACGGGGCATCCAGTCCCGCGACGATCGCACCGGGAAAGGTCTTGTCTTCGGATGCCTTCACGACGTTCGCCGACTGGTAGTAGTTCTTGATCGCGGCGATCCGCTGCGAGCCGGTGAGACCCGGCGTAGTGAGCACCGGGAATTTGAGACCCGCGTCGTAGCGGGCCCAGCCGGCGAGATAGGTCGCCGTGAGGCGGGCCGGCGAGGATGACGCCGTCGCCTTCGCTGTCGCGACCGCGGCGGCCTGTGTCGTGCCGAATCCGAGAGCGAGCGTCGCCTCCCCGTCATGGTCGCGCTGGACGCCGACAGTCTGCTCGACATTGCCGCCCGTTGCGGTCGCCGACACGGGGTCAAGGGTGTGAGACGAGTCGAGCTGGGTCAGCCCGTCACTCGCCGTTCCGACGAAACCGCTGCTCACGCCGCTGAACGGACGATCGCCGACTAGCGCGAGGTAGGAGGGCACCGCATAGGCGGTGCGATTGGCCTGGCTGGTCGTCTTCGTGTCGAACGATACCGGCACGGGACGACCGGTGCTGGTGTCGATGAGAGCGGTGTCAGCGCCCCCGTTGGCTGCTCCTCCACCGCCGTTGCCGCCTGCGTTCGCGTCGAGTCGGACGTAGAGGGAGTACGCGCGGGCCGCCTTCGTGAGGGGCTGGAACTTCGTTCGCACTACCACGCTGTTGCGAGCAGGGTCGGTGAGGTAGGTGTTGACGAGCCGGTAGGCCCCGCTTTTCGCCGTGGAAGTGATCGTGCAGACGGTGCCCGTGGCATCCGCCGCCGCCGTATACGTCATGTCGCGGCTCTGAAGGTCGGTGAATGACGAGCCGTCGGTGACGAGGTACTGCATGGTCTCGACGTTGGTGGCGTCGAGGGTGGGCGCATAGACATCCGAGAGGATGCCGTTCGCCACCGTGAACCAGATCTTGGACTCCGTCGTGCGCGAGGTGCCGACACAGTCCTTACGGGATTGCCCCTGGTGACTCGTGAGCCCGGGGGAGCCGACCGCTTCACCGCTCACCGGGGCGCGCGTCGCCGCGAGAGCCGGGGCGGACCCGAATGAGAGCGCCGCGAGGGCGAATACAGCGGCGGTTGCAGGCACGATGAACTGGCGTCGGAACACGGGGGTCTCTCCTTTGAGAACGTTCTAGTTACGGAACGTAGACCCACCGCGCACGATGGTCAACACCCGGTCTGTCTACCGGCCGGGCGGTCGCGAACCGGGCTTATTTTGCGCGGGTCGCTCCCCGCCCACTCACCAGCGCCGGGTCCGGGGCGGGGAAAGCGCCGCCCCGGTATTCGGGGTTCGCGCTGAGGGATGTCATCGTGTTGCGGAAGATGTTGAACTTCGTGTTGTAGCCGTTGGTGCCGGCGAGCGTGATCTTGCGCAGCGAGCGTTGACCGCCGTCCGTATTTCCCACCCACACCGCGAGGGACATCCTGGTGGTCGTGGCGACCAGCCAGTTCTGCGCCGCGTCATTGGTTGTGCCGGTCTTGCCGACGATCGGCACGCCGTCGCGGGGACGTCCGGGAGTTCCGGTTCCGGAAGTCATCACCGCACTCAGGGCGTAGGCAACGGTCGCTGCGACGTTGGGTGCGACGGCCTGGGTGCAGGAGCGGGGCTGTCCGGGACCCTCCTTGCCGTCGGGTCCCACCACCTTGTCGATGATGGTCGGCGCGCAATACAGACCGTTCGCGCCGACGGTGGCGATGGCCGCCGCCATGGTCATCGGTGCGATCTCATTGGTACCGATGATCGCCGCGGGCTGTGCACCGAGCTCCGCCCCGTCGGCCCGATGCACCCCGTAGGACTTTGCCGTGTCCCGGATGTCGCAGACGTCCAGCTTCTGCGCCATGGTGATGAAGGCGACGTTGACAGAGTTCTTCGTGGCGGTCGCCACCGTCATCCGCCCGCCTTCGCCGGGGGAGTCGTTATGGAAGACGAACGGCGCCTGGCCGTCCGAATTGATACACCGCGAGTTGAAGGTGCTCAGGTTGAATGCCCGCGACGTGCCGTCGACGACCTCACTGAGCGTGTGACCCTTCTTCAGCCATTCCGTGAGCGTGAAGATCTTGTACGTCGACCCGGTCTGGAATCCTGATGATCCCCCGTAGGCCTTATCGGTCATGTAGTCGACGGCGGTGGTTGTAGGACCGCCGCCATCCTTCGAGTTGTCGAAACCCTTGTTCTGCGCCATGACCACGACACGGCCGGTGCCGGGCTGCATCGCGACCGCGGCGGCGCCGAGCGCGAATCGGGTCTCCGTCGGCGGTGCGCTGGCGATGAGATTGGCCTGCGCCACGTCCTGCTGGCCCAGGTCGATGCTGGTGTAGATGCTGTATCCGCCGTGAGCCCACGCCGCGGCCCGGGCCGCGTCGGAGTCACCGAGCGCGGTGAGTGTGGGGACAAGGCGGAGGGCGAAGTCGCAGGCGAACTTCGCGTCGGCGGCGTAGAGGCATCCGTTGTTGGGAGTGCGCAGCTTCGGCTCGATCGGGGTGGCAACCGCCGCCTGGTAGGCCGCATCGTCGATGTAGCCGAGATCGCGCATGTCGAACAGGATCAGGTCGCGACGCTCCTTATTGGCCGGGTAGAGCGCGGGGTCACTGAGGTTGCGGGCATTGGGCTGCTGCACCATGGCGATGAGGCTGGCGGCCTGGGGGAGCGTGACGTCTTTGGCGCTCACGCTGAAGTATTTCTGGGCCGCGGACTCGATGCCGTAGGTGTTGCCCCCGAACCCGGCGATGTTCAGGTAGCCGAGCAGGATGTCCTTCTTCGTGTAGCGCTTCTCGAGGCCGATCGCGAACTTCATCTCGCGCAGTTTGCGGTTGAGCGTGTCGTCGATCGCGGCGGCATAGGCCGCCTTCTTCTTCGCCGAGTCGTCTATGCGCAGTGCGCGCTGGATCAGGATGTTCTTCACCAGCTGCATCGCGATGGTCGAACTGCCACTGGTGATCGACTTGTGCGCTAAGTTGCCGGCCGCAGCCCGGGCGATCGCCTTGAGGTCGATGCCACCGTGCTCCCAGAATCGGCGGTCTTCGCCGGCGACGGTGGCCTCGGTGATGAACTTCGAGACGCCGTCCCAGGCCACGCTCTGGCGATCCTGGTCGTAGATGGTGGCGATCGGCACGGCCACTCCGTCGCGCTGGGCATAGATCATGTTGCGTTGCGTCTGCGCGTCGATGGTGAGATAGTCCGGCAGATTGTCGAAGAAACCGATCGTGGCGGATGCTCCGCGACTGGTCACGAGGATCGACGGCACCGCGAGGGATGCCACCAGCACGCCCGCGAGCACACTGAAGAACAACAGTCCCACCAGCGAGCCGAAGACGGTGCCGCGACGCCCGTAGTCCGAGACCGAGGATTGGCTCATCGCCGTCGGGATCGGGGCGGTCACACGGGGCTTGCGAGCCATGGCCACCTCCCCTCCCGGGCTCTACATTCCATTGTCATTCGCACTGTACGCGTCGGTCTACCCTGTCGCCGCCCGTGCCCGAATCGTGACCTCCGGTGCGCCGCAGGCTCGCCTCGAATCTCGTCGGATCACGCCCTCGGCCCGGCGGCCGCTGCTCCGGCACGCGCCCAGAACTGGGGGACGATTGCGCTCCGACCCCGCTGGTAGCGTCAGGTGCGCTCGATCCGGGCGCCACTCACCACGCATCTGCCGTGAACATCCAGGGGGACCCATGATCGACTTCGACGCTGCCACTTTCGTGAAACTCGGGCACATCGACTCGGCCGAGGGTTTCGCCCTCGTCGAGCCCATCCTGATCGCCGACGAGACGATCTTCGCCGCCTTCCGCTCGATCCGCGACACGATCGTCTTCACCAACAAGCGGGTCATCGCGATCAACGTCGAGGGCATCACGGGCAAGAAGAAGGACTTCACCTCGCTGCCCTACAGCAAGATCCAGGCCTGGAGCGCCCAGACCGCCAGCCTCCTCGCATTCGACACCGAGATGGTGCTGTGGTTCGCCGGGCTCGGCCAAGCCAAGTTCGAGTTCAAGGGCAAGTTCGACATCACCACCTTCAACAAGCTGATCGGCGAATACATCCTCTAGGACATGCGCCGGGGCGCGCTCAGTGTCTCGGCGTGCTCCGTCTCACGGAGTGCGCCGATGTCCCGCTCCTCAGGCGTTGTCTCCGCCGGTATCGGCGGCGGAGATCGCGCCCTCTCCCGATCCGCTCCAGGTCCAGTCCGCCACCTCGGGGATGTCCTCGCCGTGCTCGCGCGTGTAGGCGCGGGCGCGCAGCCGGGCGTCCTGCATGTCCTGGCGCAGTCCGGCCGTCCGGCCGGCGAGTCCGGGCACCCGGTCGATCACGTCCATCACGAGGTGGTAGCGGTCGAGGCTGTTGAGCATCGCCATGTCGAACGGCGTCGTCGTGCCCCCGACCTCGTTGAAGCCGCGCACGTGGATGTTGGAATGCCCGGTGCGGCGATAGGTGAGCCGGTGGATCAGCGTGGGGTAGCCGTGGTAAGCGAACACCACGGGCTTGTCCGTCGTGAAGATCGCATCGAACTCCTCGCTCGCGAGACCGTGCGGATGCTCCGCTTCGTCCTGCAGGCGCATCAGGTCGATCACGTTCACGACCCGCACCTTCAACTCGGGCAGCCGCGACCGCAGGATGGATGCCGCTGCCATCGTCTCGAGAGTCGGAACGTCGCCGGCGCACGCGAGCACGACATCCGGCTCCTGCCCCTCCACCTCGGTGCCCGCCCAGCCCCAGATGCCGACGCCGCGGGTGCAGTGTGCGACCGCATCCGGCATGCTCAGCCACTGCGGGCTCGGCTGCTTGCCGGCGACGACGACGTTCACGTAGTCCACCGACCGAAGGCAGTGGTCGTAGGTGGAGAGCAGGGTGTTCGCGTCGACCGGGAAATACACCCGCACGATGCTCGCCTTCTTGTTGACGACATGGTCGATGAACCCCGGGTCCTGGTGGCTGAATCCGTTGTGGTCCTGGCGCCAGACGTGGCTCGAGAGCAGGTAGTTGAGCGATGAGATCGGTCGGCGCCACTCGAGCTTCTTCGACTCCTGCAACCATTTCGCATGCTGACTGAACATCGAGTCGATGATGTGGATGAAGGCCTCGTAGCAATTGAAGATGCCGTGCCGGCCGGTGAGGAGGTAGCCCTCGAGCCATCCCTCGCACTGGTGCTCGCTCAGCATCTCCATCACCCGCCCGGCGCGGGCGAGATGCTCGTCGACCGGCCAGATCGCGCTGTTCCACTGCTTGTCGGTGGCCTCGAACACGTCCTGCAGGCGGTTGGATGCTGTCTCATCCGGACCGAAGATGCGGAAGTTGTCCGGGTTCGCGCGAATCACGTCGGCGAGCCACCCGCCGAGTACCTTCGTCGACTCGACCGCGACGCTTCCCGGAACGCCCACGTCGACGCCCGCCGTGCGGAAGTCGGGCAGCTCGAGGTCGCGGCGGAGGCGGCCCCCGTTGGCGAACGGTGTCGCGGACATCCGCAGGTCGCCGTCCGGGGCGAGGGCGGCGATCCACTCGAACAGCCGACCGGCCTCGTCGAACAGCTCCGCCGGCCGGTACTTCTGCATCCACCCCTCGAGGATGCGCGTGTGCTCCACGGTGTCACGAGCGTTGGCGAGGGGCACCTGGTGGGCCCGCCAGGTGTTCTCCACCGGCTTGCCATCGATTTCCGCGGGGCAGGTCCAGCCCTTCGGGGTTCGCAGGATGATCATCGGCCAGACCGCTGTGCCCTCGAGCGTGCCGTCCGCCGCCGCCGCCTTGATGCGGGCGATCTCGTTGAGGACCTCGTCGAGGGTCGCCGCCATGCGCTCGTGAACGCGCAGAGGATCCTCTCCGTCGAACCCACCGGAGACGATGTAGGGCTTGTGCCCGTAGCCGCGCATGAGGTCGAGCAGCTGCTCCTCCGGGATGCGGGCGAGGATCGTCGGGTTCGCGATCTTGTAGCCGTTGAGGTGCAGGATCGGCAGGACCACGCCATCCTGCAACGGGTCGATGAACTTGTTGGAGTGCCAGGCTGTGGCGAGCGGACCGGTCTCGGCCTCGCCATCACCGACGACGCAGGCGACCAGAAGGTCGGGGTTGTCGAAGGCCGCACCGTAGGCATGCGAGAGCGAGTAGCCGAGTTCGCCGCCCTCGTTGATCGAGCCAGGCACGTTCGGGGCGGCGTGGCTGGGGATGCCGCCGGGGAACGAGAATTGGCGGAACAACCGACGCATGCCCACCGAGTCCTGGCGGATGGCCGAGAACAGCTCGGAGTAGGTGCCGTCGAGATACCCGTTCGCTACCATCCCCGGGCCCCCGTGCCCGGGACCGGTGATGTAGAGCGTCTTCTGCTGGCGCTCCCTGATGATGCGATTGAGGTGGGCGTAGAGGAAATTGAGTCCCGGTGTGGTGCCCCAGTGCCCGAGCAGCCGCGGCTTGATGTCGTCCCGCGTGAGCGGATCGCGAAGCAGCGGGTTGTCGAGGAGGTAGATCTGCCCGATCGAGAGGTAGTTGGCGGCCCGCCACCACGCGTCGATCTGCGCGAGGGTGTGCGGGTCGAGCGGCGCTGCCGACTTCGACGGCCAGGGTGCTGGTGCGGAGATTCGTCCGCTGTTCGAAATCGTCGGGGTGGTGATCATGTCGCTCATGTGATCTCTCGCTTCGGTCGTGCCGTGCTCGGGGTGGTCGAGTACTCGATTCCTGGCGTACGCGGTGTGAGGGCGTGCCCAAGTCGACAGCGCCGACGCGGGCGCCTCAGAGGCACCGTAGCCGAGTCGCGTGGCGACGAGCAGTACCAAAGTCCCGGACCAGTCCACACCCGATGCGCGGCCCCGGCAAGGGTCACACGGCCAGTGGTGCCGATTGGAGTGTCGAACCCGGCTCACCTGCGGCGATCGGAGACACGATGACCGCGCTTCCGTAGGCGCAGACCTCGGTCCAGTTGGTGCCGAGGTCGGAGGTGTCGAAACGCATCGCGACGATGGCGTTCGCCCCCTTCGCTTCCGCTTCGGCGATCATGCGACGCATGACTTCCTGCCGGCTCTCGTAGAGCATGCGGGTCATCTCGGGCAGCTCGCCCCCGGCGATCGAGCGGAGGCTCGCAGTGAAGCTCGCGCCGATGTCGCGGGAGCGCACGGTGAGCCCCATCACCTCTCCGTAGATTGCGTCGATGCGATAGCCGGCGATGTCGTTCGTGGTGACGATGATCATGATCGCAACCCTAAGCCCGCAGTGCGAGCACGAAGGGCAGCACCGCACCGGCACCGGAGCGCCTCAGTTCGCGGCCCGCGAACGTGAGAGTCCAGCGGCTGTCCGCCAGGTCGTCGACGAGCAACACCGGCCCGGGTGGCAGCACGATCCCCGCCGCCGAGAACCTCTCCCAGACGCCGGCAAGGCGGTAGGCGCTGTTGCCTCCGGGGCCCCCGGTCGGCCCGCCGCCCGCCCACTCGAGCGCGCCAAGATACGGCAGCTTCCCGGCACTCGCGAGGCCCTCGGCCACCGATGCGATAAGGGTCGGATGCCGCTTCGACGGCATACTCACCACGGCGAGCGGTCGCTCAGCCCACTGCCAGTCGGCGAGCACCCGCACGCACGCGGCGATGACGGCCGGGCTCGCCCTCGTGTCGGGCGAGCCCGGCGCGAAGAGCTCGCGCAGAGCACCGCCCCAGCCGAGATCGGTGAGCCGGGCGAGCGCCCGGCCCGGTTCGTTTCGCTCCGACGCCGCGATGTTTCCTCGCACGCTCACCCCGAGCCGATCCATGCCGCTCGGCCACTGGGCGCGGGGTTCGAGTGGCACTCCCACCCGATCGAGAGAGGCGCCCGCCGCATCCACCGCTTCAGTCTCCAGCTCGGTCGGATACCAGACCCCGGCACAGCGATCGCATCTGCCGCACGGCACAGCCGTCTCATCATCGAGCGCTCGTTGAAGGAACTCCATGCGGCAGCCGGTCGTCGTCTCATAGTCGAGCATCGACTGCTGCTCGGCCTCCCTGGCCGCTGCGATGCGTTCATACCGCTCCACGTCGTAGGTCCACGGTGTGCCGGTCGACACCCAGCCGCCCGCGATTCGCCTCACCGCCCCATCCACGTCGAGCACTTTGAGCAACAGCTCGAGCGGCGTTCGCCGCAGATCCACCCGCGCTTCGATCGCCGCGGTCGACAGAGCGGTGGCGCCGAGGGCCTCGATCACCGCCCGTGCCTTCTGCTCCACCGGCATCGACGAGGTGGCGAAATAGCGCCAGATGGCCTCGTCTTCTGTGCCGGGGAGGAGCAGCACGTCGGCATTCTCGGTGGCTCGACCTGCTCGACCGACCTGCTGGTAGTAGGCCACCGGCGACGAGGGCGCACCGAGGTGGAGCACGAATCCGAGGTCGGGCTTGTCGAAGCCCATCCCCAGGGCGCTCGTGGCCACCAGCGCTTTGAGGCCGTTGGACTTGAGCCGTTGCTCGAGCTGCTCCCGCTCGGCGGTATCGGTGCGACCGGTGTAGGCGTAGACCTCGTGCCCGGCGTCGCGCAACAATCGGGCCGTGTCTTCCGCAGCGGAGACGGTGAGCGCATAGATGATGCCGCTGCCGGGCAGCTCGGAAAGGTGTGTCAGCACCCAGGCAAGCCGGGCTTTCGAATCGGGCAGCCTCAGCACACCGAGGCGCAGCGAGGCGCGGGCGAGCGGTCCGCGGATCGTGACGACGGCGGACCCCGACGCGTCGTGACTTCCGAGCTGCTCCGCGACGTCCGCCACCACCCGGCTGTTCGCCGTCGCGGTCGTGGCGAGAACTGGGATGTCCGCCGGCAACCGTGCGATGAGCTCGCGGAGCCGCCGGTAGTCGGGGCGGAAGTCGTGGCCCCAGTCGGAGATGCAATGCGCCTCATCGACAACGAGGAGCCCCGCCCTGGCGATGAGGGTAGGAAGCTGCTCATCACGGAAAGCGGGGTTGTTGAGGCGTTCCGGCGAGACGAGCAGCACGTCCACCGCGTCGGACGCCAGCCTCTCGAGCACCTCCGACCATTCGTGGGCATTGGCGGAGTTGATGGCGACGGCACGCACCCCGGCCCGGGAGGCAGCGGCCACCTGGTCGCGCATGAGGGCCAGTAGCGGCGATACCAGGATGGTCGGGCCCGCGCCACGCTGCCGGAGGAGCAGTGTCGCGACGAAGTACACCGCGGATTTGCCCCAGCCCGTGCGCTCCACCACGAGAGCGCGACGGCGCTGGTCCACCAGCGTCTCGATGGCTTCGTACTGGCCGTCGTGGAACTGGACATCATCCCGCCCGACGAGGGTGCGCAGGATTGCGAGTGCGGCGGCGCGGCTGTCGGTCATTGCTCAAGCTTGACAGGGGCGGGCGACAGCGCGGACCGATTGACCGCCTCAGGGGAGGCGCCCTCGGGATTCGCGCCGGGGGAGGAGCGGACCCGCCACTCCTCCCCAGCACCTTCTCGCCGATCCGTTTCACCGATGTCACGCCGCTGTCCGCGGACCACGTCGCGCGCCATCAGGCTGCCCTGATGAAACCCCACTACGAAGACACCGTCACCCAGCCGCTCACAAGCGACGCCCTCATCGAAGAACGGATCGCCGCTCTCGTCGGCCGCGCTTGCCGGAGGCAGATCTGGTTCCTGTTCCTCACCGGCGAGAATATCCAACTGCCCCTCATCATCCCCGTCTCCGACCCCCCGGTGATGCCAGACCCCGGGGTTCCGCAGCTCGTCGACGCGGTCGCCAGGGCCGGCGACGGCCTGGATGCCCGATCCGTGATCGTGGTACTCGAACGCTATGCGGAACCCCACATCACCGCGGCGGACCGGGCGTGGGCCCGCGTGCTCGGCCAGGCCCTCGATGACACGGGTCTTCCGATGCGCGCCATCCTGGTGAGCCACCGCCGGGGAATCCGCTGGCTCGCGCCCGACGACTACGGATTCGACTCCGCTTCAGACCCCGATCCGGCTCGGCCGGAATGAATCTCGCCGAAGGAAACGAGCTGCCAACCGCGAAAGTGCGGTCCGGGATCAGGCGGGGAGGGAGGCTTCGATCAGAGTCACGATCTCCGGGGCATCCGGCTCCGTCGTCGGACGGAAACGGTGAACCTCACCGTCGCGGGTGATCACGAACTTCTCGAAGTTCCACTTCACTTTGCCGGCCTTACCGGCCGAGTCCTCTGACTTGGTGAGCTCGGTGTAGAGCGGATGGGCGTTCTTGCCATTCACCTTCGTCTTCTCGAACATCGGGAAGGTGACCCCCCAGGTGGTCGAGCAGTACTCCTTGATCGCGTCCTCGGTGCTGAGTTCCTGGAGGAACTGGTTGCTCGGGAAGCCCAGGACGCTGAAACCCCGGTCAGCATAGGTCTTCTGCAACTCTTCGAGCTTCTCGTACTGGGGCGCCAACCCACAGCGGGAAGCGACGTTGACGACGAGATACACCTTGTCGCCGAGATCGTTGAGGGTCGTCGACGTTCCGTCGATCGTCGTGAGGGGGATTTCGCCGAGAGGGCTGTCGCTGAGGGTCATGAGAGTGAAACCTACCGTCCGAAACCGGGTATTCCCCACCGCGGGAAGCTGTGAATGAGCCGAGTGGCACGGAGGATGTACCGCGGACGGCCACCGCTCCTCTTCGCGGCCACCCGACACTTCCCCAGAGCGCCCTCACGTCGATCCCAGCAAGGTTTCGCTATCGTCGTCAGGTGGTGCGCTGATTCCGCGGCACCACGACCTTCCCAGCCGAGAGTCCGTCATGCCCGACAGTCCGATTTCTGCCACACCGTACGAGGTGCTCGGCGTGAGTTCGACGGCGAGCCAGGACGACCTACGCCGCGCCTACCGGAAGCTGATGAGGGAAACCCATCCCGACACCGGGGGAGACGCGGCACGCTTCACCGCTGTGCAGGTCGCCTGGGAACGTGTGGGCGACCCTGACGACCGTGCTGCCTATGATCGCGGCCGCCCGGCATCCCGGGACGACACGTCATTCACCTGGGCCCCGCAGTCACGGCCGAAGCAGGCCGACACCCGTCCGCGCGCCCGGTCTTATGGGCATCCGGGAGGCTGGAGGCGAGAGCGCTACCTCGTGCTCATGCGCGAGTGGGTCGGTCGGGGGGAAGCGCTGGAAGATCCCTACGACCCCGCCCTGGTTCGCTCCGCGCCGATGGAATTGAGGCACCTGTTGGCGGATGCCCTCGCCGAGGAAGCAACGGCGCGCACGCTCGCGGCACTCGGCATCGGGTTCACCGTCTGGCACGACGTGAGTACGGGCGCGCCAGAGGAGAAGATCGACCACGTGGTGCTCGGTCCCACCGGGCTCTTCGCTATCCTTTCCGAGGACTACGGCGAACCGGTACGGAGCCGAAGAGGTGAGTTGCTCGGCAAACCCCTCGGCGAAGCTCGTCCCATGCACGACCTGGGAGTGCGGGCGAAGATCGTCTCCCGGGCGGCCAGGGTCAAGTTCACCGCACTGCTGATCGTGCTTCCCGACGACGAACTCGACGAACCGTACACCGTGCTCGGGGCCATCCGCGGCGCCGCGACCGTCATCGCCCGCCAGTCCATGCTGCCCGTCCTGCTTCGCGACGGTGTACCCGGTGCACGGGTGATCGGCGGCAACGAGCTCTTCGACGTGCGTACGCGCCTCCAGGCCGGCATCCGCTTCGTCTGAGCGGCAGCCCGACCGATAAGGAGCACTCAGGCGGTCGGAACCATACCGGTCACCAGGAGTCGCAGCACGATAGATATGACGGTGAGCGCCGCCGAGATGCCGACGAACCACAGCAGCGGAGCCGATCCGCGCCCGGATTGCCGTCCGACCACCACAGTACGAGCGATGAGATAGCCGAGCGGGCCGAGAAGCAACCACCAGCGGCTCGGCAGGCGGCGGTACCCGAATGAGTCGAGTGTCGAGCGATCCCGTGTGGCCGCGGCGATCATCCAGAACAACGGCAGGAACGCGATCACCAGCGCGAGCCAGACAGAGAATATCGCCGCGAACGCGATGCCGATGCCGCTGACCACCGCGATGAGCGGTGTCGCGCTGAGCGCCCAGGCGCCCCCGGTGTTCCATCGCGTCGGCGCGATCGGCACCCACGATCCGGTCGTGACGTCATCGGCCGTCGCGCCGGAACGGTCGCCGCCGAAGGGCACATATGCCGGGGTCTCCGGATGGTTCGGCACGAAAGTGCCCGGGAGGGGGACAGCCGGGGAAGCACTCGTCCGAAGATCATCGGCGCGCGCGGCACCCACCGCACCGATGACCGGATTCGGCGCGACGTGGTCCGTCCACTCGGCACCGCTCCACCAGCGAAGGCCGCTGCCGCCGACCGGATCGGCGAACCACCCGGGCGGAGCCGCGACGAGGCGCACCTCAGCCACCGCGCTTCACCACCTCGCACCGCATCGAGAACACGGTCAGACTGCCGGTGCTTCGCTCACAAGGGCGAACGCTGAATTCGGCAGCGTCGAGTCGATCACCACGTTGAGGTTCATCTTCACCGAGTCGAGCGTGCCCACACACGAGACCGTGGTGCCGTCGAGGGTCACCGGGATCGGCGGGCAGCTGATCGAGGAGAAGGTGAGCTTTTTCGCGAGCGTCTGGCGGGTGAGTTCCGCGGCCATGCCGCTGGGGGTCAGTTCGGCCGCGCGCTGGGCATCGGTGATCGGTCCGCTCGCAACGACGGCGGGCGTCGTCGCGGCCGGCGCGGTGAGGGGCACGAGCGCGAACACCGCCGGGAGCTGGAGTAGCACGAACGAGAAGGCGGCTGTCTGAAGCAGGAGCCAGATCAGGAGGGGCACCACTCCGGCGGTTCCGACCCGGATGGCCCGCACAAGGAGGTACAGCGGCGGAATGAGTCCGAACGCCGCGGAAGCGGTGCGCGGGAAACCGCGGCCGCGGAGTACACGACCGTCGATCAGCGCCAGCAGCAGGTACAGGAAGAGGGGGCCACCGAGCACCGAATAGCGGATGACGAGGTCGCCGCCGAGATCGAGGAACCCGAGCACCGACCAGATCGCGGCCGCGTGAACAACCGGGAGCAGGGCGAAGAGCCAGACGGCGACCGTCGTCGATCGGGCCGAGATCGCAAGGATCGGCCCCGTCGCTGCGGCGGCGCGCATGAGGGGAACGAAGGGCGGAGCGGTCGCTTCGGTCGGTACAGCCGAGTTGGCGAAGGGATCGGGCGGGAGCGTGAATCCGAGAGCTCCGCTGGAGAAGGTGGGCGCGGCGGACGACCGCGCAGAAACCGACGGAGCAGGAAACGAGGGCGAAGATCCCGACGGAGCAGGACCCGACACCGCTGAACCCGACGGCGCAGGAAAGCTGGGCTTGGAGGTGGTCGTCACGGCAGCGGGTGGACCCGTGGGTGAAGGCTGCACCGCGACCGGGGCGAAGGCGGATGATGCGGGCACGAGGGGCGCGGCAGCACCGATCCACGGTCGCGCGACCGTGGAGTCGGAGACGTCGGCCGGGTGGAGGAACGCCGTCGCATCGAACACCGTCGGTTCGGCTGATGCACGCTCGGCGGGAGAAGACTCGAAAAGCGCTTCGAAGGGCGAGCGGGCACCCGTGATGTGCGGGGCGGAGGCCGCAAGGGGCGCTGCCGCGACAGCCGCGACAGCCGCGGGAGCCGCGGGAGCCGCCGGAGCCGCCGGAGCCAGGGGAGCGACAGGAGCGACGGGAGCCACGATTGCATTGGCCGAGCCCTCCACGACGTCGATTGCGACGGGCCCGGTGGTGAGCGGCCCGACGAGCTCGCGCAATTGGCGACGGCTCAGGGGTGCGGCGGCAGGGACTTCGGCCGCAGCATCGACGATCGGAGCTTCCGGTGCGTCGCTTGTCAGTTCGGCGGTCCAGGCGGTGCCATCCCACCAGCGCGACTGCGGGCTGCCCATCGGGTCGGCGTACCAGCCCGGAGTCACCGTGGTGGTCCCCGGTTCGGGAGCGGACTGGCCGGGCACCGGCGGCACTTCGCGCAACGCGCTCCTTCGTGACGGCGCAGCGACCTGCGCCTCGGTATCCGATTGCAGAGTGAGTGACACGATGATTCCCCCGGGTAGACCCGCCTGGACTGGGCAGACTCCGATTTTACAAGCGGGGATACAGCGTGATCTAGGCTTCGCTGTACCCCAGTACGCGGGGTCAGCCGTCGATGAGCGACACCGCTGATAGGTTCGATTTCCATGGATCCAGCGGGCGTGCGCACGAGGAGATACGTCGACGACGGACGCGGTGACGTCCTCGAACTGCCGGCCGGAGATGTCACGGTCGGAGTCATCCGCATCGGAGACACCGTGCGACGGCCGCACCAGGAACAGTCCTGGGCGGTGGCCGCCTACCTCGACCACCTCGCATCCGTCGGCTTCACCATCGACGGATCCCCGGCGAGCCCGCGCTTCCTCGGGCTCGATTCAGCGGGTCGTGACACGCTGAGCTTCCTTCCGGGCGAGGTCGCCGGAGCGGTGCTCGAGCCCTGGACGCAGACGGATGCCCTGCTCGAGTCTGTCGCCGTGCTTGTGACCCGGCTCCACGAGGCATCCGCGGGCTTCGATCCCGTCGCCGAGCCATTTCCGCCGCGGGAGATCACCCAAGATCCGGCGGAGCTCGTCACCCACCTGGATGTCACGCCCCAGAACGTCGTCGTGCGCGACGGACGCGCGGTGGGGCTCTTCGACTTCGACCTGGCCGGGCCGAGCACTCGCTTCATCGACTCTCTGAACACGGCCATGCACTGGGTTCCCCTCTGCGATCCCGTGGACCTGCCCGCGTCATCCGTCGATGTCGACCGGCTCGCCCGCTTGAGGATCTTCGCGGATGCCTCGGGCTGGACGGACCCCCAGCGCCGTGGCCTGCCGCGATTCGCCGCCGAGCGGGCATCCCTCAGTCGCCAGAGGATGAAGCTGCGCGCCGAGAGCGGAGGCGGTTGGGCTCGGATGTGGGAGGCGGGCGTCGGCGATCTCATCGAACGGCGCCGGCTCTGGCTGATCGGCCACGAAGACGCCATCGTCCGCGCCCTGCTGTCGTGAGCGCCGTCCATACTTGGCCTAGACGCTGACCTGAAACCCAGCCCGGAGATACCGGTGCCGTCTCCCACCACGAGGATGCCCCATGTTCCTGCTCGCCGACGGCACCGTCGTCTACTCGGCGTCCGACCTCACCGCGGCCGCCGCCTGCGAGTGGGCGGCGATGCGCAGGCTGGATGCGCGCCTCGGCCGGATCGATGCGCCTCCCGCGTCGACGGACGAGATGCTCGACCGTGCCGCTCGACTCGGCGACCGCCATGAGCAGCGATTCCTCGAGCAGCTGCACTCGCGCATGGAGGTGGTGGAGATCCCGCGGCCAGAGCGCCCGAGCGATCCGTCCTTGGTCGTCGAGCTCACCACCGCGGCATTCGGGGGCGGTGCCGCGGCGGTCTACCAGGCCGCATTCTTCGACGGCAGGTTCCTCGGCTACGCGGACTTCATCGTGCGCACCCCCGAGGGCCGTTACGAGGTCTACGACACCAAGCTCGCGCGTCACGCGAAGATCACCGCACTGCTCCAGCTCGCGGCTTATGGCGAGCAGCTCCAGCGACTCGGAATCCCGACCGGGGAGACGGTCTCGCTCGTGCTCGGAGACGACAGCGTCAGCGAACACCGGCTCGTCGACATCCTCCCGGTCTATCGCCGGCGGCGCGCCCGGCTCGAATCCCTGGTGGACGGCCGGGTCGCCGATACCGCCCCGACACCCTGGGGGGACCCGCGCTACCTGGCCTGCGGGCGGTGCGAGGTCTGCGACGAGCAGGTGCAACTCCATCGCGACCTGCTGTTGGTGTCCGGCCTCCGCGTCACTCAACGTGCCCGGTTGATCGACGCGGGCATCACCACTATCGATGAACTGGCCGTCTCGACGGCGAGCGTCTCCGGCCTGTCGGACGCCGTGGTCACCGCGCTAAGGGAGCAGGCAGCGGTGCAGCTCGCCCCTGGCCTGGCCTGGCGGATCATCTCCCCGACGGCACTCGCGGCCATCCCCGCTCCAAACGAGGGAGACATCTTCTTCGACTTCGAGGGCGATCCTCTCCACCAGGAGGGCACGGCCTGGGGGCTCGACTACCTCTTCGGACTCGTGGAGTCCGACGAGACGTTCCGGGCATTCTGGGCCCACGACCTCGCGCAGGAGAAGCAGGCGCTCGTCGACTTCCTCGGCTATGTCGCGGAACGGCGGCGCAGCCATCCGTCCCTGCATATCTACCACTACGCTTCCTACGAACGGACGCATCTCCTCAGCATCGCCGCGCGTCACGGAGTGGGGGAGGACGCCGTCGACGACCTGTTGCGCAACGGCGTGCTTGTGGACTTGTATCCCATCGTCAAGCAGTCGCTGCGGGTCGGAAGTCGCAGCTACTCCCTCAAGAAGCTCGAGCCGCTGTACATGGGGGATCGCGCCCGTTCGGGTGTGGCGACCGCCGCGGACTCGATCACCGAATACGTGCGGTCCCGCGCCCTTCTCGACTCCGGTGACGGGGATGAAGCGGCTCGCGTGCTTGCGGACATCGCCAGCTACAACGAGTACGACTGCATCTCGACCCTGGTTCTGCGCGACTGGCTGTTGGCCCGCGCCGCAGAGCACGGGATCGCGCCGGCGGGAGTGGACGCGCTACAGCTCGATGTGCCGCTGCCCGACCCGGACCCGGTCTACCTCGAGCTCGCGGCCATCGTGGAGGGATTCCCCGCGGGGGAGCGCACGGCAGACCAGTCCGCGCTCGCCCTCGCCTCCGCGGCGATCGACTACCACCGGCGAGAGGGCAAGAGCTTCTGGTGGGACCATTTCGCCCGGCTCGTCGCACCGCTCGAGGACTGGGCCGACACCCGCGACGTGTTCGTGGTGGAGAGCGCGGAGGTCGTGCGCCGCTGGGGTATCGAGGGGCGGGCGCGCACCCAGTCCCGGCAGCTCCGACTGACGGGAACGGCCGCGCCCGGCAGTTCCTTCGGGGGATCGGATGCCCCGTGGGTGGTCTACGACCCGCCGTTCCCGCCGATCGACGCCAGTCAGGATCCCGGCGCCCGGGTCACGCACTGTCGCACCAGCATCTCCGTGGCGCCGGACGGCTCGCTCCTGCTCACCGAGCGCCTCCGCTCCGGCGCGGCCCCGTACGACCAGCTTCCGCTCGCCCTGATGCCGAGCTCGCCGCCGAATCCCGGAACCCAGGTCACGGCGATCTCCGAGTGGGGACGCGCCGTTCTCGATGGCTACCCGCAGCTGCTGCCGAACTCTGCCCTCGACATCCTGCGGCGGGTGCCGCCGCGCGGGCTCGATGCCGAACTGACGGCGAGGCCGGAGTCGGATCTCACCGTCGCCGAGCGGATGCGCGATGCGCTGCTCCGCCTCGACCGCTCGTATATCGCCGTGCAGGGGCCACCGGGCACCGGTAAGACCTGGAACGGCGCACGGGTGATCGCCGACCTCGTGCGTAATCACGGCTGGCGGGTCGGAGTGGTCGCCCAGTCCCACGCGACCGTGGAGAACATGCTCACCGCGATCGTTGAGGCCGGGCTCGAGCCCGCGCGCGTCGGCAAGATACCGCGTGCCGGGGCGGAGTCCGAGCCCTCCTCGTGGATGAGGCTCAGCGCCTCCTCCCTCGCCGGGTTCACCGACGGTGGGGGATTCGTGGTTGGCGGCACCGCCTGGTTGTTCAGCAATGCGGCGCGCATTCCCCGCGGATCCCTCGACCTGCTGGTGATCGACGAGGCCGGCCAGTTCTCGCTCGCGGCGACGATCGCGGCCTCGGTTTCCGCGACGCGACTGTTGTTGCTCGGCGATCCGCAGCAACTTCCGCAAGTGAGCCAGGGCACTCATCCCGAGCCGGTGGATGTCTCGGCCCTCGGTTGGCTGAGCGACGGGCACGACGTGCTCCCCCCGGAGTTCGGCTTCTTCCTCGACCGGAGTCACCGCATGCACACGGCTGTCTGCGCGCCCGTCTCGGCGCTCTCCTACGAGGGGCGCCTGCATTCCGTCGGCTCGGACCGCGTCCTCGCCGGCATAGTCCCGGGCCTGCATGCGGTGCCGGTGGTGGCGAGCGACAACTCCACCTCGTCGCCCGAGGAGGCGGATGCCGTGCTCGCGATCGTGCGCGACGTCGTCGGCCGCGCGTGGACCTCGGCCGGCAGCACCACCGCGCTCTCTCCGAGCGACGTGATCGTCGTCGCCCCCTACAACGCCCAGGTCCAGCTGCTGCGGCGGGTGCTGGATGCTGCCGGGTTCGAGTCAGTACCCGTCGGCACGGTAGACAAGTTCCAGGGACGGGAGGCCGCGGTCGCCATCGTTTCGCTCGCGGCATCGTCGGCGGCCGATGTGCCCCGCGGCCTCGAGTTCCTGCTCCTGGCCAACCGTCTCAACGTGGCGATCTCCCGGGCCCAGTGGGCCGCATGGCTGCTCTACTCACCGGCGATCACCGAGTCGCTGCCCTCCAGCGTCGACGGCCTCGCCCAGTTGAGCGCGTTCATCACCCTGGTCGATCCGCACCCCTCCGACGAATAGAGCGGCCCCGGATCCGCGCGAAATCTCGCGGGCACCGGGGCCGATATGGACCCACTCAGTCGTGTCGCTCGGTGCGGTCCTTCTTCGTCTCGGACAGTTCCGAATCCGTGTACTCACCCTCCTGGGCGTGCCCCGCTGCCCGCTCCGAAGTGTGGGTGCCATCGGCGAATTCCTCGTCGGTGAACTTTCCGTCCGGCTCAGTTTCGCCCGCGCCGCCGGTGGTATCTGCGTTGTCAGTCATTCTTCCTCCGTACTGGTTGATTCGTTGGTGGTGGATTCGTCGTGAGCGGACTCCGCCGCAGGCGACGCGGCGCTCCCACCGTCCGCGCCGGGAGCGACGAGATCTGCATCGCCCGGCAATTCGCCGTCTCCGTAGACGGCGTCGGCCTGCGATCGGCTGTCCGGTTGGCTGCTCATCGGCGATCCTCCTCGAGCGACCGTGTCGGCACTGTCGCCTCGTGAACACCGTCGCCCCATCAACGATAGGCAGACCGCCGGTGATTGCTACCCCCCATTGCCCATCGACGAGGTGCATCACTGGGCGATCCAGCCATCTCACAGGCGATGTGGGTCACCGACCCGGCGCCCGACCCCTAGGCTTTTGCGGTGGCCTCTGTTCGGAGTGCCCGGTGGGCGAGTCGAGCGGGATCCCAGTGATCAGAGTCATCAGCTACAACCTGCGTAAGAACCACGCGAGTGGCGAGCTCATCGAGCTCGTGGAGAAGTTCAGCCCGGACGTGCTCTGCCTCCAGGAATGCGACACGACGGATCTGCCCGCCGATGTGGGTCACCTCCGGCTGGCCGACTCGACCAAGCGCAACCGGCTCGGACTCGCCGTCTACTACCGCACCGATCGCTTCAGCGCGCTAGAGACTCAGGCCTTCGCCCTCAAGAAGTCGCTGCACGACATGGTGCTGAAACCCGCGCATGAGCGCCTGATCGGCACCCGCCTCGTCGACCACGAGACCGACCGCGAGCTCGTGGTCGCCTCGTTCCACGCCGCGCCGCTCACCGCCCGTAACTCGCTGCGCCGGGAGCAGATCCGCGCGGCGCACGAACTGCTCCTCACCCTCGGCCACGGGCTCCCCACTCTCATGGTGGGGGATTACAACTACCCCCTCTTCCACACGAGCCTCACGCAGAGGGTCAACGAGTCGGGCTACGACCTCTCGCTGAGCGACCGTCGCACCTACACGCGGTACAAGTTCTTCCGCGGGCACTTCGACTTCGCGACATCCGTCGGTCTGGGGATCGACAACGTCGAGACCCTCGAGCGTGGGGCCTCAGATCACATGCCCATCATGGTCAGTGCCTCGTACCGCGCGAACGCCGTCGCCGCAGCCTGACCGGCACAACCCCCTGAAATCCGGCCGAGCGCGGGCACAGCATGTCCCGGCGCCGGACGCAAGCCCTTTGACGTGCCCCCGCGCAGACGGTTGGCTGGTACCGGCGCACGATTGGTGCGCACCGGTTTCAGGCACCTTCGGAGGCACCCCCATGCAGTATTCCCACCAGGCCCAACTGAGCGAGATCTCCGGACTGCCCACGCCGGGGGATTCGCCGGTGCAGTTCTGGAGCGGCAATGTGCGGCACCAGATCATCGCCACGGATGACGCCGCCTGGAGCCTTCTCGAGTCCACCGGCTCGGTCGTGGGCGAGTTCGTAGCCGACGACGCGACATTCGCGACCATCGATGACGAGGGCGGCGAGCTGGATCGATTCGACAACTGGCGGTCCGCCGTCCGGCACATCCTGCGTCGGGGCCTTCGCGCGGCCTGATCCCTGTGGGGCCCGATCCGTGCGAAATCGGCCGTGGATGCTACGGCTTCCAGACCATCAGCACGACGATCGCCACGAGCAGCAGCGAGGCGACCCCGGATCCACCGGCGATCGCACCGTAACCGGCGGGTTTCGCGGTGCCTGTGGCGCCCGCAGAGACCGCGGTGGAGGCTTTCCTCATCGCCGGCACCGTCACGAACAGGTTGACCGCGAGGGCCGCGACATACAGGACGATCGACCAGATGATCCAGCCCGACGCGAACGAGAAATGGTCTTTCGGGTCGCTCACGCCGAGGAGCGCGAAACCGAGCGCGAAGACGACGAGCGAGAGCAGTGAGAAGGTGGAGGTCGCCTTGGCGAGCGACAATACCTGCGCGCCGTTCCGGGCACGCGCTGCCCGCATTGCGGTCATCGGCAGGATGGCCATCGGCCCGACGATGAAGACGGCGGTGACGACATGTAGAACGGCGAAGAGGGTGTCCATGGTGGCCTTTCCGGGCGGTGGGGGAGAGTCGGGGTCAGGCTGTGGGCGAGGTGTCGCCGGAATCGTCCGGCGGCACGATCGCGACCGGGCAGGGCAGGTGCGTGACGAGGTCGTGACCGACCGAGCCGAGCATCCATTCGGTCAGGATATGCCGGTGGTGCGTGCCGATCACCACCATCTCCATGCTCTCGGCACCGGCGGCGAGGGCACGGGACGGCGTCGCGTACCTGAGCTTTTCCTTCACCGAGACCGAGCCATGTCGTCGCTCGACGGCGGAGGCGGCCGTCGCGAGCAACTCGGCGTTGGCGTCCCGGATGGCATCGTCGACCGCCCCGCCTCCGAAGAGATCGGCGGTCACCATCGGCGGCAGCTCCCAGGCCCGAACGAGCATCAGCGGCCGATCGAGACGCTCCGCCTCCCGCGCTGCGAACTCGTGGGCGGCCACCGAAGTCGGTTCATCGACGCCCACGACCACCGGCCCGGGTGACGGCGACCAGGTCGCGGGCACGATCACCACGGGGCAGGAGGATCGGGGCGCGAGCCCGAGCGCAACCGTCGCGTTGAACATCCCCGCGAGAGCACCGACCCGGTCGGATCCGACCACCACCACATCGGCGGCCTCAGACTCTCGGACGAGCCGGTCGATCGCACCACCGCGCAGCATCACCATCTCCACCGTCGATCGGGGTGAGGCTTCGGCGAATCGTGCCGCGGCCCGGCCGAGCGCCTTGGCGTCGTCGAGACGCCTTTCTGGCTGCGCGTGCGCCGAGCCCGAATCATCGATCGCGGTAAGCCGCACATCGAGGTGCACCGTGGCAGCGCGGGCGAGGGTCCAGGCGAGGGCTGCGGCACTCGCCGCCCCACCGTCGATGACCAGAACGATTCTCTCGGGCATTTCGGGCCCCCTCCCGGTACAGGCGTCCGCTCCTGCAGCGGATGCGTGTGATCAGGATGCCCGACAGACGATACGGTGATCCGGGACTAAAGGCCCGAGAGATCCGGGTCGGGCAGGGCTGCTCGCGACGCTCAGGAGCCGGGAGCGTCGACCGGTACCAGTGCTTCGGAGACCGAGAGCAGGAGGGCCGAGCAGGCGCGGAGGTCGTCTTCCGGCATTCCGCGCGTCGCTGCAGCGAGGGCGTCGTCGAACTCACGGTAGATCTGGTTCATGATCTCGTCGCCGGCCGGCGTGAGCTCGAGGAACAGACTCCGCCGGTCACTGGGATGATCGACCCTTCGCATCAAGTCTGCGTCGACAAGGCGGGTGGAGATCGCGGTAACGGCCCCTGTCGTCATCTCCATCGATTCCGCCAGGTCCTTCGGAGTGATGCTCCCGGCTTCGGCGACACGGGAGAGGGCGCGTAGCTCGCTTGCGGTGACCCCCGACTCGCGCGCGATGCGGTGGCGGTTGCTGTCGAGCGACCTCAGGAAGATCAGAGCCGCGGCCGGGAATCCGTCGAGGGTGTGTGCTGCGCCGAATTTCTTGTACATGCGAGCCCCTTCGTCCGCGAGACGGAATGCACCGGATCGAAGTCCGGACGAGTACCGATCGTGCTGATTGTCAAGGTCTATTGTTTCATATCCTGAATGGCTTCTACTTTGAAGCACCCGAATCAGCTGCCGCACCAGACCGAGAGGAACGGGATGTTCCCTTCCGATGACACCGCATCCACCGCCCGCACCGATGGCCAGGTCCTCGCCGGCGCACTACCCGATGTCGCGTTGAGCACCTCGTTGCGCGAACGGCTCACCGAAGCGGCCTACCCGCTCTTCTCCCGGCGTGGCATCCGGGATGTGACGCTTGAAGAGATCGAACGAGCGGCAGGAGTCGCGGCCGAACATCATGGGCTCGTCTACGCCTCGCGGGACGACGCCGCAGTCGATTTCCTCGCTCGTCGCGAGCGCGACTGGACCATCGGCACCATCGAGGCGGGCGCCCGCGAGAGGGGGGCGACACCCCAGGAACGGCTGCTCGCGATCTTCGACGTGTTCGATGACTGGTTCCAGCGCGACGATTTCGAGGCCTGTTCGTTCATCAACGTGTTGATCGAGATGGGGGCAGCCCACCCGCTCGGCCAGGCGAGCATCGAGTATCTCGTGCACATCCGCCAGATCGTGACCACGCTCGCAGAAGAGGCGGGTCTTCGCGATCCCGCCGAATTCGCCCGCTCCTGGCACATCCTGATGAAGGGCTCGATCATCTCCGCGACCGAGGGAGACGGCAAGGCCGCGCGTCGCGCACAGGCCATGGCCCGCGCGCTGATCAGTGAGCACGGCGGACAGCGGGAGCCCGTGGACGGAATCGGTTTCGAGCACCGGGGACTGGCGCACGACGAGACGGTCGCGGACTGGACGGAATGGGATGACCTGCTCGGGCGGCGCGGCGCGGTGCAGGCCGACATTGTCGCGGTGTCGGCGACCATCACGCCCGTGCCGGTCCCGCCGGGCTCGGGCCGCCCCGCGGACTTCGGCGATCAGCTCGGCTACGAATTCGACCTGCTCTGATCCCTTGGCGAAATGTGCCGGGTGGCCTCCCGCTCCTGCCACCGGAGGGGGATGCTGGAGGCCATCCCGAACGGCCTCCAGCGGCGCCGCCCAAGGCACTCCCGTCATCATAGTTGACTTGGCTTAGCTATCTAGCCACACGATCTGTGAGGTATTGGCTCAGTCGCGTCGTGCATCTCAGGCCCTGCCGAGAGCGGCGGTGAGGCCCGGGGTCGCCGAAAGCGAGCCGTCCCTCGCCACCGTGAGCACGTCGATCGACCATCGTTCCGCCAGGGATGCCAGGGCGTTCGGTCCTCCCGCGATGATCGCGGTGGCGAGCACATCCGCAGTCTCGATGTCGTCGGCGACGACGGTGGCCTGGAGGTAGGTGCGGTCGATCGCGGTGGCCATCCAGATGTGATCTCCGCGTTCAGCACTTCCCGAGGTCGCGACGGCGCGACGGCTCCCCTCCACCGGAATGGAGAAGAGCAGGGCGGAACGGTCAGCAGGATCGACCACACCGACCCGCCAGGCCGAGCCATCCGACTGGTTACCGGCGCAGAGCACATCGCCCCCGGCATTGAGGCACCAGTTCGAGTACCCGGCATCGAGGAGCTCATCGGCTGCAGCCTGCATCGCCAACGCCTTGACGGTGCCGTTGAGATCGATGACTCCGTCGGGGCGGTGCGGGGTGAAGGCGCCTCCGGTATCGTCCCGCCAGCGAAGGGCGGCGGCGTAGGTCGCTCTCAACTCGTCGCTCGACGCGGTAAGCGCCAGGTCACCCCGAGCGACCCGGGAGAGTTCCGAGTCGGGCCGATACAGGCTGTACCGGTGGTCGAGGGCGGCGAACTGGCGCTCAACCGCGGCCAGGGCATCGACCGCGCCACGGTCCGAGGCGTCGGCCAGAGCGAGGGACACGACGGTGCCCATCGCTTCGAAGACGTCGATGGTCACGAAGTCAGATACCGGCCTGGTCGAGGGCGGACTGCAGCGAGGTGAGGTACGCATCGCTGGTGTAGGTCGCACCCCCGACTGTCGAGACTTGCGCTGACTGGGATTTGAGCACTTCCGACCGCAGGATGGGCGCCGCATAGTTGCTGATCTGCACCGAACGACCGCCGTCATCAGTGAGATGCAGGGCCTTCACATCAGTGATCTTGCCGGCGGACACCACCACTTGCACCTGCACGCTGCCGAAACGGGTGTCGACGCTCGAACCAGTGAAGCTGCCGCTGGCCGCGGTCTTCGCGGGAGTCGCTGCGCTCGATGCGGCCGGCGCCGGTGTGGTGGAGGAGGGAGTGCCGGTTCCGGTCGATGTGGTGCTGGTACCTGAGCTCGTTGTGGAGCTCGCGGTCGTGTTGGCGGCCGTGACTGCGGCGGAGCCGGCTTGCCAGCCGACGACGAGGATGGCGACGGAGGCGAAGATGCCGCTGAGGGTTGCGCGTGTTCTCACCAGTCGAACCTTTCTGTGTGGAGCTGATGCTCAGGGATTCCGGCGCGGCGCGCGTCGCGCTCGACGAGGTCGAGCCACGCGGTCGGACCGCAGATATAGAGGTCGGAGTCTTTCAGGTCGGGGAAGACGCTGCCCAGGGTGACTCCGCGGGAGGCATCCGCCTGCGGCATCCAGCCCGGCCCCTGCGTCGCCCGTCTGCCGACCATCGTGTAGAGGCGTGCACCCTTCTTGCTGGCGAGTTCGGAGATCTCGTTCCAGAGGTAGGTCTCGTCCTGGGTAGACGCCCGCAGCAGGATCGTCGTCTCGCCAGGCCTCACTCGGGAGTCTTCGAGGAACGCGCGCACCGGGGTGATGCCGATGCCGGCGACCACGATGGCGAGCTTCGGAGCCGTGCGTCCCGCATCCGTGAACATGCCGTAGGGGCCTTCGAACGATACGCGGGTGCCCGGTCGCACAGAGCTGATGGCGCTGCTTCCAGTGCCGAGGTCCCGCACCGTGATGCGGGCGGTCTTCTCGGTGGGAACCGCCGAGAGCGAGATCGGGTGCGAGTGCCACCAGGTGCGTCCGGTCCAGAAGCGCCAGACGAAGAACTGGCCACCGGCGGATTCGAGCGAGCGAAGGTTGCGGCCGGAGAGATGGATCGACACGACGCCCGGCGCGACGTTCTCGACCGTCTCGACGCGCATGCGGTGACGGATGGTCGAGATCACGGGTTCGGCGAAACGGTAGGTGGCGATCGATCCGAAAGCGAGCACGTACAGCGCGATCCAGTAGACCCGCTCGACGGATCCAGCCGCGAGGATGCCGCCGACGCTGAGCTGGTGGGGAACCGCCACGAGCACCGCGATGTAGCTCAGCATGTGCACGATGTGCCAGCCCTCGTAGCTGAACTTCTTCCGCACCGCGACGAGGGAGGTGATGACCACGACGACAAGCAGCCCAAGGCCGATGAACGCGAGGGGCATGTCGGGGATCGCGAGCATCGGCCCGATCTCGGCGATGAAGTTGATGCCGGAACTCAGCCCATACCCCACGAGAAGCAGCAGGCCGTGTGCGAGCAGCAGGTACAGGGCCGGCTTGCCGAGGGATCGATGGACGGCGATCGCCCGATCGTGGCCGACAGTGCGATCGATGACCGGGATGCGGGCCGCGAGCACGATCATCACGAGGATGAAGTCGGTACCGATGAGTCCGGTGATGATGCCGAGACTGGTGACGGCATCCGCCACCGATCCGAATTTCGCCGCGCCACCGGCCGCGAGGAAGAGGGCTGCCGCAGCTGCTCCCGAGGCCCAGAGAGCTGTGACGAGCACGTCGGCGATGCGCGCACGATGACGGTATTGCTTGCGCCGATCCGGCGCCGCAACCCGCGTCCGCCCCGGTGCAACCGGGGGACGGGAGGTGGTGTTCGCTGACATGTCTACAGCTTCTGGCGGTTTGCTATGCGCTTGCCGTGAACGGGACAAGACTCCCGCGTGAGTTCTCACATCTTGGGGATCGACACTGTCGCGGCCAGTCCGGAGCCGGTGTTCTCGAGCGAGACGGTGCCGCCGGCGGCCGTGGCGATGGCCTGCACGAGCGCAAGTCCGAGGCCGCTTCCGCCGGTGCTCGCCGTGCGGGAGTCGTCGGGTCGCGAGAACCGATCGAACGCGTGGGGGAGGAAGCCCTCCGGCATGCCGGGGCCGGTGTCGGTGATCCGCAATACGAGTGTCCCGGCATCCTGTGTGAGGTCGGCATCCACCGATCCCTCGGCGGCGATCGCCGCGAGGCTGTTCGCGAGAAGGTTGTCGGCCAGCCTGGCGAAACTCTCCGCGCTGAGGGCGAAACGCGCGCGGGCATCGAGGGGGGAGACGGTGAATCCCACCTCGGCTCCCTTCTCCAGCCCGATCAGTCGGGCCCGGTCGATGCTGCCCATCAGTTCGGAGACGAGCTCGTCGGCGGAACTCGGGCGAACGGGTGTGGGGTGAGAATCGAGTCGGGAGAGTTCGAGCAGGTTAGTGGCGAGCGACGAGAGGCGCGCGACAGAGGTCTCCGCAGCGATGACCTGGGCGCCGAGGGCGGCGGCATCGCCGAAGTCGTCATGGGCCAGCTCGAGCTGGGTCTTCAGCGCCGAGAGCGGCGTGCGCAGCTCATGGGCGGCATCCGACACCACCTGTTTCTCCCGCGCGCTCGACGCCCGCACCCGGCCGAGGAAGGCATTGAGCGTCGTGGCGAGCTCAGAGAGTTCGTCTCGTGCCCGGCCGACCGGAAGCACCGCTGTCGAGTCCATCCCGAGGGACTCGGCCTTCTGCCGCATCCGTCGCACCGGTCCGAGCGCGGCGGAGGCCAGCAACCACGAGGCGAACCCGAAGGCTGCGAGCAGCGCAATGCCACCGATGACGAACGCCGTGTCGAGGCTCCGCATGGCGAGCTGGCTCGAGGCGGTGCTGCGTGCGGCCCACAGTGACCACTCGCCCGTCTTCGTCTCGACGAGCCTGCCGACCACGACGAAAGAGGTGCCGTCTTCGCCGGACGTGAAGGTCTCGTCACGACCGTCCCGGCGCTCGACGGTCTCACGGATGTCGTGGGGGAGGGTGTCGAGCTTCACCTGGCCGTTCGGATCTCTCACGAAGACGAGCAGGCCCTTGCCGGAGTCATCCACGAGTCCCGAGGGATCGGCGACGATCTCGGCCGCATAGGAGTCGAGGTCGGCGCGGGCGAGGGAGGCATCGGATGCGGACAGGATCGAAACGACCTGCGCGTGCGCCGCGAACAGGGCGATCGCGAAGATCACCGCCGCGACGAGCACGCTGCCGATGGTGATCCGCGCACGGATGGTGAGGCTCTGCAGCACGGTCAACCACCGTCCGCGACGAGGGAATAGCCGGATCCGCGCACGGTGACGATGGTGATGCCCGCCTCCACCGGGTCGAGCTTGCGTCGCAGATACCGCACGTACTGGTCGACGATCGTGGGGTCGATATGACGGGTGGTGCCCCAGACCTCCTGCAGGATGTCGGTGCGGGAGACGGTCTCGCCCTGGCGGGACACGAGGTACCGCAACAGCGAGAACTCCTTCGTGCTGAGGGGCAGCGGCCGGTCGTCGATGGAGGCCCTGACGGCTGCGGTGTCGAGCGAGAGCGCCCCCAGTCGCAGCACGGGTTTGGGCGTCGAGGCGTCTCTTCTCACGAGGGCACGGATGCGGGCGCTGAACTCCGCGAAAGCGAACGGTTTGGTGAGATAGTCGTCCGCGCCCGAATCGAGGCCGAAGACCCGGTCTTCGATGGCATCCCGGGCGGTGATGAGCAGCACCGGCAGGGTGCTGCCATGCTGGCGGAGGTGCCGACACACCTCGAAACCTGTCATCTCGGGCATCATCACATCGATCGCTGCGGCCGCGAAATCCTCGTTGGCGGCCGCGATGAGCGCTTCCATCCCATTGGACACCAGCGTGATGTCGTAGCCCTCGCCGGTGAGCCCGCGCTCGATGAGGGCGCCCATCGCCTCGTCATCCTCGACAACGAGGATCCGGGCCCGGGCGACGCGCGACGGGCTAGACAACGCCGGTCGTGCCGAGAAGCGCGCCGATGGTGAACGTCGCCACGAGCGCGAGCGCACCGCCGATGACGACGCGGGCCGCTGCCCGCACGCGGCCGGCGCCCCCGAGGTGGGCGCTGATCAGGCCCGTGGCGGCGAGCGCCAGTAGCACCACGATGAATGTCACGGGCACGCGAAGGTTCTGCGGCGGCAGCAGGATCGCGAGCAACGGGATGATGCCGCCGACCAGGAAAGCGGCGGCCGAGGCGAAGGTGGCGTGCCAGGGGCTCACCACATCGTCCTGGTCGATGTTCAGCTCGATGGACAGGTGAGCGGCAAGCGCATCATGCGCGGTGAGCTCCGTTGCGACGGTGAGTGCGGTCTCCTTGCTCAGCCCCTTCGCCTGATACAGCCCTGCAAGCTCGGCCAGCTCTTCATCGGGTGTCTCCTCGAGCTCGCGGCGCTCCTTCTCGATCAGGGCGTGCTCGCTGTCGCGCTGGCCGCTCACTGAGACATACTCTCCGAGAGCCATCGAGATCGCTCCGCCGACGAGGGCGGCGAGACCAGCGGTGAGGATGGGGGCGGTCGCCGTGGTCGCACCGGCGACTCCGACACCGATCGCCGCGACTGACACGATTCCGTCGTTCGCTCCGAGAACGCCGGCGCGCAGCCAATTGAGGCGCTGAGCGACGCCGCCCATGTGAGGTTCGGCAGCCTGCTGGTTCGGGGCGATCTCACTGGTCATGCCCCTATGCAACCCTCTTTGTTCCGCGATTTCCACGAAGGGAAGGCTCTCCTACACCTCCGTGCGGCGCGCCTTCCGTCGCCGCAGAGCGATCACGACGACCCGTCCCACGACCCCGACGGCGACCACTCCGATCCCGATGATGATCCCGCTCGGGGGGAGGGTGACTACCAGGACGAAGCACCCCACCGCTCCGAGCATCTGCACCGCTCGCGGGAATCGGCGGTGCGCGCGGCTCTGGGTGAATGCCGCGAGATTGGCGACGAAGTAGTACAACAGCACGCCGAACGAGGAGAACGCGATGGCACCACGCACGTCGACGACGAGAAGGATTGCGCACACCACCACGGCGAGCGCCACCTCTGCGCGATGGGGCACACCGAATCGTGGATGGATCACGGCCAGCGATCTCGGCAGATCGCCCTCCCGAGCCATCGCGAGCACGGTGCGCCCGATGCCGGCGATGAGCCCGAGCAGGGCCCCGAGCGACGCGGCAGCGGCGCCGATCACCACAAGAGGAGCCGCCCATTTCCAGCCACTCGCACCGATGACCCCGGACAGCGCAGCCGGCGTCATGCCGAGCCCCACAGCTCCCAGGGAACCGAGCACGACCACGGCGATGACCGCGTAGACCGCGACGGCGATCGACAGCGCGATGACGATGGCCCGGGGAATAGTTCGCCGGGGGTCGCGCACTTCTTCGCCCATCGTCGCGATTCGCGCGTAACCGGCGAAAGCGAAGAAGAGAATTCCTGCGGACTGGAGCACGCCGTACCATCCGTGGCTCGCGACGTCTCCGATCGGATCGACGCCCAGGCGCGGCGAGGAGACTCCGGCGGCCACGACGACGGCGAGCACCACGAGTACGAAGACCACCAGCACACGGATGAGCGTGGCGGTGCGGGTCACGCCGCGATAGTTGACCGCGGCGAGCAGCACCACCGCCGCGATCGCCGTCGGGCGCTGCCACGCGGCCGGCACCGCGTACGCCGCGAAGGTGAGGGCCATAGCCGCACTCGACGCGGTCTTGCCGATCACGAAGCTCCAGCCGGCAAAGAATCCCCACCACGGTCCGAGCTGCTCGCGCCCATACACGTAGGTGCCGCCGGAGGTGGGGTAGGCCGCCGCGAGCTGGGCCGAGGAAGTGGCGTTGCAGAACGCCACGACAGCGGCGACGACCAGTCCCACCAGGAGCCCGCTCCCCGCCGCTCGCGCGGCCGGTGTGAAAGCGGCGAAGACGCCCGCGCCGATCATCGAGCCGAGGCCGATGAACACCGCGTCCCCGAGGCCCAGTCGGCGAACGAGGGAAGCGGGGAAAGTCACGGGCGCACTGTACGGCATGACGGTGAACGCGAAGTGGCGCGAGTCGTGTGGGATAGATTCTCCCTCACGATGGACGACGACACCTCCCCGGATGAGTGCGCGCCCGGCTCGAGCGAGCCGAAGTCGCCGGCCCGGCGTCGTTTCCTTCGCCGTGCCGCGTGGGGTGCGGCGGGCGTAGTGGCCGGCGTCGGGGGAACGGCGGCGGTGCAATCCGTGATCCGGTCGTCGACGACGCTGCCCGAGCGGCCCGAAGGGCCAGGCTTCGATCATCTCGTCGTGCTGATGTTCGAGAACCGCTCGTTCGACAACGTCCTCGGTTATCTCTACTCCGCCGCCGGCACACCGGTGCCCGCTGGCCAAAGGTTCGACGGTCTCGACGGCGGAGACTACGCGAACACCGCACCGGACGGCAGCAGGGTTGGCGCGCACCCCTACACCGGTTCCACGGACACCATAATGTCCAGCCCCTCGCCGAATGCGGGCGAAGAGTACCCCCGCATCAACACCCAATTGTTCGGTGTCGTCGACCCACCGGGAAACGCCTCGATAGCGGCGGATGCGATGGCGCCCCCGTACAACGCCCCAGCCGAGGGCGCTGCTGCGACGATGTCCGGGTTCGTCGTCGACTACATCAACAACTACCGGTTCCACAGCGCTGGCGCCGAGCCGACTCCTGAGCAGTACCGCGTCATCATGGGCGGCTACACCCCAGCCATGGTGCCGGTATTCTCCACCCTTGCCCGGCATTTCGCCGTCTACGACCACTGGCACTGCGCGGTGCCGTCGCAGACCTTCGCCAACCGATCGTTCTTCCACGCGTCAACCTCGCACGGGTTCACGCTCAACAAGGGCGCGGGTGGGTTCGCGAAGTGGATCGACCCGACGCTCAACGCTGCCCGCCTACGCCTTCATCGAGCCGCGCACGATCTACAACCACAACGACATGCACCCGCCGATCGGCAATCTCACAGTCGCCGAAGTCGACGGCCAGGTGATCTCCGGGGGAGCGGTCTCCGATGTGCGGGCCGGAGAGCAACTGCTCCACGAGGTGTACACGTCGATTCGCACAAGCGCCGTCAAAGACGGTTCCCACGCCCTGAACACGATGCTGCTCGTCACGTTCGACGAGACCGGCGGAACGTTCGACCACGTACCCCCACCCGCGGCTGCGGCACCCGGCCCTCCCGGTGAGCTCGACTTCGGATTCGATCGGCTCGGTGTGCGCGTGCCGACGATCGCAATCTCCGCCTACACCCCCAGCGGTGCGGTCCTCAACGAGCAGATGCACCACGGTGCGGTCATCCGCACACTGTGCAACCAGTACGACCTGCCGCACCTGACGAGCCGCGACCGCAATGCGAGGTCGCTCGCGGGAGCGGTCACTCTGACGTCGGCACGAAATCCGGCGACCTGGCCCGTCACAACCGCGCACTACGTGCCTCCGAACCCCGAGGCGGATGCCCCGGCACCGACGGCGGACAACGACTCGGCGTTGAGCCCTCCCGCTGTCGCTCTCCTCAGCCTGTTGCTGGCGAAGTACGGTCAACCGGGTGATCCGTTGCCGAAGACTTACAGTGATGCCTACGAGCTGCTCGAAAAACGCGGCCGCCGGCTTTTCGGCGCCTAAATGTCCAGACAAGGAGGAAGGTGCCCATGACCCCTGTCGTCACGATCATCGCCCTCGTATTGCTCGCCGCCATCACCCTGGCGGTTGTGCTCGCCCTGCGGCTCGAGAATCCCTGGCTTCAGCCGTGGGCGATACTCCGGGCCGTCGTGCAGCTCGGCATCCTCAGCCTGATCCTCGGCGGCGTGATCAGCAGTCGTTGGTGGGTGGCCGTGTTCCTCGCGGTGATGGTCGCAGCGGCGACCTGGGTGATCTACCGGCGACTGCGGGTGCCGGCGCGCTACCTCCTGCCCATCGCCGCAACGGTGGTCGTGGCATCCGCGATCCCCCTCGTGGTCGTCTTCTCCACCGGAGCGGTGGCGTTCAGCCCGCGGTACCTTCTCGCCCTCGGGGGAATCGTCGTCGGCAACACGATGACGGTCTGCACGCTGATGGGTCGCTCTCTCGGATCGCTCTACCTGTCCCAACGCGACGAGATGGAGGCCTGGTTGTCGTTGGGCGCCACCGCTCGCCGATCCGCCCTGCGAGCCGTGCGGTCCGCTGCCTCGACGGCGCTCATCCCGTCGACCGACCAGACTCGCACGACGGGCATCGTCACGCTCCCCGGCGCTTTCGTCGGAGCCGTGTTCGCCGGGGCATCGCCGATCCAGGCGGCCCAGTTCCAAGTGGTCGTTCTCGCGGCTATCCTCGCCGCTGGCGCGCTGACCGCCGCGTCGTTCACCGGAGTCTTCGGGGCGCCGGCGGTGCTGCCGCTGGACGAGCGTCCACTCGGTGGTCGCCGAACACCCTCGACGAATCGGGCCTAAGGTCCCTAGGCGCGGGGGCCACCCTGGCGTGAACTGGTGTCATGCAACCGATCAGCGACACCGCCGCCACTCAGCCCTCCCACTTCGTGGCCGATCCCGATGGCGCCCGCTATGAGTCGGACGTTCTCCAGCGTCACAGCCCGGATGCGGCCGCCGCGCCGACAGCCGTGTCTGCCCGCGTCGGGCGCATCGTCGTGGGCGTCGACGGCTCTTCGGCGTCCCTCCGTGCCCTTGCCAAGGCGCTGGACCTCGCGGGCTCGCTGAACACCGGGCTCGAGGTGGTCACCACCTGGAAATATTTCACCGAGTACAACGACATCGGCGTCACCAACTGGTCACCGGAAAAGGATGCGAAAGAGATCCTCAGCGAGGCCCTCGCTCATCAGTTCGGCACCTCGGTCCCCCCGTGGGTGACCACGGGATCCGCGGAAGGCAGCCCCTCACAGCGCCTCATCGACGCCAGCGAAGGAGCGGAGATGCTGGTGGTGGGCAGCCGCGGCCACGGGGGAGTAGTCGGGCTCCTGCTCGGGTCGGTCAGCTCGGCCTGTGCGGAGAAGGCGCACTGCCCCGTTCTTGTCGTCCACTGATCCCTGGTCTCACCCGGTGACCGAACCCGCGACCCGGTGATCGAGCCCGGCGGCGCAGCCGCGCACTCCGCACTGTGGAGTGCGCCCGTCCCGCGCGTCCGGGAGATCGCGGCGACCCCGCGAACCGAGCCTCTCCCTCCGCGCCGGTTGTCCTGGCCGGCGCTGGCGCTGCGGCAGTTCCTGTCGCCGGTGACACTCATCCTCGTGATGGCCGCGGCGGTCGCGATCGCCGTCGGGGACTCCACCGACGGCATCATCATCGGTGTCATCGTGCTTGCGAGCGCCGGCCTCGGCTTCGCTCAGGAGCTTCGCGCCTCGCGGGACGTGCACCTGCTGCTCGCCAGTGTGTCGTCCACCATCGAAGTGGGACGCGAGGGGGAGACGCTCACCCTGGTGCTCGCCGACGTGCGGGCCGGCGACGAACTGCACCTGTCGGCCGGGGATGTCGTGCCGGGCGATTGCCGCGTCATCTCCGCGCAGAGCCTCGTCGTCGACGAATCCGCGCTCACCGGCGAGGCGATCCCCGTCGACAAGGCGGCGGCGGATTCCCTCGCCCCCGGCACTCCGCTCGCGGGCCGCACCAACTGCGTCTTCCGCGGAACCCATGTGGTGAGCGGCACCGGCGTGGCACTGGTCGTGTACACCGGCCGAGACACCGAGTTCGGGGCGGTCGCCGCGAGGCTGGTGCGTCATCCGGCGCCGACGGCCTTCGAGCACGGGCTCAGCCGATTCGGCATCCTGCTTCTCCAGGTGACGATCGCCCTCACCATCGCGGTCTTCGTGATCAATCTGGTGCTCGGCCGCCCGCTCATCGACGCACTGTTGTTCTCGCTCGCTCTCGCCGTGGGGGTGACGCCTCAGATGCTCCCCGCCATCGTGTCGGTGAGCCTCTCGGCGGGCGCCCGCACGCTCTCGAAGCACCACGTGATCGTGAAGCGGCTGGATGTGATCGAGGATCTCGGCTCCCTCACCGTTCTCTGCACAGACAAGACCGGCACCCTCACGGGAGGGACCGTCGAGTTCTCGAGTGCTCTCGCCCCGGACGGCAGCGCGGATTCCCGGCTCATCGAACTCGCAAGCATCAACGCCGCGCTGCAGAAGGGCTACCGCAACCCGCTCGACGACGCCATCCTGCGGGTGCACCAGCCGGCGCCCGCGACCTCGCTTGGCGAGGTGCCCTACGACTTCGCGCGCAAGCGGCTGTCGGTGGGCGTTCAGCTCGACGGCGTGCCGACACTCCTGGCGAAAGGCTCGGTGGAGTCGGTGCTGTCCGCCTGTCGAAGCGTGCGAGGCGACAGCTCAGACGCCGCCTTCCAGCGGATACGTGACCAGTACCGTTCGCTCGGCACCGACGGATTCCGTGCTATCGGAATCGCGACGCGCCCTCTCGCCGCGGGGGAGGCCATCACCATCACCGCAGAATCCGCCCTCGACTTCACCGGGCTCCTCACCTTCCGCGACGACGTGAAGGACGACGTGAACCTCGAGATCGCCGACCTCTCCGCGCTCGGCGTGCGGGTCGTGATGGTGAGCGGTGACAGCCGGTTCGTGTCGCAGTCGGTGGCATCCCGCATCGGCTTGCGCTCCGGCCTCGTCGTCACCGGTGCCGAGATCGACCGGATGAGTCCCGCCCGGCTGCGTCGGGCCGTGGCCGAGTGCGACGTCTTTGCCGAAGTGGAACCACGCCACAAGGAGGAGATCGTCACCGCACTGAAGGAGGGTCGCCAGACGGTCGGGTTCCTCGGCGACGGCATCAACGACAGTTCGGCCCTGCACGCGGCAGACGTCGGGATCTCCGTCGATGGGGCGACGGATGTCGCTCGCGAAGCCGCCGCGATCGTGCTCACCGAGAAGAGCCTTGCGGTGGTGGCCGACGGCGTGCGCCTGGGGCGCCGCACGTTCGCGAACACCCTCAAGTACGTGCGGTTCGCCTCCAGCTCGAATTTCGGCAACGTCCTCAGCATGGTGATCGCGTCGGCGGTGCTGCCCTTCCTGCCCATGCTGCCGGGGCAGATCCTGTTGCTCAACTTCCTCGCAGACCTCCCGAGCATGCTGCTCTCCCGCGACCGCGTCGATCCGGAGCGTCTCGAACGACCGGGGCGGTGGAGCCTCCGATCCGTCCGCCGGTTCATGATCGTCTTCGGCGCACTCAGCACCATCTTCGACCTTGCCACCTTCGCCCTGCTCATCACCGTCTTCCACGCCACGGAATCCTTGTTCCAGAGCGGGTGGTTCATCGAGTCCGCCCTCACCCAGATGATCGTGCTCATCTCCCTCCGCACCCGGCGTGCATTCTTCCGCAGCCGCCCGGATGCGCTCTTCGGGGCTGCGGTGCTCGGCATCGCCCTTCTCACTCTCGCCATCCCTTTCCTTCCGTTTGCGGGAGCGATCGGGTTCACCGCCCCGCCCGTCGGCATGGTGCTGGTGCTCTTCGGCCTGGCGGCCGTCTACCTCGCAAGCCTCGAGCTCGTGAAGCGAGCACCCTGGTCGGGCTTCGACCGAGGTACCCCGCCCTCGTCCGAGCCGCTTTCCGGGCCTATGCGGTCCGTCCGGGCCGGCACGCCGGCCCGGAGTGTCCGCAACCGCCCGGAATCGCTTGCCGACGCTACGCGGCATCCGTAGCGCGCGAGAGCGCCCGCGCCACCGTCAGTAGCGGTCTGGCTCCGGGCCGCGATCGAAGCGACGCCCACTCAGCTCCGTCGGCTCGATCCGCACGTAGACGTACTTGAGCGTCGGGATCCACGGCGCCAGCGGCAACTGGTCGGCGGCGAAGATCTCCGGCTGGCTTTCGATCACCCGGGCGCGGCCCTTCACGACGACGCTCCAGGCGTCGGTGTCGGTGTAGGAGTCGCTCTCGAATGCCACAAGGGAATTGATCGTGAGCTCGAGCAGCTTCGTGCCCTCTGCGGTGCGGAACAGCACCGTTCGGCCATCGGCGTAGTAGTTGACCGGGAAGATCTCGGGCTGGTTGCCCACACTCACGGCGAGCCGGCCGAATGATGACCCGTCGAGCAGCTGCCAGCATTCGGCCTCGGAAAGCACGTGGACCGCGCCCTCACCCGTCTGTTCGGTTCCGTCTTCAGCGTTCATGATGGTGCTCTTTCCTTTGTCGTGAAGCGGGGCCTTACTTTCAGGCGGTGACCGGCAGGCCGACACGCACGCGCCGGGTGACCAGGTCGTCGGGCACCGGTGTGTGGGAAATCACGATGACGGTGCGCGAATCCTCGCCGGGGCGGTCGACGGCTGCGGTGAGGATGTCGCGCATCAGTCCCGCAGCGCGTTCGGGATCCACATTGGCGGTCGGCTCGTCGAACACGATCACCGGGAAGTCGGCGAGCAGCGCGCGGGCGAGAGCGAGGCGCTGGGCCTGTCCGCCCGAGACGAGAGCCCCGTCGTCGCCGACGCGAGCCGACAGGCCGCCGCGTTCGCGCGCCCAGTCGGCGAGGCCGACCCTGGCGAGCACTGCCATCAGCTGCGCGTCGGTCGCCGAATCGTGGGCGAACAGCAGGTTCTGGCGAATATCCTCATCGAAGAGATAGGGCGATTGCTCGCAGAGTCCGACGACCGAGCGCACCGAGTCAGTGCTGAGATCCCGTGCTTCGACGCCGCCGAGCCGATAGCTGCCGCTGTAGTCGAGAAAGCGAACGAGCACGTGGGCGAGGGTGGTCTTGCCGGAGCCCGATGCTCCCTCGATGACCACACGATCGCCCCGAACCAGGCTGAGGTCGAGACCGCGGAAC
Organism: Lacisediminihabitans sp. FW035; assembly: GCF_054880895.1. Taxonomy (NCBI): domain Bacteria; kingdom Bacillati; phylum Actinomycetota; class Actinomycetes; order Micrococcales; family Microbacteriaceae; genus Lacisediminihabitans; species Lacisediminihabitans sp. FW035. The sequence continues at coordinate 2,006,597 of NZ_CM142187.1, forward strand.
GCGGCGTCCGGGCTGCCCGGCCAGCGCGCGCCGAGCGATGTCAGTTGGAGTATGGGAGCGCCCGGCGTCGAGGCCATTGCGCGGTGCGGGGCCGCGGTGTCGTCGGGGATCTCCGATGGCACCGTCGCCGGGGTGGCGTCCGCCACCCGGGACGAGCTCGCACGCACCTGCCGGAAGGCACCGAGCGCCAGAGGTGCGCTGGCCACGACTTCGAAGACGGCGAGCGGCACCAGCGCGATCACGGTGAGCGCCGGTCCCTGGAGCCCGTGGCCGAGCGCCGGGATGCCGACAAGGAGCGCACCGACCGAGGCGAGAGTCGCCAGCGCGGAGAGGATGGCGGATGTCGCACCAGCGCCACCGGCCCGGGCGAGGGTCGCGATCCGCAGCGCGCGATCGGCCGATTCGACGTTTGCGGTCCGCTCAGGCACGGCGTCGTAGGCGACGAACAGGTCGAGGTTCGACACGAAGTCGAGCAGCCGGTCGGAGAGCACCCCGCGCAGCGGGGCGATGGCCCGTTCGGCCCGCCCGGCGATCAGGGATTGGACGACGGTAGCAGCGCTGAAGGCGAGAACGAGGGTCACCGCGAGCGTCACGCCCGCAGCGGGGTGCACGATGCTCACGCCGATCACGCTGAGTACGGCCGTCACGGCGGTGACCACCAGGGGTTGCACCACGCGCAACGGAAGGTTCTGCAGTTCGTCCACGTCGCTCACGAGCCGCGTCAGCAGGTCGCCTCGGCCGGCGCCGCCGACGCCGCCCCGCAATCCGTCGGGAGCGAGCGGCACCAGGCGGCGGTAGATGCCCACTCGAAGGGCGGAGAGCTGCCGGAAGGCCGCGTCGTGGCTGGTGAGGCGTTCCACATAGCGGGAAGCGGCCCGAAGAAGTGCGAACGCGCGAACCCCCACGATCGCCGCGCCGAGGAAGAGGATCGGCGGATGCTCCGCCGCGCGCGTGATCAGCCACGCAGAGGTCGCGAGCAGCCCGACCGAGCTGAGGGCGGAGACCACGCCGAAGAACACCCCGGGCACGAATCGGCGAAAGGGAGGTTGGGCGAGCCGGAGCACGGCCGCGGCGGAATCGGAGTCACGGCGGTCAGACATGGACCACGGCCCCCAGCTCGATCACGTCGTCGGCAGCGGAGATGACTGCCAGTCGATGGCTGACCACCAGGACGGTGAAGCCCTCGTCGGCGAGGCTGCGCAGTCCGCGCAACAGCCCTGCTTCAGCATCCGCGTCGAGGGCGGCGCTCGGTTCGTCGAAGGCGAGCACCGGGCACCCTCGGACGAGCCCGCGGTAGATCGCACGGGCGGCCACGACTCGCTCGGCCTGCCCGCCGGAGAGCCCGCTGCCGGTCACCGTCACCGGGCGGCGCGGATCGAGCCGTCCGAGGGCTGCGAGATCGAGGGCGCGGCGCACGATCGTGTCATCCGGCACCGCATCCCCGAGAGTCACGTTCTCGCCGATGGTGCCCTCGAGGAGGGCCGCCCCCTGGCCCGCCCAGGCCGTGAGGGATCGTCGGTGCGCTGTGGAGCCGGCATCGCCGATCTCGATGGTCCCATCGAAGGGTACGAATCCGAGCAGGGCGGCAAGCAGCGACGACTTGCCCGATCCGCTGGGGCCAGCCAAGACAGTCACCCGGCCCGTCCGGATCACCGCGGAGAACCTGTCGACCGCGGTACGGCCGTCGTAGCGCACGCTCACCTCATCGAATCGGAGGTCACACGGGCGAAGGGTGCCCCACGATGCCACAGTCGTCGCGGACTCGGGCGGCAGTGCCTGCGCCGAATCGAGGATGTCGAAGACGTCCTCCACGGCGGCGACCCCATCGGCGGCCGCGTGATAGTTGGCACCCACTTGGCGCAACGGCAGAAAGGCCTCGGGGGCGAGAAGCAGCACGAAGAGTCCGACCGGAAGCGTGAGGCTGCCGTCGATGAGGCGCAGACCGACGGAGACGGCCACCAACGCCACCGACAGGCTGCCGATCAGCTCGAGGGCGAACCCGCTGAGAAATGACAGGCGAAGCACCTTCATCGTCTCGACGCGGTAGTCCTCGGTGAGCGTCGCGATGCGGGCAGCCTGTCGCTGCTGGCGACCGAAGATCTTGAGGGTGGCGAGCCCGGCGACCACATCCAGGAACCGACTCGACAAGTGAGCGAGCACCAACCACTGGCGGCGCTGCACCGCCTGGGTCGCCAGTCCGATCAGGATCATGAAGATGGGGATCAGCGGCAGCGCGACGACCACGAGGATGCCGCTCAGCATGTCCTGGAAGAAGATCGCCACGATCACGAGCGGCGTGGCGATCGCGGTGAGGATGAGCTGCGGCAGGAAGAGCGAGAAGTATCCGTCGAGCGCGTCGAGTGCGGGGCCGGCCGTCGTAACGACATCCACGCGGTTGCGGGTGCTCAGCCAGCCGGGACCTAGCCGGGCGAGGCCGGCGACCAGACGCCGACGCAGCTGGCTCTTCACCACGGCTGCGCCGCGAGCCGATGCAACATCCGTCGCCCAGACCGCGCCCGCCCGCACGATTCCCACGCCGGCGAGGGAGAGGATGCCCGGAGCGAGTTCCCCCAACGTCCGCCCCTCGATCGCCCCCACGATCGCCTGCGAGAGCAGCAAACAGAACGCGAGAGTGCTCGCCGTCCGCACGATCCCCAGCACGACGCCGACTGCGAAGAAGGTGCGGGCGGCGGCCGCATAGTGCAGCAGCCGGGGATCGAGGGGACGCATCGGTTCAGCCGCCGACGACTGTCGCGTCCGCGAGTGGCTGCGTCTCTTCCGGGATCGAGGCGCGGGTGATGCGCTTGCGGAACACCCAGTACGTGTAGGCCTGGTAGGCCAGCACGAACGGCAGCACTGCGAGCGCTACCCACGACATCACCGAGAGCGTATACGGGGTACTCGAGGCGTTCGCGATGGTGAGGCTATTGGCCACATCGTTGCTCGCGGGCATCACATCGGGGAAGAGCGCGGCGAACAGGCTCGCTACGGCTATGGCGATGGTTCCGGCCATCAGGCCGAAGGCATAGCGCTCGCGACCGCGCAGGTTGGCGAAGAACGAGCCGATCAGCAGGACCGCCGCCAGGAGCGCGAGCAGCCAGGAGGCGACCTGGCCGTGAGCGAGGTTCGTCCAGAGCAGGAAGACCGCCGCGACCACGATCGTGAGTGCACCCGACCGCACCGCCAGCTTCTGCGCCCGCAACCGCAGGTCGCCATCCGTCTTCAGCGAGATGAAGACGACACCGTGGGTGAAGAACAACATCAGGGTGGTGAGCCCGCCGAGCAGCGCGTAAGGGTTCAGGAGGTCGAACAGTGTGCCGGTGTAGTTGTGCCCGGAATCGAGCGCGACCCCCTGCACGATGTTCGCGAAGGCGACTCCCCAGAGCAGTGCCGGCACGGCCGATCCGACCACGATCATGCCGTCGAACCACTTCTTCCACCGCGACTCCGGCCGGTGGTGCCGGTACTCGAAGGAGACACCGCGCGCGATCAGCGCGAGCAGGATGAGCAGCAGGGCGAGATAGAACCCACTGAACAGGGTGGCGTACCACTCGGGGAACGCGGCGAATAGAGAGGCGCCTGCGACGATCAGCCAGGTCTCATTGAGGTCCCAGACCGGCCCGATGGTGTTGATCATGACCCGGCGATCGATGTCGTCGCGACCGAGGAACGGGAGCGCCATCCCGACCCCGAAGTCGAAACCGTCGAGCACGAAGTAACCGATGAAGAAGAAGCCGACGATCCAGAACCACAGGATATTGAGATCCATCATTGTCTCCTAGTACACAGTCACGGTTGCGGTGGGGGCGTCGGAGGCGTCGGTGACCGGCGCACCCTCCGGTCCCTTTTGGGCGGCACGCTTGAGCAGTCGGAACTCGACGACCGCGAGGATGCCGTAGATCAGGGTGAACGCGACGATCGAGATCAGCACGTCGAGACCGGTGAGGTTGGGGGAGACCCCGTCCTTGGTCTTCAGCAGGCTGAAGACGATCCAGGGCTGGCGACCCATCTCGGTGAAGATCCAGCCCATGATCATTGCGGCGAGCGGCAGCGGGAAGGCCCAGATCGCGACCCGCCAGACCCACTTGTTCTTCGGGAGACGGCCCTTGCGCAGAAGCCAGAGGCCAGCCACAGAGAACAGCACCGAGAGCATGCCGAGCCCGATCATCCAACGGAACGCCCAGTAAGTGACCCAGACGACCGGCGCATAGTCACCGGGACCGTAGAGCGTGCGGTATTGGGCCTGCAGTTCGTTGATGCCCTCGACCGTGCCCGTCAACGTGTGCGTCGACAGGAACGACAACAGGTAGGGGATGCGTATCGAGAACAGCTCGCTCACCCCGTCGGGCGTTCCGAGGGTGAAGATCGAGAACGAGGCATCCGCCCCGCTCACCGTGTTGTACGCGGCTTCGGCCGCAGCCATCTTCATCGGCTGCGTCTGCACCATCACGAGGCCGAGCTGGTCGCCGGTGAGCACCGTGAGGATGCCCGCACCGATCATCGTCCAGAGTGCGAAGACCATCGCCGGGCGCATCGTGTCGAGATTCTGCTTGCGGGAGAGGTGCCAGGCTGCGATGCAGATCACGAGCGCGGAGGAAACCATGAACGACGCGGCGATCGTGTGGGGGAACGACGCGAGCGAGACCTTGTTGGTGAGCACCGCCCAGATGTCGGTGAGCTCGGCCCGGCCTCGGGCCTCGTTGATGCGGAAGCCGACCGGATTCTGCATGAAGGCGTTCGCCGCAAGGATGAAGTAGGCCGAAAGGATGGTGCCGGCCGCCGTGAGCCAAATCGTGGCGAGGTGGACTCCCTTGGGCAGTTTGTCCCAGCCGAAGATCCAGAGACCGATGAAGGTCGCCTCGAGGAAGAAGGCGAGCAGCCCCTCCATCGCGAGGGGGGCGCCGAAGACGTCCCCGACGAATCGCGAGTAGGTTGACCAGTTCATTCCGAACTGGAACTCCTGCACGATGCCTGTCACCACTCCCATCGCGAAGTTGATGAGGAAGATCTTGCCGAAGAACTGCGTGAGGTGCAGGTACTTCACCTTCGCCGTTCGATACCACGCCGTCTGGAAGACCGCCGTGGTGGTGGCCATGCCGATCGTGATGGGGATGAACAGGAAGTGGTAGATCGTGGTGAGCCCGAACTGCCACTGCGACAGTACGAGGGGACTGAGGATGTCGTTCACTGATGTCTCCGGATCGGTTGGCTAGGGGCTGAGAGTTCGGCGGCTGTGAGGTCGGGCTCGGCGACGGTGTCACCGTGCACGACGAGAGTGGGCCCGGCGATGTTGAGCAGCACGTCATGGCTCACCGGGCCGAGGGCGGACATCTGGGCGCCGTGTCGGCGGGAACTGCCGATCACCAGCAGCTCCGCCGACATCCCGGCATCGACGAGCGCTTCCGCCGCGGGTCGACGCAGGGTGCGGGTGCGTACGAGGAGTGTGTCACTGACGCTGCGGGCCAGAGCCACGGAATCGGAGCCGAGCGTCTCGAGAGCGTCCCGGGCGCGCTGCTCTCCCGCTTCGGCATCCGCACCGGAACCGTGGGGACCCGAGGTCCAGGCGCGCAGCAGCACCAGTTCTTCGTGCACCCGGTGCGCCTCCATCGCGGCGAAACGGATGGCGGCACGTGCGGCATCGGAGTCGTCGACGCCGGCGACGATGCCATGGCGCTCGGTGGTCGATCCCTCAGGGATCACCGCGACCGGGCACCACGCCGTCGCGGCGAGCTGAAGGCTGCGCGAGCCGAAGGCTCGCCCGTGCAGGAAGCCGGTCTTGTGGGTGCCGATCACGACGAGGTCGACCTCCCGGGAAGCGACGCCGAGCTCGACCATCGGATCCCCGAGCAGCACCCTGGTGGTCACGATGACGCTCGAGTCGATCGAGCGGGCAAAGAGCGCTTCTTTCTCCGCGAGTTCGTAAGCGGAGGGATGCAGTTCGGAGATCGACTGCTCGCCGACCATTCCCCACTCGTCATCGACGACATGCACGAGCGTCACTCGGGATTTGAGCCTCACGGCGCGCCCGACCGCCCAGCGGATCGCCGCGTGGCATGCCGAAGTCCCGTCGACGCCGACCAGGATCATTCCGTTCATCACGCTGCCCCTACTTCCCTGTCTTTCCCAGCATGGAGCGGTGCCCGGTGACCCGAGGGGCCTAAAGTCCCGCCTTCCCTGAACGCTCGCGCATGCTCAGGCGCTACGCTCTTGCGTGCCGGCAGTCACGTCGATTCGGATCGAATCGGGTGGCCGCGATCAGTGTCGGCAGAGGAGTCACGTGGCATCGCACGACGAACTGCTCACCTTCCCCGACGAACCGCGCGCGGAGCTCGACAGGGCTCTCGCCGATCTCGTCGACCGTGCCCAGGATGTTCTCGCCACGCAGGGGCGCCTCCGCGCCCTGCTTCGGGCGAATCTCGCCGTCGTCGAGCACCTCGAGCTTCCGGTGGTGCTCGAACGGATCGTGCAGGCCGCGGTGGAGCTCGTGGGTTCGCAGTACGGCGCCCTCGGGGTGATCGCTCCGGGCGGCGGACTCGAGCAATTCATCCACGTGGGCATCCCGCCGGAAGAGGCGACCGTCATCGGCCATCTGCCCGAGGGACACGGACTCCTCGGTGCCCTCATCGACGACCCGCGACCCATAAGACTCGAGCACCTCCACGACGACGCCCGGTCGAGTGGCTTCCCCGCCAGTCATCCGGCGATGGAGAGCTTCCTCGGTGTGCCGATCCGGGTGCGTGATTCCGTCTACGGCAACCTGTATCTCAGCAATCAGGCCTCCGGATCGTTCAGCCGGGAAGACGAGCAACTCGTCGAATCCCTCGCGGCCTCCGCGGGGTTCGCCATCGACAATGCTCGGCTGTTCGCCGAGACCCGGCACCGGCAGGCCTGGTCCGCCGCCTCGGCTGAGATCACGGCGGCGATGCTCGCGTCCGACCAGTCGGACTCCCTGTCGACGCTGGTGAGCCGCGTGCTCGTGCTCGCCGAGAGCGACCTGGTCTGTATGATCCTTCCCGGGCCGAACCCGGGCACGCTCGTCGTGGAGCTCGCCCGTGGCCAGGGAGAGTCCGACCTCGTCGGGCGCACCTTCCCGTCGGCCGGCACCCTTGCGGGCAGCGTTCTCGAGGGCAAACAGCCCCGTCTCGTCGGCGATGGCAGTCCCGACTCCGAGCTCTTCTCCACCGACCATCCGCTCGGTCCGATGATGGCCTTCCCGCTCATCTCCTCCGGCAGGGCGGAAGGAGTACTGCTGGTGGCCCGGATGGCCGGCGGGTTGCGCTTCGCCCCGTCCGATCTCGAGATGGCGGCCGACTTCGCCGGCCAGGCGAGCCTGGCGATGCAACTTGCACGCGCCCGGGCATCCGAACAGCGGATGCTGCTGCTCGAGGATCGCGGACGTATCGCGCGCGACCTCCACGACCATGTGATCCAGCAGCTGTTCGGCACCGGTCTCGAGTTGCAGAGCGTGGCCGGATCCATCGAGTCGCCGGTCGACCGCGAGCGCATCCTCCGGTCGGTCACGAACCTCGACACCGCCGTCACCCAGATCCGCACGGTGATCTTCGCGCTCTCCGCCCGCCAGGACACCCGCGATTCGGTGCGCCACCGCATCCTGGATCTCGCCAATGATCTCAGCTCGGGCCTCCAGAAGAGCCCGACCGTCGCCTTCACCGGCCCCGTCGATCTGGTGGTCACCGGCGGACTCGCCGATGACGTGGTCGCGGTGACCCGGGAAGCCCTGGCGAATGCGGCAAAGCATGCCTCCGCCGACCAGACCGGGGTCACCCTCGACGTAGTCGACGGCATGATCCGGCTGGTGATCTCCGACAACGGGGGAGGCATCGGCGACACCTCGCGGCGCAGCGGCCTCGCCAACCTCGAGGCGCGGGCGACGGCACGCGGCGGAACCTTCGTAGTGGATACCGGGCCCGACGGCACCCGGCTCGGCTGGATCGTTCCGATCGATGGCTCGGACGACGGAAGGGTGGCATCGTGATCCGCGTATTCCTGGTGGACGACCACGAGATCGTGCGACGCGGCATCGCCGAGCTGCTCGCGGCAGAGGGTGACTTCGAGGTTATCGGTGAGGCGGGCACCGCAGCCCAAGCCCGGTCCCGCATCGCGGCGACGCTGCCAGACGTGGTGTTGCTCGACGTCCGCCTGCCCGACGGAAGCGGCATCGACGTCTGCCGGGATGTGCGTTCCCAGAACCCCGAGGTGAAATGCCTCATCCTCACCGCCTACGACGACGACGAGGCCCTCTCCGCGGCCGTCATCGCAGGGGCATCCGGCTATGTACTCAAAGATGTCCGGGGCAGCGGGCTTGTCGATTCGCTGCGCAAGGTGGCGGCCGGCCGCTCGCTGCTCGACCCGGTGCTCACCCGAAAGGTGATCGAGCGCATCCACACCCGCACGGACACCGACCCGCGCCTCGGGTCCCTTTCGGCCCGCGAGACGCAGATCCTCTCCCTGATCGCCGCCGGTCTCACCAATCGCCAGATCGGCACGGAGCTCTCGCTCGCCGAGAAGACCGTCAAGAACTATGTGTCGGGCCTCCTGGCCAAACTGGGGCTTCAGCGGCGCACCCAGGCCGCGATCCTGCACCTCGGAGCGCATCCGGTCGCCGAGGGCTGATGCGGCGCGTCTGTCGCAGGCGCCCCGTGCACACCCGTGGCGACCGGCCTCCGCCCGCAATCGAGTCGGGAGTAGGGCTTAAGCCGCGATGAATCCGCAGGTTCTCCCGAGTGGAATCCGCAAACTCGGGGCCCCGCGATCGAGTCGGGAGTAGGTGCGGGTTGACCCGCGAGGAAGTCGCAACGTCTCCCGACTGGATGCCGCCAGCTCGGCATCCCAATCGAGTTGGTAGTCGTTGCAACTCTGCCCGCGCGAAACTCGCAACAACTACCGAGTCGATTCCGCACACTCGTACGCGATGCTGCCGCAGGAAGTGGGGCAGTCTGGGAACATGCAGCTCCGCGATCTCACACCCGCCGACGTCGATGCCGCCGCAGCCCTCTGGCACGAATCGGGATTGACCCGCCCATGGAACCCGCCCGCGGTCGATCTGCACCGGGCGCTGGACGGATCCACCTCGACCGTACTCGGAGCCTTTGAAGCGGACCGCCTGCTCGGCACGGTGATGGTCGGCCACGACGGCCATCGCGGCTGGATCTACTACCTCGCGGTGGATGCAGCCGAACGTGGCACGGGCCTGGGAAGCCGACTTATGGATGCCGCGGAGAACTGGCTGCGCGATCGCGGCGTGGTGAAGGTGCAACTCATGGTCCGGTCGACGAACGAAGCCGTGCTTGGCTTCTACGACCACCTCGGCTACCGGAATGAAGACGTGCGGGTGCGCTCCAAGTGGCTGGGGCCCACCCCGGCGGACTGATCCCGCGCACACGAAGGCGCAGACTTGACGGATGAAGACACAGACTCTCCTGAATTCGACCGTCGAAGTTCCCAACGTCATCCTCGGACTGATGCGGATCGAACCGCTCTCCGACGCCGAGATCCGCGCCCTGGTGGGCGCCGCGATCGACACCGGCATCACCTTCTTCGATCACGCCGACGTGTACGGCGACACCACTCACGGATGCGAGCGACGATTCGGCGACGCGGTCACCCTCACCCCGGCGGAGCGGTCGGCCATCACGATCCAGTCGAAGGTCGGCATCCGCTCGGGCTTCTGGGACTATTCGAAAGAGCACATCCTCCGGTCCGTCGACGAATCCCTCGCCGCCCTCCAGACCGACTACCTCGACCTGCTGTTGCTGCACCGCCCGGACGCGCTTGTCGAGCCCGACGAGGTCGCCGCGGCATTCGACACCCTTCACAGCGCCGGTAAGGTGCGGCAGTTCGGGGTGTCGAACCACACTCCCGGACAGATCGAACTGCTCGCCGCATCGTTGAACCAGCCTCTCGTCGTGAACCAGGTGCAGCTCAGCATCACCCACGCACCCCTCATCGCGGCCGGGGTCTCCGCCAACATGGGAGGCCTCGACCAGTCGATCGATCGGGACAACGGCATCCTCGATTACTGCCGCCTCAAGGGCATCACCCTGCAGGCGTGGTCGCCGTTCCAAAAGGGATTCTTCGACGGTGTCTTCCTCGGCGACCGGCAGAACTACGCCGAGCTGAACGATGTGATCGACGAGCTCGCCGCGAAGTACGACGTGCCGCCTGCCGCCATCGCGGTGGGGTGGATCACCCGCCATCCCGCCCGGATGCAGGTGGTGCTGGGAACCACGAACATCGGTCGAGTACGGGATTCGGCGGCCGGGTCCGACCTGCCGCTCACCCGCCCGGAGTGGTACCGCCTGTTCACCGCGGCCGGTCACGTGCTCCCGTAGCGGGCTACACCCGAAAGTGGCCGCCCGGGCGGGCGTAAAATTATTGGGGTGATACGTCCACCCCAGACCACCGTCGGCGAACTCCGGTCCTCGGGCCATGAGCAGAAGACGCTCCGCGTCGAGATCCGCGAGAATCTCCTGTCCGCCCTGCGCGAGGGCCGGGACCCGTGGCCGGGGCTTCACGGCTTCGAAGCGACGGTGATCCCGCAGCTCGAGCGTGCGCTGATCGCCGGTCACGACATCGTGCTCCTCGGCGAGCGCGGCCAGGGCAAGACGCGACTGCTGCGCACGATGGTCGGGCTGCTTGACGAGTGGACACCGGTCATCGATGGGTCGGAGCTCGGCGAGCATCCGTTCGAACCCATCACCACCACGAGCCTGCGCCGCGCGGGCGAACTGGGCGACGACCTGCCGGTCGCCTGGCGCGGCCGGGACGAGCGGTACGCCGAGAAACTCGCGACCCCCGACACCAGCGTGGCTGACCTGATCGGTGATGTCGACCCGATGAAGGTCGCCGAGGGGCGCAGTCTCGGAGATCCGGAGACCATCCACTTCGGCCTTATCCCGCGAAGCCACCGCGGCATCGTTGCCATCAACGAGTTGCCGGACCTCGCCGAGCGCATCCAGGTGGCGATGCTCAACGTGATGGAGGAACGCGACATCCAGATCCGGGGCTACGTGCTTCGCCTGCCGCTCGATGTGCTCGTCGTCGCGAGCGCCAACCCCGAGGACTACACCAACCGCGGGCGCATCATCACCCCGCTGAAAGACCGCTTCGGTGCCGAGATCCGCACGCACTACCCCACCGAGCTGGCCGACGAGATCGCCATCATCCGCCAGGAGTCGGATCTCGTTGCCGACGTTCCCGACTACCTGGTCGAGATCCTCGCCCGGTTCACCCGCGCGCTCCGCGAATCGACCGCGGTGGATCAGCGCAGCGGCGTCAGCGCCCGCTTTGCGATCGCCGGCGCTGAGACGATCGCGGCTGCCGCCATCCACCGCGCTACCCGCCAGAGCGAGACGGATGCCGTGGCCCGGCCGGTCGACCTGGAGACGGCGGTCGACGTGCTCGGCGGCAAGATCGAGTTCGAGTCAGGCGAGGAGGGGCGAGAAGACGAGATCCTCGACCACCTGTTGCGCACCGCCACGGCCGAGACCGTGCGCGCCCACTTCCGTGGCCTCGATTTCTCGGTGCTTGTCGAGTCCATCGAGAGCGGCGTTATGGTCACGACCGGGGAACAGGTCACCGCCCGAGACTTCCTCGCCGGACTACCGGTGCTTGGCGAGTCCGACCTCTACGACCAGATCTGCGACCGCCTCGGTGCGACCAACGACGGGCAGCGGGCCGGCGCCATCGAGCTTGCCCTCGAGGGGCTCTACCTCATGCGCCGAATCAGCAAGGAGAGCGGCGGCGGCGAGGTCATCTATGGCTAGAACCAATCGGCGGTTGACGCGCGCGTCCCGTTATGGCAGGTATGACGGAGGGCCAGATCCGCTCGCCCCGCCGGTCGACCTGTCCGAGGCACTCGATGCCATCGGTGAAGACGTCATGGCCGGGTCGTCCCCCGAACGCGCGATGCGCGAGTTCCTCCGACGTGGTGGACAGGACCAGGCCGGGCTCGACGACCTTGCCCGCCGGGTCGCGGAGCGCCGGCGTGAGCTCACGAGGAAGCACAACCTCGATGGCACCCTGCAGGAGATAACGGCGCTCCTCGAGAAGGCTGTTCTCGCCGAGCGCAAGCAATTGGCGCGCGATGCGACCATGGATGACGGTGACTGCATGCTTGCCGAGATGCAGCTCGATAACTTGCCCGCCTCCCCGGCGGCGGCCGTGAGCGAACTGAACGGCTACGACTGGAAGAGCAGCGAGGCGCGGGCCGACTTCGAGAAGATCAAGGACCTACTGGGTCGCGAACTGCTCGACCAGCGATTCGCCGGCATGAAGAGCGCGCTCGAGAATGCCACCGACGCCGATCGCGAGGCGATCACCGAGATGATGAACGACCTCAACGGGTTGCTCGACGCCCATTCCCGCGGCGAAGACACCCCCGAGCAGTTCGACGAATTCATGGCGAAACACGGGCAATACTTCCCTGACGACCCCCAGAACATCGAGGAGCTCCTCGACTCGCTCGCCGAGCGGGCCGCCGCCGCGCAGCGGATGCGCAACTCGATGAGCCAGGAGCAGCGCGACGAGCTCGACGCTCTTGCACAGCAGGCCTTCGGATCACCGGAGCTCATGCAGTCGCTCGCCAAGCTCGATGGCTCCCTTCGCGGCCTCCGGCCCGGGGAGGACTGGGGAGGATCGGAGCGGATGGACGGATCGGAAGGCCTCGGTCTCGGCGACGGCACCGGCGTGTTCCAGGACATCGCCGAGCTCGACGCCCTCGCCGACCAGCTCGGCCAGTCCTACAACGGTTCGCGCCTCGACGATCTCGACCTCGACGCACTGACCCGGCAACTCGGCGACGCCGCGGCGGTCGACGCCCGCACCCTCCGGGCGCTCGAGAAGGCTCTTCGCGACTCGGGCACCCTTCGCAGAGGCTCGGATGGCACGCTCAAACTCACCCCGAAGGCGATGCGCCAACTCGGCAAGGCACTGCTCAAGGATGTCGCGGGCCGTCTCTCCGGCCGCCAGGGCAACCGCGACCTGCGCCAGGCCGGGGCGGCGGGGGAGCGTTCCGGGGCCACCCGCGAGTGGGCCTTCGGCGACACGGAGGCGTGGGACGTCACCCGCACGATCACGAATGCGCTGACCCGCACGGCGGGGGAGGGCGGCGATACCGGCTCCGGCATCCGCATCGAGATCGGCGACGTCGAGGTGCAGGAGACCGAGGCACGCACCCAGGCCTGCGTGGCACTGCTGGTCGACACCTCGTTCTCGATGGTGATGGACGGACGTTGGGTGCCGATGAAACGCACCGCGCTCGCCCTCCACACTCTCATCACGAGCCGTTTCCGCGGGGACGACCTGCAGTTGATCAGTTTCGGGCGGGCGGCGTCGGTCATCGACATCGAACAGCTCACCGGGCTCGAGGAGCTCTACGAGAAGGGCACTAACCTGCACCACGGGCTGCTGTTGGCCAACCGTCACTTCCGCAAGCACCCGAATGCGCAGCCGGTGCTGCTCATCGTCACCGACGGGGAGCCGACGTCTCACCTCGAAGCCAGCGGTGAGGTTTTCTTCAGCTATCCGCCGCATCCGCTCACGGTTGCCTACGCCGTGCGCGAGCTCGAGAACTCGATGCGCCTCGGCGCCCAGACCACGTTCTTCCGCCTCGGCGACGATCCCGGACTTGCCCGGTTCATCGATTCGATGGCGCGGCGCGTCGGCGGCACGGTCGTTGCCCCGGAGCTCGACGATCTCGGAGCCGCCGTCGTGAGCTCGTATCTCGGAGCGCGTCGGGGCGCCGGGCCGTCGGGCGGGGAATTCGACGGCATGTTCGGACGCGGCTGGGGCTACTGACTAGCCCCTGGCGACAGCTCGGCGGACAGCTCCGGATGACCGAGGTGAGACGCCCATCCCGAGGGGGTGCTGCCGAACCGGTCGTCCTCCGCGCCCAGGTCGGCGCCGTGTGCGACCAGCCAGCGCGCCATCGAGGTGTCGCCGCGGGCGGCCGCCTCGTGCAGCGCCGTCGTGCCGTACTGGCCGGGGGTGCTGACGTCGTACCCCCGGGCGAGCAGCCGTTCGAGTGCGTCGATCCCGTGTTGCTCCGCGGCGAGGCGCATCGCATCCGGCCGTGCGGAAGGCAGATCGGTGACCTCGTCGGGCACTGGGCCGCCCGAGAGCACGGCCGAGAGCACCACATCGACGAGCTCGATCCGGTCGCTGTGCCCACCGGCCCGAGCCAGTAGCTCGGCCGCCTCGGGGTGGCCGTTGCGTACCGCGATCTCGTAAGCCGTCGCGTCGCCGAGGATCGGATGGTAGCCGACGGTGTTCGGATCGACTCCGTGTTCAAGCAAGCGGCGGACTCGCGCGGTGAAGCCCTTTTCCGCTGCCGATCGCAGGTGTTCGCCCATCATCTCCTCCGGCGACGGATACGCTGCGCCGAGCAGCTCCCGCCACGGGCTGGCATGGGGTCGGCCCGCTCCAGAGGAGAGCAGCGGGTCGAGGTGTTCGTCGTCCGGGAGGAACATCCGGTTGTACAAGGCCTGGTTGTCGTTCGGGTCGGCGTCGGCATTGAGAAGGAGCCCGGCGAGCGCCACCCCCTGGGGATGCATCGACTCGCCGCGCTCCCCGCCGCCGAGTACACCGGTGAGCGCGGTGAATGGCGAAGTAAGTCCCTTCCAGAGGAAACCGCTGTTCGGATCGGCGCCCGCCTCGAGGAGCACGCTCATCGTCGCGACGGCATCGCCGAGCGCGAGCCGCGAGTAGCAGAGGTACAGCAGCGGCGGCCACCGGTGCGGTCCACCCTCGCGAGTTGCTGCCGCCGGGTCGTCGGTTAACCATGTCGCTAACGCCTCCGCGCGACCGCAGGCCGCCAGCGCGTACGGCGATGCCGAAGCGAGCAGGGGGTCCTCCGCGAGCATCGCCAAAGCCATTGCGGCCATTTCCGGCTCGGTGTAGCTCAGGCAGGCCAGCCGCAGGAACCGGTCGGTCGGCTCATCGTCATCCGACTCCGCGTCCATCGGGCGGGAGAAGCGGCTCAGGTCGTAGTCGTTTCGGGACATGATGTCTCCTTCCTCCATCAGAATCGCAAACCGGCTCAGAACAACGGCCACGGCATCGCGGGCATTTCACCGCGCGGGCCGGGGAAGCGCGCCTCAAGCCGCAGCCGGTCACAGCGCGCGGCGAACGCCCCGATCTCGTCGGGAGTGAGCAACTTCGCGAGACCCTCGCCGAGTTCGCCTTCTAGCTGCGCGTGCACCCGATCGATGCCGTCCAGTTCGTCGGCCGTGAGTTCGTCGCCGAGCCAGCCCCAGAGCACGGTTCGCAGCTTGTGCTCGACGTGGAAGGTCAGTCCGTGATCGACTCCGTGGCGATGCCCGTCCGCCATCGCGAGCACGTGGGCACCCTTGCGATCCGCATTGTTCACCACGATGTCGAAGACGGCCATGCGCCGCAGCGCGGGGGAGTCCTCGTGGATGAGCGACACCGGTCGGTCCCGGCCATCCGTGCCGTCGAACACGTGGCGCCAGCCCTGCTCCGGCACGCTGTCTGAGGCGACGAGGTCCACGGCATTCTGGTCGGGATCGATGTCTTGCCAGAGCTGCACCATGCCGGCACCCAATGGGCCGTCACGCAGCCAGGTACGGGGCACGATGTTCCAGCCGAAGCCCTCCGAGACCAGGCACGCGGCGACCTCGCGGCTCGCGAGATCGCCGTCGGGGAAGTCCCAGAGCGGGCGCTCCCCGGCAATGGGCTTGTAGACCACTGTGGTGTCGCCGATCGTTGCGAGAAAAGTGGCGTTCGAGGCCGTGGTGATGCGACCGGTGATCTCGAGCTCACCGCGCACGAGGTCCCCATCCATCATTGTCAGAGGTCGTCGGGTAGTGCGTGCACGTGACCGTCCGGGTCGATCGGAGTGCCGCAGAGTTCACAAATCGGCCGGCCGGCCCCCACCACTTCGAGCGTGCGCTTAGCGAATGCCCGGGCGGTGCCGACGGGGATCCGCACCACCAGCATCTCCTCCGGCTCGATCTCGACCGGGTCGTCGAACCCCGGATCCGTGTCATCCGCCTCGACCAGCACGAGGGGGAAGGCCTCTATCACCAGCTGTGCCGTTGACGGATCCCAGCCGAGGCTCATCACGCCGGTACGGAACTCCGGCTCGACCGGCTGCTCGAGCGGATCGTTGTCGACGAGCTCGACCGGTGTCACCGCCGGCACACTCGCGGGGTTGCCATCCCGGTCCATCAGTTCGTCGAGGATCTCTTCGATTTTCTCCGCCAGCAGGGCAGACTGTTGCTTTTCGAGCGAGACGCTGACGATCCGCCTGCCGGCGCGAGCTTGGAGGTAGAACGTGCGCGCTCCGGGCTCACCGACTGTGCCGACGACCACCCGATCCGGCCAGTCGAACCCGTGGATGATGGTTGGCATAGTCAACATTCTACGAGCGGTACGTGGGCGGTTCCTCAGAGGTTGCCGGCGCCGCCCCCGACGGGCGCATCCTCTGCAGGAGCGCTCGCGCGCAGCCAGGACAGATCGCCGGAGTCGGTGTTCGTCGCGATGACGCTCGGCCGTCCCGTTCCGTACCGCACGATCGAGACGGATGCCGGGCCGACACTGATGCGCTGGAACAGGTCGAGATGCATTCCGAGTGCGTCCGCCAGAATCGATTTGATGACGTCGCCGTGGCTCACGGCCACCCACACGGCGCCGGGACCGTGCAACGCCTCGAAGGCCGCATCGTGCCGCCGGATCGCCGCCACCGACCGGGCCTGCATCGCCGCCATCGACTCGCCCCCGGGAAAGACGGCCGCGGACGGCTGGGACTGCACGACCGACCACATCGGTTCAGTACTGAGATCCTTGAGTGCCCGGCCCTGCCATTCGCCGTAGTCGCACTCGGTGAGGCCCCTGTCGATCAGGGGCACCAGCGCGTCGACCTGCCGACCGACGATCGCCTGCGAGGTCTGCCGGCAGCGCTCCAGCGGGCTCGAGACCACACCGACCACGGGAACGACGGCCATCCGCTCACCCACTCTTGCGGCCTGCTCGCGACCGATCGGGTCCAGCCGCACCCCGGCAGCCCGGCCGGCCAGGATGCCAAGGACGTTCGCGGTGGTGCGTCCGTGTCGAACGAGGATGACTGTGGCCATGCGGTCAAGCCTAAGCATGCTCCCCGGGCCGAGTGACCGGTCGACGCCGGATACCGAATCGAGTCGGGAGTGGTTGCGGTCTTCACCGAGGCCAAGTCACATCGTCTCCCGAATCGATGGCGGGGCTAGAAGTGTCCGATCGGCAGGCGATGTTCGAACAGCCGTCCGCGCAGGGTATCGGGGGTGATCCGAACGTAGACGAAAGTCTGGATCGGCACCCACGGCGGCAGCGAATCCAGCTCCTGATCCGTGAGCGTGGGGTCGATCTCCAGGTGGGCCGCGCGGCCCTTGAGCACGACGCTCCAGACACCGCCGTCCGTCTCGGCATCCACTTCGAAGACGACGTGCCGATTGTGTGTGAGCTCGCGGAGTTTGGACCCCTCAGCGGTGCGGAAGAGGATCGTCTCGCCGTCGCAGAGGTAGTTAACCGGATAGATGTCCGGTCGGTCGCCCTCGCTCAACCCCAGATGCCCGAAATTCCGGCCCCGCAGCAGATCCCAACTCGCCGCATCGGATAGCTCCTCGACTGTGCCCTGCGGTGACCATCCATCTTCCGTCGTGTCATGGGACATCGGATACCTCAGGGCTGACGATGATCTTGACCGCGGTCTCTTTGTGGTTGATGAGGGTGTCGAATCCTCCGTCGATGAGCCGGTCGAGGGTGATGCGGCCCGTGATGAACGGCGCGAGATCCACCTTGCCGGCCTGCACAAGGGCGATCGTCGCGGGGTGGTCGTTGACATAGGCGATGGTGCCTCGCAGGTCTATCTCCTTGAGCACGAGCTTCTGCATGTCGATGGTGGCCGGTTTGCTCCAGATGGAGACGTTCACGATCACGCCTGCGGGCTTCACCAGGTCGAAGAGTTGGTCGAGCACCGCATTGACGCTGGTGCACTCGAACGCGATATCGGCTCCGACACCGTCGGTCAACTCCATCACCCGAGCGACCACATCCTCCGTCGTCGGGTCGATCACGTGATGCGCGACCCCGGTCGAAATGGCCTTCGCTTTTCGCGCGGCACTGGGCTCGGACATGATCACAGTGATCCCCTCGGCCTTGAGTACGGCGGCGAGGAGGAGCCCGATCGGTCCGGCACCTCCGACGAAGGCGACATCGCCGGCTTTCGCACCGCTGCGCACGAAGGCATGGTGCCCCACCGACAGTGGCTCGATCAGGGCGGCCTGGTCGAGGGGGATCTCGCCGATCGGGTGCACCCACCGTCGATCCACGACGACTTTCTCGCTGAGTCCGCCTCCGCCTCCGGCGAGACCGATGAAACCCATTTTCGTGCAGAGGTTGTAGTTGCCCGCTATACAGGGTGCACACTCACCGCAGACGAAATACGGTTCGACGACGACATTCTCTCCCACGCGGAGATCGGTGACTCCGTCTCCGAGTGCGGAGATAGTTCCGGAGAATTCGTGGCCCATCGTCACGGGCTCCTGCTCGTGCGTCAGCGGATGGGGGTGACCGGCGGGGGGAATGAAGATGGGGCCCTCGAGGTACTCGTGCAGGTCGGTACCGCAAATGCCGCACCACGCGACGTCGATGGCGACAGCTCCCGCTCTCAGCTCCGGTTCCGGGATGTCATCGATGCGGATGTCCTTGCGTCCGTGGAATCGTGCGGCTTTCATGAAATTCTGCTTCCTCTTGCGATGATGTCGTCGTGAATTTGGCGTGGGTCAGGCGGCGACGTACTCTTTGACCGCCGTCGTGATGTCGGCCAGACCCTTCTTTGCATCGGCAAAGAACATGCCGGTTTTCGGGTCGGTGAAAAGCGGATTGGTGATGCCCGCATAGCCAGGGCGCATCGACCGCTTGACCACCACTACCGACTTTGCGTGGTCGACATCGAGGATCGGCATGCCGGAGACTGCGTTTCCTGGCTTTCTCGCGTCGGGGTTGCAGACGTCGTTCGCACCGACGACGAGAGCGACATCGCAGTTGTCGAAGGCCGCGTTGGCCTCGTCGAGTTGCAGCATCTGCTCGTAAGGCACATTGGCCTCCGCGAGAAGCACGTTCATGTGGCCCGGCATCCGCCCCGCGACGGGGTGGATCGCGTACTTGACGTCGATCCCGTGATCGGTGAGTAGCTTGGCCAATTCCGCGACCTCGTGCTGGGCCTGCGCGGCGGCAAGCCCGTAACCGGGGGCGATGATCACGTGCTGGGCATAGGCGAGCTGGATGGCGACGTCATCGGCGGTGAGCTCACGCACGTTCGTGAGATCGACCGCCGCGGCTCCACCCGAGGTGGCCGTGTCACCGGTGCCGAATCCACCGAGGATGATCGCTCCGACGGAACGATTCATGGCCTTCGCCATCTGCAGGGTGAGGATCGTGCCGGCAGCGCCGACCAGCGCACCGGCGATGATGAGAGCCTGATTGTCGATTGCGAAGCCGGCCATGGCGACGGCGAGACCGGTGAACGCATTGAGAAGAGAGACGATGACCGGGGCATCCGCCCCTCCGATCGGGAGCACCATGAGCACTCCGAAGACGAGCGATGCGGTCAGCACGACCAACAGGAGCAGCAGGTTCGGCGGCACGAGGAGCAGAAGCACACCCGCGCCGACTGCGATCACGGCGACGATTACGTTCAGCACTCGCGCACCGGGGAAGGTGAGCGGCTTGCCGGAGATTATTCCCTGGAGCTTGCCCGCCGCGATGAGCGAACCGGAGAACGTGATCGAGCCGATGAGCACATCGAGCACAATCGGAATCGAAATGGTGAGCTCAAGGGATGCCCGGCTCAGGTTGGCAACGAAGTCCGCGAATGCCACAGCCGCTGCGGCTCCGCCTCCGACCGCGTTGAAGATGCTCACCAGTTGCGGGATTGCCGTCATCTTCACCGAGCGCGCCCGGGTTACCCCGTAGGTCGCACCGACTGCGGCCCCGAGTACGAGCGCGCCCCAGCCGATCCAGTTGCCGCCGAAGTCGACGAGGGCGAACACGATGGTGGTCAGCACTGCGACGGTCATGCCTCCCGCGGAGATCAGGTTGCCCTGCCGGGCGGTAGAGGGTGCGCGCATCTTATGCAGCCCGACGACAAAGAGTGTCGCCGCCCCTAGATAGAAGATTCCGACAAGGAATTCGAACATGCTCATGATGCGACCTTCTCGTGGGCAGTGGCGGCAGTTGTGGGAGCGGGGTGCGGACGGGTGAACATCTTCAGCATGCGGTCGGTGACAACGAAACCGCCGAACACATTCGCGGCAGCGAGCACTGCGGCGATAAACGTCAGCACATAGGCAGCCGGACTGTTCGCCACGGACGCGATGACGATTGCGCCCGCGATGACCACACCATGGATGGCGTTCGCTGCCGACATCATCGGGGTGTGCAGAGTGGAGGGGATCTTGCTGATCACCTCGACACCGACCAGGAGGCTCAGGATGAAGATGGCCAGGTTGCCGAACAGTGTCTCGATCATGATGCCTTCGCTTTCGATGGTTCAAGGTCGGCCGGCAGAGCGTCGAGCTTCAAAGCCGAGCGCACTGCCGCGTTTGTGACGGTGCCGTCATGACTCACCACGATGTTCTTGTGCACGTCGTCCGACGGGACGATCACGACGAGGTTTGCCGGAACGAGGGAGGCGATAACGGCAATGATGTTTCGCCCGTACATCTGGGAAGCTGAAGCCGGAAGGTCGGAGGCGAGTTCGCCCGCTCCGATGATCGTGACCCCGCCTTCGGTGACCGTGGTCGTACCGTCGACGGAACCGGCGACGTTTCCGCCCTTGTCGCTCGATCCGAGGTCGACGCACACGGTTCCGGAGCGCAGGTTCTTCTGCGTGGCTTCGGACACCAGTTCCGGGGGAGTGCGCCCGGGAACCTTTGCCGTCGTGATGATGATGTCGAAGTCCGCCAGGGCAGTCGCGAGTTCGGCCTGCTGGGTGACCTGCTCCGCATCGGTCATCGCGCGCGCATAGCCCCCATTTCCGGCCCCCTGGGCGACGGACGAGGTGAGGAATTTGGCGCCGAGCGACTCGACTTCACCGCGCGATGCCGCCCGAACGTCGTATCCGGTGACCACGGCGCCCAGGCGTTTCAGCGTGGCAATGGCCTGGAGCCCGGCGACCCCGGTGCCGATCACGATGGCCTTCGCCGGTGTCGCGGTACCGGATGCCGTGATCATCATCGGGAGATAGCGACCGTAGGCCGCCGCCGCAACGATGCCAGCGCGATAGCCGGCCGCACTCGACTGCGAACTGAGCGCATCCATCGATTGAGCGCGGCTGAGTGTTCGGGGAAGCAGTTCGAGGGCGACCGCGGTAATGCCCCGGCCCGCGAGATCCGTGATGCCGCGGAGATGATTGAGCGGATCGATAAGCCCCACAAGCATCTGTCCGGATCGCAGTGCCTCGGCGAGAGTATCGTCGGGAAACCGAAGGACGGGGATCACCGTGCACGTCGCGATGATCTGCTTTCGTGAAACCACTATCGCGCCGGCATCGGTATACGCCGCGTCAGCGAATCCTGCGCGCGCTCCCGCACCCGACTCGACGGAGACGACTCGACCGCCGCTGGTGAGCCGTTTCACTGCGGTCGGATCGAGGGCGACCCGGCGTTCCCCGGCGGCGGATTCTTTCAACACCCCGACGGTCAGAGCCGGGGTGGCGCTGGCCGTCGGGGCTGTCGCGTCTGAAGTGGGCTCCGCCGTGCTCCCTGGAGTGGTGCGTGGAGTAGCGGTGATCGACGTTTCCATGGGATCCCTTGTTGGGTGGCGATGCGTTTCACCGGCGACTCGGGCGACTGATCGCCCGCTGTCTCGGCGGTGAACGGCTCTCAGTCCAACAGCCCGAGACCACCCAAGTCGAGGGACCTAGGTCCTGACCATCGGGAGCCTTCTGACCCTGTAATGGGCGATGGCGAAGGAGAACCGATGACCGACATGCACGCATGGCGCTCGAACCGAGGCGACACATCCATCGAGCTCGGCCGGGTAGACAGACCGACTCCCGCACCGGACGATGTACTGCTCAGGGTGATCGCGTGCGGCGTGTGCCGCACCGACCTTCACGTGGTCGACGGCGAGTTGCCGGTGCACCGTGACCGGGTCATCCCGGGACATCAGGTGGTGGGGCAGGTGACGGCGGTCGGGTCGGCGGTGCACACCCTGGCCCCGGGCGATCTCGTCGGTGCGGCTTGGCTTCGCAGCACGTGTGGCTTGTGCGAGTGGTGCAGATCCGGGCGGGAGAATCTCTGCCCCGAGTCCACGTACACCGGCTGGGATTCCGATGGCGGCTACGCGGAGTACCTCGCGATTCCTGCCGCTTTCGCCTACTTGCTCCCCGCAGGCACCGACCCCATCACCACCGCACCTTTGCTCTGTGCCGGGATCATCGGCTACCGTGCGCTTCAACGTGCGGACCTTCCCCCGGGAGGCAATCTTGGCCTGTACGGATTCGGCTCCAGTGCCCACCTCACGGCGCAGATCGCGAAGGCAGCCGGAGCGCGGATCTCAGCCGTCACGCGGGGTGCGGCGAACCAGGAGCTCGCGCGTTCGCTCGGCGTCGACTTCGTCGGGGCACAGGATGCGGTTCCCGACGAACCGCTGGACGCCGCGATCATCTTCGCGCCCGCCGGCCCGATCGTTCCCCAGGCCCTTGCCGCCACCAAGCGCGGTGGCACCGTCGTGATCGCCGGTATCCACCTGTTCGATATCCCCGCTATGAATTACGAACGGAACCTGTTCTACGAGCGCGATCTGCGAACGGTGACGGCGAACACGAGGGCGGATGGGGAGGCCTTCCTGCGGATCGCCCACAACCTCGCGCTCGCGCCCGAGGTCACCGTCTACCCCTTCGCCAGGGTCGATGTCGCGCTCGACGACCTCCGAGCCGGCCGGGCATCGGGCTCGCTCGTGATCTCGTGTTCCTGACACCCAGCTGAGTAGCGCCGCACCTGAGGGCCCAAAGTCCCTGGTCGCGTCCAACAGCGATGGGAGGCTCGAAGACGACGCAGCGCCGCTGCAGAAAATGGTCTTTCGACATGACGTACCAGACGATTAATCCCTACACCAACGAAGTGCTCGCATCGTTCCCGGATGCGACGCTTCAAGAGGTCGACGCCGCCATAGCGGCCGCCCACAGTGCGTTCCTCACGTGGAGGGAGACCCCGTTTTCGACCAGGACCGCCGTACTCGCCAGGGCAGCCGAGTTGCTGCGCGCCGACCGCCGCCGCTATGCGGAGCTGCTGACCCTGGAGATGGGAAAGGTGATCGGTGAGGCGGAGGCCGAGGTCGACCTGTCGGCAGACATCCTGCAGTACTACGCCGAACATGGCGAGTCGCTACTCCAAACGGTCACGGTACCCGTGGCTCTCGCCGCGGAGGGTGAGGTCGAGATCGTGAGTCAACCGCTCGGTGTACTTCTCAGCGTCGAGCCGTGGAACTTTCCGTATTACCAGGTGGTTCGCGTAGCTGGCCCGCAGTTGCTTGCCGGCAACACGATCCTGCTCAAACACGCCAGCAACGTGCCGCAGGCGGCCGCGATGTTCGACGATCTCTTCGAGCGTGCGGGTCTTCCTGCCGGCGCGTTCAAGAACCTCTATCTCCCGCACAACCTCACCGAACACGTGATCGATGACCCCCGCGTTCGCGGCGTCGCACTCACCGGCAGCGAAGAGGCGGGAGCGATCATCGCCGCCTACGCCGCCAAAGCGGTGAAGAAGAGCACCCTCGAGCTCGGTGGTTCGGATGCCTTCGTGGTACTGCGCGATGCAGACATCGACAAAACAGTGCAGTGGGCCGTGTTCGGTCGCCACTGGAATGCCGGGCAGGTCTGCGTCTCCGCGAAGCGACTGATCGTGGTCGACGAGGTCTTCGACGAGTTCATGGAGAAGTACCGTGCCGGCGTCACAGCCCTGAAGATGGGGGATCCCATGGATCCGGACACGACTCTCGCCCCGCTCTCGTCCCAGGGAGCCGCGGACAAGCTGGCCGTTCAGGTCGAGAAGGCCATCGCCGGAGGCGCCACCGCCGAGACTCTGGGAGAGAAGGTGCCCGCAACTGGCGCATTCTTCCAGCCGACGATCCTCACCGGAATGACCAACGCGAACCCGTCCTACTACGAGGAGTTCTTCGGCCCGGTCTCCATCATCATCAACGTGAAGGACGAGGCAGAGGCAATCTCCGTCGCCAACGACTCGCCGTTCGGCCTCGGCGGATCCGTGTTCACCACGGACACCGTGAACGGGGAGAAGGTGGCCCGCAAGATCGAGACCGGAATGGTCTACGTGAACCACCCGACGATGGTCAAGGCCGATATCCCGTTCGGCGGAGTGAAGCATTCCGGCTACGGTCACGAGTTGACCAACCTGGGTATCCAGGAATTCATCAACAAGAAGGTCATCGACGTCGTCGACATCAACGCCGGGTTCTGATCCGGGCCAGGGGAGTGCAGATGGACGGTGCAGTTTCAGTGGGCCGGGTGGCCGACCTCGGGTCGATCGGCCTTGCAGGCGATATCGGCGGGTGCCTCTTCGATCTTGATGGGGTGGTGACGCAGACGGCGTCAGTTCACGCGGCCGCCTGGAAGGAGACCTTCGACGCCTTTCTGCGCGAGCGATCCCGCAGCGACGGTGTGCGTTTCGCGCCGTTCGACGCGCACGGTGACTACGACCGTTACGTTGATGGCAAACCACGGGAACAAGGCATCCGCTCCTTCCTCGCATCGCGAGCGATCGTTTTGCCCGATGGACAGCTCGGCGAGGACCCCGGCGCACAGACCGTACGAGCGCTGGGTGCCCGAAAAAATGAGCTTCTGCAGCGGCGCCTGCGCGAGCATGGCGTGACGGTCTACCCGGGATCGGTGAAGTATCTGCACGCCGTCCGCAGTCTGGGAATCCCGTGCGCCGTCGTATCGTCGAGCACCAACTGCACCCTTGTGCTGCAGGCCGCGGGTATCACTAGTCTGTTCGCGCTCGAGGTCGATGGCGTAACGTCTCGGCGGGAGAATCTCCCGGGGAAGCCCGCGCCAGACACCTTTCTGTTCGCCGCACGATCACTCGGGGTGAGCCCGAAGCACTGCGTGGTTTTCGAGGACGCGATCGCCGGGGTGGAAGCAGGCCGTGCCGGGCGTTTCGGCCAAGTGGTCGGGGTAGACAGGGTGGGGCAAGCAGAGGCGTTGCGCGCCCACGGTGCCTCGATCGTGGTGACCGACCTTGCCGAGCTACTGGTCTCACAGTGATCAACCACCCGGATTTCACGCCAGAGCCGTGGAGCCTGAGCGCGGATGCCCTGGATCTGGGCGTGCTGGCCCAGCTCGAATCGATCTTCGCCCTGTCGAACGGCTATCTCGGGTGGCGCGGCAATCTCGACGAGGGGGAGCCGCACGGGCTACCGGGCTCGTACCTCAATGGCGTATTCGAGACGCATCCGCTCCCGTATGCCGAGGCGGGATTCGGCTATCCGGAGTCCGGGCAGAGTGTCGTCAATGTGACGAACGGCAAGCTGATCCGACTGTCGGTCGACGGGGAGCCGTTCGATGTGCGCTCCGGCATCCTCTACGCTCACCGGATGACTCTGGACTTTCGTACCGGCGAGTTGCGTCGCCAAGCGGAGTGGGCGTCTCCGGCGGGTCGAGCGATCCGGATCACATCGTCACGAATCATCTCGTTCAGCCAGCGTTCGGTCGCCGCGGTGAACTACGAGGTCGAGGTTCTGGGAGGTGCCGCTCGGGTGGTGCTGCAGTCGGAGTTGGTCGCTAACGAGCCCCTGCCTTCTTCAGAGTCCGATCCGCGTGGTTACTGGGGCTTGACCGATGTGCTGACCGGTGTCTCCGATCGCTGCGAAGGGCTGCGGGTGGCCTTGACTCACCGAACTCGTCGCAGCGGGTTGACCGTCGCTGCCACGATGGATCATGAGGTGTTCGGGCCAGAGGGCATCGAGGTGAGTTGCGAGAGCTCAGCAAACCTGGGGCGGGTGAACATCGCGGCGAGCCTCGTTCCTGGACAAAAGCTCCGGCTGCTCAAAGTAGTGGCTTTCGCCTGGTCTGGAACCCGCTCCCTCCCCGCGGTGCAGGCCGAAGCGGACGCTGCGCTGACGGGCGCGGTATCCACGGGCTGGATCGGGCTCCTTGCCGAGCAATGCAACTATCTCGACGATTTCTGGCAACACTGCGACGTCGAGATCGGGGGCGATATTCGCATGCAGCAGGCGGCACGTTTCGCGCTCTTCCACGTTCTGCAGGCAGGCGCACGGGCCGAGGAAGTCGCCATCCCCGCGAAGGGGCTGACCGGCCCGGGGTATGACGGGCATGTCTTCTGGGACATGGAGAGCTACGTGCTGGGTGCTCTGACCTACCTCGCACCGGACGCAGCCGCGCATGCCTTGCGATGGCGCCACGGAACGCTGCCTGCAGCGATCATCCGCGCTCGGCTACTGGGCCTTCGCGGCGCGTCCTTTCCCTGGCGCACCATCCACGGAGAGGAATGCTCCGGGTATTGGCCGGCAGGAGTAGCCGCATTCCATGTCAATGCCGACATCGCCGACGCTGTGCTGCGCTACATGAATGCGACCGGCGATACCCCCTTCGAGCGAGCCGTGGGAGTTGACCTTCTCGTTCACACCGCGCGGCTGTGGGCCTCGCTGGGCTACTTCGACGGATCCGGCGCGTTTCGTATCGACGGTGTCACCGGGCCTGACGAATACAGTGCGGTTGCGGACAACAATGTGTATACCAACCTGATGGCCCAAAGAAACCTGACGGCGGCGGTCGATGCGGTCGGCCGCCATCAGGATCTTGCCGATAGCCTGGAAATCACCGCGGACGAGTTGGAAACGTGGGCTCGAGCGGCAGGGCAGATGTTCATTCCGTACGACGCCCAATTGGGCGTGCATCCTCAGTCCGAGGGATTCACCCGACACGAGAAGTGGGACTTCGAGCACACCGGCGCGGATCAGTATCCGCTGCTGTTGCACTTTCCCTATTTCGACCTGTATCGCAAGCAGGTGGTCAAACAGGCCGATCTCGTCTTTGCGATGCATGTTCGATCGGACGCATTCACTGCCGATCAGAAGGTGCGGAATTTCGAGTACTACGAGGCCATCACGGTGCGGGACTCGTCGCTGTCGTCGAGTGTGCAATCGATATTAGCCGCGGAGGTGGGTCAGCTGGACCTCGCGTACGACTACCTCGCCGAGTCAGCATTTTTAGACCTGGATGACACGGAACACAATACCCGCGATGGGCTGCACATCGCCGCACTCGCCGGTATCTGGAGTGCACTCGTGGCGGGCTATGGAGGCATGCGCCACGATGAGATCGGGCTGGCCTTCTCGCCACGCCTGCCTCGCGGGATTACCTGCATGAATTTCGGTGTGCGCATAGCGGGGGGCACCCTCCGCGTCGAGGTGACACCCGACAACGCGACCTACCGTCGCACCGGGGGTGCTCCGCTTCGAATTCGCCATTTCGGCACGCCGCTGGAGGTATCGGTCCGCACGCCGGTGACGCTGCCCGTGCCACTGGTCTCGAACGCGGGCGAGCGTCCGGTACAGCCGGCCCACCGTGCTCCCGAACATGAAACGGGAAGGCCGTTTCAGTCGCCGACGGCGTAGTGGGGAAACGACGAGTCAATGTAGCCAAGTCCCCAGAACGGCAGTATCCCGTAGTGCCCGTAGACGTCCTCGAAGAACTCCGGTTCGACCAGGACGGGGTCGTAGTGTGGCGCCGCAGTGACGGTGGCGCCGGTCTGGTCGATGTGCACTTCGTCCGCGTCGATCGAGACAATCGCATCGACTGGGATGAGCGATTTCTGCTCTCCAAGCCCGAGAAAACCCCCGGTTTCAACCTCGAGCATGCGCACTTTGCGTTCCTTGTCATCGACAAGCAGGGCATCGATCTTGCCGAGCTTTCGGCCGTCCTTGTCGATGACCTGCCGCCCCCGCACATCTGCGGTCTCGTCGGCGACTGTTTCGCCGACGTCGCCGAGTTTGACAAGCTTTCCGTAGTCGTTAGTCGTCATCTCGTCTCCAGGGTTCTCGCGCGAATGAACTGCCGCCGAGGACTAGAGCAACATGGCGAACCTACGTCTACCGGCAGTGAGCTGTCAATGAGCATCGCGAGGCTGCGCCGCGTTGACAAAGACCCCGGCACCTACGTACCGTTGACAGCTGCTCCGGTCCATGGCGGCGGATCCCATCCGCGCCGACAAAGGACCTTCAGTGACTCAACGAATCCAGTATCGGCGGGGCCTGCGAAACACGGCCGCACGATGAAGGGCAGCGAGCCCCAAGGCGTCAACCCGCACGCGGACACGAAGTCGACCGGCACCGATCTCAAGTCGATGCCCCTTGCCGAGGTTGAGGCGAAACTCTCCTCGTCTGCCGAGGGAATCGGCCAGGACGACGCCGCCGCGCGGTTGATTAAATACGGGCCGAACGAGATCGCAGAGAAGAAGACCAACCAGCTCCTCAAGTTCCTCGGCTATTTCTGGGGCCCGATTCCCTGGATGATCGAAGCGGCGGTGGTACTCTCCGCGGTACTCGCGCACTGGCCGGACTTCTTCATCATCCTGGTGCTGTTGATGGCGAACGCTGTCGTCGGGTTCACCGAAGAACGGCAGGCCGGCAATGCGGTCGCGGCCCTGAAAGCGCAGTTGGCAATCGCTGCGACCGCCAAACGCGACGGAGTGTGGGCCGAACATCCCGCCCGCGAGCTTGTGCCCGGGGACGTGATCCGGGTGCGACTCGGGGACATCGTGCCTGCCGATGTGCGCCTATTTGCCGGGGATCCGGTCGAGATCGATCAATCGGCATTGACCGGCGAATCCCTCCCGGTGACCGTGAATTCGGGCGACGCAGCCTATTCGGGGTCGATCATCCGTCAGGGTGAGACCGACGGGCTGGTGTATGCGACCGGGTCGAACACGTATTTCGGAGCGACCGCCCGGCTCGTGCAGAAAGCCCATACTGTCAGCCACTTCCAGCGCGCCGTGTTGAGGATTGGCAATTTTCTCATTGTCCTCGCCGTCGTCTTGGTCGCCGCGATCGCCGTCGTCGCAATACTCCGAGGTGATTCGATTCTCGAGACCATCCAGTTCGCGCTGGTGCTGCTCGTAGCGGCGATCCCCGTCGCGATGCCCACCGTGCTGTCTGTGACTATGGCGGTGGGTGCCCGGGCGCTCGCGAAGAAGAAAGCGATCGTGACGCGCCTGTCGGCGATCGAAGAACTCGCCGGCGTAGACATCCTCTGCTCGGACAAGACCGGCACCCTCACCCAGAACAAGCTCACCCTTGGCGACCCCTTCACTGTGGAGGGAGTCGAGGCCGACCAAGTCATTCTCTTCGCCGCGATGGCGTCTCGAGCCGAGGATAAAGACACGATCGACCGTGCGGTGATCGGTGGGGTCTCGGCAGATCAGAAACTCTCGGACTTCACGATCACCGAATTCCAACCCTTCGACCCGGTGCACAAACGCACCGAGGCGACGGTCACGACAGTCGACGGCGCGTGCTTCACCGTCTCCAAAGGCGCCCCCCAGGTGATTCTGGCGATGTGCGACCAGGACAAGACCATCAGACCGGCGGTCGAGGAGGCAGTGGCGGCATTCGCCGCGCGGGGATTCCGTTCGCTCGGTGTCGCCCGCAAAGAGCAGGACGGGCAGTGGGAGTTTCAGGGGGTGCTGCCTCTGTTCGATCCTCCGCGTGACGATGCCGAGGCGACCATCGCTGAGGCCCTGCGAATGGGCGTCGCCGTCAAAATGGTTACCGGCGATCAGTTGGCGATCGCCCGGGAGACCGCGAAGAAGCTCGGGATGGGCGAGAAAATCCTCGATGCGTCCAGTCTCGGGGACGCTGATCGGCACGAGAGCGCGGAGGTCGCCGCCTCGATCGAGAGAGCGGATGGTTTCGCCCAGGTATTTCCTGAGCATAAGTACCACATCGTCAACGTGCTCCAGAAACGCGGTCACATCGTCGGGATGACCGGTGACGGGGTAAACGACGCCCCCGCCCTCAAGGAGGCGGATTGCGGCATCGCGGTGTCCGGCGCAACCGATGCTGCGCGAGCCGCAGCGGCGATCGTGCTGACCACCCCTGGACTGTCGGTGATCATCGAAGCGATCAAGGAGAGTCGCAGGATCTTCCAGCGGATGAACAGTTACGCGATCTACCGCATCGCCGAAACGCTGCGAGTGCTGCTGTTCATGACCGCGGCCATCCTGATCTTCAACTTCTACCCGCTTACCGCGATCATGATCGTCATCCTCGCGTTGCTGAACGATGGCGCGATCCTCTCGATCGCCTATGACAACGTGCGCTTCAAGAACTCACCCGAGAAGTGGAACATGCGTCTCGTCCTCTCAATCTCCACAGTGCTGGGAATCGTCGGAATGATCGCCGCGTTCGCCCTGTTTTTTCTCGGAGAGAAGGTGTTCAACCTGACCGGGCCCCAGCTGCAGACGATGATGTATCTCAAACTGTCCGTCGCGGGGCACCTCACCATCTTCCTCACCCGCACCCGTGGTCCGTTCTGGTCTCAACGGCCGGCCCGCATCCTGGTGATCGCTGTCTTTGGCACGCAGGCGATCGCGACCTGCTTCGCCCTGTTCGGCGTCTTCATGACTGCGCTTCCATGGGGTTGGGTCGCCTTCGTGTGGGTATACGCGGTGGCGTGGGCCCTGATCAACGACCGTATCAAGCTGCTTGCATATCGCATCTTCGACCCGAGACCGCGGTCTGCCGAAGCCAGCGGCCTGTCTACGGAGAAGCGTGGGTGAAAGCGTCGTGGTATTCATCCACGATGCGACGGGTCGCCGCACCGATGGCGCGATATTCGTGGTCGGTGAGGTTGGCGAGGGAGACTCGGGCAGAGGTATCGACCACCTCGAAACCCTTACCGGGTAGAAGCACCACGCCGGTCTCGTCTGCGAGGCGGAAAAGAAACTCAGTGCCGAGGTCTTGCCTGATGAACCAGGCTTCGAAATCGGCGCCGTAGAGCTGTCCGCCCAGCTCCTGCAAGTCGATCAGACTGTAGTAGTTCACATCGCTAGCCTCGAACTCTGCCGTGACCCCCATGCTGCGGTACAGCGTCTGGTAGCGCTGGCGGATCAGCTGCTTGGCGGCGGCCTTGTACTGGCCCAGTCGATCCATCAGCCCGTTCAAGGCGAAGAGAGCCATCTGCAACTGCTGCGGTGTCGATAGTCCCGCGGTGTGATTCAGAGCCACAGCGCGGCTGTCGGCTACCAGGCGATCGAGGAATGCGAGCTCGTCCGGTTTGGCAGTCAACGAGGCGTATCGGGTGCGCAATCGATTCTTTTCGCTATCGGGCTGAGCTCTGAGTAGGTCATCGACGACGTTCCTGGAATGCAGGGCGATGGCACCCAGCCGCCAGCCGGTAGCTCCGAAGAATTTGGAGAACGAATAGACAAGCATGGTGTTGCGCGGTAACACAGCGAAGAGTGAGACGAAGTCATCGGCGAAAGTGCCATAGACGTCATCCGTCACGATCATGAGATCCGGGCGCTGGGTCGTCACCAGCTCGGTGAGTTGATCGAGCACGGCGGTGGAGAGCTTCGACGACGGCGGATTGCTCGGGTTGACCACACAGAACACCGTGATGGCGGGGTCGAGGAGCTTGTCGATCTCGCTCTGGGGCAACTGCCAGTCGGCAGTTCTATCCATCCGGATATCCACCCGTTCCAGTCCGTATTCCGCGAGAACGGGGATCTCAAGGTAGGGCGAGAAGATAGGTGTCGCGATTGCGATCTTCTGCCCCGGGTGGATGAGTCCATTCACCGAGAGACTGTGGAAGATATAGGCCATCGCAGCCGTTCCGCCCTCGGTCGCGAACAGTGAGAAGTCACCGTCTGACGGGATCGGCCCGAACATCTCGTGCACGAGGTAGGCCTTGACGATCTCCTCCACGTGACGGAGCATCCGAGGCGGTGTCGGGTAGGTGCAACCGAGGAAGGCACCGACCATCTCGAACAGGAACTCGTCGCCGTCCAGGCCGAGCTGGTCTTTGACGTAAGAAAGCGCCGACCTCAGAAAGGTGATGCCCTGGCTGTGATCCTGATGGGCGGCAAAGGCCTCGAAGCGTTGCACGATTCCTTCCTGCTCGGGCAGTCCGCCGAAACCACTGTCGAGGTAGGAGTAGGACCGCTCGGATTCCCTCATGGAGAACGCCCCCAGTGTGAGAAATGCCCAGCGGGGGAGAGTGGCAAGGAAGTTGGGATTGCCACGCCCCGCATTGAGCATCAGTCGCTGCGCATCCGATGATGCGACCGAGATGAGTTTGTCCTTCAACTCGAAGGGGCTGAGATTGGTGAAGCTGGAGTAATCCTGTGTGGACATTGCGCTTCCTTTCCGGGCTTGGTTACGCGGAGGCATTTTTGGTGATGATCCCGACGATTACAGGACCCCACAGAGTGAGGAATACGTTGGCAACGGCATAGGTGATGGTGAAGGAGACCACCGGGGTGGAATTTCCCGCTTTCGCCAGGAGCGCGGCGAATGCCGGGTTCGAACTCCGACCCCCGGCCACGCACGCGAGGGCTTCGATCGGGTTGCGGATACGAAGCACGTAGTAGGAGAAGAAGAACGTCAGGATCGGTGGAATCAGGGTGACTCCGACCCCGAGCAGGAACAACGTGATTCCGTGCTGTTGGATTGCCACGAGTGCCTGCGGTCCGGCAGTGATCCCCACTATTCCCACGAAGGCTGCGAGCCCGAAGTCGCGCAAAAAGTTGGATGCTCCGATGGGCAGGGCCGCGTACCGCGGATGCACGCTGCGCAACCATCCGAACAACAGGCCCGATAGGAGACATCCAACGCCGCTTCCGAGGGAGATCGGCACACCCCACAGTGTGAACGTGATCAAACCGATCAGCAGGCCGATCGTCATCCCGATTCCGAAGAAGACAAAGTCCGCCACAGCGGCGGCGCGGATCTTGTAGCCGAGTTTGGACTGCACCCGATCGAGGTCCGTGGGGCGGCCCACGAAGTGGAGCTCATCTCCCCGGTCAAAGGTGAGCTTGTCGAGCAGGGGCAGGTCGATTCC
The DNA here is from genome assembly GCF_054880895.1 of Lacisediminihabitans sp. FW035. NCBI lineage: Bacteria > Bacillati > Actinomycetota > Actinomycetes > Micrococcales > Microbacteriaceae > Lacisediminihabitans > Lacisediminihabitans sp. FW035. Next base: position 2,039,715 of record NZ_CM142187.1, read on the forward strand.
CATTCGCTTGGCGTTCGTCAGGTACACGCCATGGCGAGTGTCTACGTTGACGTGCTGGTGGATCTCGCTGAGCGGTCGGGAAGTCAGTGCCTTGTTGGTGAGAATGATCTCGCGGGACTCCTCCACCAAACGGAACCCGACAGGCGCTGGCACTTCCTCGCCGAGAAGCGTCCCGCCCGAAATCATTGCCTCGGGAGTTCCCGAGAGCACCACGGTGTCTCCAGCGCGCACCACTGTTTTTTCGGTGAGGGAGAGGGTTTCTCCAGATCTCACGATGGCCTCGACTGCGGCGTCAGAGAGAGCAGCGTCCAGTTCAAGTGCGGTCTTCCCGCTCGAGCCTTTGCCCTCCTGAATAGTGAAGAAACGTGTCACCACCGTGCGCACAGCGTCGAACTCACCGGGGTCGAGTTCGGCATGGCCCCCAGACATCTTTTCCGCGAGCTTTACCGCCTCGGCGCGCACGTTCCACCGCTTAATCGCGGGGAGAAACCAGGTCACCAGAAGGATTGGTCCGAGGGATCCGAAGACATACGTGACGGCGTAGCCGACGGCGACATTGGTCTGCATGGTCTTGGTGACACCGGCCGACAGCCCGAGGTGCTGGATCGCAGTTCCCGCCGTGCCGAGAATGGCGGACTGGGTCAGCCCCCCGCTCGCAAGACCGGCGGCCAGCCCTCGATCCAGGCCGAAGATCCACGCACCGACCAGAACAGTGATCAGCCCCACCACGGTCATCACCAAGGCGGACGCGAGTTGGTTGAGGGAGCGGCGGTTCAGAGCATGGAAAAACTGCGGTCCACCCTGGAATCCCACCGCGTAGATGAACAGGGCGAAAAAGATCGTTTTGATACCGGGGTCGATGGTGACTCCGATCTGACCGATGACCACACCGATCAAAAGCGTGCCGGCGATACCCCCGAGTACGAAACTCCCGATGCGGATCTTTCCGATGAGGTAGCCCAAGGCGATAGTGATGAACAGCGCAAGAAGAGGTTGCGCTTTGAATAGCTCGTTGAGAATACCCATCAGATGTCCTTCTCGGTCTCTCGCGTTACTCGGACGTCATCGAGCCGCGTTTCGGGCGCCGCAACGAGGAGAGGGTGGGAAGCGATAGTCATTGGAGTTCCTTCGTTTCTGCTGCGGGTGGGGGAGTCTGTTGCGTGGGAGTCGATTGCGCCGGTGTGGACAGCAATGGTGTGGGCAACGCGGCCGCGCCAGCGGCTTCGCGGGCCAGGAATGAGCCCAGCTCGCTGATGGTCGACATCAACGGGGCAGGGAAGACGACGGTGGTGTTCTTGTCGACTCCCAACTCGATCAACGTCTGCAGATTTCGCAGTTGTAGCGCGAGCGGATGAGCCATCATCGTGTCGGATGCGTCCCCGAGTGCGGCGGCCGCCATGGACTCACCCTCCGCGGCGATGATCTTCGCGCGCTTCTCTCGCTCGGCCTCCGCCTGTTTGGCCATCGCGCGCTTCATACTGTCGGGCAGCTGGATGTCCTTGAGTTCGACGAGCGTAACCTCCACGCCCCAATCGAGCGTCGTTACGTCCAGGATCTTACGGATGTCAGCATTAATGACATCCGTTTCGGCGAGCATCTCGTCGAGAGTGTGCTGGCCGACAACCTTTCGCAGGGTGGTCTGGGCGATCTGGTCGATTGCCGAGTACACGTTTTCGATTGCCACGACCGATTTGACCGCATCGACTACGCGAAAATAGGCGACCGCGGAGATGTCCACGCTCACGTTGTCTTTCGTGATGATGCCCTGCGACTGGATCGGCATCGTGATGATGCGCAAAGACACCTTGGTCAACCGATCAGCTATGGGAATGATCACGCGGAGTCCGGGTCCCTTGGTTCCGATCACTCGACCAAACCGGAACTGTACGCCCATCTCGTACTGCGTCACGATGTGCAGCGCCAACGGCACCACGATCAACACCAGCACGACGATCACACCGCCGATGACATAGGCCGTCATGGCTCGGGAACCGCCTCGGCGGGAGCCTGAGCCTCTCGAAACCAACTGAGATAGATCGGCTCGGTGGCCGGCTGGCATTCGTGGGTCGTCACGACGGGGGGCTGTGAAGCTCGGACTGTCGGACTGTCGGTGGCGTCGAAGGAATGCATTGTTACTCCTGGGTGGGTCGTGGATGGACCGTCACCGAAGGTCTTGAGCAACAGGAACAGCTAATCCGAGCAAGTGAAGCAAGCACAGGGTCTTTGGTCCCGATCTGGCCCCGGGTCAGTAGCGAGATAGAACGCCCCTCAGCGGTTCACCATTCATCCAGTCGCCTGAGGGATGGCGAACCATCGACGTACCCGGCGTACTGTCGAACTGTGAAAATCACGGTGACCGGCGCAGCCGGACAGATCGGCTATGCCCTCCTCTTCCGCATCGCGTCCGGCGCGATGCTCGGCCCGGAGGTGCCGGTCAAACTGCGACTGCTCGAGGTGCCGCAGGCGATGCGCGCAGCGGAGGGGATCGCGATGGAGCTGGACGATTGCGCCTTCCCGCTGCTCACGTCGGTCGACATCTCGGATGACGCAACTCACGCCTTCGACGGCAGCAGCGTCGCGCTGCTTGTCGGCTCCCGACCGCGCACGGCGGGCATGGAACGCGGCGACCTCCTGGCGGCCAACGGCGGAATCTTCGGGCCGCAGGGGCGGGCGATCAACGATGCGGCGGCGGACGACATCCGCGTGCTCGTGGTCGGCAACCCGGCCAACACCAACGCCTTGATTGCGGCCGCACACGCCCCGGATGTACCGTCCTCGAGATTCACCGCGATGACCCGACTCGACCACAACCGGGCACTGTCACAGCTCGCGCGTCACCTCGATGCTCCCGTCTCCTCGCTCTCTCGTGTTGCCATCTGGGGCAATCATTCGGCCACGCAGTATCCGGATCTCAGCCACGCGCTTCGCTCCGGTGATCCCGTCACGGTGGATCAGGGCTGGGTCGAGAACGAGTTCATCCCCACGGTGGCCCAGCGCGGAGCGGCGATCATCGATGCTCGCGGTTCCTCCTCTGCCGCATCCGCGGCTAACGCCGCCATCGACCACATGCGCGACTGGATTCACGGCACGACGGCGGGGGAGTGGACCTCTGCTGGCATCGTCTCGGACGGCTCATACGACGTTCCGGCTGGGCTGGTCTGCTCGTTCCCCGTAACCTCATCGGGCAAGGACTGGCAGGTTGTTCCCGCACTTTCGATCGACGCGTTCTCACGGTCGCGCATCGATGCGTCGGTTGCGGAGCTGCTCGAGGAGCGCTCTGCTGTCGCGGCACTCGAGCTGCTGCCGGCGCACGGCTAGCTGCCCCGGTCCCCTGAACGTCTGAGGGTCACGCCTGGCGACCTGAGGCCGGGGCGAGGCGGTCTCGAATCGCGACGATATCCAACCTACGACTCGCCGCCCACGGCCGGTTCGCCAACGAACTGGTGGGCCTCGCTGGCGATCTCGGGCCAGTCCTCGATGTCGCTGATACTCACCCAGGTGCCATGCGCCGGGGAGTTCCCGGCCGCGTTCACAGCCATTCCCCGTTCGATCAGATCTCTCGCGCGTTCCGGAGGCAGGTCCACAACCAGCAGTCGATCGGCTCGAAACGCGAAGAGGCGACCTCGCACGAGCAGGCTGTCGCCGATCGCGGTCACGTCGTCATCGGCATCGGTTTGCAATACCTGACTGAGTTCGTCGAACACCGTTGAGGGATCTAGCGACATCACATCTCCGATCGTCGATGTCCAGCTGGGGCCGAGAGAGATCGTGACCAGCACTCAGAAGCCAGACGTTGCCAAAAAGTCTAGCCAGCCCTGGCTAGCCCGAAAAGAAGCCAGGTACGAATTCCCGCTCCTATTGCCGCCGGGCACCCTGGCGACAACCAAGAAAGGCCCCGAACCCGAGGGGTTCAGAGCCTTCTTGTGTCCCGAGGCAGGACTGCTGTGGGTGGTTCGGAGAATACAAAAGGCCTGATCAGGAGGATTGAATTTCGAGCGGTGGAAAAGTCATTCCACCGAGAAACCTCGAAAATTCCAGCAGTACGCCTGCGTCCCAATGAATACGGGGTCCGGCAGCGCAATCGACCGAGCATTCGAGTTCTGCGAGCGTGAGGGACTCGGAACCAAAATTGACGAGCTCACGCCGGCGGGAACGATGATGCGAGGACGTGATGGATCCGAGCCGCCGCTGCCGCACTGATTGCTCCGGGCCGCCCAATGTGGCTGGTTGCTTTCCTTGACCATGCGACGAAGGGTCGCCCGACCCTGTGCACGCTGCGGTACCTCTGCCACTATTCAAGGGTGCCTTCAGTGAAACCCAGCCAGACCCCACGTGGGCAACGCTAGCTAACCAACTTTCCCGCTGGAGACGCTCCTGCCGCCACACTTCTGCTCGATAGCCTGCACGTTGTGCCTCAGTCCGAAATTCGAACCGGACTTCAAACCCGAATCGACGAATTGCTCATTCAGGAGACCATAGTCGGGCCAGCGATGGTAACCCGCAATTCCTTGGCTCGTGCTCATGATCGTGCCAGCGAGCTCGTTCGTGGAGGCGTGTTTGACCACCCACCGTCCTTCGCCCGCGTCGACAAGGTGAAATATTTCGGCGTACTTCACTGGCCTGGTCATGTCGCTCTCTTTTCCTCACCCGAGTTGAGAAGCGTGGCCTCGGCAACGTCATGAAATATTCCTTCCATGACAATCCTCCAGCCGCACTGTGGCATTGCCGGGGATCAGAGCAACAACCCCAACCTAAGCGCCGAGGGCGGGTGAAAGAGGGTCCTAAGTCCCAAAACACGGGCGCACTGACCTATCTCGTGCGGACCGGCCAGGACCGGTTGTGTGTGAGCGTGCGATAGCGTTGCAGCACTGTCCCGGCCCCTGGTAGTGCCACTGCGAGAGGTCACAATGTTTTCCTGTTCACTACCCCGGCCCATGCCAGCGGCTCTCCGCGACGGTGGTGATGGCTGATATGGGCGCAGAACCTGACGTGGGCAAAGATCCGGCGAAGCTGGATTTGTGTCAGCCGTTCCTCGATGACCTCCCCATCTCGGGAGCCTCGGTTACGGTGATCAGTTCCTCGGGTATTCAAGTGGCGTTGTGTGCCAGCGATGCGGTGGCCGCTCGCCTGGATGAGTTGCAGTTCGAGTTGGGCGAGGGACCCCAGTGGGTTGTCACCGAGACCGGCACCGTTGTGCTGCTATCTGACATCGCCGCGGCACCTCATGATCGATGGCCGATATTTACCGCATCGATAAGCCAGCTGAATGTGGGGGCAATTTTTTCCATCCCCATTCGGATGGGAGCGGTCACTGTTGGGGCGGCCACGTTGTACCGCGACACGGCCGGTGTGCTGGATGAGGACGATCAATCGACCGCTCTGGCTATCGCATCCGCGATTGCAAGCACCGCCGTGCAACGGGCGATGACCTTAGCCACCGACGACGCGGTTTCCGAGTCGGTGGCGGTACCGGCGCTGCGCCGGGAAGTGCATCAAGCCACAGGCATGATCATGGTCCACCTGGACAGCACCGCCACCATCGCTTACTCACGGTTGCAGGGCTACGCTTTCGCTCAAGGACGCACTGTCCTCTCGGTCGCACGCGACGTGGTCGCCCGCAATATCACATTTGATAATTTGCCCCTCTAAATCAGTCATAAAGCAGGAGACGATCAGGATGACAGCCGATAGCAGAGAAGTTCAGCTCAGTGCTGCGTTCGTGAAACTCGCCGACACGCTCGTCACTGACTTTGATGTCGTCGACCTCCTCCACTGGTTGGTCGAAGAGTGCACTCGCATCCTGGATACCGAAGCCGGAGGACTTCTCCTCGTCGACGCCGTCGGTGTGTTGCAACTCATCGCCTCCACCAGCGAAGAAGCGCAACTTGTCGAAGTGCTCCAACTCGCCGCCGGCGAAGGGCCGTGCCTTGATTGCTTCCGCACCGGTATCGCGGTCACGGTCGGCGACATACAGGTCAATGCTGAAAAGTGGCCCGAGTTCAGTGCCGAGGCTGTGAAACAGGGATTCCTGTCCGTGCACGCAACACCGCTGCGGCTTCGCGGTCAGACCATCGGCACGATGAACCTCTTCAGCACCCATGCCGGAGAACTTGCCCCAGCCGACATCGCTGTGGCCCAAGCGTTAGCGGATGTTGCCACCATCGGCATTCTTCAAGAGCGCACCATCAAAAGCTCCACCATCATCACCGCGCAACTTCAACACGCCCTCGATTCTCGAATACTGATCGAACAAGCCAAAGGAGTCCTCGCCGCCACCTCCGGAATGAGCATGAACGACGCTTTCATCGCAATTCGCGCGTACGCCAGAAACCACAACCTCACCCTCGCGAATGTCGCGAACGGGTTGATCACACGCACTTTGGACGTCACCGCCGCCGCCATCGTCATCAAATGAAATATGACCGCTTCGCATGCGTCAGGCAGAGCCGACGCGCTGTTCCTATCTTGTCTTCGCAACGGTTGAGGATCTAGTTCAGTCCTTCCCGCCTCCTCCCCGAATCAGCCGCTCAAACCAAGGTGCTGCGCCGTTAGGCGAGCACCTCTCTGAGTGAGCGCGGGTAGCGGAACATGCTCCGTTGGATCTCGGACACGCAGCTGTCCCATTTCTGTGCTCGGTTTACTCGGCTCGTAGGACTTGTTGCCTCAACGCATCAGCTCGTAGCACCGAGCTAACTCCGACGAGAGGATGTCCAATTCGTATTCCGCCGTCTGAGCGCGGCCGGTGGGAGTTGAGCCTTTCCGGATGCCGTGTAATCGCGCTCCACCAGACGTCCCCCTTGTCGGCACGGTCATACCTTCTCGGCACCGAAGTTGCGCATGAAGAGAGCTTCGGTGAGTGCGGTGTTCTCGATCTCCGCGGGAGAGACGCTTTCGTTCGGGACATGGATGAGGCTTCGCGGTTCTTCCACACCGTAGAGCATGATCTCCGCGTCTGGGAAGGTTGCCTGGAAGACGTTGCAGAGAGGGATTGATCCGCCCTGGCCGGTGGTGGTGATGGGTCGGCCATAGGACTCTTCCATGGCGGCCTTCATGGCGTCGAAAGCTGGGCCGGCGAGCGAGCCGATGAAAGGTTCACCCACGTTGATTTTCTCGATGTGGGATCTGAGGTGCCACGGCACGCGCTTTTGCAGGTGGGATATGAGCGCGTTTTGGGCATCGTGTGCATTGATTAGGGGTGGCACACGCAGGGAGATACGCGCGCGCGCGGAGGGCTGGATTGCGTTGACCGAGCCGTCGACGGCCGGTACGTCGATACCCAATATTGTCGCAGCGAGGCGGGACCAGAGCATGTCGGCGACGCTCCCGCTGCCGATCAGCTCTACACCGTCAAGTACTTTCGCATCCTTTCGAAACTGTCCGGCGGGATACTCCGCTCCTCGCCAGAGGTGCGTGTCGTCCAGGCCGTCGATTGTGGTGTTTCCCTTTTTGTCGTGAAGCGTGGCGAGCACTTGGATGAGGCCGACAAGTGCATCCGGTGCCGCCCCTCCGAACATGCCGGAATGCATGGGGCCGGTGAGCGCAGTGAGGGTGATGTCTACTGAGGTCATTCCCCGTAGCGAGGTGGTGAGTGTGGGGTGTCCGACTGCTTCGTTACCGACGTCGACGACGCAGATCGCGTCGGCCCGCAGAAGCTCGGCGTGTTTCGGCACGAATGCTTCTAGGCCCCCGGTGCCTTGTTCTTCAGAGCCCTCCGCGACGAATTTGACGCCCACCGGGAATGACCCGTCCAGGGCTTGAAGGGCGCGAAGAGCAGTCAGATGGGCCACGATGTTGCCCTTGGAATCGGCGGTGCCTCGCCCGTACCAACGACCGTCGTCGCCGTCGGTGAGCTGCCACACCGGCGTGCGCCACTTGTCCTCCCCGAGAGGTGGCTGTACGTCGTAGTGGCAATACAGCAGAACGGTCGGGGCCCCCTTCGGCCCCGGAGAGTGTCCGGTGACACAATCACTCCCGTCGGATGTCGTATGACGGGTCATCTCCTGCATACCGGCCTCGCTGAATTTCTTCACGATCCAATCGGCTGCTTTGTGGCATTCGGAGATCGGCTCCTGGGCCGGGTTATCGACCGACCGGAACGCGACGAGATCGGTCAGATCTGATTTGCACTGCGGCATGAGAGCTGCAACCTGGTCTCTGAGCGTGCTGATCGTCATTTAACTGCTCCTGTCATGAAACCAACGGTGTGGATGAAGAGGGTGGAGCAGCGCCTGGGCTAGAGGAGTCTCCGTGTGGTGGAAGGCCTTTCGAATATCGGCAAGCACCTCATCGGGGAACCTACTTGCGCGATTCAGGCGTGCGCGATGGTGCTGGACGAGATAGACCGCAAGTCCGAGGGCCAGGCAAATGGTCGCCGCGGCGAGGTCGACAACGCTGTAATAAGTCAATTGCCAGACGCACGCCCCGACCGCGAAGAGCGGGATCGTCACGCCTCCCGGGATGCGGAAACCAGTGCCGGGGAATTTCCTTCGAGCCAATACCACCGCAGCGATATTCATGATCAACAACGCCGCAAGCACCGTGATGCTTCCGATCACGATGATGGTCAGGATGCTGGTGAAGCTGATGAGGAACAGGGTCACTATCCCGATCAGGACGACGCTCATCCATGGGAAACCGCCTCTGGTAGTTTTGCCGAGAAACTTGGGTACATCCTGTTGTGCGACGAGGCGGAGCATGTTCTCGCTGCCTCCCATGAGCATCGCGTTAGCGCCGGAAAGGGTCGATAGGCATGCCGCGAACGCGATGACTTTCCCACCCCACCCACCCATCAGCACGTCGGCAGCCTGGCCGACGCCTGCTGAACCGAAATGCAAAATGCCGCTGTCGAGCATTCCTATTCCGACTAAGACGTATAGCCCGAGGGATATGAGCACTGCGGATATCACTGCGACCGGGACGGTTCTAGTCGGGTTTCGCACCCTGGGCGCCATGCTGGTGACGACGTTGAATCCGCTATAGGCGGTAAATAGCAAAGCTGTGGTGGCAAATATTGGACCGCTGCCGTGGGAGGCGAACGGTAGGAAATGCACCGGCTTGAAGGCAGCGACGCCATATCCGATGAAGATGAGCAATAAACCAACCTTGATTGAGACGATCCAGGTCTCGGCTCGCCCGACCCACACTGCGGGGCCCAAGTTGAGGACAACGAGGACAACGATGGATCCGATGCCGGCCTCCAGAGCGCCTATTCCACCGACGAAATAGGTGTGCAGGTAGCTCCCGAACGCGTCGGCGAGGAACGCGATGCCGAACACGGCATTCAGATAGAAGCCCCACATGACTAGAAAGCGCCATGGCCGACCTAACAGATCAGCGACCGGCCCATATCCCGAATCACCAACTTTCGCACGGGCGGCGACGGCGACGAAACCTATTGACGAGAGCAGCACGATAATTCCTGCGATGGCGTAACTTACTAGCGCCCCCGGGCCTGCCTTGTTGATTGCGGTGCCGGAGAGGACGAAGACGCCACCTCCGACCATCGCCCCGACCGCGAAGGCCAGGACGGGGATCAACCCGATCTTCTTCTGTCGAGCAACGCTCAGGCCCGTTTCGGTGGTCACCGGACACATTCCGCTAATGCCGCCCGCGACGTCGCTCCGCCGGAATGTATCTCCGCAGTGCTCAAGATTGTCATTTGGCGGCGAGACGGTCGGTGGTGGAATCGAACCCCTCATTTCCCGTGCTTGATTCGACCGTCTTCCACTCTGGTTTGCGGATTTTTAGAAGCAGAAGCGGGACCCCGGGGCCCACGAGTCCAACCCCTGCCGCGATGATCACCACGTACACCAGCGGGTTGGCGTTGGAGAACTGTGACGGAGGGATGAATCCCATCAGAAACGCCAGGACTGTGGCCACAGATCCCATGGCACACATGAAACTCAATGCCGGGACCACGAAGCCCCGCGGGCGCTGTGGTTGACTCCGACGCAGCTTGACCACGGCGGCGAACATCAGCACATACATGATCAGATAGATCTGGGTGGTCATCACTTCAAAGATCCAGTAGGCGTTCGAAACAACCGGAAGGAACGCATACAGCAGGGCGATTATCGAGGTCACTACGCCCTGCCAGATCATGATGTTCATCTGCATGCCGCGCTTGTTCAGCTTCTGGAAATAGGGCGGCAGATAGCCTTGTTCACGCCCAATCATCAGTAACCCGGTCGAAGGCCCCGCGAGAAACGCGATCATCCCACCGAGCATGGCCGCAATGATCGCGATAGCGACGACCGGCACGAGCACGGTTACTCCGAACTGGCCGAAAAACTGTCCGAAATAGGAGCTGAATGCTTGCATCACTCCGGCGGTGAGGCTCGTAGTGCCTGCGGGGACGATCCAGGAGACAGCTAACGCGGAGAGGATGAATATCGCCAAGACGATTCCGATCGACAGGAACATCACCTTCGGGAATTCCCGTCTGGGATCCTTGAGGCGAGACACATGAACGGCATTCACCTCCATGCCTGTGTATGACAAGAAATTATTGACGATCAACACGAAACTGGCGATTCCCGCCCACGCAGGAAGAACGTTCTGGACGTGCATCGGTGCCGCCGAATGGTGCCCTTCTGACAGAAACAGCACACCGAGTACGACCAGCACGATCCCGGGGATGATGGTCCCGATGATGGCGCCGCCACTGGACACCCAGGACACCGCCTTCATCCCACGGCCGGAGACGAGGACGGCAGCCCAGTAGACGACGATGATAACGATGGCCGTATAAAGACCGTTGCTCGCCAAGCTCGGGTTGATCACATACGCGAACGTGCTCGCCACATACGCGAGTATTGCCGGGTAGTAGAAAATCGTCATCGCGTATTGGCACCAGACCGCCAGCAAACCCAGTTTCGGCCCGAACGCCTCCGTCACCCATCGGTAGATGCCACCCGGCCATGCCGAGGCCAACTCTGCGGCAACGAGGGTTTGCGGCACGAGAAACACGATCGCCGGTACCACATATAGAAAGATCGACCCGAGTCCGTACACCGCCATGGTGGGTGCAGCACGCAGGCTCGCGACGATCGCAATGATCATGAAGGTAAAGGTCTGCCAACTGATGAAGTGGCGCTTTGCCACGACTGCAATTGGTTGAGCCGCGTCCGACGATGGCGGGGAAAAGGCGGGGACTTTTGCAGACATTGGCTGCTCCTTGTTCGGCGTGAAAAGGGCCGCCGCCGAAGTCTGGAGCAACAATCCAATTTAGGTCGCCGGTCGAGCTGCGAAACAGGGACTTTAGTCCCGCGACTGGAAACCAGCAAGAAGTGCAACACGATCATGGACGAAGGCGAGACCACCACCTCCAAACACGTGTTCCTGCTCGAAATTTCGGCTCGTACTCGTCTGGGGCGGCCCGTGTTCCACGGTCCACGATGTGGCTTCCGGTGACGGATGCAGCACAATCGACCTATGGCATCCTCAGCGCGGTCGTGGCTAGCCCGGCGTATCGCCGGCGTGCTGAAGTCTGCGGTCGCAGATTCCCCAGTCTCGGCGGACCAACTGGAGGCACGAGACGTTCTCAACATGCTTGACGCGTTTGCCCTCGCGCTGGTCGAGACTGGCCAGGCCACGAACGATGTTGAACAGACCCTTTATGCGATCGCGAAGACCTACGATCTCAGCGATCTCACGGCCGTTGTTCTGCCTACATTCGTGATTCTGCAATCTGCTTCGGCCAGAGGGGACGTGCTGATCCAGTCGGCGGCTACCTCGGGCAACCGACTGGATCAAACCGGTGCGGTCGAAGTGCTTGTTGCCCAGGCCTTGAGAAAAGAACTTGCGCCGCGCGAGGCCGTCCGCGCGCTGCAAGCTGCAATGATCGTGAAGCCACGCTTTGGGAAGGGGCTCGCGCTGCTCGGCCACATCATCCTCACGGTCGGTTTCGGCATGGTGATCAATCCAACAGCGGCCGCGATTCCGGCGTACGCGATTCTGGGTGCAGGGGTAGGCGGCCTTGTGCTGCTATCCCGGAGATTTGCGGGCCTCGTTTCGGCCGTTCCAGTGGTCGCTGCCTTCGCCGTGACGATCGTGACGGCTCTCTGGCTCGGGCACCTCGTCGGCGATACCCCGTTGCGCATCATTGCGCCGCCCCTAGTCTCGTTCCTGCCTGGAATGACTCTGACGATCGCCGCTATCGAGCTCAGCAGCAACCAGGTGATTTCGGGCGCGAGCCGCCTCGTCTTCGGCGTCGGGCAGCTTCTGCTCCTGACGTTCGGCGTATTCGCCGCAGCCACCGTGGTCGGAGGTCTCCACAGCGGCGGGCATCAGCCCGCCCTGGGATGGTGGGCGGGACTGGTTGGAGTTGCTCTTGTCGCGCTCGGCTTCACACTGTTTATGTCAGCGCCAAAAGGGGCATTTCTCTGGCTCGTTCTCGCGTTGGCGGTCTGTTACGGAGCCCAAGCTCTGGGCGTGCTCGCCCTCGGCGCGGCACTTTCTGGCTTCGTCGGCGCCCTTGTCGTGGCCCCATTCGCGCGCTTCGCTACGCGCTTCCGCACCGCACCGCCAGCGTCTGTCATGAGTCTCGCCTGCTTCTGGTTGCTCGTGCCCGGCGCTCTGGGATTCATCGGACTGAGCGGCGTCTCAGAGGGACAATCGAACGCGTTACACAGCCTGACGAGCGCTGGCATCTCGGTGCTGGCCGTCGCGCTTGGGGCCATCGTAGGCATCAGCGTGAGTCGCGATGCCGGGCGGCTGGGTCGGTTAGCGGGAAAGACATTTCGGCGCGTGGGTCGTTAGCTAACAGATTTTCCATGCTCGGCCGCTACAGAATTCGGGAAGCCAACGGTGGATTGTGCCCCGGACTTGCTCGTCACCGAAACGAACGCATCAGTGATCCGAGAAGGTAGACGCACTTCTGGCACAACGCCTGAGACGCGGCGGCTCCGCCGTGGTACTGACCTCGCCTACCATGCGATAGCAGCCTCACAGGCAAGCCAGACATGCGCCGCAGCGCAAACCGGACGGCCTATGGAATGCTTTTTCCTCTATCGTTAGAGCTCGCTGGACCCCACCTTTTGCCCGGATCGGCCGCCCGTAAGCGGAACCTGCAGGGGAGTGCTTTGCAAAGGTTTGGCCGCATCGGCGCAACGGCTACGGTGCCCTATGTGCTGAACTGAGGCTGGGAATGAGAGAGTTGCTGTTCTCCGGAGTTCAGACCGCCCGCTGGTTCTATGAACTGGTGGAGAGCCTCTGCAAGTGACGGAAAGGTGAACCATTGAAACCCGTGGCGCAACAACAGGTCACGTCCCGCTGAGTGGTGGAGTTTCTCAACACCGTGCGGGTCAGTTGTTCTAGTTTAGGCGGCGGTCAGTTCGGGGAGTATTACCGCCTCGTCGAGGACCTCGAGGGGGTTGTTCATGGTGGCCAGCTCGAGCATGGAGGCTTCGGAGAAGTAGCGGCGTTCGCCGGCCTCCCACTCGTCGTGCTGCTCGATCAGAACCGACCCGGCCAGGCGCAGGAGGGCGGCAGCGTTGGGGAACACGCCGACGACGTCAGTGCGGCGTTTGATCTCCTTGTTCACCCGTTCGAGCGGGTTCGTGGACCAGATCTGGCGCCAGTGCCGCCTGGGGAACGCGGCGAAGGCGAGCAGGTCGGGTTGCGCGTCGACGAGCATCGCGGCGACCTTCGGGTGCGAGCGGCCGAGCATCGTGGTCACCTCGAGGAACTGCTTCTCGATGTGCTCGCGATCGGGCTGGGCGAAGATGGTGCGGATGATCGAGGCGACCATGTCCTGGGATCCCTTCGGGATCACGGCGAGGACGTTGCGCATGAAATGCACCCGGCATCTTTGCCAGCCGGCGCCCTGGAACACGGTCCCGATGGCCTTCTTCAGGCCGGTGTGAGCGTCAGACATGACCAGCTTGACCCCGTCGAGGCCGCGGGTCTTCAGCGACCGCAGAAAGCTAGTCCAGAAGCCCTCGTTCTCGCTGTCACCGACGTCGAAACCGAGCACTTCCCGGCGGCCGTCAGCGGCCACTCCAACCGCCACGACGATGGCTTGGGACACGATCCGGTGCCCGACCCGGGCCTTGCAGTAGGTGGCGTCGAGGAACACGTAGGGGAAGTCCTGCGCGGCGAGGGTGCGGTCACGGAACTCGGCGACCTCGGCGTCCAGGCCTGCGCAGATCCGGGACACTTCCGACTTGGAGATCCCGGTGTCCGCGCCAAGCGCTTTGACCAGGTCGTCGACTTTCCGGGTCGAGACGCCATGGACGTAGGCCTCCATCACGACCGCGAACAACGCCTGATCCACCCGGCGGCGCCGCTCAAGGAGCGCCGGGAAAAACGAGCCGGCGCGCAGCTTGGGGATCTTCAGATCAAGGTCGCCGGCCGTCGTTGACAAGGTCCTCGGTCGGGTGCCGTTGCGGTGGGTGGTGCGTTCGTGGGAGCGCTCGAACGGGGCGGCACCGATGAACGCGGCCGCTTCCGCATCGATCAGTTCTTGATAGAGAGTTTCGGTCGCGACGCGGATTCGATCGGTGACATCGGTGAGTTTGAGTTCTCCCAGCAGGTCGAGCAGGGCAGACTGATCTAGAGCCATCGTGTGGTGTCCTTTGTGAGTTGCTTTAGTCGGTACTCACTGACCATCCCACGGTGGCTCTTCACGTCGACGAAGCAACGCTCAAGAGCGGGAAACCACACCACTCAAGGGGACGTAACCCAACAACATCACCTCGAACTGTTGGTTGTTCTCTTCTACAAAGCCCAGCAGACTGCACGCGTCGGTCTCGGGCAGTCGCCGATCGAGCACTCGCCATTGCGAGGCGGATAGCGGCTGGACCAGAATGTCCTCTTCGGTCGGTATGAGGCAGGTGTCTTCGGCACCGTTCACCGTGCACGCCGGCCCACCGGAGCCGAAGAACGTGTTTACCATTTGTGGCCTCCTGGCCGCGAAATTTCGTGAATACAAAGTTACTGAGAGTTCATCGCCCGATCGGGATGACCGTCACTGGTGTGCGTCGCGCGCTCCAGTGCTTGCATTTGACGGTACGGTTCCTCGAGGGGAGTGACCTGAGTTGACAAGGCGAAAAAAACTGTGGCGGCTTTGTCCCACAAGTGACACTGGCTGCACTCTTGGGCCCGGTCCAATCGGGTTCCCGTCTGCGCGACGAAGATGTGCCCTACAGGACTGATGAGACCAATCGTGTTGCCGTCGAGGCTGATTTCTTCTGTCTACTCGTTCAGATCGATTACCACGAGCTGTGCTGTCCGGATCCGGCCGTCGAACCAGTTCACCTTCAGCCGCACCGTATCTGCCTGCAGGGTGTCCTATGGCGGAACCCAGCCCACGGACGAAGCACAGTCTCCCGTGTAGGGAAATATCGCAGATGTAGAAGACGGTTCCTTCTCGACGCCGTCATGCCACCGAAGCGCCCGGGTCGGTCGTCTTGCGTTGGTGATCGTCATCAGCACTCCAGAGTTCTCCGACAGAGAAGCGACCGGGGTCTGAAGTTGCTGTATCGACAGGATACGCCCGAAGTAGATAAATCCGATAAACAAATTTCGCTTCGCTCGTGGTTTAGGCGGCACTCCGACGGTGGGGTTTGAAAGACACTCGGCTGATTTGGACAACCGTTGTGGCTGAAGCCGAGAGTTCCTGCCCTGGACGGCCAGCGACCGCTGATTCCTGTGCTCGCAAAGCACAGGAAGGATCAGGTGTGGCCTGAATGCCTTCTCTCAAGCGGCCCCCTCCATCATGCCTCGGAGTGAAGAAGCTTGAGAGCCTGCTCGCAGTCCTAGGCGATGATCAAAAAGATCGCATTTGACATTTCGTTTTTGCTTGATCCCGAAATGATTCGCTAGCGGTCAGCCTTCTCGCCATGGACGAGCGAGGTCTCGTTCCGGCGATAGTGAGGGCTGGTGAATTCAGCGGGCGAGGCTGAGTATTCCACGATGCGGAAGTGTTCCGTAGAGCCGCTGTACCTTGGCCCTGTGACGAAGGCGGCTGCTGCTAGTCGAAGTGAGGAAACATACGCCCATCGAGGTGGCTCCGTTGTCCAGAGCAGCTCGTAGCGCGAATACCTCATACGCTCAATGAAACCGAGAACGCGGCCTGGGTCCGACAGCAGCGCTCGGGCGTCCACCACCCGCCAGTCCGTGCGAGATATTCGGACCAGTTCTAAACCGTCTCCGATCAATGTCAGCTGACCCATGAAAGATTCCCATCGGCTCGCATGTGATCAATTTTGGCCTGAGAGGCTGAAACGTGCAGGATAGCGGAATCCATCGTTTCGAACGTTGTCCATACAAAGTTGTCTGCAATTTGCATCACTTCGTATTGACCGGCCCGTTCATCCACGAACGCCACCATTCGACCGGGGTTCCCTTCGGCGACTCGACTGTCGCAAACCCTCCACGAGTGTGGCGAAACCAGTTCGAGAATTAACGCTTCGTCAGAAAGTTGCCGCACACCAGCGCTCGCGCCGGCGCAGGCAACTCGAAAATCTTCGACAAAATTTTTAGGAGAAACGGGTGCGCCAAACATAGTGTCCTCGATTCGATTGCGAAATCAACCAACACCGAGGGCAAGAGTGACTTTGGTAAGTGTGCCGCCCACAATCAGTGAAGTCAATCGATACGGCGGTGAGATGTTCTCAGACTCCAGGCCGGTACCGAAAACAACCGATCACCGAACTTTCTGGCGGAGTGGCTGGTGACGGATGCGGGCCTATGCGATAGCGTTGCAGAACTGTCCCGGCCCCTGGCAGCTCGACTGCGAAAGGTCCGGATGTTTTATCGTTCACTACCGCCGACTGCGCCAGCGGATCACCGCAATGATGGCTGAGAAGAGTGGATACCCAGCTGCGGCGCGCAATCCAGCGAAACTGGATTTGTGTCAGCCGTTCCTCAATGACCTCCCCATTTCGGGAGCTTCGGTCACGGTGATCAGCTCCTCGAAAGCGCAAGTGGCCTTGTGCGCCAGCGATACGGTCGCCGCTCGCCTCGATGAGCTCCAGTTCGAATTAGGTGAGGGACCCCAGTGGGTTGCAACCGAGACCGGCGTCGCTGTGCTGCTGCCAGACGTCGCTTCTGCCCCCCATGATCGATGGCCGGTATTTGCCGCATCGATCGGCCAGCTGAACATCGGGGCCATCTTCTCCATCCCCATACGGATGGGAGCAGTCACCGTAGGCGCGGCCACGTTATACCGAGACACCCCTGGTGGGTTGAACGAAGACCATCAATCATCCGCTCTCGCCATTGCGTCCGCGATCGCCAGCACCGCCATACAACGAGCCATCACCTTCGCCACCGACGACGAGATTTCCGAATCGGTAGCGGTACCGGCACTACGCCGGGAAGTGCATCAAGCCACAGGCATGATCCTGGTCCAACTAGACACCACCGCAACCGTCGCCTATTCACGGCTACAGGCTTACGCTTTCGCTCACGGACGCACAGTCCTCTCGGTCGCTCGCGACGTGGTTACCCGTGCTCTCACATTTGATAACTTGCCCCTCTAAACCCGTCACATAGCAGGAGACCATCAGAATGATCACCGAAAGCAGAGAAGCTCAGCTCAGTGCTGCGTTCGTGAAACTCGCCGACACCCTCGTCACAGACTTTGACGTGGTCGACCTCCTCCACTGGTTGGTCGAAAAATGCACACGCATTCTGGATACCCAAGCAGGAGGCCTCCTTCTCGTCGACGCCGTAGGGGTGTTGCAACTCATCGCCTCCACCAGCGAAGAAGCGCAACTTGTCGAAGTGCTCCAACTCGCCGCCGGGGAAGGGCCCTGCCTTGACTGCTTCCGCACCGGCACTGCGGTCACTGTCGGCAACATGCATGTCAATTCCGGAAAGTGGCCCACGTTTAGTGCCGAAGCCATTAGGCAAGGGTTCCTATCCGTGCACGCAACGCCACTGCGACTCCGCGGGCAGATCATCGGCACCATGAACCTGTTCAGCACCCACACCGGAGAACTAAACCCGGCCGATATCGCCGTCGCCCAAGCGCTAGCAGACGTCGCCACCATCGGCATACTTCAAGAACGCACCATTAAGAGCTCAAGTATCGTGACCGCGCAACTTCAACATGCCCTCGATTCTCGGATACTGATCGAACAAGCCAAAGGAGTTCTCGCTGCTATTTCCGGGATGACCATGAACGACGCTTTCATCGCGATTCGTGCCCATGCCAGAAACCACAACCTCACCCTCGCGAAGGTCGCCGACGGGGTCATCGCACGCACTTTGGAGGTCACCGCCACGCCCGTGAAATGAAATAGGTCCCCAACGCAACGACCGAAAAGTATCAAAGCGTGCCTCCGCGCTCTCTTCCCAACGTTCGAGGACCCAGTTCCGCAACAGCCCGCAGCCCGCGGGCCGCCGCCCGATGTATCCACGTCACTGCCCGAAAGCCGGACGGTTATCGGACGGGAATTTATTTCCTCCAGGAGCAGCCAATTGTCGGGGCTTGCAGCCTAGGAAGGGTGCCCGGGTGGGGGCCGCTTACGGGATTGTTCTTGACCCCTCGACCGGGCGAAGTGCACCGTTCGAACCATGAATGAATTTTTGATCGGATACGCACGCGTGTCCACGAATGAGCAAGATCTCACCGCCCAACAAAACGCCTTGGAAGCTCTCGGCGTTAGATCGAACCTGATCTACACCGACCATGGTCTCACCGGCACCAACCGAGCACGCCCCGGCCTCCGCGAAGCACTCGCCGCCTGCCGGAACGGCGACACTCTCGTGGTTGCCAAACTCGACCGACTGGCTCGCTCACTTCGGGATGCGAAAGACATCATCGACGAACTCACCCTCAAGGGCGTCAAGCTCAGCATCGGCGGATCCGTCCACGATCCGACCGACCCGGTCGGACGCCTGCTGTTCAATGTCCTGGCGATGGTGGCAGAGTTCGAATCCGACCTCATCCGCGCCCGAACACGAGAAGGGATGCAAGTGGCGAAAGCGAAAGGCCACTTACGGGGCAAGCAACCGAAGCTATCGACAGCTCAGCAACGCCACCTGATGGAAGTGCACCGGGCGGGCACGCATTCCACAAGCGAGCTCGCTGAGCTGTTCAACGTCGCCCGCTCCACCGTGTACCGCACCGTCCAACGACAGTCGGTCGACCGCTGAAACATACCGGCCGGCTCCCGTTGCCGAGCCAAACAACTCAGCAACGGGACAACCGACACCAGGGGGCCGTAGCAGCCGTTTCAAACGTCGAGCCGTGTCACATGGGAACGGCGAACGCGATGGTGTCTGTCAAGTTTTATTCGTCGTGCGCACATCAACATCGCCCCCGCAGGCGCTCCGCGCACGGCTGCTGTTGTCTGCAGGATCGAGGGCGTGCCAGCTAGTGCAGTCATAGAGTGGTTTCATGGGCAAATACTTTCAGCGAATGGGTGCCAAGGATTGGGTCGCGTGGGCCTTCTACCTATTAGCAGCCCTTGTTGCTGTCGGCGGGTTGATTTGGCACTTCGCCACGTGGCCGTCCGCCTTTTTGCTCATCATTGGGGCCATCATTCGCCTCGCCGGCAGGAACCCAAACGCGCGCAACGCCCAGGAGAACGACCCAAATCGTCGATAGCGCTCCATAGACCGGTCCTCCCCAGCACCAACGCTCCCGCGCGGGTGTAACTTCCCGGGCCCTTGAGCGCGAGTGGGCTATAGCGAGCTCGGGCACTGCCGAAATCGGTTCGGCGACCAATTGACCGTGAGCATGGTCAACGTCGTTGACATGGGCAGATCGACATACGTACCGTTGAATGCTGCTCCGGTCCCTGGCGGCGGATTCCGTCCGCAACCGCAGAGGACCTGCCATGTCTCACCCCACGATGATCCGCCCGAGCGCGGAGCCGTTGTCCGCCGAAGAGCTCACGCTGATAAACGCGTATTGGCGGGCGACGAATTACCTGTCGGTCGGCCAGATCTATCTCTACGACAACCCGCTGTTGCGAGAACCGCTCGTGCTCAAGCACGTGAAGCCCCTGGTCGTGGGGCACTGGGGAACGACGCCCGGGCAAAACTTCATCTACGTTCACCTGAACAGGGCGATCAAGAAGTACGACCTCGACATGTTCTACGTGGCGGGGCCGGGCCACGGCGGTGCGGCGCTGGTCGGGAACACCTATCTCGAGGGTAGTTACAGCGAGATCTATCCGGATGTCAGCCAAGACGAGGCTGGAATGAAGCGGCTCTTCACGCAGTTCTCGTTCCCAGGCGGGATCTCCAGCCATGTCGCCCCCACCACACCTGGCTCCATTCACGAGGGCGGTGAGTTGGGGTATTCGCTTAGCCACGCGTTCGGCGCGGTGTTCGACAATCCCGACCTGATCGTCGCTTGCGTGATCGGGGACGGCGAGGCAGAGACGGGGCCGTTGGCGACGTCGTGGCAGTCCAACAAATTCCTGGACACGGTCTCCGATGGCGCCGTGCTGCCGATTCTTCACCTGAACGGGTACAAGATCAGTAACCCAACGATCCTGGCGCGTATCGAAGCCGAGGAACTCGACCAGTTCCTGCGCGGCTGCGGCTGGGATCCCTTCTTCGTCGAGGGCGACGACCCGGAGCTGATGCACCAACTCATGGCGGCTGCCACTGATCGCGCCATCGAGCGCATCCAGCAGATCCGATCGGAGGCACGCGCGAACGGCACCGCCAGCCGGCCGCGCTGGCCCATGATCGTGCTTCGCTCTCCCAAGGGCTGGACCGGACCGAAGATTGTCGACGGGCTCGCGGTGGAGGGCACCTTTCGCTCCCATCAGGTGCCGCTGCTGGTGGATCCGGAGCATCCGGAGCACGTGGCGCAACTGGAGGACTGGATGAGAAGCTACCGGCCCGAGGAGCTGTTCGACCCTGCCGGTCGGCTGATACCGGAGTTGGCAGAACTGGCGCCGAAGGGTGGAAGCCGGATGGGGGCGAATCCGCACACCAACGGTGGTGTGCTTCTGCAGGATCTGCGGATGCCGGACTTCCAGAGCCACGCGGTGGAGGTCGTCTCACCCGGCGCGGTCGAGGCCTCGGACATGTCCGTCCTTGGGGAGTTTCTGCGTGACGTTGCCAGCCTTAACGACGACAGCCGCAACTTCCGGATCTTCGGTCCTGACGAGACCCTCTCAAACAAGCTCGACGCCGTCTTCGAGGTCACCAACCGACAGTGGGATGCCCGCACAGTTGAGAACGACGAGTTCCTGTCGCCGACCGGACGAGTGCTGGATTCGATGCTCAGCGAGCACCAGTGCGAGGGCTGGCTCGAAGGCTATCTGCTGACCGGCAGGCACGGACTGTTCAACTGTTACGAAGCTTTCATCCACATCGTCGACTCGATGTTCAACCAGCACGCGAAGTGGCTGAAGGTCACCACCCAGTTGCCGTGGCGCCGCAAGATCTCCTCGTTGAATTACGTCCTGAGCTCCCACGTGTGGCAGCAGGACCACAACGGGTTCACCCACCAGGATCCGGGTTTTCTCGATCATGTGGTGAACAAGAAGGCGGACATCGTGCGGGTTTATCTACCGCCAGACGCGAACTGCCTGCTGTCGGTGGCCGATCATTGCCTGCGCAGCCGCAACTACGTGAATGTGATCGTCGCGGGCAAGCATCCGATGCCGCAGTGGTTGACCATGGACCAGGCCCTCGTGCACTGCACCGAGGGGATCGGAATCTGGGAATGGGCCAGCAGCGACCAGGGCAGCGAACCGGATATCGTTCTGGCCTGCTGCGGCGACACGCCGACCCTGGAGGTGTTGGGTGCCGTTTCGATCCTGCGGGAATATCTTCCGGAGGTGAAAATCCGCGTGATTAACGTGGTGGATCTGATGAAATTGCAGCCGGCTGCCGAGCACCCGCATGGTCTGAGCGAGACAGACTACGACTCCCTCTTCACCACGGACAAGCCGATCGTGTTCGCCTTCCACGGCTACCCGTGGCTGATCCACCGGCTGACCTACCGTCGCACGAACCGCAACATCCATGTGCGCGGATACGATGAAGAGGGCACCATCACGACGCCCTTCGACATGCGGGTTCAGAACAAATTGGACCGCTATCACCTCGTCCAGGATGTCGTCGATCGGCTCCCGAACCTCGGCGCTCCCGGTGCCTACCTGAAGCAGATGACCGCCGACAAACTTGTCGAGCACGACGCATACATCGACAAGCACGGCCAGGACATGCCTGAAATCAGGAACTGGAAATGGAATTCGGGCGCATGAGCGCGGCCGATCTAGCCGAAACCGCGGCACGCCTCGTCGCGGATGGCAAAGGGCTGTTGGCGATCGACGAGAGTATCAAGACCTGCAACAAGCGATTTGCAAAAGTCGGGGTCCCGCAGACCGAGCAGGCGCGTCGAGACTATCGGGAGCTGTTGATCACTACCCCGGGGCTGAGTGAATCGATCAGCGGAGTCATCCTCTATGACGAAACCATTCGCCAGCACACGGCGGAAGGGATCTCCTTTCTGGAACTGCTGTCAGTGAGTGGCATCATCCCCGGCATCAAGGTTGATACTGGCACCACGCGGCTTGCCGGGCATCCCGGCGAGAAGATCACCGAAGGTCTCGATGGCCTCCGCGCTCGTCTGGTCGAATACGAGCGGATGGGAGCGCAGTTTGCCAAGTGGCGCGCGGTGCTCACGATCGGGAAGGGGCGTCCCACCGCCAGCTGCGTCGAGGCGAACGCGCAGGCGCTGGCCCGCTACGCGACCCTATGTCAGGAAGCCGGCCTGGTGCCGGTGGTGGAGCCGGAACTGCTGATGACGGGGGACCACACGCTGCAGGATTGCGCGAAAGCTACAGAGCGCGTCCTGCGCACCCTCTTCGTCCAGCTGCAAAGTCAGGGTGTGCTGCTCGAGGGCATGATTCTGAAGCCGAACATGATCCTGCCGGGATCTCGTTCACAGCAAAACGTGTCGCCGGAGGAGGTGGCAGACGTCACTCTGCGCTGCCTGCTGCGAACCGTCCCTGCCGCGGTGCCGGCCATCGCGTTCCTCTCTGGCGGTCAACCGGCGGAACTGGCATCTGCCCGCCTCAACGCCATGAACGCCCGGGATCGGCGGCCGCCACTACCGTGGGCGGTGTCGTTCTCCTACGGTCGTGCCATCCAGCAGCCCGCTCTGCACATCTGGAAGGGCCGCCCCTCCCACGTGGGCGCGGCGCAGGGAGCACTCGCCCATCGTGCGGCGTGCAACGCGGCTGCCCGTCAGGGTCGCTACGACGCCACTGCTGAGCAGACCGCAGCCTGACTCATGAGCAACGCGATCACCACCATGCCGGTACGCGTGTATTTCATTCGCCACGGCGAGACACCATGGTCGCTGACCGGCCAGCACACCGGTCACACGGATCTGCCCCTGACCGGGCATGGCGAGGAGCAGGCCTCCGCGCTCGGGTCTCTGCTGCGCGGAATCGAGTTCACCCGTGTGCTCACCAGCCCGATGCAGCGCGCACGGCAAACCTGCCACCTGTCAGGGATCCAGCCGCCGGCAGTGGTCGATCCCGACCTCTCCGAGTGGAACTACGGAAGCTTCGAGGGCCAGAAGACCGTCGACATTCGGCGCGACCGTCCCGGCTGGAACGTGTTCCGCGATGGCTGCCCCGCCGGAGAGTCAACGGAGCAGATCGGATCACGAGCGGATCGCCTGATCGTGCGGCTCCGTTCCCTGGAAGGGAAAGTCGCCCTCTTCTCCCACGGCCAGTTCGGCGCGGTTCTCGCCGCGCACTGGATCGGGTTACCGGTGCTGGAGGGGCAACATTTCACCCTCGATGCCGCATCCCTCAGCATTTTGGGCTACTCGCCAGCCCATCCGGATGTCCCCGTCATCGCGCTGTGGAACGAGACTTTGGTGGCGCCGCATCGCCCAAGTAGAGGGACAGAGATATGACGAAGACCAGCACCACACCGCAAAGCCCACACAATCGCAAGGGCACGAAACCACGAGCGCGGCCGCCGAAAGGTTCCTCCTTAACAGCCAATGAGCTGAAGATGATTCCGTTGCCTGAGTTGGAGAAGAAGCTCGAGTCCTCTCCTGAGGGGATCAGCCAGACCGAGGCGACCGCGCGTCTGGCCAGGTACGGAGCGAATGAGATCGCGGAAAAGAAGACCAACCAAATCCTGAAGTTTCTTGGCTACTTTTGGGGGCCGATCCCGTGGATGATCGAAGCGGCAGTGATCCTCTCGGCAGTGCTCGCGCACTGGCCGGACTTCTTCATCATCCTGGTCCTGCTGCTGGCGAACGCGGTAGTCGGGTTCACCGAGGAACGCCAAGCGGGCAACGCCGTAGAGGCGTTGAAAGCTGAATTGGCGATCACTGCCACGGCCAAACGCGACGGAAAGTGGGCCGAGCGCCCCGCGCGCGAACTGGTGCCCGGAGATGTGATTCGCGTTCGACTTGGCGACATAGTTCCCGCGGATGTGAGGCTCTTGGCGGGCGACCCGGTCGAGGTCGATCAATCGGCACTAACCGGCGAGTCCCTCCCGGTGACCCTGAAAGCGGGCGACGCCGCATACTCGGGCTCGATCCTGCGCCACGGGGAGACGGACGGGCTGGTATACGCGACGGGCTCCGGTACTTATTTCGGCGCGACCGCGCGTCTCGTTCAAGAAGCCCACACCGTCAGCCATTTCCAGCGCGCGGTGTTGAGGATCGGCAACTTTCTGATCATCCTCGCCGTGGTGCTGGTGACGGTCATTGTCGTCGTCGCGATCGTCCGCGGTGACCCGATCTTGACCACCATCCAGTTCGCTCTGGTGCTCCTGGTCGCAGCGATCCCGGTCGCGATGCCGACCGTCTTGTCGGTGACGATGGCGGTGGGAGCCCGCAAGCTGGCGAAGAAGAAGGCGATCGTGACGCGACTGTCGGCGATCGAGGAGCTCGCCGGAGTGGACATCCTCTGTTCAGACAAGACCGGGACCCTCACCCAAAACAAGCTGACGCTCGGCGACCCGTACATCGTCGGCGGAGTGGATGCAGCCCGCGTCATTCTCGACGCAGCGTTGGCGTCCCGCGCCGAGGACAAAGACACGATCGACCTGGCAGTGATCGGCGGCGTTACCGCAGACCAGAAGCTCGCTAGCTACACAATTACGGGGTTCACACCTTTCGACCCGGTGCACAAACGCACCGAAGCAAAGGTCAGGCCCCCAAAAGGCCACTCGTTCACCGTCACCAAGGGTGCTCCCCAGGTGATTCTGAAGATGTCCCAGAACTCAGCCACTATCAAGCCAGCGGTCGATAAAGCGGTTGCCGCGTTCGCTGCTCGCGGCTACCGATCCTTGGGAGTCGCACGAGCAACCCAGAAAGGACATTGGACGTTCGAGGGGGTGCTCCCTCTCTTCGATCCGCCGCGGAAGGATGCGAAAGCGACGATCGCCGAGGCCAGCAAAATGGGCATCGCCGTCAAAATGGTCACCGGCGATCAGCTCGCGATCGCTCAAGAGACCGCGAAGAAGCTCGGAATGGGCTCCGAGATTCTGGATGCCGACGGTCTCGGCGACTCGAAACGCACGGAGAGTGCCGCAACTGCCGCCTCCATCGAGGAGGCGGACGGTTTCGCCCAGGTGTTCCCGGAGCACAAGTTTCATATCGTCGATGTGCTGCAAAAAAGGGGTCACATTGTCGGCATGACCGGTGACGGGGTCAACGACGCTCCTGCCCTGAAAGAGGCGGACTGCGGCATCGCGGTCTCCGGCGCCACTGACGCCGCTCGAGCCGCAGCGGCGATCGTGCTGACCACGCCCGGCCTCTCGGTGATCATCGATGCGATCAAAGAGAGCCGCAGGATCTTCCAGCGGATGAACAGCTATGCGATCTACCGCATCGCGGAGACATTACGGGTGCTGCTGTTCATGACGGCCGCAATCCTGATCTTCAACTTCTATCCGTTGACCGCGATCATGATCGTCATCCTCGCTTTGATGAACGACGGCGCCATCCTCTCGATCGCCTACGACCACGTCCGCTTCAGGAACGCTCCCGAGAAGTGGAACATGCGCCTAGTACTGGGAGTCTCCAGCGTGTTGGGAGTCCTTGGGGTCATCGCCGTGTTCCTTCTCTTTTTTCTCGGCAGGGACGTCTTCCATCTGACCCGCCCCGAACTGCAGACGATGATGTATCTCAAACTCTCCGTCGCGGGTCACCTAACCATCTTCCTGACCCGAACCCGAGGCCCGTTCTGGTCGCAACGACCCGCCCGGATTTTGGTGATCGCCGTCGCGGGCACCCAAGCGATGGCGACCTGCTTTGCGCTGTTCGGGATCCTCATGGCTCCACTGCCGTGGGGGTGGGTTGCATTTGTGTGGGGGTGGGCACTGGCGTGGGCGTTGCTCAACGACCGAATCAAGTTGCTTGCTTACCGGATCTTCGACCCACCCCGCAAAGTGTCCACAGGCGGCGCACATACCTCGATCAAAGGCCCCGCGGGTCGCGCCCAACCCGCCGGGCAGCGCTAACCGTGATCGCGACACGCCGGTACCCGCACGGGCAAGAGCACCGGGAAGCGACATGAAGCTGCACAAGAAAGTCGTCGAGAGTTTGGTTGTCCAGCGCGGCGATCCGGCGGGCCTGCAGCGGCGCACTTGCCTCGTGAAAATCTTCCTTCACCACTCGGAGGAAGAACAAAAGAACCGCCTTTTGGTGCGGCCGGACGACCCGAACAAATTTTGGAGATTCGCTGCCGCCGACCTCGCCGAGCGCGCATACTTCGACGACTACACTCGCGATCACGAAGCTGCGATTACGGCCACCTCAACCTCGTGGGCGCCCTGGCACGTCATCCCCGCGGACCACAGATACGAGTGCCGCGCGATCGTGGGCGGAAACGTCTCCCACATGATCAACCACCTCGATCTGCAACCACCCACTTTCACTAAGGCAGGGCTAGCGACCCTGAACAAAGTCAGACGCGCACTTCTGGCGGTGTGACCGGTGTCGAAGATTCTGGTCATCAACGTCGGGTCGTCGTCATGCAAGGTGACCATCGTCGGTGCGGAAGGGCCGGAGGAAATCGATACGGGGGATGAGTCGCCCATGACGTGGGACGCGGCCCGCTGGCGCGAACTCGCCCGACACCAGGGTCCGGCGTTTGAGCCCGACTACGTGCTGCACCGATTCGTGCACGGCGGCGGAGTCTTTCACGGCCCCACCGTGATCACCGGGTCAACGAGGGCTCAACTCGAGACGGTCGCGCCATTGGCGCCGCTTCATACACGCAACGCACTGGCCGTGGTTGATGTTCTCGCACAGGTATTCTCGGGGGCGATCGCGATCGCCTGCTTCGATACGACTTTCCACGAGACCCTCGCGCCGGCGGCCTACACCTACGCGGTCCCGTCTGAGTGGCGGGAGGCGCACGGGATGCGTAAATACGGTTTCCACGGCTTCGCCCACGACTACGCCAATGCACGAGGACGGGAGTTGGTCGGAGCCCGGAAGGTCCGCCGCGTACTGAGCTGCCACCTGGGCTCCGGATCGTCGCTGGCCGCCATCGTTGACGGATTGAGCGTCGATACCACGATGGGGTTCACGCCGGTCGACGGTTTGGTGATGGCGACCCGCCCAGGCTCCCTCGACCCGGGCGCGATTGTCTGGTTGCTGAGTACCACGTCGATCGACGTTGCGACGATGTCTTCTGCGCTCGAACGTTCGTCCGGACTGACCGGTATCGCCGGACATGACGATATGAGGATCATCATGCGCGACGCGGAGGCAGGCGACCTACGATCCACCTTGGCCTACGACGTGTGGCTACACCGGCTAGTCGGCAAGATGGGCGAAATGATCGCGACGATGGGCGGGGTTGACCTCATCGTCTTTGGTGGTGGCATTGGCGAACGGGCCGGACGCGCTAGGGCGGACGCAGTGGGATCGCTCGCGTTCCTCGGGCTCGAACTCGACGAAACGGCCAACCGCGCGGGCGGCTCGGATCGTCTCGTCAGCAACTCGCGCTCGGCAGTTGCGGTCGCGGCGATCACAGCTCGGGAAGACCTGGCGATGATCCGGCGCGCGAGCGCGACCGGGCTCATGGTCGGCGTCACCGATCCAAGCGCCCACTGAATCTTCGTCTGAGGTGACGCGGGTCGGAGCGATCAGTCGACTCGTTTGCTTGGCCAACGTGCGCTGGGCACGGAACAGGATTGTTGCGATAGCCGTTCCGCTTGCGGGCGTCATAGTTGGCTGAGTTCGATGGCCATCATCGATTGCATTGGTAAAGTTCCGGGCATCATGAAGACGCTAACCGCAGCGTTTGGTCGCCTAAGAACTGTCATCTAGTAGTGCAGCAGACCCAAGCGCCCGCAATAACTTGGCGCCAGATCGCCAACACATCATCGGCCACCGCACGACGGAACAATATGGCGCGCCCGCATTCCCGCGGACGCGCCATTTTTCGTTTCTGGCACGAAGTGCGCGAGGAAGACGCGATCGTTACCTGCCCAATTCGCCTGAGAAGCACCAACAAGAATGGCCCGCACGATCGTAAACCGATCGTTCGGGCCACTCTCTGATCGTAATTCGGCCAAAGCCTGAATCACTCGCTGTGAGTGGTTCACGAAATCGCTTCTGGCCCACCATCATTGGCCTCTGAGAAACATCACGAAATGCCATTCCACGCGATAACTCGAACTTTTCCACGGGCACGCGTTCTCTCCAATGAATAGCTGGCTTTTCATGCTTTCTTCAAGGTGAATCGAAGGTCGTGCCAAGTCGTCGGATGGAGCGCTGCTTCGGGTCCCAAGACGACCAATTTCTTTCTCGCGCGTCGGGTCTGGCCGCCTGCGCAGAGGATGTTACGTTGCGTCTATCTGATTTGCGACGTACGGTGCGAGCGGTCGTCATCCCCGGACCCCAGGGCACTTCTCGCCGCAGTTACTCCCTGCATAACTGCGTTGGTCCAGTGCGGGCTTCGGCCGGACGAACCTTGACCGTGAGCCCCCTCGACTTAAGCGTTTAATCAATTCCAGACGGCCACACGATCCACCAGCAGCGGTTGGGACGATAAGGCGCGTCAGGGACCTAGCTGGTGACTGCGGCGATGATGACGGGCAGAAAGAGGGCAATCGCGTTGTTGACGCCGTGCAGCAAGACGCCCGGCCAGATCGAGTGTGACCAACGGAACAGGAGGGCAGTCAGAATTCCGACAAAGAATGCGACGACCATGACGGGGTTGATCCCGTGGGCGACCGCGAAGACAGCCGCGCTTGCGATGATGCCGATCCATGCGCCGAGCCGGGCAATGAGGACATTCGCGATCAGGCCGCGAAAGAGCGCTTCCTCCCCTATCGGCGTGAGGATCGAGCCGGCGACAAATGTCAGCGCGATCGACAGCAGGCCGCCTGCCGCGCCTGCCTGGTAGGTCGTCTGCACGTTCTGAGCATCGTTGCTGATCATCGTGTAGACGGCGGTGCCCACAGAACCGATCAGGAATGCGACGATTCCGAGCCCTACGCCGACGATCAGCTGACGTTTCGTGGCTCGGCGGAATCCGAAGGCAGACAACCCCCTTTTTCGGATGAGGACTGCGACCGCCACTGCGATCAGTCCCATCAGTCCGGACACGACGAGCCCGACGACCCCGGCAATCGCATCGTCTTGAATGAGAGGTAGGAGGAGTGCGACGGGCGCGTACAATGCTGCGAAGACCGCCACGCCAACAAGGAGTTCTGGCCATCCTGGCGCGGTCTGTTCTCTTTTGACGAACCTCTTGTTCGTGGACGCGGTCATGTGACGTCCTGGGGGGAGGTTGTGTTCATCGTACTCAGGTACTACTCGGTTGCTCGCATCATGGTTGCTCCATGGCATTGCTGCTTCTCCGTTTTTTTGACTTTTGACTTTCGACAACTGCGATTCAATGCCATGCCCTAAGGGCAGGGTCAAGGTCATTCTGAAACAGGGTCACTTCTTCGGCGCATCAGCGTCACAGAGAGCCTGGTCGAGGGTGTCGATGACGATCGTGTATCGCTCCAGCAGTTCCTCTTCCGGTCCATCGAAGATGGCCCACGGCAAAGCGGTGGCGGTGACGGTGAACGCCATGCCATCCGCTGTCACGGCGTTCCGGGTCTGGAATCCGGGAATGTCTCCCGAATGACCCCAGGCCGTTGCGCAGCTGACCCGACGCTCTCAATTCCCGGTCCGGACTGGGAACCGGGCAGTAGATCCTCGCCCGTGGGTACCCCGTCAGCATCTGCGTCATCGTGATCTCATCCACGAGCCTGCCTCCCAGATCAGCACGCATGAACTCGTTGAGCTCGCTCGGAGTCGAGACCATTGCGCCAGCCGCCCATTTTCAAACCAAGGGGCAGCCTGCTTGAGTACCAGAGCGCCTTGCGCTCAGCAGACACCGCCAGCTGGGAACGACCGGGACTTTGCATCACTCCCGAAGGGAACCCGCTCCTGATGACCCAGGGGCTCACGGGATGGAACACCGACGCCGAAGCGATTGAGGAGTTCCTCGACAACGACGAAGGACCCGAACAAGGCTGGCTCGGGCCGTGCGGCCATGTGCGCGGCAACGGCATCGACCCGGCCACCGGTGATCTCAAAATGGGTAGGGCTGGCTGATTCGACGAGATATTCGCAATATACGACGACCATCTCAAGGGCGACAACCCGTCGGGCGACGTTTCGACACAGGGCAAGCGCGCTGCCTATCTCGACCTCTCTCTGATGTTCGCTACCAAGCAAATCGAGCCGGCGAAGGGCAGCTTTGAACTCCGAATCAGGAAGTGAGACCACCACCGTGCTCATCTAATTCGGAGGGGCCGACGCTTCGGTTGACTATGCCCCAAGGACACGGTGTTGGCTGAAGCCATCGGCGGCACTCGCCGCCAGTTGTAGTTACGCAAGACTCGGAGTTGAACCTGTGATCGAAGCCCACTCTCTGACCAAGCGGTACGGCTCGAAGACTGCCGTCGACTCCATTGACTTCACCGCCCGCCCAGGCTTGGTGACGGGCTTTCTCGGCCCAAACAGCGCCGGCAAGTCGACCACAATGCGGATGATCATCGGCCTCGACCGCCCCTGCGTTCGGGACTCCGGACTGCGTCGGTTCCCCGGCTCAACGCCATGCGGCGGATCATCGGTGACCCGCGCGCCGCCTGGCGCAATGTCTCTGCCGTCGCACTGCTCGGGGTCATTGCGTCCTACCTCTCCAAAATCCCCATAGACCCTGCTGCGCTGGGTATCTCCGTCGGGTCGACCTTCTGCTCGCCACGCCGTTCATGAGCCAGTTCGGGCTCGAGGCATCAGGGGTGCTGCTCATTGGCGCCACCGTGCTCTCGGGTGTCGCGCTCACCGTCGGGGTCGCGGAAATGTGCCGGCCCCTCCAACACCAGATCCTCACGCAGGCAACTCGACGTAACGACTGACCCGCCATACAGAAATTGAAAGAGGCCAACATGACTGAAACCATCACTCGAGAGTACGCAGCGACCACGAAGCGGAGGTTCCCCCGGTTGGCTATCGCCACCATGGCCGTGGTGGGAGCGGTTCTGGGCATCAGCGGGTGCGGCGTTCTCGACCCGTCACAGGCCGTGACTTACGAGGTCGGCGTTGTTTCAGGAACCAGCGACGGCGCCTTATTGCAGGTGGAATACAGCAGTCGCGAGACCGGCCTGAGCGAGCGGCAGACGATCGAGGAAACGGTCGACCTGTCGACTGCCCCGCTGCAGTTCGAGACCATCGGTCGAGCCGCCGATGACGTGTCGATCTCCGTGGTGGGCGTGCCCGGCATCATCCTTCAGTGCACGGTGCTGCTGGACGGCGTCGCCGTCACCGAGCAACAGTCGAGCGCGGCTGGCGACGGCGTTGTCTGCGCCGCCACGACACCCACCGCGCAGGATTGATGGAATGAGCAGCCCGGTCGCATCCGGCATGATCGCCGTCATCGGTGGCGTCGTCGTTGCTGCGCTCCTCTTCGTGCCCTTCGTCGCCGTTCAGGTGCGTCGATATGGTTCCCTCACTCTGGGAAGAACGCTGGTTGCCCTGACCGTTCCGGTCTATGCGTTGGCGCTCGTGACATACACGCTCCTCCCACTGCCCAGCGACATCGTCGCACTGTGCATCGAGGGTGGCGCCGGGGTACAACTGCGGCCAGGTCAGTTCGCGCTCGACATCGTGCGGGAACAGTCCACAAGCCCCGGTCTTCTGCGGAACCCCGCAGTGCAACAGTTCGCTCTGAACGTGGCTCTGTTCCTGCCACTCGGGGTATTGGTACGTTTGCTCCTCAGCCGCGGCGCGGTGGTCACACTGCTGGTGGGGGTCGGTGCGAGCGCGCTCATCGAGCTGACGCAGGTCACGGGAGTCTGGGGGCTCTACCCCTGCGCATACCGGCTTCTCGATGTCGACGACCTGATCGCGAACACGTCCGGAGTGCTGGTCGGGTGGCTCGTTGCACCCCTGCTGGCATTCTTGCGTCGGGGCGACGGGCTGGCGCCAGCAGCTCCGCGTGCTCTGACCAGGCGCCGGCGGTTGCTGGGGATGCTGTGTGACGTCGTGATCGCATCGTGGGTGACCCTCGTCATCACCGCGATCTACAGCGCAATCACGCTCACCGCCACCGGGCTGGCACCTGCCGCCCACGGGGCTGCAGACATCATCATCGGCTTAGGCGTTGCGCTGTCATTCCTCGGCACGCTGCTGTGGACGAGCCGGACTCCCGGGGAAACAGTCGTACGATTGCGCCCGCAGAACCGGCCGTCCGTGCCGGGCGCAGTTGTCAGGTGGTCGCTGGGCATCGGTGGGTTTCTGCTTTTGCAACTGCTCGCGCCCGACAGCATCCTGGACGCGGTCTTCGCGTTCATCACGATCGTCGGTGTTCTATTCACGAGCAACCACCGTGGGCTCGCCTATCGCGTACTGGAATGGCAGATCGAGGATGACCGCGCGCCGCACACGAGATCCGTTCCGCTCGCGGCCGGGAACTCTGACTGAAACCCTGAGGTCGAGGCATGGCAGTGCTAGTTGATCGATAACGGTACCGGGAATGCTTGGGCCTTGAGCAACGCGCGCTTATGCAGCGCAGCGACAGTGAGGAACACCACCAGTCCTACCGACGTGAGCCCGGCACCGACGACTGGCAAGGCGTTGTAGTCGAACCCGCGGCGGAGCACCTCCCCGCCCACGGCGGACCCGAGACTCACGCCCGCCAAGAACGACGCCGAGGCGATGGCTGAGATAAACGGCGATGTCACGTTCGCCACTTCGACGGCGAACGACTGCAGGGGTGGGACCATGCCGAACCCGGCGGCGCCGAGGACGCCGAGCAAGACAATGACGGCGACGATGTTCGTGTCGAGGAACGAAAACGCGATGAGAGCCCCGATCAGTACGACCATCGCCGTCACGGTCGTTGCGCGGACGGATCTGTCAGCGAAGACTCCTGCAAAGTGGGTTCCCGCTACCAACCCGACCCCGAAGACGAGAAGCAGCCAGACGACCGTGCCGTGCGAGGCGCCGGACCGCTCTTGGAGCATCGGTTCGACGTAGGTGAACATGATGAACAGGCCGCCGTAAGCGAGTGCCATCGCGGCGTAGGTGAGCCAGAGCCTTCCAGTGCGAAGGGCTGTGCCCACGCTGCCGGATGCTGCAACTACGGCCTCGGATTTCAAAGGCAAGACGGCGACGAGTCCAAAGAGGGAGATGACTGCGAGAACTGTGACAAACCAGAACACGCTCCTCCAACCCCAGGCGTTACCGGCGAGGTTTCCGATGACGACCCCGAGGACGTTGGAGATGGTCAGGCCAGAGAAGACCAGCGCGATGGCGCGCCCGCGGCGGGCGGGCGTGACGATGTCGCTGGCGATCGTAATCGCGACCCCCATGAAAGCGCCGAGCATGGCACCAGCGAGCGCGCGGCTCAGTACGACGAGGAGGAGTGTGGGCGACAGAGCTGTACCGATATTTGCGAAGAGAAAAACCGTCACCAGCATGACGGTGAGCAGCTTGTGAGGCACGCGGAGCGTCGCTGCGGCGATGAGCGGCCCGCCTATGACGCCGCCTAGCGCGAATCCGGTCGTGATCAGTCCCGCGTCGGCGACCGGAACACCGAATCCGTCAGCGACGGACAGCAGCTGACCGTTCGGGGCGAACTCGGCGGTTCCAAGAGCGAATGACGTCAGCGCGAGAGCGTACAAGGGAAGCGGGGATGATCTCATTCATCCATGCTCGATCGACACGGGCGAAGCTACTAGATACCCCTGATTCATACTCATCACAGGGAATGGTTAGGTCGGGCCGCCGGACATAACGTTGAACTATGAACAGTCCAGGGCCCCTCGCCGAGTATCTCCGTGCCAAGCGCGCTGACCTATTGCCAGATCAGACGCAGTTGGCCGGCTACGGCGCAAGGCGGCGCGTCCGAGGACTTCGGCGGGAGGAAGTCGCGCAGCTCGCCGGTGTCAGCGTCGGCTATTACACGCGTCTGGAGCAGGGACACAGCCGTCACGCCTCCGACGAAGTGTTGCTTGCGATCGCGATCGCACTCCAGCTGACAGTCACTGAGACCGAACACCTGCTGGATGTGTCGAAAGCGCGAATGCCGCTGGGCGGTCCCGCTGCGCCGCCCATTGAGGTCGCAAGCCCCATGGCGCTCAAAATGCTCGACTTCGTCACGGATCGTCCAGCCGTACTTCTCGGTCGCCGCGACGACGTACTCGCCTGGAACCGACTCGGTCATGCACTCATCGCCCCATACCTACCTTTCTCTGCCCCAGGCATAGCGAGTGAACGCCCGTCTTTGGCTCGCATGCTCTTCCTCGATCCGCCGACACGCGCTCTCTATCCGAACTGGATGAAAGAGGCGGGGGAAACCGTCGCTTACCACCGGATGGTCAGCGGGAAGCATCCGGACGACACCGACCTCATTGCGCTCGTCGGAGAACTCGTCATGAAGGATCCCGCGTTCGCGACCTTATGGTCGGAGGGCCGCGTGGGCGAATGCATCTCGGGCAGCAAACAATTCCACCACCCGGTGGCCGGCGACTTCAGAGCCACCTACGACCTTTGGTCGCAAGCCAGCTACCCCGAGCATCGTCTCGAAATCTACGACCCCGACGATCCCGACCGGGTCATCGCAGCGCTGCGGCGTGTACCCGAAGCCGGACTCGGCGCACACGGACTGCCTGAGGCGCACTACGTCGGGTAGACGATAGAGGCCAGCGGCGCTGACGTCTGGGCGCGAAGAGGTTTCCGATGCAGAGCGGTCGCGACTATCGCGGCTGGCGAGGGGAAAAGGAACTGCAGATCCGGTGGCCTAGCGGTGCCTGCGCACCGCGGGCTGTGGGCTGTGAGCTGTGGACTATTCGGCGCAGCGGAGGTCGGCGACGAACGTCCGCGAGCGCAGTTCGAGTTTTGCGATGCGCTCGAGTCGAGCCGCTTCGCGATCGAAACCGCTATACGCGAGAGGGGGGAGCTTCCGGACATTGGAGGAGCACTCGAAGTTCGCACACACCAGCGTCGCCACGGTGTTGCCGGCCCGTCCCGACGGGCCCGTTCTCTTCGCCGTGAAGTACAGGACGTCGTTGGGAAGGGTGACGTCTTCGCACCAGGCACATTGCGGCCGGGAGCGGGTCTGGCCGGCGGACTTCCGCAACATGATCCCGGCCGGACCGTCTTCGAGGTGCGTGATGACGTATCCAACATCGGGGAGTTTGGGGTCTCTCCAGCCGAGGCAGTCGAGGTCTGCCCAGGCGAGGGTATCGAAGTCGGGTGGAAACGTAACGGCTTTCCGTTCCCGAAGGGAGGTATTGATGAATGAAGCGCGTACGTCAGAAGCGCTGAGCGGTGTCACTATGGGCCTTTCTCAAAGCATTGTGGTTGTCAACTGGATGGCCAGCTGGACAGGGAGGAGTGGAGTGTGTCCAGGACTCGTTCCCACGATGCGCTGGCGGGTCGTGGACCGCGGCTGAAGCCACCACCGCGTTCCAGGAGGACGAATCCGTGAAACGTCGAGTGCAAGAGGCGCACCGCGTCCGTCTCGTCGGGTTCGTTCAGTCCATACCCCCGGAGAATCGCTCTGGTCATGGCCGCGTGCCGCGCGGCTGCACTCTGTTTGGCGACCTGGGGCTCCAACTGCATCTGTGTCGCGGCGTACCGCCCAGGATGGCTCATCGCGTAGGAGCGATATGCGTCGGCGAAGGCAACGAGAGCGTCGCGTCCTGCCCGCCCCGCGAGGGCTGCGCCGACCTGATCGGCCAGCTCGGTCAAGGAAAGTACCGCCACCCCGGACCGGAGTTCATGCAGGTTGCGGACGTGTGCGTACAGGCTGGCGTCTTTGACTTCGAAGTGCCGGGCGACAGCGGACATTGATACGTTCTCGAATCCGTCGGTGTCGGCCAGGTCGGCGGCAGCGCTGATGATGCGGCCTGGCGTCAGTCCTGCACGAGCCATGACGTATACCTCTTTCCTTTCCTGGGATAATACTAGATTTACCTAGGAAGTCTAGGAAAGCCCCAAGGCTGGCGATTCGACGGATCACAGACGACCGAGATCGACCAAGACACGGGGCAGGAGGCTGTGGAACTCGAGCGCGCCTCCTCATAGGCACCGGATCGGCGCCGGACGAGACCGATTTCGAAATTCGGTGACGACCATTCGTCGCTGACGCCGAGCCGGCGCGTCGTTCCACATGAACCAACTTTTGGAAGTCGTATATCTAGCTGACCGGAGTACCGGCTTCTGCCGCCTCGCTAGGACTCGTGAAGCGCGGTACATCGTCGTGGGACTCGGTCAGCGGCACCCACGACTCGAACACCGACGACTCACCGGGGAGCGGGTGGCCCGGAGCATTGATGTTCTGCGGGGGTCGTTCTCCTCCGAGAAGGAAATCGATGATGGGCTGGTCGACCTCAGTCGTCCCATAAGGAAAGACGCCGTGCGTGCCCTCGTTGTCCACCGCGATGAGAGTGGCGTTGGGAAGAGCGGCGGCGGTCGCGACGCCAGACTCGTAGGGGGTCAGGGGGTCGAGTTCACTCTGCAGAACGATCGTCTCAGGGAACTTCTGGGTAGGAGAGGGCATCTTCTGTTCGGTTGGCCACCAAGCGCACAATGGCGGTACATCGAGACGGCCAAGCTGCGCTGTGAGCGGCTCATTTTTCGCCGTTTTAGTGTTGTACTCGTTCCAAAAATCGGCCCCCTGTGTCCATTCGCCGTCGTTGCAGTAGATCATGTCCACGGTCGAGGCGAATGTGCGGGTCTCCGCCTTGTCGGTCGGCGGGACGAGCTGGAGTTCCAACTGGGCGCGTCCTGCGGCAATCACTGCAGGATTGAGAACTGTCGGGTCAAATTTGTCGAGCATTCGAATCGCTGCAGCGGCTGGGCCGGCCTCGGTCGAAGTCGTGCCAGCAGACGCTTCCGATTCGGCGATGACCTGCTTGACGAGTTCCCCAATCACCGGGTACCCGACATTCTTGCTGATAGCGATCACGGCGTTTGAGGCGTACCAGAGCATCTGTGCTGCGCTGGCCTGTTCCGGGGCCGCAGAGGCTGCAAAGTACCGATCCCAGATCGCCTCCGGGTCGGATCCCAGACCGTAGGTTGCGTCGTTTCGTGCGATGTAGTTCATCGCGTGAAGGCGGAACTGCCGATCGTAGGCCACGTGCTGAGCATTCATATTTTGCTGAATCGCAGGCTGCGTGATGTCGATGGCCGAATCGAGAACCATGCGATCAATGTTCTCGCTGAACAGGGATCCGTACCATGCGCCCAGCCAGGTGCCGTAGGAGGAGCCCATGTAGGTAACTGTCGGTAGGTTCAGCAGGTGTCGGATGAAGTCCATGTCGTAGGCGGTCTGCTCGGATGTGATCGTCTTGACATCGACGTCATTGGAGCACGCTCGCGCAATTGACTCTTGCTCGCCCGCCACGCCCCCTGCCGGGTCGTATTCGTAGTCGCACGTCACAATACTGCTCTGGCCGATTCCGCGCTGATCGAAGCTGACGTAATTCGTCGTCGGGCGGAGTTCCGGTGTGCCGGCTTGACGTTCGGCAGCGAGAGGAAGACCCGGGCTGACGGGGCCGCCTGGATGAATGAGCAGCGTGGTGTTGTAGGCGGGATCGGTCGCGTCGATGTTCTTGGCCTGGGAAATGCGGAGATCCCATGTGTCTGCGGGGTTGACGTTGCGCCAATCCTTGGGCACCTCGATGGTCGCGCACTCGACATTGGAGACATCCGCGGTCGGCGGATCGAGGGGAATCTCGAATTCGCACGTTTCCCAGGCGAGTGTCTGGTCGGCGAGAGAGTCCGCAAGTGAAACGATGTCGGGCGTCTGCACCAATTCCTCCATACCTGGAGATGTGCACGCAGTCAACGTAAGAGCGCTGCTGATTGCGAGCAAACTGGCTGTCGCGAGCAGGCCGCGTCGGGGCCTTCGCCCTCGGGTGAACAATGGCATTTCGGAGTCCTTTCTTAGGGAATTCAAATAACACACGATGACCTCGGGGCCGAGTCAAATCTGTTCTGTTGTTCTTGCTGAACGGTCCCGATTCGACCGCGGCTCTCGGACCTCCCGCACTATGGCTGTAACGCGAGCTCATACCTTTTCGCCCAGACAGGTCGCGGAGCAGCGAAGGCAGCGGCGGCTGGCTCATAGGCGATTGTTCGCAGGGCGTATCGCTCGCGGACTCGCACGCCGGAATTGATCAGCGGCAGATCGAGGCGAGCGCATCCGGTGGAGGATCCTCGATTGACCCAACGGTGCCGACGATGATCCACGTCAAGTCAATCTGATAGGTCGGAGGCAGCGAAAGCTCGGCGGGGCCGATTGTTTGTGCGCTAAGCAGGGTGTCCACTCGGGGCATCCCTATCGGTTTGCGTGGCAGCACGAGACGTCGTCAGCCGTCGAATGTGGGTAGGGAAGCACGGGTAGGAGGGAATCTGTCTAATTGGAGAGCATGGCAACGGCGGCCGTCGCTGACGCCGTAACGACAGCGGTCCAGAGGACGATGGCAATGAGCTGCCACAGGATGACCCAAGATTTTTTCACGCCGGAGCTGATGAAGAAAAGAGCGGTGAACGAGAACGGAAGCGCCAGAGGCGCCAGGATGCTCGCACCCGGCACGCCGAACCTGACGAGCCAACCGGCCAGCCGCTTCTTACCTTTAGATTCGTTCTCCTCCGCTTGATGCTGAGGTACGGCCGAGGTTACTACCAGGGGTGTTCCGGCTGTGACCGCGGACGTGTGTGCTGCGGGAACCAGGTCCGGCGACGTGACGGAAGCAGAGCTTCGCACCCGGCGAGCAAGGATGGCTCCTCGCACCCGCGAGCCGAGTAGCACGACGAGCACGACACTGACGCTGCTGCCAACCGCGTTTGCCGTAAAGGCGACCAGCGGGTGCATCCCGGCAACAATACCCAGGCCCGTAGCGGCCTCGTCGACGAACGGGATGGCGCCGAGGAGGGCGACGAGGAGAGGCTGCACAATTTCTGGTACGTGACTCACCAGGTCCTGGAACGGTCCAAATGGGTTGTTCATCGATTCTCCTGAGAGTTAACGGACGCGGTGCGTGCCTGAGTTGAAATTTGGAGGTGCAGCCGCTCTGGTGAGTGGAACAGCTTGCACGGACAACTAGAGGCCATGACCTCGGGGCACGGTCAAGCGCGCCAAGTTCTCACCTGTTTTTCGAGTTCGAACCCTGATGCGCAGACTTGACCATGTCCCGAGGTCATGGTCTTCACTGATAAACAGCAGACGGCCGGCTATCTCGGCCGGACCAATATCCGCTGCTCCAGGCTTTGGGCAGATGTGACCGGTCGCCGGTTCAGACGAATAACGGAGGACACCATCATCGAGGAAAACAAGTCTTTCGAGCCTGACGACGAGGCCGACGGCGTCAACGCAGAAGTGACGTTTCCGGAGGCGGTCATGCTCCTTCTGTTCAACCCCCGCAATGGAACCTTCGCCGGGGAGGGTTTGAACCTGATGTACGTGCTCGGCGGCGCCATGTTCACTGAACTCGCGTCGCGGGGTCACATCGAACTCATCGAAAACGGACGACAGCTTCGAAGGGTCGGCCCTGCGCCGGCCTCGTCCCTTCTGCGGGGAGCGTGGGACCGTGTTCCCGAGAGCCCGACGGGGACTAGATCACTCGTCGTCGACATCGGGACGCGGTCGCGGGAGACCACGTTGGATCGGCTCGTGGTCCGAGGTGACATCAAGAAGACATCGCACCGTCTGCTCGGATTCATTCGCACCCACAGCCTCGAGGGTGGAGACACCGACACACGCGATCAATTGCTGGCCCCCGTTAGGGCTGCGTTGGTAGACGGCACGGAGCCTGAGGCTCGGATTGCAGCGGTTATCGCGCTGCTCTCGGCCAGCAAGAATCTCCCCTCGATGCACGCAGACATCCCGTGGTCGGGCGATGTGCACACCCGCGGCAAGAAATTCGAGCGTGGTGATTGGGGTGCTAAGGCCGTGTCGGACGTCATCCTGACCGCACTCGTGACCCAACTCGCCGGTGTGGCATTTGCGACTGCTCTTGCCAGATTCACGGGGCCCGACTGATCGAACGCACCCGCTGCGTCTCCTCCTCCGCTGTTGTTGAGGCTCCGAGCAGCAGGTTGATGCAACCTGGGTCGAGACCGAGGATGACATCGAAGGACGCGCACTATCGAACCGGAAATGGATTCAGATCATCGAGGAATGGAAGTAACCACCATGGCGTGGAGTACAAGCGAACTCGCGGAGCTTGCGGGCACGACTCTAAAAGCGGTCCGGCACTATCACAAGGTCGGACTGCTTGAGGAGCCCGAGCGGAAGTCGAACGGGTACAAGCAATACCAGGTCTCACACCTCCTGCGCCTGCTGCAGATAACCCGGCTTGCGGAACTCGGCGTGCCACTGGCGCAGATCGCCGCTCTTGGTCACGCAGACAAAGATCCCGATCAAGCTATCCATGTGTTGGACGCTGAACTGGAGGCGACCATCGATCGCTTGCAGCGGATCCGGGGAGAGCTGGCCCTCATTCTGCGCCACCGTGCCCCAGCGGAGCTGCCGACAGGATTCAGCAACGTGGCCGGTGAGCTGTCGGAAGCCGACCGCGCACTGGTCCTGATCTACTCCCGCCTCTTCGACGAGGCGACGATGGCGGACTTGCAGGGGATGGTCCAGGAACAGCCCCGCACCGACGTGGATAAGGAGTTCGACATGCTTCACGCAGATGCGGACCGGGCAACTCGTCGCAAGCTGGGAAAACTTCTGGCCCCCGCGATGAAAGCCGGACTGGATAAGTTCCCCACGCTGAAGAGCCCCATCGCGCAATCGCCGACGCGCGCGGGATCCGCACGGAACGCCGTCGAAGCGGCGATGCACGAGCTCTACAACATCGCGCAGCTCGAAGTGCTCTACCGCTCACATCTCATCAGCACCGGGAAAACGAAGGAACTCGATGTCCTCGAAGCAGCACTCGACGCGCTCGAACTCGATGAGAGTGACTGACGGCTCTAGGAGCATAGCCAGCGCATCGCCCTGAGAGCGATGCCTTGGGCGGGTGCTAGCAGTTCATAACACGGCACTTCAGCTCGCCGCACCCGTCGGCATAGGCGGCGCAGGCGTTTCGCGAGCGGTGCCTCCGGGTGCATCCCCGAAGGAAACCAGGATACCGAGAGCAATGAACCACCACAGCTCGAGACCCCAGATGCTGTCGACGGGCGGAAGGGCTGCAATCGAGGCGGCCGAGATCAGGTCAGCGACCACGGACAGCGTCCTGCGGTTCCACCGATCGATGACGACGCCCGCTACGAGACCGATGACGACGGCGGGCACGGCGGTCGCAGCAGAGATAGCACCCATGCTGAGCGGGCTCCCCGTGATCTGAAGCACGATCATCGGCAGAGCGACCACGGCGATCCCATTGCCGAGGACGGAAAGAAAGTGTTAGCCGAGATAGGCGATGGCCGTGATGTTCATTCCTACACTGCACACCCGCTTGTTCATCGACCGGTAACCAAGCTGTAGGGCACGTCACAGAGTCAACTAAACCGTCAGCAGACCCGGTTTCGAATCCGCGCCTACGATTTGGGAACCTGAAGCTCTACCACCGAGCTACAGCCGCAGCGCGATAAACTGATTCGGCCTGGGTTTAGTTCCTAGTTGGTTCCCTGTCTGGCGGTCGCCAGCGGGGAGGTTTCTTGGTCAGCG
This sequence comes from Lacisediminihabitans sp. FW035, assembly GCF_054880895.1. Classification (NCBI taxonomy): domain Bacteria; kingdom Bacillati; phylum Actinomycetota; class Actinomycetes; order Micrococcales; family Microbacteriaceae; genus Lacisediminihabitans; species Lacisediminihabitans sp. FW035. Next base: position 2,081,816 of record NZ_CM142187.1, read on the forward strand.
TAATACTCGTGTTCGACCTCGAGCGGGGTGCGCATTTCGAGCTCGCCGTGGAGGCGTTGGTTGTTCCACCACCACACGTATTCCAGGGTCGCGAGCTCGACCTGCTCGACGGTGCGCCAGGGCCCTTGCCTGCGGATGAGCTCGGTTTTGTAGAGCCCATTGACGGCCTCGGCGAGGGCGTTGTCGTAGCTGTCGCCAACGGTTCCGGTCGAGGGGGTCGCGCCGAGTTCCACGATCCGGTCCGTGTAAACCAAGGCCATGTAATTCGACCCGTGGTCGGAATGGTGCGTGAGCCCGTCGAGATTTCCGCCCGCTGCCCAGGCCGCCATGTCGAGGGCTTGGAGCGGGAGGATGTCGGCCTTCAACGTCGAAGCGACGTTCCAGCCCACGATTCGGCGGGAGTAAACGTCGGTGACGAAGGCGACATAAGCGAACCCGGACCACGTCGCAACATAGGTCACATCGGCGACCCAGAGCCGGCGCGGGCCGGTCGCGGTGAACCGACGTTGCACGAGATCAGCCGGCAGCTGGGCAGCCGGATCCCGCTTGGTGGTGAATACCCGTTTTGAGCGCCGCGCCCCCTGAACAGACGCAAGTCGCATCAGCCGTTCGGTCTGGTCCCGGCCGACCGCCCAGCCCTGCCGTTTGAGCAGGGCGTGCATCTTGCGGCGCCCGTAGACTCCGTAGTTCTCGGCGTGCAGGCGAGCGACCTCGGGAACCAGCAGCTCGTCTCGCAGGTGGCGTGCCGAGGCCGGGCGCGCCTTCGCGGCCCTGAAGCCGCGCGAGGTGAGAAACCCGCGAACCGCCGGGCGCAGCACCCGGCAGATGGCCTCGACCCCGAACTGATCCCTCATCTGATCGATGAACTGGATCATTTCGTCGCGGGACGGTCGAGTTCCTTGGCGAAAAACACGGACGCGGCCTTCAGTATCTCGTTCGCCCGCCTCAGCTCCGCGTTCTCGCGCTTGAGCTGCCGGTTCTCCTCGACCATGTCCGTCGAGACGCCGGGCCTTGCACCCGTGTCGACCTCGTATCGGCGCTGCCACATCCGCAACGTCTCAGGGCTCATGCCCAGCAACCCCGCAACGTGCCGGATCGCGGTCATCAGATTCGCGTGGTCCCCGCGCGCCTCGCCAAGCATCCGAAGAGCCCGCTGACGCATCTCGGGAGTGTATTTAGCCATCAGTTCCATCCTTGATCAAAAGACGGAACTAAACCCAGGCCGAATCAATCTGGAACTTCGTTTCAGTGGCACTGACATCCTTACCGTAGGCGTTGAAGCCAAATTTGACCACGAGTTGACCCGGGCGCAAGTTCACGGGCAACTCACCGTCGTCGATCAACTCGTGATTCTTCTCACCTCAGGCGACTCCGCACCGCAATGGCTGAACGGCTTAGCTAACGTGTCAGTGATCACATGGACGGAGGCACTGCGCTGTTTTAGCGACCCGCGGCTCACCGAAGAGGACATCGCGTCCATGCCTGTCCAGAAATCGACTGTCGAGGCTCGATTGCGATCGCAAAATCTTGACCCGCTTCGCTCCAATGGTTGGGAAGTCGATGTTCGCCGCGGAGGCGGCGGAATGCCATCAATTGTGGTGGAATCGCCACTTCTCGGAAATGGCCGAAGGCTTTGCGGACAAATCCAAGTGTCCGGGCGCAGCATGCCCAAGGCCGGCGAACCGGTCAGGTTGGAGTACAGCATAGGGGTTTCGGTGGAGCTGACCGCAGATGATTTTCCAGATCCTCTGGCACCACACGCCGAGCCAGGCTGGATCGAGCCGCTCCGTGTCCTGTATCAAACCGTTCTCAACGGCGATGAAAAGCGTCTGCGTGTCAACACGGGCAGACCTGGACATAGTCGCTCCCAGTTGGGCAAACGGAAAGTCCCGCTAGCGGAGGAATATTTCCCCGGAACAACATGGCTTGCGAAGGGATATGTCGACTGGGCACTGGGGATCAAATCGACTGAAGTCGCATTGGATAAACTTGAGGAACTGACGTCGACCGCAGTCGAGATTTTCGAACAGTGGTACGACGTCGAGTTGGCGCGTACTGCGATACTGACATAGGCATGCAACGGCAAGCCGCGCGGGTCTGCAGCACGGGTTGGCGACTGTTTCAGCCAGGCACCCAGTCCCGCTGGTTCGACGTGACGGTGGCCCTAACTGGGGTAACCATCGGGCAATGTTTGCGAAGTGCACGCCGATAACATCGAGTTATGACGAACAGAATCGCCGTCGCCATCAGCTCCATACCGTTGATTGCGATGCTCGCCCTCACCGGGTGTAGCAGCAGCGGTCCAGGGGATGCTGGCTCTGGATCTAGCGCAAAACCAAAAGCTGCCAGTCCCTCTGTAACCCCTTCACCTTTGCCGTCGGCCTCGGTATCTGACATAGATGCAGCTGTTCAAACTTTCACCAAGGCACTCGACGACCTGGGTATTCAACACACCGAGCCCGTCCGTGGTCAAGTTGGGGCGTCGGGCGCAAAGGTGCTATTCGACCTAAGTGTCGATGGATTCGACGCGGGAATCAACGTCTTCCCAGACGCCGCCACCTTGGCGACCTGGGGCAGTGCGAGCGACTCTTTCGGGGGAATTTATATCGCCTCCGGCAATGCGGTTCTTTCGCTCAATTCGAGCGACGGCATCAGCGACTCGGCTGCGATTGCACCGAAAATTGCTACTGCGGTCGGCGGTCAAGCGCACGGCGTTTAGAACGTATCGCAAAGAGTGTTTTGCCGTACACGCTGATCTAGATCGATCAACGGTCTCCGTTTTCCTCGTTCTCCTCCTCGTCTCCTCTTCGTTCTCGCTGCTCGGCGCTTGATAAGAAGCTGCTTGCTTCGGCTTGAGTCAAAGACACAACGCCCCTTATCAGCGTTATCAAGTCGGACATTACAGAATGTCGCGACAACGTGAAAGATGTCCGCCGCGGCTACACGCCAATCTTTGCCGCCTGCGCCGGAGAATGCCCACCCAAGGTCACGAAAACTAGACTTCCCGTCGGCGACTTTTTTGCTCAACATGTGACATCGCGAGCAGGCGCGCGAGCTCTACCTGATTCGATGGATAGAAGTGGATCGCTCTCGCGCGCGTCTTCGTCCGTTTCAGCCCAACTATCCTTAATCAATGAAAAATGACTTGCCGTCATGACTTCGACCAAGCTCAGCCACAGAAGAACTTCGAAGCCGGGTGTAGTCCAAAGCGGGAACCTCAGTCGCGTGACGGAGGTACTTTCGCGAGACGACTAGAAGAGATTCAGGAGCCGGCTCGATGGAAACGCTAATGGACAGTGTCTAGGGGGCATACCGAGTTGCGACAGCGTCCTCGACGTATGAGATCGATCTGGACCGCATGGTTAACGAGGTCGACTACGTCACCACACCGTTGGCGGAGCTTCATGCCATTTACTACGACAGAAATTCTCCGAAAACGTCGCTGACCGTCCGCGTGAGCCGGCGCCCATTCTGTCGATAGAGTTCCATCAGGTCGACCTGACAGGTCCTGGTGTGAGCGAATCCCGCTACGTCGAGAATCATCACGGTCTCGAGGTCGCGAGTGATCGCCCAGAACGGCTGCAGGAACATTGTGCCCACCCGTTCCTCTGCACTTGCGAGTATCTGATCAATGTAGTTTTCGGCCGCGCCGAGCGAAGTCGGGAACTGCCGAAGGAGCTCCCAATCCGGCGACTCAGCATCAGTTAGAGATATCGGTGCGGTCACTGCGTTCCACCCGAAGCGCCCATCTACTTCGATTGCCAAGATCCGGGCGATTGACCGATAGACGATCGAGCGGCCGTTTGTCGGAGGGGTGAACTTGGGCACTCCTAGGCCTGTCTCGCCTTCGATCTGTTTCAGTGCCGCGTGCGAGTCCGATTCGCTAAAGATCTCGCTCCAATCCAAGTGGCGCAGCTCCCCGGCCGCCATGTAGTGAACCCAGGCGATCAAGTCGAACTGTATTCGCATGCCCTGTTGCTCGTCCTGCACGATTAGGAGCGGACTTTCCACTGTCTCGTCAGCAACACGGAAGATCAGGAGATGCGGATGTCGTCGGGCTAGTTCGCTCGCAAGCCACCAACTCTGCGCAAGGATAAATCGGTCAGCAATCCCAAATTGTTCGCTTGTCATGTTCTCGTTTCACTTTCGGGCCGGATGGGATTGACCATCACGACGATCCCATCTGGTGAAACCGGTGCTTGCCAGTGAACCACAGCCCTGTTTGCCGGGAGCGTCGGTAGCTGCCGAGGTACCCGGTTGTCTTCGTGTACACCTCGACGTGCCAAGACTGAGCACCGATTGGTGGAAGTTGTGCCGCCATCCGGTTCAGTGTCGAATACCAGCCGATCATCGAAGGCACTGTGAGCACTGCGAGCTTTAACGGCCTCGAAACCACGGACAGAGTCGCGTCAACGACTGAAGTATTGCTGTGGTCTATACCCCCGCCTACGTGCATGCCTTCTTCAAGATGCTGTTCGTGCGGCTGATAATAGGACGACCCGCTGGCCCGCTTTGCCCGCGCTTCGATCTCGCGAAGCCACACCGACCAGCGCGGGCCTATGACGCCGGCATCAGCCGACACGACGTCGGCTATCCAGTCGAGGGGGCGAGAAGCCTCGGCGGCGGAGTCCGTGTGAGCCCACGCCAGGTACTGGTCGAGCAGCCCGTCTCGATCCCACACCTCGCTCACTAGGGCTAAACGAAGATCGTCTGTCGGTTTGCCAGCGTCGTACCAGTTGCGTAGGCCGCGGCCGTGGCTCTTCCACCCGAGCGTGTAGGTCAAGAGCCATTGAAGTGCCGACCAATAGCCGAGGCTGTCGGGCCCGGTGATGCCTGAGGCAGGAACGGCGGGGATCGGCATCCCACTTCGCGGTGCAGCGAGAGCGCGAACAACCATCGGGACGCCCCAGCACCACTCGGCTTGCCCTCCCAACTCGATTCGGGTCCGGTCGTCGCTCGCATGGCGGAAGTCGGGTGCAGGCACCCTACAGAGCAAGAACCGGTCCGCATCCATTAGCTGTGCTGATTCACGGCGTCGACGCCGGCTACGGCTTCGAGCTGCGCAACTACCGCTGGCCAGTCAGAGACTCGACCGGATGAGGCCGCATGCGCGTCGCCTTCCCCGCCGAACTGGATCCAGATCCCTTCGAATTCGCTCGCGCCGTTGTTAGGACGATCGTCGACGAGATAGTCGCCGCGGTTCAAGTGCTTGTGGTGCGACAGGATGAGTCTCTTGTAGCCGGGGCTTCCGGCAGTACTTCCTAGATGTTCCCGGACCCACTCAATTTTGTGTTGCCAGGCAGAAGGGTTGTCCCACGGCGCCGTGGAAAGGATATAGATATCGAACAGATCCGCCAGTCGCGTGAAGGCATCGATGGCCCCGGGAAGAGGCTGCATCTTTCCGAATATGCCCGGGGCATCGTCGAGATGCCCCTGGTACTCCAGCGCCACGTCAGGGTCCAGGGCATCGATGCCGGATTGGAAGTCCACCAGCGTGTTGTCGAGATCGATATAGAGAACCTTCTTGGTCATGTGATGCTCCGATCAGCCGTGCGATTGCAGTACAGAAGAGTGAGGTGTCAAGGCGAATACCGATTCTCTCGAGCCAGCCTATTCGTTGCTAACACGCGACATTTTGAGAACACCTCGATCGATTCGAGGCCATCATGATCACGCTGGCTGCAGTTGCGGCGTATCTAGAACCTGTCACCAACCCGTGCGGCAGACCCGGATGCGAATTGATGAAGTCTGTGTCGTCTTCGGGGACCATGACGGGAATTATGAGGAGGGGTGGAATGGTGAACTCGATGATCTGACATATCACGCTGACAATCGAGCTATCAGAAATCCCGTCATACCCAGTTCCTGAATAGGATTCGGTTTATGAAGCCCGACAGGAACACCAACCCGAGTCGCGCGATGCCTCGTCGACCGAAGGCGCACGTCAACGAAGAAGGTTCAAAAAAGGCCTTTCTCGCGCAAATTCCCGATGAGTGGACAACTTCCAAACCGGAATCAGATTACGGCGTCGATCTCGTGGTGAACACATTTGTTGCCGGGAGCGCAACCGGATTGCAATTCAATGTGCAGTTGAAGAGCAAAGAATCGGTCGGCAAGGCGGCCAACGTTTCCGTCGATCAATCGACTCGAAACTATTGGCAGGCTCTCGACAGCCCCACCTTGATCGTCTTGTGGGACGCGCAAACTTCGGAGCTATGGCACGAATGGGCCCATCTTGTCGACACATACGGGCGAAAACCCGGGGCCAAAACAGCCACCATTCACTTCAGCGAAAAGTGGAACTCCGCCTCAGTGGACGCAATTCAGGCTGAGGTTCAAGCTGTTAGAGCCTCAAAAACTCCCTCGTTGCACACGCCAATCTTCATCGAATTCGCTAACGCGGGAGCCTTTCTTGGGACTGGTTCCCGTCGAATTGTTGGTCAACTTACTCGCGACCTATCTACATCGCGCGATCTCACCCTGATCAAGGCCCGACAGACTGATTTGAATGTCCTAGTGACTTTCGAAAGCACTTTCGTGAAGCTTCGCTTGTCCGGGAATCATCCGCAGTTCATGCACTACGACAAAATCAATGGGTTTCTCACCCGAGAGTTAGAGTTTGGAATTGCAGCGGACATCGAGGTCATGCTGTCCTTCGCACTGGGATCCCTCGGTCTCACCAGGTTGGCGATGCAGGTTCTGACGAAGGCGATTCCGCAATCGTCTCTCGCACTCGACCCGGGACGAGTAGGAGACATTGCTGCGGAACTCGCCCGAGACCACGAGGTCGCCCTGCTCCAGACCCTATTGCTTCGAGTCTTCGCTGAGGGTACAGAGGAAGCGCAGACGGTCACACAGCTTTCCCTGAGCTCTGTCTCCGACCAACTCTCCAGCGCTGAGCGTCAGCAGCTTGCGACAACTCTTGAGCGTTCTGCAAACAACGGTCCGGCCGCAGCTTCTATGCTCTACAACGCCGGGAACTTCATCCGTCGAGACGACTATGAGCGAGCTCGATCACTCTACGAGCGGGCGGCGGTAAAGAACCCTTCATATCGAACCCGCGGATATTGGTGGAGCGAGCAAGGTGGTACCTACTTCCTTGAAGGCAACCTCTCGGAAGCGGCACGGTTCTATCGACGGGCTGTAGATCTCGGTCACCGAGATTCGCTCCCACTTCTGGCCGACACGGAACTCCATCTCGGTCGGTATGAAGATGCCCTCGTCTCCTTCGGGCTGACAAATTCGGATTCTGAGCTGTCGAAGGCTCAATGGCGCCTTTCTGAATTCGCTTTCGGTTACATCGTCGAACAGCGCGGAATACGTCGTCAATCTCGCCAGCCAGGACAAGCACAGTCCATGTGGCCACCAGATAGCGAGGCCGAATACCCGAAGGTTATCGACGCAGTATTGAAAGCTGACCTCTTGTTTTCCCCTGCCTTGTGGGCCGCCACCCATGAAGAGAGGTCCGCCGGACGGCCGACATTGCCGTATTTTGTTGCGGCAGCTCTCGGTGATCCTGGCTTTCCAGTGGTCTGGGAGGAAGCGGCTAGAACTGCCTTCGTTCTACAATCGCAGTTGCTCTTCGACATCATCGACTGCATCAAGTTCTTCTGCCGAGAGGATTTCGTAGCGTTCTTACACGAAGCCGATGATGTGACCGAGGGCGATCGCGAAGCTCTTCTATTCTTGCTCAGCTACTTGCCCGAACCTGACGGCGAGAAGCAAACCGTGAGGAACGAGAACGGCGAGATAGTGTTCCAGGCGTCTCGTTAGCTGGGTTTTGGAACGCGGCTGTGCGGCCAAGTCCAAAGTTCTCCGCTATCGTCCCAGTCGTCATACATGCCGGCGCCTGGCTGGCGTCGCTCTCCTGGCATAAGTGCTGTTATCGGCGGGTTCGACATGAAATCTGTCGGAATCCAATGGATGTCGGCAGTTCCTGCTCTACTTGGCGGACAACCCTCGGCCCAGTAAGGGATCACCATGACAGACGCGCTAATCAGGTTCGGCACCAGTGGCATCAACGGGATTGTCGGGATCTGGTCGGACGGCCGTCGGCGCCGTCAGGAGGATGAGCGAACGCTGCGCCGGGCGGCCGGTGCAGATCTCCTGTCGTGGGTGCCCCGACTGCGGGATCAGCTCGTCAGCCTCGAATCCCGATGCGACATGGATCAGTGGCGGGACGTAATGACTCTCGCCTTCGCCTCGACCCATCGGGTCGAGGAGCTCATCCCGAGCCGATGGCGACACTTGCGCCGCTCCTTGCGGGACGCGGTCGGGAATGGGGCCGGCGGTATCGTGTGGATCGACCTGGCTCCCTCGCTTGCGGATGCGGAGCTGACGTTTCATGCCCGCTGGACGATGAATGCCGTGGAGTACCTCGACTATGTGCAAGCCAGGGTGCAAACGTGGCAGCAGGCGTACAGCGCCCGTCGGGCGAAAAGGATCAACTTGCTGTCGTACAACGATTGGCTTCTTCGAACTGACCGTTGGTCGCCGAACGACTGAATTGTGATTTGACGCATAGATCGGCTCCGTCTGCTAGAGCCGTGGCCTTCAGTTCGGGACCTAACGCGTATCGCAGCTCATCAAACTCACATGCAAGCGTGAAGAATGTCAAAATCCGAGCGCACTGAGCACCTGGGACAGGGCCCGCTTCGGCTCGAAGCCGAGACTCGCGTCGACGACAGTCCAACCGTTTTCAGAGAGCCAAGATTCTCGGTCGGGGTCTGTGTCGACTACAACCGCAAGTCGATGAGCTTCCCAACCCAGCTCAACGGTCCAGTTGAGTGCCGGACCCACGTCGACGGACACCGTAGGAGGAGGGACCACGTCGCTTAGGCTCATGAGCAACACCGTGAGCGCTGGATCAGCAACCTGTTGGACGTGATCCCAGGTGCCGCCTGTCCCGCTCGGTCGGGTCCACAGTTCATCGAGAAAGCGAAGCGCCTCACCACGGCTCAGCACGTCGTGAAGACGTTGGTTTGAGAAGGTCCGCAAACACATATAACAGCTGGTCTCCGAACCGCACTCGCAGTCCGCAACTATTTGACGCGCTTTGGCCAGCACAGCCTCTAGGTTGGCGTTGATGAGCCTTGCGTAGCCCGCGCCACCGGGCACCGTATCGATAACGGTGAATGAGGCATCGAATGCGGCGTATCCGTCGGCGATTCCGTCGATGTTGTCTCTGGAGATCTGTAGCTCCTGTGCTGCGGCTTGGAGGACGGCATAGAGGACAGACTTGGCTGTGACGTTCGCATCCGCGCCCGTCCAGGGGCGGCTGAGACTAGCGCTCACAACGTCGGTCTCGTATTTGTGTGCCAATGAGTACTGCGTGTAGCCACCTTTGCAGGGTCGATCTGTCAGCGGGTCCGTATGTTCTTTTGGCCAGGATTCCATTGCTGGATTGCCGCGTCCACAGAAGTCGCAGACTGAGTATCCGAGATCAGCCGGGCCCACGTTGATTCGGACCATTTTTGTGCGCTCAGACAGCGCTGAGGTAATGGTTGCGGTCGCGAGTTTGTGTTGAACGGTTGTGACTGTTGTCCCGTCGCCTGCTATCCGAGTCTCGCCTCGCCAGCTGATGCGTGGGGCGCGTTCGCCCGGCCGATCTTTGCCTCCTTCAGCGATGAATCCGAAGCGCGGCTCGTAATACTTCCGTGGCATCCCGTCGGGTGGTGTGCCGCACCTCGTGCACGGGCCGTCGTCGCGCTCGTGAGATTCCGTGTAGAGGTCACAGGTCTTGCAGATGCGGAAGTAGACGGGGGGCAGTTCTTTGCCTGGTTTGCGTCCCAGCCCGGCGGATGTCCACAGGTTTCCGCCGGCGACGATGGTTGATCCTGGCGCGTACTCAAAAATGGCTTGAGAGAGGTCCCGAGATAGTTCGAGATGAGAAGCTGAAGCGGCCTCCCCGTAGGGGGTTCGCATTTCTACAGTGTCAACTGGAAAACCGTATTTGGGCAGCAGATTGCGATTAGCGAGGAATCCGAGAAGTTCCCGTTCCTGCAGCGTCCGAAGGATTCTGGCAAGTTTGTCTCCATAGCTGCCTTTCTTGTCAAGATAGGCCTGATCACGAGTTTTCTCGTAATACTCGACCTCCTCGACCTGCTCATCGATGACTTTCTGGAGCAGCTCGTGCAAGTGCTCTACCCATAGCGACGTCGGCAAAAGTTCGGTTGATACTGCACCGGCTAGGACGGCATCAATCGATTCGATAACTGTCGCGGGGAGGTTGGTTGTCCAATCGCGCAAGCGTGTTGCACCGGATTCCCCTTCTTCGATGTTGAAGAAGTCGCCGACTCGTCGATAAACGCGACCACGCGCTTCGAGTTGAGCTCTAAAGAATGCTGAGATGGCTATTGAGTAGATGTGTCGTTCCGCGATTCGTTCGTTCGCGATCGGCACGACGGGCGGACGCACGGCGCCGGAGATGAGTTGGCGGGGGTTGGCAAACATCGAGAGGTCGTGAGGTCGACGCTGGGCGTAAGTGAGTACAAGGGCGGGACTGTCGACCCGGCGGCCGGCGCGGCCGGCGCGCTGAACGTAGCTAGATACTGTCGGCGGGACGTTGCGAAGCACGACCGACTGCAGTTCGCCGACGTCGACACCTAGTTCGAAGGTTGTGGAGCAAGACAGGACGTTGGTTCGCCCGGCGATAAAGTCCTGTTGTATCTCTGCCGCTCGTTCGTTTGTCCACTGGGCGGTGTGCTCCATCGCTGTGAGTGGCACGACGTGAGATTGCCGATATAGCGATCGGTAGTGATCTGCGTCCGATGCTGTGGAAGGGAGCGACCACGCAGTCAACTTGCCTTCGCAACGGTACGTTTCGCAGACCGACCGCACGTTGAAGGCAGATACCCTTCTGCAGGTATCGCATCGCCACAAGGCTGACTCGGCATCGAAGAGCTTCGCTTCGATCATCGAAGGTTCGACTTGGCTCACTATGCCGAGAGCGCCCACGGAGTCAGTGCGAAACCAGCTGAACGCTCTGTCCAATGGCGTTGAGAGCATCCGCCAAATGCCGCTCAGCAGGCTTTCGACATCTTCATCCTTATTGAGTGTGGTGAGCACTTTGCGAAGAAACGCAGATCGGCGATTGTTGCCGCGGGTTGGAGTCCAGCTGAGAACTTTTCGCGCGGAATCGGCGCCGTTTTGTCGAACATAGATTGGACCGAGCCTCGGTTCGAAGATCGCGTCCTTCATATCCACGCGTGGCAACGCGCCGACGGCACCTTGAAGCCTGAGGCTCCGGAAAAGGACCTGAAGGAGGTCGAGCGCTTCGCGGTCACTGAGTCCGAGCGATGTCAATGCCGCCGGCGCGGTGAGACCGTTTTCACGCATTTGCCACGCCAGCAACCCTGTGCCTTCGAGAGAGTTGCGATCGTCGAGGCTGAGCATCTCCGCTTGAAGCCAGGTCTCGGCGCGAGTTTGGCGTTCCACGTTAGTTGTGGCTGGGTGGAATATGTCCCGAGCTGAGGCGATCTTTCTTGCTTCAGCGGCGATATCGGTGGCTGCGGCAGGATCTCCCTCGAAGGAGGCTGATGCAGCCGCTTCGAGCAGAATGCGGCGACGGAGCAGACGTGCATGGGTGTCTTCGAGGTAGGGGGCGAAGAATGCGGCTTGTTGTCGGCTGTCGCTGAATACCAGGAGTTTGCGTCCGCCACCGGGTAGCTCGGCCTGCTCGACGGACGGCGCGACAGATAGCGATTCGTACAGTGCTGTTGACAGGACTCCCACGGCGGCGTCATTCCCGCTTTCGAATCGTCGGATGACTCCACTGCGGTTCGTCCCACACTGTCGGCATTTGCGAATCTCGGACGCGACTACGCGTTCGACAGCGATGGTGCCGGCAGAGTGGCATCCCGGCGTCTGGCATCGAGCGCTATCACCCAAGGCGATGGATCCGCAGATGGGGCAAAGGCGGGCAAGTTTTGTGGCCTGTTCGGCTGCGTCGGCGGCATCGAGGATGGCGTCGTCTTCGTCGAAGTCTTCAGGATCGGAGGTCTCCAGTGCGAGCCAAACCAGTTTCGATCTATCCGCGTTCTTCGGGGAGAAGAACCGTCCGTCCGGGGTCTGGGCTTCTGAACCACACAGATAGGAGGCGCCGCAGTTCCGGCAGGCAGCAAATTCGAAGGACGCAGCGTCGCATTGGTCGCAACGTTCTCGACGAGCGAGCGAAACGTGTGGCCCTGACTCACTGAGACAGGTGAAAGCACCTTCTGTTGCACGCGCGAACAGGTGGTACTTTGCGGCCAAAGCGGGCTCCCCGTTGGCGTCGGTCTGTGCCGCAGCCGCCTCGATCAGGCGCCCGAGGAGTTGAGGGGTCGCTGATGATTCGCTGGCGAGACGGGAAAGCTCACTCAGAGTTCTCGGCTTTTCTGCCGCGAACCGCTTGATTGCGAGGACGTTTGAGTCACGGGAGAGGACGTCGAAGTTGTTGATCGCGGAGCCGCCTGCAGCTACAGCCGCGGGGACTAGATCGTCGCTGTCCAGATCGGATTCGGTGAGGGAGCCCCAGCCATTCTGCTCGACGGGAAGCCGTGACGCCGTGATGACATCTTGACTGGCGGTGTCGTCGGTGTAGTCGAATGGAACACCAAAGAGATCGCTCGCGAACTTTGCGGCTTTTTTGTGGTCCGATCCGACCGTTGCGCTGGTAGCGATGCACTGAATAGGTCGACTTCCTCCAACTCGTTCGCGTAAGCGCCTGAGCAGAAAGCCGACCTCCGCTCCGGTTGCTCCGTCGTAAACATGGGCTTCATCCACCACGATGAAGCGCCAAGTCTGTTCACTGCCCGGCGACTGGAAGAGATCAAGGTCAGCAGGACGCAACAGCAGGTATTCCAACATGGCGTAGTTCGTCAGCAGTAGGTGGGGCGGATTCGCTCTCATCGCCTCTCGGCTGAGCAACTCATTCGGCAAACGAGTCTCCCCGGGAAACTGCCTCTCAAATGCCGCCGCGGCGTCACCCTCGCTGTTGCGAGTGTCGCCGGTATAGCGTCCGAACGTGATCTCAGGTGTCGTAGCGAGAATGGTTCGCAGCCGTTTTAGCTGATCGTTTGCAAGAGCGTTCATTGGGTAAAGGAGGAGCGCACGGACGCCGGGGGAGACTTTTCCATCGGTCGCCTCACGCTGGATCGCGTCGAGGATGGGTAGCAGGAAGCTCTCGGTCTTGCCGGAGCCAGTTCCCGTTGCCACCACGACGTTGCGACCCGCTGCGACTTTTCGAATCGATTGCTCTTGATGACTGTGAAGTGGTCGATCTAGCGGGAGGCCAGCGCCGAAACGTTCGAATCGTTTCCCAAGAATGCCCTCGGCGATGAGGTCTTGTGAGCTTGCCCCCTTGCTATAGGGGGGTTGGACGTGCAGGTATGGACCCCGCGTGAGGCCGTCTTTTGCAGCGTTGTCGACGGCTTCCGAAAGTGCTCGACTCAGGGAGGGATCCGACGGGGTTATCAACGAGCCAAGATACCGGCGGTAGGTCTCCGCGATCGCAGCGCTAACAGCGAGGGGGTCCATCGAGGTCATTGAGAACTCCATCGGGTTATCCATAGTTCGGCGAGTATGAGATCCTGCTCCACCAGCTTCGGCGACATTCGTGCCATCGCAACCAGGTAGGGCTTCGTGAGCTTGTGGAGTGCCTTGGCACCCTCGACTTCTCGACCGGTCGAGCGTTCTATGAGAGCGAAGGCGATCGTCAAAGTGGGTAAGGACGCCCATCCCGGAGCGCCAGACCGCGCGGTTATTGGAGAGCTGGCCGCATCGCCGTATTCCTTTTCGACGACTGACTTCACTGCCGCCAGGAGGTTGGAGGCGGCCCTGATATCAAAGGGTATGCGCGCGCGTTGATCGAAGATCTGCTTTGCGGCGATAACGCGCGTTTCGGGGTCAAGAAGGCGGCCGGGGACTGGGTTCACTGATTTCCAGACGGATTCGATTCGATCTGCCGGCCACCTAGCTATTACTTCTTCATTTGGACCGAAGCGACCTTGCGGTCCAAACGGGTCAATTCCCGCATCAAGTATTTGGTTCGCTGACTCGCCGAGCACACGATCGAGATCGTCCGAGACGGATTCGAGTGAGTTTGTGTTCGCTAGTACGGCGAGCAGGGGAGAGGACTCCCAGAGTGGGGCGCCATGCACATAAGCGGAAGGCGGCAACGTCGTTACGTCAGCCGCGACGAAAAGGTCGATTGGGGCGGCTTGCACTACCGCTTGAGAGTAAGCGCCAGGTAAATGTTCACGGTGGACCGAGATCGCGCGCGCGAGCTCGTCGCGAAGCACGTCGGCATGAACACGAAATTTGGTCACGTGGTCGCTGGCGTACAGGCTGATAGCGAGGGGCAGACTTGACAGTTCCACCGCGCAAGGTGCCGATCGCTGCAACCACGACCGGAATCCCTGTTCGCTCCCGCCGCGAGAATCAGTGAGGGAGCCTAAAGTGACATCGAAGGTGTTGAACGTACGGGTGGGGTAGTCGCGGGGCCACTCAAATGGCACCCATGGGTCTTCGACGCGGAGGACCACGCGAACTTCGCCCTCTCCGCTGAGTTCTACGGGCAGCGGAACTAAGCCTCCCGAGGATTTTGTGACCTGCGGGCCACTCCACGGGGCGTAGCGGGGATAGAACGCTATCTCCAACGGTTGGTCCGTGTGCGCACCGACAAGCAGCATCCGTTGAGGGTCTTCGGGATCGAGGGCAACGGATTCGACAAGTTGACGAGGGCGGACACGCCCGACGGGGATGCGTTCACCGTCGGCGACGACGAATAGCGACGCCCCCGAACTGGCTATGAGCGTCTCTCCGAGTTGTGCGAGGTTGAACGTCGCAATGCCGTGACCGCCGAGCGCCGAGGCGGTCACCGTCTGAAGTAGCTTCTCGGCCTTGATTGCTACGAGCACGGCTCGGCCGGGCGTGCCGCAAGTTACTCGCAACTGGGTGTTCGCGAGCTCTTCGAGGTCGATTGCTATCGGTGAATGGCTCGTAGTGATCGGGCAGTTGTTTGACAGCGTGGTGACGGACATTGCCGGGATCTCAATGACTACCCGAATATCCGCTTTTCCCGCGATGGTGACAACTTTCGAAGCCTCGCTTGCTGAAAGCATCGCGCGGTCGGTTGTTGCAGAGCCGAGCGAGCGAACGTGTACCGTCGCGGGCACCAGGCCGTTACCTAGGGCGGACATTGGGCGAAATCGGGTCTCCGGAACGATTTCTAGTCCGCGGACCAGGGTGATGCGTCGCGAGGTTCCCCGGCCCAGTGGCCCCTTCACCGTGAAGTCGAACGTTCCCGTTGATGGGATATCCGAGCCGGCGAGATCAACGATCTTTGCCGCGTCGCCGCCCAGAGCTTTTACCTCGCGGACTTGTTCGCCGTTGGATCGAGTCATGGTCACGGTCCATTCGATCGCGGAGCCACTGCCGGTTCGGTCGATCACCGGCGGAAGTGTGATCTTCGGCAGTTCCGCGCTTATCGATGCACCGTCAAGAGCGCGCGCCCATTCGAGCACCTCTTGCGCCTCGATGGTGGGACGCGCCGTTGTCGAGACATATCGCCATAGGTCCGCCCCAGCACGTCGCAATTTCGAAACCGATGCCAGCGAAAGTTCAGCGAAAAGCCATCCCGACCATCCCATTGGTTCGTCCAACGCCTTCGCGTCGACGGTTCCGTCCACTTCGATTAGCTCATCGAAGGTTTGGTCGTCCGGGTTCGGCACAGCGATCCAGACGCTGGTCTTCGGCAACGTGTTTCGCAACGGGATCCACTCTCCCGTGGAGCTATCGAACGCTAGAAGCGGGTCGTCCGGATCGACTACATTGACGAGCCAAGTTTGGTCACCTGGGATCGCCGTTAGCGCAACCTGCTTGGCGGGCCGAGCCACCGAGAAGTACCCCGTCTTGATTGGATCGCCCGGCCATGGCGGATCGGCAGTGAAGCGTGATGTGGATCCTTCCGCCGATATAACCCATTCCACTCGTGCGTCCGTGACAGTTTCGAGTGGCGGAAGTCGAACGCGCAGTCCACTCGAAGGGTCGAACAGCAACCTCGGAACGAGGTCGAGCTGGCGGGTGCGTGCTTTTGATCGGGGCGCAACACGTTTGTCACCAAGCTCACTCAGCGCGCGAAGCAGGTCCTTTTGCATCACCCCTGGAAACGAGGCGACGTCGGCATCGGTGACCCCCGACTTAGCCCAGGTATCCAAGAGGCTCAAGCATCTGTCGACCAGATCTTCTGCGATCTCACGCCCCTCCGCGAGAAACCGATAAGTGGGTGCGTCCAGCTTGTGCGTCGTAAACGCCGTCGCTCGGCTTAATCCGCCGATCCACTGACAGAACGAACGACCGTCGAGACCATCGGAGAGAGCGTCACGTCTAGCGAGCAGTTCGATGAACTCGTCCATGCGCTGACCCGGAATCCCAGCGTGCATGAGAATCTCATCGACGTTCCGTCGCGGGAAAGTGAATCGAGACAGACCAAAATCGTCGAGCGAACTGCGGAATGCCTCAGACAGGATCTGCTGATCAATCGGCGGTAGCGGGCCAAATGTCTCTTCCAGGTACGGCCACATACCGTGAACGTCGTATCGGAAAGCCGCCGAACAGACACCGACCAAGAACGCAGCTCGGTACTTGAACAGGAAATTTGCTTTCTTCTCGCGCCCTCCTGCACGTCGGTAGTTGAAACCGAGGATTCGGAGGGCGTCCTCCGACTCTGCCGGGTCCGCCGATGCCTCGATGACAAGAGACCTGCCGGTGAGCTGTGCCCGCCACCGAGACTCAGCGTCATCAAACTCCTCTTGAGTCTTCATCCTTGAGACCTTTCGGATATCGGGTAGCAAGTCCGCACGCTACGTGCTCCCTGTGACATTCTCTCGATTCCCGGTGGTCTCTGTCGACCTATGGCTGGCCTGATATGCCCGTCAGGTTATGGACGTGCCACGCAGCTGGTTCCGGTGTTGGTTCGAAGTCTGGTGTTGCAGCCGCGACTGCGCGGTGCAAAAGCAGTCATGATCAAGGCGGTTGTAGTTCGATTCGAATCCCATTCGCGCTTGGACGTGTCGATGTGGACCGCCGACACGCCGGTGAGCGCCGGATAGTTCGATGTTCTATTTCCGGAGTGGCCGGCGCGAATCTAGGTAGTTTTTGAGGGATCATCGCCGACCGAACGCGTTGCGCATCGAACTTGCGCGGGTCGCCCGCCAGAAGGGCGATGAACCGCTCAAGCCACTCGCATGATCGCCGCGATAGAGGAGCCAAATTGCGAACTTTTCCCCTGAATTTGAGGAGCTTTGGGGCAGCCGATTGAGCTCGGCATTCCTCCGCGCTCGTCCAATTGCCTCGACGAAATGGGCTTAGGTTCGTCGTGACGGCCAACGAAGAATCTCCATGGTCTGAACGAAACAGAAGGTGGACGGATTTCTTCTGGCACAGTCGTCACATCGGGGGAGTCTGACCATGACAGTCACATCAATTGGATTTGTAGATGGCACCACGGTCGCAGTGGAGCACGAAGTCGCGTTCGCGTGGGCCATCATCGCGTCGCCGGCTGATGCCCAACTCGTCCACTACTCCGAGAGAGCAAACATTGGCGGTATGAACGAGTTGGTCCTGTCGCTGAAGAGCTACCGCGACAGAATTTCGAATATGCGCGGCGTTGGCAGCGCGTACGACCCTCGCATTCAGCGGATTCTGAACATGGAATTCCCCGGGGAGTACCATTCGGCTATTTCAGATTCGGGCGAGCTGATCGTGGACACTAACCTCGCAAACGGGGAGGACCGCCAAGGCAGCTTCGAGTCACGACTTCCTGCTGAAGAGTCAATGCGATTCTTTCTGAATTCCAAGATCGAGTCGACCAATGATGCCATCAGGCAAGCCAGGGAAGAAGAGCGATTAGGGTTTCGCTCGGATGCCCTCAGCAAGTGGCGTGTAGTCGAGTGGTTTGCCAGTGAGGCGGACGCACGAGATTACGACCTGAGCTCCCACCCTGACGTCAGTTTGGGAAGCGTCCTCTCGGCTGTGCACACAACAGGTGTTCACGACTAGAGCTGACATTCTGCTGTGCGTTGGAGGGCCGACTCGGTGAATCAGCTTGCCCGAGCGCGAGCCTCCCATGCTGCTGTCGGGGTCGGCGCCTCGGACGTCACCCGCCCTGGCTGCACGATCAGACCAAGGGTGTGGCGAGGCGGTGAGTAGGTACTGGGAAGAGGCCGGCGCTGTGGGCCCGAGAGAGTCGGAGCCAGACGCACGGACCGGGGTGCCTTTTCATGCTCGACCTAGCGACCGTTTGGGTGTCGCATACGAGTAGCGGCTTATGGGTCGTACTCGGCTGGCGGTGCCTCGATGGTCTCGCTGAAGCGCGCGGGGATTCGTTCAATTCGAAGAACTGTCGTCGAGATCCTTGTAGTGAAATCGATACCCGGAATCCCGAGGTCGAGAAAGAGGATCATGTCATCGCCGACCTCGCAGTGATGTGGTCGGAGCAACTAGATTGGATCTCCATCCCGCCGGAACGAGCCCTCGCCTTTCGCAGGTGTTGCTAGGCGCTGTAAGACCCGGTTGTCCAGATCTAGCAAGTAGATGGTTCCGGACACGGTCTCGACCGACCAGTAGCCCCGAGTCTCGGGTGTGAGCCTGTCCAAGTCAGCCTTCGCCTTCTTCGCCAGGCCCCGCCGGCGGAGCGGGGAGCGGATGATCGGCCCGTTCGATCCGGGAAATAACACTGGTGACCTGCCAATACAGGTCCACGTCGAAGCGGTCGGAGCGCATGGTCCAATATCCGCGCTGATTCACCCGACACTCCGTGAGTTGCCGCAGCGTACGGGCCACATCGTTGATTCCCGGCCGGGCTGTGGGTCCTGGGATTCGTCTCACCGTGCGGTCGGTGAAGTTGAATTGGTGGATGCTGTCCCGGGTGATGACATTCCAAATGCCCTCCTCCCGTCCGGTCAGTTCCATCGCCGTCTCTGGGATCGCACGGCCGGATCCGGCATGGTCACTCATGGATCGCCTCCAGCCAGCGAGGCGTTGAATCCTTCGGACGTCGCTGTCTTGTCATGAACTCTCCAGCTGTTCGGGATAGTCGGCGCGACCTCGTGACCGAGGTGACGACTCGGGGAGCAGGGTCACGGTTCCGAGGGGCAGGTGGACGATTGCGTGATTGATGTACTGCCCCGCTCGCTGGCCGAAGATGATCACTCTCGTGTCACTCGCTCCGTCCTGCGGACCCTGGCGGCGCGGCGGATCGTCCCGGAACTCACCGAACCCTGCGCTGATCGACAAACTGGGGGGAAGCTGGCGAGTGCCTTCTTTGGGGTCTAGGTGGTTACCAAGGGCCGCCAGGGCAATCCCGCCACGGCTGTCAGTCTCTTGGTGCGCCTTCGGCGCGTTGAACGACTCCTCGGCGACTAACCTGTCGGCGCTCGGATCGTTAGGGATGACTAGGAAAGAAACTCCGTTCACCAGTTGAGTGCGGAATCCGGGGTCCAGATGGGTGATGTTGTGGCGGACCATCCGTGGGTCGGTGCCCCGCACACCGGATCGCCGAAGGTTTTCAGCGCGCCCGAGGTCATCACTGCACACGAGCAGCGCTTGCTGACGCTCGCCCAAACGCCGGCGGAGGTAATCGACATCTGAGCTTCGGGCAGTCCCGCGTGGCAGGAGAGCTTCCCCGAGCTGAATCACCAACGAGACGCCTTCTGAGCGGAACAGATCAAGGGTTCGCTCCAGGCCCAAAAAACCTTCGTCACCCGGAGCGAAGACACCCAAGACATTCTCGTTGCCGAGGTCCGGAATGTCGTAGGGGGAGTAGCGCATGACGGTTCGCACATCAAAATTCCCCTACGTCAGGCGCGGACTGGCGACGCGGTAGCCGATCTTCCACCGAGGGCTCCCCGTAAGTTGTTGCGGTCGGGCGATTCACGACCGGCGCGGCAGGGTCGATCGCGCAAATTCGCTCGCGCTCCTGCCCAGCAGAGCTAATCTGTCGTATTTCCTGGATGACGGACGAGGTGTGAAGGAAGTAGTCGTTCACCTCATCCCACGGGTCTGCCTCCAAGGTCCAGCATCCACTGCTGTCCACCCGGCAACTTTCGATTCCTCGGAGGAGACGCACTCGGTCGCCTAGTAGCGGGGGTGCCCCAGGACCGGGGACCCGCACCACTGTCCCGCGATCCAGGTCGAAGTAGTGACAGCTCCCTTCCGTCACTACACACCACAGTCCGCCCTCCGAACCCATCAGCTCACGGACCGTGGTTTGTGCAGATGTGTCGCTGCCAGCTCGTGAAGCGGAACCACCGGCCTGCCCATCGGGATCCTCCTCGATCCCGACCAACACTTTCGGCGGCCCGGCAGTTCTGTCTTCCACGGGCGTCTCCCTTCTCGTTTCGGCTGTTCCGAATCCGCTGACGATGCGCGCCCGGAGTGGTTGGCGATCGTGTGGGCAACCGAGTCAGCGACCCAGTGAGACGACGGTACTGAGGAGCGGCCCCCTGTTGGCCTCGTGCAGGAATGCATTTTTCGATGGACACCCGCTCGGGCCGGGGTGCCGCGCACAGGAGCTCTGACACCGCGCATCAGCGCGGGTCGGACAGGAAACCCGTGCCCCACCTCACCCCTCTCGATCAGCTACGCGAGGACTTCGCGGCACTCACCCGCCGACCCCCGAACAGCATGTCTATCGATCAGCGCCGCTCCGTGACGTTCTACCTGACGGAAGCTGCTCTCGTCGCCGGCGTCAAGGTTCCTCCTCTCACGCCCGCTCGAACCGTTCAGTGGCTACGCGCACTGGCCGACCTTGAGGTGTTCCTTGCCAGGGAAGGCAGATGGCCGCGCGAGAACAACCGGTTGGAGAGAAACGCGATCAGCGAAGAGGAGCGACGACTCGCGGTGTGGGTCCGCACCCAACGCGCGACAGCAAACGACGAGGCGCTTTGCGAATACCAACTGCGGCGCCTGGAATGCGTTCCCGGCTTTCAGCAGCGTCCCCTTGATGAGCGCTGGGATAAGAACGTCCTGGTCCTTCAAATGTTTGTCACCGATTATCGCCGCGCTCCAGCGATTCGAAGCGATGATCCAGGAGAGCGGCGTCTCGCCGCGTTCGCGGCGAAGCAGAGACTCGCATATCGACGGAGAACGCTTGTGCCGACCCGGATATCGTCTCTCGAACGGCTCGAATTCTGGACTTGGGGCACTCCACCAAAACGCTGAGCTACCTCAGATGGGCCCTCTGATTCGTCGCGAGAGTCAGCCCAATCACTGATGTCGTAGTCCGGCTATGGGATTAGCGGGACCAGTTGGTCATGGACGCGAGCGTATGCGGCTGCTCCGTCTCGATCAGGTGCTGCAACACGGACCACTGGCGGGTGCCCCATGGCCGGGACAACCAGATCCCGCAGCGCATCGTGATAGGCACGTTGCCGTTGCCGGCCACCCTCGCCGAAACCTACGGCGGCCTTGGATCTCCGGAAATTGTCCGAATGGGGTGCCAATTCCTTGCACAATTCCCGATAGGTACCAAGGTCAAAGCCCAGGCTGGTATCGGCGGGGTACTGGTCGAGGGTGAGCAGTCGAAAGGTGGTGAAGTGTTGGGACTCGTCCACTTCAATGAACGTTCCGGTGGGCGCGTGATAAAAGTCGCCGGGCAGACTCGTAAGGCGCTTGCCGGCCTGCTGATCGAGTCGTCCGTCCAATGATCGAAAGACGTCGCCAAGCACGTCGCGCACGTCAGACAGCTCGGGCGGAAGCCCCAAGTGCCCACGTTGGTTCAGTCACGGCACGCTCGCGCGCGAGAGAACGATTCCGTCCGCCGCAGCGGCCGAAGCAAATGCTCTCTCGCAGTCCCCAACTGGCATGCGTCGAACACTACAGTTCTCATGATCGCGTCGCCCCAAGACGGGGAAAGCGAGAACGTCTGGATGCTCAGCTCAGGTGCTCCACGGCCGACGCCCACACCCAGGCACGGTGCGATTCGCCGTGGACTGTTTTCCAGCGCACAGCGCAAGCGCGCGGTGTCCAGGCCACTAGCTCTGCCTCAACGCGCACGGCTGTCTCCCCGTAGTGAACCCACACTTTTACGGTTTGCGGCTTCGGCGTGCGAGTGAGCGGCAGCCGATCCAACTCCAACTCATCACCGGTGAGAGTGGAGGGCTGTGTCCCGAGCATTCCGGCTTCGACGTGGCGTTCCTGCTGACGTCGGTCGATTGATGCTGCGTAGCGCTTGTTCGTGCCCAACCGGCTCCCTCCATAAGAGCAGCCGGCCGCTGCAGATCTGATTCTAGGATCGCTCTCTGACATGAAGCCTCCGATCCGGGGCGGCCCCGAGCACCAGCAACTGCTCATGGGGTGAGAGTGCTTGCAGGTCATTCGCGCAGGCACGCACCACCTTGGCTGTCGAAATGGGCAGCGCGCTCGGCTTGTCGCTGCAATACCGACGCTCTCCTCGTGCGAGTGTTATTCATCACGAGAGAGGCCGGGGTTTGGAAACACGGGGCAAAGCAGATCTAAGCGGCGCGGCGTTTGCGAGAATCCTTCGATCCGCGCCCGCCCATTTTTCGATCTCTGATGAGTACGAACGTGACCATTTGCCTGGCAAGCACTGGTGGACAAGCCAGCGCGAGCACGTCACAGCATGGCTCGACGAAATCGACGGGCCGGGCGCATACGAACGAATCACCCGGGGTCTCGGTGCGAAACACGCATACACCCACTTTCAATGCGCCCCGGGCCTTCTCTGGATAGCCGAAGCGCTCGGAGTGGATCTCGAAACCATTAAGCGAGCCGCGCTGGCAGCCAACGGTAGGGGCCGTCCTGCATCGCAATGCGCAGCCATCCGTCGCGTGATTCCTTGGCAGCAGATTGAGACACTTGCGCGTGCGCGATGAAATAACTTCCGGGCAGTGATTCGCGGGGCTTACGAATTCCGACCAGTTTGGGTTTGCTCGGAGCCTTCAATCCAGGCGCGCACATCGATCTCACGATAAAGGACTAGCTTCGGTGTGGGCTTCAGGAAAAGGGGCGCCAACCCTCGATATCGTCGTTGGGCGAGACTGGCCTTCGTGAGTCCGGGGATCATTTCGCATACTTCTTCGGGGGAAAGGTATCGAGGTGTGTTCGGTGCCATTATTCAAGTCTCGGGCAACGCCGGAGCAGTCTGACCGCTGAGCGCGAAAGTCGTCGTCTCAGCCCCGGGCGTGCATAGGGATTCGATTCCAACCGATACGCTTCGACCAGACCGGAAGGTAGGCAGATGGGGCTCGAAGTCGGTATTTGGCGCGTCGATGGAAGCCCGATGAAGCTGCAGCCTTCGCTTCTACCGCTGGAGTCTCAACTTGAATCCCTGATCGAACAAGATGATTCACTTCTCGGCAACGACCTCCTCATCATCGGGCGCCAGGTGCCCACAGCCTTTGGGAAGTTCATTGATCTGCTCGGCGTGGATGTCGATGGGGTAGTTCACATTCTGGAGTTGAAGCGTGATCGGACTCCGCGAGAAGTAGTTGCCCAGCTACTTGACTACGCATCATGGGTTCAAGATCTCTCGAATGCAGAAATACGCGCAATTTGGCAGGCAAACAATCCAGCGCTAGTTTTCGACATTCAATTCGGTGAGAGGTTTGGAGTCGCGCCACCCGACCAAATCAATGCTTCTCACGTGCTCACGATCATCGCCTCTGGCTTAGACACCAGCACCGAGCGCATCGTCACCTATCTCAATGCCACCTATGCCGTACCAATCAACGCTGTTTTCTTTCGGTACTTCATCGACGGAGACCGCTCATATCTCGCCCGTACCTGGCTCATCGACGACACTGGATCGACTGGCGCCGCAACAAAAGCGAAACCGACCCGGGCTGCCACCACAGAATGGAACGGCGTCGACTGGTACGTCTCTTTTGGTGAAGAACCGGACGGACGTGCTTGGAACGACGCTCGAAAGTTCGGCTTCGTCTCCGCCGGCGGCGGGGACTGGTACTCCCGCACCCTGCGAAGCCTGCCTATCGGGGCACGCGTGTTCGTGTTCATTCCGGGCAGCCCGCGAGGATATGTCGGAGTGGGCAAAGTAACGAGCGCGGCAGCCCCGGCGACCGACGCGATTCTCACTGTCCAGGGCGAGCCAATGAACTTCACCGACCTTCCTCTGGAAGGAAACTACCTCCGAACGTCCACAGACCAAAACACTGAGGACATACGTGAGTACGTTGTCGCGATCGAATGGGACCATACAGTTCCGCGCAGCGAAGGCCTCTGGATCACTGGAATGTTCGCCAATCAGAATTCCGCCTGCAGGTTGAGGAGCCAGTTCACTATCGACTCGGTCGCGAAAGCCTTCGATCTAGACGGCTAGGGCCTGCAGTCCGGCACCTGTCCGGTATCAACAGGGTGATGATGATCGATTTCCAGGCCTCATCAGTTCAGGCAAACACAATCTTGACTCTGGCGGCCGTCAATATTGAGGTCCACAACCGATACAGTCTCATCAAAGGGTCGGTTATTGCTACACGGGGGAGGGGATCATGGTTCTGCCTCTTGTGCCCCTGATCATCGTTATTGGTACAGTCGCCACCGGCGGAAGCGGCGCCGTATTCGGCAGCTTCGGTGGAGTACAGATCAAGCGTGCCCGGCAAAGCATCAAGCTCAACGCCTCTCGCTATGAGACCCGGCACAAGGAACACCTTGAGAAGGTCGAGGAGTCCAATCGGATCTTGCAGGGGCTCGGCAGCACGCAGGAGAGAGCCCGCGACGAAGTCATTTTCAGAATGCGCGACTTCTTGCTGCGCAATGAGAAGCAGGTCCGTGCGAATGAGCACCTAATTTTCGATGGAGTGGATGGGACGCACGCACGCATCGCTGGTTCGGTAAAGCTAGCTCCCGACGTCGCAGGCTGGGCCCGGGGCGTCGTCGGTGCAACAATCGCCGGAGCCGTTGTCCCTCAGATGGTGCGAGGCGGGGTTGTCAAGCTCGCCGCCGCCGGAACCGGTACAGCTATCGCGGCCCTGAGCGGGGCCGCGGCGGAGAGTGCAACGCTTGCCTTTCTCGGCGGAGGAGCACTCGCAGCGGGAGGCGGCGGCGTTGCGTTAGGCGCCACCATGTTGAACGTCGCCACCATAGGGCCCGGAGTACTCATCGTGGGACTTACTGTGAAAAATCGAGGCACCAAGGCGAGGACCGAAGCCGCGAAGCACGAGGGCGAAATCGCGATCGCGATAGCAACCCTTGATGGCCGTGACCAACTCCTTCGTGGTGTGGACGAACGCGCCCGAGAGTTAGACAGCATCCTCGACAAACTGGTGGCGCAGGCGGCTAGTGCGCTAAATTTCCTCGAATCTGAGCCGTTCGATGTGACGGTACACGCTGAGCGGCTCCAGGCGGCATTCATCTTGGTCAAGTCCGTGCGCGATGTCGCCACTGCGCCCGTTGCTGACGAGGAAGGGCACTTGGACGAACAGACAACGCACCTTATTTTCAAGTACCGCAGCACAATGACGGAGGACTCCATTGACTGATTCTAAAAACCTCTCAGCGAAGCCAGCGGAGTGGATTCGCACGATGGTGGGCAACGCCACGCCAACGGATGCGCTGAATGCTCTAAATGCCTTGAACCAGATTGTGGCGGCGGCGCGTGCGTCGATCGAGATTCACGAGACCGAGAGCACGAAGCGTGAGCAGGCCCAGGCACATCGAGACATTGAAGTCGAACGGATCCGAGCTTCCGAGCGAACGCTTCGCGACTACTTCGATCGAATCTTTGGTGAACGCCGCGACATCCATAAGCGGCTTTTCGATAGTCTCGACACCGCACTGGCCTCTGGAGATGTTGCGGCGATGCAGACAGTGGTAGGTGGAATCGTGGAGGTCGCCCGCACATCCCCACTGGCCGATTTAGGCAACCTCTCCGAGTTGCGACGAGCAATGGACGACCCCGACGCGGTGTTCGAACTTTAAGCAGGATGACAACGGTCGAGTCGGCTCTTCAATTGCGCCCGAGTTTGGATTGGCCGAAGGACTCGGCCAGATGGACCCCTCGGGTGGGAGCGGCCTGACTTCAGTCGATTTCGCGCGAGCGTCTGATCGCGACAGTCTTCACAGGTGCCATTTGACTTAGCCACCAAAATCGAGCCCGCTCGACGCTCCCTGAGCATTCACTTCAGGCTGGGGGAGATCGTATCGACGTCGCCGTCGCGTCTCCACTGCCATTCTGAAAACCCCGTCGAGCATCAAAAGGAGAGTCCCTGACTGGGCGTCGGTAATTCGTCGATGTCGAAGAATGCGCGCAATATTCTGACGAAGTCTGACTGCATCGTCCCGTGATAGCTCGGGAATTGTCTGCGTTGTAGCCGCGGTTTCGGAATCCACGAGGACAACTTCCGCGAGGCGATCACTCGAAAGTCTCCAGACTTCCGCGTCTTCTACGGCGATGCCGGCAAAACGTAGATCATCGAGGGCGATTCCGATCACGTGTGCATACGGATCGACGTCGTACACCGTGCTGAGCATGTCTGAGAGGCGTCCGTCGACTACCCGTCCCTCAGTTCGCCCTTCGCGATGGTAGCCAGCCACCAGGGCTCCCAATCCGACGGGCTGCCTGAATTCCGGGAGCGCAGCGACGGCATGCGGGTTTCGCAAGTGCAAATCTGATACCACCAGTAGCCCTCTATCTCGCGCCTCGATCATCGCTTGAAATACGAGCTCCGTTGCGAACGATTCGATTGACGTTTGGGAATCTGACCACCACGCCCGGCGTATGCGGTCCGTGCGCCGTGTCGGAAGCGGAGGACTTTGGAAGACTCGAACTGCGCTCTGCAAACGGAGCGGTGGATAAGCGGGCCGCCTTTGACCCGCCTCTTCGAAATCTGACTCCTGGACGGCTCTTTCCGCGTCGGTTGTCGAGTTCGAAGTCACGCCTATGTTCGAGGGAAGCATGTTTGTCAATGTGCGTCCGCCGACGCGCGCCAGATGAAAAACGCACCATGCCCCACCAATGGTGAGAAGGAGGAGCAACGGGCTGACAATGAGGCTGCCAACCGAGAGCGGAAAAACGGAGTAGAAGACGATCCAGCAGGTGCACGCAACCCCGACGATGACGAGCGCAAAGGGCCTCAGGCGGCGAGCTACATTGGCGCATTGCCGCCATCGTCCCGGCCACGGAAGCCCGTTAGTGATGCTCTCTCTCATCGCAAGCTCGCCTGATGGGAGCCCACGGGTTCCGAACAGCTCAGTAACAATCAGCACCGAGGAAGCGAAGACGAGCGCACACAGGCGGGCCAGATCGAAGGGAAGGCCGGCGGCTGCACCGGTGAGCATGGCCCGATCCTCATCACTCTTCAAGTCTCCACTTGCAAGGAGGAGCAGAAACTTGTTTGAAGCTACCAGTGCAATCAAGAAAAAGAGCCCGTCCACTACAAAGGAAGCAGCCAAGAGAACCGACGCGCTCGCCCACACTCTGACCAAAACGAACAATGCTGGCCGTTCAGCGCATAGCACGGCGAGCTTGTCCGCACCGTAGCGCTGTGGCTTCAGCTCAGACGTTCCCTTTCCGGTCCCATTTGACACAGCTGCATTCTCTGGTATCGAGCGGATTCTCGCCAGACTAGATCTTGCAAAGATTCTTGGAGCCCTGACTGTACGGCACGTTCATGACCAGAAATTGAATCGCCCCTGGGTTTTATTCCTAGTTGTCTTCTTGGGAAGCGGTCGCTGTCAAGGCTGATTTGGTTTCAGCGTATTACTCGGTTTCGGCTTCGATGGGGGTGCGGTAGCCGAGTTCGGAGTGGAGCCTCTGGTCGTTCCACCACCACGCGTATTCCAGGCTTGCAAGCTCGACGTGCTCGACGGTTCGCCAGGGCCCGCGAGCACGGTTCAGCTCCGATTTGTAAGGCGCGTTGAGGGCCTCGGCCATCGCGTTATCGTAAGAATCGCCGACGGTCCCTGTTGAGGGGATCGCACCGAGTTCCATGATCCGATCCGTGTCCACCAACGACATTTAGTTCGACCCGTGGTCCGAGTGATGCGTCAGACCGGTCAGATCACCGCCCGCGTCGAACGCGGACATGTCCAGTGCTTGCAGGGGCAGGATGTCGGCTTTCAGCGTGGCTGCGACATTCCAGCCGACAAGACGGTGGGAGAAGACGTCGGTGACGAATGCCACATAGGCGAAGCCCTGCCAAGTGCGAACACAGGTGACGTCGACGACCCAGAGCCGGCGGGGTGCGTCGGCGCGGAAGTGCCGTTACACGAGATCCGTCGGGCGCTGGCCTGCGGGATCCGACTTGGTGGTGAACGCTCGTTTCGAGCGCTTGCCTCCGCGCAGCCCGAGGGATCGCATGATCCGCCCAGTCTGATCCCTCCCGATCTCCCGACCTTGTCGTCCCAGCAGTCGGTGCATTTTCCCGACGCCGTAGACGCCGTGGTTCTCCGCATGCAGGCGGCGTATTTCACCGCCGATGAGCTGATCCGCCAGTATTCTGGCCGCTACGGGACGGCTTTTCGCAGCCCGATAGACGCGGACGCTGACGAATCCCACCTCAGCTGCCCACATGGTGCGGCAGACGAGCACGACCGGCGAAACGATCCTTCATCTTGTCGATTGAGCGGATCATCTCGACGAGGGGCGGCCGAGCTCGGTGGCGAAAATCACGCTCTCTGAGCGCAAAATCTCGTTCGCATTCTCCAGCTCGACGATCTGTTTCTTCAACCGTTTGATCTCGCCCTACGCCTCGGACGTCGTGCTGGGCCTTGGCCGGCATCGATATCGGCGCGCTACTTCCACAATCGCAGCGTGTAAGGATTCACCCCGAGACGAGCCGCGACATGGTTGGCGGCAGCGAAATCCGACGCGTGATCAGGTCATGCTTCAGCAAGCATCCGAAGAGCACGGTCACGAAACTCGGCGGGATAGGGGTTCGACCTCGTTCAATCCTCCAAAAGGAAAGAGCGGAACGAAACCCAGAGCGGATCTAAGGCCCGCCATGTCGAAGCAAGCCTGAGCCAGCTGGGCCACCCGCGCGCCAATCCCAGCGACTGGCTGATGGACCGTCACTTGAACTTGACTGATCCCGCCCACAAGATCCTTCGACACGGACCACGCTGGGGCGGTATCCCTCATCTCCTTCGCGGCGACTGGTGAGGTTTGCCTCAGCACCGCGTGGGGATATTTCTCCCCGAGAAATGGGCAGCCTCTCATTTGCAAGAGACTGAACATGACTACGGTCTGACGTTCCAGCGGCTAGTCGTGGATGTGAGCGTGATCATTGGCAATCGTTTGTAGGTCGGCAAACTCTGGTTCACGATTCTCAACAGCTCATTGCGTGAGCGGTCGAGGCGATCAGCAAGGTCGAGAAGGGCTTCAATCTCTTCCGATTCCACGTTCATCCAGCCGTCGCTGCATTTCACCACGAGAGGAAATTGTTGGCGCAGCTGCCGCAGGTCCCCTTCAGCAACTTTTAGTCGGGCAAGCAGGGGCGTCACTATGTCCTTGCCCAATGGAGTGCGGCACGAGATCTGACCGCTCAGTCCTAGATCGTTTCGAAGGGCCAGGCCACGCGTTTTTAGCGCCTGGCGCACGCCTTTGAGTGCGTCACACAGGTCGAGAAGCGATCCCTCTTCTAGCGCCGACGTCAAGAATGCTTGCCGACTGAACACTTTGTGAAGAAAGTCGTTAGGGAGGGGATCCTCAGTCCATCGAACAATTGTGCCCTCTGTGAATTGAGGGTGGTCTTGTATGCCGCGGAGCACGGCTTCAAAGGCGAGATCGGATGAGCCCCGATCTAGCAGTGCCGAGTAAAAGTTGCCGGAGAACTCCGAAGCGAGATGGTCGTCGATCTTATGGTTCATGCCGACGATCCATCCGTCTGGCGGGATGAGATGCGGTGCCCAGTGCGCCGTTTCGCAACCATTGAGAAATACTCCACGAAGCGAATTGGTGGCCCCTCGGAGAATGTCTGCGAAATCATCTGGGCCGATCGACACCTCACCTGGGAAGCCCGCACTGTCGCGATCGAGTACAAGCAGGGATCCCCGTCTCCCGTGTCCGATGTAATGCAGAACGGTCGGCCTGAAGCGACTGATGTGCCCTGGAAGGTCCGCCCAATAGCCGTTCTCGACGACTTCGACGAGGAGTTTGATGGGGTAGTCCTTCGCGAGCTGCCGCAGATAGTCGATCTCGTCCGCCGCGGCTGCGAGTGGCCGTCCGGCGCTCGTCTGGGCCCAGACGAGAATGCGGTGTTTGGCTACCACATGAGGCGAGACAACTGGCTGACCTGCGGAGGAGATCGTCATCGGCGCCTCTGTCTTTTTCGATTGCGTTATCCCACGGAGCAAGTGCCTCGGCCCCTGAATTTACGTCTCGACTCTGAACGGCTCAGCATTCCGTTGACGAGCCCCTGGCTAAATCTGAGTTCGGCAATTCTCGGTCAACCGACACTAGGTCGCAAATCTGCACGGCTCGGCCCTCGCAAACCTAGTTGGACGGAAGTCGCTGCGGAGCTCGTTCTGGCTCGGGTCTACTGCACGGGTAGGTGACATCTAAGTCTTAATAGATCTTCTTGGTATGCCCCACCCTCTCGGTGTCTTGCAACCCTAGGGATATGGGATGTCCCACAGGCGGCTGAGTTGGCGAGACCGTTTGCCCGGCTGTTCGGCACACCTCGATTCCCATAACTATGTACCAATAGGTTCTGATTGAATCGAGGTAGTCATTAACGGTTTTGGGACACCTGGAGGCACTGTCGGGCAAGTTGATCGGGTACGCGCGCATCTCGACCAAGCAGCAGGCCACTGACCGGCAGGAGGCCGACCTTGTGGCGTCCGGCGTGCGCCGGGACGATCTTTACGTCGACCACGGGATATCGGGTGCTCGGGCGTCGCGGCCTGAGTTCGATCGTGCTCTCGACGCGATCCAGGACGGAGACACTCTGGTCGTAACGACGCTCGACCGCCTTGGTCGCTCGACGCAGAACATGCTCTCTTTCGCGGATGGGCTGAGGTCGCGGTCGGCGGGCCTTCGGGTGTTGAACCTGGGCGGGGGAGACGTGGACACGTCGACCCCGATGGGGGCGATGGTGTTCACGGTGACGTCGGCTCTGGCGCAGATGGAGCTCGACATCAAGAGGGAGCGCATCACCAACTCGGTGGCCAAACGGCGCACAGCTGGTGAGGATCTCGGCGGCCGGCCCAAGACAGTGTCCGACAGGCAGATCCGTAACGCGCTGCATCTGATCGAGGGGGCGAGTCGACGGCGCAGGTCCTCAGGGATCTGGGGCTGACCCGGTCCACGTTTTACCGCCGCGCTCGGGAAGCCTCTCGTGCCAGTTCCTGAAATCGACCTGCGACGCATCAGGAAGTGGTGCACTCAGGAGACATCGCCACTGCATGCCGATCAGCTCCGCGTGGAAGCCGACTTCACGGCGACGGCGGTCACCATCGTGGAAACGCGGCCGCCATGGGATGACCCGACGGGGGAGTGGACAAGATTTCACATCGCGCGACTGCGGTACACCGCCACGACGGGTGAGTGGACCCTCTACTGGCGGGACCGGCACCTCCGGTTCCACCGCTACGACCTAACACCACCGTCGCGACAGGTACAGGCATTGCCGGCTGTCGTCGCGGATAGCGGCGATCCAATCTTCTGGGGCTGACGCCGTAACCGATAACGGTCGACAAGCCGTTTCACCGCACCAAGCTTTCGGTGGAGAGTTTCGGTGCAAGATCGCACGGCGTGTCGCGACCGGGCGCCGGGATCCCGGCGCCGCCCCGAAAACCGTCGTTTTCGGGTGGGAAACGCTGCGGGTCGTTTGTCCAATGGATCAGACTCGAGCTTGGCTAGAATTCCTAAGTGCGCCGACACAATTTCCCGCTCGTGCGCGAATCTCACCCAGGTCGCTAGATTCGGGTCGCAAAAACTAGCCCGGAGGAAGCCATGGCGCGCATTCACGAGTTGCTGGCGCAGCTGCGGGCAGCAGCGCCAGCGTTGGCGTCTGACATCGAGCGTGAGGTCGATGTACTTGCCGACCGGCGTGCGTTCGGACTGAACTTCGAGCGTCACACGCCCGAGGCAGTCGAGCTGCCGGGGCGTAAGGTCCGATCGGGCGACAAGGTTCGGGTGCAACCTCCGAGAGGCGAATTGCCCACGGCTGCTCACCGGGTGTTGTACCGAGTCGGGGCGATCGAGCGCGACCAGCAGGGCGTCGGACGGCTGGCAACTCTCGCGGGGCTCACCAACGAATCGGACAGCGTCGAAACTAGCCCGAGCTCTCGGTCCGCAGATGTCGACGATCTCGTCGTCGTAGCCGAGTTTCGCGACCCGATCTACCCGGGCCTCGTATCGACTGGGAAGGTCGAGCGGGGCGGCGACAAGCCGTTTCATGCCGTGATCAATGCAGAGAACTTCCACGCGTTGCAAGCGCTGCTGTTCACGCACCGGGGCACAGTCGACGCCATCTACATCGATCCGCCCTATAACACCGGTGCAAAGGACTGGAAGTACAACAACGACTACGTCGAGAGCGACGATCTATACCGGCAC
Source organism: Lacisediminihabitans sp. FW035 (assembly GCF_054880895.1). Taxonomy (NCBI): domain Bacteria; kingdom Bacillati; phylum Actinomycetota; class Actinomycetes; order Micrococcales; family Microbacteriaceae; genus Lacisediminihabitans; species Lacisediminihabitans sp. FW035. Next base: position 2,114,331 of record NZ_CM142187.1, read on the forward strand.
TCCAAATGGCTTGCCTTCATGGAACGGCGAATTCTCGTCGCGAAAGAGCTGCTCAAAAAGGACGACGCGGTCCTCATCGTGACAATCGATGAGAAGGAATACCTGCGACTAGGGCTGCTCCTCGAGCAAACTCTGCCAGAGGCGAGAATCCAAATGGTTTCGTCCGTCATCAACCCAGCGAGTTCGGCACGGAAAGGGGAGTTCGGCCGGAGTAACGAGTACCTGTTCTTCGCCTACTTCGGCTCAGCTGCTCCATCACCGTTAGAACTGGACCCTGCGTGGTTCGGACAGACCTCGGGAAAGCGTAAGAACAAGATTCGCTGGCAGGAGCTTTCTCGCCGCGGTGACAACGGGCGTCGTTCGGCTCGGCCGAACCTGTTCTACCCCGTCTTCGTTTTCGCAGACGGGAGCGCGATTTCGTCGGTCGGGGAGGCAATCGGTTCGACAGATTCGATTGACTCCGTAACAATTCCGCCGGGTACAGTTGCCATCTGGCCCATTCGCCAAGATGGGTCCCACGGGACGTGGGGGCGAAATCCGGCGTCTCTCCGCTCCGCGATCTCCAACGGGTTCGTCCGAATCGGCGGGTTCACGCAACGAGGTATGGCGATCTACCACCTTGCGGCAGGAGAGCAGGCAAAGGTGCTCGACGGCACCTTTCCGGTACTCGGCCGCCGACCCGACAACTCCGTGATCGTCGACGACAGTGACTATCGAACCTCGCTCGTGCCTGGCACGCAGTGGGATGTCCCTTCCCACGATTCAAGTTCGTTCGGATCGGCGATGTTGTCCCGGATTTTGCCCGGCAGAAGATTTCCGTTCCCCAAATCCCTCTACGCGGTAGAGGACGCCCTTCGCTTCTTTGTTGCCGACAAGCCTGATGCGACGATTGTCGACTTCTTCTCCGGCTCTGGTACGACCGCGCACGGGGTCATGCGTTTGAACAAGCAAGATGGCGGGCGTCGCGTCTCTATTTCAGTCACGAATAACGAGGTTGGAGCTGCGGATCAAGCGCGCTTCGCCAATGAAGGTCTCCGGCCCGGCGACCCGGAGTGGGAGCAGTTTGGGATCTGCGACTACATCACAAAACCGCGCATCGAGGCGGTTGTAACTGGCAAAACCCCGGCGGGCGAACCGATCAAGGGCGACTATAAGTTCACCGACATCTTCCCGATGGCTAACGGCCTCGAGGAAAACGTCGAATTCTTTACTCTGACCTATGAGGCCCCGATGCGGGTGCAGTCCAATCGAGAATTCACGCGGATCGCGCCGTTCCTATGGCTCCGGGCCGGGTCACGTGGCCGCCGCATCGAGTCGCACTCAGAAGGATGGGACGTCGCCGACTCATACTGCGTGCTTGCAGATCTGGATCAAACCGACATCTTCCTGGAAGCGGTTGCCAAAAGCCCTGGTGTTCAGGTCGCGTTCATCGTGACCGACGAGGACCGGCTCTTCCAAGCAGTAGTGCGAGAGCTACCCGCGAACGTTGAGCCTGTGCGCCTGTACGAGTCGTACCTGAGAAACTTCGAGATCGACGCAATGCGGAGCGTGCGATGAAGTTCACCCTGAAGGATTACCAGCGCGACGCCGTGATCCAGGTACTCGACAACCTCGAACGCGCTCGGAAGAAGTACCACGACGACAGTCGAGAGACGTCGTTTACTCTCACAGCAACCACAGGCGCCGGTAAGACCGTCATGGCGGCCGCAGCCATCGAGGCGCTTTTCTACGGGAACGACGAGCTCGACTTCGACCTGGATCCGGGTGCTGTAGTCATTTGGTTTTCAGATGACCCGAACCTCAACGATCAGACCCGTACGCGGCTTTGGCAGGCCTCTGAGAAGCTAACGCTGGATCGGCTAGTAACGATCGAGTACCCGTTCTCGGTTCCCCAACTCGACGCCGGCAAGGTCTACTTCCTCAACACGCAGAAGCTCACAGCTACGTCGCGGCTCACGATGAAGGCAGCTCGAGCTAGGGCAGTTGAAGCGACTGGTCAGGGAGCGTTTATCGCCGCGGATGACATGGCGTGGACAATTTGGGAGACCCTCGCGAATACGATCGACGACCAGAGTCTCACCGTCTATCTCGTCATCGACGAAGCACATCGCGGGTTCAATTCGAAGGCAACGCGCGACAAGTCGACAATCGTTAAGGATCTCGTTGACGGCGTCGAGACCGGTCTGGCGATGCCGGTTGTTTGGGGCATCTCGGCAACCATCGACCATTTCACTGAGGCCATGACTCAGGCGCAGGTCGACTCGCGCGGGCGTGAGGCTCTCCCTGCTGTCACCGTCGATCCGGCCCGCGTGCAGGCGTCCGGGCTCATCAAGGACAAGATCGTTCTCGATATTCCTGCCGAGTCCGGCAACCTCGAGACGGCCCTCGCCACGCATGCGGCGCAGAAGCTCAAGGAATCAGCACGAAGGTGGGGGAAGTACCTCGCCGAGCAGGCGAAGCTGCCGGGCGAGAAGTCGCCAGAAGGGGTCGTTCCTCTCCTAATTGTGCAGATCCCGAACACAGAGGACTCGGACGAGGTTGGCCTGTGGCTGGACACCCTTCAGGCCGAGCTCGGCGATCTGTCGTCTAACCATGTCCGGCACGTGTTGGGAGACCACTCGTCGCAGAGCTTCGGTTCATGGGAGATCGACTGGATCGAACCTCAGCGCGTCCAGGAGACAAAGGACGTCCGGATCCTGATCGCGAAGGATGCTATCTCAACAGGGTGGGACTGTCCACGCGCCGAGGTGCTGCTGTCCTTTCGGCCGGCACGCGATCACACGCACATCACGCAGTTGTTAGGCCGCATGGTGCGAACCCCGCTCGCCAGACGAGTTCCGGGCGACGAACGACTCAACTCGGTCGACTGCATCCTGCCCCACTTTGACCGCACCACGGCAGGGAATGTGGCAAGGTTCCTCACCGGCCTCATCGGGGAGATGCCTGGCGGTGCGACGGTCCAGATTCTTCTCGACGGGCGCGAGCTCGGGGCAAACCCCATGGTCCCTGACGCCGTGTGGGAGAGCTTCGATGCTCTCCCTAGCCTGGTGGTACCGCAGCGTGGCGCCAGGCCGGTCAAGCAGCTCGTCTCTCTCGCGCAGGCGCTCTCCGCAGATGGGCTGAAAACCGGCGCACTCGCGTCGGCTGAGACTCAGATGCACGCGACGCTGGACGGGCTCGCGTCGCGCTACGACGGGCAGCTGCGCACGGCCGAGATCGAGGTGCGAACGGTGCGCGGCATGTCAATCGCGGGCCGGTTTGGAGGCACGAAGCTGACCTACACCGACTTTGCGCTCCGCGCGGACGACAGGGCGATTAGGGTCGCATTCGATGATGCGAAGCGCGCGTTTGGGGCCGACATCGCGCAGTCATACGTTGGCCACCTGGCTGGCGAGGATGACCCGAACGCGGACGACGACGGGCTGCGCGCCGCTTACGTGCAGGCGGCGGCGCTGGCGACTGTTGGGCCGGTGCGGGACAAGATGGACGCGGCCGCGAAGGACATCGTTGACGAGTGGTTCGCCGACCATCGAGTAGCGGTGAAGGCGCTATCCGACGAACGGCGGGAAGCGTATGACGAGATACGAGCGCAGGCCGTCGAGCCGCAGCTGCGACCGTTGCAGCGCCCGCGCACGCGGATGGCGGACTTCAAGGAGCTCGTCGGCGAGCAGGAGCGTGTCGCCGAGCTTGTCGAGAAGCACCTGATGTCGGACGACGATGGTTGGTACCCGATTTCGGGCCTGAACGACTGGGAGAGGCTCGTTGTCCACAAGGAGGCGGGACGACTGAACTGTGTCGGCTGGTACCGTAACCCGTCGGTGTCGTCGGCCGACTCGCTCGGCATCACCTACCGCGATAGCGCCACCGCGAACTGGCGCGCGATGCACCCGGACTTCGTCGTGTTCAGCGAAGTCGACGGAAACGTCGTGCCGTCGATAGTTGACCCGCATGGCACGCACCTCGCGGACGCGCTCACGAAGCTGCAGGGCCTCGCGCGTTTCGCAATCGAGTTCGGTGACGTTTTCCACCGCATCGACTCGATCGCGAGCGGGGCAGGGGGCGAACTGCGGGTGCTCGACATGAAGAAGGAATCCGTTCGCGACGCTGTGCTCAACAGTAAACAGTCGGCAGCCGAACTGTTCGCGGGATCCGCGGCGGAGAAGTACGCATGACGACGTCGCTCGGGTTCACGCCGAATCAGCAGGCCGCTATCGACGAGCTATCCCAGCCGCTGCAGTTGATCGCGTGCGCCGGCTCCGGGAAAACGGAGGTTCTCGCGCAGCGGATCGCCAACATCCTTTCGCAGCCCGGCATCAAACCGGCGAACGTGATCGCGTTCACCTTCACGGAGAAGGCGGCCGCGGAGCTCAAAGAGCGAGTCCACCGTACCGTCAACGCGAAGCTCCCCGGAATAGTCGGGCTGGCAGAGATGTACATCGGCACGATGCACGGCTACTGCCTCGACCTGCTGCAGACCTACATCCCGGAAACGTTCAAATACGGGGTGCTTACCGACATCACGCAGCAGCTCCTCATCGACCGCGAGACGAACAAGTCCGGCTTCAACACCGCGGTGAAGACCGTCCAGGGCGTCGAGGCGAACCTGAGGCGTTACGTCGACACCCGAGTCTTCAAGGGTGCACTTTCGGTGTTGCAAGAGGACGCTGTCGACTTCGGACTCGTGCCGACTGCGACAACGGAGAGCCTGGCGAAGTACAAGGGCTTCCTCGCCGACAAGAGGTACTTCGACTACACCTCGATGATGGTCGAAGCCGTCGGCTTCCTCGAAAGGTCCCAGACCGCCACGATCCTCGATACCGCCGAGCAGTCGCTACGCGACCACGTTGAGCACGACGTCAAGTTCGTCATCGTCGACGAATACCAGGACGTGAACCCGATCCAGGAGCGACTCGTCGCCCGCCTCGTCCACTTCGGCGCCAACCTCTGCGTCGTCGGAGACGACGACCAAACCATCTACCAGTGGCGCGGCTCGGACGTGCAGAACATCCTCACCTTCGACCACCGCTACGCGCGTGTTCGCGCTATTCGGCTCGAGGAGAACTTCCGCTCATCCAAGGGCATCGTCGAGCTCGGCCGTTCGGTTGCGGAGCGGCTGGACTCCGTGGAGCGACTCCCGAAGAAGATGATCGCCGCCGGTCACCAAACCTGGGAGCGCGGCGACATGCTCACCCTCCAGTTCGAAACTCCGACCGAAGAAGCCCAATGGATCGTCGAGCGCATCGTCGACCTGCAGGGGATCCCATTCGTCGACCGACCCGGCGCGGACCCGCGCGGACTCTCTTGGTCGGACTGCGCTGTCCTGTTCCGATCCGTCAAGGACGCCGACGACTTGGTCGACGAGCTGAAGCGCCGTGAGATCCCGTTCATTGTGAAAGGTCTCGCCCACCTCTTTGACGCAACCGAGATCCAAGCGTGCGTTGGCCTGTTCCGATACATGCTCGGCGAAATCACGCGTGATGACTTATGGGAACGGTGGGTCGATGCGAAGCTGATCCCAGACCAGACGAAGTGGGCCGCTGCCGTGCGCGCACTCGACGAGGGCGCCGACTTCACCGCGAGCACACGTTGGGGCGTTTACAACATCCAACGCCTGTTCCTCCGAGTACTGGAAGCACTCGACCTGCGCGAAGACACCATCCCCGGCGAGAAACGCCGCGGCGAGCTTGTCATGTACCAGCTCGGCAAGTTCTCGCAGGTTATCTCCGACTTCGAGACGATCCACTTCGCATCAAGCCCGAAGGCGAAGTACGAAGCCTTCGTCGGATTCCTCACATTCCAAGCACCCGGAGTCTACGAGGAAGCGGACGACGACGCCGGCTACGTTGCACCCGACGCGGTCGTCATCTCGACGGTGCACCGAGCCAAGGGTCTGCAGTGGCCGGCAGTGTTCGTGCCGTTCCTGCGCGCGAACCGGTTCCCCATCAAGTCCCCGGGCGGCACGCAGACGATCCCGCACCTGGTCCCGGAGGTCGCTGTCCCGAACGGCGCTCGGTATAAGGTCAACAGGTCGGACGAGACGCGGCTGTTCTACGTCGCAGTCACCCGCGCCCAGAAATTCCTGTACGTGTCGTACGCGCCCGGCGAGTCGAAGTTGTATAAAAAGCCGTCCGACTTCTACTTGCATTGCACCGCATCAACATGGATGTCGACGACAGACGAGGGACTGCCCCCGGTCTCCCGGCTCACGCCGACGCCAAAGCTCGAGACGCCCAACATCGCTATCTCGTTCAGCGAATTGAAGTACCTCATCGAGTGCCCGTACCAGTTCAAGCTGCGCTTCATGTACGGCTTCAACCCGCCCATCCACGAAGCCCTCGGCTACGGGAAGGGTCTGCACGACGTGCTCGCCGAAATGCACAAGCGCGCCCTCGCGAGGGACGTGCCCACAAAGGCCGAGATCGACTCTCTAGTGGACAGGCACCTACACACCCCCTTTGCGTACCCCGCGTTGCGTGCGACTCTGCGGGAGTCCGCCATCAAGGCGATCGACCGGTACTTCGACCGGCACGGCGACGACCTCACCCGCACGATCCACTCCGAGAAGGTGATCGAGGTCGAGATCTCCCCCGGTGTCACAGTGAACGGCCGCATCGACCTCATCAAATCCCTCGAGACTGGCGAGACCGCGATCGTGGACTTCAAGTCGACAGACGCAGCCCAAGCCGAGAAGGTCACGAAAGACCAGCTCTCGATCTACGCGTTGGGTTACGAGCAGCTGACCGGCGACAGTGCCGACCGTATCCAAATCCTCAACCTCGACGACCAGGGCAAAAGCACCAACGATCCCGTGAACCCTGCACTCGTCGCCGCTATCAAGGCGAAGGTCGATGCTGTCGCCGACGACATCCGCGCCAACCACTTCGTGTGCACCCACGACCACGCGACGGAATCCGCGTACGACGACCTCGCATGGATGACGAAGGGTGGGCAGGCTCCCAACTGAGCCGCAGGTCATTTCACTTGGTCACCGACTCAGGTCGAGGTTCTTTGCGCCTGCCTTCGTTGGATGATCCAACAGCGATGACCACCGCAAGAGCAGTTAAAGTCGTCATGCGGGCTCGCTCAGACACGAAACTGATCGACGCTTGCTTGCAGGCTAGCGACTGGGTTCGGGAGGCGTTGGAGCACCTCCAGCCCGAAGACACCGTATGCGCACCGTCTCGGTGAGCTGCCCATCGGCACGGGCTATGAAAGCCCACCGTTTGTGGGCAAGCTCAGGCTCTCCTGCTTAGCCAGCTCCAAGACTTCCCCCAGCTGTGGGCGCTTGCCAGCTGTCAACTCGCCAACTACCGCAGAGACCAGACTCGCGCGAGCCTCCAAGAAGCCTGCGAAGTCAGGTCCAACCGTGGCGGCCAGATCCTGTCCACTAAGGTCCGCGGGGTAGGGTCCCGCGTTTGCGATTTCGGCGTAGGGAACCAAATGCGATTCGAGCCGACCTTGCACATCGCGAGGGTCCAGCGCATTTTGCGCCCGATCCTCTAAGTACTGGATCGGGTCAAGGCGCCCAATCGTCCGGTTGGTCTTCCAAGTGATCAACGCGCAATTTAGGGCCAAAAACGACTCGATGCCCGCGTCTCGAAGTAGAGCATCAGGAAACAGGTGGTGGTACTCCCGTTTGCCGACATTGACGGCCGAAAGTTTCGTGTCGTCCGCGAAATCGCGAGCCCCAAAGTAAGTTGAAGCAGCTAGGACCGCTCGACCAAGGCGGTCGGCCTTTTTCGACCATCCGGCTGCAAGAAGTTCGCGATGGGTGGGCAGAGGGTAGTCGTCCCGGTTGAATACCGGGACCTCTTCTACAGATCCCACGCCGTCGAGATATGCCCTCAGCGGCGCGTAGTCTGCCGCGGCTCTAGTGGCGGCGGCACCTTGATAACGCGAGGTGAAAAACGACGACCACAGGTAGCGACGAACCAGTTGATCCACCCGTGCACGCCCGTCGCCGTGCTCATCAGCGCCAGCGAGTAGGGCTGCGGCTACCGGGAGCGCGGGACCTGTAGGGACACGCTGGCTATCGAAAATTCCCTCGGCGGCCAGAAGCTCGCTTAAGCGCTGCAAGCCGCCCGCCATAGTCGGCCAGTCGGCCACGAACTTCGTATAGTCAAGCTCGAAATAACCCTTTTCGTTGGGTTGCCGACCTTGCAAGAGCGCCGAAACCCGGAGTACAGCTTCGCCGAGGTCGTCAAAATAGCGTCGCGTTTCCGGCTGTGAGGCGATAAGCCCCTCGAGCTTGTCACGGAGACGCACATCTGTCGCGTTCTCTAACTCAGCGACCACGATGTCGTATGCACGCAGGGGCTTCGCGTTGGTGTTCATATTGATGAAGACCCTCAATGCGACGTCCTTCCTAGTGCTGGCCGGGAGGCGAAGATACGGGAGGTTGTAGTGCCGAACACGCTCTCGCAGCGGTCCGATAACCTTCTTTAGGTTGTCTCGTCGACGCGAAGAGGCGCGATCGGCTCTCATGGCGTCTAGTTGGACTTCTGGACTAGCTGTCTCGTCGATAACGGGAGTCGGGTAGGCAGCACCGACCCACTCATCGATGTCTTCCACGTCCGGATCGAGGAGGCGAACAGGAATCAATCCGCGCCTTCTACACTCTTCGGGCTTGTCGGCCCAGAGCGGGAATCTTGCCCCACCCCGATGCCACCGCGGCTGCCCAACAACCGACACACTCTCGTCATCGTTGCCGGGGTCCTCGTCTATTTCTGGCACGTGAACGAAAAACGTCACGTCGGAATTGTCTTTCAAAGCGCGCCACAGCGCTGTCAGTCTCTGCTGACCATCTAGCAGGTGTTCCGTGACACTCGCGTCTGTTGTAGGCGCGGATTCGAGCGGACGCGAATGAAACTTCTCTTCGTTGCCCACGTCCAAGACGAGAGTGATGCCAAGCGGAAGGTCCTGGATGATGGTCGTGAGCATAGACGCGGTGCGGGATCGGTCCCATGCCACGCCACGCTGGAAGCTCGGAAGGCGTAGCTGGCCGCTATTGATCCGGTGAAGCCAATCATCGATTGCTCGGTTTAACGCTTCGCTGCGCGTCCGCTCTTCGGGCATTTCTAACTCCTCAATCTATACACAGCAACTGCGATGCGAAAGCGGCCGAAAGGTCCTGTCCCGATGCGCTCAATTGGACTTTAGTAGCCGCGACAATTTTTCACACTTCACACTCGACAACCATCGTTTCGACGACGGCTGGTCACAGTCCCGGAAGGACGTGAATCAGCGAATAGTCACTCGGCCATTACTCGCTTTCTTATGCCCGAAGGGGCCATCTCGCCGCAGCGCGAACATTCAAGGGCCGAACACCCCCCCCTTATTCGAGCAATACTCCGATAATCGTCCCTGAACCACATGCGGGCAATGCAGGGGACGACTGCCCCACGTTTAGTGACTGACAGCCGTCCTCCAGAACCTTACAGAGCTAGTTGACTGATCATTTCGCGCATGCCCCAGATCGTTTCCATCGCCGCTCCGCGGTATTCCGGGCGTCGGCCCGCGCTAGTCGAATCCTTGTGACCGATTCCCGGGCGCACCGCGATCCTCGCGGAGGGTCCGCCCTCGGAATCCGGGACGCAGATTCCGTCAGCGTCGGATCGCTGATAGCCAACCCAGTCTCGCGTGGTGATGCACCTAGGCATCACCGATAACGATGGTCCAAACTCCGGAAGGCCCGAGCCCACCCCTCCGCCATAGAGCTGAGCCGCTCCTGTAACGAGATCCCCGTCCCACTTGATGGCAGTGCCTGCAGCACCGCGGAAATCGCGTTCATGTCCAGCGATGCCGCGAATCAACCACACGTTCGCTCACCGATCCCGCGAGCGTCGACCGACGCTGCCTCTTTGTCCCTCGAACTGGGGTCGATCAAATTACGGGTAGGGGCCACCTCGCCGCGCACCTGATCGATGAGGAGTTGAAATCTCGACTCCCTCCTCGGAACGGATCAGGTCATGCCCACCAACACAACGCCCACAACGTCCACGGAGACATCCGCACTGTTGATCGAACAATTCGTTCGCGACGCGGTGACGAAAGTTCTCCCGACCTCGCCCTATGACGAAGCGACACTTCGAACGGTCACAGGGCGCCTGTGCCGGTGGGCGACTGACGAGGCCCTGCCAATCGATGTGTCGCTCTTTCAACCTTCGTTGATCGAGCGTCACATCATCGAGGGACTGCCCAACTACATCTGGGCATCACGGTCGAACGTGCGGTCGATCCTGCTGAGGATGTCAGAGGCTTTGCTGGGGGAGAAGGCTGCACGAATCCGCCAATTACCCATTGGACCGTCTTCGGCGAGCGAACCATTCACGGCGGACGAATCCGCAACGGTGCGCGCATGGGCCTCAGCGCAGAAACTCTCACGGCGCACGAGTGCGGCCGCGCTCGTCGGCCTCGGAGCAGGCGCCGGGATCTCCGCTGGCGAGCTAACCGCGATGAAGGTCAGCGATGTGGCCGATGATGGGTCCTCGGTGACTGTTCGTCAGGGACGGTCGCGCACGGTAATCGTAGACCGCCGTTATCGTGCCCTGGTCAAACGCGCCGTGAAGGGCCGCGGTCCTGACGAGTGGATCTTCTCACCGCACCGTCGTGTGGCCGGCAAGAACTTGGTATCGGGATTCGTGGCGCACAACCCGTGCGAGTCAGTGGCAATCAATTCCCGTCGACTGCGCGCGACATGGATCGTGGATCAGTTACGGGCAGGGGTATCCCCGATCGACCTGCGTATTGCGAGCGGTGTGGAGTCGCTCAGCGCATTGGATCGCTTCCTCCGTTACGCCGCATAGCTCGCTGCCGCGCATAGCGATTCCGGGACGGCCCGTGCTGTCGTCCCGGAAAGCGGCGCCATGTCCAATCCGGAAGACCTCGGGGCGATCGAACGAGCCTGGCTTGACACTTACACGACTCTGATCACCTTCCTCGCGAAACAGTCGCGGCTGCCGCGAGAGAACCTCACCAACACCGATTCGGACTTTCGGCAAGAACGGGTCCTGGGGTCTTGGGTCCGCTATCAACGACGACGCTTCGAGCGGGGAATTATGCCCCCGTGGCAAGCGGACCTTCTCGCCTCGTCAATCCCCGGTATGACTTGGACTCCACACCACGACTCTTGGCGCCGCTCACTCCACGAACTCATTCAATTCGTCACTGATAACGACAGAATGCCTCGCTATCGTTCCGCCTTCGCCGCCGAGAAGCGCCTCGCGGCGTGGGTCTACAAGATGCGCCACCTGCGTCGCCTTGGCTCCCTCCCCGCGCAGAGAGAAGCCGCACTTCGTCGCGCACCCTTCCGAATCTTGTAACGCCGTCGGTCGTGGCGCGCCGTGCCCGTGAAGTTGTCTTCCGAAACGGGAACGAATCGCGCATTGGAACTCCTACTCTGCTGAGGATGGGAGAGGACGTGAAGCTACGACCGTCGCAGCCGTCGCATCGCTTCGGCAACGAACTCCGGCATATCTGTCACGTGCGCATTCCAAAATGCCAGATCCGTCATGGTGAGCATGCTCACACCGGTGGTGATGCGGTAGAGCCGCTCATAGGTCACCCCCGATGGCATGTCGGTTGCGCCGCAGAAGCTTCGCAGGGTCGTGGCCTGATCAATCAGAAACTCACGAATGTGGTTAGAGATCGCGTGCTGGAGCTCGGCGGACGCACGCTGCGCGGAATCGATCGGTCCGTCGCCGAGAAGTGTGGTGGTCTTGCCGAACTTGCCGGCGACTGTCGCGAAAGAACGAGGCTCGATGACTGCTCCGCCGGGTTTTGGAGATCTGGGCACACGGCGAGTCTAAGCAAAACTCACCACAAACAGCCGCTGACTCGTCCAGATATGCCCTTATGCGGTGCATTGCACCGAATTACACCTATTCGTCAGAAATACGACTGGGCGGCCCTGCGAGTGGCCGCACACAAGTATCGATGTGACCATAACTTCCTACTTTCCGCCTTCCCCTCTCGTTCTCGACAACGCAGAGATCCTTCGCTTCGGCAATCCCGGCAATCCCGATCTCCATCGCGCCCGGGACGTGTTCGACATGAGTGAGCTGCAGCCCGAACGCGCCCGCGACGCAATGGAACAGCTGCGTATCGGACTGGGGGAGGGGCCGGCCGACAAGGTCCGCTCTTACACGCCGCAACTACCGAAGGCGAAGGTGGCGGTCATTCGTCAGTTCGTCGAAGACGCAGTGACGCTCGCGCAACCACTCACCAAGTACTCGGCCGAAACGTTGATGCGTCCCGTCATGCACTTCGTCTACTGGTGCGTCTTCGTCCTCGGGCATGAACCGACGCGGGAGATTTTCGAACCCGAGACTGTCCAGGCGTACATCGATGAGGCAATCGACGGAAAGACGGACGGTACACGTCGTAACTACCGTGCCTGGATCATCCGTGTTGCCGAAGTGGTCAACCCCGACCGTAATCCCATTCGCAGTAAGCCTCTGAATGGTCGGGGGATGGAGCCGCCCTATACCGCTGACGACATGGTGATCCTGCGTCGGTGGAGCGAGGGGCAGTCCACCCAGTACCGCCGCAATGGCGCCCAGACTCTGATTGCGCTTGGAGCAGGCGCAGGACTCAGCGCTATCGAAATTGCGCATCTACGCCGTGACTGGGTCGAGCTGCATCCTGATGGCGCCGTCGAAGTCCATGTCCATATCGACGGCGATTTCAAACGCAGTGTCATCGTCGCCAGCCCATTCGACAGCCAGCTTGCAGAGCTTGTATCGCCTCTTGACGGCAACCGCATGGTCTTCCTGACAGACCGCACCCGCACCGTCAACGACGTCGTCAGCGCTTTCACCTCGAAATTGGCTGTCCCGCCAGGGACACCTTCGGTCACTGTCCGACGGTTACGCAACACGTGGCTCGTCAACCACCTGACAAACCGCGTCGACGTATCCACTCTCATGCGAGCCGCCGGGCTCGAATCGCTGGAGTCCATCTCCCGACTCGCCTTGTTCGTTCCCGACATCAGCGATGCGGACCGCATCGCGCAGCTGCGAGGCATCTGATGGCGCGCCCCACACTGGCCAGCAAGCAAGCAAGAGCCGAAGAATGGATGCAAGAGGCATTCGGCCGCTCCATGCGCGACCACGTCCGCGCCACCGGCTACGGGCGCATCAGCACCGCAGTTGTTGACGTAGACCGGATCATGAAACTCTCCAAAGCACCCGCACTGCTTCGGGACTGGGCAGCGGAAGACCAAAAATCGCCGGCTGGCGCGAAAGCGAAAATCACAGCGACCAGCGTTTTCGCGTTGTTGATCTTGCAAAAGCTCCTCGGTCGCCCCACGCTGCTCACCGAGATTCAAACGACCCTTACCGAGCTCAGCCCCCGCCAACTGGCCGTCCTCGGAATCACACACAGCCCGGACGAAGATGAATTCCTCTATGACCGGATCTGGGCCGCCGTTCAGCGACTCATCAAAGTAGTAGACCAGTACCCAGGCCCGCGAAAATACCTTCTCACCGCCACCGACTACCGAGACGTTCTCCTCTTCCGCAAGTCCCAGAACTGCGGCGTGAAACATGACCGCATGTTCGAACTCGCCAACGCACTCATTGGCGCGACGCTACTCATGCTTCCCCCAGAAGTCCGAGCCAGATGGGATGGGAACGTCGCGGTAGACGCAACCTACATCGCACTTGGGGGCAAGAGAGGAAATCCGAATGCCGACAACCTGAGATCGAATCGGTGGTCGTGCAACTACGACGGAGGCTTCTATCGGCCCGAAGGCGCCCACGGCGCGTACGTGCACGATGACGTGACGGCGAAAGTGAAAGGCCCGGATGGGAAGACAGTGAAGGCCACTCCCAAAGGGCAACGAAAATGGGGCATCGAACTCGAAGTCGCCCGAATGGCGTCGAACGCTGCCGAGTCAGAATCATTTCCGCTGCTGACAGTCGCAGTCAGCTTCCACCGCCCAAGCGAGATCAAGCGGGAAGCAGCCCGTCTGGTCGAAGCGATCCAAACTCGCGGTGACAAGGTCAACTACTTGATCATCGACCGCGCCTACCCGAACGGACTTATCGACGAGTTCGCCCTGCCCCTCCGCATGAACAGCCGCGTGAAACTCGTTTTCGACTACAAGACCACCGAGCTCGACGTGCAAACGTTCACGGCAAAAGGCCTCGTGCAGGTCGGCGGATCTTGGTACATCGACTCGCTGCCGGCGGCTCTTCGTAGCGCTGACAAGAACTACCTCGCTGTGCGAGACGCCTATCGCAAAGCGAGGGAAAGGGCCATGCCCGCGGAGAAGAAGGCGCTGCGCGCCGAGTTCGACATGGAGTCCGAGCTCTACAGAAAGCAGCTCACGCAACGCGATAAGTACCGTCTAAAACTGAAGGGACTCATGGCCGCCAATGGCGACCGTCGATACCTGCTGCCGCTTAGCGCCCCAGGCTTCGCAAAGTGGAGGGCACAATTCGGAGCACCTGAGGGAACGACTATCACTCTCCACCTCTCCGACTTCATGGACAAGAACGCCCTTGCCGACGCCAATCGGGGAGGTTTGAAACGAGAGCAACATCTCGTTTGGGCGAGCGAACAGTGGACGAAAATCTACGGGCTACGCAACGCAGTCGAATCCGCGAACCGAAGCATCAAGCGAAGCCAATACGAAGACCTCGGCAACGCCGACAATCGCCAAGTGCGAGGCAACACCTTCACCTACTTGATCTCTGCCATCGCAACAATGAGCGAGAACCTCCGTTCAATCATTGACTTCTTCAGAGACGAAATCGCGACGAAGCCCGTCACATCAAAGAACAAGAACCATCCGTCGATCTACTTCTCATCGACGGAGGACGGACCGGGCCATCGACTAGCCCCACCCGACGCCGCCTGACCCGCTCGTCACACATCATCTGCCACCGCATGACCGAACAGCATGACCGAACAATATGGCGCGCCCGCATTCCCGCGGACGCGCCATTTTCCGTTTCTAGAGCGAAGTTCAAGAGAATAACGCGATCGCTACGTATCGATTTCGCTTGAGAAGCACCAACAAGAATGGCCCGCACGATCGTAAACCGATCGTTCGGGCCATTCTCTGATCGCAATTCGGCCAAAGCCTGAATCACTCGCTGTGCGCGAAGGGGGACTTGAACCCCCACGCCCTAACGGGCACCAGCACCTCAAGCTGGCGCGTCTACCATTTCCGCCATCCGCGCGCTCTCAGTTCTTCTTTTCAGAAGCACCGAGGTATGACACTAGCACGCGCGTGGAGTCGCTTTCGAACGCGGGCGCGGAGCCCCGAGACGATACCGTTGAGGCATGGATACTCACGGCCCCGACGAAGAGCTCGACGCGACCGCGCGCATCGCCCGCGATCTGATCCGCTTCGATACGACGAACTACGGCGGCGGCAGATCCAATGGCGAGACGGATGCCGCGGAGTACGTTTCCGCCTACCTGACGGGTCTCGGACTCAGCCCCGAGATGTTCGAGTCCGAGCCCGGGCGGGTGAGCGTGGTCGCCCGCGTCGAGGGATCCGACAGCTCGAAACCGGCCCTCGTAGTGCACGGCCACACGGACGTGGTACCCGCCCAGCCGGATAACTGGTCGGTCGATCCCTTCGGCGGCGTCATCAAAGACGGAATGCTCTGGGGCCGGGGCGCGGTCGACATGAAAAACATGGACGCGATGATGCTCACCGCCCTCGAGGACATCCTCGGGGCCGGCAAGCAGCCGTCTCGCGACCTCGTGATCGCCTTCTTCGCCGACGAAGAGGCCGGGGGAGTGCTGGGTTCGGGCTACCTCGTCAAGAATCATCCAGAGCTCTTCGCCGGAGCAACCGAAGCCATCAGCGAGGTCGGTGGCTACTCGGTGACGCTGAACGGCACTCGTGCCTACCTCCTTCAGACCGGCGAGAAAGCGCTGGTCTGGGTGAAGCTCATCGCGCGGGGCACCGCCTCGCACGGGTCGCATGTGATGCGCGACAACGCTGTCACCAAACTCGCCGAGGCCGTGGCGACTGTCGGTCGTCGCGAGTGGCCGGTGCGTCTGACCGACACCACTACCGAACTGCTCGGCGAGCTTGCCCGCATCCTCGGTGTCGATCCGCAGAAGGTGGGCCCGGATGAGATCGCCCTGGCTACAGGCACGACGAGCCGGTTCATCCAGGCCTCGTTGCGCACCACGACCAATCCCACCGCCCTCACCGCCGGCTACAAGCACAACGTGATCCCGGACACCGCCGAGGCACTCATCGACATCCGCACGCTCCCGGGCGAGGAGGACGCCGTGCTCGCCGAGCTCGCGGAGCTTGTCGGTCCCGACATCGAGATCGTGGTGCTTCACCGCGACATCGGCCTCGAAACAGCCTTCTCCGGACCGCTCGTCGAGGCGATGACTTCGGCTCTCGGCACCCATGACCCCGGCGCTCCGGTGCTGCCGTACATGCTCTCCGGTGGCACAGACAACAAAGCTCTGTCTCTGCTTGGCATCAAGGGCTACGGATTCGCGCCGCTGAAGCTACCACCTGAGCTGGACTTTCCCGCCATGTTCCATGGCGTTGACGAGCGCGTGCCGCTCGACGCGTTAGTGTTTGGCAGGCGTGTCCTCGGGGACCTGCTTCTCGACTACTGATTGGACCCGTCCGTGGGCTTGCTCAACGCCATCATCCTTGGCATCGTCCAGGGTCTCACCGAGTTCCTGCCGATCTCCTCGAACGCTCACCTCCGCCTCGTAGGTCTTTTCCTCCTGGACGGCAAGGACCCGGGCGCGGCGTATACCGCGATCATCCAGCTGGGCACCGAACTCGCCGTCGTCGTCTACTTCGGAGCAGACCTGTGGCGCATCATCTCGCACTGGTTCCAGTCTCTGTTCAAGCGGATTCCGCGCAACGATCCGGATGCGAAGCTCGGGTGGTTCATCATCCTCGGATCGGTGCCGATCGTCGTGCTCGGCCTGCTCTTCCAGAAGACCATCGAGACCACGCTCCGCTCCCTCTGGGTCATCGCGATCTCCTTCATCGTGTTCGGTATCCTGCTCGGCATCGCCGACTACGTCGGAGCAAAGAAGCGTCGCCTTCGCGACCTCACGGTGCCGCACGCCGCGATCTACGGCGGGGCCCAGGCGCTCGCACTCATCCCCGGGGTATCCCGTTCCGGCGGCACCATCACTGCGGGCCTGTTCCTCGGCTACGAGCGTGCCGCCGCCGCGCGCTATTCCTTCCTCCTCGCCATCCCCGCGGTCTTCGGCAGCGGTCTGTTCGAGCTCTACAAGACGATCAAGTCACCGGGATCCGAGGTCTTCACGGCGGGGGAGACCGCCGTGTCGACAGTGGTCGCCTTCGTCGTAGGTCTCGGAGTGATCGTCTTCTTCATGAACTACATTTCGAAGCGATCGTTCCTGCCCTTCGTCATCTACCGTCTCCTTCTCGGCGGAACCCTCGTGGTGCTTCTGGCCACGGGGGTATTGCAGGCGGCCTGAGCCGGCCCCGACTCGGTCTCCGTCGCGATCGCATCCGTACAGGGCACGACAACGATCGAGGGTGAATGCACTTGCGGGGTCGCAGATGACGTCACGTCCGGCGCTCGATGCCGCCCGCCGGGAGATCGCCTTCTCCTTCGAACGCGGCACCAGCCTCTGCACACCGTTCCTCGCGATCACGCGGGCCACCGGGGCATCCATCTCGTTCCTCGGCGCCTCCACAGCGCATTCCACCATCTGCGCGAGTGACGAGACCGCAGCACACCTCGACGAGTTGCAGTTCGACCTCGGAGAAGGACCTTGCTGGGAGGCCATGAGATCCCACCTGCCCGCGCTCCACTCTCACATCCAGGATGAAGACGAGCCGACCTGGCCCGAATTCGCCCGCGCGATCAAGGGTCGGCCGGTGGGAGCCATGTTCGCGTTTCCCCTCCTGGTCTCCTCGCTCGAGATCGGAGCCGTCGATCTTTACACCGCCGCCGCCGGAGCGATGAGCACCGAGGCGATAGCGGATGCCTCCAGCCTCGCGTCGCTCGCAGCCTGGCAGGTGTTGCGGCGAGTGCTCACCGACCAGGAGGACACGAGCGATGAGGGGTCGATCTACTCCCGCCGTGAGGTCCACCAGGCCACGGGGATGGTGATCGCGCAGCTCGATGTGACCGCGGAGGATGCCCTGCTGCTACTGCGCGCACACGCCTTCTCGCGCAGCCTGTCGGTTCGCGAGATCGCCGCGGAGATCGTGGAACGGCGGCTCTCATTCCGCCCGCAAAAAGACTCCGGTAACACCCCTCCCGGAGCGCTAAAGTGAGGGCATGATGGCCGAGACTCGAGAAGGCCGACTGGTGGACACCTTCGTCACCCTCGCCGACACCCTTGTGGTGGGCTACGACGTCGTCGACCTTCTCCACACCCTCGTCGAGGCCTGCGCGAACCTGCTCTCCGCCTCGGCCGCGGGCATAATGCTCGCTGACTCTTCCGGGCAGCTCGCCCTCGTCGCATCCACGAGCGAGAAGAGCCGGCTGGTCGAACTCATGCAACTGAGCTCGGGCAACGGTCCGTGCGTCGAGTCATTCACCACGGGAACTGTCTACGTGCTCCCCGATGTCGAGGCGGTGAAAGAGACCTGGCCGGAGTTCTATCTCGAGGCGACCGAGCAGGGGTTTCGCGCGGTGCACGCGGTGCCGCTGCGCCTTCGCGGTGACATCCTCGGCACCCTCAACCTCTTCCTCGACCACACCGGTTCGCTCACGCCTGACGATGCCTCTGTGGCCCAGGGACTCGCGGATGTCGCGACCATCGGCATCCTGCAGGGGCGTGCCGCCCGTGAGAGCCAGCTCACGCAACAGCAACTGCAGTCCGCCCTGAACAGCCGGGTGGTGATCGAGCAGGCGAAAGGCGTCATCGCCCAGATCCATGGCGTCGACATGGACATTGCCTTCAACACCCTTCGCCAGTTCGCGCGGAGCAATAACCTCACGCTGCGCGACGTTGCGGACGGCGTGGTGCACAAGACTCTCTCCCTCTAAGTCGATCCGGGTCTATGAATCGGCGGGAGACAGGTCTACCGTGGCACCCGTCGCCGCCGCTCATCGAAAACGCGGTCCCGGTGACTCGACCCCGGTGACCCGGCCTCCGCACCCGTGGACGACCATTCCCCGATGGAGGTGGAGCGTGCACGGGCACTTCGACGAGAGCCACGGATCGGTTCCGGCGGCCACGACCGACATCACCCGGGCCGAACCGACCGTCGCGCACCGTCCCGACGGTGGCGAAGCAGACCGCCCGACCGGGCCATCCGCCCTCCCGATCTCCCACGCGCGCCCGTTCTCTCCGCAGGATCTTATTGATGACCAGGAGTGGGCCTCGTCCGGGGAGTTCGGCTAGCTCCCGGTCCCCGCCGTGCAGTCCCTCGCTTAGGCTTGAACGGTGCAATCCTGGAACCGCCCGACCGTGCCCCTTCTGCCCGGAACGGGAGCCGTTCCCCGCATCTTCGATGCCTCGACCCAGGGTCTCGTCGAGGCTCGCCCGCACCCTTCCACGCCAACGCTGGCGAGCATCTACGTCTGCGGCATCACGCCGTATGACGCCACCCACCTCGGCCACGCCGCCACCTACCTCGCCTTCGACACCCTCATCCGGGTGTGGATCGATGCCGGCTTCGAGGTGCGATATGTGCAGAACACCACTGACATCGATGACCCTCTGCTCGAGCGGGCCACACGCGATGGCGTCGACTGGAGAGACCTCGCGGCCTCCCAGATCGAGCTGTTCCGCGGCGACATGGAGAAGCTCGGAATCATCCCCCCCGATGAGTACGTCGCTGTCACCGAGGTGATAGCCGATGTCGCGGATGCCGTGAAGATCCTCCTGCACAATGGCTCCGCTTACACAGTGCCGAGCCCTGACGCCGCCGACGACGTCTACTTCGACAGCGGTTTCGTCGTACCGGCCTGGCACCTCGGCCAGGAGAGCACGCTCGACCGACCGACGATGCTCGAACTGAGTGCGGAACGCGGGGGAGACCCCCAACGCCCCGGCAAGCGCGATCCGCTCGATCCGCTCCTCTGGCGCTCGGAGCGAGAAGGCGAGCCTGCCTGGGATTCTTCGGTGGGTCGCGGTCGACCAGGCTGGCATGTGGAGTGCTCGGTGATCGCGCTCGAACACCTCCCGACGCCGCTCACCGTCAATGGGGGAGGCCGCGACCTGATCTTCCCTCATCACGAGTTCAGTGCCGGACATGCCGCAGCCCTCACCGGCCATCCGCTCGCCGGCATCTATGCGCACGCGGGAATGGTGGCCTACGAGGGCGAGAAGATGAGCAAGTCCCTCGGCAATCTCGTGCTGGTCTCCCGCCTCGTGGAGGGTGGGGCAGATCCGCGGGCGATCCGGCTCGCCCTGCTCTCCGAGCGCTATCGCAGCGACTGGGAGTGGACGGATGCCCACCTCCGCATCGCCGACGAACGGCTGGCATCGTGGGGGGCGTGGGCGGCAGCACCGACCGGTGACGCCGACGACGACTTCCTCGCCGAACTGCGCGAACGGCTCGCCGACGACCTGGATACCGCCGGGGCGATCGCGGTGATCGATGCCCGCATCTGCGGTGGGGCCGCTGCCACGATGACGGCGATCGATGCGATCGACGCGCTGCTCGGCATCCGGCTCGCGCCCTGACCGGTTGGACGCCCTGACGGACTGATGGCCCGACTCCCTGACGGCCTGACCGGCCGGGTGATCCGCTTTCCTGGTCGTCGAGGCGCCTCCAAATCGTCGGGATCGCGCGAGCACACCTGTCGCGGTGGGAATACGCCCTCGCGGCGGGAGGCGTTTCTCCCGCCGAGAGACCTCACCACCTCCGCGAGCGGTCACAGCCCCGCCGCGAGAAGACCGGCCGCGCAACCCCCGCCGCGACGGCAGCCGTACCAACTTCTTCCAAGAGAGCACGCTCTCGGAAGGAACGCGTGAAACCGCGGGTCAGCTACTCGCGCGGGCCGCGGTCGTCCGGCGGAAGGCCGGGTCCACCGGGGCCGGCGGTGCCGCGGCCGTCCGCCTTGCCATCCCGGCGACGGAGGTACTTCTCGAACTCCTGGGCGATGGCCTCGCCGCTCGCTTCGGGGGAGTCCACGGTGTCCCTGGCCTGCTCCAACTGGGCGATGTAGGTCGCCATCTCGTCGTCCTCGCTCGCGAGCACGTCGATCCCGCTCTCCCAGGCAGCGGATTCGTCCACGAGTTCTCCCCGCGGGATCACCACGTCGATCAGTTCTTCGAGCTTGTCGATGATCGCGAGGGTCGCCTTGGGTGATGGCGCGTTGTGCACGTAGTGCGGCACGGACGCCCAGATCGAGACCGTCGGGATGCCGGCCTTCTCGGCCGCTTCTCCCAGCACCGACAGGATGCCCACCGGGCCCTCGTAGGAGCTCTTCTCCACCGAGAGCTCACGGCGCAGCTGCTCGTTCTCACTGCTCACGAACACCGAGATCGGGCGGGTGTGCGGCACGTCGGCGAGCATCGCACCGAGGAAGACGACGCCGGTGATGCTGTTCTCGGTGATCGTCGCCATGACCTCGGCGGTGAAGCTCTTCCAGTTGCGGGAGGGTTCCGTGCCGAGCAGCAGGTAGATGTTGGAGGCGTTCTCCCCGATTGTGACATCGGCAGACTCCGGCGACCGCTGGGCGAGCACTCCGGTCGGGCCGTAAGTGACCACGGTCGGCCACACCAGCAGGCGGATGCCGTCGTCGTCCTGGGTGACGGTCGGGCGATTGAACTGGTAGTCGAAGTACCGCTCCGCGTCGATCTCGGCGATCGGGTACAGGTCGAGCAGGTCTTTGAGCGTCGAGACTGCTCCGCTCGCGGCCTCCCCGGCGTCGTTCCAGCCTTCGAACGCGACGACAAGCAGTCGCCCATTCAACATTCCCGCGTTTGACACTCGTTACCCTCTGGTGTCGCGTTTCGGTGGACGGCCGGCTGTGGCCTACGCGACTTCCTTTCGTCAAGGATAGAACCCCCGTCCCTCTAAACTTGAGTCCCGTGACCGATCTCCTCCCCGCCGCCGTCCTCTGGGACATGGATGGCACACTCGTCGACACCGAGCCGTACTGGCTCACCGCCGAGGCGGAACTCGTCGAATCCTTCGGCGGCAACTGGACTCAGGAAGACGGGCTCACCCTCGTCGGCTCGGGGCTCTGGCGCACCGCCAGCGTGCTCCAGCACCGGGGGGTCGACCTCACAGAGGACGAGATCGTGCAGCGCCTCACCGACCGGGTGATGGAGCAGATCGAAAGCGGGGTCCCCTGGCGTCCGGGCGCGCTCGAGTTGCTCTCCGACCTGCGGAACGCGGGCATCCCGACCGCCCTGGTCACCATGTCGATTCGCCGGATGGCCGACCACGTCTCCTCCTTCCTGCCTTTCGCCGGATTCGACCAGATAGTCGCCGGCGACTCCGTCACCCACAGCAAGCCCCATCCCGAGCCCTACCTCCGAGGTGCGGAGCTGCTCGGGGTGGACGCCATCGACTGTGTGGCGATCGAGGACTCCACCACCGGACTCGCATCGGCCCTCGCAGCCGGCACCGTCGCCATCGGCGTGCCGCTCCACTCACCCCTCGAACACGGTCGTGGCTACACGATCTGGCCCACCCTCGCCGGGCGGAACGTCACCGACATCTCCGAACTTCTCCATTCCCACCGAACGGACGCCGCATGACCGCCGTTCGCCGCCAAAGCGGCCCATTCCGCGCGGGAGACCGCGTGCAGCTCACCGGGCCGAAGGGCCGCCTCAACACGATCACCCTCGAGGCCGGCAAGGTCTTCCACACCCACCGCGGAATGGTCGACCACGACGCGCTGATCGGGCTGCCGGATGCCTCGGTCGTCACCGCGACCAACGGCGACGAGTACCTCGCGCTGCGGCCGCTTCTCGGCGATTTCGTCATGTCGATGCCCCGGGGTGCGGCCATCATCTATCCGAAGGATGCCGCTCAGATCTTGAGTCTCGGCGACGTCTTCCCGGGGGCGACAGTCGTCGAAGCCGGGGTCGGATCGGGTGCCCTCAGCCTCTGGCTGCTGCGTGCGATCGGGCCGACCGGCACGCTCACCTCGTTCGAACGTCGTGAGGAATTCGCCGACGTGGCTCGCGGCAATGTCGTCTCCTTCCTCGGCGCCGAACCGGAGAACTGGACCGTCGCCGTCGGCGACCTCGTCGAGTCCCTCCCCGGCGCTGTCGAGAACGGGTCCGTCGACCGCGTCGTACTCGATATGCTCGCGCCCTGGGAGTGCCTGGGTGTCGTTGCCGACGCACTCGCGCCCGGTGGGCTGCTGCTCTGCTACATCGCCACGGTCACCCAGCTCTCCCGGGTCGCCGAAGCCGTGCGCGGCACGGGACTGTTCACCGATCCGGACTCCTCCGAGACCATCGTGCGCGGCTGGCACGTCGAGGGCCTCGCGGTGCGTCCCGATCATCGGATGGTCGCCCACACCGGATTCCTGCTCACTGCCCGCAGGCTTGCACCGGACACCGTCCTGCCGCAGCTCAAGCGTCGGCTGTCGAAGTCCGACTACACCGACGAGGACGTCGAGGCCTGGACCCCGGGTGCGCTCGGCGAGCGTTCGGTCACCGACAAGCGGCTGCGCAAGACCGCCCGCGCCGCTCAGACGACGGCGGGTCACGCCAGGGCAGCTGCAACAGCACCGCCGGAAACAGCGCCGGTCGAGACAGCGCCGGTCGAAACAGCGCCGAGAAGCCCTGGGGCGGACGAGCCGTCCGTCGACTCACTCTAGAATTGTCATCGTTCCACGAGCTCGATCGAAATGAGGATTCGTGCGTAAGTCCACAGCGCTGATTGCTGCCATCGCCCTTCTCGGCGGCCTGACGGCGTGCTCCGGCACGGCATCGAGCGTCGCCGGGTGCGATCCGGCCATCACGCCGGGAACCGCCTCGGCCGTCGTCACGGCACCGGGCAAACTGGGGTCGGCTCCGAAGGTGGACTTCCCCACCCCGCTCTACACGAAGACCAGCGAGGCCTCAACTCTGATCGCGGGCAAGGGCGCACCGATCACGGCCGGCCAGCCGGTGATCCTCGATGTGACGATCCTGAACGGTGCGGATGCCGCGCCCCTGCAGAAGACTAGTTACGCCGCCACCGGCGGGAGCATCATCACGGCGGGAAAGTCCAGCTTCCCGGCCATCAGCGAGGGCCTCGAGTGCGCGCAGGTGGGATCCCGCATCGCGATCGTCGGCTCGGCGAAGGACAGTCATAACGGCGCCGCCGACTCCGCCAACAACATCGGCAAGGACGACTCATTCGTCTATGTCGTCGATGTGAAGGGTGCCTACCTGCCCAAGGCGAACGGTGCCGACCAGATCCCAGTCAATGGCATGCCCGCGGTCGTCCTCACCGCCGACGGCACCCCGGGCATCAGCGTTCCCGACCGCACCCCGCCGAAGAGCTCCACCGTCAACGTGCTGAAGCAGGGCTCGGGCGCGAAGGTGAAGAGCGATCAGTTCCTGGTGGTCAAGTACACCGGCATCGGCTGGAATTCCAAGACCGTCTTCGATTCCACCTGGACCGATCACCAGGCATCGGTTCTCCAGGTCGGCTCGGCCACCGTCTCGACCGGCCTGAGCAAGGCATTGATCGGCCAGCGGGTCGGTTCGCAGATTCTCGCGGTGCTACCACCCAAGGCCGCCGCAGTCGCAGACGGCTCCGGCAAGGCTCCTGCCGACGACGCGGCCGTCTACGTCGTGGACATCCTCGGCATCGCCGGGTAAGTTACCACCCGACCGGTGCGCCGGTCCCATCCGGACACAGGCCGAGTGTCTTCCGAGTTCATTCCAGACCAGGATTGCCCGTGCCAGCTGCAAGCGTCTCCAGAATCCCCGTTGAGGAGCGGCTGTTCAGTCTTGTCCTCGCTCTCCTCGCGACCGAGACCGGCCTCACCAAGAACGAAGTGCTCTCCACCGTGCAGGGCTACCGCCAGCGCTACCGCGCAGGGGGTGACAACGCCAACCTCGAGCGCCAGTTCGAACGTGACAAAGACGACATCCGCGACCTCGGTGTCCCGCTGGAGACCGTGGACTCACCGGGCCAGGCCGGCAACAACCAGAACCTGCGTTACCGCATCCCCCGGGGAAGCTACGAGCTGCCGGGCGACATCACTTTCTCAGCGGAGGAGACGACGCTGCTCAACCTCGCCGCGATGGTCTGGCGTGAGGGTTCACTCTCGGGCGAATCACGCCGCGCGGTCATCAAGCTGAAGGGACTCGGCCTCGTCTCGGACGAGCCGGTACTGGGCTACGCGCCGCGCATCAGGGTGCGGGATGCCGCATTCGAGCCCCTGCGTGCGGCCCTCGAACGCAATGCCATCGTGCGCTTCGCCTACCTGAAGCCCGGCGAGGCCGAGGCCCGGGTCCGAGAGCTCGCCCCCCTCGCGCTCGTGCAGCACCAGGGCCGCTGGCATCTTCACGCTCTCGAACCGGGCACCGACATCACCAAGACATTCCTGCTTCGGCGCATCGTGAGCCAGGTGACCACGACCGGCACGACCTTCCCCGCCCCGAGTGGTGACCAGACGGCGCGGGCTCTCGACGAACTCGACGAGGTCTGGGAATCGCACACCGCGGATGTCGAGGTCGTGTCCGGCTCGGACGCCGCGACCCGGCTGTTGAAACGACGCGGCACCACCCGCCTGCCCTCCGGGGCACTCCGCCTGCACTACTCTGACGCCAACATCTTCGCCGACGAGCTGGCCGGCTACGGGCCGGAAGCCCTCGTGCTCTCTCCGCCGGTGCTGCGGGAAGCGGTACACACCCGACTGCTTCGGACCGTCGCCGAGCACTCCGACATGGCAGAGGGGGGAACCCAGAATGGCTGAGCGGCAGTCCGCGTTGCAGGCGCAGGACAAACTCGCGTTCCTGCTCTCTCTCGTACCCTTCCTCATGGAGCACGAGCGCATCAGCGTGCAGGATGCCGCGCACCACTTCGGCGTCAAAGCGCAGCAGGTGCGTGAGGCGGTGCAGCTGATCGCGGTCTCCGGAATCCCGGGGGAGACCGGGCAGTACCAGCACGGCGACCTCTTCGACCTCGCCTGGGACGACTTCGAAGAGAACGACCAGATCGTGCTCACCAACCTCGTCGCCATCGATGATTCCCCACGGTTTTCCGGCAGGGAGGCGGCGGCGCTCATCGCGGGGCTGCAGTACCTCTCGGCCCTTCCCGAGAATGCGGACCGCACCGCCATCGCCACCCTCATGGCCAAGCTCGCCCGCGGGGCATCCGGTCTTCCCAGCCAGTTCGCGGTCGAGGGGTCGGAATCCGACGAGACCCTCGCCCTCATCCGTGATTCCGTCGCGTCGGGGGTGCAGGTCGAGTTCGACTACATCAACTCCCGTGGCGAGAGGGAACGCCGGCGGGTCGATCCGCTTCGCATCGAATCGATGGATGCGGACTGGTACCTGCGGGGCTGGTGCCACCTTCGCGAGGCGGTGCGCACCTTCCGCATCGACCGCATCGGCAACCCCACCGTCACCTCCGAGCCGATCACGACCCACGCTTCCGACGTGCACCTGCCCGATACCCTGTTCGAGGGATCGGCGGACGACCTGGTGGTGACGATCGATGTCGCGCCGTCGGCCGCACCGCTCCTTGCCGACTATCTCACCGACGGCACGGGTGCCACAGTGGTGGACGGCCGCAACCGCACCGCGTTGAGAGTCTCGCACTATCACGGGCTCAAGCGGCTGGTCGGGGGGCTCCCCGGCATGGTCACCGTCGTCGAACCGATCGAGGCACGACGCGCCGTCGCAGACTGGGCGGCGGCCGGGGCCGCCCGCTACGAGAATGAGACCGACCCGGGGACGGGGGCAACACCGTGATGCCCTGGTGGTCGTGGCTCATCATCTGGACCTGCCTCGTGCTCGCCCTGCTGGCCGTGCTCGTCGTCTCGGCGTGGCGACTGTTCCGGAAAGCGGTGTCCGTCTTCGACGAACTCGGCGCTCTCGCCGAGAAGTCCGAGCTGTTGGATGCGGCGGTGACGGAGTTCGACGAGCAGCGGGCCGAGCTCGCCATCCTGCAGAAACTCTCCGATGTCCAGGCACGGCGTCGGCGGGTTCGTGAGGCCGCGACGGCCCGGCGTGAGGCACGACACGACACGCGACTCGCGCGCGGGCGAGCCCTCACCAGGTTTGACGCGAATTCTCGTCGGTGGTTCCAAGCCGAATGACAGCCCCGCAGCCCGGATAGGCGGTAAACTCATCCAACTCGGATATTTCGACTCCAAAGGATTTCGCCCATGTTAAGTGGATTCACCGGCTGGCACGCCCTGGTATTGCTGGTCATCGTCGTGCTGTTGTTCGGCGCCACCAAGCTTCCCGGGCTCGCCAAGAGCGTCGGACAGTCGATGAAGATCTTCAAGAACGAGGTCAAGTCGGAGGACACCAAGACGCAGGGCACGGCAACGCCGCCGGCCGATGGCGTTCACCTCAACGAGACTTCCGCCGACGTGCGCGCGCAGACGGATTCGACGAACCCCTCCGCCAAGCCGTAGCAGGCGCTCGTTACCGAAACCATGCCTTCCCGCAAGAAGCGGGGCGCGGGCAGTGAAGGCCGGATGTCCCTCGGCCAGCACCTTGTCGAGCTCCGCAAGCGCCTGTTCATCTCGGCCATCGCGATCGTCGTGTTCTCCATCGGCGGGTTCGTCGTCGCCGACTGGGTACTCAAGGCGATCCGTCAGCCCATCGAGCTGATCGCGAAGACCCACGGCAACACGACCCTCAACTACTCGACCATCGGCGCGGCTTTCGACGTCCACATCCAGATCGCGGTCACCGTCGGCGTCATCGCATCGAGTCCCGTCTGGCTGTACCAGGTCTTCGCGTTCATCGTGCCCGGGCTCACCAAGAAGGAGAAGCGCTACACCTTCGGCTTCTTCTTCTCCGCAGTGCCACTCTTCTTCGCCGGCTGTGCCGCCGGCTGGTGGGTGTTCCCGCACATCGTCGACGTGCTGAACTCCTTCGTGCCCAGCCAGGATGCCGCCATCACCGAGGCGAAGGACTATCTCGGCTTCGTCACCAAGCTCATCCTCGCCGTCGGGATCGCCTTCGTGCTTCCGGTGTTCCTCGTGCTCCTCAACTTCCTCGGCATCGTATCCGGGGTCAGCATCTTCCGCAGCTGGCGCTGGGCGATCCTGGCGATCTTCGTCTTCTGTGCGCTCGCGACCCCGTCGGCCGATGTCGCCTCGATGTTCCTGCTGTCGGGGCCGATGATCCTGCTCTACCTGATCGCCGCGACGATCGCGTGGTGGCGTGACCGCATCCTCGCCAAGCGCGCGGACAGCCTGGCCGACGACCTCGGCGGCGCGGCCGCCGCATGACCCGCGGCTCGCGTGCCGATGATCGCTCCACTGGCGACCTGAGCCCGGCCGAACGTTTCGCCGCGTCCCGTGCCCGGCAGGGAACCCCACGGGTCGAGATGTTCCGAGGCAACCAGTCGTTCGACCTCGATCCGTTCCAGCTCGCGTCCTGTGTAGCACTCGAACGCGGAGACAGCGTGCTCGTCGCAGCCCCGACCGGCGCCGGCAAGACCATCGTCGCGGAATTCGCCGTCTTCCTTGCCATGCAGCAGCCGCGCGCCAAGGTGTTCTACACGGCGCCCATGAAGGCGCTCTCGAACCAGAAGTTCCAGGAATTCGTCGCCGAGTATGGCGCCGACCAGGTGGGTCTGCTCACCGGCGATACCAACATCAACTCCGGCGCCCGCATCGTGGTGATGACCACGGAGGTGCTGCGCAATATGCTCTACGCCGACTCCGACCTGCTGAAGGATCTCTCCTTCGTCGTGATGGATGAGGTTCACTACCTCGCCGACCGGTTCCGCGGGGCAGTCTGGGAGGAGGTCATCATCCACCTCCCGCAGACCGTGCGACTGGTGTCGCTCAGCGCCACCGTCTCTAATGCCGAGGAGTTCGGGGACTGGCTGCAGGCGGTGCGGGGTGAGACCGCGGTCATCGTGTCGGAAGAACGACCCGTGCCGCTCGATCAGCACGTGATCATGCGCACCAAACTCATCGACCTCTTCGCGACCACCAAGGCCGGGCCGGGGGACCCTCCCGGCACGCCGACCCACCGGGTGAACCCCGAGCTCGTGCAGATGGCCCGGTACGGCGGACGCACCATCAGCTCGCGCCAGATGCAGGATGTCGGTCGGCGACACTCTCGCGGCGGACGCCCCGACGATCTCAAGATGGATCGCGCCGCGGTCGTGAAGATGCTCGGGGAGCGCAACCTGCTGCCCGCCATCTTCTTCATCTTCAGCCGGGTGGGCTGCGACCAGGCCGTGAAGCAGGTACTGCGGGCCGGCGTGCGCCTCACCACCCAGCTCGAGCGCGAGGAGATCGCCGACATCGTCGAAGAACGCTGCCGCACCATCCTCGACGAAGACCTCGCCGTTCTGGGCTACTACGAATGGCTGGACGGCCTCCAGCGCGGCGTCGCCGCCCATCATGCCGGTATGCTCCCCGCCTTCAAGGAAGTCGTCGAGGAGTTGTTCCAGAAGAAGCTCGTGAAAGCGGTCTTCGCCACCGAGACCCTCGCGCTCGGCATCAACATGCCCGCCCGCACAGTCGTGCTCGAGAAGCTCGAGAAGTTCAACGGCGAAGCCCGCGTGCCGATCACGCCGGGGGAGTACACCCAGCTCACCGGGCGCGCAGGGCGGCGAGGCATCGATGTCGAGGGCCATTCGGTGATCCAGTGGCAGGAGGGGCTCGACCCGCAGGCGGTCGCCTCGCTCGCGTCCCGCCGAACGTACCCGCTCAATTCCAGCTTCTCGCCCACCTACAACATGGCGGTGAACCTCATCGAACAGTTCAGCCGGGAACGCGCCCGCGACATCCTCGAGTCGTCGTTCGCGCAGTTCCAGGCCGACCGCGCCGTCGTGGATCTCGCGCGCAAGGTGCGCTCTCAGGAAGAGTCGCTTCGCGGGTACGAAGACGCGATGAAGTGCCATCTCGGAGACTTCCGCGAGTATTCCGGCATCCGTCGCGAGCTCACCGACCTCGAACGCAAGGGATCGATCCGAGCCGACCTGCAGAGCCGTGGCGAGCGCGACAAGCGCCAGAACCAGCTCGCGACCCTGCGCAAGCGGCTGAAGCAGCATCCCTGCCACACCTGCAACGACCGGGAGGTGCACGCGCGCTGGGCCGAGCGGTGGTGGAAGCTGAAGAAGCAGACGGATGAGCTGAGTCGCCAGATCCGCACCCGTACCGGCGCGGTCGCGAGGATCTTCGATCGCGTCACCGACGTGCTGCTCGAGCTCGGGTACCTGCTGCGGGCCGAGAACGGTGAGGTGACGGCATCCGTTCACGGGCGCACGCTTCGTCGCATCTACGGGGAGCGCGACCTGCTCGTGGCCGAGTGCCTGAGGCGCGGGGTCTGGAACGACCTCGACCCGGCCGGCCTCGCCGCCATGGCGGCTGCGCTGGTCTACGAGCCGCGGCGGGACGAGGGCCAGACCTCGGATCGTTACCTGCCGAAGGGCGCCTTCCGCCCCGCGTTCGAGAAGACGACCGACCTGTGGTCCAAGCTCGACGACATCGAGCGCGAGCACAAGCTTCCCGGGAGCAATCCGCTCTCCACCGGACTGTCGCTCGCCATGAACCGCTGGGCACAGGGTGTCTCCCTCGACTCTGTCCTGCTCGAATCGGAACTCGCGGCCGGAGACTTCGTGCGCATGACGAAGCAGACCATCGACCTGCTCGACCAGCTCTCGGTGGTGGCGGACGGGGCAGTCGGGCGCACGGCGCGGCAGGCACTCGAATCCATCCGCCGCGGGATCGTCGCCTACTCCTCGGTCGCGTGATTTCGGCCCCGGCCCTGGTGGCCATCGACATAGCCGGCTCCATTTAGGCTTGTCGGGTGCGTCCGAGCCTCCCGCCCCGCCCGGGGGTCGTCCCCGGCTGGCTCTCGCGCCCGCTTCCGCTCACCGCCGCCATACTCGTCGCGGCACTCTCCGGCTTCGCGAACGCCGCGGCGTTCCCCGCCCTCGGCTGGTGGCCACTCATCTTCATCGGCACGGCCCTGATGTTCTGGTCGTTGTACGGCCGCCGGCCGGGGTCGGCGCTGCTGGTGGGATTCGTCGGCGGATTCGCGTTCTTCGGCAATCACATCGTCTGGCTCACCGTGTATCTCGGGCCGGTGCCGTGGCTCGCCCTCGCCGGACTCGAATCCGTGTTCTTCGCCCTCGGCTGCGTGCTGATGGCGCTGGCCTGGCGGCACGTGCCGCGGGTGTGGTCGGGGCCAGGGGCCCAGCTGATCGGCCTCCCCGCCGTGCTGGCCGGGCTGTGGCTGCTGCGTGAGGCGATCACCAGCGTCTGGCCCTACGGCGGCTTCTCCTGGGGCCGCCTGGCCTTCTCCCAGTCCGACAGCACCTTCGCCCCGCTGGTGGCCTGGCTCGGCATCTCCGGGGTCAGCTTCGTCATCGCCTTCCTCAGCGCCATGCTGTTGCAGGCCGTGCGCACGGTCCGCGTCCGCTGGACCACCCGCGGGATGCTCGCGGCCACAGCCTTCCTCATCGCCGCGCTGTTCCCGGCCTGGCCGGTGCTGACCTCTGGGAGTATCCGGGTCGCGGCGGTGCAAGGAAACTCGAACTCGGGACTGTTCGCCCAGATCCAGCCGGGTGACAGCCTCGACGACCACCTGCAGGCCACCGTGCCGATCCTCGGCAAGAAGGTGGACGTGATCGTCTGGCCGGAGAACGCCTCCGACATCGACCCACTCACGAACGAACAGGCGGCCCAGACCCTCGACTTCGTGTCCGAGAAGATGGGGGCCCCGCTCGTCACGGGCACCATCACCGAGAACTCGAAGGGCCAGACCTTCAACAGTCTGCTGCTCTGGGAGAACGGCAAGGGATCGGTCGCCCAGTACGACAAGATCCACCCGGTGCCGTTCGCCGAATACCTGCCCGACCGGTCGTTCTGGTACCCGCTGGCGCCGAAGCTCTTCGACATGGTGCCCCGCGATTACACCTTCGGCACGCGCTCGAATGTCTTCGACATCAACGGGGCCATGGCGGGGCTCGCCATCTGCTTCGATATCGTGGACGATGGCATCATCCACCAGATGATCGACGGGGGAGCGCAGTTCATCCTCGCGCCCACCAACAACGCCGACTTCGGGCACTCCGACGAGAGTGTGCAGCAGGTCGCCATCGCTCGGTTGCGCGCGATCGAGACGGGTCGCAGTCTCGTCAACGACTCGACCGTGGGGGTGAGCGCCATGTTCGCCCCCGACGGCAGCGTGATCGCGAAGCTGCCCACCTTCACCAGGGGGGCGATGGTCGAGACCATCCCGCTCAGCACGACGATCACCCCCGCGATGTTCGCCGGACGCCAGATCGAGTGGATCCTCGCGGGGTTCGGGCTCGCGAGCCTGCTCGTGGGTCTGCTGCTCGCCCCGCGACGGGGCGGAAGGGGCCGGGGGCCACGTGGCTGAGACCCTCATCGTGCTTCCGACCTACAACGAGATCGAGAGCCTCGAGTCTGTACTCGGCCGCATCCGGCAAAGCGTGCCCCAGGCCGATGTCCTGATCGTGGACGACTCGAGTCCGGATGGTACGGGTGCGCTCGCCGACCGGCTCGCGGCCGCTGATCCCGGAATCGCCGTTCTTCATCGTCCGGCGAAGGACGGCCTCGGTCGCGCCTATCTCGCCGGATTCGGGCGGGCGCTCGAGCAGGGTTACCGGTACGTCGTGGAGATCGACGCCGACGGGTCGCACGATCCCTCGGAACTGCCGGCGATGCTCGGCCTCGCGGCCGGGGGAGCGGACCTCGTCATCGGGTCTCGCTGGGTGCGCGGGGGTTCGGTGCGCAACTGGCCCTGGATCCGCCAGGCGATCTCGCGCGCCGGCAATGCCTACTCCCGCGCGATGTTGCGGTCGGGCATCCACGACATCACGGCGGGTTTCCGGGTGTATCGAACAGAGGCACTGCGTTCGCTCGACCTCACCGCCGTGTCGTCCCAGGGGTACTGTTTCCAGGTCGAGTTGGCCTGGAGGCTCGAGCGGGCCGGGATGCGCGTGGTCGAGCATCCGATCGTCTTCATCGAGCGGGCTGCCGGCCGGTCGAAGATGCACTTAGGCATCGTCGTCGAGGCTTTGCTGCGGGTGACCCGCTGGGGGATCTTCGGGCTGCCGACTCCGCAGGCCACGCCTTCGGCATCCCCGACCGACTAGAGCGGGTCAAGGCAGCGCAGGTCGAGGCAGCGCGGGTCAAGGCAGGGCGGGTCGAGCAACCGTGAAGCGAATCACGACGCCCGGACGCCACTCGATCGGCCGAGCCGCGAGGGTCGGCCTCCGGCCCGTTCGCGAATCAGGACCTTCGACGAACCTCCGGCGTGTCCCGCTGCGACACGCCGCCGCATCCGCGCCACTCCTGATCCGTGAACAGGACGCGGGGCACGCTTTACCGCGGGGAGAGGGGAGTGACGGTGACGCGACCCAGAAAAATAGCCGATCACCGCGCGAGCGGCGACCGGCTAGGTCTCGGTTATCGGGCTCTAAGCGCCGATCTTGTGCTGTCCCTTGCGGGCACGAAGGAAGTCGAGGCGCTCCTGCAGGAGTTCTTCGAGCTCGGCGCGTGTGCGACGCTCCAGGAGCATGTCCCAGTGGGTGCGCGGAATCTTCGCGTCGGAAGGCTCCGGCTCGACCTGCACGCCGTCCTCACCGAGGAGTCGACCCTCCTGGCCGCTCTTGGGGGACTCCCACACCGTGGGGATCTCCGCGTCGGACGAGAAGGTGACCTCGAAAGTGGAGCCGTCGGCGGCCTGGTAAGTACTCTTCTTCCGCGGGGAGAAGGTGACGCCTTCTTCACTCTGGAGACTCTGGGATCCGAGTCTCATTCCGCGCAAACTGCGATCCGCCATTGTGTGGTCCTCTCTCGCGATGCAATCACCAGTTATAAACCCACAAGCTGGACGTAACCTTTCCGTCACGCGGCGATTCCAGCGAACTCACAGGCTACTCCCTGCTGCGCATGCTTGCTTCCACGACCCCGATTGCGAGGTCCGCCCGGTCGGTGACCAGTCCGTCGACGCCGAGGTCGAGGAGGCGGCGCATGTCGTCGGGATCGTTCACCGTCCAGACGTGCACCTCGACTCCCGCGCGCTTGAGGAGCCGCACCGAGCGGCGGGAGATCACGCGCACCCCCCGTAGCCGTTCGGGCACCTGCACCGCCTGGACGTCACGGAGCACGCGACGTGCGAGCGGCACGAGCCCGAGCTTCACCGCGAACAGGGCTGCGGCGAAGGGCACAGCGGATGCCGAGGTCGCCACCCCCGGCAGCGCGCCGACCGCACGCAAGCGGCGTCGATTGTCGAAGGAGGTCACGAGGACCCTGCCGACCGCCTCTGCCCGGAGGATCGCGTCAACGGCCGGCGCGACGACGGCGTCTGACTTCAGGTCGATGTTGAATCGCGCCTCGGGAAAGGCCTGCAGCGCCTCTTCGAGGCTCGCGTAGGTCTGGCCGTGCCCGAGGTCGATCGTGCGAAGCTCGTCGAAGTCGAGCTCGTCGACGCGAGCCGTGATTCCCGCCGTGCGAGCGAGGTCGGCATCGTGGCTGATCACCGCGACGCCGTCCGCCGATGCGTGCACGTCGGTCTCGAGGTGGGTCACGCCGATCGCGAGTGCGGCGAGAAATGCGAGCAGGGTGTTCTCCGGGGCATCCGTCGCCAGGCCCCGGTGCGCGAGGATGCGGGGGAGAGGGCCCGCGA
Source organism: Lacisediminihabitans sp. FW035 (assembly GCF_054880895.1). Lineage (NCBI taxonomy): Bacteria > Bacillati > Actinomycetota > Actinomycetes > Micrococcales > Microbacteriaceae > Lacisediminihabitans > Lacisediminihabitans sp. FW035. Next base: position 2,149,035 of record NZ_CM142187.1, read on the forward strand.
AGAAACCCTCGCCGGCCCCGGTCTCCCTCAGATCAGCCATGGCGCCCTCATCTCCCGACCGGTGGCATGCCCCAGCCCCACGACTTGCACTCTTGTGTGGCATCGCAACCTGCGACACCCGCAAAACAGTGCAACTCGCGGTATCTGCTCGTGAACGGGTTTCTCAGGAAGCGGGCGGAGTGGCGGAAGCCGGCGGGGTGGGTGCTGTACTCGGCACGGCCGGGGCCGCCGGAGCGGCAGGCGGCGTCGTTGCGGCATGCCCTGGGGTGTAGCTGCCGAGGTTGGAACCGAAGCCAGCCGTGATGCTCTTGATCGCCTCGGTGAGCTCCGACGGGATGATCCAGAGCTTGTTCGAGTCTCCCTCGGCGATCTTGGGCAGCATCTGCAGATACTGGTACGCCAGAAGTTTGCTGTCGGGGTCTCCTGCGTGGATGGCTCCGAAGACAGTGGTGATGGCCTGCCCTTCACCCTCGGCTCGCAGCACCTGTGCCTTGGCCCAGCCCTCCGCCTCGAGGATCGCGGCCTGCCGGGAGCCTTCGGCCTGCAGGATCGCGGCTTGCTTGGTGCCCTCCGCGGTGAGGATCTGCGCGCGACGGTCTCGCTCGGCGCGCATCTGCTTCTCCATCGAGTCCTGGATGGAGAGCGGCGGGTCGATCGCCTTGAGCTCGACCCGTCCGACGCGCACGCCCCACTTGCCGGTGGCCTCGTCGAGCACGATGCGCAGCTGACCGTTGATGTTGTCGCGGCTGGTCAGGGCTTCCTCGAGGTTGAGGCTACCGACGACGTTACGCAGGGTGGTGGTGGTCAGCTGCTCGACGGCACCGAGATAGTTGGCGATCTCGTAGGTCGCGGCGCGGGCATCCGTCACCTGGAAGTAGACGACGGTGTCGATGGAGACCACGAGGTTGTCTTCGGTGATCACCGGCTGGGGCGGAAACGACACGACCTGCTCACGCATGTCGATGAGCGGCCGCACCCGGTCGATGAACGGCACCAGGATGTTGAGGCCAGGCATGAGCGTCTTATGGTACTTACCGAGGCGCTCGACGACGCCGGCACGGGCCTGGGGGATGATCTTCACCGCCCGGAACAGGATGGTCAAGACGAAGATCGCGACGATGATGATCACGATCACCAGGATGATCTGGCCGAATAGCGCGGTGGTCACAGTGCTGTCCCTTCTGCGGGGACCACTATCGCGGTCGCCCCTTCGATCGCCGTTACGACGACACGTTCCCCGGTATCGACCGGTCGATCAGTGGCGGCCTGGGAGAGGCGGGCCGTCCAGGTCTCGCCGTTCGCGAGCTTCACGTGGCCCTGGCCGTCGACGAACGGAGTCGTCACCGTTCCTCCGGTGCCGAGCAGGGCTGCGACGTTGGTGGGGGTCTGGTCGGCTCCCCGGCCGAGCGAACGTTTTATCGCGGGGCGCAGGACGAACAAGAGGAGGAGGGCGAGCACTCCTGCCACCAGGATCTGTGCCCAGAACGGCCCACCGACCAAGTCCGTGGCCAGGCCGCCGACACATCCGCCGGCGAGCATCAGGAACGTGAAATCGACGGTGAGCACCTCGACGATCACGAATAGGAGCAGAAGGCCCACCCAGAAGATCCAGGCGTACATCGTGAGAAAATCAGCGATCATCCGGCTGCATCCTTTGCGACTCGTGTGCTTCGAAACTAGCACCAGCACCCGGGAATCCGCCTGATCTTGCTATTCTCGTGACCCGTGGCGACGCACCGCGCCCGCCCGGAGAATCCAGGAGCATCCCCGTGACAAACCCCCTCGCCATCGGCTCTCTCGATGGGCTCCGCGCCCTCGTCACCGGGTCTTCCCGCGGCATCGGTGCGGACACTGCGACCTACCTCGCCGAGGCCGGTGCGAGTGTCGTGATCAACTTCCGCAACAAGGAAGCCCGCGCCACAAAACTCGTCGACAAGATCGTCGCGGCCGGCGGATCCGCCATCGCTATCGGTGCGGACCTCACCGACCCCGCCTCCGTCGCCGGAATGTTCGACACGATCGAGCGCGAATGGGGCGGCCTCGACATCCTCGTGATGAACGCCTCCGGCGGCATGGAGTCGGGCATGGCGGAGGACTACGCCATGCAGCTCAACCGCGACGCCCAGGTGACGCTGTTGAACACCGCGCTTCCTCTGCTCGCGCCGGGGTCCCGCGTGGTCTTCGTGACCAGTCACCAGGCCCACTTCATTCACTCGACTCCGACAATGCCCGAATACCTGCCCGTTGCGCTCAGTAAGCGAGCCGGCGAGGATGCGCTGCTCGAGATGATCCCGATCCTGGATGCCGCGGGCATCGGCTTCGTCGTCGTCTCCGGCGACATGATCGAGGGCACCATCACGGCGACTCTTCTCGAACGGGCGAACCCCGGCGCGATAAGCGCGCGCAAGGATTCCGCGGGCCGCCTCTACAACGTGAGCGAGTTCGCAGCGGAGATCGCCGCCGCCGCGGTGGAACCGATCCCCGAGGATCACACCCGGCTCGTCGGGGACGTCAGCGACTTCGGCACCGCCTGACTCCTGCGGTGCCGCTCGCGGCCGCGGTGGATAGCATGGGAGGTGATGAAGCCCTCAGATCTTCCCCTGCTGTCCAGCGTCTCCCGCCCCACGATCCATCCGGATGGCACGCGTGCCGTCACCGCCGTCTCCCGGCCGGATCTCGACGCGGACCGCGTCGTCGGCCAGCTGTGGAGCGTGATGCTCGACGGCTCCGGTGCCCGGCGGATCTCGCGGGGGGTGAGCGATTCCGCCCCCCGATTCTCGCCGGACGGCTCTCTGCTCGCCTTCGAGCGATCGCCCGGTGACGGGCCCGGCCAGTTGCACATCATGGCCGCCGACGGCGGCGAGGCCCTTCAACTCACCGACCAGAAACTCGGAGTCGCGACCTGGCGGTGGTCACCGGACTCCCGGTCGATCGCCTTCACTGCCGCGGTCGCCGATGACGGGCGTTACGGCACCGTCGCGAATCTCGGCCCGGGAGCCGAACCGCCGCGGCGCATCACGACCCTCAAGTACCGCTCCAACGGGTTCGGCTACACGACGGATCGGCGCCGCCACGTGTTCATCATCGAGGTGCCGGGGGTGGATGACGAGCCCCGCTACGCGACGGCTCCCTCGGCGAAGGACCCGAAGCCGGAGACATCCGTCACCGTGCCGGAGCCGAGGCGACTGACGGAGGGCGACTTCGACCACGGGGACCTCGCCTTCTCGCCCGACGGCTCCACGATAGCCGTGGTCTCCGCGCGTCATCCGGAACGCGATCTCGACCTGGCCAACAACGTGTTCGAGCTCGACCTCACCACCGACGGGATGCCCGAGGCGGTGCAGGTCACCGGCCACCACCGTCGTTACGGCATCTCGAATATCGAGTACGGACCGGGCGGAGAACTCTGGTTCGTGGGCGGAGACCTCGGCGAGGACGGCGTCGATTTCGTCGGCCGCGGAGACCAACTCTGGGTGCAGGACGCCACGGGCGAGGCGGCGCGGCTGCTCACGGATTCCCTCACCGTCGACCTCGACGGCGAGCTCACCGTCACCGGGGACGGAGCCCTCGTGCACGCACTCGACCGCGGACGGGTGCACCTGCTGCGAATCGGCCTCGACGGCTCCGCGGTGCCCCTCATCACCGGGGATGTCGAAATCCACAGCACGGACTCTCTCGGTGGAACGACGGTCGTCGGCTACACGGCCCCCGCCACGATGGGAGAAATCGGCCTCGTCACGGCTCAGGGTCTCGAGCCCCTCACAGACTTCTCGGCCGCGCTTCGAGGCGCCGGAGTCACCCCGCTCGAGGAGCTGACGGTCCCCACCCGTGACGGCGAAGAGGTGCACGGGTGGGTGCTCACGCCGGTCGACCAGGAAGAACCGCATCCGGTGCTGCTGGTGATCCATGGTGGCCCCTTCACCCAGTGGGGCGTCTCGTTCTTCGACGAGGCGCAGGTCTATGTCGAGGCGGGCTACGCGGTGGTGATGTGCAACCCGCGCGGCTCGGCCGGCTACGGGGAGGCGCACGGGCGCGCCATCCGTCACCGGATGGGCACGGTGGATTTCACCGACGTGATCGACTTCCTCGAGGGCGCCCTCGCCCGGCATCCGATGTTCGACCGGAACCGAGTGGGGGTGATGGGTGGTTCCTACGGCGGCTACCTCACCGCCTGGACCATCGCCAACGACCACCGGTTCGCCGGGGCGATCGTGGAGCGCGGCTACCTCGACCCCGAGGGCTTCGTCGGTACTTCCGACATCGGCTCCTTCTTCAGCGACGAGTACACCGGCACCGATCCACAGCGGATGCGCGAGCAGAGCCCCCAGGCACTGGTCGGCCAGGTGACGACCCCCACCCTCGTGATCCACTCGGAGGACGACCTTCGCTGCCCGCTTTCACAGGGGGAGCGCTACTACGCGGCGCTGAAACGCAATGGTGTCGAGACGGAGTTGCTCATCTTCCCCGGCGAGAACCACGAACTGAGTCGGAGCGGACGCCCGCGTCATCGTCTCGAGCGCTTCGAGGCCGTGCTGGACTGGTGGGCACGGCACCTGCCATCCGCGGTGAACCTGCGGGTCTAGATGCAGAATCGACATCGCCTCACTTCTCGAGTCCTGGTCTTCGACGAGCAGGACCGTTTCCTGCTGTACTACACCGTCGGATCGGTGCCTGCCGAGCAGACCCGGTGGATCACCCCCGGTGGGGGAGTGGAGCCGGGGGAGACCCATGCCGAGGGGGCACGTCGTGAGCTCTTCGAAGAGACCGGGCTCGACATCCCCGACCTCGGCGAGCCAGTGTGGGGGCAGGACTTCGTGCCGGACTACGCCGGGGGAGACCACGACACCGGTCACGCCGAGTACTACGTGGTGCGTACCTCCACCTTCGAGCCGTCGCGAGAGAATTGGACGGCCGAGGAGCGCCTCGACGTGCTCGAGACCCGCTGGTGGACGCTCGACGAGCTCGCCTCCACGACCGAGCCGTTCCGTCCTCCCGAACTGATCGACCTCATCCGCCGCCAGCTCGCCCCCGACGCTCACATTCGACTGAAAGGCTCACCATGACCGAAGACACCGCCGGCCTGATCGCCGAGATCGAAGCGCAGGAAGAGCGCCTCGTCTTCACCCGGTTCAGCAATGCCGACGCCTGGGAACTCGGATGCCTCCTTGTCGAGCTCGGCACGGAACGGAACCATCCCATCACCATCGACATCCGCCGCGGCGACCAGCAGCTCTTCCATGCGGCGCTTGCCGGCACCGCGACCGACAACGACCAGTGGATCGAGCGGAAGGTGCGCACGGTGCGCAGGTTCGGCAACAGCTCGTTCCTCGTCGGGCTGCGTCATCGCGCCACCGGCACTCCCTTCGAGGCCCGCGAGTGGAACGACACCTTCCTCTTCGCCGCGCACGGTGGATCGTTCCCCGTCAACATCCGCGACTCCGGCCTCATCGGCACCGTCACGGTGTCGGGGCTCGCGCAGCTCGCGGATCACCGGCTCGTGGTCGAGGCCATCGAGCGGTTCCTGGGGCTCGAGACTCAGCAGTAGCCGTCGGGCGTTCTCACGCCCTCGATCGACAGTGTCAGCTCTGCAGGAACCCCGGGATGAGGGTCGGCGAGAAGGCGACGACGATGCCGATGACCGCCACTACGACCACGAGCGCGGCCATGATGGCCAGAATCGCAATACCGGCGTACAGGACCAGCGAGAAGAACGATGACATGGTTCCAGTATCCCTGATCCGGCTGGATGTGACGGGCCGCCACCACGGGCCATTGACCCCGATCCGGGCGCGTCGTTGACTCTCCCCGGTACCGGCGCGGAAACTGGACGGGTGCAGGACACCCCTCCCTCCCTCGGCGAGATCGCCAGCGCTCAGCGCCTTGACACCCTCCGCCGGCTCCGTCGCGTCCGCGATCGAATGGACCGCGAATACGCGCTGCCGCTGGATGTCGAGGCGCTCGCCCGGGACGCGCACCTGTCGCCCGGTCACCTGAGCCGCGAATTCCGGCTCGCCTACGGCGAATCTCCGTACAGCTATCTGATGACCCGGCGGATCGAACGTGCGATGGGCCTTCTGCGTCGGGGCGACCTCAGCGTCACCGAGGTCTGCTTCGCGGTCGGATGTTCGTCGCTCGGCACCTTCAGCACTCGTTTCACCGAGTTGGTGGGGATCCCTCCGAGCATCTACCGCAGGGACGCGGCGCGGGAAGCCGCCGGAATGCCGTCGTGCGTGGTCAAACAGGTGACTCGACCGATCAGGAATCGAGAAGCGCGGGTCTGGGACGCAAAGCTAGAGTGACGCCCATGAACATCACCATCCACTGGACGTTCCTGCCTCACACCGATCCGGATGCCTCACTCGCGTTCTACCGCGACGCGCTCGGCTTCGAGGTGCGCAACGACGTCGGTTATGGAGGCATGCGCTGGATCACGGTCGGTCCGGTCGGCCAGCCGGAAACCTCCATCGTGTTGGAGCCACCGGCCGCCGATCCGGGGATCACCGAGGGGGAGCGGCGCATGATCACCGAGATGATGGCCAAGGGCACCTATGTGCGCCTCGTGTTGGCGACGGACGACCTCGACGGCGTCTTCGATCGGCTGCAGGCGAGCGGCGCGGAGGTCGTGCAGGAGCTGACCGAACAGAGCTACGGCATCCGCGACTGTGCGTTCCGCGATCCCGCCGGTAACCTGATCCGCATCAACGAGGTGCGCTGAGCAGACCCTCGATAGCGATCCGCCGCCCCACGACACGATGACAGAGGACGACACGATGGCCCTGGCCACCAGCCCGAATGACCGGTCGGCCGAGGCGCACGGTGCCGACAGCCACGATCTGATCCGCGTGCACGGGGCACGCGTGAACAACCTCAGGGACGTGAGCGTCGAGATCCCGAAGCGCCGGCTCACGGTGTTCACCGGCGTGTCGGGATCCGGAAAGAGCTCCCTGGTGTTCGGCACCATCGCCGCAGAGTCGCAGCGCATGATCAATGAGACCTACAGCGCATTCCTCCAGGGATTCATGCCGACGCTCGCCCGGCCGGAGGTCGATCTGATGGAGGGCCTGACCACGGCGATCATCGTGGACCAGGAGCGCATGGGCGCCAACTCCCGGTCGACGGTGGGCACCGCCACCGATGCCAATGCGATGCTCCGGATCGTCTTCAGTCGGCTCGGGCAGCCGCACATCGGCTCGCCTCAGGCCTTCGCGTTCAACGTGCCGTCCGTCAGCGGAGCGGGAGCGGTCACCATCGAACGTGGAGGCCGCTCGGTCAAAGAGCGGCGGAGCTTCACGGTGACCGGCGGCATGTGCCCACGTTGTGAGGGCATGGGTTCGGTGAGCGATATCGACCTGACGCAGTTGTACGACGACTCCAAGTCGCTGGCCGGGGGAGCGATGACGATCCCCGGGTACACGGCGGATGGCTGGGGGGTGCGCATCTTCACCGGGTCCGGTTTCCTCGATCCCGACAAGGCGATCCGCGACTACACGAAGAAGGAGCTGAACGACTTCCTTCACCACGAACCGACCAAGGTCAAGGTCGGGGACATCAACATGACCTACGAGGGGCTCATCCCCAAGGTGCAGAAGTCCTTCCTCTCCAAGGACCGCGAGGCGATGCAGCCCCACATCCGGGCCTTCGTCGACCGGGCCGTCACCTTCGCGACCTGCCCGGAATGTGGCGGAACCCGACTCAACGAGGGCGCCCGCTCCTCGCGGGTCGCCGGGCTCAACATCGCCGAGGCCTGCGCGATGCAGATCAGCGACCTCGCCGGATGGGTGCGCGGCATCACGGAGCCATCGGTGGCGCCGCTGCTGGCCGGGCTTTCTCAGACCCTCGACTCCTTCGTGGAGATCGGGCTCGGCTATCTCTCGCTCGACCGGCCGGCGGGCACGCTGTCCGGGGGAGAGGCGCAGCGCACCAAGATGATCCGGCACCTCGGGTCGTCTCTCACCGACGTCACCTACGTCTTCGACGAACCCTCGATCGGGCTCCATCCCCACGACATCGAGCACATGAACGCACTACTGCTGCAGTTGCGTGACAAGGGGAACACTGTCCTCGTGGTGGAACACAAGCCGGAGATGATCGCGATCGCCGATCACGTCGTCGACATCGGCCCCGGGGCAGGCACGGCCGGGGGCACGATCTGCTTCGAAGGCACCGTCGAGGGACTGCGGGCAAGCGGCACGCTCACCGGCCGTCATCTCGACGACCGGCGCACAGTCAAGGACACGGTGCGTGTTCCCACGGGCGCCCTCCAGATCCGCGGGGCGACGTCCCACAACCTGCAGGGCGTGGATGTCGACATCCCGCTCGGCGTACTCGTCGTCATCACCGGGGTGGCCGGTTCCGGCAAGAGCTCGCTGGTGCACGGCTCGCTGCCCGCCGGAGCCGGCGTGGTGTCGGTCGACCAGGGCGCGATCCGTGGCTCCCGACGCAGCAATCCGGCCACCTACACCGGGCTGCTCGACCCGATCCGCGCGGCATTCGCGAAGGCGAACGGCGTGAAACCGGCCCTGTTCAGCGCCAACTCCGAGGGCGCCTGCCCCAATTGCAACGGCGCGGGAGTCATCTTCACCGACCTGGGCATGATGGCGGGCGTCACCACCACCTGTGAGGTGTGTGAGGGCAAGCGGTTCGACGCCTCCGTGCTGGACTATCACCTCGGCGGCCTCGACATCAGCGAGGTTCTCGCGCTGTCGGTCGCCGCCGCCGAACAGTTCTTCGCCTCCGGAGCGGCGAGCACGCCGGCCGCCCACGCCATCCTGCGACGGCTCGTCGACGTCGGGCTCGGATATCTCAGCCTGGGCCAGCCGCTCACCACGTTGTCCGGGGGCGAGCGCCAACGGCTCAAACTCGCCATCCACATGGCAGAGAAAGGCGAGGTCTACATCCTCGACGAGCCGACCACCGGCCTCCATCTCGCTGACGTCGAGCAATTGCTCGGCCTCCTCGATCGCCTGGTCGATTCCGGCAAGTCGGTGATCGTCGTCGAGCATCACCAGGCGGTCATGGCGCACGCCGATTGGATCATCGACCTGGGACCCGGAGCCGGTCACGACGGCGGCCGCGTCGTCTTCGAGGGCACGCCGGCCGACGTCGTCGCTGCTCGCTCGACACTCACCGGCGTGCATCTCGCGGCGTACGTCGGCTGAACGATCGGTGCCTGCTGACCCCTCTTCGACTGTTCCGCGGTTGCTGATAATGTACATTATGTCAACAGGACAACGCGCCACGCGCGGTCTTCGGTCGTAGTGTGAACTGATGGGGCACACCCGCTCCCCCCGATGTGACCGCCGACTGTCAGTTCAGTCGCTGGGTAAGATTCACGACGATCGACTGGCCGTCTGTCTTGCCGATCTTCTCTCGGATCTTGGCCGTGACGGGAAGCTTGTGGGTTCCGTCGCCGAGTGCCATGAACGATCCTCGAAATGGTTCGCCGTCGATGGTGCCGGTCACTTTGACGAGGCCTCGGGTGCCGAAGATCAATGCCGAGTCAGGAAGTTGAACGCACGTCCAGGAGTCTCCCTCGCGCACTTTGCCGAGGGTCGCGGTGAAGGTGATATCTAGAGGGGTCGGTTCAGCGGTCACAGTCGTTTCCTTTCTTGGAGCGCGTGTGTGTCACAGGAAGAGGCCGGTTGCTACTCCGATGACGATGAGCTTCACCACCCAGTCGAGCAAGTGAACGCCCAGCTACTCACCGGCGAATCGTCCCCACCCGTCGATCACCGCACGCTCTCAGCAGCCGTGGACCTCTTCATCGCCGGCTATCGACCTTGATTCGGCACTTTCGGTGTGAAAACGGATAACGGTCTTCACCAGTAGAAGTTGCGCCAAGCGCGCTTGCTTCGACCGGGGCGAAGAACTGGCTGCGACTTCCTCTCCGCTAAGCCGGCGCGATCACGCGCACGCCGGCCGCGGCTGCAGCCTGGCTCAGCTCATTGTCATAGCTGACCATCTCGTCCACACCCAGCCGAAGTGCTGTCGCCAGGTGGATCGCGTCGTTCGACCGCAGCGGCGCATGCGTGCCCGCTGCCATTAGGTCGCCCCTCGTGAGATCCACCAAATCTATTGCATCTAACACCGTGGTGACGGCCTCGATCGTAATGACGGCCGGGTTCCTGCCAGTGGCGCAATGTAGTTCTGTATGCAGGAGCCAGGATGCTGCGAGCCGGCGGTCCGAGCCAGTGAGCTCGCGCAGCAGTGCTTCAGACTCAGGCTCCTCAACAAGCAGCTTCATCGCTGCTGAAGTGTCCAAGTAGGCAGTCCTCACCATGGGCCCCTGCTGTCATCGACCAGCTCACCGGAGGTCATCGGCGAGACCACACGCTTGATCGACGACAGCGCTGCCAAGCTCGTGTGAGCCGGACGCGCCTCCCCACGGGCGATAAGTCCATCCAACGCGTTGCCCCCCAGCGGGACGATGATCGCGGTGGGACGCCCGTTGTTGCTCACCTGCACCGACTCCCCCGCAGCGACTCGCCGCAGGATCTCGCCGCTGCGATTTCGCATTTCACGGTGCGTTACCATTTCCATGTAGCACAGCGTAGCACGCGTTCACGGTCAGCCGGTGGCGGGGGGCCCAGAGTGAAGACGGATAACGGTCTTGCCAACTATGTGAGGGCGGAATTCTCAACGAATCTGAGTGCCGGCTTGCGTAGCGAATCTCCTCATCCCGATCTGGCGGTCCTGGCTTACCTCGGTCGAGTTCCCTGGGCGGTAACCCTTCAGCGACTCCGCCACGCATGACGGCGGCGGCGCTGGAAAGATTCTGAAGAAATCTGGGCCTGGCCGTCGATTTGGAGGCGAGGTGTTCGCTGTCACTATGACGGAGCCGGACAGTCCGGCCCGCGACCCAGCGCAGGAGGCACTTCCATGACCCAGTATGCGATCCTCATCTACGAAGACCCGGCCTATTACGAGACCATGCCGCCCGAGGGGTGGGGCGCGGTGGTCGAGGCCCACAACACCTTCACCGCGAAGGTCTCCGAGCTCGGTGGGACCTTGACGGGCGGGGGCGCGCTCGCGCCCGTGAGGACGGCGACCACAATCACAGAAGGCACGGTGACGGACGGTCCGTTCGTCCCGAGCAATGAAGCCTTGCTCGGGTACTACACCATCGAGGCGCGCGACCTCGACCACGCCGTCGAGATCGCCACGCTGTGCCCGGCCACTGGCGGCGGTGTCGAGGTTCGCGCGCTGGTGGACCCGACGGTGACGAATCCGTTCTGATCGCTCTCAGCCATCCTCACCCGGGCAGCCATCTTCAACACGCTCTCGCTCTTCTGACTCGGATTCCGCGGTTCGTGTCGAATTCGGGCTTGCCCGTTCGCTGTAGGGATGAAACGGTTCTCATAACGAAAGGACACGACCGTGAAGTACGTCATCATGTTCACAACCACGCCCGAACTCGACGCAGCGGTGTCGCCTGAGCACGCCGAGCAGGTCTATGGCCGCACCTACGACTGGTTCGGCGCGCACAGCGAGGTGATGACCGAGTCTGGCGCCCAGCTGCAGCCGGTCACCACTGCGACCACGGTCAGCCACGGCGGCGACGCACCGGTGGTGGCCGACGGGCCGTTCTCGGAGGCGAAGGAGGTCATCGGCGGATTCCAGGTGATCGACGTGCCCGACCTCGACGCGGCGATTGCCGTCGTAAAGACCTGGCCGCTGCTCGAGCTGCCCGGCGTTGCGGTCGAGATCCGCCCGATCATCGTCTACTAAAGCAACATCGAGCCGTGAACGAAACGGATGCCGCGGCAGCGGAGTCAGGCCGCGCACACGCCGCGGCATCCGATCTACTCCTCGCGAGGGTGATCCGCGAGGAGTCCGCGCGGATCGTCGCGGCGCTCACAGGCTGGATTGGGAGCCTCGACCTTGCAGAGGAGTCGGTAGCCGAGGCGATCGAGGAGGCCGTACGCCAGTGGCGCACCCGCGGGGTGCCTCCCAATCCCGGCGCATGGCTGACGCAGGCGGCCCGCCACAACGCCCTCGACCGCCTGCGGCGCGAGAAGCGGTACCGCGAGAAGCTGGCTTTGCTCACCGAGCCGACCGAAGCCGCACCACGCACCGGCACCGGCGAGCCCGACGAGCGTCTGCCGCTCCTGTTCGGCTGCTGTCACCCCGCTGTCTCGCCGGACGCGCAGCTCGCTCTGACGCTCCGAGCGATCTGCGGCCTCACGACCGCGCAGATCGCGCGTGCCACCCTGGCCCCGGAATCAACGGTCGCGCAGCGGATCGTGCGGGCCAAGCGAAAGATCGGTGCCGCCGGCATCCCCCTGCGGATCCCCGAGGGATCCGAGCGGGCCGCGCGTCTGGATATCGTCCTGACCGTCATCTCCGTGATGTACAGCGAGGCCCACCTGGTCGCAGGCGGAGACGCGGCCGCGGACCGCGACCTCGCCGACGACGCCCTGTGGCTCGCGCGCGTCGTCGCACACGAACTGCCGCGCGAGGCGGAGGCGCAGGGGCTGCTCGCATTGCTGCTGTTCCACCGAGCACGCGAGAGGGCACGCGCCGTCGATGGAGAGCTCATCCTTCTCGCCGATCAGGACCGGGCGCGCTGGGATCACCGACTGATCGCCGAGGCGCAGGCCGTGCTCGAGAAGGCGGCGATGCTCCGAAGCCCGGGCCGCTGGCAGCTGCACGCGGCGATCGCCGCATGCCACTCCGACACGCGCGACGGCAGCGACACCGACTGGCTACAGGTGCTCACGCTCTACGGCATGCTGCTGGCGTACGACCGCTCGCCGGTCGTGCGGCTGAACCGCGCTGTGGCGCTCGCTGAAGTCGACGGACCGCAGGCGGCACTGGATGAGGTGGATTCGCTGCGACGCGCACTCACGGGATACCACCTCTGGCACGCCGTGCGCGCGCGGATGCTCCGGCACCTCGGGCGCCGGGACGAAGCGATGGCCGAGGACCTGTGCGCCCTGGAACTCACGGCGAACGACGCCGAGCGGCGCCTGCTGGAGGCGCGGGTCGATCGCTGAGGCGGGAAGCGCCTGACGGGTGGCCGGGCACCGTAAGTGTGAAAACGGATGACGGTCTTCACCAGCAGAAGATGCTCCAAGGGTGCTTCAATTCGACGTCGAGATCGATGTCAACACCCTGTCGGGAACTGCCGCCGCGGGCGTGTTCCTCAGAAGCAAAGTCATCGGGAAAAGAAGGCTCGCCGATCCTTCGAGTGGCAAACGGCCCGCATCCTCACCAGGGAAACACGACGTCCCCCAACAACCGCCCGGGTAATGAGCACATCCGGTCGCATCGTTAGCCTCCACGAAGCAATACGCGTCTGAGAAGCCGCTCCGGCCGGGGTGGCAGTCCAAAGCCACAACTTCACAGACCACCCGTTTCGGTGACGCCTCGCTGCACAACCGACCGCGCGCTCTTGGCGGGCGGGCTACCAGGGCACGCGCGTGCCGTCCCAGGACCAGAGGCCACCGGTCGGGGCTTCGTCGGGCAGGAGCGCGAGGCGGATCGCGCCGACCGCGGCCTCACCTGGGTCCCCGCCGACGGTCATTCCCGCAATGAGGTTGGTCGCGCGGAGTCCTGGCGCCAGGGCATTGACTTTGAAATGGTCCCCTAGCGCCTGAGCGGTGAGGAGAGTGACGGCGTTGACAGCGGTCTTCGAGCTTCGGTAGGCGAGCCCTCCCCCTCGCACTCGTGCCCAATCGAATTGCGGGTTGGGGCCGCCGCTCCACTCAAGAGATCCCGTACCACTGGAAATGTTGACGATTCTGGGGTGCGCGGATCTGCGCAGGACGGGAAGGAACGTCTGGGTCACAGCGATGAGTCCGAAGACGTTCGTCTCGTAGGCGCGGCGCAACTGCTCGAGCGGGGTGCCGACAATGTCTTCGCCACCCGGATTGATGCCGGCGTTGTTGATGAGGATGTCGAGTTCGTCGATGTGCTCCGCTGCTGCGGCGATCGAGCTCGCATCGGTCACATCGAGCTGCACCGCATGCGCACCTTCACCGAGTGCCTCAGCGGCCCGGTGTCCCCTCTCCAGGTTGCGCGCGCCGACCCGCACAGTGAAGCCGTCTCCAAGCAACTGCTTCGCGATGGCGAATCCGATGCCGCTGTTTGCACCGGTCACCAGCGCAACGCCTCCTGTCGCAAATGGACTCGCACCCTCGGGAAGCCGCTCCACTTCGCCTGCCATGAAATCTCCTAACTCCAACGATATGGTTGGAATGCTAGACCCGATCGATCTCATATCCAACTCGAACGTTGGTAGATTGGGAGTATGGCGTGGGATACGGAGGGCACACGGCGCAAATTGCGGGACGCGGCCCTCGTCGAATTCGCAGCCGAAGGATTCGCCGGCACCACAATCGGGGCAATCGCGGCACGTGCCGGGGTCAACAAGGAGCGGCTATACAGCTACTTCGGCGACAAGCGCGCACTGTGGGACCTGGTGCTCGCCACCGAGCTTGAGCGCCTTGCCTCCTCGGTGCGTCTGACGGGCGCAGGGTTGGACGACATCGGCGAATTCGCTGGCGCGACTTTCGACTATCACGCCGCGCACCCTGAGCTCGGTCGCCTGCTGCAGTGGGAAGGCCTGCAAGACGGTCCGCCCGCCGACTCCATCGGACGCGCAAGGCACTATCGCGAGAAGGTGGATCGTTTCGCTGCCGCCCAGAGAGACGGACTCCTTGATCCCGCGCTCAACCCGGCCCACCTCGTATTTGCCCTCATCGCCCTCGCCGCCTGGTGGCAGACCGTGCCGCAACTCGCAGAAATGATCACCGGAGCCGCATCAGACGACGACTATGAGCGAGCGCGTCGCCGTGTGTTCGTGGTCGAGGCCGCGCGACGACTGGCAGCGCCGACCTCTGGTGCCTCCGCCGTGGGTAAGGCATCGGAGACAGCCCTGATCTCGAAATCGGAGTGAAAACGGCTTACGGTCTTCACCAGTGGAAGTCACGGTTGGTGGCGCCGAGGGTCATAACGAGAAGCAGCCGATCCGGGTCGTCACGGCGTGACCGGTATGGTAGCCGCGACGCCCTCTGGGTCGTCGCATCCGACAATCAGTTGGTCATAGTCGCTTTTCTCCAGACGCACCCGGACACCGCGTGGATGGCCATGATGAACCACCACGAAAGCCCTGGCGCTCTTCCAGCGAATGGTTCCCACGACGAGTACGCCAGGTATCCCTGTTCCTGTTCGGATACCGTGGAACGCATCGAGCGCATCCTCGAGGATCTCGACCTCCCGCACCGAGGACAGAGGCACCCGAATGTCTTCGTGAATCGCCTCAATCTTCTCGGCGCCGGTGAGCTCCAGGATCAACTCGTCTCCGTGAACCGTGAACATCGCCACGTGGCACCAATACCTTTCGAATAGATGTCAACAGTGTTTTACACATTACCGTGAATGTCAAGGTATGCTTTACAGATGGATTCTGTTGCTGAGGTAGCCCGTCGGCTCCACCGCGAGGTCGGCGGCATCCTCGCGTCGCCTGTCACCAGCTCCGAACGCACGCCGCTGGAGTCGGTGGGCGCGGCGATCCACGTGCAGGCCTTGGCTGCCGCACTGCTGGCCGCAACTGTCGAAAGCGCGCGGGCGGCGGGCTCCACGTGGCAGGAGATCGGAGATCTCCTCGGCGTCACACGCCAGGCGGCCTTTCAGAGATACGGCAAAGCAGTCGATCCACGAACAGGAGAAACCATGAACACCACACCGTTGCCGGAGGCGGCCACCCTGGCAGGAGCCGTCGTCGACGCTCTCTCCCTCGGGGACTGGGATGCCGTCGTCGCACAGTTCGACGCCCAGATGCGTGACCGACTAACCGACGAGGCCCTCGCAGCAGCGTGGGCCCACATCATCGGACTCGCCGGAACCTATCACCGGCGGGGAGAACCTGAAGCAACCCGTGCCGCCGACATCACTGTCACCAACACGCCGCTCGCTTTCGAAGCTGGTGACTTCACTGCCCGTGTCTCTTTCCGCGACGACCGGACGATCGCGGGGCTTTTCATTCTGCCCGCGGGGGGCGTGAACTGACGCCGGCAGGTGCCAGAGGCCGGGTACCGCTCCCCCGGGCACCTCTTCGTGCGAACAGGGATGACGGTCTCCACCTGGCCAACGCGTTGTGAGATCACTGGTCCATGAACGACCTGATCACTGATTCCAGTCGGTCTCTGCCTGGACCGACCCAGAAGATGTGGCTCGGTGAATCGAGCTCGACCAGAACGGCGTTGGGCATATTCGCCGCAAAATCCTGCGCGTGTGCGAAAGAAACTCCCCGGTCGTGCGGTGAGCCTGTCACCAAGGTCGGACACTCGACTCGAGACATCACCTCGCGCCGTGCTGCGGCGTCTCTGGCGAGCCCGCGACGGAGATCATTGGTGAACCCAGAATCCGAATTCATGCTGCGGAACAGTGCTCGCAACTCCGACCTGTCCGTCGCGTCGAAATCCTTCCACCAATCGTCTACGGGAAGTTTCGAGAGCCGGGCAATCACGCGTCTCAGTCCCGCGTCTGTGCGAACCAGTCGCCGCACGAGTTTCCACACGAGCCCGTGCAGCGCTGGCGAGAACAGTACCCCGCCTCCGATCGCCTCCGCACGGGTATCTGGATAAGGCAGCGCAGACGGAGCGCAGCTGTGCAGAATCAGGCGGGGCACTCCGAGAGCCTTCTCTGCGGCAACGTGCACAGCTTGCATGCCTCCGAACGACACTCCGACTGCGGCGGCGATTGTGGAGATGTCGAGTTGCTCGCACACTTCACCGACCTGCGACACGAACGCCTCCGGGCTGAGTAGACCGACCCTCGTGCCGCCATAGCCCGGACGCGAGAACGAGATGAGGCCATGGCCGATCGCGGTATAGGGCTCCCATCCACAATCGCAGATAGCCGAGCAGTGACCGCCGGGGAAGAACAGCACCGGCGGGCGAGGACCCGGCAACAGCGCGATTTCCACCCACCCTGCGCTCGTGGAGATTGTCCGCGACTCCCTCATGCTGCCATTGTGTCAACATCCGGTTCGACCAACAGAGTGAAAACGGATCACTGGCTTCGCCAGCAGAAGTATTCGGATTGAAACTCTTGTCCAGTCGGAGCGGGAGCTGAAACGCGTACCCTTTCCCGACTGTGGCTAGGAGAATCGACGGCATCGGGCCCTCCGGCTCCACAGCCGTACGAAGGAAGAGACCAGCGTGAATAATCTGTACGACGAGGAAATTCGTGGCCACCACAGCATGCGCGATCATGTTCTGACTGTCTTCTCCGACAACGACCTGGACTACAAGCTTCCCGGCGCGAACCCCCGCCTGGCCGATCTGCTGATTGAGATGGGCACCCTTCAGGGTGTCTACACCCATTCCTTCCGGACCTTCGAACTCGACTGGGCACACCGAGAGCTTCCTACTCCGGACTCGGTGACAATCTCGACCCTTCGATCCTGGTTCGATGGGCAGGACGATGCTTTGAAGACCGTGATGGATCGGTTCACGGACGACGAGCTGCACATCGACCGAATCGACCGCGGGGGCGGCTTCATCGCCTCTCCATTCATTCAGCACGAGATCTATCGGGAAGCGGTCTATATCTTCTACGGCAAAATCAGCGTCTATCTGAAGGCGCTGAATCGAGACGCAGGTGACAGTTGGGCGGCCTGGGTCGGGTGAGCTGATCGAGTATCCCGCTGGTGCGGAGCCGTCGGCAACGATTCTGCGCACCCGCTACCTCGTCAAAGTCGAAGGAACTATCGATGGCGAGCCTTTCCGCGGCGCCTTCATGGCACTGGACGACGGAACACACAAGCTGCGCGTGACCGCCGCCATCCGCAAATCCATCGGGAAGACCGACGGCGACGACGACACGGTCCACTTGTCCCACCGGATCAGCTGAGGCTGCGCCCTTCGGTGTGACAACGGCAACGGTCCTCACCAGCAGATGATTTGACTACCTGTCGGGCCCCGTGTGTCCGTCTTCGCTTTAAGCTCCCGCACGGCGGAAAGCAGCTCGCGTTCGAGGGCGAGGAGAACGAACGTCCAGCCCTCTCGATAGGCGGTTGCGGCGGTGTCATCGTCCCAGGGCCCCCGATGGACGATCGAGACCGCGGTCGAGGCGTCGGAGTCGCTGAATCGCACCTCCACCGCCTCCTCCCCCTGCACCCCGTCGGGATCACTCCAGACCCAGGTGATGACGAGACGTGATGGCGCATCGACCGCGAGATAGATTCCGCTGACGACGATCCCCGCGGCAGGGGCGACGAACCGATATGACCCACCCACCCTCACGTCGGCCTCGATCTCCACGTCCGGCCAGTGGTTCCACCACCAACGCGCGAGACCTGCAGTGGTGGTCCACGCCACCCAGACCTGCTCTCTGGGCGCGGCGATGGTGTGTCGCATCCTCAGCTCGCGGCCCGCCCCGGTGTCGATGTCTCTCATTCGCGGTCCCCCTGGACTGGTGCGAACGATTCGTCCAGAGCGGTCAGCTGATCGGCCCAGAATCTTCGGCGGTCCCGCAGCCAGTCCTCGAGTTCGTCGAGACGCTCCCGCTCGAGACTGTAGATCCTCCGCGCGCCGCTGGCTGTGCTGCGCGCGAAGCCACTCTCCCGGAGAACCCGCAGCTGATTGGAGACCGCCGGCTGTCCAATCGAGAACTCGTCGCGGATTCGGGTGGTCAACTCCCCCGACGAACGCTCGCCGTCTCCGAGCAGTTCGACAAGGCGCCGTCGAACCGGGTCCCCGAGAATATCCAGCACATGCATGCGCTTATATCATCACAGACTGATATCACTGTCAAGCGATATAAAATTGCGGACGGCACACCGTGAGCCAGCCGGGCTCGCAGCGGTACCTCCGTGGCATGACCGACACCGAGGCCACGCCTGTGTGGCGTGTCGACTGGCTCGAGCTCTTCTTCGACCTCATGTTCGTCGTCATCATCAAACAGCTGACGGATGTGCTGCGCGGCCAGCCCGGTCCCGGCGACTTCGCCAAAGTGGTCCTGCTCTTCGCGCTGGTGTGGTTGGCGTGGCTGAATGTCACCACTTTCGTGAATCTCAGCGGTGACCGTTCGCTGGACCGCCGCATCCCGGTGCTGGTGTCGATGGCCGGTGTGGCGCTGGTCGCCATCTCGATCCCGGAGGCAACGGGAAGTGGTGCCCTGCTGTTCGTAATCGGTTATTCGGTTGCCCGCATCGCGCTGTGGCCGCTGTGGACGAAGGTCAACCGCGGCACCGAGCGCGGCCCGCTCCAGGCGGTGATTTACGGCCCAGGCTTCGCCCTGCTCTGGCTCGCCTCCATCCTCGTGCCGGAGCTCGGGCGCCCGTGGGTCTGGCTGGGACTCCTCGTGGCGGAGCTGGCTTTCACCGCACCGGGAGTCGTGCGCGTTCGTTTCACCGCATCCCACCTAGTCGAGCGCGTCGGGCTGTTCATCATGATCGTGCTCGGGGAGTCGGTCGTCGAACTGATCTTCGCGGTGAACATGCACCAGTCGGCACTCGCCTGGGTGGTCTCCGCCGTCACGTTCATACTGATCTGCGCGATCTGGTGGCGCTACTACCAGTCGGGCACGCCACTGGCCGAGCGGATCCTGAGGCACGGGTCGGGGTGGTGCTTCGCGACGTGATCGTCGTGGCCCACTTCTTCATCGTGCTCGGCCTGAGCGGCCTGGCTGCGGGACTGGGAGCCGCGATCGAACACGCGGACGAGTCGCATCTGCCCTATGGCACCGTTGCGGCGCTGGCAGTCGGTATCGGGCTGTACCACGTTGCCCACGTCGAGATCGCCTGGCGATACGGAATCCAGCCGGTGACGCTCGCGCTACTCGGCGTTGTCGGGCTGCTGGCCGCAGCCGTTCTCCTGCTGTTCGGAGCGGGATGGCCGTCGTGGCTGCTGGTCGCGGTGCTGCTGGTCGACGCGGCAGCGCATGCGCTGATCTCCCCTATCGTGCAACGGCGGCTGATCCGCTGACAGCCGTCACCGGGCATCCCACCAGGCCAGCACTCTCGCGGCGTAGAACGTGAGCCACGGTGAGGGAGCGCCGACGTCGACGTCGACGTCGAACCAGACCCTCCCCGGGTACCTTCGCTCTTGGAGCCAGGAACCGTCGGGCTGGCGGGCGCGTCGGATCGATTCGACGGCATCGGACAGACGCGGATCGGGTGGAGTGCGATCGACCAAGGACGCCGTCCGGAAGTAGTCCGCCGCGTTCAGGGCGGTGTAGAACGAGCGGAACGGATACGCGAGCCGCGTCACCCGCGGGCCGAGGATCTCGCCCGTGGAGAGGGAATAGAGCAGCCGGCGATTGAGCAGATACCCCTCTCCCCCATGACGCGCCGCCCGCATCGCGTCGGTCCCGCCGGTCGTCATCTCCCACGCCAGGATGCCCTTCAGGCTGTTGAGCGTCGAGTCGAAGGACGAGCGGGTGGATCCCTCGACCCACTCGCAGTTCCAGCCGCCGTCCTCCAGACGATGCTGCGGGAACCACTCCACGAGCGCCGAGACATCCGCCCCGAGCCAGGCGCCGTTGGCGAGAGTCCAGGCGTTGATGCAGCAGTCCACCTCGCCGTCCCAGTACGGCCCGTCGTTGTATTCCCAGTGACTGTTGACGGCGAGCTTCGCTGCGGTGCCGTCGAGGGCCGAGGCATCCACTCCCCACTCGCGGAGCGCGTTGAGTGACCAGGTCGTCGCCGTCCAGGGCTGGCCCGACCCGTCCGCCGCTTCCGGCCCGGCGAAATCGAAGTCCCTGGGGAAGAACGCTCCTCCGGCCCATTGGCCGTCTGGATCCTGCCGCGCGAGCAGCTCGGCGCCGAAGCCTTCGGTGGTCACCCGCGCCCTCGTCGACTCCCACTCCCCCGGTGGCAACTCGAGCAGGTCGCGCTCGACCTGCCACCGCAGTGCGACGTCGGTGTCCAGGAGCCAGGCGCGCAGCTCGGGATGAAGATCGTTCACCATCGTCCCATCATGCAGACGGTCGTCTCGGGGCGCAATCCGCGTGCCTACAGCCCCTCCGCGATGACCTTGATGGCCGCGAGCCGGCGATCCCAGTCGGCACCGATGCGCTCCAGGCGTCGAGCGGTGTCGCTCAGGTTCGCGCCGAGCACGCGGAAACGCAGCTCTCGGCCAACGCGCACGGACTCGACGAGACCCACCTTCTGCAGCAGAGCGAGATGCTTGGCGATCGCCTGGCGGCTGACCGGAAGCTTCTCGGCGAGAGCTGACGCCGACGCATCCCCCTCGCCGAGAGCCACGAGGATGCTCCAGCGCGTCTCATCTCCCAGCGCGGCGAACACCGGTACAAGAGTGATCGAGGTCACGATCCGCCTTCGAGGTAGGCGACGAGCTCGTCGAGTTCGCTGTCCCAGCCGCCGCGGTTGCTCTCCATGCTTGCGGCCGGATCGACGAGCTTGTCGAAGCCGGACTCGACGACGGTGAGCTGCGTTCCGCCAGCGATCGCCTCGAGAGTGAAGCGGAAGACGGTCGAGTTGTCCGGGTCGAGCGAAGTCGCCGCGGTGTTGTCGTTGCCCCAGCGATAGGCGATCGTGTGGGGCGGATCCAACTCTTCGATTCGAACCGGGAAGTCGCCGTAGCCGTCCCACGCGAAGGTTCCCTGTGCCCCGACCTCGACCCGGTCGAGGATCGTGCGATCGCCGAACCAGCGCGAGATGAGGTCGGCCTGGGTCACGGCAGCCCAGACCTTTTCGATGGGGGCCGCGATGCTGATCGTGCGTCGGACGGTGAACTCGTCGCTGTCGACGACGGAGCGTTCGTTTTCGGTCATAGTCATGATCCTGTTCCTTTCTGTCGGTTGATGCAACCCTAGAGTTGCACAAAATTGGCGTGAGCGCAATCATTTAGTTGCACTTAGCGGCGGGGGTCCTCTCCCTGGCGCCTTCTCGCCCGGTGCGGTCCTCCCTGCTCAAGCTCCCCGGTGCGGTCCCCCCGGCTCAACTTCCCCGGTGCGAGTTCCCCTGTTCGCGGATCAGGAGTCGCGGACGACACGCCGCGGACAAGACCCGTGACACGCCGCATCCGAGCCACAACTCCTGATCCGGGAACGCAGACGGGCTCGCTTATGCCGGCGCAAGCCACATGGATACGGCCGTTTGCGATACTGGATGCATGACCTCGACCGGCACCGTGCTGAGCTGGTTTCCCGAGCAGGGTTGGGGCGTTATCGCCTCGGCCGACACCGCGGGCGGATGCTGGACGCACTTCTCCAGCCTGCGGATGTCGGGCTTCCGGGCGTTGGCACCCGGCGCCGTCGTCGAGTTCGAATACGAATCGTTTGCCCAGGACGGCTACGGGTACCGAGCGCTCGAGGTCGTCCCGCACGGGGCACCGCCGGTCACGCCGGACCGGACGATCGACGCACCAGAGTCAGCGGCCTATCGGAGCATCATCACCATCACGCCCCGTGAATCCTGACACCCGCGTGATCAGTGACCGACCGCAATTCACCGGCGCGAAGCGGAGGTCTGGCAGTCCGAGCGCGACTTCGGTGCCAGCATCGGCCGTGCGGCATCCGAGTCGAACGACCCCCGCAGCGAGTGGATTAGGCCGTGCGGGCCGATGATCGTGCTGCTGGCCCGCGCCGCCACCGGAGCGGAGGCGGGAGAGCTCATCGAATCAGAGTGAGCCCCTCTGGCTAAGCGGTCTCGATCAAACGGTGAAGGACACCTCTTCGGTGCTCGCGACGGCGGCAGTACGGCCCGGAGCTCCCTGGAACTGCCAGTAGAGGTTCGTGTGGGCGATCACCTGCGGCGGCGGCGGCGCGCCCCACTCGCTCTGGTCGTTGGTGGTGTGCGCATCGCCGACGAGGGTGACGTCGTAGCCACGCGCGAACGCGCCGTGGATCGTGGAGCGGATGCACGCATCCGTCTCCGCGCCCGCCACGACCAGGCGTCCCACTCCGAGGCTCGCGAGCACCTGCTCGAAGTCGGTCGCCTCGAAGGAGTCTCCGAAGTGCTTGTGCACGAGCGGCTCGGAGTCGAGGCGAAGAAGTTGCGGCACATACTGCCACTCCTCGCTCCCCCGCTCCAGGCCGTCGTCGGAATGCTGCACCCACACGATGGCAACACCCTCGTCGCGGGCCCGGCCGACGAGGGTGTTGATGTTGGCGACGACCGCGTCGCGCTGATAGGCCTCCGCGACGACGCCGTTCTGCACGTCGATCACCACGAGCGCGGTCTGGGGACGATCCGAAAGTGAGGTCATGAGTGTCTCCTCTCGAGGGGTGGAATTCCCTCTCCAGGAGACACGTTAGGCCGATCCGACGACATCCGACCCCTGGCCGTCATCGTGTGATTGATCAGGCGGTCGGCCAGACGGGCAGCACCACGCGCTTCCAGGTGGCGTTGGTCACGACGGCGAAGGATCCGTACCAGGCGAGCACGGCGGCGATGAGTCCGAGCCATCCGCCCAATCGGGTGATACCGACCACTCCCGAGAAGGCTCCGATGGTGAGGGCGATGAACGTGAGCGTCACCGCGACGAAGGTCGCGAACAGCACCGCGTTGGTCTTCGCCGATGCCACTGTCATCAGCGCGGAGAAGACCGTCCAGGCGAGCAGGAACGCTCCGACCCCGGCAGCTCCCGCGGCCTTCTCGACCTCGGGGTTGGTCAGCAGCCACCAGAAGGCGAGCCAGAACGCGCCGTAGGAGGTGAAGGCCGTCGCCCCGAAGGTGTTTCCTTTCACGAACTCCCACATTCCGGCGGCGAGCTGGGCGAGCCCCCCGTAGAACAATGCGATACCGAGAACCGCGGCTCCCGCTCCCCCGACGATTCCGGAATTGGCGAGGCTCAACACGAAGGTCGTGAGGGCGAATGCTCCCAGGCCGAGGGCGGCCGGATCCGCGATGATCCGCGGCTGGGAGAGGGCCGGGGCGACCTCGGTGAGATCGAATTCCCGCGAGCGGGATGACAGGTGGTCGGTGATGGTGCTCATGTAACACTCCTTCGTGTGGTGGGCGGCGTGCGGACCGGGCCGGCGGGTGCCGATCCGGTGGACTGGGGGTTAGTGCGTCGACACGGGATCGGGGCGCGTCGAGCGTGCGCGCAGGAGCGCCTTCACGATCTTGCCGGTGGCCGTTCGCGGAAGTGCGTCGACGAAGACCACGGAGTCCGGAACCTTGAAACGGGCGAGGGTCAATCGGGCATGGGTGGAGATCTCCTCGGCGGTGGCGAAATGACCCTCGTGCAGAAGCACGTAGGCCTCGGGGCGCTCGCCCCAGGTCTCGTGGGCAAAACCGACCACCGCGACATCCGCGACGCTCGGGTGGGATGCGATCGAGTTCTCCACCTCGATCGACGAGATGTTCTCACCGCCGGAGATGATGATGTCTTTCGCGCGATCCTTCACCTCGACGTAGCCATCGGGATGCATCACCCCGAGGTCGCCGGTGTGGAACCAGCCGCCGGCGAATGCAGCCGCAGTGGCGTCGGCATCCCTGTAATAGCCGATCATGACGTTGTTGCCGCGCAGGACGATCTCGCCGATGGTCGTGCCATCCCGTGGCACATCCCCCATGCCGGCATCAACCACGCGCGGAGCCTCCGCCTGCACCATCGAAACACCCTGACGGGCGATCATCGTCGCTCGCGCGGCGGGAGCCAGCTCGTCCCACGACTCCTGGTATTCGCAGATGGTGAACGGCCCATAGGCCTCTGTGAGCCCGTAGACGTGAACCACAGTCGCCCCGAGTCGTTCGAGGCGCTCGATGATCGTGGGCGACGGGGGCGCACCCGCCGTCGTGATGCGCAGCGGGCGCTCCAGCGGGTGAGCGTCGTCTGAGTCGGCGATGACGCTGCAGACCGTCGGGGCCCCGCACAGGTTGGTCACCCCGAGCCTGTCGATGGCTGCCCAGACGGATGCCGGTCGCACGGCGCGAAGGCAGACGTGCGTCCCGCTCGCCGCGGTGACGGCCCAGGGGGTGCACCAGCCGTTGCAGTGGAAGAGGGGAAGGGTCCACAGATACACCGATTTGTTGTCGAGGCCATTGTGGAACACCTCTCCCATCGCGTTGAGATAGGCGCCGCGGTGGCTGTACATCACCCCCTTCGGTTTGCCGGTGGTGCCGGAGGTGTAGTTGATCGAGATGACCGCCCGCTCGTCATCGATCTCCCAGCGCACCGGCGTCGAATCCGGTGCCGTGGCGGATCCGAAGGCCAGATAGGACTCCTGGCCGATGTTCACCACGCTCTCTGCACATCCGAATTCCGCGTCGGGGATCTCCACGATCGCTCGCAGGGCCGGGCACACTCGGAGGGAGTCTCCGACGGCCGACGCGAATTCGGCGTCGAAGAAGAGCAGGCTCGCCTCGGAGTGCTCGAGCACGTAGCGAACCTCGGCCGGGGCGAGACGGGGATTGAGCGAGATCAGGACGCCCCCGGCCAATGGCACTGCGAACTGCGCGATGAGCATCTCCGGAGTATTGGGCGACAGGAACACCACACGGTCGCCCGGAATGATGCGGGAGCGGATGGCACGGGCGAGCGCCTCGGCCGCCGTGGCGAACTGCGCATAGGTGTAGGTCCTCGCCCCGTAGACGATGGCGGTCTTCGCAGGGAAGACCTCCGCTGACCGCTTGAGGAAGCGCAGCGGAGTCAGCGGCGAGTCGTTTGCCGAATCGAGGGGCTGTGACGTCAGCGGCATGGCATTTCTCCTATGAAATGGTCATCGAGAACGGGTCGGGAGTCGGTGTTCCCGGCCTGTTACGATGCAGGCTAAGGGAACATCGAAGTGCCCGACTACCGCCTTAAGGAGGTAGCTGAATGACCGTTGCGACTCCGGGATCCGGGCCTTCTCACGACCTCGATCTGCTTCAGAAGAGCCTTCGCGCGCTCGCGTCACGCATCGACCTCCCGGTCACTTTCGGCGGGCTCGCCACCCGTGACGGGGCTCCGCTGACCTCCTTCGTCGGAACGCTGGGGCAGAGCATCCACGGCCTGGTGATCGAACCGACCCAGGGCCTCGGCGGTCGCGCGCTCGCCGAGCGCAAGCCCGTCACCGCGACCCATTACCGGCAGGCGACCTCGATCACCCATCGCTACGACCGCGAGGTGTCAGCCGAAGGGATCGTGTCGCTGCTCGCGGTGCCGATCGTGGTGGACGGTGCGGTGAGGGCGGTGATCTACGCCGGCCATCGCCGACCGACCCAATTCGGCGACACGGTGCTCAAGGGCGCCCTCGGTGTGGCGCGAGACCTGGCCTGGGAGTACTCGGTGCACGACGAAGTGGAGCGTCGGCTCGCTGCCCTGGAGAGCGAGGGCGGTCTGGCCGGACATCGGTCGGGCGATCAGGCCGAACGCCAGGACCGACGCGCGCTGTTCGCGGAACTCCGCGAGATCGGGCGTGAAATCGACGACCCCGGCCTGGCGCGGCGTCTCGAGCGCGCATCCCAGGGTCTCGCTCCCCGGGACGCGCCCGTCTCGGCGAACGCACCGACCCTGTCTCCACGAGAGCTCGATGTGCTCGCCCAGATCGCCCTCGGCAAACAGAATGCGACGGTCGCACGCCAACTCGGGCTCACGGAGAGCACCGTGAAGAGCTACCTGTCGACGGCCATGCGCAAGCTCGAGGCCGGGAGCCGGTATGAGGCTGTCGTCGCCGCCCGGCGGGCTGGAATTCTCCCCTAGGCGCGACCTCCACGAACACCGTGACCGGCCCCTCTGCGGCTTCAGGCTGCCCGATATCGCCGTGGCGGACCGACGTCACGGAATTCGTCGGTAGCACTCGACGATCAGCTCCCCGCGGATCTCCCCCAGCCTCTCGATGACGCGGTCGACAGTCTTCGCGGAGACGCCGGTCGCCACGATGTCCCACGCCCCGATCGGCTTCAGCTTTCCGCAGCGGATGCGGATGACCTCCCATCCGGCCGCCCGCAACAGCCGGTCCTTCTGTCGGTCTGCCTGTTCGCGGCGACCGACGTGCTCGAGACCGTCGCGCCCCGTCGTGTCGTACTCGATGGCCACCTTCAGCTCGTCGATGACGATGTCCGGCCACACTTCGAGGTGAGAGAAGAACGGCCGGGGTACCCGTACCGCATTGACCCCGAAATCCACGGCGAGTCGCCCGGCGAGACGATGCCGCAAGTCGCCCTCCGCCGCAGAGGTCGGTTTGGGTGCTCGCAGGCTGTAAAAAGCCTCACCGACGACGACGTCTTCGACGGTCACGGGCGTGCGCCGCACGGCTGTGCGCTTCGCCCGGGGTCGCACCGGTGACAGGGCACGGGACGGGACCGGTGCCCGCTTTCTCGTCGCCCCCGCGGCGCATTCGGGACACCAGGTCGACCGGCGTCGCGATTGCCCCGGGCGCTGTCGCTGCTCGTCGGGGGTCGCCACGAAACGGTGCCCGACGTCGCACTGCCAGACGAGGTAGACCTCGGCGGCCGGGGGCACCTGGGTCAGCGTGATCCCCGAGTTCAGATCGGGGTGGTACTGACGAACCAGCACCGGATATCGCTCCCAATCGCCACGGTAGCGACCGACCGGATAGGGGACGTCGGTGCCCTTCGACCACTGGCGTCTCGCCCACCAAGTGCCCACCGGTTCTGCCATGGCCCCAGGATGCCCGATCCATCCGACACTAGGAAAGGATGCCCGACACTAGGAGAGGATGTCCTTCGTGGTGAAGCGCCCGAAAGCGAGCGCGCCGAAGATCAGGATGTAGCCGCCCTGCAGGATCAGGTTGCTGCCGAAGGAGTCCCAGGAGATCGGCTGCCGAAGAAGGTCGGCGAAACCGAGCCAGTAGTGGCTGAACAGCCACGGGTGCAACCAGTCGAGTTGCGGAAGCGAATCGAGCACCTGGGAGACGACGGACAAGACGATCGTGGTGGCCATGGCACCGACCGGCACGTCGGTCATCGTCGAGATGAACAGGCCGATCGCCGAGAGGCCGAGCAGCGAAACGGTGATGTAGGCCGCGATCAGCAGTGAGCGCACGACCGACTCGCCGACCGCGATCGTGTCGCCGGAGAGCAGGGTGACCGGGCCGATCGGGAACAGGGCGATGCCGATCAGCGCACCGGCGATCGCCACCGCGAGCGTCGCGGCAAGACAGAAGACGGCCGTCGCGAGGTACTTCACGATGAGCAGCCTCACTCGACCCGCCGGAGCGACCAGCAGGTAGCGGAGGGTGCCCGCACTCGCCTCACCCGCGATCGTGTCACCGGCAACGACTCCAACCGTGAGGGGCAGGAAGAGAGGCACCGAGACGAGCAGCCCGACGAAACTCACGAACAGGCCGTTCTGGCTCACCTGGTCGAGGAAAGCGGGCCCGCGCCCGGACGACTGGCCGGAGGAGGTCAGCCGCACCGCCAACGCGATCAGCACCGGGATCAGAGCGAGGGAGGCGAGCATCGCCCAGGTACGACGGCGTCGGAAGAGCACCGAGATCTCTGAACCCAGCAGGGGAAGACCGAGGCTGGGACGGGACCGTGCGGCGAGAGAATCAGCCTGCGACATCGAATCCCTCCCCGGTGAGATCGACGAACCGCTGCTCGAGGCTCGGCCGATCGATGGTGAATGACCGCACCCGCACCCCTGCCTCCACGAGGGCCGCCACCACGGCATCCGGTTCGGGCTCGATTGTGCCGAACGCGGCGAGCACTTCGGCGCCGGTGGGTCCGGCGGCGACGGTCATCCCGAACCGCTCGAGCACTGCGGTCGCGGCAACCCGGTCCGGGCTCTCCAGCTTGAGACGCGCTCCCCCGACCCCTCGCAGCTCGGAAATGGTGCCCTGCGCCACAAGGCGGCCGACGCTCATCACGGCGGCATCGGTGCAGATCTGCTCGATCTCGGCGAGCAGGTGACTCGAGACGAACACCGTCGTTCCCTCCGCTGCGAGGGACCGGATGAGGCTGCGCACCTCGCGGGTGCCCTGGGGATCGAGCCCGTTCGTGGGTTCGTCCAGCACGAGAAGCCGCCGGGGGGTGAGCAGCGCGTTGGCGATACCCAGTCGCTGCTTCATGCCGAGCGAGTACGCCTTCACCTTCTTGCCGGCGGCATGCGACAGCCCTACCCGCTCGAGGGCGGCCTCCACCCGGGAGTGTCGGGTTGCGGATGTCGCGTGGCCGTCGGCGGTATCGAGCCGGTGGAGGTTGGCGGCTCCGGAGAGGTAGGGATAGAAACCAGGGCCCTCGACGAGTGCACCGACCTCGGGGAGCACGTTCCGCAGCTCGTCGGGCATCGAACGGCCGAGTACCTCGATCTCACCGGTCGTCGCCGACGCGAGGCCGAGCAGGAGACGGATGGTCGTGGTCTTGCCCGACCCGTTGGGACCGAGGAACCCGAACACCGAGCCGGCCGGCACCCGAAGGTCCACCTCGTTCACGGCGAGCTGCGCCCCGAATCGTTTGGTGAGGCCGTCGGTGCGGATCGCGAATTCGCTCACCGGCAGGGTCACTTCGTCGCGGAAGCAGCCTGGAGTTTCGCCACCGGCACCGAACCGGCGAAGATGCGTCCGTCATCCGTCAGCAGGACGTTGACGAGACTCGTGTGGAACAGGCGGCCCCCACTCACCGGGGTGGTGAGCTTGCCGAACAGTGGAGAGGAGGTTGCGCTCGGGGCACCCTTGCCTGCCGAGAGGGAGACGATCGTATCCCAGCCCGTTCCCGAGACCGTCGGCTTCGCCGCATCGGTCTTCGACGGAGCCGGACGAGCCGAATCGGCAGTCGGCGCCTTCTCGGTGACCTTCGCTCCGGCGGGCGGGGTGAAGGCGAAGAGTGCGGCATCGGGGGTAGCGAGGTCGAGCTTCGAGAACCCGACGCTGAAAGCGGGGGCCTTCTGGGCGCGCGCGAAGACGTCGACCGAGAGCGGCAGGCCGGTGACGGAGTCGACGGCGATGGAGACCGAACCGACCAGGGTGTCGGTGGTCTTCGGGGTCAACACAAGGTCGTAGGCGGTGCGGCCGGCGACCCGGAGATCTGAGCCGAGGGACACGGTGGTCGTGGAATCGACGGAGGAGAGGAACTTAGCGGCGAGCTGGTCCGGAGTGGTGACCATGCCCTCTGTGGGCGTCTTCGCGGCCTGAGCCGTGAGACTCGAGTGCACCGCGGTCTTCTTCTTCGAGTCGTACAGCCACACCTCAGATCCGTTGCGCACCAGGTCGCGCTCGGCCATGTTGTCGAGAACCTGCACCCGCTGTTTCGTCGATCCGTCCACGAAGATGCGGGCATCGTGCGAACCGGTGAGCAACTCGAGGGCGGATCCCGCCGAGGCATCCGCTCCCGTCGTGGGCAGCGACGGAAGCCCGAGGTTCGAGGTCTGGGTGATGGTGCCGGTCAGCGCGCTGACCTTCTCACCCGCAGCGAGGGCGAGCACCTGGGCGGGGGTCTTGGCCGGCAGGTTCACCGCGGCATTGGCGGAGAGCGGAACCGCGACGGCGGCGGACGCGATCAGTACGGGCACCGCGACGGCGGGCATCCACTTCAACCAGGTGCGTGACATAGCGCAAAGGTACTCCGCGATACCGACAGTTGGCTGCGTGATTGTCCGAGAGCCACACGCGCATAAGCGGGCCGACAATTGGCTGTTCATGAGATATGTTCGCCCGATGGATGAATCCCACAGGCTGAATGCGATGTCCGATTCGCTCGACGAACCGTTCGGTCAGCCGCTCCGAGGCGCCTGGTGGGCGCGGTCTCCCCGGCATCGGCCCTTCGCGAGTTCTCGAGGACAGACGATCGACCTTGTCCTCGCCATAGTCCTAACAGTGGGGTTGATCGCCACGAGCGGGTTCCTGATCTTCATGAATTTGTTCCTCGGCTTCGCGTTCGACGCCTGCAGCGACCCGCGCCTCGACTGCAATTACACGCTGGGTGCCGTCGCCTGGTACACCCTTCCGATCGTCGCAATCATCGTTCTATTCGCCACGATTGTCCTGATCGTAAAGAGATACGGCAGAGCGAGAGTCATCTGGTGGATTCCCTGTGCCGGAATCGGAGTGGTTGTAGGTACTTTCTGTTTCGGGATCGCACTCGTCAATTTCGCAGTCGGAACGTTGCCGACATGAGCGCCGAAAGGGGGCAGCTGTCTCCCCTGCGCTGCCCCTGTCTCAGCGGCGACAGCTTCGACGCCTGCTGCGCACCCTTCCATCGCGGAGATTCCTGGCCTGCAACGGCCGAACGCCTCATGCGGTCGCGCTATTCGGCATTCGCTGTCGGTGACCGGGATTACCTGCTCGCCAGCTGGCATCCGGATTTCCGCCCCCCGACCCTCGAGCTCGACCCGGAGGTGCGCTGGTACCGTCTCGACGTCGTCGGGCGCACCGCCGGTGGGCTGCTCGACACCACGGGCACCGTCGACTTCCGGGCCTACTGGCGGGCGGCGGATGGCACGGCCGGCGTGCAGTCCGAGAACAGTCGATTCGGTCGAGCCGAGGGCCGCTGGGCCTACCTAGGCGAAGCCTGAGCCGCGCGCAGCCTCTTCAGCGGCCGCTGATACGGCGTGAGAGTTCGGCGGCGACACCGCCGATCTGCGCCGCGAGCTCTGGCCAGCGATCGACCGGGATGGCGTCGCGCGGGAACGACACCGCGATGCCCGCCGCCGGCCAGCCGGCGTGGTCCCGCACGGCCACCGCGACGGACGCGATGCCCTCCGTGACATCCCCGTCCTCGGCGGCGAAACCGCGTTCGCGTACCCCGTCGAGCAGGCGGGTGAGCTCCGCATAGCTCGACGGCCCGGACTCCGAGTGGTGCACAAAACTCGCGCTGGTGGGGAAGAGCGCCCGCAGCTGCGACTTGGGCAGGGTCGCAAGCAGCGCCCGCCCGCTCGCGGTGACCTGGCTCGGCAGCCGCACCCCGACATCCGTGACAAGGTGAGGGCGTCGGGGAGCGCGCTCCTCGATGAGGTAGACGACGTCGCGCCCGTGGAGCACGGCCAGATGGGCGCTCTCACCGAGGCGATCGACGAGAGCGGAGAGAATCGGGCGGCCCAGTCGGGTGAGCGGCTCCTGCCGCATGAATCCCGAGCTCAACTCGAACGCGGCGATGCCGATCCCATAACGCCGGGCCTCGGGAAAGTGCAATACGAAGCCGTGTTCCTCGAGCACACCGAGCAAGCGGTAGACCGTGGAGCGAGGAAGGTCGAGCGCATTCGCGATGGTCGAGGCGGCTACTGGACCGCGCTGCGCCGACAGCAGCCCGAGGATGCGGAGAGTGTGGTGTGCCGCCGGTGACGGATGGCTCGCACGGTCTTCCATCTGCTCCTCCCGCCAACTGTCCCGTATCTGGGACGGTGGACAGCCTAATGGCGTGGCGGTCGGGCTCACCGAGGGAGTCTGATGGGGGCATGACGCTTTCTACGACTCCACATCCGGTCGCCGTCCGCCCGGTCATCATCGGGATCGGCGCGCTCAGCCCCGCCCAGGTGGTGGCCATCGCGCGCCACGACGCTCCGATCGAGATCGACGCCGCGGCTCGAGTCGCGGTGAGCGCGAGCCGGCAGACTATCGAACAGCTCGCGAGCGACATCGAGCCCCACTACGGCATCTCCACCGGCTTCGGTGCACTCGCCACCACTTTCATCGCCGAGGATCGTCGTCGCCAGCTTCAGCGCAGCCTCGTTCGATCCCATGCAGCGGGATCCGGACCAGAGGTGGAACGCGAGACCGTGCGCGCCCTGATGGCCCTGCGACTGTCCACCCTGCTCACCGGACGCACCGGTATCCGGCTCGAGACGGCCGAGGCCTATGCGGGCATCCTGAATGCCGGCATCACCCCGGTGGTGCGCGAATTCGGCTCGCTGGGTTGCTCTGGCGACCTAGCGCCCCTCGCGCACTGCGCCCTCGCCCTCCTGGGCGAAGGCACGGTCCGCGACCATGACGGCATCCTGATGCCGGCCGCCGACGCGCTTGCAGCGGCCGGCCTCCGTCCCGTCGTGCTGGCCGAGAAGGAGGGACTCGCCCTCATCAACGGTACGGATGGGATGCTCGGCCAGCTCGTGCTCGCCCTCGACGATCTCGGGCGGCTGCTCTCTACCGCCGACCTGTCGGCCGCGATGTCGGTGGAGGCATTGCTCGGCACCGACGCCGTGTTCGCGGGGGATCTCGCCTCCCTCCGCCCCCAGTCCGGCCAACAGGTCTCGGCAGCGAACCTCCGTAAGCTGCTCGCCGGCTCCCCGATCGTGCAGAGCCACAAGGGTCCGGAGTGCACCCGCGTGCAGGACGCCTACTCGCTGCGTTGCGCGCCCCAGGTGCACGGCGCCGCCCGTGACACGGCCGACCACGCGAGGATGGTCGCCGGTCGCGAGCTCGCCTCCGCCGTCGACAATCCGGTGGTCACCCTCGACGGCCGGGTCGAGTCGAACGGCAATTTCCATGGCGCTCCCGTCGCCTACGTGCTCGATTTCCTCGCAATCGTGATCGCGGATGTCGCGAGCATGTCCGAGCGCCGCACCGATCGCATGCTCGATCCCTCCCGAAGCCAGGGCCTGCCCGCATTCCTCGCGCACGAGGTGGGAGTCGACTCCGGGCTCATGATCGCTCAGTACACCTCGGCCGGCATCGTGTCGGAGCTCAAGCGCCTCGCCGCCCCGGCATCCGTCGATTCGATCCCCTCGTCGGCTATGCAGGAGGACCACGTGTCCATGGGCTGGGCCTCGGCTCGCAAACTACGCAGCGCCATCGACGGCCTCACCCGGGTGTTGGCGATCGAGATCCTCACCGCCTCCCGCGCACTCGACCTTCGCGCTCCCCTGCTCCCCGGCCGCGGCACCGGATCCGCCGTCAGCGAGGTGCGCCGGGATGTCCCGGGCCCCGGCCCGGACCGCTACCTCTCCCCCGAAATCGAGTCCGTCGTCGAGGCCGTCGCCTCTGGCCGGATCCTTGCCGCCGTCCGCACCGTGATCGGAGACCTCGCATGACCGCTGAGAATGCCTCGACCCAGACCTCGACCGCCCAGAAGCCGCCGACCTCGGGCCCGCGACCGGTTCGCGCCGCCCGGGGATCGCCCCTCACGGCGAAGAGCTGGCAGACCGAAGGTCCCCTTCGAATGCTGATGAACAACCTCGACCCCGAGGTCGCCGAGCATCCCGACGACCTCGTCGTCTACGGCGGCACTGGTAAAGCCGCGCGCAATTGGGAGTGTTACGACGCGATCGTCCGCACCCTCGAGACTCTCGACAGCGACGAGACCCTCCTGGTGCAGTCAGGCAAGCCGGTGGGGGTGTTCCGCACGCACGAGTGGGCGCCCCGCGTGCTGATCGCCAACTCCAACCTCGTCGGCGACTGGGCAACGTGGCCGGAGTTCCGTCGGCTCGAGCAGCTCGGCCTCACCATGTATGGCCAGATGACCGCGGGGTCCTGGATCTACATCGGCACGCAGGGAATCCTCCAGGGCACTTACGAGACCTTCGCCGCTGTCGCCGACAAGAGGTTCGGGGGCACGCTCGCCGGCACCATCACCCTCACCGGCGGGGCCGGCGGCATGGGCGGCGCCCAGCCGCTCGCCGTCACGATGAACCACGGCGTCGTACTGATCGTCGATGTCGACCGCAGCCGGCTCGAACGACGGAAAGCACGCGGCTACCTCGACGAGATCGCCCACGACCTCGAGGATGCCCTTCGCCGGGTGATCGCGGCCAAGGAATTGCGCATCCCCGTGTCGGTCGGGCTCGTCGGCAACGCCGCGACGGTGTTCACCGAGCTGCTCGAGCGACGTGCGCCCATCGACATCGTCACCGACCAGACCTCGGCCCACGACCCGCTCGCCTATCTTCCCGAAGGCATCCCGGTCGAAGATTGGAAGCAGCGCTCCGCCGATGATCCGCAGGCTTTCACCGAGCTGTCCCGCGCGAGCATGGCGAAGCAGGTGCGTGCCATGGTCGGATTCCAGGATGTCGGAGCCGAGGTCTTCGACTACGGAAACTCCCTCCGGGCCGAGGCGAAACTCGGCGGCTATGAGCGCGCCTTCGACTTCCCGGGGTTCGTGCCCGCTTACATCCGCCCCCTCTTCGCCGAGGGCAAAGGGCCGTTCCGCTGGGTGGCCCTGTCCGGCGACCCGGCAGACATCGCGGCGACGGACCGTGCCATCCTCGAACTGTTCCCGAACGACAAGAAACTCCACCGCTGGATCACCGAGGCGGGGAAAAAGGTGCATTTCGAGGGCCTCCCCGCGCGCATCTGCTGGCTCGGCTACCAGGAACGTCACCGTGCCGGCCTGAAATTCAACGAGATGGTCGCCTCGGGCGAGCTGAGCGCGCCCGTCGTCATCGGGCGGGACCATCTCGACTCCGGCTCCGTCGCGTCGCCCTACCGCGAGACCGAGGGAATGGCGGATGGCTCGGACGCCATCGCCGACTGGCCGCTGTTGAATGCGCTGCTCAACACCGCCTCCGGAGCCACCTGGGTCTCGATCCACCACGGCGGTGGGGTGGGCATCGGCCGGAGCATCCATGCGGGCCAGGTGATCGTCGCTGATGGCACCGATCTCGCCGCCGAGAAGATCGCGCGGGTGCTGGTGAACGACCCGGGTACCGGCGTCATGCGGCACGTCGACGCCGGCTACGACCGGGCCGCCGAGGTGGCCCGCGAACGCGGCCTGCGTGTGCCGCTCTGGGAGTACTGAGTGGCGGTGATGCACTGCGCCGTGCTCGTGCGCCCCGGCTCGATCGAGCGGGACGTGCGCATCGAGACGGATGCCGCGGGCCGCGTCGCCGACGTCCGCTCCGGGGTCCTGCCGGGCGCCGGTGACCTGCGGCTCGGAACCGTTCTGCCGGGTTTCGCCAATGCTCACTCGCACGCGTTCCACCGGCTCCTGCGCGGCACCACGCATTCGGGCGGCGGCGACTTCTGGCAGTGGCGCGACTCGATGTACCGGGCTGCCGCACAGCTCGATCCCCCACGACTCTTCCTGGTGGCCCGAGCCGTCTTCGCCGAGATGCTGGTCAGCGGCTACACCGCGGTGGGCGAATTCCACTATCTCCACCACCGGGTCGATGGGTCGTCCTACGCCCCCGCCCACGCGATGGAGCTGGCCATCGCCGAAGCGGCCCGCGAGGTGGGCATCCGACTGGTGCTTCTCGACACCTGCTACCTCGACGGAGCTATCGGTCAGCCGCTCTCTCCCCGGCAGCGCCGTTTCGGTGATGGCTCAGCGGAGCGCTGGATCTGGCGCTGGCGTGAGCTTGGCCCCGTGATCGAAAGCGACCGGGTGACGCTCGGTGCCGCCATCCACTCG
The DNA here is from genome assembly GCF_054880895.1 of Lacisediminihabitans sp. FW035. Lineage (NCBI taxonomy): Bacteria > Bacillati > Actinomycetota > Actinomycetes > Micrococcales > Microbacteriaceae > Lacisediminihabitans > Lacisediminihabitans sp. FW035. Next base: position 2,185,174 of record NZ_CM142187.1, read on the forward strand.
GTGCGGGCGGTGTCACCCACGGCTATGGTGCAGATCCTCGACGCGCTCGGTCCCGAGATCCCGCTGCACATCCACGTCTCGGAGCAGCCGAAGGAGAACGCCGACTGTATGGCCGCTTACGGTGACACGCCGGTCGGGGTGCTCGCCGGGCTCGGGATGCTGCAGCCACGATTGAGCATCGTGCACGCCACCCACCTCACCCCCTCAGACCGCGCCCTCGTCAGCGCCTCCGGCTGCACCGTCGTGATGTGTCCGACTACGGAAGCCGACCTTGGCGACGGCATCGGCCCGGCACTCGACCTCTCGGTGGAAGGAACCCCGATCGCGATCGGCTCCGATCAGAATGCCGTCATCGATCCCTTCCTCGAACTGCGCGGCCTCGAAGCCGGCGAACGCCTCGCCTCCGGTCGACGTGGCCGATTCTCCCCCGCCGCCCTGCTGGCGACCGGTACGTCCGCTGGGTACGCCAGCCTCGGCATCAGTCGCAGTGTGCTTGAGATCGGCGATCCCTGCGACCTCGTGGAAGTCGATGCTTCATCCGTCCGCACGATCGGCTCGGCAACCGATCAACTGCTACTGACCGCGACCGCGTCTGACGTGCTTCGGGTCGTCGTCGGCGGGGGGATTGTCGCCGATCGCGGTCGACTTGCCGGCGCCGCCCGTGCGGAAGACCTCTTCGCCGAAGCCCTCGCCGCCCTCGGGAACGACTGATGTCCGAGCTCATCACCGACATCGGGGAACTCACCACCCAGTCCGACGATCGCCCTCGGCAGCACGATTCCGCCCTGGTGATCGATGACGGCAGAGTCGCCTGGATCGGCCCGGCCGCGAACGCCCCGGCCGCCGACAGCCGCACCTCGGTCGCGGGACGCGCGGTGATTCCGGGCTGGGTGGACTCGCACAGCCACCTCGTCTTCGCCGGCTCCCGGGATGCGGAATTCGAGGCCCGAATGGCCGGTCGGCGCTATGAGGCTGGTGGAATCGCGACGACGGTCGCCGCGACACGCGCGGCCACGGAGCAAACGCTCCTCCGAACAGCGACGACCCTGCGGCACGAGGCAGAGCTCCAGGGCACCACCTTTCTCGAGACCAAGACCGGCTATGGTCTGGACCTCGAAAGCGAGGCCCGCTCTGCACGGGTCGCCGCCTCCGTCGCCGACACCGTCAGCTTTCTCGGCGCGCACGTCGTGCCTGCCGGGATCGACCGTCGCGACTACCTCGACCTGGTGACCGGACCGATGCTCGCGGCGGTCGCACCGAACGTGCAGTGGATCGACGCATTCTGCGAGGTGGGGGCGTTCGATGTGGAGGAGTGCCGCGAAGTGCTGGACGCCGGTGCGGCCGCGGGTCTCGGCCTGCGACTTCACGGCAACCAGCTGGGCCGGAGCGGCGGAGTGCGGCTCGCCGTCGAACTCGGCTGTGCAAGCGTCGACCACTGCAACCACCTTGCAGACAGCGACATCGACGCGCTGGCATCCTCGTCGACCATCGCCACCCTCCTGCCGGCGTGCGATCTCTCCACGCGCGAGCCGCTCGCCCCCGCTCGACGGCTTCTGGATGCCGGGGTCGCGATCGCACTGGCGAGCAACTGTAACCCGGGCAGTTCATTCACCACGTCGATGCCCTTCTGCATCGCAGTGGCGGTACTCCAGATGGGGCTCACCATCGACGAAGCGGTCTGGGCAGCCACTCGGGGAGGCGCCCGGGCGCTCGGTCGGGACACGGGGTCGGATGCCGTCGGCTCGATCCGGGTCGGTGGTCGCGCCGACCTGCAGGTGCTCGACGCGCCATCGGTGGTGCATCTGGCCTATCGCCCGGGGGTGCCGCTGACGGCCGCAGTCTGGAGGCGGGGCATCCGCACTCCCCCGGCCCTCGCAGCCTTCTGAGGCAGCACCGCCGGTGCCGTGGTCACCCCTGAAGCTCCCGGGCGCAGTCGATGCAGAGTGCCGCGCTCGGCCGGGCTTCGAGTCGTGCGACGCCGATGGTTCGGGAGCACCGCGTACAGGTGCCGTAGGTACCAGACGCGAGCCGGGCGAGGGCGTTCTCGTTCTCACCAAGGCGGGCGACGAGGCCACTCCGGATCCCCTCGATGCGGGACCAATCCGATGAGAGCGTCGACCCCTCGGGATCGTGCTCGTCGTCGGCCGAGGAATCGGCGCGGGCGTCGCGCACGCCGGCGAGTTCCGACCGGGTGCGGTCGATGTCGCGCTCCAGGTCGGCTCGTTCCGCACGCACTTCGGCACCCAGTCGCGCCCTCTCGTGTGAGGAGAGCTGCACCGTCATGACGAGGTCCATTTCTGGCCGGTAGAACGGCCTTTCAGGCACGCCGAGTGCCGGATTGAATCGTATCGATCGCCACCGGAAGAAACCTCGAGATCAATTGTAACGGGGCCGTTATGTCGAGGGAAAGAGCGGATATGGTGGACGAAGAGCGCATCCGGCCGTCAACGCCCAGCTGGTGGCCCGTTCGTCAGATAGGAAGGTCAACGTGGACAGTCTCGGTCTAAAATTCCTCTCGGAGATAGTCGGAACATTTCTCCTGCTCCTGCTCGGTGGTGGAGTCGTCGCCAACGTCGCCCTCGCCAAAACCAAGGGTTTCAACGGTGGATTTCTCATGGTCACCTTCGGCTGGGGCCTCGCGGTCTTCGCCGGCGTCACGGCCGCCTACTACTCTGGAGCCCACCTCAACCCTGCCGTGACCATCGGCCTCGCTGTCAACGACCCAGGCAAATGGCCGATCGGCACGGTGCTGGTCTATCTGGCCGGCCAGCTGATCGGTGCATTCCTCGGTGCCATCGGCGTCTGGCTCGCGTACAAGCAGCACTTCGATGACGAGCCGGACCCAGCCAACAAGCTCGGCGTGTTCTCAACGGGACCTGCCATCCGCAGTTACGGCTGGAACCTCGTGACCGAGATCATCGGTACCTTCGTGCTCGTGTTCGTGGTGATCGCCTTCGGCCGCGGCGGAGATGCCGCGACCAACACCCCCGCCGGACTGGCCGCCCTCGGTGCGCTGCCTGTCGCGTTTCTCGTCGTCGGTATCGGTGCCTCGCTCGGTGGTCCGACCGGGTATGCCATCAACCCCGCCCGAGATCTCGGTCCCCGCATCGCTCATGCCATCCTCCCCATCAAGGGCAAGGGCGGAAGTGACTGGTCCTACGCGTGGGTACCGATCGTCGGCCCGCTCATCGGCGGTGCGCTCGCGGGCCTCCTCGCACATCCGCTCCTTCCCCTGCTCGCAAGCAAGTAGCAGCTCCCCATCAGAGAAAGCGCATCACCCGACCGGACCGCTTCGAGGAACGCTGGGTTTCACCCGGTCGTTTCGCACCGGGCAGGCTCAGACTCGTTCGAGCCTGCCCGAGTATCACAACCCCAGTATCACAACCCCAAATCAACCGTTTTTTTCACCAGTTACATGGAGGTAACTCATGACTGATTACATTTTGTCGATTGACCAGGGCACGACGTCTACTCGTGCGATTATTTTCGACCATTCGGGGTCGATCGTTTCGTCCGGCCAGTTGGAGCATGAGCAGATTTTCCCGAAGGCGGGGTGGGTGGAGCATGATCCGATCGAGATTTGGAATAACACCCGTGAGGTGATCGGGCAGGCTCTGTCGAAGGCGAACATCACCCGGCACAACATCAAGGCGGTGGGGATCACGAACCAGCGGGAGACCGCGGTGGTGTGGGACAAGACCACCGGGCTTCCGGTATATAACGCGATCGTGTGGCAGGACACCCGCACCCAGCCGATCGTCGACCGGTTGGCGAACGGGGATGTCGAACGGTATAAGGCCAAGGTGGGTCTGCCGTTGGCGACCTATTTCTCCGGCACGAAGATCGTGTGGATTTTGGAGAACGTCGAGGGCGCACGGGAGAAGGCCGACGCCGGCGAGCTGCTGTTCGGCACCACGGACTCGTGGGTGTTGTGGAATTTGACCGGCGGTATCGAGGGTGGCGTGCACGCCACCGATGTCACCAACGCGTCCCGCACCCTGTTCATGGATTTGGAGACCCTGGCCTGGGATGAGGGCATCCTGGCCGACTTCGGAGTGCCGGTGTCGATGCTGCCGGAGATCCGGTCCTCCTCGGAGGTGTACGGGATGGTCTCCGAATCGTCGCTGCTGCGCGAGGTGCCGGTCGCGGGGATCCTGGGCGACCAGCAGGCCGCCACGTTCGGGCAGGCCGCGTTTGATACCGGGGAGTCGAAGAACACCTACGGCACCGGCAACTTCCTCATCTTCAACACCGGGGAAGAGATCGTCCACTCCAAGAACGGACTGCTCACCACCCTCGGCTACAAGTTGGGTGACAACAAACCGCATTACGCGTTGGAGGGATCGATCGCGGTCACCGGGTCGCTGATCCAGTGGCTGCGGGACAACCTGGGGCTGATCAGCTCCGCACCGGAGATCGAGACCCTGGCCAAAACCGTCGACGACAACGGTGGGGTGTATATCGTCCCGGCGTTCTCCGGCCTGTTCGCCCCGTACTGGCGTTCCGACGCCCGCGGGGCGATCGTCGGCCTGACCCGCTATGTCAACAAGGGTCACATCGCCCGGGCTGCGTTGGAGGCCACAGCGTTCCAAACCCGCGAAGTGTTGGACGCGGTCAACGCCGACTCCGGCGTCGATCTGACCGAGTTGAAAGTCGACGGCGGAATGGTCGCCAACGACGCGTTGATGCAGTTCCAGGCCGACATCCTCAACGTCCCCGTGGTCCGCCCGGTCGTTGCGGAAACCACCGCCCTCGGTGCCGCGTACGCAGCGGGACTCGCGGTCGGGTTCTGGGCCAACCTCGACGAACTGCGCGCGAACTGGCAGGAAGACAAACGGTGGACCCCCAACCTCGACGCCGGAGAACGCGACCGCCAAATGCGTCTCTGGAAAAAAGCCGTCACGAAAACCTTCGACTGGGTCGACGACGACGTCAAATAACCACCACGCACCACCTGCACGACCAGGTCGAGCCTGTCAGAACCCCCACCCACACGGGCAGGGGCGGCTGGCAGGCTCGACCCCGTTCACCCCTCAGGCGTTCGTCGCGGCGACCCAGTCGTCGAGCTTCTTCGTCGCAGCGCCAGAGTCGATCGCCTCCGCTGCGATCGCGATCTTCGCGCGGAAACGCTCGAGGATGCCGAGCTGCAACTGCCCAGGATCCCGTGCGAGGTCGAAGGCCACGAGTCCGGCGGCCGCGTTGAGAAGCACGATGTCCCGCACTGCGCCGCTCTCCCCTGCAAGCGTCGCCCGCGCGACAGCGGCATTGTGCTCACCGTCACCCCCCAGGAGGTCCGCGATCCGGGCACGCGGGATCCCGAGCTCGGCCGGGTCGAGGTCATGCTCCGTCACCGAACCGCGCGATACCTCCCAGATATGACTGTGACCGGTCGTCGTGAGTTCGTCGAGGCCGTCGTCTCCCCGGAATACCAGCGCCGTGGCACCACGGGTGCGGAACACGCCGACGACGAGTGGCACCTTCTCGAGGTTGGCCACGCCGACCGCATTCGCTTCGCAGCGGGCGGGGTTGACCAGCGGGCCAAGGAAGTTGAAGGCGGTGGGAATGCCGAGTTCACGGCGAACCGGACCGGCATGTCGGAATCCGGGGTGGAACAGTGCCGCGTAGGCGAACGTGATTCCTGTCTCACCGAGCACCCGCGCCACGCCGAGCGGATCGAGGTCGAGGTTGAGCCCGAGCGCAGCAAGCACATCCGACGATCCGGATGCCGAACTCGCTGCCCGGTTGCCGTGCTTGACCACGGGAACGCCGGATGCCGCGGCCACGACAGAGGCCATCGTCGACACGTTCACCGTGCCGAAACGATCGCCGCCCGTGCCTACGATGTCGAGAGCCATCGGGTCCACCGACAGCGGCAGCGCGTTCTCGAGGATGGCATCGCGGAAGCCGACAACCTCGTCGACGGTCTCCCCCTTCGCCCGCAGAGCGATCAGGAAGCCTGCAAGCTGGGCGGGAGTCGCGTCTCCGTTCATCACCTGCTGCATGGCCCATGATGCTTCGCTGATAGCGAGGTCTTCGCCGTCCAAGAGAGCGCTGAGAAGGGCAGGCCAGGTCAGGTCGGAAGGCATGACTGCGATCATAGCGATCCGCCTTGGCGAGGCTGATAATTTGGCCGAACTACCGCTGGGAATGAGAAATGAACTCACGCTGATCAGCCATAATAGACAGGTGACCAGCACCTCGTTCTCCCCCGGCCTCAGCGCGCCCGTTGTCAATCGACCGAGCGTGGTCGCCGTCGGCACGATCGTGTGGCTCGGCAGTGAGGTCATGTTCTTCGCGGGTCTGTTCGCGATCTACTTCACCCTTCGCTCCACCTCGCCAGAGCTCTGGGCCTTCGAGACCCCGAAGCTCAACGTCCCCTACGCCCTCACCAACACGATCATCCTCGTGGCCTCGTCCTTCACCGCCCAGTTCGGCGTCTTCGCCGCCGAGCGGCTGCAGAAGCGCCGCACCGGCCGGAGCCCGGTCAAATGGGGAATGGTCGAGTGGTTCTTCGCGAGCTACGCGCTCGGGGCGATCTTCGTCACCGGCCAGGTCTTCGAGTACGCGAACCTGGTCAGCGAAAACATCTCCCTCGCTTCGAATCCCTACGGTTCGGCCTTCTACATCACCACTGGATTCCATGCCCTTCACGTAACGGGTGGCCTGATAGCAATGCTGCTGATCATCGGTCGTGCCTACAGCGTGAAAAACTTCGGCCATAAGGAAGCGACATCGACCATCGTCGTCTCCTACTACTGGCACTTCGTCGACGTGGTGTGGATCGGGTTGTTCCTGGTCATCTACGTCCTGAAATAGTTCGCATCCATCCAGAGGAACCAGGGATACACCACAGCATGGCGAAGAACAGCAAGACCACGGGCGTCGGCACCACGGGCCGTCGTGGTCGGCGTCATCCACTTGCCACGATCGCGCTGATCGTCATCGGACTGATGTCCACGGGCGGTGCCTATGCATTGTTCAGCAGCACCGCGTCGGCCGATACCGCTCCGGTGCGTACCCAGGCCTCGGCGGATGAGGGTAAGAAACTCTTCGCCTCCAACTGCGCGACCTGCCACGGCCTGAACGCCGAGGGCGTGGACGGAGTGGGGCCGAGCCTCTACGGCGTCGGTGCCGCCTCGGTCAGCTTCCAGGTGGGTACCGGCCGTATGCCGCTCGCCAACCAGGGCCCGCAGGCCGAGCAGAAGCCGGTGCAGTTCACCGACAGCCAGGTCTCTTCGCTCGCGGAGTACGTCGCATCGCTCTCACCGGGGCCGGCGATCCCGTCCGCGAAGTACTTGAAGGGCGACGGCAACGCCTCGACCGGAGCAGAGCTCTTCCGCATCAACTGCGCCATGTGCCACAACGTCGCCGGCGCCGGTGGCGCGCTCACGGAGGGCAAGTTCGCCCCGGCTCTCTCCGGAGTGCTTCCCGTGCACGTCTACGAGGCCATGGTCACCGGCCCGCAGAGCATGCCGGTGTTCAACGACACGAACCTGACGCCCACGCAGAAGGCCGACATCATCACGTACCTGAAGTACCTGGACAAGAATCCCTCTCCGGGCGGATTCGACCTCGGCGGTCTCGGGCCGGTCTCCGAAGGACTCTTCATCTGGATCTTCGGACTCGGTGCGATCGTGGCCGTCACCATCTGGATCGCGGCGAAGGCGAACTAGAACCACCCTGCACGACAGCACCACAGCACGCACCACTTGAAAGCCTGCACCACCGAAAGGATCCACAATGGCACAGCACGACGACGGTGGCACACACGCCGCTGCCGGGTCGGCCGTAGTCCGAAGCGAACCCCCCGTTGCCCAGACCGGCACGGCGGTCGTCGCTTCCGACGCCTTTGAGAACCCGGGACTTCCGCCCCACCGCCTGCGAGCGACCGATCTCGACCCCCAGAAGGATCGGATCGCCGAGCGTCGCGTCTACACGCTCTTCTTCCTCTCGATCGTCGGCAGCGTCTTCGCCGTAGCCGCCTATGTGGCATTCCCGATCATTCCGGGCAACACCAACTCGGTGCGACTGAACACCGTCTTCCTCGGACTCGGCATCTCGCTCGGTCTCCTCGCCATCGGCATCGGTGCCATCTACTGGTCGAAGAACCTCATGCGCGGCGACGAGATGACGGAATCCCGCCACCTCACCCGGGGCACCGAGGCCACCCGCGAAAAGGCGGTGGAGATCTTCAAGCTGGGAAACCAGGAGTCCGGATTCGGGCGCCGCACGCTCATCCGCAACAGCTTGATCGGGGCCCTGGTAGCGTTCCCGCTGCCCGCAGTCGTGCTCTTCCGCGACCTCGCTCCCGCTGCCGACCCAGTGCCGCAACTCGAGCACACCATGTGGGCCGAGGGAACCCGGCTCACCCGCGACCCGTCCGGCACGCCCATCAAGGCCGCCGACGTCACAATCGGATCGGTCTTCCACGTCATCCCCGAGGGGCTCAATGACAAGGAAGACCGGCTCGAAGAAAAAGCAAAGGCTGCAGTCCTGCTGATGCGCCTCAAGCCGGAGGATCTCAACATCTCCGCCGGCCGCGAATCCTGGAACTACGACGGCATCGTCGCCTACTCCAAGATCTGCACCCACGTTGGATGTCCGGTGGCACTCTACGAGCAGCAGACGCACCATCTGCTGTGCCCGTGCCACTCGTCGACCTTCGACGTCACCAATGAATGCGAGGTCATCTTCGGCCCGGCCGCACGCCCGCTGCCGCAGCTGCCCATCGCGATCGACTCCGACGGCTATCTCATCGCGCAGAGCGACTTCCATGAGCCCGTCGGACCGAGTTTCTGGGAGCGAGCATGACAGTCACTGAAACCAAGCCCGCTGCCGCCCCGACAGTCACAGAGACGCCGACGGCAGCAGCGCCGAGTCGCGGAGCCCGGTTCACCGGAGCCGCAGCAAACTACATCGACGAGCGCACGAGCATCTCCGGGCTGGTCAAGGAACTCGGGCGCAAGATCTTCCCGGACCACTGGTCGTTCATGCTCGGTGAGGTCGCCCTCTACAGCTTCGTCGTCATCCTGCTCTCGGGTACCTTCCTCACCTTCTTCTTCCAGCCGTCGATGGCGGAGGTGACATACCAGGGTTCCTACGTGCCTCTTAAGGGCATCCAGATGTCGGCCGCGTACGCATCATCGCTCGACATCTCATTTGATGTGCGTGGCGGACTCCTGTTCCGTCAGATCCATCACTGGGCGGCACTGCTCTTCGTGGCTTCCATCGGGCTGCACATGCTGCGTGTGTTCTTCACGGGCGCATTCCGCAAGCCGCGCGAGATCAACTGGTTCATCGGCTTCGTGCTTTTCGTGCTGGCGATGGCGGAGGGCTTCACGGGATACTCGCTTCCTGACGACCTCCTCTCGGGCAACGGCCTCCGCATCATCGACGGCATCATCAAGGGCATCCCGGTGATCGGCACCTGGACCTCGTACCTCCTGTTCGGCGGTGAGTTCCCGGGCACCAAACTCGTGGCGATGTTCTACTCGATCCACATTTTGCTGCTACCGGCCATCCTGGTCGCCGCTCTCGGTGCGCACCTGTTGCTGATGATCGTCAACAAGCACACCCAGTTCGCCGGACCCGGCCGCACCAACGACAACGTCGTCGGTGTACCGATCATGCCGATCTTCGCGGCCAAGGCCGGCGGTTTCTTCTTCGTCGTCTTCGGTGTGATCGTGCTGATCGCCTCGTTCTTCACGATCAACCCGATCTGGACTTACGGGCCATACGACCCCTCCCCCGTCTCCGCCGGAACCCAGCCCGACTGGTACATCGGATTCGCGGACGGGATGCTGCGGCTGATCCCGCCGGGGTGGGAGGTCGTGTGGTTCAACCACACCTACTCCTTCAACATCATCGTGATCACGGTGATCCTGATCGCCTTCTTGGGGATCGTCGCGACCTATCCCTTCATCGAGGGCTGGATCACCGGCGACAAGCGGGAGCACCACATCGCCGAGCGACCGCGCAACGCGCCCACCCGCACTGCAATCGGCGCGGCCGGTGTCACGTTCTACGCGGTGCTTTGGGCGGCGGCGAGCTCCGACCTCATGGCGACCCACTTCAAGATCACCATCGAGGGAGTCATCCATGTGCTCCAGGTGCTCTTCTTCCTCGGCCCGGTGCTCGCGTTCTTCATCACGAAGCGCGTGTGCCTCGGACTCCAGAAGAAGGATCGCGAGATCGCCCTCCACGGCTTCGAGTCCGGCCGAATCGTGCGGTTGCCCGGCGGCGAGTACATCGAGGTGCACGAGCAGCTCGACGACTACGAGCGCTGGCGCCTGGTGAGCTTCAACGAGTACACCCCGCTGATGATCCGTCCGGATGCCAACGGCCGCATCTCGGGAGCGCAACGCACCCGGGCTGCTCTCTCCCGCTGGTTCTTCGAAGACCGCATCGCGCCGGCCACGAAGACCGATGTGGAGCGTTCCTCCGGCCACCACTAGTCCGCACTAGACGGAAGCCCCGGCCAGCATGATCGGTCGGGGCTTCTGTGCTGCCTGCAATCAGGGCACGACGGTCAGTCGCTGATGAAGCTCTTCTTCAGGAAGTCGGAGGTCGACCGGTAGTCGAGGCGCTCATAGAACCGTGCCGCATGGCTGCTGGCGACCGTGAGCTGGCGTACGCCGCGTGAGCGGCACTCCTCCTCGATGGCGGATACCAGCAGGCTGCCGAGCCCCCGATCGCGCGCGGGCGTGTTGACGGCGAGCTCCTGCAATTGGGCGGAGTCGCCATTCGTGTACAGCAGACGCTCGATGGTCGTGTACGCGTAGGCGGAGACCACCCCATCGAGCTCGGCAACGAGCAACAAATGATCCCTGCTGGGCTCTACCGCGTGGGCGAATGCCTCGGTGAAGGACTCGCGAATCGGCTTCTCACCGATGCCGAGCTGCTCCACGAGCGTGAACACGGCATCCACATCGGCGGGAGCCGCCAGTCGAACGTTCGTGGGACTAACGGGCGAAGTTTCCGCGGTAGTACTCATAGACCCACCCTACGAGACTGATCAGCGTGATGGCGGCACCGATGAAGGCGATCCAGACCCCGATCGCGATTCCCATGAACAACAGCGCGCCTCCGGCGGCGAGCATGATGGGCCACCAGCTCCAGGGGCTGAAGAATCCCTGCTCGGGGTCACCGTCATCGATGTTGGCGTCGAGCCGGTCTTCTGGCAGGAGCCCACCGACCGATTTGTTGGTGCGACCGAGGTAGAACGCGATGAAGGCCGAGAGGATGGCGGCGAGGCCGATACCGACAGTCCCCACCCAGTCGACGGGTGATCCCACGCCTCCGCCTTCGGTGCCGGCGAGCTGGGTGACATACCCGGCGTTGTGCTGGATGATGCTCCAGATCACGTAGGTGATGTCCGCTGCGATAAAGAAGGCGCAGAGGATCCAGAACATTTTCGCTTGGGCGTTCATGGCAGTTATTTCACCTGTCCGTCGGCGACGTCGTATGTGGCAGCTTCCGGAGCGTCCTTGAACGGACCGACTCCCCCGATCCCGACCGGAATGCCGGCTTCGGGGTGGTTGAGGTCGAACGCCGGGGACTCGGACCGGATGCGCGGAATCGACGTGAAGTTGTGTCGCGGCGGCGGGCAGGAGGTGGCCCACTCCAGCGAGCGGCCGTAGCCCCACGGGTCATTAACGGTCACTTTCGGCGCGGTGCGAGCCGTGATGTAGACGTTGAAGATGAACGGCAGCATCGAGACGCCGAGGATCATCGCGCCGACGGTCGAGAGCTGGTTCATCCAGGTGAAGCCGTCCTGTGGCTGGTAGGTCGCGTAACGACGGGGCATGCCCATCACACCCAGCCAGTGCTGCACGAGGAAGGTGGTGTGGAAACCGATGAACAGCAGCCAGAAGTGGATCTTGCCGAGTCGTTCGTTGAGCATCTTGCCTGTCCACTTGGGCCACCAGAAGTAGAACCCGCTGAACATGGCGAAGACGACGGTGCCGAAGACCACGTAGTGGAAGTGGGCCACGACGAAGTAGGTGTCCGACACGTGGAAGTCGAGCGGCGGGGATGCCAGGATCACGCCGGTGAGGCCACCGAAGGTGAACGTGATCAGGAAGCCGATCGCCCAGAGCATCGGCGTCTCGAAGGTGACGGAACCCCTCCACATCGTGCCGACCCAGTTGAAGATCTTCACGCCGGTGGGCACCGCGATGAGCATCGTCATGAGCGAGAAGAACGGCAGGAGCACTGATCCGGTGACGTACATGTGGTGAGCCCACACCGTCACGGAAAGCGCGGCGATCGAGATCGTGGCGTAGACCAGGGTCTTGTATCCGAAGATCGGCTTGCGGCTGAAGACCGGGAGCACCTCCGAGATGATGCCGAAGAACGGCAGCGCGATGATGTAGACCTCTGGGTGCCCGAAGAACCAGAACAGGTGCTGCCAAAGGATCGCACCACCGGCCTCCACGTTATAGAGATGCGACCCGAACACGCGGTCCGAACCGAGCGCGAAGAGTGCCGCAGCCAGCACCGGGAAGGCCATCAGCACGAGGATGGAGGTGACCAGGGCGTTCCAGACGAAGATCGGCATGCGGAACATGGTCATACCCGGGGCACGCATCGTCACGATCGTGGTGATGAAGTTCACCGCTCCAAGGATCGTGCCGAACCCGCTCAGGGCGAGCCCAAAGACCCAGAGATTGCCTCCGAGCGACGGCGAGAAGGTCGTGGTCGACAGCGGCACATAAGCGAACCACCCGAAGGATGCGGCGCCCTGCGGGGTGAGGAATCCGGCGACCGCGATGAGCGAACCGAAGCTGTAGAGCCAGTAGGCATAGGCGTTCAGACGCGGGAACGCGACATCCGGGGCGCCGATCTGGATCGGCATCAGGAAGTTCACGAAGCCGGCGAAGAGCGGCGTCGCGAACATCAGCAGCATGATCGTGCCGTGCATCGTGAAGAGCTGGTTGTACTGCTCCTTCGTCGCGACGATCTGCAGGCCGGGCTCGAAGAGCTGCGCACGGATGACCAACGCCATCACACCGCCGAGCAGGAAGTACAGGAACGAGGTGATCAGGTAGAGGTACCCGATCTTCTTGTGGTCGGTGGTGGTGATCCAGCTGACCAGGATGTTGCCCTTCGGGCCGACACGGGAGGTCGTGAACTGGCTCGAGCCCGTGGTCGTCGAGGTGGGTGCGGGTACTGTCGCTGTGCTCATGGTGATCGCCCTACTTCTCGGCCGACGGTGCTTTGTTGTCTGGCTGGTTCGTGTTCGTGTTGTACTCCGGGCCGAGGATGCCGGTCTGGCCCTTGTCGGCGAGGCTCTGGATGTAGTCGTCGAACTCGGACTGCGTGACGACCTTCACCTGGAAGAGCATGAGCGAGTGGTAGTCGCCACACAGCTCCGCGCATTTGCCCTCGAAGGTGCCGAGCTTCGTGGGAGTCACGTACTCGTAGTTGTCCTTGCCGGGGATGTTGTCTTTCTTGTACAGGAAGTCGATGACCCAGAAGGAGTGGGCGACATCCCGGCTCTCGATCTTGATCTGGATGCTCTTGTTGACCGGCAGATACAGGGTCGGGATCTTGGAGCGGTCGATGCTGCCATCGGCGTTCTCGAGCTCCTGGGCCTGGATTCCCGGCGAGTTCACACCGTTCCCACCGGGGCCGACGCCTGGGTAGTTGAAGTCCCAGGCCCAGCGCTTGCCGTAGACCTCGACCTTGACGTCGGGGTTCTTCACGACGTGTTCGATGGAGTTCTGTTCCTTTGCCGTGAAGGCGAAGAAACCGAGCACGAGGATGAGCGGCACGATCGTGTAGAAGATCTCGATCGGCAGGTTGTAGCGCAGCTGCACCGGCAGGCCGGTCTGGCCCTTGCGGCGACGGTAGACGATCGCGGCCCAGATGATCAGGCCCCAGGTGAGGATTCCCACCGCGAGGAGCACGATCCAGGAGGTCACCCAGAGGCCGGTGATGCCGTCGGTGTGGTTTGTGGCTCCTTGGGAGCCCTCCGGGAGGAATCCCCGGAGCTGCTGCTGGCTGCAGCCGGCCAGAATGACGACGAGCGTGAGCGCAATCGGAGCTGCTGCCCATCGAAGACGGCGGTTGGAGCGCACCTGGAACCTCTCGGATGACACGGACTTACAGGACAACTACTGGGACGAATCCCAGTCTATTTGGTGGTCCAAGCCTACTCCGCAGGACGCGCGCTCCCCGACCGGAATGGGCACCCGAACCGGCAAATTCCCTGAAATCGGGCATCAAAAAAGGGAACCGCCGGTGGCGGTTCCCTTCTCTGGATGCCGCGTGGGAGCGCGCTGTTAGCGAGAGCTCCGAGGGCGGCCGCGCTCTAGTGGAAGCTGTCCCCGCAGGCGCAGCTTCCCGACGCGTTCGGGTTGTCGATGGTGAAGCCCTGCTTCTGGATGGTGTCCTCGAAGTCGATGGTCGCCCCATCGAGGTACGGCACGCTCATCTTGTCGACGACGACCTCGACACCGTCGAAGTCGACTGTCGCGTCGCCGTCGAGCAGGCGCTCGTCGAAGTACAGCTGGTAGATGAGTCCGGAGCATCCGCCCGGCTGCACGGCAACCCGCAGGCGCAGGTCGTCGCGACCCTCCTGCTCGTAGAGGCTGCGCACCTTGGTGGCGGCGGTGTCGGTGAGACCGACGCCATGAGCGGCCGAGGTCTCGGTCGACGGCTCGGCGACCGTTGTGCCGGTTAGCGCGGTGTCGGTCATGGCAACTCCTTGGGGTCGACGGATTACTACTGACAAGTCTAAGCACGGCGGGCTGGGGATTGTTCCCGCGACAGCCGACTTCGTTCAGTCGCGTTCGTTGAGACGCGCGAGCAGCACGGCCTCGGTCAGAATTGCGCGCTGGAAGACGCCGAGGTGCAGTGACTCATTGGGGCTGTGGGCGCGGGAATCGGGATCCTCCACACCGGTCACGAGGATTTGCGCTGCCGGGAACATCTCGACCAGGTCGGCGATGAAGGGGATGGATCCGCCGATGCCGGTCTCGACAGCCTCCACTCCCCAGGCATCCGTCATCGCGGTCTTCGCCTCGGTCACGGCCCAGCCGCTCGTGTCGACGAGGAACCCGTTGCCGGTGTCGACGTCGTCGATCTCGATGTGCGCACCGAAAGGAGCGTTCGCCCGCAGGTGTGCTTCGAGGGCGGCGAAGGCCTCCGTTCCCTGCTGACCGGGTGCAATGCGTGCGCTGATCTTGACGCTGACCGATGGGCTCAGCGTGTTCGACGCATTCGCGACGGTCGGCGCATCGATTCCGGTGACGGTGATGGCCGGCTTCGACCAGAGCCGACTGAGGATGGTGCCGGATCCGATCGGGGAGACCCCGTCGAGGAGGGCGGCCTCGTGGCGAAGCTGCTCCTCCGGGTAGTCGGGGGTGTCGGCCTCGCGCGAACTGAGCCCTTCAACGGCCACGGAGCCGTCGTCGCTGTGCAGGGTGGCGAGAAGGCGGATGGCTGCGAGCATCGCATCCGGGACCGCCCCGCCGAACATGCCAGAGTGCGAGGCATGCTGAAGGGTCGAGACGGTGAGGCGGAAGGTGACATTGCCCCGGAGCCCGACCGTGAGGGCCGGGGTGTCGATGTTCCAGTTGTCGGAGTCGGCGACGACGATCACATCGGCCGAGAGCTGCTTCTGGTGAGCGGTGAGGAAATTGGTGAATGAGCGTGAACCGAACTCCTCCTCGCCCTCGATGAAGAGCGCGAGTCCGAGGTCGAAGTCCTCTCCGACGGTCTCCACGAAGGCCCGGATGGCGGCGACGTGGGCCAGCACCCCGGCCTTGTCGTCCGCGGCGCCGCGGCCATACAGGCGATCTCCGCGCACCGTCGGCTCGAAGGGCGACGACTCCCAGTCCTCGTCGCTGCCGGGCGGCTGCACGTCGTGGTGCGCATAGAGCAGGATGGTGGGCCGGCCGTTGCGGGCAGCGCGCGTCGCGAGCACGGCGGGCTGGCCGAGCGCGGCATCCGGGCCGCTGCCGATCGGAGCCCGGGCGACCTGCACCGAGTCGAAGACGCCGAGGTCGGTCACGAGCGCGGACACGGCATCCGCGCTGTCGCTGACGTGTTGAGGGTCGAAGGCGGCCCAGGAGACCGACGGGATGCGCACCAGTTTCGAGAGGTCGGCGACGGCCACGGGGAATCCGCCGGCGACGGAGTCGCGGAGAGCCTGCAGGAGTTCTGGACGTGTGGGCGCGGAAGAAGACATGAAGGTAATCTTAAGCAGACATCTATCGCTAGGAATCCTAAGTGGCCAAGCCAAACAGCTCGAGCAAGACCGACCCGGCGGACGGGTACGACCTCAACACCGACAGCGTCTCCGCCGGTAAGGGTCACGCCACCCCGACGCGCAAGGAGCGCGAGGCCGCGAACCTGCGCCCGCTGGTGTCGAGCGACCGCAAGGCCGGCAACAAGGCATCCCGCGCCAAAATGAACGAGGCGCGCGAGAAGGCGCGTATCGGTATGGCGAACGGCGAAGAGAAGTACCTGCCGATGAAGGACAAGGGTGTGCAGCGTCGCTACATCCGCGACTACGTCGACGCCCGGTGGAGTGTCGGCGAGCTCATCATCCCGGTGATGTTCCTGGTGATCATCCTCACCTTCATCAACAATGCCGTAATCCAGTCCATCGCGATTTTCGCTCTCTGGGGCTTCTTCCTCATTGCCGTCATCGACTGCATCGTCGCCGGAGTGCTCATCCAGCGCCGGTTCACCGCGAAGTTCGGCGCAGAAAAGGTGCAGAAGGGCAACCGCTGGTACACCGCGATGCGGGCGCTGCAGTTGCGCCCGATGCGCCTGCCCAAGCCGCAGGTGAAGCGCGGGGCCTACCCGGCCTGAGGTCGCGGCCATCGGTGCGCTGCGGCCCTCCGTCGGAGCTTGCGGAGTGACTGAGACCTCGCGGCGGGAGTTATGTCTCCCTCCGCAATGTCATGACGCCGCCGCGAAGTGACAGATCCCCCGCCGCGGCGAAAACCGAACCGAAGACGTGCGGATCGGCAACCCTCAGCGGCGGAGCTTCGCCAGCCCGCGGTTGACCGTGCGCGCCCACAGCGGTCCACGGTAGAGGAATGCGGTGTAGCCCTGTACAAGGGTGGCTCCGGCCGCCAGGCGCTCGGCGACGTCGGCCGCAGTGTCCACTCCCCCGACCGAAATCACGCAGAAGTCTTCGGGCACCGCCGTGCGGATGATGCGCAGGATCGCGAGCGACCTCGCCGCGAGCGGAGCGCCAGAGAGGCCGCCCGCACCGGCAGCCTCCACGATCCGGGCATCCGTCACCAGGCCCTCGCGGGAGAGGGTGGTGTTGGTGGCGATGATGCCCGCGAGGCCGAGTTCCACCGCGAGTTCGGCGATGCGGCGCACCTGCTCGTCGGTGAGATCCGGCGCGATCTTGACCAGAACGGGAGTGAGCCCCGCCGCGTCATTCACCGCGGTGAGCAGGGGTGTGAGCCTGTCGAGCTCCTGCAGACCGCGAAGGCCGGGGGTGTTCGGGGAGCTCACGTTCACCGCGAGATAGTCGCTCACCGGGGCGAGCAGTCGTGCACTCACGAGGTAGTCGGCGATCGCGTCATCCACCTCCACCACGCGGCTCTTGCCGATGTTCGCGCCGATGACGGGACGGATGCCGCGGGCGAGCTCTCGGGCGAACCGCGGGGCAGCATCCGCCGCTCCCCGATTGTTGAAGCCCATTCGGTTGATGACCGCATGATCGGCGACGAGGCGGAACAGTCGCGGACGGTCGTTGCCGGGCTGCGCGATCGCGGTGATGGTGCCCACCTCGACATGGCCGAACCCGAGCTGTCCCAGCCCCCGGATGGCGCGGCCGTCCTTGTCGAATCCTGCCGCGACACCGAACGGCGAGGCGAATCTCAGGCCGAGGGTGTCGACCGCGAGGGACGGTGCCGGCCGACTGAGCCGGCGCAGGATCGCGCCGATCCCGATGCGAGGCAGCCAACGGATCACATCGAATGCGAGATGGTGCGCCGTCTCCGGGTCGAGCCGGGTGAGGACGAGCCTGAAGAGTAGTCGATACATGCCATGTTCAGGCTAGTGGCCCGTCGGCACCGTCAGCTCTCGGTGACCTCGGCGGCCGCGTCGTGTTCGACGCGGAGGAGGGTGATGGCCGCCTCGAAATCCTCGAGGGAGTCGAAGCCCTGATAGACGCTGGCGAAACGAAGGTAGGCCACCTCGTCGAGCTCGCGCAGCGGAGGCAGGATTGCGAGACCGATGTCGTTGGCATCGACCTGGGATGCGCCGGTAGCTCGGATCGTCTCCTCCACCCGCTGGGCGAGCATCGCAAGGTCGGTGTCGGTGACCGGGCGCCCCTGACAGGCCTTACGTACACCGGAGACGATCTTCTCGCGGCTGAACGGCTGCACGACGCCGCTGCGCTTCACGACATTGAGGCTGGCAGTCTCGGTGGTGGAGAAGCGTCGCCCGCAGTCGGGGCACTGGCGACGGCGACGGATGGACATGCCGTCGTCGCTCGTCCGTGAGTCGATGACGCGGCTGTCGGGATACCTGCAGAAGGGGCAGAACATGGTGCTGACAGGATACCGCGTGCAGCCGGTCGGGCGGGGGCTAGGGTCGCGAGAAGCGAGCGGTGATCGCCGCCGCGTGCGCGGGGAGGTCCTCGGCGGTGGCCAGCGCGACGACCTTGTCTTCGACGGTCTTGAGCGCCTCCCGGTCGTAGCGGATCACCTGCTGGGGCCGGAGGAAGGTATACGCACCGAGGCCGGGCGTGAATCGCGCCTGCCCCCCGGTGGGCAAGACGTGATTCGAGCCCGCGAGATAGTCTCCGAGGCTCACGGGCGAGTGTGGGCCGAGGAAGATCGCCCCGGCGCTCTCGATCAGGTCGAGCACCTCCCCCGGATCGGCGGTCTGGATCTCGAGGTGCTCCGGGCCGTAGACGTTGCTGAAGGCCGCCGCGGCGACCATGTCGTCGACGAGTACGACGGCCGACTGGATGCCGCGCAGCGAGATGTCGACGCGAGTGCTGTGCGGGGTGAGAACGGCGAGCCGGGCGAGTTCGGCCTGCACGCTGTCGGCCAGGTCGACGGAGTCGGTGACGAGTACCGCCGCGGCGAGTTCGTCGTGCTCGGCCTGGCTGACCAGGTCGGTGGCGACGAGGAACGGGTCCGCCGAGGCATCCGCGATCACCAGGATCTCGGTGGGGCCGGCTTCGGCATCGATACCGACCTGCCCGCGTACGAGGCGTTTGGCCGCGGCGACGTAGACGTTGCCGGGCCCGGTGATCACCTGCACGGGATCGAGGCTCAGCCCGGGGACTCCCCAGGCGAACGCGCCGATCGCTCCGGCACCGCCCATGGCGTAGATCTCGTCGATGCCGAGGAGACCGGCCGCGCCGAGGATCGTGGGGTGGATGCTTCCCCCGAACTGCCGCTGGGCCGGGGAGGCCAGCGCCACCGACGAGACTCCCGCCACCTGCGCGGGCACGACGTTCATGACGACGCTGGAGGGGTAGACGGCCTTGCCACCGGGCACATAGAAACCGACGCGTGCCACCGGGCTCCAGCGTTGGATCACCTCTGCGCCGGGGCCGAGCGTCGTGACCCGCGGCGTGGGCAACTGCGCTTCGGACGCCGCGCGCACCCGCACGATGGCCTCTTCGAGGGCATCGCGCACCGGCACGCTGAGGCCGCGGACGGCGGTCGACACGTCCGCGACATCCAGCCGCACGCGGGGCGGACGCACGCCGTCGAGCCGCTCGGCCTGGTCGATAAGCGCGGCCTCGCCGCGCTCTCGCACGTCCGCGATCAGGTCCTGCGCGATGGCGGTCGCGGCCGAGACATCGGTGAGCGACCGGGGAACGAGGGCGAGGAGTTCGGCGCGGCTAGGCTTGAGGCCCCGGAGGTCAATCGTCTGGATCATGGCGAGCCAATTCTAGGGGAGCCTCACTGGGAGCCCTCCTGTGATGGCGGAGGAATAACAATCGTCGGCAGGGAATTGATACACCCGTATGGATGAGACAGCGCCCGTGGCCGCCCCGGAGCAACCGGACGGCATCGCCGCGTTCAAGCACGCCTTCCGCCGGCATGCCGCTGGCGTCGTCGTGATCACCGCTCTCACCCCTGAGGGCAAGCCAGTGGGGTTCACTGCGACCTCCCTCGCCTCCCTCGCCGCCGTACCGCCGCTCGCGACGTTCAACATGGCGAAGGTCGCCAGTGCGTGGCCCGCCATCGCCGGCACCGACTGGGTGGCCATCCAGACCATGGGCGCTCGCACCCGTCACCTCGCAGAACGGATGTCGGGAGACCACGACCTGCGCTTCGAGGGAGACCACTGGGCGCCGGGCCCGCACGGGCTGCCGATCCTCGAGGGGGTCACCTCCTGGATGGTGGGGCGCATCGTCGAACGATTCCCGGTCGCGAACAACGCCGTGATCGTCGTGCAGATCGAGGAGGGAGCACTCGGTGAGCCCGATGCGGCCCTCCTGTACCACGAGCGCACCTACCTGAAACCGGGCGACCCGGTCTGACGATCGGCAGGTTGCCCGGGGCATCCGGTTCCACTTCGCTCGCCAGTATCCTGTCGTCCCGCCGCACAAAATGCAGGAATACGTGTGACAGGAGTGACGGATGAGCCTCATCTGCAACAGCAGTCACACTCAATCCTGCATTTCGCTCGGGAAGAAGCGGGGCGGGGCCGTACGAAGTGGCGGTCTGAGGATCGAGCGCCCCACGTATCTGGCGGACGGCTCGGCGCTCCTAGGGGTAGCGGGATGATTCCATCCCCACCCACAGGAGGATTCCATGACCACAATCGATTCCACGACGCAGACGCGGGAGCTCGAGCACACGGCCTTCGACAAGACAGCGGCCGACGTGATGTCGTTCCCTGACACCCTCGACCTGCGAGACATCGCGCGGCGCTACGACCCGTCGGACCGTTTCATCCCGTCCCACGTCTGGTTCCGCACTATCGAGGTGCTCAGCCCCACCAAGACCGTCGGGCTCGGGCGCACCAACACCACGCTGATCATGCCCACGATCGTTCAGACGGATGCCGCAACGCCGTACGCGGGCTTCGACCGCACGGCCACCCCGAGCCGCAACCCCGTGGCCCAAGCGCATTTCGAGCCAGCCGCCTACGGCAACACCACCCCCGCGACCTACGTCATCTCCTTCGCGGTGGAGACATTCGGCCCGGTGACCTTCAACGTGCAGGGCATGTCGTTCCTGCCGGGCGTGTCCGGACTCGGTTCGAGGGTGGTGAACGGCACCGCGTCGATCTCGGTGGTCTATTCGAGCCTCCCCGCGAACCAGCCGGTCTACGCGTATATCGAACAGACCGCCGGCGCCCGCTGGAACTGGTATTCCACCCGCATCAGCTACCCGCCGATCGTGCTTCAGCCCTGAGGTCAGACCACGCAGTTGGGACCGAGGAGTGACTTGAGCTCTCCATAGAGGTCGGCATTGACCGAGACCGGGAAGGGGATCTCGAACACACGCGCGGTCTCGCCCTTGACGAGCTTGAGCCGAACCTCGGTGTCGCCGGAATGCCGGATCAGCACGTCGTTCAGTTGCGTGACCACATCCGTCGTCGCCCGGAACTCCGGCATCGAGATCGTCAGGGGGCCGGAGCCGAGGCTCTGGCCCAGGTCGGGGGTGAACATGCTCGAGGCGTGCAGGTTCATGCCGTCGTCCCGCATGCTCACCCGGCCGCGCACCACCACGATGGCATCGTTAGTGAGGGCGGGAGAGAACTCCTGGTAGGCCTTGCCGAGGAACATCACCGTGATCTCCCCCGCGAAGTCCTCCACGGTGATGAGCCCGTACTGGTTGCCAGAATTTCGGGCGGTGCGGTGCTGCACCGAAGTGATGAGGCCGGCGACGGTCACGTGTTCGCCGTCGCCGGCGACCTCCCCTGCGAGAACGTCGGTGATCGTCGAACCGGCGAGCTTGGCGAGCTGTAATTCGAGACCGGCGAGCGGATGATCGGAGACATAGAGTCCGAGCATCTCCCGTTCGAAAGCGAGCTTGTCACGCTTTGACCACTCCGGGCGGTCGGGCACCTGGTTGACGGCCTGCGGCTCGTCCCAGAGGCTGTCGAAGTCGAACCCGACCTGGCCGTTTGCCTCGGCGCGCTTGTCACTCACAGCCGAGTCGATGGCATCCTCGTGGATCTCCAGGAGCGCCCGTCGGGTCGCACGGGTCGAGTCGAACGCGCCTGACTTGATGAGCGACTCGACGGTGCGCTTATTGGCGACCTGGATCGGAACCTTGCGCAGGAAGTCGTGGAAAGACTCGAATCTGCCCTTCTCTTCCCGTGACTTCGCGATCGCCTCGACGACGTTGGTGCCGACGTTGCGGATCGCGCCAAGACCGAAGCGGATGTCGCCGATGCCGCCGGTCTCACTCGGCACCGCGGTGAAGTCCCCGCTCGACTCGTTCACATCCGGAGCCAGCACCCGGATGCCCATGCGGCGGCACTCGCTCAGATACATCCCGAGCTTGTCTTTCGAGTCGCCGACGCTCGTCAGGAGCGCCGCCATGTACTCGGCCGGATGATTCGCCTTGAGGTAGGCCGTCCAGTAGCTCAGCACGCCGTAGCCGGCGCTGTGGGCCTTGTTGAAGGCGTAGTCGGCGAACGGCATCAGCGTGTCCCAGAGCACCTTCACCGCCTGCGCGCTGTAGCCGTTGCCGGTCATGCCCGCCTCGAAGTCGGCGTACTGCTTGTCGAGCTCGGACTTCTTCTTCTTACCCATCGCGCGCCGAAGGACGTCGGCCTGGCCGAGAGTGAACCCGGCTACCTTCTGGGCGACCGACATCACCTGCTCCTGGTAGACGATGAGGCCGTAGGTGATGCCGAGGCTCTCGCGGAGCGGCTCCGCGAGCTCCGGATGGATCGCGTCGATCGTCTGGAGGCCGTTCTTGCGCAGGGCGTAGTTCGTGTGGGAGTTCATGCCCATTGGGCCGGGGCGGTACAGCGCGATGACCGCCGAGATGTCTTCGAAGTTGGTGGGTTTGAGCTGCTTGAGCAGCGAGCGCATCGGCCCGCCGTCCAACTGGAACACGCCGAGCGTGTCGCCCCGGGCAAGCAGGTCGTAGGTCTTCTGGTCGGCGTCGAGGTCGAGGTCCTCGATCACGAGCTTCGAGCCGGTGTTCTTCTCGATCATCCGCAGCGCGTCTTCGATCACCGTGAGGTTGCGCAGCCCGAGGAAGTCCATCTTGATGAGTCCGAGGGACTCGAGCGGCGGTTGGTCGAACTGGGTGATGATCGCGCCGTCATCTTCGCGCTTCATGATCGGAAGCACGTCGATGAGCGGCTCGGCGGAGAGGATCACGCCGGCGGCGTGCACCCCCCACTGCCTCTTGAGGTTCTCGATACCCTGGGCGGTCTCGAAGACCGTCGCCGCATCCCGGTCCGTCTCGAGCACCGCCCGGAAGTCGGAAGCCTCCTTCCAGCGCGGGGCCGCCTTGTCGAGCACCTCGCTCAGTGTGATGTCCTTGCCCATGATGGCCGGGGGCATCGCCTTAGTGAGCTTCTCGCCCACCGAGTAGGGCATCCCGAGCACTCGCGCGGAGTCCTTCAGAGCCTGCTTGGCCTTGATTGTGCCGTAGGTCACGATCTGCGCCACCCGATCGTCGCCGTACTTGTCGGTGACATAACGGATGACCTCGCCGCGTCGTCGATCGTCGAAGTCGACGTCGACGTCGGGCATCGACACACGCTCGGGGTTGAGGAACCGCTCGAAGATCAGGCCGTGCGCAAGAGGATCGAGCTCGGTGATGCCCATGGCGTAGGAGGCCATGGAGCCGGCAGCGGATCCTCGCCCCGGCCCGACCCGGATACCCTGCGCTTTCGCCCAGGTGATGAAGTCCGCGACGACGAGGAAGTAGCCGGGGAAACCCATCTGCTTGATGACGTCGACCTCGTACTTGGCCTGCGCGAGGTGCGCCTCCGAGGGAGCGTTGTGAAAGCGCCGCAGCATGCCGGCGTTCACCTCCTTCTCGAACCAGGTGGCCTCGGTCTCACCCTCCGGCACCGGGAACCGCGGCATGAGGTTTCGGTGCTCGAACGACACGTCGCAGCGCTCGGCGATCAGCAGCGTGTTGTCGCACGCCTCGGGATGATCGCGGAAGAGGTGTCGCATCTCGGCGGCCGACTTGAGGTAGAACTCGTTCGAGTCGAACTTGAACCGATTGGGGTCGTCGAGGGTCGAAGCGGATTGCACGCAGAGGAGCGCGGCGTGAGCCGTCGAGTCGTGGGCGTGCGTGTAATGCAGGTCATTCGTGGCGACGAGCGGAAGCTTCAGGTCTTTGGCGAGGCGCAGAAGGTCTTCCATGGTTCTGCGCTCGATGTCGATGCCGTGGTCCATCACTTCGGCGAAGAAGTTGCCCTCGCCGAAGATGTCGCGAAAGTCGGCGGCGGCCTTTCGCGCCTCTTCATACTGGCCGAGACGGAGGCGGGTCTGCACCTCGCCACCCACGCATCCGGTCGTGCCGATGATGCCCTTTCCGTAGCGGCTGAGCAGCTCACGGTCCATGCGGGGTTTGAAGTAATACCCCTCGATCGAGGCGAGCGACGAGAGACGGAACAGGTTGTGCATGCCCTCGTTGTTCTCCGAGAGCAGGGTCATGTGGGTGTAGGACCCCGAACCTCCGACGTCATCCTGATTCTGGTGGTTCGCGCCCCATTTGACCCTTGTGCGATCCTGTCGCGCGGTGCCGGGGGTGATGTAGGCCTCGGTGCCGATGATCGGCTTCACCCCATTGGCCGTCGCCTGCTTCCAGAAGTCGTACGCGCCGAACATATTGCCGTGGTCGGTCATCGCGATCGCCGGCATCTCCTGCTCGGAGGCCGCCTTCATCAGTGGCCCGATCCGGGCGGCGCCATCGAGCATCGAGTATTCGCTGTGCACGTGCAGGTGCACGAATGAGTCGTTGCTGTCCGGCAATTCGTCCCTCTATGTCACGGGGTGGGCATCCAGCTTAAGCCTCGGTCAGTCCCCGCGGAGCACGTCGAGCGCGTGTTGCAGGTCGGCGGGATACTCGCTCGTGAAGAGCACGCGTTCGCGCGTGCCGGGATGCGTGAACCCGAGCTGTTTGGCGTGCAACCACTGGCGGGTGAGGCCGAGCCTCGCCGAGATGGTCGGGTCTGCGCCGTACATCGCGTCGCCGACGCAGGGGTGCCGCTGGGCCGCCATGTGCACCCGGATCTGGTGCGTGCGGCCGGTCTCAAGGTGCACTTCGAGAAGCGATGCGCTCGGGAATGCTTCGAGTGTCTCGTAGTGCGTAACAGAGTTCTTGCCGTCGGAGGTGACCGCGAATTTCCAGCTGGACGAAGGATGACGCCCGATCGGAGCGTCGATCGTGCCGGAGGACGGATCCGGGTGTCCCTGCACCACCGCGTGGTAGATCTTGTCGACCTCGCGATCGTGGAACTGGCGCTTGAGCTCCGTGTAGGCCCGCTCACTCTTGGCCACGACCATCAGGCCGCTCGTGCCGGCATCGAGGCGGTGCACGATACCTGCGCGCTCCGCCGCCCCGGAGGTCGAGATGCGGAAGCCGGCGCCAGCGAGGGCACCGAGCACCGTCGGTCCGCTCCAGCCCACGGAGGGGTGCGCGGCCACTCCCACCGGCTTGTCGACCACCACGATGTCGTCATCGTCGTACACGATGCCGAGGTCGGGCACGATCACCGGCTCGATCGAGGGGGCGACCTTGGGCTGCCAGGTCACCTCGAGCCAGCTCTCGGCACGCAGCCGGTCGGACTTACCGAGGGTCACGCCGTCGACCACCACTCCCCCGGCCTCGGCCACCTCGGCGGCGAAACTGCGGGAGAAGCCCATGAGCTTCGCGAGGGCCGCGTCGACGCGTTCCCCGGCGAGCCCATCCGGTACCGGGAGGCTGCGCGATTCCATTGAAGTGCCTACTTGGGGTCGGTGCTGCGGATATCGGTGCTGCGGATGTCGGTACCACCGATGTCCGCGGGCGCATCGACTTCGGTCGCGACGTGACGGTCGGATGACCGGCGCCCGTCGAGCCCGATCCCGCGGATGGTCAGCAGGATGAACAGACCCATGCTGGCCACGATGAACGAGTCCGCGATGTTGAAGATTGCAGGGAAACCCTGCACCTGGATGAAGTCGATGACATGCCCGACCCCGAAGCCCGGCTCCCGGAACAGCCGGTCCGTGAGGTTTCCGGTGGTGCCGCCCAGCAGCATCCCGAACAGCACAGCCCAACCCACCGAGCGGATGCGGCGGGCGAACCCGATGATGAAGATCGTGACCGCGGACGCCGCGATCGAGAAGATCCAGGTGGACCCGCTCGCGATCGAGAAGGCCGCTCCCGAATTCTTAACGAAATGGAACTGGAGCAGTTCGCCGATAGCTCTCACCTGCTCCCCCTCCGTCAGGTTACTGACGATGAGGAATTTGGTGACCTGATCGAGAACGTAGGCGACGACCGCGACGAGAGCCAGCGCGATTAGCGCCCTGACGCTCACCGTCGAGCCGCTGCCTTTCGACGCGGGGGCTTTCGCCTGCGGCTCAGTTGCCGCCAAAGCCCTGGAAGCTGGCCGGCGGCGGGGTCTGGACGTTCTCGGAAGACCCGAGGTCGTACGATCCACTGGTTGCCGGCACGCTCTCGAACGCGCTGGCGGGGGTCGGAGCCGAGAAATCCGACGCAGCGACAGGCGCTGGCGTCTCGGGGGCGGCCGGAGTGGGCTCGGAGGCATCGAGCTCCTTCAGCTGTCCCTCGATGTAGCCCTTGAGCTTCTGGCGGTACTCGCGCTCGAAGGTACGGAGGTCTTCGATCTGGTGCTCGATCGTCGACTTCTGCTGTTCGAGGGCAGCCTTCTCGCTGTCGAGCTGCGAGATCTGCGCGCGCTGGGCCGCTTCGGCCTCGCTCACGACGCGAGCGGCCGTGGCGTGCCCCTCTGCGATGAGCGCGTCACGCTTCTCGATGCCCTCACGAACGTGCTCCTCGTGGAGCTTGCGCGCCAGCTGGAGGAGGTTGTTCGTGTTGCCCGAGTCGATCGCGTTCTGGTCTGGCGACGGGTAGGCGATCGGAGCCGGCACGGGAGCAGGCACGGGCTCGACAGGAGCGGCGACCGGGGTCTCACCGAATCGCGGCAACGCCTGCGCGGCGAGCTGGCCCTGTTCTGCTGGAGCCTGAGGCTGCGGCGCCTCGGAGAGGGCGGCGGGCTGCGCGGCACTGCGCTGGAGCTCGCTGATGCGGGACTCGCCGGCGACGAGACGCTGGCGAAGCTCCTCGTTCTCCTGGTTGAGACGACGGAGCTCCACGACGACCTCGTCCAGGAAGTCATCGACCTCGTCCTGGTCGTACCCCTCGCGGAACTTGGTCGGCTGGAATCGCTTGTTGACTACATCTTCAGGCGTAAGTGCCATGGGTGCCACCTCAAAAAACTCATCTGGTACAGCGCTAATAACAGTCAGCTAACGCTAGCAAACTGGCGGCCTCATCGGGTCGTGAGACCGCGTGGTGTTCGACCACGCTCCCAGAGTACACAGGGCGGCCTGTGCATCCGGGGCTACGGCGCGCCGTACCCCGGTCGACCGGGCGATCAGACGCTGAGGGCGGAGGCGATCGACAGCAGCACGAGGGTCACGATCATGACGATGCTCCACGCGAAGTCGAGGGCGAATCCCCCGATGCGGATGGTCGGGATAACCCGGCGCACGAGCTTGATCGGCGGATCGGTCAGGGCGAAGACGAACTCCGAGACCACGAGCCCGAATCCGTGCGGGCGCCATCCCCGCGAGAAATTGCGCACCAGATCGAGGATGAACCGACCCCACAGCACGAAGAAATACAGCAGCAGAAGGTAGTACGCGATGCTGGCCGGGACGGCGAGGGCGGAAGTCACGTTGTCAGACTAAGGCGAGAGCGGCTGGGAGATTACCGCTCGGGGCGCTGGACAGCTCAGGACTGGGCGAAGAACGAGGCGTCGACGTCGGAATCCACCGACGCCTGGTCGCCACTGACAGCAACGTGGGCCGGCGAAAGCAGGAAGACCTTGCTCGTCACTCGCTCGATCTTGCCGTAAAGCCCCTGCGAGAGTCCGCTGGCGAAGTCGACCAGACGACGCGCCTCCGGCTCGCTCATCTGCGACAGGTTGATGATCACGGGGATGCCATCCCGGAAGGCCTCGGCGATGGCCTGGGCGTCCTTGTACTGGCGAGGGTGGACGGTGAGGATCTCGTTCATGTCTGAGTGGGAGGCATTCTTCTGCGATGGTGCACGGCGGAGCGGGGTGACAGGGGCTCGGGTGCCGGTGGACTGTGGAGCCTGATGGGACTCTCGAACCTCCCGGGAGACAGGTGCCGGAGCCGCGGGAGCGGTCTCCTCGTAGTCGAACTCCTCATCGGCGAGGCCAAGGTAGACCATGGTCTTGCGAAGTGGGTTAGCCATTACGTGCCTCCTGTGGTGGAACTGATGAGTTCAGATTAACCGGGGGTCGGGCGGTTTCCCGTGATTGCGGAACCAATCCGCAGGTGTGTCGCGCCCTCGAGGATCGCCTCGCGGTAGTCGCCCGACATTCCGGCGGAGATGAAGTGCGCACCGGGCGCGAGTCGTTGCATCCTCTCGGATGCCTCGCGCACCCGCACGAAGGCCGGCCGCGGCTCCTCGCCGACAGGGGCGACCGCCATCACTCCGAGGAGTTCGAGCCCCGGCGTCGCGAGAACAAGCTCCGTGATGCGCTCGAGGTCGTCGGCGTGCACTCCCCCGCGGCCCGGGTCATCGGTGAGGTTCAGCTGCACGAAACAGTCGATCGACGAACCGTCGGTGGTGCCGAGAGCCTCGATGACGGATGCCCGGTCGAGCGAGTGGACGGAGTGGGCGTACGCGCGCACCTGCCTGGCTTTCTTACTCTGCAGCTGCCCGATGAAGTTCCAGCGCAGGTCGAGGTCGGCGAGCTCCGCGGCCTTGGCCTGAGCCTCCTGGTGGCGGTTCTCACCCACCTCGCGCACGCCGAGTTCGTAGAGCTCACGCACGAGGGATGCCGGGTGGAATTTGGTCACGACGATGGTCGTGATCTCTTCCACCCCGCGCCCGGCCTCGGCTGCCGCCGCCGAGACGCCCGCCCGGACCTCGTCGAGGCGTTCGGCGAGGGTAGGGCTACTTGAGGAAATCGGGGACATCCAGGTCGTCGTCGCCGTCGTCGAACACCGGGTCCTTCGGCGCGGTCGGCACCTCGGACTCTGCGGCCCAGTTCGGTACGCTGCTCGTCTCCGGCTCGACGGTGCCGGTGGCGGAAGTCGTCGCAGCGAACGCGGCCGCCGGCGCAGTGACCTCGCCGGTGCTTCCGCGCCGTTCTTCCTTCTTGACGACCGGCTCTCCGCCATCGAATCCGGCGGCGATCACGGTGACCCGCACCTCGTCGCCGAGGGTGTCGTCGATGACGGCTCCGAAGATGATGTTGGCCTCGGGGTGAACTGCCTCTTGCACAAGACGGGCGGCGTCGTTGATCTCGAAGATACCGAGGTTGGATCCGCCCTGGATGGACAGAAGCACTCCGTGGGCGCCGTCGATGGATGCTTCGAGCAGCGGGCTCGCAACGGCCAGTTCCGCCGCCTTGATGGCACGGTCCGCCCCGCGGCTCGAGCCGATACCCATGAGCGCGGATCCGGCACCCTGCATCACCGACTTGACGTCGGCGAAGTCGAGGTTGATCAGCCCCGGGGTCGTGATGAGGTCGGTGATGCCCTGAACGCCCGCGAGGAGCACCTGGTCGGCGGTAGCGAAGGCCTCGAGGAACGAGATGCCGCGATCGCTGATCTCGAGCAGGCGGTCGTTGGGCACCACGATGAGAGTGTCGACCTCTTGCTTGAGAGCCGCGACTCCGACGTCGGCCTGCGCCGCACGCCTCTTGCCCTCGAATCCGAACGGACGCGTGACGACACCGATGGTGAGGGCGCCGATCGACTTGGCGATGCGGGCGACGACGGGGGCGCCTCCGGTGCCGGTGCCTCCACCCTCTCCGGCGGTGACGAAGACCATGTCGGCGCCGGCAAGGGCTTCTTCGATCTCCTCCGCGTGATCCTCGGCGGCACGACGACCCACCTCGGGGTCGGCGCCGGCGCCGAGACCGCGCGTGAGCTCGCGACCGACGTCGAGCTTGACGTCCGCATCGCTCATCAGCAGGGCCTGAGCATCCGTGTTGATGGCGATGAACTCCACGCCACGAAGGCCGAGTTCGATCATTCGGTTGACGGCATTGACTCCGCCGCCGCCTATGCCGACGACCTTGATCACGGCTAGGTAGTTCTGGTTCGTTGTCACGTCCGGCCTCCGGTAGAAACTTTCAACCTCTACCTGAGCGTTAAAGTTATGCCCGGTATAGGTTTCTTGTCTCGAAGTTAAGGGGCCGGGCACCGTGCCGCCGAGAGGTCGTCCAGCGTGTCGCCACATCGTCGTCCAGATTGGCTCTGGAGGATGCCGTCAGTTGCCGCCGAGCACCGGATGCGTCGGGGCCGACACGTCGTACTTCGTGGTTGTTCCACCGACCGAGATGACCGCGGCGAGCACCTTCGCCTTGAGGGCGGACTGCTCAGCACTGCCCCAGACGACCGATTGGCCGCTGGTGAGGGTCAGCGTGACATCGTCCGAGGTCTGCGCGGTGACCGTGTCGACGCGCTTGAGCAGGTCGGACGGCAGAGCGAGCAGTACGTCCACTGCGGCGACGAAGGCCGGGCTGCTCTTCGTTGCCGCACCGAGCTCGATCAGCGGGAGACCCGGCTGGCGCTCCGCGCCACTGTCGATAACGATCCCGGCCGGGTCGACGATGTCGAAGCCGCTCGAGGTCGCGAGGGTGGCGATCGGCGCGCGTTCGGCGATGCGGATCACCAGGGTGTCCGGCGGCACCGTCTCGGTCACGAAGCTGCGGATGAGGGGGAATTTGCCGAGCGCCTTCGTGATCGCTGCGAAATCGACGAGCGCGAGCGGACGCCCGAGCTGCCCATCGACGGCGGCGCGCACGCTCGCCGCGCTCACCCGGGAAGCCCCCTCGACCCGGATCGTCTTGAGCGAGAGCAACGGCGAGTAGACCGCTCCGGTGACGAACCCGATCACGAGCAATAGGGATAGTCCGCTGACCAGCCAGGTGATGCGGCGACGACGGGACCGCCGGGTGAAGCGGCGGGCCTCCCCGCGCTCGTAGGCGCGGCGCGCCCTCTCTGCGCGCTTGAGTTCGTGCCGTGCGGCCGCATCCAGGGGTCGTTCGGATGCCGGTCCAGCCTTCGGGGATCGCACGCGTCCGGGACGACGCCGCGGCACTTCCGTGGTGGACGGTGAGGCGACCGCGTCGGAGTGCCTTGCATCCGGCAGCGGCTTCGGAGAGCGAGGACGAGTCGGAGTCTTCGGCGGCTCTGCTTTTCGTCGCCCGGCCGATGGGGGCTCGACTGCCGGGGAGCCTGCCTTTCGCGGCGCGGCCTTTCGGGGAGGCGTCGCCCCCGTCGGCGAGTCCGGCGTGCTGTCGAAGCCCTCTGGCCGCTTCACCTCGGCCCCGTCATTCTGGCCTCGTCATTCGCGCCCCGTCATGACGCCTCATCCGAGAGCCCGCCCACCGGCGAACCGAGTGTCTCCAGTAGTTGCGGAATCACCCGGTAGATGTCGCCGCCACCCATCGGGATGACGAAGTCGCCTTCGCGGGCGATCGAGGCGGCGTAGTCCGCGGCATCCTGCCACTCGTCGAAATACCGCACGCGGGACGGATCGCGGAAGAGCCGGGTGATCAACTCGCCGGTCACCCCGGGCTCGGGATCCTGGCGTGCACCATAGATCGGCACGACGATCGTGATGTCGGCAAGGGTCTCGAAGACCTGCGCGAACTCGGCTGCCATCTGCTTGGTGCGGGAGTAGAGGTGCGGCTGGAAGATCGGGATGAGCCGACCGGCGCCCACCACGCCGCGCGCCCCCGAGAGCGCGGCTCTGATCTCGGTCGGATGATGCGCGAAGTCGTCGTAGACGCTGACCCCGCGTACCGTGCCGCGCAGCTCGAATCGCCGCTCGGTCCCGTCGAACAGGGCGATCGAATCGAGCGCGGCCTGCGGGGCGAAACCGAGCGAGACGAGCACCCCGAATGCCCCGGCGGCGTTGATCGCGTTGTGGAGCCCCGCCACTCGGAGGCGGGTTCCGTAGTCGACGCCCCGGTAGCGCAGGACGAAGGCGACGGTCCCGGTGCTCTCGATCGAATGCAGCCGGATATCGGCATCCGCATGCTGCCCGAAGGTGAGCACGCTGCGGTCCCCAAGGCGGGCGGTCACCGAGATCGCCCGCGGGTCGTCGCTCGAGATCACAACCCGCTCGCTCGCCGTGCGCGCGAAGGTCACGAAGGCCTCTTCGAAGGCCTCCTCCGAGCCGTAGTGGTCGAGATGATCCGGGTCGACATTGGTGATGAGGGAGATCGCGGTGTCGTAGAGCAGGAAGGAACCGTCGGATTCGTCCGCCTCCACCACGAATACCTCACCAGAGCCGCTCGCTGCGCTCACCCCGAGGGAGCGGATCACTCCCCCGTTGACGAAGCTCGGATCCGCTTCGAGCGCGAGCATGGCGGTCACGATCATCGCCGTCGAGGTGGTCTTGCCGTGCGCACCGGCCACGGCGACGACGCGGTGGTTGCGGGTGAGCCAGGCCAGCGCCTTCGCGCGGTGGATGATCGGAAGGCCCCGCTCGCGGGCAGCGAGGAATTCGGGGTTGTCCTCGGCGATGGCCCCGGTGACGATGAGGGTGTCCGCTGCCTCGATGTTGGCGGCGGCGTGACCGATCGTCACCGGCACTCCGCTCGCGCGCAGCGCCTCGACGGTCTCCGTCGCGCGGATGTCCGACCCGGTGACCGGGAGGCCGGCCTCGACGAAGAGGCGGGCGATGCCGCTCATCCCGGCACCGCCGATGCCGACGAAGTGCACCCGGCCGAGGTCATCGGGCACGGTCTGGGAGAAATCCGACTTGATCACGGGGTCAAACCTACGGTGGAAGCGCGGGCGTCCCCAACGAGATCGACCATGCGATCGGCGCCGTCGAGCACACCGACCGACAGCGACCGGGCCGCCATCGCGGCGATCTGCGCCCGGTCTTCGAGCACGGGAACGAGGTGCTCGAGCACCCACCCGGGCGTGAACTGCGCGTTCTCTACGAGAAGCGCTCCTCCGGCGTCGACGACATCCCGGGCGTTGAGCCGCTGCTCGCCGTTGCCGATGGCCAGCGGCACATACAGCGCGGGCACTCCGAGCGCGCTGAACTCGCTTACCGTTGCCGCCCCGGCCCGCGCGACCGCGAGATCCGCCGCTGCGAGAGCGAGCTCCATCCGGTCGCAGTAGGGAATCACGAGGTAGTGCGCCAAGGCGGAGGGCGCGAGTGTCGACCGCTCGCCGGTGATGTGCAGGATCTGCCAGCCGGCCCCGATGATCGTCGCCGCAGCGGCGTCGATGGTCTCGTTGATGTGTTTCGCGCCCTGGGACCCACCGGTCACGAGCAGGGTCGGGCGCGCCGGGGAGAGACCGAAGAAGTCGAGGGCCTCGCGGCGCCGGGCCGGCCGGTCGAGGGCCTCGATCTCCCGCCGGAGCGGCATCCCGACGAAGCGGGCATGAGGTAGTCGAGCCGAGTGGAAGGCTGTGCCGACGAACAGAGTCAGCCGGGCACCGAGGCGATTGGCGATCCCTGGCCGGGCATTGGCCTCGTGGATGGCGATCGCCACCCTCTCTCGCCGCGCCGCCAGATAGGCGGGGGCCGAGACGTAGCCACCGAATCCGACGACAACGTCGATCCGATGCTCGCGAATCAGCTCGCGGATCTGCGACACCAGCCGGGCGAATCGCCCGGGGAAACGGAGGGCGGCCCCGTTCGGCCGGCGGGGGAAAGGCAGACGGGGAACCACCAGCAGCTCATACCCGCGAGCGGGCACAAGCCGGGCCTCGAGACCCTCGGAGGTTCCGAGAACGCGGATGACGGCATCCGGTTCCCGGGCGACGATGCGGTCGGCGACCGCGAGCAGGGGGTTGACGTGGCCGGCGGTTCCCCCGCCGGCGAGGAGATACCGCGTCACCTCAGGCGACCGCCGGGCGCGGGAACGGCAGCGGGCGCGAGGCGCGCGAACGAGAGCACGATCCCGATGCCGAGGAGCGTGGTGACCAGGGCGGAGCCTCCGGCAGAGATCAACGGGAGCGGCACTCCGAGCACCGGTAACAGACCGAGCACCACGGCGATGTTCACGAAGGCCTGGCCGATGATCCAGACGAGGACCGCACTCACCGCGACCCGGGCGAAGGCGTCGGTGGTCGGGCGGCCGCGGATGATCCGCACGAAGGTCACCGCGAGCACGAGGAGGAGTACGAGCACGAGGATGGCCCCGATGAGTCCGAGTTCCTCCCCGACGATGGCGAAGATGAAATCGTTGTCGGCTTCCGGAAGCCAGGACCATTTGAGCTTGGAATTGCCGAGACCGACGCCGAAGATACCGCCGGAGGCGAGCGCCCACCAACCGTGCACCGTCTGCCAGCAGAGACCGTTGTGGTCGGTGTCGGTCTGGCACCCGTTCACCACCGTGGCGATGCGCGAAGCACGGGAACCGGACCCGAGGGCGATGGCGGCGCCGGCAATACCCAGGGCGATGAGCGGCATCGCGAGCACACGGAGGTTCACTCCCGCGAAGAAGAGAGCCGCGAAGACGATGGCGAGAAGGATGATCGCCGTGCCGATATCGCCGCCGAGCACAACAAGTCCGATCGCGATGCCGGCCGGGATGAGGGGCTTCAGCAGCTCCCTCCAGTCGTCGAGGCGATCCTGCATGCCGGCGAGCGACTTGCCGAGCCAGAGGACGAGCGCGACCTTGATCAGTTCGGAGGGCTGTGCGGTGAAGCCCCCGATGTTGATCCAGTTGCGGTTTCCGTTGATGTCGACGCCGATGTGCGGCACGAAGACCAGGAGTTGCAGGCCGATCGCGATCACGAGGAACCGTCCGGCCCATTTCTTCCAGAAGAAGGCGGGCAGCCGGGCCGCGATCAGCATCAGCGGCACTCCGATGGCCGCGAAGAGCACTTGGCGCACGAAGCCGTTGAAGAAGTCGCCACTCGCTTTGAACGATTCGACGGCCGACGACGACAGCACCATGATCAGGCCGAACACCACGAGGAAGAGGGTCGTGCCGAGCAGGAGGAAATAGCTTCCGGTCTCGGCCGCGAACAGTCGCTTGACCGCGACGACAGCGGCGGGGCCGCGAGAGTCGACGGGGGGATTCGGGCGCGGTGTCGGCTTAGTCCTCGAGCGGGGACGTGGAGGGCTGGTCGTCATCTGCGCCCTCCCCCTTCATCTCTCGTGCGGCGTCTGCGAACCGGGTGCCCCGGTCGGCATAGTCGGTGAACTGGTCCATCGAAGCGGCTGCCGGTGCGAGCAATACAGTGTCCCCGGGTCGGGCTGCCGCAGCCGCCAGTCTCACGACCGTCGGCATCACCTCTTTAGTGTCAGCGGTGTCGACCTCGAAAACCGGCAGTTCCGGCGCGTGTCGCGCGAACGCCTCCCGCAACGCCGCTCGGTCCTCGCCGATCAGCACCGCCGCTCGGAGGCGGTCGCGGTTCGTCGAGACCAGTTCGTTGACGTCCACGCCCTTGAGAAGGCCGCCGACGACCCACACCACGGAATCGAACGACTCGAGAGCCGCCTGGGCCGCGTGCGGGTTGGTGGCCTTCGAGTCGTTCACCCAGCGCACTCCCCCGCGCTCGAGGATCGTCTCCGTCCGGTGGTGGTCCATACGGAACGCGCGAAGAGCGGAGCGGATGTCGCCGGCTGAGACTCCGAACGAGCGGGCGAGGGCGGATGCCGCGAGCACGTTGGCGATCATGTGCGGCGATCCAAGGCCGACGGTCTCGAGCTCGTCGACAGTGGTGATCTCGATCGCGGCGCGCCAGCGGTCGGCGAGGAACGCCCGATCCACCACGATCTCATCGACGAGGCCGACGTCGCTCGGGCCGGGCAGTCCGCGACCGAAGCCGATCGCGCGGCATCCCTCGACCACCTCGGCCTCTTCGACAAGCTCGCGGGTGGTGTCGTCCTCGAGGTTGTAGACGCAGGCGATGCGGGTGCGTTCGTAGACCCTGCCTTTGGCGGCCCGGTAGGCGGCGGCCGAACCGTGCCAGTCCAGGTGGTCGTCCGCGACGTTCAAGCAGGCGCTCGAGAAGGCCGACATCGAGTGGAGGTAGTGCAGCTGGAAGCTCGAGAGCTCGACGACGAGCGCACCGAACCCGACAGGATCGCGCACGGCGTCGAGCACGGGGATTCCCACGTTGCCGCAGGCGATGGCCCGGATGCCGCCGGCGACCAGCATCGCGGTCGTGAGCTGGGTGGTGGTGGTCTTGCCGTTGGTGCCGGTGATCGCGATCCATTCGGCGACGGTCCCGGAACGGTCCCGAAGGCGCCAGGCCAGCTCGACGTCGCCCCAGACCGGAATCCCCGCGGCTACGGACCACGCGACGAGCGGATGCGTCGGGGAGAAGCCGGGCGACACCACCACGAGCTCCGGCGCGAAGGCTTCGAGCTCGGCCTCCAGGTCGCTGAGCGCAAGGCGCACCCCGATCACACTCAGGAGGTCGGCGGTCTCGTCGTCAGCGCGGTTCGCAAGGACGACGAGCTCCGCTCCGAGCTCCGCCAGCGTGTCAGCGACGGAGAACCCGGTCAGGCCGAGGCCGAGTACGGCCACCCTGAGGCCCGCCCAGTCGGCGTTCCAGCCCGTGAGGGCGGCAACCTCATCCGCAGTTCGTGTCATCAGGGAACCCGCGACAGCCACTCGAGATAGAAGGTGCCGACGCCGGCAGCCACGAAGAGACCGGAGATGATCCAGAAACGAACGACGATGGTGACTTCGGCCCAGCCTTTCATCTCGAAATGATGATGGAGCGGACTCGCCCGCCAGATACGTTTGCCGCGGGTGACCTTGAAGTAGATGCGCTGCACGATCACCTGGCCGGTGATGATGAGGAACAGGCCGCCGATCAGCACGAGGAGCAGTTCGGTGCGGGAGAGGATCGCGAGAGCCGCAAGAGCCCCGCCGAGTCCGAACGACCCGGTGTCGCCCATGTGGATCTGGGCGGGCGAGGTGTTCCACCAGAGGAAGCCGATGAGCGAGCCGACGATCGCTGCAGCCACCACCGCGATATCGAGAGGTCGGGAGACGGTGTAGCACTTGAAGAGGTTGCCGCTCTCGGCGATCGTCGAGCTGAAACACGACTGGTTCGACTGCCAGAACCCGATGATGATGTACGAGCCGATGGCGAAGATCGACGACCCGGCGGCGAGGCCGTCGAGACCATCGGCGAGGTTCACGGCGTTAGTGGTGGCCGTGGTGATCAGCACGATCCAGGCGATGAACAGGATGATCCCGAAGGTGGCACCGAAGACGACGACGAAGTTGAAGTTGAGATCGCGCACGAAGGAGATCGACGTCGAGGCCGGTGTGCGGTTGTTGGCGTCCCGGTACACGATTGCGATGATGCCGAAGACGATGGCCACGATCACCGTGCCGACGATCTTGTAGCGGCCGGCGAGTCCAACGCTGTTCTGGCGCTTGACCTTGAGGTAGTCGTCGATGAAGCCGATGAGGCCGAGGCCGGCCATCATCGCGAGCACCAGGATCCCCGTGCCCGCAACGGAGTCCCCGCCGACGAGATGGCCGACGAAATACCCCACGATCGCCGCCGTGATGAAGACGATCCCACCCATGGAGGGGGTGCCGCGCTTCATCACGTGAGCGGTGGGGGTGTCGGCGCGATAGAACTGGCCGAGCTTGAGTTGTCGGAAGGTCTTCGCGAACAGCGGGGTCAGCAGCAGGGTGAAGATCATGCTGACGCCCCCGGCAGTGAGCAGCGCGATCACTCCGGCACCTCACCGAGGCGGTCGCCGAGAAAGCGGAGGTTGGCGGACTTCGACGATTTCACCAGCACCACATCGCCCGCGCGAAGGTCGTCACGGAGCCGATCGTAGGCTTCCTCGGCGTTCGCGACGAGTATCGACTCCCCATCCCAGGAACCTTCGAGCCCCGCGGCATTGTGGATGTGACGGGCGCCGTGGCCGACGACGATGAGCTTCTGGATGTTGAGACGCACGACGAGACGACCGATGCGGTCGTGCTCCTCGTCGGAATACTCCCCCAGCGCCGTCATCTCCCCGAGGATCGCGATGGATCGCTGGCCCGGTTCGATCACCTGAGCGAGCGTCTTCAGCGCTGCCGCCATCGAGTCGGGACTGGCGTTGTACGCGTCGTTGATCACGACGATTCCGTCGGCCCGCGTGAGCACCTCCATGCGCCAGCGCTCGGCCCGCGGCACCGATTCGAGCGCGGTGATGGCGGTGTCGAGGTCCAGTCCGAGCTCGCGGGCGACCGCGAGGGTCGCGAGGGCGTTCATGACGTGGTGCTCACCGAGGATCCGCAGCAGCACCGGCCGGTGGAAGTCGCCGACCATCACCGTGAACGCGGTGCCCGAAGCCGTGGCACGGAGGTCGTCGCCGCGAACGTCGGCCGCAGCATCCAATCCGAACCATACGGGTCGGGCTTTCGTGACAGAGGCCATGGCAGCGACGCGCTCGTCATCGATGTTGAGCACCGCGACGGCGTCGGCCGGCAGCGCGGTGACGATTTCGGACTTCGCCTTCTGGGTCTGCTCGATCCCGCCGAATTCCCCGGCATGGGCGAGTCCCACCTTGAGCACAACAGAGATGTCCGGAACGGCGATACCCACGGTGCGGGCGATGTCCCCGATGCCGGATGCCCCCATCTCGATTACGAGGAAGCGTGTGTCGAGGTCGACGGACAGCATGGACAGGGGCGCCCCGACCTGGTTGTTGAATGAGCCGGGTGGGGCGATCGTGGCGCCGGCAGTCTCGAGTACCGCGCGCAGCATGTTCTTGGTGGTGGTCTTGCCATTGGACCCGGTGATCCCGATCACCCTGAGCGCTCCCTCAGCACGCACCCGGGCGACGACGAACCGGGCGAGATCGGCAAGGGCTGTGAGGGTGTCTTCGACCACGACCTGGGTCACCGGGAGCTCGAGGGCGTGATCGACAAGCAGCAGAACCGCGCCGTTGTCGATCGCGGCCTCCGCGAACAGGTGGCCGTCCGACACTTCCCCGGGCAGCGCGATGAAGATCGAGCCGGCAGTGA
The DNA here is from genome assembly GCF_054880895.1 of Lacisediminihabitans sp. FW035. Taxonomy (NCBI): domain Bacteria; kingdom Bacillati; phylum Actinomycetota; class Actinomycetes; order Micrococcales; family Microbacteriaceae; genus Lacisediminihabitans; species Lacisediminihabitans sp. FW035. The sequence goes on from NZ_CM142187.1 coordinate 2,224,294, forward strand.
CGAGTCGGGAATCCGTCTGGACGGACCCGGCGATGTCATCGAAGTCATGGGCCCCGGGCGCGAGTCGCAGGGTTCCACCGACGGCCGCCGACAGCTCGGCAAGCGTGAGCGAGATCACTTAGGCCCAGCCCGCCTCTCGCAGTGCCTCGCGGGCCTCTGCGCGGGCGGAATACGGTGTGCGCACACCCCGGATGTCGCGGTAATCCTGGTGACCGGGACCGGCCCAGAGGATCGAGTCGCCTTCCTGCGCGAGCGCGACGGCCACGCGGATCGCCTTCTCCGGCGGACTGACCTCATGAAGCTCCGCCTGGTGCTCAGCGAGGTTCGCACCCTCGATGAGGGTCGCGCGAATCGACTCCGGATCCTCGAAGCGCGGATGGTGGTCGGTGATCACGAGGATGTCTGAGCCCTCGGAGGCAACCCGGCCCATCTCGTGGCGCTTGGTGGCATCCCGGTCGCCGTCGGCGCCGAACACCATGATCACGCGCCCGGTAGTGAACTTGCTCACCGCGCCGAGGGTGTTGAGGAAGGCATCCGGACTGTGGCCGAAGTCGACGTAGACGCTCGGCCCGCGGTCGCCGGAAACCCGCTCGGTGCGACCGGGGAGGTAGGCGTCGATCCCGTCCTCGACGGCCTGCCCGATGGCTTCGAGCTCGAAGCCCGCCTCGACGAGCATCACGATCGCGAGGCCTGCGTTGGCGGCCATGTGCCAGCCGATCAGCGGCACGTGGGTCGTGATCGAACGACCCTCCGGGCCGGTGAGCGTGAATTCGACCCCGGACGCCCGCTCGTCGAGGATCTCTACGTTCCACTCCCCGACCACGCCGGCGGTCGCGGAGATCGTGGTGACCGGGATGCGGGAGCGGTCGACGACCTTCTGCCCCCACGCGGTGTCGAGGGAGACGACTCCGCGCTTTCCGCGCTCCGGGTCGAAGAAGCCGAGCTTGGCCTCGAAGTACTCCTCCATGTCGGCGTAGTCGTCGAGGTGATCGTGGCTCAGATTGGTGAAGGCAACCACATCGAACATGAGCCCGTCCACCCGGTTCTTCGTCAGGGCTTGGGCACTCACCTCGACCGCGACGGCTCGAACTTCGCTCTCACGCATCCGGGCGAGGAGGGCATGCATCTCGCTTGCCTCGGGAGTGGTGAGACGCGAGACGACACTGACGTCGCCGATGTGGCGCTCGGCGGTGGAGGAGAGCCCGGTGACGAGGCCGAGCTGCTTGAGGATCGCCTCGAGGATGTAAGCGGTGGAGGTCTTGCCGTTGGTGCCCGTGATGCCGAGCATGAGGGGCGGATGCTCGTTGGTGCGGTAGACCCAGGCCGACACGTCGCCGAGGGCCAGCCGCGGTGACTCGACGATCACGATGGGGAGGCCGCTGCCGGCGGCGAGCTCGGCTCCGGCCAGGTCGGTCAGCACGGCGACCGCACCGCTCTCGGCGGCCTGGACGGCGTACTGGGCGCCGTGGCTGTTGAGACCCTGGATGCCGACGTACAGGTCGCCATCCTCCACCTCGGTGGAGCGCAGCGTGACGCCGGTGATCTCGACGCCGTCGAGCGAGCCGACCGAGTCGAGCCCGAACTCGGAGACGAGTCCGGCGAGAGGCCTGGCCAGCGGATGCTCCGGTCGAAGAACCGGGGGGATCCGTGCAGTCACAGCGTCTACTTTCTTACCAGGTCGTCGCCGGATAGGTGGATGGCGTTGTCGACGGGGGCACCCGGTACTTTGTGAGCACCTGGGACATGATCTTCTTGAAGGTCGGCGCCGCGGCGGCCGAACTCTTCATGGTAGCTGGCTTCGTGTAGGTGACGACAACCACGTACTGCGGGTCCTCGGCCGGGGCGATGCCGGCGAACGACACGACGCGGTCACCGGTGTAACGCCCGTTGGACGCCATCTCGGCCGTACCGCTCTTGCCCGCTACGCGGTAGCCCGGGATCTTGACGGCCTTGGAGAGCTCGCCGCCCTGCACGACGCTCTCGAGCATGTTGACCACCGTCTTCGCAGTGCTTTCCGACACCACCCGGATCCCTGTGGTCGAGGGCAGGTCGGTGACGGTACCGTCGGCCTTCGTGCAGCTCTCGACGAGCGTCGTCGGCAGTCTCAGGCCACCGTTTCCGAGGGTGCCGAAGATCTGGGCGACCTGCAGCGCCGTGGCCGAAACGCCCTGCCCGTACAGCACGTTGTAGTGGGTCTGGTCGTCCCAGGGCAGCTTGTTGATGAGGCCCTTCGCTTCACCGGGGAAGTCGACGGCGGTCGCCTCGCCGAGTCCGAACTTCTTCATGTACTCGAGCCGGGTCTTCTCGGGCACCTGAGATCCGAGCTTGGAGATCCCCACGTTCGAGGAGTTCTGTAGCACCCCGGTCAGAGTGAGGTGCTGCTCCGGGTGCGGTGCGGCGTCGTTGATGACGGCACCCTCCGGCGTTACCCAGTGCGACGGCACCACGGCCTGCATCGTCGGGGAACCGATTCCCGTGTCGATGAGCATCGAGGCGGACATCGCCTTGAAGACCGAGCCGGGTTCGTACTGCGCGGCGAAGGCGAGCGATCCGTAGTTGGCACGCTCTGAGCCGTCCACATTGTTGGGGTCGACGGCGGGCCAGTCCGCCACAGTCATCAGGTGGAAGTCCTTGATGCGCAGCACGACAGCCGTGGCGGACTGGGCGCCGATCGCGGTGCCCTGCTCGGCGATCGCCTGGGTAGAGAACCACTGCAGGTCGCTGTCGATGGAGAGCTTGAGCGTGCCGCCGGGCTTCGACGCCGTATCGGTGACCTCACTCCCGGGGATCTGCACCCCATCCGCTCCCTGCTCGTAGGTGGTGGTTCCGTTCTTGCTCGCCAGGCACGAATTGTCGCCGAGCTCGAGGCCTCCGCCCGGGCCGTCGGTGCTCAGGTAGCCGGTAAGGTTGCCGGCGACCGCACCGTTCGGGTACGTGCGCTGGGGATGTAGCTGGAAGATGACCCCGGGGATCTTGAGCTTCTCGATGGCACGCTTGGTCGCGAGGTCGACGGACTTGGTGACGAGCGCATAGTTCGAGGCCGGATTCTTGGTCAGCGATGAGTAGACCGTGGCCGGATCCTGCTTGGTCAGGGTCGCGATCTCCGTGGCTGCCTGCATCACAGTGACCCGAGATTTGGTGCCGTCCTTCGCCACCCGGAGGAACCCCGCGGGATCGATCAGAGCGATGTTCGCCGGCGACACCGTCAGATCGAACCGGTTCACGCTGTCCGCGAGCACCACACCGTTGGTGTCGACGATCTCACCCCGTGCCGCGTAGGTGGGGGTCTTCACGGCGCGCTTGTTGAGAGAGTCGGAGGTGAGCTGGTCCGCCCGCACCAACTGGATGTCGACAAGGCGCACGGCGAAGACGCCGACGACCGCGAAGACCATCACTATCGCGAGGGCGAGGCGACGGCGGCTGCGGCGCGGGTTCGGCACGGGCGAGTCCTCACGAAGGTCGGGGAACCGGATGGTTCGGATGCGGATGGTCTAGTGGGTGATCGGCGAGGGAAGTACGGTCTGCGCAGGGGCCCCCGGGCTGGACGCTACAGAACCGGTGCCTCCCGACGCGGCAGGCGCGCCCGTACCGGCCGCGGTTGCCGCCGCTGCGGCGCCGAGTGCCGATATCTCCGGGGTGATGAGCGCGTTGGGGGCGTAGTTCGCGGCATCCGCGGCGAGGGTCGTGTCCGCGGTTGCCGGGGTCGGCGCCCGTGTCACTCCGCCTGCGAGGCTGAGGAAGCCCTGGCTGCCCGTGTTCAGCACCATTCCGAGGGCCGAGGCCTGCCCGGCGAGGTTTTGCGGAGACTGAAGCACGTTGAGAGATTCCGCGAGGGCCTGCTGGTCGCGGGACAGGTCACGCTGGCTCTGCTGGAGCGCGGAGATCTGGTAGGCGCCATCCGACAGCCAGATGCTCAGCAGCAGCTGGGCCATCAGGATGACGAACAGGCCGGCGACCGCGACCAGAGCGTAGACGACGCGGGGGCGAGCACGCTTCTGGCTGCGGGTCGAGACGATCTCGATGTGGCGGGGCGCGACCTCGACCTCCGCCGGCACGTATGCCGGCAGATCGATCGCCAGGGTGTTGCTCATGCGGCCCTCCGGATGCGTGTCGCGGCGCGAAGCCGCACAGGGGTCGACCGCGGGTTCGCGGCCTTCTCGTCGTCGGATGCGAGTTCCGCACCGCGCACGAGCAGCTTCAGTTCTGCCCGGTGTTCGGGCAGTTCGATGGGGAGTCCCGCTGGAGCGGTGGACGAGGATGCCGCGGCAAGGGCCCGCTTCACGATGCGGTCTTCGAGCGACTGGTAGGCGAGCACGACGATGCGACCGTCCACGGCAAGAGAGCGGATCGCGGCCGGGATCGCCCGTTCGAGCACCGAGAGCTCCTGGTTCACCTCGATGCGCAGCGCCTGGAACACCCGCTTGGCGGGGTGCCCGTTGCGCTGGATCGCCACCGGGGTCGCCGCGGTGATCAGTTCGACGAGCTCGGCGGAGCGCACCAGCGGCTTCTTCTCCCGGCTCTCCACGATCTTCTTCGCATAGCGCTGAGCGAGACGCTCTTCGCCGAACTCCCAGAAGATGCGGCGCAATTCGGTTTCGCTGTAGTCGGCGAGGATGCGCTCGGCAGTGAGCGGCGACGTCGCGTCCATACGCATGTCGAGCGGGGCATCCTTCGAGTAGGAGAACCCGCGCTCCACCCGGTCGAGCTGAAGGGATGACACACCGAGGTCGAAGAGGATGCCCGAGACCTCGGGGATGCCGAGCTCGTCGAGGGACTCCTCGAACCGGTCGTACACGGTGTGCACGAGGTGCACGCGGTCCGAGAAGGGGGCGAGCCGCTCCCCCGCGATGGCGAGGGCGTCCGTATCACGGTCGAGTCCGACGAGCACGAGCTCCGGGAACCGCTGCAGCAACGCCTCGGCGTGCCCGGCCATGCCGAGCGTGGCGTCCACAAGGACGGCTCCGGGCTGCGAGATCGCGGGCGCGAGCAGCTCGATCGTGCGCTCGAGCATCACGGGGGTGTGGATCTGGTTGTCGGCCATGGTTACCGGTGGCCTAGTTCCTTGTTCCTGATCCCCATCCGTCCGACCTGTCACCGGGGAAGTGATGTCAGGGCGAGTCGACGGCTGGGAGTCAGGAACAAGGACGCTAGAAGAGCCCGGGGATCACCTCCTCCGTGGTGTCGGCGAAGGCACTCTCCTGCTCGGAGTAGTAGGTCTCCCATGCGGCGGTGTCCCAGATCTCCGCGCGGTTGCCCGCGCCGATCACCGTGAGGTCGCGTCCGAGCCCGGCGTAGGCGCGAAGACCGGCGGGGATCGTGACGCGGTGCTGGGCGTCGGGCACTTCGGCGTTCGCACCGGAGAGGAAGAGGCGCAGGTAGTCGCGAGCCTGCTTGCTCGTGACCGGAGCCTGCCGGATGCGATCGTGCAGCTCCTCGAACTCGCGGGTGGAGAAGACGTAGAGGCAGCGTTCCTGGCCGCGGGTGATCACGATGCCGGACTCGAGCTCGGACCAGAACTTGGCCGGAAGGATAATGCGGCCCTTGTCGTCGAGCTTGGGGGTGTGCGTGCCAAGGAACATCGGTCACTCCCCCTCATTCTCCGGCCTGGATTCAGGTGTACTCCACTTTACTCCACTCTCAACCACAAAACCTAGATGCGCGCGCCAAATCGCCCCGAAATGGGGTAAATGCTCCCGAAATATCAGGGATCTGACGGGTGGAGGGAAATGGAGCAGGATGGCGTGATCCGGAGCGAAAAATGGCACAAAAAAGGCCGATCTCTCGATCGGCCGTTAGTTGTGAATTTCGACTACTGTTCGCGCCCATCCTGGCGTTTGTCCCAGCGCTCGTTCATGCGATCCATGAACGTGGCCTTCGAGCGGGATTCCGTCGGTCGCGGTGCTTCTTCAACGACCCGCCTCGGCGACGAGATCGCCAGCAAGACACCCACGAACATCACGACGAATCCGGCGACTCCGAGAATGGCCAGCTGCAGCATGACGCCAGCGACGATCACGGCCACGCCGACGAGTCCTACAAGCACGCCGATCACGATCGCCCGGTAGGTGGGGCGCCCCCGGCCCGAGCCGACGGTCGTAACGAAGTCTGCGTCGTTGTGATACAGACTGCGTTCCATCTCGTCCAGGAGACGCTGTTCATGTTCTGACAGCGGCATGGTGACTCCCTTCAGGTCGGCGGCACGGTGACGCTAAGTCCCAATTGTAGGCTCTCGCACCTAGCTAGGCTATGACCGTGCCTGAGAGTAAGCGGTTAGTTGACCTTGTCCAGAGCGAGATCGATGTCTTTTTGGATGGCAGGGAGCCGTTGCTCGCCTCGATCGGATCGGATCTCGCCCCGTTCATCGACTTCTCCCGCGACCTCCTGCGGGGCGGCAAGCGTTTCCGTGCCCTGTTCTGCTACTGGGGCTGGCAGTCCGTGAGCGGGCACACCACGAGCTTCGATGTGATGCCCGATCGGGATGCCCCGAGCGACCTGGATGCGGTCGTGCGGGCAGCGAGCGCCCTCGAGTTCTTCCACGCGGCGGCATTGGTGCACGACGACATCATGGACAATTCCGATACCCGGCGGGGAATGCCCAGTGCCCACAAGCGATTCGAGGCGCTACACGCCGATGGGCGATGGACCGGCAGCGCGCGGGGATTCGGCCAGTCCGCCGCCCTGCTGCTCGGCGACCTGCTCCTGAGCTGGAGCGATGAACTCTTCGACTCCGGCCTCCAGGAACTCAGCACGCCCGCCGCCCGCACCGCGGCGCGTCGGGAGTTCAACCTCATGCGCACGGAGGTCACTGTCGGCCAGTATCTCGACATCCTCGAGGAGCGAAGCTGGAGAAACTACCCCGAACCCGAACTCCTGACCCGCGCCCATCGCGTGATCGTCTATAAATCGGCCAAGTACAGCATCGAAGCGCCGCTCACGATCGGCGCGGCCCTCGCCGGCGGATCGCTCGAGCAGGTCAACGCCCTGCGCGAATTCGGCCTCCCGCTGGGCATCGCCTACCAGTTGCGGGACGACCTGCTCGGGGTCTTCGGCGACCCGGAGACCACGGGAAAGCCGTCGGGAGACGACCTGCGAGAGGGCAAGCGCACTGTGCTCATCGCCCTGGCCCGCACCAAGCTCCCGTCCAACTCCACCAGCCTCCTCGATGAACTGCTCGGCGACCCCGAGCTCTCGCCGCAGCAGGTGGCGATGCTCCAGGCATCCATCCGCGACAGCGGAGCGGTCGAGCACGTCGAACGCATCATCGACCACAACGTCGCGCTTGCGATCGCCGCGATCGAGGATGCCCCGCTCAGCGGCGCCTCGAAGCAACAGCTCGTTCAGCTCGCCGACACCGTGATCAAACGCTCGGCCTGAGAACCCCGCTGGTCGAGTAGCGCCGTTTGCGGATCCCGCTGGTCGAGTAGCGCCGTCTGCGGCGCGTGTCGAGACCTCACCGTTCTAATGCGGTCTCGATACGGGCGCCGAGGGGCGGGGCTAGAACCCGAGCGCCTGGGCCACGCGGCGCACCTCGGCCTTGCGGCCGGCACGCAGGGCGTCGATCGGGGGGATGCCGATGCTTTCTTCAGCGGTGAGCAGCCAGTGCATGGCCTCTTCGTCGCTGTAGCCGCTGTCGTGAAGCACGAGGAGGGTCCCTCGCAGTTCAGGAAGCGGCTCGGAGTCGCGGATGAATGACTCCGGCACCTTCCACACCCCGTCGATCTTGGACGCCAGCAGGCTGTGGTCTTCGATGAGCCGACGCACCTTGCTCACGCCGATACCGAGGATGTCGACGAGTTCGGGGAGGGTCAGCCAGCGGGTGTCCGAAGCAGTAGTCACGAGTGCAATGCTGCCAGACGCACGCGCTGGAGCAAACTTCAGGCCTATGTTTCGAACGCGTTAACTCGAACAACATGCGCCCCACTAATTGACACTGTTATAGATCTGTGTCAGCGTTCATGGATGACGTGATGCCCGTTCCTGGGTGCGGGGCATATCTCGGGGGCGAGAGATAGACGAGGTTTCAGCATGACGAAGACATTCGAGCACGACGACAGCTCACGCCGTCGGCAGGGCAGCCGAGCCGACCAGGGCAAGCTCGCCCGCGGTCTCTTCAACACGATCCCGATCGTGCTCGCAGGAACCATTGCGATGACACTCAATGTGACCGGGCCGGTGCAGGCCGCCGACCTGCGCCGAGACAAGCCGCGGTCCACTCCCTCAGAGCTCGGCAAGAGCATCCGCGACGCGTTCACCGCCGCCGCCCGCGCGGCGAGCAACCCCGTTGCAGCCCCGGTGACCGAGGCCTCCACCTCCGTCGCCGCCTCCGCGCCCGCCACCTATCGGGTGGTCGCCGGTGACACCGTCTCCAGTATCGCCGGCCGGTACGGCTTGGCCACCGCATCCGTTCTCGCCCTCAACGGCCTCAGCTGGAAGTCCGTGATCTTCGCCGGCCAGACCCTGAAGCTCAGCAGCAGCGGTGCAGTGGCGGCTGTCACGCCCGTCGCCGCCACCCCGACGAGCCGATACACGATCCAGAAGGGCGACTCGATCGGGGGAATCGCCGCCAAGTTCGGGCTCGCAACACAGACTCTGCTGAGCGCCAACGGCTTGGCCTGGACGAGCATCATCTACCCCGGACAGACCATCGCGATCCCGGGATCGACCAGTGTGGCAGCCGTCGCCCCCGCCAGCCAAGTGCGCATCGTCGAAGCTCCGTCCGTCGCGGCGCCGGGCACACCGGTCACTTATACGATCGCGAGCGGCGACACGATCGCCAAGATCGCCGCGAAGTTCGGAGTCACCTCGCAGGCCATCCTCGCGGCCAACAACCTCACCTGGTCGAGCATCATCTACGGCGGCCACACGCTGGCCATCCCGACCGCTGCGTCCGTCGTGCCGGCCTCACCCGCGGCCGTCGTCGCGCTCACGAGCGAGATGGCCGCCAACGCGCGCACCATCGTCTCCGTAGGCCGCTCTCTCGGCGTGCCGGAATACGGCCTCGTCGTGGCTCTCGCCGCAGCCGCGCAGGAGTCCGGACTGCGCAATCTGACCTATGGGGACCGCGACTCGATCGGTATCTTCCAGCAGCGTCCGAGCACGGGCTGGGGCACGCCGGCGCAGATCCTCCAGCCCACCTACGCGGCCCGGTTGTTCTTCGGCGGGCCGAAGAACCCCAATGCCGCCAACACCCGCGGCCTTCTCGACATCCCAGGCTGGCAGGCCAAGTCGGTGACGGATGCGGCCCAGGCTGTGCAACTCTCCGGCTTCCCGACCGCCTATGCGAAATGGGAGTCCTCCGCCCGCTCCTGGCTCGCGGCGATCCGGTAGCGGCGCCGCCAACATAACGATTGCGGCAAGACGCCCGATTCGACCGGCGGTACCTCGGTGTTTTAGCCGGATGATCCGGCAGTCGATCCTTAGACTCGATCAGTGACCACCAGCAGCAGCGATCCCCTGATCGGACGTCTCATCGACGGCCGTTACCAGGTGCGATCGCGCATCGCTCGCGGGGGCATGGCGACGGTGTATCTCGCCACCGACCTGCGGCTCGAGCGGCGCGTCGCGATCAAGGTCATGCACGGGCACCTCGCCGACGATTCGCAATACAAGGCCCGCTTCATCCAGGAGGCACGCTCGGCGGCTCGGCTTGCGCATCCGAACGTCGTGAACGTCTACGACCAGGGCCAGGACGGCGAGACCGCCTACCTGGTGATGGAATACCTGCCGGGCATCACGCTGCGCGACCTGCTGATGGAGCACAAGGTGCTCACGACCATGCAGGCGATGGACATCATGGAGGCGATCCTCGCCGGGCTCGCCGCCGCCCACAAGAACGGCATAGTCCACCGCGATCTCAAGCCGGAGAACGTGCTGCTCGCCGACGACGGCCGGATCAAGATCGGTGACTTCGGGCTCGCGCGCGCCGCGTCCGCAAATACCGCCACCGGCAATGCGCTGCTCGGCACGATCGCCTACCTCTCCCCCGAGCTGGTGACCCGCGGGGTCGCCGACACCCGCAGCGACATCTATGCCGTTGGCATCATGCTCTACGAGATGCTCGCCGGCGAGCAGCCGTTCAAAGGCGAGCAGGCATTCCAGATCGCGCACCAGCACGCCAACGACACCGTGCCGACCCCGAGCACCAAGAACCCGCGTGTGCCCGCCGAACTCGACGAGCTGGTGCTGTGGGCGACGGCGCGGGATCCCGACCAGCGCCCTCGGGACGCCAAGGCGATGCTCGACCAGCTCCACGAGACGGAAGCCCTGCTGCGCCTGGAGGAGCCGACCACGGCATCCACGTCCACCCAGCGCACGATGATCATGCCCTCCGCGGTGGCGGCGCTGTCCAGCACCGGCGATACGCAGATCCTCACACCGAAGGCCCGGCATCGCACGGGGCCGATCCTCACCGAAACGGCGAACACCCTCGCGGTGAAGAGCGATCGGCGACGACGCAAGGGGTTCTGGCTGTTCGCCCTCGTCATCCTCATCGCCGCGCTCGCGGGCGGCACCGGGTGGTACTTCGGCGCCGGACCGGGGGCGCAGGTCGCGATCCCCGACCTCGCCGGGCAATCGCCGTCCGCAGCATCCGCGACCCTCTCGGGGCTGGGGCTCACCGTCAACCCGACTCCCGGGGAAACGCCTTCCTTGAAGGTGCCGAAGGGCGCCGTCGCCGAGACCACCCCGGCCATCGGAACCCGGGTGCCCAAAGACAGCCAGGTGACCCTCCTCGTCTCCAGCGGTCCCAAGAACATCGCAGTTCCTACGCTCGTGGGAGAGGCTCAGAACGCCGCGATCCAGAAGATCAAGGACGCCGGATTCCGCTACGACTCGAAAGCGTCATCGAAGCAGTTCGACGCAAAGGTGTCGAAGGACACTGTGATCGCCGCATTCGGCACCGACGCGCTCGACCTCACGTCGGTCACGACCTACGGCCAGAATCAGCCGATATCGCTCGTCGTCTCCGTGGGTGCGATTCCGGATGTCGCGGGCAAGACCGTCGAGGACGCCACCACCACCCTCAGCGAGGTTGACCTCACCGCGACACCGGGCCGGCAAGACTACAGCGACACCGTGCCGAAGGGCAACGTGATCGGCATCGACCTGGCCACCGGTGCGGTCGTCCGTCCCGGGGATCCGATTTCGCTGACGATCTCCAAGGGCAAGGAGCAGATCGCGGTGCCGGATGTCGTGGGACTCTCGTGGGATAAGGCCAAGAAGGCACTCGCCGACGCCGGTTTCGTGCCGAGCTACAACAAGGTGGCCGATATCGCGCCCTCGTCTTTCACTGTAGCGAGAACCAACCCCTCGGCAGGAACGACCGTCGACAAGGGCTCGACAGTGAAGGTCAACTTCAACGGCCTCTAGCGCCTCGGTACGTCAACATCCCAGCACGATCTCGCGCCAGTTCGTCAACCACGCTGTCGAACGCATCGCCGCAGTCTGACATGGCGGCGCACCGTCGGGCGCGTGGTCCGGCGTGTGGTCTGGCGTATGGTCCGGCGCACGCTCCGTCTCCGTGTTCGCGGATCAGGAGTCGTGCGAGACACGCCGAGGCGCAGGGCTGCGACACGCCGCATCCGCCCCATTGTTCCTGATCCGCGAACGAGTCGCAGCGCACTGCACGCCACACCGCGCGGCCGCACTGGTGGCTGCATGCCGAGCATCCGGCGAAACGCTCAGCGCGCGCTGAGCTCCTCGGCGACGAGGAACGCCAGCTCGAGCGACTGCATGTGGTTGAGGCGCGGGTCGCACAGGGACTCGTAGCGCGTGGCGAGCGTGGCCTCGTCGATCTGCTCGGAGCCCCCGAGACACTCGGTGACGTCGTCACCGGTGAGCTCGATGTGTATGCCGCCCGGGTAGGTCCCCGCGGCGCGGTGGGCCTCGAAGAAGCCCTTCACCTCGTCGACCACGTCGTCGAAACGCCGGGTCTTGTAGCCGTTGGGCGTCGTCAGGCCGTTGCCGTGCATCGGATCTGTGACCCAGAGCGGATTGGCGTCCACCTGCTTGATCGCTTCCAGCAGCGGCGGGAGGGCATCCCGCACCTTGCCGGCGCCCATGCGCGTGATGAAGGTGAGGCGCCCCGGTTCGCGGTCGGGGTCGAGCCTGTCGATCAGCCGCAGCATGTCGTCGATCTTGGTGGTCGGGCCGAGCTTCACCCCGATCGGGTTGCGCACCCGGGACATGTAGTCCACATGGGCTCCGTCGAGGTCGCGGGTGCGCTCCCCGATCCAGAGAAAGTGCGCCGAGGTGTTGATGGGCGTGCCGTTGCGCGAGTCGATCCGGGTCATCGGACGCTCGTAGTCCATCAGCAGGCTCTCGTGGCTGGTGTAGAACTCCACGCGCTTGAGTTCGTCGAAGTCGGCGCCGGCCGCCTCCATGAACTTGATGGCCTTGTCGATGTCGTGCGCCATCTGCTCGTAGCGCACGTTCGCGGGATTGCGGGCGAAACCCTGGTTCCACCGGTGCACCTCGCGCAGGTCGGCGAAGCCACCCTGGGTGAAGGCACGCACGAGATTGATGGTGGATGCCGAGGTGTGGTAGCCCTGCACGAGACGGCGGGGATCGGCCTCGCGCGACTCCGGAGTGAAGTCGAAACCATTGACGATGTCTCCCCGGTAGGCCGGAAGCGTCACATCTCCCCGGGTCTCGGTGTCGCTGGAGCGGGGCTTGGCGAACTGCCCGGCCATCCGCCCCATCTTGATCACCGGCGTCGAGGCGCCGTAGGTGAGCACCACGGCCATCTGCAGCACGGTCTTGACCCGGTTGCGGATGGCGTCCGCGGTGGCTCCGGCGAAGGTCTCGGCGCAGTCGCCTCCCTGGAGGAGGAATGACTGGCCGCGAGCGGCGGCCGCGAGCCGCTCACGCAGCACGTCGACCTCACCGGCGAAGATCAGGGGCGGCAACGAAGCGATCTCGTCAGAGGCGGCCTGCACGGCCGAGGCATCCGGCCACTGTGGCTGCTGCTTGATCGGAAGTGTGCGCCAATGATCCAGCCCGGCGATCACCGATGGATCTGCGAGTACGACCGGGTCATCATTGCTGGCAAACACAGGGGGTGGTTCCTCAATGCGCTGGGGGGATCGGGCTGATAAAGGGGGCGACTGGCCCGACTTCCCAGCCTACCGGCTGAGCGAAGCCTGCTTCTCCTTGACGGAGGAGGCGTAGACGTCTACGTACTCCTGGCCGCTGAGGCGGTCGAGCTCGTACATGATCTCGTCGGTGATGGAGCGCAGGATGAAGCGGTCCCCCTCCATGCCCTCGAACCGGGAGAAGTCCAGAGGCTTCCCGATGACGATTCCGATGCGCCGCACCTTGGGAAGGCGGGACCCGATGGGCATCACCTTCTCGGTGTCGATCATCGCGACCGGCACCACCGGGACCCCGCCCTCGAGGATCATGCGGGCGACGCCCGTGCGTCCACGATAGAGACGACCATCGGGGCTGCGCGTTCCCTCCGGATAGATGCCGAGCACTTCGCCGCGCGCGAGCACGCCGAGACCGGTCTGGAGGGATGCCTCGGAGGCCTTGCCCCCGGAACGGTCGATCGGGATCATCCCGGTGGCCTTGAGGAAGTTCTTGATGAGCCACGATTTCGTGCCGCGGCCCGTGTAGTAGTCGCTCTTGGCGAGAAAGCTGATGCGACGGTCCATCACGAGCGGCAGGAATACCGAGTCGATGAACGACAGGTGGTTGGAGGCCATGATCACGCCGCCCGACTTCGGGATGTTCTCATGCCCGGTGACCCAGGGCCGGAAGGCGGTCTTCAGCAGCGGACCTGCGACCAGGTTCTTCATGAACCAGTAGAACATTTGAAACCTGCGCCTTCAGAGATTGACCCACTCTAACGGCTACGCGGGCCGCTACCGGTTCGCGGCATGCAGTCTGGCGAGGTCCGCCGCACCGACGACGCCCGCGTCGTTCACCAGCTCTGCGATCACGAAGACGGGTTCGGGATGGAATCCGCGAGCCGGCAGATGTGAGAGGTACGCCTCCCGGATCGGGTCGAGCAGCAGGTCGCCCGCCACCGCGACACCGCCCCCGAAGACGAAGACCTGGGGATCGAGCACCGCGCTGAGCGAGGCGCAGGCCTGACCGAGCCAGGTGCCGAGTTCGCGCAGGGCCTGAAGCGCGCCAGGATCCCCGGCGACGATGAGCTCCGCGACATCCGGTCCTCCGAGGGTGCCGCGTTGCTCGCGCACCGCCGCGAGCCCGAGGCCGATACCGCCGACATCCGCGATCGCATTGGCCATGCGCAACAACGCGCGGCCTGATCCGTACTGCTCGATGCAGCCCCGGGCGCCGCATCCGCAGGGCAGGCCGTCCGGCACGATGCGCATGTGGCCGAGCTCGGCGCCGGCTCCGAATCCGCCGCGGAACAGTCGATCCTGAGTGACGATCGCTCCCCCGACGCCTGTGCCGATGGTGAGCATCGTCATATCGCTGTACAGGCGACCGGAGCCGAACCGGAATTCGGCCCAACCCGCCGCGTTCGCATCGTTGTCGATGGTGATATCGAGGTCGAGCCGGTCGGTGAGCCGCTGGCGGAGCGGTTCGTGGCGCCAGCTGATGTTCGGCGTGTAGTACACCGTGGACTGTGCCGCATCGATGAAACCGGGCGCCGCGACGCCGGCGGCCTCGACCTCGTGGCCGTCGCGCAGGCGCTCGATCATCGAGACGACGGCGTCGACGATCTGCTCCGAACCGGTCGTCGGGGTGGGCAGCCGGTCTTCGACGATGATCTCGCCGAGTTCGGAGACGAGGGCTCCCGCGATCTTGGTGCCGCCGATATCGATTCCGATTGCATGCACGAGCGGTGACCTTTGTTCCGAAAAGACTTGTGGGAGACGTACAAGTGGTGTGGGGCTTCCCAGACGCACCACCTAGAGTTTAGGCAACGGGGGTGGCTTCTGCTATTTGGCCCCCTCGCCCCGATAGTGCACGAAACGGCTCCGACGTGGAGCCCGTGCCGGCCCCGAAGGAGTAGCCGTGCAGGAATACGACGTACCCGCTCTCGTCGCAGCCGATCCCGACGCGAATGCGACGGATCTGCTTGTCGACCGTGTGAAAGCCACACCGGACCTCGCGCTCTTCGCGCTCCCCACCGCAGCGGGAGGGTGGACGGATGTCTCGGCATCCGAGTTCCTCGCCCAGGTGATCGCGCTCGCGAAGGGCCTGGTCGCCGCCGGAATCCAACCCGGGGACAAGATCGGTCTCATGTGCAAGACGCGCTACGAGTGGACGCTGATCGACTTCGCCACGTGGTTCGCCGGAGCCGTGCTCGTGCCGATCTACGAGACGTCCTCCCCCAGCCAGGTGCAATGGAACCTTACCGACTCCGGTGCGATCGCCATGATCACCGAGACCCCCGACCATTTCGCCCGCTTCGACGAGGTCTACGCGGACCTGCCGCTCATCCGCAACGCCTGGAAGATCAACCTCGGCGACCTCGACAAACTCGCTGCGAGCGGCGCCGAGGTGACCGACGAGGAGATCGAGCGTCGCCGTGTCATCGCCAAGGGATCCGACCTCGCCACGCTCATCTATACGGCCGGAACCACCGGGCGGCCGAAGGGCTGCATCCTCACCCACTCCAACTTCGTGGAACTCTCGCGCAATGCCGCGCTGGCGATTCCCGAGGTGGTCAACACCCAGTCGAAGACGCTGTTGTTCATCACCACCGCCCACATCTTCGCCCGCTTCATCGCGGTCCTGAGCATCCATGGCGGGGTGCAGGTGGGGCACCAAGCCGACACCAAGCAGCTCCTCCCGGCCATGGCCTCATTCAAGCCGACCTTCCTTCTCGCGGTGCCGCGGGTATTCGAGAAGGTCTACAACTCTTCGGAGCAGAAGGCTGAAGGTGGCGGGAAGGGCAAGATCTTCCGGCGGGCCGCTGCGGTCGCTATCGAGCACTCGAAAGCCCTGGATGCCGGCACCGTTCCGCTCTCGCTCAAGCTGCAGTTCGCGGTGCTCGACCGGCTCGTGCTCTCGAAGATCCGTGCGGCGATGGGAGGCAATGTGAAATTCGCGGTCTCCGGATCCGCCCCTCTCGGGCTGCGGCTCGGGCACTTCTACCGCAGCCTCGGCATCACGATCCTCGAGGGCTATGGCCTCACGGAGACCACGGCGCCGATCTCGGTGAACCGCCCGTCGAACTTCAAGATCGGCAAGGTGGGACCGCCACTTCCCGGCGTCTCGGTGCGCATCGCGGACGATGGCGAGATCCAGGCAAAGGGCATCAACATCTTCGATGGCTACTGGCAGAACCCGGAGGAGACCGCGAAGGTCTTCGACGGTGAGTGGTTCAAGACCGGAGACATCGGCGAGTTCGACGAAGACGGCTACCTCTCGATCACCGGCCGCAAGAAGGAGATCATCGTCACCGCCGGGGGTAAGAACGTATCGCCGGCCCTACTCGAGGACCCGATTCGCGCCAATCCGATCGTGGACCAGGTGATCGTGGTGGGCGAGCAGAAGCCGTTCATCGCGGCTCTGGTCACTCTCGACGACGAGATGCTTCCGGTATGGCTCAACAACAACGGCGAGGATGCCAACATGCCGATCGAGGAAGCCGCCAGGCTCCCTAAGGTGGTCGCCGAGATCCAGAAGGCGGTGGATGCCGCGAACGCGACGGTCTCCCGGGCCGAGTCGATCCGCAAGTTCGTGATTCTCACGCGCGAGCTCACCGAGGCCAGCGGGCACCTCACACCGAAGATGAGCATCAAGCGCAATGTGATCCTCAAGGACTTCTCCGCGGACATCGAGGGCATGTATCAGGGCGCCCCCGCCACGGAGGGCATCTCGATCTAGCGCCTCTGCCGGTCGAGTAGGAGCGCCAGCGACGTGTCGAGACCCCGTCACCCCAGGTCTCGACACGCGTCCTCCTCCGTCGGGCACTACTCGACCAGCACACCTCTCCGCCGGTCGAGTAGGAGCGCCAGCGACGTGTCGAGACCCCGTCACCCCAGGTCTCGACACGCGTCCTCCTCCGTCGGGCGCTACTCGACCAACACACCTCTGCTGGTCGAGTAGGAGCTCCAGCGACGTGTCGAGACCCTCAGCCGCGCGACTCCCGCCCAAACCGACCACGTGAGGCGTTCGGAAGCAGGTCATAATGACCAGCGATCAGGGCCTCGCGCTTGCGACGGCTCCATCCCTGCACCTGCTTCTCGCGCTCATAGGCTTCATGAACGAACGCATACTCCTCCGCGAACACGAGCTCGACGGGAAGCCGCTTGCGCGTATACGCGGCGCCCACTCCTGTTCCGTGTTCGAACATCCGGCGGTCGAGGTCGCGCGTACTGCCGACGTAGAAACTGCCATCGGCGCACTTCAGGATATACATGTGGGGCATTCCGGCAGGCTGGCGCGTGCAGCCGGCTTTGGTCAAGCTCGAGAAGGGGTGGCGTGAAATCGAGGTCGATTGTGGATTCGGTGTAGGAGGGGAGTTGGTCCCGGCCGGCCCAGGTCTCGACACGTCGCTGCGCTCCTACTCGACCCGCAGAACTCCCTGCGCTCCTAGTCGACCAGCACAGCGGTCTCGACACGTCCCTGCGCTCCTACTCGACCAGCAGAACTCGCTGCGCTCCTAGTCGACCAGCACAGCGGTCTCGACACGTCGCTGCGCTCCTACTCGACCCGCAGAACTCCCTGCGCTCCTACTCGACCAGGAGGAATGGGCGGGTTCAGAACCAGTCGCTGTTACGGATGGCCTCCATCGCTTCGCGGCGCAGGCCCTTCTCGAGCCCTTCGATGTAGAGCTTGCCGTCGAGGTGATCTGTCTCGTGCTGCAGCGCCTGGGCCATGACGCCCTCGCCGCTCAGCTCGATTGCATCGCCGGCGAGATCGACTCCCGTGACGCGGGCGAACGGATACCGCAGACGCTCGAAATAGAAGCCGGGAACCGAGAGGCATCCCTCGTCGACGAGCTCCGGCTCCCCCGAGACCTCTACGAGTACCGGGTTGATGATGTACCCGATCTGCCCGTCGACGTTGTAGCTGAAAGCCCGCTGGTTGACGCCGATCTGCGGGGCCGCGACCCCCGCGCGCCCGGGCACCTTGACGGTGTCGATCAGGTCCTCGATGAGCCCGGTGACGTCATCGGTCGGGCGGATCGGGTCTGACACGGTCTTCAGCACCGGATCGCCGAAGATACGGATCTGTCGCTCGGTCATGCAGAATTGCTCGCTTTCGAAAGGGGAGACGGCATCGCGGGGGCGCGCGATCGACGGTGGTTGCTCAGGCACCCTGCCGGGCGGGAAGACCATCGACGACCAGTGCAGCCAGCTCGCGGGCAGACGCCTTCGTGAGCGGCTTGAGATCGCGGTAGTTGATCACGGAGCCGGCGGCGAGCTGCGGGTCGTAGGGGATGCGCACGATCTCCCGCACCCTGGACTTGAAGTGCGCCTCGATCTCTTCGAGTTTCACGAGGTTGGTTCCCTGGGTGGCGGTGTTCAGGGCGACCACCGCGTTCTTCACCAGGTCCTGGTAGCCATTCGCCTCGAGCCAGGTGAGCGTCTCGGATGCGAGGCGCGCCTCGTCGACGCTGCCTCCGGAAACGATCACCACCGAGTCGGCCCGCTGCAGGGTGGCCCGCATCACCGAGTGCACGATCCCTGTGCCGCAGTCGGTGAGCACGATCGAGTAAAACCGGGCCGCGAGATCCGCAACCACGTTGTAGTCGTTCTCGTCGAACGCTTCGGAGAGCAAGGGATCGGTGTCGGACGCGAGGATGTCGAGCCGCGTCTCATCCCGGGAAACCATCGTGGTGAAATCGTTGAAGCTGTTGATGCTCGGGGCCAGCGTCACGACGTCCCTCACGGTGGAGCGTGTCTGCTTGTTGACACGCTCAGACAGCGTGCCGCGGTCCGGATTGGCGTCGATCGCGATGATGCGGTCCTCGCGGATATCGCTGAGCGCCATCCCGAGCAGGGCCGTGATCGTGGTCTTGCCGACACCGCCCTTGCGCGTGAGCACCGGGATGAAGCGCGCGCCGCCCTCGAACCTCTTGTCGACCCGGGCTTCGATGGCCTTCCGGGCGAGCACCTTCGGCGAGTCCCCACGATTGACGATGTGAAGGGTGGCGGTGTAGAGGAAGGCGTTGAGTCCGCCCTCCGGCTTGACGCGCTTCTTCTTGCGGGCGTCGATCAGCCGGTCCGCCGTGAGCATGTTGGCCGGTTCCGGCGTGTTGGAGACTTCGCCGCGAGTGCGCTCGCGTCGACCGAGATCACGGCGGTTGACATCGCGACGGTTGAGCGCCCGATCGTCGTTGGTCGGGAGCTCCGGGATCGGGACCGGCGCTGGGGCCGGCTCCGGCCGGGGTGCCGGTGCGACGACGGGAATGGACATCGTTGACGGCTGCACCACCTCCACCGAGCCCGGATTCACCGGTACCTCGACGATCGATACGGCGAGTTCGTCCTCCGGCGCGGCGTGGATCGTCGTGGGAAGGCTCACCTCGATCGAGAGGCTCTGCGGAAGGCTCGCGGCGAGGTCATCCGTCGCGCCGTCGGCGAAGTCGTAGCCCGCTTCAGATTCGGAGAGCGGATCGCGGCTCTCCGATTCCCTGCTTCTGGTCGACATGCCGGTAACCCTTCGTTGTGCTGAAATTAGCGCAATAAGAACCCCCTACTCTACCGCGAGGGGCGAATGGCGCCGGTCAGGGCCGACTGTACGCGCGATCTGCCCGATCCGATCGGGCCGATCCGATCGGGCCGGTTCGATCAGGCCGGTTCGATCAGGCCGGTTCGATCACGACGAGCAGGTCACCGGCATCCACCTGCTGGGTGCGCGGGATGGCGAGCCGCCGAACGATACCGGCGACGGATGCGGTGATCGCGGCCTCCATCTTCATGGCTTCGATCGACGCGACGTTCTGGCCGATCGTCACGGTGTCTCCCTCCACGACCTGGAGTGTGACCACACCGGAGAAGGGCGCTGCGACCTGACCGGCGACGGTGGTATCCGCCTTCTCTGCCGCCTTGCTGTCGACAGTGATGCCGCGATCCCGCGCGAAGACGGGCCGCATCTGGCCGTTGATCACCGTCATCACTGTGCGCATCCCCTTGTCGTCGGCGTCACCGATGGCCTCGAGCCCGATGTAGAGACTCACGCCCTTCTCGATGTCGATGACGTGCTCCTGGCCCTGACGCAGGCCGTAGAGGTAGTCGACGGTGTCGATGACGGACAGGTCGCCGTACTGCTCCCGCACGGCTTCGAATGCCTTTGTCGGCGCGGCGAACAGCAGGCGATTGAGGGTGGACCGGCGCGACTCGGCGTCGCCGGCGAGCCCTGCACGATCGGCATCCGTGATCTCCTCGACGCCGATCTTCACGGTGCGCCCGGCGAGCACCTTGGAGCGGAACGGCTCGGGCCATCCGCCGGGCAGGTCTCCGAGTTCGCCGGCCATGAAGCCGACCACGGAGTCGGGGATGTCGTAGCGATCGGGGTTCTGCTCGAAGTCGGCCGGATCCGCGTTCGCCGCCGCGAGGGCGAGTGCGAGGTCGCCGACGACCTTCGACGAGGGGGTAACCTTCGGCGGGCGACCGAGCATCTTGTTGGCCGCCGCGTAGAGGTCTTCGATCTTCTCGAACTGGTCGGCGAGACCGAGGGCGATGGCCTGCTGGCGAAGGTTCGACAGCTGGCCTCCGGGGATCTCATGGTGGTAGACCCGGCCCGTCGGTCCCGGCAGCCCGGACTCGAAGGGCTTGTAGGCGTGGCGCACCGCCTCCCAGTAGGGCTCGAGGTCGGAGACCGCCTGCAGCGAGAGGCCCGTGTCGCGCTCGGTGTGGGCGAGCGCGGCGACGAGGGCCGACGCCGAGGGCTGGCTGGTCGTGCCCGCCATCGGCGCGCTCGCGACATCCACCGCGTCCGCTCCGGCACGGCTGGCGGCGAGCAGGGTGGCCAGCTGCCCGCCGGCGGTGTCATGGGTGTGCACGTGCACGGGGAGCTCGAACCGGTCCCGAAGGGCCGTCACGAGCTTCTCGGCCGCGCTGGCACGCAGCAATCCCGCCATGTCCTTGATGGCGATGATGTGGGCGCCGGCATCCACGATCTGCTCGGCGAGCTTCAGGTAGTAGTCGAGGGTGTAGAGATCTTCGGACGGGTCGAGCAAGTCACCGGTGTAGCAGAGTGCCACCTCCGCGACGGCGGTGCCAGTCTCGAGCACCGAGTCGATGGCCGGACGCATCTGGGACACATCGTTGAGCGCGTCGAAGATTCGGAAGATGTCGACGCCGGTGGATGCCGCCTCGCGCACGAAGGCATCCGTCACCTCGGTGGGGTATGGCGTGTAGCCCACAGTGTTGCGTCCACGGAGCAGCATCTGGATCGCGATGTTCGGGAGGCTCTCGCGCAGGGCGGCGAGCCGGTCCCACGGGTTCTCTCCGAGGAAACGGAGGGCGACGTCGTAGGTCGCGCCGCCCCAGGCCTCGACCGAGAGCAGCTGCGGGGTCATCCGGGCCACGTAGGGTGCAACGGCCACGAGGTCCTTCGTGCGTACCCGCGTCGCAAGCAGCGACTGGTGCGCATCGCGGAACGTGGTCTCGGTGACGGCGAGGGCGGTCTGCGCGCGCAGCGCCGAGGCGAATCCGACGGGGCCGAGCTCGAGCAGGCGCTGGCGCGATCCGGCGGGAGCGGGCTGATTGACGTCGATTTCCGGCAGCTTCAGCGCCGGGTTCAGGATGCCGGCTCCATCGCCGTTCGGGCGGTTCACCGTGACATCCGCAAGCCAGTTGAGGATCTTGGTGCCGCGGTCCTTCGACTGGTGGGTGTCGAACAGCTCCGGACGCTCCTCGATGAAGGAAGTGCTGAGATCCCCGGCCTGGAACGACGGATCGTCGAGTACGGCCTGCAAGAACGGGATATTGGTGGAGACACCGCGGATGCGGAACTCGGCGAGTCCGCGCTTGGCCCGGGCGACCGCCGCGGGGAAGTCCCGCCCGCGGCAGGTCATCTTCACGAGCATCGAGTCGAAGTGGGGGCTGATCTGGGTGCCGGGGTCGATGGTGCCGCCGTCGAGACGGATGCCGCCACCACCCGGCGAGCGGTAGGTGGTGATCTTGCCGGTGTCGGGTCGGAATCCCGCCGCGGGATCTTCCGTCGTGATGCGGCACTGCAGCGCGGCGCCTCGCAGGCGGATGTCTTCCTGGTGCAGTCCGAGCTCGGCGAGGGTCTGGCCGAACGCGATGCGCATCTGGGACTGCACGAGGTCGATATCGGTGACCTCCTCGGTCACGGTGTGCTCCACCTGGATGCGCGGGTTCATCTCGATGAACACGTGCTTTCCCTTGCGTTCGCCCGCGGTGTCGAGCAGGAACTCGACCGTTCCCGCGTTGACATAGCCGATCGACTTGGCGAACGCGATCGCGTCCCGGTACATCGCCTGGCGGGTCACCTCGTCGAGGTTCGGGGCCGGAGCGATCTCGATCACCTTCTGGTGTCGACGCTGCACCGAGCAGTCGCGCTCGAACAGGTGCACGGTCTCCCCCGTGGCATCCGCCAGGATCTGCACCTCGATGTGACGCGGGCGCACCACGGCCTGCTCGAGGAACATGGTCGGGTCGCCGAAAGCGCTGTCGGCCTCACGCATGGCCTCGAGGAGAGCCGCGCGCAGGTCTTCCTTCTTCTCGACCCGCCGCATCCCTCTCCCGCCGCCGCCGGCGACGGCCTTGGCGAAGATGGGGAAGCCGATCGCATCGGCCCCGGCGAGCAGCTCGTCGACGTCCTTCGAGGCCGGGGTGGACGCGAGGACCGGCACTCCCGCGGCGACCGCGTGCTCCTTTGCCGTCACCTTGTTGCCGGCCATCTCGAGCACGCTCTGGCCCGGACCGATGAACGTGATGCCGGCGGCAGCAGCAGCCTCGGCGAGCTCAGGGTTCTCCGAGAGGAAGCCATAGCCCGGATAGATCGCGTCGGCGCCGCACTCGAGAGCGACCCGGATGATCTCCGACACATCCAGGTACGCGCGCACCGGGTGGCCGGGCTCCCCGATCTGGTAGGCCTCGTCTGCTTTCAGCCGATGCATCGAATTGCGGTCTTCGTAGGGGAAGACTGCGACGGTCTGGGCGCCGAGCTCATAGGCGGCGCGAAAGGCACGGATGGCGATTTCGCCACGATTGGCCACGAGGATCTTGGTGAACATCTGGTCCTTTCGAATCTCCGGCCAGCTTAGGGCCGAGGGATGCGGTCGATTCCCCGTCAAGGCGCTGTGCGGGCAGCCAAGATTTAGGTTCTTTAAGACTAGTGAAGGTATCGTGGTCCCTCGTGCATGTACTCAGCGTCAGCTCTCTCAAGGGTGGGGTCGGAAAGACTACAGTGACGCTCGGGCTGGCCTCTGCGGCCTTCTCGAAGGGGTTGCGAACCTTAGTCGTGGACCTCGATCCCCAGTCCGATGTCTCGACCGGAATGGACATCAATGTCGCCGGTCACCTCAACGTGGCCGATGTTCTCGCATCGCCGAAGGAGAAGATCGTGCGGGCCGCGATCGCTCCGAGCGGTTGGACCAAGGGGCGCCCCGGCAAAATCGACGTGATGATCGGCAGCCCGGCCGCGATCAACTTCGATGGCCCGCACCCGAGCATTAAAGACATCTGGAAGCTCGAAGAGGCACTCTCCAATGTCGAGGCGGACTATGACCTCGTGCTCATCGATTGCGCCCCCTCGCTGAACGCGCTCACCCGCACCGCCTGGGCGGCGTCGGATCGCGTGACCGTCGTGACCGAACCGGGCCTGTTCTCCGTCGCCGCTGCCGACCGTGCCCTCCGGGCGATCGAGGAGATTCGTCGTGGCCTCTCCCCCCGGCTGCAGCCCCTCGGAATCATCGTCAACCGTGCACGGGTGCAGTCCCTCGAGCACCAGTTCCGTATCAAGGAGCTCCGCGACATGTTCGGCCCGCTGGTGCTCAGCCCCCAGCTGCCCGAACGTACCTCCCTCCAGCAGGCGCAGGGAGCAGCGAAGCCCCTGCACGTGTGGCCGGGCGAGAGCGCTCAAGAGATGGCTCACAACTTCGACCTGCTGCTTGACCGGGTTCTTCGCACCGCCAAGATCGGCGAGTACGCGGTCACGGCGTAGCCCGCACGGCGATCCGCGATCCGGGTCGCACCGGCTACGCGACATCCATCCCGGTCGGCGTCGGGTTTCAGCACAGCCCTTTCCCTGCGCGAAATGCCCTCGCCCCGTGCGAAATAAACTCCCCCCGGCGCGAGATGCCCTCGGGCGCGAGATGCCGTCACCCCGGCGCGAAATGCAGTCACCCCGGCGCGAAATGCAGGATTTCCTGTGACGGATGTTGCCAGTGAGCCTCATCCGCCACTGGCGTCACACTCAGTCCTGCATTTGCAACCGTCGAGCTCAGGGATTGGGCAGATTTCGCTCAGACACGGGACGGCGCGCGCACGGCTGACGACGCGCGGATTGACCGCGATGATGCGGGTTGAGCTCCGAAGGCTCTCGGCCTAGGAGGCGCGGGTCGCGCGACGGGCGGCGAGCTCGTCCGCGACATCCGGGCGGTCGGAGTCGAGCTCGACCAGACTGTTCTCCACCTCGCGAAGTACCTTGCCGACGGCGATTCCGAAGACACCCTGCCCGCGGCTGACCAGGTCGATGACCTCGTCGTTGGAGGTACACAGGTAGACGCTCGCGCCGTCGCTCATCAGCGTGGTCTGGGCGAGGTCGCTCACTCCCGCCTCGCGCAGCTGGTTGACCGCAGTGCGGATCTGCTGCAGTGAGATCCCGGTGTCGAGGAGGCGCTTGACGAGCTTGAGGACGAGGATGTCGCGGAAGCCGTAGAGGCGCTGCGAGCCGGATCCGGCGGCACCGCGTACGGTCGGCTCGACGAGCTCGGTACGGGCCCAGTAGTCCAGCTGACGGTAGCTGATGCCCGCAGCGCGCGCGGCGACCGCCCCGCGATAGCCGGCGGTGTCGTCGAGGTCGGGAAGGCCGTCGGTGAAGAGCAGTCCGAGGTCGTAACGAGAATCCTCGTTACGGGTACTGAGCTCACTCATCTGACTGCCTTCCACCTGTTGTCGACCACCCTCAACTCTCAAGGAGTGGTTGATACTTCTGTCTCGACCCACGTTACCGAGAGGACCACCCGGTTGGGCCGAATTAGCGATCCGAGGTGTCGGCGTGTCGGTGAGATTGCACTCTCGACGTCGAAGATCGGGGTCTTCAGCTTAGGGGTCGAGGCGCGAGAGCGCCGAGCGAATCAGGCTCGACCGCACGATCTCGAGCTGCCCGGCGATCTCGCGCGCGAGTTCGCCCGCCTTGGCCCGGCTCGACGCGTCTTTTCGTCGCGCCACCGGGATCAGGGCGCTCTCGATGAGACCGAGCTCACGTTCGGCGGCCGCACGGAATCCACGCAGGTGTCGCGGCTCGATGCCCGAGCGCTGCAACTCCACGAGGGAGGTGAGTACGGCGAGGGCCTCCTCGCCGTACAGGTCGGCAGGAGCGACCAGAGAGGAGGACACGGCGTCGTTAAGCAGCTGCGGGGTTGCCCCGGCCTCACGGATGAGCTCGTCTCGCGGCATCCGTCGCTCCGCCGAGAGGATGGAAGGCGAGGCGAACGTGGAACCGCCGGGCAGTGCGGGCGGCCGGCCGGCATCCAGTTCGTCGAGGTAGCCGCGGATCACCTTGAGCGGGAGGTAGTGGTCGCGCTGCATCGTGAGCACGAACCGCAGGCGGTCGAGGTCGCTCGGCGAGAACTTGCGGTACCCGGATTCGGTGCGGGCCGGAGAGATGAGCTGCCGTTCCTCGAGGAAGCGGAGTTTCGAGGGCGTGAGATCGGGGAACTCCGCGGTGAGGCGCGCGAGCACCTGGCCGATACTGAGCAGCGGAGCAGCGCCAGGCACGCGGGCCTGGGCGGACGCGCGGGGCACTACTTGCTCGCCTGGTGCGCGAGATCCAGTCGGGAGGCGTAGAAGGTGAGGCGGAACTTTCCGACCTGCACCTCCGCCCCGTCGCGAAGCAGCGCGGTGTCGATACGCACGCCGTCGAAATAGGTGCCGTTGAGCGAGCCGAGATCCTTGATCTCGAACGCGGTGCCGTGGCGGAGGAACTCGGTGTGGCGTCTCGAGACGGTCACGTCGTCGAGGAGGATGTCCGCATCCGGATGCCGTCCTGCGGTCGTGACATCGGCGTCGAGAAGGAAGCGGGCACCCGTGTTGGGGCCGCGGCGCACGACGAGCAGCGCGGAGCCGGAGGGAAGGGCGGCGATGGCCGACTTCTCCTCCGGTGAGACCTCACCTTCGAGCGCAGCGAGCTGCGCCTCGAAGTCCGTGGTCAGGTGGAGGGTGGTGTCGGTGTCCCGTGGCCGATCCTCTGCAGCGTCATCCTGGTTGCCCGGGTCGACCATCTCGCACCTCCAATATTCGCCGAGCTCTCACGAGCGGCGTGTGTCGGTCGTCATCGAGGGACGACCCTTGCTAGCGACCCAGCGTATCCGATTCGATGACCTCGCCGGGTCGCGGGATTCTTGTGACGCGCACGGTCTCACGCAGATAAATGATGCCAGCCCACCAATACAGGAATGCCCCCCAGAGCGCGAATGCCCAGCCGAACGGCACGGTGATCCAGGCGACGACAGGGAACGCCTGACCGATCATCAGGATCGGAAGCGCGTAGAACAGGCAGAACGTGGCCACCTTTCCGAGGTGATGCACGGGCAGCGGGCCGTATCCGAAATTCGCGAGAGTGACGCCGAGAATCGCGAGCATGACGTCGCGGCCGACGATCACGATGACGAGCCACCACGGGATGACCCCGCGTACCGCGAGCCCGATGAGGGCGGTGAAGATGAAGAGTCGATCCGCTGCAGGGTCGAGCAGCTGGCCGAGTCGAGTGACCTGGTTGAGTTTGCGGGCGATGACGCCGTCGAGGAAGTCTGTGATGCTCGAGATCACGAGCACGAGCAGGGCGAGCCCGTCTTCTCCGCGCACGATGAGCACGAGGAACACCGGCACGAGAAGCAAGCGGACGAAGCTCAGCACGTTCGGGATCGTGACGATCCGGGAACTCACCGGGTGACTCTGCTGGGGTTCCACGCGCCAAAGTCTAACCGCGGGCGGGGCGAGGTTAGGATTCCCACCATGGCACCGTTGGTTCTCGTCGCCCTCGTGTTCGTCGCAGCCTGCGTGTTCGCGCAGGTCGCCTCGATGCTCACGGGAGACAACTCCTGGGTCGACCGCCTCTGGTCGGTGCTGCCGGTGATCTACCTCTGGATCTTCGCCGGAGCGGCCGGGCTGCAGGACCCCCGGCTCGACCTCATGGCTGTACTCGTGACCCTGTGGGGCGCGAGGCTCACCGCGAATTTCGCCCGGAAGGGCGGCTACACGGGCGGAGAGGACTATCGCTGGGCGGTGCTGCGATCCCGGATGTCGACCCGAAGGTTCGCCCTCTTCAACCTATTCTTCATCGTGATCTACCAGAACCTCCTGCTGGTGGCCATCACCCTTCCCGCGCTCACTGCGTTCGACAATCGCGGCGCCCGGTTCGGCGCGGTCGACGTGGCTCTCGGCATCCTCTTCCTTGCCTTCCTGGCGGGCGAGACGGTCGCAGACCAGCAGCAGTGGAACTTCCACCAGGGGAAGAAAGCCGAGGTGGCAGCGGGACGCGAACCCCGGCCGCGATTCCTGCAGAGCGGACTGTTCCGGTACTCGCGGCATCCGAATTTCTTCTTCGAACAGGCGCAGTGGTGGACGCTCTTCTTCTTCGGGGCGGTCGCAGCGGGTTCGGTGCTGCAGTGGACGGTGCTCGGCACCGTGCTGCTTACGGCGCTCTTCGTCGGCTCGACGATCTTCACCGAGAGCCTCAGCCTCGCCAAATATCCGGAATACGCCGAATACCAGCGCACCACCTCCCCGAGCATCCCGTGGTTTCCCCGCCGGCGTCTTGAACGGGCCGTCAGCTGAGCAGCACTGGGTGTTCGATGATCTGCGGGGTGTTCCGGCGTGTCAAACGGGGGCTGTCGGTAACGTGTCGGTCATGTCGTGCATCCGCTTCAATACCCCCGCCCAGCGCCAGGCCATGCGTGACCACCGACCGGTGATGCTCACGAGCGAGGAAGCCGCAGCCCTTCACCCGGCTCCCCCGGTGACCGAGAGCAAGATCCGACGGCTTCGCCTGCTCGCGGCGGATGCCAACCCCAAGATCCGCGAGAGCGCAGCCAGCAGTTACAACACCCCGGAAGACCTCTTCGTGGCACTCGCCGGTGACAGTGACGAGGGGGTGCGCGCGTGCGTCGCCCGCAACGAGACCGCGCCCTGCGACGTGCTTCGATCGCTCGCCGACGACCCGTCCGAGAGGGTGCGCGGTTTCCTCGCGGTCAACTTCTTCGTGCCAGCCGACGTGATGGCACGACTGGCGGATGACCCCAGCGAGACCGTGCGCGGCCTCGTCAGCTGGAAGGGTGCCCTTGCCGACGCCTGAGCCCCTCATTCCCAAGGCCTAGAGTCGGACGATGGATGCCCCGTCGAGCACGCGTGTCGACAGCTGGATCTGGGCGGTGCGTCTGGCGAAAACCCGCTCGGCGGCGACGGCGGCCTGTCGTGCCGGCCATGTGCAGGTGAACGGTGAACGGGCGAAGGCCGCGCAGCCCGTACGCATCGGTGATGAGGTGCGGCTACGCACCACCGATCTCGAACGCACCGTGCGGGTCGCCCGCCTCGTAGCCAAGCGCGTCGGTGCCGTCATCGCCGCGGAATGCCTCGTCGACCTGACTCCCCCACCTCCGCCGAGGGAGGAGGTGGCGGTCACGGTGAAGCGGGACCGCGGGGCGGGGCGACCCACCAAACGTGAGCGACGAGACCTGGAGAAGTTGCGCGGGCGTGGTGTGGAGGAATGAACTCACGCCGTGTTAACAGCGTGTGACATTCTTCCGGGACGCCAGCGCGCGACAACCGGACGTCTTTAGTATTCGGGCATGACAGAGACTGCGATGCCCATGTCGCCGACCCCCGTGCGCGGCACCTCCATCGAACCCGGCGGCATCGAAGCGATCACCGCCGAACGTCGCCACGGGTCCCCTTGGCAGCTCTTCACCACCTGGACCGCACCCAACCTCGAATTCGCCACGATTTTCGTCGGCGTGATCGCCGTGGCATTCTTCGGCCTCGGCTTCTGGCAGGCGATGCTCGCTCTGGTGCTCGGAACGGCTGCGGGAGCCGTGACCCAGGGCATCCTCTCCACCTGGGGGCCGCGGGAGGGACTGGCACAGATGGTGCTGAGTCGAACGGCGTTCGGATACCGGGGCAACATCCTGCCCGCCGCCATCAACACCATCATGGCCGGACTGGGCTGGTTCGCGGTCAACTCCGTGAGCGGCGCATTCGCGCTGGCGACGCTCACCGGCATGCCCGTCGCCCTCGCTCTGGTGATCGTGGTCGTGATCGAGGTGGCGGTGGCCTTCATCGGGCACGACCTGGTGCAGCTGTTCGAGCGCTACTCGAGCTACGTGCTCGGGGCGATATTCATCGTGGCGACGGTCACGATCTTCCTGCACGCGGACTTCGGTGTGGTGCAGAAGGGAGGCAACTTCAGCATCGCGGGATTCACTCTCGCCGCCGGCGCTGCGTTCGGCTACGCGGCCGGCTGGAATCCCTACGCCTCCGACTACAGCCGTTACCTCCCGGCAGCGACCAGGCGCTCGACCATCGCGTGGGCCGCGGGCCTCGGCAACTTCATCTCGTGCATCGTGCTCATGGCGGCGGGTGCGGCAGCGGCGACGATTGCCGGGTTCAACCCGGGAAGCCCGACGGATTCATTCACGGCGAGCATGCCGACCGTCATCCGCGACCTCACCCTCGTCGCCATCACGATCGGGGCCATCGCCGCGAACGCACTGAACATCTACTCCGGCGCGATGTCTTTCCTCGCGGCCGGTATCAAGATCCGGTTCGCTCTCCGGCGCGCGATCATCGCGTTGGGCTTCGGCGTGATCGGGTTCTTCATCGCCCTGAGCGCTGTGCTCAATGCGACGCTCAGTGTGGACTATGAGAACTTCCTGCTCGTCATCGCCTACTGGATCGCCCCGTGGCTCGGAGTCGTGCTCGTCGACCGCTACCTGCGGCGCGGCACAGAGATCCGCTCGATCGTCGCGGACAGCACGCGCTACCGCAACGCGGCCGGCGTGATCGCTTTCCTCCTCGGCCTCGTCATCTCGGTGCTTCTGTTCTCGAACCAGTCGTTCTTCCACGGCCTCTTCGTGGCTCAGTCTCTGACCGCGACCGACTTCAACGGCATCGGCGACTACACGGCGATCGTCGGGCTCGTCATTGCAGCGGCGTCGTACTTGGTGCTGTTCCGCGTGCTGAAGCCCACGGTCGGCGCGCCCGGCGAAGACGCTGCCGCCGTGGTATCCACGGCGGAAGCGTCAGGCCCCACCGCATGAGCGCGGGGATTGTCGGGCAGATCTACGCGACGGATGCCGAGAAGCTCGAGGTCGCCACGGCGGAGGCCGCGCTCGGAGCGTCGGAAGGCGGCATCCCGATCGGCGCGGCCCTCTTCTCCGCCGATGGAACGCTGCTCGGCAGCGGACACAACCGCCGGGTGCAGGATGACGATGCCGCGATGCATGCCGAGACCAACGCGTTCCACAATGCCGGGCGGCAACGCGGCTACCGCGACACCGTCATGGTCACCACGCTGTCTCCGTGCTGGTATTGCTCGGGTCTCGTGCGCCAGTTCGGAATCGGCCGGGTCGTGGTCGGCGACGACCAGACCTTCCTCGGCGGACAGGATTGGCTCGCCGAGAACGGCGTGCAGCTGAGCGTGATCAACGACCCGGGCCTCATCGCGATGATGACGGCGTTCACCCTCGAGCATCCTGCTCTCTGGAACGAGGACATCGGCGAGGAATGAGTCGGTGGGTGCTCCTAGCCTGAAGTCGTTCCGTAGGAAACGCCTCGAGGGAAAGGTACTGAAATGGACTGGAAGATCGAGCTCGTCACCATCCCGGTCACCGATGTCGATCGCGCGAAGGCTTTCTATGTCGACAAGGTCGGATTCGTCGCCGACTTCGACCGGCAGGTGAACGATACGCTGCGGTTCGTGCAACTGACCCCGCCCGGATCGGCCTGCTCGGTCTATCTCGGCACCGGCCTCACCGACATGACCCCCGGAGCACAGCGCGGCCTGCAGATGGTCGTCGCAGATGCCGATGCGGCCCATGACCAGTTGGTCGAACGCGGTGTCGAGGTGGCACCGGTGATCGATCTCGAATGGGGCCGTTTCGTCTACTTCTCCGATCCGGATGGCAATACCTGGTCGATCCAGCAGCTTCCGTCGCGGAGCTGAGAACCCGGACGCACCGCAGAGGCTCGCACGGCGGGCCGGTTCGCTCCCGTCGGGTCACCCGTCTACTCTGGATCGAGGCCGCAGGGGTCGATCGCGAGCGAACGGAGTGGGTGTGAACAGTCGGATCCTCTCCTCGGTCGCACTCGTCGCGTCGCTGTTCCTGTTGAGCGGATGCGCCGCCGAAGCGGCAACACCAGACACGACTCCGACCGCCACGGCCACCACACCAGCCATCCCCACCGAGCTGTACGTGGTGCCGGACACGGCCAATGCGAACGCGCTCGACCGGGACGCCCACGCCCTCACGACGATCGGAATCGACGGTGTGGTGCTCTCCGCTGCCGGCGACCACGTGTCGAAACTGCCCGAGAGCGCCGCGGCGCTGGTGACGGCCGCCCACGCTCGCGGGTTGACCGCTGAACTGCTCGTCAGCAACTACGACTCTGCGACCGACGACTTCTCGGCGAAGATCGCGACCGCACTGCTGGGGAACTCCGACCACCGCAACTCGGTGATCACCGAGCTCGTCGCGCTGGTGACGACCGCCGGTTTCGATGGGGTGCAGATCGACCTGGAATCGCTGTCGGAGGATCACTCGGCCGGACTCGCGGCATTCACGACCCAGCTGCACGACTCGCTCGGCGCCCCGAAGTCCGTCTCGATGGCCGTGATGGCGGAGAGTTCCCCCGGCCGCTATCGCAGTGCGGGTTACGATTTCGCGCAGTTGACGCCGCTGCTCTCCCGGGTCGTTCTGATGGCCTACGACCAGCACGGTTCCTCGTTCTCGAAGCCAGGGCCGGTCGGCGGGCTCCCCTGGGCCACCACCTCTCTCGACGCGCTCATCGCGGCAGGTGTGCCCTCTGCCCATATCGACCTCGGTGTAGCGGGCTACGGGTACTCGTGGCCGGGAAACGGCACGGATGGCAAACAGTTGAGCGACGACGACTCCCGCACCCTCGCCGGCGACCTCGCCCGCTGGGACCCGACCGAAGCGGAGTGGACGGCGACTCTTCCGGATGACACTGTCGTCTGGTGGTCCGACTCCCGCTCGCTCTCGGAGCGCCGAGCCCTCGCCCTCAGTCGCAACCTGCACGGTCTCGCGGTCTGGGAGCTGTCCCTCACCGATCCGCTGTAGCCGCCGCCACCACTTGGGCAGAACGGCCAGCCCTCGTTGCCGGGGCCGGCCGATCTGCGTGCCGGTCGGTCGCGGGTCAGTCCGCCGCCCCTTCGATGAGGGTGACAGTGGCGGTGTGCGCGGCTCCCGCAGCATCCGTCCAGCCGAGGGTGACCGTGTCGCCGGGCTCGTGACTGCCGAGCAGAGAGCTGAGTTGGGATCCCGAGGTGATCGCGGCGCCGTTCACGGTGGTGATGGTGTCACCGGCGACGAGCCCGGCGGACTCCGCGGGCGTTCCCGCGACGACCCCCGAGATCGTGGCACCGGCAGCGGTACCCGTGGCCTGCGCGATCGCGACCCCGAGGAAGGCCGGGTAGCCGATGGTGATCTGGTCGGTTTCGACCCCGGCCTCGATCTGCGTGGCGACTGCGAGTGCCGTGGCGATCGGGATGGCGTAGCCGGTGACCCTGGCCGAGCCGCTCGACGCCGCGGTATCGATGCCGACGACCTCGCCGTCGGCGTCGTAGAGCGGGCCACCGGAATCCCCTGACACGACATCCGCATCGGTCTCGATGAGGCCGTTGAGGGTCTCGGCGTCGCTCCCCGACTCCCCCGCGGCGGTGATGGTCTGGTCGACCGCAGTGACGGTGCCGGCGGCCGCAACGAGCGATCCGGTACCTCCCGCGTTGCCGACGGCAGTGACGGCGTCCGAGACGGCTACCGCGGAATTGCTGTCGAGGGTTGCGGTTGTGAGGCCCGTCGCTCCCTCGAGCTTCAGCACCGCGATGTCGCTCGTCGCATCGGTACCGACGACATCCGCGGTGTACGTCTTGCCGGTGCTGATGACCGTGACCGAGATGCTGGTGGCGCCGTCGATCACGTGGTTGTTGGTGAGGATCTCGCCGCCCGAGGTGAGGACGATTCCCGTGCCCGCCGCTTCGGCGCCCTCGTACTTGAGCACGGTGTCGATCACGACGATTCCCACCGACTGGGCCGCGGTGGCCGGCGTCGCGCTCGTGGTCTCGGTGGCACGAGACATGGCTCCGGATGACCCGCGCTGGGGCAACAGCGTCGCGTTCGTCCCCGGGGAGCTCGACGACGAAGAGGCCTCCCCCTGCAGTGAGATGACCCGGGCGGTCGCGGCGATGCCGGTGGCCCCGCACGCGATCACCAACGCGCCAACGGAGGCCGCGATCACGACCGAACGGGGCCGCCACTTGCGGCGCGGAGCGGCGACGGCACTCACCGGCGGCTCGCCGGACGGCGGGCTCTGCTCGGGCTCGACCAGAGGATACGGTTCGGATTCGTTGATGCTCATGATGGCTGGCGTCCCTTCGACCGACTCGTTCGTCGGGCTGACAACAGCACAGTCCTGCCGCCTATGCGTCAGCTATGCAGGGGTAGGGCATCAGCTTCGAGCAGGATGAGGAATTCCGGTGCGCGTCGTCCCTCACCCGTCATAGGCGGCCTGCAGCACGGCGATATCGAGCTTGGACATGCCCATCATCGCCTGCATGGCACGCGACGCCCCCTCGGGGTCCGGACCGCTGATCAGGTCGCCGAGCGTCTCTGGCACGACCTGCCAGGTCAGCCCGAAGCGGTCTGTGAGCCAGCCTCACCGACTCGGTTCTCCCCCATCGGCGGTCAGCTTCTGCCAGAGGAACGGACTGATCTTCGGCGTCGGGACTCCTTCGTCACGAATAGTGGCCGCGGTTGTGCGCACCAGCGTAGCCCTGGGCGGATCGTGACCACATCCGCTGCCGATACGCTGGAGGAGACCCCAGAGGAAGTGGACCGCATGACTGACGCCGGTGAACTGAGCGAGCCCGTGCAAGACGGAAGCGACGACGCGACCCGCGAGCAGAAGATAGCGGGCCTCGCCCGTCAGGTGGCAGCGGATCTCGCCCTCCGTCCGCAGGGAGACCTGATCACCGATCTGCGGCTCCGACTCTTCGACGCGGGGATTGCCGTGGACGAGGCCGAACTCCAGGTCATCGCCGGCACCATCTCGCGCGGCGACTAGCCCCTCGCGCTACTGGCCCTTCGCGCTATTGGCCGAGTAGCCAGCCGTCCGGTTCCGCCAGCTTCGCCGCGGCATCCGGTCCCCACGATCCGCGGGCGTAAGGGAGCACGGCGGGCGGATCGGCGAGGATGGGCGCGACCACGTCCCAGGCGTGACCGAGGCCATCCGGGCGCGTGTAGAGCGAGCGGTCTCCGAGAACCACGTCGTTGATCAGCTTCACGTAGGGCGGAAGCGGGTCCGCATGCTCCACGTCGGCCAACGGGAGGGCGGTGGTGCCGGTGGCGAGCTCGAACTCCGGGCCGGGTTCCTTCACGACGACGCGGAGGTCGATCGCACCCGATCCCTCGAGGGTAACGGTGAGTACGTTGCCGACCGTCGGAGTGTCGTGGCTGAGCGGTCCGTCGGCTGGCTTGCGGAAGATGATGCTCACCTGCTGAGCTCCCTCGGCGAGCTGCTTGCCCGTGCGCAGGAGGAACGGCACACCCCGCCACCGGTCGGTGTCGATCCAAAGGCGCGCGGCCACGAAGGTGTCTGTAGAAGAGTCCGCCGAGACTCCCTCGGTATCGGTGTAACCCTCGAATTGCCCGAAGACGACCTCCTCACGCGACAGAGGCCGGAACGCTGCGATCACGGATTCTCTCGCCGACTGCAGGTCGTCGGCCTTCATGGACAGCGGAGGCTCCATCGCGATCTCGGCGGCCACCTGGAACAGATGGGTCACGATCATGTCGAGGAAGGCACCCGTCGCGTCATAGAACTCCGCCCGGTCGTCGATGTCGAGTGTCTCCGGTACGTCTATCTGCACCGCCCGGATGTGCTCGCGGTCCCAGGCGCCATCGAAGAGCCCGTTGCCGAAGCGAAGGGCATGCAGGTTCTGCGTGCCCTCCTTGCCGAGGAAGTGGTCGATTCGGAAGACCTGGTGTTCCTCGAGTACCCGGTGCACCGCATCGTCCAGCTCACGGAAGTTCTCAGGGGAAGTGCCGAAGGGCTTCTCGTAGACGACCCGCGATCCGGTGGCGAGGTCGTGCTCGCCGAGTCCCTCGGTGACCTTCAGGAAGGCGGTCGGCGGGATGGCGAGATAGTGGATGAACTGTGCCTCGTCCCCCAGCTCGGCTTTCGCTTCAGCAAGCACATCGAGGAGCGATCCCGGATCGGACTTCTCGAATCCGCCGCCGGCGAAGCGGAGATTGGCGCTGAAGTCCCTCCAGGGCCCTTCTTCGGGTTTCGGCCCGAACTCGGCGAGAACCTCGCTCACATGCTGCCGGAAGTCCTCATGGGAGGCCTCGCCGCGGCCATTGCCCACGAGGAGCCACTTCTGCGGCAGGAGGTCGTGCATCGCCAATTGGTAGAACGCCGGTATCACCATGCGCTTCGCGAGATCGCCGGTGGCCCCGAACAGCACGAATACCGTGGGTCCTGCCTGAGAGCTGTCTGCCATGGGGTCTCCTTCACTACGAGCACGGGTCCATGGTGCATGGTGGACCGGGCATCCTGCGATTGCAAGGGGCTGCCGGCAGGTCACAGCGCGCTATCGGGTGTGCTAATCGGGGGACACGAATGTGTCGACAGACCTGTTGGTGGAGGGGCAAAAGGTCTACACTGGGGGCCAGCTCCCCCAGACCCTGGCGGCATGTTTCTCGCACAATGCGCACGTGCGAGCGCCCCGGGTCACCGATCCGATCCCCTCTTAGGCGGGTCACCTTGGCAGACCAGGGCAGAGGAGCTCGATCTTCGGGTGGTCGTGATCCTCAACGGACGAGGCCGGTGCCGTTTGATCAGGTACGCCACCGGCCTCGGTTTCGTTCTTCGGCATCCCCCGCTTCGCGGACCCTTAGTCGCTATCCCACCTGCGCAAGCGGTTGTTGGGGTCGAGCTTCGTGAGGATGCGGCCCATGATGCGGTCGAGATCGGCGACGTCCTCGGCATCCAAGGCATCGATCACGGAGTCCTGCACGGTCGCGACATGACCGGGCGCAGTCGCAACGACCTTCTGCCACCCCTGTTCGGTAAGTGACGCGTTGGTGGCACGGCGGTCTTCTGCGCAGGGCGTGCGAGCGACGAACCCGCGCTTCTCCAGCCGCGCGATCACGTGGGAGAGCCGGGCGAGGGTGGAGTTGGTGACGGCGGACAGAGCGGTCATGCGCAGGGTGCGCTCGGGCGCCTCAGACAGCATCGCGAGGGTGAAGTACTCGAAGTGCGTGAGCTCCGCATCGCGCTGCAACTGGGAATCCAGCGTGCCGGGCAGCAGTTCGACCACCGAGACGAGTCGAATCCAGGCGTGGAGTTGCTCGGGTGTCAACCAGCGGGGATCGTCCATGCCACGAGTCTACCCGTTTGCTTGACGCTACAACTAAAAGAACAGCCGGGGTGCACCCCACGAAAAATGGCGGGGACCTCACCTAGGTGAGGGCCCCGCCCGCTTTCGTTCATCGGGTGCTAGTGGATCAGCACCTTCAGCGCATCGTGCTCGGCGGCGTGACCGAAGACGTCGTACGCCTCGAGCACCTGGTCGAACCCGAACTCGTGGGTCACGAACTTGTCGGCGGGGAGCTTGTGCTCCGCCACGAGCTTCAGCAGCATCCCGAGTGTGTTGGTGTTCACGAGTCCCATCGAGATGTCGATGTTCTTGATCCAGAGTTCATTGAGCGCGAGGTCTACGGATTTGCCGTGCACCCCGATGTTGGCGACGTGTCCTCCGGGACGCACGATGACGGTGGCCATGGTGAAGGTGTCGGGCACACCGACGGCCTCGATCGCGACATCCACCCCCAGTCCGTCGGTGAGAGCGAGCACCTGCTCCTTCCAGTCGGCGTCGCCGGAGTTGACGGTGTCGGTGGCTCCGAAGTCCGTGGCGCGCGCGAGCCGGGCGTTGTCGAGGTCGATGGCGATGATCTTCGACGGACCGTAGAGGCGGGCCGTCATCACGGAGGAGAGTCCGACAGGACCGGCCCCGATCACGGCGACGACGTCGCCCGGCGTGACCTTGCCGTACTGCACGCCGATCTCGAACCCGGTGGGGAGGATGTCCGAAAGCAGGATGCCCTCCGCGTCGGTCACGCCTTCCGGCACCTTGTAGACGGAATTCTCGGCGAACGGCACGCGCACGTACTCGGCCTGGGTTCCGTCGATCATGTAGCCGAAGATCCAGCCGATTCCGGCGATGCCCTCCGGGTTGAGGCAGTGGCTGTAAAGGCCCTTTCGGCAGTTGGAGCACTGTCCGCAGGAACTGACGCAGGCGAGGATCACCCGGTCGCCCACCGCAAGCTGGCTCACACTGCCGCCGATCTCGGTGATCACTCCGATGCCTTCGTGGCCGAGGATGCGGCCGACCTCCACCTCAGGCACGTCCCCCTTGAGGATGTGGAGGTCGGTGCCGCAGATCGTGGTCGCCACCATTTTCACGATCACATCGGTCGGAGCGAGGATCACCGGATCCGGCACATCCTCCCAGCTCTTCTGGCCGGGGCCTTTGTAGACGAGCGCTTTCATGGGGTGACCTTCCTGTCGTGTAGGACGAGTCAACGCCTGCCACACTTCGGAATCAGGGTCCAAGGTCCCGCGACCGGAAAAGCCCCTAGCGGTATTCCGGATTCTCGTCGAACCCGAAGTGCTCTCCCGCGTTCCACGCCTCGCGCAGATTGCCGAACGCCGGGATGCCGCCAGCATCCTTCAGCATCCGCGCGAGGTGCAACAGGTTCCAGGTCATGAACGTCGTGTTGCGGTTGGTGAAGTCGTTCTGCGGCCCGCCCGATCCGGGGTCGAGATAGCTCGGCCCTGGGCCGACCTCGCCGATCCAGCCGGCATCCGCTGCGGGCGGGATGACGTAGCCGATGTGCTGAAGGCTGTAGAGGATCGACATCGCCGCGTGTTTCACTCCGTCCTCATTGCCGGTGATGAGGGCTCCCGCCGTCTTGCCATAGAAGACGTACTGGCCGCGCTCATTGAACATGCCACTCATCGCATAGAGCCGCTCGATGAACTTGCGGGTGATGGAGGCGTTGTCCCCGAGCCACAGCGGGCCGCCGATCACGAGGATGTCCGCGGCCTCCACCAGGGGCCAGATCTCTTCGAGCCAGGCGTCCGCCGGCCAACCATGCTCGCGCATGTCGGGATAGATGCCGGTGGCGACATCGTGATCGATGAAGCGGATGGTGTCGACGGTCGCCCCCTGGGCGCGCATCAGCGCGACGCTGCGATCGATCAGCCCCTGGGTGTGGCTGAGCTCCGGACTCCTCTTCAGGGTGCAGTTGACGTAGAGGGCCCTGAGGGCGGTGTAGTCCACACCGTTTTCGCTTGTCATGCGGCGATGCTACGCGTGGAGATCGCAGGTGGACCCGCCGCAATCCTTACGGATGGATGACAGGCCGGGAGTGCTGGGTTGCCACGTAGACCGTATTCGAGGAGACGCCCGCCGTGAGCGGGTTGTCGAAGTCGACCACGTGCGCCACAACGGTCTCGAACACGGCGGATGCCTGAGCCACGAATTCCTCGTCGGGGGGATCGTCCGACCACAGGGCGAAGATGCCCTCGGGCTCGAGGTGTCGCGCCAGCGCACGCATCCCGTCGATCGTATAGAGATCGGCGTGACTCGGGTCGAGCTGGTGGCGTGGCGAGTGGTCGACATCCAGCAGGATCGCGTCGTAGCGTGCGGATGCGGCGGGCTCTCGTCGCATCAGCGCGAAGAAGTCATCGAGAACCAGCTCAGTTCTCGGGTCGTCGGTGAGGGTCGCCGAGACCGGGAGCAGGCCACGCCGATGCCAGTCGATCACGGCGGGAAGGGTGTCGATCACCGTCATCGCACGCACCCGACTGTCGGCGAGGGCTGCGACAGCGGTGTACCCGAGGCCGAGACCGCCGACCATGACAGTGAGATCCGTGCCGTCGACGGCGGCGAGCCCGAGGGTCGCGAGCTCCTCCTCTGCCACGGTGAACAGGCTGGACATGAGGAACTCCTCCCCCAGTTTCACCTCGAACACGTCCACGCCGAGCGTCGGCTCGACGCGGCGGCGCAGGGTGAGATCACCCATCGGTGTCGGCTGGAAGTCCAGCTCCTCGAAACGCAGGCTCATGGGGATGTGTTCCTCTTTCGGCGGGAGTGGTCCGCGTGGGGAGCCTACCCGCTCGAGTGAGAGCGTCACGCGTTGCTCGCGACCAGAGTTTCCCGCCGCTCGGACACCGCGACCGGCCGCACGATGAGGGTGACACCGAGCGCCGCAACCCACAGTCCCCAACCCGTGCTTCCCACCAGGCCCGCGAGATCAAGGACCGGGAAGGTGGGCAGTGCGGTGTTCATCACGTCTCCCTGGTTGAGGAGGTACAGCACGCTGGTCGCGATTCCTGCCACACCAAGCCAGCGCGGAAGCACCCGGCTGCGCAGGATTATCACGCTGACGGTCAGCGACCACACGATCGCGAGGAGCTGGCCGAGGTGCTCTCCGAGCAGCGCACCCCCGAACTGGTGCTGGGCCAGCCAGGCGGCTTCGACCGCGGACCTGGTCGTCGCGTCCCCGGACATCCAACTCCGGGCGAGCGCGGGCACGACGAAGACCCAGCGCAGGAACCCGATGAACGAGAAAGCCACTGATGCCGCGCCGATCGAAGTCGCGGCCCTCAGCACGGGGTCATTGGCGCGCCCGAGAACGACGGGGAGCAGCAGGAGCGGCCCCGCGAGAATCGCGTAGGTCCAAGACGTGGCGAACCAGGTCCAGACGAGGGTGTCTCCTCCGGCCGCGAATGCCGGCAGCACGATATCCGCGCTCTCTCGCAGGATGTCCGGCCAGTCAAAGGTCGCGGCGAGGACCGACGCAGAAATGCCGAACGCGATCGCACCGACGGCAAACAGCGTGCCGGTGACGCGGCGAAGGCCGGGTGAACTTTCTCGGGGTGGGAGTGTCGAGCTCATCGTGTTCCTCCTGAGGGTTAGTGTACGGTGTACGTGATGAGTAACGTACAACGTACGCGAAAGGGTGTCAAGCAATGTCAGAGAACCGCTCCACAGCTCGATCCCGGCGATCGCGCAGTTCGGTCAGCGCTGACGAGATACTCCTCGCTGCGGAAGAGGTGGCGCTCGCAGGCTTCGACGCGCTCACGATGCGTGCCGTCGCCCTGCGAATGGAAGCATCCCCAATGGCGCTGTATCGCTACTTCGCAACGAAGGACGAACTCATCGACGCCATGCTGGACCGAGTACTCGGGCGAGTGACGCTCCGGCCTCCGACAGAGGACTGGCTCGCCGACCTGACCCACTTCGCGTTCGACCATCGCCACGTGATGGCGCGCCACCCCTGGGCTATCGTTCCGCTCTTCACCCACTCCAACCCAGGCATCAACGGCTCAATCCTCGGGGAACACGCACTGGGCATCTTTGCCCGTGGCGGGGTGCGGGGGGCCGCTGCCGTGGCCGGATTCAGCACAATCCTCGCGCTGAACTATGGATGGTTCGCCTTCAGCGTCGCCCGCGACGCGAGGCGTGCGCAGATCGATCCCGAAGCCACGCTGGCAGCCGACCTCGCACGCCTGCCGCCGGACCGATTCCCGCTCACGATCTCGGTTGCTGAACACCTCAGCCAATACGGCAGCGAGGAGCAGTACGGGATGGCGTTGCGGCGGGTGGTGTCGGGGATCGGAATAGCGGGCGACTCCTGAACCCCATACCCGGGGCGGAACCTCGGGACCTTTGGCCCGATCCCCGACCTGAGAGTGGGCGAGGGTGAGATTACTCCCACCTATCACGATCAGAGGACACCCCATGAAGGCCGCCGTCGTCACCACATTCAGCGAAGCGC
The DNA here is from genome assembly GCF_054880895.1 of Lacisediminihabitans sp. FW035. NCBI lineage: Bacteria > Bacillati > Actinomycetota > Actinomycetes > Micrococcales > Microbacteriaceae > Lacisediminihabitans > Lacisediminihabitans sp. FW035. The sequence goes on from NZ_CM142187.1 coordinate 2,265,503, forward strand.
TCACGATCGAAGATCGTGAGATTCCCGAACCGGGTGTCGGACAGGTACTGGTGCGTCTCGAGGCGTGCGGTCTCTGCCACACCGACATCCACGCCGCCCACGGCGACTGGCCGGTCAAGCCGACGCTGCCCATCGTGCCCGGCCACGAAGGGGTCGGAATCGTGGAGAAGCTCGGGGAAGGCGTCACCAGCCCGCAGCTCGGCGACCGCGTCGCGATCGCCTGGCTCGGATTCGCCTGCGGTGAGTGCCGCTATTGCATCGACGGCCGGGAGACCCTCTGCGAGCAGCAACTCGACAGCGGCTATTCGATCGACGGAGGGTTCGCCGAGTACGCCGTCGTCTCCGCCCGCTTCGCGACGCGGGTGCCCGAGGGCATAACACCCATGGATGCGGCCCCCCTCAGCTGCGCGGGAGTGACCACGTACAAGGCGCTCAAGGTGGCTTCGATCGTGCCGACCGAGCGCGTGGCCATCTTCGGCATCGGTGGCCTCGGTCACCTTGCCGTGCAGTACGCCCGAATCATGGGCGGAAGCGTCGTTGCCGTCGACATCGAGAAGGAGAAACTCGATCTCGCCGTCTCACTCGGCGCCGAATTCGTCGTGAACGCGGCAGAGGTCGACCCGGTCGAAGCCATCCAGGCGCTCGGAGGTGTGGATGTCGCGCTGGTTCTCGCCGCCTCCCCGCGGGTATTCGAGCAGGCCTTCGCCTCGTTGCGGCGCGGCGGCCGGCTCATCTGCGTCGCGCTGCCCGCCGAGGGCACCATGAGCATCCCGATCTTCGAGACGGTACTCAAGGGCATCTCGATCATCGGCTCGATCGTGGGAACGCGGCAGGATCTCGCCGAGGTGTTCGCCCTCCATGCGGCCGGCCGCACGACGGTCATCGCCGAGAGCCGCCGCCTCGACCAGGTGAACGAGGCGATGGCAGAGGTGCTGTCCAGCAAGGTGCCCGCCCGTCTCGTGTTCGAGTTCTGAGGCGGGCGCGAACCCCGACCATCAGCCCCAGTTGTCGCGTCCCCACTGGCACAGTCGCACTAAACCGTTGCCGCCGGCGAAGAGGCTGTTCTTCTCTTCCGCGAAGTTGTCTTCACGACCGCTCAACGTTCCGATGATCTGGCGACCACCGTTCGTCCAGCGTGCCCACAACGGTCCGCCCGACTGGCCGCTGGCGATATCGGCTCTCGTTTCCAATTCGAGGGTGTCGTAACTGTCGCTGTCGTCGTCATGCACGGAGATTCCCAGTTCGTAGCACGGACGATTGCCAGAGGGGCTGAGGTCAAAGGGGTACCCCGCGTGTGACCACACCCGAAGATCCTCCCAGTCGTCGTCATAGGCGCGATAGCCGAAATAGCCGAGCCACTTGCCAAAGGGCTGATCGAGTTGGCAGACGGCCATGTCATAGCCGTCCTGTCCCACGAACTGCTCCCATGCCGCGATGCCGATCACGTTGGCCGTCCAGGTGGCGCCGAGCACCGACGATCCGTCGAACATGCCCGGAGTGAAGGTGACTGCCCCCAGTACCGGTCCCCCTGGCGACCATGATTTCTTCACCACGTGGGACGCGGTCAGAATCGTGGACGTGCCGATCAGGGCGGCCGATCCGCTCCCGCCGAGGCTGGTGTTCAGCTGACCGACACGCACGAGTGGCGCGCTGGTCGACCGGTACACCTGGCGACTCTCACCATCGTAGATCTGGGTGAAGTTCGCCGGTTCGACCGGAGATCCATTGAATCGTCGCAGCATCGACGGTCGGGGGCGCCCCAGCGAACGCGGTCCTCCCACGATCACTTCCGCGTTTTCCGGTGTCCATTCCTCAACGCTGTGGATTCGCACCTCCTTCAACAGCCGCGTCTCCAGCGCCACGCAGCCGGCCGCTTCGATCCGGTCCTCTGCCGGATTGCGCAGGCGATTCAGATCAAACCAGTCCGGCTCGCCGACCTGGTCGCCGAGCTCGAGTTCTTCATCGATTGTGAGCGGCAGTTCACCCCGCGCACCGTCAGCAACGTCATACCTCATCGAATGCCCTCTTCCATCGCGACACGATGTCGCGTCACTCTGTAGGAGTCCGCCCTGGTTGGTCAGATACATCTGCTCGCCACCACCCGCACCGATGATCGACCGCAGATCTCGCCCGTCGCCGGCGGGTCGACTCCGAGGGGCGGATCGTGATCTCCACCTAGCTGATCCGCATCATGCCCACTGGCTGAAGTCCCATCGCCACGGGCGGATTCCCGGCAGGTGTCGCTGAGCGCCTCGACGCGCTCTAGAATCCCTTCACATACTTACCCACGGAGAGGGTCACCCGATGCCCACTTTCACCACCGAGTTGATGCAGAGCGGCAACAACGTCGGCATCGTGATTCCGGATGCGGCGGTCGCCGAACTCGGCGGCAAACGTGTCCCAGTGGTCATCACCCTGAACGGCGGCTACAGCTATCGCAACACGACGGCGGTCATGGGCGGGCTGAATCTGGTGGGCCTGAATGCCGAGCATCGCGCGGCATCCGGATTTGGCGGTGGCGACACAGTCGAGGTCACGATCGTGCGCGACGAGGCGCCTCGAGAGGTCGAGGTGCCGGACGCGCTCGCCCTCGTGTTGGCGACGGATGCGACGGCTAACGCTGCCTGGGAGAAGCTCCCGTACAGCCAGCGAAAAGAACATGCCCGGTCGATCTCGGAGGCCAAGGCCGAAGACACTCGTGCCCGTCGTGTCGCGAAGACCGTGGCCACGCTGCGCGGGGAGTCCTAAACGCCCGTGCGGTGGCCGGATCGTGTATCAATCCCGGCCTTCCGCCCTCTTGTCGTGTGAAGCCTCGCTGAGGCTCGTGCCGGACCCTCACAGCCTCGGCGCTCCCGATCGCGAGAGGGATTGCCCCGTGAACGCCAGATCCGTCGCCATCATCGCCTCCGCCGCAACCGCGGCGTTCCTGCTGAGCTCGTGCTCGGCAGGCGGTACCACTCCTCGAAATACGTCGGATGCCGAATCCGCTACGTCCGTGGCGCCGAGCCCCCCGGAACAGCCCCGGGCCAAGAGAGAGCAGAAAGTCGAGAACATCGATGTGTGCGCTGCGCTGCCTCTGGAGACCGTGATCACGGCGACCGGGCGCACCTTCGCCACGGCCTCGGCCGGCACATCGGTGCAGGACGGAATTCCCATCGATGTCTGCGCCTACCAGGGTGCAGGAGAAGACTTGGCCTCGCTCCTGGTGATGTCGGTCTTCGTCTACCCGTCCGGGGGAGCGGCCGCGGTGACCTCGTACCAGAACAAGTTCGGTGGCGGCACTTCGCCGACGCCGCTGTCGGGTGTCGGCGACAGCGCGCAGAGTAGCGGTCACGATCTCGTGGCTCGCTTCGGAGACCAGGTGATCGCGGTCGTCGACGGCGCGCACGGCGGCTACCCCGACGACTTCACCATCGACAAGCGGGTGAAGCTCGTGCAGGCGGTGCACGACGCGCTCTAGACGCGGATCGCCGTGGGTGAGCGAATGGCGGTCGGCCAAGACCGAGCGTTGACCCTCGATGTGTTCCGGTGGATACTGATGCGCAGATGCGGGTACCCGACCCGCGGATCGAGGACCCATGATCTCCTCCCACTCCCGCATGCTCGCCGCTGTCTCGGTGGCCGGTTTGGTCGTGTTCTCATTCGCCGGCTGTTCGAGAATCGCTGCGCTGAGCGATGACTTTTCTCGGATAGGCGCGGCGGTAATCCGGGATGTCTCGGAAGCGCATCCGCATGCGAGTCTGCCTCGAGCGGAACTCAAAACGAATCTCGCACGGTACCTGTCGAGTCAGCAATGGGCCGATGCGAAAGCCGCCATCGCCGGTACCCAGAAACTCTCTCGGACCGACCCGGTCTGCGGCACAACCATCGATACGGTTCTCGATGGAAAGCCCGAAACGACCGAAAGCCTCTTCCTCAAACTCGCTGAAAATACGGCGGGAATGAATAATGCGTATTCCCTGAACCAGGATGCGAAGACCCTGTCGACCTACCTCAGCAGTACGAATCCCACCGAGGAGCAGAAAGCGGCCTTTGCCGTTGCCGTTGCTGCTTTCAAGGATGCGTACTGCAAGTGACCCCGTGGCCGCCTCGCGGTCGACTCGAGGTCGGCGAGGGCCTGCCCCACGTCTACCAGTTGATGGTGGGCACTCCGGAGGCTGCGGAGGCGACAGCACGAATAGGCAGTTTCCTGCGCGAGCACGTGCTGTAGCTGATCGATCAGACGTCGTAAACCGCGATGCCGGCGGCGATCGCAACCTGCCGATAGGCCGCGGCGAGGTCGGCCAACGACGAGTGGGCATTCAGCCCACTCGGATTGGGCACGACCCAGACCTGTGCCCCACCCCACCGCTCCGGCTGCTTCCCCACCAGTGCCTTCGGCGCGTCGAATGCGACCCGATAGGCGCTGATACCGAGGAACGCGACGACTACCGGTTGCCAGGGCTCGACGCGCGCTCGCAGGGCCACCCCGCCCTCCCGCAATTCAGTGTCCGTGAGTTCGGATGCTCGCGCGGTGGCTCGGGGAACGATGGACGTGATCCCGATCCCTCGGTCGGCGAGATGTCGTTCGTCGTCCGGACGCAATCCGGATGACGCGTCGATGAGCCGGTCCGTGATGCCCGCCCGGAACAGGGCGGGATAGAACCGGTTCCCGCGGCGTGCGAAATGAGCCTGCACGGCGACGGTGAGCAAGCCCGGGTTGATGCCGACCAGAAGCAGTCTCAGGGGCTGCGGAATCAGGTCGGGCAACGTCTGGCCGCGGAATGCCTGCAACTCCGTCTGGCTGAATCGCTGCGCCGGCCCGTTCGCTGGCCTCCCGTCTCCTGCCATCAGCGCCAGAACTCGGTGAGGTGCCCGGCGAGGTCGCGACCCTGGTCGTAGCCTGCGCGAGCAGCGGGCGCGCGCAACGACAGATCCATCCCATTGGCTCCGAACATATGCTCGGAACTCGCGTCTGGGAAGATCGTCTCAACCCTGCTGCCCTGTGCGCGGAGGCCGTCGACCTGCGTTGAAAGATGCGTGCCCCAGGCCAGCGGATGCAGAGACCGGCCGCCGAAGGGTGACAACACGAGCACCCTCTCGGACCCTGCCGCCAGATCCGCATTCTCCGCATTAGCACGGTAGCCACCGTCGATGTAGAGGGTGCTGCCAATCCGGTACGGAAGGCCACTGGAGCAGCTGGCTGCCACCGCGTCCACCAGTTCGACTCCGCTTGTACGGTCGAACAGAACCGATTCGCCGGTCTCGGCATCGACTGCCGTGATGATCACCCTTCGCTCCGACCAACGCGCATCCGGCAGCCGAGAGGCGACTGTAGCGCGCCATTGGGTCTGCCACGAACCATCCGACGCCGCCTCTCGCTCGAGGGCGGCAGCGCCCATTTTTCGGCGCATCTCGGCCGCATCCCCCGAAGACGCGATGATCGCGGTGAGCTGCTGGAGGTGATCGGATACCGCACGCGTCGGACCTAGTCCAGCGGGGCGCTGCGGGGGCGCCGCGGCGAGGATGGCCGCGAACAGCTCGCTCGGATCCGCGCCGGCAAGCTGGGCCGCGGCGGTCGAGCCGGCCGATGTGCCGACGGTGAGGTCTGCGGTCGTCACGTCCAACCCCGACTCGAACAGGCCTGCGATCACGCCGATCAGCCAGGCGTTGCCGGTGGATCCGCCCCCACCGAGGACCAGTGCGGTGCGCGAGTGTTGTGGCGAGAGGTCGGGCATCAGGTGTGAAGAGTTCATCGTCGTAGCTTTCTGAGAGTGCGTGCAGCGCTCCTCCGCGACGGCTACATCAGTCGCGCGATCGTGACCCCGTCAGGAGCGCCCATATGGACAGTGTGTGCATCGGGCTCACCTCCTCGGATCGTGTCACGTTCGCCGAAAGTATACCCGCGTCGTGCCGGAGCCTGCCGACGAAAAAGGAGTGCGAGCGTGGCGCTTCGCCCTGCCAAGATCTACCTCGAATTCCCCCCTTCGGCTCTCGCCACAAGCCACGTTGTGCGCGATCCGGCGGAATTACGACACGATCTCTAGAGCCTGTCCGTCATTGGCTATTGACAATAGCTAAACGGCAATGAACACTAGCTATATGACATCAGCCCTCTCAGCCCAGACACCGCCGACTTTGTACATCCAACGCCCCGAAGGCCGCATCGCCTACGACGTGCAGGGCGCGGGACCCCTTGTGGTGCTAGTTCCCGGTATGGGCGATCTCCGTGCCGGATATCGCTACTTGGCTCCTCTGCTGGTTGATGCCGGCTACACCGTAGCTGCTACGGATCTTCGCGGGCACGGCGAGAGCGACACCACGTTCTCGTCCTACGGCGACACAGAGACCGCGAGCGACATCGAAGCCCTCATCGATGAACTCGGCGGGAAAGCGGTGATCGGCGGAAACTCGCTCGCTGCCGGTGCCGCCGTCATCGTCGCAGCGGAACATCCCACGAAGGTTTCTGGTCTTGTTTTGTTTGGTCCTTTCGTCCGCAACCCTCCATCGTCGGCGTTTGAGGCGTGGATCTTCCGCGCGATGATGGCGCCGCTCTGGGTTGCGTCGATGTGGAAGGCGTATATGCCGACCCTCTACAAGGGCAAGAAGCCGGCCGATTTCGAGGAATACCGTTCTGCAGTCATCGCCAGCCTCAAGCGTCCCGGCTACGGCAAGGCGTTCTCGCTCACCACCAGCCAGACAACGCACGACCCGGCCGAGGCCCGCCTTGGTGATGTCACGGCACCGGCGATCGTCATCATGGGCGAGCGCGACCCCGACTTCAAGGACCCCGCAGGGGAAGCAAATTGGATCGGCAAGAAGCTGAATGCCCGGGTTGTCATGGTTCCCGAGGCTGGCCACTACCCTCAGTCCCAGCAGCCCGAGATCACGACGCCCGCGGTGCTGAGCTTCCTCGCAACGGTCGCTCCCCGTGCCTAAGGCTGGGCTGACCCGCGACAGCGTCGTCGAGGCCGCAGCGATTATGGCCGATGAAATCGGGCTCAACTCCCTCACTCTTGCCGCGCTGGCGGCGCGCCTGGGCGTCAAGCAACCGTCGCTGTACAAGCACATCGACTCGCTCGCCGGCCTTCACCGGAGCGTCTCGCTCCTTGCCAAACGGCAACTTGGGGAAGCGGTTTCGCGGGCAGCGGTGGGCCGCTCCGGTGCCGCCGCGATCTTTGCGATGTCACACGCCTATCGCAACTGGGCGATCCTCTATCCCGGCCGGTACGAGGTATCGCAGACTCCGCCTGCCCCCGGGGACATCGAGGATGAGACCACCATGAAGGCCTCCATCCAAGTCATCGCCGACGTGCTCACCGCTTACGAGTTGGATGGCGACGACTCGGTGGACGCCATCCGCGCCTTCCGCTCGGTACTCCACGGATTCATCTCTCTCGAAACGTCGGGGGGGTTCGCCCTCAAGGCCGACATCAACCGCAGCTTCGACCGCCTGATTCAGGGCTTTACCGTCGCCCTCAGCCAATGGACTGGACCCATCGACGCCTCCCTCAACTCGATCCGCCTCTGACTACGAATCGGTGGGCGTCACAGCACTATTCCGGCGATCGAGATCACCAGGATGTGATGATCTCGCGAACGTGGCGCACGTCCGTGCCGCAGCAGCCGCCGAGCAGTTGGATGTGGGGAAGCATCTCCCGCAGTTCGGCATTGTCTCTTCCGAGCGTCACTGGATCGCCCTCGTCGAGTTCCTCGGCCTCGTCCAGCTCGGCGTGGCTGAGTAGAGAGGCGTTGACTCGCAGCCCACCCACTCGACCTCGTGTCACCGAGCCCCCAAGAGCCTGGGCAACGTGGCGAGGGTGGGCGCAATTCACCATGAAGAATAACGCCCCGCCGCCGGTCGCATCGTCGACCTGAGCGATGGCGTCGCCGAGGTGCGTGCCGTCAGGCAACCGACCGTCCGTTTCCACGGTGAACGAGGGCACCACCGCAATAGCGCACGCCTGCGCCGCGCGCACCACGCCGATAGCCTCCTCAGGGTAGGTGAGCGTTAAAGCCGCCACCCGGTTCGCGCCCGCTTCCTGAAAAGCGGAGACCTGCTCGCGATGGTAGTCCGCCGCTTCGTCGGCGCCCATCCGATCGGTCACCACGTATCCGTCACCCCGCGGCCCGATCACACCCTCTATCAGGACAGATGATCGTTGAGCAATGAGCGCGCGCGAACGTCACCGAGTCCGCGTTGGCCTTCACGAGATCTGACCGCGAGTACCCCAGCTTGGCGCCCCAGTCCCGATTCGCACGCCACGTGGGAGTGCCGAAGACGAAAGCCATCCCTGTGTCGTCCGACATGGTGAGAAAGCTCTCGAAGTACCGACGTAATGCGGCTCGGCCCGCTTCCTCGTACAAGAGAGGGAATGCCGCGAAGTGCTTCAAATCAAAGCCGTCGCCAAAGATCAGCGCAGTCTCGAGGCCGCCGTCCGTCATCCACATTCCGGGTGAACTCATTTCCGTCATTATCCTCATTCCCCGGGCCAATTCCATCGTCCGCCAGACTTCGACGCCGCCGCCCGGCATCGACGAGGATGGCGCTAGGAGCTGAGTCGACCGTGCCCTTCCCGGACGACCTACTGATCGGCGCATGGAGAGACACCGGATGGCTATGCCCCGAGCTGCACCAAGAACTCGGATGGCCGCGGAAAGACTGCTCACCGACGCGGAAGCGGCCCTGTTGGTACGGATGAGCGCGGCCACCATCGACCGTCGACTGGCCACAGGGCGCGCGAAACTGGTCTCGCGGGGTCGGTCGCATACCAAGCCCGGGACGCTGCTGAAGTCGCAGATCCCGATCCGCACCTGGGCCGATTGGGACGACGCGGTCCCCGGTTTCGTGGAGATCGACCTGATCGGCCACGACGGCGGGAACGCGTCGGGCGAGTTCTGTTCAACCCTGCCCGTGACGAACATCGCGGCCGGGTAGGCGGTGAGCCAGTCGGTCAAGAACACGGCCGAGAAGTGGGTGTTCTAGGCGCTCGTGCACGCCTGCCGAGTGTTCCTCTTCCCGATCAGTCGCTCTCGTTGGACTTCCTAGGCATTACAAAACGGCCCATAGTGTCGGGCCGGACCAGGGCAAAGCCGTCCCGTTGGCGAACTTGAAGGAGACCACCGCTCAATGTGACGGGGTCAATCAAACCAAACGCATGAAAGTCCCGGCAAATCTAGCGATTCACCGGGACTTTTTTGTCGGGCTGACAGGATTTGAACCTGCGACCACCTGCAGGCTAAGGCCCAATCTGGTCGTTGCCCAATGCCTCGGGAACTCGCGGGTTTCCTCGCGTTTGCAGGGAACCGGGCGGTCCGCTTCTCACGGTTGTACGCGGACAAGACAGGTCGTTCTCGGTTCATTTCGATGGGAAAGTAATGGGCACCCAAAACGACTCGAACCGAGAACGCTATGGTGGCAGCACTCACTGAAGCAGGGGTTCTGCTCGATTAAATTGCCCCTCTTTCGGTCGCTATCGTGGGTCGGTGACGAGCTTTCGGATCAGGGCGACGAGTCGCTCCTGCGGGATCCCCGCCTCGAGGACCAGAGCACTTGGTCGAGCGTTGTCCGCGATGTTGTGGAGGATGCGGCCGGTGTCGAGACGGGTGCCCCGAAGGTGACCGTTCAATGTCCATGCGCCGATTTGGCCTGCGTCGTACGAGTTCGCGACGCTAAGCAGGTTGTAGAGGTCTGTGAGGTCCTTCGGTGCCGCTCGTGAGATGGTTGCGTAGGCCTTGAGGCTGACCGCGAGCTCGACCGATGGCACCCGGACTACGAACTCGTGGCGGCTCCCATCGGTAAGCATGGCGCCGACATCGAGAAGGATGGGCTCCATCGCGAACGCACGCAGGAGGCCAGGTGCGGCGTCGAAGCCGCGGCCTCCGTGTTCTGCCTACACAAACTTACTTGTGCTGGACGGCACGAGTAGGTCGATCTCGAGGGGTCCCTTGGCATAGTGGTTGCCGCTCGCGGTAACGTATCCCGCATCCGTCAGTGCACGGTGGATTTGCCCAGTGGCGGCGATCGATGTCGATATGGCGGCGTCCGCGTCGGCCGTGCGCCGGATGATGGCTTTGGCGACCGGGAATGCGGTTAGCAGCTAGCGGGCCATATGGCCGCCGCCGACACGGACATCGTCGAGGTGCTCGGTTATGCGGGCCACGTCTTCCAACGCCAGGTAGGCGGCGTCGTCAGCATTGGAGGTCGCGACCGTCTCCACCGAGCGTCGGATCTTCAAGATCCTCCACTCCCGAGCACCAGATCACGGATCCGTTGAACTGCCTCGTCCGCGTCCGGGCCACCCGTTCGCCTAACATCCCATGCCGCGATGACCGGATCGACGGTCGGCGTGTTGGTTCGTTGCGACCATGAGGCTGCGGTTGCCCAGATGGTTTGGTCGGCTGGAACGGTGAATGTGAGTGTGGCGCGCTCATTAGTGGTCTGCGCAAAGCCAAGCTTGCCTAGGGCGATCCCCGACGTGGCGTAGACGACAGCACGCGCAGGAACTCGCCAGGGTGCCAATTTGTCAGCTGCGGAATCTCCAGAGCTCAATACTTGTAAGCCAGCGGATGCACCGGCGGCCACAACCGAATTCGACTGGTAAGTGACAGCGTCCAGCCCGTACCAGTGCGTGGTGATCCCGCCCGGACCCGCGTACTCAGCCATGAACATATCCCAGAGCGCTATGCGATCTGTCGCCCTCCAACCAGAGGCCGATCTGACGATAAGGCCATCGAGTGCGCTGTTTGACTTGGACACCGCGGACTGCGTCACGCCGGTTTCTTTCGCCAACTCGACCTGGGATCGAGGCTCCCCGTCGAGGAGGTACGCACGCATGATTGCCCAGCGACCCCACGGCTTGCGTCGACGGCCAGGCACAGTCATTGACGCATGGGTTTCCGCGACCGCGTCGGGTGAGTGAATCTCCTCGCGGTTCCAGATAAGGAGTCGATTCCTGAGTGACACGACGCCCAACCGCCGATTACGCTTCGCGGCGTCGATGAGGCCGCGGCTCGCGATTGGCACGACGACCAAGACACGCTCGTGGGCATTCTCGAGCAGTTGTAGAGCATCCCACTCGTATATCGTCTTTTGCCGCACCTTGACTTGCACTACGGCGGTTTCGCCGGCGCGGCTCACGAGAAGTTCGACGCCCCGACGCTGATCGGGACGCGCTGACACGTCGAAGCCGGCAGCGACGAGCAGGTCAACTGCGTCAGACTCCGATATCGTCGAAGGTGGCATTGCCTTCCCATATTCTTCTTAGCGAGATATTCCACTATAACTACTAGAGCGGTTTTCCTCTAGAAGGAATACGGCGCGAACGCCTCGATCGGTGACTGATCCTGCGACTGTGATGCCCCCCTCATGCTCTGAATCAGTCTGAGTCATCCTGACCTGCAACGATCTCAGTCGGGACTTCTGACTCACCGACCTACGGTGCGTACAAGCCATCGCACTGTTGCGAGCCCGCCAAAGCCGATCGCGGCGGCTCCCGCCAGCATGAGTAGGGGTTTCACTCCGAGGTAGAGGGGCGGGATGAGGCAGCTGACGGCAGGGACGCACGGCTGATTGGCAATCGAGCGAAAAGTAAAGATGCCGATGACGATGAACGCCACGGCGAACCAGAGCTTCACAAGGTCGACCGCCGATGGTCCACGCGTACCTTTTCGTGCCGCCGGTGTCGTGCGTGTCGGACGGCTGGTCCTAGCCGGGCGACTGCGGCGGGGTGTGAGCGTCGTCCGGGACCGGGGAGTTGCCGTCCTCGGTCTGCTCGGAGTTCCGACATCCGCGATGAGTCGCTCGAAACGCGGCATCACCCGAAGGGTGTTCGCTGCCTCGCGATCGATGTGCCAGGTTTCCGGCTCTTCCGCAGCAAGCTTGAGCAACGAAAGCTTCGTGTCGCTCAGCTGCCGCGGCTGGGACCTCAGCCATGCGACGAGCTTGCGAGCATCGAGAACCGCCACGGGACGGTTGAGCGGGGCACGTCGATCAATCACTGACACCGGGTCGACGAGGGCGATCACCGGCCTCACTTCGACGGGAAACTCTGCCTTCGCCGAGAGTCTCGTTGCCACGTCGATGGCGTCGCGACGACCGTCCGAGAGATGGCGAGTCTTGCTGTTGTTGACGCCGAGCATGTAGTCAACCACCCAGACCTTTGCTCCGGCGTGATGCTTGGTGTTGATCGCGAAAACCCCTCCGGGCCCGATGACCAGATGGTCGACATCCTTGGTACCAGCACCGATCGGCACGGCGTGCCTGACGAACCATTCCGGGCCGAGGTCGGAGAGCAGCCGGCCCACCTCCATCTCACCTAGTGCGCCCTGGTACCACGGCCAGGCATCGTCATGGAGGGCTACCCGCGCGGGAGTCCGAAGCGAGGGATCTCGGGATTCCGCCTGCGACTGAACCTCGAGGCACTTGCGCGCGACTGAATACCCCGCAGCCCGAGAGGACAGTGCCTGGATGCCGGCAAAGTCGGTGTGCTGGGCCGTGTCTTCTGTCGACGTCATGTTTCCCCCGAGTCCGACCGTATCGAGGGAAACTCTGCAAAGAACCCCCCAGTGCGGGGTAGGCCGAACCGTCGACGCTAGGAGCTTGGGATGAACTGCCGCAGGTGCTCGCGAAGCTCCGGGTCGCACACATAGACGTATGTGCCCAGGATGCCGCGGGTCAGAAGCACCGCATAGATATTGCTGATGAACCGCAGGAGGTCCTCGTCCGTGTACTTCTTCCCCAGGACATCGTTGTTCTCTTTGCCCTTAGTGTCGAAGTACGAGTCTCGATCGACGATCAGCCTGCCGTTGACAGGGTCGTAGCGAAGATCCGGACCGATGATCACACCGGCGTAGTTGAGGTCGTATCCCTGGACGGTATGGATGGAGCCGACTTCGTCTACGGCGTTTGGCGAGGCGATCCAGTCGACCTGCTTGCTGTTCCAGCGAAGCTGCACGCCGTCCAGTTCGATGTCGAATGCCGTCTTGTCGCTCTTGGTCTTCCATGGCCAGGCGTACCCGGCGAGCAGTCGAGAGAGCCCGACCTCGGCATCCTTGTGCCGGATCTCCTCGCGCATTTCAGCAAGGTCGTCGAAGAATCGAAGCCCGTAGCCGTCGAAGTTCTCCGGAGCCACCGGTTCACCCGAACCGAGGATGCGTCTGATGTAGGAGACGTAGTCCGACCCGGCTTGAACCCGCATCTGGGAGAGCAGCGGATAGTTGCGATTCGCGGCCTTGGCCTCCCGCACGAGTAGAGCGAGCGTCTCTAGAGGCACGTCGGCCGGCCGAACGCTTTGGGCCGCGTCGAGCAAGAAGATCTGGTGCGTACTCTTCGCCCGGATCCAGTCGAGCTGGGTCTTCGTTGTGTCGTCGTTTCCGAAGAGCTTCTCGGTGATGAGCCGAAAGTTCTTGTTCTGCACCCCTGACGGTTGATTCGCGCGTTGGTTGAGGCGGTGCGCTTCGTCGACGATGAGCAGGTCGAAGTGCTGATTAGAGAAGCCGACGTCGAAGGCGGTCATCACCATCGACGGATGCAATCCCGGGGTCTTCTTGAACACCTTCTTGATCGATTCGCGCAACGACTGCTGCGGCACGACGAGGCCGATCCGAATGTCTGTGAGTAGGTCTTGATAGCCCTCGACGAAGAACTCGGAGAAGAGAGTGTCGCTATCGAGGTATTCCGCAGGGGCGGTGGCCGCGATGTCCACGAGCAACTTGAGCATGTAGATGGCGAGGACAGTCTTGCCTGTACCCGGCTCGCCCTGAATGACGGTCGTGCTCTTCTCGCCTGACTTTAGGTCCTCAAAGAGGCCCTCGAGGATGTCCTCAACCGCGATCGCCTGGTCCGGCATCAATGCCTTGAACGGTGAGAGCTTGAAAAGGTCGCTGTTCTCGATCTCAGGAATGGTTCGGGTGAAGACGCCGTCCCGCTTCAGCTGATCGAACACCTCGAGGAAGGACTCGCGGTACTGCTCGCGATCGTAGTAGTCGGCCTCAGTGATCCCGTCGTTCCTGTTCAGCACCCGGTACGAGCCGTCGCCAGCCAGCATCCGAATCAGGTACGACTCCAGGTCGAGACAGACCGACTTGTTGAAGGTCTCATCGACGATTACGCGGATGGTGCGAAGGTGCTTCTTTTCTGGTGAGTCGAAGTGCTGCCGCATCCGTGCCGCGGCGTTGCGGGACTCCCCCACATAGACGTCGTTGAGACGAACCTTTGTGGCGACCTCTCGGTCGCGCTTGGCGTCGTCCAAGACGTAGACAACCGGCCAGTTGGTGTTGCGGTGATCGAGCGACGCCCAGGTCTTGACGGCATTCGGGGTGAAGTCGAGCCGCCCGATCTCAAAGGGCGTCATATTTGGCGCTGCGCCCCCGCGCCTTGTCCACCGGATACTTCGCTCGTGTGGAGGCCAGCTTGTCGAGGACGATCTGCTCCGGATCCGCGCCAATTCGCTCCGCGAGCAGCAAGCAGTACGTGAGCACGTCGGCTAGTTCCTCGCGCACTCGAGCCTCGTCAGCATCCGCATTCCACTGGAAGCACTCGAGCAACTCCCCCGCTTCAATCGCGATGCTCTTCGCCAGGTTCTCGGGGCTGTGAAACTGCGCCCAATCCCGCTCGGCAACGAACGCCGCGATCTCATCGCGAACTGACTGGTCGACCATCCCGCCAACCTAACAGGGTCGAGTTCGCAACCCGGCCGACCTTGGCCCGAAGGCTGGGACGATCGCGCGTGGAGTTGCCGCGGCACAGCGGGTTGTTCGAGACGTTTGACTCTCCAGGTAGATGTCCCCAGCCTGTGGCTGACGAGGTGTCCGGAGGTTCCGTGGGCCCGCATATCGGAGTCGGTGAACTTCAGGAATCTCACCATCAAAGAATCTCGGGAACCCGAGAGTCCGAGGTCACCTGTCGGGCTGCGCCCCACCGGCACGGCCGTCACATCGCGGCCTGCGCATGCCAATGCTGCCCAGGGGCGATGCGCTGGAACCGGCGCGTCGGGGACCCCGCTGTAAGCACGCCATAAATGCGAAATGACTGCCAAAAAAGCGCGGCAGTCATTTTGCATTTAGTGGGCTGTACTAAGAACTCAGTACGCCCCAGAAACACGGGGCATACTTCAGGGGCTGAAAGGCGTTTTCCTCCACACCCCTCCGGATTTTCCTCTTTTTGCGTGGAGTTCCCGCAAGCGACGGTTGAAATCCGGCCACGATCATGCAACACCGAGCTCTTCGCGTTGGATGCTCCTGCGTATCGAGAAGCACCCCACGAAAGGCACCGCCACATTGGGCGTTGCCTGGCCTCGAAGCGAGGCTGTAGCCTCCGAAGATGTTTGGTAAGACGAATCTAGACCTTGTGCGGGCCGCCCTCGACAAGTACTTGCCAACCATCCCAACGGAAAAAGCCAGGTTTCCGGCCCCACTCGGCACTCAGGGCATCAGGGTCCACATCGGGCCCGCACATGTTGTGGATATTGCGGAACAGGGTGGCTGGTGGGTAGCGTCAACCAACGGTGCAGCGTTTGAAAATACTCCGTCACGCGCAAATTCAGGGTTGCAGGCGGTTACAGCTGTCATTGCAGCGACGGTAGTT
Organism: Lacisediminihabitans sp. FW035; assembly: GCF_054880895.1. Lineage (NCBI taxonomy): Bacteria > Bacillati > Actinomycetota > Actinomycetes > Micrococcales > Microbacteriaceae > Lacisediminihabitans > Lacisediminihabitans sp. FW035. The sequence continues at coordinate 2,281,068 of NZ_CM142187.1, forward strand.
CGCCACTTTCAGCCGCATCTCTTCCCCACGTCCACCGATCGACCGGGGGACGACATCTATGACACTGAGGATGATGTGATCATTCAGGGACGCGTCATCGAAGCGTATGAGTTTCTAGTCGCGCTAGCGAACGCCGAGATTCGCTCCAGCGACGATGCCGACGAATTGGCCCGTCGACTGCTCGTCCCACTCGCCGAATCAATTGACCGACACAACGTCGAACGAACCCGAGCGGCCCAGGCAAGTGACGAGCGCGTGGCCAGTTCAGCTGCGGCCGAACTCCAGGCAGATCTGAACTACTTCATTCCGTCGACTCCGATGAGCATTTGTCCTCAGTCGAATTCACGCGATGGGTACGCCTTGGAAGTTGAGGTCCGCGGCCGAACGCTCAAGTACTTTCCGAACAACCAGGGTGTCTGGAGCGAGTGCACGTACGACGATGACCCATACGATGTCGAGCTCGATGATGGCGAGGAGCTCACTCCTCGAACTCTCGTTAAGTCCGTCCTGTGGGCAGTAATGAGCGAGTACACATCCCCACTCGAGGGCCAGGATTCCAATCCCGAACATCCAGACCAGGCGATGTTGGAGGGGATCAACTCCATTAGAAAAACGTTGCTCGACGGGGTACCCGTCGGACCGATGCCGGAATTGTTGTCCCAGATTGGGGAAACGCTTCCAGCGAAGTGGCGCAGGGACTCTGGATTCGATGGGCCCACTCGGCAAACGGCAGAAGTCGTTGAAAAGGTCGCAGTAGTAGTCCGAGACCGTCTCAGTGTCGAGGATGTCGTTCCTCGTTTGGAAACCGACGGCAGTTACACCTTCTTCGTAGTCTACGAGGGCAACTTTGGCTTCTGGTACGTCGTGTCTCCGGACGGCGTGTGGACAGATGACAGTGGGCACATGGTTCGAATTGGTGAAGGTGATGACTCTGTGGAGTCCGTCCTAGCTGAAATCGCATCCCGTCTCAAGAGCGAGATGGCGAGATGACCGTACCGCTGCCCTGAGTCGCGCACACACGATGACCGTCCCCATTCTGCCTATGAACCGATAGTGCTGGGCGCCGTGGGCAGTCTTGCAAAGGAACCGGAGAGGGCAGAACGCCCTCCAACCAGTAGTGGGGACCTGGCAAATCGGTAGTGGTCGGCCAATCACGCAAAGCCACCTCGATTAGCGGGACCTGAGCCGACTGAAGGGAGCGAGGCCGACGTTTCAAGCATTTGAGCGCTCATTGATTTGGGGCATGGCGGCGGCGTTCATTCGTCTTGCCCCGACACTACTGACATGTCACCATTGCCACATGCGGCCAGATCGCCGAGACGAGCCGGTGCAGCCAGCCAGCCGACGCGGACGCGTATGAACGTGATGAGAGTTACAAAGCGCCGTCGAGGCGCACCCGTGCACCGATTGTGCTCGATCTTAAGGCGGTCTCAACGAGTGATCTGCTTGAGGGATTTACAAAAATACTGAACGCACTGGTAAATGTCGCCGGGCTACGCTACCTCGACACCGAGACGTGCTCCGCGATTCTTTCTGTCTTCCTCGGCCTCTACGTCGTTCTGGCGCTACAGCTGCCGAAGCCCCGAGACCGACAGATTGAGCTAGAGCGGCAAGGCATCCAGCGAAGGGCTGTGCTCGTCACTCTATTGGTTGGCCCAGGAGGTATCGCCTTGTCTCTATTCGGCATTCGGGCGGGCGGGTTGAGCCTCATCGGAGCGTACGTTCTGCTGATTCTGGCCGGGATCCTCGTCGCGGTGGTGAGCACGATGGTCCTCCACTCAATCGGATCGGGCGGCGTGGAGCTTGGAAACTTCACAAAATGGGTCTTAATTCGTCGCACACCAATACCGAAAGACAGCTATTGGACTGTCCTAGCGTGGCTGGTCGTCATATCTGTCATCAGTGTGATCCCTGTCTTTGCCCTTCTATTCCTGGCGCCGGACACCGATAATCAGACTGCCGAGTTAAACGCCCTCGCTCCGCTGGCGATCTTAGGGATACTCAGCTTGGCCCTCATATACGCCATCTTGATCCCACCCCGCATTGCGCAGTTGTCGATGCGTCGGCACCGAGAAAAGACTGCCAAAATCCGGTCCATGGTCGACCGCTAGACCAAAGATTCGTAAGTGAGGGGTCTGCCCAGGGTTTGGTTGTCACCGAACCGTGCAGCAGACCCGTCACCGACGGCGACGGGCGCGTCCGTCATGAGTTCACCGCCGAGCGCCCGAACCAGCTCTGGCTGACGGACATCACCGAACACCGGACCACCACGGAGGGCAAGCTTTACCTCTGCGCGGTCAAAGACGTGTTCTCGAACCGGATCGTGGGGTGCTCGATCGACTCCAGGATGAAATCGAGTCTGGCCGTGAACGCTCTCAACAATGCCGTCGCGATGCGCGGGAACGTCGCCGGGTGCGTGATTCACAGCGACCAGTTGAATACGGCCAATTTCGAAGCAGGAAATTCCTCCGCGCTTTGGCCGCTCACCGCATGGTCGGATCCATGGGCAGGGTCGCCTCTTGTGGTGATAACGCCGCAATGGAATCGTTCTTCAGCCTGCTGCAGAAAAACGTCCTCAACCGTCGCTCCTGGGCAACGCAGGAGGAGCTGCGCATCGCGATCGTGACCTGGATCGAACGCACCTACCACCGACGCCGGCGGCAGCCCCGCCTGGGACGTTTGACCCCGATCGAATTCGAGGCCATCATGAACACGCCAGCCGCACTGGCTGCGTGACTAGAAACTGTCCCCAATCCGTGCAGCAGACCCATTCGGAGTCCCCGAAAGACGCCCGATTTCCCCAACTCGCTGTCGCCGCCACCCTCAGCATGCCGAATATCGGAGTATCCGAAGAAGCAGTCGAGCTCATGCGCCTGGCCCTCGCTACGGGCCTGAGCCCAGGTCTCGCTGACGCTGACAAACAGTACTGGGCGAACGCTACCGTGGCGCGACTTCACCAGCCAGCACACGCGCTCGGATGGACCCCATCGACCGACTACAGAATCGACCGACTCGGCCCCCAGGGCAAAGACAAGCAACTCGGATCAAAAGACGGAGTCATCTTCATCGAGGGATCTCGGTACTGCCCAGGAACACCCACCGCACTCCAAATGGCGTCCGTTGATCACGAGAAGCAGCAGAACGGCGTCGATGACGCTGTCTACAAAATCAGAATTGACGCGCGACTGGCCTTTAAGGTCCATGCGAAGGAACGACCCGACGAGAAGGGCCGTCAACCCGTCAGCTGCCCCGCACGCGGCAATAGCCCCACGGTCACGTGCCCGATCTTCGAACTGCTCATGGAGCGCGACAGGAAAACACTTCCGACCGTCGCTGACAAAGAGCGTCCACGAGTCGAGGAAGAGGACGCCCCTAACCTCGACTTCCTCCCGAAGATCTGCCGCCAACACTCTGTCTCGCTTCAGAAAGAGGACGACCTGCGGACAAGCCAGGGCTTCCAGTACAAGAGCAAGGAGTGGGTCGAGTTTCACAAGCACGCCCGGAACAGCATCGAAGGACTAAACGGCAATGCCAAAGATGGCGGTCAGGAAAGTATCGACTCGACGTCGCGCCGTCGCGTTCGCGGATTTGCTGCTGCGGCCGTCTTCATGGCCGTTCTGCTGACAACCTTCAACCTCCGAACCATCACCTCCTTCATCAAGAAGGAGAAGACCGCGGAACAGATCGGGAAACCACGCGACCCTCAGAAGGAAGTCATGGGGCGTCGACGAGACCGAGTGAGCGTGAACAGCTACACCGGCACGTTGCCAAAAGACCCCATCCTCGTTCAGTACCACCAAGGCATGCTGGCTTCCCCGCTGAGAACCTAGCCCCTCCCCAGCGTCACCCAACACTTCCCACCGCATGACAGATCAATTCGACGCGCCCCGAAACGGGCGCGTTTCGTCGTTAAGCAGCTCCGGGCCCTCCGCGAAGCCGCCCGGGCTGGAAACGTGCGATCGCACGAGCCCGGAAACGACGAAATCCCTCCCGCTTCTGACTGGGAGGGATTTCGTGGTTAGTTCTTGGGACGGTTTTTAGTACGACCCTTTAGTCGGGCTGACAGGATTTGAACCTGCGACCCCCTGACCCCCAGTCAGGTGCGCTACCAAGCTGCGCTACAGCCCGATGTCGATCGAAGGCGAACCCGTCGAAGACAACCTATCCATACTAGCGCGACCGAGGTGGCCGCTCGAACGGTCAGCGACTCAGAAGCGGAAGACTTCGAGGATGGTCGGGGCGTCGACCGGCGCGGCGAGGAGCTCGATCTCGTCCCCCGCGGCAATCGGACCGGTGCGGATGACACGCAGGTACGCCCCGAGGCGACCCTCGATGGCGAAGCGCTTGACCCAGCCCCGCTCGTCCGCTCCCCCGACCCAGCGGGCGAAGGTGGCACAGGGCGAGCGCGGCATGGTGACCTCGAGTTCGACGGTATTGCCGATGCGCCAGCGTTCGCCGACGCGGGCGTTCGAGACGTCGAGTCCGGTGACACGCAGGTTCTCGCCGAACCAGCCGGGCGGGAGGTCGCGGCCAAGCTCCGTGGTCCAGAAGTCGGCATCCTCCTGGGCGTAGGCGTAGACGGCCTTGTCGAGACCGCCGTGGTTCTTGCGATCGGCCTGCACGTCGGCGTAGAGGCCGAGGCGGCCGACCCTGATCGGGCCGGTCGCGGGGCGCTTGTCGATGGCGGTGATGCCTATAGCGCCGGGGTCTGGGCGGAGGGCGCTGACTACGCAGGCGGCTAGGAGGGTCGGCATGAAAGGAGTTTATCGGCGGGGGTCTCGCTCCCCACCGGCACGGCCGCCCGATTCTGGCGAATCGTTCGGAACCGGCGGCGTGGGCGCACGGTCGCTGGGCGACCTACTCGACCGGCAGGGTGGTGGGTCTCGACACGGTCGCTGAGCGACCTACTCGACCAGCAGTTGGCGGAGGTCAGACCAGGCGGCACCGAAGCCCGGGTGGAGGGGCAGGTCGTCCACCTCGATCACCGGCACCCAGCGCAGCTCGGCGCTCTCGGCATCCGCGATCACCGGCTCGAACTCCTCTAGCGCCTCGGCGACAACCGTCGTATAGGACCAGAAGCCGAGGTCGAGCACCGAAGTGTGGATGATGCGCAAAAGCTCGGGCGGCACGGTCGCCTCCTCGGCGGCCTCGCGCAGCGCGCCGTCGACCGCACTCTCGCCCTGCTTGCGGGCGCCGCCCGGGAGGCCCCAGGTGCCGCCGAAGTGGCTCCAGCCGACGCGGTGCTGCAGCAGGATTCCGAGGGACGGATGCCACACCAGGAGTCCGGCGGCGCCGAAACGTCCCCAGAATTTCGCGCCGTCGGGACCGTAGACCCAGGCATCGCCGGGATCGCGGATGTAGCCCGGCGGGAGGGGCGGGGGTCGGTCGGACACTGGTTAAGTCTGCACTACGGCGGGTCTCGACACGTCGCTGGCGCTCCTACTCGACCAGCAAAGCGGTCTCGCTCCCCACGAAGCCGCCGCCCGATCCAAGAGCGGGATCGTTCGGACTGCGTCGTGTCGGCCCACGTGGCTGGCGCTCCTACTCGACCAGCGGCGGCCAGCGGCAGCCAGCGGCGGCGAGCTCACTGCGACCAAAAGTAACCGCGCGGTCTACCCCCGTCAACCCGTGTCATCAATTCGGGTTCTGTGGCACATTGGTCGCTTCGATCGCCTCTTCAGAAGAGGCCGAGTTCGGGGGTATCCCATGGCAATGAAAGACCTCTTCATCACTCGCTCCGTGGCCGACCTCGTAAAGGAGGCCGAGGGCGAGGAGGGGCTGAAGAAAACGATCGGCCCGTTCGCGCTGACCGCCCTCGGTGTCGGCGCGATCATCGGCACCGGCATCTTCGTCGTCATCGGGGAAGGAGCGAAGCTCGCCGGTCCGAGCCTGTTCATCTCCTTCATCCTCGCCGCGATCACCTGCGGTTTCTCCGCGCTCTCCTACGCCGAGCTCGCGTCGAGCGTTCCGGTCTCCGGCAGCGCCTACACCTTCTCCTATGCCACGCTCGGCGAGCTGGTGGCGTTCATCATCGGCTGGGACCTCGTGCTCGAATACGGAGTCTCCGTCGCTGCGGTCGCGGTCGGCTGGGGCGGAAACGTCAACGAATTCCTGCGAGCCGCCTTCGGATTCGAGCTGCCGGCGGCGATCTCGACCTCACCGTCCGAGGGTGGTGTGTTCAACATCCCGGCGGTGTTCATCGTGCTGGTGATCAGCGTCATGCTCACTCTGGGCACCCGGGAGAGCACGACATTCAACGCCGTCATGGTGGTGATAAAGATCATCATCTTGATCTTCTTCATCGTCGTGGCGTTCACCGCCTACAACTCCAACCACTTCTCCCCTTTCGCACCGGACGGGTTCGGGGGAATCGCTTCGGCTTCCGGCGTGATCTTCTTCGCCTACATCGGGTTCGATGCCGTGTCGACGGCATCGGAGGAATCAAAGAATCCGGGACGGGATCTTCCGATCGCCATCATCGGATCCCTCGTCATCTCGACGATTCTCTACGTGCTCGTTGCAATCGCGGCCGTCGGGGTCGCCCCGGTCAAGCTGCTGTCGGGAAGCGATGCACCACTGGCTGCCGCCCTTCGCCAGGGAGCCGGAATCCCCTGGGCGGGAGGACTGCTCGCCGCCGGTGCGCTCATCGCGATCACGAGCGTCGTGCTAGTGATCATGTACGGCCAGACCCGCATCTTCTTCGCCATGTGCCGCGACGGGCTGCTTCCCCGCCGCCTCGCAAAGGTGCACCCTCGCTTTGGGACTCCGGCGCGGCTCACCCTCGGATTCGGCGTGCTGATCGCTATCCTCGCCGCCCTCGTACCGCTCGATGAGATCGTGAAGCTCGTCAACATCGGCACGCTCTTCGCCTTCGTGCTCGTCAACGTGGGAGTCATCATCCTCCGACGCACGAAGCCCGAGATGAAGCGTCCGTTCCGGGTGCCGTTCTCCCCCGTGTTCCCCATCATCGGCATCCTCCTCTGCGGCTATCTGATCGCCCAATTGCCGTGGGAGACCTGGCTGCGCTTCGTCGTCTGGCTCGTCATCGGACTCATCATCTATTTCGCCTACTCGCGAAAGCACTCCCGCGTGCGCACCGGAGAGGCGGCGCAGCTGCCGTCGGAACCCTCAGCCTGATGGCCGAACAGCCGGGTGCCGCGCCCATCCTCGCGGCCTACAAGGGAGATGCCGGCGCCGACGTGCTCGCGTTCGCCGCCGCCTGGAGCCGAGCGAGTGGGCGTCCGCTCACCGTGATCACCGTCTACCCGAGTTCCGCGCCGATCGGCATGGGGCGGGTCGACAGTGAGTGGGTTGCCTACAACCGCGAGCAGGCGGAGATCCTCTTGAGCGGCGCGCGCGCGATCCTCACCGGAACGGATGCCCGTTACCGAGCGATTGCCGCAGACTCCGCGTCGCACGGGCTGAGCGACGCCCTCGAAACGGCCGGATCCGGCGCACTCCTCGTGCTGGGGTCGCACAAGACCCGCGGTACCCGTCGCACTGCCCCGGGGAGCACCGCCGAGAGAGTGCTCCAGGGTGCGCCAGGGCCGGTCGTCATCGTTCCCTGGGCCTACGAGGAATTCGTCACGTCATCAATGAGGCGCGTCGCGGTCGCATTCATCGATACGGCCGATGGGCGAGCCGCCCTCACCACCGCGGGTGAACTCGCGACCGAAGTAGGCGCGACGCTGCAACTCGTGAGTGTGCTTCCTGACACCCTCGTGCGGCCGAGCCTCGGCGAGCCGACCAGCTTCGCCGCAGAGCAGAGAGCCCAGTTCTCTCGTTCACTCGAGAACGCTGCGAAGCGGATCGACGCGACTCCGCTGCTGCTGGAGGGATCCGTGGTCGACGCGCTCGCTGACCTCCGCCCGGAAGACGTCGACCTGCTGGTGTGCGGCTCGCGCGGGTACGGACCGGCACGCCGAGTGCTGCTCGGCGGGGTGTCGTCGCGACTGCTCAAGGCTGCGAGAGTGCCGGTCGTGGTGGTTCCTCGGGGGTAGCCGGGGTGGGGTTGGAGCGGCAGCGGGTCTCGCTCAGCACGATGCCGCCGCTCGATTCAAAGGCGGGATCGTTCGGATTGCGTCGTGCGGGTCTCGACACGTCGCTAGCGCTCCTACTCGACCAGCAAGGCGGCGCTCCTACTCGACCAGCAAGGCGGCGCTCCTACTCGACCAGCAAGGGGGCGCTCCTACTCGACCGGCGCGGCGGCGGGGCTAGGTGCGCTTGCGGCGCTCGCGCACTCGCATGTTCACGTTGATCGGGCTGCCTTCGAAACCGAAGATCTCGCGCAGGCGGCGCGTGATGAAGCGACGGTAGCCCGGGTCGAGGAATCCGGTCGTGAACAGCACGAACGTCGGCGGACGGGTCGCGGCCTGGGTTCCGAACAGGATTCGCGGCTGCTTTCCGCCACGCACCGGGTGCGGATGCTCGGCCGCGAGCTCGGCGACGAGAGCGTTGAACTTGCCGGTGGGGATTCGGGTGTCCCACGAAGCGAGCGCGAGCTCGAGGGCGGGAACCAGCTTCTCGAGGTGACGACCGGTCTTCGCGGAGATGTTGACGCGCGGAGCCCAGGCCACGTGCGCGAGGTCCTGCTCGATCTCGCGCTCGAGGTACCGACGACGGTCGTCATCCATCAGGTCCCACTTGTTGAAAGCCAACACGAGGGCGCGCCCGGATTCGAGCACGAGGTCGATGATGCGCACGTCCTGCTCGCTGATCACGTCGCTCACGTCGAGCACGACGACGGCGACTTCCGCCTTCTCGAGGGCGGCGCTTGTGCGCAGCGAGGCGTAGAAGTCGGCACCCTGGGCGAGATTCATGCGACGACGGATGCCCGCTGTGTCGACGAAGCGCCACACCTTTCCGCCGAGCTCGACCTGCTCGTCGACCGGGTCGCGTGTGGTTCCGGCGAGTTCGTTGACGACGACGCGCTCTTCGCCGACGGCCTTATTGAGCAGGCTCGACTTGCCGACGTTCGGGCGGCCGAGGATGGCGACGCGGCGGGGTCCGCCGACCTCTTCCTTCGCGACGGCCGAGACCTCGGGAAGGATGGTGAGCACGTGGTCGAGCAGGTCGGCGACCCCACGACCGTGAAGGGCCGAGACCGGCCACGGTTCGCCGAGGCCGAGGCTCCAGAGGCCGGCGGCCTCCGGCTCCTGGCGCGCGTCGTCCACCTTGTTGGCGGCGAGGATCACGGGCTTGCTGGTGGAACGCAGCATGCGCACGACGTGTTCGTCGGTGCTGGTGGCCCCGACGGTGGCGTCGACCACGAAGAGCACGGCATCGGCGAGGTCGATTGCGATCTCGGCCTGGGCTGCGACGGAGGCATTGATGCCCTTGGCGTCGGGCTCCCACCCACCGGTGTCGACGAGGGTGAAATTGCGTCCGGCCCACTCGCCCTTGTAGGTGACGCGGTCGCGGGTGACGCCGGGTGTGTCCTGCACAACGGCTTCACGACGCCCGAGGATGCGGTTGACGAGCGCCGACTTGCCCACGTTGGGGCGGCCGACGATCGCGAGCACCGGAAGGGCCGGGAGGTAGGTGACGGCATCCGGATCATCCGTTGCGGAGTCGAGGAGGTCGCGGTCTTCCTCGTCGAGGTCGTAGTCTTCGAGGCCCGCACGAAGCGCGTTGGCGCGCATGAGCGCATCGGACTCGTCGAGCACGGCGAGCTTCTCGCTCAGCTTGGGATCGAGATCGCCGTATTCGTCGTGCTCTTGGTCGTTGTTGTCTGGCATGGGGGAATTTTTCCTGTTGAGGGTCTCGACACGGGCGCTCAGCGCCCTACTCGACCAGCGGAGCCACCAGGGCTACTACCGCCTGCACGGTCTGGTCGAAGTCGAGATCTGTTGAATCGAGGGTGGTCACACCCTCGGCGGCGTTCATGAAGTCGACGACCCGGGAGTCCTGGGCATCTCGAGAACTGAGCTTTTCGGCAACGGCCGCAGCCGACTCCGACGGTAACTCAGCGGAACGCCTCGCCATTCTAGCTTCTTCGGATGCCGTGAGCAGTATCCGCACCTCGGCCTCAGGGCAGACGACGGTCGTGATGTCCCTGCCCTCGGTGATGATGCCGGGTTGTTCGCTGCGATCGATGACCTCGCGGAAGAGGTCGACGAGGTAGGCCCGCACCACCGGAACGCGCGCAACGGCGCTCACCACCGCCGTCACCCGCGGGTCGCGGATCGCCTCCGTGACATCCACTCCCCCGACCCGCACGAAATAGTGGTCCGGGTCGGTGCCGATCTCATAGTCGAACGCCGGGAGCGCCGCGATCACGGCCCCGGCATCCTCGGTATCGACGTTGTTTTCGAGCGCGAACCAGGCGAGCGCCCGATAGGCCGCGCCGCTGTCCTGGTAGTCGAAGCCGAGCGCGCGAGCGGATGCCCGGCTCACGCTGGACTTGCCGCTTCCGGCCGGACCGTCGATGGCCACCACGACACGAGGTTCACGCGTCTGCGGTGCCGCGCTCACGCGCCCACCTGCGCGATGCGCCAGCCGCGAGCCTCGAGGTCGGCGACCAACCCCGCTTCGGCCTCGGGCACCACAGAGATCTCGGCGAGACCGATCTGCTGGCCAGGCGAATGTTCGAGTCTGAGGTCTTCCATGTTCACTCCGATGTGCCCGATCTCGGTGAGCAGGCGTGCCAGCTCCCCGGGCTTGTCGTCGACCATCACGATGATCTGGTTGAAGCGTCGATCCTGGCCGTGCTTGCCCGGGATGCGTGCCACTCCCGTGTTGCCGCCAGCCAGCAGCTCGGCGAGAGCGCGCCGGGCCCCCGGCAGCTGCGGTGCGTCGAGGGTGTCGATGGCACGGTCGAGGTCGGCGCGGTAGTCGCGCAGCACCGCGGTGACCGCTGCGGCGTTCGCCCCGAGGATCTGCACCCACAGCTCGGCGTCGCTCGAGGCGATTCGGGTGGTGTCGCGCAGTCCCTGCCCGGAGAGCGAGAGCGCGGATTCGGTGCCCCCGCTGAGTCGCCGGGCCAGCAGCGAGGCGATCACCTGCGGCACATGCGAGACGAGCGCGACGCTGGTGTCGTGCTGCTCGGCGGTCATGATCACGGGGACCGCGCCGAGATCGAGCACGAGGTCTTCGATGACGCCGACCTGCGCCGCGGGCATCCCGTCATGCGGTGTGATCACCCAGGGCCGCCCGAGGAAGAGGTCGCCGCGGGCCGAGATCGGTCCGCCGCGCTCCCGACCGGCGAGAGGATGCGAGCCGACGTAGCGGTCGACATCGACTCCCGCCGCGCGCACCCCGGCCAGCACGGCGACCTTCACGCTCGAGACATCCGTCACCAGGGCATCGGGGAAGGCGGTGAGCTCCTCGGCGATGACACGAGCAGTGACATCCGGGGGCACGGCGACGACCACGAGGCGAGGATTGTCGGTGTCACGAGCGGCACGGCCGGCGCCGTAGTCGATGGCGAGACTCAGGTTGGCCGGCGAGGAGTCGTGCACGATCACGTCCACGCCGAGGGCGCGGAGTCCGAGGCCGACGCTCGCGCCGAGCAGGCCCGTGCCGACGACGCGCACCTCGCCGATCATGCGGCTTCCGTTCATGTTGTGGTTTCCGTAGCTGTCGTCATTGCTTACTGGGCGAGATCGAGCCGCAGCGCGACCGCGCCGCGCAGGTAGGTGTGCACGATGTACTTGCGGGGAGTGTCCGACTCCACCAGTGCCATCAGGCGGATGACGCGCGGCATCGATCCCGCGACATCCATCTCCACCGCGCACATCAGCGGCACGTCACCGAGACCGAGCTCGCGTGCCGCGAGGGCCGGGAATTCGCTGGTGATGTCGGGAGTGGCGGTGAACATCACCGAGATCAGCGCCTCGGTGTCGATCTCGTTCGCGTGAAGGGTCTTCGACAGCAGTTCGGCGGTGGCGTGCATCACCTCTGTGCGGTCGTCCTTGTCGAGCTGGATCGCCCCGCGGATCGCCCGAACCGCCATCAGTCCGCCCCCTCGGAGTCGGCCTCGACGGGAGCGGATGTCGCGTCGCGCGAGATCGTCAGCAGCGCGCCGAGCTCGGCCTTCGTGAGGTCGCGGATGTCGCCGGCGGCGAGGGATCCGAGATGCAGCGGACCGAACTGCCGACGCACGAGATCGATCACCGGATGGCCGACCTCCTCGAGCATCCGCCGCACGATGCGGTTGCGCCCGGAGTGCAGGGTGATCTCGACGATGGTCTCGCGAGCGCCGGCCTGGCCGACGATGCGTGCCTTGTCGGCCGCGATCGGGCCGTCCTCGAGGTCGATACCGCTGGTGAGCGCGGCGATGGTCTGGGGAGAGACCCTGCCCTCCACCTTGGCGATGTAGGTCTTCATCACGCCGAACGACGGATGCGCGAGCACGTGCGCGAGCTCGCCGTCGTTGGTGAGGATGAGCAGGCCGGAGGTCTGGGCGTCGAGCCTCCCGACGTTGAAGAGGCGCTCATCGAAGCGGGAGACGAAGCGCTGCAGATCCGGACGGCCGCGGTCATCCTGAAGCGAGGAGACGATTCCCACCGGCTTGTTGAGCATGAGGTAGCGGCGCGAGGTGTCGAGTTGGATGGCGACCCCGTCGACCCAGACGAGATCCGTCGGCAGCACGCGGCGCCCGAGCTCGGTGACGACCTCGCCGTTCACTTCGACGCGCCCGGCCTCGATCATGTTCTCCGAGACACGACGGGAGGCGACCCCCGCAGCCGCCATGAGCTTCTGCAGGCGCACGCCGTCGTCGGAGGCCGGCGACGCTTCGGCGGCGTTCTCAGAGGACTCGTGTTCGTCAGAGGACATCGGCGAAACCGTCCGATCCGTCGGAGAGCAGCGGCGAGATCGCCGGAAGCTCGTCGATCGAGTTGATGCCCAGCTGGGCGAGGGTGAGGTCGGTGGTGGCGTAGTGGATTGCGCCGGTCTCGCTGTCGGTGAAGGCCTCGGTGATGAGACCGCGGCCGAGAAGTGTGCGCACGACCGAATCCACGTTGACGGCGCGGATGGAGGCGATCGCACCGCGGCTGATCGGCTGCTTGTAGGCGATCACGGCGAGAGTCTCCAGTGCGGCCTGCGACAGACGCGTGGGGTTCTGGGTGAGAACGAAGTCGCGCACGACGTCGTCATACTCGCCGCGCACATAGATGCGCCATCCGCCGCCGACCTCACGCAGCTCGAAGCCGCGACGGATGCTCGCCCCCTCATGCCCGTCGTAGTCGGCGACGAGCCGCTCGATGGACTGCCGCACTGCCGCGACGGGCACGCCCAGCGCGGTCGCGAGCGAGACGAGGGTTTGCGGTTCGTCCGCGATCATCAGGATCGCCTCGATGCCCCGTTCCACATCCACGGGGGCGGTCGCGGTGACCGGTGTTTCGTCCAGCATGTCAATTTCCATAGTCTGATCCCAGGCTCGCGAGGTTGTCTTCCGACCAGTGTTCGGCCGTCCAGCGCACGGTGAGTTCGCCGAGCGGCTCGAGCTGTTCGAAGGCGAGGGATGCGCCGCGGTAGAGCTCGAGAATCGCGAGGAATCGCGCCACGATCACGCCCTTCTGCTCGACGCCGGCGATGAGCTGGCGAAAAGTCATCGGCTCACCGCGGCGCAGGAGTGCGACGACGTGAGCAGCCTGCTCCCGGATGCTGACCAGCGGCGCATGCAGGTGATCGAGCCCGACGGTGGGAAGCTCGCGCGGCGCGAAGGCCAGAGCGGCGAGGGCCGCGAAGTCCTCGAGGCTCAGGGTCCAGACGAGCTCCGGCGTCTGCTTGCGGAACTTCTCCTCCAGCCGCACGGTGCGCACGTGTCGGGTGGACTCCGCGTCGAACTGGGCCGAGAACCAGGTCGTCACCTCCTTGAACGCCCGATACTGCAGCAGGCGAGCGAAGAGCAGGTCGCGCGCCTCGAGCAGCGCGACATCCTCGGCATCCACCAGCTCGCCCTGGGGAAGAAGACCGGCGACCTTGAGGTCGAGGAGGGTCGCCGCGACGACAAGGAACTCGCTCGCCTGATCGAGCTCCGTGTCGGTGTCGAGCTGCTTGAGGTAGGCGATGAACTCGCCGGTGACGATGCTGAGCGAGATCTCGGTGATGTCGAGTTCGTGCTTGCCGATGAGGGAGAGCAGAAGGTCGAACGGTCCGCTGAAGTTGCTCAGGCTCACCGAGAAGCCGGAGGCATCTGATGCCTCTGCGGCGACCGCTTTCTCAGGCGACCTGGCTTTCTCAGGCGACCGCGCCACGGGCGATCAACTCTCTTGCCAGCTGGCGGTAGGCCCCGGCAGCCGCGTGATCGGGGGCGAACTGGGTGATCGGGGTGCCGGAGACGCTCGCATCCGGGAACTTCACGGTGCGCCCGATCACGGTCTCGAAGACGCGGTCGCCGAAGGTCTCGACAACCCGCTCGAGCACCTCGCGGGAGTGCAGGGTGCGGGAGTCGTACATCGTGGCGAGGATGCCGTCGAGCTGCAGGGCCGGGTTGAGGCGATCCTTCACCTTGTCGATGGTCTCCACGAGCAGGGCGACCCCGCGAAGCGCGAAGAACTCGCACTCGAGCGGAATGAGCACCCCGTGGGCGGCCGTGAGGGCGTTGACGGTGAGAAGGCCGAGGGAGGGCTGGCAGTCGATGAGGATCACGTCGTACTCGCCGCTGACCTGGCGGAGCACTCGCGCGAGGATCTGCTCGCGGGCCACCTCGTTGACCAGGTGCACTTCGGCGGCAGAGAGGTCGATGTTTGCGGGGATCACGTCGAGACCGGGAGTCGAGGTCGTGCGGATCGCCTGGTGGGCATCCTTCACGGTGCCGAGCATGAGGTCGTAGATGTTCGAGCCCTCGTGGCTCGGCACGCCGAGCCCGGCAGACAGGGCGCCCTGCGGGTCGAAGTCGACGGCGAGCACCCGGCGGCCGTAGCCGGCGAGCGAGGCACCGAGGCTGATCGCGGTCGTGGTCTTGCCGACGCCGCCCTTCTGGTTGCAGAGGGCGATGATGCGGGCGGGTCCGTTGGATGCCAGCACCGGCGGCTCGGGAAATGCGGTGAGCGGGCGACCGGTCGGGCCATTCACGACCCGGTCGAAACCGGGGAGTTCCTCAGCCGATTTGTCCCGCTTCGCTGTCATCCCGACATTCCTTACCCTTATGTCACCGGCCGCTGCCGATGCTGACGATTCTATCGATGGCGCGTGCCTCGCCCGGTCAGACTCGCCCGGTCAGACTCGCCACGTCCGGCGCGCGCGGTGGCGCGCCCGCCGGTGGCGGGACGGGTGTGTGCGGCACGCGGGACGGCTGTGTGCGGCACGCGGGACGGCTGTATGCGGCACGCGGGTGTCGGCGTATCACCCGCTCGGCCGCACCCGGTGATCCGTCGCAAACGGCTCCCTCGCTGGCCCACGGCAGCAGTTTGTGGCGGATGGATGCCGGATGGATGCCGGACCGGACGAGTGTCGCCCGGCGGCCGCTCGGCGGCACCCGGTGATCCGTCGCAAACTGCTCCCTCGCTGGCCCACGGCAGCAGTGTGTGGCGGATGGATGCCGGATGGATGCCGGACCGGACGAGTGTCGCCCGGCGGCCGCTCGGCGGCACCCGGTGATCCGTCGCAAACTGCTCCCCGGCGGCGCCAGGGCAGCCGCTTGTGACGGGTGACGTGGCAACGGGCCGCTCCGCCCCGCCGCCCCGCGCCGGCCGCGCGGCCCCCCGGCGGCGCCGCGCTCCCCCGGCGTCAGCGGGCGCGCGGATGAGCCGTCGTGTACATGTCGCGCAGGGTGTCGGCCGTCACCAGGGTGTAGATCTGCGTCGTGGCGACTGAGGAGTGCCCGAGCAACTCCTGCACGACGCGCACATCGGCGCCGCCGGCGAGCAGATGCGTCGCGAACGAGTGGCGGAACGTGTGAGGCGAGATCTCGAAACCGAGCTTCGCCTGCTCCGCCCGCGCGCGGATGATCAGCCAGGCGTTCTGCCGCGACACCCGCTGCCCTCGGATGCCGAGAAAGAGCGCGGGGGTCGACGTGCCCCTGGTGGAGAGCAGCGGCCGCGCCCGCACGAGGTAGGCATCGATGGCGGCTCGGGCATAGGAACCGAGCGGCACGATGCGTTGCTTCCCGCCCTTGCCGAACAGGCGCACCACATCGACGCTCGCACCCTCCGTGCCGATCACGTCGTCCACATTGAGGTCGACGGCCTCGGAGATGCGGGCACCGGTGGCGTACAGCAGCTCGAGCAGCGCGCGGTCGCGCAGGGACTGCAGGTCGTCCCCGGACGCGGCGTCCAGCACGGCGGTCATCTGCTCGATGGTGATGGCCTTCGGAAGGCGGCTCGCGAGCTTCGGCGGGGTCACCTCGGCCGCGACATCCGTCGCCACCAGTCCCTCGTCGAGCAGGAAGCGGTGCAGACTGCGCACCGACGACAGCATTCGCGCCAGGGAGGATGCCGTCAGCGGCTTCTCGCCGCGGGTGCGCAGGTGCTGCGCGAAGGCCGAGACATCGGCGAGAGAGATGCCCTCCGGAGTCGTGACCTCGCGCTTCTTGAGCAACTTAACGTAGGCCGCGAGGTCCCGCCGATAGGCCGAGACCGTGTTCTTCGACAACCCGCGCTCGATCGACACGTGCCGCAGGTAGCGGTCGATCGACCGTTCGAGCGGGGTGCTCTCAGTCACGGCTGCGGAGCTTCGGATGGCGCGGCCAGGGGGCGTCGGCGGCTCCGAGGCTCGCCCAGCCGCCGGCCCGCGAGGCGAACGCCGTGAGCACGGCGATGGAGAGGATCGAGTTGCCGACAGTGCGGCCGAGCACCGCGGCGACGACGTCGTCGAGCGGAGCCCAGCGCTTCTCGATGTCCGACTCCTCGTCGGTGCGTTCGAAGGTCTCGCCGGACGCACTCAGGCCGCGAGCGAGATAGATGCGGATGGCCTCGTTGCTGCCGCCGGGCGTGGAGTAGAAGTCGCTCAGCAGGTGCCATTCACCGGCCACGACATCCGCCTCTTCGGCGAGTTCGCGCATCGCGCCGACGACTGGCGGCTCACCGTCGATGTCGAGCAGTCCGGCGGGAATCTCCCATTCACGCGTTCCGATGGCGTGACGGTACTGGCGAATGAGCAGCACTCGGTCCTGGTCGTCCAGGGCGAGGATGGCCACCGCGCCGGTGTGATCGACGTATTCGCGGGTGATGGTCTCGACCGGCACCGCGTCACCGTATTCGAAAACGTCGCGCCGGATATTCCATACGATGCCGGGATAGACGATCTCACTCGATACCACGGTGACGGGGTAGACCTCGTCGGCGAGCGGCTCTGCCATGGTCACGCGTCCTGGACGGTGAACAGGCGGGTGGCCTCCTGGCGCTCGAGGGCGGCGGCGACGAGCCCCTGGAAGAGCGGATGCGCGCGGTTGGGTCGCGAGCGAAGTTCCGGGTGCGCCTGCGTGCCGACGTAGTAGGGGTGCACGTCGCGCGGGAGCTCGACGAACTCCACGAGATGACGGTCGGGGGAGACTCCGGAGAAGTCGAGTCCGGCCGCCGCGATCTGCGCGCGGTAGGCGTTGTTGACCTCGTAGCGGTGACGGTGGCGCTCTTCGACGCGAGCGGATCCGTAGACGCCCGCGACGATCGACCCCTCGGCGAGGTCCGCGGGGTAGAGACCGAGGCGCATCGTGCCGCCGAGGTCTCCCCCGGCGATGATCTCCACCTGCTCCGCCATCGTCGCGATCACCGGGAACTCGGTCTCCGGGTCGAATTCCGAGGAGGATGCCCCGCTGAGCCCGACCACGTTGCGCGCGTACTCGATCACCATGCACTGGAGCCCCAGGCAGAGTCCGAGCACCGGGATGCCGTTCTCGCGCGCGAACTTGAGCGCCCCGAGCTTGCCCTCGATGCCGCGCACGCCGAATCCTCCCGGCACGCAGATGCCGTCGACGTCCGAGAGCAGGCGCGCCGCGCCCTCCGGAGTCTCGCATTCGTCCGACGGGATCCAGCGGATGAGCACTTTCGTCTGCTGGGCGAAGCCGCCGGCACGAAGCGCCTCGGTCACGGAGAGATAGGCGTCGGGGAGGTCGATGTACTTGCCGACGAGACCTATGGTCACCTCGTGCTTCGGCTGGTGCACCGCGGTGAGGAGGTCCTTCCAGCCCGACCAGTCCACCTCGTCGGCCTCGAGCCCGAAATGGTCGATGATGTAGGCGTCGAGCCCCTGGTCGTGGAGCATCGTGGGGATGTCGTAGATCGACGGCACGTCGATCGCGTTGACGACGGCCTGCTCGTCCACGTCGCACATGAGCGCGATCTTGCGCTTGTTGGACTCGGAGACCGGCCGGTCGGACCGCAGCACCAGGGCATCCGGCTGGATACCGATGGAGCGAAGGGCCGCGACGGAGTGCTGGGTGGGCTTGGTCTTCTGCTCCCCGGACGCACCGAGGTAGGGCACGAGTGACACGTGTACGAAGAAGACGTTGCTTCGGCCGAGCTCGTGGCGCACCTGGCGGGCGGCCTCGATGAACGGCTGGGACTCGATGTCGCCGACGGTGCCGCCGACCTCGGTGATGATGACGTCGGGCTTGCCCGTGCCCATATAGCCGGTCTCGCTGGCCTGCAGCCGCATCCGGCGCTTGATCTCGTCGGTGATGTGCGGGATGACCTGCACCGTGTCGCCGAGGTACTCGCCGCGGCGCTCCTTCGCGATCACGGTGGAGTAGATCTGGCCGGTGGTGACGTTCGCGGCCTGATTGAGGTTGATGTCGAGGAAGCGCTCGTAGTGGCCGATGTCGAGGTCGGTCTCGGCCCCGTCGTCGGTCACGAAGACCTCGCCGTGCTGGAACGGGTTCATCGTGCCCGGATCCACGTTGAGATACGGGTCGAGCTTCTGCATGACGACGCGGAGTCCGCGGGCCGTGAGGAGGTTTCCGAGACTGGCTGCCGTGAGTCCCTTACCGAGACTCGAAACGACCCCACCAGTGACGAAGATGTGCTTGGTTGTGTCCGCGTTTTGTTTGTTCACCACGGGGTTACAGCTTATCAGTGGCTCAGCGTCGAAAACGGCCCGGAGCTCGCCCCAGTTCGATCAATATCACGCCCCTGCACTTCTACGCCCCGGCGGTACCGAGTCGCACCGCGAGGGAGTCGACCCCGGCGGCGATCGCCTCGCTCGCCGCCCAGCGCGACTGCAGGCGCGCAAGCACGGCATCCAGCTCGACCCGGTCGAGACCGGGCAGCAGGGCGAGGTGCACCACGAGTTCGGGACCGGCGAGCCGGGCATCCGGGTCCCCGGGTTCGAGGCGGACGGAGGTGACGGCGGATTCCCCGGCGATGGCTGCCTGGAATTGCTCGAGCAGCCCGGAGTCGAGGTAGCTCGGAATCCACGGTTGCGACTGCGCGATCGCCCACAGCGCCGGCCGGCGGATCACGAACTCGGTCGCCGAGGTCGGGTCGAGCACCACGAGCTCCGTGCCCTCACTCGCGGCGGCGAGGGCGACCCGCACGGCATCGGCCGGCACCGGTCGAGCCAGCGGCTTCCAGCGGCTCATGGCCTCGACCGAGCTGAAGACGGGCATCACATTGCGACCGTCGGGCCCAGCGACGGTCACGATGGACAGTTCGGCGCTCTTGTCGACGGTGTGGCCGTGTGCTCCGGCGCCGGATTCGCCGAGGTGCGCTACGAGCGGGATCAGCAGGCGCGATTCGCGCAGAGCGTCGACCACTGCGGCCTCTCCGACCTCCCGCTGAAGGAATCGGCCGAGAGCACGCGCCAGCGCGGCGGGCATCGACCCGTCGTCATTCGACGCGGGGCCGTGGCCGAAACTGCGCCCCTCCCAGGGCACACCGGCGGAATCGGACACGGTGATGCTCGATGCGCTCAGTCGGACGCGACCGAGAGCGCTTCGGCGAGGGTGAAGGCTTTGGCGTACAGCGCCTTACCCACGATGGCGCCCTCGATTCCGAGCGGCACGAGGTCGCGAAGCGCGGCGATATCGTCGAGATTGGAGATGCCACCCGAGGCGACGACCGGCCGGTCGGTGCGCTCGGCGACCGACCGCAACAGCTCGAGATTCGGACCCTGCAAAGTGCCGTCCTTGGTGACATCCGTCACGACATACCGCGCGCAGCCGGCGGCCTCGAGGCGATCGAGCACCTCGAAGAGATCCCCGCCGTCCTTTGTCCAGCCGCGGGCGGCGAGGGTCGTGCCGCGCACGTCGAGACCCACCGCGATGAGCTCCCCGAACTTCGCGATCGCCTGGGCAGCCCAGTCTGGGTTCTCCAGCGCCGCGGTGCCGAGGTTGATGCGCTTCGCACCGGTCTCGAGGGCCGCTTCGAGGCTCGCGTCGTCACGGATGCCACCGGACAGTTCGATGAGCGCGTCGCCTCCGACTCGCTTGATCACCGAGCGGATCGCCTCGTGGTTGTTGCCCCGGCCGAACGCGGCGTCGAGGTCGACGAGGTGGATCCACTCCGCGCCCTGCGAGGTCCAATCGGCCGCGGCATCCACCGGGTCGCCGTAGCTCGTCTCGCTGCCGGCCTCCCCCTTGGTCAGTCGCACGGCCTGGCCGTCGGCGACATCGATCGCCGGCAGCAGCACGAGTTTTGGAGTGGAGGCGAGGTCGCTCATCGGGTCATTTCTGGTGGGGGACGGGAGGATTACAGGGATTCGAGCCAGTTGGAGAGCAACCGGATACCCGGCCCCCCCGACTTCTCCGGGTGGAACTGGGTGGCGCTCAGCGGCCCGTTCTCTACCGCCGCAAGGAACCGGCTACCGTGCTCGGCCCAGGTGAGCCTGGGCTCGGGGAAGGGCGGCATCACGTCGAGGGTCCACTCGGTGGCGGCGTAGGAGTGCACGAAATAGAAACGTTCATCGGCGATGCCGTCGAACAGTACCGAGTCCGCCGGGGCCTCGAGGGTGTTCCACCCCATGTGGGGAAGGATCGGCGCGTCGAGCTCGGTGATGACCCCGGGCCACTGGTCGAGACCCTCGGTCTCCACTCCCCGCTCGACACCGCGGCCGAAGAGCACCTGCATGCCCACGCAGATACCGAGCACCGGCTTGCCCCCGGCCAGCCGGCGGTCGACGAGTTCTCCGCCGTGAACCGACTCCAGCGCCGACATCACCGCGGAGAATGCACCGACACCCGGCACGAGCAGGCCGTCCGCCGCAAGAACCCGAGAGCGATCGGCGGTGAGTTCGACATCGGCTCCCGCAGCCTCGAGTGCTTTCGCGGCCGAGTGCACGTTGCCGCTGCCGTAGTCGAGCACGACGACGGAAGGGCGACTCATGGTCAGAGCGCGCCCTTGGTGGACGGGATGCCCGTGACCCGGGCATCCGGCTCGACGGCGGTGCGCAGGGCGCGCGCGAAAGCCTTGAACTCTGCCTCGGCGATGTGGTGCGGATCACGGCCACTCAGCACCGTGATGTGCACGGTGAGTCCCGCGTTGAAGCTGATGGCTTCGAAGACGTGGCGCACCATCGATCCGGTGAAGTGGCCGCCGATGAGGTGGAACTCGAAGCCCGCGGGCTCGCCGCTGTGCACGAGGTACGGTCGGCCCGAGACATCCACCACTGCCTGCACCAGGGCCTCGTCGAGGGGCACGAGCGCGTCACCGTAGCGGGCGATCCCTGCCTTGTCGCCGAGCGCGTCCTTGATGGCCTTGCCGAGCACGATCCCGATGTCTTCGACGGTGTGGTGCACGTCTATCTCGGTGTCGCCGCTGGCCCGCACGGTGAGGTCGATGAGCGAGTGCTTCGAGAACGCGGTGAGCAGGTGATCGTAGAACGGCACCGAGGTCTGGATGTCGGACACACCCGTGCCGTCGAGGTCGAGCGACAGGTCGATGCTCGACTCGCTCGTCTCACGCTGGAGGTGTGCGACGCGCTGGGGGCTCATGCGCCAATCCTACCGAGAGCGTCTGCGCCGTCATCCGTGCCGTTACCCCCTGTGACCGCACCGGGATCGCCGAGGGATCCGAGGGCAGCGAGGAAGGCGGAGGTCTCCGCCGCCGTGCCCGCCGTGACACGCAGGTGGTGGGGGATCCCGATATCGCGGATGATGATGTCCTGTTCGAGTAGGGCCTCGAAGACTGCGTGCGGGTCGTCCACTCCCCCGAACAAGACGAAGTTTGCCCAACTGCGCCAGACCGGGTACCCCAGCCGCGGAAGCTCCTCGAGCAGGCGGTCGCGCTGGGCCTTGATGTCGTCGACCATCGCCAGCATCTCGTCGCTGTGGGCGAGCGCGGCGATCGCCGCCGCCTGGGTGAGGGCGGAGAGGTGGTAGGGCAGGCGCACGAGGCGGAGCGCGTCGGCGATCGCGGGATCGGCCGCGAGATAGCCAAGGCGAGCCCCGGCGAACGCGAACGCCTTGCTCATGGTGCGGGAGACGATCAGTCGCTCCCGGCCCTCGAGCAGGCTGAGTGCGGTGGGCAATTCCGCCGGCGCGAATTCCGCGTAGGCCTCGTCCACCACGACGATGCCGTCGGTCGCGTCGTAGGCCGCGACGATCGTCTCGAGCGACAGCGGCGTACCGGTGGGGTTGTTGGGAGAGCAGAAGAACACGATGTCAGGAGTTGTCTTCCGGATCCATTCGACCGCCGTCTGCGGGGAGATCTCGAAAGCGTCATCCCTTTCGCCGGCAATCCAGGTCGTGCCAGTGCCGGACGCGATGATCGAGTGCATCGAGTAGGTGGGCGGGAAGCCGAGGACGCTCCGGCCCGGACCTCCGAAGGCCTGGAGGATCTGCTGGAGCACCTCGTTTGAGCCGTTCGCCGCCCAGATGTTGTCCCGGGTGAGCCCGCACCCGAGGTAGCCGGCGAGGCTGTCACGGAGCTCCGTGAACTCGCGGTCCGGGTAGCGGTTCACCCCGAGCACGGCGGCGGCGAGGGCCGTCACGATGTCCGTGGCCACCGCTTCGGGGATCGGATGGGTGTTCTCGTTGACGTTCAGGCGGATCCGCACCTGCTCCTGCGGTGCACCGTAGGGGGTGAGGCCGCGCAGGTCGTCACGGATGGGCAGATCGTCGAGGGAAACCACTCGTCAATTTTAGGGGTGCGGGTGAGGAGTGGCCCTGCTCGTCGTCAGCGGGCCGTTCGGCATCTCTCAGTGGGAATACTTGAGCGGTACTGCCAGACTCTGGCCCGGCTGCACTTCGGCGCTGTTCAGCTGGTTGAGCTGCACGATGTCGGACACGACATCCCGCGGGTCGGATGATGGCGCGATCTCCCCGGCTAGCTGCCACAGGCTCTCGCCCGGCTGCACCGTCACGTGTTCGAATACGACCGACGAAGCATCCGCGCCGGCCGCTGCTCCACCACCGTTCACGGCGAATCCGACAGCAGCGATCACGAGGGGGGCAGCCACGACCAACGTGAGAAGCGCATACCCGCGGCGAGTGATGCGCAAATGCGAGGGACGAGCGGAGTCGAGGCGCGGGGTGACCTCGGAGCGCGTGGCACTGATCCGGGCGGGGGTGCTGAAACGCGCCGTGCTCATGACTGCTGTACTCATCGTGCTGCCTTCCGTGTCGTGCTCTGCACCTACAGGGTTTTCGTATCCGACACTCGGCCGGGAGTGCCGGATACGAAGCTTTGTTCCGAACATACCTTCGAAGTAGTGGGAATTCAAGCTCCGTCTTCGACTTTCTCGGGAATGGATCCGCAACACACTCGAACAGGTGTTTGTTTCGAGCCTGAAACGTGGATACAGTTTCGATTGTCTGGAGATCAGACAACCAGCAGCCACCGACATTGCCGCAATGGCGGTCGAAGCAGCTCGGCGAAGTGCGGTTCCAGATAGTCGGTTCCCCGAAAGCAGGAGTGAGATGAGCGAGATGGATTCAGGCGAGGCCAGCACGCCGGCACGAGGTGCGCGCGAAGCCGGGCCCCTGCAGGAGAAGCCCGGCACACGCCGCCGAAAAAGCCTGAGTGACAAGCAGCTCGCCATCCTCGACTTCATCCAGCGCGCTGTCGCCACCCGCGGCTACCCGCCGAGCATGCGTGAGATCGGGGATGCCGTCGGGCTCTCGTCACTGTCGAGCGTGACCCATCAGCTCAACCAGCTCGAGCTCAGCGGGTACCTGCGACGCGACCCCAACCGGCCGCGTGCGCTCGAGGTGCTCATCGACATCCAGCAGGAGGAGGGCGCGGTCGTCTCCGACAACCCGACTCCGATCGGTGACGCAGCCATGGTGCCTCTCGTCGGTCGGATCGCCGCCGGCATCCCGATCACGGCCGAAGAGATGGTGGACGAAGTGTTCCCTCTCCCCCGCCAGCTCGTGGGCAAGGGTGAACTCTTCATGCTCAAGGTCGTCGGGGATTCGATGATCGACGCGGCGATCTGCGATGGCGACTGGATCGTCGTGCGCCAGCAGAAGAACGCGGAGAACGGCGACATCGTCGCGGCGATGCTCGACGAGGAGGCGACGGTCAAGGTGTTCCAGCAGCGTGATGGCCACACCTGGCTGCTGCCGCGCAACACCGCGTTCGCGCCGATCCTCGGCGACTACGCCGAGCTGCTCGGCAAGGTAGTCGCGGTGCTGCGCTCCGTCTGAGGCAGCTCGGTCCGGGGCGCAGACTCCCGCCCCGAAACCGGGCTTAAACGGACCAGGCGGGTCGGCGCGCCCGCCCGGAGTGTCCGAGAGTGCCCTGGTTCGGTTCACATCGACGCCGGGCCCGACCGATCGCACATCCGACGCAGCCCGCAGCCGGACCTACCGAACCGCAAGGTCGAGTCGTCGCGGGGATCTTCGGCAGGCAGTTTGCCCTTCGAGACCCTCGCGGATCTTCTCCCGGGGGCTTGAACACCTCGCGGCGGGAGACGCAACTCCCGCCACGACGCCCGTGCTCCTCCGCGAGCGACCGGAAGGCGACTCGGCGCGGCTGCACTCCCCCACCGAAGCGGGGCCATCGCGGACCAACCGGGCCGGCGTGCCGGCCCGGAGTGTCCGCGATGGCCCCGGTTACGAAGAAAAGAAGAAGCGCGGAGGAAGCCGCTCCGCTAGTGCGCGTGCACCCGTTCGCGCACGGCACGCGTCGCAGCGACGACGTTCGTGAGCGACGCGACAGTCTCGTCGTATCCGCGGGTCTTGAGGCCACAGTCCGGGTTCACCCACACCTGGCGGTTCGGAATCGAACCGAGCGCGATCTCGATGAGGTCGGTGACCTCCTCGACCGACGGCACCCGCGGGGAGTGGATGTCGTAGACGCCCGGGCCGATCCCGCGACCGAAGCCACTGCGCTGGATGTCGGGAACGACCTCCATCTTCGACCGGGCAGCCTCGATGGACGTGACGTCCGCATCCAGGTTGTCGATGGCGTCGATGACCACGCCGAACTCGGAGTAACACAGGTGGGTGTGGATCTGCGTCTTCGGCTCGACACCCGCCGTCGCGAGACGGAACGACCGCACCGACCAGTCGAGGTAGGCCGGCTGGTCGGCCTTCTTCAGCGGCAGCAGCTCGCGCAGCGCCGGCTCATCGACCTGGATGATGCCGATGCCTGCAGCCTCGAGGTCCTCGATCTCGTCCCGGAGGGCGAGGGCGACCTGGTTGGCGGTCTCCCCCAGCGGCTGGTCGTCGCGCACGAAGCTCCAGGCCAGGATGGTGACCGGCCCGGTGAGCATGCCCTTGACCGGCTTCTCGGTGAGGCTCTGCGTGTAGGCGGACCACTCGACCGTGATCGGTGCCTCGCGCGCGACATCGCCCCACAGAATAGACGGGCGCGTACAGCGGCTGCCGTAGGACTGCACCCAGCCGTTCTGCGTCACGGCGAATCCGTCGAGGTGCTCCGCGAAGTATTGCACCATGTCGTTGCGCTCGGGCTCGCCGTGCACGATCACATCGATGCCGATCTCCTCCTGGAGTTCGACCACACTGCGGATCTCCGCCTTGAGGAAGTCGATGTACTCGTTCTCGCTGATCTCCCCCTTCGCGTTGGCCGCGCGGGCTTTGCGGATGTCACCGGTCTGCGGAAATGAACCGATGGTCGTCGTCGGCAGGAACGGCAGGTTGAGCGCGGCATCCTGGGCTGCGAGCCGCTCGGCGTAGTCGCCGCGACCGAAGTCGGCCTCGGTGAGGGCGGCGGCGCGGGCACGGACGTCGCCGTCGCGCACACCAGGTGCGACCCGGCGGTCGGCGAGGGCTGCGGATGCCGCGTCGAGCTCTCCCTGGATCGCGGATGCCCCGTGGGTGAGTCCCTGCGCGAGGGTGGCGATCTGCGCGACCTTCTGGTCGGCGAAAGCCAGCCAGCTCTTGAGGCGGTCGTCGAGGAAGGGCTCGTCCGCCACGTCGTGCGGAGTGTGGAACAGGCTCGTCGATGAGGTGACGGCGACACTCGGCGACAGCGCCTTCAGCGCCTCGAGGGTGCCGAAGGCTGCGGCGAGGTCCCCGCGCCAGATGTTGTGCCCGTCGATGACGCCACCGACCAGGGTCTTCTCGGTGTGGAATCCCTCCGGGAGGGAACCCTTGACGAGGTCGAGGCCGATCGCTTCGATCGGCGTCGAGTCGAGCACCGGCAACGCGTCGTCGAGGCTGCCGTAGGGAGCGGCCACGAAGATCTGCGGGCGGACCGCGACGCCACCGAGCGCGTCGTAGGCTCGCTTGGTGGCCGCGAGCACCTGGTCGCGCGGGACCTCGATCGACTCGCTCACGAGAGCGGGTTCGTCGAGCTGTACCCACTCCGCTCCGACGGCGGTGAGCGCGGCGAGTAGCTCGGCGTAGACCGGCAACACGTCGTCGAGCCGATCGAGCGGCTGGTAGCCCTCCGGAGAGGTTTCGCTCGCTTTGCTGAGCAGCAGGAAGGTCACCGGGCCCACGATCACCGGGCGCGTGCGGAATCCGCTGGTGGTGGCTTCGGCGACCTCGCGCACGAGGCGGTCGGATGCGAGGTGGAAGTCGGTCTCCGGGCCGATCTCCGGCACGAGGTAGTGGTAGTTCGAGTCGAACCACTTGGTCATCTCGGCGGGGGTGTTGTTGCCCTCACCCCGGGCGATCGTGAAGTAGCCGGCGAGGTCGACGGTGCCGTCGGCGGCGACGAGGGAGGCGAAACGGGTGGGAACGGCACCGACGGTGACCGCGGCATCCAGCATCTGGTCGTAGAACGAGAAGGCCTCGGGGATCGACGAATCGGTCGCGCCCAGACCGAGGGAGACCAGGCGCTCGCGCGTGACGCGGCGCAACTCGGCTGCGGTCGCCTCGAGCTCCTCGGCGGTGGTCTTGCCCGCCCAGAACGACTCGACGGCCTTCTTGAGCTCGCGGCGACGGCCGATCCGGGGGTAGCCCAAGATGCTGCCGGTGGGGAATGAGGGGGTCGTCATACGGATTCCTTGAGGTTGGGTGATTCTGGTGAGGTCAGCCCGGCGATGAGACCGACTCCGTCGAGAACGGACAGTACGGCCCGGTGCTGGTTGAAAGTGTAGAGGTGGAGGCCCGGCGCGCCCCCGGCGAGGATCTCGAGGGAGAGCGACACGGCATGCTCAACTCCGATGTCCCTCTGCTCGTCGGCCGAGTCCGAGGCGTGAAGGCGGCGGGAGAGCTCCTCCGGCCGGCGCTCGCCGGTGAGTTCGAGGATGCGTTCGAGCCGCGTCGGCGTGGTGGCGGGCATCAGCCCGGGCAGGATCGGGATCGTGACTCCGGCCGCTCGCGCCTCGTCGACGAATCCGAGGTAGTCCTCCGCGTGGAAGAAGAGCTGGGTGATGGCAACCGTGGCGCCGGAGACCTGCTTGGCGAGCAGGGTGTCGATGTCCTGGTTCGAACGTTTCGAGCGCGGATGCCCATTCGGGAAGGCCGCGACGGCCACCCGCACCTTCTGGCGGGTCGAGGGGATGGATCCACCCCCGGAGGCGCTGCGCGACGGAAGCGTCGCATACTGGGCCCGTTCGGTCTGCACCCGGTGGATGAGCTGAACGAGCTCGGACGCACTCCCGAGGTCGCCGAGGAAGTGGTCCCCCTCGACGGCACCGCGTGGAGGGTCGCCACGGAGAGCGAGGAAACTGGTGATGCCCGCGTCGAGGAACTCCCGCACAAGGCGATTCGCCTCGAAGTGGGAGGAGCCGACGCAAGTGAGGTGGGCGAGCGGATGCACGGAGGTCTGTTCGAGGATGTAGCGCAACACCTCGAGTGAACTCTCGCGAGACGATCCGTTGGCCCCATAGGTGACCGACATGAAGTCCGGGCCAACGGACGCGAGCTGTTGGATCGTGTCCCAGAGCGTGTGCGCCGCAGCCTCGTTACGCGGCGGGAACAGCTCGAATGAGAACGGGATGCGAGCGCTCGCAACAGTGCTCTCGCCGGAGCTGTCGGGAGCGGGCACAGTCTGGTCCTCGAGGGTTCACAACGGCGGGAGAGTGGCCCGAGGGCCCACTGCACCGCCGTATCGCACGGATGCGAAGCCGATCGGCTCCTGTGGGCGGATGCCGGGCTCGGCTGTCGCTCCATCGACCGGATTCAGGGATGAATTCACCGTTCGACGTGTTTTCAGCCTAGCAACCCGACCCGCTGCGAGAAGAAGTGTTACGCCGTCAGACGATGGCCGCGGGCTCGGCGACCACGAAGGGACGCAGCGCCGCCGCGTGTTCCTCCGTGACGAGTACCGAGATCCGGGTGCCCCCTTCGACATAGTCCGTCGACACGATTCGCGCATGGTCATGGAGAGAGGAGATCACCTCTCCCCGGTCGTAGGGCACGAGAAGGTCGAGTTCGATCGACGGTGCGGGCAGCGTGCGGGCGATCGCGGCGAGGATGTCCTCGATGCCCTCACCGGTACGCGCCGATGCGAAGATCGCCTTCGGCTCGAGCCCACGAAGCACGAGTCGCTGGCTGTCATCGAGGAGGTCGCTCTTGTTGAAGACCACGATCTCCGGGATATGCCGGGCCTCGACCTCGCCGATCACGTCTCGAACGGTGGCGAGCTGGCTCGCCGGGTCGGGGTGGGATCCGTCGACGACATGGAGGATGACATCCGAGTCGGCGATCTCCTCGAATGTCGAGCGGAACGCCTCGACCAGCTGGTGGGGCAGGTTTCGCACGAAACCGACGGTGTCGGTGAGCGTGTAGGCCTGGCCCTCCTCTGTCTCGTTCTTACGCACAGCGGTGTCGAGGGTCGCGAACAGCGCGTTTTCCACGAGAGCCCCGGCACGGGTGATGCGGTTGAGCAGCGACGACTTGCCGGCGTTGGTGTACCCCGCGATGGCGACGGAGGGCACGGAGTTGCGGTTGCGGTTCGCGCGCTTTGCCTCACGAGCGGGCTTGAAGGCCAGGATCTGCTTCTTGAGCCGGGACATGCGGGTGTGGATGCGGCGGCGATCGAGCTCGATCTTCGTCTCACCCGGGCCACGGCTGCCCATGCCGTTTCCGGCGCCCACCTGGCCACCGGCCTGGCGAGACATCGATTCACCCCAGCCGCGGAGGCGGGGAAGAAGGTATTCGAGTTGCGCGAGTTCGACCTGGGCCTTGCCCTCGCGGCTCTTGGCATGCTGGCTGAAGATGTCGAGGATCACGGCGGTGCGGTCGATGACCTTGACCTTCACGACATCCTCGAGCGCGCGCCTCTGGCTGGGGGCGAGCTCGCTGTCGACGATCACGGTGTCCGCACCGACGCTGGCGACGACATCCCGCAGCTCGATGGCCTTGCCCTTGCCGAAGAAGGTGCTGGGGTCCGGTGTGGCCCGACGCTGCAGAAGGCCGTCGAGCACCGTCGCCCCGGCCGTCTCTGCCAGCGCGAACAGTTCGCGCATCGAATTCTCGGCCTCTTCGGTGTTTCCCTGGCTGTAGATGCCGATCAGCACGACGCGCTCGATGCGCAGCTGCCGATACTCGACCTCGGTGACATCCTCGAGCTCGGTCGAGAGCCCGGCGACGCGTCTCAGCGCCTGGCGGTCTTCTCGGTCGAACTGGTCGCCGTCGGAATTCGACTCCACCCCGCGGCTCTGAAGAGCCTGCGCACTGCCGTTCATCGCGTTTCCGCTGCCGAACAGCGTGTACCCGGCCGACTTGCTCGCGGCTCTCGCCAGCACGCGGCTGACGGCATCGTCATCCTCGTGTGCTGCTGTTTCAGGTTCAATCATCTGGTTAACCCTAGCTCCTCGTATTTCGATAGGTTTCTCTGCATGGCCACTGAGCATTACTTCTCTGAATTGCCCGAGAGTGAGCTCAAGTACCGCCAGATCAACGTCGAGCTCGGTGGCCAGCCCTTTGCGCTGACGACGTCGAACGGCATCTTCAGTCCGGAACGGATAGACGCCGGAACCCAGGTTCTGCTCGCCAACACTCCCCCGGCTCCACCCGGTGGCAACCTGCTCGACCTCGGCTGCGGATGGGGACCGATCGCCCTCACCCTCGCCCTCCAGTCGCCGCACGCGACCGTGTGGGCGGTCGATGTGAACACCCGCGCCCTCGAGCTGGTGCGGCGCAACGCCGACTCGCTGGGTATTACCAACATCAACGCGGTGACCCCCGAAGATGTTCCCGCCGACGTGGGCTTCATGACGATCCGGTCCAACCCGCCCATCCGGGTCGGCAAGAACGAGCTGCACGGGATGCTCGAGTTCTGGCTGCCCCGCCTCGAGCCGGAGTCCGAGGCCTGGCTCGTCGTGCAGCGCAATCTCGGCTCGGACTCCCTTCACCGCTGGCTCGAAGGCTGGCTTCCCGTCGACTTCGCGGTGTCGCGCGCGGCCACGAACAAGGGCTATCGCGTGCTGAAGGTGCGGCGGCGGTAGCTCGGACTGACTCGGTCTCGCTCCCCACCAAGCCGCCGCCCGATCCAAAAACGGGTTCGTTCGGACTACGTCGCGTGGGCCAAGGGCGCGGAGCGCCCTACTCGACCAGCGTCGGGCGCGGAGCGCCCTACTCGACCAGCGTCGGGCCGGTCGATTTCAGTAGGTGAGATCGCCTTCGAAGACCAGCTCGGCCGGTCCGCTCAGCGAGACGTGCTCGCCGTCCTCAGCGGCCCACATCCGCACCCCGAGGGTTCCTCCCGGCACCTCGACGCGCCACTGGTTCGGAGCCCCGGCACCCGCCCAGTGCCGGGTCGCGAGAGCAGCCGCCGCCGCGCCAGTGCCGCAGGAAAGGGTCTCGCCACTGCCGCGCTCGTGCACTCGCATGCGGATGCGCCCTACGCCGTCCTTGACCAGCGGATCCATCGGCACGACGAACTCCACGTTCGCGCCATCCGTCGCCTCGGGTTCGAGCACGGGGATGAAGGTCAGGTCGGCGCTCTCGAGCTCTTCGTCGCTGGACAGGGCGACGACGACGTGGGGGTTGCCGACATTGATTCCGAGGCCGGGGCGCGCCACGGACAGGTTCTTGGCCCGAACAAGCGGCTCACCCCCCTCGAGCGACCAGCGGCCGAGGTCTACCTGGAACCCGGAGGAGTTGCGCTGGAGGTCCCGCACGCCGCTGCGCGTGCCGATGGGCAGGGTCTCCCCCTGACCGAGCGACGCGAGCCCGTTCTGCACCAGGAACCTGGCGAACACACGGATGCCGTTGCCGCACATCTCCGACACCGAGCCGTCGGCGTTGTGGTAGTCCATGAACCACTCCGCCGCCTCGTCCTCGGCGAGGGCTGCGGCACCCGCCGGCAGGTTCTTGGAGCGTACCGCCCGGATCACACCATCGCCGCCCACGCCGAAGTGGCGATCGGCGATGGCCGCGATCTGTGCCGCGGAGAGGACGATGAGGCCGTCGGGATCGGCGAAGAACACGAAATCGTTGCCGGTTCCGTGGCCCTTGGTGAAATGCAGGTCAGGCATGGTCCAAGAGTATCCGGCGGGCGGCCGCGACCCGGCCCGGGTCGTCCGAGTCGAGCCACTTCGTGTGCGGGTAGCGCCGGAACCACCCGACCTGCCGCCGGGCGTATTTGCGGGTGAGCACCCGGGTCTGCTCGATCGCATCCGGCTCGGTGATCGCCCCGTGCACTTGCGCAATCGCCTGCGCATAACCGATCGCCCTCGAGGCCGTCACGCCGAGACCGGCTCCCTCCAGGCGTCGAGCCTCGTCCACCAGGCCGTCGGACCACATGCGGGCGACCCGAGCGTCGAGGCGCTCGACCAGTAGCTCCCGGGGAGTGCTGAGCCCGATGGTCGTCGCGGGCATCCAGTAGTCCGATTCGGCGGGAAGGCCCGAACCGAACGGTGCCCCGGTCAGCTCGACCACCTCGAGGGCCCGCACGAGCCGACGACCGTTGTGCGGTCCGATCGCCGCCGCTGCAGCCGGATCAATCGCGACCAGGTCACGATGCAACAGTCCGGGGCCGCGGTCGAGCAACTCCTGCTCGATCCGGGCACGGATCGCCGGGTCGGTGCCCGGGAACTGGAAGTCATAGACCACCGACGAGACGTACAGGCCCGATCCCCCGACAAGGATCGGCACCGCATCGCGATCGAGGATGCCGCTGATCGCGGCCCGTGCCTCGGCCTGGTAGGCGGACACGCTCGCCTCCTCCCGCGGTTCGAGCACATCGAGGAGGTGGTGCGGGATGCCCCGCCGTTCATCCAGCGGCAGTTTGGCGGTGCCGATGTCCATGCCGCGATAGAGCTGCATCGCATCCGCGTTCACGATCTCCACCGCGCGACCCTCGGCACGGAGTAGATCGGCGAGGTCTAGCGACAGGCCGGACTTGCCGGTTCCCGTGGCCCCGACGATGACGATGAGCATCGCCGCTAGCGCTGCCCGTCGTCCAGGTCGTAGATCGGTGACGTCGCGATTCGAAGCGTCGGGAGCCCGAGGGAGACGCGGGCAGGAACGGAGCCGCCCACCGGAGTCGGGACGGCGCACGAGTCCGCCTCGGCACGATCCCAGGCATCCCCGGCAGTGGTGCGCCGGATCCGGAGCGGTGCCCCGTCCGCGGAGTCCGCGAGCAGGTAGAAGGGCTTCGCCTCAGAGATGCGCACCGTGACAACGTCGCCCGGCCGGGGCAACTCACTGTGCGGCGGCACCTCGAAGTGCACGAGCCTGCTGTCTTCCGCACGCCCGGACAGGCGATGCGTGTCGGCGTCCTTCGATCCTTCGGCACCGACCAGCACCCGCACCTCGGTGCCGACGAGCTTCAGGTTCTCTTCCCAGGAGATGCGGTCCTGCAGTGCGACGAGGCGCTCGTAACGCTCTTGGACGACCGCCTTCGGTACCTGCTCCTCCATCGTCGCCGCCGGAGTTCCCTCACGCACGGAATACTGGAAGGTGAACGCCGTGGCAAACCGTGCGAGCTCGACGACACGCAGTGTCTCCTGGAAATCCTCCTCGGTCTCACCGGGGAAGCCGACGATGATGTCGGTGGAGATCGCGGCATTCGGGATGCGGGCGCGAACCCGTTCGAGGATGCCGAGGAACTTCTCCGACCGGTAGCTGCGCCGCATCGCCTTGAGAGTGCGGTCGGACCCAGACTGGAGCGGCATGTGCAGCTGCGGCATGACCGAGTCCGTCTCGGCCATGGCGTCGATCACGTCGTCGGTGAACGCGGCCGGATGCGGGCTGGTGAAGCGGATGCGCTCGAGCCCGCGGATCTCGCCCGCCGCCCGCAGCAGCTTGCTGAACGCCTGTCGGTCGCCGAACTCGACACCGTAGGAATTGACGTTCTGGCCGAGGAGGGTCACCTCGATCGCCCCGTCGTCGACGAGTGCCTGGATCTCGGCGAGGATGTCGCCAGGGCGACGATCCTTCTCCTTGCCCCGCAGCGCGGGCACGATGCAGAACGTACAGGTGTTGTTGCATCCGACGGAGATCGACACCCAGCCGGAGTAGGTGGACTCTCGCCGGGTCGGAAGCGTCGACGGGAAGACCTCGAGGGACTCGAGGATCTCGAGCTGCGCTTCACCGTTGTGCCGGGCGCGCTCGAGCAGCGTCGGCAGGGATCCCATGTTGTGAGTGCCGAAGACCACGTCCACCCAGGGTGCCTTCTCGAGGATGACGTTCTTGTCCTTCTGGGCGAGGCATCCGCCGACCGCGATCTGCATGCCCTCGTGCTTCTGCTTCACAGAGGCGAGGTAGCCGAGGTTGCCGTAGAGCTTGTTGTCGGCGTTCTCCCGCACCGCGCAGGTGTTGATGACCACGACATCCGCGGTGCCGGTCTCGGCGCGAACATAGCCTGCAGCCTCGAGCGAACCACTCAGCCGCTCGGAGTCGTGCACGTTCATCTGGCAGCCGAAGGTGCGCACCTCGTAGGTGCGAGGAGCAGCGTCCGTCGGGGTGCCGACGATGGGCGAAGCGGTGAGCGTCATGGTGCCCCAATCTTAACCGCCGTCGACTCCGCCGAAGAGCGCGGGGGCTCAGCGGAAGCGCACGCCGCTCGACCGCGCCGAGAGTGCCTCATCGATCGCCGTACGCACGATCGCGGACGAGTAGCCCTTGCGGGAGAGGAAGCCGTGCAGTCGCCGCTTTGCCGTCTCGAGATCGTAGGAGCTCAGCTGCCCCGCACGTTTCACCGCGAGTTCCGTCGCGCGCGTCTGCTCGTCATCGTCGTCCACCTGCTCGAGGGCCGCATCGATGTGCTCCTGGTCGATGTGGCGACGTCGGAGCTCCGCAGTGATTGCGCCGCGCCCGAGGCCCTTGCGATCGTGCTGCGTGCGCACGAAGGTCTCCGCGAGGGCGGCATCATCGAGTAGGCCGACCCCTTCGAGACGATCCAGTTCGGCTTCAACGACAACTTCGTCCAACTCGCGCGACAGCAGGATCTTCTCCAACTCCCACCGCGACATCCCACGCCGCGTGAGCGCGTGCAGGCTGACGTTCTCGGCCCGCACCTCTCGGCGTCGGGAGGCGGGAGCCTCACGCTCGTCGGCAGAAGAGCCACCGTCGGGCGTGCCGGTGTCATCGTCGGATGACCGATCGTGCCCTGCTTCTTCGGCGGACCCGCCAAAGAACGTGCCGAAGTCGGGAAGGGGGCTCGTCTCGGTCACGTCCTCGGTCGATGCGGCAGCAGAGGCCTCCGGTGACGGAGGGGGTGTGACACCGGGCAGGTAGGAGACTCTGGCCAGCTTCACGCCATCACCGGAGGCCACGGATCACGCTCCGATCGCGGTGCGGCTGCCGAGTGCCGGGCTGTCGAGAGCCGCGATGCCGGATCCTGCTGCCGCCTTCGCTTCGGCCGCGCGGGCCTCGGCCGCCGTGGCCCGAGACGCCTTGGTCACGGTCGGAGCTGGGCCGAGAGTGCCCGCGGACTTCGCCGAGGCAAGTTCAGCGTTCGCGTCGGCTCGCGCTCGCGTTGCAGCGGCGGCCTCGGACTTCGCATGGGCGATGATGCCGAGCTTGTCCTTGATCTTCTGCTCGATCTCGTCGGCGGTCGCGGTGTGCTCGATCAGGTACTTGCGGGAGTTCTCCTTGCCCTGCCCGAGCTGGTCGCCATCGTAGGTGTACCAGGCGCCGGACTTGCGCACGATCTCGTGCTCGACACCGAAGTCGATGAGGCTGCCCTCGCGGGAGATGCCGGTGCCGTACAGGATGTCGAACTCCGCCTGCTTGAAGGGCGGAGCCATCTTGTTCTTCACGACCTTGACGCGGGTGCGGTTGCCGACGGCATCCGTTCCCTCCTTCAAAGTCTCGATGCGTCGGATGTCGAGGCGCACAGAGGCGTAGAACTTGAGCGCCTTGCCCCCTGCGGTGGTCTCGGGCGAGCCGAAGAATACGCCGATCTTCTCGCGTAGCTGGTTGATGAAGATCATCGTGGTGTTGGTCTGGCTGAGTCCGCCGGTGAGCTTGCGCAGCGCCTGTGACATGAGTCGGGCCTGGAGGCCGACGTGGGAGTCACCCATCTCGCCTTCGATCTCCGCGCGAGGCACGAGGGCGGCGACGGAGTCGATCACAACGAGGTCGATGGACCCGCTTCGCACCAGCATGTCGGCGATCTCGAGGGCCTGCTCCCCCGTGTCGGGCTGGGACACGAGAAGCGCGTCGATGTCGACGCCAAGGGCTTTGGCATACTCAGGATCGAGGGCGTGCTCGGCGTCGATGAACGCGGCGATTCCGCCACCCTTCTGCGCGTTCGCGATGGCGTGAAGAGTGAGGGTGGTCTTACCCGAGGACTCCGGGCCGTAGATCTCCACGATGCGGCCGCGAGGGAGCCCCCCGATACCGAGCGCGACATCCAGGGCGATCGATCCGGTCGGGATCACCGCGACGGGAGCGCGTTCGTCGCTGCCCAGGCGCATGACGGAGCCCTTGCCGAACTGGCGGTCGATCTGGGCGAGGGCGGTCTCGAGGGACTTTTCGCGATCTGCAACTGATGGCATTGTGGTGCTCCTTCTAGCGTCGAGGTGGTGCGCCTATAGGCTGCCGTTTCGCCGGTTCCACCGATCCTGCAAGGTGATTCCGGCCTGCGACAAGGCTGGTGTTGGCGGCTTCTTCCAACGAATCCGACAGTACGCTTCGCCCCAGACATTGCTGTCTGCGACGGGCGTTCGGTGTGTAATTCGGTGGCGACTACCGCTGTGAAGGAGACTACGCCACACCGAAGACATGTTCGAATGTTGGGTATCGGCGTGTCGCGTCGATTCGAACCACTTCTACGAACGCACCGCACGGCGCAGTGGGAGGGAGAATTGCTCCCATGCCCGAAGCCGCTCGATTCAATGACTCGACTCGCCGCTCCCGGATCGCGCGCGCCTGGGGTGGCGGGCGGCAGCGCGGTCTCGCGGTCGCCGTCGCCCCTGCCGCCCTCGCCCTCTGCCTGATCGGAGGTGCGGCGATCAACACCACGCTCTCCGGTCGACCGACCACCGTCGACGAAACGCTCTACCGGGCGATCTCCGGTTTCCGCGCGCCCTGGCTCGAGACCCCGTCACTTGTGCTCAACCAGCTCGGTGGCGGAAACATCGCCCTCTTCGTCGTCCCCGCGATCGCCGCAGTCGCACTGTTGTTCACCCGCGGTGTCTGGGCGGCTCTCGCCGTACTGCCGCTCCGCCCCGTGACCCAGTGGGCCGTCGAATACCTCAAAGGGGTATTCGACAGGCCGCGTCCCCCGCACCGGGAGATCGCCGTCTCCCTCTCGGCCTATCCGTCGGGTCATTCTGCGGTGGCAGCGTCCCTCATCGTCGTGCTCGCACTGTTGGTGCGGCACCGCTGGTTCACGATTCTCGGAGTGCTCTACGTGGTCGCGATGGGCTACAGCCGCCTGTACCTCAACGTGCACTGGCTCACCGACACCCTCGGCGGCACCGCCCTCGGGATCGGCATCGGACTCGCCGTGTGGGCGATGGTGGGAAGCATCCGCTCACTGGCGCTGAGATCTGGAGGCTAGTTGCCACCGACCGACCCGGGCGCGTCGACATTCATCGTCGGCGGATAG
Source organism: Lacisediminihabitans sp. FW035 (assembly GCF_054880895.1). NCBI lineage: Bacteria > Bacillati > Actinomycetota > Actinomycetes > Micrococcales > Microbacteriaceae > Lacisediminihabitans > Lacisediminihabitans sp. FW035. Next base: position 2,318,252 of record NZ_CM142187.1, read on the forward strand.
CGCCGAAAATCTGCTGTCGAAAGCCCACCCTGGTCAAAATCTGATGTCGAATGGACAGATCGTGGGCCGAAGACCCCGGATGCCGCAGCGCTGCGGCTAGCCTTTCGTCTTCGGTTCCCGCTGGCCGACACCGTGTCGACGACTCTCCGGCACGTCAGTAGCGCGGCAGAGCGCCAGCCAAGTGCCGCGGATGTCCAACCCTTTGGCCAACGCCTGCTCCGCCGTGAGATCGCCGAGTTCGCCGAGCACCAGGTCGTGCACGAGGGTGCGACCGAGTGCCGGCCCGAACTCGTCGGCGACGGCGGTCCAGAACTGGCTGAGGCGCATCGGTCAAGCGTATCCGGGACTCGCTCCCGAGAGGAACGGTCGCCGCGCAGGGTCTCGACACGGTCGCTGAGCGACCTACTCGACCAGCAGAAGCCACCCCGGCAGGGTCTCGACACGGTCGCTGAGCGACCTACTCGACCAGCAGAAGCCACCCCGGCAGGGTCTCGACACGGTCGCTGAGCGACCTACTCGACCAGCAGAAGTCACCCCGGCAGGGTCTCGACACGGTCGCTGAGCGACCTACTCGACCAGCAGAAGTCACCCCGGCAGGGTCTCGACACGGTCGCTGAGCGACCTACTCGACCAGCAGAAGTCACCCCGGCAGGTCTCGACACGGTCGCTGAGCGACCTACTCGACCAGCGGGGTCGGGCAGAGACGGGAATGCCCGGCTCTGTCGAGCCGGGCATTCCCTCTGCGATCCGGGCACACCGCCTCGGATCGATAAGTCTTAGCGCGTGACGAGTCCCGCATCGAAGTCCGCGACGAGGTCGTCGGGGACGGTGTCGGGAATGATGTTGATTCCCTCGATTACTGCGAGGCGGTCGCCCACCTCACGCATGATCACTGAGATCGGCGTCTCCAGTGCATCCGCGACCGAAGCGAGGATCTCGGAACTGGCCTCTTTCTGGCCACGCTCCACCTCGCTGAGGTAGCCGAGAGCAACACTTGCTTTGCTCGCGACCTGTCGAAGGGTACGGCCCTTCTGCAGGCGGAAGTCCCGGAGCACGTCACCGATTTCTTGACGGACTAGAACCATTGGACCCTCCTCCTCTAATACGACTGTGTCGTAAAAAAACGACTACACGAACAACAACTGCGGACACTGCTGGGTAATTCCTGCCCGGCGGATCAGTAACACTAAACCACCGATATGTAAAACTCTAGCCAGCGGCATCTGTATGACGCTTGTGAATCACTGTGATGTAACGAGATCGAAACGAGAAAGATTCCCGGCGGTCGTTCACCGGGATTCGAGGACGATCCTCAACCGTGAAAGTGATTCGGAGACAGTCTTCTCCCGGATAGCTCCGCGGTCTCCCCCCAGTTCGAGTCTCAGCGAACTCACATCATCGCCGATCGCGAATCCGAGGTAGACGGTGCCCGCCGGATGCCCGTCCTGCGGTCCCGGACCGGCGACGCCTGTCGTCGATAATCCGATGTCGGCCGGTGCACCGTCCACCGCCAGTGCCGCTCTCACGCGGTCCGCCATCTGGCGCGCCACCTCCGGATGCACCGGTCCGTGCCGTGCGAGCAGCTGGGCGTCGACGCCGAGCAGACTGTGCTTGAGCGAGGTGTTGTAGGCGACGACACCCCCCAGGACGGTGGCCGATGCCCCGGGCACTCCGACCAGCTCGGCCACGAGGAGTCCCCCGGTGAGCGACTCGGCGACGGCGATCGTGAGCCCGCGCGCGATCAGGATCGCCACGACCTCGGCAGCGACATCCGCTCCCGCGTTCGAGGTAGCGGCCTCAGGCTGTTGCGACACGGTTCTGCTGGCGGTACTTCACCACGAAGTCGACGCCGGAGACCACGGTGAGCACGAGGGCGACGGCCATGACGACCCAGCCGACCCAGTGTTCCCACTCCCCCACGATCGTCCAGAACGGGAAGAGCAACAGCGAGATGCCCACCGCCTGCAGCACAGTCTTTAGCTTGCCGCTCGCCACCGCCGGGATCACCCTGGTGCGGATCACCGCGAACCGGAAGATGGTGATGCCGAACTCACGGATCAGGATCACTATCGTGACCCACCACCACAGTTCGCCGAGGATCGACAACGCCACGAGTGCCCCGCCGATCAGCACCTTGTCGGCGATCGGATCGAGGATCTTGCCGAAGTCGGTGACCAGGTTCAGGCGGCGGGCGAGGATGCCGTCGACGGTGTCCGTGACGATCGCGAGCACGAAGAGGCCCGCGGCGATGTACCGGAGATAACCGAGGTCGCCGCCATCCGCGAGGAGCAGCCAGATGAACACCGGCGCCATGAAGATGCGCACGACAGTGATGATGTTGGCGACATTGCCCGTGCTCGCCGGGGTGTCTCCGGCGCGGGCCACACGCCCGCGCATCGGATTGGGACGCTTGGCGGGCACTGCAGGTTCGGGACTCAGGGGTTCTGGCGATGCCATGACTCTCACTCCCTGCCGGTCAGATTCCAGGCGTCTTCGTCCGCGCTCGCGTGGGATTCATCGTAACCGCTGGTCGAGTCCCCCACCGGATCGGCCGAGTACCGGTCGTCGGTCGCTGTGGCCGCCGGCCCGTCTTCCCCGCGCAGCTTCGCGAGAACTCCCGGCAGTTGCTCAGGAGCGACGAGCACGTCGCGGGCTTTCGATCCCTCCGACGGCCCGACGATCTCCCGGGATTCCAACAGGTCCATGAGCCGACCGGCCTTCGCGAATCCGACCCGGAGTTTGCGCTGCAGCATCGAGGTCGAGCCGAACTGGGTGCTCACCACGAGTTCGGCTGCGGCGAGGAGAACTTCGAGGTCGTCGCCGATGTCGCCGTCGATCTGCTTCTTCTCCGCCGACACCGCGACGTCATTGCGATAGTCGGGTCGTGCCTGGCGGGTCACGTGCTGCACGACGGCGTTGACCTCGCTCTCGGTCACCCATGCGCCCTGCACCCGGATGGCCTTCGAGGCTCCCATCGGCAGGAACAGTGCGTCGCCCTGGCCGATCAGCTTGTCCGCGCCGGGCTGGTCGAGGATCACCCGCGAATCAGTCATGCTCGACACGGCGAAGGCGAGTCTCGAGGGCACATTTGCCTTGATGAGTCCCGTGACCACGTCGACGGACGGTCGCTGGGTGGCCAGCACGAGATGGATTCCGGATGCCCGCGCGAGCTGGGTGATGCGCACGATCGAGTCCTCGACATCCCGCGGCGCCACCATCATGAGGTCGGCCAGCTCGTCGACGACGACAAGAAGGTAGGGGTAGGGCTTGAGGGAACGCTCGCTGCCGGCGGGGAGCACGATCTCGTCGGCGATCACCGCGGCGTTGAAGTCGTCGATGTGGCGGAAGCCGAAGCTGGCGAGGTCGTCATAGCGCATGTCCATCTCCTTCACGACCCAGGCCAGCGCTTCCGCGGCCTTCTTGGGATTCGTGATGATGGGCGTGATGAGGTGTGGGATTCCGGCATACGGAGCGAGCTCGACGCGCTTTGGGTCGATCAGCACCATGCGCACCTGGGCGGGTGTCGCGCGCATGAGGAGCGAGGTGATCATCGAGTTGACGAAACTCGACTTTCCGGAACCGGTGGAGCCAGCCACGAGCAGGTGGGGCATCTTCGCGAGGTTGGCGACGACGAAGCCGCCCTCGACATCCTTTCCGAGCCCAATCGTCATGGGATGCACGCTCGAGGTACTCGCCTTGGAGCGCAGGACGTCGCCGAGCGACACGATCTCCCGGTCGGCGTTCGGGATCTCTACCCCGATCGCGCTCTTGCCCGGAATCGGCGAGAGGATGCGCACCTCATTGCTCGCGACCGCGTAGGAAAGGTTCTTGGTGAGGGCCGTGACCCGCTCCACCTTGACCCCCGGGCCGAGCTCGATCTCATAGCGGGTGACCGTCGGCCCGCGGCTGAAACCGGTGACGCGGGCATCCACCTGGAACTGCTTGAGCACTTCGGTGATCGAGGCCACGATCACGTCGTTCGCTTCGGAGCGTGACTTCGGCGGCGTGCCGGGCACGAGGCTGGATGCCGCGGGAAGGCGGTAGGGAGCGGTCGGGGCGCTGGGCCGCGGGGCCGCGAACTCGCCGAGATCGCCCTTCGCCGACGCCGTCGCCGCGAATCCGGGAAGCAGGTCAGCCACCAGCGGACCGTCGTCGCGGATGCCTGTGACCGGGGCAACCTCGCCGGTGAACCGCTTGACAGCGGCCTCGGCTTCGACAAGCTCGTCGAGCAGCTCTGTGCCGAATTCCTCGTCACGACGGGTGCGGTCGATCACCTCGGTGGCCTGGTCCTTTGCGCTGCCGTCCTTCGAGACGACCGGGCTGTCGAACGCCGGGTCGTCTTCTCGTTTCTTGTTTCGGCGCCACCACGGAAGGGATCCGGAGTCCTCACCGTCGAGGTCGAGGTCGCCGAGCGATCCGAAGTCCCCGGTGTCCGCCGTGAGGCCCTTTTGGAGCACCTTGGTGGGGGTGGGCTCCGCGACCTGCGCGCCGAACAGGTAGCTGTAGAGCTCCCGGAGTCGCGCACCAGTGCGGTTCGGCGGGGTCTTGGTGATGATGAAGAGCGAGAGCAGCAGGAGAAGAGAGACCAGCGGCACCGCGAGCCACGCCGTGCCCACCGCGAGGAGCGGGCCGGCGAGCACCCACCCGACAACGCCGCCGGCTCGCGCAAGCGGCTCGATCCCCCCGGAGGGCTGTGGTGCGCCACCCGAGATGTGACAGAGGGCGCTGATCGAGGTGAGCAGTACCGCGAGACCGATTCCGATGCGGCCGTTGTCGTGCACCGACGACGGATGCCGGAACAGCCAGACCGCGAAGAGGAGCATGATCACCGGAAGCGCGAAAGCCACCCGACCGAAGAGTCCACCGAAGGTGTAGGAATCGAGGGCGATCGCGATCGGGTCCGAGGGATTGAACCACTCGACGACCGCGCCGGCCACCGCGAGCAGGAACACGAAAAGCGGCACACCGTCACGGCGTTCGTCCTTGGCGAGGGTCTCCCGGCCGAGAACCCGGGCGGCGCCGCCCACCGCATGGGCGAGTCCGAGCCAGGCCGAGGAGAGGAGCCCGGGCTGGTCTGTCGGGGCGGCCTTCATCACCGGCAGTTTGCGCGTGGTGCCCTTGCCCGTCGGGCGAGTCGTCGCGCGCGGAGTGGTTCGCGCGCGCGGGGTCGACCTGGTGCTCGTAGCCATGGTTCCAAGGTAAGGCCGGGGTCGCGAAAGCCGGGTCTCGACACGCTCGCTGGCGCTCGCTACTCGACCAACGTGCGGTCAGTAGCGGATGGCGTCGATCACTTTGAAGCGCACGGCCGCGATCGCGGGCAGCAGGCCGGCGAGGGCCCCGACCACCGTGGCCGAAGCCAGACCGAACAGCGCGGCTTCCACCGGGAACGAGGGGAGGTCGGTGACACCCTGTGACAGCTTCTCCTGCACCCACGGGTTCTCGACGATCGCTACAGCCACTCCCACGCCGACCACACCTGCGGCGGCGGTCGCCACCACGCTCTCCATCATCACGGCGAAGAACACCCGCCCGGCCGTCGCGCCGAAACTTCGACGGATGCCGATTTCGCGGATTCTCTGGCGCACAGTCACGAGAGAGATGTTCACGAGGCCGAGTGCACCGAGGAACAGCACGAGTCCGGCTACTGCCCCGACTGCGATCCGCAGCGACGCGAGCGGATCGTCGCCATAGGCGGCGTAGTCCTGGCGATTGACCTGCGTGCTCACCCCGGAGGGGACCGTGGCCGAGAGTTCCGCCGTGAGGCGGGAGGACACCTTCTTCGACAGCGAGGGCGGCACCCAGGCCTCGAATTGTGACTGTCCCGAATAGCTCGCGGGATCGGCGGCGGCGCGGAAGGCATCCGTCAGCATCATCATGTTCGGGGAGTCACCGTCTTGCACGGCGCGCACACCGATGATCACGGCGGTGATCGGGTGGGAGCCGAGGATGCGCACCGTGGGATGGGTGCGCAGGTCGGGTGAGCCCATCTGCTTCCAGAACGCCGGGTTCACCACTATTGCGGGAGCCAGCCGGTCGAGGTCGCTGTCGGCGAACCAGCTGCCCTCGCTCACCTCCACGCGATGCATGACCCCGTAGTCGGGGTCGATCGCGGTCGTGTCGACGATACCTGCTCCCCCGACGAACTGGACGGACAACTGCCCGTACAGGATGCTGGTGTGATAGCGGATCTTGTAGCGATCGATCGCCGAGTCCAGTGCCGTCTCGAAGGTGGTCGAGTCGAAGGAGGCACCGCTCTGGGAATAGGCCGAGATGCCGATCGTCGCCGGGCGTCCGCCACCGCGCTCGTTCGACTCCTGCACCGACTGTTCCACGATGGCGCCGAGACCGGCGACCGACGTGATCGCGGCGACGGCGACCGCGACCCCGATGAGGCTGAGGAGCACCCGGGTGCGATGGATCCGCACCTCCGCCCACGCCTCGGAGAACGATCCGACCAGCGCGGCAAAGGGCGACTGGCGGTTCGACCCGCTCACAGTGCGACCTCGGGCACCGAGAGCGAGAGAACCCTCGCCACGTCGATCGGCGACAGCACTCCGCGATCGAGTCGATAGTGCCGTCGCGCGAGTGCCGCGACATTCACGTCGTGGGTGATGGTGATCAGGGCGGCGCCGGAGACTTCGGCGACCTCGTCCAGGAGACCCATGATGCTCGCTCCGGTCTCGATGTCGAGGGCTCCGGTCGGTTCGTCGGCGAGGATCAGTCTCGGACGCCGGATCAACGCCCGGGCAATCGCCACGCGCTGCTGCTCCCCGCCAGAGAGCTTCTCCGGCATCGAGTTCAGACGGCTGCCGAGGCCGACTCTCTCGAGCATCTCGGTCGCGAACTGGCGTCGGCGCCAGAACTGCCTTCCGCTCGCGTAGAGCATCGGCGTCATCACGTTCTCGAGTGCCGTGCGGCCACCAAGGAGGTTGAACTGTTGGAAGATGAAGCCGATGTCGGCCCCACGAGCCCGGTCGCGCGCATTACCCGACAGCTCGCTCGTGAGCCGATCATCGAACCAGATGCTGCCCGAGGTCGGAGTGTCGAGAAGGCCGAGCAGGTTGAGGAGGGTCGACTTACCCGATCCGCTTCGCCCCACGATCGACACGTGATCGCCGACCGCCACCTCGAGAGTGACGCCCTTGAGGATCTCGAGCGTCTCGTCATCCGGAAGCTGCACCGAACGCGTCACTGCATCGAGCCGCAGGAGGCTCACCCGCCCACTCCCTGGCACTCCGGCGTGCCGGCGAAGCGGGGATTGGCGCAGTCCGGTTTCGCCGTGGCACCGGGAACGAACTGCAGGATGAGGTCGCCCTTGGCGAGCCCGCCGGTGATCTCTACGTTCGTGCCGTCGGTCAATCCGATCGTGACCGGATGCTTCTCGGTCGAGCCATCCGCTTTCTGGGTGTAGACCACGCCGGTCTGGGCGCTGCCTTCGACGGCCGTGATCGGCACCACCAGCACGTCTTTCGCCACCCCTCCCGAGATGGTGAGTTTTGCGGCGAGGCCGCTGAAGACGGTGACTCCGGCGGGTACGGCACACCGGATGGTCGTGCCCGACGACGAGGATCCCCCCGATCCGGCATCGCTCGTCGATGAGGAGTCGGCCGACGCTCCGGCGAGGGCTGACGTGATGGTGAGACCGGTACAGGTGAAGGGGGCGGGGCCACCCGTGATCGCCACGGTGGCCTCCGTCGGACGGTTGAGCAGGCGGTACTGCTGCTCGGGAGACAGCGATCCGCTCACGCTGAAGGTAGGTGGCGCCACCTGCCCGACCACGTCTCCGACGGCGACGACCTGGCCGACGATGACGGGAAACGAGGAGAGGATGCCGACCGACCCTGCCGTGATGGTCACGGTCTTGATCGCCACTGACGTGCCGTCGGCGGACGGAACTTCGGAGCGGATGGTGAGCAACGGGGTCGCGGCGACGACGGCCTGACCCGGCGCGACGAGCACCTTCTTCACCTCGCCGGCCAGCGTCGCCTTCACTGGCACTGCGGCATCCGCCGACACAGTCGCCGGCAGGGTGACGTCATTGGTGATCGTGCCGATCTCGACCGTGGCGATCGGCTCTTCGATCTGCGCGGTCGGCACTGTGGGATCCGTCGCGGTGATCGCCCCGGAGAAGAACGCCATCTTCACGAGGGCCGCCGCGATGGCGAGGAAGATGATGATCCGAATGATCGGGAAGACCCATTTGCGCGCAATTCCCACAGCAACCCCAGTGTTCGACCGACCGTTTCACCCTCACCCTAGTGGGAACGGGGTGAGCAAAGATCACTCTTGAGGATGAGGTCTCGACACGCTCGCTGGCGCTCGCTACTCGACCGGCAATGGTGTGCTGGTCGAGTAGGCCGCCCGCGGCCGTGTCGAGACCCGTAGCTGGTCTCGACACGCTCGCTGGCGCTCGCTACTCGACCGGCAACCGGCAGGGCGTCAGGCCTCGATCACCACGGGCACGATCATCGGACGGCGACGGTGCGACGAGTTCACCCAACGACCCACCGTGCGGCGGATCACCTGGCTGAAGGCGTGGGTGTCGCGCGTGCCGTTCGCGGCGGCGTCGGAGAGCGCCTTGACGATGAGCGGCTTCACGGCGTCGAAGACGGCTTCATCCTCGGCGAAACCTCGCGCCTGGATCTCTGGCCCGACGATGACCCGGCCGGTCTGGGCATCGATCGCCACGAAGATCGAGACGAAGCCCTCTTCGGCCAGGATGCGGCGGTCTTTGAGGTCGGCATCCGTGATCTCGCCCACCGAAGAGCCGTCGACGTACACGAAACCGAGGTCCAGCTGCCCGACGACCGTCGCCACGCCGTCCTTGAGGTCGATGACGATGCCGTCCTCACCGATGATCGTGTTCGCCTCGGGAATGCCGGTGGCGATCGCCAGCTGCTGGTTGGAGACCAGGTGGCGGTATTCGCCGTGCACAGGCAGCACGTTCTTCGGCTTGAGGATGTTGTAGACGTAGAGCAGCTCACCCGCGGACGCATGCCCGGAGACGTGCACCTTTGCATTGCCCTTGTGCACCACATTCGCGCCGAGCTTGGTCAGACCGTTGATCACGCGGTAGACGGCGTTCTCGTTGCCGGGGATGAGGCTCGAGGCGAGGATGATCGTGTCGCCCTTGCCCACCTCGATCTGATGTTCGAGGTTGGCCATGCGGGCGAGCACCGCCATCGGCTCGCCCTGCGACCCGGTGGACATGTAGACGATCTTGTTATCGGGCAGGTCGGCGGCCTTCTTGGCGTCGATGAGCACGCCGGCCGGCACCTTGAGGTAGCCGAGATCGGCGGCGATCGTCATGTTGCGCACCATCGACCGCCCCATGAACGCGACGCGGCGGCCGTTGGCGTGGGCGGCATCCAGCACCTGCTGCACGCGATGGACGTGGCTGGAGAAGCTGGCCACGATCACGCGACGGGGCGCCTTCGAGATGACGGACTCGAGCACGGGCCCGATGTCGCGCTCCGGGGCGGTGAAGCCCGGCACATCCGCGTTGGTGGAATCGGGGAGGAAGAGGTCGACACCGATCTCACCAAGGCGGGCGAAGGCGCGCAGGTCGGTGATGCGGTCGTCGAGGGGAAGCTGGTCCATCTTGAAGTCACCGGTGTGGAGCACGACTCCGGCGACAGTCTTGATCGCGACGGCCAGGGCATCCGGGATCGAGTGATTCACCGCGATGAATTCAAGGTCGAAAGGACCGATCTTCTCGCTCTGCCCCTCGGCCACGGTGAGGGTGTATGGCGTGATCCGGTGTTCCTTGAGCTTCGCCTCGATAAGCGCGAGCGTGAGCGTGGAGCCGATCAGCGGGATGTCCTGGCGCAGCTTGAGCAGGTAGGGCACCGCTCCGATGTGGTCTTCGTGGCCGTGCGTGAGCACCACGCCGAGCACGTCATCGAGTCGATCGCGGATCGGACTGAAGTCCGGCAGGATCAGGTCGACTCCGGGCTGGTTCTCCTCGGGGAAGAGCACGCCGCAGTCGACGATGAGGATCTTGCCGTCGATCTCGTACGAGGTCATGTTGCGGCCGATCTCGCCCAGACCGCCGATCGGGATGACGCGCAGGGTGGCGGGCGCGAGGGGACGTGGTTCGTATACCGGTGAGTTCATGGGGTCCAAAGTGTTCGATGATCTTCGGGGTCTTTCACCCCCTAGTTGAAGCTGCTAGCGCGTGGTCCCGGCGACTTTGGGCAGCGCGCCACCCGCGGCCGCGTTGCGGTCGGGGCGGAAGTTGGAAAGGTCGACACCGGGGATCTCACCGACGAGAGCGATCTCGTCCTCGATCTGCGCTGCCTCGAAGTCCTCCGGCCCGACGAGGGGCAGCCGCACGCGAGGGCTGTCGATGCGACCGAGGCCGTGCAGGATGTACTTCGCGGCGACTGTGCCGGGCACATGCGTCATCACCGCGCGCACCAGAGGCTCGAGCTGGCGGTGCGCGGCGGTGGCGGCAGCGAGGTCGCCCGCGTTGACGGCATCGACGATCACACGGTACGGCGCGGCGGCGATGTTGGCCGTCACACCGATGAGCCCGGTCGCTCCGATCGCGAGGTGGGGAAGCACGTTGGCGTCATCGCCGGAGAAGTAGAGAAGGTCGGTCTGGTTGAGAACGCGGCTGACCTCGCTGAAGTCGCCTTTCGCATCCTTGATCGCTTTGATGTTCGGGTGTTTCGCCGCCCGCAGAATCGTCTCGTAGCGGATCGGGATGCCGGTGCGCCCGGGGATGTCGTACAGGATCACCGGGAGGTCGGTGGCATCCGCGATCATGCGGAAGTGGGTGAGCACGCCCGCCTGCGTCGGCTTGTTGTAGTAGGGAGTGACGATCATGACGGCGTCGGCGCCGGCCTTCTCGCTGTGCTTGTAGAGCTCGATCGCGTGGGCGGTCTCATTAGAGCCGCCCCCGGTGATGATCTTCGCGCGGCCTGCCGCGACAGACTTACCCACCTCGACGAGCTTGAGCTTCTCCGGGTCGGTGAGGGTGGATGTCTCCCCCGTCGTACCCGTGACGACGATGCCATCCGCCCCGGCGTTGATCACGTCGTCGATGTGCTTCTCCACGCCGGCCCAGTCGACCTCGCCGTCGGCGGTGAAAGGGGTCACCAGCGCGACGAGCACCTGGCCGAAGGGATTGTGAGACGTGGACACGTGTTACAGGGTATCGCGCTCACGGGTGCAGCTGTGGGCCTGCGCGATGGCTTCGCCGAGGGAGACGGCCTGCCGATCACCGGTAGGAGGACGACGACTCCAGTGGACGATGACTCGTGTCGACCTCGCATCCGCTCGTGGGCGGCGGAGGTCGTGGGGAGGTCTGAGTCGTGAAGCGGAACGCTGAACACTCACATGGAGCACGCCCTGCTCGGGTTCGCACCAGCCATAATGTGCCAGCGCGCTCATGCACGCGAGCACCCCGCCGACCCGCCGGGCAAGGATCACAGTCTCGTCGACATCGTTGTTGGCGTACCACCCCTTTCGGATCCGCACGATGCGCCCGAACTCCGCGAGCACAAGCAGGTGTCGCGGGTCGTAGCCTCGTGCGCTGAGCTCGCCTGTGGTGGCGATGCCTCCCAGTTCCCTGATCCGTAGCTCCACGCTGCTCATGACCCAATCGTGGCGATGTGCGGGGCCCGCATCCTCTCGGATGTCGACTCCGTTGATAGCGGAGGCGAAGGTGAGGCTGTGGAGGAGTCGAGTCACAGTGCGGTTGGTCTTCCGCCCTTGTGTCTGATCGGCTGGTGGGCTGGTGGGCTGTTGGCTCGCTTGGCTTCCGGCCCCCAAATCGGCACACCGGGCCCCGGAGACTCACGATTCTCAGGACGATGTCCTGCAGAACGCAAGGAGTGACTCGAGCACACTGCGACCCATGAACCTGCATCGAACCGTGCACCTGCGCGACCATCACACGGTCGCCTGGTCACCTGATCTCGCGACTGTGGCCGGGGTTCTGCATGACTTCGTCCTGAACAACGTGAATGCTTCCGGCGGGATACCGGTCCCTGGCGGCACTGTCCTGTAGAACCACGATCCTGCAGAAGACCACCCCGGAGTAACGCCGCGTCACACTGCACCACCGCACTGGCCGCGCGGATAGCGTGGAACGCACCATGAATCCACTCGGAATCGCCGCCGTCCTTGTCGGCCTCGTTGCGGGTTCGACCGTGGTCGGACTGGTGTGGCGCTCGACCACCGGACGCGTCCGCGGAGTCGCTCAGAGCGATGAGCGCATCCGCGTGTCAGAGCTCTCCGCGGATGCCGTGGCGGGCTCGGGAGCAACGCTGCTGCAGTTCTCCACCGAGTTCTGCTCGCCGTGTCGCGCCACCACCTCACTGCTCGGAGCGCTGGCGGCAGAGCTGCCCGGCATCACCCATGTGGATGTCGATGTAACCACGCGCCCGGATCTCGCCGACCGCTTCAACCTGCTCCAGTCCCCGACCACCTTCATCCTCGATGCGAGCGGAGCGGTTCGCGCCCGGATCGGTGGTGCACCCCGCATTGCGGACGTGCGCGCCGAACTCGGCCGGATCCTCGAAGCCGCCTGAGCGAAAACTCCCGATCGAAAGGGTGTCATGAGCACCACGAAACCACTTCCCGCATCGAAGCGGGCCCTGGTTGCGAAGCCAGGCACCACGGGCATCGACCCCCGCGGACCGCGCTTCAGCGCTGGTATCACTGCCGTGCTCCTGCTCGTCGTCATCGGCCTCGCCCTCGGCACGTCCGCCGTTCCCGCGGCGACGGCCGGTGGCCGCGCCGGCCAACCCGCCTTCGTCCTCTTCGCGGTCATCACCGCGCTCTTCGCGTGGGGCGCCTTCGCCGGGGTGTCTCGCCACCCGTACGGCTGGCTGTACCGCACGCTCGTGCGCCCTCGCCTCGGTGCACCGACCCACCTGGAAGACGCGAAACCGCCGACGTTCTCGCAGGGCGTCGGCCTGGTCGTGACCCTGATCGGAGTCGTGCTCCACCTCTCCGGTGTGCCCTTCGGCTTGGTGATCTTCGCCGCGGCGGCCTTCATCGCGGCGTTCCTGAACTCGGCCTTCGACTACTGCTTCGGATGCCAGATCTACCTGCTGCTGGCGAGGGCCGGGCTGATCCGCGTGAAGGTCGACACCCGCGCGTAGTCTGGTGCCATGTCAGTGACCAGCGAAGCGACGACCCTCTGGAATGGCGACCTGGGGAGCGGCGCGGGCACCACGACACTGGACTCCTCCGCTGCAGCGGAGTTCCCGGTGAGCTGGGCGGCGCGTTCCCAGGGCGAGGCTGGCAAAACCAACCCGGAAGAGCTGCTCGGAGCAGCCCACTCCGCCTGCTACTCGATGGCCTTCGCAAACGCCCTCGCCGGCTTCGGAACTCCCCCGCAGAGTCTCCAGGTCACCGCCGCCGTCACCTTCGATCCGGCCGAGGGCATCACCGGAAGCCACCTGCTGGTCAGCGCGAAAGTCGCGGGCATCAGCGAGCAGGATTTCGAGCGGATCGCCGTCGAAGCCAAGGAGACTTGCCCGGTTTCGCGCGCGTTGGCGGGCATCCCGATCACGCTCGAAGCTAACCTCGCATAGTGCCCTCTAAAGACGTGCCAGCCACAGACCTTCCCGCGGCCCCCGCTCCCGCTCCCCGGCGGAGGGCTCCTCGTCCGCCGGTGAGAAAGCCGATGAGAGTCCTCATTTCCGGCGCAAGCGGATTCATCGGGCGTGAGCTCACCCGCCAGCTTGAGGAGGACGGGCACGAGGTACTGTCTCTCGTGCGTCGCCAGCCGAAGGGGCCGAACGAGATCAACTGGGCGCCGAGCGCTCACATGCTCGACTCGAGCGTGATGGACGACGTCGACGCCGTGATCAATCTCTCGGGCGCGTCGATCGGCCGACTGCCGTGGACTCCCGGCTACAAGAAACAGATCCTCGACTCGCGGGTGCAGGCCACGCGCACCCTCGTCGAGGCGATGGCGCGAGCGACGACTCCGCCGAAGGTCTTCCTCAGCGGGTCAGCGGTCGGAATCTACGGCGACCGCCCGGGCGAGCGCCTCACCGAGGACTCGAAGCGCGGACCAGGATTCCTCGGCGATGTCGTCGAAGCCTGGGAACAGGCCGCGCAACTGCGACCGGCGAAGACGCGACTCGTGACTTTTCGCACCGGGGTCGTGATCGGCAAGGGCGGATCCCTCGTGCCTGTGATGGCCCTCACCCGGCTCGGACTAGGCACCCGCCTCGGCACCGGAGGCGACATCTGGCCGTGGATCAGCCTCTACGACGAGGCGGCTGCAATCCGTCACCTGCTCACCTCGAAGCTCACGGGCCCCGTAAACCTCGTCGGGCCGACGCCGGCGACGTCCGACCGCATCACCCGCCACGTCGCGAAGCGGATGCATCGCTGGTATCCCTTCGTCGCGCCGTCTTGGGCGATCGACCTCGCCCTGCAGGATGCCGGCCCCGCACTTCTGCTCAGCAGCCAACAGATCCTGCCGTCGAAGCTGATCGCCGACGGGTTCGCCTTCCGTGACGTGACCGTCGAGCAGGCGATCGACGCCTTCCTTCCCTGAAGAGTCCGAAAGGTCAGCGGGCCGCGCGCTCGAGAGCGATCGCGCGCCGCAGCGAACGGCGGGCACGGCTGCGGTCCCCGCTCGCGTCATAGGACAGCCCGAGCCGGAACCATGCTTTCCAGCTGCCGGGATCCGCTTCGACCTCGGCCTTGTACCGCGGGAACTCCGCGTCCGCTGCGGCCCGTTCCGGTCGACCGCTGGTGCGCCTCGGCAGCGATTCGACGGGCAGTTCGCCCGCGGCATCCAGCTCCCGCACGAGGCGCTGGGTGCGGATGCCGAAGAGGATCTCCGCGACGAGCGCCCACGCCCCGAGTAGCGGCAGAACGAGGAGGGCGATCCCGAGGGTCTTCGAGATGCCGTTGTCGACAGCGATCAGGCGGAGGGCGAGCTGGAATACGAGCACGAGATAGAGCACCAAGAGTGCGGACATCAGAATCGCCGCAATACGGCCCTTCACGGGACGTCGCCCGTCATTCGAGGTCGCCGGGGATGCCGGTGGGCGGCTCCGGATCGGCCGGTCCAAGCTTGATCAGGCGATCGAGCCCCACCACCACACCGCTGGTCGAAGTGAGGGCGCGGAGGGCGAGCATGATCCCCGCCTCATACGCACTCGGGTCGAGAGTCTCGTGGCTGAGGGTGAGTGTCTCGCCCGTTCCGCCGAAGATCACGTCCTGCTTTGCGACGATGCCCTGCATTCGCAGCGAGTGGATCGGAACGCTCGACACCTGCTGGCCGCGCGCACGCTGGTCGGCATGGGGCGCGATCACGGGACCGAGGGTGGCCCGCGCATTGCCGATCAGTTCGGCGGTTCGCACCGCGGTGCCCGACGGCGAATCGACCTTGGTGGCGTGGTGCGCCTCGATGATCTCGATCGAGTCGTAGAACCGGGCCGCCATCGCGGCGAAGGAGGTGGCGAGCACCGAGCCGACGGAGAAGTTGGGGATGATGATCACGCCGGCGCCGGTGCCCTCGGCGACCAGGCGGTTGGTCAGAGAGGTGATGCGGGTGGCCGACCAGCCGCTCGTGCCGACGAGCACGCTCTTGCCGTGGCCTACCGCGAAGTCGACGATGCCCTGGCTGACGGCCGGCACCGTGACATCCACCACCACATCGGCCGACAGCATGGCGTCGAGGGGCGCGCGCGAATCGAGGCTGGCCACGAGCTCGAAATCGTGGGACTCGTCGATCAGGCGGGAGATGAGCAACCCCATGCGCCCGGTCGCGCCGACGACGGCGACGGTTGTTGTCATGCCCCAAATCTACCAAGCCGGCCCGCCTAAGCTGGTCGGATGCTGCGCTGGAGGGAATCCCGGGTCGACGACCCGACCGCCCACGCGTTACTCACCGAGTACTTCGATGACCGTGCCGCCGGATTCCCCGCGCAGCAGGGCATCTATCGAACGACCTTCCCGACACCCGAAGACTTCGTGGCTCCCCGGGGCGTATTCCTCGTCGCGTTGGACGAGCAGGGATCAGCTCTCGGATGCGGCGGAGTCCGACGGCTCGGATCCGACGGCGCGCGCTTCGAGGTGAAGCACCTCTACCTGCGCCCGGTCGCGCGTGGCCGCGGTCTTGGTCGCGCCATACTCGCCGAGCTTGAGGCGCGGGCGCGGGCATTCGGTGCGTCCGAGCTCGTGCTCGACACGAACGCGAGTCTCGAAGCGGCCAGTGGCCTCTACCTCTCCAGCGGGTTCAGTGACATCCCCGCCTACAACGACAATCCGAACGCAACGAACTGGTATCGCAAGGCGCTCTGAACGGCGTCAGAAGGGCTGGCCTTCCGGCAGTCCGGTGCGCAGCTCGGCCGGGAGATGCCCGAGGTCGTTGTGGGTGATGAGCACATGCGGCTTCGCAGATCGCACCCGGATGATGGTGAGCCCGCAGTTCGCCTGGTTGAGGCCCATCCAACGCCAGGACGGAGCATCGAACACTTCGCGGACGAACCAGGCGATCACGAAGTTGTGGGTGATGAGCAGGTCGTGGCGGTCTCCCCGTGCCGGCGTGAGCCACTCGCTCACGGCATCCGCCATCTGGGCCTGGCCCGCCTCGATCTGGTCGCGGGTGATGGATCCGAAGAACGGCTCGAACGCGTGCGGCATATCGGGAGTCGGGCCGGACGGGATGCAGTCGAAGAGCAGTGCCGAGGGCTGGGAGTCGAGGCTCGGCATGCTCGCCGTCATGATGTTGGCTGTCTCTTCCGCGCGCTGGAGGGGCGAATGCCAGGCGCCGGTGAATGGCACCCCGCTCAGCCGGTCCGCGACGAGTTTCGCCTGACGGGTGCCGCGCCCGGAAAGCGGTCCGTCAGGCATGCCGTGTTCGGCATCCTGCTGCTCGCCATGGCGCACGAGATAGATGAAGTGGGACATCGTTGTTCCTCTTGCCGGTAGGTCGGGGTGGAGAGTGAGGGTCAGGCGGAGACGGGCTGATCCACGAGACCGTCGAAGACCGAGGCCTCGACGGTGCCGACAGCCGCGATGGACAGCGGCCGGGACGCGAGCTCCGCGGCGAGATCACGCACGTCGTCGGGAGTCACCAGGGCGAGACGGCGAAGCGCCTCATCGAGGTCGGCGTATTCGCCGAGGGTGATCTCGGATCGCCCGAGCCGTGACATCCGAGTGTCGGAGTCCTCGAGGGCGAGAGCGGATGCCCCGCTCAGCTGGCCGACAGAACGACGCATCTCATCGTCGGTGACGCCACCGGTGCCGAGGCGGCGGAACTCGCCGAGCAGCAGCTCGGCGACCTGGCCCGCCTTTGCCGGGGAACACCCCGCATACAGGCCGAAAAGGCCGGCGTCCGAATAGCTCGGGGAGAAGGAGTACACCGAGTAGGCGAGGCCGCGCTTCTCGCGGATCTCCTGGAAGAGCCGGGATGACATGCCGCCGCCCAGAATCGAGTTGAGGACGGCCATCGTCGAGCGGCGATCGTCGGAGGCGGGGATGCCCGAGACGCCCATGAGGATATTCGCCTGCTCGATGGGCCGCTGAACGACCACGAGAGGGGTGCCCCGCTGAATCACCCCGAGCGTGGCATCCCGGCGCTGGACGGGGCTCGACTCGGACGCGAGGTCCCAGCCGGCGGCAGTCAATGCGCGCTGGACTCCCGCGACGAGCTGGTCGTGATCGACCGCGCCGGCCACCGTGATGACGAGGTCGCGGGCGCGGTAGTTGTCCCGATAGTGGGTCACTACCGAATCGCGGGTGGCGGCGCGGATGGTCTCCGGGCTACCCCCAATGGGCCGTCCGAGCGGATGGTCGCCCAACACCGCCTCGAAGAATCGCTCGCTCGTGACATCCGAGGGATCGTCGTCGGCCATCGCCAGCTCTTCGAGGATGACATCGCGCTCGGTCTCGAACTCCTCGGCGTCGATGAGGGACGAGGTGACCATGTCCGAGAGCACATCGACGGCCATGGGGAGATCGCGATCCTGCACCTTCGCGTAATAGCAGGTGTATTCCTTCGCCGTCATGGCGTTGTGCTCACCCCCGACGGCGTCGAAGCTCACCGCGATGTCGAGGGCTGTGCGGGTCGCGGTGCCCTTGAAGAGCAGGTGCTCGAGGAAATGCGTGCTGCCGAAGGTCTCGGGCAGCTCGTCTCTTGAGCCGACGGCCACCCAGTAGCCCACCGTTGCGCTGCGGGCGCCAGGCACCTGTTCGCTGAGGATGCGGATGCCACTCGGCAATACGCTGCGCCGTACGAGGGAGTCTCCCGAGGAAGTGATGCTGAGTTCAGCGAGGTCGAGGGGAAGCGGGACTGCACCGTTCATTGGACCGAGCCTACGTCACGGGAGCGTCAACGAGCTGCAAGTGGGGGTGCCCCCCGTACTGGGGGATAGAACGCGGAGAAGAAAGAGGACAAACAGAGCTGTCTGTCCTCAATCCCGTGTTACTGTTTTCACGTCGAGCCAACCACCCGAAGGTTGCTCGAACCTCTGCTCCCGAGCGGAGTGACCGAACTGATCACTGTAATACCGCAAACCCGAAATTTGCGGGGCAACAACACCGGACAATCCCCCCAAAGTCCGGTTAGCTGCCGAACGGCTTCGAGGACACCTAGCCGACTAGCCCAAGGGAGCCACGCTGTGCCGATTGTTGATACCCATCCGATCGGCCAGCGTGCCCCGTGGGCTGCCGGCAGCCACCACACCTCGGTGGCCCCGGCAAAGCGCCGCATTCTCGAGACGGCCAATCGACTCTTCTACGACGAGGGAATCCGCTCCGTCGGAATCGATCGTCTGATCAGCGAATCCGGAGTCACGAAGGCCACCTTCTACAAGCACTACGGATCGAAGGACCGCCTCATCGTGGAGTACATCTCCCAGCGCCACAGCCTGGCCAGGGAGTCGGTCGACGCGGTGATCCGAGACACGAGCGAACCGAAGATCGCCCTTCAGGCGCTGATCGATCAGACGGTGGCGGATGTCGTCTCCCCCGGTTTCCGCGGCTGCGCGTTCATCAACGCCGCGACAGAATTCACCGACTCCCGGCATGCCGTGCGGCAGATCGTCTCCGATCACCGCGAGTGGTACGTCGAGACTCTCAGCGACCTGCTGAAGGAGCTCGGCCACCCGCTACCCGGTGACGGTGGCGACGAACTCATGCTTGCCCGTGACGGCGTGATGACCGGCGGTTACGCGGGAGACCCGATCGCCGCAACGACGGCCTACGTTCGCGTGGTCGGCCGCGTGCTGGACAGCATCACGAAGTAACCGGCAGCCGGGAGCACCTACGGGGCGGAGACGCGATCGAGCTCTGCCACCTGGTGTCGACCGAGCTGGATCTTCGCCGCGGCGACGAGCTCTTTCACCTGATCCGGCCGGCTCGCGCTGGCGACCGGCGCGACGATTCCCGGCTTCGACAGCAACCACGCGAGGGCGATCGTGGCGACGCTAGCTTGCTGTTCCCGCGCCACCTGATCGAGCATCGCGAGCACCCGTTGCCCGCGCTTGGAGAGGTGGTTGGCCAGCTCGGTGCCGCGATTATTCCGGCCCAGATCGGCCTTGGTGCGGTATTTGCCGGTGAGGAATCCGCTCGCGAGGGCGAATCGCGGCATGACAGCGAGTCGCTGCTGGGACGCGACCCTCGCCAGGTCTCCCTCATAGCCGCTTCGGTGCATCAGGTTGTAGTGGTTCTGCACGGCGAGCATCGGAGCGACCCCGAGTTGAGCGGCGATGACCCGCGCTTCGACGAGTCGGTTGCTCGAGTGGTCGGAGGCGCCGAAGTGACGAACCTTTCCCGCCCTGATGAGGTCGTCTACGGCGAGGAGGGTCTCTTCGAACGGCACGTTGGGATCGTCGATGTGCAGGTAGAGCAGGTCGATGTAGTCGGTCTTGAGCCGCTCGAGCGACGCGTTCACCGACCGGCTGATCGCCTTGGCCGTGACTCCCGGGTTGTCGGCGCTCTTACCGACCTTGGTGGCGACGACGATGCCGGCCCGTAGCCGGCGGTCGCGCATCCAGTTGCCGATCATGATCTCGCTTCGGCCCGCAGCGTAGGAGTCCGCGGTGTCGATGAAGTTGCCGCCGTGCTCGAAATAGGTGTCGAGGATGTCGTTGGTCGCGCCGCCATCCGCAGTCCAGCCGAAGACGTTGCCCCCTATCGCCAGCGGGAAGACGCGCAGGGCGGACTGTCCGAGGGGCCGACGGATCGGAAGGGAGACCTCGAGTGTCGGAAGCTCGACCGAAGGCACTGGCCCGGTCGCGGTGACGACGGGCTTCGGCGGCACTACCTGCGCCATGACCATCCCCAAAACTCTCTCTCGCTGTGTGTTCGTCTCGGTTCGACGTGGGAAGCATCGAACGGGATTCGAACGACGCCCCCGTGTTTTCGACAATAGAGGCCGATAATGACAAATCGAGGTCGCTCGTGTTAAATCCGGCCCGCGCCGCCCGAATTGTTATCTGCTCGAGACCGTGTGCGCGAGACTGTGAATTCGCTCGATGGTCACCTGATTGTCGGCGCCCCCACTGGTGGCACAGAGGTGCGCTGTCTACATTCGAAGCGTGCAGGAGCAATCACTCCTGAGGGACCACCGTCCACAGCGTGCGATGGTGCCGACACAGTCGCGCCAGGACTCTAATCGGGCGACAGAAGGGCCGCAGCCGCCGTCAGAGTCGGCGGGCGGCCCTTCGCCAATTGAAAGGACGACGAGATGACCAACCATCCCAACTGGCGACTTCCCGAGGTTCCCGCCTTCACCCTGGAAAGCCCCGATTTCTCAGACGGCGAGCCTCTGCCCGGGTGGGTACGGGCCGATGGAGGCAACCGCGCGCCCGGTCTTCGCTGGAGCGGAGCCCCGGAGGGCACGAAGAGCTTCACTCTCACGGTGTACGACCCCGATGCACCGACCGGCAGCGGGTTCTGGCACTGGGCGGTGCGCGACATCCCGGCCACGACCACCGGACTAGGCGCCGGCGAGGCGCTGCCCCCTGAGGCCGTCACGATGGCGAACGAGCTCGGCGCAGAGGAGTTCACCGGCGCGGCTCCCCCGCCCGGCCACGGATCGCACCGCTACTTCTTCACCGTGAGCGCTCTGGATGTCGAGAGTCTCGACATCCCCGCCGGTGCGACCCCGGCCGTGCTCGGCTTCATGCTTCGCGGGCACATCATCGGCCGCGCGCAGATCATGGGGACGACGGAGACGCCGGCGGACTAGCGGCAGGTTTGGCCCGCCGCCTCTCATACAGGCGATCGCACGAAAAGCCCGCCCCCGCGATCGTGGGGGCGGGCTTTTCGTGTCTGGATCGGTCTCGGTCGCTGGAGCGACCTACTCGACCGGAAAGGCTAGACCTCGGTCGAGCCGCCCTCGGAAGAGGTGTCGACGTTCTCAGCTCCGGCATCGCTGCCCTGGGTGTCGGCGGCATCGGCTTCGTCGGCCTCGACCGGGGCAAGCGAGAGCTTTCCGCGGTCATCGATCTTGGTGATCTCCACCTGGATCTTCTGGCCGACAGCGAGCACGTCCTCGACGTTCTCGACGCGCTTTCCACCGGCGAGCTTGCGGACCTCGCTGATGTGCAGCAGTCCGTCCTTACCAGGGGTGAGCGAGACGAACGCACCGAAGGTTGCGATCTTGACGACGGTTCCGAGGAACCGCTCGCCGACCTCGGGGTTCAGCGGGTTCGCGATGGCGTTGACCGCCGCGCGAGCCGCTTCTGCCGACGGACCGTCGACGGCGCCGATGTACACGGTGCCGTCATCCTCGATCGAGATGTCCGCTCCAGTGTCATCCTGGATCTGGTTGATCGTCTTGCCCTTCGGGCCGATCAGCTCGCCGATCTTGTCGATCGGGATCTGCACCGAGATCACGCGAGGCGCGGTCGGGGCCATCTCGTCCGGAGCATCGATCGCTGCGTTCAAGACAGCGAGGATCGCGGTGCGAGCCTCCTTGGCCTGCTTGAGCGCGCCATCGAGCACCGAGGACGGGAGTCCGGCGAGCTTGGTGTCGAGCTGGATCGCGGTGATGAACTCGCTGGTGCCGGCGACCTTGAAGTCCATGTCACCGAGCGCGTCTTCCGCACCGAGGATGTCGGTGAGGGCCGCGTAGCGGGTCTGGCCGTCGACCTCGTCGGAGACGAGGCCCATCGCAATGCCGGCGACCGGGGCGCGCAGCGGCACTCCGGCGTTCAGCAGCGACAGGGTCGAGGCGCAGACGGAACCCATGGAAGTGGACCCGTTGGACGACAGCGCCTCAGAGACCTGGCGGATCGCGTAGGGGAACTCTTCGCGGGGCGGCAGCACCGGTACGAGGGCGCGCTCGGCGAGGAAGCCGTGCCCGATCTCGCGACGCTTCGGCGACCCGACACGGCCGGTCTCACCGGTCGAGTAGGGCGGGAAGTTGTAGTGGTGCAGGTAACGCTTCTTCTTCACCGGGGCGAGGGAGTCGATCTGCTGCTCCATCTTGAGCATGTTCAGCGTGGTGACACCCAGGATCTGGGTCTCTCCGCGCTGGAAGATCGCGGAACCGTGAACGCGCGGGATGACCTGCACTTCGGCGTCGAGGGCACGGATGTCCGAGAGACCACGACCGTCGATGCGTACGCCGTCGGTGAGGATGCGCCCGCGGACGATCTTCTTGGTGACCGACTTGTAGGCGGCTCCGACCTGACCGCGAGCGGACTCGGGAAGGTTGCCGGACTCGATGAGGCCGTCGACGTGACCCTTGGCGCGGTCCTTGAGGGCGTCATCCGCGTTCTGGCGCTCGACCTTGTCGGCGATCTGGTAGATGCCCTTGAGCTCGTCGTAGGTGAATCCGGCGACGGCGTCGTAGGTGGCCTGGTCGTAGGGCGGGAAGACCGGGTAGTCCGCGATCGGCTTCGCAGCCTGTGCGGCCAGCTCGAGCTGCGCCTTGATGAGCTGCTTGAGGAACGGCTTGGATGCCTCGAGACCCTGGGCGACGACGGACTCGTCGGGCTTCGTGGCCCCACCCTTGATGAGGTCCCAGCTGCCTTCGGTCGCTTCGGCTTCGACCATCATGATCGCGACGTCTTCGTTACCGTCGTTGTCCGTGGTGAGACGGCCGGCGACGGTGAGGTCGAAGACGGCCTCTTCCAGCTGGCTGTACTTCGGGAAGGCGACCCACTGGTCACCGATCAAGGCGAGACGGATGCCACCAACCGGGCCGTAGAACGGCAGGCCCGAGATCTGCGTCGAGGCGGATGCCGCGTTGATCGCCAGCGCGTCATAGAACTCGTCCGGCGCGATCGCGAGCACGGTGATGACGATCTGCACCTCGTTGCGCAGGCCTTCGACGAAGGTCGGGCGCAGCGGGCGGTCGATCAGGCGGCAGACGAGGATGGCCTCGGTGGACGGGCGTCCTTCACGGCGGAAGAACGAGCCGGGGATCTTGCCGGCGGCGTAGGAACGCTCTTCGACATCCACCGTGAGGGGGAAGAAGTCGAAGCCGTCACGGGGGTGCTTGCCCGCCGAGGTGGCGGACAGGATCATTGTTTCTTCATCGAGGTACGCAGCGACGGCACCCTGTGCCTGCTGCGCGAGGCGACCGGTCTCGAAACGGACCGTGCGCGTGCCGAACTTGCCGTTATCGAGAACGGTTTCGGCGAATTTGATTTCTGGACCCTCCATAGGGGGGTTATCTCCTTTGTTTTACGTCGTGACCCCGTGTGGGTCGCGACTCGTCAAGGAGCAGGAGTCTTGGCAGAAAGGGGCGCGCAACATGATTGCGGCGCTTTGGCGATGGTGTTGTCACAACACAAGAGCTCTGGTCAACAGTAGAAAAGCACTGAATCTCGTGCGACTCAGGAGTTCACCACTACTGACCAGCTTCGTGCCAGCCTGCTCCGGTAGTTGCCGGGCGACCGCCGCATGCGACAGACCTATCCAGACAACCTCGTATACCTTACCAGTCACCCCTGTTCACACCTAGGCTACGACCCGCCCCCGGCGCGGCGTGCGAAACTAGAGGAACGACAGGGCGGGGGCCATATTCGTGCGAGACAATCGCGAACGACGCACAGGGGCGACTCCGGTGCACACCTCGGGGCGACGCGCCAGCGGTCTTCTGGTGAGCGCCATACTGATGCTCGCATTGGCCGGGTGTGCCCCCACCGCTCCCCCGCTCCCCTCCCCGTCGGTCACCTCCGCCGACCCGGGCATCCGGGACGCCCGGAGTTCGCTCTCCAGCGACGAGGTCTTCTCCGGTGGGCTCTACGTCGACCCGCACAATCACGCGAGCACGGCGGCGACGCGGCTGAAGGCGGCGGGGGATGCGGATGCCGCGGCGATCGCGAAGATCAGCTCGCAGCCCACCGCGGTCTGGCTCGGCGACCAGTACACCGCAGCGCAGCTCGGTCCGTTGCTCGCCCGGTACGTCGCCGAGGCCAAAGCCGCCTCCCGCACCCTGGTCTTCGTGACCTACGCGATTCCGAACCGCGACTGTGGTGGACTCTCGGCGGGAGGCCTCTCCGCCGCGCGCTACGGCACCTGGAATCGAGCCATCGCCACCGCCCTTCGCGGATCGGACGCGGTAGTGCTCGTGGAACCGGACTCGCTGGCAATGCTCACCGAGAAGAAGTGTGCGGCCGAGGTGCACTCCCGCCCGGCGGTGATCCGCGGCGCGGTGCATGACCTCGTGAACGCGGGCCTGACGGTCTACCTCGACGGCGGCAATTCCCACTGGGTGAAGGCCGAGACGATGGCGGGCCTCCTCGACGCCGCGGGCGTGGCGGACACCCGGGGTTTCTTCACCAACGTCTCGAACTTCTACCGCGTCGACCAGGAGCGCGAGTACGGGGAGAAACTTGCGACGCTGGTCGGTGGAAAGCATTTCGTCGTGGATGTCTCGCGCAACGGCAACGGCTGGAAGGGTACCTGGTGCAACCCCTCGGGTGCGGCTCTCGGCCAGCCGCCCCACGTGAGCGCCGGCACGACGAGCCTGGACGCTCTGCTGTGGGTGAAGCATCCGGGTGACAGCGACGGCAGCTGCAACGGTGGACCGAAAGCCGGGGTGTGGTGGGAGAAGTACGCACTCGACCTCGTGCGCAACGGGCCTGGCAAATAGCGGACGCAGTGCCGGCGGAGTGCCGCCGATCAGGCGCGCTGTGTGCGCAGCCGCCGAGCCTTCGCCTGCGTCAGCACGAGGGCGACGAGCACTCCGACAACGGTTCCGAGACTGTTGGCCACGAGATCCCGCACGTCGGAGACTCGCCCGGGGATGAACCGCTGCGCGACCTCGATCGCGACCGTGAGCAGCACTCCGCTGATCACGCTCACGAACCACAGTCGACGACCGAACAACAGCACGAAGAAGATGCCGATCGGCACGAACATCGCGACATTGGCCAGGAATTCCACCCGGTCATAGGTGAGCCAACGGGTGGTCTCGTGGGTGGAGAAGAAACGCAGCGCTCTCCAAAGCCAGTACCCGTTTCCGGTGTTGATGGGCTGCGGACCGAGCGTGATCCAGCCCACGACCGCGAGGTACACCAGGGTCGCGAGGCTAAGGAAGGGATGCCGGCGGAACATGGTTTCATCATGCCCGGTCATCCTGAGCGTTGGAGGGTGCTCCGCTCATCGACTCATCCAGGGCGGATTGGACGGGCAGCGCTTCAGGATGTCGCGGTCACCCGGGCGGGGCGGGGAATAGGAGATGCCGCGGTACGGATTCCAGCGCGTCTCGCTGTAATAGCCCGCGATGAACTTGGCGCGGGTCGGGGGCGCGGACACCTCGTGCCCGGACAGCGTGAGGCACGGCTGAAGGAAGCCGACGTAGTAGTCCCAGAGGGCACCGAGTTGGGAGTCGCTGAGGAAGGAGTCGTAGAGGTCACGCCTCGGGTACTCGACAGAGCAGGTGTAGAGGGCGATGTCCTGGCTCTCGAGCTGCGCCGGGGTGGAGACCGTCGCCGACCGATCGACGCCGATCGTGCCGTCGGACGAAACGGACACGCCCGTCGCCCCTTCGCGCCGGAGGCAGGCGCGGAGCAACGCGGCGAGGTTGCCGGCCTGCTGGATCTGCACTATCGAGACGGAAGGGCGCACGGCATCCGGATACCGATCCGCGATGGTCTGCCAATAGCGGTCGAATCCCTGCTCCAGCCGCTGGACACGCTCCGATGCCGTGAGAGGCACCACCGCTACGGAGGAGCACGACGTGAGGAGGAGGGCGAGCGCGCAGCACACAGCGACGATGATGGCCCGGGCGGATGCCGACATCCTGTGCATGTCCGGAATTCTCGCACCGACCGCTGGGAGCGGTCGATTCGCGATTAGGGCGCCGGAATCGGATCCGGAGAGCTGGTCGGGACCGCGGACGGAGACGGTGACGGGGACGGGGACGGGGACGGTGGCCGAATGACGGTGGGTCCTGGCGAAGGCACTGCGCTGGCGCTCGGAACAGGCGAAGCGCTCTTGGACGGTGCCGGGGTTGACGTTGCGACCGGCTTGGTCGTCGCCCGGGCTGCCGCAGCCTGTGCCGCCGCTTTTCTGGCCGCGGCGGCCGCTGCCGCCTTCTTAGCCGCAGCCGTCGCTGCCGCCTCCTCAGAAGCGTCGTTGCCCGGTGCGGGGACGACCGCTGGTGACTGCTCCGGTGGAACGGTACTTGCGGTCGACGGGGACGGCGATGAAGTCGGGCCGTCTTCGGACACTGGCCGAGTCCCGAGCCGTGGCGCGCTTCCGGGTCCGGTCGAGGCGAATGCCACTCCTCCGGCGACAAGACACAGCAGGACTACTCCAGAAGTAACGACCAAGGCGCGGCGCGACTTGCGCTTGCGAGCCCTCACCGGCAGTGGGCCCGAGAGAAGAGCAGCAAACTCAGGCGAATCGATAGCCGGCTCTCGTGCTTTGAAGCTGGTGCCTTTGATTACGCGAGGGCGGGGCGGGACGGCGTCGACCTTCGTGATCCCCGATGGCCGCGGACCCGGGTCCACCGGAACATACGACGCGAGATCGAAGGACAGCCGGGCGAGCCCGAACGCTGAACCTGCGTCCGGGTCATCCGCCCTGGCACTGTCGGCTTGATCATGATCTTCAGTCACTAAGGCACTCTACAGCGACACCAACTGTCACACACCGCGTCGGACACGCCGCATGCGTCCTCGATGTTTTCGTCACTACTCTGCCCCGAATGCCCCGACGGTGCTCAGCCCACGTGAGCCGGAGCCGCTCGGATCGAATCCGGCGGGCAGCTCGAAGGGATCGACGATGCGGCTCGAACGGTCCGAGGCGCGCACCAGCACAGCGAACTCCCCCGCCGCGCGCTCGATGCGCTGCGGGAGGCTCGCGACCGAGGCATCCTCCCCCGCTCCCCAGTCCGCGGATGCCGCGTAGACCGCCGTCGGCACCGTGACGGCGTGCAGGTACGCGAACAGCGGCCGCATGGCGTAGTCGAGGGCGAGCGAGTGCCGCTCCGTGCCCCCGGTCGCGCCGAGCAGGACCGGCATCTCCGACAGTGCCTGAGGGTTGAGGATGTCGATGAACGACTTGAACAGGCCGCTGTAACTCGTCGTGTAGACGGGCGTCACCGCGATGACACCGTCTGCGCCCGTGACCGCGGCGATCGCGGTCTCGAGAGCGGGACTGGCGAATCCGGCGAGCAGGTTGTTCGTGATGTCGTGGGCGACATCACGAAGCTCGACGACGTCCACCGTTGTGTCGATGCCCTCGTCCGCGAGGCGGCGAACCGTGGCGGCGGCGAGTCTGTCGGCAAGAAGACGGGTGGACGACGGTTGCCCGATACCCGCCGAGACGACGGTGATGCGTCGGGCGCTCACTTCGTCACCTCCGCGAGGACCTGGGCCTCAGCCTCGTTGCGGCTGGCGACCCGAGCGGCGTGGGTCGGGCCGTCCGGCACGTGTGCCGGGCGATCGGTCGCGAATTCGCGGCGCAGCACCGGCACCACTTCGGTGCCGAGGATCTCGATCTGCTCGAGCACCGTGGAGAGCGGCAGCCCGGCGTGATCCATGAGGAACAGCTGGCGCTGATAGTCGCCGAAGTGCTCCCGCATGCCGGCATACCGGTCGATCACCTGTTGCGGGCTCCCCACCGTGAGAGGGGTCTGCTCGGTGAATTCCTCGAGACTGGGGCCGTGTCCGTACACCGGCGCGCTGTCGAAGTACGGGCGGAAGCGACGCACCGCATCCTGCGACTTCTTCGCCATGAATGCCTGACCGCCGAGCCCGACGATCGCCTGGTCGGCGCTGCCGTGCCCGTAGTGTTCGAATCGCGCCCGGTAGTAGCCGATGAGCTGCATATAGTGCTCCTTCGGCCAGAAGATGTTGTTCGCGAAGAATCCGTCACCGTAGAAGGCGGCTTGCTCCGCGATCTCGGGAGAGCGGATGCTGCCGTGCCAGACGAACGGCGGCACGCCGTCGAGCGGGCGCGGGGTGGAGGTGAAGCCCTGGAGAGGAGTGCGGAACTCGCCCTGCCAGTCCACGACATCCTCGGTCCAGAGGCGGCGCAACAGCGCGTAGTTCTCGACAGCGAGCGGGATGCCCTGGCGGATGTCCTTGCCGAACCAGGGGTATACGGGACCGGTGTTGCCACGACCCATCATGAGATCGACGCGACCCTCGGCCACATGCTGGAGCATGGCGTAGTCCTCGGCGATCTTCACCGGGTCGTTGGTGGTGATGAGCGTCGTCGCCGTCGAGAGGATGAGCTTCTCGGTCGTGGCGGCGATGTAGCCGAGCATCGTGGTGGGGCTCGACGGGATGAAGGGCGGGTTGTGGTGCTCGCCGAGCGCGAACACCTCGAGGCCGACCTCCTCCACCTTCTTGGCGATGGTGAGGATGTCGGCGATCCGTTGGTGCTCCGACGGCGTTTTTCCGGT
The DNA here is from genome assembly GCF_054880895.1 of Lacisediminihabitans sp. FW035. Lineage (NCBI taxonomy): Bacteria > Bacillati > Actinomycetota > Actinomycetes > Micrococcales > Microbacteriaceae > Lacisediminihabitans > Lacisediminihabitans sp. FW035. The sequence continues at coordinate 2,347,056 of NZ_CM142187.1, forward strand.
GGTGGGGTCCGTCGTCACGTCTCCGACGGTGAAGATTCCGAACTGCATGATTCCCTCATTCGTTGTATGCGTTTGCATAGACATCAACGTGGGGAGGCGCCGGATATTCCCTCAGTCGAGAGGTCGAGCCACGCGGGGATGGGAGGGCACCGCTGCTCGAGGTAAGACACGGCACTCGACCGCGGTTTGGCGGCGAGAATGTCCATGTACGGATTCCACGCGGCAAGGGCCGCGGACAGGTAGTAGGACGGTCCGCCATCGGGCGGGGCCGGCGACTTCGCACCGGCCGAGAGCAGGCAGGGCCGCACGACCTTGGTCTGGTAGTCGAACAGCGCGGCTCGGGAGGTGCCACTGAGGTAGGAGACGACCTCCGACTCGCTCGGGGAACTCGCCTCGCAGACGTAGCGCACAGCCTCGAACTCGAGCAGGGACTGGCCCAGGCTCGAGTTGTAGCGGAAGCCGTTGTCCGTGGGCGATGCCGGCACCCCGCTCGCCCGCATACAGGCGAAGAACACGGCGGGCTGGTCGTGGTCGGTGACCGGCCGCACGGTCGGGACCGTCGGTCGCAAGCCATCCGGGTAGTCCCGCACGACACCCGCCCAGTGGGCGTCGAGGATTGCCTGGCGGATCTGCGCGCGCCGCTCCGGCCCGAGGGGATCGAGGTCCGAGGCCCCGGCGCAACCGGCGAGCATGAGCATGCTCGCGGCGATCGCGACCGCCGAGAGTGCCCTCCGCCCGGGCATCCTCAGGGCTCCAAGTCGAGCCACGCCGGGGTCGGGGGGCAACGCTGTTCGAGATACGCCTGGGTCGTGGCCGGCATGCTGCTGGTCCAGATGACCTGATACGGGTTCCAGCCGGCCAGGCCCGCGAGTCCTTCGGCCGCGGCGCGGTCCGGGGAGGCGGGAGTCGGCGCCCCGGCGGTCAAGAGGCACGGTCGAACTACGAGCAGGTAATAGTCATAGAGCGCGGCAGCCTGCGCACGGCTGAGGTGCGAAGCCACCTGCGACTCGGATGGATGCCCCGCCTCACAGGCGTAGTACCGCACCGCCACCTCGAGTGGAGTCTGCCCGGCGCTGCCGTAGACCGGCTCGCCGTTCACGATGTAGGCCACGATCCCCGCCGATTTCAGGCACTCGACCATGGCGGACGGCCAATCGTGATCTGCCACCGTCGGCGACATGGTGACCGCCGGCCGGATCGCCTCTGGGTACTCCGACGCGACCTGCGCCCATTTCGAATCGAGGATCGAGTTGCGGATGATCGCCCGCTGCAGTGCGCTGAGGGGGCTGGCTTCTGCCGCGGGTATCGTCGGGGCGCAGCCGGCGAGCAACAGGGCCGCAATCAGCAGCGCGGCGGCGGCAGCCACTCCCCGGAGTCGGACCATGGCCAGAGTGTGCCAGTGGATTCTGGTGATTGGTCGAATGCTCGCCGAGCGGGAACGGGAAGACAGCGGAGGAGGCGTCATTGAGCGAGATCGAGCCACCCGGGAATCGGCGGGCAGAGCTGCTCCAGGAACGCGAGCCGGGCAGCGGGCATCGCGCTGTCCCAGGCCAGGCGGTAGGGATTCCAGCTGTTCCGGGACAGCGCACTCAACACGAAGGCGAAGCGCGTCGGCGGGCGCGCGGAGTCAGCTCCGGCGACCAGTAGGCAGGGCCTGACCGTGCTGGCGTAATACCGGTAGAGCGCATAGAGACGGTCGCGGTCGAGGTAGTGCATGACCTCGTCGGCGGTGGGATATCGCGAAAGGCACTGATAGGTGACGATGGCGAAGTCCTCCGGGCTGCGGTCCGGGGTCGTTCCGAATTGGAAATAGCGACCGTCGACGAAGACTGTGAAACCCTCGGACCGCAGGCAGGCGATGATCAGTGCCTGCCAGTCGCCGTCATGAACGGTGCGGACCACGATGACGCCCGGTCGGCGGGCATCCGGAAAACGAGTGGTCACGGCCCTCCAGTGGGCGGCCTGGATCTCGGATCTGATCGTCGCTCGTTCCGCCGACGTTAGTCCGGCCGCGGGGTCGATCGACGAACATCCGGCAAGAAGAGCGATGGCGACCAGTATCGAGAACCCACGGAGGACAGCGCCGGGCGCGCCGGCACGGCGGAGCGTCGATGCTCGAACGCGTCTCGAAGAGATCGCCATGGCTCATTCTGGCACCGGGGCAATCCAAAAATACGAGGGTGACGAATCGTTGGTAGTACAGAGGACAGAAGGCACAGAAATCATCGGGGGATCATTTCTGCTAGTCGCGATTCTGTGTGGCAGGGGGATATCGAAGGCCGGACGGGGTGGGACCTGATCCGGCCTTCGTTCCGTGCGGTGGCCTACCGGATCTGAACTACCGGGTCTGAACTAACGGGTTTGGCCGACGAGCAAGTCGACGCGCCATCCACTCCTGGTCTTCGCGACCGAAGCCGGGATCCGGGTCTTCTTGCCATTGCTCTCCAACCGGCTGAGGGCTTCGTCGATCACCGGCTCGAGTCCGCGCGGGATCGTGCCGACCACCCCGGTGACTCGGGACCCGGAGAACAGGCGGATCTCCATCGGGGCATCCGTGCGTTCTTCCTCGATGCTGCGCCGCGCGATCGCGGTCTCGAGCTCGGCCTCTCCGCTGTCGACGATGCGCTGGAGCTCCTCCTGGTGCGGCGTGCTGTTCGCGAGCCTCAGTGTCGTGCGCGCATTGTTGGGCAGCAGGCTGTACTTGTAGTCGTCGAACGAGCCGCTGCCGCGGTCGTCCTTGGGCAGCGAGGTGTCGATGGGCGCGCGATTCCAGAAAGCCATGCGTGAATGCTACCGACTGGGCCGACGGTCGGATTGCGCGAGAGACCGGGCCCGACCCGTCAGTTTTCGGCGAGAACGATGATCTTGTCACCCGCGACGAAGCTGTTCTTCTGCGCCTTCTTCGGGTTGACCGATACCCCGTAGAAGTGCTCGCTCGAGCGGGAGTGCTCCGCGATCCGGTAGCCGATGGCGGTCTCGCCGCGGCGACGGGCCGCTTCGAGCACGGTGTAGAAGTCCACGCTCTCCCCTGCCTTGATGTAGAGGTCGGCGGGACGCAGGTAGATCTCGCTTCCCTCGCTCGAGAACAGCGTGCTGAACACCTGGGTCAGCTGCTGGTTCTCGGAGACCTGGGAGAGCATCAGGCTGATGAGTTTGTCGCTGACGATGAAGTCGTCTGCGCGGGTGACCTCGGCGAGCTCGCGATTGCGGTCATCGAGCATCTCGCTGACGACGCTGAGGTCGACCTGACTGCGATCCGCCATGTCGCGCAGGTGCAGAAGGGTGATGAGCGTCTTCGCGTCCGAGCGCTGGGGATCGAGGATGTCCTTGTAGGCCAGCACGATGATGTGGGTGAAGTCCACGACCGGGATCGCCTCGAGCACCGCCCGGCTCGTGCTGTCTCCCCGGCGGAATTCGACGGACATGTTGTCGAACGTCGCGAACTCCGGCGGGTCGATCTCCGCCACGACGGTCACACTCGAACCGGCGGCGACGTAGTTGCTCAACTCGGCGAGCATTGCGTGGAGACCGGCGTTGTAGCCGAGCACGAGGGTACGCTCCGGGAGCGCGGCAACGGGGGTCGACGAGCCGATTGCCGTGTCATCCGGAGCGCCGGGAGTCGCAAGCGCGATCGTGCTGTCGTCTTCGGCGATCACGATCAGCTGGTCACCGGACTCGTACACGGTGTCGGCGGCGGGGTTGATGTACACCGCTCCACCCTTGACCAGGCCCATCACCGAGGACTCGGCGAAAGCGAGCTGGGCGTCGAAATAGGTGCGGCCGACCAGATCCGGCTGCTCGGTGAAGTAGATCTCGTCGCCGTCGAAATCGAGGAGCTCGGTGTAGACAACGCTGAGCCCACTCTGGCGGGAGGTCTGCACGGTCACGCGGCTGATCAGGTCGCTCGCGAGGACCCAGTGCGCCTCATCGCGGCCGACCAGGGTGGCGGCCTCGAGGTTGCCGGGATCCTGGATCTCCCCGACGATGTGATACTTCTGGGCCTTACGACGGGGATTGTTCGTGAGTGCGAGGGCGGTCTTGATCACGACGGAGTCGGGATCGCTGCTCTCCTCCGGCGCGAGGATGACGATACTGCGGGCCCCGTGCGGGTTCGCGAGCTCGAGGTCGGTGAGGTTCATCGGGTCGCCGCTGCGCACGATCACCCGGGTCTTTCCGGTCTTCGGGACGAGGGCGCGGATCTCGTCTTCCATCTCGACCTTGTCGCGGTCGGCGAGCACCACGATGACCGAGCGGCCGCGGGACTCGTTGGCGATGCAGATCTCGCTCACGATCGGGAACACCTTGGTGCTCCAGCCGAGGATCAGGGTGTGATCGCTCTCGAGCACCTTGGAGCGCCCTTTGCGGAGGGACTCGACTTTGGCATCGAAGGCGCTGGAAATGACGCCGATGAGGCTGGCCACCACGATGACACCACCGATGGTGACGATGAGCATGGCGATGCGGAAGCCGACGCCGACATCGCCGCCCATGGTGCCGCTGTCGAGCGTGCGCATCAGGCTGCCCCACATCGCTTCGGCGAATCCGATGTTGGCATCGCCCGTCGGGCCGAGGTGGAAGAGCGAGACCACTGCGGCGATCACGGCGATGAAGACGAAGGTGGCGAGGGCGAGGAGGCCGATGAGGGCGATCGTGCCGCGTGACATCACGTTATCGAACCGGTACCGGAACTTCTCGCCGAAGCTGGTCTTCTTCATGATCCCCCTAGAACTGCATCCTGCGGCGCGGATGCCCCGGTTCAGGCTAGCGTTCGGCCGCGCGGCGGCGGACACCCAGTAGTAGGCACGTGAGCGCAGTGTCAGACCACCCAGTGATACTCGAATTCGGGTCGGCCCGGTGTGCCGTAGCGCGGCGTGCGACGGGCCCGGGCATCGTCGGCGAGATGCTCGAGGTAGCGACGAGCGGTGACCCGGGAGAGGTCGAGCGCCTGCGCGGCCTCGACGGCGGACACCGGTGCCGGGGCGGCCCGGAGGTAGGCGACGACCACCGCGAGAGTCGGCGTCGAGAGCCCCTTTGGCAAGGTCGTGGGCGTCGATGGCCGCAGGGAGGCGAGCATCCCATCGATGTCCGCCTGGGTCGTCGCGGTGCCGGAGGACTCGAGCCGGTGCCGGTAGTCGAGGTAGGCCTCGAGCCGGTCGCGGAAGACGGCGAAGGAGAACGGCTTGATCAGGTAGTGCACGACCCCGGCGGAGATGGCCGTGCGCACCACATCGGTCTCGCGCACGGCGGTGATCGCGATGATGTCGACGGCGATCCCGGAGGATCGGATACGCCGGGCGAGCTCGAGACCATGGCCGTCGGGGAGGTTCATGTCGAGCAGCACGAGGTCGATGGGCGTACCGGTGACCGAGGCGCCGATCGCCGCCTGTGCCGCCGCCGCGGTGCGCGCGATTCCGGCAAGCTCGAAGCCGTCGAGGCGATCGAGGTAGTCGGCGTGCGCCTCGGCGGTGAGCGCATCGTCTTCGACCACCAGGGTGCGGATCACGACGGATCCCCGTCCGCGAGCGGCCAGCGGGCGACGAATCGCGTGCCATCCGCACCCGAGGAGTCCACTTCGACGACTCCCCCGCGCCGCGCCAGGATGTCGCGCACCACTGCCAGGCCGAAGCCGCGGCCCGTGGCATCCGCGGGTTTGGTCGAGAAGCCGCGCTCGAAGATGTGCCGGGTGTCGGACGGATCGATACCGCCCCCGCTGTCGGACACCGTGAGCACCGCGACGCCGGCGCTGCGATCGGAGGCGAGGCGCAGGGTCACCACGGCAGGCGAGGCGCCGACGGCAGCGGCATCGATCGCGTTGTCGACGAGGTTGCCCACCACCGAGACGAGCTCCGAGGTGGGGAGAGCGGAGGCCCCGAGCTCGTCCTCCACACCGAGACGCAGCTGCACTCCGCGCTCGCCGGCCTGTGCCACCTTGCCGAGCAGCAGCGCGGCGAGCGCCGGTTCCGAGGAGGCACCGACGAGGTCATCCGCGAGCGACTGGCTGGTCTCGGTCTCCTGGGCGATCAGCTCGATCGCCTCGCGCGTGCGCCCGAGCTCGAGCAGAGACACCACGGTGTGCAGGCGGTTGGCGTACTCATGAGTCTGCGAGCGCAGGGCGTCACTCAGGGTGCGCACGGATTCGAGCTCACCCGACAGCCGTTGCACCTCGGTGAGATCGCGGAGGGTCGTGAGGCTGCCTAGACCCGACCCGCGACGGACGCCGGTGGGGCTGGCGGGTTCCTGGTTGACGAGCAGCACGCGGTCCCCTGCGAGGTGCGACTCCTCCACGATGCGCGCCCGGCTCTCGATGAGGGCGGCAATCGACGCGGGCAGTCCCAGTTGCGCCACAGTGGAGGGGGGCCGGTCGCCCGCCGCCGGTTCGAGTCCGAGCAGGTCGGCCGCCTCGTCGTTGTAGAGCACTACGCGACCCCGGTCATCGGTGAGAATGAGTCCCTCCCGCACCGAGTGCAGCACGGACTCGTAGTACCCGACCATGCGCGAGAGCTCGGCCGGCCGAAGTGAGCCGGTCACGCGGCTCAGGGAACGCCGCGCGACGATCGCCCCCGCTGTGCCGAGCGCGACCAGCACCACCGCGGCTCCGATCACCAGGGGGATGCGCGGCGCGAGAGAGGCGAGCACCCGCTCGACGGTGACGCCCGCCGAGACGATCGCGATCACCCGGCCGTCCTGCATCACGGGCACCACGGCCCGCACCGACGGCCCGAGCGTGCCGGTATAGGTCTCGGTGAGGCTCTTGCCCTTGAGGGCCTCGTCGATGGTGCCGAGGAACCGGCCGCCGATCTGCGAGCGGTCGGGGTGCGTGTAACGGATGCCGTCGGTATCCATGATCGTCACGAAATCGACCCCGGCGTTTTTCACGATTCCGAGTGCGTAGGGCTCGAGCGCCGCCGTGGGGTCCGGGGCCTGCACCCCTTCGACCACGAAGGGATCGTGCGCGAGAGTCGTCGAGATGCCCAGGCTGAGGCGCGCGGCGGTGTCGTCGGCGGACTGGCGCGACACGATCCAGAGGGCGAGGGTGAGGCATCCGCTCAGCACGATGACGGCGACGAGTTGCACGGCGAACACCCGGCTCGCGATGCTCCATCGTCCCTCGGCTCGCGCCATGCCGTTCGCCTCCTGCTCCGCTGCCGTAGTGGACCCTGCCGTGATCAATATGACCACAAGTAGGGCACGGGCGCGCGATCGGTCAGGCTGCTGGCACACCTCATCAGGGGTCGGGCACAAAGACGTTCCGAGAGACAGGATTCCCCATGGCAGAGACGCCGAGCACTGCAAAGCGCGGGATGCTTCGCCGCATCGACCGCAACCACTACCTCTACATCGCCGTGATCGTGGCGGTGGCTGCCGGCGCGATCGTCGGCCTCGCCGCCCCCGAGTTCGCCAAGACCCTGGACCCCGTCGGCAAGGGATTCGTCGCGCTGATCAAGATGATGATTGCGCCGGTGATCTTCTGCACCATCGTGATCGGCGTCGGCTCGATCGCGAAGGCGGCGACCGTCGGCAAGATCGGTGGCCTCGCGATCGGCTACTTCCTCGTGATGTCGACCTTCGCGCTCGGGATCGGGCTGGTAGTGGGCAACCTGCTGCACCCCGGTACCGGGCTCAACATCGCCACCTCGACCTATGAGGCCGTCGGCGAGCCGGTGAGCAGCACCGACTTCATCCTCGGCATCATTCCGGCGACGCTGTTCTCGTCGTTCACCTCCGGCAGCATCCTGCAGGTGCTCCTCGTCGCCCTGCTTGTGGGCTTCGCTCTGCAGGGGCTCGGCGAGAAGGGCGCGGGAATCCTCGATGCGGTGAAGAAACTGCAGGCGCTGGTGTTCCGCATCCTGAGCATGGTGCTCTGGCTCGCGCCTCTCGGCGCCTTCGGAGCGATCGCCGCCGTGGTCGGCAACACCGGCGCCGGCGCACTGCTGAGTCTCGCGACACTGCTCGTTGGCTTCTACATCACCTGTGCCGTGTTCATCATCGTGATCCTCGGCACGCTGCTCCGGGTCGTCACCGGGGTGAACATCTTCAGCCTGATGAAGTACCTCGGCCGGGAGTACCTTCTCATCGTGGGAACCTCTTCATCGGAGGCGGCCCTGCCCCGGCTCATCTCCAAGATGGAGCACCTCGGTGTCTCGAAGTCGGTCGTGGGCATCACCGTGCCCACCGGCTACTCCTTCAACCTCGACGGCACCGCTATCTACCTCACCATGGCCTCCCTCTTCATCGCCAACGCGATGGGCAAGCCGCTCGAGATCGGCGCGCAGATCGGGCTCCTCGCCTTCATGATCATCGCCTCGAAGGGTGCCGCCGGCGTCACCGGTGCCGGCCTCGCGACCCTCGCCGGCGGGCTGCAGACCTATCGGCCCGACCTGGTGAACGGTGTAGGAGTAATCGTGGGCATCGACCGCTTCATGTCTGAGGCCCGTGCGGTGACCAATTTCACCGGTAACGCCGTGGCCACCCTGTTGATCGGTCGCTGGACCCGCCAGGTCGACGTCGCCCAGGTGCGTGCCGTCCTTTCAGGTGAGCGCCCCTACCAGGAGTCGATGCTGGCCGGAACCGACGGCCACGACGGGGACTCCGTGCCGACGACCGCGGCGATCACGGTGATCGTCGAGGGGCCGGAGCGCGAGTCGGTGAAATCCCGCTGATTCCAGCGCAAAAAAGGGGTCGACCCGCCGGGGTCGGCCCCTTTTGCACGGATTCGGACTACGCGGCGCGGTCCGACACGTAGCTGCTGGCCCGGCTGGCCGGGCGCTTGACCGGCAGGGCGGAGTCGCGCGGGGAACCGATGACCGAGGCATCCGCCACCTGGGCGTCGGCGTCGATACGCATGCCACCGGCGATGCGAACGTTCGCGCCGATGCGCGAGTGGCTTCCGAGTCTCACATCGTTGCCCACGACGGTGTCGCGGCCGATGTGGACGTTCTGCCCGATGAACACACGCTCACCGAGGATGACCCCCTGGTCGATCCAGCTGCCGGACCCGATCGTTCCGTTGTCGCCGATGCGGGCATCCGCCTCGATGTAGGCCGTGGCCGCCACAAAGGTGCTCGGCTGCACACGAGCCTTGGGTGAGACGAATCCCCGCCCGTTCGCGTGATGCTGGTACTTGAGAACGATGCCGTTCTCTGCCTCTACTTCTTCGTTCACTCTTCCCATGGACAACCTTTCTGTACGGGTACTCAAGTAGTAAACGCAAAAAGGCATCGGATGATTCCTTCTAGCCGCTTCACAGCTAACTGACAGCGGGGGTCGGTTTTGCCGCTCGGTGCGGTTTCGCTCCACCGGGCACGGCCGAGAGCGGAGATCCCGGTCAGAGTGCGGCGAGTCGATGGTGGCGAGCGGCGTGTCGACGGACGCATCCGCTGTGGCGCCCGGGGTCCGCACCGGCCTTCGGGCAGCAAAAAGCCCGCCCTGCGAACAGGGCGGGCTCTTCGACCAAAAGACGAACTAGCGGCGCAGTCCGAGACGCTCGATGAGCGTGCGGTAGCGCGAGATGTCGATGTCCTGCAGGTAACCCAGCAGGCGACGACGCTGGCCAACGAGCAGAAGCAGGCCACGACGGGAGTGGTGGTCGTGCTTGTGCTCTTTCAGGTGCTCGGTGAGATCCTTGATGCGAGCGGTCAGCATTGCGACCTGCACCTCGGGGCTACCGGTATCACCAGGATGGGTGGCGTACTCATCGATAATCGTCTTCTTGGCATCTGGTGCTAATGGCATAGATGGCCCCTCTCACTCGTTGCGCGGTGCCCGTCACTGAGTGTGCGAGCTCTCTTTATCCGCGGCCGTTCGACGGCAACCTTGCAAGTTTAGCACCCGCAGGCGCACAGCGAATGGCGGGCGATCGAGTCCACACCTCGACGGCAACGCGGTCGAGGCATCCGATTGACCACCCCAACATCGGTTTTTTCGCATCCGGGTCGTTCAACAGCAGTATCTCGACGGTTTTCGATGCCCACTGATGTCGACGAGCGCTCCGTGCCGCGGACACCACAGCTGACCCGCTATCCCCGCGCCGGCCGGATGTTCTCCCCCGCCGTGCGCGACAGCAGCACGGCCTCGACGGTGGCGAGGGCGGTGAGCACGGCGAGCACCCCGAAGGCGAATGAGAAGGCACCGGATCCGGTCGAAAAGCCGTCCCCCAGCCGCAGGGCCACCGCCCCGACGGCGACGCCGAAGCCCGCGGCGACCTGCTGCAGCGTGGAGGCGAGGGTGTTGGCATCCGTCATCTCGACGCGCTCGACATCGGCGAAGGCGATGGTGTTGTAGGCGGTGAAGCCGGTGGAGCGCGCCACCCCGCTCGCGGTGAGCAGCACGATCACTAGCCACAGCGGCGTCGCACTCGTGAGTAACGCCATCAGCGCTATCGACAGGGCGGCGGCTGCGCTTGCGGCCACGATCACCTTGCGGAATCCGAATCGTCGAAGCAGCCCCGTCGTCGCCGGCTTGATCGCGAGATTGCCGACGAAGACGAAGAGCACGAGCGCACCAGAGAGCAGGGGCGAGTAGCCGAAGATGTCCTGGAACAGCAGTGGCAGCAGAAACGGCACCGCATTCACCGTGAGCCGGAACAGCGATCCGCCCGCGTGAGCGAGCCGGAAGGTCTCGATGCGCAGCGCCCGCAGGTCGAGCAGCGGATGCCGCGTGCGCAGCTGGTGTGCGATCGCGAGTCCCACCAACCCGAACCCGGCCACCGCCCAGCCGACCGTCGCGGGCACCCCGGGGTCGCGCTCGGCGAGCAGGGAGCCGAGGTAGACAAGCGAGCCGAGACCGGTGCAGGTGAGGGCGAGTCCGAGCCAGTCCAACGGAGGCGGAGTCTCGCGCTCTCCTGCGGGAATCAGCCGCACCGCAGCGACGAACGCGACGATTCCGAGCGGCACGTTGATAAGGAAGATCCAGTGCCAGGTGAGGTAGGTGGTGATGATGCCACCGGCCAGAGGGGCGACCACCGGGGCGACAAGAGCCGGCCAGGTGAGCAGGGCGATGGCACGGATGAGATCGGCCCGATCGGTTACCCGCAGCACCGCCAGGCGGCCCACCGGCACCATCATCGCTCCGCCGACGCCCTGGAGGACGCGCATGATCGTGAGCTCCGGCAGGCTCGTGCTGAGGGCACAGAGCACCGAGGCGAGCGTGAAGACCGCTATCGCGGCGAGGAAGACGCGCCGAGATCCGAGGCGCCGAGTGATCCAGCCGCTCAGCGGGATGAGCACGGCGAGGGTGAGTAGGTAGGCGGTGATCGTGACGCCGACTGCAACGGACGGCACGCCGAGTGAGCGCCCGATGCTCGGCGCCGCGGTGGTGAGGATCGTGCCGTCGAGGTTTTCCATGAAGAACGTGCCGGCGACGAGAAGCGCGATGTTCCTCTGTCGGTTGTCCCCCATGACTCCCGAACTTAGCGCGTGGGCGCCGTGTCTTCCTCCACCCGCACGAGCGCTTCGTTGTGCTTGAGGAAGCCCGGCTTCCAGGGCGGGTCGTAGCGGGCGTAGTACACGTTGCCAGTCGGACGCAGTCCGGCTCGCTCGACGGATGCCCGCAGTACCTCGCCATTCTCGGCGAACCGGGCATCCGTCCAGCCGCCGCCGAATCCCCGGGCGGCCACGAGACCGGCCGGCACCGCTATTGTTGCGACTGTGGCATCGGTGGGGACCGGCACAGTTGCCGGATCGGTGCCCTCCGGCAGCACGAAGCTCACCACGTGGGTGTGGTCGCCCAGCGGTTCCTGCGTCACCGGTGCGGTCATCGGGATTCGGGTGGCACTCACGTTGCGGCCGCTGATATAGCCGATGAGCGGACGGAATCCGAGGTTGCCCGCCCGCAGGAAGTCGCCATCGACGGTGACCTGCACGAGCACATGGTCGGGATAGCGCCTCAGCTCGAAGTCGTCGAAGGCGCGCTCGATCTCGAAGGGCTGTTGCTCGGTCATGAGGTGAACGGTACGCCGGTCTCGCCCCACCGTGCGGCTGGGCGGCACGGCATAGCTCCTGCAGAATCTGCAGACCGGCCGTGCGGCGAGCCGTCGCTACCGCGGGAAACTCGGCGCCCGACGCAGATTGCAGGAGTTGCAGAAAGGCGCGTGTGGCGCGGGGAGGTGCCCGGTCAGACCGGAACGACCATGAACGACATAACGAGGCGCACGATCTGCGCGATGGCGACCGGTGTGATCAGGATGGCGCACACCCCGAGAGCGAGCAGCCATAGGCGCGCGCGCTGGCGGGCGGCATCCACCTCGACCCGCAGTTGCTCGAACCGTGCGAGACGGTCGGTCGTGTCGTCGACCGTCACCGGTTCGGTGTGCCAGGTGCTGCGCTCCTCGGCGAACATCGAGAAGTGGGCGGCCGCACGATCGGACAGCACCCTCGGGCGCCTCACCAGCCAGCGCCCGAGGGTGTTGCTCGACAGTACGGTGACGCGGGGTCTCTTGCGCCCGGTGGTGATCGATGCGGGGTTCACGACGACGATCAGCGGAGTGACGATGACCGGGCGGCCGGTGATGGTGCTCAGCAGGCGGGATGCCCGGTCGGCCTCGTGCGCGGACTCGCGCATGTGCTCCTGCTTATAGCCGTTGACGAGGAACGTGCTCCCACCGATCCAGATCTTCTGGCCCGAATGGTTCTTGGTGTTGATGGTGTAGATGCCGCCGGGACCGAGGATCACATGATCGATGTCGGAGTGGCCCGAGCCCACCGGTACGGCGTGCAGCACGGTCCACTCGTCGGAGAGCTGGGAGAGTGCATTCGCGACCACGATCTCGCCGAGCGCGCCGCTGTACCAGCTTCGCGCATCCGGATGCAGCGGGGTGCGGCCGAGCGCTCGCCCGAGACGACCTCGGGGCGTGGCCGCCTCCTGGCGGGAGAGGCATTCCTGCATCACCGCGTAGGCCGGGCCACGGGCACGGAGATTCGGTTCGATGGACCAGGCGGGTCCTGGTGCCGAGTGGTCGGGAGGGGCGCCGTCTTCGCCGGTGCCGGCACGACCGGCAGCCACCAGTTCGTCGTCGACCCGGTCCGCAGCAGCAGGCGCAGGCGCCATGGTGTGGGCGGCCGCGACGAAGGGTTCGCTGTCGAAAGGACTCGTGAGGACAAGGCCGGGATGCAGCGGCCCGGTGGTGATCGGACCCGAGAACGGAGACTCGTCCTCTGCCGGCGAGACCAGGCTCGACGGCCCTGCCTGCACCGCTGTGGTCATGTTCCGTACTGCGCCCGAACCAGTGTCGTTCATCGCTCCCCCAAGCTCCGATACCTCGAGGCTAGACGGGCCGATGGGGGGCTGTGCAGCCCCAAAACGGGCAGCCCCACAAAGGGTGGCAGGGGCGGGCTGGTGAACTCAGCGCACCCGCGAGAGAAGTCCGGAGCCGCCCGGCAGCGATCCCCACGTGCCGCGATCTTCCGCGACCATTGCGAGGGAGGCGACAGCACTATCCGAGAGCGTTCGGGAACACTCGGAGAGCCACTGGGTCACCAGATCGGCAGGAAGCGTGACGATACGGTGGGCGGGATCGCCGCCGAACGTGAGTGAGAGCGGGTCCATGAGCGTGATGACCGGAGTCGCTCGAACGGACTGGCCCATGATGGAGCTGAGACGGTCGGATGCCCGGTCGGCGGCGTTGCGCGCGTCGCGGACCTGGTTGGTCGGCCGGCCGTTGACCCAGAGCACGTCCTCGTCGATCCAGACTTTGGCATTGCTCTTGGTACGGGTGGTCAGCAGGAAGATCCCACCCGGTCCGACGACGACGAAATCGGCATCGAGCTCACCGAAGACGTCGAAGGCGCGAAGTACGGTGAATCGCTCATCGAGCGACGTCAGCAGGCGGCCGAGTTCGAACTCGGTCGGCGCGTCCTTCCGCCATCCTGGCGTGGTATCCGGAGCGCCCCCGCGCCCGAACAGTCCACGGAAGTGGAAACCGGCGCGCTGCGCCGAATCGGTGGTGACATCCTGCGCGCGACCGTGCCGCCTCGATTCGGCCCCTCTGCGCGCTGCAAGATCTGTCACTGCTTCCCCCAGTTTTGGATGTGTTCAGCTAAGCGGAGGCCCGGTGAAGTGCACAGTCCCCAAAAAAGGGCACGCCTGAACGGGGGTATCGCCGGGGGCGCGATGGGCATCGTATGCCGCCACGTGCATGCGCTCCGCCGCACCGCGAATACGCAGCATCGCGTCTTACGCTTGCCACATGCCCACTGCCCACCGCCCACGTCCGGAGCCCATCTACCGGGCGGCGATCGGCCTCGGCACCGGACTGTTCCGATTCTGGCGGCTGCGCCGAATCGAGTCCGGACTGGAGAACGTGCCCGACGTCGGCGGTGCGGTGCTCTCGATGACCCACTTCGGTTATCTCGAATTCGCACTCATCGAGTGGGCCACCTGGAACCACAACCGTCGTCGCATCCGCTTCCTCGCCACCAAGCGCGCTTTCGACAAGCCGGGAGTGGGCTGGCTGCTTCGCGGCATGCATCACATCCCGGTCGATATGGAGAAGGGGGCCGCCGCGTACACCGATGCCGTCGCAGCCCTCCGGGCCGGCGAGCTGATCGGTGTCTTCCCCGAAGCGGGCGTGAGCGCCTCGTTCCAGGTTCGCGAGTTGAAGACCGGAGCCGCGCGACTGGCGGCAGAGGCCGGCGTGCCGATCATCCCGGTGGCCGTCTGGGGCGGCCAGCGCCTGATGACCAAGAATCATCCGGTGCCGTTCCGCGAACGGTTCGGCGTGCCGATCGCATTCGCATTCGGTGCGCCGATCGACGTCGCGGCGACCGATGACCCCCGGGCGGTGACCGACGACCTGCAGCTGAGGATGCAGGGAATGGTCGACCGCCTGCAGGCCGACTATCCGGTCGACGGGTCCGCACAGTGGTGGCAGCCGCGTGCGCTCGGAGGCACCGCGCCGACGCCCGCTCAAGCAGCGGCGGCCGAGGCCGAGCGGACTCTTCGCCGCGAACAGGCTCGACGCACCGCTACAGGTGCACCATGATCCAGGCGAGCAGGTAAGAACGGCTGTTGCCGTCGTCGATCCGGTCTTCGTTGAGTGAGGTCGTCGCATCGAGGGCGGATGCCGCGGCTGCCGGTCCCTCGAGTGCCTTGTACATCAACAGGAAGTCCCCGAAGACCACGTCGTAGCCGTCCGGCACGGAGTCCGCGAGGTTGGCCCTGATGCGCGCCGGGTCACCGCCGAGGTAGTCCGCCACCGGACTCATCGGAAGCACAACGATGCCCAGTTTGGTGCTCGGGTCGGCGCTGAAGAACGTAGCGTAGTCGCGCTTACCTCCCCAGACCAGCGAGGTGACGGTGTGATCGAATCCCGCGTAGACGCTCGCGTCGAGCGGGAAGTCGGTCCAATAGGCCTTCGAGGATGCCGCCTCGGCTGACAGCATCCATTTGGCTTCGGACTCGAGGGCGGGCTGCGAACTCGCCGCCGCCCAGAGGGCGAGTCCGTTCCAGGCGGAGACCGCTTCGGAGCTCGACTCCTGGTTGTTGCCGTCGCCGAAGGGTGAGGTCCCGCTCGCCCAGGAGTGCCCGGCGTAAGCATCGAACACCCGCTGCACGGGGAAGTAGCTGCTCTTCGCCGTCGTGGCGAGGTCGGCCGCGAGCAGGTTGATCACGGGTGCCCAACGGGTGGCTAACTCCGGGTTGCCGGCCGCGAGCACACCTGCCGCGTAGAAGAAGTAGCCGTAGTGGAAGTGGTGGTCGTTGAACTCGTCCGATCCGAAGGACGGCTGCAGCCCGACGATCCCCTTGGCCGCTGTGTCGTACACGAAGCACCGCGAATCGCGCGTCGCGCAGCCCTTCGGATCCGTCCAGTCGTCGATCGCGTCGACGAGTTTCGTCATGATGGTGGCGGCCGCGTCATCCGCCCCCACCTGTTTGGCGATCTGGAGCAGGTTGACCAGCCGGTAGAGCCACTTGCCGCCGTAGTAGGTGTCGGCGGGTTCGTCGCGGGTCGTCACGAGGTCGGCCGTGACCTGGGCCGCGAGCCTTGCCTTCTGGGAGGCGCTCAGCTGGGAGAGGTCGAGCGAACCGGCCGGGTCGATCGACGGGGTCGACCAGGCGAGGGTCGAAACGGTGCAGGCACGGAGGGTGCCGTAGATGCTCGGATAGCTGCCCGCAGCACAGGAGGTGCCCGCCGCGAGTTTCGCGGCCTGGTGCGGCATCGCGGCCACGATGGTCGGTGCATCGCCGACCGTCGAATAAGAGATGCTCGTCTTCGCGGTCGCGCCCCCCGCCGACCAGTTCAGGCTGGTGCCGGTGACGGGATGCCGTGCCGCCGCCACGAAGGCGGCCAACGATCCTCCGGTGGAGAGCACGAACCAGGTGGCGTGCTGGCCGTCCGCCAGGCGAAGCGAGGTGCCGCCGGCAGTGAGGCTGCCGGAGGAGACCAGCCCGTAGGTGACGCCCGCGATCTCGGTGGTCCAGGCGCCGGTGCCCGCCGACTTGGTGAAGGGTTCACCGAGGGTGACCTCGACGCTCTTGTCCGCGGTGAAAGTCACGAACGGCGATCCCTCGGCGATCACGGTGTGGCCGAGTTCCGTGCTGCCGTCACGCTGCGAGATCGTGACGGATGCCGTGTCGTACGCCGTGACTATCTGAGAGTCCGCGCCGACATCCGCGCTGATGATCGGAGCGAATCCGCCCGTGATGACCGCGGGCTGCGTCGAGATGGTCGGCAGCCCGAACGAGAAGCCCGCGGTGGTGAGCTGGAAGCCGAGCGGAAGAGGGAAGACCGGCATCGAGGGGGTACCGAACACCAGCCCGCTGAACCAGCGGTTGGTGGGCGGCAGGAGTCCGGGCTCGAGGCGCGCCTCTGGCAGAGCCTTGACCGTGCGCTCTGGAACGGCCGCAACCAGCGGAGCGATGCTCTTCGTCGGGAAGACGCTCGAGTTCGGGCCGGTCGCGACGGCAGACGAACTCGACGACGGCTCGGGCGAGGTGCAGCCACTCACTAGCGCCGCCACCAGCAACAGCACCGCGACGAATCCGACCGTACCGGAATTGCGGGTTCCCCTCATCATCGCCGCAACCGACCGGACGGTCAGAGTCCGATCTTCTGGACGAAGGCGAAGAAGCCGTCACTGACTCCGGAGAGGATGCCGTCATCGCGCAAGGCGAGCGAGGCGGTCACCGGGGTTCCCCGCTTCACCAGCCCGTTGTAAGCGCCGTCAACGAGTCCGTCGCTCGACACCTTCACCGTGGTCTGGGCGCTGCCATGCACCGTCTCGACGTCGATCGACTCCACCTTTCCGACGATCGTGACCTGGTTCGGCAGCAGGATCTTCACCGCCGCGCCGTCTTCGACGCGGGAGTACTCGCGGCCCGACAGCTCGAATTCGGCGGTGACGAAGAGTGAACCCGCGCGATCGATCGTCGCGAGCACCTGGCCGGCCTGTACGAAGGATCCGGCTTCGGTCGTGACATCAGCGACGGTGCCGGCGACCGCGGCCGTGAGGGTGATGACACCGTCGTCGGTCACCGTGTAGGTGATGGTCTCCGGCTTGAGGAGCCCCTTGGCGAGGTCGGCCTGCAGCGAGGGGCTCTGCAGGGTGAAGAGCGTCTCGCCCTTGGTGACGCGGTCGCCGTCTTTCACGAGGCTCGAGATCACGGTGCCGCCGTAGTCGATGCCCACGGGATAGCGCTCCGCCTCGAGGGAGGCGGAGGTGCTGGTGGTCTGGGACTGGCGCTGGTTGAACACCAGCGTGAGTCCGGCGGCGACGATGAGCACACCGATGATGCCGGTGAGGAGTTTGAGACGACTGGCCCAGGTCATGCCGAGACCTCCTTCCGGGTGCGGACTGTGGAGTGGGACGGCTTCGCCACGCGACGTGCCGCGCGTGCTGCCACCCGGGATGACCGGCTCTCGCCCATCGCCGCGATCACGAAACTGCCGAGGATCACGGTGTTGGTCACGTTCCAGGCTGTGGCCAGCGTGAGGACGCCGTTGTCGATATCGCGGTAGATCGCCACGACCGAGGTGAGGGCGATGAAGACGAAGAAGAGCACCTGCGGAATCATGAAGTTGAACGGCGAGCTGACCTTGGTGCGGTCCCCGGTCGCGCTCCACTTCTGCTCCTTGCCGACAAGCACGTTCACCAGCGCAGCGACGTAGATCGGGAAGGACGCGGTCGCGAGCATCAGGGTCTCCCAGCGGAAGGACCCCATGGTGTAGAAGGCCAGCACGATCTGCATCACGTAGAAACCGCTGTAGTAGAGCAGCCAGGTGAACACGGTCGTCGAGAGGTTCATCGGCCGCAGGTCGAAGTAGATCTCGAGCGGCGGCACGAGCAGAAGCAGAAGCGGGCAGATGCCGGTGAGATAGAAGGATGCCGTCACCAGGTACTGCAGGCGCTGGTCGAGCGTGAGCTTGCGCTTCGGGGCCAGCGGGTTGCGGCGGAACAGGATCTCGAACCCCCCGGTCGCCCAGCGCAGCTGCTGCTTCGTGTAGGCCTCGACAGTGTCGGGAGCGTGGCCGACGGCGAGGGTCATCGGAATGAAGACCGTGTTCCAGCCGCGCTCGTGCAGCATGAGGGAGGTCCAGACATCCTCGGACTTCGAGTCGGTGTAGATGCCGCCGACGTCGTCGATCGCGGTGCGTCGGAAGATCACGTTGGTTCCGACGCAGAATGCCGCGTTGAAGCGGTTGCGGCCCGGCTGGATGAAGCGGTAGAACACGGATTGCATATAGCCGGCACCCCGCGAGATCACGTTATGCAGGTTGCCGTAGGTCTGCGGGGTCTGCACGAAGGCGACGTTTCCGTTGGAGAAGAATGGCACGGTCTCGACCAGGAACTCGGGATCCGCGACGAAATCGGCGTCGAAGATGGCGAAGAACTGGCCGGAGCTGATGGCGAGGGCGTGGTTGATGTTGCCGGCCTTCGCGCCGCCGGAGGTGAGTCGACGCACATACCGTGCGCCGAGTTCCTCGGCGAGATCACGCACCTCGTCGGAGCGGCCGTCGTCGAGCACCCAGGTGACGTGGGAGCCGCGGATCGCGAGAGCGGCGGTGACGGTCTCGCGGATGACCGCGAGCGGCTCGCCGTAGGTGGTGATGAAGACGTCGACCGAGACGCGCTCCCCATCGAGATACATGCGACGGCGGTCGTAGACGCGCATGGAGCCGCGACCGGTGGGCTCGGCGTCGTGGAACAGCACGGCTCGCGCGTTGTGGAACGCGAAGTCCCGGGGATCCTGGGATCCGGAGAGGATGGTCCACATCGACAGAAGCGCTTGGGCGATGAGGATCGACTCCGCGAGGATCACCATCGAATAGGGCAGCCAGTCGCCCCGGCTGGCGGGGTTCAGCAGGAACCAGGCGTAGGCGAGGATGCCGACCGTCGCGATGAGCACCAGCATGACGAGGGACGGCGATTGCGATTTTGTCGTCTCGACGGCGCGCTCGATGGGCTCCGGCTCGACGTAGTCCGTCGTCGGGACGATGCGTTGACGGGGGGAGTTGAGCGTTGTCATCGTGCACTCTCTCGGGTGAGAACTCATGAACTGCTGCAGTGCTTGGGTAACTGCGGGCGTGGCCGGGCGCGACGGTGTCGCGGTGCGATGGTCGCCGGGGTCGCGAAAGAGAGGGCCTCTGACGCTGGCGAAAATCGCAACGGCGTCGTTGACGGCACACTGGCTTCACCGGGGTTATGGGTGATGCCATGGAACGCGATACGGATCCGGACTAGGGACAGACAGGTCGTACGCGGTATATCGGGAATGCACTTCGAGAGTACCTGCTCCCGGAGAGCGATCCCGCCAGCGGTCGAAATCCTGTCCCAATGTTCACTTTTCTGTAACATCCACGAAATTCGACCTGTGCCCGTGAGGCAGACTGGTGTGCGATGTCCGACCGCGGTGTTCGGAACGCCGAAACCGGCTGTCTTCACCGCGCCACACTCCGGGAGCCCCCATGACGATCCGAGCCGCCGCCGACGGATCGGCCCTCGGCAACCCCGGGCCGGCCGGCTGGGCCTGGTATGTGGATGACTCGTGCTGGGCCGCCGGCGGCTGGAAGCACGCCACCAACAACCAGGCGGAACTCACCGCCGTACTGCAGTTCTTCCGCGCCACGGCGCACCTCGACGACGACCTGCTCATCCTCTGCGACAGCCAGTACGTGATCAACTGCGTCACGAAGTGGATGCCCGGCTGGAAGAAGAAGGGCTGGCGCAAAGCCGACGGCAAGCCGGTGATGAACGTGGAGTTGCTCCAGGAGATCGACGCCGAGCTGCCCGGTCGCCGCTACCGCTTCGAGTGGGTGAAGGGTCACGCGAATCATCCGCTCAACGAGGCGGCGGACTCCCGCGCCCGCGCGGTCTCGGAGGCCTACCAGCGCGGCGCGGCCATTCCCGAAGGGCCCGGCTTTGTGCGGCCCGGAGACCCGGTGACGGCGCGCCCAACCGACACCCGTCTCGCGTCCGCGCCGCCGACCGGCGTGACGGCATCAATGGGTCAGGCGTCGCTTTTCGACCTCGATCTACCGGAAGCAGGGGGCACCGTCGAGGTGACGGTCACCCTCAGCGCCGCCGAGTTCGAGCGGCTCTCGGCACGAGCGCGCACACGCGGCGTCTCCCCCGACAGGGTGCTCCGCGACCTGATCTAACAGGGCTTGGTCCGCGGGATGGGCTCGGGGCTACCCCAGGCCGAGATACGGCCGCCGGGTCACGCCGAACTCGTCACGGAGGGCCGTCATCGCGGCGTAATAGCCGGCGAGTCCGTGCACGGCCGGCCCCGGTGGTGTCGACGAGGAACACAGGTACAGTCCGCGCGCGGCGGTTCGCCAGGGCGTCGGCGAGAGCACCGGGCGCGCAAGCAGTTGGGCGATCGTCACGTCTCCCCCGGCGATGTCCCCGCCGACATAGTTCGGGTTATGGCGCTCGACCTCGACCGCGGTGCGACTCGCCGACGCGAGGATGACGTCGCGGAAGCCGGGAGCGTAGCGCTCGATCTTCGCCGTGATCGCCTCCGTCCGATCCTCGGTCGAACCGCGCGGCACGTGCGTATAGGCCCAGAGCACGTGGCTTCCGGCAGGAGCCCGGGACGGATCGAAAGGCGACGGCTGGGACACGAGCACGTAGGGATCGTGCGGGTGACGGCCCGCCGCGACATCCGCTTCGGAGGTGGACATCTCGCGCCGGGTGCCGCCGACATGGAGGGTCGCGGCACCGGCGAGCCGGGCATCCGTCCAGGGCACCGGGCCGGACAGCGCGAAATCGACCTTGGCCACCGCGTTGCCGTAGCGGAAGCGGTCGAGCGCCCGGCGATACCTGTCGGGGAGTCTGTCGCCGGCGATGCGGGAGAGCGCCCGGGGGGTGACATCGAAGAGCACGACCTTCGCCGCCGGCAGTTCGTCGATCGAGGTGATCTCCACGCCGGTGACGATCTCGCCGCCGTGCGCGACAAGGTCGGCTGCGAGGGCGTCGACGATCGAACGGCTTCCGCCGATCGGGATGGGCCAGCCTCGTGCGTGACCGGTGGTGGCGAGCACCAGGCCCGCGGCCGCGGTCGCCAGGCTCGGCACCGGGCGGATGGCGTGCGCCATCACCCCGGTGAGCATCGCCGGGGCGAGGTCCTGCCGGAAGCGGCGATCCCAGCCGAGACTGCCCTGTTCGAGGATGCGCGCACCGAGACGAGCGAGCGTGAGCGGATGCCGCGGCAGCTGGAGCATCTGGGAGCCGGCGAACTGGGCAACCTGGTCGGCGTGCCTCACGAGGGGTGCGAGAAGGCTCTTCCAGGCCGCGCCGTCGACCCCGAGTCCGTGGGCCGTGCGATCGAGATCGCGCCAGGCGATACCGGATCGGCCGCCGTCCAGCGGGTGCGCGTACGAGATCTCCGGCACGACGAATCGCACTCGCTTCTCGAGTTCGAAGGCGCGGAAGAATCCCGAAGAGAGGGCCTGCGGGTGCACCGCCGAACACACGTCGTGAAGGAAACCCGGAAGGGTGAGTTCCTCGGTGCGGGCTCCCCCACCGATCGTGTCCTCACGCTCGTACACCCGCACGGACAGCCCGGCGCGGGCCAGCACTACGGCCGCAGCCAGGCCATTCGGTCCCGCGCCGACGACGATCGCGTCACAGTCATCCATTCCCCCACCCTGTCACAATCGACGGACTTCACTGCAGCACTCGACACCGCTGGCGAAGGGTGTACAGGCGCCCATGGCACACTGACACCAGTACGGGACGACGACCCCGAGGAAAGGACGGCCGATGACCGGCTCCGTGGTGCTGGACCTGCTTCTGATCCTGCTGCTCATCGCCTACGCCGTCTTCGGATTCCGCCGCGGATTCATCCTCAGTCTCGGCAGCTTCGCGGGGATCGTCGTGGGGGCGCTCGCTGCGTTCTTCGCGATCCCGCTGGTCACCGCATGGGTCACGACGAGCCAGTTCCGCCTTCCAGTGATCCTGGTGGTCGTCGTCGCGCTGGTCGCGCTCGGGCAGGCCGCCGGATCGGCGCTCGGTCGGGTCATCCGGCGCCGGGTCGACAAGTCACCGCTCCGCGCGATCGACCGCGTGTTCGGCGCTGCCATCACGCTGGTCGGAGCGGCCCTCGTCGTGTCGATGCTCGCGTTCGGACTCGGTTCGCTGGGTGTGCCGGTGGTCTCGCAGGCGATCGGATCGTCGACGGTCGTGTCCACCATCGACCGGGTCACGCCCGATCCGGTCAAGGCGCTCGAAGCCAGGGTGCGCTCTCTCTTTGCGCTCGACGGACTCCCCCGCCTGTTCGAGGCCCTCGGCACGGGCACCCCGCTTCCGGTGCCGACCGCCGGGCAGACCGCGGCGCAGCAGGTGTCCGCGCGATCCGTGGTGAAGATCACCGGCAACGCCTACCAGTGCGGCCAGAACCAGTCCGGCAGCGGCTTCGTCTCGTCGTCGGGGCGAGTCGTCACGAATGCCCACGTCGTGGCCGGAGTGACGCAGCCGGTCATCCTCACTCCCGCGGGTGCGACCTACACCGGCCGCGTCGTCTACTTCAATGCGGCGCAGGACCTCGCGGTGATCGCCGTCAACGGGCTCCCGACCGCACCGCTGCCTCTCGGAGCCGATCTCACCACCGGAGCGACCGCGGTCTTCGATGGCTACCCGCTCGGCGGCCCGTTCCTCTCGAGTCCGGCCGCCGTTCAGAACGTGGCCACGATCAACTCCCCCGACATCTATGGTGCCAATCCCCGCCCGCGAGAGGTCTACTACCTCGCCGCTGATGTGCAGGAGGGCAACTCCGGAGGACCGCTGATCGATGCTGCCGGCAGTGTCACCGGCGTCATCTTCGCGCGCTCCGCCACGACGAGTCATCTCGGATTCGCGATGACCACCCAGGAACTCGCACCGGTCGTCGCCCAGGCGCAGGGGCTCAGCGCGTCCGTGTCATCCGGAAACTGCACCCGCGGCTGACCCGCGGCGGCGGTCAGCCGTTGAGTGCCCGGTCAGTCGTTGAGTGCCCGGTCAGTCGTTGAGTGCCCGGTCAGTCGTTGAGTGCCCGGTCGAGGAAAGCGAGCGTCCGCGTCCAGGAATCCGTCGCCGGGGCTTCCCGGTACATGAACTCGTTGGTGTCGTTGAAGAAGGCGTGGCCCGCGTCCTCGTAGACCTTCGCGGTGAAATCGACGCCGCCTGCCTGCATGGCGGCGGTCACCTCGGGGAGCGAGTCGATGAGTTTGGTGTCGGTCTCGCCGTAGAAGGCGAGCACCGGGCCGGCGATCTTCGAGACCGTCGTCGACTCCGGCGGCGCCCCGTAGAACGGCACGGCGGCGCGGATGCGACGATCCGCGGCCGCGAGAGCGAAGCTGTAGGTGCCGCCGAAGCAGAATCCGGAAACGGCGATGCAGCCCTCCACCCCGGGCTGGTCGGCGAGATAGTCGACGCTCGCTCCAAGCGCGGCAACGGCCCAGGCGGCGTATTCCGGAACGTTCATGCCGGCGAAGGCTGCCCGCAGACGCGGCTGCCCCTCGGTGCGCACCTTCTCATCGGTGCTCTTCATGATGGCGTTGAGTTCCAGCCCGACCTGGGCTTCGATGCCGATCGACGAGAGCAGGTCTGGCGCGATCACCAGGTAGCCCTCCGCAGCGAAACGGTCGGCAATGCCGGTGATGTGCTCGACGAGACCCCAGATCTCGTGGATGAGCACCAGGGCGCCCTTCGGCGATCCCTCGGGGTGAACCACGTAGGCGGTGAATTCGGTGGCGGTGACGCCGCGCTCACCCGAGGAGGCCTGGGCAGCGATGGTGGCGGACGGGATGGGCAGCACGATCGTCTGCGAGATGAGGGTAGCCATCTGGCGATTCTGCCAGCTTCGACCGGGAGCACGGTGAGTTCCCGGCTAGCGTGAACCGATGACTATCGCCGACCCACCCCTTGCCCTCATCACCGGAGCAACAGCCGGGATCGGAGCGGAATTCGCCCGCCAACTCGCCGCCGGTGGTGTCGACCTCGTGCTCGTCGCCCGTGATGCCCTGCGGCTGGAGGAGGGGGCCACGGGGTTGCGGGAGGAGTTCGGCGTGACTGTCGAGGTGCTCGCGGCCGACCTGGTGAGCCCGGCGGACCTCGCCGCGGTGGAGACCAGACTCGAGGCATCCGCCGGTCGTCGTGTGACGATGCTGGGGAACAACGCGGGATTCGGCTTACTGAAGCCGTTCGACGAGAACCCGATCGAGGATGAGCAACGCTTGCTCGACCTGCTGGTTACCGCACCGATGCGGCTCTCGCATGCCGCGCTGCGCCAGATGCTGCCGGCCGGATCGGGCACGATCGTGAACATCGCCAGCGTTGCCGGGTACACCCCTCGCGGTACCTACGGCGCATCGAAGGCCTGGGTGCTGAGTTTCAGCCGCTGGGCCAATCTCACCTATCGACGACGGGGTGTCACTGTGACGGCTGTTGCTCCGGGCTTCGTGCACACCGAGTTCCACGACCGGATGAACGTATCGAAGGATGGCGTGCCTGCCTTCCTCTGGCTCGACCCACCGACCCTTGTGCGGCTGGCGCTGCGGGATGTCGCGAAGGGCCGGGCGGTGTCCATACCGACGCTGCGCTACAAGATCGTGGTGCTGCTGTCGGGATTGCTGCCGAAGC
Source organism: Lacisediminihabitans sp. FW035 (assembly GCF_054880895.1). Lineage (NCBI taxonomy): Bacteria > Bacillati > Actinomycetota > Actinomycetes > Micrococcales > Microbacteriaceae > Lacisediminihabitans > Lacisediminihabitans sp. FW035. The sequence continues at coordinate 2,372,111 of NZ_CM142187.1, forward strand.
GGATCGTCGCGGCGGGGGCATTGCGGGGGCGGTGAGGTGAGGTGTTTGGGCGGTCTTGCGCCGCAGTCCTCTCCCCTCCTCCCAAGCAGTGGCCCAAAATTCTTGTCCCCAGTCGGCCGCCGGTCTTTCGAACATACGTTCGAATATGGGAGAATGGGGTATGTCGCTCAGCACCCTTCAGCAGTCCCACGGGGACTCGATCGCCGCCCTCACCCGGGTGCTGCAGGACGCCGACCTTGGCACCCTGTCCGATGAGGAGCTGCTGGCTGTCACCCGGTTCGGGGCGGAGGAACGCCGCCTCGTCGACGCCGCCGGCGCGCTCGCCGCCGGGGAGATCGCCCGCCGCTCCACCCCCGACCTCGGCAGCGCCGGTTTGGCGCAACGCACCGGGCATCGCACCGCGCAGGAACTCGTCCGCGTCACCACCGGCAGCAGCTACCGGGACGCCGCCGCCTCGGTGCGGGTCGGGATGCTCGTCGCCGATGCAGTATCACCGGCTCCCGCTCAGCCATGGCTGCAATCGCTTGGCCTTGCCGTGGGTGCGGGCACTCTTTCTTCCGCCGCAGCCGACGCCATCCGGCTGGGCCTCGGCTCCCCGTCCGAATCAATACCCGCTTCGGCCGTCGCCGATGCCGCGGAGCAGCTGTGTGTCGAGGCGGTCACCCTGGATGTGGATCGCCTGTCAGTCCGCGCCCGACAGGTGCGGGACCAGATCGACGAGGCCGGAATCGCCGATCGGGAACAGCACCGCCGCGCCGCCCGCAGACTCCGCCTGGTCACACAGGCGGACGGGATGACCCGCTTGGTCTGGATCATGGACCCCGAGACCGCCGCTGCCGTCACCGACCTATACGACAGGGCCACCTCCCCTCGGCGCGGTGGACCTCGATTCATCGCCAGCACAAACACCAACAGCGACGACGCTGCCACCGCCGAACGCCTGGTCGGCGACGACCGCACCACCGAACAACTCGCCTCCGACACCTTCGCCGAACTCCTCCGTCACGGGGCGGCCGCCGATTCGAGCAAACTTCTCGGCAGCGGAGCCCCCATCGTCCGGATCCTCGTCACCGCCGATAGCCTCACCACCGGCACTGGGCACGGCTTCCTCGAGGGTCAGACCGACCCGATCGATATCACCACAGTCGAACGATCGGCCTGCGCCGGAACCACCCAGACCATCACTCTCGACCCTGCCGGCTCGCCCCTCGACGTCGGCCGCGAACACCGCCTGTACACCCGACGACAACGAATCGCCCTCGCCGCCCGCGACGGAGGTTGCAGGTTCCCCGATTGCGACCGACCCGCCTCCTGGTGCGAATGCCACCACATCACCCACTGGGTACGCGACGCCGGCCGCACGGACCGCGCCGACGGCATCCTCCTGTGCCGACATCACCACCTCCTCATCCACAACAACGGCGGGGAAATCCATCGCCGGGGCACCGACTATTGGCTCATCCCACCGACCATCATCGACTCCCAGCGCACCCCCGTCCGGATGCACAGCCGCAGCCGCGCACTCACCGAACTCCTCGGAAAGAGAACCGGATGACGGAACGCGGGACGAAGACCGGGCCGGGACGACGCCCCCGGAGGGTCGCGGGCCCGCTGTGCTGCGGCAGAAGCGGCTTGGGTAGACAGTGCGTGGGCAGACAGGACTTCGGCCAGCAGAACTTCGGCAGGGCGTCCGGGGAACGGGCGCGGCCCGCAGAACTATCCGGCCAGGGCCGACGCGAGTTGCAGCGCGGTCTCGCCGGTCAGGCTCAGGATGACCGCGGTGTAGCTCGCGACGACGCCGAGGCCGGTCCAGATCAGGCGACGGAGGCGGGCCGATGCGATGTGGAGGCGAAGTCGGTCGAACTCGTCACGCCGACGGTGCGCATCCTTGTTGTCCGCCGCGCTATCCGCCGCGAGGGCCGTCGGCCACGTCGACGACTGCAGCGCCACCGCCGAGAGGGTGTCGACGACAACGGGCGAGAACAGCCGGGGCAGGGAGGCGAGCCACGCGGTGAAAGTACGGGTGGTCGTCACTTGGATGCGACCGGGGCGTTGGCGGATCTGCAGGGTTGCCGGCGAATCGACAACGATGCAGGGGGTCACCACCAGCTCGGCCGCCGATCCCCGGAGTGCGAGGGCAGCGGTGAGCAGCCCGGATGCGGCAGCTGCCGCCTCGTCTGCCGTGGCAAGGTGATCGAGTCGCTCGTCATCCACCATGAAGGTGCGTTCCCCCACCCAGATCGCCTGACCGGCGTGGCTGTGAGCGGTGACCGAGAAGATGCCGGCCGGACCGATCAAGAGATGGTCGATGGCGGGATGGCGCCGGGGACTCGCCGTGCCGACAGGCACGGAATGCACGACCGTCCACTCCGAACCGAGGGCAGCGAATGAGTCGGCAAGAGCGAGCTCGGCGAGCGCCCCGCTATAGAAACGCCGCGCATCACGCGCCAGCGGATCGACGCCGAAAAGGCGAGCGAGCACCGAGAGCGGAGCGGCCTCCGCCTGCAGGGCGAGACAGTGCTGCAGGGCATGGTTCGACGGCTCCCAGCGCGCTGGCGCGACCGGGTTTTCGGCGTCGGCCCGAGCCGCAGACACGGTCGAGCGATCATCCCCCGTGATAACGATTCCGTCCTCCAACGGTTGATGCCGCGCCCGGGGTGATCTCCCCTGCCGGCCGTGAGCTGTGTGGTGTTCCTCGAATCTATCCACCGGGCGTCCGCGGGCGAACTCCCCACAACAGGTGAGGCCCGAACAGGTGGGACCACAACAGGTGAGGCCCGAACGGGCTGCCGCCCGCGGTGTTCATGCAGCAGACTCGAGCAATGGATGAGGCGCTCCCCACCACCCCACTGGTACGGCGCCTCCAGATGGGGCTCGGCTCCCCGTTCGATCGCACGCCGGCTGCCGAAGCCCGCGCGATCGCGCGAGAATGCTTTGGCATGACGGCCACCTCCGTCACCAGACTGGCCACCGAGCGAGACGACAGCTTCCGGTTGGAAGTCGGCGGTCACAGCGATGGGTTCGTGCTCAAGATCTCGCCCCCCGGCGAGGACGCCGGTGAGATCGACCTCCAGGAGGCTGCCATCGCCCACGCCGCGGCGCGGGATCCCCGCCTTCCCCTGCAGCGATTCGTACTGCCGCTCCATTCCTCGCCGCCGCCTTCCTCATCGGCAGCCGGCGGCCGAGCCGTGAGGATGCTGCACTACCTTCCCGGACGCCTGCTCGGGGACGGGGAGCCCACCCTGGTCGAATGGCGAGCGGTCGGCCGGATGCTCGGGCGCCTCACCGGCGCCCTGGCCGATTTCGAGCATCCGGCTGCCGATCGGTGGCACGCCTGGGATCTCGCGCGCCTCGCAGAGTTGGCAGAGCTGGTGCCTGCGATCGCCGACACGGGGCGGCGGCGCGCGGTCGCCACAGTGCTCGCGCAGCTGTCAGCCGAGACGCTGCCGGCGCTTCGGGTCACCCCGCGGCAGGTGGTTCACAACGACTTCCATGGCGGCAACCTCGTCGTGCGGGCGGGCACTCCCGAGTTCGTGACCGGCATCCTCGACTTCGGCGATGTGGTGCTCAGCCATCGCGCCGCGGACCTGGCCGTCGCGATGTCGTACGCGACTCCCCCATCCCTGAGGTCCAGGTCGGGTGGGCTCGGGTCGACGGGGCCGGGGTCGACGGGGCCGGGGTCGGCGGGCAACCCCTGGGAACCGGCCCTGGCCCTCGCGTCCGGGTACCGGGAGCTGGTGGGGCTGTCAGGCGCCGAGGCCGCGCTGCTGCCGCAACTCGTTCTCGGTCGGCTTGCCCAACGGCTGCTCCTCGCCTCCTGGCTCGCTGCGGAGCGGCCCGAGAACTCGGAGTACACCGCCCGCAATCTCGAGAGCAGCTGGCAGCATTTCGTGAGCCTTCGAGAATCGCCCCTGCCACGGGATGGGGTGCGCCAGTAGGGTCGGATCATGCCAGGACCGAGCACATACTTCAGCAACGACCGTCTCGACGAACTGGACGAGCCGACCCGACTGCTGGTGGAACGGCGAAATCGCAGCCTCGGGGCGGCCTATCGCCTGTTCTACGACGAGCCCGTCGAGATCGTGCGGGGACTCGGCTCGAAGCTCTGGGATGCCGCGGGCACCGAGTTCCTCGACGTGTACAACAACGTGCCCTCCGTTGGGCACTCCCATCCCCGCGTCGTCGAGGCGATCTCCCGCCAGGCGGCCATTCTGAACACGAACACCCGCTATCTCGACCGCCCTCTCCTCGACTACTCCGAAGACCTGCTCGGCACTCTGCCCCGCGCCCTCGCGAACGTGATGTACACCTGCACCGGATCCGAGGCGAACGACCTCGCTCTGCGGATTGCGACCACCGTGACCGGCAAGCGCGGCGTGATCGTCACCCGCAACGCCTATCACGGGGTCACAACGGAGACCGCGGCGATCTCGCCGTCCCTCGGTGGGGTGGACAGCGTCGCCCCCTGGGTGCGCCTGGTGGATGCCCCGACCGGCGACGGCGCGGCATTCACGGATGCCGTGGGCGAGGCGGCCGCGGAGCTCGGCGCCGGCGAACACGGATTCGCCGCCCTCGTGGTGGACTCGATCTTCGCCTCCGACGGCGTGCACCCCGGCAGCGCGGCCTTCCTCGGACGCGTCAGCGACATCGTGCACGATGCGGACGGCCTGTTCATCGCCGACGAGGTGCAGGCGGGCTTCGGCCGCCTCGGTCACGGCTTGTGGGGCTTCACCCGGCACGACACCCCCCTCGGGGCGGTCGTGCCCGACCTCGTGACCCTCGGTAAACCGATGGGCAACGGCATGCCGATCGCGGCTGTCATCGCCCGGCGCGAGCTCGTGGACGAGTTCGCCACCCATGGCCGCTACTTCAGCACCTTCGGCGGCACTGCGGTCTCGATCGCCGCAGCGCAGGCGGTGCTCGACATTCTGCGCGACGAAGGACTGGTCGAGAATGCCCGGGCCGTCGGTGACTACCTCACTGCCGGGCTCGGGATGCTCGCCGACTTCCACGATTCCGTCGGCGAGGTTCGCGGTGCCGGCCTGTTCCTCGGAGTCGACCTCGTACGGGGCGGATCCCCCGACGAGGAGACCGCCCTCGTCGTGGTGAACGAGCTTCGCCGCCGAGGCGTACTGGTCGGGGCATCCGGAGCCGCACGGAACACCCTCAAGATCCGACCGCCGCTGTGCTTCAGCCTGTCCGACGCCGACAGGTTCCTGACGGAGTTCGACAGCGCGCTCCGGGTGGCCCGGGGTGCGCGACCGACCTGATCGGCCCGTGTCGGGCGAATCTTCGGGCGATGGGGGTCTTGCGCTCGGCCCCCCGAGAGGAGCATCCTGTCAGTAGAACAACCCGTCGCCCGGAAGAGCCGCACCAAGTGCCGCACCGGGCGACGAGTCTGTGTGCGGGTGCTAGTTCTGAACCACTGAGTTCAGGAACTGCCTCACGTCGTCGAGCTCTTCGCGCGAAATCGAGTGCCCGATGCCCGGGTAGTGGCGCTCGGTGAGGGTCGAGTGCGAGGGCAGCCACTCGGCAGTCCGGGCAATTGCCTCGGCCGTGATCACCGGATCCGCCGGATCGCTGCCCCAGAAGACCGGCGGGCGTAGCTCCTCGAGCGATTGATCGGCGGGAGCATCCCCGCCGATCACGAAGCCGGCGAGATTCACGAACGCGGCGAATCGTCGCGGAGCATGCCGCAGCGCGTGGAGGGTCATCGCCCCGCCCTGCGAGAATCCGAGGAGCGAGACCGAGACGACGGCAGGCACGGACTCCAGCCAGTCGAAGAGAGCCTGCACCGCGGCATCCGCCGCCACCGCGCTCGGGCGGCCGGGCTCCCCCACCGGAAACCACGAGTAGGAACCCGGGGCGAGTTCGAGCGGCGCCCTCAGGGCCGCGACCACGAACTGCGGAGGAAGCAGCGGCACGAGGGAGAACAGGTCCTGTTCGTGCGATCCGCGACCGTGCATCATGACCAGCAGCGGGCGCGTCGCGAGCTCTTGCTGCCGTGATGCTTCCGGAACGGACCAGACGACGACAGAGGGATCGATCGCGAGCGAAGAGGTCATGGTCTCAGGGTAGACGGATCCTCGATGATCGGCCCCAGCAGGGCGGTCGCGACGGTCGAGTGCACCGAGTCTTCGTTGCTCGGGTGGAATCCGCCCGCCAGCACGTCCCGATACAGTCGCGAGAGTTCGCTCGTCGCCGAGAACGCGGCCCCTCCCGCGATCGCAATAGCCTGGTCGACCACGTACCGCGCGGTTCGAGTGGACCGTGATTTGAGACCCACCAGCGCGCGGAACCACTGGGCGCCGCGGTCCACCTCGGTGTCGAGGTCGAGGGCCAGCGCATCGAGCTGCGGAAGCAGCGCGTCCTGCGCGAGAGCGGCATCCGCGATCTTCCAGCGCACATTCGGATCCTGGTCCCGGCTGAGGCCGGTTCGTCGCGACCCCCGTGCCCTTGCGGAATCGACCGCGAGCTCCAGCGCGCGCTGCCCGATGCCCACGTAGACCGAGGAGATGAGGATCTCGAAATTGGCGAAGATCGCGAAGATGAGACTGTCGCGACTCGGACCGGGGTCGAGACGGCGGAACACGCGGTTGGATGTCGCCACCACCGAGTCGAGGTGGGTCGTGTTGCTCTGGCTGGCTCGCATCCCGAGCGTGTTCCAGTCCTCGGCGATGGAGATCCCCGGCGCCTCGCGAGTGACGACGGCGTGCACGAGTTTCGGCGCATCCGCCGACACAGAGTCCAGTCCGAAGAGGCCGAGGCGCGTCCACACCGGAGACAGGCTGGTGAAGATCTTGGTGCCGGTGAACTCGTAGCCGCCGCCCGGCAGTGGGCGGGCATCCGTCGTGCTGTCGAAAAGCACGAGGTCGTTGCCGGCCTCGCTGATCGCGAAGGCGAAGATCTCGCCCGCCCCGGCGTCTCGGAGCACAAAGTCGAGGGAGTCATCTCCCCGGTCGTGAAGGGTCTTGGCGACGCCGGTCCAGACCAGGTGCATATTGACCGCCAACGCCGTCGCCGGGGCCGCCATCGCGAGCCGCACCTGCTCGTGGGCGACCTGCTGGAGGCTGAGCCCGAGGCCGCCGAACTGCCGGGGAACGAGCGCGCGAAGGTAGCCGACGGCGACGAGCTCCTCGAGATCCTCAGTGAAGAAGACGTTGTCGCGGTCGTATCCCGGTGCCCGATCGTGGATGCGCCCCAGCAGATCGTCGCCGAGCAGATCGTCGCCAAGCACGGGGGGCGCGGGATCATCCGGAACAGGCACACGTCAAGCATGGCACCGCCGACGGGTGAGAATGGTGAGAGTGAGCACAGACCCCGAGGCCAGCGTGAGACGCTCCCACCTCATCGACCTGTCGCCGCTGAGGGAGAGCGCGGCGTTCCGAAAGCTGTGGGCCGGCAACGCGATCTCGGGCATCGGCAGCCAGATGACGATCGTCGCGGTGGGCCTGCACATCTACCAGATCACCCAGTCCACCTTCGCGGTGTCGCTCGTCGGAGCCTTCGCTCTCGTGCCGATGATCTTCGCCGGGCTCTACGGCGGGATGCTCGCGGATGCGTTCGACCGACGGCTGATCCTGCTGCTCGCCGCCATCGTTGCCTGGGGATCCACCATCGCCCTCGCCCTCATCGCCTGGACCGGAGTCGAGATCGTCTGGCCGTTCTACCTGCTCACGACACTCAACGCGGTCGCGGCGACGGTGATGAACACGGTGCGTTCGGCGGTGTTGCCGCGTCTGCTGCCGGCGCGGTTGATGCCCGCGGCATCCGCCCTCACCGGCATGAGTATCGGCGTGATGGTGACGCTCGGCCCCGCCCTCGCCGGCGTGCTGGTCGCGACGGTCGGATTCGGCTGGACCTACACGACCGATGTCGTGCTGTTCCTCAGCGCCTTCGCCGGCATCGTGTCGTTGCCGAAGCTCGCACCCGAGGGGGCGGTGCAACGGCCGGGACTGGAGTCCCTGAAGTACGGCATCGATTTCCTCAAGTCGGCGCCGAACATCCGCATGACATTCATCGTCGACATCATCGCCATGACCTTCGGGCAGCCACGGGTGCTGTTCCCGGCCGTCGGCGCTCTCGTGCTCGGCGGTGGAGCCGTCACCGTCGGCGTGCTCACGGCAGCCGGTGCGGTCGGGGCCCTGCTCTGCAGCCTGTTCTCCGGGCGTATTGGAGGGGCGCGCTGGCACGGTCGGGCGATCCGAACGTCGATCGTCGTCTACGGCGCGTTCATCGCGGGATTTGGCGCGGTGCTGCTCGCCATGACCGTCGGACGGTTCGGAGTGGTGTCACCCACCAGGGCGAGCATCCCCGCGATCGCTATCGCCTGCGTGATGCTCGCCGGGGCCGGCGCGGCCGACAACGTGAGCAGCATCTTCCGGCAGACGATGCTGCAGGTGGCGGTGCCCGACAACATGCGCGGGAGGCTGCAGGGTGTGTTCACCGTGGTCGTGACCGGGGGCCCGAGGGTCGGCGACATCTACGTCGGCATCGTCGCGGCCATCGGGGCGATCTGGCTGCCACCGTTGCTCGGCGGGCTGGCGATCATTGTGCTCCTGGTGTTCCTGACGCGGCTTCAGCGAGGATTTCTGCGGTACGACGCGCTCGCACCGACTCCCTGAGTGGTGGTGCGTCGGCCGGCCGCGTGGCGCGAGCAGCTCCTACTCGACCGGCAGAGCTGTGTTGGTCGAGTAGCGTCCGACGGAGGAGGACGCGTGTCGAGACCTGGGGTGACAGGGTCTCGACACGTCGCTGCGCTCCTACTCGACCGGCAGAGGTGTGCTGGTCGAGTAGCGCCCGACGGAGGAGGACGCGTGTCGAGACCCGGGGTGACAGGGTCTCGACACGTCGCTGGGCTCCTACTCGACCAGCACAGGGCGCCGCCTGGCGCTCCTACTCGACCGGCAGAGGGCGCCGCCTGGCAGCCCTACTCGACCAGCGGGGCGGGCAGGATGCCGGCCGGTAGCTCCCCCTCGGCGACCAGCGTGAGCCGCTGGGTCGCGCGGGTCATCGCGACATAGAGCGCCCCGGCACCGCGCTCGGACGCCGCGAGGATCGCCGCCGGGTCCACCACCACGACCGAGTCGAACTCGAGCCCCTTGGCCTCCTGCGGGGTGATCACCGCGATGTCCCGGGTGAGTCCGACCGCGCCAAGCCCCACAGCGTCGCCGAACTCGGCCACGAGTCGATCCGTCAGTTCGCGGATGCCCGGCTCGAGCACGATCACGGCGAGGGTACCGCCCGCGCCGCCGGGAGCGCGATCGATGCGCACCGCCTCCACGGCATCTGTCACCACTGTGACCGGCCACTCGCTCGACCGTACCGCGCGGGATTCGGTCACGTGCAGGCCGTTCGCGATCGCCATGGACTCCGCCGCGGCCGCGATCTGGCTCGGCGTGCGGTAGTTCACGGTGAGCTCCTCGAGTCGCCAGCGCTCGGACTCCGGCGAGTCCGCCAGCAAGGGGGCGAGGGCGTCCTTCCAGTTGGATGCTGCTGCCGCAGAGGCGGCCTGGGCAATGTCGCCGACGATCGTGAACGACCGTTGCGGACCCCGCCGCAAGAGCAACCGCCACTGCATCGGCGACAGCTCCTGCGCCTCGTCGACGACGACGTGGCCGTAGGTCCAGGTGCGATCGGCGGCGGCCTTCTCGGCGGTCGTTGCCCGATCCCCGAGCTCGGCGAAGTTGTCGGCGAGGGCCTTCGCGTTCACCAGCCCGCCGACCTGCATGTTCTCGATCGCGTGCTCGGCGTTCTCGATGTCTCGTTTGCGCTGCTGCTTCGCCTCGCGCTTCTGGGCGGCATCCGCGACGCTGTACTCGCCGAGATACTCCGCGGCCTCGTCGAGCAGCGGGATGTCGGCGATCGTGAATTCGGCATCGCGGTCGCGCTGCAGTAGGGCGCGATCGGCATCGCTCCAGCCCGGTGTCAGCTCGGCGAGCCACTGGGGGCGGGCGTAGAGGTCCTGAAGGAGCTTCTGCGGTGTCAGCGGCAGCCAGGCGGTATTGAGTGCCACCCGCACGTCTTCGGCGGCGCGGAGGTCTTCGCGGAGCATCGGAAGGTCCGTGTCATCCATCGAGTTGCCGGCGTCCTGCAGCTGGGTGAGCCATTGGCGGGACAGCGCGTTCAGGGCGTTCTTCACGAATACCACGCGCGCCTCGTTGTGGGTCTTGTTGCTGTCGCGGGCCCGGCCGATCGCGGTCGCGATGAGGCGCGGATCGAGGGTCACCCGGTCGCCGTTGACATCGAGATCCTGGGGGGCGGACGGCACCCGCTGGCGGGAGCGCACGGCACGCGCGATGAGAGCTGCCATGGAGGCACGCCCCTTGATCGCGGCGGTGGCCGGCGCATCCTCCCTCGTGGCCTCGACGTCGGGATAGAGCTGGCCGACGCTCGCGAGCACGACCCCCGTCTCGCCGAGCGAGGGCAGCACGGCTTCGATGTACTGCAGGAATGAGCGTGACGGCCCGACGATGAGTACGCCAGAGTTGCGCAACCTGTCTCGGTGCGAGTACAGCAGATAGGCCGCCCGGTGAAGGGCGACGGCGGTCTTGCCGGTGCCGGGACCCCCCTGAACGACGAGCACCCCCTTGAGCTCGGAGCGGATGATCCTGTCTTGCTCGCCCTGGATCGTCGCGACGATGTCGGACATCCGTCCGGTGCGCTGGGCTGTGAGTGCGGCGAGCAGCGCGCCCTCGCCTTGCAACTCCGAATTGGCACTCTCGAGCAACTCGGCATCGAAGATCTCGTCCTCGATGCGGATGATGCCCCGCCCCTTCGAGAGCAGGTGACGGCGGGCCCGCGCCCCGAGCGGCGTCGCGGCCGTGGCCTGGTAGAAGGCGCTCGCCTGCGGCACCCGCCAGTCGAGCAGCAGTGGCTGAAGCTCTTCATCCCGCAGGCCGATGCGGCCGATGTAGCGCAACACCGAGCCATCCGTGCCGTCGTCCGAGCCGCCAACCGCTTCGGGTTCGAACTCGAGTCGGCCGAACGCGAGTCTCTCGTCGACCTCGCGCAGCTGCAGGATGCGGTCCTCGTAGATGCGCGCGAAGGTGTCGCGCTCCGAACGACCCTGGTGATTGCCCCCGACGTCGAGGAGGCGCACCGCGTCGAGCTGCTGTTCGGCCTCGCGCTGCAGCGCGTCGAGGCGCGCATACAGGGTTGCTACGTACTGCTGCTCACGCTGGAGTTCACGGTCGACCACTGGCTAAATCCCCTCGAACGCCGCGCTGAAATGCGGCATTCAAGTTTACGCGTCCCCGCGCGGGCAACTTACCGAGGCGTCATTGCAGCGGCGGCAGCGCCGCGAGAGCCCGGCGATCCTGAACGATCGACGCGAGGAGTGCGGCCTCGTCGAGGCTCGCGCCGATGCCGTCCCTGCCGTTGACCAGCCGCTCACGCGTGAAGGCGAGCTTCGTGGCATCCCGCACGAAGCTGCGATACGGGCGGCCGAGGCCATGCCGTGCCGCCCAGCCGGTCGCGCGCTGGCGACCCGCGGCGGTTGACAGCAGGTTGACTTCAGACCCGGTGAACCAGCCGACGGCCGCATATTCGGAGAGCCGGTCGTGGGTGAGCCGCTGCTCGTGTCGCCGGAGCCGGGTGATGCCGGCGATCGCGAGCAGGAAGAGCGGGACCTGCACGACGAAGTAATAGCGGAACCAGTCGGTGGCCCAGTAGCCGGCGCTGTTCCAGAAGGCGTGAAGCAGCACCGCGGGGATGAGACCGAGCACGAAGTATCCGATTGCTCCGAGCCGGCCGGTGCGGCGGGCGGCGAGGCCGAGCAGCACCCCGGTGCAGGCGGTGAACATCACGTGCGCGAAGGGCGAGAGGATGGCGCGGAGCAGGAAGGTGTGGGCGACATCACCGCCCAATCCGCCGTCCTCGTTGATCGCGAGACCGAAGTACTGCAGGTTCTCGGTGAAGGCGAATCCGATGGCGATGGTGGCCGCGTACACGACGCCGTCCACCGGGCCGTCGAAGGTGCGACGCATCACCCACAGGATCAGGAGGATCCCGAAACCCTTGGCGAACTCCTCGATGATCGGAGCCTGCACGACGGTCTCGAAGAACGCGGCGACGCCCGATCCGGTGAGCCCGGCGAGCGCCTCGTAGTGCTGCGTGACACCGGAGAAGATGAGGGCGATCAGCACGGATGCCCCGGCTCCCCACAGCAGCGCGAACAGCAGCGCACCGCGGGGTTCCGGCTCCCAACGGTCGATCCAGCGGATGAAGAGCAGCACCCCTATGAGCGGGATCGCGGCGAGCACGAGTGCCACGAGCAGCGCCGTGGGACCGAGCACCACCAGGAGATACCAGGCCACCAGCAGGATCACGATCGAGAGCACGACGAATCCGAGGGCGGCGAGCACGATGGTGCCGGTGCTGCGCCGCACCGGCCGGGTGACAGCCGGCCGACCGGCCGGTTCCGATACCGGATCCGCGCTCTGCGCGACGGCCTGAGGGTGCCCGGGGTACGGGCTAGTCATCGACGGGCACCCGCCCGACGGTGTTGACGAGGTTGATCGCCACGACCCGCGCGGCGAAGGAGAGCAGCGCCAGGCGACGCTCCGGCGTGAACGCACCCTCGAGACGGGTGTAGAAAGCCTCCGGGATGTCCCGCGGGCTCGACACGATCAGCCGGCCCCAGTCGATGATGAGCTGCTCCGTCTCGGTGACCTGCGGGTGATCCGGATCGTCCCCCGCCGCGGTAAGGATGTCGCGGAAGTACCGCGTCGTCACCGCAGACCCGTACTCGTCGGAGATCGCATAGGAGAAGAGCGTGACGGCGCGCTCCCCGATCCAGGGAGCGATCTCATCGCGGAGGGCATGCCAGCCGAGGTCGTCGGCGCGGGTGAGCGGCAGGAAATGCATGCGCTCAGCCTAGAAGACGGCGGCCGATGTCGCGGGAAGCAGGGGCACACGGCGTCACGATCGCCGGCGCGCCCTCGCTAGTAGACCTTGCCGGGGTTCATCAACCCCATCGGATCGAACACGGCCTTCACCTGGCGCTGGAGCTCGAGCTGGTCGTCTCCGAGCTCGTCCCGCAACCAGGCTCGCTTCAGAAGGCCGACTCCGTGCTCGCCGGTGAGGGTGCCGCCGAGGCGCAGGGCTGCGGCGAAGAGTTCGCCGGCCGCCGTCCAGACGACTTCGGGCACGGAGCCATCCCTCTCCGGCGTGTAGACGAAGTTGGGGTGGAGATTACCGTCGCCGGCATGCGCGACGGTCGGGATGCTGATGCCATAGCGGTCACCGATCGCGGCGATCTCGGCGAAGATCTGGGGTAGCGCGCTTCGCGGGACCGCGACATCCTCGATCAGCACGGTCCCCTGGGCTTCGAGGGCCGGATGGAAGGCACGCCGGATCGCGAACAGCCGCTCTCCCTCCGCCGGGTCGGTCGTGAGCTCGGCGTCCCCGCCGCCGCTGCGGATGATCTCGAGCGCGGCGACGGCTTCGTCTGCGCTTGCCGCGCCATCCGTCTGCAATAGAAGGAAGGTGTCACCCCTTGCAGACAGCGTCTCGCCGAGGTAGGCGTCGATCGCGACGAGCGCTGCCGCGTCCATCAGCTCGAGAGCGGCAGGACGGATGCCGGCCGCAGTGATCGCCGCACACGCTGCAGCGGCACTGACCACGTCCCCGAACCACGCTCCGACGGTGGCGACCGGGCCGGTCGGCAGCGGGCGCAGTCGCACCGTGGCCTCGACGATGACACCGAGAGTGCCCTCCGAGCCGATCATCAGGGCCGTGAGATCGAGCCCCGTGACTCCCTTGACGCTTCGATGACCGAGGTGGAGCAGCCGGCCGTCGGCGAGTACCACCTTGAGGGCGAGCACCGATTCCCTCGTGACGCCGTACTTGGCGCACAGCAACCCGCCTGCGTTCGTCGCGATGTTTCCGCCGACGGTGGAGATCGCCCGGCTCGCCGGGTCGGGCGTGAACCACAGCCCGTAGCCGGCGAGCGCGGCGTTGAGGTCGCCGTTGAGTATTCCCGGCTCCACGACGGCGAGCTCGTCGGCGACGGATACCTCGAGAATCCGGTCCAGCGACAGTGTCGAGAGCACGATCTCGCCCGCGGTCGCGATCGCGCCGCCGGCGAGCCCGGTGCCCGCCCCGCGTGGCACCACCGCGACGCCGTGCTCGGTCGCGAGGCGCAGGGTGGCCTGCACGTCGTCGATCGAACGCGCCGTGACGAGCGCGAGGGGCACGCTACGGGAGTCGTGTCCGGACTTGTCGGAAGTGAGCGCACCGAGCGCCGAGGCATCCGTCGACACGGCATCGCCGAGTTGAGCGCGGAGCGCGTCGAGGAAGATCACAGCATCGCCTCGATCCGGGCGCGCAGCGGCACGGACGGGACGGCGCCGATACCCTGCACCGACAGCGCGGCGGCGGCGGTCGCAAAGCGAGCGGCTCGATCGAATTTCTGCCCTTCGGCGATCGCCGCGGCGAAGGCCCCACAGAAGGTGTCGCCCGCTCCAGTGGTGTCGACGGCGGTGACCCGCGGTGCCGCGATTCGCGAGACCTCACGCCCCTCCTCGAAGAGCACGGATCCAGCGGCACCCAGCGTCACGATGAGGCGAGGCACGAGAGCGGCAAGTACTGCGGATGCCTCGCCGAGATCCTCGGATCCGCCGACGATGCACGCCTCGTGCTCGTTGACGATGAGCACGTCGAGGGTCGCAACGAGGTCGCGCGGGAGCGGGCGGGCGGGTGCGGCGTTCAGCATGACGAGGACTCCGGATGCCCGGGCGACGGTCGCCGCCTCTGCGACGACCTCGAGCGGCAGCTCAAGTTGCATCAGCAGCACGGCGCCCACGCGGAGCGCCGGGGCATCCGCAGGCTCGAGGGCGGTCATCGAGGCGTTGGCTCCGGAGGCCACGATGATGGTGTTCTCACCGGCCGGGTCGACCACGATGAAGGCCTGCCCGGTCGCCTGGGGTGCTCGGCGAACGCGGCTGCTCTCGATCCCCGCTTCGGCCATCGTCTCGGCGAGCTGGGTGCCCGCGTCGTCGGCGCCCAGTGCCCCGATGAAGGAGGTGGGTGCCCCCGCCCGCGCGGCGGCTACGGCCTGGTTGAGCCCCTTCCCGCCGGGATAGCGCTCGGCGGAAGAGGCGAGCAACGTCTCTCCCGGGCCGGGAATGC
Source organism: Lacisediminihabitans sp. FW035 (assembly GCF_054880895.1). Taxonomy (NCBI): domain Bacteria; kingdom Bacillati; phylum Actinomycetota; class Actinomycetes; order Micrococcales; family Microbacteriaceae; genus Lacisediminihabitans; species Lacisediminihabitans sp. FW035. The sequence goes on from NZ_CM142187.1 coordinate 2,387,243, forward strand.
GGTCCACCACGAAGACTATGTCGAGGTTCGCACTGCCGAGGACCGTGACACCGTCGCGGGTGACCTTCGCTCCGGTCATGAGGTGCAGCCGTTCATCTGGCCAGCGTAGACGTTTCGAGCCGTGTCCGATTTCCGCTAGCCGAGGTCGGTGGCCGGTGCGAGAGTTGATCCGTGACCATCCACTCCCCCGCCCGCATCACCAGCTCCGATGCGCGATTCGCGGAACGGTATCGCGCCATGTCGTCACGGGATGCCCGCTTCGACGGGCAGTTCATCACCGGGGTGCATTCCACGGGGATCTACTGTCGCCCGAGCTGCCCGGCGATGACACCGAAGCCCTCTAATGTCAGCTTCTACCGCACCGCTGCCGCCGCCCACGAGGCAGGGCTTCGGGCGTGCAAGCGCTGCCTCCCCGACGCGGTGCCCGGCTCGCCCGAGTGGAACATCCACGACGATGTCGCCTCCCGAGCGATGCGGCTCATCGCCGACGGGGCGGTCGAGCGAGATGGCGTGCCCGGCCTCGCGAAACAGCTCGGCTACACGCCGCGCCACCTCGGACGAGTGCTCGTGAACGAACTCGGGGCGGGTCCGCTCGCGCTCGCTCGCGCGCATCGCGCCCAGACAGCCCGGACCCTGCTCGTGAGCACCGACCTGCCCATCGCGGACGTGGCGTTCGCGGCCGGCTTCTCGAGCATCCGCCAGTTCAACGAGACGGTGCAGGCTGTCTACGAGCTCACTCCGACCGCTCTCCGGCTCGGCGCACCTCGGGCCGTATCGACGCCACCGGAGGTCGACGGCACCGCCACCCTGATCTCCCTCCGCCTCCCGGCGAGGTCTCCGTTCGACGGTGCGGGCCTCCTGGCCTTCTTCTCGGCCCACGCCATCGCCGGGGTGGAGACGGCGGATGACCGGTCGTTCGCCCGCGCCGTCCGGCTGCCGGGCGGCGTCGGTCACATCGAGATCCACCTCGATGGGCACGACGCGGTGCGGTGCACGGCACGGCTCGAGAACATAGCCGATCTCTCGACACTCGTCTCGCGGGTCCGGCGACTGCTCGATCTCGACGCCGACTCCGCCGCGATCGACGACTCGCTCTCCGCAGACCCCGCCTTCGCGCCCCTGGTGGATGCGCGACCGGGCCTCCGCCTTCCGGGCAGCCTCGACAGCGACGAGACGCTTTTCCGCACCATGATCGGCCAGCAGATCTCCGTCGCCGCGGCCCGCACGGTGCTCGGACGACTCGCCACCGAGCTCTCGGCGACACCCGGCCTCTTTCCGACGGCGCTCGAGATCGCCCAGCACGGTGCCGGGTTGCTGCGCGGCCCCGCAACCAGGGTCGCGAGCATCCTCGGGGCGGCGCGAGCGATCGCCGAGGGATCGCTCCGCCTCGATCTCGGGATGCCCGTCGACGAATTCACCGCGCGCCTCACCGCCCTGCCGGGCATCGGCCCGTGGACGGCCGGCTATCTCGCCATGCGGGTGCTCGGCAATCCCGATGTGCTGCTCTCGAGCGATCTCGTGATGCTGGCGAGCGCATCCCGTCTGGGCCTTCCGGCGTCGGCACGGTCGCTCGCCGTTCACGGAGAGCGCTGGGCGCCATGGCGGAGCTACGCCGGGCTGCACCTCTGGGGTGCCGCCGGTCGCTAGCGACAGCGCGGCGGGGGCCGCACTCCGGGAGGAACATTCGCGCAGGGGGGTGCCCCATTCCCAGTTGCGTTCTGCACTCGAGGAGCTCGGACTCCTCTCTCGGGCCAACACGGACTATCGGGGCCGGCGTGCCGGCCCCGATAGTCCGTGAACGCCCGTCGAGGTGATGCGACCAGTCGGAGCGCCCTCTCGCGGCCTTCTAGGCGCCGGCCCCACGGCGGCGCGCTGCCAGGAGTGCGCCACCGAGGAGAGCGGCACCGAGCCCGACGAGGCCGAATCCCGCAGCGAGAACCTGCCCGGGCGCTGTGCCCGTCGGTGCAAGAGCAGGGTCGGCCGCCGCGGGAGCCGGAGCGGGCGCCGCGGCAGCGACCGCCGCAATGGCCAGGGTGCCGAGGTCCACGGTGTCGGCCGCCGCGGTGAACGGCACCGGCGCCGGGGCCGTGAAGCCGGCTGGCACGATCACCTGCAGCTGGTAGTCGCCGAGTTCGGCGACCAGGGAGAAAACTCCCGTGCTCGCAACGGGCGCGGTCACCGGATCGCCCTGGATATCCGGCACCGCCGTGCCCGCGGCATCCAGCAGCTCGACGGCAGTGCCCGCCGGCACGGGAGCGGTCGGGCTTGCCGGCAGCGAAATAGTGCCGGTCACGGCGGCCGCGGGAGCGGGGGCCACGAGCCAGAGCTGGAAGTTGGGCAGGCCGGACAGCGGCAAGAAGGTGAGGGTGAGCGTGCTCACGGGCACCGTCGGGATGAACCAGTCGTACGAGCCGGCGGTGTCCGACCCGTTTCCGACCACCGAGTCCGCCGGCTTACCGAGACACGGGGCGACGGGGATTACTCCCGCACACCAGGCCGGCACATCGGCGTACGGCTCACCGGAGGCCGGACACGGGGTGGGACGCGGTGACGCATTCCGGCAGTAGTTGAGGAACGGAACGTTGTTGGTGTTCTGGGCGCCGAACTGGGCCGAGGTCACCGCCCCGCCCGGCCCGGCCGCCGCGAGGCTCACATAGTCGGCGTCGATGTCCCCGACGGCGAATCCCCATCCGACCGGCGTCGCTGAGGCGAAAGTGATGGTGGTCGTCGACGCCGTCGAAGCCCCGAGGCTCGCGATCGTGAGGTAGGGCTGGAGACGCGTCGATCCGAAGGTCTGGCCGAATCCGGTGGTAGCACCGAGAAACGCCGACTTGCCGGACGCGATACTCGCCCCGGTATCGGTCGTCACGACGTGCGCGGAGGGGAAGGCGGATGCCGCCGAGAATGTCGCATCGAAGGTGCCGGCGGCGGCCTTCGTCCACACCGGAAATGATCCGATCGGCGGGGTCGCGGCAACCGCGGGAATCCCCCCGAGGCCCAGCACGGCCACCAGTGCGATCCCCAGACCGAGTAGCGCCGAGGTCAACCTGCGAGCGGAAGTCATATCGACACGCTACGCGCGGATCCCCGGATCGTGAACCGCGCGGTCACGGAGATCCGACGCGCCACGTGCTATTCGGTGTCGGTCTCTCCGTGCGGCATCACGGTGATCACCCCGGTCATCGGCACGAGTCCACTGAGCCGACCGGGAGAGAGCACATGCGCCACCTGGTCGGCCGACATGAGGCCGGCCGAGACCACGAGGTCGGCGATCGATGCGTTCGTGGTGAGCGCGGTGTGCGCGAGGGAGGCGGATGCCGCATAGCCGATGTAGGGCGTGAGCGCGGTCACCACCCCCACCGACGACTCCACCTGAGCCGCGAGCCGCGAGATGTTGGCGCTGATCCCATCGACGCAGTTCACCCGCAGCGTGTAGCAGGCGTTGGTCATCCAGGCGAGGGATTGCAGGATGCTGTGCGCGATCACCGGTTCGAAGGCGTTGAGCTGCAACTGGCCGCCCTCCGCGGCCGCGGTCACCGTCGCATCCGCCCCGATCACGCTGAAGGCGACCTGGTTCACCACCTCCGGGATGACCGGGTTCACCTTGCCGGGCATGATGGATGATCCGGCCTGGCGCGGCGGGAGGTTGATCTCGCCGAGTCCGGCCTGCGGTCCGCTCGAGAGCAGCCGGAGGTCGTTGCAGATCTTGGAGAGTTTCACTGCTGCGCGCTTCAACGTGCCGCTCAGCGTCATGAAGATGCCGGCGTCGGAGGTGGCCTCGATGAGGTCTGCAGCGGTCTCCATGGGGATCCCGGTGATCTCCACGAGATGGCGGCAGACCGCCTCCGCGTAGCGGGGATCGGCGGTGATGCCCGTGCCGATCGCGGTCGCTCCCATATTGATCTCGTTGAGCCACGGGATGATCTCGCCGAGGCGGTCGTAGTCCTCCGCGAGGGTGTGCGCGAAGCCGCTGAACTCCTGGCCGAGAGTCATCGGCACGGCGTCCTGCATCTGGGTGCGCCCCACCTTGAGCACATCGGCGAACTCGACTCCCTTGCGGGCGAAGGATTCGGTCAGGAGTCGATGCTCCTCGAGCAGGCGCTTCACGCCGAAGACCATCGCGAGCTTGATCGCCGTGGGATACACGTCGTTGGTGGACTGGCTGCGATTGACGTCGTCGATCGGGTGGAAATGCGAGTAGTCGCCGAACTGGTAGCCCAGGATCTCGAGGCCGCGGTTGGCGATCACCTCGTTCGTGTTCATGTTGGTCGACGTGCCGGCGCCACCCTGGATCACCCCGACCGCGAACTCGTCGTGCAGTGCACCGCCCACGATCTCCTCGCAGACGCGCTCGATCAGGTCTGCCTTGTCGGCATCGAGCACGCCGAGTTCCTTGTTCGCGCGCGCCGCCGCCTGCTTGACCCTCGCCAGTGCGCGGATCAGGTCGCGATAGACCGAGATCGGCCGGCGGGTGATGGGAAAGTTCTCGAGCGCCCGAGCCGTATGGATGCCCCAATAGGCATCCGCCGGAATCTCCATGCTGCCGAGGGAATCGCTCTCGATCCGTGTGCGGATACGCGAACCCTCTGGACCATCCATCCCGGGGATCGCGGGCAGGTCGGCGACGGAATCGTCCGGTCTGGTCTTCTCGGCACCCTGCTCGACGAATTGGTCGCTCAACACGTTCCCTGCATTCACTGTGGCTCCATTGCCTCGCGGGTTTTCACCGCGTCGTTGTCCGATGCGGTGCGCGTTCCGGCACTGTGCCGGGTGTCGCGCCGGCGGGTCGATTGTGGGTCACCGCCGAATCGAGTTTAGCGATGCAACGCCGGGATGATCAGGCAGATCCCACCAGACTCAGCCGCTGGACACCGGCAGACGAAAGAGTCTTTCGAACTGGCGGACGGGAAGCGAACGGGCGGTGAAGTGCCTTCACCTGCGCCCCCAACTGGGGCCAGTTCTGGGCCGGAAAGCCCCGGTCAGACGACGTTCCGTTCGATAGGTTATGGGTACCCCGAATATTTAGTGAGACCCAGGAATGCCTGTACGGGGTATTCCCAGTAATCAGGCGAAGACAGCCGACTGCAGGAGGGCAGATGTTCGAGGACGACGTGACGGTTCCGGCCGGCTGGTATCCAGACCCCATGGGACTGCCCCAGCTGCGCTGGTGGAACAATCATGCCTGGACGGAGCTCACCACCGAGGCTCGCCCACCGCTCGTGGTGCAGTCCCCCACCCGCCTTGCATTCGCCGACGATGAACTCCCCACGCGTCGCCAACAGCGCGAGCAGCGCGAGCGCGACGAGGAATACGCGACCCTGGCCACCGACGAGAACGAAGCGCGCGACGCCGCCGCCGCCCATGCGCCGCTCACCGTCACGCTTCGGGAGATCGACGCCCCACTATCCGGTGATATCGAGGACGAGCCGGTGGCGGAGGAGTCCGTCAGGGAGCAGCCGGTCGCGGATGAGCCTGTCGCGCTCATCGAGCCGCCGTCCGCCGAACCGGTCGACGACATCCGCTCCCGCCTTGTCAACCTCGACACGATCGACTACGACTCCGTCGCCTCCGACGACGACGCCGCGGCGTTCCTGCCGCGGCCTGCCTTCGTGCCCATCGTCGACTCCCCGGCCGCCGCCGAACCCACCGTCGAAGGCCCAGTCGAGACTGCTGCCGACGCCGGCATTCCCGATGCCGTCCTGGCCCCTGAACCTGCTGTCTCCGCTGCCAGCGCCGATCGCCTCGCCGCTCCTCCTGTCGAGCGTGGGTTCGATGGGCGCCCGCATTCGGGGCGCACCATTTACACGGCGTCGGTGTGGATCATCGCCCTGATCCCGCTGCTGCTGCTCGTGGTCAGCCTGCTGCTCCTCCTCGGATTCGGCTCAAGCCTCAACATGTGGGTCACCCCCGCCATCTGGGCCCTGTCCTGGATCGTCGTCGTCATCCTCGCCATCACCGACCGCGCCGCCCTCGGACGAGCCGGCTACGAACACCGCGCCAGCTGGGCCTGGGCACTGCTCACCGCCCCCATCTACCTCATCGCCCGCTCCATGAGCCTCGCCAAAGTCGGACCCCTCGGATTCGCCCCCGTCCTCGTCTGGGCCGCCCTCGGCATCCTCCAAATCGGATCCGTCCTCGTCGTCCCCGGCCTCATCATCTCCGCCCTCCCCCACGTCTTCGCCACCCAAGCCGAACAATCAATCGCCTCCGACGCCTCCATCATCGGAGCGAAGCTCTCGGTGAAGTGCTCCCCCGACCTGCCGGTGCTCGTCGGGCAGACCTTCGATTGCGTCGCGACCGCAGACAACGAGACGACCGGCGGCAAAGACCACTACAACCTCACCGTCCTGCTTCAGCGCACGAACGGCTGGATCGACTGGCACGTCAGCGACTGGGGCTACCTGCATGGTGCGCCGACGACCTGACCGTGATTTCGCACCGACCGGTCTCCGACCGTTCGAGGCGCTGATGGTCGCCGCGGGAGCCTTCCGGGTGACGGCGGCGGTGCGCACGACATTATCCACAAATTCAGGAATGCCCGAGAGGGGGGATTCCCAGTAATCTGGCCCTAAAGCCGACTGCGGGAGAGCAGATGTTCGAAGACGATGTGACAGTGCCAGCAGGCTGGTACCCGGACCCCATGGGTCTGCCCCAGCTGCGCTGGTGGAATAATCACGCCTGGACAGAGCTCACCACCGAGGCACGTCCTCCCCTCGTCATGCAGGTCCCCACCCGACTGGCGTACGCCGACGAAGAGCTTCCGACGCGCAGGCAGCAGCGCGAGCAGCGCGAACGCGAAGAACACGGCGCCGACCTCGCCACCGATGAAGGTGAGCTGCGGGACGGAGCCGCGGCGGCTGTACCCCTCACCGTCACCCTTCGGGAGATCGACGCCCCGGTCCCGGCCGCCGAAGCCGCGGTGCCCGAATTGGCGCCGGAGTCCGACGCGGTCCCCATCGTCGAGACAGTGACAGTCGCCGCGACGACGACCCGCGTCGAGGTGGATCCCGACGATGAGGCCATCGATCCCAGCGACCGCGCCCCGGCAGCGACCGAGGCACTGGCCGCCGAAGCACTGGCCGCCGAGGCTCTCGCCTCCGAGCCGGTCGGATCCCAGGACTACGTGCCTCGCACAGCATTCGTCAATCCGGCCGGATCGGTGCTCGGCTCTCCCGTGACCGCCGGGCCGGTCGCCGCCGGTGCCACAGCAGCCGGGGTGCGCTCCGACCGCACCTCCGTCGATGACCTCCCCTTCACGCCTCGCCTCCGGTCCCAGACGCGGATGCCGATCTACACGGCGTCGGTGTGGATCATCGCCCTGGTCCCGCTGCTGCTGCTCGTGGTCAGCCTGCTGCTCCTCCTCGGATTCGGCTCAAGCCTCAACATGTGGGTCACCCCCGCCATCTGGGCCCTGTCCTGGATCGTCGTCGTCATCCTCGCCATCACCGACCGCGCCGCCCTCGGACGAGCCGGCTACGAACACCGCGCCAGCTGGGCCTGGGCACTGCTCACCGCCCCCATCTACCTCATCGCCCGCTCCATGAGCCTCGCCAAAGTCGGACCCCTCGGATTCGCCCCCGTCCTCGTCTGGGCCGCCCTCGGCATCCTCCAAATCGGATCCGTCCTCGTCGTCCCCGGCCTCATCATCTCCGCCCTCCCCCACGTCTTCGCCACCCAAGCCGAACAATCAATCGCCTCCGACGCCTCCATCATCGGAGCGGATATCACGGTCGACTGCGCCAAGAATCTCCCGGTCATCGTCGGCCAGAGCTTCACCTGCGTTGCGACGGGCGCGAACAAGGACCCCTTCACGGTGACCGCCTCGCTGCAACGGTCGAACGGTTGGATCAACTGGCACGTCGAGGACTGGGGCGTCTACACCCTGTCCCGCTGAGCGACTTCCCCGCCCGGGTGCGCGACCGGGCATAGAGTGATCTGATGCCCTCCTCCTCGGATAACCCGCTCTCGGCCGCCGAACGCGCCAGGCTCACGCGACGCCCGAGCGACCGTGCCATCACCACGACGCTGGCCCTCACCGGTCTGATCGCTGCCTTCATGCAGACTCTCGTGACGCCGATCATCCCGCGACTCCCCGAATTGCTCGACACGAACACGGCGGATGCCACCTGGGTGCTCACCTCCACCCTTCTCGCCGCGGCGATCTCGACGCCCATCAGCGGGCGCCTCGGCGACATGTACGGCAAACGCCGCGTGGTGATGGTGCTGCTGATGCTGATGGCTGGAGGATCCATCATCTCGGCGCTCTCCAACACGCTCATCCCGATGATCGTCGGCCGGGTGTTCCAGGGGGTCGGACTCGGCGTGATCGCCCTCGGCATCAGCATCCTGCGCGACGTGATCCACCCCAAGCACCTCGGCGGTGCGGTGGCCCTCGTCAGTGCGACGTTGGGGGTCGGCGGCGCCATCGGGCTGCCGGTCGCCGCCGTGATAGCCCAGAACTTCGACTACCACTATCTCTTCTGGCTGGCCACCGCGCTCGCGATCCTCGCGATCGTGCTCGTGGGCACCATCATCCCGGTGTCGACCCTTCGTGCGGGTGGCCGGTTCGACTTCGTCGGCGCCATCGGCTTCGCCATCGGGCTCGTCGGCATTCTGCTCGGGATCTCGAAGGGAAGCGAATGGGGCTGGACGAGCCCCACCACGCTTGCCCTCCTCATCGGCGGCGTCGTCGTGCTGGTGATCTGGGGCTTCATCGAGCTCCGCACCCCGGACGCGCTCGTCGATCTGCGCGTCGCCGCGCGTCGCCCCGTGCTCCTCACCAACCTCGCCTCCATCTCGGTCGGATTCGCGTTCTTCATCACGACGGCGGCGCTCCCGGTGCTCCTCGAAGCTCCGACCACCACCGGCGTGGGTCTCGGCCAGACGCTCATCGTGGCGAGCCTCTGCCTCATGCCGCTCGGTCTGGTCATGTTCTTCATGTCCCCGGTGGCTGCCCGGCTGTCCAATGCGCGCGGGCCGCGCACCAGCCTGATCCTCGGCGGCCTGATCATCACGGTCGCATTCGCCATCGCCATCTGGCTCCACAGCGAGGTCTGGCACATCATCCTGGTGTCCACGATCGTGGGCTTCGGCGTGGGTTTTGCCTACGCCGCGATGCCCACCCTGATCATGCGAGTGGTGCCTCCGAGCGAGACCGCGGCCGCGAACGGGCTCAACTCCGTGATGCGCACCCTCGGCTCCACCGTCGCAGCGACCCTCGTCGGACTCATCATCTCCTCCAACCTCGTGATGGCCGGCGGAGTCGCCATCCCCACCAGCGACGCGTTCCGCCTGATCTTCGCGATGGGAAGCGGAGTAGCCCTTGCCGGGGTGATCATCGCCGTTTTCATCCCCCGCCGGGGACGCGAGTACGGCAACACGGCCAGCATGCCGATCACCCTTCCCGAGCGCTGACCGGCAGACTGGCACTGTGCCATCCTCAGCCCTGATCCTGCTCAACCAGCCGTCGGCGGATGCCCCGCCCCACGTCGTCGGCGCCCCGGCCCTTGCGCTCGTCGACCCGGGCACCCCCGTGCTCAGCGCGCTCGACCTCTCCGCCACCCGCGGCGACGGCATCTTCGAGACGATCGGGGTCGGTCACGGGTCGCCGCAGGCCCTCGAACATCATCTCCGACGGTTCGCGCGGTCGGCCGAACTCCTCGACCTGCCCGTTCCGGATGCCGCGGGCTGGCGCGCCGCGATCACGACCGCGATCGGCGCGATCGATCCCGTCGCGGAAGCCTCCGTCAAGATCGTGCTGAGCCGCGGCATCGAGGGCGACGACCGTCCCACCGGGTGGGCCTTCGCCAGCGCAACTGCGGACTACAGCGCGGCGCGGGGCGACGGCATCGCCGTTGTCACCCTCGATCGCGGCTATCGCCACGATGTGGAGTCGACCTCGCCCTGGCTCCTCGCCGGGGCGAAGACGCTGAGCTACGCCGTGAACCGCGCCGCCCTGCGTGAAGCCGCGCGGCGCGGTGCAGACGACGTCATCTTCGTCTCCAGCGACGGATACATGCTCGAGGGGCCATCGTCGACCGTGGTGTACCGGGTGGGCGACCGCATCCTCACCCCGGGACCGCGGCTCGGCATCCTCGATGGCACGACCCAGTCGAACCTCTTCGGTTTCGCCGAGAGTCGGGGGTTGAAGACCGGTCTGGCCCTGCCGTCTCCGGCGGAGCTCGCCGCTGCGGATGCGGTCTGGTTGGTGTCGAGCGTTCGTCTCGCCGCCCCCGTGCGCCGGCTCGACGATGCGCCGCTCGCGGTCGACAGGCAGCTGACCTCCGCGATGAACGCCTTCCTCCTCGCCCTGCGGGAGTAGCCCTCAGACCGTGGAACGCACCAGCCGGAGAAGTGCGGACGCATAGGCGTCGGCCGGCTGGCCGGCCTCCCACTCCGAACGGTCGCCGCCGACGGTCACCGCGACGGTGTAGCCGCCCGCGGTGCGGGTGAGGGACTCGAAGGTGCCGCCGAGAAGCTCCCGAAGCTGGTCTTCGCGCGGCAACCACAGGGCATCCTCGATGGCGACGGAGTCGAGCGCCCATTCCGTGGTGCCGTTGAATCCGAGGATCGTGCCGGTCTCGAATTCGTGCGATTCGATGGTCATGTCGCTCACGACGAAGACGTCGCTTTCGAAGCCCTCTCTGGTGATCACGAAGGAATCGCCCGACGAGGGACGCCAGCGCACCCCGGCGAGCCGGAGTTCGAGTGCAAGGGAGGCAGAAATCATCTGCATATTATGGGGCACCGAAATGGGCGGATGGCGAGATGTCAGCCAGGCGCAGAGTTCGGGTCCATGGGGGCGACGACTTCGTTTCTGCGAGAGGAGAAGATCGGGCATACCCCCGTATCCCGCCTTATGACTCTCGCGAAGTCGCCGCCGCCCAGGTGTCCCCCGGTGGTGCTGATAAAGAGAATATGAGCTGGTGAGGCCCGTGTCTGCCCCCAGAGCGGGGCTCCCCCGAACAGGGGGAATCCGCATCCTGTCGTGTGGTCGAGCGTGTCAAGGGGTGCCCGAGTGTGCCGGCGCTGCGTAGGGTAAGAGAAGTCCCATTGACGGCGCCCCGCGCCCCCATCGCTGGAGGTGCCCGTGACCGGCGTTCCCGACTATCTCGAGACTTGGATGACGCGGCAGCGTTGGTTCGCCGGTAAGTCTCGCGCACCGAGACTCGAGGTCATCGGCGGATTCGGCCTCGCCGACCCGGAAGGGTCCGCCGTGATCCGGGTGTACCTCGTGCTCGACCACGCCGAGCATCCGCTGCTCTACCAGGTGCCGCTCACCGAGCGCAGTGCGCCACTGCCGGGCGGGGAGAACGCCCTCGTCGCCTCATTCGACGTGGAGACAGGCCGCCGCTACATCTACGACGGTCCGCACGACCCGGCCTTCGCCGAGGCGCTGCTGCGGATGATCCTCGACGACGGCGAGGCCCACGAGACCGATGGACCCGCGGCACTCAACAGCGGCGGCCCGCTCGTCGCGCGCGGACACCACACCCCCGACTCGACTCCCGTGCGGTACCTCTCGTCGCGCGTGCTCGGCGGGGAGCAGTCCAACACCTCGATCATCTTCCAGACAGCGACAGCCGATGGCGCGCCGTCGACGCCGATAATCTGCAAGCTCTTCCGCGCGCTCCATCACGGCGACAACCCGGATGTCATCCTCACCGAAGCGCTCGGTGCGGCAGGCAGCTCTGTTGCGCCCCGATCCATCGGGCATGTGACCGGCCTCTGGACCGACAGCGGAATGCCGGAGGGGATCGCCACCGGCCATCTCGCGTTCGCACAGGAGTTCCTGCCAGGGGTCGAAGACGCCTGGCGGGTCGCGCTGCAGGCCGTGGAGGTCGCCGAGGACTTCACGGAGCGGGCCAGGGCGCTGGGAGTCACCACCGCAGAGATGCACGAGACGCTGCACTCCGCGCTCCCGTCCCGCGCCACGACCCCGTCCGACATCGCCACCACGGTAGCCAGCATGAGATACCGGTTCGAACTCGCGGCGACCGAGGTTCCCTCGCTTGCCGGCTATCGCCCCGCACTGGAGGGCGTCTACCAGGAGGCCGCGGCGAGCCCGTGGCCGGCTCTTCAGCGCATCCACGGCGACTTCCACCTCGGACAGGTGCTGTCGGTGCCGGGACGCGGTTGGGTCGTGCTGGACTTCGAGGGCGAGCCGATGCGCCCGATGAGCGAGCGCTCGCTTCCCGACATCCCGCTGCGGGATGTCGCGGGAATGCTGCGGTCCTTCGATTATGTCGCCGGATCCTTCGAGCTCGCGCACCCCGGTGAATCCGCAGCCGCCTGGGCGTCCGCCTGCCGCCGCGCCTTCCTCGACGGGTACATCGAGCGGTCCGGTAGAGACCTTCGCGAGCACCGCGCGGTACTCGACGCCTTCGAGATCGACAAGGCGCTCTATGAGGCCGTCTACGAGGCGCGCAACCGCCCGGGTTGGCTCGCCATCCCTACTCTCGCCATCGCCAGGCTCATCGAGCGGTCCGCGACGGCCTAGGGAAACGCGCGGCTAGCCGCGGTCCGCCGCGGCGATCGCGTCTTCCAACAGGGCCACGAGGGCGTCGAGCTGCACGCTCGACTCACCGGTGACGTCCGAATCGTCGCCGTCGAGGGCGCGCGCGGCGAGCCCCGCCTTGCTGTCGATGAGTTCCGCGATCTTCGCATCGATGGTCTGCGACGCGATGATCCGCCAGGCGGTCACCGGCTCCACCTGTCCGATGCGATGCACGCGGTCGATCGCCTGGGTCTGCTCCGCGCTCGTCCAGCTCAACTCGGCGAGCACGACGTTGGACGCGGCCTGCAGGTTGAGTCCGACGCCGGCCGCGGTGAGGGAGGCGACGACCACCGAGACATCCGGATCGTTGTTGAACGCATCCACCTGCTTCTGGCGGAACGCGGCCGTCTGGTCCCCTCGGATCGACACCGTCGTGAGGCCTCGCTTCGCCAGGGTCTCCTCAGCGATATCCATCACGTCGATGTGCTTCGCGAAGAACACCACCTTGCCGACGGAACGCGCGAGCTGGGCGGTGTAGTCCGCCGCGAGCACGGCCTTCGCCTGGCCGATCTTGCGCACCATCGTGAACACGTTCTCGCCGGTCTTTGCGGCCTTCGACTCTTCGAGTTCGGCCTTCGCGACCATCCGCACCAGCTCGGGATGCGGGATGTCGGCGCGCTCGGTGCGCGCATTGAGGAGTGCCCGGTAGCGGGCGAGCAGGCGGAGGCCGAGCTCGCGTTCGGCCTGGCGGATCGATCGCCCGAGGTCGTCATCGAGTTCGACGGGCATGTCGGCGACACGCTTGGCAGGCAGGTCGGCGGCCACGTCGATCTTCTTGCGGCGCACGATTCCCATGTCGATCACCGTCTGGCGAGCCTCGGCGAAGAACCCGAAATCGGCCGGGGTGAGGCCGTTCTCCTCGAGCTCCTGCATGAGCTTCGCCGTCGGCTTCTCCCCGTCGATCCAGCCGAGGAACTGCCAGATCGCACGGAAGTCCTCGATGGTGTTGATGAGCGGGGTTCCGGTGAGCGCGATCATCAGCGCGCGCGGCGAACGGGCGCGGATGCTCTTCGCCAGGGCGAGGACGTTCTTCGAACGCTGGGATTCGCGGTTCTTGATGAAGTGGGCCTCGTCGACGACCATGCCTTTGAACCCGAGGGTTCCGAGCCAGCCCATGTGGCGGTCGAGAACGTCGTAGTTCACGATCACGACGTCGGCGAAGGCATCGAGGTTCTCTCCGGATCCGTGGATGACCGTGCCCGACCGCTGCGGAGTCCAGAGCTCCACCTCCCGCGCCCAGTTCATCTTGACGACGTTCGGCACTACGACGAGCAGGGGATAGGAGCTCGAGACCTGGGCGGCGAGAAGCGCCTGCGCGGTCTTCCCGAGCCCCGGCTCGTCGGCGAGGAGGTAGCTGCGGTGACCCTCACGGGCACTCGCGATGAATTCGGCCTGGTGGTGGAAGAGTTCGAGTCCGGCGGGCACCCGCCGATCTGCCGCGGTCGGCTCGGGAAGGTCCATGCTCGCGACCTGGCCGCCGGACCCGTACTCGAACGCGCGGAAGAGCGGCTCGAGCAGCTCCCAGTTGGCGAGACGGTGGGTGACCGGAGCGACCTTCAGCGTCTGGCTGAAGTCGGGGGCGAGGAAGGGGTTGGAGAGTTGGCGGGCGATCACGGACTGCGGGACGACCTGGCGCTCGGCGGCCGGCGCGATCGGGTCCGGCTCTTTGACGATGATCAGCTCGTCGGGTGAGAGCTCGGCGCCGGCGGCGATGAGCATATCCCGGCGTAGCGTTCGCGCCGCATCGGTGACGGCGGTCTCCTCGGCGAGGAGCTGGATCAGCGAGGTGTCCCGCGCGGCGGTCTTGGCCAGGATCGTGGCGACGCCGTCGAGCCTCTTGAGCACCTCTGTGCGCTCGGCATCCGTCACTTCGCGGTCGGCTTTCGCCCGAGCGCGCTCTTCACGCATGAGCAGGGCGATCACCTGGAACTTGGTGCGGTTGGACGGGCCGACCTTTCCGCGTTCTGCGGCTCCCTCGACTTCGCGAACGGCGCGCGCGAGCACGGGGATGACCCCGGCGTCATCGGTGCCGCGCGACCGGCGCTGCTGGGCCTTCTGCTGCCCGGACTTCTGTTGCGCGGGCTTGCGCGTCGATGACCGGCGCTGCGTCGATTTACCTTGGCCACCCTGGTTCTGGGCGGACTGTCCCTGGCCGGACCGAGCCATGCTTCTCCTGCGTCTCTGAGCGCTGCCTGCGAGTCGACCGACCGAGCTCCGAGGAGGTGTCCCTCGGGAGGAGGGACCGGTTGGCCGCACGAGAAAGTGCCAATGGTGACCGAGCATCCGTGTGTGGAGCGGTCCGGGTGAGGTACCCCGTCGAAGCGGTACTCGGGTGAATCGGTAAGGCATCGGACCGACGAGGCGTCTGGCAGAAATGAGTCAGACGATCCGGTGCCGAGAAGTCTCAAGTACCGAAAGGCCGGGGCCACACATGGGATGAACGGGTGCTGCACTCAGTTTAGGCGGTCCGGCCTGCTATCCGTGCACGACTCTCCCCCGATTTGGGGTAGGGATCGCCGCGCTTTGTTCACCCGCTGGCCAGCTTGGAGTGATGGGATTGGCTCATGTCCGGTTATACGGCCCAATATCCACGGCCCGACCACTTCATCGTCCACCTGAGCGACACCCATTTCGTCGCCGGCGGTGTGGGGCTCTACGGCGGCACCGTCGACAGCGAGACGCACCTTCGCCAGCTCTTCGCCGAACTCGATGAGTCCGGCGCCCGCCCGGAGGCCATCGTCATCACCGGGGATCTCGCGGATGTCGGGGACCCGGTCGCCTACGAGGAACTGAAGGCGATAGTCGAGCCGGCAGCACTCCGCTACGGCGCGCAGGTCATCTGGGTCATGGGCAACCACGACGATCGCGGATCGTTCCGTGCTGCGCTCCTCGGCCAGCATCCGTCCGCCGCTCCCGTCGACCGGGTGTATTGGATCGGCGGCCTGCGGGTCATCGCCCTCGATTCGACGGTGCCCGGCCACCACTACGGTGAAGTCACCGGGGACCAGCTCGACTGGCTCGCCGAGGAACTCGCCTCCCCCGCGCCCCACGGCACGATCCTCGCGATGCACCACCCACCCATCCCGAGCGTGCTCGACCTCGCGGTGATGGTGGAGTTGCGCGAGCAGGCCGGCCTCGCCGAGGTACTGCAGGGCTCGGATGTGCGCAGCATCATCGCCGGCCATCTCCACTACTCCACCAACTCCACTTTCGCCGGCATCCCGGTCTCCGTGGCTTCGGCCACTTGCTACACGCAGGATCTCAACGTGCCGGTCGGAGGCACGCGCGGGCGTGACGGGGCCCAGGCGTTCAACCTCGTGCACATCTACGAGAACACCGTGCTGCACTCGGTGGTCCCCCTTGGACAGGATGCCGCGGTCTCCTACGTCGATGCCGCGGAGACCGCGCTGATCCTCGCACGGAACGGCGTCGAGTTTCCCGCGAGCGGCACCCTGCCGCCACCGCCAGAGGTGCCGATCACCGACGAAGAACTTCACCCGCCGACGCGCGAACTCCTCGTCGTTTAGAGGGTATCCGCCGGTACGACCTCGTCGACGGCGCGTTCCCACGGGGCAGCTATCGGGTAGTACGAGTCGAGGAACGACCGCACGGCCGCCGCACGCTCTTCGGCCGTCAGCTCGGGGAAACTTCCGTCATTGAGGCAGAACATGTCGATGTTGCGCTTTTTGAGCAGGGTCGTCATCTCGGCGAGGCCCGCCCGCATCGTCGTGTCGACGTACATGACCGTGGCATCCGTCTGGGCGACCGCGCGCCCGGTGACCCACGCGTAGTAGTGGTAGAGCGAGTTGGTGACCGAGATATCGGTCGCCGACCGGAAGGTGCTTGCCGCCGTGCGCCGGAAGTCCTCGGGGAACTCGGCCTCGAGCTGCTGCATGACCGACTTGCGCAGCGGGGTCGGCGTGTGCTCGAGATGACGCGTGATCGTGCGGCCGAAGCGCTCCTGGATGAGACGGCGGTTGACCCTTGCGGCATTCTCGAACCCGCTGCGGGCGAGGTTCGACTCCCCCATTCCGATGCGAGTGGTCGCCTCGATGAACTTGGTGACCCCGCCCGGTGAGAAGAACATGTCCGGCGAGACCGCTCGACCGAAGAACATGTCGTCGTTCGAATAGAGGAAGTGCTCGCTGAGACCGGGGATGTTGTGCAGCTGGCTCTCCACGGCCTGGGAATTGTGCGTCGGCAACACGGAGGGGTCAGCGAAGAACTCTTCGCTCGGCACGATGGTGACGCGCGGATGCTCCGCAAGCCACTCCGGGCGCGGCGAATCGGTGACGATGTAGATGTTGCGCACCCAGGGGGCGAAGAGATAGACGGAGCGGAGGGCGTATTTCAGCTCGTCGAGCTGACGGAACCGCGCGTGCGAGTCGTCGCCCTCGCCGACGACGTAGGCCTTCATGCGCCGGGCCCGGGCGCGCTGCCACTCGATCGCGGCGCCGTCCACCCATGAGAAGACGAGGTCGATGTCGAAATCGACGTCCTTCGCCTGGGGCGCGAACATCCCTTCGAGCGTCGGCCATTCCTGGCCGTACAACTCCACGGTGGCGCGCACGGCCTCCTCGCGGGGAAGGGTCGTGCGCATCAGCGCGTTCTCGTCCGGGGCGAGGAAGGCGTCCGCCGTCGACTTCCACAGCTCGAGGCGCACCCCGGTCGCCGCTCCGTACCGCAGGGCGCCCTCCGCGGTGATCCGGGGGCGGAAGAGCACCACGGCCCGCGTCTTCGGATCCCGCGCGAGGCGCCCGTCGGCGAGTAGTACCGTTTCGCCACCGGATCCGTCGGCCGGCTTCGAGTAGAAGGGCTCGTCGACGCAGGCGCGGGCGAGGGCGGTGCGCAGCACCTTGCGGTCCCGCCAGTCGACCGCGAGCACCGGTCGGCTGTCATTGCCGCGCACGAGGAGGAAGTCGATGCCCGCGACATCCAGCACCGAGCGCACGAAGAGCAGGTCTTCGGTCATCGCCTCGAGCGGCGTCGCACCGGTGTTCAGCAGCGCGAGCCGCCCCTTAGCGAGCACGAGGTCCGTGCGCAACGACGGCACCGGGAGTTCGTGAGCCAGATACGCCGACGGGTTCGCGGAAGGCGGGGTGACCGTCCGGTCGTTCACAGTGTTGTCGGTCAATTCGAGCCCAATCGTTCGAGCCCGATCCGTCACCGTCGTGAGGTGCGGATCTCCAGCCAACCCCATTTTAGCGTGTTGCCCTGTGCGGCTCTGCGGGCAGGCGTTGCGGCGCACGGCGTCGCTCGATGCACCGTCGTTCTCAGCACCGCGACGGGCATCCGAGCCATCGAGTCGGGAGCGAATGCGGCTGTGCGGCAGGTCGAGTCACAACATCTCCCGACTCGCTTGCCGGATGCCGCGAGCCGGCCGCATCCGCGCCGTTCCGCGTCGCGCTGGGGACTCAGCCGTTGTCGGAGCCGCTGCCGGAGCCGTTGTCGGGGCCGTTGCCGGCGCCCGTCCCGCCCCGGGGACCGCCGTCGGGGCGCGTCCCGCTACCGGTGTCGCCCTTCTGCGTGCCCGGCCGGCCGGGTCCATCCTGGGAGCCTGGACCGCCCTGCACCCCTGGGCCACCCTGCGCTCCATCGCCGCCGGAGATACCGGGGGCGCCGGGTCCGCGCTGCGCATCGGAGAAGCCGTGGTCGCCGGTGACCGAGGTACCGACGAGCACGCCGCCGCCGAAGGTGCCGCCAAGCACGATCACCGCGGCGACGATGCTTCCGGCGAGCACGAGTCCGCGCCGCGACCGGGGTGCCGAGGCGACTGGCGCGGCCACCGCGGGCGTGCCGGGTGCCGGCGCTGGTGCAGCCGGAGCTTCCGCAGTCTCGATCGGGGCCGTGGTGTTATCGGGCGCGGCCTCATCCGCTGCGACCGGAGCGCCGGCGTTCTCGAGCTCCGGCTCGTCATCCTGCGGGTTCTGGTTGAGCGGGGTCGTGTCGACCATGACGTTCTCCTGACGGGGTGAAGGAGGGTGACGGTTTTTCCCACCCTGATGCCCCACTGTGGCCCTGGCTGCTATGCCCGGCCACTGACTGACCCGCCAACCACCCCTCAGGAGCCTATGAGACCCCTGAGGACGGCCCGACGGAGGTCAGCGCCGCGCGCCCGCCCTCGGCCGGTTTCGGTCCTCCGGATTGACCACTTTCACCTGGAGGCCCGTCGCCACGAAGAGGAGCGCGGCCACGAACTGCGAAGCGACCCATACCTGCCCGCTGAACGCGAATGGCCAGATCGGATTCCACGCCACTGCGATCGCAGCGAGACCGATGATCCACCACCACTGCCCGGCCTGCCAGGCGAAGACGCACATGATCAACGCGAGGATCGCGACGCCGAACTTGATGAAGAGATACCCGCCGGGGTTATCGAGAAGCGCGAGCCCCGCGATCAGTACGATCGCCCCGAGGATGCCCGGGGCAAGGGCCGGGCGCCGGAACTCGGGTGTCGGGTACGAAGTCATTGGTCCATTCTCCCGCAGGTGCGCCACCGGGCACGCGCGCGGTGTTGCAGGATGGACCCATGCCTGATCCCGTGGCCCACCTCCAGGCACTGGTGCGCCTTGCGACGATCTCGAGACTCCCGGTTGCCGACACCGACTGGGCGCCGTTCGACGAGTTCGTCGCCCTGCTTCCCGAACTGTATCCGGCGACCCACGCCGCGCTCACCCGTGAGCTCGTCGGCGGCTACTCGATGCTGTACCGCTGGGCCGGCCGTACGGCGGGACCCCCGACCGTGCTCATGGCCCACTACGACGTCGTGCCCGCTACAGACGAGGGCTGGACGCATCCGCCGTTCGCCGCCGAACTCGTCGGGCAAGGCGATGCGCAATTGATCTGGGGGCGCGGAACTCTCGACGACAAGGGGTCCCTCACCTGCATCCTCGAGGCCGTGGAGGCGCAGGTCACGGCCGGCCATCAGCCCGAGCACGACATCTACCTGAGCTTCGGCCACGACGAGGAGACCGAGGGCAGCGGAGCCCGCGCCATCGTGGAGCTGCTCGAGTCCCGCGGCATCCGCCCGTCCCTCGTGATCGACGAGGGCGGGGCCGTCGTGGAAGACATCTTCCCGGGGGTCGCCGGGCCGATCGCGGTGGTCGGAGTGAGCGAGAAGGGCATCCTGAGCCTCACTCTCACCGTGGAGCAGCAGGGCGGACACGCCTCGACGCCTCCTCGGCTCTCCGCGACGGCACGCCTCGCCACCGCGATCGTACGACTCAACAACCGGCCGTTCCGGGCCGGATTCACTCCCACGACGACGGAGATGATCCGCACCCTCGGCGGCCACGCATCCGCTCCCCTTCGCTGGATCTTCACCAACCTGTGGCTCACGAAACCGCTCCTGCTTGTGCTGTTCGCACGCCTCGGGCCCGAGACCAGCGCGATGATCCGCACCACGCAGGCCGTGACGATGCTGCAGGGGAGCCAGGCCGCGAACGCCCTCGCCGAGCGGGCGGTCGCCACCGTGAACATCCGGGTGGCGATTGATTCGTCCGTCACCGCCGCGGTCGAACACGTGCGCCGTTCAATCGGCGATCCCCGGGTGCGGCTGGAGATCCTCCACCCCAACGAGCCCTCGCCGGTCTCACCGACCAGCGGTCCAGCCTGGCAATTGGTGCGCAGCACCATCGAGGAGACTTACCCCGGCACGATCGTCACGCCCTACGTGATGATGGCGGCGAGTGACAGCCGTTACTTCGCCCGCATCAGCGACTTCGTCTACCGCTTCAGTCCGTTCGAGATGTCGACGGACGAACGCGGCACCCTCCACGCGATCGACGAACGGATGCACGTGGCGACGCTGCTGCGAGGGGTGGAGTTCTACACCCGGCTCGTCGGCAGGCTCTGACTGCGCTTCCTGCTCAGTTGGGGGGCGTCGGGCGGGCGTAGTCGTCGATCATGATCGCCCGGATCGGACTGGTCATCGGAGGCAGGTCACGCAGGCGAACGAGGGCCGGGCGCAGCTCCGACAGCCACGCCTCATAGCCCGCCTCGTTGAGGTGAAGGCGGTCGTCGGAGAAGGCCGGATTGAGTTCCCCGTCCTCCAGGGCCATTGTCGGCCAAAGGTCGAGGAATTGCGCGTGCACGGTGGCGGAGAACTGACGCAGGTGGATGTTGGCCTCGCGGATGCGATCGGCGAACTCCCGCCCGCGCGGCATGACCGATTGCACGAGCATCCGCGACCCGGGGAGGTCCCGGCGCAGGTCGACGAGGATCGACTGGATGTTGCGCACCAGGCTCTCGACATTGCGGCGCATCCCGAGGTCGTTTGTGCCGATCAACAGCACGATCTCGTCGGGGTCGAGTGCCACGACCTCCTCCAGCCGCGCGAGCACATCATCGGTCGTATTGCCCCCGACGCCGAGGTTGATGGCGTTGAGGTCGGGGAACCATCCCTGCCAGTCGCCCCCCTGCGTAAGGCTGTCGCCGAGAAAAACTACCGTGTCTGCAGTCATTGTGTGACCTCCCAAGGTCGCACCAAAGAGTCGGTGCGTGCTCTTCCATCATGTCTCGCGGCGCTGGGAAAGGCTAGGGAAGACCCGCTCTCCGGTGCCTCAGTGCGCGATCTTGCTGTCCGCCAGCACCTGCGCCTCCGCCGTCTGCGTGATCTTGCCGGCCATCCCGGCGAAGATCACGCCATGGAACGGCAGCACGCTGAACCAGTAGAGACGCCCGCCGAGGCCCTGCGGGAAGAAGACCGCGCGCTGGCGGTAATTCGACCCACCGTTCACCTCGTCGGGCGTGACGCTGAGTTCGAGCCAGGCCCCGCCCGGCACCTTCATCTCCGCCCGGAGGCGCAGGAATCGTCCTCGCTCGAGCTCCTCCACCCGCCAGAAGTCCAGGGCATCGCCCGCGTTGAGGTGGGCCGCGTTGCGGCGACCCCGGCGCAGTCCCACTCCGCCGACCACCTTGTCCATCCAGCCGCGGACCGCCCAGGCCACGGGGAAGGAATACCAGCCGTTATCGCCGCCGATGCCCTCGATCACCCGCCACACCTGGTCGGAGGGTGCGGTCGTGTGCAGCTCCCGCAGGTCGGTGTACACGGTGTGCCCGGTCCATTCTGGATCGCTCGGCAGCCGGTCGCTCGGAGCACCACTGACGGCCGAGTCCTGCCAGCTGGTCTCGACCGCACCATCGCGCATCTTGCCGAGGGCGAGCCGAACCGACCGGCGGTACGGGGTGAGCCCGCCCTCCGGGTCGGGGATGAAGTCCTCGATGTCGTGTTCGTGCACCACGCAGTCGTACTGCAGCGAGGCGATGATCGGCACGGCAAGGGCGCGCGGGATGGGCGTCACGAGGTTGACCCACTGGGAGGCAAGCCACGGGGTGAGCACCGGAAGGGAAGCGATCGGGCGCTGCTTGAGACCGGCTTCGAGGGCATAGCCGTTCATCATCTGGCCATAGCGGAGCACGTTGGGGCCGCCGATGTCGAAGGTCCTGTTCACGTCGTCGGGGAGCTCCGCACTGGCGACGAGGTAGTAGAGCACGTCGCGGATCGCGATCGGCTGGATGAAGTTGCGCACCCACTGCGGCGCGGGCATGTAGGGAAGCACGTCGGTCAAGTGGCGCACCATTTCGAAGGACGTCGATCCCGAGCCGATCACGACGCCCGCCTGAAGCGCCGCCGTCGGCACTCCGGAGTCGAGCAGAATGCGCCCGACCTCCGCGCGAGACCTCAGGTGAGGCGAGAGCTCACCATCGGGATGCAGCCCACCGAGGTAGACGATGCGCGAGACTCCCGCGGCCTTCGCGGCCTTCGCGACCGTGGTCGCGGCCGCGCGCTCGGTCTGCTCGAACTGGCCCGTTGCACCCATCGAGTGCACGAGGTAATACAGAACATCGACACCGTCGACCGCCGACTCGACGGCCGAGGCGTCACCGAGGTCGCCCGTCGCGATCTCCACCTGGTCGGCCCAGGGCACATCGGTGAGCTTGATCGGGTTGCGCACGAAGACCCGCACCCGGTAGCCCGCATCCAGCAATCTCGGCACGAGCCGGCCGCCGATGTAGCCCGTCGCCCCGGTGACCAGTACCCTCTTGCCCGTCGCCTCTGCCATGGAACAACTGTAAGGACGGCGGCTGGAAACCCGCAGGAAAACGGGACGGGTTGACTCGTCCCGCTCTGCGCGCTATGACCGTGGTGGGCGACGGCCCCTTATGCGCATCCGCTGGCCGTAGATTCCCCCGGCGATGCCGAGGATGACGAGGATGCCCCCGATGATGTAGCCGAACGGAAAGGGTTTCTGCGGGGCGGAGTCTGAGGCGCTGAGGATCACGGACTCCGAGCCGGGATCCGCCGATGCCGAGGCGGACGGGGCCGGGGAGGCACCCCGCCGGGCACCCGCGACCGGTGTCGGGCCAGGAGTTGCGACCGGTGCGGCCGAGGCGGAGGGCGCGGGCACCGCAGCGGCTGCGACGGGAGCCGGGACGGCCGGTGCCGCCGCGACCGGCGCCGCGGGCTTGGGTGCCGGAGCCGGCGCGGGGGGCGGCGCTTTGGGCACCGCGGCTGGAGCCGGCGCGGGGGCTGGGGCCGGCGCGGCGGCTGGGGCCGGCGCGGGAGCCCCGACGTGGCCGGCGTACTTGCCGAAGTCCTCGACCCCCCAGGTCGTTCCGTTCACCGTGACGAAGGCGATCCCGATGTCGGTGAAGTCTCCGAGGATATTGGCCCGGTGGCCCGGGGAGTTCATCCACGCCGTGTGCATCGCCGACGGGGTCGGCTGGCCCATGGCGACGTTCTCGCCTGCACGGCTCCACCCCGACGGGATCTGGCTGCTGTAGTTGGGATTGTGGGTCATGGACTGGGCCGCACCCATCTGGTTGGCCCACTGGAGCGCCACCGCATCCATCGCCGGATTGTGGATGAGCCCCGGCAACCCGGCGCTGGCCCGCGCCTGGTTCACCAGGGCGGCGATCGTATCCGCTTCGGATGCCGATGCACCCGTCACTCCGACGGACGTCAACCCGAAGACCACGAGCACCGCGACCGCAATGGCCGCCCGTGCGCGCCGAACCGTGACCCTCCCCCGATGCACCATCCGCCCAGCCTAGACGGGGGCACGCGCGCTCAGCGCGCCCCCGAACCGGGGGCACGCCGGCGGTACGGCTAGATGATGCCCTTCGTGTGCCAGACCGTCTTCGTCTCGGTGAAGAAGGTGATCCGCTCCACGGAGGGCGCGGGCACGCCGGTTTCCGGCGGGAGCACCCGCTTGAGGGTCTCCGCCCCGGCGATCTGAAGATCGACCCAGCTGAGATCACCGGCAAGGTCACCGGCTCCCGCGAGGTCGAGGGCGTTCACATCGGCGTGGCTCGCCAGCCAGGGGGCGATCTCGGCTGCGGACCCTGTCAGCACGTTGACGACTCCGCCGGGCACGTCGCTGGTAGCCAGCACCTCGGCCAGGCTGATCGCCGCGAGGGGAGAACTCTCGCTCGCCACGACCACCACCGTGTTACCGCTGACGAGCACCGGCGCGATCACGCTGACCAGTCCGAGAAGGCTCGACTTCTGCGGGGCGATCACGGCGACCACGCCGGTCGGTTCCGGGGTGGAGATGTTGAAGTACGGTCCGCTCACCGGGTTGCCGTTGCCCGCGACCTGCACATACTTGTCCGCCCAGCCGGCGTACCAGACCCACACGTCGATGGAGGCGTCCACCTGCTTCTGCGCTGCCCCTTCGGAGAGTCCCTCACTCAGACGGAGCTCGTCGACGAACTGGGCGCGACGCCCTTCGAGCAGTTCGGCGATGCGGTAGAGCACCTGGCCGCGGTTGTAGCCGGTTGCGCCGGCCCAGCCGGAGCTCGCGGCGCGGGCGGCGACCACGGCATCCCGAGCGTCCTTGCGCGACGCCTTCGCAGCGTTGGCCAGGAACACCCCCTTCGAGCTCGCGACCTCGTAGACACGGCCGGACTCGCTGCGCGGGAACTTGCCGCCGATGTAGAGCTTGTAGGTCTTGGGAACGGCGAGGCGGGTCATTTGGAGGCTGCTTTCTTTGTGAGCGGGGTCTCGACACGCGCCGCGGACGGCGCCACTCGACCACCGGGGGCACTCCAGCCGGAGGATTCGAGGTAGGCGGCGAGGCCGTGGCGACCACCCTCGCGCCCATAGCCGCTCTCTTTGTAGCCGCCGAACGGGCTGGCCGGGTCGAACTGGTTGAAGGTGTTGATCCACACCACTCCGGCTCGGAGCCTGTCCGCGACACCCAGCACTCGGCTGCCGTTCGAGCTCCAGATGCCGGCAGAGAGACCATACGGAGTGTTGTTGGCCTTCGCGATGGCCTCGGCCGGTGTGCGGAAGCTCAGCACGCTGAGCACCGGTCCGAACACCTCCTCGCGGGCGATGCGATGGCTTGTCGAGACATTCGTGAAGATGGTGGGCGCGAACCAGAATCCGTTCGCCGGAATCTCGCAGTCCGCCGTCCAGCGCTCGGCTCCCTCGGCCTCGCCGATGTCGGACAGCTCGCGGATGCGGTCGAGCTGGGCCCGCGAATTGATCGCACCGATGTCGGTGTTCTTGTCGAGCGGGTCACCGAGGCGCAACGTGGAGAGGCGCGCCTTGAGCCGGTCGACCACCTCGTCCTTCACGTTCTCCTGCACGAGCAGCCGCGACCCGGCGCAGCAGACGTGGCCCTGGTTGAAGAAGATGCCGTTGACGATCCCCTCGATCGCCTGGTCCATCGGGGCGTCGTCGAACACGATGTTCGCCGCCTTGCCCCCGAGCTCCAGCGTGAGCTTCTTCCCGGATCCGGCGGTGGAGCGGGCGATGGCACGACCGACCGCGGTGGATCCGGTGAACGCCACCTTGTCGACATCGGGGTGATTCACCAGCAGCGACCCGGTGTCCCCGGCGCCGGTGATGATGTTCACAACTCCGGCGGGAAGGTCGGCCTGTTGGAGGATCTCGGCGAAGATCAGTGCCGTCAGCGGAGTCGTCTCGGCGGGCTTGATCACCACGGTGTTGCCCGCGGCGAGAGCCGGAGCGACCTTCCAGGCGAGCATCAGGAGGGGGAAGTTCCACGGGATCACCTGGGCGGCGACTCCGAGCGATCGGGGATTGGGTCCGAGGCCGGCGTAGTCGAGCTTGTCGGCCCATCCCGCGTAGTAGAAGAACCACGCGGCCACCAGGGGCACGTCGACATCCCGCGACTCCTTGATCGGCTTGCCGTTGTCGAGGCTTTCCGCCACGGCGAGCTCCCGGGCACGCTCCTGCACCAGTCGCGCGATCCGGAACAGGTACTTGCCCCGATCCGCCCCGGAGAGCTTCGACCAGGTGCGGCTGTAGGCACGGCGGGCGGCGGCGACGGCACGATCGACGTCCGATGCATCCGCGCTGGAGATCTCGGCGATCTTCTTCTCGGTGGCCGGCGAGATGGTCGAGAAGGACTCACCGTGGCCGTCGGAGAATTCGCCGTCGATGAACAAGCCGTACGACTCGCGCAGAGTGAGGATGGCGGTGGATTCCGGAGCGGGAGCGTAGTCGAGGAAGCGGTTGTTTTCGGTCATCGTGGTCAGTCCACCGTTACGTAGTCGGGGCCGCTGTAGTGGCCGGTTGTGAGTTTCTGGCGCTGCAGAAGTACGTCGTTGAGCAGGCTCGAGGCCCCGAACCGAAAGAGGTGCGGCTGCAGCCACTCCTCGCCGACGGTCTCGGCGACCGTCACGAGGTACTTGATCGCGTCCTTGGAGGTGCGGATGCCGCCGGCGGGCTTCACTCCGATCTTCTCGCCGCCGTTCGCCCCGCCGGTGAGCCGGTACCAGTCGTTCACGACCTGGAGCATGAGCAGGGTGACCGGTAGGGTTGCGGCCGGCGCGACCTTGCCGGTCGAGGTCTTGATGAAGTCGCCCCCGGCGAGGATCGCGAGCCAGGATGCCCGGCGCACGTTGTCGTAGGTGGTGAGCTCGCCGGTCTCCAGGATCACCTTGAGGTGGGCGTACGTGCCGTCCTCGCGACGGCAGGCCTCTTTCACCGCAACGATCTGGTCGAAGACGAGGCCGTAGCGACCGGAGAGGAAGGCACCGCGGTCGATCACCATATCGATCTCGTCGGCTCCGAAACGCACTGCATCCTTCGTGTCGGCGATCTTCACCGGTAGGGAGGCGCGGCCGCTGGGGAACGCGGTGGCGACCGCGGCGACGTGGATGCCCGACTCGCCCCCGGCGGACCCGAGGGCGTCGAGCGCGTAGGGCACCATGTCGCCATACACGCAGACTGCGGCGACGCGCGGCGTCGTCAGGTCCGAGGGGTCGGGGATCATCGCCTTCGCGACGAGCGACTGCACCTTGCCGGGCGTGTCCGAGCCCTCGAGCGTTGTGAGGTCGATGAGTTCGATGATCTTGTCGAGCGCCCACGCTTTCGAGGAGGTCTTGATCGAGCGCGTTCCGAGGGATGCTGCCCGGGCTTCGAGGCCGACGGCGTCGACTCCCGACAATCCCTCGAGATGGAGCCGGAGGCTCTTCTCGGTGAGGTCGCCGCCGATGAGCCGGGTGGCCCGCTCTGCCCAGGCGAGGGGTTCCCGTGCCTTGGCGGGTGCGGCGAGCGGTGTCGCCTCTTCGATGGTCATGCGATCAGCTTCTTTCCTGGAGGGTGGTGCCTGAATGCGGAAGATCGAGCACGGCTCTCGCCGTCGTCTCGTCGGTGATGAAGACCGAGCAGAGCCCGCTTCCGACGACCGCGCGGGCGATCGCCTGCTTCGCTTCACCGGAGATCACGCCGATCGCGACGGCCGCGGACCGCAGGTGCTCGAGGGAGATCCCCACGGTTCGGCCGTCGAGCTCGTGGTCGACGATGTTTCCGTCCGCGTCGATGTAGCGGCCGACGACGTCGCCGACGGCGCCGCGGCCTACCAGCTGTGCGACATCCTCCCGGCTGAGATAGCCGCTGTCGACGAGCACGGAGCTCTCATCGGCCACGCCGGCGCTATAGAGGTAGGCGGATGCCCCGGCAGCCCTGTCGAGCACGCCCGCGACGGTGCGGTCCGCTTCGATCGCGAGCCGGGTCTTACGGTGTTCGAGGATCGCCGGACTCGGGAGAAGGGTGGCCTGCCCTCCCCCGGAACGCGCTATCGCGACCGCGGTCGAGGCGGCGGTGCCCGCCCGCCGGTTGAGGCTCACTCCCCCATTGATCTGCACGACGTCGACGCCGTGCGCCCAGCCGTCCGGCAGGTGCTCGGCGATCGCGTCGAGGGTGCGTCCCCAACTCACCCCGAGGGAGGCCGGGACGGGGCGTAGGGCGCGAAGGTAGTCCGCGGCGGCCTCGGCCACCCGGTCGGCGACACTGGATCCGTCGGCGGGCGAGGGCACGACCACCGCGTCCGAAAGGGAGAAACGCTCGCACAGGTCCCGCTCCATCGACAGCTTCCGGGCGCGCGGATGAACGATCTCGATCCGTACGATACCGAGCTCGCGGGCCTGGGTGAGGAGTCGACCGACCTTCCACCGGGTGAGCCCGAGCAGCGACCCGATCTCGTCCTGGGTCTTGTTCTCTTCGTAATAGAGCTCGGCGGCGCGCACCGAGAGCATCTCCGCCGCCGTTGTCATCGCGCCTCCCTGAATTCCCCGCTCCCCACGCTATGCCGATGGAGGACGGGATTCAACATCTGCGCGCAATTCGCTCATGTGAGCAGGGGCTCGGCGCTGGATGCGCACCTGAGCAGGCCCTCAGTGCGGAGAGTTGACCGACCGATCGAAGGTGCCGCCGACCCCGGTGGTGCCTTCCGACCGCTCGTCGAGATCCCAGTCGACCGGATGCCCGTGAAGGAGCCGCTCGAGGCGATCGAGGCTCGTCTCCCACTCGTCGCGCACCCTCGTGGCGAAGGCGGGCTCGATCCCGGACGCGATCCGCAGATGGAGTTCGGTGCTCGAGCCCCTCAGGCCGCCGGCAACGCTCGCGAGCCAGCACTCGATGACCCCGCGATTGTCGGTGACAACCCGAAGGTGCCGCGGAGCGTCGAGTTCAGCGACCGATCCGGCGGTCGATTGCCGGGCATCGACACCGGGCCAGAGGATGTGGAAACCCGTCGAACCTGCCGTATCCCGGCGCACCTCGCCCAACCAGCCGGCCAGCAGATCCGGATCGACCAGTGCGTCCCAGACGATGACCGGCGGCAGGTCGATCGTGCGCTCAAAGTTCAGGTCGGCGGCGGGCACGGGGTCAACTTTACGCCGCGACCCGTCCCATATGCTGGTGCCATGACGACGAAGACGCCTAATCCGCCCTCTGCCGTGACCGGCAGAATCAGGCCACGGCCGCTCGTGATCCTCGACATCGCGGTCGCCATCGTCCTCAGCCTCGTCGGCCTCATCTTCATGCTCGCGCTCGCCGGTTTCTACGCCGACCAGTTCGTCCTGCCGGTCTTCGGCATCCTCACCAAGATCCTCGCCGTGCTCTCGTGGTTTGCCGGCACCGCCCTCTTCATCTTCTTCGAGGTTCGCGGTCGTTGGGCGTTCTACTGGCCGCTGGTCGGCATCGTGGCGATGTTCGCTTTCTACTACCTCGTGCTGTTCATCGCATCGCGAGTCGCGGCATGAGCTCGTCATACGCCCTCGCCGTGGATGTCGGCGGCACCAAGGTCGAAGCCGCCCTTGTCGATCCCGACGGCGCCGTTCTCGCCGGAAGCCGCTTCCGTGCGCCCACCGGGCCGGAGCGCGATTCGGACGGCCTCGCCCTGTCCGTCGACGAGGTCGTCGGACTCGCGACGGCGGCCCTCCCTCTCGGCGCTGCCCTCATCGGCGCCGGCATCGGTTCGGCGGGCCCGGTGAACGAGGCAGAGGGTCGCGTGTCACCGCTCAACCTCGGGGTGTGGCGCGAGTATCCGCTTCGCGACCAGGTAGCCGCAGCGCTCCCCGACATCCCCGTGCTTCTGCGGATGGACGGCATCTGCATCGCCCTCGCGGAGCACTGGATCGGCGCCGGTCGCGGCTATGACAATGTGATGGGCATGATCGTCTCCACGGGAATCGGGGGCGGCCTCGTACTGCACGGCAACACCGTGTCTGGCCCCACCGGCAACGCCGGCCACATCGGTCATGTCGAGGTCGCTGGCTTCGACGATCCCTGTCTGTGTGGCGGAATCGGATGCGTCGAGGCCATCGCGTCCGGACCCAAGACCGTCGCGTGGGCCCGTCGTCAGGGCTGGACCGGCACCACGGGCGAGGAACTCGGGGCGAGCTTTCGCGCCGGAGATCCGATCGCCGCTGCCGCCGTCGAACGCTCCGGTCGCGCGATCGGGCAGGTCATCGCCTCCGCGACATCCCTCGTCGATCTCGAGATCGTGGCGATCGGCGGAGGTTTCTCGCAGGTGACCCCCGTGCTCTTCGACCACATGCGTACCGCTATCGCCAAGAGGTGGCAGTTCGGCTTCGTCACCAAGGTGAAAGTGGTGCCGTCCGGGCTCTCGAGCGATGGACCACTCATCGGTGCTGCGGCGCTCGTGCACCGCTCCGAGGTCGTCGCCTGAGAATTCGCGATCCCGCGGCAGATCGTCTCGCGAGCGTCGCTGCACCCTGACGGGCGCTGCATCATGGCTGGCGCCGAGGGGTGATCCGCACCCCCGGCCACCCCACCGGCGAACGCGCGAGCGACCGACTACGCTCGCGGGCCGATCGGGGTCGTGCGGGCCGGCATCCCGAGCAATTGCCGCACCCGAGCCTCGTCGAGGGACATCTGGGTCACCAACTCGCCGACACTCGCGAACTTCTCCATGCCGCGGATGTACTCCAGGAAGGCTATCTCCACGGTCTTGCCATAGAGGTCGAGGTCTTCGTCGAGCAGGTGGGCCTCGATCTGCTTGTCGGGCACGCCGGCAAAGGTGGGGTTGTTGCCGATGGAGACGGCCGCCGGCATCGTGCGGCCATCGACCGTCGCGTAGGCCGCGTAGACCCCGTCGGCCGGTACGAATCCCTCCACCGAGCGGGCGAGGTTTGCCGTGGGATAGCCGAGCTCACGCCCACGGCGCTCCCCCGGCACCACGATGCCTCGCACCGTCGCGGGGCGCTCGAGCAGGGTCGCCGCTTCGGCGACACGCCCCTCGGACAACAGGTCGCGGATCCAGGTCGAGGAGATCACGCGGTCGCCGAGCGGTCGCACGGCCTCGATCATCCGCACCTCGAAGCCATGAGTACGGCCGAGCCGTTCGAGGAGATCGACGGTTCCGAGCCCCCGGTGGCCGAACCGGAAGTCGGGGCCGACGAAGACGAGCTTGGCGTGCAGGGTGGAGACGAGAACATCCGTCACGAAGGCCTCCGGCTCCTCGAGACTGAAATCGCGCGTGAACTCGATCATCACCAGCGCGTCGATTGCGGTCGTCTCGAGCACCGCGCGCTTCTGGTCATTGCTCGTGAGGCTCTCCGGGCAATTCTCCGGGCTCAGGAGCGCGAGCGGATGACGGTCGAAGGTGAGCACCGTCGACACCAGCCCGGCCGCCGCGGCCTCCTGTCGCAGTCGCGCGATGACGCTGCGATGACCCGCGTGCACGCCGTCGAACTTGCCGATCGTGACCGCCGAGGGACCGAAGTCCTCCGGCACCGCGTCGAGAGAAGGATAGAACTTCATGCCGTGACGTCCGCCTCGATCGCGACCGGCCGGCGGGCACGCAGGTAGAGCAGGCCGAGCACTGGCAGCACAAGCGGGATGAGGAGGTAACCCAGTCCATAGGCGGACCAGACCGTCGACTCGCGCCCGAACGGGTTGATGCTGTGCAGCCCGAGCAGGCCGGGAGCGGCGAGGCTGATGGTGCCGATGACGAGCACTCCGACGAGCTCGAACCCGATCGTGAGCCGAGCGACTCGATACCAGGCGGCACCCGGCGCGACGAGAGCGATCGTCGCGACGATGTAGACCACGGCAGAGAGAGCGGAAAGGGAGAACGCGAGGGGCGCTTCGGAGAACCTGTCGATGATCTGGAACACCGAACGGCCGGTCGCAGCGAGGGCGAGGATGCCGTAGACGGCGACCAGCACCCGTCCGATTCCGAGTGTCCTGGTCCGCGCCGGGCGGGGGGAAGAGTTGACAGCCATCATCTCAAGATTAGGCCACTTGGAAGACCCAGATCTGATACATGCGATAGACCATCACCGCGAGGGCGAGACAGATGACACCGAGGATGACGGTGGCCCAGCGATTGCGTTCGAGCAGCGCCCAGAATCCGGCCAGGGGCGGAAGCAGGAGTGCCGAGATGAGGTAGATGTAGAACTCGGGAAGGCTGCCGCGCGGCGGGTTGCCGACGAAGGGTGCCACAATCGCGACGACCAGCTGGGCAACGAGCAGAAGCTCCACGAGCAGGGTCGCCCCAAGCGAGTAGTCATTCGGCTGGCGGCCGAAGAGTCCGAGCACGAGACAGAACAACCCGGCGACGACCGCGACCCCGACCTGCAGCCAGGTGAACCACTCGATCATGCCGTTGCTACCGGCGGCACGAGGATGTCGGGGGCGAAGTTCACGATCGGCTTGCCGACGCCGTCGGCGAACTCCAGCAGGCCGACGAGGCGACCGTCGGGAGCGATCGCCGCGACCGGCCCGGGCGGGCCGGCGGGCCGCTCGGCGACGAGACGCTTTCCGTGCCCGAGGTCCACGGCCTGGTCGGGGGCGAGCGCGAAGACCGGGAACAGCGCGGTCGCGACTGCGGCCGGCGAGAGCAGCGCGGCGGCCACGTCGAGCGACTCGAGCTCTGCGGCATCCGAGACACTGAATGGTCCGATCATGCTGCGCCGCAGAGCGGTCAGGTGCCCGCCCACTCCGAGGGCGGCGCCGAGATCCCTCGCGATCGCCCGGATGTAGGTGCCGGAGCTGCAGCGCACCCGCACATCGAGGTCGTAGAAGCCGTCCACGCGGCGCGAAGCGAGCACTTCGAGCTCCGAGACAGTCACCGAACGGGCGGCGAGTTGCACGGTCTCGCCCTCGCGCACGAGCGTGTAGGCGCGCTTGCCATCCACCCGGATGGCGCTCACACTGCTCGGGACCTGGCTGATGGCACCGGTGAGCGGCACGAGGGCGGCGGAGACCTCGTCAGCGCTGAGCGCCTCGACCCGTGCAGGCCCAGCGACCTCGATCGTCTCACCCTCGGCGTCGTCGGTGTTCGTCGCGGCCCCGAGCCTGATGGTGGCGAAATACTCCTTGTCGAGCCCGACGAGGTAAGTGAGCAACCGGGTCGAGTTGTTGATGCCGAGCACGAGGAGCCCGGTGGCCATGGGATCGAGCGTGCCGGCGTGCCCCACCTTTCGCGTGCCCGCGCGCTTGCGAGTGCGCGCCACGACGTCATGACTGGTGATGCCGGCGGGCTTGTCGATGAGCAGGATGCCGCTGCGGCCGAGCGCCTCGGTCACGCTTCCCCCTCCGCACCGCTGGAAGCCGCGCCCACCGGCTCGGTGAGACTGCGCATCAGGTCGAGTTTCTCGGGGAAGGCCGCGGTGAGCAGCTCGCGGGCACTCGGATCGCGGTCGAAGTCATCCGTCATTCGCAGTCCGATCATCGTATTGATCAGCATGCCACCCGAGAGGAAGTTCTGCGATTCGTCGACGGTGAAGCCCGCTTCCTCACGCAGGAAGCGGTAGACGCAGAGAAACCCCTCCCGCGCGACCGGCCCGACCCCCGGATCACCCCCGAGCACGAAGGCATGCATCAGCGAGAGCAGGAGTCCGCGGTGGGCGGCGAGGCCGACATAGGCGAGGCCGATCCGGCGGGAGACCGGCACTTCCGATTCCTCGGCGAGCGCCCCCCGGAATGCCGCGAGCAGCGCGTCGAGCGCCCGGTGCAGCACCTCGATGAACAGCTTCTCCTTCGTGCCGAACATCCGCACGACGTAGGGCTGGCTGACCCCGGCCGCTCGGGCGATTTCCGCGGTCGTCGTGCCAACGTAGCCATGATCGCCGAAGACCCGCATCGCCGCGTCGAGGATCAACTCGCGGCGTCGGTCGGCCCGCATGCGGGTTGCCGGGAGGTCTTTCGCAGTCTCAGGGATCGTCACGCTTGACAGGTTATCAGTCGATAACTAAAGTCAGTTAAGTAATCAGTCGATACCTTAAAGCGGAGGACCAATGACCATCACCGAAGCCCCCGTCCCGGTGGTCCGGAGTGCGGCGCGCCGCATCCCGATCTGGCTCGCGATCGTCGCCGCCTCGCTTCCGATGTTCATGGCTACCCTCGACAATCTCGTGATGACCAGTGCCCTGCCGGTGATCCGCACCGACCTGCACGCCGGCATCGATGAACTGCAGTGGTTCGTCAATGCCTACACACTCAGCTTTGCGACCTTCATGCTCATGGCGGCCGCCCTCGGCGATCGTCTCGGCCGGCGATCGGTCTTCGTCGCCGGAATCGCCGTGTTCACGATCGCGTCCGCCCTCTCGGCCGTGAGTACCGAACCGTGGATGCTCATCGTGACCCGGGCGGTGCAGGGGGTCGGCGCCGCGGCCCTGATGCCGCTGTCCCTCACCCTGCTGGTCGGCTCGGTGAGTGAGCGGATGCGACCACTCGCCATCGGCATCTGGGGAGGCATCTCCGGCCTCGGTGTGGCTCTCGGCCCCCTCATCGGCGGAGCCGTCGTCGAGGGCTGGAACTGGCAGGCGATCTTCTGGATCAACGTGCCCGTCGGCATCATCAGCGTGCCCCTCGTGCTCCTCGCCCTTCCCAACAGCTTCGGCGCGCGCGTTCGCGCCGATGTCGTCGGCCTGCTGCTCGTGGGAGTCGGGGTGCTCGGGCTGGTCTACGGCATCATTCGTGGCAACGACGCCGGCTGGAGCAGCGCGGAGGTGCTCGTCGCCCTCGTGGGAGGAGCCGCGCTGCTCGCCGCCTTCGTCTGGTGGGAGGCACGGGTATCCGCTCCGCTGCTGCCGCTGCGACTCTTCCGCAACCGCAGCTTCAGCGTGGCGAACGTCGTCGGTCTCACCTTCAGCTTCGGGATGTTCGGATCGATCTTCATCCTGATCCAGTTCCTTCAGATCGTGCAGGGGCACTCTCCCCTCGAGGCGGGCGTGATGACCATGCCGTGGACACTTGCACCGATGGTGGTCGCGCCCCTGGCCGGGCTCGCTGCCTCCCGGATCGGCACCCGGGTGCTCATCGTCACCGGGCTCTTGTTCCAAGCCGTCGGCGTGTTCTGGCTCTCGCGCACCATGAGCGTCGACGCCGCCTACAGCGACATGGTCGGCGCCTTCGTCTTCGCCGGCATCGGAATGGGACTCGTCTTCGCGCCATCCTCGACCGCGGTGCTCGCGGGAATCGCGGAACCCGACCGCGCCAAGGCGAGCGGCACCAACTCGACTCTTCGCGAGATCGGGGTGGCCCTCGGAATCGCCGTGCTCACCGCGGTCTTCACCGGTGCCGGCGGGCAACTCACTCCCACCGGCTATGTGGATGCCGCTATCCCGGCGATCACGGTAGGAGCGTCGGTGCTGCTCGGCTCGGCCGTCATCGCCCTCCTGCTCCCCTCGCGGCGCGCTTCGGCGCTCCCGAGTCCGGCTCGCTGATCGGCACCGGCCCCGCTCGCTAGGATCGGGGCATGAGGGTAGCGGTGATCGGGGCCGGCGCGATCGGCGGCACGATCGCCGGTCTCCTTGCGCGGTCGGGGCATGAGGTGCAGGTCGTCGCGCGCGGCGAGCAGCTCGCGGCGCTGGCGAGCAACGGCCTCACGCTCGCCGGTGGCTGGGGGGACTTCACCGTGCGCGTCGACGCGGTGGACGCCCTCACCATCTCCCCCGACATCGCCTTCCTCACCACGAAAGCCCAGGATGCCCGCACCGCTCTTCGCGCCAGCGCCGAGCTTCTCGTCGGGATACCCGTCGTCGTCGTGCAGAACGGCCTGGAGGGGATCACCACGGCCCGCCGTGCCGCACCCCGGTCGGACATCGTTGGCGCCCTCGCGCTGTATGCGGCCTCCTACCTCTCCCCCGGCACGATCTCCATCACGACCACTGGTCCCACGTTCCTCGGCGGCCCCGTGCTGCCGGCGCTCTACGCCTCGAAGATCCTCGGGGCGGTGATGCCGGTCGAGCTGACCGACAACTTCGAGGGCGCGCAGTGGACCAAGCTGATCGTCAACCACGTCAACGGCCTCTCCGCGGTCACCGGGCTCAGCGTGCAGGAGGTCATCTCCGACCGCCAACTGCGCGCGATCATGACCGAGACGATGCGCGAGGCCGTGCGAGTGGCGCGCGCGATCGACATCGAATTCGCCCCGCTGCAGGGGCTCTCCAACCGCACCCTGTCCGCCCTCGGGCGACTGCCGGCATCCGCCGGGCAACTTCTGCCACTGCTCATGAAACGTCGGATGGGATCGCGGCCGAATCCGGGATCGACGCTCCAGAGCATCCGTCGCGGCCAGCCCACCGAGATCGACTATCTCAACGGGGCGGTCGTTCAGCGGGGAGTCGCTGCGGGAGTGCCGACACCGGTCAGCGCGGAACTCGTCGAGCTCGTTCACGAGGTGGAAAAGACCGGGCAGTTCGTGCCCGTCGCCACTGTCATCGACCGGATGCAGCGACCTCTGGGGCGGTAGCCACGCGGGTTGCGCGACGAGCGCCCATGCCACGGATCACACACGGATGGTGTGCGGCCACTCAGCAAGAGTCGGCGAACACCCGCTTCGGATGCTCGAAGTCACGGTTGTCGATGATGCTCGACGCCGTGGTGCGCGGCTTCGCCTCGGCAAGATAGAGGTCCTGGCCTCCACGGTAGCGTTCGGCGTTCTCCGTCGGGCCATCACGGTCCAGCATCCGCTGCTCCGCAAGTTCCCGCGGCACGTCGAGCCAGATGGAGTAGTTCCAGAGCCCGGCGAGCTCGGGACGGAGAAGGAAGATCCCATCGATCACGAGGATCGCGTCCTTCGGCCCGGTGCGCCACTTCGACTGCACGGGAAGGTCGCGTACACGGTCGAACGACGCCGTCACGAATGCGGTGCTGCCCCCCATGCGGAACGGCTCGAGCAGCACACGACGGAAAGTGGAGTAGTCGAAGGAATCGCGGTAGTACCCCTCGGGCGAATCAGCTCCGCGCGAGTGACGCTCGGCCTGGGAGCGGTGGAAGTCGTCGATGGATGCCCGGAAGACCGAGCGGCCAATCGCCGTGAGCGCGGCGGCGAGATCGTCGGCGAAATGGGTCTTGCCCGCGCCATCCATCCCGTCGATCGCGACGACGACCCGTCCGCCCGCGTACAGGGCGACGATCTCGGCGGCGAGAGCGTCGAGTACATCCTTCTTTTCGGGCTGCCATCTGGCCATGCGGGCTAGCCTACGCTCGATGCCTGTGCGGCGAGGGTCGCCGGGCTTCGTAGAGTGGAGCGGTGAACATCGCGAACGCCGTCAACGAGTGGTTCGTGGCCAACCGGCGCGACCTCCCCTGGCGCCGTCCCGATTTCAGCGCCTGGGGCACTCTCGTGAGCGAGATCATGTTGCAGCAGACGCCGGTGGTGCGGGTGATTCCGCGGCTGGAGGAGTGGTTGCAGCGCTGGCCCGACGCGCCGTCACTGGCCGCCGTGCCCTCCGGTGAGGCTGTTCGGGCCTGGAATCGGCTCGGGTATCCCCGGCGCGCGCTCTACCTGCACGCCGCGGCCGTGGCCATCACCGAACGGCACGACGGAGTGGTGCCGCGAGCGGTGCACGAACTGCTCGCCCTCCCGGGCATCGGCGACTACACCGCGCGGGCGGTCGCCGTGTTCGCCTACGGTGACCGGCATCCCGTCGTCGACACGAACGTGCGACGCGTGATCGCCCGGGCCATCGACGGCGACGCCGAACCCGGGCCACCTTCTGCCAAGCGGGATCTCGCCGCCATGGACGCCCTGTTGCCCGATGACGACGAAGGAGCTCGCCTCTTCAACGCCGGGGCGATGGAGCTCGGCGCGATCGTCTGCACCGCCCGCGCACCGCGCTGCGATGAGTGTCCGCTCGCGGACGCCTGTGCATGGCGGGCCGCTGGGTATCCGCCCTACCTCGGCGCGCGCAAGCCTGTCCAGAAGAAATTCGGAGGCTCCGACCGGCAGGTTCGTGGGCTGATCCTCGCCGAGCTCCGCGCGTCGGATGTGCCGGTGCAGGCATCCGAGCTCGACAGCGTCTGGGAGGATGCCACGCAGCGCGCCCGGGCGCTGGCCGGTCTGCTCGCCGACGGCCTGGTGGTCGGATCCGCCGTCGTCGGCTACGAGCTGCCGTCCTAGACGAGCGGGGAGCAACGGAGTTGACTTGTCACATGCCCGAGTTGCCCGAGATCCACGCGATGGTTGCCGACCTCACGGCTCGCCTCGACGGACGCACCATCGATCGCTTCCAGCCCCTGTCGTTCGCGGTGATGAAGACCTTCGACCCGCCGGCATCCGCCCTGTCCGGGCAGGTGGTGCGGAGTGTAGACCGGCACGGTAAGTTCCTCGACCTGGCCATCGGTGAACTCCACCTCGTGATGCATCTCGCGCTCCTCGGCTGGATCCGCTGGCGCGAGGATCCTCCTCCGCCACCGTCCCGACTCGGCAAGGGGCCGGTGGCCGCGCGACTCGTGCTCGACGACGGATCGGGCCTCGACATCACCGAGTTCGGCACGAAGAAGAGCCTGGCGATCTGGATCGTGCGCGATCCCGCCGAAGTGGCCGGCATCGCGCGGCTCGGGCCCGATCCGCTCGACCCGTCGTTCACTCTCGAGATGTTCGCCGGCATCCTCGCCGGCGCCGGGCGGTCTCAGATCAAGGGCGTGCTTCGCAGCCAATCCCTGATCGCGGGCATCGGCAACGCCTACTCGGACGAGATCCTGCACATCGCGAAGATGTCGCCGTTCAAGCCCGCGTCGATGCCACCGGAAGACGTGGAACGTCTCTTCGATGCGATGCAGGCCACACTGCGCGGAGCGATTGCCCGTGCCGACGGCCTCTCGGCGGCGGAACTGAAGAAGGAGAAGAAGTCGGGACTCCAGGTGCACGGACGCACCGGACTCGCCTGCCCGGTCTGCGGTGACACGGTTCGGCAGGTGATCTTCGCCGACTCGACGTTCCAGTACTGCCCGACCTGCCAGACCGGCGGCAAGCCGTTGGCCGACCGCGTGCTCTCGCGGCTGCTGAAGTAGGAGCTCAGTCCTCGTCGTCGGCGATGACCCGCGGCTTGACGTAGGGATCCTCGTCGCCAGCGTAGGTGGCGGTGCTGCGCAGGCCGCCGATCTCGCTGTCGCGGCTGGCCGCCTCCGCGAGGAGCGCTTCGATGTGCTTGGCATTCTCCGGAACGGCGTCGGCGATGAACTCGAGCGACGGCGTGAGCCGTGCGGTGATGTTCTTGCCGACCTCGCTGCGGAGCATGCCGGTCGCCGACTTGAGGGCGATCGCGGAATCTGCACGCTCCTCATCGGTGCCGTAGACGGTGTAGAAGATCGAGGCGTGCTGCAGGTCGCCGGTCACCTTGACGTCGGTGATCGTGACGAACCCGAGTCTCGGGTCCTTGAGGCCCCGCTCAAGAGTCTTCGCGATGATCACCTTGATGCGATCCGCCATCTTGGCGGCGCGAGCCGGGTCAGCCATTGTTCTTCCCTTTTCTTAGAGCGTCATAGCTGGAGGCCGCCGGAGGAGGCGACCAGGTAAAGAGGCTTGCGGAGCTTGCGGAGCTCCGCCTCTGTCCTGGTTGCCTCCTCCGGAGGCTGATAACGAGTTAGACGCGGATCTTCTCTTTGAGCTCGATCGTCTCGATCTCATCGCCGATCTGGATGTCATTGAACTTGCCGAGACCGATACCGGCCTCGAAGTCCGTTCGCACCTCGGTGACGTCGTCCTTGAAGCGACGCAGCGACTCGATGGCCAGGTTGTCCCCGACCACGACGCCGTCGCGGATGACCCGAGCCTTGGCGTTGCGAGTGATGGTTCCACTGCGCACGATGACACCGGCGACGTTTCCGAACTTGGAGGAACGGAAGATCTCGCGGATCTCGGCGACACCGGACTGCACCTCTTCGAACTCGGGCTTGAGCATTCCCTTGAGGGCGTTCTCCACATCCTCGAGTGCTGCATAGATGACCGAGTAGAAGCGAACGTCCACACCCTCACGAGCCGAACGCTCGCGCGCCTTCGTGTCGGGCCGCACGTTGAATCCGATGATGATCGCGTTGTCGATCGTCGCCAGGTTGACGTCGCTCTCGGTGATCGCACCCACACCGCGGTGGATGATGCGCAGCTGCACGCTGTCGTCCACCTCGATCTTGAGCAACGACTCCTCGAGCGCCTCGACGGCACCGGAGACGTCACCCTTGATGATGAGGTTGAGCGACTCGACCTTGCCGTCTTCGAGGGCCTTGGTGAAGTCCTCGAGGCTGATGCGCTTGCGGCTGCGAGCCAGCAGGGCATTGCGCTCTGCTGCTTCGCGCTTCTCGGCGATCTGGCGGGCCGTACGGTCATCGTCGGTGACGAGGAACGTGTCACCTGCGCGGGGAACGGACGTGAGTCCGAGCACCGAGACCGGACGGGCGGGCGTGGCGAACTCGACTGCCGTGCCGTTCTCGTCGAACATCGCACGAACTCGGCCATAGGCGGTCCCTGCGACGATCGCGTCTCCGACCTCGAGGGTTCCCGACTGGATGAGCACGGTCGCGACCGCACCACGTCCCTTGTCGAGCTTGGCCTCGATGGCGACACCGCGTGCGTCCTTGTTGGGGTTCGCGCGCATGTCGAGTCCGGCATCCGCGGTGAGCAGCACTGCCTCGAGAAGCTCGGGGATACCGATCTTGTTGAGCGCAGAGACGTCGATGAACATCGTGTCCCCGCCATACTCCTCCGCGACGAGACCGAACTCGGTGAGCTGCTGGCGCACCTTGGCGGGGTTTGCCCCCTCCTTGTCGATCTTGTTGACCGCGACGACGATCGGCACGCCGGCCGCCTGCGCGTGGTTGAGCGCTTCGATGGTCTGCGGCATGATGCCGTCGTCCGCCGCCACCACGAGGATGGCGATGTCGGTGACCTGCGCACCGCGGGCGCGCATGGCGGTGAACGCCTCGTGGCCCGGGGTGTCGATGAAGGTGATGGCGCGTTCGATGCCCTCGTGCTCCGTGATGACCTGGTAGGCACCGATGTGCTGGGTGATCCCACCCGCCTCACCGGCGACGACGTTCGCATTGCGGATCGCGTCGAGCAGGCGCGTCTTTCCATGGTCGACGTGACCCATGACGGTGACCACGGGAGGACGTGCCTCGAGGTCGTCGTCGGTCTCGTCGTCCAGCTCCTGGTCGAGGTCGATGTCGAAGCCGCTGAGCAGCTCGCGATCCTCGTCCTCTGGCGAGACCATCTCGATCTTGAAACCGAGCTCCTCGCCGAGGATGTCGAAGGTCGCCTCATCGAGCGACTCGGTCGCGGTGGCCATCTGTCCGAGGTGGAACAGTACGGTCACCAGGTTGCCGGGGCTCGTGTCGATCTTGTCGGCGAAGTCGGTGATCGAAGCGCCACGACGAAGGCGGATGGATGTCTTCCCATCGCCGCGGGGAACGCTGACGCCACCGAGCGACGGGGCTTCGCGAAGCTCGAATTCAGCCCTCTTCGTGCGCTTCGACTTGCGCGCCTTGCTCTTGCCGCCACCGCGACCGAAGGCACCTGCGGTACCACCGCCGGGTCCGCGACCGCGACCGCCACCGCCAGCGGGGCGGTTCGGGCCGAAGTTCGAGCCGGGAGCGCCCGCGGGCGCGCCACCGGGGCGGAATCCACCGGCACCGGCCGGGCGTGCCCCACCAGCTCCGCCGGGGCGGAATCCACCGGCACCGGCCGGACGCTGGCCGAAGCCGCCCGGACGCTGCGCGGCCTGGCCGGGTCCGCCGGGGCGCGGGGCTCCGGGACGCGGCGCAGACGGGCGCGGGATACCGGTCGGCGAGGCCGCCGGACGGGTGTTCATGCCCTGCGTCGAGGCATAGGGGTTGTTGCCCGGGCGGGGAGCGCCGGGACGCTGCATGCCCTGGGTGCTCGCGAAGGGGTTGTTGCCGGGGCGGGCCGTTCCGGGGCGCGGGATGCTGGATCCCTCGGCCGCCGGGGCGGCCGGTGCCGCTGCGGCAGCGGGGGCGGCCGGGGTCTCGGCTACCGGAGTCGGAGCCGCGGGGGCTGCGGGAGCCGGGGCCGCTGGGCCCTCGGCGACGGGCGCGGGGCGCGCCGGAGCGGCCGGGGTCGCGGGAGCGGCCGGCTTCTCGGGTGCCTTGATGCCATCGGCCTCGAGGGCGGCGCGCAGCTTGCGGGCTACCGGGGGTTCGATGCTGGAAGACGGTCCTTTGACGAACTCGCCCATTTCCTTGAGTTTCTCAAGGGCTTTCTTGCTGTCAATGCCGAGTTCTGCTGCGATCTCGTGCACGCGTGGTTTTGCCACAGTGTTCTCCTTGTCGGGCCGACTCCCGATCAGGAGAAGGCCTTAATTGTGGACGGGTCTCATTTCGAGCCGCTCATTAGTTGTCCATTGGTCAATCAGCCTGTTCGTTAGGGCGTTCCGGATGGAACGCCGACTGTGTCGTGCGATTGCAGTGTCGCCACTGCCGTCAGAAGTCCTGCGGTACCCAGGGCACCATCCGCTCGAAGACCACGGGCGACCGCCTTGCGAGCGATCGCTGTTTCTACACAGCGGGTTGTCGGATGCACCCAGGCGCCTCGGCCGGGAAGTGTTGCGGAAACATCCACAACGGCCTCGCCATCACGCGCAACTACCCTCACGAGGAGGGATCTGTCAGCACGTTCGCGGCAGCCGAGACAGGTTCTAACGG
Organism: Lacisediminihabitans sp. FW035; assembly: GCF_054880895.1. Lineage (NCBI taxonomy): Bacteria > Bacillati > Actinomycetota > Actinomycetes > Micrococcales > Microbacteriaceae > Lacisediminihabitans > Lacisediminihabitans sp. FW035. The sequence goes on from NZ_CM142187.1 coordinate 2,429,473, forward strand.
AGTTCATCTTATCCCCTTCTGCAACAGAGTGCCGAGGCGCGCCATCCCACCGGGCCGCTCCAAGGCATCCGCCCCGGACCGAGCTCAGTCCTGGTCGAGGATCGAGTCGGGCTGGATGTCGATGCGCGCGCCCGTGAGCTTGGCTGCGAGACGGGCGTTCTGCCCCTCCTTGCCGATTGCGAGCGACAGCTGGTAGTCCGGCACGAGGGCTCGCACCGCCTTGGTGGACGCGTCGATCACGTACGACGAGGTGACCTTGGCAGGCGACAGCGCGTTGCCCACGAAGGTCGCGAGATCTTCGTTGTAGTCGACGATGTCGATCTTCTCGTTGTTGAGCTCGGCGGTGACGGCCCGCACGCGCTGCCCGAGTTCGCCGATGCAGGCGCCCTTGGCATTGACCCCCGGCTCGTTGGCCTTCACCGCGATCTTGGTGCGGTGGCCGGCCTCACGGGCGAGCGAGACGATCTCCACGACGCCGCTGGCGATCTCCGGGACCTCGAGAGCGAAGAGCTTGCGGACGAGGGACGGATGCGTGCGAGAAACAGTGATCTGCGGACCCTTCAGGCCCTTGCTCACGCTCGTGACGTAGACGCGGATGCGGGAACCGTGCGCGTACACCTCCCCTGGCACCTGCTCTTCCGGGGGAAGGATCGCCTCGATGGTGCCGAGGTCGACGTGGATCATGCGCGGGTTGGGACCCTGCTGGATGACTCCGGCGATGATGTCGCCCTCGCGACCCTTGAACTCACCGAGCACCTTGTCGTCGCCGATGTCTCGGAGACGTTGGTTGATGACCTGCTTCGCGGCGAAGGCGCCGATGCGCCCGAAGTCGTCCGGCACGTCCTCGGCTTCACCGATGACCTCGCCCTCGTCGTTGAGCTCGGGCACGAAGATGCTCACGTGCCCCGACTTGCGGTCGAGCGACACCCGCGCATGCGCGTTGCCGTCCTTGCTCTCCGGCGTCTCGGTGTGCTTGAGGTAGGCCGTCAGGATGGCCTGCTCTATGATCACCACGAGTTCGTCGAACGGAATTTCGCGCTCGCGCTCCAAGAGGCGCAGCACGCTCAGGTCGATGTCCACTGAGGGCCTCCACTATTTTCGATTGTCTTCCCGTGCACTGCAGTCGCGCGCACGAAGCCTGTCTCTAAGTTAGCAGGGTGTGCGGTGGGTGAGCCGGGCCAGTGGCATCCGCCCGACGTCACAGCCGCGTTCTCGTCCCCGCGTCCCGCTCCGCGTCCCTCCCCCGCGTCCCTCCCCGGCGTGCTTCCCCGCGAGTGGGCAAGAGTGGCGCCAAGTTGGCGCGAGAAGCGCCACTTTTGCCCAGTGGAGGCTCCGCGAACGCCGGGGCGCGGAGACAGAGCCGCCCCGCGAACGCCGGGCCGCAGAGACCGTACCGCTCCGCGAACGCCGGGGCGCGGAGACAGAGCCGCCCCGCGAACGCCGGGGGTCCCCGGACGCTGGGAGAGTCAGGCCGTGTCGCACTCCGATCTTCGCGCACAGCCCCGAGCCCACGCTCGGCGTAGGGCCGTCAGCCCCGCCAGCCGCGATCGCGCAGGATGCGCATCACTCGCGCGGTCAGCATCCCCGGGCGCAGGAAGAGATCATCGGCAGTGACCCGAATGTAACGCCGACCCGCCGATTCGAACAGCTCTCGTCTCTCGATGTCGTTGCGAAAGGTACGAGCGTTGGTGCGATGGTCGTCGCCCTCGTATTCCAGCACCACCTTCCATTCTTCCCAGGTCAGGTCCGCATGAAGGGTGCGCCGACCCTCGTCGACAAGAGTCGGTGCATTAATCGCCGGTTCGGGGATGCCCGCGGCCACCAGCACCAATCGCGTGAGGGATTCCGGGCGAGAGTCGACGCCGATCCGAAGCCGCGGCACGGCCCAGGCGAGTTTCGTCGCCCCTCGGCACCCCCGTCGACGTTTCACGGCGGCCTCGAGAAGGAGGATCGACGAGAGCGGCTCAGTTCGAGCCCCTCCTGGCAAACGGGTTCCCGACACGAGAAAATCGCCGGCCGCGACGAGGTCTTCCTTCGAGAGATAGACCGCGAGCTGGCACCAGGTCGTCTCGGGGTCTGTCACGGGAAGTCCCCCGATCATCTCGAAATCGGCCAGCGTCAGGCGGTGTCCGACGACCGCACGGGTTCGGGGGCGCGATACCGAACCGCGCGACGAGACGTGGAGGCTCTGTGCCCGTGGCGTGTGGGGCAGCGGGATTCCCCACAACGCGGCAGCGGTGAGATGGCTGAAGAACTCCCCCGGCTTCAGCCGCGGCTCATAGGAGCGACACAGCCCGACGATCGTTCCGAGGTCGAGACCGAAAGAACTCACCCCGTGGAATGGATGCGCAACGTCCGCTCCGCGAAGTCGACCCCTGGTGAGGGAATCGGCGGCTCCGTCGCCGGTGAGAAGGGCATTTCCGAGGAGGTGGGGCGCAATCGGGATGGTTCGAGGCATGCTCCATCGTCGTCGGAGAGGTCCGCCCGCGTGAAACTTGTCCACAGGGCACAGTCCCGCGTCGCGAAAGCCCACAACCCAACCGCGACATTCCCGGAAACCATTCCCGCGAGTGGGCGAAAGTGGCGCCAAAATCCGCGTTTTGGCGCCACTTTCGCCCACTCGCAGTCTTTTGGAACTCGCGGTCTTGAGGAGCCGCAGTCCCCCCGCAGTCTTCAGTCGAGCGCGGCGACCGCCTCGATCACGTCGGCGAGCGCCACGGGGGTCTTCACGCCCGTGCGGCGATCCCACAGCTCGACCATCCCGTCGGCGAATCCCTTGCCCACGATCACGATCAGCGGCACGCCGATGAGCTCGGCATCGCCGAACTTGACGCCCGGCGAGACCTTGGGGCGCTCGTCGACCAGCACGTCGTAGCCGCGCTTCTCGAAGTCTTCGGCGAGTGAGACCGCGGCTTCCAGCACCTCGATCTCCTTGGTGGCAGCCACGACATGGACGTCGAAGGGGGCGACGTTGCGCGGCCAGATCAGACCGCGCCCGTCGTTGTTGGCCTCCGCGATGACCGCGAGGATGCGGGTGACGCCGATGCCGTAGGACCCCATGGTCACCGTGACGAGCTTGCCGTTCGGGTCGAGCACTTTCAGCCCGAGGGCCTCGGCATACTTGCGTCCGAGCTGGAACACGTGCCCGATCTCCATCCCGCGCGCCAGCTCGACCGGCCCCGAGCCATCCGGGGCCGGATCTCCCGGGAGTACCTCGGCGACCTCGACGGTGCCGTCCGACACGAAGTCACGCCCGGCCACCAGGCCGAACACGTGCCTGCCGTGCTCATTGGCACCGGTGATCCAACCCGAGCCGGTGGAGACGCGCGGATCGGTGAGGAAGCGGATGCCCGTAGCCGTCATTCGCTCGTCGGTGGAGGCACCGAGCACTGGGCCGCCTGCCGTCCACGGGCCGATGTAACCCTTCACGAGGCTCGGATGGCGCGCGAAGTCGCCCTCGTTCGCGGCTTCGACGGCGGCGGGAGCGAACGCGACCTCTGCACGCTTGAGATCGACCTCGCGGTCGCCGGGCAACCCGACGACCACGAGTTCGCGGGAGCCGTCGAGAGCGGTGAGGGCGAGCACGATGTTCTTGAGCGTGTCGGCGGCCGTCCACGGGCGGCCGTCCGGGCGAGGGTGCTTGTCGTTCGCGACATCCACCAGGGTCTGGATCGTCGGAGTGTCAGGGGTATCCAGCACTTCGGCCGGGGTGAGCTTCTCGAACGAACGCGCTTCAGGGACCGCGGTGCGGAAGGCCTCGACGTTTGCCGCATAGCCGCCGTCCGAGCGCACGAAGGTGTCTTCGCCGACGGGGGTGGGGTGCAGGAATTCCTCGCTGCGCGATCCGCCCATCGCCCCCGCATCCGCCTGCACGATCACGTAATCGAGGCCGAGGCGCGCGAAGATACGCTCGTAGGCGTCGCGCTGGTCCTGGTAGGACGTGTCCAGCCCCTCGTCGGTGTAGTCGAACGAGTAGGCGTCTTTCATGGTGAACTCTCGGCCGCGCAGCAGTCCGGCACGGGGGCGAGCCTCGTCGCGGTATTTGTCCTGGATCTGGTAGATCGACAACGGCAGGTCTTTGTACGAGGAGTACAGGTCCTTCACCAGAAGGGTGAAGACCTCCTCGTGGGTCGGGGCGAGCAGGTAATCCGCGCCCTTGCGGTCCTTGAGGCGGAAGATTCCGTCGCCGTATTCGGTCCAGCGACCGGTCACTTCATAAGCCTCACGGGGCAGCAGCCCGGGGAAGTGCACCTCCTGGGCGCCGATCGCGTCCATCTCCTCGCGGATGATCGTCTCGATACGGCGCTTGACGCGGAGTCCCAGCGGCAGCCAGGCGAAGATGCCCGGCCCCTGGCGGCGGATGTAGCCCGCCCGCACGAGCAGGCGGTGACTCGTCACCTCCGCATCGGAGGGATCTTCGCGAAGGGTTCGGACAAACAGCTGCGAGAGTCGTGTGGGCACTTGGATACTTTAGCCGCCGCGCCTGTCACGCAGATTCGGACTGCGACCAAACCAAAGCACGGAACGCTCCGGATGACTATGGTGCGCGTGGACCCCGACCCGAACGGGGTCCACGTCCACGAATGAATCCGGGTGGAAACCAGACTCAGACGGTGACGACCTCTGGCGAACCGGTGGCACCGGGCGGCATCTCTGCCGCCAGGCGGTTGGCCTCCTCGATGAGGGTGGCGACGATGTCCGCCTCCGGCACGGTCTTGATGACCTCGCCCTTGACGAAGATCTGCCCGCGGCCATTGCCGCTGGCCACTCCGAGGTCGGCCTCGCGGGCCTCGCCCGGTCCGTTGACGACGCAGCCCATCACGGCGACGCGCAGGGGCACCGTCATCTTCTCGAGGCCGGCGGTGACGTCGTTGGCGAGCTGGTAGACGTCCACCTGGGCGCGTCCGCAGCTCGGGCAGGAGACGATCTCGAGCTTGCGCTCGCGCAGGTTGAGGGATTGCAGGATCTGCAGTCCCACCTTGATCTCTGTGACGGGAGGGGCCGAAAGCGAGACGCGGATGGTGTCGCCGATGCCCTCTCCGAGCAGGATCCCGAACGCCGTCGCCGACTTGATCGTGCCCTGGAATTCCGGGCCGGCCTCGGTGACGCCGAGGTGGAGCGGCCAATCGCCGCGCTCGGCGAGCAGCCGGTATGCCTTCACCATCACGACGGGATCGTTGTGCTTCACCGAGATCTTGAAGTCGTGGAAGTCGTGCTCCTCGAAGAGACTCGCCTCCCAGACAGCGCTCTCCACCAGCGCCTCCGGGGTGGCCTTGCCGTACTTCTGCAGGATGCTCGGCTCGAGCGACCCCGCATTGACTCCGATGCGGATGCTCACGCCGGCCGCCTTGGCCGCCGCGGCGATCTTGCCGACCTGGTCGTCGAACTTGCGGATGTTGCCGGGGTTGACGCGCACCGCGCCCACGCCGGCGTCGATGGCCGTGAAGACGTACCGAGGCTGGAAGTGGATGTCGGCGATCACCGGGATCTGGCTCTTGCTCGCGATGATGTGAAGCACATCCGCGTCGTCCTGGTGCGGCACGGCGACGCGCACGATGTCACAGCCGGTGGCCGTGAGCTCGGCGATCTGCTGGAGGGTGGCGTTGATGTTGGTGGTCTGCGTCGTGGTCATCGACTGCACGCTGACCTGGGCATCACCGCCGACCTTCACCTTGCCGACGGAGATCTGACGGGTCTTGCGGCGCGGGGCCAAGACGGGAGGGGCGAGGGGCATACCCAAATTGATTGCTGGCACTCTCGGAATTCTACGCGTGCCGGGTGGACGACTTCTGGATGCCGGCACCCTGAGGTTCCACCGCGGGCGAGGGCGGCCGGTCGTCGCGTGCTGCCCTCAGCCCAGGCTGACGGGCTTGAAGATGTCGGCGACGATCAACAACACACTCATCGCGCCGAGGATGAGCACGACGGCGAAGGTGAGCGGGACGAGCTTCGCGATGTCGACGGGGCCCGGATCCTTACGCTTGAACAGCTTCGCGAAGAATCGACGGATGCCCTCCCAGAGTGCCCCGGCGACATGGCCGCCGTCGAGGGGAAGCAGGGGTATGAGATTGAACGCGAAGAGGGCGATGTTGAGGGAGGCGAGGATCCCCAGCAGGTAGGAGAACCGTTCAGCGAAAGGGATCCGGGTGGTCGAGGCGATCTCCCCGGCGATCCGACCGGCACCGACGACACTCATCGGACCGTTCGCATCACGCTTCTCGGTACCCGCAAGAGCCTGGACGACACCGTAGAGCTTCACCGGCAGGTTCGCGATGAGCTGGGCGTCGGCGGCGATGGTCGAGCCGACGGCGGGGAGCACCGCGGTCAGCGGCTGCTTCTGGAGTGTCAAGCTCGGCCCGATTCCCAGGAAGCCGACGGTCTTGGTCACCTGCTTGCCCGCGGAATCGGTGATCGGCTTCCCGGTCGCATCGAGCACATAGCGCTCCGAGGCGATCGGTGTCGCCGTGAGAGTGGTGGTCGCGCCGCTTCGCTCGACGACGATGGACAGCTCTTTGCCCGCCGACCGCTTGATGATCGCGGTCTCCTGCTGCCAACTCGTGATGGCGACCCCGTCTATGGAGACGATCGTGTCGCCCGGCTTGATCCCGGCTGCCGCGGCGGGAGCGACAGGGTCGCTCGCCGCACACTTGCCGCTCGTGCTCGCCGCGGGGACCACGCACGCGCTGACCGAGTCGATGGTCGTGCTGTACCCCTGGGTACCGATGCCCGACAGCAGTACGGCGAACAGCACGATCGCGATGATGAGGTTCATCGTCGGGCCACCGAGCATGATGATGATGCGCTTCCAGACGGGAAGCTTGTAGAAGACCCGGTCTTCGTGACCGGCTTCGATCGTGTCCTCGCTCTGGGTGCGGGCATCCTGCACCATCGTCTGGAAGAAGCCGGTGCTGGCCGTACGGCCCGCGGACTCCGTCTCGTACTCCGATTCGAGCGGGAATGCGTCGGTGCCGGACGTGCGCGAGGTCTGGCCCTTCTTCGCCGGCGGGTACATGCCGGCCATGGAGATGTAGCCGCCGAGGGGGATGGCCTTCACGCCGTACTCGGTCTCGCCCTTCTTGCGCGAGAAGATCGTCGGTCCGAAACCGATCATGTACTGGCCGACACGCACCTTGAAGAGCTTCGCGGGTACGAGGTGCCCGATCTCGTGGAGCCCGATCGACAGGGCGATGCCGATGACGACGACCACGATGCCGAAGATGTAGAGCAGGACGGTTTCCACGCTGCACAGCGTATCCGCCCCAGGCTGGAGGTCGGCGGTGGGAGAGCTTGTCATTTGCTATGGCCCACAATGGGACGATGAGCACCGTCGGGAACCGGCCGACTCCGGAGTTCGCCGCCGGCGACCTCGTCGGCGACCGGTTCCGAATCGAATCCACCGTCGGTATCGGGGGGATGGCGACCGTCTACCGGGCTCGCGATGAGTCCCTCGGACGGACGGTGGCGCTCAAAGTCTTCCGCTCCGAGCTCGCGGACGCCGACGATGTGCGCCGCCAGCGGGACGAGGTGCAGCTGCTCGCGTCCCTCAACGCCCCGGCGCTCGTGACCCTGTTCGACGCCGTCGCCGAAGGTGGTGTCGGTGACCACGGCAGAGCGTTCCTCGTGCTCGAATTCGTCGACGGAGTCGACCTGCGCACCCGGCTGCTCGAGGGCCCGCCCGACGGGGCACTGATCGCGAAGGTCGGTTCAGACGTCGCTGGTGCTCTCTCATACATCCACAGCCGGGGCGTAGTGCATCGCGATGTGAAGCCCGGGAACATCCTGCTCCCCCACGACCATTCGACACCCGGTGCGCCGCTCGCCAAGCTCGCCGACTTCGGAATCGCCCGACTCCTGGACGACGCGCGGATGACGGCCACCGGCACCGTGATCGGCACCGCCACCTACTTGAGTCCCGAGCAGGCTCAGGGTGCGACGGTCGGCACTCCAAGCGACGTCTACTCGCTCGGACTCGTGCTGCTCGAAGCCCTCACCGGACAGCGGGCCTTCCCAGGCACCGCTATCGAATCGGCCCTCTCCCGGCTCACGCGGGATCCCGAGATCCCAGTCGGTGTCGGCGGCTCCTGGCGGGCTCTGCTAGCCGGCATGACGGCCCGTCACGCCGCGGATCGACCGGATGCCGCGACAGTGGCCGCGACACTCACCGAGCCGGGCTTCCTCGGTGCAGCTTCCCGGGACTCGTCCGCCGTCGGAGCACCGGCAGACGATCCGACGGTACCCCTGGTGGCGACCGAGCGGCTGGAGTCGACGAAGCTGTTGTCCACCGACGAGGAGCTCGCACCGACGATGCTCCTCCCGCCGGGCGATGAACCCCCGACGATGGTCCTCGGTGCGTCTACTGCGAACGAGCCCCCCGCCCCTTCGCGAAGGCGCTTCCCTCGCGTCGCCGCCGGAATTGCCGGTGTCCTGGCGGCGCTCATCGTCGTCGTTCTGGCCGTGTCACTCTCGCGCCCGGGTTCGACGGGCCCCGCGACATCCACTTCACCATCGGCGAAGCCGGGCGTCTCGGCCGTCTACCCGGAGGTACCGGGAACTCTCGGCGAGCACCTTCGCCAACTTCAGAAGAGCGTGGCACCGTGAGGCGCGCAGCAGTCCTGGTCGCCGGCATCCTGGCAGTCGCGCTGGGTCTCACGGGCTGCGCGGGCACCGCCGCGCCGGCGACGACCCCGACGGCCTCGGCTTACTCGCGAGAGGTCGCCTCCCGGCTCCAGTCGGCGGTGCTGTCGGTGACCTCTTCGGCGGAAGCCGACCCGACCGCTGCTCTCGCGCGGCTCGACGAACTCGCCACAATGCTCGCGGATGCCCGGGCGAGAGGCGAGGTCAGTGCGGCACGCTTCGACAGCATCGCGGCGGCCATCGCCCTTGTGCGCACCGACCTCGAGGCCGCGATCGCCGCGCAGGACGCCTCGAAGCCCGGAAAGACCGAGAAGCCCGGCAAGCCCGGCAACGGCAACCACGGCAAGAACCGTTAGGCCCCGATCACCGGTGGCCGGCGATCCGACGGTCGGCGTCAGCGCGTGCCCAGAGCTCCGCCTCGGCGAGTGACTCGCGGGTGAGGGCACCGGACGACGAATGTGCGTCGACGACGGCCGCGACGGTGTCGACGATGTCGAGGTAGCCGATCCGACTCGCGTGGAAGGCGAGAACGGCCTGTTCGTTGGCCGCATTGAAGACCGCCGGATAGGTGCCGCCCTCGCGACCGACCCGCTTGGCGAGGTCGACCGCCGGGAAGGCCTGCGTGTCCAGCGGCTCGAACGTCCACGAGCTCGCCGATGTCCAGTCGAGCGGTGCCCCGACCCCGGGAACGCGATTCGGCCAATCCAGCCCGAGCGAGATCGGCAGCCGCATATCGGGCGGCGAGCACTGGGCGATGGTCGAGCCGTCGACGAACTCGACCATCGAATGAACTATGGACTGCGGATGCACCGTGACGTCGATGCGGTCGTAGGGCACATCGAACAGGTAGTGGGCCTCGATGATCTCGAGCCCCTTGTTCACGAGGGTCGACGAGTTGGTCGTGACCACGAGCCCCATGTCCCAGGTCGGATGCGCGAGCGCCTCGCGCGGAGAGACGCCCCGAAGCGACTCGCGGCTGCGACCGCGGAACGGGCCGCCGGACGCGGTCAGCACGAGTCGACGCACCTCGGCCGGAGTGCCCGACCGCAGCGCCTGCGCGATGGCCGAGTGCTCCGAGTCGACCGGCACCAGCTGGCCGGGGGCCGCCGCGCCGATGACGAGTTCGCCCCCGACGATCAGGCTCTCCTTGTTGGCGAGCGCAAGGGTCGCTCCGACCTCGAGGGCGGCGAGAGTGGGTCCCAGTCCGACGGATCCGGTGATGCCGTTGAGCACGACATCCGCTCGAACCGTGCGCACGAGCTGCTCGGCCTCGATCTCGCCGAGCGCGACGTGTTCTACGTCGAAGGCCGCGGCCTGCGCCTCCACGACGGCACGCTGGGTGCCGGCGGCGAGGCCGACGACCTCGAAACGGTCGCGATTGGCCGCGATCACCTCTAGCGCTTGCACGCCGATCGATCCGGTGGAACCGAGGATGATGACGCGACGCATGAGGCTACGCTAGCCGTTTCGAACCGCGGGAAAGGCGCTAGGAGGTGGCGAGGATGTCGACGACGAACACGAGGGTGTCTGTGCCGCTGATCCCCGCTGCCGTCTGCCCGGCACTACCGTAGCCGTCCGCCGGCGGGATCACCGCGATGACCTGGGATCCGACCTTCTGGCCGACGAGAGCCTTGCCGAATCCGGGGATGACGCCGGTGGTGGCGAAGCTCGCGGGCTGTCCGCGGGTCCAGCTGGAGTCGAACACCTTTCCGGTGGCCCAGATGACCCCGGTGTAGTGCACGGTGACGGTGTCGCCCGACTTGACGGTCGTGCCGGTGCCCTTCTTGAGATCGGCGATCTTCAGGTCAGTGGGCGCGTCGGCCTTCGGCACGGTGACGGTGGGCTCGCCGTTCGCAGCGAGTTTGACCGTCGGGAGGCCGGCGACCGGCTTCTGGACGGCGCCATTCGCCTTCGGAAGCACCTTCACCGGCGCCGTGACCTTGACGACATCGAAGACGAAGACGAGCGAATCGGTGCCCTTGACCCCGAGGCCCTCCGAACCGGCGGACTTGAACGCGTCGGCGGGCGGGATAACCGCGACGACCCGGCTTCCGGCGGGCGAGCACTTGAGCCCCTTGATCATGCCGGGCAGGATGCTGGACTCCTTGAGCTGGAACGCCGTCGTCGAGCCCTTCTTGTAGGTGGTCGCATCGATCTTCTTGCCGGAGGTGCCGTCATAGGCGGTGTAGTCGACCTCGACGGTGCCATTGGACTTGGCGACGGCGCCCTTGCCGTCGATCACGACGGAGCGCTCGGTCTTCTTGGTACTGAGTCCCTTGGTGAATTTGACCGTCGGTGCGGCGCCGAACTTGCCGGTGACCTTGACCTTGCTCGAGTTCGACCCGGAAGCCGTCGGGGTGCAGCCGTCCGCCGAAGTGGAGGAGCTGCAGGCCGCGAGCGAGAAGGCGAGAGCGGCGATGGCCAGGACCGACAGCGATTTTTGCACCGAGAATGTTTTCTTCACCGGTCAAGTGTGGGGGCAGACCCCCTGATCAAGCTGACCAAAGCCTGAATGTCGCGCAATCGAGCCGCTATTGCGTCCGCAGCACCACCTGTGGCTCGTGCTCCACCGGGAAGTTCATCGAATTGGCGATGAAGCACTTGAGTCTCGCCTCGTGGTGAAGCGATCGGGCGAGTTCGGGATCCCCCGCCGAGATCGTCACGATGGGGCGCAGCGTCACGCTGGTGAAATGGCCGCCGCCATCCGCCGTCTGCTCCATGACTCCGGTGGCCGCATCCGTGTACTCGGTCACGACCACACCATTGCTGGCGGCGACGTGCAGGTAGCTGAGCAGGTGGCACTGGCTGAGGGCTGCGATCAGCATCTCCTCGGGGTTCCAGCGGTCGGCGTCACCGTGAAAGACCCGGTCAGAAGATCCGCTGATCTCGTGCTTGCCCTCCGCACGCACAACATGGTCGCGCCCGTAGGCCTTGTAGCCGCTCGTGCCGGTGCCGCGGTTGCCGGTCCATTCGAGCGCGACGACGAAATTATGTTCGTGATTCACCCTGTGAACGCTACGCCGTCTCTCTGACACGACCGCCCTGTCTGACACGACCGCCCTGTCTGACACGACCGCCGGCTCTGACACGACCGCCGACGATAGAATTCGCAGCATGACCGATACCCTCGCCCCCACCTTGAGTCCCGCTGAGATCGTGCCGGAGCGCCGCATCGTCACGGCCATTCCGGGACCGCGGTCGCTGGCCCTCCAGGAGCGACGCCTTGCGGTGATCCCGGTCGGTGTCGCCTCGGCGCTCCCCGTCTTCATCGAGCGCGCCCACGGCGCGATCGTGGTGGATGTAGATGGCAACCAGTTCATCGACCTGGGGGCCGGCATCGGCGTCATGACGATCGGCCACACCGACGCGGCGGTCGTGGCCGCGGCATCCGCCCAGCTCGCCGCCTTCACCCATGTGATGTTCACCGTGACGCCCTATGAAGGCTATGTGCGGGTCGCCGAGCTGCTGGCCGAGCACACTCCCGGCGACTTCGCGAAGAAGACCGTGCTGCTCAACTCCGGCGCCGAGGCGGTGGAGAACGCCGTGAAGATCGCCCGCAAGTACACGGGACGCCCCGGTGTCGCGGTGCTCGACCACGCCTACCACGGTCGCACCAACCTGACGATGGCGATGACCTTCAAGGCCATGCCCTACAAACTGGGCTTCGGGCCCTTCGCCAGTGACGTGCACCACGCGCCCAACTCCTATCCGTTCCACGACGGACTGAGCGGAGCGGATGCCGCGGCCCGCACCATCTCGTACCTCGAGAAGTCCGTGGGTGCCACCGATCTCGCCTGCCTCGTCGTGGAGCCGATCCAGGGAGAGGGCGGATTCGTCGTCGCCGCCGACGGCTATTTCGCGGCCCTCAGTGAATGGTGTACCGCACACGGGATCGTCTTCGTCGCCGACGAGATCCAGAGCGGCATGGCCCGCACCGGAAAGTACTTCGCCATCGAGCACTCAGGCGTCGTGCCCGACATGGTCCTGAGCGCGAAGGGCATCGCCGGCGGCCTCCCGATCGCGGGAGTCACCGGTCGAGCCGAGATCATGGATGCCTCCCACCCCGGTGGCCTCGGAGGCACCTTCGCCGGCAACCCGGTCGCCGCAGCCGCCGCCATCGCCGTTTTCGACGAGATCGAGTCGAAGGACCTGCTGGCCGAGGGAGCCCGCATCGAGGCAGTGCTGAAGCCGGGCCTTGTCGCCCTCCAGGAGCGCTACCCGGTGATCGGCGACGTGCGCGGAATCGGCGCGATGATCGCCATCGAGTTGGTGACGCCCGGCACCCACACCCCGAATGCCGCCGCCGTCTCCGCCATCACGGCCTTCGCCGGCCAGAACGGCGTGCTGCTGCTCAGCGCGGGCACCTACGGCAACATCATCCGCTTCCTCCCGTCGCTCGCGATCTCGGACGACCTGCTGCGCGAGGCGCTCCAGGTGCTCGACGACGCGCTCGCGAGTCTGTGAATTCGACCCGAGTGAGTCACCCCCTCGACCCCACCGGCATCGTCGAACTGGCTATCCTGTCCCGGTCGGGACTCGATGAGTCGCGCCATCTGGGAGCCGCGGTCGTCGTCTCCCCCGACGGCACTGTCGCCCGCGCGCTCGGCGATGCGGATGCCCTCGTCTACGGCCGGTCGTCGCTCAAGTTCTTCCAGGCCATAACGGTGCTCCGATCGGGGGTGTCGCTGGCCGGCGCGCAATTGGTACTGGCGACGGCCAGTCACGCCGGAACCTCCGCTCATGTGCGAGTCGTGCGAGAGCTGCTCGCGCGGGCAGGGCTCGGTGAGGACGCGCTGCAGTGCCCGCTCGACTGGCCCCTCGACAGCGCATCGCGATCCGCGGCATCCGCTCCCGCCCGCGTCACGATGAACTGCTCCGGCAAGCATGCTGCCTTCCTGCTGGCCTGCGTCGAGAACGGCTGGCCGACGGAGACGTATCTCGATCCGGCGCATCCGTTACAGCAGCGCATCCGCGAGACCGTGGAGGAGTTCACCGGCGAGCCGATCGGCCACGTGGGTGTCGACGGCTGCGGCGCGCCGGTCTTCGCGACAACCCTGCGTGGACTCGCGACCGGGGTCGGCCGGGTCTCTGCCGGACGAGATGCCTCCGCCGCCCTGCTCACCGCAGCGGTGCTCGCCGAGCCTTGGGCTATCGACGGACCGGGCCGCGCCAACACCGTTGTGATCGAACAGCTCGGCCTGCTCACAAAGGGTGGCGCCGAGGGCGTCATCGTGATGGGAGCCCCGGACGGCACCGCCGTCGCCCTGAAGATGCTGGACGGCAGCGCCCGCGCGACCTCGCTCGTCGCCCTCGGGCTGCTCGCCTCCGTGGGGGCCGTCTCCTGGGATGACGCCGACCGGGTCGGAGCCCTGACCACCGAGAAGGTGCTCGGCGGCGGGCTGCCCGTCGGCGACATCCGCGTGTCGGGGGTCGTGCGCGGCGTCTAGCGTCGCGCGTCGGCTTCGGGTCGGGTCGGGGTATGGCCGGGGTCGGCCGGGCCGAGTAGAGGTCGGCCGGGCCGGGTCCGGGCCGGGATCGGCCGGGTCGCGCCGGGTCGGGGTCGGGTCGGGTCGGGGTCGGCCGGTGGGTGGCTCGGTTGGGTGGCTCAGCATCCTCGGTCGGTGTGCTCGCGCAGCGCAATCCGACACGGTTCGGCGCTGTCCGGTGTGGTCCGGTGTTGCCGCCGCACGCGATCGTTCTTCGCCGAGTTGCACCCTTTTGTGGGTGCACATCTGCATCAGGTCGCAGAAGAGTGCAACTCAGCGTTGCAATCGTGCGCGGCGGTCAGCCGCGCGCCGTTTAGCGCGCGGCAGGTAGGAGCGCACAGAGTACCTCCCCGCAGTCAGCGCGCGCCGGGCACCCGCGGCGGTTAGCCTCGCGCCGGGTACCCCCGGCGCACGCGGCCGGCGGGTGCTTTCGGCGCGGTCGCCCGGTGCACTCCACCGGGAAGGCCACCCAGCGCGAGCCCCTAGCACGCGCGCCCGCGCCCGCGGCGCCTGCGCCCGCGGCGCCTGCGCCCGCGGCGCCCGCGGCGCCCGCGGCGCCCGCGTGCGTCCTTCCGCCGCCGAGTTGCACCTTTTTGTGGGTGCGCATCAGCATCAGGTCGCAGAAGAGTGCAATTCGGCGTTGGCGCCGGCACCTCAGTGTCCCTGTGGAACATTCGCACGCGGATGATCGCGAAACTGGCACCCTCGATGGATGACTCGAGCCGCTGCCCTTCCGCCGGGTCTTCCTGCGCACGGATTCACGGTCGGCACCGCGAGGAACTTCGGGATTGCGCCTAGCCGGCTGCGCGCCGGAGACCTCGACAACAGCGTGTGGGGTGTCCGCGCGATGAACGCTCCCGCCGACCTTCGCGGGAGGTGCGCACTCTTGCAATTGAGGATTCCCGAACGCGCCTTCTTCTCCCATTCGACCGCCGCGCTGCTCTATGGCATCCCGCTCCCCTGGGCTAGCGAGCACGCCGGCGACCTGCACGTCGCCGTCCCGTCACCGTCGAGGGCCCTGTCTGCGATTGGGGTGGTGGGGCATCGGCTCGCAGTGATGCCGACCGATGTCAACGTGCTGTCTAGACTGCGCGTGACATCCGTCACTCGCACCTGGACCGACCTCGCGGACCAGCTCGCGTTCGAGGATCTCGTCGCCGCGGGCGACTTCCTCATCCACTGGCGACAACCTCTCACCACCACGACCGCTCTCGAGGAAGCGATTCGCCTGCGGTGCGGTAGGCGTGGCTCCCGCGCACTGTCCCGGGCGGTCCAGCGCCTCAACGAACGCGCCGAGTCACCGCCGGAGTCATGGCTTCGTCTGATTCTCGAGGACGCGGGATTCCCGCCGCCGCACATCAATCGCGAGGTGACCGACCACCACGGAGAGTTCGTCGCCCGCACCGATTTCATCTTCGAGGGTCTTCGCCTGGTGCTCGAGTACCAGGGCGACTACCACCGCACGACCAAGGGGCAGTGGCGGGCAGACATGACCCGCCGGTCGAAGCTCGAGGCCAACGGATGGCGCGTGATGGAGTTGAACGCCGACGACCTGAAGGATCCGGCCGAGCTGGTGGCGCGCATCCGTCGGCTGCTCGCGCATCGCTGACGTCTGGCGCCGAGTTGCACTCTTTTGTGGGTGGACGGGGCAGAGAGGCCGCACAAGAGTGCAACTCGAAGGAGGGTTGCGCGAGCCCGCTCAGCCCGCGTCCATCAGGCGTAGAGGCTCACCACGGCCTCGCGGAACGCGAGGGTGTGCCGCTCGACGTCGGCCGCGGTGGTGCTCGGCGCCATCAGCGCCATGTTGTGGAACGGCGTGATCAGGATGCCGCGATTCAGGGCATGCAGGTGGAGGTACTGCTGCAGTTCGAAGTCGTCGGCAGCCGCAGCCTCGGCGCCATCGTGGGGCGCGGTCGCCCGGAAGCTGTACTCCGAACGGGCACCGAGCTGGGTGACCTGCCATGGCACCGAGAATTCGTCGAGCACTGCCTGCACTCCCACGGTCCACTCGGTGGCACGATCGATCATGCCCGGGAAGGCGTCCGCGGTCAGGACCTCGGAGAGGGTGGCGCGGATGCCGGCGAGTGACAGCGCATTACCGGCGAGGGTGCCGCCCACTCCCCCGACATCGATATCCTCGAGTTCCAGCGACTCCCGCACCAACGCAGCGAAGGATGCCGTCATGCCATATGCCGCCGCGGGAATGCCTCCGCCGATGCTCTTGCCCACGACCACCGCGTCCGGGTCCAGAGCGTCCCGCGCGATCATGCCGCCCGGTCCCGCGCAGAGCGTATGCGTCTCGTCGATGATGAGGATCACGCCGTAGCGGGTGCAGAGATCGCGCACCGCGGCGTGATACCCCGGATCCGGCAGCACGATGCCGATATTGGTGAGGGCGGGCTCCATGAGCATCGCGGCGATGTCGCCGGTGGCGAAAGCGGCCTCGAGCGCCGGAATGTCGTTGAATGGCACCACTGCCGTTGTGAGGCTCGGTGGCACCGGCGCCCCGATCGTGCCGCGGCGTTCGACGACAGCGCCCGACGCGTCGAGGGTGGCATAGGCCTCGTCGACGGTGCCGTGGTAGCAGTAGTCGTGAACGACGATCTTCGGCCGGCCGGTCACCTGGCGGGCGTAGCGGATGAGGCTGCGGTTGGCATCGGTCGCGGAGAGGCTGAACTGCCAGGCCGGCACCCCGAAGCGCTGGGCGAGCAGCTCGGCAGCGGCAGCGGCATCCGCGGTCGGGAGCATGAAGGTCGAGCCCCTGCTGAGTTGCGCCGAGATCGCTGCGACAGCGGCGGCGGGCGCATGGCCGCACATCGCCCCGGTGTCGCCCAGGCAGAGATCCACGTGGTCGATGCCGTCCACGTCGACGAAATGCGAGCCGGAGGCGCTCTGCACATAGACCGGCCAGGGGCCGGGCCACTTGGCCATCCAGAGCATCGGGACGCCGTCCGGCAGGTGCGGTGTCGCTTCGGCGAACAACTCCGCCGACCGGGGTCGCTCGGCCCGGAACAGGTCGATCTCGGCCTGCCAGAGCCCCGCGAGCCGCGCGCGGTCCGCGTACGCCATCAGCCCACCCGCGCGAGCCGCTTACGGCGGGCCGCCGCGCTGACCTGCTGCGAGACCACGAGCACGATGGCGATGAGGAACACCGCGGAGGCGATCACGTTGGCCTCCGCCGGGATGCCGCGTGCCGCCGCGATGTAGACGAACTTGGGGAACGTGGTGGCGGATCCGGAGTTGAAGTTGGTGATGATGAAGTCGTCGAAACTCAGAGCGAACGACAGCAGCGCCGCCGCGACGATGCCCGGGAGCAGCAGCGGGAACGTGATGCGCCAGAACACCTGGGCCGGTGAACCGTAGAGGTCGCGCCCCGCCTCTTCGAGGGCGGGGTCCAGGCTCGACACGCGCGCCTTCACGGTCACGACCACGAAGCTTATGCAGAACATGGTGTGCGCGATGATGATTGTGACCAGCCCTTTTTCCACTCCCGCTCCGAGGAATTCGGCCGCGAGTCCGGCCCCGAGCACCACCTCGGGAGTCGCCATCGGCAGGAAGAGAAGCAGGCTGATCGCCGAACGGAACCGGAAGCGGTAGCGCACAAGCGCGATCGCGATCATCGTGCCGAGGGTTGTGGCGATCACCGTCGCGGTGACGCCGATCAGGATGCTGTTGCCGAAGGCCGCGCAGACATCCTGCGCGTCGCAGACATTGGTCCAGTTGTCGAGAGTGAACCCCCGCCAGGAGATGTTCGACTTGATCGAGTCGTTGAACGAGAAGACGAACGTGTAGGCGATCGGGATCAAGAGGAACACCAGCGCGAGCGCTGTGTAGACCGGCAGTAGCCAGCTGCCGAGGCTGAAGCGTCGGCGCGGTCCGCGGGGAGCGGCCGGAGTGTCCACCGCGGTCGCGATCGCGAGTCCTTCCTGCACGGTCACAGCAGGTCCTCCGTTCCACTCCGGCGCACATAGACGGTGACGATCGCGAGGATCACGACCATGAGGATGATCGACAGCGACGCCGCCGCCGGGTAATTGAGCAGCACGAGGAAGTTGCTCTCGATCACGTTTCCGATCATGGAAGTTCCGGTACCGCCGAGGAACTCCCGGCTGGCATTCACATAGTCGCCGGCCGCCGGGATGAAGGTGAGCAGCACCCCGGAGACGATGCCGGGCATCGACAGCGGGATCGTCACCGTGCGGAAGACGGTGAAGGGATGCGCGTACAGGTCGCTTCCCGCTTCGAGATAGCGCGTATCCAGTCGCTCGAGGGCGGCATAGAGGGGCAGCGTCATGAAGGGGATGAAGTTGTAGGTGAGCCCGAAGACGACGGCCACCGGGGTACCGGTGACGTGAGCATCCGGAGCGAGGAGGGAAAGTGCCTTCAGGCCGGTCACAAAGGCCGACTCGTCTGAGAGCAGCGACTTCCAGGCCAGGGTGCGCAGCAGGAAGCTGATGAAGAACGGCGCGATCACGAGCACGAGCATCAGGTTCTGCAGCAACGGCCAGCGGCGGGCCTTCACCCCGATGAAGTAGGCGAGCGGATAGCTGAACAGCAGCGCGAAGACTGTCGCGAGCACCGCGTAGAAGAACGACCGCACGATCTGGCCGCCGTACTGCGTGATGGAGGTGACGTAGTTCTGCCAGTCGAAAGCCGTCTGGTATTCGCCGATGTCGCCGAGAGCCGCTGGCGCCTGCAGCGAGGTGATGACCAGCGAGACGAGCGGTACGAGGAAGAACAGCACCAGATAGAGGATGCCCGGCAGCAGCAGGAGCAGGGCGATGCGGCTCTTGCGCCGCGGGGCCTGTTCCTGTGCCGTGCCCGTGGCGAATGCGGAGAATGCCATCGGCTCAGGCTTCCTCGAGCTCCGACATGAGCGCCCGCTTCTTCTGCACGGCGATCGAGGCGGTGTCGGTGTCCGCGGCGAAACGCGGAGCAACGGGAGCTTCGTCTTCGAGGCCGAACCCGTGCTCGACGCTCCAGGAGACCCAGGCATCTGTGCCTTCGATCACCAGGGGTCCTGCGCCGGTGTTCTGCACGAAGACGACGACGGATCCGAGGCCCGGAATCGCGATGATGTACTGGGTGCTCACGCCGCTGAACGAGACGTCGATCACCCGCCCGGGGCCGAGGATGTTCGTGCCGGCGGCCGAGGCGGGTTCGGTGAGGTGGAGCGTGAGCTTCTCCGGCCGAACCCCCACCGTCACGTCGCCGGAGTGGCGCTGCGCCCGCGACTTCGGCACGACGATCTTGCATCCCTCGATATCCACGGAGATGCTGTCGGCGGTGGTGCCGGCTACGGGCCCGGTGAAGAGGTTCGACTGGCCGAGGAAGTTCGCCACGAACGCGGTGCGGGGAAGTTCGTAGAGCACCTCGGGAGAACCGAGCTGCTCGATGCGGCCCTTGTTCATCACCGCGACGGTGTCGGCCATGGTCATGGCCTCCTCCTGGTCGTGGGTGACGTGGAGGAAGGTGAGACCGACCTCTTCCTGGATCGACTTGAGTTCGAGCTGCATCTGCCGCCGCAACTTGAGGTCGAGTGCCCCGAGGGGCTCATCGAGCAGCAGGAGGGCTGGTCGATTGACGATCGCGCGGGCGAGCGCCACCCGCTGCTGCTGGCCGCCGGAGAGCTGCGACGGGCGACGCGCTGCGAGATGGTCGAGTTCGACCAGTCGCAACGCCTCATGGGCCTTGGTCGAGGCATCCGCGATCTTGCGCCGCCGAAGCCCGAACGCCACGTTGTCGATGATCGACATGTGGGGGAAGAGTGCGTAGCTCTGGAACACGGTGTTCACCGGCCGCTGGAACGGTTTGGTGTCGGTGACGTCCTTGCCTCCGATGAGGATGCGGCCGGCTGTCGCCTCCTCGAGACCGGCAACAAGACGCAGGGTGGTGGTCTTGCCGCACCCGGACGGTCCAAGCAGCGCGAAGAACGACCCGGCGGGAATCACCAGGTCCATCTCCTCGATCGCGGTGAATCCCGGAAACCGCTTCTGGATTCCGACGAGTTCGAGGTCCGCACCGGCCTCTGCGAACGCTCCGCTCGCCATCAGGAGCCCAGGAGGACGGCCTGGAACGCCGCGCCGAACTTGCTCTCTTCGGCGCCGGTGAGAGTGCGGAAGACCTTGGTGTTCGACAGCGTCTTCTCATCGGGGAAGATCAGCTGGTTGTCGGCGAGGCTCGGGTCGATGGCCTGCATCGCTTCCTTCGCGCCGACGACAGGGGTGATGTAGTTGACCCAGGCAGCCACCTCGGCGGCGACCTCGGGCTGGTAGTAGTAGTTGATGAGCTCCTCCGAGGCGGACTTCTTCTGCGACCCGATCGGGATCACGAAGTTGTCGTTCCAGAGCGTTCCGCCTGCTTCGGGGATCGCGAACTCCCACTTGTCGCCGGCTTCGGCGTTGATCACCGTGATGTCGCCCGACCAGCAGATCGCGGCGAGGGTGTCTTCGCTCTTCAGGTCTTCGAGGTAGGCGTTGCCCTTGATGTTCCGGATCTGGCCGTCGTTCACCTGCTTGCGGAAGACGTCGATCGCGTCGTCGAACTTGGAGTCTTCCCACTTGCTCGAGATGTCGACGCCCGCCTGCATCATGATGAGGCCGATCGTGTCGCGCATCTCCGACAGCACGCCGACGCGGCCCTTGAGCGACTTGTCCCAGAGGTCCTCCACCGACTTGAGACCGCCGGGTACCTTGTCTTTGTTCCAGCAGATCCCCGCGAAACCACCCTGCCACGGCAGCGACTTCTTGCGGCCGGGGTCGAAGTCCACGTCCTGCAGCGACGGCGTCAGGTTCTTGGAGTTCGGGATTTTCGAGAGGTCGAAGTTCTGCACATAGCCGAAGTTGATGAGGCGGCTGACCATCCAGTCGGTGAGGCACACCAGGTCTGCGCCGATGTCCTGGCCGAGCGCGAGCTGGTCCTTGACCTTGCCGTAGTAGGTGTTGTTGTCGTCGACCGCGACGTCGTATTTCACGGCGATCCCGGACTGCTTCTCGAACGCGTCGAGAGTCGGGTGGGTTTTGCCATCCGCGTCCTCGTCGATGTACGCGGCCCAGTTGTCCCACTTGATGCTCTTGTCGGTGCTCGACTTGTCGGCCGCGGCGGTGGGTTTCGCCGTCGCCCCTCCGGTCGAACAGGCGGCGAGCGAGAGAGCTGCGGCCCCGATGCCTGCGCCGGCGAGCACATTACGACGGGTGAGGGAGGCTCCGCGCGCCTCGCGGATCAGACGTTGGACCATCGGATCGGTGGGAATTGACCTGGCCATTGAGATGTGACTCCTTCACGACGTAAGCAAACGGGGACATCGGCGAACCACATGGGTCGAACCGCATCGGTCGAACCGCCTTGCTCGATACTTGCACAGCACCCCGCCGGAGCGCACGCGAAAAGGGGCAAAACCCCCATCCCGAAACACAATCTTCACGAAATCAGTACCTCTGTGCATGATTTCGTTGCGGAATCACGCGTCGTCCGCCGCTACGCTGGGTGTGCGCGATCCGTCGATCCGGCCCCGCGCCCGCCACAGAGACGTGGCACAATCGCACCGACAATCACCCAGGAGTGTCATGAGAGTCGCCGTTCCGTCCGAGGTCAAGAACAACGAGTTCCGGGTCGCGATCACGCCGGCCGGCGTGCACGATCTGGTCGCAAATGGCCATGAGGTGCTCGTGCAGAGCGGTGCCGGCCTCGGCTCCTCGATCTCGGACGAAGCGTATGTCGATGCCGGCGCGTCGATCGCCGCGGACGCCGCCTCCACTTGGGCCGCGGCCGACCTGCTGCTCAAGGTGAAGGAGCCTGTCGAGAGCGAGTACGGCTTCTTCCGCGACGACCTCCTGCTCTTCACTTACCTGCACCTCGCTGCGGAACGGCGCCTCACCGACGAACTTCTGGCCAGTCGCGTCACCGGAATCGCGTACGAGACCGTGCAGCTGCCCTCCCGTGCGCTCCCCCTGCTCGCGCCGATGAGCGAGGTCGCCGGACGGCTCGCCCCCATCGTCGGCGCGAACGCGATGCTCAAGCCGAACGGCGGCCCCGGCCTCCTGGTGCCCGGCGTGCCCGGCACGCATCCGGCACGCATCGTGGTGCTCGGCGGCGGCGTCGCCGGCACCAATGCGCTCTCCGTCGCCGTGGGCCTCGGCGCCGAGGTGACGGTGCTCGACACCAACCTGCAGCGTTTGCGCGAACTCGACGCCCTCTACGCCGGCCGCGTCAAGACGATCGCGTCCAACTCCTTCGAGATCGACCGCGCCTGCGTCTCGGCCGACTTGGTGATCGGGTCCGTGCTCGTGCCCGGAGCCAAGGCCCCGAAGCTGGTGAGCAACGAGCTCGTCTCCCGCATGAAGCCGGGCAGCGTGCTCGTCGACATCGCAGTAGACCAGGGCGGATGCTTCGCCGACTCCCACGCGACCACCCACGCCGCCCCCACCTTCACTGTCCATGGCTCGCTCTTCTACTGCGTCGCGAACATGCCGGGAGCGGTGCCGAACACTTCCACGTATGCCCTCACCAATGCGACCCTCCCCTATGTCCGCGCCATCGCGAACAGCGGCTGGGTCGACGCGTTGCGGGCCGATCCGTCCCTCGCCCTCGGGCTCAACACCCATGCCGGCGAGATCATCAGTCCGCCGGTCGCCGCCGCCCACGGCCTGGACTTCCGCAGCCTCACGAGCGTACTGGCCTGACGCGGGGCGGGCGGCGGCTGTCATGCAAGCGGTGCCTGCATCCGCCGCACCGAACCGTCCGGGTCCATCGCCCAGCAGTGGTCCACACCGGCGCGGATCGGCGGTGGCAGGCTGCGCCGACCGCTGATCGCGCGGAATTCGGCGACGCTGCACCGATCGATCACGATGAGACCACTCGTGCGCACGGCGCCGAGCATGGCCCAGTTCGCCTGCCAACAGTCGGGGTCGCCCACGATGACGGTCGGCGACGACGCGTCGACGATATCTATCGGGTCGGCCCCCGCTCGGGCACCGGTGGCCAATGCGCGCACCTCCCCGACCGGCGGATCGATCGCCCGCAACCGTCGGGTGAACTCGGCAACCCGAGTGGTCACCACTGCCACCGTTCGATGGTCTCCTTGGCCGAACGCGACAGCGGGCGCCGCGTGCCGGCCGATCGGTGGTGCCGGCGTCGCCAGCGCGCCCGGCGCTGCTGCCGGGAATGTGGCGCGAAGAGCGACCTGAATGCGGGAACCGCGCCACTCGCCCGCGCCGGGTGGGGCATCCGCGGAGAACCCGGCCGTCGTGCCCCCGGCCATCAGGTGGTCCTGGCGGGACCCCAGGCGCAGGATGATGCGCTCATCACAGAGTGCCGCAAGGGTCTGAAGCGCGGGAGGCACCCGCCGCACCGATATGCCGAGCTGCAACCCGACCGCCGAGCCACCCCTGGCGAGCTCGACAAGGCGGTCGACGAATTCCCTCTGGTACTCCTCGGCGAATCGGCCCACGAGGGCATCGAGGTCATCGGCGAGCAGCACCCGCGCACCGGCGACGCCGGCCCGCACCCGACCGAGCGCTTCCTCCACCGCATCCCACGCCTCATCCGTGCCGGCAGGCAGGACCTCGACTCCCGTCGCACAGCCCAGGGTGTCGAACAGCCCGGACTTGCCGGAACCCTGCGCGCCGATCACCAACAGGTTGCCCGCGCGAGCCGGCTGCCACAGTGCGGTCTCCTGCCGCTGCTCCTCGGGCAGGTCGACCAGGCCGAAGGGGATGCCGTCTCCGGTGCGGTCGAGAGCACTGAGCGGTATCGAGGTGCCGAGATCGTCACACCATGGCCGGCGGATGGCCGGCCCCGACGTCGGAGTCTGGTCGCCGACCCGGCGAACGTCCGCCTCGGTGACGCGAGCCACCCGCACCAGGCGGGCGGCTCCCCCGTCGAGGGAGACCAGGGCCCGGCCGGGCCGGTCGCCGCGGAGTTCCGCAGCCTGAGAGGTACCGAGCACCGCGAGGCTGTCGGCGCGGTTGTTGACCCGCAGTGACAGCCGAAGGGTCGCATTGGCGAGCACCGTGTCCCGGATGGCGCCGGCCGGGCGCTGGGTGCAGAGAACGAGGTGGAGGCCGAGCGAACGACCGCGAGCCGCGAGGTCGGCGAAGAGCTCATGCAACTGCGGGTAGTCGCCCGCCAGGGCGGCGAACTCGTCCACCACGATCACCAGCCGGGGCAGCTCGACCCCCGGATCGTCGACGGACCGTGCCCCGGCGTCGGCGATGACCCGCTCGCGATACCGCAGCTCCGCCCGCAGGCTCAGCATGGCGCGGTGGGCAGTCCTCTCGTCGAGGTCGGTCACGACGCCCACCACATGCCGAAGCGAGCGGATCGGCGCGAAGGCGGATCCCCCCTTGAAGTCCACGAGCAGGAAGTTCACCGCCGCGGGAGAGTGCGCCAGCGCCATCGCGAGCACCCAACTGACCAGGAGTTCACTCTTGCCGCTGCCGGTCGTGCCACCGATGACCGCGTGCGGCCCGTGTGCTACGAGATCGACGATCATTCCGTCACCGTCGTCGACGGCCCGGGCGAAGACACACGCGAGGGACCCCCGGCTCCCAGCAGCGATGCTCGGCGGGCGGAGTCCGTGGAAACTCGGCTCCGCTTCGGCATCGGCATCTTCCGGCGCCACTCCAAGGAGGTCGGCCGATGTCGCGAGGAACCGCCCGAGCTCGTCGGCCTGCTCCGCCGACACGAGCTCGACTTCGAGAGTCATCGGGAGTGACCCGAGCCCCGCGTCATCCGGGCAGCGGATCAGGTGGCCGGTTCGCCCGGACGACACCCTCACCACCACCCGGCATTCGACGGGCAGGTCTTCCACCTGCGCGGCGACCGCCACCACCCCGCTCTCACCGGCGCTTCTCCAGCCGAGCGTAGAGGCTCCGGTGGCGGGAGCGCCGTCGACCGGCCCGGTGCTGCGCTGCGGCAGAGTGCTGATCCACCCGCCGGACACCGGGTCGCAGGGGGAGAAGGTCGTGCACGCGGGTGAGAGCGAGTCAGCGAGCTGGAGCAGGATGCCTCGCGCTACCGCTCGAGCGATGGGCGCCGGCCCGCAGACGCCGAGCCCGAGTCGCGCGTCGACCATGATCGGCACACCGTCGATCTGCCACGCCGTCGCGGAGAGCTCATCCAGCGTGCGCTGCACCGGATCCTCGCCGACAGGCGGTGGCGCCGAGCGACCATCGAGGGTCACCGCGCTCGACGCCCGACCGAGTCCCAGCCGCACGGGCACTCCCCCGCTCGCCGCTGAGCGCCATCTCTCGGGGTCGTGAGTCGGGCGGGCCGTGAGCCCGACCGCCCCCGGTCCGGTCCGCAGCCGGTTGCCACGCTCCTCCGTATGGAGCCTGTCGATCGTCGCCCGCGTGGCGGCGACCTCCCGATCGAAGCGGGCGGACTCCCGCCGAGCCGTGCGCCGGGACTGGATGCGGGCATCCGCGACGCTGGCGATCGCGACGAGGGGCCCGAGAAGCGCGAAGACAAGGGCGAAAGGCGACCGGGTGAGAGCCCAGATCAGCACGGAGCCGATGACCGGCGCGAGCACCGCGATGACCGGAAACCCGTTCGGACGCGACTCCTCGGGTGGCCGAGGCGCCGCGATCGGGTGGGTATCACCCGGCGGGGTCGCACTCGCGATCGGCGAGGGAGCCCCGCCGGGAATCGAAGGCGCGGGATCGGGCATCACGCAAGGAAACCAGCGGTCGTCTCGTTCGCCACGCGACGCGACCCGATTTCTGGACAGTCACTGCCGCACCCGGGCGGTCGAGGAGTAGTGGGCTCAGCTCACGATGAAGAACTGCTCGCCGATGTCCACCCGCGTGCCTCGGGCGAGACGGAAGCGCTTCTCGGGCTGGCATCGCACCGGTTCGGACTCTGGCTCTCGCACTATCGTTCCGTTGCCGGAGAAGCGGTCCATGATCCAGAACCGGCCCGCCTCCTGCCCGAACTCGAGATGCACCTTCGAGACCGATCGACTGGGGTCGAGGACCCGAACCAGCTGGTCGAAGTATTCGCCGGGCTCCGACCGGGGGTTGCGGCCGATCAGCCCGCTGCCGTAGACCGTGAAGCTCTCGCCGGTGCTGAACTGGAGCACGAAACGTTCTCCGGCCCTCCCGGCGCGGGAGATCCGGGTCGCTTCCAGGTCGGCGGAGTCGTCGTACGGCGCGGTCGTCCTCGTCTCGGGGTGGGGGGCCGGACCGCCCCACGCGGGCTCCGCCGGCAGGCCCCCGGCCGGCGACGCGGAAGCGGACGGGGCGCCCGGATCATCGATGAGAGCAGGCGTCTCGACGTTCGCCGCGGGTTCGAAGTCGGGAAGCCGGTCGACGACCGGGACCGGACGCGGGCGCACCTCCGCAGCGCGCGGCGGCGCAAGCTCGATGATGGCGGTGTCGCGGGACCGCCCGAAATCCTCGCTGGCGGCCCTCGAGACGAAACCGCATTCCCCGCAGAAGATATCGTCTTCCGACATGGGCGATCCGCACTGCTCGCAGACCACCGTCGCAGCCCCGTCGGACCTCGGAATGACCAACGGAGGAACCGGGTTCTGCACCGTCTGCGACATCGCCGGTGGGTAGTCGAGGTCCTGGCGGTGTTCGATCGAGGGGGGCGGCGCCGTGGCCAACTTGATCGCGACGGCTGCCGGGCCGACGACTGCTCGCCCGCATTCTCCACAGAAGAGCGCACCGGCCGGCAGCGCGGTGCCGCAGTATGTGCACGTCATCGCTCTCGGGCCCTCCCCCACTGCGTCCACCCCGAATCGGCCATTCGACTATCGCCTGAACAGTCTCTTGACACTATATCCACCGAGCGATCGCAACGAGATCGCCGCCCTGATGCGCTGCCAGCGGGTGAGACCTCCATTCAGTGTCTCCCGAAGGTCGCTGACCGCGCGCCACACCTGGTCGGCCTCGTCGTCCCTCGACTGGTCGGGAGAGAAGACCGCCCGGTCGGCCACTGCCGCGAGCACGAGCGGCTGCACACCGCCGACTGTTGCGGCCACCTCGGTGCGCGTGGGAGACGACGGTGGTTCGAAACCGTGATCGACGACGGCGTCCTCGAACTCCTGCCATCCCCCGCTGATGCGCTGGATGGCGGTGGGGGCCCGACGCCGCAGCATCCGTCTCCGCAGCTTCGCCACGACGATCGCGATGAAGGGAGCGAGCACGATCGCCGCCCCGAGCACGACCCAGCCGAGCACCTGGAGCACAGCGATGAGTATGAGCAGGAAGGGGTTGTCTGTGGTGGACGAGTCCTGGCTGCTGTCCGGCGGCAACTGGGCGGTGGGTCGGGTGGGATCCTCGATCGGAGGCTGCACTGGCGACTGCGGGCGGGCGATCGTGGTCGGATCCTTCGGCACCTCCGCAGGGATTTCGCGAACCGGCGGCGTCGGGTCCACCGTCACCCAGCCGTACTGGGCCGTGTCGACCTCGATCCAGGCGGAGATGTCCTTGCCGAGCACCTGGGTGGCACCCTGGGTGTTCACCTCCGGCACGAATCCGAATACGACCCGTGCCGGGAAACCGAGCTGCCGGGCCATCAGCGCGGCGGTCACGGCGTACTGCTCCTGGTCGCCGATCATCCGCTGGTCGGTGAGCAGCTGAGTGATGCGGTCGGAGGCGTGGCCGGAGCGGCTCGCCGGGAGCTCAGGGTCCACCCCGTGGCTGATATACCCCGTCGCCTTCATCGCCGCGATCATCGCTGCGAGTCGCGCACCCGGTGTGGACTGCGTTCGCGTCCATTCGTCGAGGGTGGACGAGAGCTGGTCGGGAAGCTCTGCGGTCCGCGGGACCTCTGCAGTACCGGGACGCAGCCCGGCCAGCTGGTCGGCGGCGGGCTGGCGCGGCACTATCGCGTCGAGCTCGTAGGCGTCACCCGAGGCCAGTGGCCGGACGACGGCAGCGGTTCCGCTGGTGTTGTTGTAGAAGAACGAGTCCCGCAGCTGGGAGGCATCCGGTCCGGAGAAGGAGACGCTCTCGAACTTGCCGACGGTGGGAAGCCAGATGCCTGAATAGTCTCCGACTGTGACACGCAGTGAGACCGGCGACCCGGAGGTGCCCGACTGGTCGAAAGTGGAGGGCACCCGGGTGAAGGACCCGGACTCGCTCGAGACCTGCGAACTGCCCACCGAGTAGACGATTCCGTCGTAGGTGTCGAGCGTCGCGATACGGATGCGGCCTCCGATCGGGAGACCCGTGACCGTGAGCATCGTCGTATTCGCCGGGATGGTCTCCTCGTAGTGCCGGAACCCGCTGAGCGGGCTCGCGTAGACCCGAGGGTCGAACGGCTTCACGACGGCCGTGCGCAAGACATGCCGCTGCGCCGTCGGCGGCAGGTACATCGTCGCGGCCACCGCACTACCTGCGGCGAGCAGCACGATGAGGCCGGCCCCCATCACCGTGCGGAATCCGGCGAAGTTGGTGTCGCCCGCAGTCTCGAGCGGTCGACCATCGCTGTCGAGCGCCTGCGCCGCGAGCAGCCGGATCGACTCCCGTCGGCGGTACCACCGTCTCCAGACCAGCCAGCCGAGCGACGTGGCGAGTAGCCCGAGAGAGAGCTCGAGCGGCCAGGTCGCGGTCGAGGCCCCGAAGATGATCGCGGTGATGAAGAGCACGATCGGCGCGAGCACACCGAGCTCCCCCCACCGGGCGCGAAGGCCG
Organism: Lacisediminihabitans sp. FW035; assembly: GCF_054880895.1. Classification (NCBI taxonomy): domain Bacteria; kingdom Bacillati; phylum Actinomycetota; class Actinomycetes; order Micrococcales; family Microbacteriaceae; genus Lacisediminihabitans; species Lacisediminihabitans sp. FW035. Next base: position 2,458,235 of record NZ_CM142187.1, read on the forward strand.
ACCGAGAGCCCGACGACCGTTGTGCCGAGTACCAGGATGAACGCCGGCACGAGCAGCGACTGGTAGGAGCCGACCGGCAGGGTGATGGTGAGGAGCTGCTTCCAGCTGAGCGCGGTCGCCCGCAGAAGTTCCAACTCGCCGTCGAGCGTCGGCAGCACGCCGTAGAGCGCTTTGTCGGGGATGGCGAGAGGCACCCCGATCAGCAGGTAGACCCCCGTTGTGACGAGAGTGACAGTGAGGGTCGACCAGCGATAGAGCGCACCGGAGAAGGCGATCGCCGATCCGACCAAGACGGAGGCGCCAACCACCGCGAGGAGTTGCACGGACTGGTAGATCGGCCAGAGCGCTGCCGAGGCGATGAGCGTGGTCAGCCAGAGCATGAGGATGGTCGTCGCCGTGAAGCCGGGTGACAATCGCGCGCGACCGCTCTTGCGACGCTTGCCTGAGCGACGTTTCTCGACCTTCGACCGACGCTTGCTGTCGATGCGGCGGACGCTGTCGGAGCCGGTGCTCACGCTGCCGCTGCTCTCGCGAGTGACTTCTGCAGGTCTTCGAGGTAGCCGATGGTGAGCACGCTGAGACCGGCGACCCGGCGAAGTCCCGGCACGGTCTCGGGGTCGCAGACCACGGCCACGACCTCCACGCCGGGCGGGAACTTGGTCGAGGCCGCCCGGAGTTCGGTGGGGGTGGCCAGCGAACCGCAGACGAGGAATGCCACGGAGATGCCCGTCACTTCGTCGGCGGCGACGCGCGCGACATCCATGATGCCGAGCGCGGATTCCGCGGGCTCGACGACGGCGAGGTCGTCGAGAAGGCGGGTGCGGGTGAGGGTGTTGAGGTGGCGAACGGCGAGCACCTTGCGCTTGGCGAACTCGGGGGTCTTCTCGCTCACGACGACGGCCACGTTTCGGGCATCCCGGATCGCCCGCGCGCCGAGCGAGCCCGCCACGCTCACCGCCATCTCGAACTCCTCGTCGGTGGCGTAGTTCGCGGTCGCGAGACTCAGGGCGATCACGAGGTGGCTCCGGCGGGTCTCCTCGAACTGGCGCACCATGTAGGTGCCCGTCTTCGCCGTGCTCTTCCAGTGGATGTAGCGGCGTTCGTCCCCCGGGACATACTCCCGGAGGGCGTGGAATGAGACGTCACTGTTCGACAGGTCGCGGGTCGGGTTGCCCTCGAGGTCCCGCACGAACCCGGTGCTGGTGGAGGGGATCCCGATGGTGCGCGGGTGGATGAACAGCTCCCTGGCATCCGTCCAGACGAGTTCTCGGCGCACGAGCCCGACCGGGTCGGCGCGCACGGTGCGCACCGGGCCGATGGAGAGCACGCCGCGATGGGTGGTCGGCACGAGGAATTCGTGGCGGAAGGATTCGCCCCGCGCGAGTCCGGGCATAGCGATCTCGGCGAGGCCCCGACCGATCGGTACCTCGACCTTGACACCGATGAGGCGCCGGCGGGTCGGATTGGTCACGATGATGAGCCCGGTGGCGCGCTCACCGACGACAACGCGGCTGTGCGGCACGGTGAGCTCGATCACGAAGGCGTTGCGCCCGACGAGATAGATCGCGGCGACGATGATGAGCACAGTGCCGGCGAACGCCACCGCCACGAGTTCCACCCAGCCAAGGCCGTACCCGAAGACGAACGCGGCGGGCACGATGAGGAGCATCGACCAGCCGAGAGCGGTGACCACCGACGAGACCCGCCCGAACCACGCTGAGAAGATCCCTCCGATCGCGCGGAAGAATCGCACGAGGGAGATGATCGCGTCGGCGAGGAATCCGGTGCGATCGCCGACGATCCGAGTGCGTGCGTTCGTGAGGCCGGCCGATTCCGTGCCGTGGGCGGAGTCGAAATGGGCGGACGATGTCGACGAGCGGGACGCATGGCCGGATTGCCCCCGCGCCCTTCCGCTCGCACCCGGTTCGCGGTTGGTCACACCGATTGCCTGTCGTTCACCGATTGGCGGTCGCTCGGCGGCGGGGTCTCGATCAGCAGCTGGCTGACGATGCTCGAGGCCGTGACCCCGTCGAACTCGGCCTCGGGATCGAGCACGAGTCGATGAGCGAGCACGGGCTCGGCGAGGGCCTTGACGTCATCCGGAATGACGTAGTGCCGGCCGTTTGCTGCGGCGAGGGTCTTCGAGGTGCGGATGAGCGCGAGGGCGCCACGCACACTGGCTCCGAGACGCACTTCGGTCGCCGAACGCGTCGCCTCGACCAGTCGGGACACGTAATCGTTGATCGTGGCGTCGACGTGCACCGTGCGCGCGAGGGCGCCCATCTCCACGATCACCTCGTCGGTGGCGATCGGCGGCAGGATAGTCTCGTGCGCCTTCACGCCGGCGCCCTCGAGGATCCGCACCGTCGACGCGTGGTCGGGATAACCGATCGACGCCTTCATGATGAAACGGTCGAGCTGGGCCTCCGGAAGCCGGTACGTGCCTGCCTGCTCGATGGGGTTCTGGGTAGCGATCACCATGAACGGCGCGCCGACGGGGTGTGAGATCCCATCGACGGTGACCCGGCCCTCCTCCATCACCTCGAGGAGGGCGGCCTGGGTCTTCGGACTCGCCCGGTTGATCTCGTCCGCGAGCACGATGTTGGCGAAGATCGGACCGCGGTGGAACTCGAACTCCCCCGCACCCTGGTCGTAGATGCTGACCCCGGTGATGTCGCCGGGAAGCAGGTCGGGAGTGAACTGGATGCGGTTGGTCGAGCCCTTCACGCTCTGCGCCATGGCGCGGGCGAGGGAGGTCTTGCCCGTTCCGGGGAAGTCCTCGAGCAGCAGGTGGCCCTCGCTCAACAGTGCCGTGAATGACAGCTTGATGACGAAGGTCTTGCCGAGAAGCACCTGGTCGACGTTCGCCACCAGGCGATTGAAGATGTCGGAGAACCAGGTGGCCTGCTCGGGTGTCATCGTCATGCGGGTGCCTCTCGGTTCAGCGGGGGTCTCCGCACGTTATCGGACATTGCCGTTCCTGTCGTACTGGATCGTGTAGGAACTTCCGTCGGCGGTACTGACGACGATGGTGAGGACGGGGTCCTGGCCAGGCGGCACCAGGGCGACGCACTGGCCGCCCTGGCTGGTGTCGGCGGGGAACAGCGGGTCTCCCGACCCGTTGCCGCAGGAGTACTGGATGCTGGGATAGCTCGCCGACGTCCAGCTCGGCCAGGTGAACGTGCCGCTCGGATCATTCGGATTGGCCGGGTTGGTTACCGGGGTGAAGGTGACCGGTCCGATCTGGGGATCGACCGGCGTGCCGAGGGCGAACGCTGCCGACCAATTCGACTGGCAGATCGGTGCCGCTCCGTCGTAACTGCGGCAGGCTCTCAGCTGCACCGAGACATCCCGGCCGTACTGGGTACCGTTCGCCGTGAGGAAACTTCCGAACGGCACGGCCGTTGCCGACTGCGAGCCGTCGACCCCGGTGCCGCTGAGCCGGTAGAAGAAGGTGTATTCGCCCGAGAGCGGAGTGCCGATCGAAGCGGCCACGAGGGTGAAGTCGTAGGCGTTGCCGTTCTTGTTCGGTCCGCTGAAACTCGCGTTCGTCACCACCCCGGGGCTCGTGTGGGCCGATACCGCGGGGCTCGAGGCGCAGCCGATGCTGTTGTCGGCGAGCACGACGAGCGAGTAACCCGACTCGGTCGAGAGCCCGGTGAAGGTCGCCGAGGTCGAAGTACCGACGGATTGCGAAGTCGCGCCGGAAGGGTTTGGAGCGTCGCAGGTCGGGCGAGTGCCGGTGTACGCAATGGCTCGGTACCCCGAGATCACCCGGCCGTTGTCGCTGAAGGCGCCCGCCCAGGCCAGGGCGATCGAGGTGTCGGTTGCCGTCGCCGTCGGGGAGCCGATGGACAACGGCGGCCCGGCCGGCGTGCCGCTGGAGCTCGCCGAGTTCCAGGTCGCCAGAGTCGCGAGGGCCGAGTTGCGGGCACTCAGCGAAACCGAGACATTCTGGCCGTTCGTCAGGCCGAACACATCGGCCGAGCATGAGCCACCGCTGCAGGCGGTAGACGGGTCGACATCCGTGGTCGAGCCGCCGACGATCAGGCGGTAGTTGTTCACCGCACTGCCGCCGGACGGCGTCGTCACGGCGTTCCAGGTGACGTGGAGTCCCGTGTCGAGCGGGCCGGCGGCGAGGCCGGTGGGAGCCGGGGGGATGACATCGGACCAGACGGTGCTGCCGAGGTCCGCGACATCCGAGGCACCGATCGCGTTGTTCGCCCTGACCGCGAGCCGCACCCCGTTTGCGGGCCCGTTGCCCGGCGTGGTCACGTCACATACGGCGACGGCACAGGAGGTCGTGGAGATTGCCGCACCCGAGGCCGAGGTCATGATCACGTCGTAGCCCGTGATGGGAGAGTTGTTCGCGAGGCCAGGGCTCCACCGCACGGTGAGAGCGCGATCGGAGAAGGCGGACACCTTGAGAGCAGTCACCGGATCCGGCTTGTCCTGCACCGAGACCGTGATGGAGCCCCAGACGTAGCGGTCCGGATCCCCGGTCGCATCGGCGACCTCGTACTGGAGGTTGGTGTCGACAGGCTGGGCGGCCGATGACGCGGTGATGGTCAGGCGACGGTTGTCGGCGCTCGGCGAGATGGTGAGGCCGGCCGGCACGGATCCCCCGTCGAGCCCGCGGATGGCCAGCACCTTGAGGGGCTTGCCGGGGAAGGGGTTGGTGGCCTCGTCGTTGGCGAGCACATCGACGGTCGTGGTCTGGCCGCGCGGTGCGAGCACGGAGTCCGGTGCCGGCTTGGCGAGCGGACGGCTGGACGCCACGACGTTGAGTTGGATCTGGCCCTGCTGACCGGTGGTCGTGTTGTCCTGGACGCCGAGCAGTATCGCCGTCGTCGCCCCCTTCACCGCGCTCTCGTTCGCCCGCAGCACGAGCTTCTGGCCGGTGAGGGTGTAGGTGAAGCCCTCGGGGAACGGGCTGAGCACGGAGTAGGTGAGCTCGGCCAGGTCGTTCGGATAGGGGTAGTTCGTCAGCTTGAGCAGGTCGAGCTCTTTAGACGTGCCCGGTTCGAAGTCGATGACGCCCCCGATGAAGGCGGGAGGCTGGTTCTGCCGCGGGGTCACCTTGATCGGAAGCACGAGGGTGGCCTTCCGGCCGTTCGGATCGGTCGCAGAGGTGCCGTCCGTGACTTCGAAGGAGATCGACGCCGGCCCGAAGTACTTGTCGGCGGAGGTGAAGCGCAGGGTGTGGTCATTCACCACCAGGCCGGATCCATCGGCGTGGGTGGCCTGCACGGTGGTCGAGTCGGTGAGGCGCACCTGCTTGCCCCCGACGGCGATCACGTAGTCGTTCAGGTCGATCGTGAGGGGGGATTCGCTCGCGATCGTGAGAGGGGGTGCCTTGCGGTTGAGCTGCGGGAGGGCGTCATCGAGCCCCGGGACCCAGACGAAGGCGTAGGAGACCACGCTCGCGTCATCCGGGTGCGCTACGGCGAAGGGGATGATCTGGCTCTTGTTCTGCACGGTGACGTGGATGCGCTTGTTCGCCGTCACCCGCGCGTCACTGGAGTACCCCGGCAGCACCGACACGGCGAGGGTCGAGACGTTGCCGTCGGCGAAGAAGACGTTCTTCAGCACATTCACGTCGAGCGAGTCGCGCCCGAGCACATCGGACAGGGTCAGGACGGTGTCCTGCACCACAGGGAAGGCGCGCGGGGCATCCGTGCTCACGATGACGGTGATGAATGCCGAACTCGTGCCACCGAACGAGTTCTCGATCGTGTAGACGAGACCGTAGGTGCCGGGCTTCGTCGGCGGGGTCACCTTCACGATGTCCCCCTCGATGCGGGCGACGATGTCCTTGGTGTTCGGCTCGACCTTCGTGATGGTGAGGGTTCCGCCATCCGGATCGGAGTCGTTGAGGAGCGCCTGCACCGAGATGGTACCGCCCGGGCGGATCCGTACCTCGTCGGAGACGGCGATGGGGTTTCGAGCACCCTGCACCTTCGGGCTGATGCCCACCCGCACGATCCCGGTCGCGCGGGCGCCGAGCGCATCGATCACGGTATAGGTGAAGGAATCCGTGCCCGCCGAATAGTCACCGGCGAGATAGTCGACGTAGTCGGTGCCGACCGAGGTGACCGAGCCCTTTGTCGGGTTCGTCGCCTGGCCGAGCAGTTGCACGGAGTCCCCGTCCGGGTCGATGCCGGTGAGCGGGATCGAGATGCGCACCGTCTCGCCGGCGAGCACCCGGGCGATCACGGTCTTCGGCACCGGTGGGTTGTTGGTCGCCTCGACCGCCTCGCGCACCGAGATCTTCACCTGGGCCTGGGCCACCTGCCCGTTGGGATCGGAGACCTCGTAGACGGCGATGAAGTCCCCGGTCTTCTGCGGTGCGAGGTAGCGCAGCACGTTGCCGGAGGCGAACAGCAGGCCGGAGTCGCCGCCGAGCGAGGTCGAAAGCAGCGGGTTGAGGGTGAGCGCTTCCCCATCCGGCTGCACGTCGTTGTCGAGCACCGGGATGTCGATGGCGTCGCCGACCCGCACGGTGACGTTGTCGTCGTTGGCGATCGGGGGCTGGGGCCGACTCGGTCGCGGAATCTCCACGACGTTGACGACGCCCTCGGCTTCGGCAAGTCCGTTGGTGATCCTGTAGTTGAACGTGACCGGACCGTTTTCGAGCGGGGCGGTGAGCGTGACCCGGATGGACCGCTGTTCGATCACTTCGGCGGTGACTCCGGAGCCCGGGGCGACGTTGTACACACCGGTCACCAGCAGCACGCCGCCCGCCGGGTCACGGTCGGTGGATGCCACGTCGATCGTCTGGGTGCTCAGAGACTGCACGAAGATGTTCTTGGGGATGGTGATGGGCTTGGTATTGGGGTCGGGCGCGGCGGCGACGTCGATTCGCACGATCCCGTTCGCCGTCTGGTCACCGTCGTTGACGACGTAGTCGATGTAATGGGTGCCGACCTGGTCGCTGAGGAACCGGAAGGTGCCGGCCTCGAGGCTCGGAGTGATCGTGACACCGCTCTTCGCGGGCACGCTGGCGAGCCGCAGCGTTCCGGATCCGCCCCGCACGTGCTCGAGTGGCGAGAGCGTGATCTCCTGCCCGGCGTAGGCCAGTTTTCCGTAGGGATCGGGGATGATCGGCACCGACCCCACGGGTTTGACCGTGACCGAGAGTGCGCCGGTGCCGCTGGCCTTGCCATCCGAGACCACGAGAGCGACCGAGCGCAACCCCGCCGTCGACCCGCCGTCGGTGAAGACGACGGTGCCCTCGGGCTTGTAGCTCACGGTGTCGGGGGCCGCCGTCGCTGCGGACGTGAGGTAGAAGGCATCGCCGTCGGGGTCGACCCAATCACCGAGCACGTCCTGAGTCACTCGACCGCCGGCCGCGACCAGTGCCTTCGTCTGCTTCACCTGGTAGGGCGGGGAGTTCTCCGAGGGCAGCCGTACCGCCACCGTCACTTTCGCGCTCGCCGTGCCACCACGGCCGTCGCTGATCGAGTAGCCGAACGAGACCGTTCCGCTGGCGGACGGGCTCAGGGTGATCTGCACCTGCTGGCCGTCGTTGATGAGGTCGAGGTGGCCGATCGATTCGTCGATCGCCGTCACGTCGGAGATCACGAGAACGTCGCCGTTGGCGTCGTAGTCGTTGAGCAACAATGGAAGCACACTGGTGCGCCCGGGTCGCGCCCCGAACGAGTCGTCGACAGCGACAGGCGGCACCTGGGTCTTCTCGAAGTCGGGGGGCACATCCTCGTTGTTCTGCGCGACCTGCTGCTGGTCTCGGCGCACGGTGATCAGGTCGGACCAGTTGTCGATGAGCTCGCCGTCCTGCTGCACCGCCCACACCCCGCCGCCCCGCGGATCGCTGAGCACCAGGCGGTCGGAATTCGACACGAAGGTGAGACCGGAGGCGGATGCCGGCACGGAGTCGAGCGAGAGGGTCACGCCCGCCGCGCTGCCGCACTGCCTCCACGCCGAGCCGATCGACCAGGCGGCGAAAATGCACCCGCCCATCACGCGCGGAGCCGCCGGGATCCCTCCCTGGCTGTCAGTCAGCCGCACCGGGGTCCCCCCGGCGACCGGCACCCTGAGAAGCCCGGACGAGGATGCGATCAGCACCGAATCGCCCGTGCTGGAGGCCTGCTGTAGCACGGCGTTGCCACCGGAGGAGATCTGACGGGAGAGGTCGATCGTGCCATTCGCCGTGAGGAGGGTGCGGCTCACCGCATCGAAGAGCACCCAATGACCGCCGACGGAGGTCACGGCGACGTCGCGCCGCGTGCCCCCGAAGCGGGCGCGGGTCGATTCGGCCACCGTGTCGGAGTGCGCGGCATCCACCTGGTACACCTGCCGGGTATCGGCGGAATATCCGAACAGCATGCCGTCGGGTGTCACACTCGTGACGGCGTTCGCGCCGAGGCTGAGGGTGGCCGGCGACTGGGCGTCGAAGGTGGGCAGCTGGGCGAGGGGCACGATCCAGACCTGGCCCGTTCCCCCGGCGGCGATGACGAGGTTGTCGCCGGCGAGGGAGAGCTGGGGATCCTGCGGGGGAAGCGGAACGCTGTCGAGCACCTTCGACGTGGCGGGATCGACGATGTCCACCTTGCTGTCCGTGCGATCGAACAGCAGCACGGTCGCACCGCGCTGGATGGTCTCGATGTCCGCACCGCTCGAGGCGACGACGGTGTTGAGGGCCAACACCTGGGTGTTCGCGCGGCCGATCACCTGGGAACTCCCATTGGCCACCCAGACCGACCCGTCGTTGAGGTCGAGTCGTTGGGCGGTGTAGCCGGTAGACACGATGGCGACGGTCGCGACGAGCGCCGCGATCACCGAGCCGCTCGTCGCTGTCGCGACGAGTGAACGGTGGCTCGAGAGCCATTCCCTGAAAGTCATCTGGCTGCCGTCACCCCCCGAAGTCGACGCACTTCTCTGCGCTCGGAGGTCCCGTCTTCCCCTGGCGGTTGACCGCGACGGTGATGCAGACCCGGTCCCCGGCCTTCGCATTCTGGGCGAAATAGTCCGATGAGGTCTGCAGCGCGGAACGCCCGTCACCGGTCGTCACCTGGTAAGAGTCATCGGTCTTGAGCCCCGGATCGGCCCAGCTGAATTTGATCGAGTCGGTCCCGGGCTTTGCCACGATGTCCGTCACCTGCGGGATGCTGTCGGAATTGGCCCGGATGAGCACGAACGTCGCGGTCGCCCCGAGCGCGATCACGAGCACCGCGCTGACGATGAGGCCCCAGGCGAGGGCGCGCATTCCCCGTCCACGCTCTACCGGCCGCGTGCCGCTGCTCTGGAGGATCCCCTTCTGGCGACTGTTCTGGGAACCGGCAGTCTGGCGCATGCCCGTGCCGACGGGGGCGTAGGTCGCGCTGGCGGAACGGCGTCTACGGCGTCCCCGGGCCGTCGGAACCGATCCCCCGATGCCGCGGATGCGGGTGCGATCCTCGAGGTCGGATACCGTCGCGAGCGCCCAGTCGTCCATCGCGACCTCGATCGGCGTCTGCGGCACGCCGAGCTCCGTCTCGATCGACTGCAGCTCACGCACCAGCTCGAGCACGCTGGCCGGGCGGTTCTCCGGTTTGCGGGCCATCGCCTGGCCGAGCACCCGCTCGAGGCTCGGCGGCACATCGGAGCGACCGATCGGCTGCGGCCGGGCGCGGTTGATGCGGGAGATGAGGTCGGCCGACTTGTTCGACTCCCCCGGGATCTCGAAGGGCGAACGGCCGGCAAGCAGCGAATAGACGGTGGCGGCGAACGACCAGACTTCGGAGGCGATGCTGCCGGGCGTCTCGTCCATCAGCACTTCCGGAGCGGACCAGGGAATCGAGAGCCCGACGGACTCGTGGGTGTCCGCTTCGCTGAGCGTGGAGGCGATGCCGAAGTCCGAGAGCACCGGGTGACCGTAGGCGGTGAGCAGGATGTTGGACGGCTTGATATCGCGATGCAGCACGCCGGCGCGGTGCGCGGTCTCAATAGCGCTGCCGATCTTCACGGCTATGCGCAACACCTCCGGTACCGGGATCCGCTCGCGTCGGTAGCGCTCGCTCAGCGACGATGAGCAGAGCTCCATCACGAGGTACGGCCGGCCGTCGGAGGACACGCTGGCCTGGTAGACGGTGAGGATCGAGGGGTGAGAGCTGAGCTGGGCCATGAGGTTGGCCTCGGCCTGGAACATCTGCCGCACCTGGTCGTTGACCACCTCGCTCAACATCACCTTGACAGCGACCTGGCGACGCGGCATGTTCTGTTCGTAGAGGAAGACGTCGGCGAATCCGCCCGAACCGAGCACGTGGATCGTCGCGAATCCGGGCAGCACGGGAGGCTGGGACGGCAATCGTCGTGCCATCTCTCCTCCTTCGACGACTCTGGCTGAAGGCCGGTCGGTGCTGTGGGCCGGGGCAAGTCCCGGTGTCCTATTGTAGACACGCCTTGTTTGGGGCCAGTTGGACAAATCTGCTGGTCACAGGCCTGTTTTTGGCCCCCCTTTGGGGGACAGGCCTACAGCGTCGGGGTCGGCGAGGTGCGAGGGATGGTGTTCTCGAACTCGCCGAGACCGGAGCTCTCGAGCACGTCGATCACGATCGTCGTGATGTTGTCGCGACCACCGCCTTCGAGCGCGGCGTCGACGAGCGCGAGGGCGGTCTCCTCCGCGGGGAGACCGGCGGCGAGTCGGAGGCGGATGCCCTCGGCATCCAGCTCCTTGGTGAGACCGTCCGAGCACAGCAGCAGCCTGCTCCCCGAGCGCACCGGCACCACCCAGTAGTCGGGCACCGCCTCGACGTTGAAGCCGACGGCGCGAGTGATCACGTTGCTGTCCGGGTGGGCCTCGGCATCCTCGGCTCGGATCACTCCCGCGTCGACGAGCTCCTGAACCACCGAATGATCGACCGTCACCTGCACGAGGGTGTCGCGTTCGTAGAGATAGACCCGGGAGTCCCCCACATTGAACACTGTCCAGAAGGGCTCGTCGTCCTGCAGGGAGAGGGCCACCCCGGTGACGGTGGTGCCGACGCCCAGTTCTTTCTCGTCGGCGGCGAGACCGATGTCTCTGGTCGCGGCCCGCAGTCCCCGTTCGATCGTGTCGGCGTCGGTGAAGGACTCCGTCACCGCCTCAGAGAGCCGGGAGACGACCGCGGCGCTGGCGATGTCGCCGGCGGAATGTCCGCCCATGCCGTCCGCGACGGCGAAGATCGGCGCCTCGGCGAGAAAACTGTCTTCGTTGTGGGCACGACGTCGACCCGTATCGGTGGCGGCACCCCAGGCAAGCACCAGCCGGGCATCCGGATGGTCCGGGATGTCGACGCTGAACCGCGCCACACTCCTGCCGATCTCGGTCACGGGAGCCTTTCACGAGTCATTGGGGGAGGTCCGCTCGTCAGACCAGGCGCTCGATGGGAAGGATCTCAACGGTGTTGCCGTCTCCAATATCCACTACTGTTCCCGCCGAGACGACGAGCGACTCGCCCTGGCGCAGTTTTTGTGCCGACGATCCGGGGATCGAGACCACCGTACCGTTGGTGGAGCGCAGGTCGGTGACGATGACGGATGCTCCCTGCTGGCGCAATTCCACGTGCGTGCTCGAGACCTCTCGCCCGGGCGACGGTACACGCACCAGGCGCGGCATCCCGCCGATCACGATTCGCGGAGAAACGGGTTTGCGTCCGATCAGGGCGGGGGCATCGAGCGGGATCGGTTCGTGGCGGTTCACACGGATGCGGTACCACGGCACGGTGAATCCGCCCGGATCGACCGGAAGCCCCACTCGCGCAGTCACCGGGCGTTCAATCACCGCCGGATGCCCCGGTGGGGGTTCCACGAGGGCGTGCGGCTCGGCGGATGCCCGGGGGGCCGCCGCGACCTCCGGCATCGCGAGCGGGACCGCCGGTTCGACCAGCGTGAAAGGTTCGGCCGGAGAGTCTTCGGGCACCGGCGCCGCGGGCTGCGCCGGGGGCGTCGCACGGATGAAGGTGTCGGCCTCGAGGTCCTCGGGCTCTCCGGCGCCGGCGCCGGCGCTGTCCACCGTTTCGGAGCGCGGTCGGACGACCGTGTGATCCGCGTCATCCGATTGCATGGTCCCTATTCTCTCGCCAGGGAGAGTGCGGCGTGACGCTCAGTTTCCGATGTAGCTCATGACGTGCTTGATGCGCGTGTAGTCCTCGAACCCGTAGCTCGACAGGTCTTTGCCGTAGCCAGAGTGCTTGAATCCACCGTGAGGCATCTCCGCCACGATCGGGATGTGGGTGTTGATCCACACGCAGCCGAAGTCGAGGTGCTTGGCGAACCGCATCGCCCGGCCGTGGTTCTGCGTCCAGACGCTCGACGCGAGCCCGTACTGCACTCCGTTCGCCCACTCGAGGGCCTGGGGTTCGTCGGTGAACCTCTGCACGGTGATGACCGGTCCGAAGATCTCGTTCTGCACCGCGTCGTCGGTCTGCCGGAGTCCGGAGACGATGGTGGCCTCGTGGAAGTAGCCGACGCTCCCCTGCCGGTGGCCACCGAGTTCGATGTTCGCGTTGTCCGGAAGGCGGTCGATGAATCCCTCCACCTGCGCGAGTTGATTCGCGTTGTTCACCGGCCCGAAGAACACGCCGGCGTCGTCCGGCCCGCCGGTGTGGGCGTTCTCCCGTGCGTAGGCGGCGAGCGCGGCCACGAACTCGTCGTGGATTCCGGCCTGCACGAGCACGCGGGTCGCCGCGGTGCAATCCTGCCCGGCGTTGAAATAGCCGGCGCTCGCGATCCCCTCGACAGCCGATTCGATGTCCGCGTCGTCGAAGACGATCACCGGGGCTTTGCCGCCGAGCTCGAGATGGACGCGCTTGAGATCGACCGCCGCAGCCTTGGCGACCTCCATCCCCGCTCGCACCGACCCGGTGATAGAAACCATCTGCGGGGTCGTGTGGGCGATCATCGCTCCCCCGGTGGTGCGATCCCCGGTGATGACGTTGAGCACGCCCTTCGGCAGGAACTCTGCGGCGATCTCGGCGAGGAACAGGGTGGCCGACGGCGTGGTGTCCGAGGGTTTGAGCACCGTCGTATTACCCGCCGCCAGCGCCGGCGCGAACTTCCAGACCGCCATGTTGAGGGGATAGTTCCAGGGCGTCACCTGCCCGATGACCCCGATCGGCTCGCGCCGGATCTGCGAGGTGTGGTCTTTCAGGTATTCGCCGGAGGCCATTCCGCCGAGGTGGCGCGCCTCCCCGGCGAAGAAACGGATCTGGTCGACGGACAGCATGATCTCGTCGGTCACCAGGGTCGCCCGGGGCTTGCCGGTGTCCTTCGACTCCAGGTCGGCGAACTTCTCGGCATTCGCCTCCATCGCGTCCGCGATGCGGAAGAGGGCGAGCTGGCGCTCCCCCGGGGTGGTGTCGCCCCATTCTTCGAACGCCGCGGCGGCCGCGCGATAGGCCGAGTCGACGTCCGCTGCGCTCGACACGGGCGATGAGCCGTAGACCTCTTCCGTGGCGGGGTCGATGAGGTCGAAGGCGGATTCGGCTCTGGCCTCGACGAACTCGCCATTCACGAAATTGCGCAATACCGGGGTGCTCATGCTCCAAACATAGCGAGCGTTCAGGCACCGCGCCACGGAGTGACGCTACCGATTCCGCAGCAAAACACGCCGATGGATGCGGATTCACTTGTCACAACACCACCACACTGACAGAATCAGGGCATGAGCCCGAATCCCAAGCCGATGCATCTCGACGAGGTCTCCAAGGCGATCATCGAGCAGCTGCAGGCCGACGGCCGGCGGAGCTATGCCGAGATCGGCAAGGCCGTCGGTCTCAGCGAGGCCGCGGTCCGGCAGCGGGTGCAAAAGCTCACCGATTCGGGCGTCATGCAGGTCGTGGCCGTCACCGATCCGATGCAGCTCGGCTTCTACCGCCAGGCGATGATCGGAATCCGGGTGACCGGCGACACCACTACGGTCGCCGAGCGACTCGGCCGCATCACCGCGGTCGACTACGTCGTGCTCACCGCCGGCAGCTTCGACATCCTCGCGGAGGTCGTCTGCGAGAACGACGAAGACCTGATCGAACTGCTCAACACGGAGATCCGCGGGATCCCGGGAGTGCAGTCGACCGAGACGTTCGTGTATTTGAGACTGCAGAAGCAGTTCTACAACTGGGGAACGAGATAAGAAAATGACAATCGACAACCTGACCGACACTGCCACCGTCAGCTCCTCGAAATTCACCGAGGCCGAGCTGCAGCAGAAGGCGAAAGACCACCTCTGGATGCACTTCTCGCGCCAATCCGTCATGGAAGACGGACCCGGCGTGCCGATCATCGTCAAGGGCGATGGCCACCACATCTGGGACTCGACAGGGAAGAAGTACTTCGACGGCCTCAGCGGACTCTTCGTCGTGAACGCCGGCCACGGGCGTCGTCGACTTGCCGAGGTCGCGGCCAAGCAGGCGGAAGAGCTCGCGTTCTTCCCGCTCTGGTCGTATGCACACCCGAGCGCCATCGAGCTCGCGGACCGCCTGGCGAGCTACGCCCCGGGTGATCTCAACCGAGTGTTCTTCTCGACCGGAGGCGGCGAAGCCGTCGAGACGGCGTTCAAACTGGCCAAGTACTACTGGAAGCTGCAGGGCCGCCCCACCAAGCACAAGGTGATCTCCCGCAACGTCGCGTACCACGGCACACCGCAGGGTGCACTCGCGATCACGGGCATCCCGGCCATGAAGGAGATGTTCGAGCCGGTGACCCCCGGAGGGTTCCGCGTGCCGAACACCAACTTCTACCGAGCCGCCGAGATGGGCGCCCCGACCGAGGACCTGGAGACCTTCGGGCGCTGGGCTGCCAACCGCATCGAGGAGATGATCCTGTTCGAGGGCCCCGAGACCGTGGCCGCGGTGTTCCTCGAGCCCGTGCAGAACTCGGGCGGATGCTTCCCCCCGCCCCCCGGCTACTTCAAGCGGGTGCGCGAGATCTGCGACCAGTACGACGTGCTGCTCGTGAGCGACGAGGTCATCTGCGCCTTCGGGCGCATCGGCGAGTTCTTCGCCTGTGACGCCTACGACTACGTGCCCGACATGATCACCTGCGCAAAGGGCATGACGAGCGGATACTCCCCCATCGGCGCCACGATCGTGAGCGACAAGATCTACGAGCCCTTCAAGCACGGAAACACCTCGTTCTATCACGGGTACACCTTCGGCGGTCATCCGGTCTCCTCTGCTGTTGCGCTTGCGAACCTCGACATCTTCGAGGAGGAGAAGCTCAACGAGAACGTGCGTCTCAACTCGCCCGCATTCCGCGCGACCCTCGAGAAGCTGAACGACCTCCCGATCGTCGGCGACGTGCGCGGGGCCGGCTACTTCTTCGGCATCGAGCTCGTCAAGGACAAGGTCACGAAAGAGACCTTCGACGACGACGAGTCGGAGCGCCTGCTGCGCGGATTCCTGTCCAAGGCGCTCTACGACGCGGGGCTGTACTGCCGCGCCGATGACCGTGGCGACCCGGTGATCCAGCTCGCACCGCCCCTCACCATCGGCCAGAGCGAGTTCGACGAGATCGAGCAGATCCTGCGCGGTGTGCTCACCGAGGCCTGGACGCGGCTCTAAGCATCGATCCGCAACATCCGTGCGTCGCCGAGCCCGCCCGCGCCCACGCCACCATGTCCCGATCCCACCGAGTGCCATGGCCCCGCTTGTCCTACGTTCGAAATGCAGGACTCCCTGTTGCAGGAGTTGCGATTCGTGCTACTCCTGCAACACCAGTAACACTCAGTCCTGCATTTCGATCACGGGCGGCGACTGCTCGGACCGATATAGGTGTGAGCCGGGCCCCACGCGAATGAAGGAGAGTCGGTGACGGACTACAGCACCCTGAGTTTCTGGTTCGATTCGCTCGACCCCGCCGTCGACGATCTGGCGCCCCGCCCTCCGCTAGCCGACGTCCTCGATGTTGACGTCGCGATCGTCGGTGGCGGTCTCACGGGCCTGTGGACCGCGTACTACCTCGTGTCGGCTCAACCGAGCCTGCGCATCGCTGTGCTCGAGAAGCACATCGCCGGGTTCGGCGCTTCCGGGCGCAACGGCGGATGGTGCTCCGCGCTGTTCCCCGCATCGACCGCGTCCCTCGCCCGCCGTCACGGCCGGGCGGCGGCCGTTGCGATGCGGCAGGCGATGATCGACACCGTCGACGAGGTCGGCCGGGTCACGGCGGCAGAGGGAATCGACTGCGACTTCGTGCGCGGGGGCACGGTGAGCCTGGCGCGCGGCGCCGCGCAGTGGGTCGCGGCCCGAGCGGAGGTCGCCGAGGCCGAGCGCTGGGGGGTCGACGACCTGCAGCTGAGGGATGCCGATCACAGCCCTCGGGGCGCGACCGGCGCCCTCGGCTCCACCTTCGATCCCGCCTGTGCACGCCTGCAGCCCGCGAAGCTGGTTCGCGGACTCGCTCGCGCGGTGGAGCGGCTCGGGGTGACCATCTACGAACAGACCGAGGTGCTGTCCTGGCGTTCCGGGCGGGTGACCACCGACCGCGGTGATGTGACCGCGGGGAGCATCGTGGTCGCCCTCGAAGGATACGGCGCGGCACTCCCGCAGACCCACCGCCGGGTGCTCCCCCTCTACTCCCTGATGATCGCGACCGAGCCGCTCAGCGACGAGACCTGGAACGAGATCGGCATCGAACACGGGCAGACCTTCGCCGACTTCCGCCACCTGCTGGTCTACGGGCAGCGCACTGCAGACAACCGTTTCGCGTTCGGTGGTCGAGGCGCGCGGTATCACTGGGGCAGCAGCATCCACCCCGAATACGATCGTGTTCCAGCGGTCTTCGATCATCTCGCCCGCACGCTCGGCGACATCTTCCCGGCTGCCCGGGATGCCGTGGTCAGCCACCGGTGGGGCGGCCCCCTCGGTGTGCCCCGAGACTGGCACGCCAGCGCATCGTTCGACGCCGCCACCGGGATCGCCACCGCGGGCGGCTACGTCGGAGACGGTCTCAGTACCACCAATCTCGCCGGGCGCACCCTCGCCGACCTCATCCTCCGACGTGACACCGCACTCTCCCGATTGCCGTGGGTCGACCACCGGTCCCCGCAGTGGGAGAGGGAACCCCTTCGCTTCATCGGGGCGAACCTCGGCACCACCGCGATGGAGATCGCGGATGCGGAAGAGCGCCTCACCGGCCGCGCCTCGATCGCCGCCCGGCTGATGGCACCCCTCACCGGGCACTAGCGCTGATACGATTTTCGCATCCGGCCGGGGGTGCCGAGCCATGCGGACGATCGGGGGATCATGACGCTCTTCGAGCAGGATCTCTATTCCGTCCCGCTTTCTCCGCGACCCCGCTCGCGCCTGTCCCGGATGCTGCCGACAGCGGTCGCCCTGATACTCGTCGCAACCGGGGTGCTCGCCTTCCTCGGCATTCCCCGGCTCGTCGACCAGTACACCGTGTGGACCTTCCGCCCCTCGCCGGCAATCACCTCCCTCATGACCTCGTCTCAGTTCACCGACGAAGGCCGGTTCGTGTTCCTCGCGAGCAAACCGGTGGTCGAGACATCCACCACCTTCGCTTCGAGTTGCGCAAGCAATAAGGAGGGAACCGGGATCCTCGGTTGTTACCTCCCGAACGACCGCACCATCCACCTGTTCGCCGTGACGGAGCCGCGCCTCCTCGGCCTCTCCGATGTCGTGGCGGCTCATGAGATGCTGCATGCGGCCTGGGCGCGGCTCAGCTCGGTGGAGCAGCAGCACCTGGTGCCGCTCCTGGAGAACGAGGCCGCGAAGCTCTCGGGGGATGCGGGGTTCCAGGCACGCCTCGACTACTACGCGAAGAACGAGCCCGGCGAGAGGGACAACGAACTGCATTCGATCATCGGAACCGAGATCGCGTCGATCTCGCCAGAGCTCGAAGCGCACTATGCGAAGTGGTTGGGCAACCGGCAGGCCATCGTCGCCCTGCAGGTGAAGACCGACGCGGTCTTCACCGACCTTGCGAATCGTTCCGCCGCCCTGTCGACGGCCATGGAGGTGCTCCGCTCGTCGATCGATGCGCAATACGCGGGCTACACGAGCGGATATGCGGCGCTGAATGCCGACATCCGCCGGTTCAACGCCCGAACCGACTTCACCTCGAATCGCCAGATCGATCTCGCCGAACGCGCCCTCGACGCGCGGCGCGAAGCCCTCGACGCGAGCTACGCCGATGTGCTCGCGAAGACCGCGCAATACAACGCCGACATCAGCAGCCTCAATGAGCTCGCCGCCCAGGCGGCCGGGCTGAACAGCGCCCTCAACAACGCCCCGTCGGGCTCCACCATCCCGACGCCCATCCCTGCGGACGGCGCGGGCGGCTAGGCCTCTTCCACCGCCGGTTCCGCGAACTGGGAGTTGTACAGGCGGAAATACGCGCCCTCGCTTTCCAGCAGCTCGGCGTGCGTACCCTGCTCCACGATGCGTCCCGCCTCCATGACCAGGATGAGGTCAGCGTCCCGGATCGTGGAGAGGCGATGCGCGATCACGAAGCTGGTGCGATCGGTGCGCAGCGCGCTCATCGCCTTCTGCACCAACACCTCCGTTCGGGTGTCGACGGAGCTGGTGGCCTCATCAAGGATGAGCACGCTCGGCCGGGCGAGGAACGCGCGGGCGATTGTGAGCAGCTGCTTCTCCCCCGCGCTCACGTTCGACGCCTCATCGTCGAGCACCGTGTCGTAGCCCTCGGGAAGCGAGTGCACGAAGCGGTCGACATAGGTGGAGCGGGCGGCCTCGAGGATCTGCTCCTCCGTGGCATCCGGCTTGCCGTAGGCGATGTTGTCCCGGATCGTGCCGCCGAACAGCCAGGTGTCCTGCAGCACCATCCCCATCCGCGAACGCAGGTCGTCGCGGGTCATCGTCGCGGTGTCGACACCGTCGAGGGTGATCCGTCCGCCGTCGAGCTCGTAGAACCGCATCATCAGGTTCACCAGGGTGGTCTTGCCCGCGCCGGTCGGTCCGACGATCGCGACCGTCTGACCGGGTTCGGCCGTGAGCGAGAGATGTTCGATGAGGGGGGTGTCCGCCGTGTAGCGGAACGACACGTCCTCGAAGGCGAGCCGGCCGGGCGTTGACGGGCCGGGAGTCTTTGCGACGACCGGGTCTGGCGACTGCTCCTCGGCATCCAGCAGCTCGAACACCCGCTCGGCGGATGCTACGCCCGACTGCAACAGGTTGGCCATGCTCCCCAGCTGGGTGAGCGGCTGGGTGAACTGGCGCGAGTACTGGATGAAGGCGGTCACGTCCCCGAGTCCGAGGCTGCCGGATGCCACGAACAGGCCACCGACGACCGCGATGGCCACGTACACGAGGTTGCCGACGAACATCATCGCGGGCATGATGATGCCGCTCACGAACTGGGCGCCGAAACTGGCCTCGAACAACTGTGCGTTCTTCTCGTCGAAGCGCTGCTCCACCTCCCGCTGGCGGCCGAACACCTTCACGAGGGAATGCCCGGTGAAGGTCTCCTCGATCTGGCCATTGAGCTCACCGGTGTGCTTCCACTGCGCGACGAACATCTTCTGGGAACGGCCGGCGATCACCTTGGTGATCATGAGGGTGAGGGGGATGGTGACAAGGGCGATTAGCGCGAGCACCGGTGAGATCAGGAACATCATGACAAGCACGCCGACGACAGTGAGCAGCGACGTGAGCAACTGGCTGAGGGTCTGCTGCAGGGTCTGCGAGATGTTGTCGATGTCGTTGGTGACGCGGCTGAGCAGCTCGCCCCGCTGCATCCGGTCGAAGTAGGAAAGCGGCAGGCTGTTGATCTTCTCCTCCACGTCGGAGCGCAGCCGGTAGACGGTGCGCTGCACCACCCCGTTGAGCACGAGCCCCTGGAGGTAGCCGAACACCGCGGCCAGCAGGTAGAACGCGAGAAGCATCATGAGGATGCGACTGATCGCGCCGAAATCGATTCCGACGCCGGGGGTGAGATCCATCCCGCTGAGCAGGTCCGCCTGAGCCGTGTTTCCGGAGGCGCGCAACCCGGCGATCACTTCCGCCTTGGATGCCCCCGCCGGCAGTTTCGCCGAGATGAAGCCGTCGAACACGAGGTTGATCGCCTCACCGAGCAGCCGTGGCCCGAGCACGGTGAGGAACACGCTCACGACGGTGAGCAGCGTGACGATGACGATGCGTACGAGCTCCGGGCGGAGCCGGCCGATGAGCCGCTTGGCCGAGGGAGCGAAGTTCATCGACTTCTCGACGGGCATCCCGGCGCCGGCGAACGGTCCGCCGCCACCGGGACCGCGGCCCATCGGGGGACGGTTGGGGGTGCGGGTGTCCTTCGAGTCGCTCATGCTGTGGCCTCCACGGTGAGTTGTGACTGCACGATCTCGAGATAGGTCGGAGAGGATTCGAGGAGCTCCTCGTGAGTGCCGAGGCCCACGACCCGGCCGTCCTCGAGCACGACGATCTGGTCGGCATCGATGATGGTGGAGATGCGCTGGGCGACGATCACCATAGTGGCACCGGGAAGGGAGCGATCGAGCGCCCGACGCAGCCGGGCATCCGTCGCGAGGTCTAGGGCGGAAAAGGAATCGTCGAAGACGTAGATCTCGGGCCGTTTCACCAGGGCCCTCGCTATCGCGATGCGCTGGCGCTGCCCGCCGGAGACGTTCGTCCCGCCTTGGGCGATGGTGGAGTCGAGGCCGTCCGGCATCTCGCGGACGAAGTCGCTCGCCTGGGCGGTGTCGAGCGCCGTCCACAGCTCCTCGTCTGTCGCGTCCGGCTTGCCGTAGCGCAGGTTGCTCGCCACGCTGCCGGAGAACAGGTAGGGCTTCTGGGGCACCAGTCCGATGCGCCTCCAGAGGAGGTCGGGATCGAGCCGGGAGACGTCGACACCGTCGACGAACACGGTGCCGGAGGTCGCGTCGAACAGGCGCGGAAGCAGGTTCACGAGTGTCGTCTTCCCTGCCCCGGTGCTGCCGATGATCGCGGTCGTGCGCCCGACAGGAACCGAGAAGCTGACGTCGACGAGCACCGGCTGCTCTGCGCCCGGGTAGGCGAAGCCGACGTCCCGGAGCTCGATGGTGCCGTGCTCCGTCAGTTCGGTCACCGGGTCGGCGGGGGGTACGACCGTCGACTCTGTCCCCAGCACCTCGCCGATGCGGTCGGCGCTCACCGAGGCCCGCGGGATCATGATCGCCATGAAGGTGGCCATCATCACCGCCATGAGGATCTGAAGCAGGTACTGCAGGAAGGCCGTGAGAGTGCCGATCTGCATCGATCCGTCCTCGATGCGGAAGGCACCGAACCAGATGACGGCCACGCTCGAGACATTGAGCACGAGCATGACGATGGGGAACATCAGCGACGTGAGCCGACCCACCCGGAAGGCCGTCGCGGTGACATCGTCGTTCGCCTTCCGGAATCGCTCTGTCTCGACATCCTCCCTCACGAACGCCCGCACGACCCGGATGCCGGCAAGCTGCTCGCGGAGCACCCGGTTGATGGTGTCGATGCGCTTCTGCATCAGGCGGAACTGCGGCACCATGCGGGAAATCACCAGGCCGATCGCGATTATGAGCACCGGGATGCTCACGGCCATCAGCCAGGAGAGCTCTAGGTCCTGTTGAAGCGCGAGCACGATGCCGCCGATTGCGAGGATCGGAGCGGACACGAGCATCGTGCAGGTCATCAGCACCAGCATCTGCACCTGTTGCACATCGTTGGTGGAGCGGGTGATGAGGGACGCCGCGCCGAAGGTCGTCACCTCGCGCTCGGAAAAGCCACCGACCTGGTGGAACACGGCTGCCCGGATGTCCCGCCCGAGGCCCATAGCGACCCGCGCCCCGAAATAGACGGCGGTGACTGCGCAGGCCACCTGGAGCACGGTGATGCCGAGCATCATCGCGCCGGTTCCGATGATGTAGCCGGTGTCGCCAGTGGCCACACCCTTGTCGATGATCTCGGCGTTGAGCGTCGGAAGGTAGAGGGACGCGATCGACTGAAGCAGCTGGAAGAACACGACCCCCACGAGCAGTCGTGAATGCGGCCGGAGATAGCGGCGCAGGAGGCGGATCAACATTGTCGGTGGGTTCCTTGATCGTTGCGGGATTCGAGGTCGGGAGTGGCCGGTCTGCCGAGCACGCCATGGAGCACAAGGTCGGTGAGCTCGTCGGTGGTGAACGGTGCCGACTCCCGGAGGGGCGGAAGGGATGACGCGAAGGCGAGCATGCGCACGAAAGAGGCGACCCGGTGTGGTTCGATGCGCAGTACATCAGCGTTCTCGGCGATCAGCTCGGCGAGCAATTCCGGATTGCCGACTCGCGATCGCGAACCCGGAGGTTTGCCGGTCATGCCCACGGCAGCCATGATGCCCAGGATCCCTTCAAACCGGGATCTCAGGTTGAAGATGATGTCGTGCACCTTCCGCTCGATCGGTTCTTCCGGATCGATGCCCCGGAGCATCTGGCGCAGCGGCTCCGGATCGAGGAATTTGTCCACAGCCGCCGAGATGATCGATTCCTTGTCACCGAAGGCCCGGAACAGGGTCCCCTCGGCGATGCCCGCGCTCTCGGCGATCTGCTTGGTCGTGACGTCCCGGCCGTGCTCGAGCAGGAGCGGGATCACGGCGTCCACGATCATCGCCCGCCGCTCGTCGACAGAGAGTGGGCTCGCCCGGAGGCTTTTCACCGATGTCATCGGCTCAGGATAGCGGAGTGAGTGCTCACTCACAATATCGATCATAGAATCGGAGGATGTCGCGAATCGTTCAGTACAGCCGCTACGGCGGGCCGGAAGTGCTCGACATCGTCGAAGTCGACGAGCCTCACGCGGGGCAGGGCCAGGTGCGAGTGGCAGTGCGCGCCGCCGGACTCAACAACTTCGACGCAAAGGTGCGCCGCTCCCCCGCGATCCTGCCGAATCGCTCACTTCCGAGCGGGCAGGGGGCCGAATTCGCCGGGGTGATCGACGAGGTCGGCGAGGACGTCACGGCAGCGGCGGTCGGTGACGAGGTGCTCGGCTGGAGCAACTTCAGCGCCCAGGCCGACTTCGTAGTAGTGCCCGCCAGCCAGGTGGCGCAGAAGCCCTCCGGCCTGGACTGGGCCACCGCCGGCGGCGTCGGACTTGTCGGCAACACCGCAGAACGGGCGACTCGAGCGGTCGCGCCGATCGCCGGGGAGACGGTGCTCGTGAGCGCGGCAGCCGGCGGTGTGGGCTTGTTCGCCGCCCAGCTGGCGATCGCCAGCGGGGCTACCGTCATCGGCACGGCCAGCGAGGGCAACCACCATTTCCTTCGCGACCTGGGGATCATCCCGGTTGCGTACGGCCCCGGGCTGGCCGATCGCCTGCGCTCTGCCAGCCCGCAAGGAATCGATGCGGTCATCGACAATGCCGGCCAGGAGACCATCGAGGCGGCGATCGAGCTCGGGGTGGATCCGAAACGGATCAACTCCATCGTGTACTACGAGGGCGTCGCGAAGTACGGGATCTCCACCGTCGGGGGCGGGGGCAAGACATCAGCGGATCTCGCCCGCCTCGCTCGACTCGTGGCCGACGGCACCATCGTGCTGCCTATCGCGGCCACTTTCCCGCTCGCGGAGGTGCGCGCGGCCTACGAGCTCCTCGAATCCCGCCACCTGCGCGGCAAGGTCGTGCTCACGCTGCCCTGAGCCGGTCAGCGACGCGGCTCACAAGCGTCGGGCGTACGGGCGCCGGGCGTGGGCGTCGTGCGTGGGCGTCGTGCGTTGGCGCCGGGCGTAGGCGTCGTGCGTCGGCGTCGTGCGTCGGCGGAGGCGTCAACGTCGGGTGTGCGGGCGCCGGCCGAGGGCGGATACCGCACCGACATGCCGCCCGTCGGGCGGAACACGCCGCCAGGCATCCGGATCTTCCGCCCTCGGCACCGCCCCGGAGTCACCGCACCGTCGGCGCGGCAGCGCCCCCGCAGGGAGTCGTCGCCGGAACTGGCTTAGCTGGGATCGGTGAACATCGCGGAGATCTCGGCGACCTCGGCGGCAGAGGGTGTCCAGGAGGTGGCCTCCTCCGCGTTCTGGATGATCTGCTCGGGCTTCGTCGCGCCCGCGATGACGCTGGTGAGCCCCGGCTGGGCGAGCAGCCAGGCGAGGGTGGCGGCGAGCATCGTGATGCCGCGCTCCCGGCAGAATGCCTCGTACTTCTCCATGGTGTCCCAGGGGGCGCCCTCGAGCAGGTGAGGGCGCAGGGTGACGATCCGACTGTCAGCCGGCCCTCCCGACCGGCTGAACTTGCCGGTGAAGAGGCCGTTGTACAGGGGGAAGAACGGGAGGAAGCCGAGCCCGTAGTGGTTGACCGCGGGCAGCACTTCGTCTTCGACACCCCTCACGAGCAGGGAGTATTCGTTCTGAGCCGAGATGAACTTCGGATGGCCGCCGAGGATCGCGCGGTATTCGGCATCCGCGATCTGCCAGCCGGAGAGGTTGGAGTGGCCGATATAGCGCACCTTGCCTTCCGTGATGAGGTCGTCGAGGGCCGAGAGCGTCTCCTCGATCGGAGTGTGCGGATCCGGCACGTGCAGTTGGTAGAGGTCGATCCAGTCCGTCTGGAGGCGGCGGAGGGATGCCTCGACCGCGAGTCGCACATAGCGACGCGAGCCGCGCGCTCCCCAGTCCGGTCCGTTGGTGCCGGCCATGTCCATGCCGAACTTCGTGGCGAGCACGATCTCGTGGCGGCGTCCCTTGAGCGAATGTCCCATCCGCGTCTCGCTGAGTCCTCGTTCGGACCCGTAGATGTCGGCGGTGTCGAACAGGGTGACTCCGGCGTCGATCGCCGCGTTGATCACGGCATCCGTGCCCTCCTGTGACTCGCTCGCGGTATTCACCCGACCGAAGTTGTTGCAGCCGAGGCCGATGGTGGAGACGATGAGCCCGGAATCGCCGAGTGCGCGGTAGTCGATGGCAGCCATGTTCCCAGCCTAGGCGTGTCCTCTCCTCCACAGGCAGGCTGGACGGGCCGCCGTTCCGATGTCCGAAAAGCGCGAGTGGGTGCACGGATGTCGCAGCTACAGTCGATCCATGACCTCCACCACCACCACCGCTCCCCCGGTCTCCTCCGCCCTCCCGAGCGTGCTGCCGCTTCGCCGCCTCGACAGCCCCATCGGCCGCATCGAGATCGTCGGCGACGGCGCCGCCGTCGTCGCGCTCACCATCGAGCGCGACGGCCGCCTGCCGCACGACGGCGACGATGAACACAGCGATCCGGTGCTCGACCGCGCGGCGACACAGCTCTCCGAGTACTTCGCCGGCACCCGCACCTCGTTCGACGTGCCGGTCGCCCTCCACGGCACGGATTTCCAGAAGTCGGTCTGGGCACGTCTCGTCGAACTCGATTTCGGTGAGGTCACCTCCTATGGCGAACTCGGTCAGTCGACGGGCCGCCCGACAGCGGGTCGGGCCGTCGGCGGAGCTGTCGGCGCCAATCCCGTGCCCATCCTCATCCCCTGCCATCGCGTCCTTGCCGCGAACAGCCGCATCACCGGCTACAGCGGCGGCAACGGCATCCCGACCAAAGTCTGGCTGCTCGACCACGAAGGCATCAGGCACACGGAGTGAGCGAGCCACGTTCCGCGGTGGTGTTGGGCGAGGACGGGCGGAACCGGTGCGCCTGGAGCGCCGGCGACGACGAGTATCGCCGGTATCACGATGAGGAGTGGGGTGTCGAACTCCGCGGGGATCGTCCGTTGTTCGAGAAGCTGAGCCTCGAGGGCTTCCAGGCCGGGCTCTCGTGGATCACGATCCTGCGGCGACGGCAGACCTTCCGAGCGGCCTTCCACGACTTCGACATCGACCGCGTCGCCGACCTCACCGACGCGGATGTCGAGCGGCTCATGCTCGATGCGGGCATCATCCGCAATCGCGCGAAGATCGTGGCCACCATCGGCAATGCCGGCATCGTCCGCCAGCTGGTGCAAGACGATCCCGGGGCGCTCGACCGGCTGATGTGGAGCTATGCGCCGCCCCGCGGAGCACGTCCGCGCCCCGTGAAATTCGGCGATATCCCGGCCGTGACAACCGAGTCGACAGCACTGAGCACGGCGCTCCGGTCGATCGGACTACGATTCGTCGGCCCCACCACGATGTACGCACTCATGCAGTCGTCGGGCATGGTCGACGATCACGTCGAGGGATGCTGGCGCGCGACCTGAGCCGTCACCCTCAGGCATCGCGCCCCTTCGTTCAGACCGCGGCACACGGCGCCGCGCCCTGGTACGGGACATTCGGGCCGTATACCGGCGCGACCTCCATCCGACGCGCATCCCACTGGGAATCGCCGAAGGCGAGGATGATCAACCAGACGATGGGCAGGAAGATGTAGAGCAGCAGCCACCCGGCGTCCGGCTTCCCGAAGCTGCGGCATTTCCGTTATCGCTCATGACGCCAGTCAACCATCATCCGGCACCGGCGATCCGGTGTCGGCCGATCAGACGACGAGGTCGAGCTCACCCTCTGCTCCACGCTCGAGGCGGAGACCGGCATCGCTCGACCATTGGAGAACGGAGTCGATGGTCGGGTGGTCGATGCCCGCCTGGCAGAGCGCACGCACGAATTCGCCCTTGCCCTTCTTGTTGAAGTGGTTGAGGGCTCGCCGGGGTCCATCCGCGGAGTCGGTGACGACTCGTACGAACGCCGTCTTCGCACCCGCTGGCGCCGGGCCGAGCTCGACGTAGGCCTCGGACCGGAGGTCGAGGACCACGCCGTCGGATGCGGCGAGCACGGCGGAGATCCGCTCGCGCCAGAGCTTCCGTAGCGTCAGCTCTGGCAAGCGCGAGTCATGGGAGAGGCGATACGCCGGGATCGGGTCGTCTGCTCCCAGCAGTCCGAACAGGGCCGAGTGGATGAGCACGTGGTCCCGGGCGAATTGTCGCGCCCCGGCATCCAGGCTGCCCGCGTCGAGGGCGTCGTAGAGCACGCCGGTATAGCGGTCGAGAGCCGCCCGGGTGGGCGACGAACGCAGCTCGCGATTGCGGGTGACCTCGAACTGCTGGGTCGCACCGAGCTTCAGTGCCGCGGCGGCGGTCGTGCGGTTGCGCGAGAGCGCCCGGGTGGCCGCCAGCGCGGTGCGCCTCGCCGCGGTCAGTTCGCTGTGGCTCAGCCGGGTCAGGTCGAGGGGCGCGTCGGCGTCACCCCCGTCGCGTTTCGTCTCGGAGGGGGGAAGGAGAAGCAGCACTAGCCCGAGATGAACGCGAGCGCGGCATCCACGTTCACGCCGAGCGGTCGCGCGGAGTCGAGCGTGATCCGGGGCACGGCGGCGCTGGCGCCAGCCCAGGGCGAATACTCGTCGAGGCTCTGCTCGACGGCATGCCAACTCGGCTCGTTGAGGTGCGGGAGTCGGCGGCCGCGCGACTCCAGGCGCTCGCGATGGAGCTCGGAGTCGGAGCAGATCACTTCAATGAACCGCAGAGTCTCGCCGCGGGAGTGAGCTAGCTCCACCCACTGCTCGCGTGCCGGATCCACCCCGTTGACCGCGTCGACGATGACATCGTGGCCGGATTCGAGCACCAGACCGGCGATCGTCTCGGCCACGAGGTAGGCGGCGAGTCCGGTCGGTTGGTCGCTGTCGATCCCGGCCTCGAGGATCGCCGATTCGATCGGATCGACGGAGACCACCGACGCGGAGAGCCGGGCACCGAGGATCTCGGCGAGCGTGCTCTTGCCCGCGGCCGGGAGACCCGCCATCGCGATCAACATGGGAGTGTGATCAGCCCTGCACGAGCGAGGCGTTGCGAGCGACGATCGTGACGGTGTCGTGTTCGACCGACAGGAAACCGTCCTCGGCGTTCGCGCGCACCGATGCGGACCCCCCGGTGGTGATCCGCACCTCTCCGGCGCTCAGGATCGCCAACAGCGGCTCGTGACCCGGCAGGATGCCGATTTCGCCCTCGGTGGTCTTCGCGACCACCATCGATGCCGTGCCGGTCCAGACCTCGTGGTCGGCCGACACGACACTCACCTGGAGTTCGTGAGCTCCGGACTCGGCCATTGTTAGCCGTTCTCCTTCTGGATCTTCGCCCACTGCTCTTCGACGTCGTTGATACCACCGACGTTGAAGAACGCCTGGGTGGCGACGTGGTCGAAGTCACCCTTGACGATGGCGTCGAACGACTCGATCGTGTCCTTGAGCGGCACGGTCGAGCCCTCGACACCGGTGAACTTCTTCGCCATGTAGGTGTTCTGCGACAGGAACTGCTGGATGCGACGGGCGCGGGAGACGGTGATCTTGTCTTCCTCGGAGAGCTCGTCGACACCGAGGATCGCGATGATCTCCTGGAGCTCCTTGTTCTTCTGAAGGATCGCCTTCACGTTCGTCGCCACGCGGTAGTGGTCGGCACCCAGGTAGCGGGGGTCGAGGATACGGCTGGTGGAGGTGAGCGGGTCGACGGCCGGATAGAGACCCTGCGATGCGATCTCGCGGCTGAGCTCGGTCGTCGCATCGAGGTGCGCGAAGGTGGTCGCCGGGGCCGGGTCGGTGTAGTCGTCGGCGGGGACGTAGATGGCCTGGAGCGAGGTGATCGAGTGCCCACGGGTCGACGTGATGCGCTCCTGGAGGATGCCCATCTCGTCGGCGAGGTTCGGCTGGTACCCCACCGCAGACGGCATGCGGCCGAGCAGCGTCGAGACCTCGGAACCGGCCTGCGTGAAGCGGAAGATGTTGTCGATGAAGAGCAGCACGTCCTGGTTCTGCACATCGCGGAAGTACTCCGCCATGGTCAGCGCCGAGAGGGCGACGCGAAGACGCGTCCCCGGCGGCTCATCCATCTGGCCGAAGACGAGGGCGGTCTTGTCGAAGACTCCCGCCTCCTCCATCTCGGCGATGAGGTCGTTGCCCTCACGGGTGCGCTCGCCGACTCCGGCGAACACCGACACTCCGCCGTGGTCCTGCGCCACGCGCTGGATCATCTCCTGGATGAGCACCGTCTTGCCGACGCCGGCTCCTCCGAACAGTCCGATCTTGCCACCGAGCACATAGGGCGTGAGAAGGTCGATGACCTTGATGCCGGTCTCGAAGAGCTCTGTCTTCGACTCGAGCTGGTCGAAGGGCGGGGGCTCGCGGTGGATCGACCAGCGGTCGGCCCACTCGTAGGTCTCACCGGGCTCGCCATTGAGCACTTCGCCGATGACGTTGAAGACCTTGCCCTTGGTGGCGTCGCCGACGGGAACGGTGATCGGTCCACCGGTGTCTCGCACCTCCTGGCCACGCACCAGACCGTCGGTGGGCTTCAGTGCGATGGCACGCACGAGGTCGTCACCGAGGTGCTGGGCGACCTCGAGGGTGATCTCGTTGGACTCCTCACCGATGGTGACCGTGGTCTTCAGTGCGTTGTAGATGCCGGGGATGGCATCGTGGGGGAACTCGATGTCGACGACGGGGCCGGTGACCCGGGCGATGCGTCCGATTCCGGCGGGCTGAGCCGTGGTCTGGTCAGCAGGGGCTGTGATAGTCATGTGCTTCTCGATTCTCCTGGGCTTCTTCTGAGCGCTTCAGCGCTTACTTCTTGGGCGAGAGTGCGTCGGCGCCGCCGACGATCTCGGAGATCTGCTGGGTGATCTCCGACTGGCGGGCGTTGTTCGCCAGTCGGGTGAAGGTGGTGATGAGCTTGTCGGCATTGTCGCTCGCCGACTTCATCGCCCGCTGGCGCGCAGCGTGCTCGGATGCCGCGGACTGCAACATCGCGTTGAAGATTCGGCTCTCGATATACACCGGGAGCAGCGCATCCAGAACGTCACCCACCTCGGGCTCGAACTCGTAGAGCGGGAGCACCTCGTTGTCATCGGGAGCTTCGACGCCCTCCACGACCTCGAGCGGCAGCAGTCTGACGACCTCCGGCACCTGGGTGACGACGCTGACGAAGCGGTTGTAGACGATGTGGATCTCGTCGACCCCACCCTCGCTCGCCGGCTGGATGAACTTCGCCACGAGGGTCTCGCCGATCGTCTGGGCGGTCTCGAAGTCGGGCTTCTCGGTGCCACCGGTCCAGATCTGCTCGGCGGCACGCTTGCGGAACGCGAAGTACGCCGCCGCCTTGCGCCCGACGAGGTAGTAGACGACCTCTTTGCCCTGGCTCTGCAACAGCGTGACGAGCTCACTCGATTCACGGACGACGTTTGTGCTGAAGGCACCGGCGAGGCCGCGGTCGGAGGTGAAGAGCACGACGGCGGCGCGTTCGACCTTCTCCGGCTCGGTGGTGAGGATGTGATCGACGTTCGAGAATGAGGCAACGGCCGACACGGCGCGGGTGACCGCGCGCGAGTACGGACCGGATGCCGCCACCCTGGCCTGCGCCTTCTGGATGCGCGAGGCCGAGATCAGCTCCATGGCCCGAGTGATCTTCTTGGTCGTCTGGGCAGACTTGATCTTCTGCCGGTAGACCCGAAGTTGCGCTCCCATGTGCGTTAACTTTCTGTTCGTAGTACTTCAGTTTGATGAAATGGTGGTCGAGTAGGGCGCTCAGCGCCCGTGTCGAGACCAGCCCGTGTCGAGACCCGCCATGTCGAGACCCGCCGTGTCGAGACCCGCCCTAGCGCTTCTGCTTGACGATCTGCTCCTGGGCGATGTTCTCCGGCTCGATCGCCTCGAACTGCTCGGTGCCGACCGAGGCGAGCGGCTTGCCCTCACCGGTCTGGAACTCGAGCTTGAACGCGTCAACGCCCTCGTCCAGTGCCTTCACCGTGTCGTCATCCAGAACGTTCGTGGCCTTGAGCTTCGACAGCACCTCGGTGTTGCGACCCAGGTAGTCGAGCAGCTCGCGCTCGAACCGAAGCACGTCTTCGACAGCGACCTCGTCGAGCTTGCCGTTCGTTCCGGCCCAGATCGAGACGACCTGCTCCTCGACGGGGTATGGCGAGTACTGCGGCTGGCGGAGCAGCTCGGTGAGGCGGGCGCCACGAGCGAGCTGGCGACGGCTGGTCGGGTCGAGGTCGGACGCGAACATCGCGAACGCCTCGAGCGAGCGATACTGGGCCAACTCGAGCTTGAGCGTGCCGGAGACCTTCTTGATCGACTTGACCTGCGCGTCGCCACCGACTCGCGAGACCGAGATTCCCACGTCGACCGCTGGACGCTGGTTGGCGTTGAAGAGGTCGGACTGGAGGAAGATCTGGCCGTCGGTGATCGAGATCACGTTGGTCGGGATGTAGGCCGACACGTCGTTGGCCTTGGTCTCGATGATCGGAAGGCCGGTCATCGATCCGGCACCGAGCTCGTCGGAGAGCTTGGCGCAACGCTCGAGCAGACGGGAGTGCAGGTAGAACACGTCACCCGGGTACGCCTCGCGCCCCGGGGGACGACGCAGCAGCAGGGAGACGGCGCGGTAGGCCTCGGCCTGCTTCGACAGGTCGTCGAAGATGATCAGGACGTGCTTGCCGCCGTACATCCAGTGCTGGCCGATGGCGGAGCCGGTGTAGGGGGCGAGGTACTTGAAGCCGGCGGGGTCGGAGGCCGGGGACGCCACGATCGTGGTGTACTCCATTGCTCCGGCATCCTCGAGCGCGCCCTTCACCGAAGCGATGGTCGAGCCCTTCTGGCCGATGGCGACGTAGATGCAACGCACCTGCTTGGTGGTGTCGCCCGACTCCCAGTTGGCCTTCTGGTTGATGATCGTGTCGATCGCGATGGCCGTCTTACCGGTCTGGCGGTCACCGATGATCAGCTGGCGCTGGCCGCGACCGATCGGGATCATGGCGTCGATCGCCTTGATCCCGGTCTGCATGGGCTCGTGAACGCTCTTGCGCTGCATCACGCCCGGAGCCTGGAGTTCGAGGGCACGACGGCTCTCGCTTGCGATCTCGCCGAGACCGTCGATCGGGGCGCCGAGCGGGTCGACGACGCGACCGAGGTAGCCGTCGCCGACCGGTACGGAGAGTACCTCGCCGGTGCGGGTGACCTCGAGGCCCTCCACGATCCCGGCGAATTCGCCGAGCACGATCACGCCGATCTCGTTCTCGTCCAGGTTCTGGGCGAGGCCGAGGGTGCCGTCGGCGAACTTGATGAGCTCGTTGGCCATCACGCCGGGAAGACCCTGCACGTGAGCGATTCCGTCGGCGGCGTCGATGACGTAGCCGACCTCCGTCGTGGACGCGGACGCGGGGTCGTACGCCTTGACGAAGTCCTTGAGCGCGTCGCGGATCTCGTCCGGGCTGATCGTGAGGTCTGCCATTTCCGTTGTTTCCTTGTCTTCGCGAAGCCGTTCGCTTCGGGGGGTCTGTGTTGGTGGCGCTGGTCGCCGAGGTGCGGTTCGGTACTAGCCGGCGAGCTGGAGGCGGAGATCCTTGAGCTTCGAGGCGACGCTGTCGTCGATGACCGTGTCGCCGACCTGCACGCGGAGACCGCCGATCAGGGCGGGGTCGACGACCAGGTTGAACTTGAGCGCTCGCCCGAACTTGCCGGCGAGCCCCTTCTGCAACCGCTCGAGCTGAACGGCGCGGATGGGTGTTGCACTCGTGATCGTGGCGACCGCGAGTCCGGACTGGTCGGCGACGATGGATGCCGCGGTGCGCAGCAACTCGCCGATGCGACGGCCCCGGGGCTGCTGCATCAGGTGGCGCACGATCGAGAGGGTCTGCGGGGACACCTTCTTCGCAAGAAGCGTTTCGACGAGAGCCACCTTCGCCTCGGGAGTGCCGAGCTTGCTGCTCACCGCGAGTTCGAGCTCGGCGTCGGAGGAGACCGCCGTGCCGAAGGCGAACAATTCGGCATCGATGTTGACAGTCGCCGGTGCGGACTCTGCAGCCGTTCGGAGACCGAGCTCTTCGATCCCGGCGAGCAGATCGTCGGTGTCGGACCAGCGGTGCGAGACCACCGTTCCGAGCAGGCCGAGGGTCGCCGGGCTGAGGTTGGTGCCGAAGACGGCCGAGAGGATCGCCTTCTTCTGCGTGGCATCCGTCGCGGTGTCGGAGAGCATGGAGATGAGCTGCGCCGAGCCGCCGATGATCCGGCCGGCCGAGAACAGTTCATCGGCAGTGGCCAGGTCGGCCGATCCCGCGGACGACAACTCCGCCCGTGAGGCGGCGAGAGCTTCCCTGGTCGCTGATCCCATACTCAGTTCACCGACTCCGGCTTGGCCGCCCGTTCTGACTTGACGACACTCTCGGACTTCTCGAGGTCGGCGAGGAACTGGTCGACGAGGTTCGCCGCATTCTTGTCGTCGGACAGGCTCTGGCCGATGACACCGGACGCGAGGTCGATCGCGAGCGATCCGACCTCCGAGCGCAGCGAGACGAGAGCCGACTGGCGCTCCGCTTCGATCGTCGCCTGGGCGTTGACCGTGATGCGGGCCGCCTCGGCGGAGGCCTGCTCCTTGAGCTCGTTCAGGATCTTCGTGCCGTCCTGGCGAGCCTGGTCGCGGATCTTCGCCGCTTCGGCGCGTGCCTCGGCGAGCTGCTCGGTGTACTTGTCGAGCGCAGCAGCGGCTTCCGCCTGGGCGATCTCCGCCTTCTTTATTCCGCCTTCGATAGCAGCCGAGCGCTCGTCGAGGTTCTTCTGCACCGCCGGCAGGATCTTCTTCCAGAAGAAGACGAACAGCACGATGAAGCACAGAGCCGACCAGATGATGTCGGGAAGACTCGGAAGGAGCGGATTGTGATCCGCCTCCGCAGCCGCGGCGAGAAGGAGGGGTTTCATGACTACTGTCCGGTGGTGAAGATGAAGTACGTTGCGATACCGATGAAGGCGAGCGCCTCCGTGAAGGCGATACCGATGTACATCAGCACGGTCAGTCGGCCCTGGAGTTCAGGCTGGCGCGCGACGGACTCGATCGTCTTGCCGACGACGATTCCGACTCCGATTGCCGGGCCGATTGCTGCGAGGCCATAGCCGATCGTCGCGATGTTTCCGCTGAGGGCGGCGACGGTAGTGGTGTCCACGTTGTGTGTTTCCTTCCGTGATGGTGCGAGGGGCGGTTGCCCGACTCGCGTCGTGCTAGGTCGAGATGTTTTGGAGTGAAGAGCCTGGTTCGGTCAGTGCTCGTCTGCCAGCGCGAGCTGGAGATAGACGGCGGTCAGGATGGTGAAGACGTACGCCTGCAGCACGATTACCAGGAGCTCAAGCACCGTGAAGGCGAGGCCGAAGGCGATCGTGCCGATGCCGAAGAGCTTGTACAACCCGTTCGCCTCGAAGAAGAAGAACGACGTGGCGAGGAAGAACAGCACGAGCAGAAGGTGGCCGACGATCATGTTCATGAGCAGTCGGAGGGTGTGGGTGACCGGTCGCACGATGAAGGTCGAGATCAACTCGATCGGCGTCACGATGATGTACAACGGCCACGGAACCCCGGGCGGGAACAGCGCGTTCCTCAGGAATTTGCCCGGATGCTTTCTGAGGCCCGCGATGATCCAGGTGAAGTAGGCGATGCCGGCCAGCAACAGCGGCACACCGATCACCGAGGTTCCGGCGATGTTGACGAAGGGCACGACACCGGTGAAGTTCATCGCCAGGATCATGAAGAAGAAGGTCATCAGCAACGGAAGGAAGCGACGGCCGTCCTTCTTGCCGAGGAGGTCTTCGGCGATTCCGACGCGTACGAAGTCGGTCCCGAACTCGAGCACGCTCTGCCAGCGGGTCGGCACGACCTTGAGCGACCTGGTCAGCAGCGAGAAGACCACGATGATGATGACGGTCGTGATGATGCGGACGAGCATGACCCGGTTGAGTTCGAACGGGGTGCCGGCGAACGCGATGATCGGAGGGAAGAACTCACCGATACTGGGCCCGACAAAGCCACCGCCGCTGTCGCCTTCGCTGGCGAGGGGGAGGATGAGATTGAGTGCGTGGGGTAGCAGCGCTAACTCCAGAATCGGGGCGTGTGATCACGCGGCGAGAAGAAGGGGGGCGTTCGTCATAACTCTATCAAGAGAATGGGACCATCCGAACCTCTACTCCGGTCGGTCGGGGGTCGCGGAGGCCTCGGAAGGGAGGCTGATGTCGCTCACATAGGGCATCCGGGACCGTGCGATCACGACCACATCAACCACGAGAGTTCCGGCCACGGCGACCACGACAGTGAGGAAGAGCACCTGCGTCTGGATCCAGGGCTGGTCCTTCAGGAGCACGATGATGACGATGAAGACGATGAGCTTGAGAAGCCAGGCGCCCATCACGATCCCGAAGAATGCGACGCTCAGGAGATCCCCTTTCGCGACCTTCGTCGCGAGCACGATGCTCGCGGCGGTGATACCGAGGAAGACGACGGCCATCACCGTGCCGACGAGCGCGCTGACGAGCCCGACTCCCCCGGCGAAGATGAGGCCGATCACCGAACCGACCACCGCGATGACGATGGCGAGGATGCCTCCGTAGGCCAGGATCCGCTTGAGGATGGGAACCGCGCTCATGATGCTTCCTTCGTGGGGGTCTCGGTCGAGGCCGCGTCGTAGGCGGCTGGATCGTAAGCGGCTTCGTCGAGGGGGTCGAACCGGGCAGCAGCCGCCTCGGCCTCGTTGTCGGGGCTGGAGAGCTGCACAGAGGCCTCGACGGCCTTGCGCCGGGTGAGCGGCGCGAGGGTGACCGCCGTGCAGATCACGAGGCCGACGATGATGAACAACACGCCCCAGATCGCGTCGAAGAACATGAACAGGAGGCATCCGATCGACACCACTGCGGTCCACGAGTAGAAGATCAGCACCGCGTGGACGTCGGAATGCCCCATGTCGAGCAGCCGGTGATGCAGGTGCTTGCGGTCCGCGCTGAACGGGGACTTGCCCGCCCGGAGACGTCGGAAGACCGCGAGTGCGAAGTCGAGCAGCGGGATCAGCAGGATGGCGAGCGGCAGCAGGATCGGGATGAAGGCGGGGATGAGCTGCTTCGAGAACTGCAGGGCGGCGAGGTCGACCTGACCCGTGACCGAGATCGCCGAGGTCGCCATGAGCAGGCCGACAAGCAGGGCCCCGGCGTCTCCCATGAACAGCTTCGCCGGGTGCCAGTTGAGCGGCAGGAAGCCCACGCACGCTCCGATGAGCACCGCCGAGATGAGCAGCGCGAGGTTGAAGTACTCCGCTGCCGCACTTCGGGTGACGAGGATGTAGCTGTAGATGAAGAAAGCGCCATTGGCGATGATCGCGACCCCGGCGACCAGACCGTCGAGTCCGTCGATGAAGTTGATGGCATTCATCACGAGCACGATCGCGAAGACCGTGATGATCAGCCCGGTGTAGGAGGAGAGCACGACCACGCCGCCGACGATCGGAAGTGTGGTCAGCTGGACGCCCTGCCAGGCGAGGAGCCCTGCGGCGATGATCTGACCCGCGAGTTTGGTGACCCAGTCGAGGTCCCAGATGTCGTCGGCCACACCGATGAGCACGATGATGAGCGCCGAGCCGAGGATGGCGAAGATC
Organism: Lacisediminihabitans sp. FW035; assembly: GCF_054880895.1. Lineage (NCBI taxonomy): Bacteria > Bacillati > Actinomycetota > Actinomycetes > Micrococcales > Microbacteriaceae > Lacisediminihabitans > Lacisediminihabitans sp. FW035. Next base: position 2,494,497 of record NZ_CM142187.1, read on the forward strand.
GGACCCGGTTTGGCGAAGATGAGGTGGAACTGCGGCAGCTGCGATGCGACGCCGAACGCGGTGAGGATGCCGATGAACATCGCGATGCCGCCGAGGCGGGGGGTGGGGCGTTTGTGCACGTCACGGTCACGGATGGCGGGGTAGAGCCGGTATTTCATGCCGAGCCGCGCCACTGCTGTGGCCAGCACGAACGTGACCACCGCGGAGAGTCCACCGGCGGCCACGTAGATGATGAATCTCACGGTGCGGGCTCAGTCGGCTCGCTCGGCGCCTCCGGAACGGCCGGCTCGGCAGTCTCCTCCGCGGGAGCGTTCTCGGCGGCGAACTTCTCGAGCACCGCCTCGATCTGCGCCTCGGTGATGACACCGTGCCGCACGATCTTCAGTTCGCCACCCTCGAGCAAGCCTGTCGCATCCACGATGGTCGATCCGAGGCCGGTCGCCTCGTAGTCGAGGCCGACCTCTCCGCCGTCGAGGTAGACCTCGACGCTGTCGCCCAGCATCCGCTCGGCTTCTGCGGCAGTACGGGCCGCGGTCTCGCCGGTGAGGTTGGCCGAGGAGACGGCGAGCGGTCCCGTCTCCGAGAGCAGCTCGAGGGCGATGCGGTTGTTGGGCATCCGCAGGGCGACGGTGCCCCCGGTCTCGCCGAGGTCCCAATCGAGGGAGGGGCTGGCGGGCAGGATCACGGTGAGTCCCCCGGGCCAGAAGGCGGCAACGAGGGCGCGGACCTCCGGCGGCACGGTCTCCGCGAGCGCATCGAGGGTGGGGATGCCCGGAATCAAGACCGGCGGAGGCGACTGCCTCGTGCGCCCCTTCGCATCGAGCAGGCGCTGAACCCCGTAGGTGTTGAATGCGTCTACCGCGAGGCCGTACACGGTATCGGTCGGCAGCACGACGAGTTCGCCGCGGCCGAGGGCGACCCGTGCGAGTCGCATGCCGGTGAGAAGTTGGTCCTGCTCAGAGCAGTCGTAGATCGTCGCCATATCGGTAGACATCTTACTTCGGACAGTGCAGGAGGCCCCTCGATGCACAGCGCCCTTCCAATGACTGAGACAATTGTGTGACCGGTGGGAGCCCTGTGGACCTGTATCTCTTCGATTTCGACAAGACGCTGGATGCCGCGATCATCAGCTTCTCGACCCGGGACGCCTGATGCTGCTCTTCATCTTCGATATGGACGAAGTGCTCTACGGCTACGACTGGCAGCGTCGCATGGCCGGGATGACCGAGCTCACGGGCCTGTCCCTCGAACAGTTGCGCGAACGATGGTGGCATGAGGACGGCGAGATCGCGGCCGAGGCGGGAGGATTCGCAGACGCCGAGGTCTACCTCGCCGCCTTCAACGAGGCGATCGGGGTCGAGGTCGCGGAGGCCGACTGGGTGCGGATCCGTGGAGCAGCAATGGAACCCTGGAGGGACTCGATCGCGGCCGTCCGTCGCGCCGCCGAATTCGGCCAGGTCACCCTTCTCACCAACAACGGCCCCCTGACCGGCAAATACCTGCGGGAGCTTGCTCCAGAGCTGGTGTCGGTGTTCGGCGATCACCTCTACACCTCCTCCGACTACGGCGCGCGCAAGCCCGAGCCGGAGGTGTTCCGCAGTGTGCTCTCCCGCTACGGGATAGACGCCCGCGATGCCTTCTTCGCGGACGACATGCGGGAGAATATCGATGGGGCGATGAGCGTCGGTATCACCGCCCATCACTTCACGGATGCGCCGGCTCTCCTCGCCGCGATCGAGGCGTTCGCGGCCGCGCGAAAGGACTGAGCATGCTCGAACAGGTGGCCCTCGACGAACTCTGGGTGTTCGACGATCCGGCGCTGTCGGAGGAGCGCTTCCGGGTGGAACTCGAGCAGGGCGGGCCCTGGGACGACACCGAGCGCGCCGAACTCATCACGCAGCTCGCCCGGGCGATCGGGCTTCAGGGGCGGTTCGACGAAGCCGCCGCACTGCTCATCGAACTCGGCGAGCAAGCACCGGTGGTCGGGGTGCGGGTATTGCTCGAGTCCGGCCGGCTCATGAACAGCTCTGGACATCCGGATGCCGCGATCGGACTGTTCCGCCAGGCTGCGAGCATCGCCGCGAGGGGCGGGTTGCTCTTCCTGGAGGTGGATGCCCTCCACATGCTCGCGATCGCGGATCCGGCCGACGCGGAGGACTGGACGGCGCAGGCCGTCGATCTCGCCGAGGCGTCGCCCGATCCGCGCATCCAACGCTGGCTCGTCTCCCTCCACAGCAACCTCGGCTGGTACCGGCTGGAGGCGTCGGATCCGTCGTCCGCGCTTGAATCCTTCGCGGAGGCATCCCGCTGGGCGGACCTGGTGGGCACGGACGACCAGCGCACCTGGGCGGCCGAGGCTATTGCGGAGTGCACCGCGGCCCTGGAGGCTGCGGAGGAGTAACTCGCCGGATTGACCCACGCACATGCGTTCGCGAGTGACACGTGCGGCCGAACGTGCGGGCGCGCGTGTCACCCACCGGCACGGAGGCTGCGTCCAGCCGCTCACATCGTCGATGAGCAGGGCGTTCTGAACTGTTGTGCGATGTGCGACCGACCAGCGATTGACGAGGGCGCACAGTGTCGGCATGAATCCTCCGACGCCGCTCGATCTGTTCCTGCTTCAGCTGGTGCTTGTGCGTGAAACAGTCACCCCTGGCGAACGTCGTGCCCTCTTTCGAAGCGCAGAGAGGGGAACGCTCATCAGGCTGCGGCCCGGCGCCTACTTTCCCGCCGATGTCTGGGGAGACCTCAACTCAGAGGATCGATATCTGGCTCGCCTCTCGGCCGCAGTAGCTGTTGAGCCAGGCCCGCTCATCCTGTCCGGGCTCTCCGCGGCGGCCATCTGGAGACTGCCGTTCATCGGCAGTCCGCCTCCGCGTCCCGAAGTCATTGCGGGCGCCGCCAACGGAGGCCGGTCGACTGGGTCTCTCATCAGACGGGGCCTCGAATTGCCAGACACACTTGTCGATTTCGGCACTTTTGCCATAACGTGCCTCACGAGAACCCTTGTGGACATTGCCCGGACCGAACCGATCGCGACGGCAGTCGCTATGACCGATTTCAGCCTGCGGCCGCCCAAGTCTGGCGAAGCGGGGCGCCTCGCCGCCCGAACGACCAAGGATGCCCTCGAAAAGGAACTCGAGGAACGCGCACCGACTACGGGACATGCCCGCGCACGCTTCGTCAGGGAGTTTGCCGACGGCCGTTCAGGGTCTGCAGGTGAGTCATTGAGCCGGGTAAACATCCATCGACTCGGTTTTCCGCCGCCTGATCTCCAGGCCGTGTTCACCGATGAGAAGGGGACCATGGAAGTTGACTTCTGGTGGATCGATGTCCGGGGAATTGGTGAGTTCGACGGTGTCGGCAAATACGTCAAAAGCGAGTACACCCACGGCCGAACCACCGCCCAGGTCGTCATCGCGGAGAAGAACCGGGAAAATCGACTTCGCGCGCAGAACACGACAGTCAGCCGGTGGGACTGGCGTGAAGCTCGATCCCCCGCCGCCCTCCGCGCCAAACTGCTGTCGCTGGGACTCCGACCGATCCGTCGCGGTCGCGCGTGACACCTGCGCCCAAAAATGCGGGCGCGCGTGTCACTCTGGGGCGCATTGGTGGGCTTGCTGCTCGAGAGGCGGCGGCGCGCGCCTCCGGCGGCGCGCCGGATTCAGCGCAGAGCGGTGGTCGCGCGATCCCGCCCGAGGAAGTCGGGGTGGCTCGCGATCGCGCGCCACCCGTCGGCGGCCAGGATGCCGGCGATCGCGGCTGCCTGCAGCTCGCCGTGCTCGAGCACGAGGGTGCCGCCGGGGTGCAGGAGGCGCCGGGCGGTCTGCGATACCTGGCGCACGACATCCAGCCCGTCCTCGCCGCCATAGAGGGCGTGCTCGGGGTCGAAGAGCCGCACCTCCGGGTCACGCGGGATCGCACCGAGCGGAATGTAGGGAGGATTCGAGATGACCACGGCTACTGTGCCGTCGAGCTCGGGAAGGGCGGAGGCGAGGTCGATGAAGACGGCCCTGGCGTTGTCGGCGCCGGACTCGCGGAAGTTCTGCTTCGTCCAGATGAAGGCCTCTGGCGAGTTCTCGACGCCGTAGACGCGGGCATGGGGCACCTCGGTGGCGAGGGCAAGGGCAATCGCTCCACTGCCGGTGCCGAGATCGATGCCGATGGGCTCGGCGCCCGCCGCGGCGCGCAGGGCGTCGATGGCGAACTGGGCGACCTGCTCCGTCTCGGGGCGCGGGACGAAGACCCCCGGCCCCACCGCGAGCTCGAGTGAACGGAAGGGGGCGCGACCGGTGATGTGCTGCAGGGGTTCCCGAGCCGCCCGACGCTCGACGAGACCGGCGATCGTGGACTCGTCGTCGGCCGACACCGCGGCACTGGTGATGGCCTTCGCCTGCACCTCACCCCGGCTCATCCCGAGCACGAAGCCGATGAGCAGCTCGGCATCGACAGCGGGCGACGGCACGCCGGCGCGGGTGAGCAGCTCCGTCCCGCGGCCGAGCACGGAGGTTACGGTGAGGGGTTCTGGTGGAGTCATGGTGTGGAGCGCGGCGAGACTAGTCGGCATCTCCGGCCAGGGCTTCGAGGCGTGCTTCTTCGTCGGCCTCGATGTCGGATTGGATCACCGGCTCGAGCGCACCGTTCATCACCGCATCGAGGTTGTAGGCCTTGTAGCCCGTGCGATGGTCGGCGATGCGGTTCTCGGGGAAGTTGTAGGTGCGGATGCGCTCGGACCGGTCCATCGTGCGGATCTGGCTCTTGCGCACGACGGATGCCGCGGCATCGATCTCCTCCTGCTGGCGCGCGAGCACCCGGGCGCGGAGCACGCGCATTCCGGCCTCGCGGTTCTGCAGCTGCGACTTCTCGTTCTGCATGGCAACGACGATGCCGGTGGGGAGATGGGTGATGCGCACGGCGGAGTCGGTGGTGTTCACCGACTGGCCGCCGGGACCGCTCGAGCGGTAGACGTCGATCTTGAGATCGTTCTGGCTGATCTCGACCTCCTCCGGCTCATCCACCTCGGGAAAGACGAGGACTCCGGCCGCCGAGGTGTGGATGCGTCCCTGCGACTCGGTCGCGGGCACGCGCTGCACGCGGTGCACCCCGCCCTCGTACTTGAGGTGAGCCCACACGCCCTCGGCCGGATCGCTCGAATTGCCCTTGATGGCGAGCTGGACATCCTTGATGCCTCCGAGGTCGCTCGAGGTCTGCTCGATGATCTCGGTCTTCCACTTCTTGGACTCCGCGTAATGCAGGTACATGCGCAGAAGATCGCCGGCGAAGAGCGCGGATTCTGCCCCGCCCTCCCCCATCTTGATCTCCATGATCACGTCGCGGCCGTCGTTCGGGTCTCGAGGGATGAGCAGCCGGCGAAGCCGCTCCTCCATCACGTCGAGTTCGGCCTTGATGTTGGGAAGTTCCTCGGCGAACGACGCGTCGTCCGCCGCCATCTCGGTAGCAGCCTCGAAATCGTCCGTCAGGGCAATCCACCGGTTGTAGGCGTCGACGATCCGGCTCAACTCGGCATAGCGCCGGTTGACCTTCTTCGATTTGGCCGGATTGGAGTGGAGTTCGGGGTCGGCGAGCTGTTCCTGCAGATCCGCGTGCTCGACCAGCAGTGTCTTCACCGACTCGAACACGCCAGAGTCTGCCATCGGGATTAGTCCTCTTTCGACCCGGATGCGCCCGGAAGCGACTTCTGGATCTTCATGAGGAACTCGACGTTGGACGAGGTGTCCTTCAGCTGCGTGAGCACGAGCTCGAGGGCCTGCTGGGTCTCGAGTCCCGCGAGTGCGCGTCGGAGCTTCCAGTTGATCTTCGTCTCGTCGACGCCCATGAGCATCTCCTCGCGGCGGGTACCGGAGGCATTGACATCCACGGCCGGGAAGATGCGCTTGTCAGCGAGCTGACGCGAAAGGCGCAGTTCCATGTTGCCGGTGCCCTTGAACTCCTCGAAGATGACCTCGTCCATCTTGGACCCGGTCTCGACGAGCGCGGTGGCGAGGATCGTGAGCGATCCGCCGTCCTCGATGTTGCGAGCAGCACCGAAGAAGCGCTTCGGCGGATAGAGGGCCGACGAGTCGACGCCTCCGGAGAGGATACGACCGGAGGCCGGGGCTGCCAGGTTGTAGGCGCGACCGAGCCGGGTGATCGAGTCGAGAAGCACGACGACGTCGTGACCGAGCTCCACAAGACGCTTCGCGCGCTCGATGGCAAGCTCGGCAACCGTCGTGTGGTCTTCGGCCGGACGGTCGAAGGTGGAGGCGATGACCTCACCCTTCACCGTGCGCTGCATGTCGGTGACTTCTTCCGGACGCTCGTCGACGAGAACGACCATGAGGTGGACCTCTGGGTTGTTCTTCGCGATGGCGTTCGCGATGGCCTGGAGCACGAGCGTCTTGCCCGCCTTGGGGGGCGAAACGATGAGACCGCGCTGACCCTTGCCGATCGGCGACACCAGGTCGATGATGCGAGTGGTGAGCTTGCCGGACTCGGTCTCGAGGCGCAGGCGCTCCGAGGGGTAGAGCGGCGTGAGCTTGCCGAACTCGACACGGTCGGCAGCCTGCTCGATCGGCAGGCCGTTGATCGAGTCGATCTTCACGATCGCGTTGTACTTCTGGCGACCGGAGTTGTCGTTCTCGCGCGGCTGGCGGATGGCTCCGACGACGGCGTCACCCTTGCGCAGGTTGTACTTCTTGACCTGGCCGAGGGAGACGTAGACGTCGTTATTGCCGGGCAGGTAACCGCTCGTGCGCACGAACGCGTAGTTGTCGAGCACGTCGAGGATGCCGGCGACCGGGATGAGCACGTCATCCTCGGTGATCTCGGGCTCGAAGTCGTCGTTGCCGGTCGCACCGCGACGCTTGCGGTCACGGTAGCGGTTGCGGCCGCCGCGGTCATCGTCCTCGAGCAGCTGCTGCTGGTTGCGGTCGTTGTTGCCGTTGCGGTCGTTGTTGTTGCCCTGCTGCTGGCGGTCGTTGCCCTGCTGGCGGGGGTTGCCGTTCTGCTGGGCGCCCTGGTTCTGCTGGTTGCGGTTGTTCGCGTTGCGACCGTTCGAGCGCTGGCCGTCGGACTGCTCGCCGTTCTGCTGGTTGTTCTGGTTGTTCTGGTTGTTCTGGTTGTTCTGGTTGTTCTGGGCAGACTGGCCGCCCTGGTTGTTCTGGGCCGCCTGGCCGTTCTGGGCCGCGCCGTCACCCTGCTGGCGGTCGCCGCGGTTGCGGTTGCGGCCGCGCGAGTTGCGGGTGGGCTGCGCGTCGTCCGCCAGGGCTTCGGCTTCGGCCTCCTGGCCGGGGATACGGTCGAGGCCTTCCTGAAGCTGCGACTCGGTGGCACGGGCATCTGCCTGAGCCACGCGCTCGGCCTCCTGGCCGGGGATGAGGTCGATGCCGCTCTCGGCACCGTTGGCGTGCCCGGAGACCGCCTTCGGCGCACTGCGACGGGTGGTGGCGGGGCGCTGGGTCGATTCGATGACGGGGGCTTCGGCGGCACCGGCATCCACGATCGACGTGCTGGCACGGCGCGACGCACGCTTCTTGGCGACCGGGGCGTCGGCCGCGGGCGCGTCCGCCTCAGGTGCGTCCGCGACGGGCGCGTCGGCTACTGGTGCGTCAGCGACCGGGGCGTCTACGACCTGAGCGTCGGCTACTGGCGCGGCGGTGGTGTTCTGGATCTCGGAGATTGCATCCACGAGTTCTCCTTTACGAAGTTTGGACGAGCCACTGAGGCCGAGTTCCGCCGCGAGAGCCTGGAGCTCGGGGAGGCGGAGTTTGGCGAGGGCGATGGAGTCCGTACCTGCGGCACGGACAGTGAGGTCAGTCACTAAGAGGGTTCCTTTCCCCGAACAAGTTCCGCACCTGACAGGTGCGAGTGAACCTTGCGGGAGAGTTTGACGTTCGGCGCTTTCGCTTCGGGTAGCGCCTGTGCGACGGAATCGCAGCTGCGCGGGAAAGCAATGGTGAATAACGAAGTGATTGCTTGTGAGTGTGCTGTCCGGGGGTTTCGGTTAGCCCGAATTTTCTACCGGATGCATTGTCACTGTAGCACCTTTGAAGTCCACGGCCAGCAGGAGCGACTGCCACGGCGAGCCGGATCGTGCTGCGATGAGCTCGGCCGCCACCAGCCGCTGGGCGGGGTCGCTGCAGAGCACGAGGATCGACGGGCCGGCCCCGGAGACTACTGCGGGAAGCCCGTGCGAACGCAGTTCGAGGATGAGCGACTCCGTCTCGGGCATCGCCGCGGCACGGTAGCGCTGGTGGAGTTTGTCCTCTGTCGCGGCCAGAAGGAGCTCGGGGCTCTGGATGAGCGCGGCGATGAGCAGCGCCGAACGCGAGACGTTGAATATCGCATCCTCGTGCGGCACCGACGCCGGTCGCAGGCTTCGCGCGAGCTCGGTCGACATGGTCGACTCGGGCACCGCGATGAGTGGCGAGACGCCGCGGTGCACGATGAGCTTCTTGTGCTGCGGGCCGGCATCCGTCGTCCAGGCGATGGTGAGACCTCCGAAGAGCGCGGGAGCCACGTTGTCCGGGTGACCCTCGAGGGCCGTCGCCAGGGCGAGCAGAGCACTGGAGTCGAGGTCGACGATCCCGTCGAGCAGACCCTTCGCCGCCATGATGCCCGAGACGATCGCGGCACCGGATGACCCGAGCCCACGCCCGTGTGGGATGTTGTTGCGCGCCACGAGTTCGAGACCCGGCAGCGGCTGGGAGTACGCGGCGAAGGTGTACGCGATGGCGGTGACGACGAGGTTGGTCTCGTCGGTGGGCACCTCGCCAGCGCCAACGCCGATCACCTCGACCGTCGCGCCGGGGGCATCCCGTACCGTGACTGTGAGCTCGTCGTAGAGGGACAGCGCGAGGCCGAGGGTGTCGAAGCCCGGACCGAGATTGGCCGTGGTCGCGGGTACCCGAACGGTCACCGACCGCCCGGCGAAGGCCTCGACCGATGCCGAAAGTGAAACTGGTGCGTTCACACGCTGACTTTGGCGAGACCGAGCACGCCGGCCACCTCGTCGGTGTCGTTCGCGACGACCGTTGGCGTGACATCCGCTCCGTCTGCGGTCTTGAGGGCCCACTGGGGGTCCTTGAGGCCGTGGCCGGTGACGGTGAGCACCACGGTGGATCCGCGCGGGATCTCCCCCGCGGCCGAACGCTCGAGGAGACCGGCGACGCTGATCGCCGAGGCTGGCTCAACGAAGATGCCGACCTCGGCGGAGAGGATGCGGTACGCCTCGAGGATGTGCGTGTCGGAGATCGCGCCGAAGTAGCCGTTGGTCAGGTCGCGGGCGGTGATGGCGAGCTCCCATGAGGCGGGGTTGCCGATGCGGATCGCGCTGGCGATCGTGTCCGGGTTCTTCACCACGTGGCCGAGTACGATCGGGGCACTTCCGGCGGCCTGGAAGCCGAACATTCTCGGGTGCTTCGTCGAGTCGCCCCGCGCGAGGGATTCCCCGTACCCGCGGGAGTAGGCGGTGTAGTTGCCGGCGTTGCCGACCGGGACGATGTGGATGTCGGGGGCGTCGCCGAGCACCTCCACGACCTCGAAGGCAGCGGTCTTCTGGCCCTCGATGCGGTCGTTGTTGACCGAGTTGACGAGGTGCACGGGGTAGTTCGCCGCGAGGTCACGGGCGATGTCGAGGCAGTCGTCGAAGTTGCCGCGGATCTGCAGCAGCTCCGCGTTGTGGGCGATCGCCTGGGCGAGCTTGCCCATCGCGATCTTTCCCTCGGGAACGAGCACCGCTGCTGTGATGCCGGCGTGGGTGGCGTAGGCGGCCGCAGAGGCCGAGGTGTTGCCGGTCGAGGCGCAGATGACGGCCTTGGCACCGGCTTCGACGGCCTTCGAGACAGCCATCGTCATTCCGCGGTCCTTGAAGGATCCGGTGGGGTTCATGCCCTCGTACTTCACCCACACGTTGGCGCCGGTGCGAGCCGACAGTGCGGGAGCCGGGATGAGCGGAGTGCCACCCTCGCCGAGCGTGATGATCGGAGTGGCGTCCGAGATGTTCAGACGGTCTGCGTACTCGCGGAGGACTCCGCGCCACTGGTGGGCCATTATGAACCTTCTACTCTCAGTACGGACGTGACCCGCACGACGACATCGCTCGATTCGAGTTCGAGAACGGTCGCCGCGAGATCGGCTTCGGAGGCCTCGTGGGTGCCTATCACAAGGGTAGCGGTGGGCGTGGAGGTGATCGCGCCACCGTAGACGGACTGGGTGAGCGTCTCGACCGAGACCCCGTGCTCGCTGAAGAGCGCGGCGACGGCGGCGAGCACCCCCGGGGCGTCCACGACGCTGAGGGTGATCTGGTACCGCGTGATCACGCGTGAGATCGGCAGGATCGGCAGGTTGGCGTGGGTCGACTCGGCGACCCCCGGCCCGCCGATCACGTGGCGTCGCGCGGCCGAGACCAGGTCGCCGAGTACGGCCGATGCGGTCTCGATTCCGCCGGCACCCGCGCCGTAGAACATGAGATCCCCCGCAGCCTCGGCCTCGATGAAGACCGCGTTCTTGGCGCCATGGACGGCTGCGAGCGGATGATCGCGCGGCACGAGCGCCGGATAGACGCGAGCGGAGACGCCCTCGACGCCGTCGGCATCCGTCAGTCGCTCGCAGATGGCGAGGAGCTTGACCACATAGCCGGCCTTCTTCGCGGCCACCACCTGCTCGAGTGTGACGCCGGTGATGCCCTCCCGGTGCACTGATTCGAGCGGAACCGTGGTGTGGAAGGCCAGGCTCGCGAGGATTGCCGTCTTCTGGGCGGCGTCGAAGCCCTCGATGTCAGCCGAGGGATCCGACTTCTCGGCGTAGCCGAGCTCCGTCGCCGTCGCAAGGGCCGCCTCGAGGGACTCCCCCACGGTGTCCATGCGATCGAGGATGAAGTTGGTGGTGCCGTTCACGATGCCGAGGATGCGCTTGATGCGGTCGCCGGCGAGGCTGTCGCGCAGCGGGCGGATGATCGGGATTGCCCCGGCGACCGCGGCTTCGTAGTACAACTGTGCGCCGACCTGCTCGGCGGCCTCGAAGAGTTCGGGCCCGTGGGTCGCAAGCAGCGCCTTGTTGCCCGTGATGACATCCGCGCCGGAATTGAGGGCCTGGAGGATGAGCGTGCGGGCCGGCTCGAGACCACCCATGAGCTCGATCACGATGTCGGCGCCGAGGATGAGGGACTCGGCATCCGTCGTCAGCAGCTCTTTCGGGATCTCGGCGGTGCGGGTCGCGTCGAGGTCGCGCACTGCGACGCCCACGAGTTCGAGCCCGGCTCCCGCACGGTTGGCGAGCTCCGGGCCGTGCTCGAGCAGCAGAGACGCCACCTGGGCACCGACCGATCCGGCGCCGAGCAGGGCCACTCGCAGGTTGCGGTACTCGATCATGGTGCTCCTTCTTCAGTGATGCCGCCCGCTTCAGCAACGACGACCGGGGAGATTCCGGCGTCGCGCGACAGCAGGTCGGCCTCGGTCTCGCCGCGCACGATCACGCGGGCGACTCGGTCGCGCACGGCGACGACAGCAGGGCGGGCAAGGTAGTTGTAGTTGTTGGCCATGGCCCAGCAGTAGGCACCGGTGGCCGGCACCGCGAGCAGGTCACCGGGCGTGACATCCCCCGGCAGGTAGTCGGCGAGCACCACGATGTCGCCGCTCTCGCAGTGCTTTCCCGCGACCCGCACGAGGGCGGGTTCGGCCGTCGAGGCGCGATTCGCGAGGCGAGCCGAGTAGTCGGCGGCGTAGAGCGCAGTGCGGATGTTGTCGCTCATTCCGCCGTCGACACTGACGTACTTGCGGATCGCACTGCCCGACTCCGGCAGGGTCACCTCGACGTCCTTGATCGTGCCGACCTCGTAGAGGGTGAAGGTCGATGGCCCGACGATCGAGCGCCCCGGTTCGACGGCCACGAGCGGCACGGGGATGTCGAGCCGAGCGCACTCGGAGGCGACGATGCCCGCAAACCGGGCCGCGATCTCGGGCATCGGAAGGGCGGTGTCGACCGAGGTGTAGTCGATGCCGAATCCCCCACCGAGATTCAGCTCGGGGATCGGCCCGCCGGAAAGCAGCTCGGCATGCAGGGCGAGCAGCCTCTTCGCGGACTCGACGAAGCCGTCGGACTCGAAGATCTGCGAGCCGATGTGCGAGTGCAGCCCGAGGAAGCGCAAGGATTCGTGTGATCGGATGCGAGCGACCGCGTCGGGAGCATCGGGGAGCGTGATGCCGAACTTCTGGTCCTCACGGGCCGTGGCGAGGTACTCGTGGGTATGGGCGTGCACCCCGCTGTTGAGACGCAGCCGAACATTTTGAACGCGGGAGTGGCGAGCGGCGGCATCCGCGATGCGCTCGATCTCGATCAGGCTGTCGACGACGAGCACCCCGACACCGACGGCGACAGCGCGGTCGATCTCGGCGAGGGACTTGTTGTTGCCATGGAAGCCGAGCCGGCCCGGATCGACTCCGGCCGCGAGGGCGACGGCGAGCTCTCCCCCGCTGCAGACATCGATGTAGAGCCCCGCTTCGGTCACCCAGCGGGCGATCTCCGTGGAGAGGAACGCCTTGCCCGCGTAGTACACCTTTGCGGCTGATCCGACCCGCGCGAACTCGAGGTCGAAGCACTCTCGGGCTTCAACCGCGCGGGCGCGCACGTCCGCTTCGTCCACGACATAGAGCGGGGTACCGAATTCGGCGGCGAGGGCGGATGCGGAGACCCCCGCCACCTCGATCACTCCCGACGGTGCCCTCCCGGCGTTCTGCGACCAGACTGTCGTGGGCAGCGCGTTGGCATCGGCGGGCGGGCGGAGCCAGGCGGGAGCCAGCGGATTCGCGGTCACGCGCACACGCCCTTGGTAGTGAGGAGCGCGGTGTCGAGGGTGACCGACCTGCCGGAAACCGCCAGTTCGAGGGAAGAACCTTTCACCGTCACGGAATCGAGGGGAAGCTGTTTCGGGAGGTACTTGGCCACACACACCTTCTGCGTCGCGAGCACCGGTTCGGCGAGAGCGCCGAACGTGGCCCGGAGGCCGGCCGGCGTGACCGTGGCACCATTGACGACGAGCGACCGCGGGGTGAGCGCCAACTGCCCGTCGACGGCAGAGGGCACGAAGGCGATCGCCACGGGAACAGTTACTCCGAGGGCGGTGATCGTGGTTCCGAGTTGTACGGCACCCGACGCGATCGTCACCGAGGTCACCGGCAGGGTCGTGAAACCGGCGAGCAGCTTCTTGAGCTCGTCCGCGCCGGCGACGAAGACCACCCTCGCTCCGTCGATCGGCTTCGACTGGCTGAGCGGCACGCCGGTGGCCGTGAGGGTGGCCTTGCCGCTGAGATCGCCGACTCCGAGCTTGTCGATCGCGACATCCACCCGCTGGAACTTGCCGGTCACCGCCTGGTAGAGCACCGAGGTGCCGCCGATCTTCACGGTGACGGGTGTCGAATCGGAGAGGGACAGCGAGCTGCGGGCCTTGGACTCGATGACGTTGCCGACATACCACCGGGCGCCGTTGTCGACGGCGACGGCGAGCACGATCACGATCACGAGGAAGACTGCCAGGCCGATCCAGCCGCGACCCCGGCGCCTGACGATCTCCGTCTCCACGAAGGGGAACGGGTCGGGTTCCGAGTCTCTCGGGGCCGGGTCTCTCGGGGCGGGGTCGTCCGGATATTGGCGCCCCGATCGGCCGAGGTTCCAGTCGTACGGCTCGCCGTCCTGCGGTGCCACGCCTACATCCGCTCCGGCGCCGAGACGCCGAGGAGGCCGAGGGCGTTGCGCAACACCGTGCCGGTGGCGTCGTTCAGCCACAGGCGAGTCCGGTGCAGGTCGGTCACCGGGTCGTCTCCCAGCGGGGTGACGCGGCAGTTGTCGTACCAGCGGTGGTAGGCACCGGCGAGTTCCTCGGCGTAGCGCGCGACCCGGTGCGGTTCGCGCAGCTCCGCCGCCTGCGTGACGACGCGGGGGAATTCGGCGAGGATCCCGAGCAGGCTGCTCTCGGTCTCGTGGGTGAGCAGCGCGGCATCGAAAGCGCTGCGATCCACTCCGCTGTCGGCCGCATTTCGGGCGACGGACTGCGTGCGCGCGTGGGCGTACTGAACGTAGAACACCGGATTGTCGTTGGTGCGCTTCGTGAGGAGGTCGAGGTCGATGTCGAGTTGCGAGTCGCTCGACGAGCGGACCAGTGCGTAGCGCGCGGCATCCACTCCCACCGCCTCGACGAGGTCTTCGAGCACCACGACGGTGCCGGCGCGCTTGCTCATCCGCTGCGGCGTGCCGTCCTTCAGCAGGTTCACCATCTGGCCGATGAGGATCTCCAGGTTCACCCGCGGGGTGTCACCGAAGGCCGACGTCATCGCCATGAGCCGCTGCACATAGCCGTGATGGTCGGCACCCAGCATGATCAGGTTGCGCTCGAAACCACGCTCGCGCTTGTTGAGGTAGTAGGCGAGGTCCCCAGAGATGTAGGCGCCCTCGCCGTCGCTCTTGATGACAACCCGGTCTTTGTCGTCGCCGAACTCCGTGGTGCGCAGCCAGGTCGCGCCCTCGGACTCGTAGATGTGACCGAGGTCACCGAGCCGCTCGATTGCCTTCTCGACGTCGCCGTTCTCGTGAAGGGTGTTCTCGTGGAAGTAGACATCGAAGTCGACTCCGAAGTCGTGGAGGCTCTTCTTGATGTCGCCGAACATGAGATCGACGCCGATTGCCCGGAAGGTCTCCTGTTGGTCATCGCGGGGCAGGTCGGCGAGGTCGGCGGGGGCGATCTCCACCACCCGCGCGGCGATGTCGGCGATGTACTGCCCCCCGTACCCGTCTTCGGGAGTCGGCTCGCCGAGATAGCTCGCCAGCAGGCTGCGAGCGAACCGGTCGATCTGGCCACCGTGGTCGTTGAAGTAGTACTCGCGGGTGACGATTCCGCCCTCGGCGGTGAAGATGCGGGCGAGGCTGTCGCCGACCGCGGCCCAGCGCACGCCGCCGAGGTGGATGGGGCCGGTGGGATTCGCCGAGACGAACTCGAGGTTGATCGTCACGCCCTGGTAGAGGGTGCCGTTGCCGTAGGCCGACCCTTGATCGACGATCGCCTTGGCGAGGGCGCCGGCCGCAGCGGCGTCGAGGCTGATGTTGATGAAACCGGGGCCCGCGACATCCACCGCCGACACGCCGTCGATCGAGCGGATGCCCTCGGCCAGCTCGAGGGCGAGCTCCCGCGGGTTCGCCCCCACCCGCTTCGCGAGCTTCATGGCGATGTTGGACGCCCAGTCCCCGTGGTCGCGGTTCTTGGGGCGATCGACCTTGACGTCGTCGAGAGTGAGGCCCGAGGCATCCGCTCCACGTCGCTGGAGCGCGCCGGTGACGATGGCGAGCAGCTGGGCGGAGAGTTCGGCGGGAGTCACGAGCAACGATTCTATCGGGCGGCCGCGGGCTCACCGCTGGCGCGCCCCGCGGTGCGATCGGCGTGACTGGGCGAAGATGGAGGCACGCACACCAGGGGGCATCACACACCATGACAACCATCACCGACTCTCGACTGCGGTCGACCGTCATCGTGGTCGCGCTCGCCGCGACAGTGGCACTCGCGCTCGCCGGCTGCGTCCCGGAGCCGGGCAGCCAAGCAACCCCGAAACCGAGCAGGTCGTCGACGTCGAGCGCCTCGCCCTCCGCGAGTGCGACGCCGTCACCCAGCCCCTCTACTCCTGCGGCTGCCACTCCCACGAAGATCCCCTGTGACACGCTCGTCTCCGCGCAGACGGTGTACGACTTCAACCCCAACTTCGGGCTGGACAGCGCCTTCTCTCCGAAGTCCGGCAGCGCCGCAGCGACTGCCGTCGCCTACACGGGCACGGCGTGCAACTGGCTCAATCAGACGAGCGGCGACACCTTCACCGTTGCCGTCGCCCGGCCCGCGGCGACCGACCTCGCCTCGGTGAAGGCGAAGGCTGCGACGGGAACCCCGGCGTCGGGTCTCGGCGATGCGGCCTACTTCTCGACGAGCGGCGGGGTCGGCCGGGTGGATGTCTTCAGCGGCGCGTACTGGCTGGTCGCGACATCCGTCTATTTCGGGTCTGCCGCCGATGCGAACGATCTCGTCACTTCCGCACTCGGAGCGCTGAAGTAGTCCTCAGCGCAGCTGCACCTGCTGCTGGAAATCGTCTGCCGGAAGCTCGTCGACGATCGCGAGCACCTGCAGGTCGAGCAGCGTGAGATTGGCCCAATGGTTGGTGAGGAAGGCGATGTCCGCCGCATCGCGACCGGTAGAGATGCGCAGGAGGCTCTGGCGCGGCGCGAGCCCCGTGGCATCCACCACATGCCAGTTGCCGTCGACGAACGCCTCTGCGACCGCGTGGAAGTCCATCGGGCTGAGCCCGGGCGCGTAGACGGCGGCCATTCGGGCGGGCACGTCGATCGCACGAAGCAGCGCGATCACGAGGTGGGCGTAGTCGCGGCAGACCCCCTGGCGGGCGAGCAGCGTGCCCACCGCGCCATCCGTGACCCGGCTCGATCCCGGAACATAGTAGAGGCGGTCGTGCACCCAGCTGCTGACGGCGTTGAGCAGCACGAACCCGGTGAGGCCGCGGAATTCGGATGACGCGGTGGGAAGCAGCGTGTCGGACTCACAGTAGCGGCTCGGGCGAAGGTAGATGATGGTGTCGAGGTCGTCCGCCGTCGCCGAGAGCGACTGCCCGATCACCTCGGCCGCGTAGTCGATGGTCATGCGACCTCCGGCGCTGATCAGCTGGTGAAGGCGGGAGCCGTGGCGGTCCACGAGTTCCTTCGGCTGGAGCGTGACCCCGTCAAGGCTGATGTCGAGGCGCTCGGATGTGAGGGTGGCGCCCTGCGCAACCGCGAGACTGAGCACCATATCGGTGCGTCCGGCGATGTCGAGTTCGAGGCGGGCGGCGACGTTACGGAGCATGCGTCGATCCTGCCACGCAGGTGTTACCGGCTGATGACGTGGGGATGTTGCGGGGTTGCTCGCCCGGCACGATTCCGGGCCATCACGGACTATCCTGGCCGGCGTGCCGACCCTGTTTGTCCGCGATCGCCCGTGGAAGGGGCAGCTACGGCCAGAGGAGGTCGCGCACCCAGCGGCCGCCGTCCCGCCGATACCGCAGGCGCAGCTGGTCACGCTCGCGCGCGGCCTGCCAGAATTCGAATTCCACCGGCCGCACGAGGTAGGCCTGCCATTCGTCAGGAACATAGTCCGGATCGGCATCGATCCGCTCACGCGCCGAACTCACAGCGGAGTCGTACTCCGCATCCGTCGCCGGCAACGGCTCGCTCTGCTGCCCGCCCGCCGCGATGGCCCGGGCGTTGGGATGCCGCTTCAGGAAGTCGATGCGGGCGAGCTCGCGGGACCCCGGCTCCACATCGCCCACCACCCGGATCTGCCGGCCCTGTTCCCGCCAATA
Organism: Lacisediminihabitans sp. FW035; assembly: GCF_054880895.1. Classification (NCBI taxonomy): domain Bacteria; kingdom Bacillati; phylum Actinomycetota; class Actinomycetes; order Micrococcales; family Microbacteriaceae; genus Lacisediminihabitans; species Lacisediminihabitans sp. FW035. Next base: position 2,511,875 of record NZ_CM142187.1, read on the forward strand.
CAGCAGCAGTGCGGCGCGCGGGTTCGCAGCCAGATCGCGACCCTTGGGGCTCGATGAGAGGGTGGCGAACCACAGGCCCTCGGGAGTCACATCCTTAAGCAGCAGTGTGCGAGCGGATGGCGCGCCCTCACCGCTTACGGTGGCGAGGGTCATGGCGTGGGGCTGCGACACTTCCGACTCGAGGGCGAACCCCAACCATTCTTCGAGCAGGGCTGTGGGATCTGCCGGGGCGGCATCCGTATCGAAGGTCGGCAGTTGGCCGCTGAAAACGGTCAGCGCGCGCAGGCGGTCGCGCCAGGAGGCATCGGTCATGGCTGCAGCCTACGTTTCGGGCCGACAGTGCGGCTGGCAGCGGGCTGGTAACGTAGACCTGCACTTGAGCCCCCATAGCTCAGGGGATAGAGCACTGCCCTCCGGAGGCAGGGGCGGCAGTTCGAATCTGCCTGGGGGCACTGTTGTCACGTGACAGGTCATTTCGGATTTTGACATCTAAACCGCACAGCGCGGTTTACGGGTGCTTCCGAGATCCCGAAGCACTAAATCCCCTTGTCGCGTTTGACGCACCCCACTGCGAATTTCATGCGGGCGGGTCATACGGACACCGCGGCCGATCTAGGCCTACGATTCCCAAGCACTGCCTATGAATTTCCGTCAACGGTTCCAAAGTGACGCACAATCGCCACCCGTTGACGGTGGCTCTACGGGCAGCGGAACTGTCGCGCTAGACGTCCGTCTTACGGGCAGCCGCGATACTCGAAAACTTTTGGCAGCGGCGATGTGCCCAAGGTGAGCGTTGCGTATACCAAACGCTTCCATTCCGCCATAGACAGAACACCCGTCACCCCGGTCAACCAAACCATGAGCGGTTCCTAGCTGCGTTAGCGGTCTTTGGCTAGGTCGGTAGGTTTGCGGAACGGCAGATCGATTCCGATCAGAGTGGCGATCATCGTCCATAGTGCGCCGCTAGCCACTCCGATCAGTATTGTTGCTGCTGGGTCGATGAGGCTGGGTGTGAGCGCCGCCGATGCGAGTGCGGTTGCGAGAACGAGGCAACCCGCAATCGCGAACTGCTCGATGAGCTGGATGAGGGCGAGCGAGCGGGGGGATGTGCCCGACATTCTGTAGGCGGCCCACTCCCCGGTGCGGAGACGGTTAAGGGCTCCGGCGGTGATTGCACCTGCGATCGCAAGTATGAGAGGGAGGAAACGCTCGGGCCGATTGAGGAAAACTGTCACGGGATCGCGCGGCTCAGAGAATCTGTAGCTGGCAGAGACTGGCCCGCCGGTTGACTGGAGTTCAGCGGTGACGCGCGACGACACCGCCGGCTCGCTGGCTAGTGCACTGATCTTCACGAAGCAGCGACTGCCGGTTCGAATCGCAGGTGGCAGACCGACGACGATCGCGGAATTCGTGCCGATGACGTCGGGCTGGCTATCGCCCACCGACGCGGACTGGATGGTGCCATCCGGCATTCGCAATGTGAATCGCTGCCCCGTATCTCGCAGCGCCGCGCCTACCACTGCGCCACTGACATCCAGAGTTGGCAAGAGCGTATGGCTCGCTTCGATGACGGGGATGTCAGTCCCGACCTGCACAAAGTCGGAGGAACCAGCGCTGATAAGCAATCCCGAGGAAAGCACGTCCGGGTCCTTACTGAGCGCCTCGCACGACGCCCGGTCAATGGCGACCGGGGAATTCTCATCGGCCGCGGCTAGGACGAAAACACCGCGACCAGACTGTGCTTCCTGGGCGAGTTGTTCGCGTAACTGCACCGATTCCCAGGCGGCATAGAGCGGAATCGCTACCCCGACGATCGTCGCGAAGACAAGCACGCCGTACAAGCGCGATTGCAGTGAAAAGACGTTCTTGGCCGCCTCGCGAGCGAGCTGTCCAGGCGCCCATCGGTCACGCTGCATTGGTGTGCTCCGACCGCAGTGACACTACTGCCTCCGCAGCATTGATAAGTATCGGATCGTGCGTGGCGACGATGATTGTCGCCCGACTACGAAGGCCGATGAGAAGCTCGGCGAGTACATAGGTGTTCGCTGCATCCAGGCTCGCAGAGGGTTCATCCGCGAAGATCAGCGGCTTCGAGGTCGCGAGTGCTCGCGCGAAACTTACCCGTTGGAGTTCGCCGCCGGAGAGCACGCGTGCCCCCGCGTTCGCGCGGGAAAGCAAACCGACGTCCGTCAGTGCTCTTTCGGCGATCGCATGGGAGGCGGCGAGTCCCCGGCCCTCGGCCAGTGGCGCGATCATTACGTTGTCCAGCGCTGTTCGAGTGCCGAGCGCGTTTGCTCCCTGAGGCACCCAGGCAACCAGGGCAGGGTCGGGAGCGGTGAATTCGCCGTCATCGTTCACAAAAGAAACGTTGCCGCTATCGAGGCGTTGATAGCCTGCCATCACCGCGAGAAGGGTCGACTTGCCGCTGCCCGACGGCCCAACCAGCGCGGTGACACGTGCATTGTTGAAGGTTGCATCTACTCCCTCAAGCACGCGTCGATCTCCGAAGGACAGTCGGCCCTCGGTCACAATCACTTGCATGTGGCGCGCACCGTCGGCGGCAGGGCCGATGGGTCTCGGACTACCCGAGATCCGATCAAGGTCGTTGGTACGGCCACCGAGCCAAGCTCGCCCCTGATCAGGTCCGGTGCTGACAGCCGAATACTCCGATAGGTCTTTGATGCAGCAACGAACACGCAGGCGACATCGCTACCGGTCAAATAGATCGATCCGCTCGGCACGACGCCAACCCGCGCTGGCGATGCGACGGACAGCACGGCGCCTGAATATATCGTTTGACTGCCCTGGGTGGTAGCGCTGACGGTGCCTGATGTCGTGGCCGCCACAAGCAAGCCCAGCACACTGGAGCTCTCTGCCGGTGTGAGCGATAGAGACTCGATATCGACGTGAGCGGAGCCAGACGTCAGTCTGAGCGTGCCCGTCGGAACGGTTGGTTTTTGGCTACCTCCTCCGGACACGACGAATTTCACTGAGGTCGGCACTCCGGCGCTTTCGATAAGGACATCACCGGCACCAACGGTGTCGCCAACTCGCACCTTCACAACTCCGACCGAAGTTGAGTCGGCGGGGACCCAAGCCACGTTGGCCGCGCTGAAGACCCCGTTCGGCGTGACACCGATGGATTTCGCGTAGGCAGAGGCTGCTGCGGCCAGGGAGCGCCCGTATGTCGACGAGACCGAAGCAGCCGGGAGTAGACCCAGCGACGCAAGGAAACTCCCGAGCTGGCTTACGTCGTCACCCTTCGCTCCGACGCTCAGGTCCCGGAACAGCGGGGACGGTTCAATATACGCGCGGATCGTGGTGCCACTGACATCGATGAGTGGAGTTCCGTTCACCATCGGCGAATTTGGTGCAACCCTGACGGCAGTTACAAGACCCGATATTGCCGACTTCACCTGCGAGGAGGCCGAGGTTACCGCGGTAACGTCAACGGCCTGTCGTGAAGCATCGAGTCGGGATCCAACCGCCACGGTTACCGGCGCGCGCGCTGCAAGAGCAGTGGACTCCATGGATTGCGAGAATGGCACTAAGGCAACGAAAAGTAGCACTGGAACGACCCACAGCGCCACCAGTGGAAGCACGAACGCAATCCCACTCCGCGGTCGCCCGCTCGCGGAATCACCCTTTGACATCCTCATCGCGTCAGAAATCTAACATCGGCGAGCATCCTTGGGGTCCGCACAGACATCCGATCTCAATATTGCTCGCCGCCGAACGGCCCGGTCACGATTGCAGAAACGGCATACTTCATTGGGCGACCGGACCGGTTTACGGTACCTAGGGAAGCGATATCACCACCGTCGACGCCGATGTCTTGTGCCTACTGTTCGACCCTGGCGAGTACGGAGGATTCTGAATCGCGTCAGTGGTGCTGGAGGCATATCCGGTCCAGTACTTGATCCCGTTGTAGTAGTTAGGTCATAGCGGCGTAGTACGTGCCACATCCGCCTATCGAGTCGCGCACGGATTCCGAGTGATCTGTAAACAGCTTCGCATAGTAGGTACCCGAGGCTGCGCAACTAGGGTGCTGCTGGCTCACGAGTGCTGCACTGGCAGGTCCCGCCACCCCGACGACGAGCGCCAGTCCGACTATCCCCGTCGATGCCATGGCAATCAACCGCTGTGTTCGACGCTTCATTGAGTCTCCCTTTCTTTTTTAGTGAATATATGAGCCGGAGACCATTCCGAATATCCTGCGTGCGAAAGACGGCCTTAATGAGGACATGATTTGTCCTTAGGCGGTGCTAGCGTCACTTGGGTGAAGAGGGTAGCGGTGCCTATAATGCTCGCCGCGATCATGACGCTCGCCGGTTGTGCAAATTCGACCGCGCTGCCACGATCGGAGCAGCCACTCTGGGGAATTACGGTCCCTCAAAACGCCCCAATCTCATCGGCTCAGCGTGGCGTGCTCGCAGACGGCACCGTCACCAATGACGAGTATCAGGCGTCATTCCGCCGATTCTCCGCCTGCCTTGCCAAAGGTGGATTCGTAGTGATGGAAAACGACGCTGTGAATGAGGTCATCCAGTACGGTGTTCCAGCTGCAGCCGGCAAACTCAACGACTCGTGTTACACGAAAGAGTTCCAGTGGGTGGATGGGGTGTGGCAGGCTAGCCGAGAAGACACATCAAACCAGGCCAAGTCATACGGCGTGTGCCTAAACGAAAAGGGAATCACACCGAAGAAAACGGAAGAAGCTCGGTACGAGCAGCTTCAACAGGCCCATATCGACGCGGCCAACTGCTACAAACGGATATACCCGCAGGGCTGAACGCAAAGTCGTGGGCTTTCTGCCGTCGGTTCGTTGGCTCCTTCACCGATCGACTAGTCGGCGGCCAGCAGTGGTCAATGGAATCGTATTCATCGGGCTCATCGGATCCTCCTTTGACGCAAAGCCATTGGCGGTCTGCTCGGAGAATTGGTGATCCGGATCGTTGTATTTCTCATTGCAATTCGCGCGTAGGAAGGTCCAGCTTCGGCGTTCCTGACGAAGAATCGCCGGGCGTCCGTAGAGCGTTCCGCTTGCGGGCACCCAAAATGGCGAAATACGCCCCGGAATCGGCCTCGAGGAACCCGGCGAAATCCCGTCCGGTGATCGTCCGGCTTGCGGGCATTCGGTCTGGCAATATCTCGCAAAATCCGGTGAAGAATCCTCGTGCTAGCGTCGCCGCATGACTTGGGACAATTCTGCCGTCGGACTCGTCTGGTTGACCGTCGCGATTCTCGCCGGCGGATACGCTCGCACGCGCAGTCGATCTGCTTGGACGTGGTTTCTGCTGACACTGTTCCTGGGTCCGTTCGCAGCGTTCCTGCTCGTGACGTGGCCCGCCCGTGAACCCAGCGCACCGGACTCGAGTATCCGCGAGGTTCCAACGGGAGACTCAGCCCTCTAAAGCTTCCTCCTCGGACCGCGCTCCGCGCCCTGAGTTAGGCTCACTGCGGTGAGCACACACCCATTCTCGATCCGATCAACAACCAATGCTGACTGACGTGAGGTTCGTCATCTGCGCTTGGAAATGATTCGCGATACCCCGACGGCATTTGCTGAATCGCTTGAGGAAGCGCTGAGCCACGACGAGGCTGAGTGGAGGATGCGCGGGCGGCGCGGCGCAAGCGATCATGGCATCGCGATCGCTGCAATCGCCGAATCTGGGCGCTGGGTGGGACCATGGCCGGATTCGACCAGATCACGACACCGGTCCCCTTCTCGTGGGCGTTAATGTAGCCCCCGATTTTCCTGCAAGCGAGTCAGGACTGACTGATGCACTGCTCGCGGCCATCGATGATTGGGCACGCACCGAGCGTGACCAGTCGACTCTCCATGTGCACGAAGAGAACTCTCGCGCAGGAAAAGCCTAAGAACGCCGAGGTTTCGTGGCCACGGGTCACACCGTCCCGTACAACCTCGACTCCAGCAAGAACGAATGTGAAATGGTCAAGAAGCTCTAGCCGCTCGATACCCACCGTGTCATCAGCGCCGGCAACGCTGATCCCAGTCGCGGCGGTTTACAGGTTGGCTTTCGGATACCAACGATCACCCGCCGGGGTGGGCTGTAGCGCTGCGGAGTCGTGATAAAAGCTGTGGAGCGAGCGGTGATCTCTAAGGGGAACTAGCCTCGCCGTATGTCTTCCTCGTCTGCTCGGGCCACGATCATCGACGTGGCCGAGCTTGCGGGGGTCTCTCGCCAGACGGTGACTCGTGCACTGAACGATCTCGCCGACGTGAAACCCTCCACGAAAGAGCGGGTCATCGCGGCCGCCCGAACCTTGAACTACCGTCCCAACCGGGCGGCGCAAAGTCTGGTCCAGGGACGCCGGACGACCGTGGGGCTGATCATCGATGACCTCAGCAACCCCTACTTCGCGGAGCTGGCGTCAATCCTTTCTCGCCAGGCCGCTGAGCGGGACTGGAGTTTGCTGCTCTGCGACGTCGGCTCAGACCCGATTCGGGGCCGCGAACAAGTGGCCTCAATGGTGCAGGGAGTCGACGCGGTCGTACTCACCGGGTGCCGCAGCGACACCCTGTCCCTTCTTCCCGAAGACGTTTTAGAGGGCGCCGGGCTTCGAATGCCGATCGTCATGCTGGACGGACCCGAACACCCACGCATTGACGCTCGTGTCGTGCTGGACCTCGCCCCCGCGATGGCCGATGCCCTCCACCACCTGCACGCGACCGGGCGGAGGAACATTGCATTCATCAACTCCACAGAAGGTCCCCGCGACAGGCTGAACCTCTATCGCCATCTCGTCGAGACGATGGGGCTTCCACGCCTTGACCGACCCGAGTTCGCGGGCGAGGAGTCTCTGGACGGAGGCGCCCGAGCAGCCCGCGACGTGCTGGCAGGCTGGCCCGGCGTCGACGCACTCCTGGTCTATAACGACATCATGGCCATAGGTGCCCTGAAAGCCCTCGCCGCAGCGGGCAAGAACGTACCGAGCGACATCGCCGTCATCGGAATCGACGGGTTGGCCATGGGGCGTGCCGTCACCCCGGAGCTGAGCACCCTCTCCATCAACAAATCGCTTCTCGCCTCGTCTGCACTGACCGCTCTGGCTAGCGCCCTATACGACGACATTCCTCAAGGAACGTCGTCCACCCTCAGCGCCGTTCCTCTTACGCTCACTCTGCGGCACTCCGGCTAAGCGATTGCGAAACGCCTCTAAGTCCGAGCCCCATTCGGCTGGACGCCCCCTGTCCACTCTGATAACGTCCTAACCGTGAACGTTCACGGCAACCACACCAACCACCCTCCCGTCTCCTTTCGAGGCGTTCCTTCGTGGCGAAATGCGGTCATGGTGCTCTTCGCCCTGGGCGGTGTCGCGCTGGCGACATGGGGACCTCGTCTGCTGAGCATTCGAGACTCCCTGAGCATCGGGGACGGCCTCGTCGGTCTCGCCTTAGCGGGAGTCACGATCGGTTCGATCACTGGTGTCGGATTGTCGTCGCACGCTCTGGCGCGTCTGGGTCCGAAGAGGGCTATCGGAAGCGCTGCGGTTCTCATCGCCACCGGGATCGCCATCGTGGGTTCTGGTGCGGGATTCGCCGCGTCGGTGCCTGCCACTACCGTCGGGTTCATCGTCGTGGGCGTTGGCGTCGGAAGCTTCGACGTCATGATCAACGTTCAAGGTGCTGCGGTGGAAAAGGCCGCCGAAAAGACCCTCATGCCTCTCCTTCACGCCGCCTGGTCCGCTGGAGCAGTCGTCGGGTCCGGGATCGGCGCCGCCTCGGCAGCCCTGGGCATCGACTTCGTGTGGCAGTTCCTCGCCGAGGCTGCCTTGATTGCCATCGCGGGCCTTGCCGCCACCCGGTACCTGCACGTCCCTGCTGCAGAGGCGGTGCCGACCGACCTCTCAGCCGGCACCTCATGGTGGGTGCGCCTGAGACAATCGGTGCGGCGTCTCCTTGACCCGCGTCTTCTTTTGATCGGCCTCGTCATGCTCGGCGCGGAACTCGGCGAGGGCACCGCGAACAGTTGGCTGTCACTCTCAGCCAGCGACGGTCACGGGCAAACCGAGACGATCGCAGCATTGTTCTTCACCGTCTTCGCGATCTCCGAAACGGCCGCCCGGGTTGCCGGCGGTCCTGTCGTCGATCGAATCGGCCGGGTCGCGACCATTCGGCTGACGACAGCCATCGGGGTTGCCGGCCTGGTGATCTTCATAGTTGGCGGCCCTGTGTGGTTGGTGTTGATCGGGGTAGTGCTGTGGGCGGTGGGTGTCTCCATGGGATTTCCCCTCGGAATGTCGGCGGCAGCCGAGAGTGGCCCGAACGGGGCCGCGAGAGTCAGCGCAGTCGCCTCAATTGGCTACCTCGCCAACTTGGCCGGCCCACCCATCATCGGCAACCTGTCGGAAGCTGTTGGCCTCCTCAACTCGTTCTGGCTTGTCGTGGTGCTACTGGCGGTCGCATTCATTGCCGCCGGTTCCCTCGCCACCCACCCACAAGCGGGCGCGCCGACCGCCGACACGGACTCCCAGCGACTCGCCAAGAGCTAAACCATGCAATGACCCCTTCACAGAGCTACTCATCCGCCCACCGGATTGGTCACCCCATCCGCGACACCCGCACGAGCAGGGCGTTCGTAAGGAAGACCTTGCCCTCCGAGTCGACACCGCCACCCTCGCCGCAGTGAAGTGTGTGAACGGAAGGGGCCCAATGTCTTCGTCGTGAGGGGCCGCTTCGATCAACACGGTCTCGACGGGGAGCAACTGCCCACCCTCGTCTGACCTCTCGCACCATTTGGCCTCCAGAGTGGCGGGCGGGTCAGGAAAACTGCACCGGGATAACGCAGTGAATAAGCGTGACCGCGCAGAGCTGCGCTTCACCGGTCGTTCCACTTACGGGCGGCCGATCCGGTCGAAAAGTGGTCTCGGACGTGCCATTGCGCCGCCGAGAAATACCGCCCGTTGATCGTCCGACTCACGGCGAGGTCTCGTCTCGGTGGAGCGGCTGGCACGCTTCACCCCTGAAGGATGCGCCCGCCCAGTCGGCTCTAGGAAATCGTCGCGGCATGGCGTGAGAGGATCCGTAAGCAAGGCGGTCATCTCGTAAGTAGTGAGCCCCGCGCGGATCAGACACTCGAAGGTCTAACGCGGTGTACGAGTGACCTCGGAGTCATAGTGCATGCCCTCAAGAATTGACGTCCCGACGTAGTGCGGCCCGGTCTCGGGCCGCTACTTAAGGAGAAAAATCATCCGACTTGTCCGTCGAATCGCTCCTCAGACGCGTTGTCGTGGTCGAGTTCCCAATGCCCGCCGACCCGACCCGCTTCCACCACGCTCGTCATCGCCGTTGCAATCGGCTCACTGCTCCTGATACGAAGGAGACTGCGCAGGCGGCGCACGGCGGAAGCATCGCTGAGAACGGCCGACAGTTCTGTTGAATCCTCACCTCAAATAAATCAGCCACACCACCGACGAAGGAGAAATGATGCCAACTCCAAGTGAGCTGCTTCACGCCAACCTGTACGACGTGTTCAACGAGCGAAACCCTGATCGGCGACGGGCGGCTATCGAGAACTTCTACGCCGAAGATGTCGTGTTCACCGATCCCGAGGGAACACAGACAGGGTGGGATGCAGTCGGGAAAGCCGCCGAATCCCTGTTGGCACGCGTTCCCACCGACTTCTCGTTTCAGGAGGCCGGGCCCAAATACCTGGGCGGCGACACGGCGGCACTCTCTTGGACACTCGGCCCGGCCGATCAACCAGTCGCTCGTGGCCTCGATATCCTCACCATCCGAGACGGACGAGTGGTGGCCATCAAGACGATCCTCGAAATAACCGGGGGTTGAACCTCCGGGGCCGACGCATGTCGTTCGCCTCACGAGAGTTTCTTACTGCCGTCGATTTTGCTGACATTGTTCGACGTAGAGGTGTAGGAATACAGCACTAGCGGAAGGGACAAATCAATGGCGCACTACGCCGTTCTCATTTATGGTGCCGACTCGGCGCACGTGCCGGGCTCAGAGTCAATGGAGCGGGAAGACAACGACCAGCATGCCGATCAACTGGCGGGATCCGGCTCGATGCTCCTGGCCTATGCCCTCACACCCCGCATCATGGCGAGGTCTATTCGCGCCAGTGGTATCACCGAGGGTCCGTTTGTGGACTCCAAGGAGATCATCGCCGGTTTCTATGTCATCGAAGCGCCGGACCTTGATGCCGCGCTGGCAATCGCTGCTACCAATCCGGCGGTGCGGAACGGCCGCGGCGGAGTCGAGGTGCGGCCGGTAGACAGTGGTGGGCTGGTAGAGCGATAGCCCGATGTACCGGAGACTCACGTCGCCGCCCTCCATCAATGGCCGCTGACAAGCGCGCCGCGCAACCCTTCGAGCTGGCCTACGGACACACTGCACCTTCCGGGCGCGGAGTGGTGTCTCTCCGCCGTGAAGGCCGATCTGACGGCGCGCCTCAATCGGCCCGGTGAGCCCCGGATGCTGACGAGCAAGCCCCGGACCTAACACACAACTTCACCGCGGCCGCATTCCTCAACAGAGCCCTTCGACCCGACTTGGGCAAAGGCATGTCGCGGACTAGCCGTTTTGTCAAGGGGTCCCCTTTTTGGGGGACTCGACCTAGGTTGGGTTCATCCCGTCGAACCCCTTCGACGGGATAAGGTCCACCCGCAGATCGCTTCCCTGACGCACCCCGAAAGGCGCCCGGGTGCCCTGTGCCGGTGTTCGCTGCGCGAGTGACCCGATGCTCGCGCGGGAAGGCACAACATGAGCACCCGGCAATCGTGTTGTGCCTTCCTCGAAATTGACCTGTGCAGCGTGGCGGAAGGGGCAGCCAGAGCCGCCTCACTCGGGCACGACAAGAAGGCAGAGTGAAGATGAAGGAGCGCATGCTCTTTGTGGCGGCATCGATCGTTGGGATGATGTGTGTGGCGGGCGCCGGCGCACTGGTCGTGTTCGGCATCCGATGAGCTGAGGCGACTGATCCGAGTCCTCCACACGGTGCGAGTGGAGATGCATGCGAACCCTTCATCCAGGCGTGCGAGTGACACATATCGACGGCTCGCTCACCATGCTCAAGCTCCCCGGCGGGGATCATGGTCCGCAAACATCGTGGGCCGTCGATCCGGACGGCTACCGTGTGGAGCTCACTCAGTGGCCCGTCGGCCATTCGGTAGGGCTCTCTTCGGTCGACTTCCCGGCCTGAACGAGGCCGCGAGAAGGAGTTGCAAAAGAGCCGGTCAGGACGTGCGCTCGTCGAGCTCCTGGATGGCCTCGACGGCCGCGCCGAGCACGGTGTCTACTTCGTTGATCTTGCGATTGAGGGTGTTGGGACCAGCCTGGTAGAGCTCGCCGGCCCGGTCGACCGCGTCTTGCAGCTTTTCGCCGACGCTGGTGTCCTGCATTTCTTCTTTGGTCGTCATCGTGAACCGTCCTCAGCCGGAAGAGTGAAAGGAGAGATCTTCCGTGGTCGACAGAATAATACTCGCCAGAGCCTGCGAATAGGTGTCAGTTGGCGCCATGAAGACGCTCGGAGAGCACTGCGCTGAAGGTCACGAAGGCGAGCACGTTCAGCAGCACCGTGCCCCAGAAAGCCGACCGGAACCCGGCTTTGCGCGTCTTGTGGCGGAATGCCTGTTGGCCGATGATCGCCCCAGGCCACCCGCCGATGATGCCGAGCGCGAGCAGTGAACTTTCGGAAATACGCCATCCACCGCTCGTGGCCGCCCTCTTGTCGACCGCGTAGACGACGAAGGAGAGGATGCTCGTGACGAGGTACACCCCGAGTACCCAGGGTGGCATCGGCCAGACGACGCTCACGAATACGTACACCATGAAGAACGCCACAATCGCCAGATAGTCGAACGATGCCGGGCGTCGACCCCGCAGCATCCGTTGCACGGCGGTAGTGCGGGGCAGCGGAGCCGCCTCCGGTGGCGGAGCCTGCGCCATCCTCTCGACAGTGACTCTTCGAGCCACCGACCGGCCGTCGGAAGCCGTCTCGATCTCGAAACTGACAGGTTCGCCGAGCAGCGGTCGCACCGACGACCGTGGGAAGGCGGAGATGTGCACGAAGACGCGCCGGTCGCCGACATCCGTGGTGAGGAACCCGAATCCGCGATTGTCGTTCCACGAGGTGAGGGTGCCGGTGACGCGAGTGCCACCGTCGCCGTCAACCATCCATCGATGTTATCCGGCGTCGACCGTGAAGTTCGAAAGGAAACGGAGATGTTCTCGACCGTGGCACAGTGTGTGCATGAGCCTCACCACCATCGAATCCCGAGTACTCGAGCACCTCGACGAAGAGCTGCTCGTGAAGAGCCTCGTCGCATTCATCCGGGTGCCGAGCATCACCGGGACGGATGCCGAATCCGACCTCCAGCACACACACGCGAAAATACTCGGCGATGCGGGCCTCGAGGTCGATACCTGGAAGTTCGATATGCCGGCCCTGCGCGCCGACCCGAGATTTCCCGGAGAGGAGACCGGTCGCACCGAAGGCTACGGAGTCGTCGGCATGACCGGTCCCGGATACCCGGCGCTCGTGCTTCAGGGGCACGTGGACGTGGTGCCCACCGGCGATCTCGACCGATGGCACGACGGCGATCCGTTCAGCGGCTCGATCAGTGCCGGCGTAGTTCACGGGCGTGGTGCCTGCGACATGAAGGCGGGAGTGGTGGCGAACCTCGCCGTGCTCCGGGCGATCCGGGCATCCGGGGCAACGCTCGAACGCCCACTGGCGGTGCACTCCGTCATCAGCGAGGAAGACGGTGGCGTCGGCGCTTTCGGCACGATGCTGCGCGGCCACGGCGGCGACGCGGCCGTGCTCACCGAACCGACCAGCAATCGCATCGTCACGGCCTGCGCCGGGGCCCTCACGTTCGCGATCTCCGTGCCGGGGCGCGCAGCGCACGGCAGCACCCGGCTCGAGGGGAGGAGTGCTTTCGACGCCTTCCTGCCCATCGCCGTGGCGATCGGCGCGCTGGAGGCTGAGCGGAATGCGCGGCCCGACCCGCGATTTCTCACGACGACGTTGCCCTACCCGATCTCCATCGGCCGCGTGCGGGCCGGCGATTGGGCCTCGAGTGTTCCCGACCTCTTGGTCGCCGAGGGCCGACTCGGTGTGATCCTCGACGAGGAGCCGGCCGATGCCCGCGCGGCATTCGAGGAGGCGATCACGACCGCGAGCATCGCCGACCCCTGGCTGCGGGATAACCCGGTGACCGTGACCTGGCCAGGCGGACAGTTCTCGAGTGGTCGGATCGATGACGACCACGAGTTCATCGGGGAGGTGTCGGGCGCCATCTCGAGCCTGACCGGCCGGGTTCCGGAGCGCACCGCCGCCCCCTACGGAAGCGACCTGCGGCTGTATTCGGGAGTCGGCGGAATCCCGACCCTCCACTTCGGTCCGGGAGACGTCAGGTTCGCCCACGCGCCGCGTGAGCAGGTGGCCATCACCGAACTGGTGGCGGTGGCCCGGGCGCTGACCGTGCTGGCCGTCCGGCGCTGCGAGGCACATTTCTGAGCCGCATTCCCCCAGTATTGCGCGGACCCTCTTTACTGTTAGGAAACTTTACTGATATATTCGGCGCACTCGTGAATCAATGATTCGCGTCGAACTCAGGAGAGCCGATGTCGACAACCGTCCCGGGAACCCCGGCATGGCTGCGCGAGACCAACGACCGCACCGCGCTCTCTTTGCTGTTGCAGCACGGGACTCTCACTCGCAACGCCATCGGGCAGCTTTCGGGCCTGTCGAAGCCCACAGCCTCGCAGATCGTCTCCCGGCTCGAGAGCGCAGGTCTCATCCAGGTGGTCGGCGAGATCTCCGGCGGACGGGGACCGAACGCCGTGAGCTACGGGGTGCGGCCAGACCGCGTACTCGGCGTGGCGATCGATATCAACGAATCGGTCATCCGGTCGACGGTGGTCGATGCCCAAGGCACCGAACACCCGGTGGTCGAGACCCGTCTCTCCGGCAATGACGACCGGTCCGCGGTCGCCGACATCCGCGGCGCGATCGATGCCGCGAGTCTCGCCAGTGCGACGAGCACCTCGACGGTGCGCCTTGTCTGCGTGGGAGTGCAGGGGTCGGTCAACCCGCGCACCGACGAGCTGTCGTTCATCGACACGCTGCCGGGCTGGCCCCGCACCGGCGTGCGACGACAGCTCGAGGCCTTCCTTGGACGAACCGTGCACATCGAGAACGACGTCAACCTCGCCGCGATCGCCGAACGGTCGGAGGGTGCTGGCGCCGGGGCCTCCAGCTTCGCGCTTCTGTGGATGGACGACGGGCTCGGTCTCGCCGTCGACCTCGACGGCACTGTCCACCGAGGCAGCGCGGGAGGTGCCGGCGAGATCGGCTATCTGCCCGTGCCCCGCGTGGCCGCCGATATCGATCCCGACGCCACTGATCTCCAGGACCTCATCGGTGGGCCGGCGATCATCGAGATCGCGAGGCGACATGGAGTGGAGGGGACGGATGCCCGCAGCATCGCTCTCGCCCTCACCGACCACCCCCGGCGTGGCGCGGTCTTCGCCGAGATGGCTCCCCGCATCGCCCTCGGCATCGTGCCGGTGCTCGCGATCCTCGATCCGGAGGTCGTCGTGATCGGCGGGCCCATCGGCATCGCCGGCGGCGACCAGCTCGCGACCCTCGTGCGATCTCAGATCGAACGCGACCAGCCGTGGCGACCGCGCATCCGCGCCTCCGCGGTCTCGGGCGATCCAGTACTGCGTGGCGCCCGGCACACCCTCGTGAAGCAGGTGCGAGAACGCCTTTTCACAGAATTGAACACCCTGCCCTGATCCGTCCATCCATCCATCCATCCCGCTACAGAGTCCGCCCACAGTGAGGTCACGAACATGAACCGTCCATCTCCGCGACGCCGCGTCGCATCCTTCCTCGCCCTTGCGGCGACCGTCACACTCGTCGCCTCCGGCTGTTCCGCCGCCGCGACGAACACCGCGATCGATGCCACCGCGCCGGCGAAACTCACGGGGACGGTGAGCTTCTGGCACTTCTTCTCCGACCGGGAGGCGAAGGTCGTGCAGTCGGTCGTCGACGACTTCGAGAAGGCGAACCCCGGCGTGAAGGTCGACGTGCACAGCGGGCAGGACGACGAGAAGCTGCAGAAGGCCATCGCAGCCGGCAACTCCGTCGACCTCGGACTCTCCTATTCCACCGACATCGTCGGCAACTTCTGCAGCAGCGGCGCCTTCCGCGACCTCGGGCCGTACATCACCCGTGACAAGGTCGATCTCAGCCAGTTCAGCGACACGGTCCGCAGCTACACGGAATACAAGGGCACCCGCTGCAGCATGCCGGTTCTCGCGGACGACTACGGGCTGTACTACAACAAGAAGCTGCTCGCGGCTGGGGGCTTCACCGAGCCGCCCCAGACCCTCGGCGAGCTCAAGACGATGGCGCTCGCGCTTACGACCTACAACGCCGACGGCTCGATCAAGACCCTCGGGTTCAACCCGATGATGGGTTTCTACGAGAACGCCGCCTCCCACTTCGGCCCGCTCGCCGGAGCGACCTGGCTGAAGAAGAACGGCAACTCGGCGATCGGAGGGGACCCGGCCTGGACCGAGCTGATGAAATGGCAGAAGGGCTTCATCGATGCGATCGGGTACGACAAGGTCAACGCCTTCACCTCCGGGCTCGGCCAGGAATTCTCGGCCGACAACGCGTTCCAGACCGGCCAGGTGGCCATGAACCTCGACGGCGAGTACCGCACGGCGTTCATCGACGACCAGACTCCAGACCTGGACTACGGCACGGCGCCGATGCCGACCGCGGATGACCACACCGACCTCTACGGCGGCGGCTACATCACCGGTAACATCGCCGGCATCTCCAAGGGCGCGAAGAACCCCGAAGCCGCCTGGGCGCTGCTCAAGTACCTCACCACCGACACCGGGGCGATCGTGAAGCTCTCCAACGGCCTCAAGAACGTGCCGACGACGACGGCCGCCCTCTCCTCCCCCGACCTCGAGGTCACCCCGCAATTCCAGACCTTCCTCGACATCGTGGCGAACAAGAACTCAGGCACGACTCCCCCGAGCCCCGTCGGTGCCGGCTACCAGCAATCGTTCGAGGACTACTGGCACAAGTACCAGTCGGGATCGGGCACTGGCCTGGCCGCGGGGCTCGCCAAGGTCGACAAGGATATCGACGCCTCCATCGCCCTGACCACCGGACCGTAGCGTGACGGCCACCACCACGGCGGGCTCTGTGCTCCAACGCCGGCGCCCGCGCCGCTGGGCCGTGCTCGGGATGCTGGCGCCCGCCATCCTCGGGCTGCTCATCTTCTTCGTGTACCCGCTCATCGCCTCCGTGTATTACTCGTTCACGCGCTTCGACCTGGTGTCGCCGCCGCAGTGGATAGGCCTGCGCAACTACATCTATCTGTTCACCCAGGACCCGAATGTGTGGCAGGCGGCCGGGAACACGCTCTGGTTCGTGGGGATCCTGGTGCCGGTACGCATCCTGACCGCCCTCGGGGTGGCCTGGCTCCTTGTGCGGGCGAAACGGGCATCCGGTTTCTGGCGCACCCTGTTCTACCTGCCCGCGCTGGTGCCACCGGTGGCCGCCGTCGTGGCTTTCGTGTTCCTGTTCAACCCGGGCACCGGGCCGGTCAACCTGATCCTCAAGGCCATCGGTATCCACGGCCCGCTCTGGTTCAACGATCCGGCGTGGTCCAAACCCTCGCTGCTGCTTCTCGGCGTGTGGGTGATGGGCGACGTGATGATCATCTTCCTCGCTTCTCTTCTCGACGTGCCGCAGGAGCTCTACGAGGCGGCCTCGCTGGATGGCGCGAAGAGTTGGCAGAAAGGCTGGTACGTGACCCTCCCCGCGATCGTGCCGGTGCTGGTGTTCTCCGTGGTCACCGGGGTCATTGCGGCCCTTCAGTACTTCACCGAGGCGGCGGTCGCGTCGAGCGTCGCCTCCGGCCGGGCGACTGTCGGCGAAGGTGGCGGGGCCACCATCGGCTATCCCGACAACTCGCTGCTCACCTACACGGAGTGGCTCTACGTGCGCGGCTTCAGCAATTACCAGCTCGGCTACGCCTCCGCGCTGGCCGTGGTGCTGTTCGTGGTCGCGAGCGTCGTGCTGCTCGTTCTGCTGCGCCGAGTGAGGGCGTTCACCCCGGAGGAGGCGTCATGACTGTCGTCACCGTACCCCGCGCCCGCCGCCGGGTACTCGGCTGGATCGGCGAGCACGCCATCCTCGTCGCCATCGGCGTGCTGTTCATTGCCCCGATCGCGTTCGTCTTCCTGACCTCGCTGATGTCGGACAAGCAGGCGCTCACCGCGTCGCTCATCCCCACCACCTGGCACTGGGAGAACTACCTGCGCGTGTTCCAGACGGTGCCGCTCGTGCAGTGGTTCGGCAATTCGGCACTGTACGCCGTGCTCGCGACGGCATTCATGCTGGTCTCCTCGGTTCCGGCCGCGTACGCGCTCGCGCGCATCCGATTCCGCGGATCCGGTGCGCTCTTCCTCTGCATCATCGTGGCGATGCTGTTACCGCCCCAGGTGACCGCGATCCCGATCTACGTGATGTGGTCGCAACTGCATCTCACCGGAACCCTCTGGCCCCTCATCCTGCCGAACCTGCTCGGGGACGCGTTCTCGATCTTCCTGCTGCGCCAGTTCTTCCTGACGATCCCGAAGGAGTACGCGGATGCCGCGCGCATCGACGGTTGCAGCGAATGGGCCGTGCTGCTGCGGGTGATCATCCCGATGGCGCGCCCGGGAATCGCCGCGGCCGGGCTCTTCATGTTCTTCAACTCGTGGAACGACTACTACGGACCACTGCTCTACACCTCGGAAAACTCCGCGGCCTGGCCGGTGGCCTACGGGCTGGCGAGCTTCCGCAGCGTGCACGGCACCGACTGGAGCATCACGATGACCATGACCATCCTCGTGATGGTGCCGGTGGTCGTCATCTTCTTCTTCGCACAAAAGATCTTCGTCGAGGGCATCACGCTCACCGGCGTCAAAGGCTAAGGAACACGGTATGAAACTCACTGTCATCGGCGGCGGCTCCACCTACACGCCCGAACTCATCGACGGATTCGCGCGCCTCCGGGAGGTGCTGCCGATCGAGGAACTGTGGTTGGTGGATCCGGACGCCCACCGACTGGAACTCGTCTCCGGGGTATCGCGGCGCATGTTCGCCCGCGCGGGGCATCCGGGCATCATCCACGCGACCTCGGATGTCGTCGCCGGGGTGCAGGATGCCGATGTCGTGCTGCTGCAACTGCGAATCGGCGGCCAGGCCGCCCGTCACGGGGACGAGACCTGGCCGCACGAGGCCGGGGTCATCGGCCAGGAGACCACCGGGCCGGGAGGGTTCGCCAAGGCACTGCGCACGGTGCCCGTCGTGCTCGAGATCGCGGAGCAGGTTCGCGCTCACGCGAAGCCGGATGCCTGGATCATCGACTTCACCAATCCGGTCGGCATCGTCACCCGCGCCCTCGTCGGCGCCGGGCATCGGGCCGTCGGGCTCTGCAACGTGGCCATCGGATTCCAGCGCCGGTTCGCCGCGATGCTCGACGTGGACTTCCGGGATGTGCAGCTCGACCACGTCGGTCTCAACCACCTCACGTGGGAGCGCGGGGTCACCGTCGACGGGCGCGATGCCCTGCCGGAGCTGCTCGCCTCCCGCCTCGGTGACCTCGCGGAAGAGGTCGAACTGGCGCCGGAGCTGCTCTCGCTTCTCGGATCGGTGCCCTCGTACTACCTGCGGTACTTCTACAGCCACGACCAGGTGCTGCGCGAACAGCTCGGCTCGCCCACCCGCGCCCAGGCCGTGATGGAGGTCGAAGCCGAGCTGCTTCGGCTCTACGCCGACCCGCACGTGGACACCAAGCCGGCAATCCTCGAGAAACGGGGTGGGGCGTACTACTCCGAGGCCGCGGTAGACCTCATCGCGTCCCTGGTCTCGGACCGGCGCGACGTGCAGGTGGTGAACATCCGCAACGACGGAGCGCTGCCCTTCCTGCCCGACGACCACGTGATCGAAGTGCCGGCGACGATTGGCGTCGCAGGGCTCACGGCCCTCCCGATCGCCCCGCTTCCGGATGACCTCGCCGGCCTCATCGCGGACGTCGCGGGCTACGAACGGCTCGCCCTCGATGCCGCCCTGTACGGCGGCCGCGACCGCGTGCTCCGGGCGATGGTCGCCCATCCGCTCGTGCGCCAGTTCGACCGTGCCGAGAAACTGACCGACCTGCTCATCGCCGAGAACAGTCCGCATCTCGCGTGGGCCCGATGAGCGCGAGCGGCTCGGCTCCCACGGGCATGATCGTGGCCGTGGACGGCGGAGGATCGAAGACGGATGCCGTGGCCGTGAGCCTCGACGGGCGCCTCCTCGCCCATCGTCGTGGGCCCGCGACCAACCCCCAGACCCAGGGCATCGAGCGTGCGGTCGAGGTGGTCGACTCTCTGGTGACGGAGCTCGTCGGGAGCGCCGCCCTTCCCCTTCTCGCGAGCGGCGTATTCCTCTCCGGCCTCGACCTCGAGATCGAGATCGAGACCTTCCGCGAGGCTGTCGCGCACCGTCCGTGGGCCTCGGCCGGGGCATCCCTCGTCGACAACGACATGTTCGCGCTGCTTCGAACCGGCACCGTGGCGCCCGACGCGGTCGCCGTCGTCTGCGGCACCGGAATCAACTGCGTCGGGGTGCGGCACGACGGCGACACCGCTCGTTTTGCCGCCCTCGGCGCGATCTCCGGCGACTGGGGAGGCGGCTACCAGCTCGGC
Source organism: Lacisediminihabitans sp. FW035 (assembly GCF_054880895.1). NCBI lineage: Bacteria > Bacillati > Actinomycetota > Actinomycetes > Micrococcales > Microbacteriaceae > Lacisediminihabitans > Lacisediminihabitans sp. FW035. Next base: position 2,531,628 of record NZ_CM142187.1, read on the forward strand.
GAGCAGGCGCTCTGGCACGCCGCGCGCGCCGTGGACGGCCGCGGCCGTCCCACGGCCTTCACCGAACTCGTTCCCGCCCATTTCTCACTCCCCCACGTCGCCGCGGTCACCGAGGCGCTGCACTTCGGACGCCTCGGTTTCTCGGCGCTTGCGACCCTGTCCCCGGTGGTGTTCGCCGCCGCGGAATCAGGAGACTCCGTCGCTACGGAGCTGATAGATCGGCAGGCCGAGGAGATCGTCGCGCTCGCCGGAGCCGCCATCGACCGGCTGCACCTCAGTGATACCGCGCTTCCCGTGGTGCTCGGCGGCGGTGTGCTCGCCGCCGCCAGCCCGAGGTTCCTCGCCTCCATCGAAGAGAAGCTCGGACGACGCAGCCCGCGAGCCGGCATCACCCTCGTGCGTGATCGCCCTATCGTCGGCGCGGCCCTACTCACGCTCGAGGCGGCCGGGGCGGACCCGACCGTCACGGAGTCGGCGCGATCCGCCCTGTCGGCGGCCTTCGCGACGCTGGACGGCCAGCTCGCCGAGTGACGCGAGAGCGACGCGGGAGCGCACCGATTAGCATCGGGGCGTGACTTCGAGCATCCCTCCCTCCACAATCGTCATCGCCCCCGACTCGTTCAAGGGCTCCCTCGGCGCCCTCGAGGTGGCGCGGGCGATCGCTGAGGGCTGGGCCTCGGTGCGCCACGGCGATTCACTCACGCTCATCCCGCAGGCCGATGGTGGCGAGGGCACCCTCGACGCCGTCGAGGCCTCCGTGCCCGGCGCGGTTCGGCGCGACGCCGGTCCTGTCACCGGTCCCGACGGGCGGCCGACCCCCGGAAGCTGGCTCGCGCTGCCTGATGGCACGGCCGTGGTCGAACTCGCCCAGATGGCGGGGATACCGCTGATGGGCCGTCTCGATCCCCTCGGCGCGTCGACGGTCGGGCTCGGAGAGGTGATCCGTCTCGCCCTCGCCTCCGGCGCCTCCCGTCTCGTCATCGGGCTTGGCGGCTCGGCCTCGACGGATGGCGCGGCCGGCGCCCTCGCCGCCCTCGGCCTGCGCGCGGAAGGTTCTCTCACCACGGGCGGAGGATCCCTCGCTGCCCTCGGGTCGCTCGACCGCTCCGGGCTCCTCGCCCCGCCGCCTGGCGGTGTCACTCTGCTGACGGATGTCTCGGCCCCCCTGCTCGGACCCGCCGGCGCCGCCGCGGTGTTCGGCCCGCAGAAGGGAGCGTCGCCCGCGGAGGTCGCACTGCTCGACGCCGGCCTCGCCCATTTCTCTGGACTGCTCGGTGCCGACCCCTCCCTGCCCGGCACCGGCGCGGCCGGCGGTGCGGCCTGTGGATTCGCGGCGGCCTGGGGCGCGCGAATCGAACCGGGAGCCGACTACCTGTGCGCCCTCACCGGGGTGCCGGACGCCATTGCCACCGCCGATCTGCTCATCACCGGCGAGGGACGCTTCGACGCGACATCCGGCACCGGGAAGCTCGTCGGCACACTCATCGCGCTCGCGGGCGGGCACGGGGTACCGGTCGCCGTGATCGCGGGGCAGCTTGCCGTGCCGCCGCTCGGCTCGGACGGCGCGCCGCTGTGGGCCTCCGGGCTCGCCGATCTCGCAGGCTCGGCCGAGGCTGCCATGGCCGATCCGGTGCGCTGGCTGCGAGCCGCCGGTGCCGCGGCCGCGACCGCGGTCTCCTCCGGTCGTGCCTACTCCCCCGAGTGCGCCTCGAGGAAGGCGTAGAGCTCGGTGTCGTCCACACCGGGGAAGGTTCCCGAGGGCAGCGGAGCAAGGATGTGGGCGTGCAGCTTCGCGCTCGGCCACGCCTTGTGAGCCCAGCGCTTCGACAGCTCGGTGGTCGGCCGCCGGCAGCAGTTCGCATCCGGGCAGCGGGAGGCGACCCGGTTGGTCGTGTCACGCCCGCGGAACCACTTGGCATCGGCGAAGGGGACCCCGAAGGTGATCGAGAACTCCTCGTTGCTCGAGGTGCCGGTCTGGGTCGAACACCAGTAGGTCCCGGTGGGGGTGTCGGTGTACTGGTAGAACTCGTTCGTGCGGTTCGGCCGCCAGAACGCGGTGCGTGCACTCCAGTGCCGACACACCAGCTGGCCTTCGGTCGAGCCGGTGACATCCGTCGGCAGTTGCAACCCGTCGTTCTCGTAGCCCTTGTAGAGAGCACCGTCCTCGCCGACCCGGAGGAAGTGCACGGGCATCCCGAGGTGCGAGGTCGCGAGGTTGGTGAAGCGGAGCGCCGCCGCTTCGTGGGTGACTCCGAAGGCGTCGCGGAAGTCCTCGACAGCGAGATTGCGCTCCGACTTCGCCCGGTTGAGGAACTCCACGGACTGCGTGAGCGGCATGAGGCAGGCCGCCGCGAAATAGTTGATCTCCAGCCTCTGTCGCAGGAATTCCGCGTAACTCTCCGGCTCATGGTGCTCGAGCAGCCGGTGCGCGAGCGCCTGTAGTGCCATCGAGCGGAGGCCGTGGCCGCCCGGGATGGACGCGGGCGGCAGGTAGATGCGCCCGTTCTCGAGATCGGTCACCGACCGTGTCGAATGGGGAAGGTCATTGACGAAGATGAGTTCGAAGCCGAGCTTCTTCGCCATCAGGTTCACCGCCCGGTGGGTGAGTGCGCCGCCGACGTACCCCACGCCGCGCACCGCTTCTTCGGCCAGGTCCTCGATCTCCGGCATGTAGTTGTCTTTGGTGCGCATGTACTGGCGCAGTTCGGTGTTGGCGCGCCGGGCTTCCTCGGGCGTCGCGATCGCCTCTCGTGCCCGACGCGCAAGTTCCCGGTGCAGGCCGACGAGCGATTCGAGAGTCTCCTCCGGCATCGTGCGGGACGGACGGATGGCCGGCAGGCCGAGTCCCTGGTACACCGCCGCCTTCTGCATCCGGTCCAGTTCGATCTCCAGGGCTGCCCGCGGCGTCGGCGGAGCATCGTCGAGCAGTTCCGACACCGCGATGCCGACGGTGCCCGCGATTCCCTGCAGCAACGACAGGCGCGGCTCCCGTCGCCCGTTCTCCATCAGTGAGAGTTGGCTGCCGGCGATGCCGACGCGCTCACCGAGCTGGTCGAGAGTGAGCCCGGCCTCGTTGCGGAAGTGGCGGATGCGCTGGCCCAGCGTCGCGAGATCGGTCATGCAATTGACACTAGTGAAAGATTGTCCATTCTTACCAGCTGGATGTTGGGAAATGACGCAGAAAGGCGCGCAATCTTTATTCAAGGCCGGAATTTGCGGCCCGCGCGGCTCGACACCCCTTCCTCAGCCTCCCGCCTGATCCAGATGAAACGGACGAGACATGACCATCACCTCAGCCCGACCGACCACCAGTTCTCCCGCACCTGTCACTGCGGGCGCGGCCCCGCTGAACGCCGACTCCCGCGTCGTCGAGTGGGTGGCCTCGATCGCCGCGCTCACTACCCCGGACGCCGTCGAGTGGTGCGATGGGTCCCTCGCCGAGAACGACCGCCTCACCCACCTGATGGTCGACTCCGGCACGCTGGTGCGCCTCAACGCCGAGCACCGCCCCAACAGTTTCCTTGCTCGCAGCGATCCGAGCGATGTCGCCCGCGTCGAGGCCCGCACCTTCATCTGCTCCGAATCAGAGGATGCCGCCGGCCCCACCAACAACTGGCGCGAACCCGCCGAGATGCGCGCGACGCTCTCGGGCCTGTTCGCCGGCAGCATGCGTGGTCGCACCCTGTACGTCGTGCCCTTCTCCATGGGCCCGCTCGGCAGCCCGCTTGCCAAACTCGGCGTGCAGGTCACCGACTCCCCCTACGTCGTGGTCAGCACCCGCATCATGACGCGCATGGGAGCGGATGCCCTGGCCCTCATCGGCCCGGACACCGAGTGGGTGCCCGCCGTGCACAGCGTCGGTGCGCCCCTCGTCGACGGGGCGAAGGACGTGCCGTGGCCGTGCAACAAGACGAAATACATCTCCCACTTCCCCGAGACCCGCGAGATCTGGTCGTTCGGATCGGCCTACGGGGGCAACGCGCTCCTCGCCAAGAAGTCCTTCGCGCTGCGCATCGCGTCGGTGCAGGCCCGCGACGAAGGCTGGCTGGCGGAGCACATGCTCATCCTCAAGGTGACGAACCCGCGCGGCAAAGCCTTCCACGTGGTCGCCGCCTTCCCTTCCGCGTGCGGCAAGACCAACCTCGCGATGCTGCGGCCGTCGATCCCCGGCTGGAAGGTCGAGACGATCGGAGACGACATCGCGTGGCTGCGTCCCGGTGCCGACGGTCGCCTCCGGGCGATCAACCCCGAAGCCGGATTCTTCGGCGTGGCTCCAGGCACCGGTCCCTCCACCAACGCGACCGCCATCGACACCCTCTGGGGCAACACCATCTTCACCAACGTCGCGTTACGCGACGACGGCGATGTGTGGTGGGAAGGGTTGAGCGACAAGGCCCCCGCGAACCTGCTCGACTGGCAGGGCAATGCCTGGAGCCCGGCATCCGGGTCCCCCGCCGCCCATCCCAACTCCCGCTTCACGGTCGCAGCAGCCCAGTGCCCCGCGATCGCCGACGACTGGGACGACCCGGAGGGAGTCGTCATCGACGCGATCATCTTCGGAGGTCGGCGCGCCAAGAATGTGCCGCTGGTGACCGAGGCCCGCACCTGGGAGCACGGCGTGTTCGTCGGAGCCACCGTCTCATCTGAGCGCACCGCAGCGGCCGAGGGCACCGTCGGTGAGTTGCGCCGCGATCCCTTCGCCATGATGCCGTTCTGCGGCTACAACATGGCGGACCACTGGTCGCACTGGCTCGAGATCGGCCAGAAGCTCGGAGCGAAGGCGCCGAAGATCTTCTCGGTCAACTGGTTCCGTAAGGGGGCTGACGGCTCGTTCCTCTGGCCCGGCTTCGCCGAGAACTCCCGGGTGCTCGAGTGGATCCTCGAGCGCGTCGACGGCCGGGCCCCGGCGCTCGACACCCCGCTCGGCTGGAAGCCGGTCGACGGCGGCCTCAATCTCGACGGGCTCGACGTGACCCGCAGCGACCTCAGCCAGCTCTTCGAGGTCGATCCGGAGGCCTGGTTCGCCGAGCTCGACGCGACCGAGCAGTTCTTCGCGACCTTCGGCGATCGGCTGCCGCCTAGCCTCACGACCCAGCTCACCGACATCCGCCGTCGCCTCAAGTTGTCCATCGAAAACTGATCTGCAGGCTCGACCCAACGTTTCGGCCCCCTCGTGCGTCTCAGAAGGTAGACACTCTTCTACACGAAGACGCGTTCATTCCAGACGCGCGAGGGGAACCGGATGGCCGCAGCCGCACCACAAGACCAGACCGCCTATGGCGGCTGGCAATCAGTCGTCGCGACGCTCGTCGCAGAGCGCGGCGATGCGCTCACGCGCTACGCGTGGCTGATCAGCGGCGATGCGGACGACGCCGCCGACCTCGTGCAGGACGCGCTGGTCAAGACCTTCGGCCGACTGCGCAACGGGTTCACCGTCGTCAGCGCGGAGGCCTACGTGCGCCGTGCCATCCTCAACACCTGGCTCGATGGTGGCCGTCACACCTCGCGCTGGCGTCGCATCGCGCATCTGACGGCCGTGCCGGACGCCCAGGAATCCAGCGCGCCAGCCACCGACAGTCGACTCGACCTCACGGCGGAGCTTGCGAAACTCACGCCGCGAGAGCGTGCCTGCATCGTGCTGCGCTACTACGAGGACCTCAAGGTCGACGACATCGCGGAGTGGCTCGGGATCTCCTCCGGAGCCGTCAAACGCTACCTCAGCGACGGTCTCGCCAAGATGGCCGTCGCTCTCACCGAAGAACCGTCATCGCCGAACTCACCGACCACCGACCCACAGGGAGCGATCCATGTCCACAGAATCTGACCTCAAGCGCATGTTCGGCGAGGCCGGCCCCGCGCTCGGCACGGTCGACCTCTCCCGGGTGCTGCGACGGAGCTCCCGGCGCCGCGTCGCTCAGCAGGTGGCGGTCGGCGGTGCCACGACGCTCGCCGTGGCTGGCATCGGTGTCGCCGGGTTCACCGGCATCCGCGGCCTCGGCCCCTCGTTCACCACCGGGGCAGCTTCCACCGCTGCGGCGCCGGAGACCAAAGGCGACACGTCATCGAGCGGCGGCCTGGCCACCGACGGTGGGCAGAAACGCGCGCCTGCGGAGAAGATCAACCTGTGTGGAGGCACTCTCGCCGATGTCGCCCCGAACCCGGACGGGCTAGTGCTCAGCACGAGCTTTCCCACCGCGGATGCCTCGGCCGAGCGGGTCTCGGGCACGGTGACCCTCACGAACACGGGCTCCGAGCACATCGTGGGAACCACGGCGGCCACGCCCGCCATCACCCTCTCGAAGGACGGCACCGTGCTCTGGCACAGCAATGGGGCGATGATCGCGATGGCCGCGCTCGTGGACCTTGCACCCGGGGCTTCGCTGACCTACCAGGCCTCATTCCAGCCGGTGACCTGCGCGATCGAAGACGACACTGCCGACAGTTTCCGGGATGACCTGCCCCATGTCGCCGCCGGTGACTACCAGGTCTCGGCCGCCATCGACCTCAGCCGCGAAAACTCGGATGGCTCGTTTCTCAGCACAGACCTCGTGGCGGGGCCCGTCTCCGAGGTGAACTTGCGGTAGCCACCCTCCACTCGCTGAGGGTGATTCAGTAGAATCGCAGGCGCCTGCCCTTGGTCCTCCCGGGGTGAGCCCCCCGGTCGAAGGAGCTTGTCATTCGCGTCACCGTCATGGCTCGATTGTCTCGGCTCGTCGCCGCGCTGGCGCTTGCCCTTCTTGCGGTGGTCGCGGTACCGGCGACCGCCCAAGCCCAATCCCCGGTCGATCTCGGCGGCGCCTACGTCGTCGATACCGTGAATGCCGTCGGCTCACGGGCATCGGAGATCACGGCGGCGACGGATGCCCTCTATTCCGCAACCAAGCTCCAGCTATTCGTGGTCTACGTCGACAGTTTCACCGGAGTCTCCGACAAGACCGCGTGGGCCTCGAGCGTCGCGAAGAAGAACGGGCTCGGCGACAACGACATCCTCCTCGCGGTAGCGACGGTGGATCGCAACTATTCGATCTACTACGGCGCGTCCGCACCCGATGCGTCCATCACAGACCCGGTGGAGACCGATGACATCGTCCCGGCGCTGAAGAAGAGCGACTGGGTCGGGGCGGCCGTCGCCGCGGCTGACGGCTACGCCGGTGTCAGCAGCGGCAACACCGGGGGCGGGGCGGAGACGCCCGTGCCCGGCACCCCCGCGGCATCCGGCGGTGGCTCTTCGCTACCGGTCGTAGTCGTGCTAGTCCTGCTTGCTCTCATCGTGCTCGGGATCGTGTTCTTCGTACGCTCACGACGCCGGCGCGGCATCGGCGGCACGGCCTCGCCCTCCCGTCCGACCCCCTCTGGTCCGACCCAAGAGCAGCTCGACCAGAGAGCCGGCAGCCTTCTCGTGCAGCTCGACGACTCGCTGAAGACCAGCGAACAAGAGCTCGGATTCGCCGTCGCGCAGTTCGGGTCGGAGGTCACGACCCCCTTCAGCGCGACCCTCTCCACAGCGAAGTCGCAGGTGGCCGAGGCCTTCACGCTGCGCCAGAAGCTGGACGATTCGGTGCCGGAGACTCCAGCGGAGAAGCGCGCGATGACCACGCGCATCATCGAGCTCTGCGAGGCCGCCGATACGGAACTCGATGCCCAGGCGGACGCCTTCGACGACCTGCGAAAGCTGGAACAGAACGCGCCGCAGGCCCTCGCGTCCGTTGTGACGGATGCCGAAGCAGTGAAGTCGAGACTCGCGTCCGCGCGCGCCACCCTCGAGAGCCTGACGGCGACGTACTCCCCGGCGGCGCTCTCCGCGATCGCCGGCAACCCCGATCAGGTCGACACCCTGCTGGAGTTCGTCGGCACGGCCGGCTCGACCGCCCGGGCCGCGATCGCGAGCGGCGATCCCGGTGTCGCGGCGATCAACGTGCGTGCGGCTCAGGCCAGCATCGGCCAGACCACCCAGCTGCTCGACTCGATCGACACCCTGGCCGCGGGGCTCGCGGATGCGCGGAGCAAACTCGCCGCAGCCGTCGCCGATACCAAGCAGGACCTCGCGACTGCCCGCGCGCTCCCCACCGCCACATCTGGCGCTCTCGCCACCGAAGCCGCTGCGGCGCAGGCCGCGCTGACTGCGGCGACGACGGGCGGCGGCCCGGCCGATCCGCTGGCGAGCCTCGCCTCGCTCAGCACGGCGAATGCCGCGCTCGACCGCGTGCTCGACACCGTGCGCGATGAGCAGCAGAAGCTGCGGTCGGCAACGGCGCAGCTGTCGACCGCGATGAGCGCGGCATCCAGCCAGATCTCGGCGGCGAACGACTTCATCACCACCCGCCGCGGCGGGGTCGGAAGCACCGCCCGCACCCGGGTGTCCGAAGCCATCCGTCACCTCGAAACCGCCGTCGGACTCGCGCCCACCGACCCCGTCACGGCGCTGGCAGAGGCGACCGCCGCGCAATCCCTCGCCGCCCAGGCCCTCTCCCTCGCCCAGAACGACGTCGATTCGGCCGGCATGGGAGGATCCGGCGGTGGCCAGGGCGGCAGCTTCGGCAGCGGACTCGGCGGCGCCATCCTCGGGGGCCTCATCGGCGGCATGCTGAGCGGCGGCGGACGCGGAAACGGCGGCGGAATGTTCGGCGGCGGCGGTTTCGGTGGGGGCGGGTTCGGCGGCGGCGGGTTCGGTGGAAGTTCCCGCAATTCCGGCGGCTCGTTCGGCGGCGGTGGCGGTGGCGGACGCTCCAGCGGAGGGCGTTTCTAGTGGTTCCGCCACAACGAGGCAGGCAGTTTTTCGCGACATCCGTATTTCACAGTGACACAACGAAGGGAAACACAATGGCAAAACAGTCAATTCTCGGTCGCATCGCGCAGATGGCGAAGGCGAATATCAACGCGCTCCTCGACTCGGCCGAAGACCCGAAGATGATGCTGGACCAGATGGTGCGGGATTACACGAGCAGCATCTCCGAAGCCGAGAGTGCGGTGGCGCAGACCATCGGCAACCTCCGCCTGCTCGAGCAGGACCACGCCGAAGACATCGACAATGCCGCCGACTGGGGCCGCAAGGCACTGGCGGCGAGCAAGAAGGGCGACGAACTGCGCGCCGCAGGCAACGCGGCGGATGCCGACAAGTTCGACAACCTCGCGAAGGTGGCTCTCGGTCGCCAGATGGCCTCCGAGAAGGAGGCCAAGGATGCCGAGCCGACCATCGCCTCGCAGACTGCAGTGGTCGACCAGCTGAAGCGCGGTCTCGACGCTATGCGCACCAAGCTCAGCCAGCTGTCGTCGAAGCGCGACGAGCTCATCGCCCGCTCGAAGACCGTCGAGGCCCAGACGCAGGTGCAGGATGCGGTCAAATCGATCGACCTCACCGATCCCACGAGTGAGATCAGCCGGTTCGAAGACAAGATCCGCCGCCAGGAGGCGACCGTCCTCGGGCGCCAGGAACTCGCCGCCTCGAGTCTCGATGCGCAGTTCGAGCAGCTGGATGCCTCGGACGATTCCGTCGAGCTCGATGCGCGTCTCGCCGCGCTGAAGGCCGGTACCCCCACCCCGTCGGCTATCGAGCAGTAGGTCGTCTCCGTTTCGGGCGGATTGTTCCCTTTCTTCAGCTGTGGTCCTCGTCGCGCGGGCACAGACCTTACGCGAGAGAACAATCGCCCGGAGCGGATCCATCGGGAACAATTTCCGTACGATCACCGTTACTTGTCGCATGACAACTATCGGAATCATCGGAGCAGGAAACATCGGCAGCCAGATCGCGCGCAAGGCGGTCGAGACCGGATACGACGTCGTGATCAGCAACTCACGCGGACCGGAGACCCTCGCGGACCTCGTCGCGGAGCTCGGCCCCAAGGCGACGGCCGGCACCGCGGTGCAGGCTGCCGAGGCAGCGGACGTCGCCGTCGTGACCGTGCCGTTCAAGGCCTTCCGCGACGTACCGGTCGAGCCTCTCGCCGGCAAGATCGTGATCGACACCAACAACTACTATTTCGAGCGCGACGGTCACATCGCCGAACTCGACGAGGGCACGGACACCGTGTCCGGGATGCTGCAGAAGCACCTGCCCACCTCGCGCGTCGCGAAGGCGTTCAACGCCATCCAGGCCCCGCTCATCACCGAGGACTCCCTACCCGCCGGGGATCCCGGGCGTCGGGCGCTCGTGACCGCATCGGACTTCGAGGACGCCGCGGCCTTCGTGACAAAGCTCTATGACGAATTCGGCTTCGACACCGTGAACGTCGGGCCGCTCTCCGAGAGCTGGCGCGTCGATCGCGACCGGGCCGCTTACGGCGCAAAGGGCGATGTCGCCGAGATCACAGCGAAGCTCGCGGAGGGCACGCGAGTCGTCTGAGCCGCCTGACCGGCACACAACCCCGCGGTGGCGGCCATACTTGACAGGTGGCCGCCACTTTTCTCGTTGTCCCCCAATGGCAAGGCTCGGGCTCGTCCCGGGCGATGAGGCTCGCAGAGGGGGCTGAGGCGATCCGGGGCGACCTGCCCGTCTCGGCCACCCGCTCGGTGGAGGTGCCGTCGGAGGCCGGCACGGACGAGGGCAGTGACGTGCTGCGGCTGAGCGCGCTCCGCCAGGTGCGCGAGGCTCAGTCCGCGGCGCTCGAGTCCATCCCCGGCCTCACGATAACCATCGGTGGGGACTGCGGGGCGGACCTCGCCTCCGTGCAGCACGCGGCCGCGCACAACGATGACATGGCCCTCGTCTGGATCGATGCCCACGCCGACCTGAACACACCGGAGGAATCGCCATCGCGCGCCTTCCACGGGATGGTGCTTCGCACCCTCCTCGGCGACGGTCCACCGTCCCTTGTGGCGAACGCCCTTCCCGCCGGGCGCGTCATCCTCGCGGGCACGCGGGCTCTCGACGACGCCGAGCTCGCGTATATCGAGACTGCTGGCATCCGCACGCTCGCACCGGATGAGCTCACTCCCGATTCGCTGACCGCCGCCCTTGCCACGAGCGGCGCCACCTCGGTGTACGTGCACGTGGACCTCGACGTGCTCGACCCCGCCGAGTTCGGCTCGACCGGCTATCCCGAGCCGTTCGGCGTGACTCTCGCGTCCCTCCTTGCAGTGATCGCCGCGGCCAAGGCCGCGTTGCCCCTCGCCGGAGCCGCGGTCACCGAGTTCGCCCCTGCCTCCCCGGATGGCGCGGCCGACGATCTCGGCACCATCCTGCGCATCATCGGGGCGCTCGCCGGCTGACCCGGGCCCCACCCGCGGCATCCACCCCTCGTTTTTGCGACCACCACCGTGTGCAGACCGGGAGCTGATCGCAAAAACGGAAGGGGGAAGGGAGCAGCAGGCTGGGATCGCCGGCATCACCAGCGCCTAGCATTGACGCACGGCTCGATTGCAGCCGCCCAGGCACTCGAAAGGCCAGCGTTGACCGACACCACTGCCGAGACATCCCCCCGAATCACGGTCGAACGCGACGGACACGTGCTGCTCATCGGCTTCAACCGGCCGGACAAGCGCAACGCCGCAGACTTCGCGTTGCTCCAGGAGCTTGCTCTCGCCTACGGGGAGCTCGAGCGGGATCCGGAGCTTCGAGCCGGATTCGTCTTCGCGCACGGCGACCACTTCACCGGAGGCCTCGACCTCGCCGACGTCGCCCCGAGGATCGGAGCGGACGGCCTAGACGCCGTGCCCGACGGGGGCCTAGACCCCTGGCAGGTCACCGGGCCCCAGCTCAGCAAGCCGGTCGTGATGGCGGTGCAGGGCACCTGCCTCACCCTCGGCATCGAGCTCATGCTCGCGAGCGACATCGCGGTCGCTGCCGCATCGACGCGTTTCGGGCAGATCGAGGTCGCCCGGGGCATCCTGCCGTTCGGAGGCGCCACCTTCCGCTTCCCTCGCGCGGTCGGCTGGGGAAACGCGATGCGCTGGATCCTCACCGGCGACCTATTCGACGCGGCGGAGGCGCACCGTATCGGCCTCGTCCAGGAGGTCGTGCCGGACGGCACCCAGTACGACCGCGGTCGGGAGCTTGCGCACCGCATCGCCGCCCAGGCTCCGCTCGCCGTACAGGCTGCCCTCGCCAACGCGCGACTGGCGATCCGCGAGGGGGATGCAGCGGCCGCAGCCGCACTCCAGCCCGAACTCGTGCGGCTGGTGCAGAGCGAGGATGCCGCCATCGGCATGACGGCGTTCGTCACACGCACGACGGCGGAATTCGTCGGCCGGTGAGGGAGCTCACCCGCCTCCCCTCCGTGACCCTGCGCGCCACCTTCGGGTCGAACGTCGATCTCGCGGCGCTCAGCGGGCGGACCGTCCTCTACCTGTACCCGCGTACCGGTCGACCCGGCGTCGATTCTCCGGCCGGCTGGGATGTGATCCCTGGCGCGCGCGGCTGCACGCCGGAGGCCTGCTCGTTCCGCGATCGCTTCGCGGAGCTCCGCGCGGCGGGAGCCACCAGGGTGTTCGGGGTGTCCAGCCAGGATTCCGACTACCAGTCCGAGGCCGTCGAGCGGCTCCGCCTCCCCTTCGCGATGCTGGCCGATCCCGGGCTTCTGCTCGCCGAAGCGCTCGATCTGCCGACCTTCGAGGCCGACGGGCAGACTTTCTACAGGCGCTTGACGATCATCGCGAACGGGTCGACCATCGAGAAGGTCTTCTTCCCGGTAGACGATCCCCAGAACCATGCGGCCGAAGTGGCCGCCTGGCTCGGATCCGCCTGACAAAACCACCCGATCGCTTGGAGTGCACAACATGATCGCCACCACCTACGACCTCATCGTGCTCGGCGCAGGCGCCGTCGGCGAGAACATCGCCGACCGTGCGGTACAGGACGGGCTCACCGCACTGCTCATCGAGAGCGAACTGGTAGGCGGCGAGTGCTCGTACTGGGCGTGCATGCCCTCGAAGGCACTGCTGCGCAGCGGCATCGTGCTGCGGGCCGCAAAGGCGGTCGGCGGGGCACGCGAGGCCCTGACCGGGGAGCTGGACGTCGCCGCCACCTTCGCCCGCCGCGACGGGCTCACGAGCAACTGGGACGACGCCGGCCAGGTGAAATGGGTCGAGGGGGCAGGCATCGCCCTCGTCCGCGGCCACGCCCGTCTCACGGGCGAGAAGCAGGTCACCGTCGATGGCACCGTCTACACGGCGCGGCACGCGGTCGCGGTGAGTGTGGGATCGGATCCCCTGCTGCCCGACATCCCCGGGCTCGCGGGTGTCTCGCCCTGGACCAGCCGGGACGCGACGAGTGCGGAAGTGGCGCCGAAACGGCTGGCGATCATCGGCGGCGGCGTCGTCGGCGTCGAGATGGCAACCGCGTACCAGAGTTTCGGCACCCAGGTCACGATCATCGCCCGGACCGGGCTTCTCGGCACCCAGGAGCCGTTCGCGGGTGAGCTCGTGACGGCGTCGCTCGAGAAATTCGGGGTGACGGTGCTTCGCGGCGTGGAAACCACCTCGGTCAGCCGTGACGACACCGGAGTGACCCTCCAGCTGGACGACGGCTCCAGCGTCGTGGCCGACGAGGTGCTGGTCGCCATCGGGCGGGTTCCCCGCACCGGGGACATCGGTTTCGAGACCATCGGCCTCACCCCGGGCGACTGGCTCGACGTCGACGACACGATGCTGGTCAAGGGCTTCGACTGGCTCTACGCCTGCGGGGACGTGAACCACCGCGCTCTGCTCACCCACCAGGGCAAATACCAGGCGCGGGCAGCCGGCGACGTGATCGCAGCGCGCGCCCTCGGCACCGGGGTGCACGACAATCGATTCGGAAAACACGCGGCGACGGCCGACCACGAGATGGTGCCGCAGGTGACCTTCAGCGACCCCGAGGTCGCCTCGGTGGGTCTCACGGCCGCGGCGGCCGAGAAGGCCGGGTACGACATCCGCGTCGTCGACTACAACCTCGGCTGGGTCGCCGGCGCGTCGGTGCAGGCCGATGACTACGAGGGTCAGGCGCGAATGGTGGTCGACGAGAAGCGCAAGGTCATCCTCGGCGTCACCTTCGTGGGGCAGGATGTCTCGGAGCTGCTGCACGCCGCCACGACCGCTATCGTCGGCGAGGTCCCGCTCGATCGCCTGTGGCACGCGGTGCCCGCCTACCCCACTTTGAACGAGATCTGGTTGCGGCTCCTCGAGACCTACGGTCGCCCCTGAGCGGGCACCGGTCGTGCGCGCTCAGCCGAGGCTCGCGTAGACCCCGATGAGCGCGGTCGCCGTCGCCGCCCAGGTGAACCCCTCGGCGTAGTGCCGGGCGAATCCGGACAACCGTTGCAGCCCGGCGCCGTCGTCGAGCAGCGACACGGTGGCCTGCGCCCACGCCCGGGGATCCCGGGAGTCGACCAGGAGGCCCGATACCCCGGCCGAGACCGACTCCACCAGCCCTCCGCCGCGGAAAGCGATCACCGGAGTGCCGCTGGCGGCCGACTCGAGTGCCACAAGGCCGAAGGTCTCCGAGTGCGACGGCACGAGGGTCACCGTGGCGATGGCGAGAAGGTCGGCGAGTCGCTCCCGCGAGAGCGCACCGGCGAAGCGTACCTCAGCGAGCACCCCGAGTTCGGCGGCGATCGAGTGGAGCGAGGACGCGTAGCCGTCCTCTCCCGGAGTCGCCTCCCCCGCCACGACAAGTACCGGCGCCGCCCCCCGCAGCCCATGGAGTTCGGCGAGCACCCGGATCGCGAGCTCCTGGTCCTTGAGGGGCTGCACGCGTCCGACGATCGCGATGATCGGGCGCCCGAGAGCGATCCCGAGCTCGCTTCGGACGCGGGCATCCGCGGCACCCGCGCGCGCCGGGGTGAAGAGGTTTACATCCACTCCCGGGGGGATGACCCAGACCCGATCGGCAGGCGCCCGCACGTCGTCGATGAGGCTCGTCACTTCGGCGGACGAACCGGCGACGACCGCGCTCGCCTGGTTGGCGAGATACATCTCGGTGCGCAGCCGTCTCTCGGGCTCCGGCTCCTGCCCCGGGGCAAGGGCAGCGTTCTTCATCGCGGCGAGGGTGTGGAAGCTCTGCACGAACGGCAGTCCGAGTTCCAGGGCGACCGGAAGGGTGGCGAGTCCGCTCAGCCAGTAATGGGCGTGGATGACGTCGTAGCGCGCCGCCTGGCGCCCGGTGAGCTGCGCGACGGCTTCGCCGAACTCATCGGCTACCTCCCCGAGGTGCTCCTTGGGGAGGATTCCGCGCGGGCCGGCCGCGAGCTCGTGGAGTTCCACTCCCTCGGCGAGCGCAGTGACCGCGGCATCCCCGGTCGCCCGGGTGATGAGGTCCACCTCGACGCCCCTCAGCGCCAGCTCGGTGGCAGTGGCCAGGAGCGAGACGTTCATGCCGCCGGAGTCCCCACTGCCGGCGAGCGCTGCGGGAGACGTATGCATCGACACGAGCGCGACCCGGTTCGGTGTGCCCGTCATAGTGACACTGTAGGGGCGTTGGCCGCGCGACCGCTGGGTGAGACGGTGTAGAAACTACACATGCCCACCACGACCACCGCGCTGCAGCGCGCCATGATCGTCGTGGTCAGAGTGGGCCGGGCGATGCCCGGCTTACGCCCCGTGATGCTGAGCCCCGTGATCGCGCGCCCGGGCTATTGGTTCGCGAGCCTCTCCGGATTGGCGTGGGGCGGCATCCTCAGTCGGGGCCGGCTCCGACGGAGGGGTGGCCTTATCGTCGCGCGGCACTGCCCGCGCTGGGCCTTCGGTCGCGGCGGCACCACGATCGGGGCGGTCTACCTCACCGCCGACAACGATTCACCGGCGGTCCTGCAGCACGAGGCGGTGCACCGCGCCCAGTGGAAGCACTACGGTCTCTCCTTCATCCCGCTCTATGTCGCCGCGGGACCCGTCGCAGAACTCAACCGGTTCGAAGTAGAAGCAGGACTAGAGAAAGGGGGCTACCGATGAGCGGAGCCAGCGCAGAATTGAGCGGACGGGTCATCGTCATCACCGGAGCGAGTTCGGGGCTCGGTCGGGCCGCCGCGATCGCACTCACGACCCGCGGCGCAACGGTCGCCGTGGTCGGCCGCAACCCCGCACGCACGCGGGCCGTCGCCGATCAGGTCGGCGGGTTCCCCTTCATCGCGGATTTCGACAGTCTCGCCGCGGTGCGCGCTCTCTCCGAGGAACTGCTGGCGAGCTATCCGCGCATCGATGTGCTTGCTAACAATGCGGGAGGGCTCGTGAGCGCCCGCGGTGAATCGGCCGATGGCCACGAGCGCACCTTCCAGCACAACCACCTGGCGCCCTTCCTGCTCACGAACCTGCTGCTCGAGCGGCTCACCCAGAGCGCGGGCCGGGTGATCTCCACGGCGAGCGGCGCCAACATGTTCTCGCGGCTTGACCTCGACGACCTCGACTGGAAGAGCCGTGCCTATGCCGGCGGCTGGCTGCCCTACGGCACGAGCAAGCTCGAGACGATCATGTTCATCCGAGAGCTCGCTCGGCGCACGGCCGGGACCGGGGTCGACGCGTTCTCCTTCCACCCGGGTTTCGTCGCGACCGGTTTCGGAGCCGACTCCGCCCTGCTCAAACTGGGGCAGTTCGTCAGTCGCGGGTCCCTCGGAATCAGCCCGGAACAGGGCGCCGCCCCTCTCATCCACCTCGCCGCCGACCGGGACATCGTGCCACCGAGCGGCACTTACTTCGACGGGCTCAAGCCGGACGGTCGGCAGCGGAAGGCCGCCTCCGACGCCGAGCTCTGTCGGCAGCTGTGGGAGCGGAGTGCCACGATGGTCGGGCTGCCGTCCTGAGCACCTTTCGCGCCGGGCCGCCGTTCCCATAATGTGACCTTGTCTCGAATCGCGGCCCAATAGGGTGAAGAAATGCTTCCACTCGCTCGAGTCTCGCTCCTCGTCGTCGGTGTGTTGCTGGTCGCGGGCTGCACCACGAACGGCAACACCCGCCCCGCACGCACGACCCCGCCGACCCCCTGGCCGACGAATTCTGCGAGCATGACGCCTGCCGCGCGCCCGGCCGACACCTGCGAGAACATCGTCACCCCTGCAGCACTCACCCGTCTCACCACGGCCCCCAACGAGTTCGTGCCCGAGTTCACGAAACGGATGCGCGCGCCGGGAAGCGACCTCTACCGCTTCATCGAGCTGGGCGGTATCGCCTGCGAATGGGGGCATCCGAATTCCGATGTGGTGTACGACTTGGCCTCCTCACCGATCACCGACGCCCAGGCGGCCGTGGAGAAGGCGGCGCTCGTCGAGCTCGGCTGGATCGCCTCCCCCCTTCCCGGCGGCGGAGAGCAGTTCACCGACCCGAACGACGACCTCTACAAGCCGGTCTACGCGTTCTCCCCTGGCCGATGGAGGTACGCGTTGCTCGAGACCGACCTGGAGCTCTTCGCCTGATCCCGGACCATCGCCCGGATGCCCCTTGGCACCCGTCGCGGGGCGCCCACGGGAATCGCGCGCTAGCAGTACTCGTAGCGGTAGGCCGACTGCCCCTTCGCCACAACGTCGCGGTCGCGCAGGATCACCGAGATGGATTTACCCTGCGTCGCGCAGGCCTTCGTGTAGGCGCTGCGGGCATTGTCCGTGTACTCGATCTCGATGACGTTGTTGCCGTACGGACCCGTGTAGCTTCCGCACTCGGAGTAGACCTGGCATTCCTCGGCGATCGCGAAATCGAAGCCGATGGACGTCTTGCCCGTCGACCCGAGCTCTGACGTGTTCTTCTGTGCGATGGCAAGACCGATGGAATGGGCATGGGTGGCGAGCAGCGTCGCATAGGCCACGTTGTTCGCCTTGGTCAGCTTGTTCAACGACCGCGTCCACGAGTCGAGGTTGTCCGGCTCGACGGCCTGGAACCCCTTCGTCTTGCAGCCGTCTATCCAGCCGTTGACGATCGTCGCGATGCTCGAGCGCTTCGCGGCGGTCGAGGTGTCGAGGATGAACTCGCCCGGCCAGTCCGGATCCGTCAGGTTGGTGCCGTTGGCACGCTTCACGAGCAGGTTGCTGTGGTTCGAGGTCCAGAACGAGGCCTCATCGGGTTGGGTCTGGAACGCGTTGACGTAACAGATGTTGTACTTGCCGGTCACCGGGCTCGCACCGCGGTCGCGGTCGACGATCGACACGGATGACGACGGCGTGTAGGAGCCACCGATCTGGTAGTCGAACTGGCCGTTGACCGGCGGAAGGGCCACCGTCGCCGCCTGTGCGGAGTGGGCCAGACCGGCGCCGAGGATGACGGCGGTGACCGCCAGCGCCGCGGCGGCGGCAGTACGAAGTGAAACTCTCATGGTCGTTGCCTGTCCCCGGATGCCCCGCCTCGAGCTGCTCTCTGGCGATCTGTGCCGGATCGGGCCCTCTGGGTGCGCCGGCTGGGTTCTCCGTGATGCGCCAACGATAGGGAAGTCGCGGGTCCCGGGCAAGAAACGCGCAGTCCGCCTGACCGGTGTCGCGGCGCATCCGTCACCACTGGGGCGGATGCCGCCGCTGCCACTGCAACCGACGCTCGAGCTGTGCCCCGATCGCCAACAGCACGTGCTCTCCGCCCGGGCGCCCGACCAGCTGCACTCCCATGGGTAGCCCCTCCGCGGTCTGCGCGACCGGCAGCGTGATGGCCGGAAGACCGGTCACGTTCGCGAACGACGTGAACGGCGTGTACTGCACCTGCTGGGCGAAGTTGCGCTCGGCGTCCTCCGCGTCGTACCACCCCACCGGACGCGGCGTCATCGCGAGCGCCGGGGTGACGACCGCATCGAACCGCCGAAACTGGCGGATGATCGATCGCTCGAACTCGACGAGAGCACCGAGCGCACTCGACAGCTCCCGGGCCGACACCTGCCGTCCTCGCAGCACGAGCCACTTCGTGAGCGGTTCGAGAAGGTCGAGTTGCTCGCCCTCCGCCGGGATGCCCGCGGCGCCCGCCTGCCAGATGGTGCGGAAGTTCGGCGCGTATGAATCGTCGGGCTCGAGTGCGAACTCCTCGATGCCGTGACCCACCGCGTCGAGCTCGGAAAGGGCGAGCGCGAGGGCAGCGGATGCTTCGGGGGCGATCTCGATGTCGTACGCGTCATCCCAGGGCGAGGTCGTCATCACGCCGAGCTGGAACCGGCCCTCTCCGCGAACCGCCGCGTTGAGCAGCGCGCCCCCATCCCAGCGCGGGGCGCGCACAGTGAACGGGTACTCCCCACCCTCCACCAGCGCGTCGAGCAGCATCGCGGCATCCGCCACGGACCGGGCGAGCGGACCAGGCACGGCGAGGCCACCGAGGGAGGTGAGTCCGGTGCCGCTCGGCACGAGACCCCGCGACGGCTTGAGCCCGACCAGGCCGCACGCGGCGGCCGGGGTGCGCACGGAGCCCCCACCGTCCGAGCCTGGCGCGAACGGCACGAGGCCCGCGGCGACGGCGACCGCTGCTCCCCCGCTGGATCCCCCGGCGCCGAGCACCGTATCCCACGGCGTGCGGGCGGGCGGGGCGACGAGGCTCTCGGTGTAGGAGGGGAGGCCGAACTCCGGGGCACTGGTCTTTCCGAGGCTCACCGCTCCCGCCGCATCCAACACCTCGACGAGGGCGTCGGACCGGTCGGGCACGAAGCCGTCCATGAGACGGGAGCCGTAGCCGGTGCGCACGCCCGCCCGGTTCACCAGGTCTTTGTCGCCGACGGGCAGTCCCCACAGCGGGGCGGTCTTGGGCACGGTGTCGGCGAGGGAAGCCGCCCTCGCGAGCGCCGCATCCGCTGTCACGGTGACGAAGGCGCCGAGCCCTGCGTCGAGACGCTCGATACGGTCGAGGTAGTGCCGGGTGAGCTCGAGCGGAGTGATCTCGCCGCGCTGCAACCAGTCCCACTGCTCCTGGGCGCTGAGGTGATGGAGTTCGAACACTCTCCGAGCCTAGGTCGTCGGCTAGGGTCGGGTGCTATGCCCAGCCCCCGCATGCCGCCCGTCGCCCGCCACGGCCGGCTGCCCCACTCCCGCCCGGTCCTCACCGTCCTGGGTTTCGTTGCTGCCACCCTCGCTGTCGTGCTCGTGAGCGCCGGCGCCGTCGCCGGATTCGCGGTCTACGACGTCGCCAAGAGCGTGAAACCCGGGGTGGAGCTCATCGGCGAGACCAAAGGCCCGCCACCGGACATCGGCTCGTTCGAGGGGGGCCTCAATGTGCTCGTGGCCGCGAGCGACAGTGGCGGAGGGGACGTCGGCACCTACGGAAAGCGCGGAGAGCACCTCAACGACGTGACGATGCTGCTTCACGTCTCCGCCGACCACACCAACGCGACCGTCGTGAGCTTCCCCCGCGACCTCATCGTGCCGATCGCGTCGTGCCCGAACCCCAAGGGCGGCAATTTTCCCGCCCAGACCAACAAGATCAACGTAGCCCTCACCTACGGCGGCCTGCCGTGCATCGTCAAGACCGTCGAGAATCTCACCGGGCTCACCATCCCATTCGCCGCGCTCACCGAGTTCCAGGGGGTCGTGGGTCTCTCGAACGCCGTCGGAGGGGTCACGGTCTGCATCGCCAAGGCGATCCACGACGAGCAGATCCACTTCGACCTGGATGCCGGCCAGCAGACCCTGGTCGGCCAGCAGGCCGTGCAGTTCCTGCGCGTGCGGTACGGCATCGACGGCGGCACCGACCTCGCCCGCATCAGCAACCAGCAGCTCTTCCTCTCAGCACTGGTGCGCAAGATCAAGACACCGGAGACGCTGGGCAATCCGATCAAGGACTATGAGCTCGCGAAAGCCGTCGTCGGCAACATGCAGCTCACCAATTCGCTCACCAACCCCACGACGCTCGTGAGCATGGCTCTTGCGGTGAAAGACATCAACTTCGAAGACATCGTCTTCGTGCAGTATCCCGGCAGCTTTGGTTCGGCAGCGGGACAGAACGGGGTGCTGCCGATCCGGAGCGCAGCCGGCATCCTGTTCACCGCGCTGAAGAACGACCAGCCGGTGACGCTCACCGGCAAGACCGGCGACGGTACGACCACCGATCCCACGGCGACGACGGCACCGAACCCCGGGGGCTCCCCGCCCGCGAGCGGGTCTGCGACGAGCGCGCCGGGGGTCGCCCTTCCGAGCAGTGCGACCGGCCAGACTGCCGCGCAGGCGACCTGCACCAAGGGACAGCGCGCGAAGGGCTGAGCGCGCTATTCACGGCGGTGCCTATTCAAGCTCCAAGCGCAGCTGCCGCAGCAGCGTCTCGAACGCCGCGGGAGCATCCGCCACGACCCGGCGGCCGGTGAAACGCCCGAGCGAACGGGCGGTCTGAGCCACGTTCAGCATCACGTGCTCCACGTGCGATCCCTGCTCGTCCGGCACCACGCGGTACTCGCCGCGGTACCACCACCCGCCCTGCGCAACGATAAGGAACGCGGCCGGATCGGCGAGGTACAGGCTGTCTGAGGTGCCGCTCGGCCGGAAGCGCGCATCGAGGGCCGCAAACACCGCCGCCGGCCGCGCACGAATGTGCCCGCGCAGAGTGTGGAGCACCACGGAGTTCGCCGGGCGGCTGCGGGGGGCTTCGGGCATCCCCCGACTGTAGCGCCCGTGCGTGACGAAGACGGCACTCGCGATGCGCGGGCTCGCCATTTCTGGTACATTTGTACCAATCTTAGGAGCACAGAATGGGATATCTCTTCCTCGCCGGGGCGATCGTGGCCGAAGTGATCGCCACGACCGCCCTCAAATTCGCCACCGGCGACGGCGCGAACAAGATCGTGCCCTACGCGATCGTCACCCTCGGCTACGTCGCGGCCTTCGCCATGCTCTCCCAGTCACTCACCAAAGGCGTGCCGCTCGGCATCGCCTACGCGATCTGGGCCGGCGTGGGAGTAGTGCTGGTGGTCGTGATCAGCTGGTTGTTCTTCAAGGAGCCGCTCACCCTCGTGCAGATCGCCGGGATGGTGCTGGTGATCGGCGGCGTCACCATGCTCGAGCTCGGCGGGAAGCACTGACACCGTGGCCACGACCGCCAAGGGCGAGGCGCGCCGTGCTGCCCTGCAGGATGCCGTGATCCGGGTGCTCGAGAAGGGCGGTCCCGGCGCGGTAACGCATCGTGCCGTAGCCGCCGAAGCCGGCGTACCGCTTGCGGCGGCGACCTACTACTTCGCCAGTATCGACGACCTGCTCGTGAGTGCGCTGTTGCGGGTCACCCGCCAGCAGGTCGCGCTGTTCGCGCACCTGGAGAGCGGATCCCTCGCGGATGCCGCGGCGGTGCTCCGCGAGTGGGTCTACGGCTCCCGGGCATCCGCCATCGCACAGTACGAGTTGCTGTTCCTTGCCATGCGGCGCGACGGGCTCCGCGAGGCCGCCGACCTCTGGTATCGCGCACTCGAGGAGGCGATCGACCCGTTCGTGCCCAATCCACGGCTGGCGCGGGTGGTCGCCCTCGCGATCGACGGGCTCATATTGCGGATGCTCTGGCGGGGAGAGCCGGAGTCGGCGTCCGAGGTGGAAACCGCGCTCCGCGACATCCTGCGGTCTGCCGAAGGCTCTACTTGAGCGACTTCTGCATCAGCACGGTGCCGAGCCAGCGCTCGAACTTGAAGCCCACTTTGCCCATGCGCCCGATCTCCTTGAAGCCGAAGTCCTGATGCATCTTGATTGACGCCTCGGCGCCCTTGTCGGCGATAACGGCGATGATCTCTTTGAGGCCGGCCTCCTTCGACCGTGTGATCAGCTCCCCCATCAGCACTTTGCCGAGCCCCTTGCCGGTTGAGGCGGCGCGAAGGTAGATCGAGTTCTCCACGGTGTAGCGGTAGGCCGCTTTCTCCTTCCACGGGTACACGTAGGCGTAGCCGAGGATCTGCTGGCTCGGGCTCTCGGCCACGAGGTAGGGCATCCCGAGTTTCTGCAGGTGCTGGAACTTCGATCGGGTCGCCCGCAGGGTGAGTGGGGTCTCATCGAAGGTCACCGTGGAATTGGCCACGTAGTGGTTGTAGATCTCGCGCACATCGGGCATGTCCTCGAGACGGGCATCACGGATCGAGTATTCGAACGGCACCTCGAGCGGCGGCAGGTTTCGCTGTGCCTCCCGCGGGCGATGGGTCGCCTGGTATTCCTCCTCGAGCATGGATCGAGCTTACGCCGGGATCGTCCAGTCGATCGGAGCCGCACCCTGCGCTATCAGGGACGCGTTCGCCCGGCTGAACGGCTTCGAGCCGAAGAATCCGCCGGATGCCGACAGGGGGCTCGGATGCACCGACTTGATCACCGGAACCGGTGCGAGCGCCGACTCGAGGGAGATCGCATCCCGGCCCCAGAGGATCGCGACGAGCGGGCCGCCCCGCCCGGCGAGCGCGTGGATAGCGGTGGCCGTGACCGCCTCCCAGCCCTTGCGGCGGTGCGAGCCCGAATTGCCCGGCTGCACGGTGAGCACCCGATTGAGCAGCATCACCCCCTGCTCGGACCAGGCGCTGAGGTCCCCGTGCGGCGGAGGCTCGATCCCGAGGTCGTCGCGCAACTCCCGGTAGATGTTCTGCAGGCTGCGCGGCACCGGGCGTACCGCCCGGTCCACCGCGAAGGAGAGGCCGATCGGATGCCCCGGAGTCGGATACGGGTCCTGGCCGACGATGAGCACCCGCACCTCGGCGAGCGGGAGGGTGAAGGCGCGCAGTACGTTCTCCCCCGCCGGGAGGTATCCGCGGCCCGCCGTGGTCTCCGCCCGCAGAAAGTCGCCCAGCCCGGCGATCGCACCGGCGACGGGAGCGAGGGCATCCGCCCAGCCGGGATCGACGAGTTCGGACAGGGGTCGAACGGTCATCTCAGGCGGTGACCGGCGGCAGGGACGACCACGGGAAAGCGATCCATTTCGAAGTCTGGCGCCAGACGAAGTCGGGCTCGAGCACGGTCTTCGGCTTCGAGTAGAGGCAGAGGCTGCGAACATCCGCGCCCGCCTTCTGGAGCAGAGCGAGCACCATTGCGAGGGTGCGGCCGGAGTCCGAGACATCGTCGACGAGCAGTACCCGCTGACCGGAGACGGCGGGGGTGTCGAGCATCGGGGAGAGCAGCACCGGCTCGTCGAGTCGGAGGTCGACACCGGTGTAGAACTCCACGTTGATGGCGCCGCAACTCTTCACGTCGAGCGCATATGCCACCGATCCCGCCAGCAGCAGGCCGCCGCGGGCGATCGCCACGACCATGTCGGGCTCGAAGCCGCTCTCGTGCACCTGTGTCGCGAGCTCGCGGCTGGCGTCGCCGAACTGGTCCCAGCCCAGGACCTCGCGATCGGGGATGGCCTGCTCATCGATTGTCATGCCTTCACGCTAGCGGCTGCGCGACTTCAGCGAGAACCGATCAAGATCCGGGCGCGCCCGCACGCGATTCCGCCGCGCGCGCGCACCCGGACAAGTAGCATCCGTTCATGACAACAGTGCGCACGAAGGCGGGGGCGATCACCTTCGGCCTCATCGGCTACCTGTTCCTTGTCGAGATCGTCAGCGGCATCCTGCAGGGCTACTACGTTCCGTTGATCAGCGACCTGGTGAAGTACCTCCACATCCGCGACGCCGACTTCAACTGGTTCGAGGCGGCCCAGCTGCTGCTCTCCGCGCTTGTGGTGCCGATCCTCGCGAAGCTCGGCGACATGTTCGGCCACAAGCGCATCCTGCTGGTCTCGACAGTGCTCACGGCCGGCGCGAGCTGGGCCCTCGTCTTCGCCGACAACTTCACCACCTTCCTCATCGCCTGGGCGTTGCAGGGTTTCTACGTGGTGTGGCTGCCGCTGGAGGTAGCCCTCATCTTCGACCGGGGCCGCCGCACCGGCCGGGGCGCATCGCAGACGCGGCGAGCGGCCGGCTTCCTCGTCGTGGCGCTCGAAGCCGGCGCGATCGTCGGCGCGTTACTCGGCGGGCGGGTCTTCGGATGGTTCGGAGAGAACGTGCCCCTCACGCTCGCCATCCCGGCGATCGCCGTCACCCTCGTCTTCTTCGCCGTGTTGTTCGGGGTGCCGGAGTCGACCCCGCTTCCGGGCCGGAGGCTGGATGTCGTCGGGTTCAGCATGCTGACCATCGGCCTGCTGCTCATCACCTCTGGCCTCACCTTCCTTCGGCTCAACGGCCTGGAGGCGTGGTGGGTCTACATCCTCATCGTGCTCGGCCTGCTCGTCTTCGTGCCCTTCGGGCTCTACGAACTGAAGCAGGACGACCCGGCGATCGACCTCCGGGTGCTTCGGCAGCCCAATATGTGGCCGGTGCAGCTGACCGCAGGACTCATCGGCATCAGCCTGCTCGGGGCTCAGGCGCCGCTCAGCGCGTATGCGGGCACCGACCCGGCCAACGGCTACGGGCTCGGTCTCGACTCCGGCGACCGGTCGACCCTCATCGGCGTCTACCTCATCTCGATGATCGGCGGCGCCCTGCTGTTCCCCCTGGTGTCACGCTGGTTCTCGCCGCGCGTGGCGCTGATCATCGCCGCCTTCCTCGTGGCGATCGGCTACCTGCTGTTCGTGCCGTTCCACCTCGAGACCTGGCAGGTGTTCGTCAATATGTTCATCGCCGGGATCGGATCCGGCGCCCTCGTCGGCGCAATGCCTGCCGCGGCGGCCGCGGCGGCGCCCCGGGGCCAGACCGGCATCGCTGCCGCGCTCACCAACACCACCAAGACGATCGGCGGATCCTTCGCCTCGGCGATCTTCGGCATCGTGCTCGCCATGGGCGTGCTCACCGTCGCCACCAGCACGGCATCGAGCCTCAGTGGCTACCTCACCGTGTGGATCATCTGCGGGGTGGGCGCGCTGGTCGCGGCGGTGCTGCTCTTCTTCGTGCCGAAACTCGCGTTCGCGGATGTCTCGGACGAGTAGCCGGCACCCCACGACCTACAGCTTCGGGGCGAGCGCTCCCCGGATCACCTTGTGCGGGGCGGCCTGCGCAACGGGCTTGATGGTCACGAGGTCGAGGTTGACGAAACCCGGAAGCTCGATCGCGTGCACGATCGCCTCGGCGATGTCTTCGGCGTGGAGCGGGTTGGCCACATTGTCGTAGACGGCGTCCGCCCGGGCCTTGTCTCCCCCGAAACGGACGAGGGAGAACTCGTCGGTCTTCACCATGCCCGGCGCCACTTCGAGTACGCGGATCGGTTCTCCCGCGAGCTCCAGTCGCAACACAGCTACCAGGGCATGGGCCGCGAACTTGGCGGCGTTGTAGCCGCCACCGCCCTCATAGGCGATGTGGCCGGCGATCGAGGTGACGGTGAGGATGTCCGCATGGGCCACGCCTGTGGCATCCGGTTCGGCAGCGGCAGCTCGCAACAGCGGCAACAAGGCGCTGGTCACCCGCTTGACCGCGACCACGTTCACGTCGAACATGCGGGCCCAGTCCTCGGCGACGCTCTCTTCCACCGAGGCCATGCCGAACGCGCCGCCCGCGTTGTTCACGAGGGCGTGGATCGGGCCGAGCGCGGCGAGATGGTCCCGAAGCGCGTCGACCTGCGACTGGTCGGTGAGGTCGGCCGTGAAGATGTCGGCACCGGTCTCGGCGGCGAGCGCCTCGAGGCGATCCGTGCGGCGGGCGACGCCCACCACTTCCCACCCGTGCGAGCGGAACAGGCGCACCGTGGCCGCCCCGATTCCCGAACTCGCACCGGTTACCACCACGCGTCGTGACGTCACTGCTCTCCCTCGTCTAGCCCTCTCCAACCGTAGCGCGGCTATGGTGATCGCATGACGAGCGCCCCGACCGCCCCACCCGCGCAGGCGAGGCCCGCCCAGAAGTCGGCCGCACCGAAGCCGCGGGTGCCGCTCTGGGATAACGCGCGCTTCGCCTGCGTCGCCCTCGTCGTCGTCGGCCACGGTGTTCAGCGGCTCACCGCGGACAATGACCATGCCCTGGTGGTGTACCTCTTCATCTACGCCTTCCACATGCCGGCCTTCGCGATGATCAGCGGGTATTTCTCCAACGCCGCCCCGCCCACCTCGCGGCAGATGAAGCGCGTGATCACCGACATCCTGCTCCCCTACGTGATCATGCAGACGATCTGGACGGTCGTGCAGTTTCTCGTGGAAGGCTCGACCAGCCTCAACCCCACGACCCCGCACTGGACGCTGTGGTTCCTGCTCGCCCTCGGGGTCTTCCGTCTGGTGCTTCCCTACCTCGTACTGCTGCGCTACCCGCTGCTCTGGTCGGTGCTCTTCTCGGTCGGGGTGGGCTACTTCAGCAACGTGGACAGCACCTTCTCGCTGTCTCGGGCCATCGGCATCCTCCCCTTCTTCGTGCTCGGGTGGCAGCTGCGCCAGTGGAAGCTCGTGGAGAAGTGGCACGTGATCGAGAAGCAGACCTGGCTGATCCGGGGAATCGCGATGGCGATCTTCGTGGCCTGGGCTGCCGTTCTCGTGATCTTCATCGACTTCTGGAAATCGATCGACGTGCACTGGCTGTTCTACGACGATTCCTACGACGGGCTGGGGCAGAGCGACTGGTGGGCCGGATTCGTGAGGCTGGCCTTCCTGCTGCTCGCCGCGCTGCTCAGTGCCGCGTTCTTCGTGCTGGTCCCCCGCTCCGAAACCTGGATCACGGGATTCGGGCAGGCGACGATGTACGTCTACCTGCTGCACAGCTTCATCCTCTATCCGCTGCGAGAGACCGGCATCCTCAAGAACGACCCGGCGCCCGACCTGATGCTCGTCGCGGTGATCCTGGCCGGGATCGCCATCTCGATCGCCCTCGCGAGCCCGCTGGTGCGTCGCGTCTTCCGGCCGATCATCGAGCCGAAGCCGCGCTGGCTGTTCATCGAACTCGACACCGGCAAACAGAGGAAGCCGGCCGGACCGTCGAGACGGGATCCGACCGGCTCCACCCGGGACCGCTGAGCGGGATCAGTGCAGGTTGACCCGCTTCGGGAGCATGAACACGAGTGCGAGCGCGACGATCGCGAAGATCGCGCTCACCAGCATCGACACGGTCGCCGCGTCTCCGAAATGCGTGGCGAGACTGGACTGCGAGATCTGGGCTCCGAGGGCCTTCGCCGCCGCCGCCGGAGTCGCGTAGTCCCCGCTCTTCATCGCCTCGGGGATGGCCTTCGTCACCTTGTCGGCGACCTCGGTCTTGAGCCCGGCAAGGTTCGCCACCCCAAAAAGCACACTCGACACGACTGCGATACCGATGGCACTGCCGATGCGCTGCATCGTGCCGATCACGCCGCTGGCAGCCCCGGCCTCGGCGCGGTCGACCGTCGCAACGATGAACCGCGCGTTCGGAGCGATGAAGAAGCCGTTTCCGAAACCGGCGATCGCCAGTGGGCCAAGCAGCATCCAGTTGGTGAGATCGGTCGGTTCCACCGTGAGGAAGATGATCCAGAGAGCGATGAGTCCGATGGCCACCAGGGCCGCGCCGAGCACGAGCACGTTGCGGCCGAGCTTCTGCGCCACCCGGTCGCTCTGCGAAGCACCGATGATGTTGGCGACGGCGAAGGGGATCGACACCAGGCCGGACTCCAGGGCGGTGTGGCCGAGGCCCGCCTGCCAGAGCAGCGAGATGGTGAAGAAGATGCTCGTGAACGCGGCGAAGTAGACCAGTGCGAGGATCGTGCCCCCGGTGAATGCCGGGTGGGAGAAGAGGTGCGGAGGCACCAGCGGCGACGACCCGCGGCGGGCCAGCCTCAGCTCCCAGAGAGCGAACAGCACGATGAGTACGAGGCCGCCCGCGAGTGAGAGGTAGGTCCAGAGCGGCCATCCCTCATCCTGCCCCTGGATGAGCGGCACGAGGATCGCGACGAGACCACCGGCGAGCAGTACGAGGCCGACGAAGTCCATCGAGGCCTTCTCGCCCGCGACGACCTTCGGAAGCACGATGGCCGCGGCCACGAGCGCGATGAGCCCGATCGGCAGGTTGACGAAGAAGATATAGCGCCAACCGCTCGCGTCACCGAGGGCCTGGATCAGCAGGCCGCCCACCACCGGACCGAGGGCGGAGGAGACGCCGAGCACGGCGCCGAGGATGGCGAATGCCTTTCCCCGCTTCATCGGCGGGAAGAGCAGCTGGATGAAGGCCGTCACCGGCGGGAAGAAGATGCCTCCGCCGACGCCCTGGATCACCCTGGCCACGATCAGCTCGGTGGAATTCTGGGCGAGGCCGGCGAACAGGCTAGCGAGCGTGAAGACGGCGAGACCGGTGAAGAACACCCACTTGTGGCCGAATCGGTCCCCGATCCGACCTGCCGGGATGAGCACGAGCCCGAAGGCGAGGGCGTAGCCGGAGATGATCCAGGCCAGCGTCGCCTCATCCGCGTTGATGCTGTCGCGGATTGTCGGCAGCGCGACATTCACGATCGTGGTGTCGAGCAGCGACATGAACAGCCCGATCAGGAGCACGGCGAGGGAAGCCCAGGCGCGCCGGTCGGTGACCCCTTCCGGAGCGACCCAGGAGGGACGGCCGGCGGAAACCTCGGATGTCTCGGTCATTACTTCTGTCCTTTCGCGGACCGCTTGGCCCGTTCGTCAGAGATGATCTCGGGCAGCGCCCCGAGAAGTCGGTGGTGCCAGGTGATCTCGGCCTCGAGCTTGGAGAGCTTGTGGCTCATCGCCCACTGCTCGGATTTCCAGAGGTACTGGTCGATCTGCTTATGATGGGCGGCGCTCTCCGCGAGCATCACTTCGAGGGAGGCGAGGCGGGCGCGGATGACTCCCTCCAGCTCGTCGAGCCGGTCGGGGTCCAGGCGCGAGAGCGCGAGGTCGAAGGAGTCGGGATGCAGTTCGAAGACCTCGAGGCCCGCCCGACGAAGACCGTCGAGCGCCAGAGTTCCCGCCGCGGTCACGTCGTACACCTGCCGCTCGGGATAGTTGCCCTCGCGTTCGGTGCGCACCACCTCGATGAGTCCCTCGGTGGCCAGACGCTTGAGTACGCCGTAGACGGCCCCGACGGTGAAGTCGGTCCACTCGTCGATGTGCTCCTGCTCCGCGAGGAGCCGCAGCCCGTGGCCGTGCATCGCGCCGCGGTCGGCGAGGGAGCCGAGTACGAAGAGGCGGATGGACGACATGCGACTACTCTTGCAAAAGTAGTCTTATGTGTCAATTCGCGTCGACAATCTCTATTACGCCAAGTTTCACCGCCCATTGATCGCTCAGGGCGGCCTGCTTAGGCTCGCTCCAGCGAGTGACTACCCTGCTCGCTCCACTTTTGAGGAGACACCCATGAGCGACAACGCGGCCGACTGGAAGTTCGAGACCAAGCAGATCCATTCCGGAGCTGCACCCGACCCGGTGACGAACGCTCGCGCGACTCCGATCTACCAGACCACGTCCTACGTGTTCAACAGCGCGGAGCACGCCAAGAACCTCTTCGCGCTCGCCGAATTCGGCAATATCTACACGCGCATCCAGAACCCGACGCAGAACGTCGTCGAAGAACGGGTCGCCGCGCTCGAGGGGGGCACCGCCGCCCTCCTGGTGTCGTCCGGCCAGGCCGCCGAGACGATCGCCGTGCTCAACATCGCCGAGGCCGGCGACCACATCGTGTCGTCGTCGTCCATCTACGGTGGCACCTACAACCTGTTCAAGTACACGCTCGCGAAGCTCGGCATCGAGACCACCTTCGTCGAAGACCAGGACGATGCCGCCGAGTGGGCCCGCGCCGTGCGCCCGAACACGAAGCTGTTCTTCGCCGAGACCATCGGAAACCCGAAGATCAACATCCTCGACATCCGCAAGGTGGCGGATGTCGCCCACGAGAACGGCGTGCCGCTCATCGTGGACAACACCATCGCTACCCCGTATCTGATCCGACCGTTCGAGCACGGCGCCGACATCGTGGTGCATTCCGCCACCAAGTTCCTCGGCGGACACGGCACGGTCATCGGCGGAATCATCGTCGACGGCGGCAAGTTCGAGTGGTCGAAGAACGTCGAGAAGTTCCCGGGACTCACCGAGCCTGACCCGTCCTACCACGGCGCGAGCTACACCACCGTGCTCGGCGACGGCATTGCGTACATCATCAAGGCGCGCGTGCAGTTGCTGCGCGACCTCGGATCGGCGATCGCCCCCGCGAGCGCCTGGCAGCTGATCCAGGGCATCGAGACACTGAGCCTGCGCATCGAGCGCCACGTGCAGAACGCCCAGGCCGTGGCCGAATG
Source organism: Lacisediminihabitans sp. FW035 (assembly GCF_054880895.1). NCBI lineage: Bacteria > Bacillati > Actinomycetota > Actinomycetes > Micrococcales > Microbacteriaceae > Lacisediminihabitans > Lacisediminihabitans sp. FW035. Next base: position 2,562,593 of record NZ_CM142187.1, read on the forward strand.
GCTCGACAACAACGAGGACGTCGCCTCGGTCAACTACTCGGGACTCCCGTCGAGCCCCTGGTACGCGAAGGCCAACGAGTACGCTCCCAAGGGTGTCGGAGCCGTGCTGTCATTCGAGCTCAAAGGCGGAGTGGATGCCGGAGCTGCCCTAGTCGACAGCGTCACGCTGTTCAGCCATCTCGCCAACATCGGGGATGTCCGCAGCCTCATCATCCACCCGGCGTCGACCACGCACTCGCAGCTCACCCCCGAGCAGCAGCTCACCTCCGGTGTGACGCCGGGGCTTGTACGCCTCTCGGTGGGTCTCGAGAACATCGACGACATCATCGCCGACCTCACGGCCGGCCTCGCCGCCGCCCGTGCCGTCACCAAGGCCGCCCAGAGCGCCTAGCTCCGTCGCGGCAACACCTCCGCCGCCGCCAGTGACACCCGCGCCCGCACAACCGGGCGCGGGTGTCACTCGGTGGGGCGCCGGCGACCGAGCCGGTCGGGCGACGCTGTAACAAACGAACTCGACGACCGAACCTTGAGATACTTGTCTCGACATGGATTGGCAGACTTCCGAGGACACGGTCCCATCGAGCTTCGTGACCGAAGCCAACACGCGGGCGATCATCGGCAAGCCACCCGCGACCGGGGCATGGCGTGAGGGCGACAACCCCGGCGATCGCCTCTTCGTCTCCATAGGCCCGCAGCAGTTCGAGCGGGGCGGGAGCATCCCCTCCGGCCGCATCGCCTACGAGACCTGGGGCGAGCTCGACGCCGACCGGGGCAACGCCGTGCTCGTGCTCCACGCGCTCACCGGCGACAGCCACCTGATCGGAGCGGCCGGCCCCGGGCATCCTACGGCGGGCTGGTGGTCGGGGATCATCGGCCCGGGAAAGTACATCGACACCGATCGCTGGTTCGTCGTCGCACCGAACATGCTCGGGGGCTGCCAGGGCAGCACCGGCCCCGCGTCCCTCGCCCCGGACGGCCGAGAGTGGGGGCCGCGATTCCCCTACCTCACGATCCGTGACCAGGTCTCGGCCCAGGTCGCCTTCTCCGACGGCATCGGCATCGACCGCTGGGCGGCTGTGCTCGGCGGCTCCATGGGCGGAATGCAGGCCCTCGAATGGGCGATCGGGCATCCGGACCGACTCGACCGGGTGGCCGTCATCGCCGCGCCCACCATCTCCAGTGCCGACCAGATCGCGCTCAACTCCGTGCAGATCGAGGCGGTCAACATGGATCCGCGATTCGCCGATGGCGACTACTACGAGAGTGCGGATGGCGACGGCCCCTACCGCGGGCTCTCCCTCGCCCGGCGCATGGCCCTTCTCAACTACCGCTCCCCCACCGAGCTCAACGATCGATTCGAGCGCAGTTGGCAGTCCAGTGTCAGCCCGCTCGGCGCCGAGGGCAAATTCGCCGTCGAGAGCTACCTCGACTTCCATGGCAACAAGTTCACCAGGCGGTTCGACGCCAACAGTTACGTGCTACTCGTGCAGGCGATGAACTCGCACGACATCGGGCGCGACCGGGGTGGAGTGGCTGCGGCGCTCGCCCGAGTCACCGCCCGGAACCTGGTCATCGGCATCGACAGCGACCGGCTCTTCCCGGTGGCCGACCAGGTGACGATCGCCGGCGGGGTCTCCGGCAATATCGACGGCGGGCGCGCCGTGGTGATCCATTCGGAGTTCGGACACGACGGCTTTCTCATCGAGGACGACCTCGTCGGCCCGGAACTCGCGCGCCTGCTCGACTCCTGATCGAGGCCGTTCGGGGGGCAACCGGCCGCACACGAGCGACTGTCAGTTTGAGTATGCTGGGTGGACAGAGTGGTCTGTGCCAGCACCCGAGCAGGCCGGTATCACGGGGGAAAGCCGGAGCAAGTGGTCAACAAGCGAGAGAAGTCTGCGCTCATACGTGTCGCGATCGTCGACGATCACCGACTCGTGGTCGACGGACTCGTCGCCCACATCCACGCGCATCGCCACGGCATCCAGGTGGCAATCGGTGAATCGAGTTGGGCGGGCCTTCTCGCGAACTCCGAATTCCCCGTCGACGTCGTCGTACTCGACCTGAACCTCGATGACAGCGTGTCGATCGGCGCGAAGGTGAGGGCGCTCAGCGCTGCCGGCTCGAGCACCATCGTGATGAGTCGCCACGCGGAGCCGTCGTCGGTCCACGGCGCCATCCGGGCGGGAGCACTCGGCTTCGTGCCGAAGACCGAATCGGCCGATGAACTGGTGCGTGCCATCCACTCCGCCGCCGCCGGCCAACGCTACGAGAACGGGCCGCTCGCCGGCGCGCTGTCCAGCGACGGCAGGACGCTCGAGCCCGGCCTCGGCCGCCAAGAACTGCGAGCGATCATGCTCTACGCCTCCGGGCGATCGATTCGCGAGGTCGCCGGCGACATGGGGACCACGGAGGAGACCGTCAAGTCGTACATCAAGCGGGCACGCCGCAAATACCGTGACATCGGGATCGATCTCGGCACCAAGATCCTCCTCCGTCGCCATGGCATTCGCGAAGGCTGGCTGACTCCGGAGTAGACCGGGTTGTCCAGGGTGTGTCGGACAGGCCGGTCTGCCCCCATGAGCGGCGGCGGTGTGTGACTATTGCTCTGTGGAACTCGTCGCCAAAGAGCGTGATCGACTTCTGCAGCGATCCGCCCGTTTCATCGGCCTCGGCTCGACGGTTGTGGCCCTTGTCTGTTTCTCGGTGCCGGGAGTGCTGCACCTGACGACGCTTCTCTCCTCCCTCCCTCTCTTCGCGCTGCTCGCCTTCTGCCTCTACCGGGTCGGCGTCAACCAGTCGCTGGTCTGGATCGTGCTCGGCATGCTCTCCGGTCTCGGCATCCTCGTGGTGGTGCAGCTCCCCGGTGAAGCGCAGGCGAGTCCGTCACTCGGCACGGCCATCGTGCCTCTGGCGGCTGGCGCGATCGCCTCGTTCGCCGTGGTTCTCAGCTCCGGGGTCGGCCGAATGATCCTGCTCGTCGCCGGATTCGTCGCGACCGTCGTGCTCGCGGAACTCGCGATCCCGGGGTCCGTGTCGGTGCAGGATGCCGAGATCATCGTCGGCTGGGTGCTCGCGTCGGTGTTCGGTTATTGGCTCTCGGCGAGCATCCCCCGGGCAGCGCGCCGTATCTACAGCATCGGGCGTGCGCACCGCGCGGAACGCCAGGCAAGCGAGACCGAGGCCCAGCGCCGCCAGGGGGCGCGGTTGCTCCACGACACCGTGCTCGCCACGCTCACCCTTCTCGCCCATTCCGGAGTGGGGGTCGCCGCATCCGCCCTCCAGCAGCAGGCCGGAGAGGATGCCCGGCTCCTTCGCCAGCTGCGACTCGGAGCGACCCCCGTGCCCCAGTCGTCCGGCGTCTACAACCTTGAGCCGGTCGAGGAGACCGCGCTCGGCACCACGCTCGAGTCGGTGAAACAGCGTTTCGGCCGCATGGGACTCGAGGTCAGCTGGCACGGCACCGGACAGGTGCTGCTTCCGAGCGAAGTGCTCGACGCCTTCCTTCTCGCCCTGGCCGAATGTCTGGAAAACGTGCGCCGGCACGCCGGGGTCACCGACGCCCATGTGACCATCACCGACGACGAGTCGACGGTGCGCGCCATGGTGACTGATGCGGGAGTCGGCTTCAACATCTCGGACATCGATGAGGCACGGCTCGGCTTCAAGGACTCCGTGGTCGCTCGCCTCAAGGACGTCGGCGGCAACGCCAGGCTGTTCTCCTCCCCCGGCGCCGGCACCACCGTCGTGCTGGAGGTGCCGAAGTGACCGATTACGCCCGGCCGGAAGAGAACACGCTCGGTGTCATCCTCGGCAAACGCAACCGCGCCGGGGTGCCCGCGGGTTCGACTGCCGGTCGCGCCATGCGCCAGGCCAGCGCCCGGGGGGCGAGTCTCGGCACCGGCTATCTCGGCATCGGGGCCAGTGTGCTCGCCGCCCTCCAGGGCGTCTACGGCGTCGGCATGTTCGTGAGTCATGCGGGCGACTATCCCAACATCATCCCGGCGGCCGCAGCCTGGGCCGTCTACGCCCTCGCGCTCGTCGGGGTCGCCACCACCATCGCCACCCGCGGCGAGCAGATGCCCGACTGGCTGTTCGGCACCTTCCTTCTCGCGCTCGCCGGCGTCGTGGCCTTCGACCTCATCGCCATCTGGACGCTCCACGATGTCGGTCGGTACGCCACGGCCGCGGCATCCGCCGGATTCGGTCTGCTCGCGGCCCTCACCCTGCGCCGCAGTCGCGAGCTCCTTGCCGCCGCCACCACCCTCGGGGTCGTGCTCCTGGTCGCGATCGTCCTCACCACGAAACTGACCCCCGCGAACATCCCCGCACAGATTCTGCTGCTGGCCGTCGCGGTGATGCCCGTCGTATTCGGCATCTACATCGTGCGGCGGTTCCGGCGGATCGTTCAGCTGGAGCTCGATCGCGTGCTGGTGCAGAGCACCGTCTCCGCGCCACGGTTCGCGGTGGGGATGCTGGCCTCGGAAGAACTCGCACGGCTCGACCTCGCCGCCGAGGAACTGCTCGAATCCGTGGCAACCGGTCGCACCAAACTCCCGCTCTCCCCCAAGACCGCCTCGACGGCGGCCTCCCTCGCCACCGAACTCCGGCTCCATCTCATCGAGGGACGGCGCGAGACCTGGCTGTACCACGCGATCACAGAGTCCGAGCAGTTGGGCAAGTCCGTGACCCTCGCCGATCGTGGCAGCCTCGCCGGCCTCCTCGCCCCGCAGCAGAGGGACGGGCTCCTTGCCGCGGTCTGGCTGCTCGTGAGCGACCAGAGCAAAGCGACTCCCACCGCCCAGCTCACCATCGGCCCGGTCACCGCGATCCCCGACCCCGGATCCAAGACGATCACCGTTCCGCTGGTGATCACGACCACCGCGGTGCCGCGGAACAAGGTGGATCCGGCCACCTGGGATGCGATCGGCAAAGTCGGTCGGTTCCTCGACTCCAGCCAGAACTCGAGCCTGCGTGTCGAGATCGAGTGCATCGTCACGAACCCCGCCGACCAATAGCATCGAACCAGTCGCGTCCACAGAATGGAAAGCCCCCGTGCCAGACAGCCCTGTTCCACCCACTGACGATCGAATCCGCCTCGCACTCGTCGATGACCACAAGATGCTCCTCGGTGCGCTCACCGAGTGGATCCGCAACGCGGCATCGGACATCAACATGGTCGCCGCGGTCTCCACCTGGCCCGACCTGCTGACCCACCGCGAGTTCCCGGTCGATGTCGTGCTGCTCGACCTCGACCTCAAAGACAACATCCCAATCTCCCTCAAGATCTCGACCCTCAAGACCACCGGAGTGAAGACGGTGCTCATGAGCACCTACTCCGAGCCGAATGTGGTGCGGGAGGCCCTCGCGGCCGGCGCACTGGGATACCTGGTGAAGAGCGAGGACGCCGAGATGATCGTCGAGGCGATCCGTGCGGCGGCGAAGGGAGATTCCTTCGTCTCGGCCGAACTCGATCTCGCCCTGAACGCCGGGGACGTCGGTGGGGCGCCCAAGCTGAGCGCCCAGGAGCGACGGGTGATGGCCCTCTACGGCGGCGGCGAGCCCGTGAAGGCCGTCGCCTTCCAACTCGGAATCTCCGAGGAGACCGCCAAGAGCTACCTGAAGCGGATCCGCGAGAAGTACCGGGTCGCCGGAATCGACGTCGGCACGAAGGTGGCCTTGCGCAAGCGCGCCATCCAGGATGGCATCCTCATCTCCACCGACGGGCCGAACAGCTTCTAGTCTGCGATCCACCCAGCGGTTCGTCTCCGACCCATCCTGCTGGGGGCGACTTGCCGTGGCTGCCTCGGACCGGCCGGTGTTCGCGTGGGCCGTCCCGCCGGCCCGGCCCTGTTTGCGCGGGCCCCGTCCCGCTGGCCGTGCCCTGTTCGTGCGGGCCCCGTCCCGCTGGCCCTGCCCTGTTCGCGTGGGCCCCGTCCCGCTGGCCGTGCCGTGTTCGCGGATCAGGAGTTACGGAGCGGATGCCGCGCGTCGCGGCTCCCCACACCGGCGTGTCGCCCACGGATCCTGATCCGCGAACAGGACGGCGGCCGCTGAGGTCTAGCGACCTGGCCGGTAGGCGTCGAGCCCGCCGCCTGCTCGCATACGCCGGAACCACACGCTCCCCGTGTTCACGGATCAGGAGTTGCGGAGCGGATGCCGCGTGTCGCGACTCCCTGCACCGGCGTGTCGCCCACGGATCCTGATCCGCGAACAGGGATCAGCGGCACACGAACCACGAACCACGAACCACGTACCTACGAGAAGGCGCTGCCCCAGTCCGACCAACCCGCTCGGGCTACTCCGCACCGAGCGGCACTGCAGGCGTCCGGCGCGAGCTGTCGAGCGATCCGCCACGATGGCGCTGCAGCAGCACGCTCCAGGTGACGAGTGCGAGCCCGGGCGCGCAGAGCATGAGCCCGACCCATACCGGCGACAGATAGCCGAGGCCGGCGGCGATCGTGAGGCCCCCGAGGTAGGCGCCGAGGCTGTTTCCGATGTTGAGGGCCGAGTGGTTGGCGGCCGCGGCGAGTGTCTGGCTGTCCCCCGCCACATCCATGAGCCGTGTCTGGATGGCCGGCGAGATCCCGGCCGCGGCGACGCCGACAAGGAACACGAAGACGAACAGCCCCGGCACGGTGTGTGCCGTGAGGGCGAGACCGGCGAGCGACAGGACGAAGAGTCCGAAGAAGGAGTAGATCGCTCGAACGACGCTCTTGTCGGCAGCCCAGCCGCCGACGATGTTGCCGAGCGTCATTCCGAGGCCGATGACCACGAGCACGATCGGCACGAAGATGGGAGAAAGTCCCGTGATGTCGGTAGAGATCGGCGAGATGAACGTGTAGACGCAGAAGAATCCGCCGAATCCGATCGCACCGGTGAGCAGGGTGAGCCAGACCTGCGATCTCCCGAACGCCTTAAGCTCCCGCTTCATGGTGGCCGTCGCATCCCCGGGCTGGTCGGGCAGCAGCAGGGCGAGGGCCACGAAGGTGAGGCCGAAGATGGCGGCGACCGCGAAGTAGGCTACGCGCCATCCCGCCTGCTGGCCGAGGAAGGTGATGGCGGGCACCCCGATCACATTGGCGATGGTGAGCCCCGACAACACGTAGGCGACGCCTGCTCCGCGCTTGCCCGGACCCATCAGCGACGCCGCGACGAGGGAGGCGATGCCGAAGTAGGCACCGTGGGGCAGCCCGGCCAGGAAGCGCGCCGCGAGTACGAGGCCGAAGGTGGGCAGCACCGCGGAGAGCACCGTTCCCACAGTGAAGGCAGCAGCGAGCACGAGCAGCAGCTTCTTGCGGGGGAAGCGCGCGGCGAATGCGGCGATCGTGGGTGCGCCGACGACCACACCGAGCGCATACGCCGAGGCGAGCCATCCGGCCTGGGCGTTGGCGACCTCTGGCGAGCGCGCGTAGAGCGCCGGAAGAAGGTCGTGGGCGATGTTGGGAAGTAGGCCGAGCACGACGAACTCGGTCGATCCGATGCCGAAGCCACCGAGGGCGAGAGCAAGCAGCGCGAGCCGGGTGCGGGCGGGAGAGAGGGCTTTCACAGGGCGGCGCGACCATTCGAGATACGAGGGAGTGCGAAGACTCACCGTCGAGCATCGTCGGGCGCGTCGACGACGGACCCGGGTTCTACTTTAGGGCGACCAGGGCATGCAGTGCTCAGCCCGCTGCGTCGATCGCCCTCTCGAGGCGCTCGACTTTGCCGGTGAGCTCCCCCGTGTGGCCAGGACGGATGTCGGCCTTCAGCACGAGCGACACGCGGGTGCCGAAGGTCCCAACGGCCTCCGTCGCACGTTTGACGACGTCGAACACCTCGTCCCAGTCGCCCTCGATCGTCGTGAACATCGAGTCGGTGTGGTTCGGCAGGCCAGACTCACGCACGATGCGCACGGCCGCGGCGACGGCGTCGTGCACCGAGTCATCCGCATCCGGCGCACCGCTGGGGGCTACCGAGAAAGCGACGAGCATGGGATCTCCTCAAGTCAGGGGCGTTGATGGTCGACCGCCGCAGGGGTCGCCGGTCAGCCAGGCGCTCAGCGCGCCAATTCGTCTTCGCCCAGCCTGTCACGATCGTCGGGATCCGTGTGCTCTCCTCCGAATGGCCAGATCGCGGGCAGCCAGGATTCGCCGGATCGATCCGCAGGCGACTCGACGAGACCGCCGTCGCGGGAGGCACGCCACAGGCTCACCACAGCCCAGCCGAGCAGCACGAAGTAGAGAAGGTTTCGGGCACTCAACACGATGAGCATCACCGGGTGGAGTCCGAGCACGTACCCGTAGAGGTACGGGTAGATCAGCTGGGTCAACCCGGCAATTACCAGCACCAGCATTGCGGGGGTGCGAAACGGGCGGCCACGGCCGACGGCGTTGGTCGCGAGGCCGAGGATCACGGGCACAGCGAGCCAGGTGATGTACTGCGGCGAGCCGACCTTATTGAACGCGATGAGCGCCACGACGTAGGCGAGGGAGAGCGACGGGAGCAGATCCTGGGCGGCGACCCGGTTGCGCGCGGCGAGCACCGCGAGCACCGTGATGGCCAGCACCACCAGGATCATCAGCGGGTTCATGAGCACGCTCGCGGCCTCGACGCCCGGTCCGCGTACTTGCCAGGTGAGGAGACCCTGGTCGTAGTAGACGAAGGTGTTCGCCGCCCCGGCGAACTCCTGCCAGAGCCAGATGGTGCTGATCGGCGCCTCAACCTGCAGCCCCCGCACGGACTGCTGGGTCACGAAGCTGAACACGTTGGCACCCGCCCCGAACGACAGAGTGACGGCGATGATCGCGAGACTCGTGACCGCCGCTCCGACCACCACCTGTCGGCGTGCCTTCACGGCGATCAGGATCGCGGCGATCAGTGCGGCGGGCCAGACCTTGATCCAGGTCGCTACGGTGAGGATCACCGTCGCTGCCGCCGGACGGGTCGCCACGAGCAGAACCCCGACGATCGCCAGTGGCACGGTGATCGAATCGATCCGCCCGACCGCGATGGGGCCGAGAACCACGAGGAACGCCACCCACCACCACGCGACCGCGGTGTTGCGCCGGGCGCCCCAGCCGGTGAGCACACCGAAGGCCGCGAGGTCGAGCACCAGCACCAGGCTCAGCCAGGTGTTGGGGAACAGCTCCGGACCGAACGCCCACGACACCAGCATGGGCACGAGGGCGACGATCGGATAGACCCAGGATCCGTCGACGCCGACCCAGTAACCCGAAACCAGCGCCTGGTCCACCCAGAACTTGTAGACGATCGTCACGTCACCGAACGGCTGGCCGGGTCCGTAGAGGTTCAGCGCGCCGAGCCACAGGTGGGCGAGGATGAACGCCGCCCATACCAGCACGGGATTGCGTGCGAGAGCACGCAGCGGTGCCGAAGGGGTCATGGTGGCAAGGGTATCCGGTAACAATTCGTAGTCGTCGCCGCGGGAGCCTCGCACCCGCGACTTCCTCTCCCGGTTCACCGGGCTCGCGGGCTCGCGGGCTAGGGTTCCCCGCCGCGGGCACTCGCCACGGCATCGAGTTGCACTCTTCTGCGGGTGTGGCGGCATCCGCACCCGCAGAAGAGTGCAACTCGCGGCCGGACGGAGCGGCCCGGACGGGAGGAGCATCGGTACCGCTAGCGCGAGCGCAGCAGCTCCGCAATCGTCGCCGGCAGGGCGCCGATCAGGTCGAGGATCGTGAGGGGTCCTCCGGCGCTAGCCCGCTCAGCAGCCAGTCCGTGGAGCACCGAGGCTGTGGCGCCGAGCCGGGCGAGCAGGGACGGATCCGCCGCGATCTGTCGCGAGTGGGTAGCGACCAGAGCTCCGAGGATGCCGCCGAGGGCATCCCCCGCACCGGCGGTCGCGAGCCAGGCCGGGGCGGATGAGGCGACGAGCCGAGTGCCATCCGGAGCGGCGACGTACGTGCGGTGGCCTTTGAGCAATACGGTCACCCCGAGGCGATCAGCGGCACGCACGGCCGCCGCTCCGGGGTCCGCGGCGATATCCTCGGCGGACTCCTCCAGCACGCGGGACAACTCCCGGAAGTGCGGGGTGATGATCGCCGGCCCGGTCGCGCGACCGAGGAGGTCGAGGGCGCCCGCATCCACCACGATCGGCAGCCCGGACTCGAGCGCCGCGCCGAGGCGGTCCGCGGTGGCCGTGTCCCTCAGCGCGGCATCCATCCCCGATCCGATCAGCCAGGCCTGCACCCGACCCGCGGACGCGACGGCCTCGGGGCGGCGCTGCAGGACGAAGGTCGTGGCCCGCTCGTCGCCGAGGTAGCGCACCATGCCGACTCCGGTGTGGAGTGCGGCCTCCACTCCGAGCACGGCGGCGCCCGGGTACGCGGCCGATCCGGTGACGACGCCGAGCACCCCGCGGGAGTACTTGTCGTCATCCGGCATCGGCACGGCGACGAGACCGGCGGCGTCGCGGGGAGTCCAGGGCGTGAAAGTGCTCATGGGTCTCACGATAGTTTGGAAGACGTGACCGATACCGCCCACGCCCTGTCCATTCCCGACCGCGTCGTCGTGTTCGACTACGGCGAGGTGATCTCCCGGTCGCCGAGCGAGGCTGCACGCGCTTCGCTCGAAGAGCTCGCCGGGGTGGATCCTCAGCGCTTCCGAGCCGCCTACGACGCCCACCGGGACGGGCTCGACCGCGGCACCACCAGCATCCGGGACTACTGGATGCTCGTGGCCGCCGACACCGGCGCCCACTGGTCGGAGGCGCGCATCCACGAGCTGTGGGCCGCCGATTTCACCGGGTGGATCAGCGTCGACCCGGAGGTCTTCGACGTGATCGCCGACCTGCACGCCGGAGGCACCCGTGTCGCACTTCTCTCCAACGCCGGATTCGACTTCGCGAGTCCGTTCCGGTACTCCCCCATCGCCCGGTTCTTCGAGCGGATGTTCGTGAGCGCGGAGATGCTCAAGCTCAAGCCGGAGGCCGACATCTATCTCGAGGTCGCAGGTGAACTCGGAATATCCTGCGCCGAAATGGTCTTCATTGACAACAAGCAGGTCAATGTCGACGGCGCAGTGTCGCTCGGCATCACCGGCCACCACTTCGTCGGAGCCGCAGAACTGCGCCGCTTCCTCTCCACCATCGCAGACAGGTGACCATGCCGAGCTCCGCCCTCTTCACGCCGTTTTCCGTCCGTTCCGTCACAATGCGCAACCGACTCTGGGTCGCACCGATGTGCGAATACTCGGTGGAGAAGCACGACGGTGTGCCGACGGACTGGCACCTCGTGCACCTGGGCGCGTTCGCCCGGGGCGGCGCAGGACTCGTCATCACCGAAGCGACGGCCGTGAGCCCAGAAGGGCGCATCTCCCCCGAGGACACCGGCATCTACACCGACGAGCAGCGGGACGCCTGGTCGCGCATCGTGGCATTCATCCACGCCCAGGGAGCCGTCGCCGGCATCCAGCTCGCCCATGCCGGACGCAAGGCCTCCACCTGGCGGCCCTGGGCTCCGGCGCGCGGCACGGTGTCTGCATCCGAGGGTGGCTGGTCTGCGGTCGCGCCGTCGGCGGTGGCCTTCTCCGGGTACGCGGTGCCCACAGAGCTCGATCGTGCCGGCATCGAAGGCGTCGTCGCGGACTTCGCCGCCGCCACCCGCCGCTCCCTCGACGCCGGGTTCGATGTGCTCGAACTCCATGCCGCCCACGGCTACCTGCTGCACCAGTTCCTCTCGCCGCTGTCCAACCTCCGCACCGACGAATACGGGGGCAGCCTCGAGAACCGGGCCCGCCTGCTGCTCGAGGTGATCGCAGCCGTTCGTGCCGAGGCCGGCGATGCCGCGGCGCTGTTCGTGCGCTTCTCCGCCACCGACTGGGCCGAGGGCGGTTGGGACCAGGAGCAGACCGCGACCGTGGCCGACTGGGCACGGGACGCCGGTGCCGACTTCTTCGACATCTCGACCGGCGGTCTGGTCTCCGGCACCGACATCCCGCTCGCCCCCGGCTACCAGGTGCCGTTCGCGGACTTCGTGAAGCACGCCTCCTCGGTCGAGGTGAGCGCCGTCGGGCTCATCACCGAGGCGCAGCAGGCCGAGGAGATCATCGCCTCCGGCCGGGCGGATGCCGTGATGCTGGCCCGCGCGATCATGCGCGACCCGCACTTCCCGCTTCGCGCCGCCCACGAGCTCGGCGTCGAGCTGGACTACTGGCCCGCCCAGTACCTCCGGGCGAAATGGCCTGCCTGAGACGATGCGTTCCGCCGGAAGGGGTCAGCCGCGACGGGTCGCGTCCTGAACCTCTCCGACCAGTTCCTCGATGATGTCCTCGAGGAACAGCACGCCGCGGGTCTGCCCGGAGTCGTCGAAGACTCGCGCGAGGTGCACTCCGGAGCGACGCATCGCTGCGAGCGCGTCTTCCAGGTCCATCCCGCGGAAGATCGAGATCAGCTGCCGGATACGCTTCGGCGGCACAGGCTCGTCGAATTCGCCGGCCTCATCGAGGTCGAGCACGTCCTTGAGGTGCAGGTAGCCGGTGGGTTCGCCCTCGTCGTTGACGAGCACGTAGCGCGAGAAGCCGTTCTGGGCGACGGCACGCTCGACGTCCGCCGGGGTCGCCGCCTCGGACAGGCTCACCAGGTGGGGCATCCCCACGGCGATGTCCTTCACCTTCTTCTCGGTGAATTCGAAGGCCGCGTTGAGCGCTCCGATGGTGTCCGTGAGCACACCCTCCCGTGTCGATTGAGCGACGATATTCGCCACCTCATCCACCGTGAACGCGCTGTTGGCCTCGTTCTTCGGCTCCACCCGGAAGGCGCGAAGCACCCCGTTCGCCGTCGCGTTGAGGGCGTAGATGATCGGGCGGAAGACCATCGAGACGAACACCAGCGGCGGCGCGAGGATGAGCGCGGCGCGATCCGGCACCGAGAACGACAGGTTCTTGGGCACCATCTCCCCGATCACCACGTGAAGGAACGAGACGATGACCAGCGCGATGATGAATGCGATCGTGCCCACCACATCCTCGGGCAGGTGGGTGAGGGCGAGGGGGTACTCGAGCAGGTGATGGATCGCCGGCTCAGACACGTTGAGGATGAGCAGGGAGCAGACGGTGATTCCGAGCTGGCTGGTCGCGAGCATCATGGTCGCGTGTTCCATCGCGTAGAGCGTCGATTTCGCCGCGCGGCTCCCCGCCTCCGCCCGCGGTTCGATCTGCGAGCGTCGTGCGGAGATGACGGCGAACTCCGCGCCGACGAAGAAGCCGTTGATCAGCAGCAGGATGACCAGCCAGGCGATGCCCCACCCGTCGCTCATGAGGGCACCCCGTCTGTGGTCGCCGAGGGGTCTGCGGTGGGGGTGTAGCGCACGCGATCGATGCGCCGCCCGTCGAGCCTTTCGACCCGGAACTCTCCGCCCTCCACAGCGACGATGTCGCCGACGAGGGGCAGGCGCCCGAGTTCGCTCATCATGAAGCCGCCTACGGTCTCGTAGGGTCCCTCTTCCGGGATCACCACATCCGCCCGCTCGAGCAGTTCGTCGGGGCGGAGCATTCCGGGGAAGGTGAGCCAGTCCCGCGAGCGCACGACGCCGGCGAGCGTGCGATCGTGTTCGTCGGCGACCTCGCCGACAAGCTCTTCCACCAGGTCTTCGAGCGTGACGACTCCGGCGGTCCCGCCGTATTCGTCGACGACGACGGCCATCTGGTAGCCGCGACCGCGCAGTTCGCCAAGCAGTACATCGAGCTTCATCGTCTCCGGCACGCGCAACGCCTCGGACTGCAGGGCCGAGACCGGAACATCCACCCGCTTCCCGCGCGGTACGGCGACGGCCTGCTTCACGTGCACGAGCCCGACGACGTCGTCGATCGAGTCGTCGATAACCGGGAAGCGCGAGAATCCGGTGCGCTGGGCGAGCATGATCACCGTGTGCGCGGAGTCGGTGCGGTCGACGCTCGATACCCGCGGCCGCGGAGTCATCACGTCGGCGGCGATGTGCTCGCTGAAGACCAGGGTGCGGGCAAGGAGGGTGGCCGTGTCGCGGTCGAGGCTCCCCTCGGTGGCCGACCGGCGCACCAGGGACCGCAGCTCTTCCGCGGTGCGCGCCGATGAAAGCTCCTCCTTCGGTTCGATGCCCACCGAGCGGAGGATCACGTTGGCCGTGTTGTTGAGCAGGGTCACGAAGGGACGGAACACCGCGGTGAACCCCACCTGGAAGGGAATCACGAGTTTCGCGGTCGGCAAGGGGAGGGCGAGTGCAAAGTTCTTCGGCACCAGCTCGCCCACGATCATCGAGAGCAGGGTGGCCAACACGATGGCGAGGATCGACGAGATGACGTTGGTCACCGCGGTGGGGAGCCCGAGCCCCGCGAGAGGACCTTCGAGAAGCCCTCCGATCGCGGGTTCCATCGTGTAGCCGGTGAGGAGCGTGGTGAGCGTGATGCCCAGCTGCGCACTCGAGAGGTGGGTCGACGTGATCTTGAGCGCGCCGATGGTGAGGCCGAGGCGCTTCTCACCACGGGCGGCGCGCGACTCGAGGTCGGACCGGTTGAGGTTCACCAGCGAGAACTCGGAGGCGACGAAGAATCCGGTGCCGACGGTGAGCAGGAGGCCGACCCCGAGCATGATCAGCTCATACACGGGCATCACCGCGGACGGCGAGAGGGCACGGGCGCCATGAAGGGGGGTCGTCCATTATTCGGTCAAGTGTACGGGACGGCACCCGTCAACCGACCGTGACTACCAGCTGACCGGCAGCGCCTTGCCCTCTTCATAGCCCGCGGCAGACTGGATGCCCACCAGCGCACGCTCGTGGAACTCCGCGAGATTCGCGGCTCCGGCGTAGGTGAGTGACGATCTCACGCCAGAGGTGATCATGTCGAGCAGGTCCTCAATCGACGGTCGCAGCGGGTCGAGATAAATCTTCGACGAGGAGATCCCCTCGGCGAACAGGGTCTTGCGCGCGAGCTCGTAGGGGTCGAGACGATCGAAGCGGTCATGAACGGCCTTGGTGGACGCCATGCCCCAGCTCTCCTTATAGAGCCTGCCGGAGGCATCCGTCTCCAGGGTGCCCGGTGCCTCGATGGTGCCGGCGAACCAGGATCCGATCATGACGGATGCCGCCCCGGCGGCGAGCGCGAGCGCCACGTCCCGCGGGTACCGCACTCCCCCGTCGGCCCACACCTGGGCACCGAGTTCCCGTGCGGCCTCGGCCGTCTCCAGCACCGCCGAGAACTGCGGGCGGCCGACGGCGGTCATCATGCGCGTCGTGCACATCGCGCCGGGACCGACCCCCACCTTCACGATGTCCGCTCCCGCTGCGACCAGATCCCTGACGGCGGCGGTCGTCACGACGTTCCCGGCCACGATCGGCACGGCCAGCCCGAGCGCTTTCACGGTGCGGATCGCGCGCAGCATCCCCTCTTGGTGACCGTGCGCGGTGTCGAGCACGAGCACGTCGACTCCGGCGGCGGCGAGCGCTGCGGCCTTGCCAGCGACATCCCCGTTGATGCCGACGGCCGCGGCGACCCGCAGCCGTCCGTTCGCATCGAGGGCGGGCTGGTAGAGGGTGGACCGCAGGGCACTCGTGCGACTCAGCGTGCCGACGACGGCACCGTGATGCAGGACGGGGGCGAATTCGAGGTCGGCCGCCACCATCAGATCGAACGCGGCGCGGGCATCCGTCACATCGTCCGCGTCGATCGACGCCAGGCGCCCGTGCAGCAGGTCGCCCAGGCGGGCGTCGGGAAGGGCCGTTGCGAGGCGGATCGCCGGAATGCAGCCGAGGAACACGCCCTTGTCGTCGGTGATCACAATGCCGTGCCCGCCGATAGGCGGTATCTGGCGCAGCGCATCGGCGACGGTCTGGCTGTCGAACAGGAACAGCGGGGTGTCGAAGGCCACCGGCTGCGCCTTCACCCAGCGGATGGCCGCATCGAGGTCTTGCAGATGCAGATCCTGGGGCAGTACACCGAGGCCTCCCCGCCGGGCGAGGGTGGCGGCGAGTCGCGGCCCGGTGACCGAATTCATGTTCGCGGAGACGATCGGGATGGTGGCTCCCGTGCCATCCTCTGGCGCGAGCGACACCGCGAGGCGACTTCCCACATCCGAGTGGCTCGGCACCAGGAACACATCGGAATAGGTCAGATCGTGCCGGGGTGTCGTCTCGTAAAACTCCATAGTTTTAAAGGTAATCCCTCGCCGCCGGGGACAGGATGGCCGCTCCGATGCGATTAAGCTTGATTCGTCTGTGGCCAGCGTGGAACACCGGGCCGCGACACGATGCAATCAGTACCGATGCAATCAGTGACGACGAACGAATCGACACGAAACGATTCACAGAGAGTGGGCGATCGGCTGTGTCTAGCCAAGTGACCGGAGTGGCATCAGAGGATGGATCTTCCGGCGAATTCGGAGCGAACGAATGGCTCGTCGATGAGATGTACGAACGCTTCATCGTCGACCGCAATTCGGTAGACCAGTCGTGGTGGCCGATCCTCGAGAGCTACCACCAGACCACGGTCGAGGCCTCCTCGACTCCCCCGGCACCGACCCCACCCACGGCTCCCGCCGAGCCGAGCGCTCCGGCCGAGCCAGCCGCTCCGGCCGAGCCGGTCGCACCGCAAGCACCGGTCGATGCCGCCCCCGCTCCTGCAGCCCCGGCCCCCACTGCCCCCTCTTCGCCGCCGGCGCCGGTCGAGGTCGCCCCTATCGAGCCGCCCACCACCACCGGCTCGCAGCCGATCGCCCGAACCACTTCGATCCAGCCGAAACCGCAGCCGATCCCCGCGCAGGCTCCCGCGTCATCGCCGCAGACCGCGCCGATCGCCACGACGGATGCTGCCACCGCCGAGCCGCAGGACGTGGTCTCCACGCTCAAGGGCATGTCGAAGTCACTCGCCGCGAACATGGACGCCAGCCTCACCGTGCCGACGGCGACGAGCGTTCGCACCATCCCGGCCAAGCTCATGATCGACAACCGCATCGTGATCAACAACCACCTCAAGCGCGCCCGCGGCGGCAAGGTGTCGTTCACCCACCTCATCGCTTGGGCTCTCGTGCAGACGCTCAAGGAGTTCCCGAGCCAGAACGTCTATTACGAGGAGGTCGACGGCAAACCCTCTGTCGTCGCCCCCGCGCACATCAACCTCGCCATCGCGATCGATATCCCGAAGCCCGACGGCACCCGCGCCCTGCTCGTTCCCGGCATCAAGAACACCGAGACGATGGGCTTCGGGGAGTTCCTGATCGCCTACGAAGACGTGGTCAGCCGGGCGCGCAACAACAAGCTCACCGCAGCGGACTACGCGGGCAACACGATCTCCCTCACGAACCCCGGTGGCATCGGCACGGAACACTCCGTTCCGCGACTGATGAAGGGAGCCGGCTCGATCATCGGCGCGGGCGCGCTCGAATACCCGGCCGAGTTCCAGGGGATGTCTCTCACTACCCTCGCCGATCTCGGCATCGGCAAGACGATCACGCTCACCTCCACCTACGACCACCGCGTCATCCAGGGTGCCGGTTCCGGGGAGTTCCTCAAGAAGGTCCACGAGCTTCTCATCGGTCAGCGCGAGTTCTACAACGCGATCTTCTCCGACCTGCGAATCCCCTACGACCCGATCCACTGGGCGAGCGACATCCACGTGGATCTCGGCAACCAGGTGGGCAAGACCGCCCGGGTGCAGGAGCTCATCAACTCGTTCCGCGTGCGCGGACACCTCATGGCGGATGTCGACCCGCTGGAATACAAGCAGCGCACCCATCCCGACCTCGACATCTCGAGCCACGGCCTCACCTTCTGGGACCTGGACCGCGAATTCGTCACGGGTGGATTCGGTGGCAAGCGTGCCGCGCTGCTGCGCGAGATCCTCGGTGTGCTTCGCGACTCCTACTGCCGCACGATCGGCATCGAGTACATGCACATCCAGGACCCGGGCCAGCGCGCCTGGATCCAGGAGCACGTGGAGAAGGTCTACACGAAGCCCACCAAGGACGAGCAACTGCGCATCCTCGGCAAGCTGAACGAGGCCGAGGCCTTCGAGACCTTCCTGCAGACCAAGTACGTCGGCCAGAAGCGATTCAGCCTCGAGGGCGGCGAATCCACCATCGCCCTGCTCGATGCCCTGCTCCAGGGTGCGGCCGAGGCCGACCTCGACGAGGTGGCCATCGGAATGGCCCACCGCGGGCGCCTCAACGTGCTCACCAACATCGCGGGCAAGACCTACGGCCAGATCTTCCGTGAATTCGAGGGCACCCAGGACCCGCGCACCGTGCAGGGCTCCGGTGACGTCAAGTACCATCTCGGTACCGAGGGCACCTTCACCAGCGCGAAGGGCGACCAGATCCCGGTCTACCTCGCCGCCAACCCTTCCCACCTCGAAGCCGTCGACGGGGTGCTCGAGGGCATCGTGCGCGCGAAACAGGACCGCAAGCCGATCGGCACCTTCAGCGTGCTGCCGGTGATGGTGCACGGCGACGCCGCGATGGCCGGCCAGGGCATCGTCGCGGAGATCCTGCAGATGTCGCAGTTGCGGGCCTACCGTACCGGCGGCACCGTGCACGTTAACATCAACAACCAGGTCGGCTTCACGACCCCTCCCGGGGAGGGTCGTACCTCGATCTACTCCACGGATGTCGCGAAGACGATCCAGGCCCCGATCTTCCATGTGAACGGCGACGACCCGGAAGCGGTCATCCGTGTGGCGGAGCTCGCCTTCGCGTACCGCCAGAAGTTCCACAAGGACGTCGTCATCGACCTCATCTGCTACCGCCGTCGCGGTCACAACGAGGGCGACGACCCGTCGATGACCCAGCCGTTGATGTACAACCTCATCGAGGCCAAGCGCAGCGTGCGCACCCTCTACGTTGAGGCCCTCGTCGGTCGCGGCGACATCACGCAGGAGGAATACGACGCGGCGCACGCCGACTTCCAGGATCGCCTGGAGCGCGCATTCGCCGAGACGCATGCCGCGCAGACCGGCTCCATGCCGATCATCACCGCGGATGGAAATGCGGTCGCCGATCTTGAGCGCCCCGGGTCCCAGCAGGACGACCGCTCCGGCGAGCCGACCTCGACCGCGGTGAGCGATGCCGTGATCACCGCCATTGGAGACGCCCACGACAACCCGCCTGCCGGGTTCACGGTGCATCCGAAGCTCCAGCAGCTGCTCAAGAAGCGCACCGAGATGAGCCGGAGCGGTTCGATCGACTGGGGCTTCGGCGAATTGCTCGCGCTCGGTTCACTGCTGCTCGAGGGCACACCCGTTCGGATGGCCGGGCAGGACACACGGCGCGGCACCTTCGTGCAGCGCCACGCGGTGCTTCACGACCGCATGAACGGGCAGGAATGGCTGCCGCTTGGCAACCTCAGTGACAACCAGGCCCGGTTCTGGATCTACGACACCCTGCTGAGCGAGTACGCAGCAATGGGCTTCGAGTACGGTTACTCGGTCGAGCGAGCCGACGCGCTGGTGCTCTGGGAGGCCCAGTTCGGCGACTTCGCCGACGGTGCTCAGATCATCATCGACGAGTTCATCTCGAGTGCCGAGCAGAAGTGGGGCCAGCGTTCGAGCGTCGTGCTGCTGCTGCCGCACGGCTACGAGGGCCAGGGCCCGGACCACTCGTCCGCCCGGATCGAGCGCTACCTGCAGCTCTGCGCCGAGAACAACATGACCGTCGCCCGCCCGTCGACCCCGGCGTCATACTTCCACCTGCTGCGCCGCCAGGCCTACGCCCGCCCGCGTCGTCCGCTCATCGTCTTCACCCCGAAAGCGATGCTGCGTCTGCGGGGCGCGACCAGCGACATCGCCGAGTTCACCAACGGCAAGTTCGAACCGGTCATCGACGACGCCTCCATCACCGACAAGAGCGCCGTCAAGCGGGTCGTGCTGCACGCCGGCAAGATCCACTACGACCTGCTCGCCGAGGTGGAGAAGCGCCAACAGAAGGATGTCGCGCTTGTGCGGCTCGAGCAGTACTACCCGCTTCCGCAGGAGCAGCTCACCGCAGTGCTCGAGCAGTATCCGGATGCGGAGCTGGTCTGGGCACAGGAGGAGCCGGAGAACATGGGCGCCTGGCCGTTCATCTGCCTCGAGCTGGCGAAGCGCCTGACTGCCGGCCGCACGATCTCGGTCGCCTCGCGTCCGGCATCCGCGAGTCCCGCCACCGGCTCGGCCAAGCGCAGCGCCCAGGAACTCGTCGACCTGATGGACCACGCCCTCACGGTGCGCTAGCAGCACGGTGCGGCAGTCGCGCCGAGATGGCCGCCACCCTGGGGTGGCGGCCATCTCGGCACAAGGGGTGCAGGCCGTGGGCAATGCCCCTGCCTCGCCCTCCGTCCCCCGCGTGAAATGCAGGACTCCCTGATACCAGAGGGGCAGCTGTGGCTCACCCGTCACAGCAGTCACACTCAGTCCTGCATTTGCGACAGGAAAGTCGGGGGACGCGGTGGGGGGCTACCCGCGAGGCGTTAGTGGTTCGACTGCAGGGTGCGCAGCGTGAGCAGCACCTGGTCGCGGAGGTCGCTCGGCGCTGTCTCGCGGCAGGCTCGCTGGACGGCCTGGGTCAGGACGATGCCCACGTGGGCCTCACCGGTGCAGTCGTCGCAGTTGGCGATGTGCTCGGCGATGTCCGCGGCATCCGCCTTGGCCAGTTCGTTGTGCAGGTACTCTTCGAGTTCGGCTTTCGCCTTGTCGCATCCGCAGTCGGTCATTTCTTCTTGCTCCCAGCAGTGGCGGGTTGGGCACGCGTGCCGGAGGTGTTGATGCCTCGTTCGAGCGCGTACTCGGAAAGCAGGTCCCGCAGCATCCGCCTGCCACGATGCAGGCGGCTCATTACGGTCCCCACCGGGGTCTTCATGATGTCGGCGATCTCCTGGTAGGAGAAGCCCTCGACATCGGCGAAGTAGACGGCCATCCGGAAGTCCTCCGGGATGGCCTGGAGGGCATCCTTGACCGCGCTGTCGGGCAGATGATCGATCGCCTCTGCCTCGGCCGAACGGGTCGAACGCCCCTGGGTCACCGATTCGGCACCGCCGAGCTGCCAGTCCTCGAGTTCGTCGATGGTGCCCTGGTAGGGATCGCGCTGCTTCTTGCGGTAGTTGTTGATGAAGGTGTTGGTGAGGATGCGGTACAGCCAGGCCTTGAGGTTGGTGCCCTGCTGGAACTGCGCGAACGCCGCGAACGCCTTGACGAAGGTCTCCTGCACAAGGTCGGCAGCATCGGACGGATTGCGCGTCATGCGCAGGCCCGCGGCGTAGAGCTGGTCCATGAACGGGATCGCCTGCGCTTCGAAGAGCGTGCGCACGTCGACGACCGGAGCCTCCGGCTCGTCGAGGACGGGCCCGGCAAGCGCGGGCTCTGGGGCTGCGGACACGGATGCGACGGCTTCCGACTCGGCGGGCGCGGTGTCATCCTTCGAAGTTGTCATCGCCGACAAGCTTACTTCGCCGCCCGTGCGGGTGACCTGGCCGGCGGGCTGGCCTCCGAATGGCACGACGCCGAGCTGCCGGCGGACGCGCAGCGGGACCCCGCGCACCGGGGGGCGATCGAGCACTACTGACACGGGGCATCCTCTTCTTCGGCCGCCGCCCTTCGGGGGCGATGGTGCCGATACCCTTAGTAACCGATGCACGTATTCAAGTATTCCGGCCCAGAGTTCAACCCCTTCGGCGACGAGGGTCTCATCGTGGGCGGCGAACCCGGCCCATGGGTCGCACCGGTCGCCACCGGACCGCTGTCGGCGCGGCTCGCGCTGCCCGGGTCGAAGTCCCTGACCAATCGTGAACTCGTGCTCTCCGCGATCGCGAGCGGCCCGTCTACCCTGAGGGCTCCTCTGCACTCCCGCGACACCGCGCTGATGATCCAGGCCCTCCGAGCGCTCGGTACCAGCATCGTCGAGCTGCCGGGCGATTCCCCGTTCGGGCCCGACCTTCTGATCACCCCCGGCGAGCTCTCCGGCGGCACTTCCATCGACTGCGGGCTTGCCGGCACTGTGATGCGGTTCCTCCCGCCGGTCGCGGCCCTCGCGCTCGGCCCGGTCGCCTTCGACGGCGACGAATCTGCGCGCAAGCGGCCGATGCGCACCACCATCGACTCGCTTCGGGCACTCGGCGTGGATGTCAGCGACGACGGCCGTGGAAAGCTCCCGTTCAGCCTGTACGCAACCGGCTCCGTCGCTGGCGGGGAGATCGAGATCGATGCCTCCGCGTCGAGTCAGTTTGTCTCCGGGTTGCTTTTGGCCGGAGCGCGCTTCACGGACGGCCTCACCCTGCGACACATCGGTGACGGGCTGCCGAGCCTCGCTCACATCGACATGACGATCGCGACCCTCGCGCGCCGGGGCGTGACCGTTGAGAACCCGGAGCCCGGTGTCTGGATCGTGCCACCCGGCCCGATCGCCGGCATCGACATCGCGATCGAGCCCGATCTCTCCAACGCCGGCCCGTTCCTCGGAGCAGCGCTCGTCGCCGGAGGCTCGGTGACGATCACCGGCTGGCCGACCCGCACGACGCAGGTCGGGGCGGAGATGGCCACCATCCTCGCCGACATGGGGGGCGACGTGTCCGTCGTCACGACCGGTGACGGCCTCGGCGAGCTCACCGTCACCGGCACGGGCGGTCTGCGCGGCATCCGTCTCGACAATGCCAGCGAACTCGCTCCCACCATCGCCGCGCTCGCGGCCCTTGCCGACGGCGAAACCGTGCTCACCGGCATCGCCCACCTCCGCGGTCACGAGACGGACAGGCTCGCGGCCCTCGCCGCGGAGATCAATGGTCTCGGCGGTGACGTGACCGAGACGGACGACGGTCTCGTCATCCGCCCACGTGTCCTGCACGGCGGACTCTGGCACAGCTACGAAGACCACCGGATGGCGACGGCCGGCGCCATCATCGGACTGGCCGTCGACGGGGTGCTCGTCGACGACATCGCCACCACTGCGAAGACCCTTCCCCAGTTTCCCGAACTCTGGGCGGGACCGCTGCTTGGCCGGCACGCGCGGTCCTCCGATCCGCTCGATCTGATCTGACCCATGAGCTGGCTCACCGAGGACGACGACGAAGACGACGACAAGTACGCCGACTACGAGGCACGCAATCGCCCGAACCCCAAGGGTAACCGCGCGCGAACCAAGATCCGTCCGGAGCACACCGATGCCGTCACGGGGCGGGTCTTCACCGTCGACCGCGGCCGGTACTCCGTGATCGTCGGCGAGGGCACCGCCGACGAGCACGCTGCGCTCGCATCGCGGGCGAGCGAACTGCGAAAGCAGCCGATCGTCACCGGGGACTACGTCGACCTCGTCGGTGACACCTCGGGCGACGAGGGCACCCTCACGCGGATCGTGCGCATCCAGCCGCGCACCACGGTGCTGCGACGCAGTGCGGATGACTCGGACGAGGTCGAGCGCATCATCGTGGCGAACGCCGATCAGATGCTGATCGTCGTGGCAGCGGCCAACCCGGAGCCGCGCCCGAGGCTGGTGGACCGCTACCTGGTGGCGGCCTTCGACGCCGGGCTCACGCCCATCCTCTGCATCACGAAAACCGACCTCGCCGACCCCACCGAGTTCCTCGCCAACTTCGAGGGTCTCGGCATCACGGTCGTTCGCAGCGGGATCGGGTCCATGCCCACCGCCGAGATCGCGGCTCTGCTCGAGGGCCACACGACGGTCGCGGTCGGCCACTCCGGCGTCGGCAAATCCACTCTCGTCAATGCGCTGGTCCCCGACGCGAACCGGGCGATCGGTCGGGTGAACAGTGTCACCGGGCGCGGCCGCCACACCTCGTCATCCACCATCTCCTACCGGGTGGGAACCGGCTGGGTCGTCGACACCCCCGGCGTGCGCTCCTTCGGCCTCGGCCACGTGAAAACCGAAAACATCCTGCGGGCATTCACCGATCTGGCCGCCATCGCCGAGGACTGCCCCCGCGGGTGCACGCACCTGCCCGATGCTCCCGACTGCGCGATGAACGAACGGGTGGCCGCGGGAGAACTCGGCGAATCCGGAAAACTTCGGCTCGATTCGTTCCAACGCCTTCTGGCCTCGCTCAGCGGGGGCCTGCCCTAACCTTGCAGTCGTGACCGAATACTCGCGTGCCTCCGACCTTCAACTCGCTCGTGAACTCGCCGACATGGCCGATGCCATCTCGATGGATCGCTTCCGCTCCGTCGACCTCGTGGTCACCACCAAGCCCGACATGACCCCGGTTTCGGATGCCGACCGGGCGGTTGAGACCGCCCTGCGTGCGGCGATCGCCGACAGTCGGCCGGGCGACTCCGTGCGCGGCGAGGAGTTCGGCCTGCAGGGCGACTCGTCCCGCCAATGGATCATCGACCCCATCGACGGCACCAAGAACTATGTGCGGGGCGTTCCGATCTGGGCCACTCTCATCGCGCTCGCCATCGACGGCGTTCCCGTGGTCGGGGTGGTCAGCGCCCCCGCTCTCGGTTCTCGCTGGTGGGGTGCGACCGGCCACGGGGCATTCGTCGATGAGGGAATCGGTTCGGTCGATTCCCACCAGGCACGCCGCATCCACGTGTCCAAGGTGGCGCAGCTGGCGGATGCCTCAATCAGCCTGAGCGGATTGACGCGCTGGGAGGACGCGGGCAAACTACCCCAGCTGATGCAGCTGGCCCGCGAGGCGTGGCGCACCCGCGACTACGGCGACATGTGGCCGTACATGATGGTGGCCGAGGGCCTGCTCGAGGTATCGGGCGAGTACGACATGCAGGTCTACGACATCGCTGCCCTCGTGCCGATCGTGCAGGAGGCCGGGGGCACCTTCACGTCGGTCGAGGGCGAGGACGGGCCATGGCACGGCTCCGCCCTCGCAAGCAACGGCCTGCTCCACGACCGGGTGGTCGCGGCGCTGGCCTGACAGGGGCCTAGGCGAATTCGACGACCTGCGTGGCATCCAGGCGCGGCAGGCGGTCGCGGAACGCGCCCTCTCCGGGATGACCGATGTTGACGACCATGAACGACTGCAGGCGGCCGTCAGGGAAGAAGTCCGCGTCGACGGCGGCTGCATCGAAGCCGGTCATCGGGCCGGCGGCGAGTCCCTGGGCGCGCACGGCGAGGACGAAGTAGCCGGCCTGAAGTGCGGAATTCAGCTTGGCCGAGCCGGAACGCGCGTCCTCATTCGACTCGAAGACGTCCTGCAACTGAGGCATGAACGGCATGACTGTCGGCGCGTGCTCGTGGAAACGGGAGTCGAGGGCGAGCACAGCGACGGCGGGAGCGGCGAGCGTCTTGGCCCTGTTGCCCTCGCTCATGTGCTCGACCAGACGGGCGCGACCCTCGGCGCTGTTGACGAAGAGCACCCGGAGCGGCTGCAGGTTTGCGGAGGTGGGTGCCCACTTGGCGAGGTCCCAGATGCCCACGAGCTCCTCATCGGTGACTGGCACATCGGAGAAGGTATTGGCCGTGCGTGCCTCGGTGAAGAGCAGCGAGCGACCCGCGTCGCTCAGGGGGTCGAGGGTCGGGGCGGAGGAGATGGTCATTGAGACTCCATTCGAACGGTCTGAGGGGGTCACTAGTAAAATCGAAGTGACTCGCATTACCGTAGCACGCTACACTAGGGCTCATGCCCGAATCGATCACCGTCGCCCGCGATGCGAGAATGTGCGACTCCGCGCTCGCCCGTGCCTTCGACTTCCTCGGGAAGCGCTGGAATGGCGTCATCCTCGGGACCCTCAGTAACGGCTCTTCGGGATTCTCCGAACTCAAGCGAGCTGTCAACGGCATCAGTGATTCAGTGTTGTCCGAACGGCTGACGGAGCTGGCCGGCGCCGGTATCGTCGAGCGGGCAGTGGATGCCGGACCACCGGTCTCCGTCTCGTACTGCCTCACCGCATCGGGTCTCGCATTGCTTCCAGCGCTCGACGAACTCGCCGCCTGGGCGAGCAACAACCTCGCGAAGGCGCCGGCGCAATCACCCTAACGGAGCCGCGATAAGATCGACTCGGTCGGCCGTTCGACTGTTTCGAGAAGGAGCGTTCAACATGCCCGCATCACGCGATCTCACCAAGCCGATCGCCGGGCTGGTCTTCGTACTCGGCTGGGCCATCGGGATCACGCTCTGGTCGGTCTCGCACCTCGCTCCGAACGCCGAGACCGGGGCCTTCCTCGTAGACATAGGCATCCTCGCCGTCTCGGTCGGATTCGCCGCCCCATTCCTCAAGACCACCAACGGACTGGTCGCCGCCGTGATCCTCGCTCTCATCGGCATCGTGCTCTTCGCCTTCGGCGACTTCGTGCACGTGGCAGTCATCACCTACCTGCTTCGCCTGCTCGCGCCGCTCCTCGCCGTGTTGACGCCGGTCTACAAGCTGCTCGATTTCCGCATCTTCGCTTAGTCGGTCCTCTGCCGCGGTCGTTCCGCATCCCGGAAGCCCAGGCGCTCGTAGATCCGCTCCGCGGGGTTGCCCACCGTCACGCCGAGGCTGAACGACGTCTCGCCCTCGGCCTCGAGGGCGGCCGCGACATCCGCCACCAGCGTTGTCGCGAGCCCCCGGCCCGTGTCACGGTGACTCGTGAAGGTGAACGCGACGAACGGGATCCCGGAGAGCCGGGTGCAGATGATAGCGGCGCACGGCGACCCGTCGTCCCGGACCACCTCGAGCCAGTGCTGCCGGAGGGGTTCCCCATACTCCCCCGATGCTGAGAGGGAGAGCTCCCGCAGCGCGTCGTCGACGTTGTCGTCTTCGAAGTCGATGGTGGCGGTGTAGGCCTCCACCATGAGCTCCGCGATCGGCAGGAATCGTTCGTCCGTGATCACTCGAGTTGCGACCGGCGTCCGAGGCGGCGGGCGGAAGGAATCCAGCTCGAGGCGGAGGTACCGGCGCGCAGGTGATTCACCCATGCCGACACTGTAGGCCGGGCCACGCGCGAGTTGCACCCTTCCGCGGGTCGGACCGTGGTCCAGGTCGCAGAAGAGTGCAACTCACGATGGGAGGAAGGTGTCAGCGTTCCCCGGCCGGCACCAGGCCGTGCTTGCGGGCATCCACCAGATCCACCTCACGAAGCGACGAGCCCCGGGTCTCACGAAGAGTGAGCACCGTCGCGGCGGTGATCACGCAGGCGATCACGATGTAGATCGCCACCGGCACCCACGACTTGTACTGCTGCAGCAGCGCAGAAGCGATGATGGGGGCGAGCGACCCGGCGAGGATCGAGGTGACCTGGTAGCCGAGAGAGACCCCGGAATAGCGCATGCGGGTGGGGAACATCTCAGACATGATCGCCGGCTGGCCGGCGTACATGAACGCGTGGAAGATCAGTCCGATCGTGATGGCGAGCACGATGACCACGGGGTTCAGCGTGTCGAACATCGGGAAGGCGAAGAACGCCCAGGTGGCCCCGAGCACTGCGCCGGTGAGATAGATCGGCTTGCGACCGAAGCGGTCGGAGAGTCGACCGACCTGCGGGATCACCAGGAAGTGCACGACGTGCGCGATCAACAGGGCAAGCAGCAGCTGGCTGGTGTTGTACTGGTGAACCGTCACGAGATACACGATCGAGAAGCTCACGATGATGTAGTACAGGATGTTCTCGGCGAACCGCAGACCCATCGCCTGGAGCACCCCGCGCGGGTATTTCTTCAGGACCTCGGTCACGCCATAGCTGACGGCCTTCTCGGCGTCCACCTGCGCGCGAGCCTCGAGGAAGATCGGCGCCTCGTTGACGTGCGACCGGATGTAGTACCCGATCACCACGATCACGGCGGAGAGCCAGAATGCGACGCGCCATCCCCAGCTGAGGAACTGGTCGTTGGGGAGGATCCACGACATCGTGAGCAACACGAGGGTTGCGAGCAGGTTGCCGACCGGCACCGCGGCCTGCGGCCAGCTCGACCAGAACCCCCGCGACTTGTCGGGACTGTGCTCGGCGACCAGCAGCACGGCACCGCCCCATTCTCCGCCGACCGCGAATCCCTGGATGAACCGCAGCGCGACAAGGAGCGCCGGAGCCCAGTAGCCGATGGTGTTGTAGCCCGGCAGGCAGCCCATGAGGAAGGTGGCGACGCCCACAAGGATGATCGTCACCTGCAGCGTGTGCTTGCGGCCGAGGCGGTCGCCGATCTGGCCGAAGACGATGCCGCCGATCGGCCGGGCGATGAACCCTACCGCGTAGGTGAGAAAGGCAGCGATGATGCCGTCGAGCTGGGTGCCCGCGTTGGGGAAGAAGAAGGTGCCGAAGACGAGGCTTGCGGCGGTGGCGTAGAGGAAGAATTCGTACCACTCGACTACCGTGCCGGCCATGGAGGCCGCGACGATCTTGCGAAGTCCGGAGGTGCTGGTCACGGCATCCGCCGGTCCACCGCTCCCCGGCTGCCCTGTACCGGAACCCGGGACGGTTCCGGCGCTTCTGCTGACGCTCATGTCGCTCTCCTCCAGTGTCGTCTCTGACACCTGTCGATGGGACCGCACGCTCAGATGTGGCGAGCGGTCGGGGCTCCACTGAGTATTGCTGCAGACCGCCGGTGCCTCAATGACCAGTTGCGCACATTTTATGTGCATACTTGCAGATGTGCTGGACTCTGCCGCGACATCCGCCTCCCCCAATCCCGACGATCTCCTCGTGCTGCTCGCCGTGTCGCGCACGGGCAGGTTCACCTCGGCCGCCGAGAGTCTCGGGCTCAATCACACCACGGTGTCCCGCCGTATCGCGTCACTCGAGAAGGTCCTGGCCGGCCGCGTGCTCTCACGCACTGTCGGCGGCTGGGAGCTGACCGAGCTCGGCCGTCGTGCCGTGCTGGCGGCCGAGGAGGTGGAATCGGCGATCATCGCGCTTGAAAGCACCGGCGACGACTCGCGCCAGTTGAGCGGCGTCGTGCGGATGTCGGCGACCGACGGGTTCAGCGCCTACATCGCGACTCCCGCCATCACCGCCCTGCAGCGTCACCATCCGAACCTCAGCGTCGAGATCCTCACGGTGACGAGGCGCGCGATGCAGCACCGCTCCGGTCTCGACATCGAGGTGGTGGTCGGCGCCCCCCAGGTGCACCGGGCCGAAGCCGTGAAACTCGGCGAGTACGTGCTCGGCATGTACGCGTCGCGCGACTATCTGGCGCAATTCGGCACGCCGAAGGATGCCGCGGAGCTGGTGACGCATCCGCTCGTCTATTTCGTCGACTCGATGCTGCAGGTCGACGACCTGGATGCTCCGCGGCGGTTGGTGCCGACCATGCGGGACTCGATCAGCTCGACCAACGTGTTCGTGCACGTGGAGGCGACTCGCGCCGGGTCGGGCATCGGATTCCTGCCGTGCTTCATGGCCGACCGTCACGACGATCTCGTGAGACTGCTGCCCGAGGAGTTCGCCGAACAGCTGCCCTATTGGATGGTGCTGCGCAGCGAGTCGCTTCGCCAGCCCGCGGTGGCCGCCGTCGCCGACGCCCTGAGGGACCGCACGGTCGCCTTCGAGGCCGAGCTGCTCGGTCTCGCGAGTCGCTGAGGCCGGGTGCTCAGCGGGCCGACCATCCGCCGTCCATGGTGTAGCTTGCACCGGTGACCATCGCGGCGTCCCGAGAGGAGAGCCAGGCGATGAGGGACGCCACCTCGTGCGGTTCCACCAGGCGCTTGATGGCGCTCTCGGTGAGCATGATGCGGCTCAGCACCTCCGATTCAGGGATGCCATGCGCCGCCGCCTGCTCCACGAGCTGCTTCTCGACCAGCGGCGTGCGCACGTAGCCCGGAGCCACGCAGTTGCTGGTGACTCCGCGCTCTCCCCCCTCGAGGGCGGTGACCTTCGAGAGACCTTCGAGCCCGTGTTTCGCCGCGACATAGGCGCTCTTGAATGCCGAGGCACGGATGCCGTGAACAGACGACACATTGATGATGCGACCGAACCCACGGGCATACATTCCCGGAAGGGCGGCACGGATCAGGAGGAACGGAGCCTCGAGCATGAGCGCAAGGATGCGATGGAAATCCGCCGGAGCGAACTCCTCGATCGGACTGACCCGCTGGATGCCCGCATTGTTCACGAGGATGTCGATGCCCTCCAGCGGTGAGGCGAGCGCGGCATCGGTCATGGCGTCCGCATCGAGGAGGTCCACGGCCCAGGCGGAGCCGCCTATCTCGGCGGCGAGCGCTGTAGCGCCGGTCGCATCGACGTCCGCGACCACGACATGGGCGCCCCGGGCGGCGAGCGCGCGCGCCGAGACCGCTCCGATACCGCTCGCGCCGCCGGTGACGAGTGCCCGCAATCCGGCAAGGGAACCGCCGTCCGGTGGAGTGTTCAACGGCACTGTCGAGCTGTTCATCGATTCTCTTTCCTGGCGGCGCTGGAGGAATGCCGAACCCGAAGACCCGACCTACTGAGTATTCCTGCACGCAAATATGGGGTCAACGGCTCTTTTCGCACTCGGGATGTGCGAATTCGCACTAAACGGCCACCGTGGCGGCATTGACGATTCGCCGCAGCGCATGACCTTGGTCCCGGGCGCCGGAACATCCGGTGAGACACTTCTCTCACAGGTCCGTGAATGGCGCCGTTGCTGTCGGTGGTCGACGGCGTGAGGAGCGCGGCATGGCAGGCGGCACGAGCACACCGGGGCAATCGGTCACGTCCCGCATCCTGAGCATCCTCGCGGTGTTCGAGGGAAGCCCGGCCGCGCGGTCGCTGAGCGAGATCAGCGCGGCAAGCGGCCTGCCTCACAGCACGACCCATCGACTCCTCGGCGAGCTCGAAGAGTGGGGGGCCGTGCAGAAGGATGCGCGCGGCCGCTACCAGATCGGCCTGAGGCTGTGGGAGCTCGGCCAGCACGCCGGCCGGCAACTGCGGGATGTGGCTCGCCCCTTTCTCCAGGACCTTTTCGGGCTCACCAGGGAGACCGTGCACATCGCCATCCGTGACGGAGCCGAGGTGCTCTACATCGACCGGGTTTACGGAACCCGGAGGGTTCCCCAAGCCTCCCGGGTGGGAGGGCGACTGCCGATGCACGCCACTGCCGTCGGGCGGGCGATGCTGGCCTTCGAGGAGGACTGGGTGCGTGACGCCGTGCTCGTGAACGGACTGGTCCAGCGGACGGAGTTCACCAAGACGGATCCCGCGCTCATCGGCAAGGACCTGGAACGGGTCCGCGCAAAGGGATTCGCCATCGCGTCTGAGGAGGTGCGCCTCGGATCGTGCTCGATCGCCGTTCCGGTCTTCGACGGCGCGGGGCATGTCGTCGCCGCCCTCGGCATGGTGCTCCCGACCTCTCGCGCACACCAACTCGAGCACAACCTGCCCATCCTGCTCGGCACCGCGGATCGGATCCAGTCCGGGATCGCCCGGGTGCCCGCTTCCACGCTCCGCAACGAGGTGCTCCACCGCCGGCCAGAGCAATAGTCGCTCGCTCAGCTCGAGTCCACCCAGTGGACAAGTCACGCTTCCTCGACCCGGTGACGACGTTAGATAGTGCCAACTCCACGAAGGTGTGGAACCCATGAAGGAGCTCGACGTGAACGCTCAGACCACCGCCTCTTCCCCGGGCGTCGCCGCCTCGACGGGATGCCCGGTCCCCGGTGCGGCGAAGAACCACCACGGGTACGAGCCATTCGTGATGAACGATCCCTTCCCCTCCTACGCAGAATTGCGCGCCGACGAACCCGTCATGTTCGACGAGCGCATCGGGTACTACGTGGTCTCCCGCTACGAGGACATCAAGGCAGTCTTCGCCGACTGGCAGACCTTCAGCAGCGAGAATGCCCAGGCACCGGTTCGACCGCGCAGCGCCGAAGCCGTGCGGATCATGAACGAGGGCGGCTTCACGGCCTACTCCGGACTCTCCGCCCGCGTTCCCCCGGAGCACACCCGCATGCGCGCGATCGTGCAGAAGGAATTCAGCCCCCGCCGCTTCAAGACGCTCGAGCCGGTCATCCGCGAGAACACTGCTCGGCTGCTCCAGCAGATGCTCGCGCACTCGGATGCCCGCGGCGACTTCCTCGCGGATGTCGCGGTGGACATCCCCACCATCACGATCCTCGGACTCCTGGGGGTCGGCCCGGAGATGGTGCCGACCTACAAGAAGTGGTCGGATTCGCGAGCGGCGATGACCTGGGGTGATCTCTCCGACGAAGAACAGATCCCTCACGCCCACAACCTCGTGGACTACTGGAACGAATGTCTGCGATTGGTGTCGAACGCCCATGAGAACGGCGGAGACAACCTCGTCGCCGACCTGGTGCGCGCCCAGGGCGAGGGGGCGGAGATCAGCGATCACGAGATCGCGTCGATCTGCTACAGCCTGCTGTTCGCGGGGCATGAGACCACCACCACCCTGATCTCCAACACGATCCGACTGCTGCTGAGCTATCCGGAGGAATGGAAGAAGCTCGTCGAGGACCCGGCCCGCATTCCCGGCGCCATCGATGAGACGCTGCGATTCAGCCCGTCGATCGTCGGTTGGCGCCGCAAGGCCCTCGTCGACACCGAGATCGCCGGCACTCCCATTCCGCGCGGCGCGGACATCCTGCTGCTGATGGGGTCGGCCAATCGCGACTCGACCGTCTTCGAGGAGCCGGAGGTGTTCGACGTGAGCCGTCCGAATGCTCGCGTTCACCTCGCCTTCGGATTCGGCATCCACTACTGCCTCGGCAACATCCTCGCGAAGCTGCAGGACCGGATTGTGATCGAGGAGACGATCGCGGCCGTTCCCACCCTCCGACTCGTCGACGGGGAGAAGATCACCTTCGGAGAGAACCTGTCATTCCGCGCACCGACGTCGGTGCCCGTCAGCTGGGAGTTCGAAAAATGAGTCACCCATTCATCCAGTTCTTCGACAGCGAGACCCTGCCGGAGCACGCGATGCTCGGCGGCAAGTGCGCCTCACTTGTCGCCCTGACCGCAGCCGGCATGCCGGTGCCTCCCGGATTCGCCATCACGACCGCCGCCTATGACGCGTTCATCGCCGAGGCCGGCATCGCCGAGGACATCCACTCCCTCCTGCTCAGCCTCGACGCGGACGACATCGATGCCGTCGATCGGGTGTCGGAAAGACTCCGGTCGGAGATCACCTCCCGCCCGGTACCCACGGAGCTCCATGCGGCCACCGTAGAGGCCTACGCGGCGCTCCAGGCTCGATTCGACAGTCCCGTCCCGGTCGCCGTTCGCTCGTCCGCGACCGCGGAGGACCTTCCGGAGGCCAGCTTCGCCGGACAGCAGGACACCTACCTCTGGCTCACGAGCCTTGCGGAGGTGACCGAGCACATCCGTCGGTGCTGGGCCTCCCTGTACACCTCGCGCGCAATCATCTACCGCCTGAAGAACAAGATCCCGAACGAGGGACTGTCGATGGCGGTCGCCGTGCAGAAGATGGTCAATGCGAGGGTGGCCGGCGTCGCCATCACGATGGACCCGACGACCGGCGACCGATCGAAGATCGTCATCGAGGCGTCCTACGGACTCGGCGAGCTCGTCGTTTCCGGCCAGGTGACACCCGACAACATCGTGGTGGACAAGGTCATGCTCATGGTCGTCAAGCAGACCCTGGGCGACAAGCACGCCGAACTGGTTCCGGATGTCGATGCGCGAGCTCTCGTCGAGATCGAAGTGACCGGGGCGCGCCGAAATGAGTTCTGCATCGACGACGCCGAAATCACCGCGATCGCCACGATCGCGAAGAGGGCCGAGCGGCACTTCAAGGCGCCCCAGGACATCGAATGGGCGCTCGACCGGGACCTCCCGGCCGGCGAGAACCTGCTCTTGCTCCAGTCCCGGCCCGAGACGGTGTTCTCGTCGACCGACAGCGGGTCGATCACCATCTCCTCCGCCGGATTCGGCATCGAGAGCATCACCAAATCACTCCTGTCCCAGGCCGCCCGGGCCTGAGACACCCCACCAAGACCCGCACCTCCAACAGAACGGTTGCCTGACATGACAGAGAAGTCATTCCCGAGTCCCTATGCCCTCGAGCCCGCGGAAGGGGGCGAGGGATGGAAGGATCTCTACGCCTACAACCTCGTCTTCCAGGAGAATCGCCGCGAGGTCGAGGAGAGCAAGTTCTGGTTCTGCGACAGCCAGCACTGGCCGACCGTGACGAAGCCCTTCGAGACGATCGGGTTCGAGTTCGCCGTGTCCTGTCTCGGCCAGTACAACTCGCGCCACCTGCTCATCCCGCCGGCCAACGGCATCGAGTTCCGCATCCACAACGGCTACGTCTTCATGTCCCCGGTCGGTGTCGCCCCCGACGAGATCGCGGCACGGGTGCCCCAGTTCATGCAGCGCGCCGGTCACTACTTCCAGAACTGGGACACGCTGCTCGAACGGTGGAAGGGCAAGATCCACTCGACGATCGAGGAGCTCAATGCCCTGAGCTTCGAGGCGCTGCCGGATGCCGTCGACATCGACGACGTGCTGTCGGGCAAGGGCACCGGCCCGAACGACGACCTCATGAACACCTTCGACAAGCTCATCTCCCTCGCCTTCCGCGCCTGGCAGTACCACTTCGAATTCCTGAACCTCGGCTACGTCGCCTACCTCGACTTCTTCACCTACTGCACAGAGGTGTTCCCCGGCATCCCGGACCAGGCCGTCGCGAAGATGGTGCAGGGAGTGGACATGGAGCTGTTCCGACCGGATGACGAGCTCAAGAAGCTGGCGAAGCTCGCCATCGAGCTCGGCCTCACCGGGCACTTCGGCAACACGGCCGATCCGGAAGCGACTCTTGCCGCGATCGGGGCGGCGACCGGTGGATCCGCGTGGCTCGCCGCGTGGGAGGAAGCCAAGGACCCGTGGTTCAACTTCACGGTCGGCAACGGTTTCTACGCCCACGACAAGTACTGGATGGACTACCTCGAGCTTCCGCTCGGATACATCGGCGACTACATCTCCCGGCTCGAGCTCGGCGAGAACATCGACCGCCCCGTCGCCGAACTCATCGTGGAGCGCGATCGAATCACCGAGGAGTACTCCGAGCTGCTCTCGCCCGAACAACTCGAGGCCTTCCAGGGCAAGCTCGGCCTCGCCAGGCAGGTGTATCCCTACGTGGAGAACCACAACTTCTACATCGAGCACTGGACGATGGGCGTGTTCTGGCGGAAGGCACGGCAGCTGTCGAACATGCTGCACGAGCAGGGCTTCTGGGCGAACCCGAACGACATGTTCTACCTGCGTCGAGACGAGGTGCGTGAGGCACTCTTCGACTATGTGACCGGATGGGCGGTCGGCGCCCCGGCCATCGGCCCGGACTACTGGCCGGCGGAGATCGCTCGGCGTGCAGTGATCATCGACGCCCTGTCCAAGCAGCGCCCGCAGCCCGCTCTCAACACCCCACCCGCCGTCATCACGGAACCGTTCACCCTCATGTTGTGGGGCATCACCTCCGACCAGATCGCGAACTGGTTGGGCGACTCCGATGCTCCAGAAGGCGAGTTCCGCGGAATGGCCGCCTCGAGCGGCATCGCGGAGGGGCCGGCACGAGTCATCAGCAGCTCCGACCAGCTCTCGGAGGTGCAGGTGGGCGACATCCTCGTGGCTCCCGTCACCGCGCCGTCGTGGGGCCCGATCTTCGGCAAGATCAGGGCCACCGTCACCGACATCGGCGGCATGATGAGCCACGCGGCCATCGTCTGCCGCGAGTACGGCATGCCGGCCGTGACCGGCACCGGCACTGCCTCCGCCGAGATCACGACGGGACAGTGGCTCCGTGTCGATGGCAACACCGGCAGGGTCACGATCATCGACGCACCGGTGATCGCCGAACCCGCTCTCGCAAGCAGCCATGCCTGACGCGGGCACGGCCGCGACCACCGGACGGACGGTGCTCGTCACCGGTGCGGCTGGTGGCCTTGGCCGTGCCTTCGCTCTCGCCTTCGCAGAGCAGGGCTCCCGAGTCGTCGTCGCCGACGTGAACCTCGAGGGCGCTGCGGAGACGGCGGCCCTCATCGGATCGGCCGGTGGACGAGCGCTCCCGCTCGCCGTCGACGTGACTTCCTTGCAGTCGGTGTCGACGATGGCGACGGAGGCGGCGGAGTTCGGAGACGGCCACATCGAGGTGATCGTCAACAACGCCGCGATCTACGCGACTATCACCCGCTCCCCCTTCACCGAGATCGATCCGGAGGAGTGGGATCGGGTGATGGCCGTCAATCTCAAGGGCCCGTGGCTGGTGACCCGCGCGTGCTCGCCGTACCTCTCGGAGGGCGCGCGCGTGATCAACCTCTCCTCGGCCACGGTCATGAGCGGGTCCGCGCACTGGGCCCACTACGTGGCATCGAAAGGGGGCGTGATCGCCCTCACCAGGGTGCTCGCAAAGGAACTCGGCGCACGCTCCATCACGGTCAATGCGATCGCCCCGGGATTCACCCTCACCGAAGCGAGTTACGGACTCATGGATGATGCGGCGACCTACGGGGTGGACCGCGGGGCGATACGTCGCTCGAGTGAGCCCGACGACATCGTGGGAACCGCGCTCTTCCTCGCCGGACCCGGCAGCGCCTACATCACCGGCCAGACCATCGTCGTCGACGGCGGCCGGCAGTTCACCTAGGAGACCCGAAAATGCCCACCATCACCTTCATCGCCCAGGACGACAGCGAGGTCACCCTCGACGCCCGCCCCGGGGACTCCGTCATGGAGACCGCCGTTCGCAACGGCGTGCCGGGGATCGTCGCCGAGTGCGGAGGAAGCCTCTCCTGCGCGACCTGCCACGTGTTCCTGTGCGCGGACAGTACCGCGGCATTCCCTCCCATGCAGGACCTCGAAGACGACATGCTCGACGGCACCGCGGTGGACCGTCGAGAGAACTCCCGCCTCTCGTGCCAGCTGTCACTGGACGACGGCGTCGCCGTTCGCGTGCGCACCCCGGAAACACAGGTGTGACCGCCGTGTCCGACCTGTCGTCCGTCGAGCGTCACGGCACTCTCATCATCGGCAACTGCCAGGCCGGGGTGCAACTCGCATCGAGCCTCCGCGAGCTCGGTGACACCGATCCCATCGTGCTCGTCGGTGAGGAGGCGCATGCGCCCTACCAGCGCCCGCCGCTCTCGAAGGCATTCCTGAAGGGAGAGGCGACGGCGGAGTCCCTCACCTTTCGAACTCCCGAGTTCTACTCCGACCACCACATCCAAGTCGTGACCGGTGAGCAGATCGTGCACATTTCGCGAGATGCGCGGGGTGGCGAAGCCGTTTCGGCATCCGGGCGGATCTTCCGCTTCGCACGGCTCGCACTGGCGGTCGGCGCGGCCCCGCGCCGCATCCCGCTCGACGGCTCTGACCTCGGCGGCGTCACCTACCTGCGAGACCTCGAGGATGCTGCGGCTCTGGCGAAGAGCCTCGCTACGGCGAAGGACGTCGTCGTGATCGGTGGCGGATTCATCGGGCTCGAGGTCGCGGCCGGCGCCCGCGCCGCTAGCAAGACCGTGACCGTGCTCGAAGCGGCACCCCGGCTGATCGGACGAGCCGTCTCGGAAGCCACGAGTGAGTTCTACCTGAGAGCCCATCGCCGCCGGGGCACAAGCATCGTCCTCGACGCGCGGGTCACCCGGATCGTCGGCGTGGACGGTTCGGTGTCCGGTGTCGAGCTAGCCGATGGGTCGATCGTGCCGGCCGATCTCGTGCTCATCGGGGTGGGAGTCGTACCCCGCACCGAACTCGCGCAGCAACTGGGTCTCTCCATCGACAACGGCATCGTCGTCGACTCCCACGCGAGGACCTCCGACGGCCTCACCGTGGCCGCCGGTGACTGTGCGAACATGCCCAATCCGTCGATCACCGACTTCGGAAACGGGCGGGTGCGTCTCGAGAGCGTGCAGAACTCCGTCGAGCAGGCCACGGTGGCGGCGGCTACCCTGCTCGGCATCGATGCCGAGCACAGGACCGTGCCCTGGTTCTGGTCGGACCAGGCCGACCTCAAGCTGCAGATCGCCGGCCTCTCGGCGGGACACGACCAGGTCGTGCTTCGGGGTGACCCCGACTCGGAGAAGTTCTCTGTGGTCTATTACCGCGACGGCGAGATCATCGCCGCGGACTGCATCAACAGCCCGCTGGATTTCATCACGGTTCGAAACGCCCTCCACACTGGCCAGGTGATCCCGGCCGGCCTCGTGACCGACACCTCCGCCTCCCTCAAAAAGCTCCTCGCTGCCGAGCCAGCGCTAGAAAGAAAGTGAGAGCGTCGTGACGCTTCAGACCCAACATCCGGTCGACACCTCCCCGATCTCCATCGCGGCCGACTCCGCCTCCGACCTGGACGGACTGTGGCGAGCAGTCGAGGTGGAGATGCAGACCAGGGGCAACAACATCCACATTCCCATCTCTTTCGCGTTCGCCGAGAGACTCTGCGACTCCTACCCGGAAGCGGACTCCCTCGTCGTGCGCGTGGCCATCCTGCTGCACGACACCGGATGGGCACGGGTCGACGAGTCCAAGATCATCTCGGAGGGCTTCGGCAAAGACTGGCGCCGGGCTCAGATCCGCTTCGAGCACGAGATCAAGGGCTGCGAGATCGCGCGGGAGGTGTTGCCGGGACTCGGCTTCGACGACGAATTCATCGCGAGGGTGACCGACATCATCGATGGCCACGACACCCGTGCCGAGTCGTATTCGATCGAGGATTCGCTCGTGCGCGATGCGGACCGGCTCTGGCGATTCACCCCGGCGGGCATCGCTCTCGCATCCAGCTGGTTCGGCCAGGTTCCCTCGGTCTACTGCCAGCGCCTGCGCACGGACATCATCCCGGAGCTCATCACCTCCGCGGCGCTCGAGATGGCGCAGACCGAACTCGAGCGCGCAGAAGCGCTGTTGAGGACCTCGCTGATCTGATGAGCGCTCCCCTTATCGCCCTCCCCTTGCCCCTCGCCGGCGCACAGCCCGACCTGCCCTATACGCACACCGACGACCTGTTCATCGACGGTGAATGGACGCGGGCAGAGGGATCCGCGCGCACCGCCGTGACGAACCCGGCCACCGGCGACATGTGGGGGTCGGTGCCTCAGGCGAGTTCCGGGGACCTCGATCGAGCGGTCTCCGCGGCCCATCGCGCCTTCGTCGGCACGGGGTGGCGCGACCTCGCACCCTGTGCAAGAGCGGCCATCCTCTTGCGTTTCGCAGACGAGATCGAGAAACTATCCGGGCCGCTCTCGCACACCAACACCTTCGAGAACGGTTCACCGGTAGCAGAGACCTCCGGGGCGGCGTCGAATGCTGCGAGCATCTTCCGCTACTACGCGGGGCTCGCGAACTCTCTGGCCGCACCCGATATCCGCCCGTTCCCGGATGGTTCGGCAGAAACCGTGGTGTGGAGGGAACCCATCGGTGTCTGCGCTCTCATCGCGCCCTGGAACTTCCCCATCAACCTCGTTGTCGCGAAATTGGCACCGGCGTTGATGGCCGGATGCACGGTGGTGATCAAGCCGGCATCGGCGACGCCGCTGTCCATCCGCTTCATCGCGGACGCCGCAGCAGCCGCCGGGCTTCCGGCCGGCGTGCTCAATGTGGTCACCGGGCCGAGCGCGGTCGGTGATGCCCTCGTGCGTCATCCGCTGGTCTCCAAGGTCGCGTTCACCGGGTCCACGCCGGTCGGGCGCTCCATCGCCGCGGCCTGCGGGGAACTGCTGAGACCCGTCACCCTGGAGCTCGGGGGCAAGTCGAGTGCGCTCCTGCTGCCCGATGCCGACCTGGATGCCCTGTCTCGCGTGCTCATCCGCACCTGCATGCGCAACACCGGCCAGACCTGCTACATCTCCACCCGGATGCTCGTGCCCGCCGAGCGATACGAGGAAGTCGTCGACATGATCACGGCGACCATCGCCGCCGCGCCGCAAGGTGATCCGCTTGACCCGTCGACGGTGTTCGGTCCGTCTGCGACCTCCGCCCAGCGCGACACGGTCCTTGGCTACATCCGGTCCGGGATCGCCGAGGGCGCACGGCCCACCACTGGTGGTGACGTGCCGCCCCCCTTCGATCGCGGCTTCTGGGTGACCCCGACGGTCTTCCGCGATGTGACACCGGGCATGCGCATCGCCCGGGAGGAGATTTTCGGGCCGGTGCTGTCGATCCTCAGCTACTCGTCGATCGAGGAGGCGGTCTCCATCGCCAACGACACAAGCTTCGGTCTCGGCGGCACGATTTTCTCGGCAGATGACGACGCCGCCCTCGCCCTTGCCCGCCGGTTGGACACCGGTTCAGTCGGAATCAACTTCTTCGCCTCGAATCACGCCGCCCCCTTCGCGGGCCGACATGACTCCGGGCTGGGGACCGAGTTCGGGCCAGAGGGGCTGAACGCCTACCTCCAGACCAAGTCGGTTCATCGCCGAATCGCGACGGTACAACCGGGCCGAGGCTGACCGCGGCACATACACTTGCAGCCGTGTCCCCTACTGACGAGCGGATGGAAGCGACGGCGCATCCCCTCCGCGACCGAGTCTCGGCCAGCCGCCGCGACACCACCACCGACGCAGACTGGACGTCATTCGAGGCGCGATTCGACACGGAATCCCCCCGGCTCGGTGAGCTCTTCCGCCGTATCTACGGCGAGGGTGCCGAGGCGAGCGAGCAACTCGCACTGCTCGCCATCGACTGTGCGCACTCCTGGCAGCATCGCCCGGCGGATCTCCGCACCCTCGATGCGACCCGCGATGCGCGCCCGGACTGGTACCAGTCGAATCGGATGCTCGGAGGGGTCTGCTACGTGGACCTCTATGCCGGCGATCTGTCCGGCCTGCGCTCGCGCATCCCCTATTTCCGTGAACTCGGTCTCACCTACCTGCACCTCATGCCCCTCTACCTCGCGCCGGAGGAGAATTCCGACGGCGGCTATGCGGTCTCGAGCTATCGTGAGGTCAACCCGAGCCTCGGCACCATGCCGCAGCTCGCCGAGCTCGCTTCCGAGCTGCGCGCCAACGGCATCTCGCTTGTACTGGACTTCATCTTCAACCACACCTCGAACGAGCATGAGTGGGCTCGGAAGGCCCTCGCCGGCGACCCCGCCCACGAGGCGTTCTACTGGATCTATCCCGACCGCACGATGCCCGACGAATTCGAACTCACCGTGCGCGAGATCTTCCCCGACGACCATCCCGGTTCCTTCGTGCCGCTGCCCGACGGACGGTGGGTGTGGGCCACTTTCCATTCCTTCCAGTGGGATCTCAACTACCGCAATCCCGCGGTCTTCCGCGCGATGGCGGGAGAGATGCTCTTTCTCGCGAACCTCGGTGTGGATGTGCTGCGCATGGACGCCGTCGCGTTCATCTGGAAGCAGCTCGGCACTTCGAGCGAGAACCTGCCGGAAGCGCACCTGCTGATCCAGGCGTTCAACGCCGTGTGCCGCATCGCCGCACCCGCCCTGCTGTTCAAGTCCGAGGCGATCGTGCATCCCGACCAGGTCGCGGAATACATCTCTCTCGAGGAGTGCCAACTCAGCTACAACCCCCTTCAGATGGCCCTCATCTGGAACTCGCTCGCGACGCGGGAGGTCGGGCTGCTTGCGCAGGCCCTCGAGCGTCGGCACGAGATCGCGGATGGCACAGCCTGGGTCAACTACGTGCGCGGGCACGACGACATCGGCTGGACCTTCGCCGACGAGGATGCCGCGGAGTTGGGTATCAACGGCTCGGACCACCGCCGCTTCCTCAACTCGTTCTACGTGAACCGGTTCGACGGAAGCTTCGCCCGCGGAGTGCCCTTCCAGGACAACCCGCGCACCGGCGACTGTCGCATCTCGGGCACCACGGCCTCGCTCGCCGGGCTGGAGGCCAACGACCCCGGCGCGGTCGATCGCATCCTGCTTGCGCACTCGATCATCCTGAGTACCGGGGGCATCCCGCTGCTCTACCTCGGCGACGAAGTGGGCCAGCTCAACGATTACGGGTATCTCGAGGTTCCCGCGCACGCCGATGACAGCCGCTGGGTCGGCCGGCCGCCGTATCCGGCCGCTGCCTACGCGACTCGTGCCGATCCGACGACGGATGCCGGCAAGATCTACCAGGGACTCACCCGGCTGATCGAGGTGCGCGGCTACACCACCGAATTCGCGGGAGGCACACTGGTGCCGTTCACCACCCATAACCCCCACGTGCTCGGCTACCAGCGCCCCGGGCCGGACACCATAGTTCTCGTGCTCGCGAATTTCTCCGACGCCCCGGAGGAGGTCTCGGCCGAAACGCTGTCGGGCATGCCCGACCGTGCGACCGACCTGGTCAACGGCCACGTCGTGACCCTTTCGGGCGGAGTCACACTCGGAGCCCGCCGGTTCCTCTGGTTGCGGGTCGGCTGAGCCGCGCCCCCGGTGCAGTGCGCTCTTGCCGTGTGCGCAGAGCTCAACCGAACTCTGCTGCCATTCGTTGACCGTGCGGCGAAAAGATCGTCGGCGCGGTCCACTTTCGGGCGCGCAGTCGGTCTCAACCCACGGCGATCTCGCCCGCACTGCGTCGCAGCCGGGCGAGATCGATCGCGATGAAGGCGCGCAAGCGGGTGTCACGCTCGAGCTCGTAGAGGTCATCCGGATGCCGCATCGGCGCGATGTCCAGGCGTGACTCGATGGCGGTG
Organism: Lacisediminihabitans sp. FW035; assembly: GCF_054880895.1. NCBI lineage: Bacteria > Bacillati > Actinomycetota > Actinomycetes > Micrococcales > Microbacteriaceae > Lacisediminihabitans > Lacisediminihabitans sp. FW035. Next base: position 2,605,005 of record NZ_CM142187.1, read on the forward strand.
CCGATCTCCGACCAGGCCTGGCCGCGGGCATCCTCGACCACGCTCTCGACGAACGTCGGGTCATCCACCAGGCGGGCCAGCTCGTCGGACAGGCCCGCGTAGGCCAACCCCCTCCTGGTGAGGAGACGGTAGTCGCGGGGGCCGTAGTCGTGCTCGTGGCGAGTGGGACCGTGCCGGTCCGTCACCTCGGCAGCGAGGTCATTCATCCGTTCGGCGTATTCCGCCTGCTCGACTGACAGGCCCGTGAGTTCCAGCGCGACCCAGGACGCCGTCTCGGCGGCATCGAAACGGTGATCGTCACGCAGGGCACTCACGATGATACGGTTCTTTACGTCCATGGTGAGAGCCGAGCGGGCGATCAGGAGCCCCTCTTCGACGGCACGCTCCACGGAGATCGGCTCCGCCACCGGCATCCGCACATAGGGACGGCTCGGCTTGATGCGCCCGGACTCGGGACGGCCCGCCGCAGGGCGCTTCTCGCGCTTCCTGGCCATGCGTCGATTCCCGCCTTCAGAGCCCCGGATGCCTCGCCCACCGTTCTGTGCGACAGTCAACAACGCGCGATAGCCACCAGGGTGGAGATGGGGGGAATTGAACCCCCGTCCACTGCTGTGGTCATATGCCTTCTACGGGTGTATCCAGTGAAATCGTTCTACTCGGCTCCGGAATTTGCCACTGGCATCCAATCCGACGAGCCCAGTCCCAGTAAAAGTCCCGCGGCGCCCTAAGACTTGGTGCTTTTACACACCGCGCCACAGCAATCTCTCTAAATTACGCCAGGATCCGGTTAGAGAGCATCCCCGGTCTGACGGACTTCATTAGTGCTCTTGCTTAGGCAGCGAGAGCGAAGTCAGCGCGGTTAGATTTCGCACTTGTTGTTTGCAGAGATCGTTTACGAGATAACCCTGCATCCTCGACCCGCTTCTCACACTCACGCAGGCAATGTCGAAACCGATCATCCCCAGGTGCACCTTCCCGTCTTGCAGGAAGTGTGAGCAGCTATCGCGCGCTGTTGAATTGTCACGGCTCGCAGGCGAGCCACTCTGCCTCTCGGCAGCCCTCAAGCATACGTCGGATGCCCGGCTTCCGCCACCGCTGAAAGGCATGGCAGGATACGGGGACGGCTTCGACCACCATTGGGGAGACAGTGTGACCGACACCATCATCACCGTGCAGGGCCGATTCTCATCGTTCTACCCGCCGGAGCGCGCGACGGTGCGGCTCTCCGTCGGATTCGAGGGGGCGGATCGTGAGTCCGTCTTCTCCGAAACGGTTGCGGTGGCATCCACGGTGCGCGGTCTCGTCTCGGCCCTGCACTACCCCGCCGCCGGCCCGATCACGTGGTGGTCGAGCGAGAGCATCCAGGTCTGGAGCTCCAAGCCGTGGAGCCAGGACGGAACCCAACTTCCCCCGGTGTTCCACTCCCGCGTGGGCTTCAGTGTCAAGTTCAGCGATTTCGCATCGATGGCGGAATGGATCGAGCAGGTCGCCGTGCTCGACGGCCTCACCGTCGGTGACATCACGTGGGCTCTCACCGAGGGACGCCGCACGGCGGTCATCGCCGAAGTGCGCTCTCGCGCGGTGAAGGATGCCGTGGCCAAGGCCAGCGTCTACGCCCAGAGCATCGGGCTCGGGTCGGTTCGCGCGGTCGCTCTCGCCGACCAAGGCATGCTCGGCGACCGGGTGGGGGCATCCGACGACGGCGGATCGCACCCGATGTCGCGGATGATGGCCACCGGCTCCGCCCCGGAACTCTCGCTCACGCCGGAAGACATCGAGGTCGACGCCGTGGTCGACGCGCGGTTCGTCGCGAGCTGAGTTGCGCTTGCCTGCCCGCATTCGCCGACTGCGCTGACGATTGTGCTCCATGCTGCCGAATATTCCGGCGGATGGTCAACAAACGGGCGCGCAAGCCTCGGCGCACCGGTGCGGACGGCCGTGTGGCGAGGACTTGCGCGACCCGGGTCTGGCCCGCGCCCGTCGCCCTGATCCGGATGCCCCACAGCGGAGACTCGCGGCGACACGCCGTTGCCGGGACGCGACGCGCCGAACGCGTCCGAGGATCTCCGCTATCGGGCCGACCGCGGGCATCCGGGCGGGACTAATCGACGAGATCACGGCCGCTCAAGCGACCCGACACGGGCTAGAGACTCGGAGGGCTTAGTCGCCGAGATTGCGGCGAGCGGACATGGCCCGATCCGCTTCGCGATTGTCTTGGCGTTCGCGCAGTGCCTGCCGCTTGTCGTACTCGCGCTTGCCCTTTGCGACGGCGATCTCGACCTTCGCGCGTCCGTCGCTGAAGTAGATCTTCAGCGGCACGAGGGTGTAGCCGCCCTCTTTGGTCTTGTTGTGGATCTTGAGGATCTGCGCCTTATGCAGCAGCAGCTTGCGCTTGCGGCGGGGCGGGTGGTTGTTCCAGGTGCCCTGGTTGTATTCGGGAATGTGCACGGCATCCAGCCAGGCCTCGCCGTACTCGACGAAGGCGTAGCCGTCGACAAGGGACGCCCGACCCTCACGCAAAGACTTCACCTCGGTGCCGGTGAGAACCAGCCCCGCTTCATAGGTGTCTTCGATCGTGTAGTCGTGGCGCGCTTTGCGATTGGTGGCCACAACCTTCTGGCCACGTTCCTTCGGCACGATTCACTCCTGGATAGATTGCGCGCAGGCGATCCGCGCGCAGCCCTCCACTCTAACGGGGTCTAGACCTTCAGGTACCGACTGATCGCGAAACTCGCGGATGCCGCAGCGAGCACCGCTCCGACCACGAGGAGGATCGGCACGACGACGTAGGCGTCGGACATGCCGATGAAGGGAGTGTCGAGCGACTGCGTGCCGAGGTACCCCTGCACGAAGAACCGCACGATCGACACGACGGCAAGGCTCGCGAGGACGGATCCGATGAGTGCGGCGATCACCCCTTCGAGGATGAACGGGGTCTGGATGAACCGGTTCGATGCACCCACCAGGCGCATGATCCCGAGCTCCCGTCTCCTTGAGAATGCCGACAGCCGGATGGTGGTGGCGATGAGTAGCACGGCCGCCACCAGCATGAGCACCGCGATGCTCACCGCGGTGAGGCTGGCGGCGTTGAGGGCGGCGAAGATCGGATCGAGGTACTTGCGTTGGTCGACCACCTGTTCGACACCGGCGAGACTCGCGACGCTCTCGCGGATGACGTCGGCCTTCGACGGGTCCTTGAGGTTGATGGAGAAGGTCTCGGAGAGGAAGGCCGGGGTGATGAAGTCCGCACCGGTGGTGTCTTTGAAGTAGGTCTTGTAGTTCTTGTAGACCTGGTCGTGGTTCTCGAAAGTGACCGACTTGATCAGTCCGGCGAGCGCCGGTGACTTCAGCTGCGCTTCGACTTCGGCCTTCTGGCTCTTGGTCGCCTCGACGAGATTGCACTGGCCGGCGGTGGAGGAATCGGTGCACATGTAGACCGAGACCTGCGCCCGGTCGTTCCAGTACCCCTTCATCTGGCCGATCTGGAACTGCAGCAGGATCGCCGCGCCCACGAAGGTGAGCGAGATGAAGGTCACGAGCACCACGGAGACGACCATCGAGATGTTACGCCGCAGACCGTTGCCGACCTCGGACATGATCAGTCCGAACCTCATCGGGTGACCTCCTCGGCCTGCCCGGCGATGCCGAGGTGTGACCGGGAGACGGATGCCGGCCCGAAGCCCTGCACCGGGATGGTCTGGGTCTGATAGCCGCCCTGGCGTTCGTCGCGAACGATCTGGCCACTGACCAGCTCGATCACACGGCGCTGCATCTGGTCGACGATGCCGGCGTCGTGAGTGGCCATAATCACCGTCGTTCCGCTCTGGCTGATGCGTTCGAGCAGCGTCATGATGCCGGCGGATGTCGAGGGGTCGAGGTTTCCCGTCGGCTCATCCGCCAGCAGGATTGCGGGCTTGTTCACGATTGCTCGGGCGATCGCGACGCGCTGCTGCTCGCCGCCGGAGAGCTCGTGCGGCAGCCGATTGGTCTTGCCGGCGAGGCCGACCATCTTCAGGACATCCGGCACAGCCTCCTGGATGAATCCCTTCGACTTGCCGATCACCTGGAGGGTGAACGCCACGTTGTCGAAGACGTTCTTCTGCGGCAGGAGGCGGAAGTCCTGGAACACCACTCCGAGGTTGCGCCGGAAATACGGCACCTTGCGGCTGGTGAGCTGCCCGAGATTCTGGCCGAGCACATGGATCTGCCCCTTCGAAGGGTTCTCCTCTTTCAGCACGAGGCGCAGGAAGCTTGACTTTCCACTACCGGACGCTCCAACGAGGAATACGAATTCGCCGCGGAGGATCTCAAGCGTCACCGCATTGAGCGCCGGGCGCGCGTTCCCCTTGTAGAGCTTGGTTACCTGATCAAACCGAATCATGACCGTTTGACTCTAAAGAGCTACTCCCGAATCGGGAAGTGCGACAGGCCGGATGTCGCGACTCTCAGAAAGCGGACGATTTGACTACACGAGTAGATTTGATCGTGCAGTTAAGGATTCGTGCAGTAACGAAGCTGTGATCCCCTGAAAGGTTGTTCATGTCGATCTCCATTGGCGTCGTCGGCGCCGGCCAGTTCGCCGGCCAGTTCTCGAAGCTGTTCAAGCTCCATCCCCAGGTTTCCCGCGTCCTGGTGACCGATCTCCTCCCGGAGCGCGCCTCGGAACTCAATGAGACTCAGCAGCTCGACGGCACCGTCACCGACTTCGCCGCGATGCTCGCCTCCGACGTGGATGCGGTAGCGATCTTCACCCAGCGCTGGACCCATGGGGCGCTCGTGCTCGAAGCGCTGCGCGCGGGCAAGCACGTCTATTCCGCCGTGCCGATGGCGATCACCGAGGACGAGATCGCCGCGATCATCGATGCCGTGCGCGAGACCGGCCTCACCTACATGATGGGTGAGACGAGCTACTACAACCCGGCAACCGTGTACGCCCGGGAGAAGTTCGCCGAGGGAGCCTTCGGTCGGGTCTTCTACGCCGAGGGAGACTACGTTCACGACATGGACCTCGGGTTCTATGCGGCCTACGAATACAGCGGCGGACCCGAGTGGAAGCGCACCGCGAGCTACCCGCCCATGCTCTACCCCACCCATTCCATCGGCGGAGTGCTCGGCGCGATCCCCACCCACGCCGTCAGCGTGAGCTGTATCGGAGTGACGGACGACCGCGACGACGGCGTGTTCGACCGGGAGACCAGCATGTTCGACAACGACTTCTCCAACGCGACGGCCCTGTTCGAGCTGGCCGGCGGAGGATCGATGCGAATCAACGAGATGCGACGGGTGGGTTACCCCTCGCACATCCGCGAATCGCGTTTCCGCTTCTTCGGCACCGAGGGCAGCTTCGAGCAGCTCGCGGAGGTGTCCGTCTGGCAGAACAAGGAGGGCATCGAGGACGTCACCGCGCTTCTCGCCACCGCCGAGAGCATGGATGCGGATGATGCGGCGCTCGCGCACGTCGCGCCGGAGCTGCGCGCATCCTTCATCTCCGGTCACGCCCCGGTGCACGACGCCACGCGCCTGCCCGAGACGTTCCTCGGCGCGCCGGACGGGCACGAGGGCAGCCACCACTTCCTCGCCGACGACTTCGTCACAGCAGTGGTGAACGGCACTCTGCCCCCGGTGAACGCGTGGGTCGCGGCCCGGTTCACGCTGCCCGGCATCGTCGCCCACCAGTCGGCGCTGCAGGGCGGCGTGCGGCTGCCGATCGACGACTTCGGGGATGCGCCGGAGACGCTGACGGTCTAGGTCTCGACACGGTCGCTGGGCGACCTACTCGACCAGCAGGCGGTCCGGTGGTCGAGTAGCGCGCTCAGCGCGCGTGTCGAGACCCGCGCAGCGTGCTGGTCGAGTAGCGCGCTCAGCGCGCGTGTCGAGACCGGGGGCCTACTCGCTCTGGTCGCGCTTACGCCACTTGATGCCGGCGTTGATGAAGCCGTCGAGATCGCCGTCGAACACGGCCGAGGGGTTGTTGACCTCGTAGTCCGTGCGCAGGTCCTTCACCATCTGGTACGGCGCGAGCACGTAGCTGCGCATCTGGTCGCCCCAGCTTGCGGTGATCACTCCGGCGAGTTCCTTCTTCTGCGCGGCCTCGCGCTCCCGCTCGATGAGCAGCAGCCGGGACTGCAGCACGCGCATCGCGGCGGCGCGGTTCTGGATCTGGCTCTTCTCGTTCTGCATCGAGACGACAGTGCCGGTGGGAATGTGGGTGATACGCACCGCGGAGTCGGTGGTGTTGACCGACTGCCCACCCGGGCCACTCGAGCGGAAGACATCCACTCGGATGTCGCCCTCCGGCACGTCGATGACGTCGGTGGTTTCGATGAGGGGGATCACCTCGACGGCCGCGAAGCTGGTCTGGCGCTTGCCTGCCGAGTTGAAGGGGCTCATGCGCACGAGGCGGTGGGTGCCGGCCTCGACGCTCATCGTGCCGAAGGCATAGGGCGCGTCGACCTCGATCGTCGTCGACTTGATGCCGGCCTCCTCCGCGTAGCTCGTGTCGAGCACCTTCGCGGGATAGTTGTGCTGCTCCGCCCAGCGGAGGTACATGCGCATCAGCATCTCGGCGAAGTCCGAGGCATCCACTCCCCCGGCTCCCGCGCGGATCGTGACGACGGCGGCGCGCGAATCGAACTCCCCGTTGAGCAGGGTCTGCACCTCCAGCTCTCCGAGGAGCTTCTGGATGCTGGTGAGCTCGGTCTGCGCGTCGGCCGCTGCCGAGGCATCCGCCTCCTCATTGGCGAGCTCGACCATGATCTCGAGGTCATCGAGGCGGCTCTGGATGCTCACGATCTTGGCCAGCTCCGCCTGCCGGTGGCTGAGGTCCGAGGTGATCTTCTGAGCCTTGTCGGTGTCGTCCCAGAGGTCGGGCACACCGGCCTGCTCGCTCAGGTCCGCGATCTCACGCTGGAGTTTCTCCACACCGACGACGGCGCGGATGTCCGCGAAGGTCGAGCGGAGTGCGGCGATCTGTTCAGAAAAATCGAGCTCGTCCATATCGCCGTCAAGACTACCGGGTGCCGGGGTTCGACCCCTGAGCGGGTAACGTCGCTACCGATGAGCAGCAGCGGACCGGACTTCAGCTTCCGGTCGATCGCTCTGCCGGCCATCCTGCCGACCCTGCTGTTCTCGGTGGGCGAGGGCGCCATCATCCCGATCATCCCCCAGGTCGCCGACAACCTCGGCGCTTCGCTCGCCGTCGCCGGGGTCATCGCGTCGATGATCCTGCTCGGAGAGCTGTTCGGTGACATCCCGAGCGGCTGGATCGTGAGCCGCATCGGCGAGCGCACCGCGATGATCTACGCCGCGCTGCTGTCCCTCGTCGGCCTTGTGACCGCCCTCGCCGCCCCGAATCCCTTCCTTCTCGGGCTGGGCATCTTCGCGATCGGGCTGTCGACCGCCGTCTTCGCGCTCGCCCGCCACGCCTTCATGACGAGCTTCGTGCCGCGCGAATTCCGAGCTCGGGCCCTCTCGACGCTCGGTGGAACCTTCCGTCTCGGCTACTTCGTCGGGCCGTTCATCGCCGCCGCGGTGATCCACCTCACCGGGTCGACCCAGTCCGTGTTCTGGGTGCACATCGCCGGCTGCATCGGGGCTGCGGTGCTCCTTCTCGTGCTGCGCGACCCCTCCGAAGCGCTCGCCGAGCGGCGGACCCCGCCGTCTGATCGAGAGGGTGGCGCTTTCCTCGCCGCGGAGTCGCGCGGCCTCTTCCGAACCATCTGGTCGAGTCGTGCCGTGCTCGCCCGGCTCGGCACCGGCGCTGCCTTGATCGGGGCGATGCGCGCGAGCCGCCAGGTGATCCTCCCTCTCTGGGCGGTGAGCATCGGAATACCGGATGCCCAGACCGCCCTGATCATCGGAGCGGCCGGAGCCCTCGACTTCGCGCTGTTCTACGCGAGCGGGCAGATCATGGACCGGTTCGGGAGGTTGTGGAGCGCGCTGCCGTCGATGATCGGTCTCGGTGTCGGGCACCTGGTGCTCGCGGTCACCCACGACCTGTCCACCGCCGTGCCGTGGTTCATCGCCGCGGCGGCCTTCATGTCGCTCGCTAACGGGCTCGGCAGCGGCATCCTCATGACCTTGGGCGCCGACCTCGCCGACCAGGCTAATCCCGCGCCCTTCCTCGGCGCCTGGAGGTTCACCGGGGATGCCGGGAGCGCGGTGTCGCCGCTCGTGCTCTCCGCCCTCACCGCCGCGGTGTCGATCGCCTTCGCGAGCGGAGTGCTCGGAGTGGTCGGGCTGCTCGGGGCCGGGGTGCTCCTGCGTTACGTGCCGCGCTATGCCCCGCGACATCCGCCCCTCGACTAGTCGGGGCTCACACCAATCGACGCCCGCGGCGGCTTCGACCGATCACCACGAGGGCGATCACCGGGGCGAGCAGGATTTCGAGGGCGACGAGGGATCCGAATGACGCGATCGTGACGGCGACCGCGGCATTGATCGCGCCGAACACGAGAGTACCCACCAGTGCGCTCTGACGACTCGTGCGGGCATAGGCGATGGCACACAGGTCGAGGGGCACGAGCAGCAGAAGGTTCCACGGCGAGAGCGGCAGGGTGCCCCCGAGGAAGCAGAACACACTGGCGACGAGCAGGAGGAAGGTCCAGATCAGGGTTGCCCCACTGCGCCGCGGCACGGGTCGGTCACCGGGTGTCGAGGTGTAGACGAGCGACTCGGTGATGCGTGGGGGGCTCGGCCTTCCCGCCGCGCCGACCCGCTCCGCCGCCAGCCGCAGCAACAGGTTGCGCGCTTCGCTCACCCGGATGAACTCCGCCGCCGCGGCGCGGGATTCGGCGGGCGAGGCTCCCGTGAACCGATCGGGATGCGACATCCGCGCGCGCTGCTTGAATGCCCGTTCGATCTCGGCCGGCGTCGCATCCAAATCCACTCCCAGCAGCAGGGCTGCTTCCGCCGATGTCACGAGCCGAACACTCGCAGTGCTCGACTCAAGACCCGGTTGGAGAGGATGCCGCCCAGCGTCTTCGTGCCGTCGCAGACCGCGAGGAACAGCCTCATTCCCGTGCGGGTATCTGCCAGCGCGAAGTGCACCATCCGCGGATGCTTCTCGAAGAAGCGCAGCAGGCGCTCCCCCGCCCGGATGTCCGGCTCGAGTTCCGCGTCGACCCGCCGGCCGTAGTCGTCGAGCGAGCCGCCTCCGGTGGTCGCGGCTGCGGCGGCATCGCCGGCCCAGCATCCGGAGCGCAGCGCGAACGAGAGGCCCTCGCGGGTCCACGGGTCGAGGAGGCCGGCGGCATCTCCCGCGACAAGCACACTGCCGCGGCGCAACGGGGAGTCCGGTGCCCTCCACTGGGTGAGATGGCCGCTCGATCGCTCGGTCTCCAGGGTGTCGAGGCCGGTGCTGTACAGCCAGGATTCGAGATAGTCCCGGGTCTGCTGCGGCTCTCCCCGCGCCTGGATCACGCCGACGGTGAGCACCTTCTCCTTGGGGAACACCCACGCGTAGCTGCCCGGCGCCGGTCCCCAGTCGAAGGCGATGCTGTCGTCCCAGGCCTGGGATTCCGGGGTGCGGGTCAGTTCCACCTCGAGGGCGAGGTCAATGCCGCGATTCTGCACGCCGACGTAACGCCCGATGCGACCACTCGTGCCGTCGGCGCCGATCACGACCCGCGCACGCAGGGTGGGGCCGTCCGTCGTCACGGTGACCAACCCATCCGCCTCCTCCACCGCCCTCACCACGACGGAGTCGCGGAAGGACGCTCCCGCGGCGACGGCCGCCGTGACCAGGGCCTCGTCGAAACGCTCTCTCTGCACCAGCGCAAGAAACGGCAGGGCGCGCCGGTAGGTCGTGGACGAACCCCCGCGCAGTGAGAACCTCACCTCGCGGGTCCGCTGCTCCACCGTGGACAACACCGAGTCCGGGAGGTGGGCGAGCGAGATGCCGATCAGGCCGCCGCCGCAGGTCTTGTAGCGCGGAAAACGTGCGCGATCGACAAGAAGGACGGATGCCCCACCCGCGGCCGCGACCCGCGCTGCGGACGAACCCGCGGGGCCGGCTCCGACCACCAGCACGTCCCAGATGACACCTGCCGAAGCAGCGTCATCGCGCGCCGGGTACGCGCCGCCATCCTCCATAAATCCCGACAGTACCCCAGCCGCAACCCGCTCAAGCCGGTCGCCCCTAAGCTCTCAGCATGATCCCCGCCGGGTGCTCAGGGGTCGCGGCCGCGCTCGACATCATCCGCCGGCGCGAACGTCTGAAAAACTGATGTCGAAGCACCCGGATGCCGAGAAACTGATGTTCAGCGAGCGGAGAGGCAGGGGGCCAGCCTCGCGCATGGGCATCCGCTCGGACTGTGCTTCTCAGCCGAAGACCGACCGCCCCACGGCCGTCACGTCGAGCCGGATGCCCTGGGGTAACAGCAGCGACACCACCGGTGGTCGCCAGTAGGCCGAGAGTTTCACAGTCGCGCTCCTGCCATCGGCAGTGTTCGCGGACTCGAGCCGCAGCGACTCGAACTGGTCGTGCGGCCCGTCGTCGAGGTACTCCGCGACCGCCGACCGCACCTCCTCGGAGCGCAGGAGGGGGCGCGGTCCCCCGGGGGAGACGGACACATCGTCGAGGGCGAAGGCCTCTGCGCCGACCAGGGCCGCGCCATCCGCGAGCGTGAACAGCCGCTTGCGCTCCAGGTAGAGGGACGTCGCAGCGACGATGAGCAGGATGAGCACCAGCGAGAGGAAGCCGTAGAAGATGGTGAGAGGCAGGAGCGACCCATCCTCTCCCTTCAGTGCGTGTTTCATGGTGCACCCCAGAACCGCGAGACCTGTTCGGTCGCCGTCGACCGGAGCGGAATGGTCAGCGGACCATCGATCGACAGCGCGGGCGGCACGAGCGGCAGCCCGACGGAGACACCGACTCTGATCGTCACGGTGGCACGCCGCTGCAGGCAGTCGGAGGGGTGGGGGCTGCACGAGATTGCCACGCTCGCCTGCGAAGCGTCGAGTCCGTAGTCGGCAAGAGCGAAACGGATCGCGCGCTCGGCCTCCGCCTCGGCACTCCGGGTGTCGGCCGCCTGCACATAGACTCGCACCGCCTGTCTCGCTGCCCCTTCGACGGCGAGCGATGCCGCCTGTAGCGCCGACATCGTGAGCACGAGGTACACCATCGGCAGCAGCAGGATCATTCCGGCGGTGACGAACTCGAGCGAGGCGGTGCCGTCCTCGCTACCGACACGGTCACGGAATCGTCTCCACCGCCGCATGTCCGGTCACCTCCAGCCCGCCGTCGATGCCGAACAGGCCGATGAGCGGAAGGGGCGTTCGCACCGTCACGGTCGCCGACGGATGCCCGAGGTATCGCCCGTAGCTCGCGGTCACGTTTTCCGCGTAGCCGGGCCCGATCGCCGTCGTGATGAGCTCACGCGACCGTGCGACGCCCTCTCCGAGCGAGCTGTCGGCGAGGGCGGCGAACCGCGCCCCCTCGGAGGCCGCGTCGAGCACGGTATTGCGGATGTGCAGGGCCAGCCCCAGCTGGATCACCGAAAGGGTGAGCATCGTGAGCAGCGCGCCGACCATCACGAACTCGGCGACGGCCGAGCCGGCGTCGTCGTGCACTATCGATCCCAGCCGGCGCGTGATCACGACGAACCCGGCTCAGAAGCCGGTGACGCGCTGGATGGCCTGCTCGAAGACCGCGCTGAGGGCGGGGCCGGCGAGTCCCCAGATGATGATCACGAGCCCGGCGGTCATCAGCGTGATGAGCACCCAGCCGGGGACATCCCCGCGGTCGTCGCTCAATTTGCGGAGCCTGTTCATAGTCGATGTCCTTTCAGGGGGTGGGTAGTGGTCAGAGTCCGAACTGCAAGACGAAGATCCCGGGGTAGATTGCGAAAATAATGGTCACGGGCAGAATCAGGAATACCAGCGGTACGAGCATCGCCACCTCTTTCTTGCCGGCGACCTCGAGGAGTTCGCGCTTCGCGTCGTCCCGGGCATCCTGGGCTTGGGCGCGCAATACCTCGGCCAGCGGCGTTCCCCGCTCGAGGGCTCCGGTCACCTGCTCGACGCAGCGGGTGAAGGCGGGAAGGCGGATGCCCGCAGCGAGGGCGTTCAGCGATTCGGCGAGCGGCACGCCGGTGTTCACCTCCGTCACGACACCGGACAGTTCTGCGGCGAGCTCCCCGTGACTCACCCGGCCGACCCGGCGGAGGGCATCGAGGATTCCCTCCCCCGCCGAGAGGCTCAGAGTGAGGAACTCCAGTACGGTCGGCAGTTCGCTGGTGATGCGGGCGAGCCTCTTCAGCGCGGCCCGCTGCAGCATCCGGTCACAGAGAACGATGCCGAGCGCCGCCGCGACCACCACGATCGCACCGATCACGGCCGGCGCGATCGGTCGTACACGGGCGATGGCCAGGGGCACGACCAGTCCGACCAGCGCGGCCCCGATCCCCCACGCCAGCTGGCGGGAGCGGAACGACTCCACCGTGAGCGGTGAGGATGACTGCCTCAGGCGCAGCTCGATGGTCGCCCCTCCCCCGAGTGCCGAGCCGAGCAGCGACCGCAGACGTTCGAAGGCCGGCCCGAAGAGGGCTCCGACCACGGGAAGCGGATCGACGGTGCGGCGGGCGAGCAACTCGCGGGCGCCGGCGGAGACGTCGACCACGTAGGGCGCGACCCGGGTGGCGAGGCGCGGCCGACTCAACCGCGGCACGAGGCTCGCGAGCGACCAGAGTCCGAGGCCGAGCGCGAGGCCACAGAGCACTCCCCACCCGCTGAGGGCGTCTAGGCGAACCATCGGCGCTCCTCGGGAATACGGCCGAGCGCGAGCATGAGGCGGTAGGCGATGGCGGTGACCAGGAGTCCGCCGACGATGATCAGCACGCCCCCGGAGGTGTTGTAGGCCGCGGCCGCCTCTGGCCGGGTCGCCAGCAGCAACAGGATGATCCAGGGTGCGGCCACCCCGAGGCGGGCGGCGTTCATCACCCACGATTGCCGCGCCTCCACCTCCGAGCGGATGGCCGCCTCCTGCCGCAGATACGACGCCAGGTTGCGCAGAACCGTCGTGAGCTCGCTTCCCCCGACCTCCCGGGACATCCGCAGAGTCTCGAGGATGCGATCGGCCACCGGATCGGCCAGTCGAGTCTTGAGGGAATCGACCGAGATGCCGAAATTGCCGGTGGCCCTGTAGTCCTGTTCGAATTGCGCGAAGGCGTCCCTTGTCGGTGCCGGCCCGGTGTGGGCGAGCGTGACGACGCTGTCGGGGAGCGCGAGCCCCGAGCGCACCGCGGAGACCAGGTGATCGACGATGTCGGGCCAGAGCACCCGGGCGGCTCGGCGCCGTGACTGTGCCCGCCACTGCACGATCGCCAGGGGCAGCGCGAGTGCCGCGCACCCCGCGACGAGGGCGATCACCACCACCGGCACGAGAGCGAAGGTGAGTGCCGCCACGGCGAGGCCGCCGATCAGTGAGACCGCGGCGAGGGCCGTGAGAGACACGGAATGCAAGCCCGCTTGAGCGAGCCGTTGGCGAAGGAGGCCGATCCTGCCGACCGAGGACGCGCGGGCCGCCCTCGAGTTCGGCCAGGCGAAAGGCGACACGACCAGCACCAGACCGAGCCCGAGGAGCAGACCGAGAACCACCGTGAGCGTCACGCGGCCACCCCCGCCAGAATCGACGCGAGGTCGAAGCCGCCGGCCTCGAACTTGCCGGTGCGGGTCGGATAGCTTCCGGTGGCGGTGAGTACCCCGCGCTGCTGGCCGAAGATGAGGCTGGCCTCCACGATCGTGCCACCGGTGACGAAGCCGCTCGGCGCGAGGATTTCGGTGATCCGTCGCTGGCCATTGCGGGCGAGTTCGCAGTGAACCACGATGTCGACGGATGCCGCGACCGTCGGCACCACGAAGGAGGAGTCGATGTTTCGCCCGGCCAGCAGGGGCAACGTGCAGAGCTTGGAGAGGGCGTCCCGCGCGCTGTTGGCGTGGATCGAGCACATGCCGGGCAGCCCGCTGTTGAGCGCGATGAGCAGGTCGAGGGACTCGGCTTCGCGCACCTCACCCACCACGAGCCGGTCGGGGCGCATCCGCAACGCCTCTTTGATGAGCCGTCGCAGGGTGATCTCGCCCGTGCCCTCGAGGCTCGGCTGGCGGCACTGCATGCCGACGACATCCCGTGCCGCGAGGTCGAGTTCGAATGTCTCCTCGACGGTGACGATTCGCTCGCCGGTGCGCGCGCCCGAGAGGAGCGCGTTCAGGAGCGTGGTCTTGCCGCTCTGGGTCGCACCGGAGACCAAAATGTTCTGGCCAGAGAGCACGCACATGCGCAGGAATTCCGCCGCCTGGTGGCTGAGCGAACCGAGGGCGACGAGACGCTGCAGGTCGCGGATACGCTTGGTGAACTTGCGGATGTTGACGGCCCAGTGCCGCTGGGTCACGTCGGGGATCACGACGTGCAGCCGCGATCCGTCGGGCAGCGAGGCGTCGACGAAGGGTGAGGAGAGGTCCACCCGCCGGCCGGTGGACTGCAGCATCCGCTCCACGAGGTCCCGCACCTCGGTGTCGGAGAGCAGCACGCTGGTGAGCTCCGGCACCCCGTTGCGGGCGATGAAGACCTTCGAGGGGCCGTTGATCCAGATCTCCTCGATGTCCGGATCGTCGAAGAACGGCTGCAGCGCTCCGAAGCCGGTGATCGAGGCCACGATCTCGCGGGCGGCCTGGTGCTCGTCGAGCAGCATCGGCACGGAGCCGCCGAGCGCGCGCTCGCTGTACCGTCGCACCTCTTCGCGCACGTACCGGTCGACGAGCGCGCCCTGCGCGTGATCACCCCCGAGGTCGACTCCGTCGCGCCTCACCCGCTCGCGCACCAGCTCGGTGATCAGGGCGACGGCGGTGGGCATCCCCACATCATGGATCGCCCGAGTGCAGCCGCGCCGAGGTTATCCACAGGGCCCGTATCCCCAGGCACTCTGCGCGAGTACCGTTCCCTCATGAGCTTCGATGTCTCCGCCTCGGCCTATGGCCGATTCATGGGCCAGTACTCCGAACCCCTCGCAGGCCTCTTCGTCGACTGGTCGGAGGTTGATGCCGACCAGCGCGCCCTGGACGTGGGGTGCGGCACCGGTGCTCTCACCGAGGTGCTTGCCGGTCGACTTGGCACCGGCGCGGTGGCGGCCGTAGACCCCTCCGCCTCTTTCGTGGAAGCTACCAGGCAGCGCATTCCGGGGGTCGATGTGCGCCTCGCCACTGCGGAAGAGCTGCCGTTCGCCGACGCCGCGTTCGACGTGGCGCTCGCCCAGCTGGTCGTGCATTTCATGACGGATGCCGTCCGGGGCATCCGCGAGATGGCCCGCGTCACCCGCACCGGCGGCCTCGTCACGGCGTGCGTATGGGACCACGCCGGCGATCGTGGGCCGCTATCCGTGTTCTGGAGCGCCGTGCACGATCTCGACCCGGATGCGCCGGGCGAAGCGACTCTCCCTGGAACCCGGGACGGGCACCTCGCGGAGATCTTCGCCGCCGCCGGACTCGGGCGGATCGAGTCGTCATCCCTCACTGTCTCCCGGCGGTTCGCGACCTTCGACGACTGGTGGCAGCCCTACACCCTGGGGGTCGGCCCGGCGGGCGCGTATGTCAACGGGCTGACCGACGACGCTCGCGAAGCGCTGCGGGCGCACTGTGCCGAGTCCCTTCCGGCGGCACCCTTCGAGGTCTCTGCCCTGGCGTGGTGCGCGCGCGGAGTGGTCGGCCCCCAATAGGTCAGGAGGGCGACTCGGTCAGGAGCCCGGCAGGTACGGTGCGAGCGCGGCATCCAGTGCCGGGGCGAGTTGGCGGCTGAAGGTGGCCGTCATGTGGTGCTCGTCGGAGTACACCAGCGTCGACCCGATGATCGGCGGGCAGCTGGCGGGTCCGCAGAAGTAGTCGGAGAGGTCGACGAACCCCCCACCCGCCCGTCGGGCCACATCGCTCTGGGCAGACGAGATGGCCTCGTTGAAGACCGAGTCTCGCGCGGCCGAGCACTTCGAGGCATCGGAGAGGTGTGCCGAGAGGCAGTCCACCGGGGAGGCCGCGAACTGGGGAGTGTCGGCGATGGTCACGACACGGGATGCGGCAGGCAGCCGGTCGCGCAGGCTCGCGGCCGCGCGCTCCCAGTCGGAGTGCACCGCCCCGTCGTTGGTTCCCGAAGACGGACCGAGATGATTTGTCACCACAATGACATCGGGCTTCTCGGCGACGAGCCTCTTCACCACTGCAGCACGCCAACCGGCACAGGAGGGGTTCTCCGACGCATCCCACAGCGCGTCCGTCTCCTCCGACCGGCACCCCGATTTGGTGAAGGTCTCGAGGCGGACACCGCGGGCCTGCGCGACCGCATCGAGAGCCGGGAACCATCGACCGGCGTGAGAGTCGCCGAACAGCACCATGACGAAGTCCGAGCTGGGCTCCCCGAACGCGCAGCGCAGCACGGCCTCTCCGCTCTTGGACTGCTGGCATCCGTTCTTCGAGAGCTCGCCGGTGTCACCCGCGGCCCCTGCGAGCGTCGGGTCGATGCCAACGGGCACAAAGTCCGTCGCGTCCGGGGGCGCAGAGATACTGGTCGGCCCGACCGAGCGATTCGAGTGCAGTGGCAGGCCGGCGACCACCGGCACCGCACCGAGGAACGTCACAGCGAGCAGCGTCGGGATCGCGGACGCGAGCATCAGGGTCCGACGCACCGGACTCCGCGGCCCGAATCGCAGCGGCGCCTCGACCGTCGCGTACAGCACCGCTGCAAGCGGGACGGAAGCCACTACGAGGGCGATGCCGAGCCACGCCGGGAGCGGCGTCGCGAGCCCGAGGGCCTCATGCACGATCACCAGCATCGGCCAGTGCGCCAGGTAGAGGGAGTACGAGATGCGCCCGAGAAATAGGAAGGGGCGGATGCCCAATACCCGCACGACGCCCCTGCCGCCTGCCGAGCCGCACACGATCACCAGCGCCGTGCCGAGTACCGGCGCAAGGGTCGCGGCACCGGGGTAGGTCGTCTCGGGACGGTAGGCGAGGGCTCCGATGACGATCGCGCTGAGGCCGAGCCAACCGCCGATGAGACGCAGTCGAGGCGAGAGGCGAAGAGCGAGAGATGCCACCCCGGCGACGAGTGCACCGACCGCGAGCTCCCAGGCACGGGTCGGCAACGAGAAGAACGCCACCGGCTGGGCGAGCGGGGTGAGGGCGAGGCAGGCTGCGAAAGACAGCGCGGCGATCCCGGCGATCGCGACAATGAGCGCCCGCCGCGAGCGTCGGGTGAGCACGAACAGAGCGAGTAGCAACAGGGGCCAGACCAGGTAGAACTGCTCCTCGACCCCGAGGGACCAATAGTGCTGGAATGGCGATGGCGCGCTGCCCGCCAGGTAGTCGGTCTTATCGATGGCGAATCGCACATTCGGCACCCACAGCGCACTCGCCGCCGCGTCTTTGAGTATCTCGGGAAGCCGGAGCGGGGGCACTGCAGCGAGGGCTGCGACCACGGTGAGCACCAGCACGGTGAGGGCGGCCGGCAGGATGCGCCGGGCACGCCGGGCGTAGAAGCGCCCGAATCGGATGCGGCCGTGCCGTTCGAGCTCGGTAATGAGGTGACCGGTGATGAGGAAGCCGGAGATCACGAAGAAGACGTCGACCCCGATGAATCCACCGCCAAGCCCTGGCACACCCGCGTGGCCGAGCACGACGAGGCCGACGGCCACCGCGCGCAGTCCCTGGATGTCCGGACGGAACCCCGGGCGTACTGCAGGTTCGGCAGGTCGGGTCGGCTGAAGGATCGCCGTCACTGTTCGCCGATGGTCTCCACGACGGCGAGTCGCGCGCGAGCGCGTCGGCTGCGCACCCGTCGCACGGCGATCACCGCAAAGCGGGCGGGCGTGCCGATCGCGAGAGCGACGAGCCCACTCCACGAGCGGTCGAACCGGCCGAGCGCGCGTTTGCGATCCCAAGCCCGCCGAAGCACTCCCCCGAAGGCCCCGTGCCTCAGTGGTTTGAGGGGGAATTCGCCGGTCGCTCTCGTGACGAGGAGCGCACCGACCCCCTCGATCCAGGTGTTGCGGTCGGGGGCGTGGAAGTAGTTGTCGTCGAGCCAGGCCGCGCTCGGGTGACGGAATCTTCCCTCCACTACGTCGCCGCAATTGCCGAGCAGACCGCTACCCTCGAACACGGTGTTGATGAGTTCGGCGCTCACCCCGAAGTCCTCGATGACGATCACGGGGATGGAGAGCGCGATCGCCTCGATCGCCGCCGTCGAGCTCACCGTGACGAGCCCGGCCGCCCCGGCGAGATGGTCGGACATCGCCCCACCGGCCACCACCAGGTTGTGGGGGGCCGGAGGCTCGAGCTCGTGGATGAGGTCGGCATAGTCGTAGCGTTCGGCATGGGTCTGCTGCTCACCCCTGGCCGCTCGAACCTTCACGACCACCCGAAGGTACGGATGCCGCCGAGCCGACTCCGCGAGCCAGCTCAGCAGGGCGAGGCGGTCGGCCTTCTCTGCCGGCACCTTCGCCTGCGTCGCGAAGATGACCTCGCCGTTCTGGTTGCGACCGGGGGTCTTCTGCGGCAGCACCTTCCGCGGCAGGAACGGCAGCGTCGCCAGACCGAACGGCATTGCGATGCCCATTCGAGTCGCGAGCTGCTCGAACTCGCGGATCTCCCGCTGCGAGTGCAGCACGAAATAGTCGACCTGCGCGCGATGGGAGACGGCTCGCTTCGTGGCCGGGATCGAGATACCGGGAAGCCCGCTGACGATCACCGGGCGCACGACCGACGCCCCGACGATGGCGCGCACCACCACCTTCACCAATGGCCCACGCACCGACAGGAGCACGACATCCGGCTTCAGGGTGGCGATGCGCACCGCGAGAGCGGAGAGGTCGAGGATGGGCGGCGATTCGATGGTCTGCGCCGTTCCGCTGAGCGCGGCGGCGAGCTGGTCTGCGCTCGGGAGTACCGGGCTCGCGAGAACGATCAGCGAACTCTGCCAGTGCTCGGGGGCCTGCCCGAGCAGAGCCGCTCCCCACTTGACGTAAGAGTCGGAGTCCGCGATCGCCAAGACGGTGACCGTGGCGACCGGAGTCGCATCGGACTCCGGTGCGACAGCATCGTCCGCCAGGTCGTGGGTCAGTGTCATGCAGGAACGCGCCGCAGTTTCGCCAGGGGGGCGAGCTCGCCCGGGAAGACGCGCTTCACGCCGTCACCCATCGCCTCACCGATCACCCGGATGTCGCGCACCAGGTGCTCGAAGCCCTGCGGCTCCAGCGAGGCGGCATGGTCCGATCCCCACATGGTGCGGTCGAGGGTGATGTGACGCTCGACGGCGACGGCGCCGAGCGCCACCGCCGCGATCGAGATCTGCAGGCCACGCTCGTGGCCGGAGTACCCGATCGGCACCCCCGCGTAGCGCTCCTGCAGTGTTGTGATGGTGCGCAGGTTCGCCTCTTCCGCGGGAAGCGGGTAGGTGGACGTCGCGTGCAGGATCACCAGGCGATCGGTGCCGAGCACCTCGACCGCCCGGTCGATCTGCTCGAGGGTAGACATTCCGGTCGAGAGGATGATCGGCTTGCCGGTCGCGGCGAGGGCCTGGAGCATCCCGATGTCGGTGACCGAGGCCGAGGCGACCTTGTGCGCCACCACGTTGAGGTCCTCGAGAAAGTCGACGGAGGGCTCGTCCCACGGAGAGGCGAACCAGTCGAGCCCGCGGAGGGTGGCGTAGTCACCGATCTCCACGTACTGCTCGCGCGAGAACTCGACCCGGTAGCGGTATTCGAGATAGGTCATCGTGCCCCACGGGGTGTCGCGCGGAGTGTTCTTCATGTGCTCCGGCGTGGAGATCGCGGGAGTGCGCTTCTGGAACTTGACCGCCTGGGCACCCGCATCCGCTGCGACATCGATGAGCTGGATCGCGGTGTCGACGCTGCCGTTGTGGTTGAGGCCGATCTCTGCGATCACGTAGACCGGTGCGCCGTCGCCGAGAACTGAGGTGCCGATGTGGACTGTCATGAGTGCTCCAATTGTGGGGAGGGGAACGGATGGTTCGAAGTCGGAGGATCGACGAGAGGCGCGATCGCATCGGCGAGGGTCAGCTGGTCGAGGGTGTCGATCTCGATGCCCGTGCGCTCATCGACGATGGCGACGCCGACCCGGCCGAAGAACCGGAACCGCGCCCGGCTGAAGCCGGCGGCGCGCATCACGTAGAAGCCGCCGGTCTCCTGGAAGTGCGGCTCGCGATCCTGTCGCCGCGGGCGCGCGGAGGGGTCGTGGTTGACTCCGGTCGCTCGCCCCTCGCCGTCGAGTCTCCAGAGGAAGGCGAAGGTCTCGACGGCGGAGAAGACGACGTCCTCCACACCGCTCCGGACCCGCTCGATGGCCTCGCAGAGCGCGGCGGAGTCGATGAAGGGCGAGGTGGGCTGAAGGAAGACCACGATCTCGGCGGCAGGATCGATGTGTTCGAGCGCGTGGAGCACCGCCGACTCCGAGGTAGCCCGGTCGCCGGACAGGTGGGCCGGACGATCCACGACCTCCGCATCGGCGGCGAGCGCGGCATCCGAGATGGCCGGATCGTCCGTGCTGACGACGACCCGGTCGATCAAACCACAGGACCGGGCGGCCTCGATGGACCGCACCACGAGCGGGATGCCGGCGACGGGTCTCAGGTTCTTGCCGGGGATGCCCTTGGAGCCGCCTCTCGCGGGAATGACTGCGACGATGCTCATCTGCTTCTCCGCTCTTCGAATCTCACGTTCTTGCGAGACTAGGAAGGCGAAACGGACTCCAGTTGGCCGCCGGGTGAACGGGGGGCGACGGTGGGGTTGCGGATTGTCCCTACACTCGAAGCTCATGAGTACCGACCCGACCACCCGCATGCCGTTCCCTCGGGCACGGCGGGCGTGGACGGTTCTCACCCTCGGCGTCGCGGCGCAGACCGCCGGCACGGTATTCGTGAGCGTGCCGGCGTTCTTGATCCCACTGCTGCATACCGAGCGCGGACTCAGCCTCGCGCAGGCGGGCCTGCTCGCCGCGACCCCCACCATCGGAATGGTGTTGACCCTCATCGCCTGGGGAGCCCTCGCCGACCGCATCGGCGAGCGGTGGGTGATCTCGGGAGGGCTGGCGCTGGTGGCGATCGCCTCAATCGGAGCCGTGCTGGCACCCGGATACGTGGCCCTCGGCGCCTTCTTCCTGCTCGGCGGGATGGCTGCTGCCAGCGCGAACGCCGCCAGCGGTCGCGTCGTGGTGGGCTGGTTCCCCAAGGATCGCCGCGGACTCGCCATGGGCATCCGCCAGACCTGCCAGCCGCTCGGCGTGACGATCGCCGCTGTCACCGTTCCGACGCTGGCGACTTCCGGGGGCATCGGCGCCGCGCTGGTCGTGCCACTCGCGCTCACCAGTGTGCTCGCCGTGGCCTGCGCGATCGGCATCCGCGATCCCCCGCGAGCCGAGAGGGTGCCCGGGATGGCCACCGCCAACCCCTACCGGTCGAACGGGTTCCTCTGGCGCATCCACGCTGTCTCGCTGCTGCTCGTGTTCCCCCAGTTCACCCTCTCGATCTTCGGGCTGGTGTGGCTCGTGACCGAGCTGCGCTGGCCGCCCCTCGCCGCGGGCATCCTGGTCGGCGCCGCACAGTTCGTCGGGGCGATCGGCCGCATCGGGGTGGGGGTCCTGAGCGACCGGGTCGGCAGTCGCGTGCGCCCGCTGCGCTGGGTCGCGATCTCGGCATCCGTAGTGATGCTGCTGCTCGCCTCCGTCGGGGAGCCGCGCTGGGGTGCCGCCGCCATCGTGCTGGTGATCGCCATGACCGTCACCGTGGCCGACAACGGGCTCGCCTTCACCTCCGTCGCCGAGATGGCCGGACCATTCTGGGCCGGTCGTGCGCTCGGCGCCCAGAACACCGGGCAATTCCTGGCGGCATCAGTCGCTGGTCCCGCCGTCGGGGCGTTGATCGGACTCGTGGGCTATCCGCTCGCGTTCGCTGCGGTCGCACTGCTGCCGGCCGCCGCCATCCCGCTCATTCCGAGCGAGGCCGCCGAGCAGGATCGGCTGTGAGGGCGGACGGGTCGGCGATGCCACGCCCGTCGACACTGTCGGCAATCAACCCCTTGTTCGATGGTTGACCGTCTTCGTGATGCTGCCGTCGGGCGCGAAGGAGGTCCACACACCGGACTTGACGCCTCGGTCGAAGGTGCCCTCATCCAGTGGGGCGCCGGTCGCGGTCCACCGCTGCCAGCGGCCGTGCTTCTCCCCGTTCAGGAACCCGCCTTTTTGCAGTGGTCCACCGGTCTGCCGGTACCAGATAGCGTCCCCGTTCAGCTCCCCGGTGTCGTAGTGAAACTCGGAACGCACCGCGCCATCCGCGAAGCGGTGCTGCCACAGTCCCGTGCGCTCCCCCGCGAGGTAGTGCCCGGAGACGGTACCGCCATGGGCATCAGCTTCCTCCCAGGGCCCCGTCTTCCGGCCCTCCTCATCGAACAGGTTCACGAGTCACTCGCAATCTGAGGGATGGGCCGGCACCGGTGGACGCCGCGCCACCGCGAGGTGTCCTGACACGGCTGGGCGGCAGTATGCATGCGCGAAACCTAGCAACTATCCGGCCGCCGAGCACGGTCGGCTGTGACGCTCTCGTCGTGCAGCGCCATCCGACCTTGCGGCTGCGACCCCTCCAGTAGTCTCACAGGGTGTTTGCCCACGAAATAGGTTCTGGTACCCCGGTGGTGCTCCTCCACGGCTTCGGTATGGATCATAGGAGCCTCCTTCCGCTGGATCACTCGTTCGAGCACTCGGGGAGCTGGCGGCGGATCTACCTCGACTTGCCGGGCGCAACACGGTCATCGGCGAATGCGATCGGAAGCTCGCAGGAGGTCGCAGAGGCGGTGCTCGAGGAGGTCCATGTCCGCGTCGGCGCGCAACCGTTCGCCATTCTCGGCAACTCGTTCGGCGGGATGATCGCCCGCTACATCGCCCACGAACTTCGCTCGCAGGTTCTCGGGCTCGCCACCGTGGCCAGCGTCTTCGTCGCTCCACGCGATGCGCGAACCGTGCCGCCCAGAACGGTGCTCCGAGAGGATCCCCAGATCGTGCCGCTCCTCGGATCTGCGCTCGAACAGTACCGGGAGGACGCGGTGGTGGAATCGACAGTCGACGCGCGGGCGTTCCTGCAGTTCGTTCTGCCGGGACTCGACGGCGCCGACAGCCAGGCCCTGAATCGAATCTCGGAGCACTATTCACTCGACCGGGAACCCGAAGACGCGCACCCGCAATTGTTTGTTCAGCCGACCCTTCACATCACCGGTCGGCAGGATGATGTCGTCGGCTACTTCGACGCGTGGAGTCGAATCGACCACTATCCGCGCGCATCATTCGTCACGCTCGATGCAGCCGGTCACAACATCCTCTTCGAGCAGGCGGAGCTGTGCTCGGCCCTGGTCGTCGACTGGCTGGGGAGAATCCGGCAGGGCGGACAGGGCGCCTTCAGAGCGATCAGTTAGCGGCCCCGATAGACCGACCTGGACTGGGACGGGTGCGAGAATGCTCCAATGCTCTCCCCGCAGTCGCTGAACGAAACTGACCGCCGACTCGTCGCTTCGTGGGCGGCAGATTGCGCTGAGCGAGTCCTGGTCTTGTTCGAGACCGAGGCTCCGACCGACGATCGACCCCGGGATGCCATCGCTCGCGCGCGGGCGTTCGCTCGGGGTGACCTCGACGCCGCCAGTGAAATTCGTCGGCGCTTCGTTGCCGGTCGGGCCGCGGGCTCCGTGAGCTCTCCAGCGGCGGTGGCCGCCGCTCGGTCGGCTGGACAAGCTTCCGGAGTCGCACACATGGGCGCGCACGCGCTCGGGGCCGCAGCTTACGCCGCGAAAGCTGCCGGGCTGGCCGACCCGGACCACCTTTCGGCCGTCTCCGACGAAATCTCCTGGCAACTCCAGCACATGAATGAGCCGGTCAGGGTGGCGCTTCGGCGGTTGCCCCCGGTGGGAGAGGACTCTGCGGGCCCACTCGGGGCCGGACTTCTCTCATCGGGCGCCCTCGGGTCGACCATTCGGACCATCCAGGCTGCCATCGGCAGCACCGCGGCAGAGCAGCGCGCCCGGTAGGCGGCAACTCGACGAGGTGCCTGGCTCAGCTGTAGTCCGCCGTGATCGTGCGGGTCCGGCCGTCGAGCCGCACCCGTCCCCCATACGGCACGATCCATTGCGGTCGCGTGTGGCCGAAGGGCACTCCGACGCTCACCACCGCTTGGGGGTTGTAGCGGGTGATCTCGCCGATCACGGCATCGCGTTGGGCGGTGCGGAGTCGAGCGCGCTCCTCCGCCGAGGGCACCGGCACGTCACCGTGATTGCTTACGGGAGGCCTCGCGACGAGGACACCGTCCACCGCGGCGAGAACTCCGCGCTCGCCGAGGGACCGGACCCACCTCATCACCCACTCAGTCGGTGGCACTTCTTCGCTGGATTCCAGCAGCAGGATTGTGCCCTCGAGTTCGTCCAGTGCGGGCAACCGGTCGGCCATCGCCAACTGGTCGATGATCTCGATGCAGCCGCCCCAGGTGCGACCGGTGACCTGTCGTGCCGGCCCAGACCAGGTCCACGGTTCTGTTGCCTCCCTTGCGCCGAATTCGGTCAGCGCCGCGGGCGACAGCCAATCGGGTCCGAAATCCTCGGATTCGCCGGGGTCCGTGATCTCCAGTTCATCCCCGGTGAGCAGGGCGGCGGTCAGCGACGAGCGGTGGATGTCATCGATCCCGGGACCCGGCCCGAGGTGGATCTGGGTCGACCCGCCGTAATAGCCGGTTATGCCGAGGGACCACAGCCAGTTCAGGAGGTGGGTGTTGTCGCTGTAGCCCAGGAAGATCTTCGGATTGGCCCTGGCAATGTCTTCGTCAAGGTGAGGGATGACGGTGATTTGGTCGTCGCCGCCGACACTCGCCAAAATCGCCCGGATGCTCGGGTCGGCAAACGCGGCGGTGATGTCGGCCGCGCGATCCTCCGGAGTCGCACCGAGCCGGCGGGTTGTCGGGAACTCCACCGGCACCAGCCCGGTCGCGCTGACGAGACGACGCATCGCTTGTTCGTGGACCGCCGGTGCGAACCCCGGGGCGGCGAAGGAGGGCGACAGGATCGCTACCCGATCGCCGGGCGAGAGCTTCGGTGGGGAGGTCATCGCGCGATCAGCAGTCATGGGGCCATCCAATCAGATGGGCTGGTGACCGGATTCGAGCCCGACGGCCACCCAGAACGCGAGATCCGCCTCGCCGGGGATACGGGTGGACGGCACGGTGAGCCAGCCCTCCCCCATCGGTCGATCGAGGCCCATGGTGGCCGGTTCGCCCCCGTGTCGCAGGAGCTCGTCGCGTCTCGCGGGGTCGGTGCGCACGAGGAGGTCACCGTCGCGACCGGCGGCGACGGCCATCCGCCCGTCGATCATGAACGACAGGCCGCCGAACATGTTCACCTCGCGCACATCGGCGCGCGCGGTCAGGGCGTCGCGGATTCGCTGCGCGAGTTCGTCGCGACGGCTCCTGCCTGGCGTAGTCATCGACCCCCCTTGGCGAGATAGTCCGGTGCGACTTACAGGCAATCATCCGTGCGGATGGCTCGTCAAGGTTTGGATGTCTCCGTGAACCCTGCCCAGCGAAGACGATGGTTGCAATTTGATATTTCATCAACTAATGTCTGAACAGACACCTACGCAACGATCGAAGGCCAGTGTCTCGTTACCAGGAAGGTGCCCAGTGAGATTCACGCCGGTGCCGGTGGCCACGATGATGGTGCTCGTAATGTTCTTGGCCGGGTGCACACCGGCGGGCGACCACCAGACTGCCCCGACGATTTCACCCAGCCCGAGGGCCGCGCTTCCCAACCCAGACGACCTTCACGCGGGTGACACGGTCGATGAAATCACCTCCGAATTGCTCGCCTATACCAGCACGAACAAGTCTGCCGTGAAGCTTTTCGACGGTAGCTACATGATCGTCGATCCCGAGACGAGCCTTCCGGACTGCGTGCGTCAGTATGTGGTGGATGAGGCTAGCCAGTTCGCGCGGAGCACCTTCCTTACTGGGTCCGACACGCCCAACCATGGGCAGCATCCGGAGCTCGCCGGGCTGGTGAGCGACGACGCTGCGTTTCAAGGCTTCCTCAATCGGCAATCGACCGCGCTGAGGAAGCCCCTCGCGTTTCTGGTCAGACTCCCCGACACGGACCCGGAAATATGGAAGGTAATGGCCTCCGAGACCGTACCCGCTTCCAAGATCCCACCAGGGGTCAAAGCTGATGTCGCCCGCGCTGCGCAGGCCTGGGCGGAAGCGAACAAGGTCGAGCTGTTCGAAACTCGCTAGGCGCACAGGGGGAGAAGGCGTGCACTGACGCTCGTCGATGCACCGGGAGCTTCGTCCCCAGCCAGCACAGCTAGGCGGCAACGGACTCTCTTGGCGGAACGAGAGCTTCTTCGACTGACGACTCGAGTGCCGCCCCACGGTCGCGGTAGTGGCCGACCGTCGCCAACACGAGGCCGAGCACCGCCCAACCCGCAAGCACGAGCCAGGGGAAGGTCACGTCCGCGGCCGGGAAGTAGCTGAGTTCCCGAATGAGGGTTGCCGCGGCTCCCGGGGGGAACCACTGGCCGACGACTCCCCACGGCGCGAGGAGGAACTCGAGGGGCTGGGCAGCCGAGGAGATGGGATTGGCGCCAAGCAAGAACAGCACCGGGCCGATCGCGACCCCGGCCGGCCCGACGAGGGCCGCGAAGCCGACGATCACTCCCCCGATGGCAAGGAGGGTGAGCGCCACGGCGCCCGCATTGACCACGAAGTCCCCCTGCAGGGCGCCGAACCAGCCCTGCAGACTTGCGGTGATGCCGAGTGCGCCGACCGCGGAGTAGACCACAAGCGCCGTGATGCGGCGCCAGACTCCCACGACGAGCAGCGAGAGGGCGATACCCCCGATCATCCCGCCGAGGACCAGGGGGAATGAGGATGTCGCCATGGCGGCCCCGCGAGCGTCGGTCGAGGCGAGGGGTACGACATCCGTCACGGCAATGGTGATCGGGGCGGGAAGGGTAATTCCCTGGGCTGCGACTGCGGCGGTGAGCTGTGTCTGCAGCGAAGGCGCCAGCCCACTGAGCAACTGGGCGACGACGGGACTTGCGGCTGACGCGGTGAGCACCTCGGGCTTCTGCCCAATCACGATCGCCCCGTACG
The DNA here is from genome assembly GCF_054880895.1 of Lacisediminihabitans sp. FW035. Classification (NCBI taxonomy): domain Bacteria; kingdom Bacillati; phylum Actinomycetota; class Actinomycetes; order Micrococcales; family Microbacteriaceae; genus Lacisediminihabitans; species Lacisediminihabitans sp. FW035. The sequence goes on from NZ_CM142187.1 coordinate 2,632,168, forward strand.
CCCTGCGGGTCTCGATCCGATCCACGGCGGAGGAGCGGTCGGTCACTGTGGTGAAGGTGAAAGAGCCGGGCGACTTCGCTTCGAAGGCGGTCTCGAGCTGGCTCGTCTGTTCCGACGGGCCGACGAGCGCGATCGGCAGCTCCTTCACCGACGCGGTGACGTTGGGCCAGAGGAAGGCGACCAGGAGCACACTCAGCCCGGCGGCGAGCGCCACGCCGACGGCAACGAGCCGGGCCCACGGCGTGCGGGGAGACCCAGGGGAATGCGATTCGACGACGGTCATGACCGGCCTTTCCAAAACGAATGTTCGTTCTTTGATATTCCCAGCGGCGTGTCCGCTTGTCAAGAACGAACATTCTTTTTTATGCTGAGGCATGCCCAAAGTAACCGAGGAGTACCGCACGGCGAAGCGCGCCGAGATCGCCGCGGCCGCGCTCCGGGCGTTCAGCCGCCGGGGATTTCAGGCGACATCCATGGCGGACATCATCGCCGAGTCCGGGATGTCGGCTGGCGCCATCTACGGCACCTTCTCGAGCAAGTCGGACATCGTCTTCGACGTGGCCAGCCGGGTGATCGGTGGGCGCGTGCAGGACATCTCGAGGCTCGCCGAGTCCTCCCCCATGCCGCCTCCCGGCGAACTTGTGGGCGTGTTGCTGAGGGGCATGCTCGGCGAGGTGGGCTCCCCGGCGATTCTCGTGCAACTCTGGGGCGAAGCGGTCACGGATCCACAACTCCGCGCCCTCGCGTCCGGCGTCTTCGACCGGCTCATCTCGGCCTACAGCTCCTACATCTCCCTCTGGCAGCAGCGAGAGCACGGACTCGACCCGCTGGCCGCCGATGCGGTCGCGCGCGAGCAGACACCCCTGTTCCTCGCCGCGAGTCAGGGCTTCATCCTGCAGGCCGCGATCTTCCCCGACTTCGACCCGGAGTTCTTCCTCGACCGCGTGACGGGCCACCTCCCGCGCTGAGGCTCACGGTCGAGATTCCGGCGTGGTGTAGGCGCTGGGTTTCTCGATCACGGCGAGGGTGCACCGCGAGATGCAGACGATCCGCTCCTGCTCGTCGACAATTCGTACCTCCCAGACGTGAACTCGTCCGCCGAGATGGATGGGGCGAGCGATCCCCGCCACCCAACCCCCGGCGACCGGCCGGAGATGGTTGGCGTTGATCTCCATACCGACGACGTGGAAGCGCGCACGGTCCACGGCGAGAAATCCCGCGAACGAGGTGAGCGTTTCCGCGAAGGCGACCGATGCGCCCCCGTGGAGCACTCCCTCGGGCTGTGTGGTGCGAGCGTCGACCGACGTCGTGCCGCCCGCCCGCCCAAACTATGCCCGACCCTCTCTCATGACAACAGGCACTCGCGCGCCGGATTGGTTCGCCTGGGGAAGAATGCGCCGCGCGGTCCATCCATTCGCTGCCAGGGGGCCGATGCCGTGCCACCGGGGCGCGTAGCGGCACACTGTCCCTCGAGTTTGGGGCGGCGCCTGCCTAGTGTGGGGGAATGGCTCTTCGTCTCGAGGAAATCGTTGTCGACTGTCGTGATTGTGCGTCGCTCGCCCGGTGGTGGCAGGCCGCCACGGGGTGGCAGATCGTGGGCGAGGAGAGCGACGCGGTAGAGCTGGCTCCGGCACCGGGTCACACGCCCAGCATCCTGTTCGTCGAGGTGCCCGAGCACAAGCAGGGCAAAAACCGGCTCCATCTCGACTGGGTGCCCGACGACCAGGACGCCGAAGTCGAGCGACTCGTCCGCCTGGGAGCCAGCCGCGTCGACCTCGGTCAGGGCAGCGCATCCTGGGTGGTCATGGCCGATCCGGAGGGAAACGAATTCTGCGTCTTGGCCGCGCGTTAGCAACCCTCGCAGCCGGATTACGACATCACCGATGTCCGCGGCGGCACTGGCCGGTGCCGCAATCAGCCCGTGTACGGAACCGCTGCGAGAATCTCCACGGTTGTTCGGGAGCCCGATGGTGTGGTGTAGCTGATGGTGTCACCGACGCGGGTCCCGAGAATGGCAGCCCCCAATGGTGATGTCGGGGAATACACATCGGTCGTCATGTTCGGGTCGAGAATCGAGAGGTTCCTGTCGCCGAGTACGAACACGGTCGCCCGCGATTCCCCGGCGAGCCGAGCAGTGATGCGCATTCCCGGTTCGACGAGCCCGTCATCCGGTTTGATCGTGGCCTCTGCACTCCGCAGCAGCCGACGCACTTCGCTTGTCCTCTCGGCCTCACGGTCGGTCGGGTGGGGAAGGCTGGTCAAGTGGGCGAATTCCTCGGTGAGAGTCGCGAGGACAGCAGGGGGGATCCAGGTCATTTCAGTGGTCACGATTGCTCCATCTGTAGCGGCGGGGCGCCGAAGTCGAACCGGTCACTCTACACGCGACGGGCACGGTCGAGGCTGTGACACCGGATCCGATCGCGACTCGGCGGAAGTGCTTTCGCGACCATCGAGGGGCGATGATCGCGCGCGGTCAGACGAGCACGCGTTCCGACGGGCGTCCGTCGACCATGTGCACGACCGCGTGCATTCGCGGCAGGTGCACGAGATCGTGCGTCACGAGCAGGGTGGAGGTGTTGAGGTCATCAGTGAGACGCAGGATCAGCTCGATGATGCTCGCGCCGCGTTCCTGGTCGAGAGCGCTGGTGGGTTCGTCGACGAGAAGCACGCTCGGGTCGTTCATCAGGGCCCGCGCGATGTTCACCCGCTGACGCTGTCCGCCGGAGAGCTGGTGGGGCCGCTTGTGTGACTGGTCCCCCAGCCCGACCGCGTCGAGAAGTTCGCCCGCTCGTCTGGTGGCCCGGGCGCGCGCCTTCCGGCTGCGCCGGGCGCCGAGCTCGTTCATCACCTGGAGCTGCTCGAGAGCCGTCAGCGAGGGGATCAGGTTCGACTGTTGAAAGACGATTCCGACAGCATCCCGGCGCAGGTCGCTTGCGGCGGCTGCACTGAGCCGCGTCGCATCGACGTCGTCGATGATCAGCCGCCCGGAGTCGGGGGCGATAAGCGTCGCGGCGACGGCCAGCAGGCTGGATTTGCCCGACCCGCTGGGCCCGGTGATGCCGGTGACAGTTCCCGGGTGGGCGGTCAATGAGACATGATCTACGGCGGTGACGCGAGCGTCTCCGTCTTCGAAGGTGAGGGTGATGTTGTCGAGGCGGATCATCGGTTGCTCCCGAGGGCGGTAAGGGGGTCGGCGGAGGTGACGGAGCGCAGCGCGAACGCTGCTCCTGCGAGGCCGAGGGCGATCATGATGAACCCGGGCAGGACTGTGGTGAGCGGACTGAGCATGAACGGCAGTGCGCCGCCGGCGAGGGTGCCGAGCAGTGCCACGATGGCGATCCCGAGCCCGATTCCGATGACCAGCACGATGAGCGCCTGGCCGAGGGCATCGCGAACGAGCGAACGGGTACTGGCTCCCAGTGCCTTGAGCACCGCGATGTCACCCGTGCGTTGCATCGTCCAGACGGTGAAGAACGCGCCGATCACCAGAGCCGAGATACCGAACAGCAGGGCCACCATCATCAGCAACGATCCGACCTCGGACTTGAAGGCACTGAGAGCGGTGAGGGATCCGAGCGTCGTCTGGACGTCGGTACCGGTGCGGTCGGATGCCGTCGCCCAGTCGGGCTCTCCCGATACGGCGAGCACCGTGGCGAAGGCGTCGGGACTTCCGGTGGCTTTCGAATATGCCTGCCAGTCATTCAGTGTCATCTTCACCACGGGCGTGTGGCTGTACCACCAGTCACCCGCAATCGACTGGACCCGGTAGGACGTGCCGGCGATAGTGACCGCGTCACCGGTCGAGACACCGAGGTCTTTCGCGGCGGAGGTGGACAGGCTGAGCGATCCGTCCGCGGTGGGGCTGGTGCTGTCGAAAGCCGGACGGACTCCGAACAGCGCGATTGCGGCGCGCGAATCGCCGTGCTCTGCTCGCGTCTGGGTGATGCCGATGGGCTTGGCCGAACTCACGCCGCTCGTGGACGCCCAGGTGTCTGCCTGCGTCGCGGTGATCGCGGAGTCGGAAAAACTCGCTCCGGCGCTGTCGACGGTGGGTGCGGAGAATACGATGCGATCGGCGGGGATCGAGAGGACCGCGGAGATGTTCTGGGCGGCGAGGCCGCCGGTTAGCCCGCTGAGAAACCCGACGAGGATGGTGATGAGGGCCACGACCGAGCCGATGAGGATGAACCGGCCGCGGGCGAAGCGAAGGTCGCGGAGGGCGACGAACATGGGCGTTCCTTTCGTGTCACCGTGGTGGCGACAGGAACAACTCTTCCGTCGGGCGTGATCCCGGGCATCCGTCGCCGGCACACTGTTCCGCGCTGAAAAGATGGAGGTCTCTCTCCTACTTTCGAACGATGGATGCCGCGGGCCCGCCGCGTACTGTTGATTGTCATGGCCCACACCGCGCTCACCCCGGTATTCGTGGGCCTGCGCACGGGTCTGCACCTCCTCTTCGGGGTTCTCACTGTGCTCGTCATCGGGCGCGCCATCCTGGTTCCCACGCGGGCCAGCGTGGCACTCGTCGCCCTGTCCTGTATGCTCCTGGCGACCTATGCCACAGGCGGCATCTTCGCACGCGCCTCACGCACGCGCGGGCGCGTACCTGGCCTGGTCTGGCTTGCGCTGGTGACCGCAGAATGGGTGCTTCTGCTCTGGCTGAATTCCGTTGCGGCCTACCTGGTCTTCCCGCTGTTCTTCCTCTACCTCCACCTGCTCGGACGTCGAATCGGCACGGTCATGGTCATCGCGACTACGGTCGTTGCGATTCTCGTTCTCGGAGCCGAAGGCGGATGGACCGTCGGAGGAGTGATCGGTCCCGTCGTCGGCGCCGCCGTCGCGGTGATGATCGGGCTCGGCTACCAGGCTCTCGCCCGCGAGGCGCACGAGCGCGAACTCCTGATGGCGGAGCTCATCGCCACCCGGGACCAGCTTGTGGCCACCGAACACGAATCGGGCGTACTGGCCGAACGCGCACGCCTGGCCTGCGAGATCCACGACACCGTCGCCCAGGGCCTCTCCAGTATCCAGATGCTGCTCCATGCCGCCGAACGAGCCGACACCGACCGGCCGGGCCTCGAGCACATCCGCCTCGCTCGGGAGACCGCCGCATCCAGCCTCGCCGATACCCGGAGATTCATCCGCGAACTCACCCCGCCCAACCTCGACGAGGTCGGGCTCGGAGGCACACTCCGTCGCCTGGCCGAGACACAGTGGGCCGGCCACGGTCTCGTCGTGAACGTGAGGATCTCCGACTCGCTCAGCCTGCCGATGCAGCTCCAGACCGCCCTGCTGCGAATCGCGCAGGGCGCCATGGCCAATGTCATCCAGCATGCCGAGGCACGCACCGCCACCATCACACTTGCGGTCGACTCCGAGGCCCTCACCTTCACCGTCGCCGACGATGGCAGGGGGTTCGACTCGGCCGAACCGTCGGCGAGCCACAGCGCCAGAAAGACTGATTCTTTCGGGCTGCAGGCTACCCAGGAGCGCGTCGACCAGCTCGGTGGCATCCTCACGGTCGAGTCCGCTCCCGGAAAGGGGACCATCGTGACTGTGAACCTCGCGCTGCAGGAGAGCTCATGATCCGACTGGTGATCGCCGACGATCATCCGATCGTGCGCGCCGGACTCAGGGCCCTTTTCGGCTCCGAGACCAACGTCGACGTCGTCGCAGAAGCGGCCACACCGGACGAGGCCGTCGCCGCTGCCGAGCGGGAGAATCCCGACGTGGTGCTCATGGACCTGCAGTTCGGCGCTCGCGAGACCTCGACCGGGGCCGATGCAACCAGACGAATTCGCGCCCTGGCGGCTCCGCCCTATGTGCTCGTGTTGACGAACTACGACTCGGACGCCGACATTCTCGGGGCCGTCGAGGCGGGAGCGAGCGGCTACCTTCTCAAGGACGCACCGCCCCACGAACTCGTCGCCGCTGTGCTTGCGGCCGCCGCGGGCGAGAGTGCGTTGGCTCCCGTGATCGCGTCGCGATTGCTCAGCCGGATGAGGGCGCCCCAGGTGAGCCTCAGCGCCCGGGAGATGGAAGTGCTCGAGTCCGTGGCGGCGGGACGCTCCAATACCGAGGTCGCGCGCGAGCTCTTTGTGACGGAGACCACCGTGAAATCGCACCTGGCACACATCTTCTCGAAGCTCGACGTGACGTCTCGCACGGCTGCGGTATCCGCGGCACGCCAGCAGGGCATCCTTCGATAGATCGAACGAGAATCGATTCCGCGCGGATCGCGCCGCATGCGACTCCACCAGGTGGCTCATCCTCAGCAGCGACTCCCCGTGGCCGGCGGGCTACGGCGTGACGACGAGCTTCCCCCGCGCATCACCGCTCTCGAGCATCCGCATCGCATCGATAGCCTCGGCAAGGGGATAGACCCGATGGATGACCGGCACCAGCGATCCTGCCGCCAGCAGGTCGGCGAGCGTCCGCAGGTCGGTCCGACGCTGCACCGCGGTGAGCCCGGTCAGGCGCTGGCGCGTGAAGAGGGAGAGGATTATCGCCCCGATGCTGCGCTGGAAGCCGCCGAGGACACGTCCGCCGTTCTCACCGCCGACGATCACCAGGGTTCCGGTCGGGGCGAGAGACCGGCGAAGCAGCGAGATCGGCCGGTTGCCGGCCAGGTCCAGGATGAGGTCGTAGCGCTCGGTTCCGAGCCCCTCACGGGTGTAGTCGATCACGGCATCCGCGCCGAGAGAGGTCACAAGCTGGACCTTCGGCGTGCTGCAGACCCCGGTCACGATGCCCCCGAGCTGCGTCGCCAGTTGGACGGCGAAGATGCCGACGCCGCCGGCCGCACCGATGACCAGCACGCGCTGGCCCGTGGTGAGGCGGCCGGTGTCGCGGAGACCCTGCAGGGCCGACACGGCCGAGGTCGGCACCGCCGCGGCCTGCTCGAAACTGATCCCCTCAGGCTTTGGTACGAGCCCCTTCGCGGATGCTCCGGCATATTCGGCGAGCGATCCCCGGCAGACACCGAACACCTCGTCGCCCGGCTTCAGGTCGGTCACCCGGCTTCCCACGCTGTGCACGACGCCCGCGACATCCATGCCCCGGATCCGGGACTTGGGGCGACGAAGTCCGAAGCCCAGAAGGCGGATGAGGGAAGGCAGGCCGGTCATCATGTGCCAGTCTCCGCGGTGGAGGGAGGCCGCTCGCACCTGGAGCAGTACGTCGTCATCCCCGATCACCGGCATCTCGACCTCGGCGAGCTCGAGCACGTCGCTTGAGCCGTAGCGATCCTGGACAAGGGCTTTCATGGGGTTTCTCCTTCGGCGCGGGGGTAGTGGAACACGTCGTCGAGCGGTACGCCGAAGACGCGGGCGATCTGGAATGCCACCTCGAGCGAAGGCGAGTAGCGCCCCTGTTCGATGGCGATGATGGTCTGGCGGGTGACGCCGACCCTCGCGGCGAGGTCGGCTTGGGTCAGCTCGCCGGTGGCAAACCGCAGGCGCCGGATGTCGTTGGTGATGCGCGTCGCCTTCACCATTCCTGGAAGCCCCGGCGGTAGGCGATGATCTTGGCGACGGATCCGACGACGGCAGAGAGCACGAAGCCGAGATAGATGGCATTCGCGATCCAGAACGGGACCACGGAGAGCAGCGCGAGCACCAGGGCAGCGACGGCTCCGATCACGAGGAACGATTGACCGATGTAGTCGCCGACCCGGTTGATCTCCCGGTCGCGCTGGTCCTTCTCCGCGGCGCCCTTCGGAGCGAAGAAGGAGCTGAGGATGTCGATCAGGATCGACGCGAGGATGGCCCCGACGACGCTCCAGACGAGCGTCCACTCGTACGGCACCTCGGCGAGCGGATGACCGCCGGCCTGGCCGAGCACTATCGCGAGGTAGGTGGCGTAGGCCACGGTCGCGACGACCACCATGATCCACGCTCGTTTTTCGGAAACGGACACGTGTTCTCTCCTGTTGTTTCAGATGTAAAGAATTGCTGACATCAGCGAATGTAATGCAAAGCTCACACAGTGTCTAGTATTTTTTACATCTGGGAGAACAGAGTTACCAGCCGGCCCCGAAGCACTGGAATACCGGACGGCGACCCGAGGCCGGACCGGCCGTGGCGAGCGCCTCCGCGGGGGTGACTCCCGCGGCCATCAGGGAATGCGCCTCGGTGAGGAGTTCGCAGGCCAGGGAGTCGTCGACACTCGCCGGCGAGGCGATCACGCAGCGCACCCCCGCATGCAGCCAGGCCTGCGACATGCCGAGCGCCTCCTGTCCCCAGCGCACCGCCGAGCGTCCCACCTCGCAGGCGGAGAGCACCACCACGGCGGGCACTGCAGGCAGCTGGTCGACGTCGTACCCGAACCACGGACCGTCCGCGAGCTGTACGCCCGAGAACAGCGGATTGTCGGCAGAGTGCCTTCCGTGCGCGGAGACGTGCAGCAGATCGACCCGCTGGGCGACCTGCGCCACCGCCGCGCTCGTGGCGGCTGCCCCGACCAGCACTGTGGATGCCGCCCAGCCGGCCGCCGCATCCGTCACCTCTTCCTCGGCGCGGGCGACCCCCGGTCCCGCCGCGAAAGCCACGGAGTGCAGGGACAGGGGCCGCGCGCGCTGGGTGCGCCACCGGGTGGCCGAGATCGGCAGAGTGAGCGGGCGCCCGGTGAGGGTCGGCAACAGCGACCAGGGCATGCCCGCGAGCACACCGGGCGGAGTTACCACGAGCCTTCCGGTCCCGATACTCCGCCGGACCGGCCCGACGATGAGAGCGTCCAGCCGTTCGAGGCGGTGCGCGAGCGACGCGTTCACGACCTCCTGCATCGGTGGCGGGAGGGTCGCTGCGGCCATGTCGAGGTCGGCGAGCAGCCCGTCGAGTTCGGAGCGGATCGGGCCGAGCGGACCGAGATCGACGACTGTCGCGCTCTGCGGCGTGACGGCGAGGGCGGTCAGCCGCTGCCCCGACCAGAGGATGGCGAGCAGCGCCGAATCCTCCGAACCGAGCTCCCCCTGTACCTCATCGAGTGTCGCAAGATCCTCGAGGCTGCCGGATCCTCGCCCCTCCCACTGCCGCGCGCGGATGGTGGCTCGCAGGGCAGACTCCGCCCGGCCGTCCGCCGTGGCCGGGGAGGGATCGGAGGCACGCAACTGCCGCAGCTCGGCGAGGTCGGCGGCACTCGCGGCATTGGCGGGCGGCCGCAGCGGCACGATCCGGCCGGTGAGGCTGCGCGTGCGTTCCGACCACTCGAAGACCTCGGATGCGCGGCCGCTCTCGACCGCCTGGCTGATGCCGACCGTGATCAGGCGCGTGCCGTGGGCGACGAGCGCACTCTGGAGGTCGAGGCTGCCGAAGCTCGACTGCCACTCGGCAAGCTCGTCGAGACCGGTGCGGGCGAGGGTGAGTGCGCGCGGCCGGCGCCGTTCGAGCACTGCGAGCTCGGCGCCGACCTCACGGTGGAGCAGTCGGGTGCCGATGGTGGCACCCGCCGGCAGCGGTGCCGACGCTAGCGCCGACCGGGCTCCCGCGGCATCCCCCGACTGCACGCGCAACCGCGCCGCCTGCAGGCGGAGGGAGAGTGCGTCGCCCTCGAAGTGCCGGTCCGACAGCGCTGTGGCGGTCTGCTCGATCCGGGCCTGGAGCACCTCGATCGCGCGGGCCGAACCGGTGGCTCCGGAGGCGACGGTGGCGGCGAACGAGAACGCCTCCGCCCGCAGTGCCCAGCTCTCGCTCCCCCGAGCGCGGAACCGTCGGGCCGCTCGTCGGGCGACCGTCGCGGCCCGGCGGGGATCGTCGAACAGCAGCGCTCTCGCCAGCGCGAACTCCGCCTCGGCCTGGGCCTGCCGCAGTCCCCGGAGCCCGTAGGTGTGGGCGACCGTCTCCAGAAGCTCGATCGCCTCCGAGGTCATCCCGGCGCTCAGCAGCACCTCGGCCCGGTCGGCATCACAGGTGGCGAGGGCGACCGGGGAGAGTGCCGCGAGCACCGGCCGGGACTCGTCCATGAGGCGAAGCGCGGCGATCAGATCGCCCGCGAGCATCGCCGCATAGCCCTGATTATTGCGGGCCTTCGCGAGCTCGACCGGCTCCTCGCTGCGCCGGAAGGCCTCCGCTGCCGCGTCGAAGTCCCGCTCGGCCGCCACGACCTCGCGCCGGTCGAGGTAGGCGAGGCCGCGGTTGAGAAGTACCCGACCCAGCCTGGCGGGATCCTCGCCGAGGTCGGCGATCGCGGCAGAGAGGTAGGGCAGCGCGGCATCCCCGTCCCCCCGGCGCACCTCGATCAGCCCGATCTGGCTGCCGAGCACCGCTCGCGTGTGTCTGCTGAGACCGGGGCTGTCCAGTGCCGACCGGCAGAGCGCGATCCCCCGGTCCGGATCGCCGGTCTCCGAGACCAGGTAGGCGACGGTTCCGGTGATGCGGGCCGTGAGCTCGGCATCCGTCGAGCGCCGAAGAGCCTCATCGAGCGCGGCACGCGCGGCGGCGTGGCGCCCCGCGTTGGAGTGCTCGACACCGCGCTCGTACAGGACCGCCGCCGACAGCATTTCCTCATTATGGCGCGGCGGCGGCGACTTTCTGCAGGGCGGCCGACCCCACTTTCACGAGATCGGCGAGAGTGCCCGATCCGAACGGCTGCAGCGATGATGCATCCAGGGCGGCTGCCACGGCGCCCGCGATGAGCGGAGCAGCGAAGGAGGTGCCGCTCCAGATGGCGAACCCGCCGCGGAAATCATCCGGATCGATCGATTCGCGGGTGCGGATGATGCCCCCGAAATCGCTCTCGACCCTCGCGAGTGGCTGGTCGCCGCCGTTGAAGGCGGGCATCGTGGAGAAGACGGCCCCTCCCGGCGCGCTGCAGCCGATCCACGGACCGTCGTTGCTGAACAGTGCGACCGTCGATCCGTTCGGGTTGAGGGCACGCGCCGCCAGGATCGGCACGGCATCGGGCGCCAGGTTCACCGGCCCGCCGCCGCCCTGCCAGGGGGCGAAGGCCGCGGGGAACATCGGCCGATCGGTGGCGTCATTGCCTGCCGAGCAGGTCACGACCGTGCCGCATCGCCCCATGGACGCGAGCAACTCGTACATCGTCGGGTCGAACAGCCCATCTTCCGGGGTCTCATGGTAGTAACCCATCGAGAGCGAGAACACATCGATGCCGAGCCCTCCGGGAAGCCCGAGGGCCGCGCGGCCGATGAGGGTTGCGATGGCCGTGAGGGCAGCGATGAGTTCGGACTCGACGATGACGCCGTCCGAGTCGACGACCCGCCACGCCACGATGTCGGCCTCAGGGCAGGCCTGGTGAATGAGTCCGGCGATGAAGGTGCCATGGCCCGACACCTCGTCGAGTCCGCCGTCCATCGCGCCCACCAGATCGCCGTCGAGCTCGGGGTCGGTGGCGGGATCGATGTGCCCGATCGCCGCGCCATCGAGCCGCGCCGTGGTGTCGACGATCGGGTCGAGCCAGGTGTGTGGTCCGCAGCCGGTGTCGAGGGTCGCAACGACCGGGCGCCGCGGATCGTTCGCCGAACGATCCCGGCGGTACGGGGCCGGACCGGCATAGGCCACCGGCTGGAGTCCCCCGCTGCCCTGCGATCCGTAGCTGTCGATCGCACCGACATCCACGCTCGAGCCTGCCGGGTTCGTGGAATGGAACGGGTTCGTCGAGTGGAACGGGTTGGTGGAGTGGAACGGGTTCGTGGAATGGAACGGGTTGGTCGAATGGAACGGGTTCGCGCCGATCGTGTCGACGGTGAGCAGGTGATCGAGCCCGACGCCGGTGAGGGAATCCCGCCCGAGGATCGCTCGCGCCCGTTGCAGGAGGGTCCAGGCATCCGGTGCCGGGACCGCCTCCCCTGGCCGAACCGAGATCACGAAGCGAGCGACGCCGAGCGCCCCGGTCGCCCACGGGTAGCGGCGCACCCGCTCCTTGCGGGCATCCTCCGACTCCGGCAATTGCGGGGTGACGAATTTCTCGTCGAGGGTCAGGGTCCAGCCGAGCTCGCCGGCCACACGACCGAGGACCTCCGCCCTCGCCGCGACATCCGCGAGTGTCGAGACGAGGATGCGATCCGGCACATAGCAGGTGGGATGCACCCGGATGCCGTCGACAGTCGTCGCAGTGGAGTCGAGAAGCCGCCCCACCTGTGCCGGAAAGCGGTCGTCCCAGCGTCGGCGACGCCGGTACCGGCCGATCGACCCGCCAGTGGATGCGTCAGTGTCGTCCTGCTCGCTCAATCCGATCTCCTTACAATTTGATCGATCTCGTCACACGGTGAAGTACTCGGTGGTGAATCCCTGGCGGGAGTCGGCCGCGCCGACTTCGGGCTCGAGCCACATCCGGGTGCGGCCCGCGGGAACGTCAGCGAAGTCGAACCGTCCCTCGGCGCTCGCGACGGTGCTGAAGTCGACGCTGGTGAAGTCATCATCGTCCTGTTCGAGCCGCACCGACAGGGGGGACGCCGGGGCGATCCAACCGTCGATGCGGCGACGCCCGCCGCCGAGATCGCTCACGCGCAGCATGACCGACTGCGAGCCGTGGCTGAATTCGAGCAACTGCACGTCGGAGACTCCCCGCACTCCCGCCGACACGTCGCTGGATTCCAGGAGGGTGAGCATGGCGTATTCGACGACGAGGTCGTGGGTGGCAAGCGCGACGAGCACGTTGTCCACCAGCTCTGCCGGCATCGGGTCGCGTCGGCGCCACAGTCGTCGCAGGCGGGCAAAAAGGTCTTCGTCGGAGACACGGGAGTAGTCGTCGGTCATCATGGTGCACCTTCCATCAGCTCGAGGGCCTCCCGCAGCTTCGACAGGCAGCGCCCTCGCGTGGGACCGATGCTCCCCACCGGCATCTCCAAATCCCTGGCGATCTTCGCGTAGTCGGGTCGCTGTTCGAAAGCGACGATCCTCAGCAGTCGCTGGCACCGCTCGGACTGCCGGCGCACGCAGGCCCAGAGCCGGCTCTCGCCGTCGCGGGCGAGCGCCACATCCTCCGCAGATGCCTCGTCCTCGGTCACCGCTTCGAGCACTTCGTCGGAGACGGGAATGCTCACGGCATTGCGTTTGGACACCCGCCAGGCCTCTCGGCGCGCGGTAGTGAGGAGCCACGCCGCGATGGCGTGGGGATCGGCGATCGACCCGGAGCGTTGAACGAGTGTCAGCCATGTAGTCTGCACGACATCCTGGGCCTGGTCCTGGGCAAGACCATAGGCGCGGACGACCTGCCAGAGAACGGGTGTCATGGTGTGGACCAACTCATCCATCGCTCCGGGTTCGCCGGAGAGCCAGCGGCTGAATGCCGCCGCCGAATCATCCCAGATGACATGCGACTGCGTCCGCTGGCCGTCGGGTCGGCCGCGGACGGAGTCGTTGTCAGTCATGGTTTGAATTCTCATCACCCCTCAAGAGCGGGGCAAGCCCCCACAGATACATCGGTCGCCTGATTTTTTCAGGCGACTTCTGGGGCAGGCTCTCATCAGGCCTTCGGACCGGGTGCCCGGTACACTGGGGCCGCACTCGCGGGAGTGGTGAAATTGGTATACACGCAGGTTTTAGGTACCTGTGCCGCAAGGCGTGAGGGTTCAAGTCCCTTCTTCCGCACAGGTCAACATCACTAGACGACTGGAGTACCTCGCCTTGCTGCACAGCTCACTCATCCCCTGGCTGGACCCGAACCTGCTCATCAATCAGGCCGGACCGTGGGCGCTGCTTCTGGTCTGCGCGATCATCTTCGCCGAGACCGGCCTGCTGATCGGCTTCATCTTCCCCGGTGACACACTGCTTCTCATCACCGGTCTCCTCACTTTCACCGGCACCATCCAGATCCCGATCTGGTGGGTCGCCCTCGCCATCGGGCTCGCCGCTTTCCTCGGGGGCGAAGTGGGCTATTACATCGGCAAGAAGGCCGGTCCCCGCATCTTCGAACGCAAGGAGACCGGGCTCTTCAGTATCGCGAACGTCAAACGCACCAACGCCTTCTTCGAGCGATTCGGGGGCTTCGCCGTGATCCTCGCCCGATTCGTGCCGATCGTGCGCACCTTCGCCCCGATCGCCGCAGGCGTCGGAAAGATGGACTACCGCAAGTACTCGCTCTACAACGCGGTCGGAGCGTTCATCTGGGGCGCCGGCGTGACCACACTCGGCTTCCTCCTCGGCAACATCAAGCCCGTCGCCGACTTCGTGATCAAGTACGTGGATGTCGTGCTCCTCGCCGTTGTGCTGCTCACGCTCATCCCCACCGTCTTCCACCTCCTCCAGTCCACCCTGAAGGCGCGCAAGGCCGCGAAACTGTCCGGAGGCCAGCCGGCCGCGACGCCGACCGATGCCGATGTGACGATCGACCAGAAATACTTCGACCAGAAGAAGGACTGACCGCGGCCCCTACGCCCCGGGGAGTAGCCGGGATTCGTACCCCGGGATGACGGCGGGAGGCCGCCGAGGGCGCAGGCTGGTGGCGCACCCCCACCAAGGAGCTCATTCGTATGCCGGTACCGATTCTCGCCGCCCGTGATGTCACCAAGTCCTACGGTCGCGGCCCTGGGCGCTTCGACGCCCTCAAGGGGGTCTCCCTCGAGATCTTCGAGGGTGAGTCCGTCGCGATCGTCGGAAAGAGCGGATCGGGCAAGTCAACGCTTATGCACCTGCTCGCGCTCCTCGACCGACCGAGCAGTGGATCCATCGAACTCGCCGGCTCGGACGCGCTGCTGCTGACCGGGCGCACCCTCAACACCACGCGCAATCGCACCTTCGGGTTCGTCTTCCAGCAGTTCTTCCTCACCGGTGGCGCCTCGGTTCTCGAAAACGTGATCCTGCCCCTGAAGATCGCGGGCATCGGATCCCGCGAACGTAAGCGCCGCGGGCTGGCGGCCCTCGACCAGCTGGAGTTGAAAGACAAGGCGACGAACAAGGCGAGTGCGCTCTCGGGCGGACAGAAGCAGCGGGCGGTGATCGCGCGGGCGCTGGTCAACGACCCGCGGATCATCTTCGCGGATGAGCCGACAGGTAACCTCGACACCGCAACGGGTGGGGTGGTCGAAGACATCCTCTTTGGCCTCAACCGTGAGAAGGGCATCACCCTGATCGTGGTGACCCATGACGAAGACCTGGCGGCGCGCTGCGATCGCCGCATCTACATCCGTGACGGCCTGGTCGTCGGTGTCGAGAGCGCGGTGGCCGCATGAAAACCATCGACGTGATCGGCACGGCGATCGAGAACAGCTTCCGTAGCAAGCTCCGTACCACCCTCACCGTGATCGCCATCTTCATCGGCGCGTTCACCCTCACGATCACCAACGGCCTCGGCACCGGCATCAACGACTACATCAACACCACAGTCGCGGCCATCGGCGCCCAGGACGTGCTCACGGTCACGAAGGTGGGCACCGATGCCGCGACGACGGGCCCGAAGAAGTACAACCCCGACCTGCTCTCCTCCAGTGCCGGACGCCCCGGAAGCACCGTGCAAGCGCTGACCCCCAGCGATATCTCGACGATCACCTCGCTCAAAGGGGTGAAGTCGGTGCAGCCGACGTTGTCGATCAGTCCCGGCTACGTTCAAGTGGGATCCGGCACCAAGTACACGCTCAATGCGAGCGGCGCGGTGCCGGGTATCAAGCTCCAGCTCGCGGCCGGTTCGCAGCCGAGCTCCACCTCGGGTGAGTCCCAGATCGTGCTGGCGAAGTCCTATGTCAAGGCGCTCGGGCTCTCGAGCAACGCCTCAGCGATCGGCACGACGGTGAAAATAGGCGTCACGGATTCCGCGCGCAACACCTCCACCGTCGATGCCACCATCGTGGGCATCTCCGACGCCAGTCTCGGCGCCGTCGCGGACGCGGCCACCACCAACGCCGCCCTCACCCAGAAGCTCTTCGACGCCCAGAGCGTCGGTCTGGCGGGCAGCGCGAAGGATCGCTATTCGCAGGCGTCGGTGCGCTTCGACACCGCAGCGAGCGCCACCGAAGTCACCCAGTTGAAAGACCGCCTGACGAAGGCCGGCTACGAGGGACAGACCGTCGCCGACCAGATCGGCACCTTCAAGACGGTGATCGACGCGATCGTCCTCGTGCTCAACGCGTTCGCCGTTATCGCCCTGCTCGCCGCGAGCTTCGGCATCGTGAACACCCTGCTCATGTCGGTGCAGGAGCGCACCCGCGAGATCGGGCTGATGAAGGCGATGGGCATGGGAGGAGGGAAGGTGTTCGGGCTGTTCAGCTTCGAGGCCGTGTTCATCGGATTCCTCGGCAGCGCGATCGGAGCGGGTATCGCGATCCTCGTCGGGAGCGGCGTCAGTGCGGCACTCTCGGGATCGGTCTTCTCCGCCCTGCCCGGCCTTACACTCATCGCATTCAGCCCCGGGTCGATCGCGACGATCATCCTCGTCGTGATGGCCATCGCGTTCGTCGCCGGCACGCTCCCGGCCGCGAAGGCCGCGCGACAGGACCCGATCGAGTCTCTCCGGTACGAGTAGCCCGACTGATCTTCGTTACGGTGCGGTGGTGCGCTTCTCGAGGCGCACCATCGCATCGTGGGCGGATCGGCGCACCTCCTTCTCGTCATCCTTGAGCAGCAGGCTGAGCGCTTCGAGATGGCTGGCATCCCCCACTTCGCCGAGTGCCCGCGCCGCGGCGCCACGCACTCTGGCAACCTCGTCCGAGAGCATCGCGGTGAGGGCGTCCTGCTCGTCGAGCCGGCGGACGAACACCACCCGGGCACACATCTCCCGCACCCGCCAGGCCTGGTCGCCGAGTCCGCGATGGACAGCGGATGCCGCGGAGTCGGCCCACACGAACGTGAGGGCCCGTGCGCCCCAGACCTCCGGCCAGTAGAGCGGTGGAGCACCGTCGAGCACTCCCTGGGCGTGACGGCCACCGACGATGAGGAGGAATTCCTCGCCCTCGTTTCCGCCCCGGAGCAGCGACGCCGAGCGATCGACGACCACCTGCTCGCCGAACCGCGCGACGGCGGCGGCGATGCGATCCCCGGGGGAATCATCGATCTGGACGGGAGACTCGGATGCGGAAGCCATAAGGGTTCCAAGGGTACCGTTCCCGTTCCCCCCTCGCGTCCGGCCCGGTCAGCCCCAGATGGTGAGGCCGATGAGGGCGAGGTTGAGGGCGACGACCAACACCACGATGAGCGACAGCGCCAGGCGCACCGGGCGCCGGTTGGCCTGCTCCCCCATCACTGCGGTGTCGTTCGTGAGCCTCAGGAGCGGAATGAGGGCGAACGGGATGCCGAAGCTCAGGAAGACCTGGCTCACCACGAGAGCCCAGGTCGGGTCGATCCCCGCAGCGAGTAGGGCGACAGCCGGCACCAGGGTGATCAGGCGTCGGAGGAACACCGGGATGCGGCGCTTAAGAAGTCCCGCCATGATGGTCGCGCCCGCATAGCTGCCCACCGAGGTCGATGCGAGCCCCGAGGCGAGCAGCCCGATGGCGAAGACCAGGGCGATCCCCGGTCCGAGCGATGCGCCGATCGCCGCATGGGCTCCCGCGATGGTGTCTGTGTCGTCGACGCCGCGCAAGTTCACAGCGGCGAGCAGGAGCATCCCGATGTTGACGACGCCGGCGATGCTGAGCGCGACAATCACGTCCCAGCGGGTCACCTTCAGAATGCGTCGCCGCCCCTCGGGTGTCGTGACGTGGCCGTGGCGGTCGCGCGCAAGCGCGGAGTGCACATAGATCGCGTGCGGCATGACCGTGGCGCCGAGCATGCTCGCCGACAGCAGCACCGAGCCCGTTCCGTCGAATCGCGGAATGAGCCCATTGAGCACCGCGAGACCGTCAGGCGGGGTGATGAACAGTCCGGCGAGGAACCCGATCGCGATGATGGCGAGCAACCCGATGATCACCGATTCGAATGGCCGCTGCCCGTAGCGCGACTGCAGGGCGAGCAGCGCCATCGAGACGGCGCCGACGATCAGACCGCCGACGAATAGGGGCAGCCCGAAGAGCAGGTTGAGCGCGATGGCACCGCCGATCACTTCGGCGAGATCCGTGGCCGCCGCTACGAGCTCGGCCTGTGCCCAGAACAGTCGGCGCGATGTGGGCTTCAG
The DNA here is from genome assembly GCF_054880895.1 of Lacisediminihabitans sp. FW035. NCBI lineage: Bacteria > Bacillati > Actinomycetota > Actinomycetes > Micrococcales > Microbacteriaceae > Lacisediminihabitans > Lacisediminihabitans sp. FW035. The sequence continues at coordinate 2,650,168 of NZ_CM142187.1, forward strand.
CCGGTCACCAAGCAGCTCGGGAAGGGTGCGCCCGCTCACCAGCCCGAGTTTGGCGGACTGGTACTGCACCAGCCCCGCCATCAGGTTGGCGGCAACCAGCACCCACACCAGCAGGTAGCCGTAGCGCGCGCCCCCGGTGAGGTTCGCCGCCACATTCCCGGGATCGACGTAGGCGATCGCTGCGACGAAAGCGGGGCCGAGCAGAAAGAGACCCCGAGCCGCCGGGCGGATGCTGCGGGCGGTCGCGGTCATCCCCGAATTCTAGGTGGGCCGGCCGAGCAGCAACTCCCGCACGGTCGGCATCAGTGCCTCGAAAGCACGCCCGCGATGGCTGACGGCGTTCTTCTCATCCGGGTGCAGTTCGGCCGCGGAGACGCTATAGCCGGCGGGCTTGAAGACGGGGTCGTACCCGAATCCGCCGGCACCGACGGGCTCGAGCAGCACGGTGCCCGGCCAGCGACCGAGCTCGACGGTCTCGCGACCATCGGGAAGCACGAGGGCGGCGGCGCAGAGGAACTCGGCACCGCGATCATCCGCTCCCTGCAGATTCGCGAGGAGCAGGCGCACGTTGTCGGCGTCGTCCCGTGTGCCGGCGTACCGTGCCGAGTGGATGCCGGGAGCGCCCCCGAGGGCGGCCACGGCGATCCCCGAGTCGTCGGCGATCGCCGCGAAACCGGTGTGGGCGGCGGCGGCCCGCGCCTTGATCAGGGCGTTCGCCTCGAAGGTGTCGCCGTCTTCCACCGGCTCGGGCCCGTCGTAGGCCAGCAGGTCGATGCCGTCGAGTCGGGCGCCGAGGATGCGTCTCAACTCGCTGACCTTGTGCGCGTTGTGAGTGGCGAGCACGAGAGGCACGAGCGGGGCGGTCATCGGGCCAGGCTCTCCACCTGCAGCCGGGTCAGATCGGCGCCGCCCCCGAGGGCCAGATCGAGCAGCGCGTTCAATTCCGTGCGATCGAAGGGCGCGCCCTCGGCCGTGCCCTGCACCTCCACGAAGAGGCCACGCCCGGTCACGACGACATTCATGTCGGTCTCGGCCCGCACGTCCTCGGTGTAGGCGAGGTCGAGCATCGGAGTGCCGTCGATAATGCCGACGGAGACCGCCGCGACGCTGTCGATGAGCGGTTTCGCGTTCTGCCCGATGAACTTCTTGGTCCGGCCCCACTCGAGGGCGTCGGCGAGCGCCACATAGGCGCCGGTGATGGCTGCTGTCCGCGTGCCGCCGTCGGCCTGCAACACGTCGCAGTCGATCACGATGGTGTTCTCGCCGAGGGACTTCATATCCACGACGGCGCGAAGCGAGCGACCGATCAGGCGGGAGATCTCGTGGGTGCGGCCGCCGATCCTGCCCTTGACCGATTCACGGTCCATGCGGTCGTTAGTCGACCGGGGAAGCATCGAGTACTCGGCGGTGACCCAGCCCTTTCCCTTGCCGGTCATCCAGCGAGGCACGCCGTTGGTGAAGGAGGCGGTGCAGAGCACCTTCGTGCGCCCGAAGGAGATCAGGGCAGATCCCTCGGCCTGGTCGCTCCAGCCACGCTCGATGGTGACCGTTCGCAGCTGGTCGAGTTCGCGGCCGTCGGCGCGGGGTCCTGATGCGGTCATGGGGTGCCGCCTTTCTTCTGGATCGTGGGCGATGTGATGGTGGGAAGTGAAAGGGAGCCGGTCTCCACGAGTTCGACGGACGAGACCTCTGGCCCGAGGAAGCGGCGCACCAGGCGGGTGAACTCGACCTGCGAGTCACCCGTTGCCTCGAAGACGTGGGTGGGTGGGGATCCGGCACCCCGTTCGATTCCGTGCTTCACGAGCGTGCGATAGACGTCGAACGCGGTCTCTTCCGCGCTCGAGACGAGCGTGACATCCTCGCCCATCACGTACTGGATCGCTGCGGACATCAGGGGGTAGTGGGTGCAGCCGAGCACGAGGGTGTCGACCCCGGCGTGCTTGAGCGGTGCGAGATAGTGCTCGGCGACCTCGAACAGCTCCGGTCCGCTGGTCACACCCGCCTCGACGAATTCCACGAATCGCGGGCAGGCCTCGCTGAAGAGCGCGAGGTGCGGGGCCGCCGCGAAGGCGTCGTCGTAGGCGCGGGATCCGATGGTGCCGACGGTGCCGATCACTCCGACCCGGCCGTTGCGGGTCTGCCGTACGGCGGCGCGCACGGCGGGTTGGATCACCTCGACCACCGGGATGCCGAGGGCCTGGGTATAGCGCTCGCGCGCATCCCGAAGCATGGCTGCAGAGGCCGTGTTGCAGGCGATCACGAGCATCTTCACCCCCTGCGCCACGAGGTCGTCGAGCACCTCGAGGGTATAGCGCCGCACGTCGGCGATGGGCTTCGGGCCATAGGGCGAGTGTGCGGTGTCCCCGACGTAGAGAACCGACTCGTGCGGAAGCTGGTCGATCACGGCGCGAGCCACGGTGAGCCCGCCGACCCCGGAGTCGAAGATCCCGATCGGCGCGTCATCCATAGGCACCGAGTTTACGCGGCTGGCCTAGAGCCCCACGCGACGGCGTTCTTGGTCGACGACCTGTTCCCGGTCGCTGAGACGGCGAAGTCCGGCTAACGGCTGCGCCATCCGGAAGTTGCCGCGGATCGCCGGCTCCACCCGGTCGAGGAACGCCCAGTAGCCGGCGGTGACCGGACAGGCATCCGCGCCGAGGCGCACTTTCGGGTCGAACCGGCAGCCGCCACAGTAGTCCGTCATCTTATTGACATAGGCGCCGCCGGATGCATAGGGCTTGGTCGCGACGATGCCGCCGTCGGCGAACAGGCTCATGCCGACGACGTTCGCCGGCATGACCCATGGGGTGCCGTCCACGAACATGCCGGTGAACCATTCGTTCATCTGCTTAGGGTCGTACCCGCGCTGCAGAGCCCAGTTGCCGATGATCATGAGTCGCTGGATGTGATGCGCCCAGCCGTGCTCCCGAACTCCACCGATCGTCTGGCTGAGGCAGTTGGCCTCGATCGCGGATGCCTCGAGCTCGAGCACTTCGCGCGGGATCGGTGTCGTCGCGCCGAGGGCGTTGCGGTCGACGTAGTCCTCCCCGAGTCGCCAGTACAGGTGCCAGACCCAGTCCCGCCAGCCGCACAGCTGGCGCACGATGCCCTCGACACTGCCGATCGGGGCCCGTCCGGCGCGATACTCGGCCTCGACCCGGTCGATCACCTCGCGCGGATCGAGCAGGCCGAGGTTGAGCGGCGCGCTGAGCAGCGAGTGGGCCATCGTCCAGTCGCCGGTGAGCGTCGCATCCTCGAACGGGCCGAAGTCGCCGAGGCGGCTCTCGATGAAGTCGTCGAGGGCGAGCCGAGCCTCTGCCGCCGTCGCCGCGAACCGGCGCGGGCCATCGTCACCGACAAGGCGGATCTCCCCCGCCGCCTGCCAGCGATCCAGGTCGGCCCGCACCTCCCGGTCGATGTCGTCCTCCTCGGGCCACCAGGGCTCCGGCAGGTCGAGCGAGACGGCGCGTTTCGGCGGCGGTTGCCGATTCTCATGGTCGAAGTTCCACTTCCCGCCAGCCGGAGCATCGCCGTCGAGCAGGATGCCCGTGCGGCTGCGCACCCAGCGGTAGAAGTCCTCCATGATCGGTCGGCCCTTTCGGCCATCCGCCCATTCGGCGAATTCCGCTTCAGTCGTGACGAAACCCCGGCTCGGCAAGACAGTCGCTCCGACGGAGCGCACCAGACGCCGGGCGGCATAAGAAGTGGGATCGATCACCTCGAGATCGTCGCGGCCGTTCACAACATCCCGGTACCGCTCCACCTGATGGAACTCGACCCGGGCTCCGAGTTCGGCGGCGCGGTGCCGGATCGCGGAGAGGATCAGGTGCGCCTTCGCCCGGTGAAGGGGAGCCCGACGCAGGGCGGAGCGAGCCTCGACCAGCAGCATCCGTCCGCCGTCATCGAACGACTCGCCCAGTTGGCCGGCGAAGATCCAACGGGTGCGCTCCATTGGTGTCACGGTACACGCGCGAACTGCTGGCTAGGCTGGCACTCGTGACCGACGCCGTATCTTCGCTGTTGACCGACCGTTACGAGCTCACGATGCTGAACGCCGCCATTCGCGCCGGCACCCACGATCGGGACTGTGTCTTCGAGGTCTTCGCGCGCCGCCTCTCGGGAGGGCGCCGCTACGGGATCGTCGCCGGCACCGGGCGGCTGCTCGACCTCATCGAAGATTTCCGGTTCACCGACCGTGAGCTCGACTGGCTGCGCGACAACGAGGTCGTCTACGACCGGGCGCTCGACTGGCTCGCCGACTACCGGTTCAGCGGCACGATCTCGGGCTATCAGGAGGGCGAGGTCTACTTTCCCGGCTCCCCCATTCTCGTCGTAGAAGGCACCTTCGCCGAGGCCGTGATCCTCGAGACTCTTGCGCTCAGTGTGCTCAACTACGACTCTGCGGTCGCCACCGCCGCCTCGCGCATGGTGTCGGCCGCGAGCGGTCGCCCTCTCGCCGAGATGGGATCGAGGCGCACCGGCGAACGCAGTGCCGTCGCCGCCGCTCGGGCGGCCTTCATCGCCGGATTCGCCGCGACGAGCAACCTCGAGGCCGGCCGAAGCTGGGGCGTGCCGACCATGGGAACGTCCGCGCACTCCTTCACGCTCCTCCACGACACCGAGGAGGATGCCTTCCGCGCCCAGGTGGCCGCGCTCGGCCCCGGCACCACCCTCCTCGTCGACACCTACGACGTCACGGCCGCCGTCGACCTCGCGGTGCGCGTGGCCGGCACCGGTCTCGGCGCCGTGCGCATCGATAGCGGCGATCTGCCGGAGCAGGTGGGCGCCGTACGCCGCCAGCTCGACGCCCTCGGCGCGGTGAACACGAAGATCACCGTCACCAACGACCTCGACGAATTCACGATCGCCGCCCTCCGCGCCGCGCCGGTGGACTCCTACGGGGTCGGCACCTCGGTGGTCACCGGGTCGGGCTCCCCCGCCGCCGGACTCGTCTACAAACTCGTGGCGCGCAAGGATGCCGCCGGCGACTGGATCTCCGTCGCCAAGAGGTCGCCCGAGAAGGTGTCGATCGGGGGCCGCAAGTTTCCCGTGCGGGAGTTCACCGCGGCGGGCACGGCGAGCGCCGAAGTGATCCATGTCGGGGAGCCGGAGCCCGCGACATCCGCCCACCGCCCGCTTCTCGTACCCCTGATGGTGGACGGGGTGGCGGTCGAGCGCTTCCGCGGGGAGTCGGGCACCCGTCTCGCGAGGGAACACCGGGCTGCGGCCATCGCGGAGTTGCCGGAGGAGGCGTTCCGCCTCGGTCGCGGCGATCCGGTGATCCCGACCCGCTACGCCTGAGCCCTCTCCACCTCGCCCGCACCATCTCCCGTTTTTACGACCACCTGCCTGTCTGAACAGGGTTGTGGTCGTAAAAACGGGAGGTGGTGGCCGGATCGGGCGGCCGGACGCGTTACTTCTTCAGGCCGTCGTAGATCTCTTTGCAGGTCGGGCACACGGGGAACTTCTCCGGATCGCGGCCGGGAGTCCAGACCTTGCCGCAGAGGGCGATTACCGGCTTGCCGCTGAGGGCTGACGCCAGGATCTTCTCCTTCTGCACGTAGTGCGAGAAGCGCTCGTGGTCGCCCTCCTCGATCTGCTCCTGGTTGAGGAGCTCTTCGAGTTCGCGGTCCAGCGTGTCCGTGCCGCCGCCGCCCTGCTGTGTGTCACCGCTCATGGGTCTATTTTACGCCCGGCGAGCGGTGCGACCGCGATCAGTGGCGCAGCGTGAACGCCAGCAGCTCCGGCGCCCGGCGACTGAAGATGCGACCACCCCAGGCTATGCCGAGGGCGAGGAGCACCAGCCCGAGCCCGACCCCGACCGCCAGCGATGCGAGCGGCCAGCCGCGTTCCCCGGGGTTGAGGAGTCCGAGAAGGGCGAACCACATCGCCGGCAGCGAGAGCACGACGGTCGCGAAGAAGGAGATCGACTGGATGAGGCCCGCCCCGGTTCCGCTTGCCTGCGGCTGGGCATATGGGCTGTCTCCCGGGCGCACGGAGGGGTACGGGAATCGCGCCGAGATCACACTCGAGAGCCCCAGCCCAGCGAAGAGCAGGCTGAAGCTCACCCCGATCAGCGACGGCAGGTCTGCGCCATCACCAGACACCGCTGTAGAGAGCGGTGCGCCGATGAGCACGAGGGGGATGCCGATGATCAGCGTCGGCACGAGACGCCCGAGCCGGTCAGCCCAGCCGGCGGTGTTCGATGCGAGGTGGAGCCACACCGCCGAGCTGTCGTAGGCGACATCGTTGTGGGCCGACCAGGCGAGGAACAGGCACATCACCGGTACCGGGATGAGCGCGAGCACGGTGGCGGGCACCCCGGCCACCGCGAGAGCGATCACGAATAGCAGTGGGGCGACCGGCACGGCCAACAACGCCGTGTGGTAGCGGGCGTCGCGAATCCAGTAGGTGATGCTCCGGGCAGCGATGGCACCGGCCGGCGAATCGGGCAGACGACCGAACCAGCCGAGCCCCACATAGCGCGACTCGCGGTCCGGCCGCTGGGGAGTGACGACCAGCCAGCTCACGAGTGCCCGCCAGGCCAGCCAGAGCAGCGCAACCACGGCGAGCGCGATGAGCGTCTTGAGCACCGCCACGCCGTCGTTGCCGGATGCCGCCTCAGCCGGAGCGGACCAGGCCACTCCGAGGGGCGTCCAGCCCGAAACATCCGCAACGGATTCGAGCACGCTGAGGCCGTTGCGATCCCAGTCGACAGAGGCGAGCAGGGCAACGATCGGCGCGAGCGACACCAGCGCGACGAGCAGCACCAGCGTGGTGACATCCCGCGCCCGGCGGGTGGCGAGCAGCAGCGCCGCGATCGAGCTCGACACGCGGGCGCCAAGCACACAGGTGGCGACGATGAGGATCGCGGACAGCACCGCGAGCGTTGCGGACAGCGGGTCGCGCGCCCAGGTCACGACCTGCGCAATCGAGATCGCGGCAATGACCAGTGCCGGAAGGGAGACCAGTCCGGCAAGGGCGAGCGCCACGGCAAGGCGCTTGGCCGGAATGCCGAGCAGGGCGAAAGACCGCGGATCCAGAGTGTTGTCCACCCCGAACGCGAGCGGCACGAGGAGGAACCCGAGCACGATGACCGAACCGACCGTGACGGTGATGCTGCCGGCGAGCAGCGGCTCAACGCGGCGGAGCGAGCCGAGCCCGGCGATCGTCACTCCGGCGGCGCCGATCCCGTAGACGAGACCGATCACGATCCCGGCCACCTGCAGCGGACTGCGGCGAAAAGTGTTGGCGAGTACGCGGAGTTTCAGTCCGAGAAGCTGGCGGGTCAAGACTGGAATTGCGGGGCTTCTTTCTCGCGGTTCCCTGCGACGTTAGCATGATGCGTCGCGGGCGAAGAGGGCACCATCAACTCACCCGAAAGCGAGGTAAGTGCCCGCTTTGTCGGGCTCTACGAACTCGAACTTCAGCACAAGGTCGGTGCGACCGATGAGGTGCACCTGGTGAGTGAATTGCTCGTTCGTGACGTACACAGTGCAGTCGAGTCCCCACGCTCCGGTGAACCACCGTCGTAGCTCGGCCAGAAGGCGTTCGTCCATACCCGTGGCCATGTGGCTGCGACGAACCCAGAAATACACGACGGCGTCCACGTCTGCCCAGGCGTCGAGACCGATCTGGGTCACCGAGGCCCTTGTGAGGAATGCAGCGGTCGCCGGGAAGACGTAGACGCAGCCGAGGCACTCGCCTCCGCTCGGGTCGAGCACCGTATAGGTGTAGGCGCGACGATCGTTGTGACGCTGTTGCAGATCCTCGAGATCCTCGCGATTCGCCTCGACCGTGAAGTCGTCGTCTGGCCAGGCCGACTGTTCCCACAGCCGGAGGTACTCCCGGGTTTCCACGACGGCGGCGTAGTCCATCGCGGCGTCGTCGGCCACGATGGGACGGAGCCGGAACTCCTCGGTGGTCAACCCCGCCGGGAGCGGCGCGGTCGCATCGGTGATCGCCATCTGTTCCCTTCGATTCGCAGAGCCCCTCTCAGTCCGAGAAGCTGTGCAACCACTCCATGCCCTCTGCCGTCTTGCGCCCTCCGGCGAGCTCGAGGAATCTCTCCTCGAGCGACCCGGAACCGCGCACGTCCGCCATCGTGCCCGAAGCGAGGATCCGGCCGCTCACGACGATCGCCACCAGGTCGCAGATGCGTTGGATCAGATCCATGCTGTGGCTCGAGAGCACGACCGTGCCGCCGGCCGCGACATATCGCTGCAGGATGGCGGTGACGTTGGCTGCGGAGACAGGATCCACCGATTCGAATGGTTCGTCGAGCACCAGAACGCGAGGGGAATGGATCATCGCGCAGGCCAGCGCGATCTTCTTTGTCATGCCCGCGGAGTAGTCGGAGACGAGACGCCCGAGCGCGTCTTCGAGGCCGAAGGCCGCGGCGAGATCGCCCGATCGCTGCTGCACTGTGCGGGCGTCCAGGCCACGAAGGGTGCCGGCGTAGTAGAGGAGCTGGCTACCGGTGAGGCGATCGAAAAGCCGCAGTCGGTCAGGAAGCACCCCCATGTTGCGCTTGGCGACGGCGGGATCGGTCCAGACATCCGCCCCGTGCACCGAGACCGATCCTCCGTCGGGTCGAAGCAGACCGGTGATCATCGACAACGTGGTGGTCTTACCCGCACCGTTCGGCCCGACGATGCCGAAGATGGTGCCCGCCGGCACGGACAGGCTGATGTGATCGACAGCGACCGTGTCGCCGAAACGCTTCACGAGGTCGGAGACGACCATGACGACTTCCCGGTCGGCGATGGCGGTGCGCGCCGTAGCGGAAGACGGAGTGAGGATGGCGCCGAACATGGCCTCGGCCGGCACGTCGGTCCCGGCGGGTTCGGGCGCCGAGGGCGCGGGCATTACCGGTGGGCGCTTCGCGGGTGCGGTGGGCGCGCCCGCTGACGCGGGCGATTCGGCAGGCGCAGTCGCAGTCGCCATCTCTGCCCCCGCGTCTGCCGCGACGGGAGCCGCGTCCGGCGTGACCGGTGGTCGCACCGATAGGGAGCGCGGAATCGTCGACCGTGGTTTCGTCGGGCGAGGACTCGTTGTCCTTACTGGCGTGGTCGCCGGCATAGCCGAGACGGAATCCGACGACGGCCCGGTGGATGCCTCGGTGGACTGCTCGGACGCGGCCGTGCCGCTCGGGGAATCCACGACGTCGCTCGACGGCAGGGCCGGAGCATTCGGGGGTGCCGCCCGGGTGGTGTTCGGCCGCGGACCGGTGGCTCGAGGCTTTGTCGTTCGCGCAGTGGTGGTGCGGGGAGTGGCCGGTTGGGTCGTCGACGACCTCGCCGAAGCCGGCTTCGGCGCAGCGGGCTTTGCAGTTGCCGGCTGTGCGGTTGCCGGCTTTGCCGCAGCGGGCTTCGCGGCACGCGACCCTGTCGCGGCACGCTTCGCTGCACCCACCCGCGACGCGGCCGAGGTGCGCGGAGATGCCGGTTTGCGGGCCCGCGGTGCTGCCGGAGCAGCCGTCTCGGCGGGCGGTTCCGGTGCCTCGGAATCGCCGCCGGAGGGCGGAGCCGCCGATGCTCCCGCTGGCTTCTCCTCAGGTTCTGAATCCACCCGTCAACCGTACCAATGCCGACAGTGGTGCCTGTGCGCGAACTGGGCATCTCATCACGAATTGGGAACGTGATCTGCCCGCCCCTGTGCCGAATTGGCCTTAAACGGTAGGGTGGTAACGCACAACGACGTGTCCAGGCAACAGTCTGGGGATGAATAAAAGGTGAATCAATTCACGATCGCAACCTAATGACGATCGGACTTCGAAGTGATTCTGGCACCTGCCCCGGTCAAGACCACAGTCAACTGAGGAGACAAATCGTGAGCACACAGATCGTAATTCTGGCCGCCGGCATGGGTAGCCGACTCGGCCGTTCGCTGCCGAAGCCGCTCACCGAGCTCAGTGACGGCCGCACCATCATGCAGCAGCAGTTCGACAACATCCAGCAGGCCTTCGGCACCGGCGCCAAAGTCAGCATCGTCGTCGGCTACAAGCTCGAGCACATCATCGAGGCCTTCCCCAGCGCCTCCTTCGTCTACAACGAGCAGTACGACCAGACCAACACCTCCAAGAGCCTTATGCGTGCACTGCGCGCGTCGGGCCAGGGCGGCGTGCTCTGGATGAACGGTGACGTCGTCTTCGACCCCGAGGCCCTCGTCCGCGCCAAGAAGATGGTCGATGCCGACCAGTCCTTCGTATCGGTCAACACCGAGAAGGTCTCCGATGAGGAGGTCAAGTACACGGTGGATGCCGAGGGCTACATCAACAAGCTGTCCAAGACCGTCAAGGGCGGGCTCGGAGAGGCCGTCGGCATCAACTACGTCGCCCGCGGCGACAAGGCGGCGCTCCTCCGCCAGCTCGGTCGCGTCGATGACCAGGACTACTTCGAGCGCGGCATCGAGTTGGCAATCGAGCAGGACAAGCTACGATTTGAGCCGGTAGACATCTCCGACCTCTACGCCGTAGAGGTTGACTTCGCGGAAGACCTCGAGCGGGCGAACCTCTTCGTCTGAGTTCCCACCCTTCGCGCAAGTCAAGCGGAGTGCGTGACGCTAAGGACCCGTAACGCGTGAGTGCACTTCTCGAAGCACGCCCCGAGCGTTCGGAGTTTGCGCGCTATCGGCATTCCCTGTGGCTGCTGACGACGCGCGACCTCAAGGTCCGATACTCCACGTCGTTCCTCGGCTACTTCTGGTCGATCCTGGATCCGCTGGTGATGGCGGCCATTTACTGGTTCGTCTTCACGGTGATCTTCCATCGCGGCGTCGGGCACGAACCCTACATCGTGTTCCTGCTCACGGCGCTGCTGCCGTGGACCTGGTTCAACGGCAGCATCTCCGATTCGACGCGAGCTTTCACCAAAGAGGCGAAGCTCATCCGCTCTACCCGCATTCCCCGCACGATCTGGGTAGCGCGGCTCGTGCTGTCCAAGGGCATCGAGTTCATCGTGAGTATCCCGGTGATCGTCTTCTTCGCACTGCTGTCGCTCGGAACGCCCGACCCGGCCCGACTGCACATCGAGGTGCTCCTTGTGCCGCTCGCCATCGTGATGCAGGCCGTGCTCACCCTCGGTGTGGGCCTGATCGTCGCACCGCTCGTGGTGTTCTTCCGCGACCTCGAACGTGCGGTCAAGCTCGGGCTGCGCTTCATGTTCTACGCCTCCCCCATTGTTTACGGGCTGGTGAACGTGCCGAAGGACTTTCGGCCGCTCGCCGCCTTCAACCCGATGTCAGGAATCCTCTCTCTCTACCGCTCCGCCTTCTTCCCCCTCGAACTCAAGTGGTTCGATGTGATCGTGAGCGCGATCATGTGCCTGATCATCCTCGGCATCGGGCTGCTCGTCTTCCGCCGCACCATCAAGACCGTGTTGAAGGAGATCTGATGACCGTCGCACCGGAAATCGGGGCCGCGGCGATCGCGACGCCGGTGATCGAGGTGAAGGATGCCGGCATCCGCTTCAAACGCAATCGACGCTCCCGCCGGAGCTTCAAGGATCTCTTCGCCGGGTCGAAGCGCCGCAGCCGCCCCGGGGAGTTCTGGCCCCTGCGCAACGTGACGTTCTCCGTCGCGCCCGGCGAAGCCATCGGTGTCGTCGGACGCAACGGGCAGGGCAAGTCGACACTTCTGAAACTCGTGGCCGAGGTGGTCTTCGCCGACGAGGGCAGCGTGCGCGTCGGCGCGGGGGTCGCACCACTGATCGAGATCACCGGCGGGTTCGTCGACGACCTCACCGTGCGCGACAACGTCTACCTGACTGCGGGCCTTCACGGGATGAAGAGATTCGAGATCGACGAGAGATTCGACGAGATCATCGCCTTCTCCGAGATCGGGGACTTTCTCGACACCCCCTACAAACACCTCTCAAGCGGAATGAAGGTGAGGATCGCGTTCGCCGTGATCTCGCGTCTCGAGGAGCCGATCATCCTCGTCGACGAGGTGCTCGCTGTGGGCGACAAGGCCTTCCGGGAGAAGTGCTATCGGCGAATCGAGGAGCTCTTGGCGGGTGGGCGTACATTGTTTTTCGTGTCCCACAGTGAAAAAGATCTCCGACGTTTCTGCACCCGCGGCCTCTACCTCGACAAGGGGAGCCTCGTGCTCGATGCCTCCATCTCGGAGGTGCTCGACCGGTACAACGCCGAATACGGCGTGAAGCCGTGAGCGTCGTTCCCGGGCAGTTGCCACGCAACACGCCTCCGCAGGTCGAGAAGGGAGTGGAGCGGCTGCTCTCGGTGCAGCGTCCCGTCGTGTTGCTTCACATTCGAAGCATCCGCCGACGCAATCCGGATGCCTCGCCCGCCCAGGTGATCAAGATGCTGGAGACCCGCTATCTCGCTGCGGTGACCGCCGGTGGTGCCGCGGTCGGCGCGAGTGCCGTGATCCCCGGCGTGGGGGTCGGCATCTCGCTGGCGCTCTCGGGTGTCGAGACCGCGGGATTCCTCGAGGCGAGCGCCCTGTTCGCCCAGTCGGTGACCGAGGTACACGGCATCGCCGTCGAGGACCCGGAGCGGGCCCGCACGCTCGTCATGGCCATGATGCTCGGCACCGCCGGGTCGGACCTGGTCAAGCAGCTCGCGGGCCAGGCCGCCGGAATCGGCCCGACGCGCGGACGCTTCTGGGGCGAGCTCGTGACCAAGAGCCTTCCGCAGGCGGCCATGGGCCAGATCGGTGACCGGATCAAGAAGTCGTTCGTGAAGCGCTTCGTCGCCACGCAGGGGGCCAGCGTCGTGGGTCGCGCGATCCCCTTCGGAATCGGTGCCGTGATCGGCGGAACCGGCAACCACGTCCTCGGTCGCAAGGTGGTGTCGAGCTCGCGCGACGCATTCGGGCCGGCGCCGCTGCAGTTTCCCGTGGTGTTGGATCCCCCCGTGCGCGGCCCGGTGGTGCTGACCCGGCGGTCGCGCATCAACCTCCCCCGGTTCGGCAGCGGCACGGCCGATTCCAAGACTCCGAAGACCCCTCGCCCGCCGAAGGCGCTGCGGCCGCCGAAGCCATAGGCCGGTCGTCACCCCCACCTAGGACGTGCACGCTGTGGACCCGGAGGCCGACCGCTCCTCTCCTCCCCCGGTGGCCGTCGCGCGACATCCACTCGGCCGGTCGGATGTCGTCAGTAGCTTTCGGGGCATGACCGGCCCGCGCTCCCCCATCGTCGATTCCGCCTACCCCGTGCCGTTCCATCTCGAGCGGGATGCCGGCCCCCGCCGGTACGTGCTCACCAACAGGGGGAACGAGGCCCTGGATGGCGTGACTCTGAGTCTGCTCGGAGCCGGCCTGATGCCCGCGACCGCACCTTCCGCCCTTGCGCCGGGGGAGAGCCTTGAGGTGATGATCGCGGCGCGCGACCTGGCCCGCAGCACGGTGCTGGTCGTCCGCTGGTTCCGGCCGTCGGGAGAGGAGTTTCTCTGGCGAGTGAGCTTCTAGCCGGTCTTAGCCGGTGCGCGCTCGACTCAACGGCCGCTCTCCTCGCGCCGGCGACGCTCACGGATGAAGTCTGCGGCGGTGAAGGTCTTCTCGAGGTCGGGCAGCGCATCCGCACCGATCTTCACGACCAGTAGGGCAGGATCGATGCCCAGGACCGAGGCGATGCGCACCAGCGTATGAAAGTTCGGGTTGCCGAGGCCGCGTTCGATCTTGCCGAAATTAGAGACGTTCATGCCGGCGAGATTAGCGATCTCCTCCTGGCTGCAGGCGAGCTTGAGGCGCCGAGTCCGAATTCGCTCGCCCAGAATGCGGGTGGCTTCGGAGATCGGCTGAGACATACCCCATTGCTATCTGCCGCATGCCAGAACTACCAGACGCTGGAACGCTGAGGTGTATATGCCTCACTCTGTTCGTGTTGGTCGAGTAGGGGCGCTAGCGACGTGGGCACAGGCCGTCGGTTCCGGACGATTCGCAGAATCGGGCGGCCGTGCGGGTGGGGAGCGAGAGCACGGGTCTCGACACCCCTCCTCCTTCGTCGGGCGCTAATCAACCGACAGGAGGCGATCGACGGCTCCTCAGTCCGCGTCGTCCTCGTCGGTCTCGAACGGGTCCGTCTCGCGGGATCGGCGGTCGGCGGCGTGCACGGAGGCTTCGCGATCCCACAGGGCGAGCAGGCTGTCGATGGCGTCGTGGAATCGACGGGTGGCTTCCCCGGGAGTCGTGTCACCGAAGTGGCGCCCCACCCAGAATTCGAGCCGCCGACGAGCCTCGACGTCATGCTGCACGCGGTGGGCGATCGCCACGATGTCCGCCGCCTCGGCCGGGAGCAGCCACTCCGCCGCCCCGAGATATCCCGACTCGTCGATCTCCGCGCTCGGGGACGCGGGGCGGGTGATGATGAGTGGCTTGCCGGTGGCGAGCCGGTCGTAGACCATCGCCGAGATATCGGTGATCGCGACATCCGCCGCGTCGAGTTGCCAGCCGAGCTCCGGGCCGTCATCGAAGACGTGATAGGCCGACGAGTCCCGGGCGTTCGCCGCCGCGATCGACGCGATGATCGCCTCGTTCGCCCGCTTGAACTCCGGGTCGATCACGCCGCTGCGAGGATGCGGCCGATAGAGCACACGGTGTGTCCCGCTGTTCAGCAGCGCCCCGACGAGCGCCTCACCGTGCGAGGCGACCGACCCGTAGGCAGCCGAATCGCGATCGCCCTCCCAGGTGGGCGCGTAGAGCACCACCGTGTGGTCATCCGGCGGGTACGGCAGCGTGCCGGCAAAATGGTCGGCCTGCGGTCGACCGATCATCAGGGTGCGTCGATCGAGGTCGTAGTCCCAGAGCTTGTGCCGCAGCCGGTCCCGCGCGGCCTCCCCCGCCACGAAACTGTAGTCGTAGGCCTTGAACTGGTTGGTGGTCATGTACATCTTGTCGCTCTCACCGTGGTTGATGAAAACGTGCCACATGCGTCCATACCGGAACATCTGGAAGTTCTTGGAGTTCTGGTTCACGTAGAACACGATGCGCAGGTCCTGGTCGGCGACGAAGGCCTCGAGCTCGGCGACCGACCGCAGGTACAGCACCGGCACGGGCGACTCGTCGAACAGGGTGAGCGCCGTTCCGGGCGAGCGGGAGATGATCGCGACCGGGGTGGTCTTCGCGAGCTCGGCGAGCGGCGCGTACCACTGGCGCACCTGATAAAGGTTGACCGTGCTGTCCGCGAAGTACACGACGATCCGGATGCTGCCGGATTTCGGTTTCGGCAGGGAGGGAGCGCGACGGGCCAGTTCCCGTCTCTGCTGGCGGGAGCGGACAAGATTCCGCACGATCCGCGCGGCCGTTTTGACGTCCTTGAGGATTGGCACCAGTCGATTAAACCAGTGTCTGCTGGATGCCCCGCGCGCGGGCCGCTTCCGTTACCCAGCCGAGACCCCGGGGCAGACCCGAATGCTAGGCTCCCCACGTGCCCGGGTTCAGCTTTGCGTCGGGGAATGCGAAGAAGCTCGCCGCCCTCCCGCTCTACGCCCTCGGGGCGCTGGCCAGCCTGTTCGTGCCGCGAGTGGACAGCCTCTGGGCGTTCGGAAGCGGTTCGGGGATCGGCGAGGGGTCGCTCGCGCTCTTCCGCTATGCGCGGGAGGCGGATCCCGCACTCCGGCTCATCTGGCTCGCCCGCAACGAGCGCGACCTCGAGGCGGCCGCGGTCCTCGGCATCCCCGCGGTGATTGCCGCCTCCCGCCGCGGTCTGTGGCTCACCCTGCGCTCCCGTGTCCTCGTCGTGACCCATGGTTTCGGGGATGTCAATCGGTTCGGCAGGCACGGCGCCGTGGTGGTGCAGCTGTGGCACGGCATCCCGCTCAAGCTCATCCAGCTGGACTCTGCCGCCACGACCCGGATCTCGATTCCGGTGGTGTCCCGCCAGGTGCGCGGGCTGCTGCGCCGGTTCTACCGGCGCGGCTACCGCGCGATCTCACTCATGCCCGCTGCGTCGGAACTGGTGGCGACCCGATTGCGCACCGCCTTCGCCCTGCCGAAGGATCGAGTGGTGGTGACCGGGGACCCACGGGATGACGTGCTCAGCCAGGGCAGTGTCGTCGAGCGCGAGGCGACCGCCCGCACCGTGCTCTCCGGCGCTCTCGAGGCCGAACTCGGGACATCGCGCGTGCTGCTCTACGCCCCGACCTGGCGCGACGGTGACGCTGATCCCGCCGTTCCGACGGTTGCGGAGTGGTCGCGGATCGATGCCTGGCTGAGCGCGAACGACGGGACCCTTGTGGTTCGGCCGCACCCCAACGGCGTCGGCGACTATGCCGCCGGGGTCGCCGGCGCCGAACGCATCCACCTCCTGTCGTCGGCACGCCAGGGCGACCTCACCCCGATCCTCGCAGCGGTGCAACTGCTCATCACCGACTACTCCTCCGTGGCCTTCGACTACTCCCTCACCGGGGGTCCGATCCTGTTCATCGCTCCGGACGAAGAGAGCTACACCGGCTCACGCGGACTCTATGAGCCCTACCGCGAGTTCAGCGGAGGTCGCGAAGTGCGCACCTGGACGGAAATTCTCGACCAGCTTGCGCGGTATGACGCCGACGACACGTGGGCGGCAGATGTTCGGGCACATTCAGCCGCGCTGGACGCACGACACTTCGCATTCCGGGACGGGCGCAATACTGAGAGAGTGTATTCCGAGCTCGTGCGCCGCCTGAAGGAGCGCCAATGACGTCTTCCGCACCGACTGCGGTCGTGGTGGTCGATACGGTCGTGGTGACCGCGGGACAGCTGCCATCGATCGTCTTCGAGGGGCCTGGAGCCGCACCGGCGGAATTCCGCCTGCAGGCTGCCCGTCAGGTGCTGCCGGGCGAACTGATCGCGCTCGGCAGTCGCTGGTCCGCGCGGGTCCCCCTGCTGGTGTCGAACTGGGGCGGGCCCCGTATGCCTGCCCGCTCGGGGCGATACGCGGTGATCGCTTCGGCGGCGGACGGCTCCCGGATGCCGCTGCAGAAGCCTGCACAATTGCCGGCTCCCCAGCTGCTCCCCTCGGTAACCCGGGTGGCGGTGACGGCAACCGACGACTCGCTCGTCGTTGTGCTCTCGGCTCCCCTCACCGACCGGGAGCGAGGAAAACTTCAGCAGGCATCCCTGGAATCCGACTATCGCGCTGCCGAATACGAGCCTCTCGACGCCGTCTTCTTCGAGAGCTTCTACGGGCAGAACGCCTCCTGTAATCCCCTCGCCATCGACCGTGCGCTCGCCCGGCTGCGCCCCGACATTGCCCGCTACTGGAGTGTGACGGATGCCTCGGTGCGGGTGCCGGACGGTGCCGTCGCGTTGCTCGAGGGCAGCGCCGAATGGTGGCGCATCCGGGGATCTGTGCGTCTTCTCGTGGTCAACGACTGGCTGCGCAAGCGGCTCCGGAAGCGCCGTTACCAGACGGTTTTGCAGACCTGGCACGGCACGATGCTCAAGAAGCTGGCCCTCAGCCGCGTGCGGCTCGGCCTGCGACCGGCGATCGCGACCCTTCGGGAACGGAGCCGGTGGGACATCCTGCTGGCCCAGAATCCTTACAGTCGCCGTGTATTCCGCCGGGCGTATGCCTTTACCGGCGCCGTCTGGGAGGAGGGCTATCCCCGCGACGACGTGCTCGTCACCGGGGATGCCGCCGCGATCAGGGAGCGGCTGGGCATCGCCGCCGGCGTGAGCGTGCTGCTCTACGCGCCGACTTGGCGTGACGACCGACCCGACCATGTCGACCATCTGGATGTGGCCCGCTTCGCCGAACTCCTCGGCGATGACTACGTCACGTTGATCCGTGGTCATTCACGCACCCTCCTACCGGGCGAGGACGTGCACGCACCGAACGTGCTCGACGTGACAGGGTATCCCGACGTCTCCGAGCTCTTCCTCGTGGCCGATGCCCTCATCACCGACTACTCATCGGTGATGTTCGACTTCACGGTCACCGGCAAGCCGGTGTTCTTCTTCACGCCGGATCTCGAGCACTACCGCCAGAAGCTCCGCGGGTTCTACTTCGACCTCATCCCTGTCGCCCCCGGCCCGGTGGTCACCTCCGTCGACGAGCTCGCCGCGCTCGTGCGTGATCGCGCCGGAGTGCAGCAGCGCTTCGCCGACAAATACCGGGACTGGCGCGAACGATTCAATCCCCGGGACGACGGGCATGCCGCGGAGCGAGTGGTCGAACGCCTGCTGGCCGAGGGGATCATCGGCTGATCCCGCTCGTTAGCCTCAGATGCCGGTGCGGGAGGTGTCGACGGTGTCGCGCGCCCCACGGAGGACGCCGACGATGAAGCCGACCCCCCAGCTGAGATGCATGGTCGGCAGCACCAGGAAGAACCGCCACCGATCCGACCATCCCGGCCCCCCGGCGCGAGAGAAGCAGATCAGGACCAGGAGCACGACGTACGCGGCCGGCCCCAGGTAGATCAGCGACAGCAGCAGGCTCGGCCAGCCCCTGACGACTCCGCTGAGCTGCAGCACCAGCAGCAGGATGCTCAGCACCACGGTCACCACCAGGAGCGGGGGCGCGAAGAACCGCCACGGGTTGCGGGCGGGATAGCGGCGCACGAGTTCGCCCCGCCAGATGCCGGTCGCGGCGAACTGGCGCACGAGCTTCGACCAACTCTCCCGTGGCCAGTAGGTGACCTCGAGTGTTGGATCGAACCACACAGAGTACCCGGCGTTGCGGATGCGCAGGTTGAGCTCCCAGTCCTCGCCGCGGCGCACCGACTCGTCGAAGAGCTTCACCTCGTCGAGCACCTCGCGGCGCAACACTCCGAGGTACGCGGATTCGGCCGGCCCCTCCTCGGCTCCCCCGTGATAGCTGCCGCCCCCCAGACCGAACCGACTGTTGTACGCGCGCGCGACCGCGGATTGGAACGGCGTCTTGCCGCGCGCCTTCATCACTCCTCCGACGTTCGCTGCGCCCGTGCGGGTGAGAGTGTCGACGGCGCGGCGGGTGTAGGTGGGGTCGAGCTCGGAGTGCGCGTCCACCCGCACGATCACCGGGTGGCTGCTCGCCCGGATCGCGAGGTTGAGGCCGACGGGAATGTCGGTGGCGGGGTTGAAGACGACGACGATCCGGTCATCCGCTTCAGCCAGCTCCTGCACGAGCTCGGTGGTGCCGTCGGTCGACGGACCAAGGGCGAGGATGAGCTCCGTCGGCCCCGAGTAATCCTGGTCGAGCACCGTGCGCACTGCTGTCTCGATGTAGGCGACCTCGTTGAGAACGGGGATGACATAGGACACTCCGGGTGGGGCGTGTACCTCGTTCGGCATGGGTTCCAATGTCAGGGCGGCCAAGTCGGTCGAGCCTATCAGCCGACCTGATCCTCGCCTGGAACGCAGCGAACGGATGCCCGCCGCCGGTGTTGGACCGGCCGCGGGCATCCGTTCGGCTCGTGCGGAAGGGGGCTACTGCTTGAGTGTTCCGAGCGTCACATCGACGGTGCTCGACGAGCCGCCGCGGACGTAGGTGAGCGAGGTCGACGATCCGGCGGCGAGGAAACGCACCTGGGCGGTGAGATCCGTGCTGCTGGTGATCGGCGCGCCGTTGAAGACGGTGACGATGTCACCAGCCTTGAGGCCCGCCTTGTCGGCCGCCCCGCCGCTCGTGATCTCCTTGATGCTGGCGCCGACCACGGTGCTGGTGCTGGTGGAGGAGACATCCTGCACGCTCGCCCCGAGCAGGCCGTGAGTGGCCTTGCCGGTCTTGATGATCTCGTTGGCCACTCGCTGGGCGAGGTTGGCCGGGATCGCGAATCCGACCCCGATACTGCCCGACTGGGAGGAGGCGCTTGCTCCACCGGCGCTGGCGATGGCGACGTTGATGCCGATGACCTTGGCATCCGAATCGAGGAGCGCTCCACCCGAGTTGCCGGGATTGATCGCGGCATCCGTCTGGATCACCGGGAGGGAGATCGTCGCGGCCGCTGTCGTCGACTGGCCCTGGGTGTTGCCCTGGCCGTTGTCGAACTGCCAGAAGTCGAACGGGCTTCCCGAGTTGGGGGTGCTGGTGTCGCCACCGGTGCTCGGCGCCGCGGAGGACGCGATCGAGATGCTGCGGTTGAGCGCGCTCACGATGCCGTCGGTGACGGTGTTGTTGAGTCCGAGCGGGGCTCCGATGGCGATGGCGGTCTCACCGACGTTGAGCTTGCTTGAGTCGCCGAACTCGGCCGGTACGAGGTTACTCGGATCCTTCATCTTGATGACGGCGAGGTCGGCGATCGGATCGGTGCCGACCACGGTCGCGGAGAAGAGGCGCCCGTCGGAGGTGGTCACCTGCACTGCCGGGTCGGCGATCTCGCCGTCGAGGGTGACGACGTGGGTGTTGGTGAGGATGTAGCCGTCCTTCGAGAGGATCACCCCCGATCCCGTTCCGGATGCGGACTTGCTGGTGACCGAGATCGTGACGACGCTCGGAGCCGCCTTCGCGGCGACCGCGGTGATGTTGTTGACACTCGAGGTGTCATTCACCGTGATGTTCTGGGGAGCAGCGTTCGATACGGCGCTGGAAGTGTTGTTGCCCTGGTTGGCGGATACGGCCCACGCTGCGACACCGGCGCCGGAGACTCCTCCGACGAGTGCGCCGACTGCGAGGGCCGCGATAATGCCGACCTTGTTGGAACGCTTGCTCTCGGCCGGTGCCGCGGGTGTCCACGCGTAGTCGCGGTCGAGGGGCTGGGTGGACGCCGGAGCGGTGTCGGCGGGTGCGGCGTTATCGACCGGAGCGGTCGCCGGCGCAGCATCGCCCGACGCAGTGTTGGCAGAATTCAATCGCGCCTCGGTCTGTTCGAGGGTTTCGGAATTCTCGGCGGCGTTCGTGGTGCCGTCTTCGGTGCCGGAGTGGGGATCCTGCGGTGCGTCAGTCATGGGGGCTGCTCCTTCCAAGCGGTGCAAGCATCCACCGCGAACCTGAGCACTCTATATGGACGCGCTGAGAGCAGGCCGAAGCTTCACCGCATCCGTGGGCGGCCCTTCAACAACCGGGACCGGACGGATGCTGCGTGCAGTCGCGGCCGACCAGAACGGTGTTCGCATCCCCGGCCGTTGCGACCAGTCGGTTGGCTGCGACCGGGATGGTGCCGGCGATCGGGATCCACGGTGCTCCCGCGTATTGGTACTCGGCGCTGAAGTCGATGGTGAGGTCGATCGAGTAGGTGCCGGCACTGCGATACACATGGCTGGTGGAGGTGCGATCGAACTCGCCGACTCCGGCTGCTGCCCAGCTCGCCCCGCGAGTCGACCGAGTGGCGGTAGTCCCATCACCGTAGGTCCAGCGATATCTCTCCGCGGTGAACCGCACAGATGCCGGCAGAGCGAGAAGGGGGCCGGTCTGCACCGCCGAGTCGACCGTGGCATAGAAATTGGTGTCGAGCCCGACGACCATCCACCCGTTCGGCTCCATGTGGTCGACACCGGCCACCGGCTTGAAGTTGATCAGGTCGGCCAGAGTGATCGGTGCCGTGACCGAGTAGCCGTCGCGAAGCGGTGGCGGGGGTGGCGGCGGGATCACCGGCGTTCCACCACGGCCGCCTCCACCGATCGATCCGCCGGTGCCGGGCACATTGACAGTGCCGCGGATGTCGACTCCGTCGCCGTTCACGGTGCCACTACTGGATGGGCAGCCTCCGACGTAAATGTCTGCCTCGGAACACGTTTGAGCTGCCGCTGCTACGGGCTGGGGTTGAATCACGACCCCGGCCACAACTATCGATGTGACGAGTGCGATCGTCAGTCTTTTTCGCATACTCCACCATCTGCCCACGGCTCTCGCGACGATACGACAAGCACAGCTCTCTCTTTGTCCCAGCGTTCTGACACCTGGAAAGGCTGACGAGAGGGCCGTTGGGGTGAGACAACCGAGACGCCGTTCTTGTCCAGCACATCAACGTTTGACACATCGAGGCACGCGTAAATACTGACGAGATCTATCCCGCGGGCTGGACTGTTGGAGAATTGCTGGATCGAAACGTTGTTGACAATTGATAGTCCAACTGCCCGCAATTCTTTGGCTCGGAATTCGCCATAGCCCGAGAGCGCATCCTCTTGAGCATCACCCGACGCGACTGCCTCGATGCGTTCTGGATTCTTCCCACCATCGGCCAAGATCTCATCCGAGACCCGCACATACTCCGCATACGCCTTCGTCGCAGCGGCCAGCGCCTCCGCCTCGCTCGCGAAGACCGGTGTCGCGGTCGGCCGCGGAGTCTGGCTGGTCGGCGCAGGGGTAGGAACGCATCCGCTCAACAGCAGCACGACCACGAGGGCGGCGCCGGAGATACGAGGGATGGTCCACATAGGTATCGACGGTAGGGCACCGGGGGCATCCCCCGCCAGAAGTTTCCACAGGCTGTGAGCGCATCGCGCCGAGCACGGTGTGAGGAGGAGCTACGGTGGAATCGATCACCACCCTCGAACAGAAGGCCGCCAGTGGATCTCAGCGGAGCATGGCAACGTGCGGCACGGGGCGCGATGCTGTTGGGCGCGGATGGCGCCCTGAAGCCCACCATCTTCGCCGAGATGTCCGCCCTGGCCTCGGACACCGGCGCGATCAACCTCGGCCAGGGATTCCCCGACGAAGACGGCCCCCTCGAGGTGCTCGAGGCCGCCCGCCAGGCCATCAGCGATGGCGTGAACCAGTACCCGCCCGGGCTCGGCTTCCCCGTGTTGCGTGAGGCGATCTCCGCGCACCAGCAGCGCTTCTACGGCCTGGCACCGGATCCGGACCGGGAGGTGATCGTCACCGCCGGCGCGACCGAGGGGCTCGCGGCCTCCATCCTCGCGCTCGTGGAGGCCGGCGACGAGGTCGTCACGTTCGAGCCGTTCTACGACTCCTACGCGGCCATGATCGCGTTGAGCGGAGCCGTCCATCGCACGGTGGCGCTGCGGTCACCGCACTTCCAGCCCGATCACCACGAGTTGCGTCGCGCCGTGACCGACCGCACCCGCATCATCCTTGTCAACAATCCGCACAATCCCACGGGCGCGATGATGGGCCGCGAGACGCTCGAACTGATCGTCGAGCTCGCCCACCGCCACGATGCGATCATCGTGACGGACGAGGTCTACGAGCACCTCACCTTCGGCAAGACCCACATCCCTCTCGCCACGCTTCCCGGTGCTTGGGAGCGCACTGTCACGATCTCGAGCGCCGGCAAGACCTTCAGCACCACAGGCTGGAAAGTGGGATGGATGACCGGACCGCACGACCTGCTGCAGGCCATCCTCGCGGTCAAGCAGTTTCTCACCTACGTGAATGCGGCGCCGTTCCAGCCGGCGATCGCCGTCGGGCTCGGCCTGCCCGACGAATTCTTCACCACCGTGGTGAGCGTGCTGCAGAGCAAGCGCGACCTGCTCTCCGCCGGCCTCCGCAGCGCCGGTTTCTCCGTCAGCCCGTCCGACGGCTCCTACTTCGTGGTGGCGGATGCCTCGCCCCTCGGCTTCGCGGATGCCGCCGACCTCTGCCGACGGCTGCCAGAGCTCGCCGGGGTCGTCGCCGTGCCGATCAGTGCTTTCGTGAGTGACGAGCACAAGAGCGACTACGCCTCGCTCGTGCGGTTCGCGTTCTGCAAGAGGGTGGACGTGCTCGAGCGCGCATCATCCCAGCTCGCGAACCTCTCGCGCTAGGCCTCGACGGGCACCTTTGCGAGCGGCAGCTTGGTCAGCGGCAACGACATGATGAACGCCGTGCCGACGCCCTCCTCGCTCTGCACGTCGAGCTCCCCGCCGTGAGCGGTAACGATCGCCTTGGTGATCGTGAGTCCGAGACCCACGCCCGGTACCGCATTGCGGGTCGCCGTTGATGCGCGGAAGAAGCGCGCGTAGAGCTGGTCGAGCTCGGACGCGGGAATACCTATTCCGGTGTCGCGAACGGTGATGATCGCCGCATCAGCGTTCGAGGTCAGGCTCACCGTCACCACCCCATCGCGCGGAGTGAACTTGAGCGCGTTGGAAATCAGGTTGTCGCAGCCCTGTCCGAGTCGCACGGTATCGCCCCGAACGGTGATCGGTTCGTCCGCGCTGATGAGCACGAGCTCCACCCCAGCGGCGTTCGCCACTGGCTGTGCAGATTGAACCGCCGCGGCGACCACCTCATTAAGCGACACCTGGCTGATGTCGAGTGGGAACTTGCCCGAACTGACCTGGGCGGTGAACAGCAGGTCGCCGACGAGGCGCAACAGGCGGTGAGCATTCCGTTCGGCGACACCGAGGTACTGCAGCTGCTCCCCCGACAGTGGAGATTCGTCGTCGTCCCGCATGAGCTCGAGGTATCCAAGGATCGAGGAGAGCGGCGTGCGGAGTTCGTGCGAGATCAGCCCGACGAATTCATCCTTCAACCGGGCGACCTCGAGTGCCTGGGTCACGTCGGTCGCCACGAAGATGTAGCCGACGGTCTCTCCGTCTTCGTCGATCCGCGGCGTGACGGCGATGGACACGGTGAGGGGCGAGCCGTCCGCGCGCAGGTAGGTCCACTCCCGCACCTCGGCCCGGCCGAGCCGTGCCGATTCGACGAGCGCGGAGAATCCAGGATTGAGCACCGTGGCACCGGCGGGGTAGTTGAGCTCTCGTGCACGGTCTTCCAGCTCCGATTCGACATGGAAGTCGAACACGAAACGCTTGCCCTGGGTGTCGGCCGGCGAGAGTCCGAGCATCGCCGCTGCGCCTGGATTCCAGACATCGATCAGGCCGGTGAGGTCTGTTCCGATCACGGATTGCTCGGTGACCGCGTCGAGCACACTCCGCGTGAGGCGATCGGCGGCGTGCAACTGCAGCTCGTTCTCCTTCAGCCGGGACGCGACGGAGAGGGACTCCACCAGCATCGTCTCCCCCTCTTGGGCGAGACGCTGGATAGAGTCGAGCTGCTGGCGGCCCTGGCGAGAGAGCTCGTTGATGATGGCGGCTGCGATACCGAAGACCACCGGCGAGAAGATTCCTCGGATCCATTCCCCGATGTCCGCGGGAACTCGCCATTCGATCAGGTACGGGAGCATCAGCGCTGCGGATACGCCGACCCCCGCGACGACCACCCACAGTCGACCTTTTTCCGCCGCGATCCAGACCACTGGCAGCACGATGAGCGCCGAGAAGAGCGAGCCGGTGCCGTTGGACCCTTCACGAAGGAGGGCGATGGCGAGCAGCGAATAGCCCGGCACGACCAGCGACCACCGCGTCACTCTCCCCAGCGATCCGAAATAGAACGACAGGGCGGTGGCGAAGACGATGATCAGCACACCGCCGAGAATCGCAAGCGGATCGCTGACCAGCGCCTCGGGCAGGAGAACGCAGAGTAGGACGGCCACGAAGAACGCGACAGTCGTCGGCATCTGCTTGAGGGCCGGACTGGGATTATCGACCGCGATGCGTGCCTTGATCGCGTTGTAGAGGCTCGTCACGTGGTCACTCGCCTGTTCCGGCCGGCGCGCGCATGAGCTCCGACAGTCGGGCGCCGAGCTCCCGCGGACTGAACGGCTTGGCGATGAAGTCGGTGGCGCCAGCGACCCGACCGGCCTCGCGAGCGTTGTCATCGACCCCCGCCGACAACAGCACGATGCGGGTCCCGGCGAAGGAATCGTCGGCACGGGCACGGGCGCAGAGCTCGAGTCCGGTCATCCCGGGCATCGACACGTCGAGCACAGCGAGATCCGGCCGGAACTCGGTGAGCGCATCCCAGGCGGCATCACCGTCTTCGGTCACGGCTACCAGGTCGAGGCCGGCCCGGGTGACGGCGATCGAGACGAGCGCCCGGATGTCCGGGTCGTCATCTGCGATCACCACCCGTGATCGCGCCGGAATCGCCGCCTCACTCATAGCTCGGTCCATTTCGGCACGAAGTCGCGGAGGACAGAGCGGATCTGCGCCCCGGTGAAGGGCTTCGGAAGGGTCGCTTCGGTTGGCGGATACGCGCTCTCGTCGAGCACCGAAGTGACGGCGATGACGCAGCCGGGCCGATCGACGCGGAGGCGTTCGGTGAGCTCCCACCCGCTCATCCCGGGCAGCACGAGGTCGATGACGGCGAGATCCGGAGTGGCCCGAGTGTAAGCGGTGATGGCATCTTCAGCGTTCTTGACGGTGGTCACAAGGCACCCTGCACGCTCGAAATAGCGACGAAGCAAGGCCCGCTGGTCATCGCTGTCGTCGACCACCAACACCGTGACCTTCTCGGGGAGAAACACGGGAACAGTCATCGGAAGAACACCTCTCGGATCACGACTAACACCGCGACGACCGCGAGAGCGAGGAATGCTTTGGGGATGAGCCAGAACTCCGACCGACGATTGTCGTCGATCTCGCGCTGGAGGAACTCGTCCCCGGGATTGCGTGGATCGACCGGCGTCTCCAGGTCGTTCGCCCGGGGCGCATCGACCGTGCGATGCGCTGGTGACGCGGCATCCGCCGTCTGCTTGTGCTTCATGCCAGTACCCGCCCGGTCTTCTCGGTCTTGTCCCACTTCGCCTCTGCGTGGCGGAGTTCCTTGATGTAGGAGTCGAAGGTGATCGCACAGAGCAGCGAACCGTAGCCGACCAGGTAGAGGAGCAGGGGCGCGAGGAACGGACCCATCCGGGTCTTCTCCACCCGGCGGGCCGCCCAGGCTCCGACCATGGAGAACGGGATCCAGACGTAGATGGCGACGGTGAACGCGAAGATCCCCGACTCCGTGAATCTCGAGCCGAACAAAGCCGGGATCTGGCGTTCCACCAGCCCGGGGAAGAATGCCGTGAGCATCACGATCATGGAGAGGATGCCCGGAAAGCTCAGCACCTCCCGCCACGCTTGCCGGCTGAGCTTGCTGTCGAGCTGCACGCCGAGCGCGAGGGTGAAGACGTAGGTGCAGGCGGCGGAGATCCAGAGCACGCGGAACACGCCTTCGGCGAGGGTGCTCTGCATCAGCAGGAGGCCGAGCAGCCCGATCGACGACACGATCATGGCGAGGGGAAGCAACCAGAGGCTGAACCAGACCAGGCCGAAAGCGATAGTGCCGAGCTTGTGCACCTTCGACGGGCGGAACCACACTTTCTTGTAGCGCGCGGTGACGGTGACGTTGCCCCGGGCCCAGCGCAGTCGCTGCTTCCAGAGCGCGTCGATGGACCCGGGCTCCTCGGCGAGAACCACGGCGAGGGTCTCGAAGACCACCGTGCGCCCGCGTAGCTGGGTCTCGAAAGTGGTGATGGTGTCTTCGGCGAGGGACGACGTGTCGATCCTCCCTCCGATCGCCAGGAGGTTCTCGCGGGTATGCAGCTGCGCTCCCCCGGCGAGGCAGGCCTGCGCCCCGAGCACGTTCTGCGCACGCCGGGCCGCCGGTTGCGACAGGATGTACTCGAGTCCGATGAAACGGGTGAGGTAGTTCTTGTCGGCACTGCCCTCGCGGATATACGCCGAGACCGCCCCGACCTTGGGGTCGGCGAGGTGGCGGGTCATGCGCCGCAGTGAGTTCGGCAGGTAGATGACGTCGGCGTCCATGATGAGCAGCGCCTCCATCCAGTCGTCTTCGAGCACGACCCGGATGCCGTGATTGAGCGTGTGGGCCTTGCCCTCCCCGCCCTTCTCGCGCCGGAGGTGGAAGACCGATCCGGGATACTGTGCCGCCTTCGCGAGCACGACATCCGGGGTGTTGTCCGTGCTCGCATCGTCGACGACGTAGATGCGCAGGCGCTCGAGCGGGTAGTCGAGCGAGATGAGGCGGTCGATGGACGTGCCGATCACGGCCCCCTCGTTCCACGCTGGAACGACGATCGCAACGCGAGGGAAGTACGGGGCGGCTTTGCGGTAGTGGTTCCGCACCGAGTGGAAGGGGATCGCGAGGAACGAGTAAGCCGCGGTGAGCACCGGGAACGCCCCGGTGGCAACGAAGAGCAGCAGCACGATCTCGAGGGCGCGGGTCGCGATCTCCGCGACGCTCACGAGGTGCCCCCAAGCAAGCGCGCCACTTCGGTGTAGCGGCCGACCTCGGTGGCGACGTGGCTGTCGGTCGAGGCCACGAGGATGACGCCGGCGACCCGGGCGGCTGCGAGCGCTCGCGGGCCGGGGCAGGCCCATTTCTCGTTGACCTCGACAAGCGTTCCGGTGAGGGCGGCCTCGGTCGCCCAGACGGCCAGGTGCTCGTCGGTGAGATCGTCTTCCGAGAGGCCGATCTTCGGAAGGATCGAGAAGCAGTGGGCAAGCTGGGCTGCGGCCACCGAACGCATGGCGGCTACGATCGCGGTCACGAGCAGGTCGAGCGCATCGCTGGCCGCGAGACCGGCCTCGAGCTTCGCCACCGTCGTGCGCGGCGACCACGGGCCATCCGTTCCGGGGAATTGGTGGTCAGCGATGAGAACCGCGTCGACACCCCCGGCACCCAGTCGGAGATCCGCCGGGATGTCCAGCGCGCCAGAACTGTCGAGGATCTTCGCCTCGACACCGGTGAGGATCGTGAGCCCATCCGGCACCCGCTCGGCGGCCACCGCACGCACAAACTCGGGTACCCAGGTGGTCGACGCGCGCACATGGTCGACGAGTCGCAGCCGGTTCAGGCCGATAGCGGATGCCGCGGCGATGTTCTCGCCCAGGCTGCTGACCGCGTCGTCGGAAAAGGTGGAGTGCACATGGAAGTCGCCGGCGAGCGCAGGGTGGAGGGAGGACATCATCCGTCGGTCTCGTCGTGGGCGGCGTTGTCGGAGAGCAGGATCTCGGAGGGATCGACGAAGATGTCCTCGAGATAGCGCACGTTCGCGAGTTCGCGGAATTCCACCGTCGACGGCAGCTCCCGGCCGAGCGCGAGATCCAGCGCGAGCGAAGGCATGTCGACCCCGGCGGCGATGGTGAGCGGCATGGCTCCGGGGAATCGCGGGTTCACCTCGAGCAGGGCGGCGACACCGGCGGTGTCGTAGCGCAGTTGCACGTTGGCCACACCCGTGAGACCGATGGCCCGGGCGACATCCGCGGCCGTGGACTCGAGCTCGGCGTCACGAAGAGTGCGCCCGGCGATGGACACCCCGGAATCGACCCGTGTGCGGGTGCGGGGCACGGCGGCGATCACGTGCCCGGCGGCATCCGCGAACACGTCGACGGAGAATTCCGCCCCGGGCAGGAGTTCCTGGGCGATGAGTGTTTCGTCGTCGCCGAGGGCATCGAGGGCGGCCCGGTCGGGCACGAGGCGCACGCCGCGCGATCCGGCACCGCGACGCGGCTTGACGATGATGGGGAAGGCCCAGTCCTCGGCGGTGCTGGCCGGGCCGACGAGGCGTGTCGTCGGCACGCGGGCGAACCCGGTGGCCCGCTCGGACAGAGCGAACTTGTCGAGGGTGACCTCGAGGGTGGCAAGCGACGCCGCCGCCAGCACGGCCCCGCCGAGTTCGGCCCGGCGGGCGGCGAGCGGCGGGAGCTCGACATCGACGGTAGAGAACAGCACGGTGAGACTATCGGCAACGCAGAGTGAAATGACAGCAGACACGAACTCGGGATCCGCGCCGCGAGGCACGATCCGGCGGCGCTCCGACGGCACGAGGTAGAGGCCGCTTGCCCACCCGTCCATGTCTGCGGCGTAGACCTCGACATCCGCCCGCTTCAACAGGGAGCGGATCACCGCCACACCGGCCGGACCGCCCGCCCCGGTGACGAGCACGCGCTCCATCAGAGCGCGGCCTCGTCGCGCGCCTGGCGCGCCTTCTCGGCCTGCACCGCCGCCGCGATCTCCCCGCGCGAGACGGAGAGGTCGGAGGACTCACGCACGATCTCAAGCGGCTCACTCGACTTGCCGCCGCCGTAGCGCGACCAGTATCGCGCCGTTGCCTCGACGAAGTCCGGCTCGAGATACCACCGGATGTCGGCCTGCGAGGCGAAGGAGGCGAGCAGCTGGTTCTTGGTAGCAGTGAAGCCGTCTATGGAGACGAAGCGGTTGGGGCGGAAGTCGACGGTCGCCGACGGGCTCTGGTAGCACGCGACGGTGCGGACCGTGCGCGTCGCGACCAGCGTCGCGTCGTGGACCGCCCGGTGATCCTGGTGGCGATCGTGGTTGCTGTGGGTGTAGACGATCGTGGGGTTGACCTCTGCGACCACCCGCTCGATGATGCCGACAGTCGGATCCGAGTTGCTGATGTGCGTGTCTTCGAGGTCCTCGAGAAACAGCCGCGCGCCGAGGAGCTCGGCCGAGGCGAGGGACTCGTTCTGGCGGTCATCCGCTTCGCCTCCTCGTGCCCCGCGCGACAGGGTGAGGATCGTGACCGAATCGCCCGCGGCGCGATGGGCTGCCAGCATGCCGCCGACGCCGATCTCCACGTCGTCAGGATGGGCCCCGATCGCCAGCACGACCTCCCCCGGCGGGCGGGCCGCCTTCATGCGACGGAACTCTTCGGCAAGCCGGGTGACCACCGCGAAGAGGTCGGTGGAGCTCACCGGCTTGGAGAGGAACTCGTCGGCCTGGCTGCGAAGCGCGGCGATGGCGTAGTCGATCGAGACATGGGCGGTCATGACGACGATCGGCGTGCCCGGGCGCTCCGCCCGGATCTCCTCGATGAGCTCGAGCCCGGTCATCCCCGGCATCTCGATGTCGGTGATGACGACATCGGGCGCGAGACGACGGATCGCGGCGCGCGCGAGGAGCGGGTTGGCCACGCCCTCGACCACGCAACCGCGCTTCTCGAGCACGGTCTTCGTGTAAAACGCGACATCGGGATCGTCTTCGACGACGACCACGAGATATGGCTGATCGACCACCCGGCCCCCCTGAACGCTACTGGTCTGTCTACTCTAAAGGCGGATGGGCCGTCGTGAGGGCGTGAATCCCGAATCGCCGTAGCCCCAGTGCGGGGTTCACGGGACAGCGAATCGAGTGGCCGGTGACCGATTGTGCACGCAGCGCGTTCGCGGATCAGGAGACGTGGACGACACGCCGCGTTCACCGGTCGCGCCACGCCGCATCCGAAGCGCATCTCCTGATCCGCGAACATGACGAGGGTGACAGGCAGGTGGGGCGAGCATCGGGTGGAGATACCGGGGTAAGCCGATGTCACCCACCGCGGGCACCCCGTTCGCGTGCGAGCCCGTTCGCCGATCAGGAGTCACGCGCGACACGCCGCCTAGGACACATGCGACACGCCCATCCGGATCGAAACTCCTGATCCGCGAACACGACGAGATGCGCGAACAGCAGTTCGGCCGCCGCCGGACTCGGAAAGCGGTGCGGTGCCGACTAGCGCGACCGCGGTTTCACTTCGAAGCGACGGAGCGCCAGAGCGGGGTTGACATGCCTCACGGTTGCGATGCGTTCCGAGGAGATCCAGGCCACGGCGACGGCGGTCTCCTCACCGATCGTCGCCAGCTCGACGCCCATCGGATCCACAATCATGCTGTTGCCCGCCCCGATCGGCGGAGCGTGGTCGGCCGCGGCGACATAGACCGTATTCTCGATCGCGCGCGCGGTGACGAGGGTGCGCCAGTGCTGCTCTTTGAGCGGCCCCCGCACCCACTCGCTCGGAAGCACCACGACATCCGCCCCCGCATCGACGAGCCGCCGGGTCACCTCCGGAAATCGGATGTCGTAACAGGTCTGCAGTCCGACCCTCAGGTCACCGAGCTCGAAGGTCTCCGGCTCCTCGATCGGTGCGGGCACGACCCAGTCGCTCTCCTTCTGGCCGAAAGCGTCGTACAGGTGCACCTTGCGGTACTTGGCAACGAGGGTCCCGTGCGGATCGAGCGCCACGATGGTGTTGAAGAACCGGTCGTCGTCTTCGTCGGACAGTTCGAGCATGCCGGCGACGATGTGGATGTCGAGCACCTTCGCGATAGCTTCGAGCCCGGCGACGAAGGGGCCGTCGAGAGTCTCGGCCGCCGCGACAGAGTGGGCGCCGAGTTCGGCGCTGAAGTGCGACGAGTATTCGGGGAACACCACCAGTTTTGCGCCGCGGGATGCCGCAGTTGTTGCGAGGTCGCGCAGGTGCTCGAGATTGGCAGCCTTGTCTTCACCGGGGGCGAATTGGGCGACGGCGATGGCAACGGGGTCGGTTCTGTCGCTCATGCCGCCAGCCTATTCGCTTGCTCAGCCTCACCGTCAGGCGCAGCGCGCGCAGCGAGTTGCATCCTTTTGTGGCCTCGCGAGCGGCGAACGCCACAAAAGTATGCAACTCGACAGCATGCAACTCGACAGCGTGCACACAGACCATCGCTGCGTGAGCGGGGTCCGTCAGCCCGCTGCGTGGGCCGCGATCTCCTGGCGGTAGGGCAAGAGCTCGGCCTTGAGACCGAGCCCGACGACCCCGACGAGTCGCTCCGCCCGGTAGTACCCGACGGCGACCGCCCCCGACAGGTCGCCCTCGAGCACCCGGATATCGCCATCGGCGAGTCCCGGGAGCCCGTAGGCCTGCAGGCTGATCTCGAACTGGTTCGACCAGAAGGCCGGCATCGGCGTGAACCCCTTCGCCACCACCTCGTCGAGGGAGCCGTCCGCCGCGAGCCAGGCACCGAGCACGGCCCCCGCCCGCTTCCCGGTATCGGTGGGGATGTTCCAGTGCTCCACCCGCCGGGGAACGCCGTCGAACATCAGATTCGGAAAGCGTGCAATGTCGCCGACGACGAAGACGTCGTCGCACACGGTGCCGTCCGTCGACACGGCGCGGAGCGCGGCATCCGCCAGCACGCCGTCGGTGAGGTCGAGGTCGGTGGCGTCGAGCCAGTCCGTGTTGCACTCCGAGCCGATCGCCTCGACCAGCACCTCCCCCGGCACGATCGTGCCGTCGTCGAGCTGCAGGCCCTCGAATTCGAAGTCGCCGAGCATCGCGGTGATCGAGCGCCCCAAGTGGAAGGTAACCCCGTGCTCCTCGTGCCGGCGGCGGAGTTCGGCACCCAGCATCGCCCCGAGCGGGCGGATGAGGGGCTCGGCCCCCGGCGCGACGATCGTCACCTCGCACCCCAGCTTGCGTGCCGTCGCCGCGACCTCACAGCCGATGAAGCCGGCGCCCACCACCACCACGCGGGCGCCGGGCACGAGTTCGTCCCGCAGCGCCATCGCATCGTCGAGGGTGCGGACGCAGTGCCTGCCGGTGATGAGCGGAAGGTCGAGCCGACGCGATCGCAATCCGGTCGCGATCACCAGGGCGCGCCAGGAATGCTCGAGCCCGTCGTCGGTCGTGACGGTGCGGGCCGCCAGGTCGGCCGAGATCACGCGAGCGCCGAGCATCCACGTCACGTCTGCCGTTGCAGCCCGTACGGGAAATGCGACGGCCTCGTGGGAGACGCCGGTGGAGAGCACGTCCTTCGACAGCGGCGGACGGTTGTACGGAGCGTGCAACTCCTCACCGATCACCGTGATGGGGCCGGTGTAGCCCGCGCGGCGCAGGGCCTCGGCGGTGCGGAGTCCCCCCATCGACCCCCCGACGATGATGACGGGCAGAGCGTCGGGCACGGCTCTACTCGACGATTCGGATGGCCTGCATCGGGCAGACATCGACCGCGGCCTCGACGTTTTCGAGCTCCGAGTCATCGGCCTCTGCATGGTACTCGAGCTTGTCGTCCTCGTTGAGTTTGAAGAGGTTCGGCGCCTCGAACACACACTGCCCGTAGTGCTGGCAGAGATCCATGTCGACTTCGATCTTGATCACGATTGTTCCTTCACGGTCGACGGATACAGGTCTTTTGATGGGGTGCGGATGCCCCGGAACTCCCAGTCGCCCCCGAGCGCGGTGGACACCACTTCTTCACTCTCGGTCGGCTGGGCTCCCACATCCGTACGGATGGCAGTGGGTCCGGTGACGATCAGGTTGCGCAGCGTGCCGAGACCCTCGACCTCTACCTCGACGACATCCCTCGGCTCGACGGGACGGGAGAAGGCGGGCGTGCCGGAGAAGAGCAGGTCGCCGGGGCTCAGCGTGATGGTGCGGGCGATGTCCGCCACCAGGTAGTTCATGTCCCACTCCATGTTCGCGGTGGAGTCGTCCTGCTTCACGACCCCGTTCACGAGGGTGCGGATCTGCTTGTCGCGGAAGTCCCAGCCGCTCACGAGTCCGGGGCCGACGGGGGCGAGGGTGTCGCTACCCTTCACCCGAAGCATCGAGCCGGCATCCGTGTCCCGGAAGTCGTGGAGCCCGAAGTCGTTGCCGATCGTATAGCCGGCGATGTAGTCGCCGGCCTCTGCCGGGGACACGTTCCGACAGGTGCGTCCGATCACGATGACGATCTCGCCCTCGAAGTTGAGCCACTTGCAGCCCTCCGGCCGCACCACCGAACCGCCGTGGCTGTTGAGAGCGGTGACCGGC
The DNA here is from genome assembly GCF_054880895.1 of Lacisediminihabitans sp. FW035. Classification (NCBI taxonomy): domain Bacteria; kingdom Bacillati; phylum Actinomycetota; class Actinomycetes; order Micrococcales; family Microbacteriaceae; genus Lacisediminihabitans; species Lacisediminihabitans sp. FW035. The sequence continues at coordinate 2,684,329 of NZ_CM142187.1, forward strand.
TTGTGGAAGTAGGTGGGAGCGGCGGGGAGCTTGGTCATGAACTCCTCGGTGCGACTCGCATAGTTCAGGTGCACCGCGATGATCTTCGAGGGCACTGACGGTGGCAGGTGCACCGCGTCATCCACTCCCACCTCTCGGCCGTCCGCGGCCACGAGGGTGTCGCCGTGCCGCACCGTCTCGACCGGGAACCCGTCGAGCAGGATGCGGCGGGTTTCGACAGTCTGTTCACTCACGCGACAGCACCAGATCCTTCGCCGCGGGGAACCCGCCCTCGGGACGCGGGAACCAGACGTGCACCTGCCCGGTGCCGATCGAGTTCTCGTATTCGCTGTAGAGGACGCCGGGAGCGGTGCAGGCTTCCTCGCCGATCGCCCCGATCGTGAGCAGCCAGTGGCCGAACATGCCCTCTGGCCGCACTTTGTGGAACGCGGGCATCGTCTCGAGCACCTTCGCGTGGTCGCCGGCGGTGAACCAGTCGAGGCGCTCATAGTCGGCGACGCGGGCCGCCTCCGAGAAGATGTGGCTCGGATCGGCCATTTCGTGCTTGCGCAGTTCGCGGAGCTTGTAGAAGGTGTGGGACAGGGCGCCTGAAGCCAGCAGGATCACCCGGCGGTCGCTCTTCGCGATCGCCTCGCCGATGGCGCGACCGGCGCGCAGGAAGTCCTCGTCGGTCGCGGTCTGGCAGAGGCTCACGCTGATCCACTTCTTGTCGGGCAGTCCCTCACCGAGGTACTTCCAGAGGTTGATGGTGGCGTACATCACCGGGAGATCGGGATCGTCGATCGGCGTGATCCAGGTGCCGTTCTTCTCGTCCTGAGCGGCGATGAGCTCGGCGAGCTCCGGGTCGCCCTGATAGTCGAATGGCACGCCGTGCATGCCGCGCGGCAGCTCCTCCGAGGTGAACAGCCCGTGACGGCGCTCCTGCGAGGTGACGATGAACTCGACGGTGGAGGCCCAGTGGCTGTCGAGCACGATGACGGTGTCGTAGTCAGCGGTCTCGAAGACATCCGCCCTCAGCTTCTCCAGACCGGAGACGAGGGTCGAGTCCTTGCCTTCGTTGAGCTCCATGCGTGTCTCAATCGGCAGCATGATCGTGGGTACATGGGCGATGAGGCCCACCCCGACTACTTCACCCATGAGCTATTCCTTCCAACCGTTGGGAGCGACGACCGTGTTCTTCACGTCCGCATAGAAATCAAATGACCAGGTGCCGCCCTCGCGACCGACCCCGGATTTCTTCGAGCCGCCGAAAGGCGCCCGAAGATCACGCACGAAGAAGCAATTGACCCAGATCGTGCCCGCGACGAGGCGGGTCGTGATCGCCTCGGCGTGGAGCCGATCACCGGAGACGACCACCGCCGCCAGCCCGAACTCGGTGCCGTTCGCCAGCTCGATCACCTCCTCGTCCGTGGAGAAGGTCTGCATGGTGAGCACCGGTCCGAAGACCTCCTGGGTCACGATCTCACTGCCTGGGGTGGGTTCGTCCACGAGGGTCGGACGGAAGTAGAGGCCGCCGAGCCCCGAATTCTGTTCGCCGCCGAACACGATGGTCGCGCCATCCGCCTTCGCGCGGTCGACGAATCCGGTGATGCGTTCGAAATGGGTCCGATGCACCTGCGGACCGATGTCGCTGAGCGGATCGCGCGGATCGCCCTGCACGAGCGACTCCGTCTTGCGCGTGAAGGCCGCCGTGAACTCGGCGGCGATGCTCTCGTGAACGAGCAGCCGGGTGCCCGACAGGCAGACCTGGCCGGCGTTGTCGTACTGCTCGACAGCGAGGGATGCCGCGAGCTCGATGTCCGCGTCGGCGAGCACGATGCACGGGCTCTTGCCACCGAGCTCGAAACTGCAGGGCGTGAGGTTCTCCGCGGCCGCTCGGGCGATGGTCTTGGCAGTGGGTACCGAACCGGTGAAAGAGATGCGACTGAGGGCCGGGTGTGCGACGAGCGCGGCCCCCGCCTCTGCGCCATAGCCCTGCACGACGTTGAACACCCCGTCGGGAAGGCCGGCCTGTTTGGTGAGGTCGGCGAAGAAGGATGCCGTGAGCGGCGTCCACTCGGCCGGTTTCAGCACCACGGTGTCACCGGCGGCCAGCGCGGGCGCGATCCGCCAGGTGGCGAGCATCAGCGGAGCATTCCAGGGGGTGATGATCGCGGCGACCCCGGACGGGTCCCAGCTCACATGGTTGACGTGTCCGCGAGTCTCGAAGTCGTCGTGCTTCAGGTTGTCGACCAGCCAGTCGGCGAAGAAACGGAAGTTGTGGGCCACCCGCGGCATCACCCCGCGCAGGTTGCTCCGCAGCAGTCCCCCATTGTCGAGGGTCTCCATGTTGGCCAGCGCGTCGATGTTCTGGTCGACGAGATCGGCGATGCGGTGCAGAATCGCGGCACGCGCAGACGGAGGTGTCGCCGCCCAGCCGGGGAAGGCATCCCGGGCCGCCTGGACCGCCTGCTGTACCTCTGACCCGGCGCCCCGCGCGATCTCGCCGAGGAACGAGCCATCGATCGGAGAAGTATTGGTGAAGGTCTCGGCGGACGCGACACGAGCCCCGCCGATGTAGTGCCGCGTGTCGACCGCGACGCCCGCGACCTCGATGTGATGGGACGTCGCGCTGTCGGTGCTGGTCATCGAGCCGCCTCCCGTATCGAAAGACTCCTCGTTAAGTCATTCGGATGCTAATGAATTACCATAGCGAATCCGCGATGGGTCTACAACCACCCCGGCAGCTCTTACTCCGGCTTCTCCACGTGAGCGGTCACGAGACGGAGCATCTCGGCGAACTCGTCGCGGCGTGAGGGATCGATCGGGCTCGCGATGTGCTGCTCCTGCAGGTTGAAGGCCGGGAACAGCGTGTTCATCAGCGTGCGGCCTGCGGCGGTCAGTCGCACCACCACGAGCCGACCGTCGCTCGTGCTGCGCTCACGAACGAGCCATCCGCGCCCCTCGAGCGTCGAGAGCACGCCGGTGAGCGTCGCCTTGGAGAAGCCGCCCTCGAGGGCGATCTGGCGGGTCTCGATCGGCTCCCAGATCCAGGTGACCCAGAGCACGACGAAGCCGGTCCAGGAGAGGTTGTTCTCAGAGAGCACCGTGCGTTCGAAGTGATTGCGCACCGCGTTCGCCGCTCGGAACAGGTTCGACGCGACGGCCATCGCCGAGTAGTCGAGCCGGAGGTCACCCAGACGCGCATCGACCTGTCGCTCGGTCTCGGCGAGCGTGTGCGCTCCGGCCATCGGGACTCCTTCTCACAGGTGATGCTGACTCCGCTCACTCTAATTGACCGTCCGGCACGATCCTCCTCCCTGTCGCACCACGGCCGAATGCCCTATCGTCGGGTATAACTTGTTCGTGTCCGAACAACATCCCCCGAACTGATAGCGAGGATTCAGATGACTTCGACGACGAATGTCACCTTGGCCGATCTGGATCTCTTCGAGACCGGTGACCCCTGGCGGGTCTTCGATGACCTCCGCGCCAACTCGCCGGTGCACTGGGACGAAGAGGATGCCCCGAATCACGGCTTCTGGTCGCTGACGAGGTATCACGACATCGTGGGTGTCCTGCGCGACACCGAGACCTTCTCGAGCGAACGCGGCACCGTCAACCTCGAGGAGCTGGACGACGAGCAGATCGAGGCGCGCAAGTCCATGCTCGAGACGGATGGTGTTCGGCACCGCTCCCTTCGCCGGCTCATGCAGGGCGAGTTCACCCCGAAAGCGGTAGCCGGCTACGAGACCTTCCTGCGCGGACTGACGGCATCGACCCTCGACGCGGCGTTCGCGAAGACCGAGTTCGACTTCGTGGCCGAGGTCGCCGCCGACTTCCCCATCCGGGTGCTGGCCCGCATGCTCGACGTGCCCGACGCGGACATCTACAAGCTCATCGACTGGGGCAACCGCATGGTCGGCAACACCGATCCGGAGCACACCGATGTGCTCGCGCACTCGGAAGAGAGCGAGAAATACCGGCTGCTGCCCTTCCGCTCGCCCGCCGCCCAGGAGGTCTTCGACTACGGAAACGAACTCGCCAGGCAGCGCCGCGGTGGCGACGGCACCGACCTCGTGTCGCGGCTGGTGAATCAGACGCCGATGGACGGCATCCCGCTGAGCGAGCGCGACTTCAACAGCTACTTCCTGTTGCTCGTCGTCGCCGGCAACGAGACCACCCGTCACACCATCACCCATTCGATGGACTACCTGATGCAGAATCCCGACCAGCTGGCCCTTCTGAAGGAGAAGCCGGAGCTCATCCCGTGGGCCGTCGAGGAATTCCTGCGCATGGCGAGCCCCGTCTACCACTTCCGCCGCACCGCCACCCACGACACCGAGATCAACGGCCAGGCCATCAAGGAGGGCGATAAGGTCGTCACCTGGTTCGCCGCCGGCAACCGGGATCCGCAGGTCTTCGACGACCCGTACCGCATGGATGTCACCCGCAACCCGAACGAGCACATGTCGTTCGGTCGCGGCGGTCCGCACATGTGCCTCGGCAATGCGCTCGCACGGCTCGAGATCCGCGTGATGTACGAAGAGCTGCTTCCACGGATCACCGGCATGACTCGCCTCGGCGAGGTCTCGAAACTTCGCAGTAATTTCGTCAACGGCATCAAACGGTTTCCCGTGAGAGTCGAGCTGGCGAGCGGGAAGTGACCGTCGACTCCCACTCGATCTGGGGCGACGAGTCGGCGACAGTGAAGCTCGCCGCCGACTGGGCCGCTCGTCGGCTGGTGCGGGAGACCGATCCGCAGTCCACGGCGCGATCGGCCTCCGAGCTCGCCGCAGCGGCCGGCCCCACCATCACCGCATCGGGAATCGGGGCGGATGCCGCTCTGGAGGTCTTCGACCGGGTGCTCGAGCCCGCGACCCGCGCCCAGGACGACCCGCTCAACCTCGCCTACATCGCCGCGGCCCCGACGAGGGCGGCGATCGCCTTCGACCTCGTCACCAGCGCAGCGAACATCTTCGGCGGACTCTGGGAGGCCGGCGCGGGCGCGATCTACGCCGAGAACGAGGCCCTGGCCTGGATCGTCGACCTTCTCGGCTGGCCGGAAGGCGCGGGCGGATGCTTCGTCTCCGGCGGCACTTCCGGCAACCTCTCCGCCCTCATGACCGCCCGGGAGACCGCGAAATCCCGCCGGGGAGGGCGCCCGCCCGGAGGATGGCAACTCGCCTGCACCGCAAACGCCCACTCTTCCATCCGCTCGGCCGCCAGGGCTCTCGACGTCGATGTCGTCGAGGTGCCCATGGATGCTCGCGGCCACCTCACCGGAGCGGCCCTGCGTGCCGTGCTCGAACGCTCCCCCGACGTTTTCGCGGTCGTCGCTTCCGCCGGCACGACCAACGAGGGACTCGTGGACGACCTCGCCGATATCGCGGCCGTCGCCCACGAATTCGGGGTCTGGATGCACGTGGATGGCGCGTACGGCGGGGCTGGCCTCGCCGCGCCGAGCGTTCGCGCGCTCTTCGACGGCATCGAACAGGCCGACAGCTTCATCGTCGACCCGCACAAGTGGCTGTTCGCTCCCTACGACTGCTGCGCGCTGCTCTACCGCGACCCGGCCCTCGCCCGTGCGACGCATTCACAGCATGCCAACTACCTCGATCACGTGGACCGTGAGTCATGGAACCCGAGCGAGCTCGCGCTGCATCTGAGCAGACGAGCGCGCGGGCTACCCCTCTGGTTCAGCCTCGCGACCCACGGTACCGACCGCTACCGGGACGCGATCGAGAATTCGCTCGAGACCGCGCGCGCAGTAGCGGCGGCCATCCGGGCATCCGACCATCTCCGGCTCGTTCGTGAGCCAGAGCTCTCCGTCGTCGTGTTCGATCGTCCCGGCTGGCAGCCAGCAGACTACGAGGCCTGGTCGCATGCCACGGCCGCCGAGGGCACGATGCTCTGCGTTCCGACGACCCTCGACGGGGAGACGGTTCTTCGCCTGGCATTCGTGAACCCGGCGACCGATGCCGAACGGGTGATCGAGATCCTCGAGAGCCTTCGCTAGCTCTTTTTGCTCGTGCTGCTCGGCATCAGCCCGGCCACCCGCTCGAGATAGGCGTCGACCAGCGCGAACGTGCGAGCTGCCGCCGCCGACTCCTCTGCGCGGGTGTGGGCGAGCAGGGCATCCGGATCCTGGCCGTCCGCCGCCACCTTCTCGGCGCCGCCCGCGTTCAGCCAGCCCTCGAGGCTCGCGGCGGTGAGCTCGGGGTGGAACTGCACGGCGAGGCTCCGGCCGTGCGTGAAGGCCTGGCTCGCAGCTGCCGTGCGTGCGATCTCGTGGGCGCCAGCCGGCACCGTCCAGCGGTCGTAGTGGAACTCGAACCAGGGACCGGATGCCACGAGCTCGGCGTCGTCGGTGTGCAGCACGGTCCAGCCGATCTCGGGCCGTCGGGCCGTTGCGACCGCACCACCGAGGGCCCGGGACATCAGCTGGCCGCCGAAGCAGATCCCGAGAACCGGGATGTCGGCGTCGAGGGCACCGCGCAGCCAGGTGATCTCCGGCACCAGCCAGCGTCCGATGCCACGGTCGTCCCAGGCACCCCACGGGGCTCCCATCGGCACGAGCAGGTCGTATTCGGAGGAATCCGGGAAATCGAAGTGCACGTTGGGGGCGCCGGCGTGCTGTTCGTCCACGATCAATACCTCGTCGACATCGAAACCGCGCTCCCGCAAACGCTGGGAAACGGGGCCCGTCGGGCTCACGTGATCATGCTGGATGAACAGCGCGCGCATTCGCATCCTTGCTCCCGCATATCTCGCGGATGTCGTCGTCGACTGGATTTAGCCCTTAGTATCGCACTAATCGTTCAGGGCCGAACGATTTATTGGTGGAGGATCAATGACTATCGACGCAGCCGCTCTTCGCACGGACCTCGAGGCGAAAGGCATCGACGTTCTGCGCCTGATCTATGCCGACATCCTGGGCATCACCCGCTCGAAAGACCTGCTGGTGAGCCAGCTGGAGCGCACGGCCAGCAACGGCCCCACCTTCTGCCAGGGTGTCTGGGTCACCACGACCCGTGGCGGGGTGCTTGACGGCAACGACATCATGTCGGACGGGCTGCAGGACCTCGTGAGCCGCGTGGATCCGGCATCCGTAACGATGATGCCGTGGGAGCCGGGCGTCGCGTTCGCCATCGCGGATGCTTTCGAGCCCGACGGCACCGCGAGCGCCCTCGCACCCCGATCGGTGCTTCGTAGCGTGATCGCCCGGTACGCCGCGCTCGGGCTCACGCCTATCGTCGGTCCCGAACTCGAGTTCTACATCGCCGAGCGAGGCGAATCCGGTGAGTGGCAGCGCGCCCTCACCCGCACCGGTCGGGTGTACACGACCGGCGCCTGGGTCGACCCGGACGGTACCTTCCTGCATCTGATGCGCATGCTCGACCGCATGGACATCGGGGTAGTGGCCGGTAACCACGAGTTCAGCCCCTCGCAGTACGAGATCAACCTCTGGCACGGTGAGGCCCTCCGCGCCGCGGACCGCACCTTCCTGTTCAAGACCGCCATCAAGGACATCGTTGCGCGTACCGGCAAGCTCGCGACCTTCCTCGGCAAGCCCTGGAGCGATGAGGGGGGAAGCGGATTCCACCTGCACTTCTCCGTCGTCGATTCGTCGGGCAAGAACCTCATGTGTGAGCCGGATGGGCAGCTCACGACCACCTCGAACCGACTGATCGCCGGCATCCTCGCTCACGCTCCCGCGCTCGCGGCCTTCACGAACCCCACCGTCAACGCCTATAAGCGCCTCGGACCCGACACTCTCGCGCCGTACCGCGCCAACTGGGGCCATGACAACCGAAGTTCGATGGTGAGGGTGCCCCCGGAGCGTGGAGCAGGCACACGGCTTGAGGTGCGCATCGGCGACGGTGCGGCAAACCCCTACCTGATGATCGCGGCGGTGCTCGCCGCCGGCCTGGACGGTCTCACCCGCGAGCTCGAGGTGCCACCGAGTGCGGACGGTTGGTCGTACGAGAACGAGTCCGCCGCCGTGCTGCCGACCACTCTGACAGCCGCCCTCGATGCCCTCGACTCCGACGCCGTGCTGCGCGAGGCGCTGGGAGCGCCGGTCGTCGACGTGTTCAGCATCCTGAAGCGCGACGAGGTTTCGCGTTACGAGCACGGGTGCGACGATCCCGGCACCCGCGACGTGACCCGGTGGGAGCTCGACGAGTACCTCGAGGACTACTAGCCCTCAGGTCTCGCGCGTTATACGGCGCGCGAGCGATCCTCCACGAGGTCTCCCCCGGCGAAGGTGACGCCCAGTTCGCGGTAGTACCCGCCCAGGATCTCCTCCACAGGCAGGATCGAGTGCAGCTCGTCCCACGGTGAATCCGCGAGCGAGAGCTCGGCATCGCCGCGCCAGGCCGGTCCGAGGTCGGCGTCGATGCCGCCCATGGCCACCAGCTGGTCGAGAGAGAGACCCTCGCCCTGGCTGATCGACGGCATGAAGCGGTTGTGCAGCATCCGGTGTCCGTTGACGAATCCGTTGTCTTCCGAGGGTTCCCGCAGTGTGACGATGGCGGATGCCAGGCGGTGGTCGTAGGCGGCGAGCGATGCGCCGATCTGGGCTCCCGCCTCGAGCCGCGGTGTCGCTTTGCCATGCGAGAACAGTCGCGTCACATGAACGGAACCGAGCTTCTTGGGGTAGCCCTGGAACCATCCGCGGCCGATTGCGAAGTCCTTCGTCACCCAGATGGCGACGCAGCGGCTGTAGGTGACTCCGCGGTGGGAGCAACGCACCACGACGAACGCCTCGAGGTACTGGGCGCGCACCGGGTCGAGCAATTCGAGACCGCCCTCGCTGCACGACTGCCAGTCGGCCCAGATGATGGCGACAGCGCCCGGCCGGTCAGGAGCGAGGTCGATATCCGCGGGGAGGATGGCACGCACGTTGGCGGGATCGGTGAGGTATTCGACGGTCAGGAGTGTTCCCGAGTAGTACCACGGCGGCTTCGGCACGAGCGCGCTCGCTCCGGTGGGGGTCAGCGGGGCGAGAAATCCGTTCAGAGCAGTCATAGCGCCAGAGTGTAGCCCAGATACCGGCTTGTTCGTATCCGAATGAAAATCTCCGAATCGCTTGACTGTAGGGCCGTGGTTCGCCATTGTTAGCTAACTCGTTCGGATACGGACGATTTGCGTACCCACCCAGAATTTCAGCCCGAACTCAATGAGGAGTATCGCAATGGCACTCGCCCAAGACACCCCCGCCTCCGACACGGACACACACACCTCTCTCAACAAGGGACGACTCGGCACCGTCGGAATCGTCTTCTTCGTGGTCGCGGCCGCCGCCCCACTTGTCGGAATGACCGGAGCAGTTCCGGTGGCCATCGTTCTCGGCAACGGTGCCGCGGCCCCGGGCGCCTACCTCGTCGTCGGCATAACCCTGCTGCTCTTCAGCGTCGGATACGCCGCGATGAGCCAGCGGGTCACCAACGCCGGCGCCTTCTTCGCCTACATCGGCCGCGGTCTCGGTCGCCATGCCGGCATCGCCTCCGCCTTCGTCTCGATCCTCGCCTACGTGGCGATCCAGCTCGCCATCTTCGGATTCTTCGGCGGCGTCATGGCAGGCCAGGTTGGCGTCCTCCCGTGGTGGGCCTGGTCGCTCATCGCCTGGGCGCTTGTCACCGTGCTCTCGCTTCTCCGCGTGGATGTCGGGGCGAAGGTGCTTGGTGGCCTCATGCTCCTCGAACTCACTGCGCTGGTGATCACGTCCATCGTCATCCTCGCGAACGGTGGACCAGAAGGAATCAACTTCTGGGCGTCCTTCAACCCGGCAGCGATAGTCGTCGGCGGCCTCGCGGGTTCCGCCGGCATCGCCTTCGCCTTCGCCTTCGCGTCATTCATCGGGTTCGAGGCCACCGCGATCTACGGCGAGGAGTCTCGTGACCCGAAGAAGGTGGTGCCCCGCGCCACCTATCTCGCGGTGGTCGTGATCACCGTGCTCTTCGCCCTCACCGCCTTCGCGATGGTCACCGGAATGGGCGCCTCCCACGTCGTCGACAAGACCGTAGAACTGTCGACGGTGGCAAAGGTGCCGCTCGCGGCACCGGCCGAAGTCCTCTTCTCGCTCGCGACCCAGTACGTGGGACCGTGGATGGCGACGGTCATGTCGATCTTGGTGCTCTCGAGTCTGTTCGCCGGTCTTCTCGCCTTCCAGAATGCGGCGAGCCGCTACCTCTTCGCGATGGGCCGCGGCGGGGTGCTGCCCGCCCGCCTCGGTACCGTCAACGGCCGCGGTGCGCCGGCCGCGGCATCCATCGTCACCTCGGTGATCACCGGGGTCGTCATAATCGTGTTCGCCGTCGCCCAGCTCGACCCCGTGCTCAACCTCTTCTACTGGTTCAGCGGCCTGTCCGTGGTGGCGATCGTGCTCATCGAAATCCTCGTGTGCATCGCGATCATGGTCTACTTCCGCAGGAACAAGGGCGAAGAGAACGTGTTCCAGACGGTCATCGCGCCCGTGCTGGCGACCGTCGGCCTCGTGCTCGGGGAGTACCTGCTCATGTCACGCTTCGGCCTGCTCGCCGGAACTGTTGCCGAGGGCGTGGACCCGACCGTCACCCCCTGGGGGCTCAGCGTGATCGGCTGGGTGCTCGTGATCCTGCCCTTCGCCCTCCTCGGCATCGGGTACCTGGTCTCCCGCGCCCGCACCTCCGTGAACGAGGAACTGCTGCGCGACGTCCTGTCGTAGCTGCTCGCGCAGTAGCGTGTCGATATGCGGTGGACGGGTGAGGTGGAGCGCGGGCGCTGGTATCGAGAGCGCCTCATCGAACGCTGGGAAAGCATCCACTTCGTCATTCCGAGCGGTTTCGATGCCTACGCACGCGTCTTCCACCCCGCTGAGCGCGACCGCCTCGCGGCCCCGGAGACTTGGCGCGGATGGCTGCCGGGTGATACTCACCCGGGGGAGATCGAACGGGAGCGGGTGAGCTGGGCGACAGTCGCGACGGCCTTCGGCACCACCATGCATCCCCTGGCTCAGTTCGACCGGCTGCGGGCGGGCGATCTTGATGGCAACAATCACTTCCTCGATGCGAACGACTGGCGATATAACGAACCTCGGCAGGGACGCCTGGATGCCGCATCCGTGACCGCGCTCGCCCGGCATCTCGAGGGACACACCGCCACACCCCACGCAGGAATCATCGCCGTGTGGGAGGGCTGGGGCGGCATGTTCCGGCCGGGCGGCGCCGAGGAGGGTACCTTTTTCGAAACACCGTGGCGCAGGCACCTGATGTTCGATGCCGGCGTCAGCGAGCTCGCCGCTGCCGCTTGGCCGGAGTCAGCCCCCTGGGTGCGGCACGCGTGGGATGCGGAGGGCCCCAGCATCATCTGGCCGGACGACCTCGCCTGGGCATCCGCGACCGAGGTCGACTTCGACTCGACGATCGTGGCCGGCAGCCGTGCACTCATCGATGAGCTGGTCGGCAGCAGCACCATCGAAGCGCTGGAGATCGACTCGACTGCCGACCTGACCGTGAACGGGGATCACCTCAACTGAGGTCGAGCTTTCACGCTGTCGTCGTGCGCGCCCCCTCGAAACCGGAGCGGCTCCATGCAACACCGGGCCCGAAGCTCAGCCCGCGGCCGAACACTCTGCGGGACAGGTGACCTGTCCGCCCGTTTCCGCGACATTCTGTCGTAGCCCTGGTGAAGGCCCGCCAACAAGAAGGGCCCGCCAACGCAGAAGGCCCGGAATCTCGAGGATTCCGGGCCTTCTGAATTTTACCTCTGTGGGTGGTTCCGCAAATCCATATAGCCCGGGAATGATTGGCCACTTTCCGAAGGACGGATTGGTGATTCCAGGCTTAGCTTGAAAAAGTTCCAGCTGAACTCTATGGGTGCGAATCGCCAACAGCCAGCGGTCCTGGGGAAAGGGCAAAGAGATGACTAGCGTGTCGCGGTTGACCTACCCTTTTGCGACTTAATTGCGGGCGGGTCTTACGGACACGGCGATAGTTGCGTGCCGCTGATCGGCGATAGTTGCGTGCCGCTGACTATCGATCGGCGCCAGCGACACTGCCCCGGCTTTGGGGAGCGTTAGGTGGATCTGTCGCGATCAACGTCCGGCATGCGGACGCCCAGTGCGTGAGGATGGACTATGTGATGCACGAGGGTGAAGTGGCGCTTGCCGCGCACGAATAGGAGTCCTTTCGAATGAGCGCAACCTATCCTGATCGCCGGTTCCAACTCTGGGAGTATCAGGTGACGGCGCTCAGCGAATTTCCCCAGTCTTGATCGTTGAAACTCCCCAGGTCGCGGGGTTAGGTTAGCGCAGGTTTGTGCCGGTGGTGATGCGGCGTAGTTCGTCGGATGCTGCGGTGTGGTTGCGGAGCCGGTAGGAGGCTCCGTCGAGGGTGATGACGACGGAGCGGTGGAGGATTCGGTCGAGCATCGCGGCGGCGACGGTGGTGTCGCCGAGGATCTCGCCCCAGGCTCCGACGGGCCGGTTCGTGGTGATCACGATCGACGTTTTCAGGTAGCGCTGGTTGATGACCTGGAACAGGGCTGACGCTGCCTCGGCTGGCAGCGGAAGGTAGCCCAGTTCGTCGATGACGAGGAGGGTGGGACCGGCGAAGAAGCGCATCATCGTGCCCCACTTGCCCTCGATCGCAGCCCTATGGCAGCGGGCGGCGAGGTCGGCGGCGGAGGTGAAGTAGGTGCGGTAGCCGGCCTGCACTGCTGCGTGTCCGAGGCCGGTGGCGAGGTGTGTTTTCCCGACGCCGGGCGGGCCGATGAGGAGCACGTTCGTCGCGGTGTCCAGAAACCGGCAGGTGCCGAGCTCGGCGAGCAGGGACCGGTCGATGCCGGAGGCGGCGTCGAGGTCGAAGTCGTCGAGGGTGGCGCCGGTGGGGAGGTTGGCGAACCGGAACCGGCCAGCCAGGCGGCGGGCGTCGGTGGCGGTGACCTCGACGGCGAGCAGGTGCTCGAGCGTCTGGGTCAGCGACCAGCCCTCGGCCTGCGCCTGGTCGAGGACGCGCGGCAACGCCTCGGCTGCGTCGGCAAGCTTCAGTTCGGCCAGGTGGCCCTTCAGCTGCTGATAGATACTCGCCGACGTCGCGGTGGTCATCGTGGTCGAGGCGGTCTGGGGTCTCGTCGGTGTTGTCATTGGAGTGTGTTCCTGTTCTTCGCGGCCTGCTCGTAGGCGGCCAGGTTGATCACGGTTGTGGTGGGGGCTGGGGTGCCGGCAAGTTCAGCGGCGGCGGCGCGGGCGCCGGTCCCCGGTGGGATGCGTTCCTTCTTCCGGTGCGGGCGCCCGGGAGGCGCCGACGCCAAGGCGATCGCTTCGAGTGCGGTGACGTGTCCGCTGTCGCGGATCGTCACCCCGAGCCCCGGCTCAGCAACTTGGTGGCGGGCGAGGACCACACCAGAGACTGTGGCGATATCGATGGTGTTCGCGCCGAGCCGTTGATAGACGACAACCTTCGTCGCGGCCAGCTCGGGCGGGACCGAGTACCGGTTGCCACGCCAGTCGATCAGCGCCTGCCGGGTCGCAGTGCGCTCTTCCGTCACGACGACGGGGAACAACGTCGGGGGCAGCGGGGCGAGGCGTTCCGCGGCGAACATGACCGCCGCGGTCGTGGACCCATCCCGGCCCTCGCGGCGCCGCCCGTCCTGGCGGGAGGCGAAAGTGGTGAGGCTGTGCTGCGCCTGCTCGGGTGTGAGCTCATCGGCCAAGTTTCGCCACCACCGCTGCGCCGCGGTGTGGTTGTTCTTCTCCACCACCCCTTTCCGGTTCCCGGAGCGGGGCCGGCATGCGACCACGCTGACGGCATGATGTTTGGAGAACGCGGCAAACATCGGCGTTAGATCACTCGTCCCGGCCTTCAGGACCGTGCTCATCCGGTCGAACCGCCAGGTCTTCGTCACACCGCCCAGCAGGCCCAGCAGCACCGTCATCGCGGCCAGCAGGTGCGGCTGGTCCATCGATGGTGAGATCACCGCCCGCCAAACACCGGAGTGCGCCAGCGACCCCACGAGGACGTAGGCGCGTTTCGTGGGAAACACCCACCCAGTCGGCGCGTCGGGCAACTCGACCCAGTCGAACTGGGTCTCTTCCCCGGGCGGGTGCTCGATGATCGCGTTCGGTCGTTTCGTCACATGCGCGCAGGCCGTGCATGTAGGCCGCAACCCGCGATCCCGAACCTGGCGAGTCAGCGTCGGGTAGGAGCCGGTAAAGCCCAGCGGTCGTAACTCGTCGAGCAGTGTCACCGCCCAAAGGTGCGGATCTTCGGTAAGCCTCGCCGCAACATAGGCGATGAACTTGTCGAACAAGTCCGGAGTGGCACGTTTGCGTTGCCCCGGAGCGGTCTGTCGGGCCAGATAAGCCCGGATGGTTTTGCGGTCGTGGTCGGTGCGGCGGGCAATCTCACTGATCGTCATCCCTTGTCGTTTGAGCGCGTGGATGTCCACGTCGCCCTCCTCTGAAAGCATAGGAGCAGGGCCTTTCTCGAGCTGGTGTGTGGTCGAAGACCATCAGCATCGAGGGAGGCCCGCTTCTATGTGCGGAAGCGACCCGGGGTGGGGAATTTCGGTGAGCAGAACTGGGGAATTTCAGTGAGCGCCGTCACAGGTGAGCCACGGTTCTCTGCTGGTCCGCAGCCCGAAGGGACCGGATGCCGAAACGAACATTGACCTCGTGTTCTCCGGCGTTGAATATGTCGCCTGCCCGCGGATGTTGCGGGGGTTGGAGCTGGTCGAAGTGACACCTGATGACATACAACGCGTAGGCGCAGAGTTTGGCGCCGTCGTGGCGCCGAATCAGGTATTTCTCCTTCTGTCAGCAGGGGCACGGCACCTGGTGATTGCGTCATCCTGTCGCGTCAACAAGAACCTGGACGATATCTTCGATAGCTCGTTGGTCTGAAGATCCGCTTCGACTTGTATGTCCGTGGCGGCGCGAACCGGACCGAGTTGTCAGGGCCGCTGCAAAAGGCGATTGAGGCAGGCGACATCAACGTCTCCGCCGAATACCCGGAAGCCCTTCAGGCATTGGGTCTCAGATGACGGACGGGACTGATGTCGATCTTGTTGACTCGAGATTCGTCGCGTTCGACGTCCGACTTACGGGCACCTCTCCCTGGTGGCGCAGTTGCACCAAATCCGATGGCTCCGAGGAATGGGAGCAGCGTTCGTGCTTTTCGGGATCGTTCAAGATCCCGAGTGGGGATCAGTTGCTGGATACTTGTGGACATGGCCAGGATGATGACTGCCTTGCAGCTCGCGGAGGCGCAGGCCGAGGATCCGGAATCCGACTCGGCTCGCGTTTGGGAGCTTGCTTCGCACAAGTCCATCCGAGTGCGACATGCTGTCGCGAGCAATCAAGCGGCCGACAATCGCACCCTGAGAAGACTCTTGGATGATCAGGTTCCAGAGGTCCGGATGGAAGCGGCAATAACTGGACGTAGTCGGCGCGAAATGCATTCCGCCCTCGTTCATCATGACGATAAGTCGGTGCGAGCACTGTTCGTCTGGGTCCTTGAGAGTGATCCGCATTGCATCGCTTACGCCGATCAGCGACTGCTGGCCGGCGATAGCTTTCGAGATGTGCGATCGGCCCTGGCGGGACACACACCATACGCGGACGTATTCGACCGGCTGCTTCACGATGACGATGCACGAGTTCGTGGTTGGTGCGCTAGCAACCCGCGGATCTCTCTCGAACAGATGGAACGCCTAGTCACCGATCGCGCATGGACTACGCGATCGCTGTCCGCCGTCACAGGGTTGAGGTACCCCACCGATGAACAGCTCGTTCGTCTTGCACGGGATCGTTCTGCCGAGGTGCGTTGGGCGGTGCTCAGTCGAGTCGATGCCCCGCGCGAAGCGTTAGAGATCATCGCCCAAGACAGCGACGATATGAACCGGCAACATGCCGAACGGATCCTCGGCGAAGGTGAGGTCAACGCGCCGGGAGTAATCGTGCAAGAACGAAGGCGGCGAGCGGAAACTGTGTACACCGATTTCGAGCCAGCGCCATAGCCGTTCCCAACTGATGGGCCCCGAGTTCGTAGATCGCCGCACGGATTTGCCGCGCAAGAGGTCCCGCTTGCGGGCGCTGACGGCAGGCTTCCGGGCAAGCCAACTCAGATGTCACCTAACCCTGCAGCAGACCCAGCTGACCCGACCTTTATCGCGTCGGCGTAGGAACTGAGATTTTTGTCCAGGCGGGATAGGGCGGGCATCTCAAGAGCAACTTACGATCCGCCAGGGCCTTCTGCGTATCGACAGACCCGTAGTAGGGATTCCACCCTTCCGTGTAAAAATTCGACTCGAATGCTTTCATAGTCGGAGAAGGGGCGATACGGAATCCGGATGCCGCCAAGCAGGCTTGAAGGAACCCGATGTCGTAGTTGTACATCGCCAGAATCTCAGAATGGCTGAACAAGAAATTTGCCTCAATCGGGTTGGGCAATTCGCGATCGCAGGCGAAGAGTCCAACGGCGATTCCTTCGGTTTCTGCTTCAGTGACGATGGTGCCCGATTCAGAAGACACTTGCACGCCGGTTACCCCTCGGCGGTGGAGACAGTCCTTGAAAGCAGCCATCCACCGCTGACCGGTGAGGAGCACAGGCGGACCAGTAGAAGGAACATCGGCGTCAGGGTACTGGTAGTGAATCGCTGTCCAAGAGTCATCTGATTGCTGTCGCAGCATTTGGAGTTTCTCACTATCGCTCAACGGAGTGACTGAGTTTGTCGACTGGGAGCATGACGAGACGCCGACGCAGACCAGCGCAGCGAAAGCCACCGCGAACGCGAGTTTCATTTGGATCCACTCATCGGGTTCCGCTTGCGGGGACTTCACCGACGTGCGAACTTGTTGGGGTCAAGGTGTTGCGGACGCAGTCAGGTCTGCGGCGGTCTGCTTGGCCTCGGATGCGGACCCGAATGCAAGAGTAAGCGGACTAGTCGTGATGGGAACCTTGACGAGAGGCGCGGAAAGTACTCGGCCATCGAGGACGATCGCCAGGTTCTTGTCGATGGCGTCGCCAGACACATTGCCGAGTGTGCTGGTATCCGCTTGGTTGAGCTCAAGAATGACTGAGTGTGCGGACCCCTGATCCTTGGAGAGCGTGACGGAGGTTGGTGTGAGCGTACCCAGCGACTTCCCTAACTCGTAGGTAGTGATGCCCGCGCGGTCGCACGCGCTGGACGGGCCGTCCGAGGTCAGAGCCGGCGCGCTGCACATACCCTCGGCTGAGGAGATCACGAGACGCAGTTGTAGTGGCTTTGCTGACGAACCAGCGCCACCGTCGGCCGTGCTGCAGCATCCGGCGAGAAGGACAGCGGCAGCGGCCAGAGCTGTGAAACAGGTAACAAACCGAGTATTCATCTCTTCACTGTAGAAGCCCACGGGATCCGAGGGAAGGAGGGCCCCTCTATCGCGAGAGAAACAACTCGGCGACCGGTACTGCAATCAGGACAAGGGCACAAAGTCGCCCCATATGACGTTCCGGTTACGGGACGGATCGGTAGTGCTCGACCAAGGGGAATGGCTCATAGAAATGGTGCAAGAGAACACGCCACGCCTGGTATTGCTCCGATTGCCTGAATCCGATCGTGTGGTCTTCTAACTGCTCCCACTCGACGAGCAACAGGTATGTGCTTGGCGATTCGATCGAACGCGAGAGCGACAGTCCCCGGCACCCAGGCATTGAGGTGATTATCGCCCGTGCTTCGGTAAAAGCGATCTCGAACTCGTCTTCCCTGCCGGGCATCACGGGCAGCAGTGCATGTTCGGTAATCACGTGAACAGTGTCCCATTCGCGGTCCCTCTTACGGTCGCTTTCAAGGCGGCCTTTTGCTCGGCTTCACTCACTCGCCCGAAGCGGGATCTTTTCTGTCAGCATCGGGGTGCTCCTCGTTCAGCTCCAGCTTCGGCTGGCCACTCAGCAATGCCAGAAAACGATTGACGCCACCTCACTGAGCGCAACCAATGTTCAAGACTCTGGACAAGCTTTCGGGCAGGGTCTCCTCGGTATTGGACTCACTGCCGCCCCCTTCGCGAAGGGCATCTTGCCCCCAAAGTGCGGCACAGCAGCCGCAAACACCGGAGCGGGCGCCGAGAACGTCGTCAATGGTGTTCGCCTGCGGGCACAGTTGACTGGCGAGGAGATCGCGGGTGGGCATGCGTTCGACAAGCATGTGGTTGAACTCGGGGAGTTCCCTGGCGTCGCGAATCGAAGCCAGTTCGCGGGGGTGATCGAGGACGTGGTGACGAACGGCGAGATGCGCACGCTCTCCGGTGGCAGGACCGGCTATTGGAAGAACGGAACGGTCGTGATTCGTAACCCTGGGGCGGTCGACGGCGGCACCGCATTCCGGCCGAGGGATGGCTACGACTACTTCTTGAACACCCTTCACTAAGGTTGGTGCCATGAGGCTGATTGACTCGGAAGACGAACTTGCTGTCACTGTGACCCTCGATGAGCTCCGACTACTCGCGAGTGCAATCGGGGAAGCGCTCGAGGCGGTGGATGAGTGGGAGTTCTCAACACGACTCGGGTTCGAATCCTCGGACGCGCGGGCGTTGCGCTCTGAGATTAACGAGGTCCTGGCACGAGTGGCGGGCGCGCAGTGAGTCCAAGGAGGCTCGCTCATGGGTGGCGGTGCCCTCGACATGCGGGTTGATCAGCAGCAGATCGATATCAATGGAGTCCGGGTGGGAGTGAACCGACCGGATCTCCAGTACACGCTGAATGGTGTGCGCCACTACGAGGAGTTCGACACAAGCGTTTCCGGGCGAGGTGTCGGTCTCAGGGACCGGCTTCTTGCAAATGATCCGGCGGGTATGGTCGACCTCCTTAAGGTCAATTAGGGTTCTTGTGAAGACATTGCTGAACGATCTCTATGCGCCGATTACCTCTTCGGTGGGCTTCCTCCAGGTCCCGCTGTCCGAGGCGGCAGCTGCGTTGAGTGGATGGCGTCAATCGTTGTACTCGAATGTCACCTCCGGGCCGGTCGCTTGCGGTTTTCCGGAGGCTTTGCACGGTCTTGAGCGACTTACTTTGGGCGCACGGCCTCGGGAGCTGTTGGTTGGACACGGAACGTGGACCGCGTATTTCGACAATTCTTTGCAGGGGACAGAAGCAATCAGCGCTATTGGTGTGCTCAGCCGAAAGCTCAAGTGCCAGGGGCTGGCCGTTGAGAGTATTCCCCACACCATCGGCCTAGCAGGAGTTCAGAAGGGCCGGACGGGCGCGGTTCAGTTCACGCTATTCGGACCCATTAAGACCCAATTCTTGAACTACGTGCGAACGGTCTCGGTCGCTTTTGATGGCAGTCGATGGGTTTTCAGCGCCACTGGGACGGAGCAGCTGTTCGAGCAGGTTGAGTCCTACGCGGCGCGACGGGCGCGGTTCAGTTCACCTCGGAGATGCTCGAGCGCTACTGTCAAGATCTCGGGGTCAACGTGTTCGATGCTGCCAGCTACGGCCCGGATTCCGTGCTGATAGAGAGCAATGTCCCCATGCCGAGGAACGGGGTGGTCATGACACTCCGTGAGGCTCAAAAGTGGTTGGAAGTCGATCCTGACGCTGTTTCGCAGCTTCCGGGGTAACTACAAACAAGTAGCGATGAATCAGCTCCCCGGTCCGTTGTAACAAGAAGTTGAGAGTCCGCCCTAGCGGGCCAATGTAGGCCCAGATTGACATGCGCTCAACCACGTCGACAATGTTCGGTATGGGAAGCGCAGCTGGACGACTGCAGCAGATGTGCTTCGAGATCATCATCAGCGCTAAAGGATCTTGTGGTCGCAATCTAGAAGAAAGTGCTCATTCTGCGAGAGATCCGGAGAGAGTAAGCCCCGGCATAAAACTGTCGGACAGGCGATCGGCTTGCGGCTGTTATATCACTGGGGTTTCCCCTTAGGGAGCTCTCGCCAACACGAACCCCTGACTGTGGCGTTCTGTCGTGCGAGTCTCGCTTCGAATTCGCATCACGGTCCGGTGGGCGGGATCAGGCGGCGACGCTTCTGAATGGCCGATGACCCCAGTCCACCGCTGATGATCGGCGCAGCCTGCAATATGTTTGCAAGGATCTCCGCCCGAGGTTCATGGATCGTTTCGCGCAGAGTGGCACTGGCAGCGATCAGGACAGCGGCCATAACGGCGAGCATCGTGTATGCCCGCCGGACCCAGATCCGAGAATGAACTGTCTTCATGCGTGAACACTATTTGTTTGATATCACTCGTGGGCCCCGAGATCAGAGGACACTATTAAGCGACCGACGGTGTCGCGATTACCGTTCCCATCACGGGATATCCGCGTGATCTGGACATAGCGTCGTTTATCGCTTGCTATCCAGCGAAACTGCGACTGCAAACTCCTTGGCCGTTTCGGGAAGCGGCGGGTTAGCGGCTGCCAATCGACTCATCTTGACCTTGTAGTAGATCGCGGTTCCGTTCCGGGTGGCTCCAATCACCAGGCCGATGCCGCCGCCTGTGAACGGAGGGTTGTGGGGTTCCCAGAACACGAGGATTAGCCCTCCGACGAGCAGGATTGCGTTCACGACGATGCCTCGGATGAGCCTGCTCTTCGGATAATTCTTCACGTTTGCACTCTAATACTCCCGCACAAATATGCGGAGAAAATTCGAAACAGCTGTAATCCCGCGTTGGCAGCACCTCCGCCGCAGGTAGGCCATCCGCCGGCCCGTCCGGCGACTTAGTGTTTGCGTATGACGCTTCGCAGAAGGTTCCCGTTGTCGACACAGATGCCGTGCAACGGGAACGTCCGTGTTTCCTCTTCGCGTTTTGCTGCCAGTTGTCGATCGATGGTCCGGTAAACGGTTGAGCGGGCAACGCTGAAGAGTTCAGCCATTTCCGCGGCCGAGTGAGTTCCTGCTTTCGCGATCTCCATCAAGTGTCGTTGCTGTGCGGCGGAGAGTTTGGGTTGCTTTCCTCGCAGTCTGCCTTTTGCTTTCGCAACCTGCATGCCTTCCCGGGTTCGGGCGCGGATCAAGTCTGATTCGAATTCGGCAACCATGGCGAGGACATTGAACAGGAGCCGTCCGACGGGATCGTTGGGGTCGTAGATCGATCCGCCGATGCTGAGTTTCACGTCCTTGGCGGTGAGTTCGTCGATGATGTCCTTTGCATCGCGAAGGGACCGTGCCAGCCGGTCGAGTTTCACGACAACGAGGGTGTCACCGCTACGGCACGCGGCGAGGCCTTCGCGCAATCCGGCCGGGCCCGGTTGGTGCCGGTGAGCCCATGATCGGTGTCGATCAGGGCGGGCCGAACGCCGAGCCTTTCGAGTGCGTTCTGTTGAGCGGTCAGGTCTTGTTCGTTTGTGGATACGCGGGCGTACCCAATCAGTAATTCAGTCATGAAAGCAGCGTGATCACCGCTGCCCAAGTGCTCAAGAACCGCAACGTTGTCCGACCCGCTTCTGGGCTGTTGTTTTGAGGTCAAGACATTCCCGAGTGACACACGGCACCGGCTCGCTCGGCCGCGGGTCCATTCACTCGAAACGTGACGCGGTCGACGTCCCGCTAACGGGCAACCCCGTCACTGTCGACGGAATGCACGGAACATCGCAAAGATGACGAACACGGCTCCAGCTAGGCCAAGAAGGATAGCGAAGGGCTCAGGACCTTGCACACAGCTGCTCGCGGCGGGATTTAGTGAATCTTGGCACGAACCTGTCTGGAACCCGACAGCGATCAGCACACTGAACAATGCGGCGACTAAGGCGGCGACGAGCCAGCCACCGTGAACTCGGCCTCCTGATCTCATGCAGCTACCTTCGCACAAACATTAGCCGAGACATGAGGAAGGGTCTGCTGCACGGTCAGGTGACCCATCCATCAAAAGGTGACGCCGCCAACATACCGGCGGCATGAAACCCGGGACGGTTCAGGCCGACACGCTTCCCGGTGCGCGAGTCGCTAGTTATGAATGAATCGGCCTGACTTCGGTTCCGTTCTTCTAGTAAGGATGGAACACGGTGAACAGAAGATATTCGCCGGAGATAGGTGAGCTGGCTCTCAGGATGCTCGCGGAGGCCAGACCGGAGTATCCGACGGCCGCGATCCGCCCTGTCGCTGGGCTGCTCGGGATGAGTCCAGAGACGCTGCGGTTGTGGCACCGCCGTTACGAGGTCGACGCCGGCGTGAAACATGGCGTCACGACCGAAGGGGCCGCGGAGATAAAGCGCCTGCGGAAGGAGGTCTCGGAGTTGCGGAGAGCGAACGAGATCCACAGGGCTGCGAGCATCTTTTTCGCGAAGGAGCTCGACCGCCCCTCGACGAGATGATCCGGTTCATCAACGAACACCGGGATCGTTTCGCCGGTTGAGCTCATCTGCCAGGGCTTCGACCGGCAGTGAGAGGATTCCTGACCTCGCGTGGGTATCGTGCTGCGACGAGCAGGACACCATCAGCTCGTCAGCTGCGCGATGACTTGCTCGTGCCGGAGGTTGCGCGGTTGCACGCGGAGAACTACGGCGTCTATGGGCGACGGAAGATGCACACGCTTCTGCGACGGCAAGGCTGGGCGATCCGCCGAGATCAGACCGAGCGACTCATGCGGGATGCCGGCGTTCGCGGGGTGCGCAAGTCGAAGAAGGTGTTCACGACGAAGTCCGGCCCCGCGCTGCAGCGGCCGAAGGACCTCGTCAACCGCCGCTTCACCGCCGACGGTCCGCGGCGACTCTGGGTCTGCGACGTGGTCTATGTCGCAACGTGGTCAGGGTTTGCCTATGTCGCGTTCGTCACTGATGTCTACTCGCGTCGCATTGTCGGCTGGAACGTCGCAGCGACACTGCGGGCCGAAATCCTGCCCATGCAGGCTCTCGATATGGCGGCGTGGGACGCAGGCGGAGACCTCACCGGGGTTAAGTGTCACTCCGACCGGTTGAACTCGCGAACTATATGGCGATGGTCTGAACCGATCGCATCGTCGAACTCGGCGCGGTGCCCTCCACCGGAACTGTCGGCGACAGCTATGACAATGAGATGGCAGAGGCCGTCAACAACCTCTACAAGACGGAGCTGATCCGCCAGCAGGGTCCGTGGCGCACAGTCGAACAGGTCGAGCTCGCCACCCTCGAATACGTGTGGTGGTGGAACAACCAGCGACTCCACGGCGAACTCGACATGCGAACCCCGACCGAGGTCGAGAACGCATACTACGCAGACAAAGAATCCGCCCAACCGGCACCCGCCGGACAAGGCTCCCACTAGGAACGAAAGTCAGGCCGATTCAGCCTGCTCCTTTGCCCTTCGCCCTTCGCCCTTCGCCCTTCGCGACCGTGAGCACGGTGGAGGCTGGAGCCTCCGCGGGCGACGTCGAAGTGGAGGCAGCCACTTAGGCGAGAAGGAACGTCGACAAAACATCGGGTAGGGCGTTGTCAGATGTCTGGCTGTGACCCTCGATGGCCAACTCTCCCGAGTGGCCGAAATACGTTCCGGGCGAGAGGATGACCGGCACTTTCTCGCCGGCAGCCAACCCCTCGGGCAGCAGCACGTCGGAGTGCAGCTCCACGGCCGACCCGTCGACCGAGGGGAAGTAGTGCTGCGTTGAGGACGCACCCTCCGGAACCCGGTCATTGCCGGCATGGGTCACCGCTTTCGTGTCCGTTGCCACCTGGGCGGCCGACGCGGGCGCGACAGGCGCGGCCGAGGCCGAGGAGCAGCGGCAGCACGGTGGCTGCCGCTGCGGCTCGAATGACAGGAGAGTACAGGGGCATGGGATTCCTTTTCTCTCGGCGAGGTCTTTTCGGCGAGGGCACGCCGAATTCGTTTGCCGCGCATGACTGTCGAGAAAGTCACCTGGAACTGCCCGTCAGTTCAGCACTTCTTGTCCTTCGTCGGCATCTTCCCTCCCACGAGGAAGCGGGTGGTGATGCCGTCGGCGCAGAAACTGTCGCCATAGATGTACACGCCGTGACCGGTCCGGTCGACGCTCACCAGCGTCGACCGCTTGTCGAACTTCTCTCGAAGCATGGTGCCTCCGGCATGGGGTGTGGCCGGGTCGCGGCTGTTCTGCACTATCAAGATATTCTCGGGACCGTCATCCACAATCGCGACCGGCGGTTCGACCTGTTCATAGGGCCAAAACGCGCACGGCATGATGTTGGCGGTGGCGGCGCCGAACACCGGGTACCGCGTGCGATCCTCGGCTACAGCACGCTGGTAAACCGACACATCCCCGGAGAATTTCTTGTCGTTACAGGTCACCGCGAGGAAGACTGAAAAGGTGTTGTCGCTCGGTGAAAGCTGCGTGGGCGCGACGGCTGAACCGGGCACCGCGGCGTCCATTTGGTTCATCTGGCTCGTGACACCGGCGGCGTCGGAGCGGAGTACGTACTCCCAGAACTGGGCGGCACCCGCATAGAGGGATTCGTTGTACAGGGACACGAAGGTGAATTGACGGAACAGGTGACCGTCGAGTTGTCCCCCGTCCATCGGAGTCGCATCGAGCCGGTGCGCCAGGCTGAAGTAGGTCTTCCGCACCTCGGCCGCAGTGGATCCGAGCCCATAAGTGCCGTCGCGCTTCGCCGCCCATCGCGCGAAATCGGGGAACGTCTCTTCCGCCCCCAGCCCGTACCGTCGAATACCCTCTCGATCGAGATGGGTATCGCCGATGGCACTGTCCAGCACGATCCGGTCGGTGCGGTCGGGAAACATCGACGCATAGGCGGCGCCAAGAGCCGTGCCGTAGGACACGCCGAAGAAGCTGATCTTCTTCTCGCCGAGCGCGATTCGGATCCGATCCATGTCGCGCGCCATGTTCGCCGTGGAGACGTGGCGCAGGCTCCCGTCGACGTCATTCGCTGCGCACTGTTCCGCGATGCCTTTCACGACCTCGGCCTGAGCCGCCACCGCCGCCCGGTCGGCAGCGTACTTCGGGATGGCTCCGGCGTAGCCCTGGTCGATCGTAAAACCGCAGGAGATCGGAGCGGAGTGGCCGATCCCGCGAGTGTCCACGCCGATCAGATCGTAGGCATCGCTCACGCTGACTGGCAGACCCTTCGACACGAGATCGAGCGACTGGGTCAGCCCCGATTCGCCCGGGCCGCCCGGGTTGAGCAGCAGGATGCCACGACGCTCGTCCGGCGCCGGACTGGCCAGGCGCGACACCATGATCTGGATCTCCGCGCCGCCCGGGTCCGTGTAGTCCACCGGCACTGGAATCGAAGCACACTGGAGCTGCTTGAGCGGATCCGCAACATCTTCGGGGCACGCTGCCCAGGCAACCGGGTCGGCGGCCGGGACGGCCGGTTCCGCTCCCATCGCAGGGGAAGGAATCAAAAGGCCAGCCAGGGCCAGCGTCGCGACCAACGGCAGGCCCAGGAGACCATTTCTTACTTTAACCATTTCTGCTTCCATTCGTTTCGTTCAAGGACCACAGTCCACACCGTGACCTCGGGCCCGGGGCAAGCCATCGCACGAGACAGCTCGAAACCATATGGATTAGGAATCCGCCGGAATCCGGTGGGGCTCGAACAGGGGCCCTCCCATTCAGGGTCACGAGGCAGACCATGCAACGATGACCGTGGAAGTGCGCGAGCCTCAAGCACGAATGATGCCCCAATTGAGCTTTTAACCAGACTCCCTGTCGTATCCAGATCGCAGCCGTTTTGGGCAACGGAGAGGCTCCCAATGGCCTCAATCGGTCGAATACTGCAACGAAATTGCGCTAACTCAGCCAGCCAACGACTTCACAAGAAATGCGACCGACCGGGCCAGTGCCCCAAAAAAACAAGACTTCCGCGCGCGTCATGTCGGATCGGAGGGACGCTCATCGACTCTGTTCAGAGCTACTGCGGACTGCGATCAGTGTCGATCGATGGGCAGGTGCTGAAGCTGAACGGTGAGCCGGTCTTCCAGCGGCTCGTCTTGGACCAGGGATACTGGCCGGACACGCTGATGACGGCCCCGACCGACGACGCTCTCAAACGCGACATCGAATTGTCGATGGCCGCAGGATTCAACGGCGCGCGACTCCACCAGAAGGTATTCGAGGAGCGATTCTTCTTCCACGCCGACAGGATGGGCTATCTCGTCTGGGCCGAATTCGGCGACTGGGGCGTATCCGGGCAGGGCGTCCTTGGCAACAATCAACGTCCCACCACTTCATTCGTGACCGAATGGCTGGAGGTCCTTGAGCGCGACCACAACCATCCATCGATCATCGGCTGGTGCCCTCTCAATGAGACGCACCAGGTTCTCCATGACCGCACGACCACTCTGGACGATGTCACGCGCGGGATGTTCCTCGCGACCAAACTCGCGGATCCAAGTAGACCGACGATCGATGCCTCCGGATACGCGCACCGCGTGGAGGCGACCGATATCTACGACTCCCACTCCTACGAGCAAGACCCCGAAGCTTTCGAACGCGAACAATCCGGACTCTCGGACGGACGCCCATATCTCAACCGGTCCGACGCTGGTATCTTCTCGGTGCCCTACCGTGGGCAGCCCTACTTCGTTTCCGAGTACGGAGGTATTTGGTGGAACCCCGACCATCGAGACGCAGACGGAACTGACCGAGCAGACTCCTGGGGTTACGGACAGCGCGTCGCGAGCGAGACGGAGTTTCACGAACGCTTCGCTGGCCTAACTCGAGTGCTGGCCCGAAATCCATTGATGTTCGGTTACTGTTACACGCAATTGACGGATGTCTTCCAAGAGCAGAACGGAATCTATCGCTTTGATCGAAGCGAGAAGCTCAGCGTCGCACCAATCAGGGCGGTACAGCGCGAAGTCGCCGCCTACGAAGACCCTGACAACCTTCGAAGCCACACAGCACGAGTGTCCCCTGGGCTCCGCTGAGCGACGGCGCCCAACAGTTAGCGATGGCTCATGACGCCGAGTATCACAGGCCAAAATCGGCGACCCACTGTCAAGGATGTGGCACGTGTCGCCGGCGTGTCCTGGGCTACCGTCTCCAACGTCCTCAACAATCATCCGAACATCCGGGCCGGCACACGGGCGCGCGTGGAGGCAGCCATCCAGCAGCTGGGGTATCGACCCTCAGCGGCCGGACGCGAGTTGAGAGGCGCACCCTCCCGGCTGCTCTCTCTTGTTGTACCCGATATCGAATCGCCGTACTTCTCCCACCTCGCCCATGCACTCATCGCCTACGCGGAAACCCTCAACTTCACCGTCTTGATAACCGAGACCGGCGGAAACATCGAACGCGAACAGCGAGCGATACGCCCCCATTCGGAGCGAAACGTCCAAGGGACGATATTCAGCCCGCTCTCACTGAGCCCTGACGACATCGAAGCTCTCCGTGAGGGCGCGCCTGTCGTCGCCTTGGGCGAGCATTTGCGAGATGATCGACTCGATCACGTTGCCATCGACAACATCACGGCTGCGCGGCAGGCAACCGAGCACCTTCTGGCAACAGGCCGTCGGCGCATCGCGTTCATGGGCTACCAGCCAAGAAGCACTGCTGGCACCGGTGACCTACGACTTCAGGGCCATCGAGACGCACTCGCCGCGGAGGGAATCGAACTCGACGACTCGCTCGTGATCGAAACGGGAAAGTACATCCCCGAAGAAGGCGAAGCCAAAACCCTTAGGCTCATTGAGGACGGAGTCGATTTCGATGCGCTCCTCTGCGCGAACGACCTTCTTGCCGTCGGCGCCCTTCGCCAACTACGCCTTCACGGGATCTCGGTTCCGAATTCGGTCGCCGTAGTCGGCTTCGACAACACCCCCGAGGGCCGGTATTGCTGGCCGGCGCTCACAACCATCGCGCCCGACATCGTCCAGCTCGCCCACCAGGCGCTCGATGTGTTGATCATGCGCATCGCCGCACCCGGGAGACCCCCGTCACACATCGTCGTCCCGTACGAATTGATCGAACGAGAATCGAGCACTCCACCATCGCCGTCGCACCAATCGTGACACAGGGATCGGAACCATGCGCCGTAAGCCCACGATCCTGGTTTTCTCAGGTGCTAGACACCGGCCAGGCCGATCAATGGCGAGGCCAGCGAGGACTGGACTACGAGCATGTTCGACGCAATCGCCCAGCCCGCGATCGTTCCATTGGGAGCCTGAGAGTTTGGGAGCCTAGTATTACGGCGACTGCGCTGGTGAGCGCGCCAGCCATCCACGGGACAAGAGGTGCCGCCGAGATGAGGGGTCGCAAGGCCGGCTCAATACCGGTGGCGCGTGCCCGCGGTTTGCGGAGTCCCAAGCCCCGGGCACGAGAGCACACGGCCAGACTCCCGGGATCCCGCCGAATAGAAACAGGGAGACGGATGTTGACCACCATGATGCGGGTCTGCGGCTCTTGACGTCAAAGCGGAGCGCCGCCGAGCTACCCACTGTTGCGGAAAGTGCGATGGTGATGGTCATGAACAATAGGACTGACCCGGTCTCCCCGTAAACGTGCGGCACTCCGCAATACAGGGTGACTGCCGCAACCGAGGCCAATAATTCGCACTCGAAGGCGGTAAGAGCCAGCACGAGAATCAGCGCTGTCGCTCCGACAAGTCCCGCGGCCCAGAGTTTCCTAAGAGGGATCGTGACGGTATTTGCCAGCGCCACAGAAGGAACACCGACAGACCGCAGCCGACTCCTCGCTGCTTTTTTGGTGGTCGAGGATGGCTTCTTCGTGGGATCTTGCCCAGTCGGTCAGAATCCTGATCGGCTCGTGAAGCGTTCCGCCCAGTGTGGTCAGGCTGTAATGGACCCTCGGGGCGCTTCGGCGAAGGTTCGACGCTCGGTGATGCTATTGCTCTGCAGGCGACCGAGAGTCTGGGTGAGCACCTTCGGGAGACTCCGCCGATGAGAATCACGAGTTCACCATCACGCTTGGGCCCGTCGCCCAGAGCGAACAGCGTAACGACCTACCACTTGTTGGCGATGATCTCGATCGCTAACCGGGCCGAGCAGTCAGCAAGGAACACGGTTCCGGCGGTGAGGCTGATGCGTTGAAGGGTACCAAGGGGTACCTATCGGATTCGTAGCGTCGATGACGTGGAACCTGGCGGGCTCCCCGCTACGCCGTCCGCGCATCCGTCTACCGGTTCGCCCGCGGAGACGCGCCCTTTCTGTGCCGCGAACCGATCAGATCGACCAACAAGGAGGAACACTCGTGCACACCATCGCCCTCGTCCTATCCCTTCTCCTCGCCCTGATCATGCTCGGTTCCGGAGTGATAAAACTCATTCACGCCCCGAGGGTCGTGGCCATGATGGAAGCGGTTCATGTCACACAACCGTAGATGAGGGTTCTCTGGGTGATCGAGGTCATAGCAACCGTTGGCCTTGTCGCGGGGATCTGGTTCCCCGAGCTCGCGATCGCGGCAACGATCGGAGTAATCGCCTACTTCGTCGGCGCGATCATCTCGCATCGGCGTGCGAGTGACCCCGACTTGCGTGGAGCCGTCGTCTTCCTTGGCCTGGCGGTGGTGACTCTGATCGTGGTATTCCTCAGCAGGTAGGAATTAGAAGGCGAGCGAAATGCGTTCCGACTCGGACCGCCGCCCACCCCTCTCAGCACGAGGAACCTCCTAGCGTTGGGCGAGAATGCGCAATTGAAGCATCGCCGAGAAACGTTCATCCGGATTGCCCAGGTCCAGGCCGCTGACCTCCGCGAGTCGACGAAGTCGATAACGAAAAGTGTTGGGATGCACGTACAGCCGCGCAGAGGCGGCGCTCACGTCACCGAAGCTGTCCAGCCACGCTTCAAGCGTCTCAACGAGGTTGGAATTGTTGCGGTCGTCATACTCGATCAATCGAGCGAGAGGACCCACCGGACGGTCGGCTCGTACGGCGACCAGATCGCGAAGTTCCAGCAGCAGGGATTCAGTCTGGACCTCTTCCAGCCTCGCAACACGGCGCGTCACCTTTCCATCCCTGAGCACTCTCAAGACTCGGTCGACCGCGGAATGGGAGAGGGCGATTCCGGCGATATCACCCGCGGCAGGTCCGATCGCGATGACGGCGGGCATCCTCGTGCCGACTCGACTAAGAAAGTCCTCCGCGACGCGGGTGGCCCATTGCTCCCCTTCTGCCCCTGCCTCGGCGGTCGGGAAGAGCCCGTAGACGGTGTCGCCGAGGAGCGCAACGGCCGCTCCCGGGTTGATCGCCGATAGTTGAACGGCGAAGGCATCAGCGAATCTCTGCCGCTCCGCTACCAGCGACTGGTCCGCGCGAAGCGAGCCGCCCAGTTGGTCGGCGTCAATCAGAGAAGCGCCGACAACAATGAGTCGGCGACCACCCAGACCGAGCCGGCCAAGGGCGCCCCGTGCTCCGGAGCCTCCTTCGAGCGCGGTCGCGACCAGATCCGCACTCAATCGACGGTGCGAGTCTGCTCCGGCCCGCACCCTGAGGAGGTGAAGCGCCACCAACTTTGCTGAGTCCCGCAGCATCGAGGTCCACTGCTTCGTCAGTTCGCCGTCTACTGCTACCCACACCGACCCGAGGATCTCGTCGCCCGCGCGCACCGCAATGGCGACTCGTTGCGTGGTCAGACCCTCATAGTCGACCTCCGTCGGATTCACCACCACCGGGTGCTCGGAGCGGTACAACTCCCTGAACACACCTCGTTCGGTGAGCATCTGCGCGTAGCGCTCGGGCACCTGCCGACCGATGATCGTCTCGACGCGCGATGCATCCGCCTCGTCTTGGCGGCCCGAGAACGCCAGCACACGAGAGGAACGATCCTCGATCGTCACCGGGGCGTTAAGGAGTGCTGCCACCGCGTTAGCCACCGCGAAGAGATCGCCTGAGGGTAAGCCTCCGAGTGATTCGGGCTCGGCGACGCCGATGTCCCCTTCGGCTAGAAGCGAGCGAAGCAATGTGGCTAGCTGTGTCCACGTTGCACCCCGGGTCAGTGCCAGAACTGCGACGCCAGACTCCCTCACTGTCGCGCGTTCGGGATCGGTCAGGGTAACGGGGGCACGCACGATCACCGCGACAGCATCGCGGCTGCGGACATCGGCGATAAGGGAGAGCAACTGGGTGGAGTCGGCCACCCCCACGCCCAGCACTATCGCATGCTCGGGGAAGATCTGCTCGTCCACCGGATCGTAGATAAGGACACCGCCGATTTCGTCGACGCGTTCCGCGTTGCCGGACACGAGGTCCAGCAGGGTGTGACCGAGGTCCTCAAGGATTCGACCAAGGTTGGCGCGCTCTCTGTGGGTCACGGTGAGCAGCCTAGCTTCAGACCCCGATCCACTCTCGGGCCGTGGTCACCTCGACGAGCACTTCGGCGATTGGCTCAACGCCGAGACCCGGCCCCGTCGGCACGTCCAAGTGGCCGTCTTTCATCACGAACGGTGACGTGATGTCTTGATGGTAGAAACGGTCGGATCCCGATACATCCCCGGGCAAGGTGAACCCGGGCAGCGACGCGAGCGCTATGTTGGCGGCTCGCCCGATTCCCGTCTCGAGCATGCCGCCGCACCAGACCGCGATTCCATTGGCCGCAGCGATGTCATGAATACGTTTGGCTTCGAGGTAGCCGCCAACACGGCCGGGCTTGATGTTGATCACCTGGGTTGCACCGAGTCGAATCGCTGCGGCAGCGGTTTGCGCCGACGTGATGGATTCATCGAGACAGATCGGGGTTGTGAGCATTCTTGCCAGCTCCGCGTGACCAAGCAGGTCGTCCTCCTCCAGCGGTTGCTCGATCAGGAGTAGGTCGAATTCGTCGAGCCTGGCGAGGTGGCGAGCGTCCCGCATCGTGTAGGCGGTGTTCGCGTCGACCTGTAACAGGAGGTCGTTGCCGAAACGCTCCCGCACCGCCCGGACCGGCTCGATGTCCCACCCGGGCTCGATCTTGAGCTTGATGCGCACGTACCCCGCCTCGACATAGCCCTCTACCGCGTCGAGCATCTGTGGAATCTGATCGAAGATTCCCACGGACACCCCGCACGGGACGCGATCGTGCACAGACCCTAGTTCGCGGGCGAAGCTTCGTTCGGTGGCCCGCAGTTCGGCATCGAGGACTGCTGTCTCGAGGGCCGCTTTGGCCATCCGGTGCCCGGTGAACATCGATAGCGCCTCCCCGACAGCGGGGGTATCCCGAACCTCGGCGTGACCGAGGGCGGGAATGAAGAATCGCCTCATCACGTCCATAGCTCCGTCGACGTACTCGGACGAATACATCGGATCCGCCAGCGCAACACATTCGGCCCAGCCGTATCCTTCATCGGTCACCGCGCGCACCAGCAGGATGTCTCGTTCGGTCTGCGTTCCAAAAGACGTGCGGAACGGCGACACGAGGGGCATCCGAACCCGATACAGGTCGAATCCTTCGATTTTCACGTGTCTTCCCTCTCTAGTGGAGCGTTTTGCTCATGCGTCTGCACGATGTAGCCCTGAAAACGGTCAAATCCCACGATCTTGCCACCCTCCTTCAGCGCAGTATCCAATCGATCCCGCACCCGCGTTCGCCAGCGTCGTGCCGCCGCGGGGTCCGCCCGCCGCATTGCCTCGATGTCAGCGGGCACTGGCACCACAGTTCGACCACGCAAGGTCGAGTCCGCGGGAACGGCGCGCCCAGACTCGACCGCGACCACAACCTGGGGATCGAGCAACATCCACCTCGTCAGGAGGCGATCGGTCTCGTCCTGACCATTGATGGCGTCAGGCATCGTCCCGTAAAAGTTGGTGAGGTAGTCGACAGGGAATGCCGCAAGCTTGCCGATGTTGAAGTAGGCGTTTCGGGCCACCAACGGGTCGAATGTCCATTCGATCACCGAAATGCCCTGGCTGAGCGCCCAAGCCCGCTGATGAACCTTCAGCGCAAACCCCACGGAACGGCCCTTCATCGCGGGAGTCACCGCCACGATGTGGCTGTGCACTGTGCGCTGAGCAGGACTCGAGTGGAACGCGATGCCCACGCCGACGAGTTCGTCGCCGTCGTAGGCGCCACCGACATAGTTGCCGGATTTGACGAAAGCGCGCAGAAGCTCGGTTGTCACCATTTCACCGCCGACACGGCGCCAGATGTCGCTGGTAAGAGCGACCGCCGCCTCCAACTCGTCCCGACCGGCAAGGTAGCGGAGCACGACTTCGGCTCTTCCGGCCGCGCCGACTGCTGCGGAAGCCGCCCTGACGACGTCAGGATCGGTCGGGACAGCCAGGTGGGTGATGGTCACAGTTGCTCGCTGGCCAACAGGTCGGAGATCAATGCGGTCAGGAATCTAACCTGTGGATTCAGGTACTCGACCAGCACATGCTCGTTGTCCGCGTGCGCTCCCCCGCCCACAGCCCCAAGTCCATCGAGAGTCGGAGTGCCGACGCCGGCAGTGAAGTTCCCATCACTACCGCCGCCTACCGCGGCGCTGGTGAGGGGGGACATCCCAAGTGCGGTAGCGACGAGTTGTGCCCGCT
Organism: Lacisediminihabitans sp. FW035; assembly: GCF_054880895.1. Lineage (NCBI taxonomy): Bacteria > Bacillati > Actinomycetota > Actinomycetes > Micrococcales > Microbacteriaceae > Lacisediminihabitans > Lacisediminihabitans sp. FW035. The sequence continues at coordinate 2,717,644 of NZ_CM142187.1, forward strand.
CGAACAGTGGGAGCGCCATTTCACGCTCGAGCGGAGGCCGGTTAGGTCCGCCGTCGACTGCTATGACCGCGCCGGACAGAGTCGGTCGCAGATTCCGGAATTCCCGCTCTACTCGATCTTGTTCCGCCCGGCTTCTCGCCCGCACGTCGACGGCAAACGTGCCGGAGCCGGGGACCGTATTCGTCGTCGTGCCACTCCACACCACCGTGGGCGTAACAGTCGTACCCAGCGCGAGGTCAGCCAGCTTCGCGACAGCGATGATCTGTGCGGCAATCTCGAGGCTCGCGTTCACGCCGCGCTCGGGCTCGAGTCCGGCATGAGCCGCCCTGCCGGTCACTCTCACCTCGTAGCGCGAAACACCCTTGCGCTCGATCTTGAGCGCTCCGCCGTCGGCGCTGGCCTCGAGCACGAGCGCCGCCGCCGCCCCCCGGGCCTCCCCTTCGATCAGCTCCCGCGAACTGGGTGATCCGATCTCTTCATCGCCGGTCACGAGAATAGTCACCCCCATGCGCTCACTGGGCGAGAGAGACGCGACCGCATGAAGCGCCACCACCAGCCCGGCCTTCATGTCAAAGACGCCGGGACCCCGCAACACCCCATCGCGCTCGGTGAATGGATGATTCTCGATCGAGCCCACGGGCCAGACCGTGTCGTGGTGACAGAGCACCAACACCCGTGACGCATCTCCGAAGGCCCAGCGCAGGTGGGTGCGTCCATCGATGACGATCGACTCCGGCGGCGACTCGAGGAGCCGGGTGCCCACGTCCGCAACTGCCGCAGCGGAGGCGGCCACTGCGGCGAGGTCGTCCGACGGCGACTCGGTCTCGACCAGGGTTCGAATGTCATCGAGTAGCGAGCTAGCGCCGGGCATGTCAGTCCTTCCGTTTCGGGGTCGCTCGAGCGCCGTAGTGAACGTACTGTTCTCCGCCGGGCAACTCGTAGAAGGTCACCGGAATCCAGGAGTCCATGCCCTCTGGGCGCACCGCAAACAGTCCAGGCAAAACCGAGGTCATCACCAGGTCCTCCGTTGGATCCGCCTCGAGCGCCGCTAACGGCCCGAGGATCGTCGTGCGCATGACCGGTCCTCGCTCGTCTGTGAGGATTTCCATCCTCACCGACGCACGCTCGTATACGCCGACATGCGGTGCGATGTCTACGGTCACGGCCATCTCCGGAACCGCGAGCGACGGTTGGAGCGGCACCCCAACGAGGTCAAGGAAGATCTCGCCGTAGAGCTCTTCGTAGAGATCGTGCGCGCTGCCTCCGTTGGTGAGAAGGGCCACGGAAAGCCCGGCCTCGGGAAGCACGCGGAGGAACGCCGCCTGGCCGATGGTGTTACCGTCATGACCGATCAGGCGATGGCCGTGCCAATCGAATCGGATCCATCCGAGTCCCCACGAGTCACCGAGCAGATACTTGTCGGGAAGGTCTGTCTGAAACTCGGTCATCTGCTGCGCCATCGCCGCGGAGAGAACGGACAGCCCGTCGGGGCCTTTTCCGTTCCTCAGGTGCATGCGGGCGAACTGGAGCAGGTCGTGCACCGTGGACACGATGAGTCCGGCCGGACCGAGCGAGCGGGGCAGCATCCACTGCGGCGTGACCACCGGGGAATCACCGCCCTCGATGTGCCCGGCTGCCGACGCGAAGAGCAAGGCTTCTTCCGGCAGCGTGACCGTGCTCTTCAGGCCGAGGGGAGTAAATAGTCTTTCGCGCAGGGCGGCGTCCCAGACGAGCCCGGTGAGCTTCTCGATGACGAGGCCGAGAATGCTGTAACCAGAATTGCAATACGAGAAAGTAGCCCCCAGCGGGTACATCGGCGCGGCATCCACGAGAGCGCGAACGTACTTGTCGAGGGCGTCATCTCCGCGGCCGGTATCGGTAAACACATCGCCGTCGATTCCGCTCGTGTGCGTGAGCAGGTGCCAGATGTTCAGCTCGGCAGTGAGCTCGTCGGAGGCGAGTCTTAGCTCCGGTATCACGTCGCGGACCTTGGTCTCGAGCGAGAGCTTGCCCTCCTCAATTAGCTGCATGATCACGGTCGCTGTCCACACCTTTGAAATGGACCCGATTTGGAACAGGGAGTCCACCGTGACGGGTTGACCGGTGTTCGCATTGAGCACTCCGGCTGCAGCATCAATGAAATCGTCCGGCCGGTTATCCAAGGAAGACTCGTCTCCCTGCCCCGCTATCCGAAGGATGCCTAGCTGCGCCCCGGGGACGCCGTGCTTCTGTGCGAGGGACGCGAGACGGCGTTCCCAATGTGCAGCGTCGAGCCTCGCCGGACGCGGACCCGAGCTGTCACCGGCGAATCGCTCCACCCAGTCCACGACGCGGCTCGAGTAGTCCACTCGACTACTCGGTCTCCCGAGCAGGGGAAAGATGTGACTCTCACCCGGATAGACGACGAGGCTCGTGGGGATGCCCTGCTCGCGGAGAGCGTAGTGCCACTGCTGCGCCTGGCCGATCGGGCAGCGCACATCCGCTCCGCCCTGCAGCACCAGCGTGGGTGTCTGGACCTGATCGACTCGGGTGTACGGCGACAACTCTGCAAGCCGCTTCCTGTCCCTCGAGCGCCACGGCATGGCGCCGAGTTCGAGGTCGTTGACAAAGTGGGCGTCGTCGCTTGTGCCGCCCATGCTCACCAGGTCGGCCACCACGCCTCCGGTCACCGCCGCCGCGAACCGCGTGTCCGTGCTGGTGAGATAGCAGGTCATGAATCCGCCATAGCTGTAGCCCGTGATGGCAAGCCGGCTCGCGTCGGCTACTCCTTCCGCTATCAGCTGGTCGACCGGTTCGAGGAAGTCCTTCGCATCCGCTTCCCCCCAGGCACCGAAGACGGCCGTATAGAAGGACTCGCCGTACCCGTCGCTCCCGCGTGGATTGACAAGCAACACGGTCCACCCGCGCGCAACGAGCTCCTGCTGATAAAAGTGCATCTCGTCGGCCGCCGCATTCCAGGCGTTGTGCGGTCCCCCGTGAACGTCGACAAGCAACGGGCCGGCTTCCGTCAAGTCGGGGTCGCGGATGATCCAGCCCTGTACGGTGAGACCGTCGCTGATGTTGAACCCTCGCGGCTCGCGCGCAAACAGTTCGACCTCGCCCAGTTCGGCGCCGTGTCCCGTGACCTGTGATTCGACGCCTGTCTCCGGGTCGATGGTGATGATTTCTCCGAAGGATGTCGGCGTGGCCAGGGCAATGGCCACTGCGCTGCCGGCGACCGACAATCCACCGACCACGTGGCCTTCGCCCCCGTGGATCAGCCGTGGCTCTCCACCGTCGAGGGGCACAGCATAGAGATGGGTGCAGCCGCGGTCACGAACAGCGAAGAGCACGTCACCGTTTGGGGTCACTGCCGGAACCGCACCCGGATAGGCGGGTGCCCCGGCCATGACGTTGCGATCGAGCGATGCGCCAAGTCGGAGAACCGAGCCGGAGTGGAGGTCAACGATGAATAGTCCGGCATGGCCGACCAAGATCCCCTCGTAACCGACTACGATCAGGCGTCCGTCGGGAGCAAACCCGACCGTGGCCGCATAACCCTCCTGGAAGGCCACGGGTCGAGACGATGCCTTGGTGTTTTGGACCGAGATCAGATGGACCGCCGACCTGGGGGTGAGATCGTCGTCGCTTGTTAGTCGAGCGGTGAAGGCGATCGACTCACCGTCCGGGGACCACGCTGCAGCCGAAACGTGCTCATCACCGTCGGTGAGCTGGCGAACCACTCGAGAAGTAATGTCTGCAACGTGGAGTTGCATGCGGGTATCGCGCACGAAACCCATTCCGTCGATCTGATATTCGATTCCGTCGGTGACGATCGGGGCTGTTTCCCCCGCGCCGATGGGATCGACCGGTGCGATGAAGAGGACCGTCGATCCGTCGGGACTCCACGCCGGAGCGCCAGCGCCGAGTGGCAGACTCGTCACCTGGTGCGGCTCTCCCCCATCGACAGGGAGCAGCCAGACCTGACCCTCCCGTTGGAAGGCGAGCGTCGCCCCATCCGGAGACCACGCGGGTGACACATCGGTCGTGCCATGGGTGAGCTGTCGAGGCTCGCCGCTTCGATCCCGTATCCAGAGAGCGCTGCTTCCCGCATCACTGTCCGCGTCGTTTCGCCGCACCGCGTACGCGAGGCGGTCGGCTTGAGGGGAGAACGCCGGCTGTGAGGGAATCGCGAGTGAGTAGAGGTCATCGATGCGCAGTCTTCTAGTCATGGTTGCTCCTTTGTCGCGGATGGACGCCTGCTGGTAACGGCAGTGAGAAGTTCGCGGGTGTACGGGTGCTGCGGATTCTCGAGCACTTGCGCGGTGGGACCCTGTTCGACGATCTCGCCATGAAGCATCACCGCGACATGGCTGGCCACGTAGCGCACCACGGCCAGGTTGTGGGAGATGAACAGCATTGAGAGGCCGAGTTCGAGTTGAAGTTCCCGCACTAGGTTCAGTACCGCTGCCTGGATGGACACATCCAGGGCGGAGGTGATTTCGTCGGCGATCACGACTTCGGGACGTCCGGCGAGTGCGCGGGCGATCGCCACTCGCTGTCGCTGGCCGCCCGACAGCTGCGCGGGATAGGCAGCGGCCCGGTTCGGTTCCAGGTGCACCAGTTCGAGCAACCGTGAAACCTCGGCGCGTCGTTCGGAGCGGGAGAGTCCTCGCGGGGCGAGTTCCACGATCGAGTCACCGATCGTCATGCGCGGGTCGAGCGAGGAATACGGATCCTGAAACACCATCTGCAAGGGCCTTCGCGAGCCACGATGGGGCACCGGCTGTCCGTCGAGGAGTATTCGTCCGGAGTGCAGGGGCACGAGACCGACGGCGGCGCGGGCTAGAGTCGATTTCCCCGACCCCGACTCTCCCACCAGGCCGACGATCTGGCCGTCGGGGATCGTGAGGCTCGCTCCGTTCACCGCCGTCGTCAGGCGGCGGCCGCTTCCGAACTTCACAGTGACATCGTCGAATGACAGCGCGCTCATCGCTTCCCACCGATCTGGCTGGTTCGGACAACGGAGAGCGGGATCGGGTCGCCGGGATGCCAGCAAGCCACTCGGCGTCCCGAGGCGTCCTCGACCAGGTCAGGATCCACAGCTCGGCAGTGAGCGTCGGCGAGAGGGCACCGCGCCGCATAGGCACACCCGCTGGGCACGTTGGCCGGATCCACCGGACGCCCGGGTACGGTGGTGAGCGGTTGGGAGACATCCGATTGCATGTCCGGCACGGCCGCGACCAGAGCACGAGTGTATGGGTGCCGTGCTCCCGAGGTCAGGTCGGCAGCGGGAAGGTCTTCGATGATCCGACCGGCGTACATCACCAGGACCCGGTCGCAGATCTCGGCGACAACCGACACATCGTGACTGATCAGGAGTAGCGCGACATCGTCAGACTTCTGGATCGATTGCAGCAGATCGAGCACCTGCCGCTGCACTGTGACATCCAACGCCGTCGTCGGCTCGTCAGCGATGATGAGCTTCGGGGAGCCCATGAGTCCCATCCCGATCATCGCCCGTTGGAGCATTCCCCCGGAGAATTCATGAGGGTACTGGTGTGCCCTGCGCTCGGGATCGACGATCCGCACCGCGTGGAGCCGGTCGATTGCCCGGGTAAGCGAGGCCCGACGGGTCATCCCCTGGTGGAATCGAGCGACTTCCGCGAGTTGTCGACCAATTCGCTGGGTCGGGTTGAACGACGACATCGGGTCCTGGAAAACCAAAGAGAACGAAGTGCCCAGCAGCCTTCGGTGTGTCACTGCGCCGCCGTCAAGCACGCCTTTACCGAGGAAGTTGAGAGCCGTGGCCCGCACTCGGCCCGGCTCCTCGACCAACTGGGCGATCGCGAGTGCGGTGAGAGACTTACCGGAGCCGGATTCGCCGACAACCCCCACCGCCTCGCCCCGACTGAGCGCGAAGGTCACTCCGCGCACGGCCCGTACTAGACCCGTAGGCCCCGGGAATGTGACCCGCAGCTCTTCGACTTCGAGCACCATTTCGTCGCCGTGCGGGCGCGTCTGGTTCCGTGGTTCCGGCAGTGCCGGCCGCGGCAATGCCGCCCGGGCCCGGAGCGACAGGCTGGAGAGCGGTCCGATGTGTTGCACTCCCAGCGCTTTGGCCGTGGCTTCGCCGACGAGATTGAACGCGAGACCAGCGATAACCACCGCAGCGCCGGGACCAAGGGCGGCGAGCGGGTGCACGTAGATGCCGCTGAGTCCGTCCATCATCAGACGGCCCCAGTCGTAGGCCGGCGCTTGCACGCCGAGACCCAGGAACGAGAGCCCGGCGAAGGCGAGGAGTGCACCGCCTGCGCCGATCGTCGCGTTGATCACCAGCGGCTCGGCGATGTTGGGGAGGATGTGACGCACGAGAACGCGGACGCGGCCGATTCCGCCGACCTGTGCGGCTGCAACGTAGTCACGGCCCGCGACGCCACCGATCAGGGTCTGGCACAACCGGGCGAAGCTGGGGGCCCCGGCGAAGCCGATGGCGAGGACCGCGCCTAGCTCGCCCACGCCGAAGATGACCGCGAAGAAGAGTGCGAGCAGCAGGCCCGGGAACGCCACTGCAATGCCAACGAACCAGGTGACGGCCTTTCCGAGAGCACGACCGAGCAGTATCGGCGCTGCTCCGAGGACCAGGCCGATACTGACCGAGATCAGAGTGGCAACGAGCGCGAGCTCGATTGACAAGCGACTGGCTACCAGTACACGGAACAAGAGGTCGCGGCCGAGATTGTCGGTTCCGATAGGGTGGGCGGCGGACGGGCCGGCGAGCAGGTTATTCGTGTCGATGACGTCGGCATTGGTGCCCCACAGCACCGGGGCGAGGATCGCGGTGAGCAGCACTGTCGTGATCAGTAATCCCGCAGTCGCACCGAGCGGCGTGCGCAGCACTCTCAGGAAGGGATTTCTGCACATCATCCGTCACTCACCGTCGACCGTGGATCGAGGAGGGCTAAGGCGATATCGACGAGGGTGTTGACGAGCAGTACACCGACCCCGTATACGAGCACCGTTCCCTGGACAAGTGGATAGTCCTTGGTTTGAATCGACTGGACGATCGTCGATCCGATGCCCGGCCAGGCGAAGACGCTCTCGACCAGCACTGTGCCCGCGACCAGGGCCGACAACAGGAGTCCCCCGAGGGTGAGGGACGCCGTCACCGCATTGGGGAGCGCGTGCACCAAATAGATGCGCCACAGGGGCAGCCGTTTCGCTCTCGCCGTTCTCACGTAGTCGGCTTCGAGCACGCCCAACATCTCGACCCGAACGATGCGCGCGAGCACGGCCGACGAACCGAGGGCGAGCGCTATCACGGGCAGGATGAATGACGAGAGGTCCGTCCGGCCCGCGACCGGCAACCATGCCAGCTGCACTCCGAAGACGAAGACAAGCGCCACTCCGAGGAGGAAGTCAGGGATCGTCGAGATGAAGATCGATACCGCGGAGAAACCGAGTTCGGCGCCCCGCCGACGCCCGCGGCGAGTGATGACGGCGACACCGACCCCCAGCGGGACCGCGATCACGACCGCCATCAGGAAGGCCGCGATGGCGAGCTCGGCGGTGGCGGGCAGGCGCTGGGCGATGATCTGCGTGACGGGAATCTGGGATCCGATCGAGAGCCCGAGGTCGCCGCTCAGCACGCCCTGCAGATAGTGCACGTATTGCAGCCAGAGCGGATCGTCCAGCCCGAGTGCCGCGCGGCGCGCATTGACGATGGCGACCGTCGCATTCGGTCCCATGGCGGCTCGGATCGGGTCGCCAGGGATCAAATGGATCATCAGGAACGACGCGGTGACCAGGATCCACAACGACACCAGCAAGCGCCCAGCGCGACGGAAGGCGAATCGCACCCACCGGTTGTTCGCTATCCGGCGGGCGATCACCTCCGTCGTCGCGGGGGCACTTGTTGATATCGTCACAGTCTTCCTCTCTATCGGTTTCGGACCGCGCCGCTCACACCGACGCGAATGGCCGTGCTCAGCCGAGCATTCGGATCGACAGAGGATCGATCTCGCCGACCTGGGTAAACTTCGCACCCTTGCCGAAGGTCTTCACCACGTTGTTGGCGAAGGGCACCACGTCGGCGCTTTTGACAAGGGCGGACTCCGCGTCGGCCCAGATCTGGCAGCCGTCGGAGCCGACGGTGCTCGTCGCCTTGGTGACCCCGGCCGTGTATGTGGCATTGTCGATGCCGGCGAAATTGGTGCCGTTGGGTGCCGCCGGCCCGGAAAGGAAACCGACCAGTTGGTCGGGGCTGCTCACGTTCAGCTGCTCCCAAGCGATATCCCAGTCTCCGGTGGTGAAGAGTTTGTCGGAGACCTCGGCTGACGACAGCTGCGTGGCGTCGGTCTTGACGCCGATCGCCTTCCACTGCTTCACGGCGAGTTCGGCCGCGGCAGTTCCGCCGGAACCGAGCACGCTGTCGTAGACGAAGTTCAGGTCGAGCTTCTTGCCGTCCTTGGCGCGGATCCCATCGGATCCCGCGACCCAGCCCGCTGCGTCAAGTGCGGACTTCGCGGCGGATACATCGTGTTTTGGCAGCGCGGAGGAGACCGAGTCGATCGTGCAGCTCGCGGGAGGGACGACCGCCAATCCTGTCGCTTTCAGGCCCTTGCCGGAGGTCAGCACTTTTCGAAGCTGGTTGAGGTCGAGAGCTTGGGTAAGTGCAGCTCGTACCGCCGGATCGGCCGCGGGATGCCCGGCGTTCTGGTTGTACCACGCCTCACCGATGAGCGCGGGATTGTCCTGCGTGAAGAGCTTGGCCGCGTCGAGGCGCTGTGCATCCGGTCCGATGATTTGAGCTGCGTTTAGGCTCCCCGAGAGGAGAAGATTCGCCGCGGTCGTCTCGTTGGTTACGATCCTGGCCGTCAGGGTTGCGGGCAGGCCCTTAGTTTTCGTTCCTTCGCCGCCGGGACCCCAGGTGTAGTCCTTGCGGATCTTGTAGGTGTAGTGATCGTTCGGTACGGCCTGGGCCAGTGTGTAGGGCCCCGTGCCATCCGTCTTGGAAGCGAGCGACGCGCGGTTTTCAAGGCCCGAGGCGCAGACCATAGGCAGGCTCGCGAGGCTTTGGAACAGGAAGGGTGCCGGTGCGGCGAGCGTGAGCACGAGGGCGTCGGCCGTCGAGGTGGCCGTCAGGCCCGTTGGGACGTACACGCCGAGAAAGGGGCTCTTGTTCTCGGGGTCCTCCACCCAGTTGATGTTGTCCGCCGCTGTCTTCGCTGTGAAAGTCGAACCGTCCGCACAAGTGACGCCTTTTTTCATCGTGAGGGTGGCCTTGGTGCCGTCCAACCTCCATTCGGTAGCCAGCTGCGCACCGACTTTGCCTTTGCCGTCGATGCTCACCAGAGAGTCGTAGGCGAACTTGCTCAGCTGGAACAGTGCGCTAACCGCCGACGCCTGCGGATCGAGGCTTCCCGGGTCCGCCGCGAGGGCCATGGTGAACGCGCCGCCGGCGACATACGACGAGGCGTCCCCAGAGTTCCCTCCTGGACCGCCGGCGGAGCATCCTGCCAGGGTTGAAACAGTGAGCGTTGCGGCGAGCAATACAGCTGCCGCTTTCGTGGTGGACTTCATGGCGAATCCTTTCGTGTGATTGAGCGAGGGCGATCATCGGTGGTGCGGTTTTTGTGGGTGGCACGCGAGCGGCCAAACGAAGTCAGGGACCGGCGTAGGCGATGACCCGGCCGTAGTGGATGTACTTGGCGTGGCCCGCCGCGTCATCACCGACGAAGGCATAGACCGGATGAACGCCCAGCGATCCGTCAATTTGGATGAACGTCGCTCCGTCGAGGTGGGCCAGCTCGCTTCGCAGCGGTTGCTCTCCGATCTCGGCGAGGATGTCCTTCGGCACTCGTTCCAGCCAGAGGCGGCCGTCTTCTGTCTGGCTGATCGTGATGTCGTAGATCGTGTCGCGATAGCGGCCGACATACGCGGATGCGTCCACGATTTCTGCATCCGATGGGGGCGTCGGTCGGGGCGGAAGTTCGACGCCGGCGAGCTCGCGCAGCACCGTACCCACGACGTCGCCGAAGAGGCCGATCGAGTCTCCCCCGTTGGTCAGCAAGGCAACCGCTATGTTGCTCTCCGGGAGGACCCGGAGAAAAGCCGACTGTCCGATGGTTCCCCCATCGTGGGAGATCATCTGGCCGGCCGAAGTGTCTGTCAATTGCCAGCCCAACCCCCACTGGTCCGCATTCAGGCCGATCTCGGGCAGCTCGACCTGTGGAGTTCGCATGGCCGCGACGCTCGCCGGCGACACCAAGCGGGCGCCGTCTGGGCTGACACCCCCGTGGATATGCATCCTCGCGAACGCGACGAGATCACGTGGTCTCATGGCGAGCATTGCGCCGGCAGGTTCGTTGGACCGCGCGAGCGCCCAAGTGGACGCGCTGATCTGGCTGCCTTCAGGGTCGGTGATATGACCGACGGCCGCGCCGTGCAGCACGGCCTCGTAGGCGCTGGGCGCCACATGGGTCAACCCGAGCGGTGTCACAATCCGATCGACTAGGACCTTTTCGTAGTCGGCTGCTCGCAGATGCTCGATCACGGCACCCAGGAGCGAGAAGCCCGTATTGTTGTACGAAAACAGCTCGCCAGGTGGGAACAGCTGACGAACGGGCACGATCGCCGAAACGAATTTCTGCACCGCGTCCGGGCCGTTGCCGGTATCGAGGAACAGGTCGCCTTCGAAACCTGCTGTGTGGCTGAGCAGCATGCGCGCGGTTATCACCGCGGTGGCGGTCGGGTCGCTGGTCGAGAAGCCCGGCAGGTAGTTCACTATCGGCGAATCGAGGTCGAGGAGGCCGTCGTCCACTAGTTGCATCACCAGAGTGGTTGTCCAGATCTTCGTGATCGACCCGATCTGGAACACCGAATCGGGCGTCGCTGCGATGCCGTTGCTGCGACTGAGCACACCCGCAGCACGGTCGACGATGTCATCCCCGACGAGCACTGCGACTGCCGCACCAGGCACACCCCGTCGCTCGGAGAGGTTGGCCAACTCTCTTTCCAAGAACTCGGCTACGTCGGAGATCGCGTCCATGGACCCACGCTAGGTGACGGGCTCAGCGGAACTTTTGTCCAATTACACAGTGGGATCGACACCAAGTTGTTCGATCCGACATACCGTGGCGCGATGACTCTCGGAAGAGTATCTAATCCGCCCCGGATAGTGCAGTTGCACTGGTCATTCCGCGCATTTCTGTCCGCTATAACACGATTTGGCGGCTACAGCGGCTCTATCGTGAGACCGATCGGCCAGCCGCAGCGAAAGGCATAATGTTCGATCGAACCGACCGTTCCCCAGTAACTCTGTGTGATGTGCTGTTCATCGGTGGACGCGTGATCGACCCCGAGACCGGACTCGACCGCATTCGAAACGTGGGTATCCGCAACGGCGTCATCACCTATATCGGGCCCGATCGCGCCGGCGCGGATGAGGTAGTCGATGTCAGCGGACTGGTGGTTGCCCCCGGATTCATCGATCTGCACTCGCACGCACAATCTCCCCTCGGCCTTCGACTTCAGGCCCAGGACGGCGTCACCACGGCACTGGACCTCGAAGGTGGCGCGCTGCCTGTAGGCCTCTACTACGACCGGGCTGAAACGGAAGGTCGCCCCATCAATTTCGGATTCTCCGCCTCCTGGGCCCTTGCCAGAATGGCGGTACTCGACCGGGTGAATCTGCCAGACAATCGAGATGTGGACCCGCTCCCGAATGCCGTTCATGTCTTTGAGCGCCATCAATCCGGCGAGCGCTTCAACTCCCTCGCCAGCGACTACGAGGTGGCGCAGATTCTGGCGCTGGTCGAGCAGGGGGTGAGCGAAGGCGGACTCGGCGTGGGCGTGCTGCTCGGCTACGCCCCCGACAGCGGACGGGACGAGTATTTCCGCACAGCGCAATTGGCGCAGCGACTTGGCGTTCCGACCTTCACACATTCGCGACAGATGTCGGAAGTGGAACCGGGCTCATCCCTCGATGGTGCGCTGGAAATCATCTCCTCAGCGGCCGGAACCGGCGCTGCGATGCACCTCTGCCATGTCAACAGCACCTCGCTGCGCAGAATCGACGTCATCTCCGGTGCTTTGGAGAAGGCCCAATCGGCCGGAAACACTGTGACGACGGAGGCCTATCCGTACGGGCGAGCATCAACCGCCATCGGCGCGGCGTTCTTCGAGCCCGACAAACTTCACCGCTTGGGGATTGGGGCGCGGGCAGTCCGCTACATGCCCACCGGGGAAAGAGTGGCCGATCTCGAACGTCTGACGCGGCTGCGGGAGATAGATCCCCGCGGCCTGTGTGTTGTGGATCTGCTCGATGCCGACGATCCCGGAGATCTTGCCAAACTGTTGCGTGGGCTCACGCTGCCCGGCGGTGCGATCGCATCCGATGCAATGCCGCTTGTGGCCAACGGTCGCCCCCTCCACGACGACTGGCCGCTCCCTGTCGAGGCGTTCAGCCATCCGCGCAGCGCCGGCTGCTTCGCGCGAACATTCGGTTGGCTGGTTCGCGAATTGGGAGTCTTCTCCCTAACAGAAGCGATTCGCCGGTGCACGCTCATTCCAGCGACGATCCTTCGGGATGCTGCGCCAGCGATGCAGAGTAAGGGTCGAGTACAGGTCGGAGCGGACGCTGACCTTACAATCTTCGACCCGGCCATCGTCTCCGATCGCGCTGATTTCACGCAGACCAGCGCGTCGACGGGCATCGTGCATGTGATGGTAGCCGGCACTTTCGTTGTCCGCCATTCGGAACTCGTCTCCTCGGCAATGCCGGGCCGCGCCATCCGTAGCAACGAGCGATGAGGAATTTTGAAAGGCGGTCCGACTTCGGCGCCGAGCAGGACGCGCCGGGACCTCGTCAGAGGCCAACGATGCCTCTATGGGCATATTCGTCCGTCAAGTTCGAGGGAAGTGACGCTACCCCTAGCGATGTCCGCATATACGTAAGCCAACGAAATACTCTGACCACGTCGAGATCCTCCCAAATGCGTGGCCAACCCATTCGGTTCAGCGAGCGGCGAACGGGCCGGCTGAGGCGAAGGCATAGTCGGCGAACCGTTCGCCGATGAGCCGATGCGTCGCCGCGTCGGGGTGCAGGGCGTCCGGGAGCGGATGGGTGACGGCATCCTCCGAGTCGTAGAGGCGGGTCCCATCCAGGTAATGCAGGTTCGGGTCGTGCGAGCGACTCTCCACGATCGACGCGAGGGCCTCTCGGATCACTCGGAGATTCAGGCGACCGAACCGCTCGTCCCCGCTCTCGCCGGTCGCGATGAATCGCACAGCACCCGTGCCGATCGAGTCCGGATCCACCGCGCCCGGCCCGGGGGTGCTCTCGTGGATGCCGCAGAAGATGGGCGAGATGACCATCAGCAGGGTGGTCGGATGTCCTTCCCGAATCGTGTCGAGGAATCCGTGGACCGCCGGCACGAAGGTCCGCAGTCGCATCGAGTCGAGGTTGACGATGTTGATTCCGAGCTTGACGCTGATGAGGTCGGCCGGGGTGTCCCGGATCACCCGGGCGATGAACGGATCCACGAGAGCACTGCCGCCGAAGCCGAGGCTGTGCAGATCGAGGCCGCCTCGGCGGGCGGCCACGGCCGGCCAGGTGCCGGTCGGGGTGAGCGCGTTCGAACCGTGGCTGATGGAGCTTCCGTGATGGATCCAGACTCGGCCAGCCGGTGGGACTGCAGCGATCGGGGAATCGGTGCGGATCTCGGTCAGCTCCACCGACTCGTTGTGAGGCAGCCAGAGCTCGATCACCTTCTCCCCCGGTCCCAGGTCGCTGAATGTGGACAGGTGCGAGGTGCCGGCATGGAATTCGGTCAGGCCGGTCTGGAGGTCGGTTTCGTAGAAGTCCCCGTCGGCAAGAGTGTCGCTGGCGACGAACTCGCCATCGATGATCAGATCGACACGGCCGCGCGGCCGATCCGCGCCGCGATAGGCGAGACGCGTGGGGTGGGTGAGCAGTTCGATGGACCGCGCTGAGGTGGAGAAGGAGAGGCGCACGCCGGAGGGCTGGGCCTCCATCATCATCAGCTGGGGATCGGGAAACTGCGATCGCACCCACGCAGGCAGGCGGTGCGGGCGCAGGCCCCGGGACGTGCTCTCGGTCTCCTGGGCACCGCGGAGGAGGTCGGTCGCGATGGGAGTGATGATCATGATTGTGCTCCGTGGTCTGATAGCTCGGTGGAAGGGATTGGTGGCCAGGTCGAGAGCATCCGGTCGAGCGCATCGAGCGTGAGAGACCAGGTGTTCTGCGGATCGGGAGCGCGGTGATCGAAGCTGCCGACCCGTTCGAGAGCGAGGAAGCCGTTGATCGTACTTCCGATCATCCGGGTCGCGTGCACCCGGTCGACGGTCGAGAGTGAGTATCCGATCAGCACGGCGTCCGTCAGGTTGACCAGACGTCGAGCTGCGGGCGACTGGACAGCGGCCGGTCCCGCCCGCCGCTGCAGTGACTGCCACCGCCCGGGTGACCGGGTCGCGTATGTCCGGTGCGCGTCGGCAAATCCGCGAAGCGCTTCTCGACCCGACCGTCCGGCGATCGCGACCGCGACGAGGTCGGACAACTCGCCGAGGGCGAGCGCGGTGATGCCATCGCGCAGGTCTGCGAGGTCTCGCACGTGGGAGTACAGGCTGGGAGCTCGCACTCCGAGTCGGCGGGCCACTGCCGACAGGGTGACGGCGTCGAATCCATCGAGGTCCGCGAGTTCAGAGGCATCCGCGATGACGGCCCTTGGCGAGAGCGGTGTGGTGGTCATATGGATAGCCTACTACCCATAGGCAGCTACCTATGAACAGATGGTTTAGCGGCAGGCGATATCGGCGGTTGGCTCCAACCGCCGCTACCAACGACACAGAAGGGTTCTGCTCGCGGAATTCTCTTGGCCGGGGTGAGGGGATCGCGTTAGCGCGGTGTCGATGACAATCGGCGTCATCGCGGCAGGGCGCACTGTTCCCGGCCCGGTCGGCCGCGAAACGACGAAGTGAACTTGACCCTGTCCCTAGGACATGGTCTTGACTGAGTTCCCTACAGAAAGTGGAGGGCACGATGACCTGCACCGGACGACGGCCGGCACACGACGCAACCGAGGATCGAAATGTCTGACGCAACCCTGCCATCGTCGGATGGCCCGCCGGCCACTTCGCGTGCGCAGGCGACCCTCCCAGAGGTCGTCATGCTCCTCCTCTTCAATCCTCGCGATGGAACCATTGCCGGTGAGGGACTGCCACTGATGTACACCCTCGGCGGCGCCCTGCTCGCCGAGCTCGCCATCCGCGGGCACATCGAACTCGACGACGGTCAGCGCAGGGCTCGGGCTGTCGGTGACCCACCCGCAGATCTGCTTTTGCGAGGAGCGTGGGAGCGCATCCCGACAACCGGGATAGGAATCAGACCGCTGGTCGTCGATATCGGCACTCGGTCGAGGGAGAGCACCCTGAACCGGCTCGTCGAGAGGGGCGAGGTTCTCCGGGTTCCGCGCCGCTTTCTCGGGATCATTCCGACTCACGCGCTCGAGGGAGGCGACACCGGTACCCGGGAGCGCCTGCTCGGCCCGGTGCGGGCGGCGCTTGCAGACGGCACCGCACCCGATAGCCGCACGGCCGCAGTCATCGCCCTGCTCTCCGCGAGCAAGAATCTCCCTGCGATGCATGCCGACATTCCCTGGTCGGGTGACATCTACACCAGGGGAAAGGAGTTCGAACGCGGCGAGTGGGGGGCGAAGGCCGCGTCAGACGTTATTGTCGCCACGCTCGTCGCCCAGGTGCTCAGTACGGCGTTCGCGACCACGCTGGCCACGCTCGCGCGCCCGGACTGAGCGGCCCCGCAGCCCGAAGTGCTGTGCACGTCGAGGAGCCTTTCGATCAAGGAGAAGCACTAAGACCGCTGATGACAGATCCGTGACCCGACACATCGGCGTGGACGAGTTCTTCGCCGATCCGGCATTCGCGATGCCCACGATCTCGCCGGATGGATTGCGGATCGCCTACCTGGCGTCGGCGTTGGGTCGGCGGAATGTCTGGTTGCGCGGTGCGGACGAAGACCATGCCACGGCCGTGCTCGTCACCCATGACTCCCGGCGGGGCATCAGCAGCTACTCCTGGACCGACGACTCGAGATGGCTGCTCTACCTGCAGGACACCGACGGTAATGAGGACTGGCACCTGTTCCGGGTCGATCTTGCCGCACCAGAGCGGCCTGCGATCGATCTGACGCCGCTGCCGCCGGGATCTTTGGTCTTCGGAACCGATCCGCTGCCCTCGCGACCTGGCAGCGTGCTCGTGGCGATGAACAAACGGCCGATGGCAATCGACCTGTTCCGCATCGATGTCGCCACCGGCGAGACGACGCTGCATTACGAGCAAGTCGACCCGGCAGAGATCGTGCTGCTGGATGGCAGCGGAGCGCCTGCGTTCACGACCCGGATGGCCGAGGACGGCACGCTCGAGGTCTTCGGGATCGACAGTGAGCATGGAGAACGCCGGCTGCTCCGACGGCTCGGCGGCGGAGGGTAACCCGTTGGCATTCAGCCGCAACTGGTGACCCCCGACGATCGAGGGCTTCTGATCGGCGTCTACACGGACTCGGACGACCTGCGGCTCATGCGAATCGACCGCCAAACCGGCGAAGAGACGGTGATCGCGGCGGTCGAGGGCCACAGTCTCGACATCCTCGGCACGATCGCGCCGGGAGTTCTGCCGCCGACGGTGCTCACCAGCCGACGCACCGGCGAGGTCATCGCGGCACGATTCGTGGGTGACCGACCCCGCATCGAGATTCTGGATGAGGGCTTCAGGGAGGTCTATGCGAACCTCGGGAAGCTTTCCGACGGCGTGCTCGGCACGCTCTCGTCCGATCTCTCCGAGCAGCGCTGGGTCGCCACCTTCGTCCACGACCGCGACCCGCCTGCGACCTGGTTCTACGACCACGCCACCGGGCAGAGCCGACTGCTATTCCGCCCGCACCCGGACCTCGATCCGGCCGACCTCGCCCCGATGATACCGATCGCCCTGACCGCCCGTGACGGCCTTCCGTTGCACGGGTTTCTCACTCTCCCCGTCGGCACCGGAAAGGATGCGCCGCCCCTCGTGCTGCTCGTGCACGGGGGACCCTGGATGCACGACACCTGGGGCTACAACCCGCAGGTACAGCTGCTGGCCAATCGTGGGTACGCCGTGCTCGAGGTCAACTTCCGCGGCTCCACAGGATACGGCAACCGGCACACCGTCGCCGCTATCGGTGAGTTCGCCCGCGCAATGCACACCGACCTGATCGACGCCGTCGACTGGGCGATCGCGCACGGTCATGCCGACCCGCGGACGCATCGGCATCATGGGAGGCTCCTACGGTGGCTACGCCGCACTCATCGGCGTCGCCCTCGCACCCGACTACTTCGCCGCCGCGTGGACTACGTCGGGGTATCCGACCTAGAGAACCTCCTACGCACACTGCCCCCGTTCCTCCGCCCCTACAACGTGAACAGTCGGTTCCGGTACGTGGGCGCCCCCAATAACCCGGCTGCCGCGGCGGACATGGTGGCGCGATCGCCGATCTCCATGATCGACCGGATCACCACCCCGTTACTGGTCGCTCAGGGCGCCAACGATGCCCGGGTGGTCCAGGCCGAATCCGACAACATCGTCATGCCGCTCCGCGAGCGCGGGATCCCGGTGGAGTACGTGATCGCCACCGACGAGGGCCATAGATTCGACAACCCCGACAACCAGATCCGCCTCCACCTTGCGATCGAAGGTCATTTCGCACGGCACTTCGCCAGTGCCCCCGACATGCCTGTCACACATCCGCGCTCAGAGACTGCGCGATGAGAGTCGCCCGTCCCAGCACGTCCAGCTGTGCCGCGTTATGCAGCTCGATGAGCGTCTCGACGACTGTCTCCTTGACCACCCGTCGCCCCTTCGAGAGATGACCGACCAGCTCCGTCACCCACGGGAAGTCGGCTATATGTTTCGCGAACTTCGGCGCGAGCGATTCGGCAAGCAGCTGTCTCGTCGCCTCGTCCGCATCCGCGCCAAGGGTGTCGAATGCAACATCCACGCTGTCGGGGCCGGACTCTATCATGGTCTTGAGGCCTGTCATCGCCCTCTCGTCATAGAGCTGTGAGTAGACGAGCACGAGCGAACGATTCGACACAGACAGACTGGATGCCGCTTCCTCGAAGCCCGAAGGCACATCCGTCGCCGACGATCCCTCGATGGTCGCCCGAACCTCTGTGCGTGCTCGCGTAAATCGCTCGATGCTCTCGGTGAGGTCCGCATCGATCGCGAGAAGCGCGGCCTCCGGGGACTCCTCTCCGAAACCCACAGTTTCGATGCGTGCGAGCGGCACGCCCAGGTCGCGTAAGCGCCGCACCTGCAGCAATCGCACGAGGTGCCGCACGCCGTACTTCTTGTACCTGTTCGACGTCCGGTCCGGCTCGTCGAGCAGTCCCGAGCGGTGGCAATGGCGCACGGTGTTCACGGTCGTGCCAGCGAGCTCGGCGACCTCTCGAGTGCTCCAGGGCATCTCTCGTCCGTTCTCTCCTACCGGTACCGGCAGCGGAAGTCACCTCCGTCTAAGACCATGCCCCTGTGGGCTCGGATATCGCAGCGCCTCACACCGTGCAGGCCAGCTTGCCCTGTGGCAGCTCGAGGTCGACGAGATACGCCGCGGCGATCTCGTCGACGCATGCGTTCGCGCCGCCCGAGACGACGGTGTGGCCTTCGCCCGTGACCGTCAGTAGGGTGCTTCCCAGGGATTTTGCGAGGCTGATACCTCCCGAGTGCGGGGTGGTCGGGTCGCCCGTGATCGACACGACCAGTGTTGGGGGAAGCCCGTCGATGTCTTGCGCATACGGGGAACCCAGCTCGCCAGTCGAGGGCCAATCGGCGCACTTGTCGCGGGCTGCTTTGGTGACGGCGGTGCCCGGATCCATAAACGGTGGCTGCTTGTAGGTATCCGATCGCAGCTGTGCGAGGTCTTTCGAGGACTGCTTGTCCTCGTCGACGCAGTTGATCGCCATTATTGCTTCGGTGCCGCCGTCAGCCCGGCCGCGATCACCGCCGTGACTAGAGCACCCGTGAGACCAATCACGAGCGCCCGACGGGGCCGGCCGTTAGGCCGTGCGTTGCTCGTCACGATCGCAGGTCCAGCCAGCCGGTGATGTCCAGGGATCGAGTGGGGGGCAGATCGATCGACGACGGGCTGATGGCTGGCGGGTCGGGATCAGGCCTCTGAGATCTGTTCATCGGAATCACTTCGCTGCGCCGGCAGCGATAATTACGGGGACGAGCGCAACGGTCGCGTTGTTCACGCCGTGGAGCATGATCCCGGGCCAGATCGAGCCCGACCATCGAAACAACACCGCGGCGAGGATGCCCACTACGAACGCGATAGGAAACACTGGATTGATTCCGTGGGCGAGCGCGAAGATCGCCGCGCTGGCGATAATTCCGACCAAGGGGCCAAAGCGCGCCATTAAACCGTTGGCGAAGACTCCCCGGAACAGCGACTCCTCCCCCAGTGGTGTGATGAGCGATCCCGCCACCAGTGTGACGACGAGTGACAGCACTCCGCCGGCCGCCGCGGCCTGGTAGGAGCCCTGGACGTTTTCCGGTTCGCCGATCAGCATCGCGTAGACGACGGCGATGACCGTGCCGAGAACAAATGCGACCAGCCCGAAGGCCGCACCCAGGACCAGGTACCGCACTTTGGTCCGGCGAAATCCGAAGGCCGACAGACCACGGATTCGAATCACAGCCGCCACCGCCAGCGCGATGATCCCCATGAGACCGGAAACGACAAACCCCGCCACCCCCGCTACTCCCTCGTCTTCGATGAGGGGCAAGAGCACGGCGACCAGGAGGTAGGACGCCCCGTACGTGAGCGCTCCGGCCAGCATCTCGGGCCAGCCCGGCACTGTCGGTCGGTTTCGTCTCGAGACGAACTCGCGGTTCATAGTGCTGGTCATGTCATGCTCTTTTCTTAGTCATCGATTGATTGCTTTATGGGCCGGGGGCGAACACGGCGAGCGTGGACGCTATGGGATCGCGATCGGGCCGGGCACCCTCGCGGGTGGCGAGCCGAACCTGTGATCGGCCGACATGTTCGATTGAAGACCATGCCCTTGGGGCACAGTCAAGGGGTCTCGGATACCGAGGGAAGCTATGCGCTTCCCAGGACGAAGCTGCCTCTCGTCGGCGTGAGCTCGTCGCCGGCGAGAATGAGGTACGTGTCCAGGTACTTCGCCCGATCGCCCTGCGTCGACACATCTGCGGATGGATCGTCCAGTTGAAGGCTGATCACCGGGTTGGAAACGCGGATCTTCGTGCCACTGGGGGAATCGATCCAGTCGGTGCTGAGGTGCGGATTTGCTCCCGCGGGCCGGATCGTGCCGATCTCGATGGCGAGCTGATGTCCCGTCGCTAGCGTCCAGTCGTTCGACCTGAGCTCCAATGGGCGAGTTCCCGGCACCACGGCTGCGGCCTGTTCGTTGAACCAGGTCGCCGTCCCGTCCGGGGCTACGTCGTACAGGCGAACCAGGACATTTCCGTGGCCCCGTGCCGCAAAAGTCACCCCTGGCGTTCCGGTCACCCGAGTCGGCTTTGTCACCGGCTTCGACCAGCTGATAAAGCTGTTCGGATCCGCCTTCGGCTTCCCGGTGTTCCGCGCAGCGCCATCGTCGAAATAGCTGCCGTTGTCGAGGTGGATCTTCTGCGTGCGGTCCGCCGCCGGCCACGTCTTCTCACTGCGCCAGGCACCGGAGTTGTCCTGCACGGCGAAAGCCGGCAGCTCGGGGCGCGCTTCCGCGCCTTTGAGGTGCTCGTCGTAGAAGGCGAAGACCTCGTCGTACCAGCCCGCGCGACCCATCAGGAGCTTCCCGTCGGCAGGGTTCACATCGTTTCCGCGAACGTGATCCCACGGCCCGAGCCATCCTCGCTCCGGTCCCTCATGATTGTCGAGGAATTCCCGCATGCCTTCGGCCTCGGTGTTCCATTCGGTGAATCCCTGGGTGAAGAGCAGAGGCGTATCGCTGCCCTTGGCGAGGGATGCGAAGACCCGCTCACCCCAGTACCCGGGATCCGCGGAGATCAAATCCGCCATGTATTGCAAGCGACACGCTGGGTCGATGAGAGCGGCGTTTGCCTTGTAGTGCGCGTCGTCATCGGGCATTCCCGGCAGCCATGCCGAGCCAGCATAGACAGTGCCGATGCTGACAGTCGTCGCGCGGGGAATGCCGCCCGACCAGAAGTTGCGTTCCATGTCCCAGATGGGCTCCTGTGCCACGACTGCGCCGAGTTGCTCGAGCTGCAGATCGTTTCCGATGAGGCCGGTGAGCGCGTCGTAAGACTTGCCGAACATGCCGACCTTGCCGGTAGACCACGGCTGCGCGGCCGCCCATTCGATGGCCGCCTTCACGTCGGCCCGTTCACCGGGTCCGCCCGCATCCTGGCACCCCGTGGAGCCCCCGAACCCGCGGCCGTCCACAAGAATGACCGCATAACCGCGCTCCAGCGCCTTGCCCTCGGTTATCAGATCCGTGAACCGCTTGGATGGCCCGGCTTGCTCGTGGAGTTCCGGACTGATTTGCCCGATATGGCTGAAGTACGGGCCGACAGAGACGATGGGGGTGACTTTTGCACCCTCGGGCAGTTCTTCCGGCAGGAGCACATCGGCGTGTAACTCAGTCTTGGTGTTATCGGCGGACGGGAAATACTCCTGCGACCACGCCGCACCCTCCGGCACTCGGGGATTCGTAGAATTCGTGATTCCGGCGGCTGCGCGCACTATGGATGCTGCGGGCACCGCCGTTGTCGGGCTCGCGAGCGCTCCAGTCCCTGGGGTGCTGTCGCTGGCATCCGTCGTGAACGGTGCGAGGCCCCCAATACCGTCGCGTGCAGCGTGGGATGCTTCTGCCACCGTGCATCCCGAGAGCAGTACGGTCAGCGACACGACTGTCAGCGCGACCGATGCCTGAATTGTTCGCTTCCGCGAGTGGTGTTCTGTCATGCATCCCATTGCACTCGAGCACGCACTTGCGCTGCAGTGCCGCCGTGTCACCGGGATCCATGACACTGTGTCACTACCGGCGATGTCGGGCGGCGGCGAGTGTTAGTGCTTATGAAACTTCTCAATCTCGCGTTGAACGGCGTCGTCGCCCTGGGTGCCGCGGTCTTCCTGGCCTACTTCGGGATACGGAACGGCACTGGGCTCTTCACATCCTTGCCCGCTACCATCGCCGTGATCTTCACGAAGCACGAGGGCTTGCAGTTTGTGGCTCTAGGGCTCGTCGTGGCCGCGCTGATCGCGAAGGCATTCGTCATGAAGGCGCTCAAGCGCCAGAGAACAGCGCAGACAACAGGGAGCCGAAGTGATCTCCAGTAAGCATGCTCCTGAGGAAGCGGCTATGTCCCGCCGCATGCGGCGGATCGCGATGCTCACAGCGATCGTCGCGATCGCTCCGCTGTGCATCATCGGTGTCTTCCTGACCGCGGATTCCTGGCTGGAGGGAGTGATCGTCGCGGCCGGACTCCTCCTGGCGCTGGGCGTGCTGCGAAGTTGGAGTCTTGACGGATATCCGCCCATCGTCATGATCAGCTTTGCCTTCACCGGTGCCGCCTGGCTCCTTGGCGCCCTGACCGTGACGGGCCCGCTCGGGTTCGTGCCGTTCTCCCTCGTGGGAGCGCTGCTGATAGCCCGGTTTCAGAATCACCGACTGCTCTTGACGATCGTTTTCTCGCTCGGAGCAGGCGTGCTGGGCGCCGCCGTCCTCGTGCCGCGGCAAGCCTCCTGGTCGCAGGTGGATTCCTACATTGTGCTGCCGCTCGCTGGCACCCTCTTCATCTCCGGCGTCGTAGCGGTGAGTGAACGATCATGGCAGCTGGTGCGCCGCCTCGAGCGCGCCAAGGAAACGGAAGCGGAACTCGCAGTCGCTCGGGAACGGATGCGGTTCGCTGGCGACCTGCACGACATCCAGGGGCACACACTGCACGTCATCAAGCTGAAGACGGCGCTCGCTCAGCGGCTGGTCGATAATGACCCACACCGTGCAAGTGCCGAGCTTGAAGAGATCCGCCACCTTGTGGATGACACGATCGGGAAAACGCGAGAGCTTGCCTACGCCCGACACGAAATGAAGTTCTCAGCGGAACTGGAGAACGCACGGCGACTGTGCGAGGCGGCCGGAATCGAAGTGGAGGTGAGGCAAGAAGGCGGGCGAATAGTGATCTCTCATCCGCTTCTGGCGCACGTGCTGCGTGAGGCCACAACCAATCTGCTGCGACATGCTCATCCCAGCTGCGTTTCGATTGTGGTATCACCGACACACGTCCAGGTGTCGAATGATGGCGTAACGGAAGGAACCGAACCCAAGCTGCGGGGGCTCGCTCGACTGCGCGAACGCATCGAGCTCGCGGGCGGCGAGCTGCGTATTGATACGGCCCCGGGGCGCTTTGCCGTTTCGGCCACTCTCGGCACCAATGACAACAACGACTCGGCAACACTTCGCACCCTCCCCGACGAGGACGCGCACCGATGACAGAGAAACGGATCCGCGTCGTGCTCGCCGACGATGAGCAACTGCTACGAGCAGCACTAGCCGCTCTGCTCCCCCTCGGGGGGACGATCGACGTCGTCGAGGAAGCGGAAAATGGAGTTGCGGCCGTCGAGGCAGCACTGCGTCTGCATCCCGACGTTCTCGTCATCGACCTCGAGATGCCGCGCATGGACGGGCTCGCCGCCGCCGAGGCAATCCTTCGGGTTTTGCCGAACCAAGCCGTGCTCATGCTCACGCGCCACGCCCGGCCGGGCGTACTTCGACGGGCACTCAAGCTCGGTATTCGTGGATTCATGAGTAAATCAGCCGATCCTGAGGACATTGCCGAAGTCATCATCCAGCTGCACGGTGGGCGACGTTGGATTGCCCACGACGTTCTCGAAGCATCGGTCGTGGACGACTGTCCCCTCACCGACCGCGAACTCGATGTCCTCCGGGAGGCGCGCGAAGGCTACTCGGTCAAGGACATCGCCAAGAGACTTCATCTGGCATCAGGCACAGTTCGCAACTACCTGTCCAGCAGTATGCAAAAAATCAGCACTGCGACGCGGCACGATGCCGCTCGTCACGCCCACGACCGCGGCTGGCTCTGACCACATCGCTTGACCCTGCCCCGAGGGCATGGTTTCTACTAGCCCAGTCACCGCGCTACCCACCTGCCCCCGCACGAGCTGGGGAGGATTCCCATCAAAAGAGGACATCACACCGTGCACCCTTCAAAACCCATGCTGGCCATCATCGGTCTTGTTGCGACCGCTGCGATGCTGTCGGGCTGCTCATCCGCCACCCCCGAGGCAACAAGTCTCTCGTCTGCGCTGAGCAGCGCATCACGTACCACCACGCCGGCGACAGTCGAAGCCACTTCGGCGGCATTCAAAGACCTGGAGGAACACTACGACGCCCGTCTCGGCGTCTTCGCTATCGACACCGGCTCGGGCAACACAGTCAGGTTCCGGGCAGACGAACGATTCGCCTATGCGTCGACCCACAAGGTGCTCTCTGCGGGAGCAATTCTCAGGGAGAGCAACCTCGAAGATCTCGACCAGGTGGTTCGATACACCCAGGCGGATCTGGTCGCCTATTCGCCCATCACCGAAAAGCACGTTGAGACGGGGATGCCGCTTCGCAACGTGATCGCAGCGGCGCTGCAGTACTCCGACAACACCGCCGCAAACCTGATGTTCCGCCAACTCGGTGGACCCGCAGCCCTCGGAAAGACGCTGATCGAGATCGGCGACCGAACCACACTGGTCGCCCGCGTCGAACCCGAACTCAACGAAGCCACCCCCGGTGACCCTCGAGACACCACAACTCCACGAGCCATCGGTTCCGATCTGCGTAAATTCGCTCTAGGAAGCGCGTTGCCGAAAGCCAAGCGAGCGATTTTGACAGAGTGGCTTCGAGGCAACACCACGGGTGCGAACCTGATCCGCGCCGGCGTGCCCTCTGACTGGACCGTCGGGGACAAGACCGGCAGCGGCGGCTATGGAACACGCAACGACATCGCCATTGTTTGGCCCAGCGCTGGGGCGCCGATCGTCCTCGCTGTGATGTCCAGCAAATCGACCGAGGACGCGAAGTACGACGACGCCCTCATCGCTGCCGCCGCCAAAGAAGCGGTGGCGGCACTAGGCGCGACACCGTGATCAATGCGGCGCGAACACCGTTCTTCCGTGAGCAGAGCTCGCGACCCCGCTTCACCACTGGATAAGGAAATACTGTGACTGTCTCACTCATCAATCCGGACGGCCACGTCCGAATTCCGCTGTACCACCACGTCGCTGTCGCGACGGGGACCCGCCAGGTGTATCTCGCCGGCCAGGTCTCGTGGGACGAGAACGGCGAGCTCGTGGCACCGGGTGATCTCGCCGGGCAGGTGGCCCAGGTGCACCGAAATATCGCCAAGTCGCTCGCCGCAGCGGATGCGACCTTTCACGATGTGGTTCGGATCACCTGGTATGCCGCCGGCTGGAAGAAAGAGATGTACGCGGCTTTCCAGGAAGGGATCGACCAAGCGTCGCGGGAGTTCGATGTGCCGAGCTTCCCGGCGGCGCTGATCGGCGTCGAGATCCTGTTCGAGGAGGGAATCCTGATCGAAGCAGAAGTCACCGCCATCGTCGGCTGAGTCGCTGACACCACGACGGCATGAATCAACCGCAGTGAACATTTTCATCATCGGTATCTCTGGCCGCATCGGCGGCCTGCTTGCCGAGGAGCTCATCGCCCGAGGAGACAGCTTGTCCAGATTGGTGCGCAGCCACGCCCAGCGGGTGTCGGTCGAATCGAGAGGCGGCAGGGCGCAGGTTGGCGACCTCGCGGAGATGACCTCGGATGAACTCGCCGGAGTTGACCAGATAGCCCTCGGTGGTGGGGGGTGCTGGATGCCCCAGAGGTATGTGTGGACCGGGTGCCCATTCGTAACGTCGAGGGCATGAACATCATCAACGATTTCATCCTTCAGGCCGCGGTCTCCCCGTGGCTCTACCTCGTCATGTTCGCGATTGCCGTGATCGATGGCTTCTTTCCCCCGATCCCCAGTGAGACCGTGCTCATCGCCGCAGCTGCGGCGGCGGCGTCCCCCGGCGGTACAAATCTGCTGGTGCTGTGCCTGATCGCTGCGGTCGGTGCGATGATCGGCGACAACGTCGCCTATGCCATCGGACGCGCTGTGGGAATTACGCGCTTTCGATGGATGCGTCGGCCTCGTGCCCGGGCGATCTTCGAGCGGGCACAGGGCAGGCTGCAGCGCAGTGGTGCCGGCCTGATCCTCGGAGCCCGCTTCATCCCCGTTGGACGAGTCGCAGTGAACATGTCGGCTGGAGCGCTCGGGTACTCGTGGCGCCGATTCCTCCCGCTCAGCGCGATCGCCGGGATCATTTGGTCGGTGTACAGCGTGGGCATCGGACTGCTCGCCGGCCGCTGGCTACAGGATCAGCCCTTCCTCAGCTCGATTCTGGGCATCGTCTTGGCTTTCCTGATCGGCGTAGTCATCGATCGTGTGATGGCGTTCCGCCGGCGCCGGGTGCTCACCCGGTCGGTCGCCGATTCTCACACGATCGAGTCGACCGAATTTCAGCATGAACGTTCGTTGGCCGGATGAGCGGGAACGGGGCGCGCACAGTGAAGACGAGGATGGCCGTCCTGACTCTCCTGTCGATTACTTTCGCCGCCCTCTTCGCCATTCTGGTTCCCATCCAGACCGTGATCTACGGCACGCCACTGCCGGTGGCACTGGCGCTCGGTGCGTCCCTTTGCAGCGCATCGATCGTCAGCCTCGCTCGCCCTCGCCTCGCCATCGGCCTGTTTTGCGTGCCTGCGTTCCTCCTAGCGCTTGACGTGTCGTCGGAGGGTGTGTGGCCCTGGCCGTGGTCGGTTCCCGCGCTTATCGTGTTCTCCGGGTTCGTCGCGGTGATCACATTCACCCGTGGGTGGAAACTGGGGCTGAATCCCCTACTCGTGAGCAACACCGGCTCCCTCACCGCGCTCCTTCTCTTGCCTGCAGTCTCGGCAGCGAACCCTCCCCTGGCCGGTCTCATCGTCACCGCTTCCATCAGCACCGTCGCCGGGACTGCTGAGGGTTTCGGTTACTCGAGTCACCTCAACCCTCAGCAGTCCCTTCTGCGCGGGTTGTCGTCGTGACGACGTTCGATACCGACGAGTACCTGCGCGGCGCATTGCGGGCGGGAGCATCCGGTTTCCTCTTGAAAGACGCCGGTCCGCGACTCCTCGTGGAAGCTGTGCGCGCCGCCGCAAACGGCGACGCCCTCGTGTCACCGTCGATCACCGTGCGCTTGCTCGACGAGATCGCCGACTCGCTCTCCCCCACGCCGGTCCGTCACGACTTGTCACCCCGAGAACTGGATGTGGTGAGATCGATCGCCCAGGGACAGACCAATGAAGCAATTGCCGCAGACCTCTTCGTTGCGATAACCACGATCAAGAATCATGCCCGGAGCATCAGCGTCAAGCTCGGAGTTCGCAACCGAGTAGAGATCGCCGCCTGGGCGTGGCGTCACCGCCTCGTGCCCTGACTCCCCGAGGAGATCAGTCGTCCCGAGCCGTCGCTGCCGCAGCATCCAGCGCCGCTTCGAGGGCATCGAGCTTCTCGGAGTCTCCGGTGCTGACGAGGTGAGCGCGATACAACACTTCGAGCTGGGCCGGGTTGTAAAGGTCCTGCATCGCGGCAACAACGGTGGTCTCGACGTCCAAGCCACCCCGACGAGCCTTCGACGCAGGGTTTCGCAGCCAGGGCGATCGCTCGATCTGCCGAGTGATCGCCGGAGCAAGGAGTTCGCCCAGTCGCTGCCGGGTTTCCCGGTTAGCCTCGGAGGCGAGCGCCTCGAATTCATCATCGGCACTGCTGCGGGGCTCGTGTTTGATCGCCTGGCGAAGCTCGTCCATGGCGGATTCGTCGAACACCCGAGAGTAAATCATTACCAGCGAACGGTCGGCATCAGACAGGTTGCTCGCGATTTCACTGAATCCAGCGGGCAATTCCGCTGGTGAGCGATGGCGCAAGATGAGGGCGAGCTCCATGCGAATTCGCTGCAACCGTTCGACGGTGACCGCCAGTTCGGCATCCAGCACACGGATCGCCTCGTCGGGTTCTGTGTCCGCCCGGCCCAAGGAAGCAATCTCGGCGAGCGAGACCCCAAGCTCCGCAAGTCGGGAGATCTGCAGCAGCCGCAGCAGGTGTGAGACCTGATACTGCTTGTACCCGTTCGTCCTTCGCGCGGGCTCGTCGAGAAGACCGACCTTGTGATAGTGCCGTACCGCTTTGACGGTAGTGCCGGCGAGTTGCGCCAGCTGGCTGGTACTCCAGGCCACATCCGCTCCTTTCCATTAGTCGGCGGATCGGCCGACACCCCTGAGTCAAGACCATGGCCTTGGGGCATGGTCAAGTTGCTGTCGCGCCACCATGCCCTTAGTTCAGTAGCCGAGCACGGCGACGGCAGCTGTCGCTGACACAGTGACCGCCGCTGCCCAGACCACGATGGCGACCGTCTGCCACAGGATGACCCACCCCTTGCTGACACCGGCTCCGATAAAGAACAGCGCCGTGAAAGCAAACGGAACCGCGAGCGGGGCAAGCACGCTGGCCCCGGGGACGCCATATCGGGTCAGCCACCCGGCCAGTCGCTTCGTGCCCTTTGATTCCTTATCCGCTGCCGCGTGCTGCCGTGCCGCATCCGACGCGACGGCCAGATGGTCCTGATTGGTCGCGCCCGATTTCGATCCCACTGACAGCAACTTCGGCTCTTGGACCGGAACGCCGCGACGCGCGCGACGTAGAACGACTGCCTCTCGCACCCGCGAACCGAGAAGTACGACTAGCACGACCGCGAGAGTGCTGCCGACGACATTGGCCGTGAAGGCGACTACTGGATGCATGCCTGCGACTATCCCCAGCCCGGATGCAGCTTCATCGATGAACGGAATTGCGCCGACGACGGCGACAAGGAGCGGCTGAACCAGCTCCGGAAGCTCGCCGACGAGGTCTTGAAGCCAGCCGAAAGGGTTGATGGACATTCTGATCTCCTTGTGTAGGCGGCGACGCCGGGGCGACAAAAGCGCGGTGAGCCTTTATTCAGCCGGGGATTCGAGCAGTGGCTCGGACCCGTAAGTACCACTAGAGACCACGACCTCGGGGCAGGGTCAAGCTCTGCCTGAGCATTGTCGAGGATGTCAAACTTGGAATCCGCACTCCTCGAGCGCGATGCCGGGAAGACTTCAGAATCGACTTGTCGTCACAGGCATCGTTGTCCGGCAGCTCTACTAGCGGGCAGCAGCTCCTGTCGAACTGGCGGAGCTCTTCGATACCTGGCCGTCCCGCGGAGTCCTTGGCCGTGGAATGAAGGCGGCGAAGATCACGCAGACCAGCGCCGCGGCGAGGCCGAGGGCCAGGGCGAGCATGAATCCTGTCTCGCTCGGGCCCGAAGTGCTGCCACTGCTCGCGGCGGACTGCGCGAGCACGGCCCCGACCACTGCGGCGGCGATGCTGGTTCCCAAGGACCGCATGAGTGCATTGAGTCCGTTGGCGGCACCGCTTTCGCTCGGGGGAACGGCCTGCAGGATCAGCGCCGGCATCGCGGCGTAGCCAAGACCGATTCCGACGCCGAGAAGGGTGTTGACGATCAGGATCTGCCAGAAGGCGGCGTGGAAAACCAGGGCGCCTCCGTAGCTGAGCGCGATGACGAATGCACCGGCGATCAGGAGCGTTTTCGGGCCCTTCGCCCGCTGGATGCGACCGGACACCGGTGACATCGCCATCATCGCCAGGCCCGAGGGAGCGAGCACGAGGGCCGCGCCGACCAGGGAGAGCCCCAGTCCAACTCCGCTACCGGGCGGGAGTTCCAGCAACTGTGGGAAGACGATATTCGCAGCGAAGAGCGCGAATCCCATCGCCACAGAAGCGAGGTTGGTGAGCAATACGGGTCTGCGGGCGCTCACTCGCAGGTCGACGAGCGGATCGTCGACGCGGAGCTCGAACATCCCCCAGGCGATGAGGACGACTATTCCCCCGACGAGAAGGGTGAGCGTTCGGGGGTCGCCCCAGCCCCATTGGCCGCCGCGGGACACGGCGATCAGAGTGCCGACCAGCCCAACCGTGAGACCGGCTATTCCGACGAAATCGAGCCGACCGGGCGTACGGAGCGTGCTCCCGGGCACCACAGTGGCGTAGAGAACGAGGCAGGCCACAGTGAGTGCTGTGGCGATCCAAAACAGCGAATGCCAGTCGAAATTGTCAGCGACGAGGGCGCTGACGGGAAGACCGAGCGCTCCGCCGACTCCGAGGGTCGCGCTGACAAGAGCGATGGCTGATCCGAGTCGTTGTACGGGCAGGACATCGCGCAGCATGGCGATTCCGAGGGGGATGACGCCCGCGGCGACGCCCTGGAGCACCCGGGCGATGATCATCGGGGCGAGGGTGTCAGACAGGGCCGCCAGGATGGCTCCGAACAGCTGGAGTACGAGCAGGACCATGGCGATCCGTCGTTTTCCGTACATGTCTCCCAGGCGCCCGGCGATCGGCGCGCTGATCGCGGCGGCCACGAGGGTGGCGGTGATGACCCAGGCGGTGTCCTGGCCGGAAGCTTGCAGCAGCCGGGGCAGCTGGGGCTGGATGGGGATGAGGATCGTCTGCATGAACGATGCACTCACTCCCGCTAGAGCAAGGGAGCCCACCACCAAGTTGGGATGAGTGGCGCGTTGCCGCACCGGCCGGTCTGTCATTGTCATGGTCGTTGGACTTTCTCGATGAGTTCACGCGGGTACAGCAGAAGGATCGCCGTGCCCGGCAGCAGTGAGTGCCTGGGACGGCGAGGGGATGTGGTGATCCCGACCTGGGACGGAGCGGTGCCCGGATGGCACCTATTTACAGGTCAGGCGGTGTGGCGAAGGTCCGCGACGAATCTCTTCGAACGCAGTCCCAGCGACTCGATTCGCTTGAGTCGCGCCGCTTCCCGATCGAAGCCGGTGTAGGCCAGCGGAGGGAGCTTGCGCACATTGGCGGAGCACTCGAAGTTGGCGCAGACCAGCGTTGCCACCGTGTTGCCCGCTCGTCCTGCGGGCCCTGCTCGTCGAGCGGTGAAGTAGTGCACGTCGTTAGGGAGGGTGACGTCCTCGCACCACGAGCATTGCGGGCGAGAGCGGGTGCGACCTTCGGACTGCCGAAGCATGATCCCGGTCACGCCTTCGTCGAGGTCGGTGACGACGTACCCGATGGTGGGGAGCTTGGGATCGATCCATCCCAGGTAGTCGAGGTCTGACCAGCTGAGTGCGTCGAATTCGGGCGAAAGCGTGACAGCCTTCCGTTCTCGAAGGGACGTATTGACGAAGGATGCGCGCACGTCAGCAGCGGTGAGCTGTTTCACAATGGGTCCTTTCTGGGTAGTAAGCGGATGTCAGCTAAGTGGCCAGTGACTGAGCGTGAAGTGAAGCGCACTCAGGGCGCTATCCCACGAAGCGGTGGTGGAGCGGGAGCCGTGGCTGAAGGCGCCGCCTCGTTCCAGCAGGACATAGCCGTGGAAGGTAGCGTGCAGCATCCGCACTGCGTCCGTCTCGGCAGGCTCGCTCAATGTGTATCCACGCAGGATGGCTCGCGTCATGTCTGCATGGCGGCGAGCGGCGCTCTGCTCGGCAACATCAGGATCCAGACTCATCTGGGTGGACGCGTAGCGCCCGGGATGATTCATCGCATAAAAGCGGTACGCGTTGGCAAAAGCGACCAGGGCGTCACGTCCGGCTCGCCCCGCAAGCGCCGCACTCACCTGATCGGCTAGTTCCGCCAACGAAAGAACTGCTATCCCGGAACGTAGTTCGTGCAGACTTCGCACGTGGGCGTAGAGGCTGGCGTCCTTGACGTCGAAAAGCCGAGCGACGGCGGACATGGACACCTTGTCGAATCCGACCGTGTCGGCCAGGTCTGCTGCGGCAGAGATGATGCGAGTCGAAGTAAGTCCCGCACGTGCCATCGTTCCTCCCTCCCTTTCCTAGGTCTACCCTAAATTAACCTAGGGGTTCTAGTCAAGAGCATTGTGGTAGATCAGCAGCAGAATGCGGATGGCCGACTTTGCTCAGCACGAAGGAGTACGCCCATTCAGCCTCACCCGCGACTCGACCGCCAGCTCTCACCAGGTCTCTCCGATAGCAATTGGCTTCATTAACGAGGTCTGCTCGCCAACTCAAAATGGACTCGCGGACGGGTCTCTCCGCCGGAAGAGCGCCATCCGACTCGAGGAGGTTTGAGAAGAGATCGACACCGATTCCCATGAGAGCAACCCGCGCAGTGACTATTCCATCGTCGGACGACGCGGGCGACTCAATGGGAAAACACTCCTCCTCGTCGATCGAAGTCGAATCGAACGGGATGCCGAAATGCAAGAAACCAGCGACGTGACCCGCCCAGTGTGTCACCCTGTCCCGGTTCGGCTCTTGTGATTCTGGTCCTGCATATCTGGCTGTCATGATTCGCCGATCGATTGTTGAATTCGTCGTTTTGGGTGTGTTGATGCGCGGAGGTTGAACGGGTCCGACAGAGATGACGATCAAAATTCACCGCGACTCGAGACTGGCCGTTCCATTTCCTTCGCGGGAAGGTCGTCCTCGCGATCCCGGATCACCCTGAGGGCTCCCCCTTCTACTGGGCCTCGGGCCTCGGGAAATGGTCTGGGAACTCGGCTCGGTAGAGCGCCTCGTCAGAGACGGCAAAGAGCGAGACGCCCCACGCCCCGACCTCGCCGCTCCACAGACGGTACGAATCGGATGAGCTGAAGTCGTCTTCGCTCAGCCCGAGCGCGATAGCCCAATCAGAACAGGCCGTGACGGCACTCGGGTCGCTGCGCCCGCCGGGGTACTGCCCCTCGAAATAGGTCGCTCCGTCAGCCGTTAGCCGCCATTCCAGAGGAGTGAGCTTCACCGCGGCACCCGCATCGTTCAGCGTCCTGCCGACTGTGTTCTCTGTGGACTCGGAAACCGCCCTGACATTCAAACGACCAACCCCCGCTCTCTTGCCATTGCCGTTGACATTCATGTGAAATTGCCCCGCTTCCCTGACCCATCAGAAGGCCCCAAGCTACTACTCGAGGCTATGCAGGATCTCGGTTGCTCGCCGTCCGTAGCCGATGGTCCGCTTCGGCAAAAGCGTCCAAATTGACAAGTGAATTTCGCAGTGTTCGCGTGGCCTCAATTTCCGGCAGTATTGAATCGGCCTGACTTTCGTTCCGTTCTTGAAGTAAGGATGGAACATCATGAACAGGGAGTATTTACCGGAGATGCGTGAGCGGGCGCTGCGGATGCTCGCGGAGGCTCGGCCGGAGCACCCGAATTTGATGACCGCGATCCGTCACGTCGCGGGAATGCTCGGGATGAGCCCGGAGACGTTGCGGCTTTGGCAGCGCCGCTACGAGGTTGGCCATGGCAAACGGTCCGGAGTGACCACGGAGGCGGCCGTGGAGATCAAACGGTTGCAGCGGGAGAACGCCGA
Organism: Lacisediminihabitans sp. FW035; assembly: GCF_054880895.1. Classification (NCBI taxonomy): domain Bacteria; kingdom Bacillati; phylum Actinomycetota; class Actinomycetes; order Micrococcales; family Microbacteriaceae; genus Lacisediminihabitans; species Lacisediminihabitans sp. FW035. The sequence continues at coordinate 2,751,172 of NZ_CM142187.1, forward strand.
GCTGCGGAAGGCCAACGAGATTTTGAAGGCCGCGAGCGTGTTTTTCGCGAAGGAGCTCGACCGCCCCTCGACGAGATGATCCGGTTCATCAACGAGCACCGGGATCGTTTCGCCGGTCTAGCTCATCTGCCAGGTCCTGCGCCCGGCAGTGAGAGGATTCCTGACCTCACGCGGCTATCGCGCTGCTGCGGGCAGGACGCCGTCCGCGCGGCAGCTGCGTGACAATCTCCTGGTGCCCGAGATCGTTCGTCTTCATGCGGAGAACTACGGCGTCTAGGGGCGCCGGAAGATGCATGCCTTGATGCGCAGGCAAGGGTGGGCGATCGGTCGAGACCAGGTCGAGCGACTCATGCGGGATGCCGGCGTTCGCGGGGTGCGCAAGTCGAAGAAGGTGTTCACGACGAAGTCCGGCCCCGCGCTGCAGCGGCCGAAGGACCTCGTCAACCGCCGCTTCACCGCCGCCGGTCCGCGGCGACTCTGGGTCTGCGACGTGGTCTATGTCGCAACGTGGTCAGGGTTTGCCTATGTCGCGTTCGTCACTGATGTCTACTCGCGTCGCATTGTCGGCTGGAACGTCGCAGCGACACTGCGGGCCGAAATCCTGCCCATGCAGGCTCTCGATATGGCGGCGTGGGACGCAGGCGGAGACCTCACCGGGGTTACGTGTCACTCCGACCGGTTGAACTCGCGAACTATATTGCGATGGTCTGAACCGATCGCATCGTCGAACTCGGCGCGGTGCCCTCCACCGGAACTGTCGGCGACAGCTATGACAATGAGATGGCAGAGGCCGTCAACAACCTCTACAAGACGGAGCTGATCCGCCAGCAGGGTCCGTGGCGCACAGTCGAACAGGTCGAGCTCGCCACCCTCGAATACGTGTGGTGGTGGAACAACCAGCGACTCCACGCAGAGCTCGACATGCGAACCCCGACCGAGGTCGAGAACGCATACTACGCAGACAAAGAATCCGCCCAACCGGCACCCGCCGGATAAGGCTCTCGCTAGGAACGAAAGTCAGGCCGATTCAGATCGCCGTTTTTTGCAGGTCGGGTGTCATCGAAGACGAGTGCTTTTATGGTCAGCCCAGAGGTCTCCAGGGGCCAGAGAAGAGCCTCGCTGGAGAGGTTCACGCTGCGTTGGGAGGTCGAGGTGCACCGTCAACCCGCCATCGGATCGCGGCACAAGAGAGAGCGATCCGTCGTGTGCACGCGCGATCGTGTGTACGATCGCAAGACCGAGACCGTGGCCGCTTCCGCGGGTGACTATTCGGCCATGTGCTCGGGCGAAGAGCTCGGTGAGCTGCGCGATACTGTCCTGCGAGATGGTGGCACCAGTGTTTGCGAAAGTGATACGGGTCATGGTCGGGGTCATTGACGTTTCGATGGTGATCTGACCACCGGGGTAATTGTGGCGGATGGCGTTGCGAAGGAGGTTTGAGACGGCCTGACGGAGTAGGACAGGATTACCGAACGCCCAGTCACCAAACGTCCGAGTCGTTAATGCAAGGCCGCCGTCCACAATCTCGGGCGCGAGTTCTGCTGTGACCTCGTCGAGGAGAGCGGTCAAGTCGACGCGTTCAGGCTCGGGTGCGTTATCGCTTGCGTTGGAGAGGTCGAGGAGGGCTTCGACGGTGTCGATGTTGGATTGGTTGACGTCGCGCACTCGTTCGGCGAGGGATCGAAGTTCAATGGAGTCGGCATCCGGGTCCGCGAGTGTGACGTCGATCATCGTTTTTACAGTCGTAAGTGGGCTGCGAAGTTCGTGGGAGGCGTTGGCGGCAAAGCGTTGCTGCGACTCGAAAGAGCGCTCCAGTGAGGCGAGCATACGATCGATGGTCGCGGACAGGTCCCGGATCTCATCGTGGGGACCGGCCATCTCCAGGCGGTGATGAAGCGTCCCGGTGGCGGCGCGCTTGGCTGCGGCGTTGATCGCTGCGAGCGGTTTGATGATTCGGCGGGCCATGAGCCAACCAAGGACGCCACCGAGGATAGTCATCACCCCCAGTGCGATCAGCGAGGCGATCAGCAGGTTCGCCAGAAAGTCGTCGATGGTTCTGATCTGGAACGGGTTGGCGGGCTGCACATGGACAGTGCCAGGGACTTTGGAGGGATCAAGTTCCGTCGCGGGTGCGGTGGGCAGATCGTAACGGGGCACGTACCGCATGTAGAGGTACACGAGCGTGATGAGAACGGCGCCGCATCCAGCCACCAGGGCGGCATAGGAGAGGCAGAGGCGCGCTCGGATCGTAAGTACGCGCCTGCGCGGATGCCGCGGGCGTGCTTCTGAATTCATCCGATCGCGCCGAATCGGTAGCCGATGCCGGGTACGGTCTGGATCACCCAGGGTTGGCCGAGGCGTTTGCGGAGGTTGGAGACGGTCACCCGAACGGTGTTGGTGAACGGGTCGGAGTTGGCGTCCCAAGCTTGTTCGAGCAGAGTTTGCGCTCCAAGAACCCCGCCGTCAGCTTTCATGAGAGTCTGGAGCACGGCGAACTCCTTCGGGCTGAGGCGGATGAGTCGGCCGTAGCGGTAGACCTCTCGTCGGAACGCGTCAAGGCGAATGCCATCCGCGTCGAGCACGGGAGGGCTGGCCGGTTGGCTGCGGCGTTCCAGCGCGCGTAGTCGGGCGACAAGCTCGGGAAACTCGAAGGGTTTGGACAGGTAATCGTCCGCGCCGAGTTCGAAGCCAGTCACTTTATCATTCAGTGTGCGAGCAGCGGTGAGCATCAAGACGCGCACGACGGGGTGGTCCCTCGCCAGGGTGGCACACACCTCATCACCATGCACGCCGGGCAGGTCACGATCCAGAATAACCACTTCGTAGCTCTCACCCGCGACTGCTTCCAGTGCAGCTACGCCGTCATGGACCACGTCAGCAGCGATCGTCTCACGCCTCAAGCCAACTCGAATCGCATCGGCAAGATATGGATCATCCTCAGCTATTAAGACACGCACTGTCACACTCTTTCGTCTGGTCGCGAACTCATAACAGACAAGCACATCGGGTGTAATGAAGACGTAAAGGAATACCTGAACGCTTTGGGAACAGGCCTTCTGCTCTACTGGCCTAGCGCCGACGGAGAGACCGCGGCCTCATCCTAAAGGACTCCTCATGAAGCTCTTGAGCCGGAACCTCAAATTGACCGCAACCCTGCTGTCGCTCGCTTTCGTAGGCGCAAGCCTGGCTGGTTGCAGCACCAGCAAACCCACCAATAAAAGTCCCGAGAACTCGCCTTCGTTCTCAAGCAACGCGGAATACCAACTTGCATTCGCTGAGTGCATGCGAGGCAAAGGAATCGACATGCCCGATCCGGGCAAGGGCGGGCAAATTTCGGCGGGTTCCGGCGACCATTACCTCGAATCTGCTAAGGCCTGCCAGGTAGATCTCGGAGCACCACCCGCCGGCCCGGATGGCAAGGGAATCCCTTCCGATGCCGAACAGCATGAGATCTTCCTCAAGGTTGCACAGTGCTTCCGCGACAACGGAATCGACGTCCCGGACCCCGCAGCTGGCGAATCATTGAGCCTCCCAATGGATGCCGACCAAGGCGTTCTCAAGAAATGCGCCACTGCGGGAAAGAGTGTTACCCAGTGACCGAGCACCAGGAAATCAACAGCAACCGAAAATCGCCGTCGCCCGACACGACCCGCTCCCAGCCGATACGGAAGCTATCCCGACGTCGACTCGTTCTCGGAATCGTCGCAGCGGCAATAGTCATTGGCGGGATGGGTGCTGGAGTATGGGTCGCCTCAACCCGAGCACTCGGAATCGAGGCGCATGGAGTGAAGCCACCACAGATCGCCACCGACACCACAAGGCGCGGAGACCTCGAGGGAAACACCACAGCATCGGGAACACTTCGCTACAAAGGCTCGCGCGGGATTCAATCCGGACTCTCGGGAACGGTAACTGCGCTACCCAGTTCCGGCGCCTCGTTGTCCCCTGGTGATCGTTTGTACACGATTGACGATTCACCCGTCTTCCTCCTACGCGGCGACACCCCCGCCTGGCGAAGTTTCGCCAGCGGGATGAACGACGGATCAGACGTGAAGCAACTGGAGCAGGCATTGAGCGAACTCGGATTCTTCACCGGTGAACCCGACGAACATTTCAGTTGGGCCACTGCCAAGGCAACCATGGACTGGCAGAAGTCCAACGGCATCAGCCGCACGGGCGAGTTGCCCTTCGGTTCCATCGTGTTCACACCGGGCGACTTGCGTATCGGATCTGTAACCGCGAACGTCGGAGACCTGGTCAGCGCCGGTGCGAAGCTATTCATGGCATCGGGAACGACTCAAATCGTCGACGTCAACCTGAGCCTCTCCGACCAACAACTCGCTGTCCTCGATGCCGCAGTCGTCGTCCGCCTCCCTGGAGGCAAGAAAACAACTGGAAAGATCGTGTCCGTTGGGACCCCGACTGAGATCGAGGGTGACACTGGCGGAAAACAGACCGTAATCCCTACAGTGATCACATTGAACGACCCGGCCGCCTCTTCAGCCCTCCAAGAAGCAACCGTCACCGTCGATATACCGAGCGAGCTTCGCAAGAACGTGCTATCGGTCCCCGTGGGCGCCCTACTGGCCATCACCCCAAACCAATTCGGCATTGAAGTCGTTGATAAGGACGACACAACTCGTCAGGTCCCCGTCAGAACAGGACTGTTTGCGGGTGGTCGGGTAGAGATCTCCGGATCCGATGTGACAGAAGGACTACGAGTAGTGGTGCCGAAACGATGAAGCCTGTCATTTCACTCGACAACGTCCAGCGCGCATACGGCACGCCGCCCGTCCTCGCCTGCGCCGGAGTGTCACTAAAGATCTACCCGGGCGAATTCGTCGCGATCGTCGGGCCGAGCGGGTCGGGAAAATCCACGCTGCTCAACCTCATCGGCACACTCGATCGACCCACAGGGGGAACCGCCCACATAGACGGCCTGAATATCAACGATCTCGACGACCGTGCTCTCTCCGCCCTGCGCGCCTACCGAATCGGGTTCGTCTTTCAGCAATTTCACCTCGCCGATGGCGTCACCGCCATCGACAACGTTGCAGACGGTCTTCTTTATACGGGCCAGCCGCGTGTCGAACGCCGCAGGCAGGCTGTGACCGCTCTGCACCGTGTCGGCCTCGACCACCGGTGGGATCACCGCCCCCACCAACTCTCCGGGGGCGAACGTCAGCGCGTCGCCATCGCCCGCGCGATCGTCGGCAATCCCCCGCTCCTGCTCGCCGACGAACCCACCGGAAACCTCGACAGCGCCGCAGGAGCAGCAATCGTCGACCTTCTGCACCAGCTCAATGCCCAGGGCACCACGGTGGTTGTCATCACCCATGACAACGACCTCGCGGGCCAGCTTCCCCGCAGGATCGCGATCCGAGACGGCCGGGTCGTCAGCGACTCCAACCAGGAGATAAACACGTGACCACGACAATTGAACCATCGCCCGCCACCGGGATACCGCGTAGCCCCCGACGCTCCCGTCTGCTGGCGCTCGACATCCTGCGTCTTGGAACGACAGGGCTACGCGCCAGACCTACCCGAGCCGTCCTCTCCGCGCTCGGAATCGCGATCGGCATCGCGGCAATGATCGCCGTTGTCGGTATCTCCGCCTCGAGCCAGGCCCGACTAAACGAGCAGCTGTCACAGCTAGGCACCAATCTGCTCACCGCCAGCGCCGGCAAAAGTATCACCGGACAGCAAACCACCCTGCCCTCCGACGCGCTTGGAAAGGTTGCCCTGATCGATGGGGTCGAGTCTGCGAGCAGCACCTCGGGGCTCTCAGTGAGTGTGTACCGCAGTTCACTTTCCGATCCCGCGGCCACGGGCGGTCTCACGACGATGGTCGCCGATTTAGACCTACTCAGTGTGACCTCGACGACGCTGCGCTCCGGAAACTGGCTGAACACCGCAACCTCCGACTTCGCCACCGTCGTCCTCGGCGACACCGCCGCGTCCCGGCTCGGCGTCGTCTCGCCCGGAACGCAGATCTGGATCGGCGGGAAGTACTTCACCGTTATCGGCATCCTGGCCCCCTCCGCGCTCGCCCCCGAACTCGACACCGCAGCACTCATCGGCGCCAACGTCGCCGAGCAACTCTTCGAATACCACGGATCGCCAACCACCATCTACCAACGTTCCGAGAGCGATGCCGTCGGACAAGTCCGGTCCCTGCTCGCCCCTACAATCTCACCGCAATCACCCGGTGACGTTGACGTCTCACGACCATCAGACGCACTCGCTGCACAGACCGCCGCCAACGACGCTTTCAGCGGGCTGCTCCTCGGCCTGGCATCTATCGCCCTCCTCGTTGGAGGCATTGGAGTGGCGAACACGATGATCATCTCTGTCTTGGAGCGACGCCGGGAGATCGGACTCCGGAGGGCGCTCGGCGCAGCACGCAGACATATCCTCATCCAGTTCCTGGCGGAGGCGCTTCTGCTCTCCGCCCTTGGCGGTGTCTTTGGAAGCGCGCTTGGCATAGCAGCGACGAGCCTCTTGGCGTTCATCAACGGGTGGCCCTTTGCCCTTCCGCCTGTCACTGTCGCTGTGGCCGTCGGAGCGACACTCATCATCGGCGCAATCGCCGGCTTCTACCCTGCCATCCGCGCCGCACGGACTCCGCCCACTGCAGCGCTCAATTCCTGAGGCGTTCGAACAGCCGCCTCACTGCGGCGGGACCAAACCCAGGTCGCTTCATTACGCCACCTTTGGGTGCGCCCGGGTTCCGGCTGCATTGGATGCTCCCACTCCAGGGTTGCCCTAAGGTCTCGGCGCTTTCTCGCCGATCGCTTGGTCGAGAATCTCCAGGCCCAGCTCGATCTCTTGGTCTGAGCTCGTCAGCGGAGGGGCGAGCCGAAAAGTGCCCCCGATACCCGGGAGCTGGACAATGTTCATGTGCAAGCCGAGATCGAAACATTGTCGCGTGATCGCTGCCCCGAGTGAGTCAGCGTCGGAGAGTTGGCCCGCACTGCTGTTCTCGGGTGACAGTTCGAGGCCCTGCAGCAGGCCACGTCCGCGCACGTCGCCAACGACGGGGTGTCGGTTTTGAATCTGCAGCAGCCCGGCGCGAAGCTTTCTGCCCAGGTGATCCGCTCGCTCGACCAAGCTGTCTCGTTCGAGAACATCGAGCACGGTGCATCCGACCGCGGCGACGAGAGGGTCGGATACGTGGGTGGTGAAGAAGAGAAACCCGCGCTCGTACGCGGTCTGCTCGATCTCTGACGACGTGATCACTGCGGCAAGGGGCAGACCGGCTCCGAGAGTCTTAGACAGCGTGAGGATATCGGGCACCACTCCGTCGCGTTCGAATGCGTACATAGTGCCGGTGCGACCGAGCCCGGTTTGTGCCTCGTCAAGGATGAGGAGCATTTCCCTCTCTGCACACTTGAGTTTCAGTGAGGCGAGATAGCCGAGCGGCAGTTCGATCACTCCCCCGGAACTGAGGATCGGCTCGACTATGCACGCGGCCAGCGCTCCCGTGGATTGGGCGTCAATGAGAGCGAACGCGAGATCGAGTTGATGCTGCCAGTCCAGGTTGCCGTCCGCGTCGACAATGTCCGGACGATACGCAAATGGTGCCGGGATGGCGAAGTTGCCGGGGGCGGCCGGCCCATATCCGCGGCGTCCCGCGCTATAGGTGGCTCCGACCGCGCCCTGCGTCATCCCGTGCCAGGAGCGGGCGAAGGAGACTATTTCGTGTCCGCCGGTCACGAGCTTGGCGAGACGGATGGCGGCCTCGTTCGCCTCCGCGCCGGTGGAGAGCAGCAGTGTCTTCTCCAGCGGCTCCGGCAGAGACTCAGCGAGGCGACGCGACAGCTCGAGCACCGGTCGGGAGAGCATCCCGCTGTAGAGGTGATCCAGCCGGGCCACCTCGCGTCGCACGGTTGCGACAATTTCAGGATGGGAATGTCCGAGGATTGCGCTCATCTGACCAGACGTGAAGTCGAGGATCTTCCGACCGGATTCAGAGTAGACGAAGCTACCTTCCGCATGGTCGATGATCTCCGGGACGAAAGCACTGCCGTAGCGGAGGACATGCCTGTCGGCGTCGGCCCGGAACGTTGTGGACCTTAATGAAGAAGACGCCTGGCCCGGAGTAGAAAAAAAGTCGGTCATTGCAGCAGGTTAGCGAGTTGATGGTGTTCGGAAAAGGCGCCTATCTAGACGCTGTTGTGCGGTTTTATCGAACAGTATGCTGTGCTGCATGACACTCAATCCATGGCGCCTCCGGCTGCTCGACGTGTTCGAGCGGGTGGGCACGGTGCGCGGGGTCGCAGAGGAACTACTACTGAGCCCGTCGACCGTCTCCCAGCAGTTCACCGTGCTCGAAGCCGAGACCGGAGTTCAGCTGCTGGAGCGGGCCGGGCGCACTCTTCGTCTGACACCGGCCGGTCGAATGCTTGTCGATCGGGCCCGTGATCTGCGGGACCATCTGGACTCCATCGAGGCGGAACTGCTCGATGAGGCGCATGGCGTGGCCGGTGTGCTGCGCATCGGTGGGTTTGCCAGTTCCGTCCGGCCGCTCCTCATAACTGCGGTTCGTGAACTTCGGCTTGTTTATCCGCGCCTGTTAGTTGAAATACACGAAATCGAGCCCCGCGAGAGCACGTTGGCGCTACATCAGGGGTTCTGCGACATCGTCGTCACTGTCGACGAACACGACGGTTCACTGCTCACCCCCACGCTAGTGGTCATGCCCCTCGCGACGGACCCGCTGATGGTCGTACTCCCCGAGGACCACCGAGCGGCCGAACGGGACGTCATCCCCTTGGCGGAACTGGCGGGTGACCGGTGGGCCCTCGATGTGACGGGGAGCTACCTCGGGGAACTCGTTCCGCGTCAGTGCCGTCTTGCGGGTTTCGAACCGATCGTCGCCGGCCGTTTCTCAAGCTACGGGGTGCTCTTGGACCACGTGATCGCCGGCCTATCGGTGGCCGTCCTTCCCGAAATGGCTGTGGCCGAAAGGCCGGGTCTGGTCGCCCGGCCGACTGTCGGACTAGAAAATCGCAGAATCGTCGCCGCATCGCGGCGAGCCAATGTGGGCAGACCCGCGGTGGTCGGGGTCATGAAGACCCTTCGGGAGGTCGCCGAACGAGAAGGCCATCGCAACCGTTTGTCGCGGTGAGGCTGACCTCGGCGAAGGCGCCGGTAAGCCCCATCGGTATCAGGCTTGCGTGATCGAAGCAGTGGAATTAGTTCGTTGCCGAGTCGGCGAGAATCACGGGCACGAGAATGGCCATCGCGTTGTTCACGCCGTGGAGCATGATCCCGGGCCAGATCGAGCCCGACCATCGAAACAGCACCGCGGCGAGGATGCCCACTACGAACGCGATAGGAAACACTGGATTGATTCCGTGGGCGAGCGCGAAGATCGCCGCGCTGGCGATAATTCCGACCAAGGGGCCGAAGCGCGCCATTAAACCGTTGGCGAAGACTCCCCGGAACAGCGACTCCTCCCCCAGTGGTGTGATGAGCGATCCCGCCACCAGTGTGACGACGAGTGACAGCACTCCGCCGGCCGCCGCGGCCTGGTAGGAGCCCTGGACGTTTTCCGGTTCGCCGATCAGCATCGCGTAGACGACGGCGATGACCGTGCCGAGAACAAATGCGACCAGCCCGAAGGCCGCACCCAGGACCACGTACCGCACTTTGGTCCGGCGAAATCCGAAGGCCGACAGACCACGGATTCGAATCACAGCCGCCACCGCCAGCGCGATGATCCCCATGAGACCGGAAACGACAAACCCCGCCACCCCCGCTACTCCCTCGTCTTCGATGAGGGGCAAGAGCACGGCGACCAGGAGGTAGGACGCCCCGTACGTGAGCGCTCCGGCCAGCATCTCGGGCCAGCCCGGCACCAATGGTCGGTTTCGTTTCGGGACGAATTCGCGGTTCAAGGTCGTGGTCATGTCATGGTCTTTTCGTTGGGATCGATTGAGTGCTCTATAGGCCGCGGCGGCGAACACGGCAAGGAAGGAGGCTGTGAGATCGCAATCCGGTCGGGAGCCATCGCGGATGGCAAGTCGAACCTGCGATCCGCCGATATATTCGATTGAAGACCATGCCCTTGGGGCACAGTCAAGGAGTCTCGGATCACACTCGGCAAATCGATCCCGATCGGGCATCGGGCCCCTTTTCGCAACTAGTTGACGACCACCCAGCCTGACCCAGACCCGAGGGCATAGTTTCTAATGGCCCAATCACCCTGCAGCCCACTTGCCCCGCTCAAGCTGGGTAAAATTCCGTCAAGAGAGAACATCACGCCGTGCACCGTTCTCGAACCACGCTGGCCATCTTCGGTCTCGTCGCAACGGCTGCGGTGCTGTCCGGCTGCTCAGCCGCTTCCCCAGAGGCAGCACCTCACTCTTCACTCCTGAGCAGTGCACCAGATACCTCTACGTCGGCGACTGTTGAAGCCACTTCGGCGGCATTGAGGAACCTCGAAGAGAAATATGACGCCCGTCTCGGCGTCTTCGCCATCGACACTGGAACAGGTAAGGCGGTCACGTACAGGGCGGACGAACGATTCGCTTACGCGTCAACCCACAAGGTGCTTTCTGCGGGAGCAATTCTCAGGGAGAGCGCCCTTGACGATCTTAACCAAGTGGTTCGGTACACGGAGGCGGATCTGGTCGACTATTCACCGATCACCGAGAAGTACGTTGAAACGGGGATGCCGCTCCGCGACGTGATCGCAGCGGCGCTGCAGTACTCCGACAACTGACGGCGCTCACTGAAATTCCCCAGTTCTGCTCACCGAAATTCCCCACCCCGGGTCGCTTCCGCACATAGAAGCGGGCCTCCCTCGATGCTGATGGTCTTCGACCACACACCAGCTCGAGAAAGGCCCTGCTCCTATGCTTTCAGAGGAGGACGACGTGGACATCCACGCGCTCAAACGACAAGGGATGACGATCAGTGAGATTGCCCGCCGCACCGACCACGACCGCAAAACCATCCGGGCTTATCTGGCCCGACAGACCGCTCCGGGGCAACGCAAACGTGCCACTCCGGACTTGTTCGACAAGTTCATCGCCTATGTTGCGGCGAGGCTTACCGAAGATCCGCACCTTTGGGCGGTGACACTGCTCGACGAGTTACGACCGCTGGGCTTTACCGGCTCCTACCCGACGCTGACTCGCCAGGTTCGGGATCGCGGGTTGCGGCCTACATGCACGGCCTGCGCGCATGTGACGAAACGACCGAACGCGATCATCGAGCACCCGCCCGGGGAAGAGACCCAGTTCGACTGGGTCGAGTTGCCCGACGCGCCGACTGGGTGGGTGTTTCCCACGAAACGCGCCTACGTCCTCGTGGGGTCGCTGGCGCACTCCGGTGTTTGGCGGGCGGTGATCTCACCATCGATGGACCAGCCGCACCTGCTGGCCGCGATGACGGTGCTGCTGGGCCTGCTGGGCGGTGTGACGAAGACCTGGCGGTTCGACCGGATGAGCACGGTCCTGAAGGCCGGGACGAGTGATCTAACGCCGATGTTTGCCGCGTTCTCCAAACATCATGCCGTCAGCGTGGTCGCATGCCGGCCCCGCTCCGGGAACCGGAAAGGGGTGGTGGAGAAGAACAACCACACCGCGGCGCAGCGGTGGTGGCGAAACTTGGCCGATGAGCTCACACCCGAGCAGGCGCAGCACAGCCTCACCACTTTCGCCTCCCGCCAGGACGGGCGGCGCCGCGAGGGCCGGGATGGGTCCACGACCGCGGCGGTCATGTTCGCCGCGGAACGCCTCGCCCCGCTGCCCCCGACGTTGTTCCCCGTCGTCGTGACGGAAGAGCGCACTGCGACCCGGCAGGCGCTGATCGACTGGCGTGGCAACCGGTACTCGGTCCCGCCCGAGCTGGCCGCGACGAAGGTTGTCGTCTATCAACGGCTCGGCGCGAACACCATCGATATCGCCACAGTCTCTGGTGTGGTCCTCGCCCGCCACCAAGTTGCTGAGCCGGGGCTCGGGGTGACGATCCGCGACAGCGGACACGTCACCGCACTCGAAGCGATCGCCTTGGCGTCGGCGCCTCCCGGGCGCCCGCACCGGAAGAAGGAACGCATCCCACCGGGGACCGGCGCCCGCGCCGCCGCCGCTGAACTTGCCGGCACCCCAGCCCCCACCACAACCGTGATCAACCTGGCCGCCTACGAGCAGGCCGCGAAGAACAGGAACACACTCCAATGACAACACCGACGAGACCCCAGACCGCCTCGACCACGATGACCACCGCGACGTCGGCGAGTATCTATCAGCAGCTGAAGGGCCACCTGGCCGAACTGAAGCTTGCCGACGCAGCCGAGGCGTTGCCGCGCGTCCTCGACCAGGCGCAGGCCGAGGGCTGGTCGCTGACCCAGACGCTCGAGCACCTGCTCGCCGTCGAGGTCACCGCCACCGACGCCCGCCGCCTGGCTGGCCGGTTCCGGTTCGCCAACCTCCCCACCGGCGCCACCCTCGACGACTTCGACCTCGACGCCGCCTCCGGCATCGACCGGTCCCTGCTCGCCGAGCTCGGCACCTGCCGGTTTCTGGACACCGCGACGAACGTGCTCCTCATCGGCCCGCCCGGCGTCGGGAAAACACACCTCGCCACCGGCCTCGGACACGCAGCAGTGCAGGCCGGCTACCGCACCTACTTCACCTCCGCCGCCGACCTCGCCGCCCGCTGCCATAGGGCTGCGATCGAGGGCAAGTGGGGCACGATGATGCGCTTCTTCGCCGGTCCCACCCTCCTCGTCATCGACGAACTGGGCTACCTTCCGCTGCCAGCCGAGGCAGCGTCAGCCCTGTTCCAGGTCATCAACCAGCGCTACCTGAAAACGTCGATCGTGATCACCACGAACCGGCCCGTCGGAGCCTGGGGCGAGATCCTCGGCGACACCACCGTCGCCGCCGCGATGCTCGACCGAATCCTCCACCGCTCCGTCGTCATCACCCTCGACGGAGCCTCCTACCGGCTCCGCAACCACACCGCAGCATCCGACGAACTACGCCGCATCACCACCGGCACAAACCTGCGCTAACCTAACCCCGCGACCTGGGGAGTTTCAACGATCAAGACTGGGGAAATTCGCTGAGCGCCGTCACAACACCGCCGCAAACCTGATGTTCCGCCGACTCGGTGGACCCGCAGCCCTTGGAAAGACGCTGATCGAGATCGGTGACCGAACCACACAGGTCGCCCGCGTCGAACCCGAACTCAACGAAGCCACTCCGGGTGACCCTCGAGACACTACGACTCCACGAGCCATCGGTTCTGATCTGCGTAAATTCGCTCTTGGAAGCGCCTTGTCGCAAGCCAAGCGAGCGATTTTGACAGAGTGGCTTCGAGGCAACACTACGGGAGCGAACCTGATCCGCGCCGGCGTGCCCTCTGACTGGACGGTGGGTGACAAGACCGGCAGCGGCGGTTATGGAACACGGAACGACATCGCCATTGTGTGGCCTAGCGCAGGGGCGCCGGTTGTGGTCGCTGTGATGTCCAACAAATCGACCGAGCACGCGAAGTACAACGACGCCCTCATCGCTTCCGCTGCCAATGAATCAGTGGCGGGGCTCCGCGTGAGACCGTGATCGAAACGGCGCGGAGACGTTTCCCCCTTGAACTGAGCTCACGATCTCGCTGGCCAGCGCCGCGGGGAAGTAATGATCACCGCGTTGCCGATGCGCCGTCCAGCGCCGCTTCGAGAGCCATCAGCTTTTCGGAATCTCCGGTGCCGACCAAGTGGGCCCGATACAACACCTCGAGCTGAGCTGGGTTGTAGATCTCCTGCATCGCGGCAGCGATGGTGGCCTCGACGTCCAAGCCATCCCGACGAGCCTTCGACGCAGGATTTCGCAGCCAGGGTGATCGCTCGATCTGCCGAGTGATCGCCGGAGCGAGGAGTTCGCCAAGCCGCTGCCGGGATTCCCGGTCGGCTTCGGGGGTGAGCGCCTCGAACTCATCACCTGCAGGGGTGCGGGGCTCGTGCTCTATTGCCCGGCGCAGGTCACCCATCGCGGATTCGTCGAACACGCGAGCACAGATCATGACGAGCGAACGATTTGCATCCGACAGATCCTTCGCCACTTCGCTGAATCCAGCGGGCAGTTCGGCCGGTGAGCGATGCTGCAAAATGAGGGCGAGCTCCACACGGATGCGCTGCAACCGGTCGACTGTGGCCGCAAGTTCTGCATCCACCACGCGGATCGACTCGTCGGGCGCTGTTCCCGCGCGACCGAAGGACGCGATCTGCGCTAGTGAGACGCCCAACTCCGCAAGTCGAGAGATCTGCAACAGTCGCAGCAAGTGCGAGACCTGATACTGCTTGTACCCGTTCGTCTTTCGCGCAGGCTCATCGAGGAGACCCATCTTGTGATAGTGCCGTACCGCTTTGACGGTGGTGCCGGCGAGTTGCGCCAGTTGGCTGGTGCTCCAAGCCACGTCCGCTCCTCTTTGATTGGTGCCAAGTCGACGCCCTTCGGGCATGGTCAAATCGATGGCGCTAGGGCCCGGGTCGAGTGCGTCCGGCGCATTGTCGATGATGCTGTCGTGGGCCAGACGTGATTCGGTGGCAGCAACGGCCGTGTTCATCGCAGCCTCAGGCGGAGAGAGGAGCATGATGTGACTTGGACTGGGCGATGCCTTGAGGGCGTCCATAGGTGGTCAGGTGGAGTCGCGGAGGTCTGCGACGAACCTTCCCGCTCGCAGTCCGAGGCTTTCGATCCTCTTGACTCGCGCCGCGTCCCGATCGAACCCGGTGTAAGCGAGAGGAGGGAGCTTTCGCACATTGGCGGAGCATTCGAAGTGCGCGCAAATTAGAGTCGAGACCGTATTGCCGGCCCGTCCTGCGAGGCCCGCTCGTCGTGCGGTGAAGTAATGCACGTCATTGGGGAGGGTGACGTCCTCGCACCACGAGCATTGCGCTCGCGAGCGAGTCCGGCCCTCGGACTGCCGGAGCATGACCCCGGTCGGGCCGTCATCGAGGTAGCTCACGACATAGCCGACCGTGGGGAGCTTGGGATCCCTCCACCCCAGGTAGTCCAGGTCCGCCCAGACAAGGGTGTTGAAGTCGGCTGGAAGGGTGATTGCTTTCCGTTCCCGAAGGGACGTATTGACGAAGGATGTGCGCACGTCAGCTGCGCTGAGTTCTTTCACAGTAGGGAGCTCCTTCTTTCCATGGTGAGTCAGTTTCAGCTGGATGGCCAGTTACCGAGCGTGAAGTGCAGTGCATTCAGTGCGCTGTCCCAGGACGCCTTGGCGGACCTGGTGCCGTGACCGAACCCTCCGCTTCGCTCCAACAGCACATAGCCGTGAAATGTGGAGTGCAGCAGGCGCAGGGCATCCGTCTCGTCGGGTTCGCTCAGTGCGTACCCGCGCAGCATGGCTCGCGTCATGTCCGCATGGCGGCGAGCAGCGCTCTGCTGTGCAACATTGGGTTCAAGGCTTATCTGCGTTGACGCGTATCGCCCGGGATGGTTTTGTGCATACGAGCGGTACGCGTTGGCGAAGGCGACGAGAGCGTCTCGTCCGGCGCGGCCCGCCAGTGCCGCACTCACTTCGTCTGCAAGCTCCGCCAACGCGAGTACTGCAACTCCGGAACGGAGCTCGTGGAGGCTGCGCACGTGGGCGTACAAACTGGCGTCTTTGACGACGAAGTGCCGAGCTACGGCAGACATGGACACCGTGTCGAATCCGCCCGTGTCGGCCAGGTCCGCTGCAGCGGCGATGATGCGTGTCGACGTAAGTCCTGCACGTGCCATTTTCGCGCCCTCCCTTTTCCTAGAACCCCTCTATATTAGCCTAGAGGTTCTAGTCACCAAAACGAAATTGGAGGTGTAGGCCACGGCCCCCGATAGGCATGACTCGACGTTTGTGTGGCAGCGGGCAGGAAACTCCTTTACCGCCACGCTGGATCGCCTCCGTTGCCGACCCGACCGAGTGTTGCTCGCCGTGGTGATGGCACATAGTTTGTCTCAGCGAAGGTACGCCCACAATCGGCGCGACCAGTCTGCTGCAAGGGTTCGCGACAGTGTTTAGTCACATAACCGGTGCGTTTGATTACCTTCGTTGCGCTGCGCAAGTGAGGGCAATGACTGGGACTCCGTGGTCGCGGCTGATACCAACGACGGGCCACGCCGAGTAGACGGGGGTCGACCTACCAGTCGCTGTGCGACCACTCCAGTGAGTATCATCCACGCGACCATGGGCTCAGCCGATCTTCGGAGTTGGGACTTCGTCCGGGTGATCCTGCGCGTAGAGCGGACCGGCCTGGCCGCCAGCGAGCCTGCGCCGCAGCACTAGGAGCCACCAGATCGCCGCCACGGCGAGGACGCCTGCGAAGACCAGGCCGTTGCCCGCGAAAGCCGGCAGGAACAGCAGGGCCGCTTCGACGATCAGGAAGACGACCAGGCTCACGATGAGGACCGGCATACGAGCCCGACCCAGGTTGAAAGTTCCTGGTTCAGCCACCGGGATCCTCTTTCGTACCGTCGCGACAAGCAGACCTATCGTCTGCAGCAAATAGGTAGTGAAAAAAGCGAGTGTGGCGATGCCAAGGAAGTAGTTGAAAGCCTGCTGGCTGACCAGGGCGGACAACAGGAGCAGCACGGATACCGCGCCGAGCGTGACGACAGCCGTCGACGGGGTCTTCCGCTTCGGCGACACGTAACGCAGGGCCCGGGAGAACGGCATCATGTTGTCGCGGGAGAGCGAGTAAAGCAGGCGAGTGCCCACCAGGACATTCGCAAGCAGGCAGACCGCGATGTTCGTCAACGCGAAGGCGACGACGATCCGGGCGAAGATCGGACCGAGCTGCTGCGAGATGATCGCTTCGATCGGCGCCGAATTGCCCGCCAACGCTGCGGGATCCTTGATCGCGAGAACGTACACGAGGTACATCAGGAATTCGAGGATGCAGGAGGTTGCGAAGGCGATGAACATGGTGCGAGGAATCACCCGGCGTGCATTCTTTGTCTCCTCAGCCACGTCTGCGACCGCTTCCACGCCGATCAGGCCGAAGAACGGGCCGAGTGACGCTGCCAACCACGCGAAGAGGTACGGCGTTTGCGCGTCGGGGCTAGTTCCCGTAAAGAGCGCCGAGATCGGCTGTGCATTGTCGGGCACAGCAAACGCGACCACCGCGATGATCAATGTGACCACGATAGTGACGACGAGCTCGAGAGCAACGCCTATGTTGTTGATGAAGGTCGCCAGCCGCACGCGATAGGCGTTAATCAGCACGCACACGACGACGACCCCGATGGCAATGAAGATCTGCTGCGGCTGCGTGAGCTTCCACCCGAAGACGCTGCCGAGATACCCCGCAAAGATGTAGCCAAGGCTGGTGATGCCGCTGATCCAGCCGATGAGGGCCGCGAACCCTGTGAACCAGCCGAGACTGGGCCCGTTGAGGCGACTCGTCCACTGGTAGGCATAACCGGCCAGCGGAATCTTCGCGGCGACGTCGGCGGCAATCAGAGTCCAAAGAAGAAAGACCGGGATAGCAAGGAACAGGGTCCAGATAAATGGCGAACCCGCATTTCCGTAGCCGCCGGCGAAACCGGTGAAGACGGCGGTGGTTGCGCTGATCGTGGAGAAGCCGATCGCAAACGAGGCGACTCTCCCGACGGAGCGATCGAGTTTTTGCTTGTAGCCGAACTCTGCAAGTCGCGAGTCCTCGTCCTCACCCACTCGAGCAGGAGGCGGGATGAGGGGAGAGTTGGTGGACGACGATTTGGGCATTGCAGGTACTCCTTGCTTCGGGGAGACCGCGGCCGAACGGTCTTGTTCTGGTGTCGTAAGTGAACCGTGAGAAAGTTCCCACCGGAAGGTTGAAGCCGTTATCTTCCAATAGGTAGGGGTTATCAGCTGAATCGCCAGGTTATGGCGTTCATTAGCGCTCGCTTTTCTGATGTGACGAGCAAGGTGAAGTACTCCGCGCTGGTGGCGCGGGAACAGTACTTGCAGCGTGAGCGACTATGGTCAGTCACAGTAGGAGCAGGGAACATTTCAATCAGAATGGACAATTCCATGCGCAGCCCGATCGGCGTTATGGCGCCTCCTGATCTGCCCGCTACCGAATTCGTCGAGTATGCGCAGCAGGCAGAGCGATTAGGCTTCGCTGAGTTGTGGATCGTAGAAGACTGCTTCCTCCAGGGCGGAATCGCCCAAGCCGGTATCGCCCTCGCGTCCACCAGTCGCATTCGTGTCGGAATTGGGATTCTGCCGGCCGGGGCACGCAACGTCGCGTTTGTCGGCATGGACCTCTCGACCATATGTTCGATCTTTCCCGGACGGCTCATCGTGGGAATCGGCCATGGAATGCAGACCTGGATGCGTCAAACCGGGTCATGGCCAGCGAGCCCGCTGACCCTCCTCGATGAGTACATTTCTGCGATGAGGGCCATTCTGTCGGGCGAGACAGTGACGGCTGAAGGCCGTTACGTCAAACTCCGTGAAGTTCGGTTCGCCGCACCTCCCGCTAAGGTACCGCCGATCTACGCCGGAGTACGCGGCCCCAAGTCCATGGCCCTTTCCGGGCGGATTTCGGACGGCACGATCCTCGCCGAGCCCGCTACCCCCGAATACATCCGTACTGTGCGCAAACACATCGGAAAACCGGGTACAGGCCACAAGATCGCCGCATACAACATTGCCGCCGTTGATGAGTCACCGGAGAGAGCGCGTGCGCTCGCGCGACAGGGCCTTCATTGGATCGGTGAACCCGAATGGGCGCCCCATATTTCGCCGCTATCGTTTGCCGCGGAATTTGCAAGCCTTCGAAAGACCGCCGACTCGCGCGAGGACTTCGCAAACAGCCTTCCCGACGAGTGGGTCGACCAGCTCGCTGTTGTCGGAGACGTCGCATCGACCACAGCGCGTCTCGCGCAGCTCAGTGAAGCCGGAGCTGACCACCTGATCCTCATTCCGGCCGGCGCTGACCCTTATCGCCAGATGGCTAGTCTCGCCCAGCTTCTATGACGGGAACGCGTACCCTCCATATCCGCGCTTAGGAGCGCAGAAGCGGAGGCCTCGGGATTCGGCTCAGCATGAATTGAACGAGCTTCCGTGATGACACGGTAAGTCGTGACGGATTCCATGCCAGCGTGGTGTAACTCACCGGGCGATCGACAATTGGAACGAACGCGATGCCCGGCCGGTCGTAGAGGCGGATCATCGACGACGTAGTAAAGCTCAACCCCACACCTCGGGAAACGAGCGTCGTCTCTGCCTCGTAAGTCGCCGCCTCCGCAGCAATCACGGCGGGTTTGCCGGCTCGGGCATCGGCAGCCATCCAATAGTCACGCCAATGGCCGGCGGATTCAGGTGCAACCACAATGGGTTCGTCCAAAAGTTCATCGATCCGAAGCGTCGCCCGTTCTGCCAACGGATGATCTCGCGGCAAGCACGCGACCCAGAATTCCTCCGCGACGACTGCCATTTCCAGCCCTTGCGTATCCACCGGCGGACGGATGAGAGCGATATCCGAGGCCCCGCCATCAAGACCCGCAGTGGGATCAGAGAAGTCGTACTCTGTGGTTTCAATTGTGATTCCGGGCAGTTCCTGATCGACATGTTCAAGCAGTCGAAAGAGGAGGTCGGCACCGGTCCCAATGAGGTACCCAATTCGAACGGGAGCGTGATCAGCGAGACTTGCTGCCGAATCCAGCGCTGCCTCGATTTCTCGAAGGGCAGACCGGACTGATGGCAACCACGCTTTTCCGAAGGAAGTCAGCGATACCGATCGGGTGTCCCGGTCGAACAGCCGGTCGCCGACGAACTGTTCGAGTTGCCGGATGGCGGCCGAGAGCGCGGGCTGAGAGATGTACAGTCGCTCGGCGGCTCGACGGTAATTCAACTCGTCGCTAAGTGCCTCGAAATAGCGCAGGAGCCGAAGCGTCACGTCTTGCTGCACTTGCTGACCTCCATCCGATTGATAACCGTAGGTTATCCCCTCATCGTGGTTTCGTAATTCCCCTCAGCGACCTGTCACGAGAGAGTGAAGTTCCCACTAGTTCGACTACGAAGAGGTATCCCATGGTCAGTCACCGCCGGTCGATCGAAGTCGAAACTCCCGCTCGTCAGGAATTCTTTGATGTCACCCATCAGTTGCAATCGTTCATCGAGGAATGCAAATTCTCGGACGGGATTGCTGTCGTCTACTCCCAGCACACCAGCTGCTGCGTGCTGTTGCAGGAAGAGTCAGAGGACACAACTTATTACGGCACGCAGCTGCTACTCCAGGACACTCTGAACGTACTGGCGAAAATCGTGCCGCCCACGCGTCACGAGGGTCAATACCTCCACCCGGGACCGATTCATATCAAGAATGCCGGCGATCTTCGCGGTGAGCTGCCCGAGTGGGGCCTTAATACGGACGGCCACATCATCTCGTCAATCCTTGGGAGGTCTGAGACCATCCCCGTTACCGACGGGGCGGCCATTCTTGGTGAGTTCGGCCGGGTGTATTTCGGTGATCTGGACTCCGTTCGCGCCCGCACCCGAACCGTGCAGTTTCACCTTCTTGGCGACTGATTGTGCTCGTCTACGCGGTCGACATTGGCACGACCAATCTCAAGACGGTACTTTATGACGAACAGCTACGTCCCCTGGCGACAGCATTCGAGGCTGCTCGGTACACGCGCACCGGCGAGCGGGTCGAGTTCGATCCGTCGGAACTGTTCGACCGCATCGTCTCGTTGATCGCCGATTGCGCCGTTCAGGTTGGCGGTACACATGATCACGACGTCATCGTGTCCCTCACCGGTCAGGCGGAGTCATTGGTGCTGACGGACCGTGAGGGGGTGGCGGTGCGGCCAGCGATGTCCTGGCTTGACGAGCGCGCCGCAGATGAGGCCGACACGCTGGGCGACCTATTCGGAGAGGACGCGGCGTTCGCGGTTACCGGTGAACCGTTCCCCAGCACGACCTGGCCGGCCTCGAAGATGCTCTGGCTCCGGCGCCATGAGCCGACATCACTCACTGATTCGGCACACGTGCTCATGGTGAAGGACTATGTAGTTCAACGTCTAACCGGGCTCGCGATGGGAGAGGTCACCACTCGTGGGTTCACCTATTTCTGGGACGTGCGCCAACGGACCTACTGGGACGCGATGCTCGACGTCTGCGGTATCCCAGACGGAACCCTCCCAGAGGTTGTACCGGCTGGAGCGGACCTGGGGCGGGTCACCTCGGCAGTAGCGGACCTGCTGCCCGCTGCGCGCAGCTATCGCGTCAACTCAGGCGCGCTCGACCACTTCTGCGCGATGGTGGGAACGGGATCCTACGCGCCGGGAGTGGTGAGCGAGTCTGCGGGAACCGTCCTGTCCCTGTCGATGCTCGTCGACGACTGGGATTTCGACGCTCAGCGAAAAGTGTCATTTCATGCCGGACTCCGTCCCGGAGAGACCATTCTCTTTAATGGCGCCGACAGCGGCGGCGTGGCGCTGGAATGGTTCAGGCAGCAGGGACTCGGTGGGATGCCGTTCGCCGAGCTCGAACGACGGCTCCGGCAGCGATCCTCCCCAGAAGCGCCGATTTTCCTCCCATACCTGACCGGCGTGAATCCGCCGGACTTCCTCGCCGCGGCACGCGGTGCATTTCTCGGCCTGGATCTCTCACACGATCGCATCGACATGGCGTTCGCGGTGGAGGAGGGTATCGCTCATCTCCTGCGAAGGAACATCGATTACCTCACCCCCGCGCCTGTGAACGAGATCGTGTCGACAGGAGGAGGAGCCGAGTCTACATTTTGGAGTCAACTGAAAGCGGATGTGTGTGGCGTGGATGTCGTCGTGCCCGAGGAACGTGAAGCGACCTGTCGCGGAGCGGCTGCCCTGGCACTCGTCGCGGCGGGAGTCATCGACGAGATCAATGACGTCGCCTCGCTCAACCCGCCCTCAATGGCCCGATTCCCAACGACCCGATCTTCCGCGCACGAAGCGCGGTACGGACTTTTTGAGAGCTACCTCAATCGCCTCTACGGAGGCTAAGGAAGATGGAGAAACCGATGAAGCTTGCCTGCTCCTCCCCAATGGTTCCGGGAGCAACTCTCACCGAGAAAGCAGTACTGCTGGCCGACTGGGGATACGACGCGATCGCGGTCTTCCAGCCGCTCGCCGACTGGAACGACACTGTCCGTCGCGAATTGTCCTCCCTGACTAGTCGCACTGGCGTGCGCCCAGTCGAATTCGTGCTCACCGACGACATCTACGGCAATGCGATGTCCTCTGATGCTGATCTTCGTGGCCGGTGCCGCGCCATGTACAGGGAAGCCGCCGCGGTATGCGCCGAGATCGGGGCGGTCACTGAAATCGAGTTTCAGTACGGTGCGCAGAACCCGCTCCCCTTGTTCGAGCCGTTTCAACAGCTCGACGCGCGGCAGACAACCGACTTCATCGCCTTCTATCAGGAGATGCTCGACATCGTGGACGGGTCTGAGGGGCGCGTTCTGCTCGAGCCGCTGAACCGCTATGAGAGCCGTTATCTCAACCTCGCGGCGGACAACCTGGCCATCATCGAGGCGGTCGCCCATCCGAACTCTGGGCTCCTGCCCGACGTGTTCCACATGTCCATCGAGGAGGCGGACATCCCGGCCACACTGCGCGCCGCAGCCGACCAGATCGTGCACGTGCACCTCGGCGACAACAACCGACTCCTCCCCGGACACGGGCACCTCGACTGGCCGGGCATCATCCGGGCGCTTCGGGATGTCGGCTACGACGGCTACCTCAACCTCGAGTGCTCCACGGAAGGCGATCCCGCATCGACCCTTCCCGCAACGGCTGTGTTCCTACGAACGCTGCTCGACGCATGAACTCCTCGCTGAGCGGGCCATTCTTCGAGATCGGCCCCAAGAATCTCCTCCGTCTGGCGGAACTTGAAGAGATCACGAAAATCGCGGGAGCCGCCGGAGCCGAGTTCGGTGTCAGCGTCGTGGTGACGGTGCCCACCGCGTTCGTGTCACTGATCGCCGGGCTGTCCACGGGCGTCCTGGTCTTCGCCCAGGAGATGAGCGTGGACAAGCCCGGTCCGTCATTCGGAACCGTGACCGCGGAGGCGCTGCTCGATGCCGGCGCTGCCGGCGTGATGCTGAACCATGACAGCAACCCGCTCGACCCCAATTCCCTCAGCCTCTCGGTAGCCAGAGCCAAAGAGGTCGGCCTGGCCGCAATCGTGTGCGCCGGGACCGAATCGGATGCCGAGCGGTTCGCATCGTTGGAGCCGGATGTCATCTTGTTCGAACCACCCGAGCTCATCGGCACAGTCGGTGGATCCCCGCGCAACTGGATCGCACAGTCGAATCAGTCGGTCCATCGGGCCTATCCGGACGTGCTCATGATGCATGCTGGCGGCGTCGGATCCCCCGAAATCGCGGAAGCGATTATGGCCGCGGGGGCGGACGGCACCGGATCGACTAGCGGAGTCCTCGGCGCGATTGACCCGCCTGCCGCGGCACGCCGGTTCATCGCCGCAACGCGAGCCGGCTGGAATACGGCGCACTCGAACTCCCCCAGGAATTTCAACGCATCGAAATTCGACGCACACTAGAAAAGGAGCATCATCATGGACACCAACCTCTCCGGAAAAACAGCGATCATCACCGGCGGAGGCCGCGGTATTGGCCTCACCGTCGCGCGCGCCCTGGCCGCCGATGGAGCTTCCATCGCCCTTCTTGACCTCCTCGACACCGTATCTGACACAGCCGCGCAGATCAGCGACGAGTTCGGCGTCCAAGCCATCGGCCACCGTCTAGACGTGACCGATCAGGATGCCACCGATGCTGCATTCGACCAGGTCGCCGATCAGCTCGGAGTGCCCCAGGTGCTTCTGACCGCCGCAGGCATCGAAATCAACGGCGACTCGATCGATGTCACGGCGGACCACTGGCGCAAGGTCATCGATGTGAACCTCACCGGCACATTCTTCGCGGCACAGGCCTTCGGCCGCGGACTCCTCGCGAACGAACTGACCGGCAGCGCAGTGCTGATCGCCTCGATGTCCGGACTGATCGTCAACGTCCCCCAGTGGGCGGCTTCCTATAATTCATCCAAGGCGGCTGTCGCCCACCTCGCGAAGTCGCTGGCCGTCGAGTGGGCCGCCGCCGGCATCCGTGTGAACTCGATGTCTCCGGGATACGTACTAACAGACCTGACGCAGCAGATCATCAACCGGGAACCGGAGTTACTCGAGGACTGGATCTCGCGTATCCCCCTAGGACGCATGGCGATGCCCTCAGATCTCACCGGCCTCGTCAGTTTTCTATTCTCTGACAGCTCTGGTTACCTGACCGGACAGCAAATCGTCATAGATGGCGGTTACACGTCGGTATGAATCGGCGTTTTGCGGAGCCTAACTGGACGGCGTCCGGCCCACACACATCGCGGATGCAAGGGCCCTGCCCAGAGTTCGAGCGAAAAAGACAATCACATCCTCAATACCAAGGCATGTCTCCTATGCGTGTCTAGATGATTCGCTCTGGGTTTGATTCCTATTGTTTTTCGAGGGCGGCGGTTGCCATCTCGGGGGTTTCGAGGTAAGCGTAGTAGCTGGCCTCGACTTCGGTGGGGGTGCGGTAGCCGAGCTCGGAGTGCAAGCGTTGGTTGTTCCACCACCACACCCATTCCAGCGTCGCGAGTTCGACTTGCTCGACCGTGCGCCAGGGCCCTTGCCGGCGGATCAGCTCGGTTTTGTAAAGTGCGTTGATGGCCTCGGCGAGGGCATTGTCATAGCTGTCGCCGACGGTTCCTGTTGACGGGGTGGCGCCGAGCTCGATGATGCGGTTGGTGTAGACCAACGACATGCAGCAATCGGCGATCAGAATGGGGGCACCGATTCCGAGATTGACGATGGCGCTTTCCGGGATGTCCTCGGCGACGCGCTTGGCACGCCCGCGGCGGTCGATGCCTGTCACGACGCCTACTCAGTAACGACGAGCGCGCCGCCCTCGAGCCAAGGCCTCTCCCCAAGCGCCACCACCCTGTCGACGAAGAGTCCGGGGTTCACAACGCTCTCCGGATCAATCGATCCCAGCTCGACGATCTCATCGAGCTGCGCAACGGTGGTGCGTGCCGCCGCGGCCATGATCGGCCCGAAGTTGTGAGCCGTCTTGCGATACACGAGATTGCCCCAGCGGTCGGCCTTGTAGGCCGAGATGAAGGCATAGTCAGCATGGATCGCGTACTCGAGGATGTAATCGCGCGCGCCGATAGTGCGCCTTTCTTTTCCGGCGGCGATCAATGTGCCGACCCCCCGTTGGCGTGAAGAAGGCGCCGATGCCAGCGCCCGCCGCCGGATACGCTCAGCAAGATTGCCCTGAGGAACCAGCTCGAGCTTGATCTTTCCGGCGCGATTCAGGCCATCGAACACCCATGAATCGCTTTGGCGAGGAAAAGAGCAAATGACCTTCTTCACTCGCCCAGCCTGCAACAGTGCGGCTAGGCCCGGTCTCACCGTTACCCGCGTTGTTGCTGACGATCGTGAGGCCGGAGACCTTCGTCTCGAGCAGTGCGTCGATAAGAGCGATCGGATGCCCGGCCCAGCCGAAACCGCTGAGCATCACTGTCGAGTCGTCTTCGATCCCAGCCACCGCATCGATGGTGTGATCCACTACTTTCTCGATCATTTGGTTCCGTCTGAATCTCGTCTCAAATGGCCTCGCAAGAAGGCCCCGGCGGATTTCAGGGCGGCAGCCGCTTCAGGCAGGGTCGCGGGGAAGCGCTGCCACACGTGCGGCATGTCCGGCCAGACCTGCATCTCCACGTGCACGCCTGCGAGTGCGGCCGCCCGAACAGTGCGCGTGCTGTCATCCAGGAACATCTCCGTGGAGCCGACCTGGAACAGGAGCGGCGGGAGTCCCGTCAGATCGGCGTGAATGGGCGACGCCCACGGATGACGTACGTCGGCTCCCTGAAGGTAGGCCGCCGCCCCGCCGTGCGCTCCTTCTTCGGTCATGACCGGGTCCTTGTCGGCGAGTTCCCGGAAGCTGGCGCCGTCGCCAGCCAGGTCCAGCCAGGCCGATATGCAGTATCCGGCGGCGGGCATCGGCAGCCCTGCGTCGCGGGCGCTTAGCATGGTGGCGAGCACCAGAGCGCCGCCGGCCGAGTCTCCTGCGAACACGATTCGCGACGCGGGTGTTCCGCTTTCCAGGACTGCGCGATAGGCACTGGTCGTGTCCACGATTGCCGCTGGGAATGCATGCTCCGGAGCAAGCCGATAGTCGATTGAGAGCAGTGACGCATCCGTAGCCGACGAGAGGGTGGAGGTCAGCCCCCGGTAGCCGAGCGAGGAACCGAACATATACGCGCCACCGTGGAAGAAGAGGACCACATCGTCATCCTGGTCCGAACCCGTGGTCACTCGCTCGGCGGGCACTCCGCCCAGCTGCAGCGATTCAAATCGTGCATCGTCCAGAGTCACCTGGTCGCTGGCTTGAAGGTCGATGAGCGATCGCAGCGACGCCAAATCAAAATCCGCAGGGGAAACTTCATCTCCCTCCCTCTGGAATCGCTTGAGGATTTCGGTCAGCTGTGGACTAAGCATCATTGCTCCATTCATCGGTCTTCTGGGTAAAACGAACGTAGGTTCCAAGGTCACGAATGATCGTTCCGAGATCTTCCGGTGCTTCGATCGGCGCGAGATGCGCGCTATCGATCAGGATCGTGCGGGCGCCGGAAATCCGGGAAGCGATCAACGCGCCATGTTCATCGAGAGGTGTGGAGACATCGCGCGAACCTGCGATGACGACTGTCGGCACGCAGATCTGATCGAGACGATCGAGAAGCGTCATGTCGCGTATGGCGGCCGCGGCGCCCACATACCCCGCTGGATTCATGGTGAGAAGTGCGCGATGTAGACGAGATGCCGTATCCGGATGAAGGGCGATGAACTCAGGCGACAGAAAACGGCTGGCTGCGACATCTGCCACGCCCGCCATGCCTCCTTCGCGCACCTGCGTCACACGATCGGCCCACATCGTGGCATCCATCTCTGCCGAGGTGCATATCAGAGCCAGCGCTGCGACACGGTCCGGACTGTCCAGCGCGAGCTCCATGGCGATCATTCCGCCCAGCGACACACCGGCAATGACGGCGCGGTCGACGTCTGCGTCATCCATTACCCGGCGGACATCCTGGGCGAGAAGGGAGAGAGAGAAGTCGTCGGCCGCCGTATTCGAAGCCCCGTGTCCCCGGGTGTCTATCCGCAGCACTTGAAAATCGGACAGCAGGTGCGGCATCGTCGCGTCCCAGAGCCCCATGTCGGTGCCGATTGGGTTGAGTAGAACGAGAGTCGATGCCGCGTCACCGTCGAATCTCCAGTGCAGCCGGATGCCGGTGCTCACAGTGAATGGCATTTCAGTCGGCCCCCAATAGCGTCGGACCGTCTTGCCCCGAATCCGACTTCGGAGTGTTTTCCATCGAAGGTAGGTAGCACTTTCCGTCGACATAGGCTTTGCGCCAGCGCGTTACGGTCACTCGCTCGAACAGTCCGACCAGGCTGAACGGGTCGTCGGCTATGAACCGCTCTGCATCGGCACGCACCTCGGTATCGAAGACGTAGAGACCACCGCCGAGGTCGCTGCCGTCGTCGCGGAGTTTGGCACCGCAAGCAAGCAGGCGTGCGCTGTGACGGTCCAGATAATCGAGGTGCTCGGCTCGGCTGAACGCGCGGAGTTGCTGGTGCTGGGGCTTGTCCCAGGTTTCAATCACATAGGGCATGGGCTGGTCCTCAATCAGGCTGTCGTGAGGTGGCGGGGTTCCGCGCTGTCGCGGCGGTAGCGGGCGAGCTTTTCCTCGTCGACTGTCATGCCGAAGCCCGGACCGCTCGGCACCTCGAGATAACAGTCGCGGTAGGTCGGCTGGCGCACGGTGATGGTGTCTGCGAAGAGCAGGGGGCCGAACAGTTGACAACCCCAGTCGAGCGATTCCACCGTCGAGAACATCTGCGCGAACGCTGCAGTGCCGACTCCACTCTCCAGCATGGTTCCCCCGAAAAGCGTGATTCCCGCGGCCTCGGCGATAGCCGCGACCTCGCGGGTGCGGAGCATCCCACCATGTTTGGTTACCTTGATGGAGAACGCATCGGCGGCATGGGAATGCGCGTATGCCATCGCGCTCTGCACCGTGTCGATGGCCTCGTCGGCCATGATCGGGATCGTGAAGCGCTCGGTCAGCCGCCGCATACCCTCGATGTCTTCCCGCGGCAACGGTTGTTCCACGACAGCGATACCGGCCCCTTCGAGCCTTTCAATGGCCCAGGTCGCGGTCGCTTCGTTCCATGCCTGGTTGACGTCGACGTGCACGCGCACGTCGTCGCCGAGAGCACGCTTCACCGCCGCCGCACGCGCCACGTCGCGCTGCGGGTCGTCCTTGCCGAGCTTCACCAGAAACCGATCGTGCCTACGCCGGTCGAGCATCTCTTGGGCGAGAGCGATGTCCGCTTCGGTCTCCCCGGCCCCAAGCACAAGGACAACGGGCAACCGGTCCCGTACTGGTCCACCGAACAAAGTGGAAGCAGCCACCCCCAGTCGGCGAGCCACAAGATCTACGCACGCCATCTCGACGGCAGCCTTCGCGTACGGATTGTCTTTCAACGCGGCGTCCATGGTGGACAGGACTGCGCGCAGCTGCGCCGGGTCCCGGCCGATCAACGACGGAGCCAGGTACTTGTCGATGACGATCTGGATGGCTTCGATGGTCTCCGCTCCGTACCGGGGAATCACGGATGCTTCGCCGAGACCCTCGATGCCGTCCTCGTCACGAATACGCACGAGGATGAGGCTCTGCTGGTTGATCGTGGCCATCGCGAGCTTGTGAGGCCGGACGGTCGGCAGGTCGAATAGGACCGTCTCGATCGATCTGATGCGCGTCATGGAGCCAACCCCACCCAGCCGCCGAGCGGGGGATAGCTCGATCCGAGCGCTGCCATGGCAAGCCGGTCCTCGCGCCGGGGGTCGGCAGCCAGCTGGCTGTCGTGGTCGATGATCATCGTTTCTCGCCGGTCGAGATCGTAGGGGTTCCAGTGAGGCAGTCCCGGGGCCGCAGGACGACCTGTGCGAGCGAACGCCGCCCAGGCGGTGCTGACCGTCTTGCCCAGCTCGAGACAACGCGGGTTAGGTCGAAGACCACTGAGCCCTGGGGCGCGGTCGAGGTTGTCGAACACGAAAGGCACGTCGACGACGTGGGGAGATCCGAGCCGGCCGCCGGGCTCCTCCCACGCGAAGAGGTACATGTACACAGGGGCGGCGTTCTGCGCCGCCTTGCGTTCGGCCTGCAGCACGGCGTTCGCCCGAAAGCACGCGTCTGTTTTAACTGCGAAATAGATGTCGCTCGGAGAGGCCTCCGGTCGCCGTGACCGATACGACTCTAGAAGAGTGTTGAGGGACTCGTCGCTGGCGCCGAATTTGGTGAGGTCCTTCCGCAAAGCGGCCTCATCGAACTTGCCGGCGCCCGGGGGCGTAAGCCACAGCTCCAGCCGATTCTCGTCTTTGGTCGTTCCGACCAGAAGCGGTACGGAGGCGGAGGCCGCAGGAGCGCCGGGATCGAAGGGATGATGTGGAAGCGTCGTGCCGTCGATGACCGGCATGAAAAGATGGCCGGCACGCACGGCTGTGGCGTAGGCGCCGAGTAACCGCTCCGACGGTACCTGGAGGAGACCGTAGATGTCGGTCGAGTCGATTTCCAATGCACGGAATACCGCAGCGGCCGCTTTCGAGGCCTTCTCCTGCGTCTGAGCGCTGACGATGGAGCCGCTCTGCACGATGGCCCTGTGGAATAGGCCCTGAGCGATTGGCGAGGCCAGGAGCGCGCTGATCTTTGCGCCTCCACCGGACTGGCCAAACAGCGTGACGTTATTGCAGTCACCGCCAAATCGGCCGATATTGTCGCGTATCCACTGCAGCGCCGTCACGATGTCGAGGATTCCGACATTCCCGCTCTCGGCATATTCGGGCCCGCCGAATTCGGCGAGCGAAAGAAAGCCGAAGACGTTCAAGCGGTGGTTCAGCTGCACTACCACCACGTCCTGGTCGCGAGCGAGTCGGGTTCCGTCATGCCACTCGGCATCGCCCACGCCTCGTGCAAAGCCTCCCCCGTGGCACCAGAGCATGACCGGACGTTGTGCGCCGTCGGAGACCGAGGGTGTCCACACGTTCAGGACGAGGCAGTTTTCGCTCATCGGTCGAAAGAGATTCTGGTTACCGATGAAGAGGTTGTCCGCCGGGTCGTCGGCTGCGGACACTTCGGGCCCTCCGGGCGGAACGAACTGCACGGCCATCGGCCCGTAACTAACCGCGTCGCGGATTCCGTCCCACGAATCGGGCTCCCGGGCGGGCTGAAATCGGTACGCCGCGCTCACAGAGGAGCCATAGGGGATGCCTTTGAATACGCAGACATCACCGTAACGCGTGCCGCGCACTGTGCCGTGCGCGGTCTCGGCGATGGGCTCATTACTCATGAGTCGATACCTCCATTGGTGTCGAAACCAATCTAACATATGTTTCGCACAGCGAATTGATTTTCGCATAGCGAACGGAAGCTTTGCCCCCATGAGAGGATCGGTAGCATGTCCGACTCACGACGACCACGCCTCGAGACTGCCAACTCCGTCGTCCTCGTCAATTCCTTTTCTCGGGGGCTGTCCGTCATTCGCGCATTCGACGCCGATCATGCTGAACTCTCACTAAGCGAGGTTGGGCGTCGGGCCTCTCTCCCTCCAGCCGCGGCACGCCGCTTCCTCCACACACTGTTGGCTCTTGGCTACGTTCGCACGGAGGGACGCCTGTTCGCACTCACTCCGCGGGTGCTCGAGCTCGGCTTTTCGTATCTGTCGGCGCTCTCGCTTCCAGACATCGTGCAGCCGCATCTCGAACTGCTGTCTCGCCAGGTCGGCCAGTCGGTGTCGGCGGCCGTCATCGATGGCACCGACATCGTGTACGTCGCCCGTGTTCCCACCAAACGCATCATGAATGTGCGCATCACGATTGGAACCCGGTTCCCTGCATATGCGACGAGTACCGGTCGCGTCCTGCTGTCGGCGATGAACGACGCCGAACTCGCCGCAGCAATCGATGCAAGCAGCCTTACCGCGCTGACTGGACGCACCATGACCGACCCTGGTAGCCTCCGCGCGGAGCTCGCGAGGGTCCGCGATCAAGGATGGTCGCTGGTAGACGGGGAGCTCGAACCAGGAATTGTCTCGGTAGCCGTCCCCTTACACGGCCGAGACGGCTCAGTGGTGGCAGCAATCAACATCTCAATGAGCGCAACGAACATAACAGAAGGGGCCCTCGACCGTCGGTTCTTTGACTACCGGCGGGAGCTGCAGCTGACCGTGGCGGAAATTGAGAAAGAAATGCGCTTGATTTAAATACGCTCGATCTACAGCGCAGTGCAAGTCTGACCGTACTCACGGCCTCATCTCCGCGTCGGTCAGCGGATCACCTGGAATGCAACCCAGGGCGATTCAGCTCTTGGCCCGATCGAACGACGTTCGCGCTCGGCCCCTTAGCGCCCATGTGCGCGTGCACCACCACGACTTCTGCCGACGCCGACGCTGCGCTTACTACCGCTCTTACATGTCGAAGATCGGTTACTGATTCGGCCTGGGCTTGGTTCCTAGTTGCTTCCCTGTCCTGTGATGTGTCAGGACTTCGGTGACGAATCTGTGTCAGGAGATAGGTGACATTCGATGTGTCAGGACTTCGGTAAGGTCCGGCTGCGGACGCTTTTCTTGGCCCGCGGGGTTTGCCGTTGCTAACGTAGCGGGTGCCTGGTTCGGGCCAGGGGTGTGCGATGAGGAGTTCGCCGGTCTTGACGTCGTAGAAGGCGATGGTCCTCTCATCGCGGACGATGGTGACGAGTGTTCCGGCGAGGCGGCTACCGATCTGGAACTTCACCCCTTGGACTTTGATCCCTCCGCTGGCAGTGACGTGGCGGGTGTTCTCCGGAAGGAGCGCGCCCTTGGCCGCGACAGGTGACGGCGACGGGGAGGCTGGCGTGAGTGGCCGGGGCGGGTCAGCCACGGGTATCGCGTCCCAGGCCTGCTGCGGGGTGACATGTCCAGGGAGTTTTTGGTGGGGGCGTTCGGTGTTGTAGATCCGGTCGAACTCATCGACTTGCCTCTGGAGTTCACCGAGGGTCGCAGCGAAGGGCTGCTTGTCGAGGAAGCGGAACAAGGTCTGGTGGAAGCGTTCGTTCTTGCCCTGCGTCGTCGGTTTGTAGGGCTTGCCGGTGATCGGCTTGACTCCGAGCCGGGTGACGTAGTCGACGAGCTGGCCGACGATTCCACGCCGGGACGGTTTCAGCGCGACGCCGTTGTCCGTCAGGAGTCGCTGCGGGACGCCGTGCGCAGCAATGCCTTTCCCGACGACGTGAACGGCAGCATCCGAGGTCTCGCCGGCAGCGACGTGGGAAGCGATAGCAAGGCGGGAGTGGTCGTCAAGGAGTTGGAAGATGACGCATTTGCGACCTCCCGTGAGCACATACTCGGTCGCATCCAGCTGCCAGCACGCATTCGGCGACGGATACACGAACCGGCGAAACGACGCGCGCGGGCGTTTGTTCGGTGCCGCCCTGGCAACACTCGCGTCGCGGAACACGCGCGATAGCGTCGCGTTCGACGGGGCGGGTAACCCCATCGCGATCATCTTCGCCCGCACGCTGATCGGCCCATGGTCCAGTCCCGACTGCTCCAACGATGCCCGCACCCCCAGCGACTGCCGCTTCACGTCCTCGCTCAACCGCGTCGGCGACGTTCGTGGGGGCCGACTTCGGCTCGAGCACCGCGGCGGGTCCATCGGTGGCGGCTCGCGCGCGCAGGAGATAGAACGTCTTCCGGGAGATGCCGTGCTCTGCGCAGAACGTCGTCACCGCACCACGCGGAGCATCCGAGGGCCACTGCGAGATCGCAAGACGAACACGGGGATCAACAGCATCATTTTGGCTCATCCCTCGACTCTGGAGGGAGAAGTATCACCACCAAGAACCCCAGAAACGTCACCGAAGTCACGACGCAGAACTGTCACCGAAGTCCTGCGACATAACACACCCATCCGAGGATCGGCACAAAGTACCAACCAGAAACGAGCGCAACTGATGATTGTTGCGAAGAGAATGACCCCGATCGCGCTGGCGTAGCCACGCCGCTGGCTGATGAAGGCGGTGTGGAACAGAAGGAAGAGCAGGACATTGGTCGAATCGCCGGGGCCGCCGCTGGTCAGCAGCTGGCCAGAAGCGAACACCTCGAGCGATCCGATGGTGGTCAGGATGCTGGTGAGCAGGATCGTCGGCGCGATCATCGGGACGGTGACGGCAAGGAACGATCGCCATGGGCTCGCCCCATCCAGCTGGGCCGCCTCCAACATTTCCTCCGGCACGCTCTGCAGAGCTGCGGCGAACAGCACGATATTCATTGCGACACCTTTGAATACCTGGACCGCGACGACCGAATTCAAAGCTGTCGACGGATGGAACAGCCAGTTGGGGCCGTCGATGCCGAAAAGCTTCAGGAAGCCGTTAAGGCATCCGTCGGGTGCGAGGAGGAAGCCCCAGGTCACCATCGATGTCCTTCGATTTCCGTGGTCGAGTGCCCAAGGTCAGTCACCAACGGATTCGCGGCCTCGGTCCAAGGTCACCGTGAAGACGGTCCCGCTCTGGTCACTGCGAACCGTGATCCTTCCGTCGAGCACGTCGACGAGCGCGCGCACGATGGAGAGCCCGAGGCCGGTGCTTTCGCCTTCCCGCATGCGGGAAGGATCACCGCGCCAGAATCGGTCAAAAATGTGTGGAAGATCGGCTTGGGAAATTCCGCTCCCAGTGTCAGCGACCACCAGTCGCACGTCGTCTCTCCCTCTTTCTGCCGTGATCTGCACGGAACCGCCCGGTGGCGTGTGCCGGACAGCGTTTACGATGAGGTTATCGAGCACTTGGCGCAGTCTGTCGGGATCAGTCTCCACGACGATCGGTCCCAGAACCGCAACGTTGAGCGCCGGGCCGAACGCGCCCGGCCGGTGTCCGGCCACGACGTCCTTGACGAGGCTTGCGAGGTCGACGGGCTCGAGGTGGATAGGCAACTCCCCCGCCTCAGCGTTTGTCAGCAGCTGTAGATCGGTGGTGATCCGTTGCAGGCGCAAAGCCTCCTTGAGCAGGATTCCCCTCAGCTCTGCCTCTGAGACTTCCATGCCGTCGTCAGCCGCCTCGAGCCACCCCCGGATGTTGGTGAGCGGACTGCGCAATTCGTGCGCGATGTCGCTGAGCAAGCGGCGTCGGGCGTCCTCATGGCCCGCGATCTGGTCGGACATCCGGTTGAACGCGTCGTTGAGGTGCTTGAACTCGTCCCGTCCGGTCACACCGAGACGGTCCGTTCGATCGCCGCCCGCGAAGCGATCGACGGCTGCGGTGAGCGCGCGCATTCCACGGAGGGTAGGCAGAACGATGATTGTCGAGGCGAGCAGCACCATGAGCAGGATCGCGGCGGCCACAACGGCGATCCGTGCCCGGGAACCCGGGCTGAGATCGAGCAGTCCACGCTGATCGCCTCGGTAATCGGTGATGAACAGGTCGAGCGCGGGGGCCGTCCACATTGCTGCCTGATCGAGCCGTGCACGCAACAGGCATTGCTCGGCAGAGGGCGACGACTCGTCGACCGTGACCCGGATCGTGAGCTCGCGGGGAAGGTTTTCCAGATCATCGAGCGCGAAGGCGACGGTAGCCGCGGCCGGCTCGTCACGTGCAACCCTGCATGCAGATACTAGGCCGCTTAGCTGGTCGAGAGCAGCTTGCTCCGCAGGCAGTGGGGTGTTGAGCGCGGCGCGCCCGCAATCCGCGAGGTCGGATCGTGCACTCACTGTGATCCTCCCCGTTTCCCACACGGCACTTGTCGCATTGTCCTCGCCGAGACAGTCGACGACCTTGGCGGCAAAACTGCCCATTCTGGCTCGGTCCTTCACGTCCAGCTCGAATGCCCCGGTGACCCGCGGATCGATCGTGAGATTACCGTCCCCTGGAGGCACCGCTACCAGCTGCAGTGGATCGATGCGGCTGCTTTCACCGGAGGGCAAGGGCAGGTCCGGACGTGTGTCGAGGACAACCGTTCCATTGCCGGCGATCAATGCGACGCGGCGCTGCTTAACGTTAGCTATCGACTCCAGGTAGCGGTCGATCCCGTCCCACGAACGATGACGTCCTGCCCAACGAATTAGCGCACCGTAGATTTCTTGGTCTTTAACAGAGTTCGCCTCCGCCTGGGGTTGGTTGTAACTTATGGTGCTCGTGGTGGCGAGCCATATCGCGCCGAACGCCGAGAGCACGGCGATTGCCAGACCAGCCGCCAGATAGCGGCGCAGCATGCGCGAAAGGGGCCCCACGCCACACCTCCTTGTTAGAAAAGCCGATCACTCCGAGGCTAATGCGGTTGTCGGCGACTGACGCGCCGCTCGAATGGACGGCGCAAGACCCGCCAGTATGCCCGTGGAAAGCGCCGCCACGAGGCTCGCAACGATCGTCTCCCACGGCACGACAAGGGGCCAGCTGTTGCTCACCGCCCATGTTGCGGCCGCGACCGCACCCAGGACGACTCCGCCGAATCCGCCGACAAGACAGAGCGTCACGGCCTCGGTGAGGAACTGTGCAAGAATCTGGCCGCGATGTGCCCCAAGGGCCCGGCGCAGTCCTATCTCCCTTCGCCGCTCAAGCACCGAGACGAACATCGTGTTCGCGATACCGATGCCGCCGACTAGCAGCGCGACACCGGCCAGCCCCAGAAATAGTCCGGAGAACGCGGTCTGAGTCTCCTTCTTCGCCGCAAGAACGCCCGACGGCTGGCTGACGACCACCAGGCCGCTCGCCCTCGGTGAGAGTGTGGACGCCACAACTGAGCGGATGTCTTCGATCGACGCTTCATCCGCCAACACATACGCAACGCTTGGCCTGCCGTCGAAGCCGAGCCAGCGTTCCGCGGCCTCGCCGGTGACTAAGGCCGCGGACTCCAGGTCGGCGGCCAGCGGTGTCGGTGCCAGCACACCCACCACGGCGAAATCTACCGCCCCGATGGTGATGGTGACCGAACGATCAGGGAGCTGCCCCAGGCCGAGCCTGTTCGCAGCGTCCGAGCCGAGAACTACTGTTGGGAGCTCCCCGGGGACAAGCCAGCTGCCATCGGCGAGAGAGCCGCGAACGACTGCCAGGAGATCTGTCGAGACGGCGAGCGCAGTGATTCCGGAGTCGGCGTCTGGTTGGCGGTCGCTCCTGCGTACGGGAGAGTGAACGTTCGCCGCGGTGGCGGCGGCGTGAACAGGGCCGATACGCCTCAGCATCCCGACACTTTGTGCCGGCAGGGTTACAGGGGTCTCGCCGGGTAGGGGGTCCACTCGGAGCATGTCGGCACCCAGCGCCGAGAGCCGGTGTTCTAACGCCGCTTGCGATGAAGCAGGGATACTGGTGACTACCATCACCGTCGCGAGGGCGATCGCGACTCCCAGTGCGGAGAGCGCCGCGCGAAGCCGTCGCGTGCGCAGGCCGATGGTGCCTACTGCAAGAAGGTCCTGAACGCTGAGTCGGGGTGCGCTTGGTCGCCTAAGCACGCGATGCCGCCCAGGACGAATCGGCGACCAGGTGGCCATCCTGCAGCTCGATGCGACGTGGCAGACGATCCGCGATCTGATTGTCGTGGGTGATAACCACAACGGTTGTGCCTTGGGAATTGAGACTTTCGAGCAGGCTCATGATGCGTTCTCCGTTCGCGGTGTCGAGTGCGCCGGTGGGTTCATCGGCAAGCACCACTAGTGGGTCGGTTACGATCGCCCGGGCGATGGCAACCCGCTGTTTCTCGCCTCCAGAAAGCTGCTGGGCGCGGTGGCCGATCCGTCCTGCGAGTCCCACCCGGTCGAGCGCGTCGCGCGCAAGCGCGGATCGCTGGCGGCGAGGGGTGCCGCCGTACAGTAGTGCAGTCATGACATTTTGCTCGGCGGTAATCCCGTCGGTCAGATGGAAGCCCTGAAAGACGAAGCCGATCGTATTGCCTCGAAGCCATGACAGCTGGCGATCGTTAAGATCTCGCGTGTCCGTGCCGCCAACAAGCACCGTTCCCGTCGAGGGCAGGTCGAGGGTACCCATAATGTTGAGGAGGGTCGACTTGCCTGACCCCGAGCGGCCGACGATCGCCAAAAGCTCAGACGGCTGGATAGTGAGGGATATCCCGTCGAGGGCTGCCACTCCTCCCGCGTACTCGCGACCGATCGATCGAAGCTCGAGTGCCGGCGCGCTCATCGGGCCGTCACCACGGTGAGGCCCTCCGTGACGCCCTTCCCTGACACCTCGACGAAGTCGCCCGCGAACAGGCCTGTGGTCACCGCGAGAAGCGAACCCGACGGCGTTTGCAGCGCGTAGCCGCCCTCCCGCAATGCGAGCAGCGCGGCGATCGGCACAACGAGCGCGCCGATTCGAGTCTCTGCGGCGACGCTCACCGACACCGGCGAGGCGACCGTGTCGCCGGTCGCGGCCTGATCGTCGAGAGCGATCGTGATCCCTAGGGTTGGCTCCGCGGAGGCATCCTGACCGTCGTTTATCACGGTGGCGACGCTCGCCACGTGACCGCTCAGTTTGGTTCCGTCCACGAGCGTCGCTGTGACGGGGGCGTCGACGGCAACGGCACCGGCGCGAGAGGCCGGAACATCCACCACGACTGTCTTGGTTAGACCGGTAACCGTGAGCGACTCCCCCGGGGCGTCACCCACTCGCGATGTCACGCTGGCGACACGGGAGGGCTCCGGAAGAACTTGGACGTCGCCGGGAGCAATCGTGCCGGTCGGCTCCAGACCAAGGTTCTTCTGCCACGCACGCAGGGCAGCTGACAGGCTAACACCGGTCACTGCCTTCGCCGGATCGGCGACATTCAGCAGTCCGAGAGCCTTGAGGTTGCTCGCAACCATCGACACGTCTGCGCCGCGGAGACCTGGCACATCGAGGGGCCGGTAGAGCGGAGTGCTTCCGAGGAACACCACAAGAGGGCGCTCATCGATCCGCAGAAGCTGCGAGTTGCGGTCCAGCGAACGGCCCGCCTCGGGCAACCACGTTATCGTGCCGGTCCCGGCGATTTTGAGTGGGATCGGCGTGCCGTAGCCGAGGGTCCCCTCCAGAACGCTGGCGGTGGACAGATCTTTTCGCTCCACGCTTATTGTCGGACCTTTGATCACCGCCTCTTTCTCGACTGGAGCGACTCTTACGGTGAGCAACAAAGACGCGATCGCAGCCGCTGTGATTGCTGTAGCCGCGGCTATCACGATGACAGTAACTCGTCTTCGCCACCACGGTGCTTTCGGCTCCGACATCATTTGGTCGCCGCCGAGACGGTGCGCTGACATTCGGAGGTGTACTGCAACCCGAGCGAGATGGATCGGGAGTCGTTGTCTGCACCTCCGTAGGCGATACTGACTTGCCCTGACCCATCGTCTGGCGCAATCGCCACCTTGGTTACTCCTTTACCCCGAAGGCAGTCGACCACTCCCTGGACGAAGGCGAGTGCATCGGGGTTTGACCTGTCAAGCTCCCACGGCGGGAGAGGGCTGACGGCAGCGCAGAACGCCTCTGCCCCCTGATCTGCCGAGCCGGCACCGGTCGCCGCGCCGCTCTCTTTCTTCCCTTTCACGTGCCCACCCTCGTCCGCGATGCAGGCAACGTAGTTCTTATACGCGGCTTGCTGTTCCCCGTCAGTCATATCTAGACGTAGTCGGATGGGTTCTCCATACTTCTCGAACAGCGGGTTGGTCTCGGACGTCGCTTTCGGGTGGGGAGTCGCGAGCGACGCGATCTCCCCCGCACGCTCAGAGCCTGGGGCGGAACTACAACCGGCGAGTAGTGTGCACGTGACGGCCATCGCGGCAACGAAAGCCCAGGATGTATGGGTGGATTGCATGCTTCCTCCTGAATGGTTGAAAAGTCCACTGTCGCGTCCAAATGTGAAGAACCTGTGCTTGTCGAATGCGAAAGATGTGCCGCTTGCGGTCGACGACACCGAGCCCCGTAGAGTTTCGGAATGACGAGAATCGTTGTGGCGGAAGACGACGAGCTGCAAGCGTCGCTGCTTGAGCGATACCTCTCTCGCGAGGGCTACGAGGTCACCGTGGTCTCCAGCGGTACCGCGGCCCTCGATGAGGTTCGCCGCGCCACCCCGCACCTACTCGTGCTGGACGTGATGCTTCCCGGCATGGACGGCCTCACTGTCAGCCGCAAGCTTCGCGACGAGCACGACCTAACCCCCGTGCTCATGCTCACCGCGCGCGCCACTGAGAACGACATGCTGTTGGGCCTCGAACTCGGGGCTGACGACTACATTTTCAAGCCCTACAGCCCACGAGAACTCGTAGCCCGTGTGCGCGCCCTGCTGCGACGCACCCGCCAGGATGACTCGGCGACCACCATTGAAGTCGGCGAGCTCACCATCGACCCACGCCGAAGAACTGTTCGAGTGAGAGGGAACGACGTCGCCCTGACTCGCGCCGAGTTCGATCTCCTCGAGGAACTGGCGGTACACCGCGACGCGGTCCTCAGTCGCAGCCAGCTACTCACTCGCCTGCACGGCAGCGACATCTACATCACCGGCCGCACGATCGACGCACACGTCAAGAACCTCCGCCTAAAGATCGAAGTCGATACTCGCAACCCGGTCCTTCTAGTCACCGTCTATGGGGTGGGCTACAAGCTCGTAGGGCTTTAGATGCATTTGGCAGTCAGGGTAACCAAGCTGTAGGGCACGTCAAGTCAACTGAACCGACAGCAGTCCCCATCCTGGTAGACGGCAGCTGGTACGTGAATTGGATGCCGAAATCGCTGATCGAAGCGTCGCGGAAAGTAGCCGCAACAGAAGCAGCTCGAGACGAAGCGAAAATTGTCGTCTACAAGACGGAGCATCCCACCAAGAGAAAAGGCCCAAGCTTCGAGGACGTCCAGACCGCCATGAGGAACCTGGCCGACAGTGAAGAAGCCCTCCCGAACCTTCAGCGAAACATCGATGCTCGCGAGCCATATCGAATGATCCCGAAAGGGCGGCGCGACGCCGACGGGTACCAACGGTTCAGCTATCCTCCGCTGAACAAGATGCTCGTGCAGCCCAAGGTTGCGCCAAAAGTGACCAGTCTCACAATTCCGCCAACTCTCCCGATCAACGATGCTGTGGCATCCGGAAAACGATCCGGGCGGAAGGCAGCAACTGAAGACACTGCCGACGCACATACCAAACGACAACCGATCAAATTCGGCCAGCACCTTCCACACAAGACCGTCGAGTGGCGGCGGCAATATGGACTGCGCAGTCTCGTTGAGAGCTCGAATAACCTCTTGAAAACGGTCCCCCACGGCGATATTGGCAATCCCAAGAAAAGGTCCGGACGCGGATACGCCGCGCTTTACCTGACTCTGACATTCTCAGTCGTCACATCCAATCTCCGACGAATCGCAACCTTCTTCAAAGCTGAGGCTCACCGCCTCCAAGACGCAAGTTCAGGACTAGTCGCAAAGCACAGAACGAGGCGACGGCACGACGCACTCGGCGCGCCGCTGGTTCAATCCGACCGCGAAAGCCCGCCAAGGCAAACCGCCTAGTCCAGATCGCAATTCCTACGAAGAACCCACACAATTCGGCCTGCCCAAACGCAGGCCGAATTGCTGTTTAACCGGAGAAGGCAGCGAGTGAGCGCCAAGATCACTCAAGTTGACGGCGCAAAAAAAGGACCGGGACGACTTTTAAGTCGTCCCGGTCCTTCTTCAATCAATATCCGGAAATTACGACCTGCATTTCCGGAATGACCCTCTGTGGGTGGTTCCGCAAATCCATATAGCCCGGGAATGATTGGCCACTTTCCGAAGGACGGATTGGTGATTCCAGGCTTGGCTTGAAAAAGTTCCAGCTGAACTCTATGGGTGCGAATCGCCAACAGCCAGCGGTCCTGGGGAAAGGGCAAAGAGATGACTAGCGTGTCGCGGTTGACCTACCCTTTTGCGACTTAATTGCGGGCGGGTCTTACGGACACGGCGATAGTTGCGTGCCGCTGATCGGCGATAGTTGCGTGCCGCTGACTATCGATCGGCGCCAGCGACACTGCCCCGGCTTTGGGGAGCGTTAGGTGGATCTGTCGCGATCAACGTCCGTCTTACGGGCTGAACCGCTCTGGGTTTGATGGAGACTCGCGCTATTTGATTTCGACCGCCTGCTGGTGGTCGGTTTGTTCAGCATAGAACGCTGTCTCGAACTCAGCGGGTGGGATGTCGCCGAGGTAGCCGTGGAGTCGCTGCGTGTTGTGCCAATGGACCCAGCCGAGGGTGGCTAGTTCGAGATCTTCCACCGTTTTCCAGGGGCCCGGGCGTGCGGGCCCTCGGACGAGTTCGGTCTTGTAGTAGCCGTTCACCGTCTCGGCGAGGGCATTGTCATACGAATCGCCGACCGTTCCGATTGAGGGTGTCGCGCCGATCTCGGCGAGACGTTCCCCGTAGCGAATAGACGTGAATTGACTGCCCGCGTCGCTGTGACACCGCAGGTCCTCATGGTGGGTGCCGCGACCCCACCGAGCCATCTCGATTGCGTCCAGGACCATGTCCGTGCGCATGTGACTGGCGCACCGCCAGCCAACGATCATCCGCGAGAACACGTCGACGATGAAGCAGACATACGCGACTCCGGCCCAGGTTGGCACGAAGGTCAAATCGGTGACCCAGAGCCTGTTCGGGCTGGTCGCGCTGAACTCACGGTGGACAAGATCCGGGTGACGGGACGCGGCAGGATCAACCCTCGTTGTCTTGACCCGTTTTGTCCGAGTTGCGCCCTCGATGCCAGCCGCGCGCATCAACCTGCCCGTCTGGTCACGGCCAATATCGATACCGGCCCGACGTGCAGTCTTCCAGAGCTTGCGGACCCCATAGACGCGGTAATTGTTCTCCCAAATCGTCACCAACTCCGGAACCACGACGGCGTCGCTGACCGCTCGCGCCGATGGGGCGCGATCTTTCGCGGCGTAATAGGTGCTCGGAGCCATCTGCAACAGACTGCAGATGGGCTCGACTCCGAGCCGGCGACCTTCGAGGACATCGTCCTTGTTGGTGTCAATGAACGCGACTACTTCCGGTGTTGGCGGTCGAGCTCCGCCCCGAAGAAAGACGCGGCCCGCTTGAGTATCTCGTTGGCCCGCCGAAGTTCCCGGTTCTCCTGCTCGAGCTCCCGAACACGCCGCGCCTCCACCGTCGTCACACCCGCCACGTGACCGTCGTCAACATC
Source organism: Lacisediminihabitans sp. FW035 (assembly GCF_054880895.1). Taxonomy (NCBI): domain Bacteria; kingdom Bacillati; phylum Actinomycetota; class Actinomycetes; order Micrococcales; family Microbacteriaceae; genus Lacisediminihabitans; species Lacisediminihabitans sp. FW035. The sequence continues at coordinate 2,793,415 of NZ_CM142187.1, forward strand.
GGCCTGCTTGACCCACATCCGCACCGACTCGAGCCCGTAACCGAGCTGCAACGCCACGCGTTGAACTGTCCCATGCTCGGTTCCCAACTCCGCTCGCAACGTCCGCACCATCCGGACCGCTGAGGCCTTCTCCTCTGGCGAATACCGACGTGTCGTCGGCTTCCCCACTGATCGTTCTTTCGACATAAACCCATCCTCGTTTCCAAGGTCAGGAGTCTCCAAGAAACCCAGAGCGGTTCAGGCAGCCGTGAACTCGAAAACTTTTGGCAGCGGCGATGTGCCCAAGGTGAGCGTTGCGTATACCAAACGCTTCCATTCCGCCATAGACAGAACACCCGTCACCCCGGTCAACCAAACCGTGAGCGGTTCCTAGCTGCGTTAGCGGTCTTTGGCTAGGTCGGTAGGTTTGCGGAACGGCAGATCGATTCCGATCAGAGTGGCGATCATCGTCCATAGTGCGCCGCTGGCCACTCCGATCAGTATTGTTGCTGCTGGGTCGATGAGGCTGGGTGTGAGCGCCGCCGATGCGAGTGCGGTTGCGAGAACGAGGCAACCCGCAATCGCGAACTGCTCGATGAGCTGGATGAGGGCGAGCGAGCGGGGGGATGTGCCCGACATTCTGTAGGCGGCCCACTCCCCGGTGCGGAGACGGTTAAGGGCTCCGGCGGTGATTGCACCTGCGATCGCAAGTATGAGAGGGAGGAAACGCTCGGGCCGGTTGAGGAAAACTGTCACGGGATCGCGCGGCTCAGAGAATCTGTAGCTGGCAGAGACTGGCCCGCCGGTTGACTGGAGTTCAGCGGTGACGCGCGACGACACCGCCGGCTCGCTGGCTAGTTCACTGATCTTCACGAAGCAGCGACTGCCGGTTCGAATCGCAGGTGGCAGACCGACGACGATCGCGGAATTCGTGCCGATGACGTCGGGCTGGCTATCGCCCACCGACGCGGACTGGATGGTGCTATCCGGCATTCGCAGTGTGAATCGCTGCCTCGTATCTCGCAGCGCCGCGCCTACCACTGCACCACTGACATCCAGAGTTGGCAAGAGCGTATTGCTCGCCTCGATAACAGGGATGTCAGTCCCGACCTGCACAAAGTCGAAGGAACCGGCGGCGATAAGCAATCCCGAGGAAAGCACGTCCGGGTCCCTAGTGAGCGCCTCGCACGACGCCCGGTCAATGGCGACCGGGGAATTCTCATCGGCCGCGGCTAGGACGAAAACACCGCGACCAGACTGTGCTTCCTGGGCAAGTTGTTCGCGCAACTGCACCGATTCCCAGGCGGAGTAGAGCGGGATCGCTACCCCGATGATCGTCGCGAAGACGAGCACGCCATACAAGCGCGATTGCAGTGAAAAGACGTTCTTGGCCGCCTCGCGAGCGAGCTGTCCAGGCGCCCATCGGTCACGCTGCATTGGTGTGCTCCGACCGCAGTGACACTACTGCCTCCGCAGCATTGATAAGTATCGGATCGTGCGTGGCGACGATGATTGTCGCCCGACTACGAAGGCCGATGAGAAGCTCGGCGAGTACATAGGTGTTCGCTGCGTCCAGGCTCGCAGAGGGCTCATCCGCGAAGATCAGCGGCTTCGAGGTCGCGAGTGCTCGCGCGAAACTTACCCGTTGGAGTTCGCCGCCGGAGAGCACGCGTGCCCCCGCGTTCGCGCGGGAAAGCAAACCGACGTCCGTCAGTGCTCTTTCGGCGATCGCATGGGAGGCGGCGAGTCCCCGGCCCTCGGCCAGTGGCGCGATCATTACGTTGTCCAGCGCTGTTCGAGTGCCGAGCGCGTTTGCTCCCTGAGGCACCCAGGCAACCAGGGCAGGGTCGGGAGCGGTGAATTCGCCGTCATCGTTCACAAAAGAAACGTTGCCGCTATCGAGGCGTTGATAGCCTGCCATCACCGCGAGAAGGGTCGACTTGCCGCTGCCCGACGGCCCAACCAGCGCGGTGACACGTGCATTGTTGAAGGTTGCATCTACTCCCTCAAGCACGCGTCGATCTCCGAAGGACAGTCGGCCCTCGGTCACAATCACTTGCATGTGGCGCGCACCGTCGGCGGTAAGGCCGATGGGTCTCGGACCACCCGAGATCCGATCAATGTCGTTGGTACGGCCACCGAGCCAAGCTCGCCCCTGATCAGGTCCGGTGCTGACACCCGAATACTCCGATAGGTCTTTGATTCAGCAACGAACACGCAGGCGACATCGCTACCGGTCAAATAGATCGATCCGCTCGGCACGACGCCAACCCGCGCTGGCGATGCGACGGAAAGCACGGCGCCTGAATATATCGTTTGACTGCCTTGACTGCCTTGACTGCCTTGACTGCCTTGGCTGGTGGCGCTGACGGAGCCTGATGTCGTGGCCGCCACAAGCAAGCCCAGCACACTGGAGCTCTCTGCCGGTGTGAGCGATAGCGACTCGATATCGACGTGAGCGGAGCCAGACGTCAGTCTGAGCGTCCCCGTAGGAACGGTTGGTTTTTGGCTACCTCCTCCGGACACGACGAATTTCACTGAGGTCGGCACCCCGGCGCTTTCGATAAGGACATCACCAGCACCAACGGTGTCGCCAACTCGCACCTTCACTACTCCGACCGAAGTTGAGTCGGCGGGAACCCAAGCCACGTTTGCCGCGCTGAAGACCCCGTTCGGTGTGACACCGATGGATTTCGCGTAGGCGGAGGCTGCTGCGGCCAGGGAGCGCCCATATGTCGACGAGATCGAAGCAGCGGGGAGTAGACCCAGCGACGCAAGGAAACTTCCGAGCTGGCTTACGTCGTCACCCTTCGCCCCGACGCTCAGGTCCCGGAACAGCGGGGACGGTTCAATATACGCGCGGATCGTGGTGCCACTGACATCGATGAGTGGAGTTCCGTTCACCATCGGCGAATTCGGTGCGACCTTGACGGCAGTTACAAGGCCCGATGTTGCCGACTTCACCTGCGAGGAGGCCGAGGTTACCGCGGTAACGTCGACGGCCTGTCGTGCAGCATCGAGTCGGGATCCAACCGCCACCGTTACGGGCGCGCGCGCTGCAAGGGCAGTGGACTCCATCGATTGCGAGAATGGCACCAAGGTGACGAAAAGTAGCACCGGAATGACCCACAGCGCCACTAGTGGAAGCACGAACGCAATCCCACTCCGCGGTCGCCCGCTCGCGGAATCACCCTTCGACATCGTCATCGTGTCAGAAATCTAACATCGGCGAGCATCCTTCGGGTCTGCACAGACGTCCGATCTCAAAATTGCTCGCCGCCGAACGGCCCGGTCACGATTGAAGAAACGGCAAACTTCATTGGGCGACCGGACCGGCTCACGGCACCTAGGGAAGCGATATCACCACGCCAGACGCCGATGTCTTGTGCCTGCTGTTCGACCCTGGCGAGTACGGAGGATTCTGAATCGCGTCAGTGGTACTGGAGGCATAACCGCTCCAGTATTTGATCCCGTTGTAGTAATAGGTCATAGCGGCGTAGTAGGTGCCACATCCGCCTATCGAGTCGCGCACGGATTCCGAGTGATCTGTGAACAGCTTCGCATAGTAGGTACCCGAGGCTGCGCAACTGGGGTGCTGCTGGCTCACGAGTGCTGCACTGGCAGGTCCCGCCACCCCGACGACGAGCGCCAGTCCGACTATCCCCGTCGATGCCATCGCAATAAACCGTTGTGTTCGACGCTTCATTGAGTCTCCCTTTCTTTCTTTAGTGAATATATGAGCCGGACACTATTCCGAATATCCCGCGTGCGAAAGACGGCCTTTATGAGGACATGAATTGTTCTCACGCGGTGCTAGCGTCGTTTGGGTGAAGAGGCTATTGGTGCCGGTAATGCTCGCCGCGATCATGACGCTCGCCGGTTGTGCACATTCGACCGCGCTGCCACGATCAGAGCAGCCCCTCTGGGGAATTACGGTCCCTCAAAACGCCCCAATCTCATCGGCCCAGCGTGGCGTGCTCGCAGACGGCACCGTCACCAATGACGAGTATCAGTCGTCATTCCGCCGATTCTCCGCCTGTCTTGCCAAAGGTGGATTCGTAGTGATGGAAAACGACGCTGTGAATGAGGTCATCCAGTATGGCGTTCCAGCTGCAGCCGGCAAACTCAACGACTCGTGTTATACGAAAGAGTTCCAGTGGGTGGACGGAGTGTGGCAGGCCAGCCGAGAAGACACATCAAACCAAGCCAAGTCATACGGCGTGTGCCTAACCGAAAAGGGAATCACACCGAAGAAAACGGAAGAAGCTCGGTACGAGCAGCTCCAACAGGCCCATATCGACGCAGCCAAGTGCTACAAACGGGTATACCCGCAGGGCTGAACGCAAAGTCGTGGGCGTTCTGTCGTCGGTTCGTTGGCTCCTTCACCGATCGACAAGTCGGCGGCCAACAGTGGTCAATGAAATCCTATTCATCGGGCGCATCGAGTCCGCCTTTGACACAAAGCCGTTGGCGGTCGGCTCGGAGAATTGGTGATCCGGACCCTTGCATTTCTCCTTGCAATTCGCGCGTAGGAAGGTCCAGCTTCGGCGTTCCTGACGAAGAATCGCCGGGCGTCCGTAGAGCGTTCCACTATCGGGCGGGCGATGCGGACAAAAAGTGGTGTCGCGCGCGCCCTCGCGAGGGGAGGAAATACCGTCCGGTGGTCGTCCGTCGAATGACGAGTTCGGCGCTGGTTAGTCGACCGAGTGTAGATCTCGCAATGGTCACGTCCCGCTGAGTGGTGGAGTTTCTCAACACCGTGCGGGTCAGTTGTTCTAGTTTAGGCGGCGGTCAGTTCGGGGAGTATTACCGCCTCGTCGAGGACCTCGAGGGGGTTGTTCATGGTGGCCAGCTCGAGCATGGAGGCTTCGGAGAAGTAGCGGCGTTCGCCGGCCTCCCACTCGTCGTGCTGCTCGATCAGAACCGACCCGGCCAGGCGCAGGAGGGCGGCAGCGTTGGGGAACACGCCGACGACGTCAGTGCGGCGTTTGATCTCCTTGTTCACCCGTTCGAGCGGGTTCGTGGACCAGATCTGGCGCCAGTGCCGCCTGGGGAACGCGGCGAAGGCGAGCAGGTCGGGTTGCGCGTCGACGAGCATCGCGGCGACCTTCGGGTGCGAGCGGCCGAGCATCGTGGTCACCTCGAGGAACTGCTTCTCGATGTGCTCGCGATCGGGCTGGGCGAAGATGGTGCGGATGATCGAGGCGACCATGTCCTGGGATCCCTTCGGGATCACGGCGAGGACGTTGCGCATGAAATGCACCCGGCATCTTTGCCAGCCGGCGCCCTGGAACACGGTCCCGATGGCCTTCTTCAGGCCGGTGTGAGCGTCAGACATGACCAGCTTGACCCCGTCGAGGCCGCGGGTCTTCAGCGACCGCAGAAAGCTAGTCCAGAAGCCCTCGTTCTCGCTGTCACCGACGTCGAAACCGAGCACTTCCCGGCGGCCGTCAGCGGCCACTCCAACCGCCACGACGATGGCTTGGGACACGATCCGGTGCCCGACCCGGGCCTTGCAGTAGGTGGCGTCGAGGAACACGTAGGGGAAGTCCTGCGCGGCGAGGGTGCGGTCACGGAACTCGGCGACCTCGGCGTCCAGGCCTGCGCAGATCCGGGACACTTCCGACTTGGAGATCCCGGTGTCCGCGCCAAGCGCTTTGACCAGGTCGTCGACTTTCCGGGTCGAGACGCCATGGACGTAGGCCTCCATCACGACCGCGAACAACGCCTGATCCACCCGGCGGCGCCGCTCAAGGAGCGCCGGGAAAAACGAGCCGGCGCGCAGCTTGGGGATCTTCAGATCAAGGTCGCCGGCCGTCGTTGACAAGGTCCTCGGTCGGGTGCCGTTGCGGTGGGTGGTGCGTTCGTGGGAGCGCTCGAACGGGGCGGCACCGATGAACGCGGCCGCTTCCGCATCGATCAGTTCTTGATAGAGAGTTTCGGTCGCGACGCGGATTCGATCGGTGACATCGGTGAGTTTGAGTTCTCCCAGCAGGTCGAGCAGGGCAGACTGATCTAGAGCCATCGTGTGGTGTCCTTTGTGAGTTGCTTTAGTCGGTACTCACTGACCATCCCACGGTGGCTCTTCACGTCGACGAAGCAACGCTCAAGAGCGGGAAACCACACCACTCAAGGGGACGTAACCTCTCGCAATTTCTCTTTCGCTCTGGAATAGCGCATTCGAGCTGCACTGGGGCGGAGATTCAGGAGAGCTCCGGCTTCCGCGACCGGGAAGCCATCCCACACGATGAGGCGCACCAGCTCTTGGTCGGTCTTAGACAGTCCTCGAAGCAGATCTGAATCGCCTGCGGCCGAATCCGATGGACTACTGTGCCTGATTTGCTCGCGGATTCGCTCACCGAGGGCGTGCCGTCGGATCGTGCCTCGGCGTTGGTTGCTGAGTACTTTCTTGGCTACGCCGAAGGCCCAGGCGCGTTGCTCTGGTGCAGTAGTCGGCAGGGTGTCGCGTTTTCGCCAGAGGACGATCATGGTCTCTGACAGGCAGTCAGCACTGTCTTCTCGGGGGGTTACCCGGCGGACGAAGTAGGCGAGGAGGTCGGGCATCAGCGCGGTCATCAAGGTGGTGAAGTCGGGCGCGCTATCAGTCCCCACGCTGGTCGGTTCAGCGACGATCGCGCCCGCGCCCCCGGCGGGGCGGGGGGTGCCGGTCACCGGGTGGCCCCGGCCGGAATAGGCGCGCAGTTCGCAGACTGCTGCTGGAGCACCGGCCCCCGATCGCCGGAAGTCGCGGCCGCAGCGACACCGTGCAGTGTGGAGACAATATTTCCTCCGTCGGTTGCGACGGTCGCGGGCCACGTTGCCGAGGAGCTCAGCACTGCAGCGGCAGCGTTCGCTTTGGCTGAGTCGTTGCTGTTGAAAGCGGAGAGCCATTCGTCGATCCAGGCGCATCGAGCGACAGTCTCGTAGTTGTCCTGAATGGCTGTGGTTTGGATGACACCAGCGGACGGGAACCCATCCTGTTGGGCAGCGGCGACAACCGTCGCGAACTTGGCCCGATCGTATTGCGCCGGCAAGGTGATCTGCTGAGGAAACACCGAGACGGAGAACGTCACGAAGTCGCTCGCGGAGGTAGAGATCCATTCGGACTGGTCCGACTCTGTCGACTCACCGGCAGCGGGAGGTTGCCCTACTCGTACGGGGTTGGGAGAAGTGCCGATCCACCCTGTTTGGGCAAGAAAGTGGTGCACCCCTTCCGCGATCGCCGGACTGGCAACTCCGAAGGCAACAACCGCCGCCAGTCCGCCGGCGATCAGAGCCCAGCGAGCAGGACGCCTTCTCTGAGGTTCCGTTGTAGCTGCAGAGAGCAGGGCCTGCAGCTGGTCAGGATCCACCCGAAGAGACAGAGCCGGATCCGACTCACGAAACCGCTCGACGAGATCGACATAGGACTGCGATTCTGACACGATGTGGCCTTCCTGTAATTGGACCTACACCCTGAACATGTCCAGAAGAGGACGAAACGTCACAATAACGGCAAATGGAACCACTGAGAGAACATCTGTCTCACTAGCGGCAACGCCGGAGCTCACTGCTACTGGAACTGATTTCAACATGTTGCATTAAAGGTCCGTCTTATGGTCGGCTTTTGGTACGCCGGCGCCATGAGATCGCAAGGTCAGAGGCGAGCCTTTCGACGGTTCTTCGCTCCAGCAGAGTCATTTATTCCTTGCGAGCTTCAACCTCTGGCGACCAGCACGAGGAGTGCGGCGCTTGGCCGAGCAGCGGGGCTGCTCAGCGGGGCGAGCAAGGCATGAGGCGGGCCGACCCCACGTCTATGAGAACGGATATCTGTTCGAAGGGCGCGACCCCGTAAGAGCAGGGTCTACGCTGCCGACATGGATGAACGCACGTTCGAATCAACCAACGAGACGCCGAACCACGTTCCCCTTCCGGACGATCTGAAGAAGGCTATCCAGTTCGCCGCAAGAATCACTCAAGACCTGTTCATAGAAAGCAAACGAGCGAGCGAACGTCTCGATCTGCTTGTTCGAGAAGCCGCGAGTGCCGGCGCGAGCGCGAGAACTATAAGGATCGATGCCGGAATTTCTTCGGACGTAGTCGAAAGAATCGTGGCAGGTAAAGCGTCTTGGAGGATCTTCACTGAGAGTTCCGCAAGTTGAGGTTGTTGAACCGGACGGTGGCTTCTACGACCAGGCAGCCTTGCATCATTGATGCCCGTGACGTTGGCTTTCGATAGACGTCCCGGTGAAGGTCCGGCTTGCGGGCAGGATGGGGCTGGCGGTCAGCGGATAGGCAATAACTTCACAGTGTCCGCTTCGAGGTCGTAGGTGACTACCGGATTCTTTCCCAGTTCTCCCTCTTGGGAGAGGATGACGGATTTGTCCGCGGCACTACCTATGGTTCTCATGAGCACCGTGAGAGCGTTCACGTCGGCCTGCTCGCTGACAGTTCGAAGGTCTACATCGAACCCGACGGTTTCCCAGTCGTAGAGCCTCACTACCACGCGACCGACGGCGAGGATCTGGAGGATGAAGCCCGGGGGCAGATCATCCGCCAGGCGCGGAACATCGTGGACATCGTCACCCACGAACGAAAGTTGCCAGGGCCCGATATGCAGCGCATCCAGCACCCCCTGCCAGTCTTTCGACGAGGAGCCAACTATTTCGCCATCAGTCCCTTTCGGCATCCGTCGCTACTTGCAGTGTCGGTAGCGCAAGTCGACCAGATGAGCGGCGGACGGGTAGAGCTCGGGTTAGGAGCCGGGTGGTGGGTGCGTGAACATGCGGCGACCGGAATCGAATTTCCGGAGATTCGCGAGCGTTTCGACCGATTCGCAGAGCAGTTGGAGATTCTTCATGGACTGTGGAGCACGCCGGTCGGGGAGACCTATTCGTTCTCCTCAGACCTATACACGTTGGACCGAGCCCCCGGTCTCCCGAAGCCAATGCAAGTGCAAGTTCCCGTAATTATCGGGGGAGACGGCAAGACCCGCACGCCCGAGTTGGCTGCGCGCTGGGCGCAGGAGTTCAACTCGGGTTGGGAGAATCCGACCGTTACCAGGTTCCAGTTCGATCGGGTAGCAACAGCCTGCACGCGCATAGGTCGAGATCCCTCGTCCCTCCGCCTGTCGACCGTGCAGACCTTGTGTGGCGGGGACACCGCCGCCGACCGCGAACGACGTGCTGCGGGGATGGGTGTGTCTCTGTCCGAACTCGCAGGCTTGGTTGGCAACGAGCGTGACATCCGCGGCCAGGTCGCAGATTTCGAAGCTGCGGGCGTAGATCGCGTTTACGTCGAGATTCTAGATCTGGCGGATCTCGAGCACCTCAGCTATTTCGCGGATGCGATTGGTTTGTAGCTGCCCTAACCACCTTCGGACATGAGGTAGCTGACCGGGCATTTGGAAGTCAGGGAAGAGTTCTGTGCACTGCACAGCGTTTCTCGTGCGGGCGTGTTAGACCTGGTCGTATCCGTGAAAAAAGAACTCCGCGAGCATACCGGAACCGCATACAATTCGGTGGCTTCTGACTACGCGACGATCATTCCCGACACAAGCTTCGAGGCGCCGCTTGACCTGGCCATCGGCAATGAATTCGTGAACGAGGTGGCCACGCGTCCCGCTGCGAAGGTCTTGGACGCTGGGTGCGGAGCCGGCCGGATGATGACCTACCTCCGGTCGCAAACCCCGTCGCTTGAAGTATTAGGCGTTTGACCGGTCGGCGAAGATCGTCGCGCTCGCGCAATCTGCGCACCCAACCGCCAAAATCCGCCGGGCAGATCTAATCAATCGGCCGACGGAGGAAGAGCGCGATCGCGTCGTCGATGAGTTGGTCGCCGCCCGCGGGTAACACGCGACCGGCGCCGACGAAGGTCGCGACGCCCTGCATGGTCGCTGACATCAGCAGCGTCAGGCGCTCGATCTCCGCCTCGCGAAATACACCGGCCTCGACGCCCGCCTGCATCACATCGCTGATGGTCGAGAACAGGGTCTCGGCTGCGGAAAGCAGGCTTGCGGGCGGCCGGTCCATCGTGGCTGCGAACATCAGGTCGAGCAGTGCGGCGTTGGCGACTGCGAAGTCGACATAGGCCTGGCCGGCTGCCCGAAGGCTTTCCGCATACTCGGTGCGGCTGTCTGCTCCGGCTCGCATGGCGGACGCGAGCGCGAGAAATCCGCGCTCCGCGAGTGCGTCGAGCAACGCCTTTCGGTCGATGAAGTGGCTGCGCGGAGCGCCGTGACTGACGCCGATCTCGCGCGCGAGTTCGCGGAGTGATAGCTCCTCGACGCCCTTGGTCCGAAGCGCCAGTTCGGCCTGGTCGAGCAGGACCGTCCGCAGGTTACCGTGATGGAAGGGTCGCTGCGTCATGCCTCTACGATAGCGGACTCCGGCCGCTCAACTAGACATTGACTATTTTCTAGACAGTGTCTATAATATGGTTATGGCTTATATAAATGACGCTCTGTGGCTGCCCAAACGCGGCGGAGATTTAACCGTCGGCTCTTCGACCTACACGGCCCCGAAGCCGGGCGAGGTGGTTGTGCGAACCCGGGCCGTCGCCGTCAACTTCATCGACGCCATGCCCGGCTTCGCCTACCGATTCGTGCTGCCGTGGCTGAGCTTTCCGGCTGTCATCGGATCGGATGTCGCGGGCGAGGTTGTTGAGGTCGGCGCCGGAGTGACGCGCCTGCAGGTCGGCGATCGGGTCGTGGCGCACGCTGCGGGTACGGAAAAATCCCGCAACACTTCGGCCGAGGGGGCGTTCCAGGATTACGTCGTGCTGATGGCGCACATGGTCGCCCCGCTCCCCGACTCGCTCTCGTTCGAGCAGGCGGCCGTGCTGCCGCTCGCGATGTCGACGGCGTCGTGTGGACTGTTCCAGAAGGATCAGCTTGCGCTCGCACTCCCGACAGCGAACCCCGCCAACCGGAACGAGACAGTTCTGGTGTGGGGCGGGTCGACGAGCGTCGGCGTCAACGCCATCCAACTTGCGCGCAACGCGGGCTACCGCGTCGTTGCGACGTCGTCGCCTCAGCACTTCGACTGGCTGCGTTCGCTCGGAGCGGCTGAGGTCATTGACCGCACGAGCTCGGACGTTGTGGATGAACTCGTCGCAGCAATCGGCGACCAGTCGCTCGCCGGCGTCCTGGCGATCGGCGCGGGGTCGCTGTCGCCGGCAATCGAGATCGCGGCGCTCATGCCCGGCTCGAAGCGTGTGTCATCCGCGCATCCCACTCCTATCACGAATGTTCGAGCGATGCTGGCTCGACGTCGCGGAGTCACCGTCAGCACCATCTGGGGTGCCACCCTGAAAGACAACGAGGTCGGGCCGGCCATCTACTGCGACTTCCTGCCCGCGGCCCTCGCAAGTGGCGCCTACCGTGCCGAGCCCGTAGCAACGATTGCCGGGGAGGGGCTCGCGGGCATCCCGGCAGCGCTCGACCGGCTGAAGGAAGGCATCTCCGCCACGAAGCTCGTCGTCCGACTCTGACCTCGACTCATCCCCCACCCGCATGTACAAGAAGAGAAGATTTATCCCATGAATCAACAGAAGACTGTCCTCGTCTTTGGCGGCACCGGCCAGACGGGAGAGCACTTCGTGCGTCTCGCGCTGAAGGACGGGCTCCGAGTGCGCGCCCTGGCACGCAACCCCGCGAAGTTCAGCATCACCGACCCGAATCTCGAGATCATCCAAGGATCCATCGCTGCCATCCCGGACCTCGACGCGCTCGTTGCCGGAGCAGATTTCGTGGTATCGATGCTCGGAAACGCGGCGGAGCAGCGCGAGCACACCATCGTCGCCGACCTCGTTCGGGAACTCGTTCCGGCGATGCGGCGCAACGGCGTCTCACGGTTTCTCCATCAGGCCGGTGGGCTGAGCGCCAAACCACACCGTCGGCTGCCGCTCGTACTCTGGATCATCCGCCACACCGTCGCTCGCGGCTTCGAGGGACAGCACAGAGACAATGAGGCCGTGATGCGCTATCTCACCGATGAGGCGAACGACATCGAATGGATGGTGCACCGCGCCGGAATAGGGTCCGACGGTCCGTCAAAAGGAGTCCTCCAGCGATCGCAGCGCGCGATCAGCATCGCGACGTTCCAAGACTGCGCCGCATACAACCTGCGGACAGTGCAGGACGCGACGGCCATCCACACCTGCGACGGGAGCCGGTACGCGAAGTGAATCGCCCTGGGTTTCGTTCCTAGGTGTTCTCTTGGGAAGCGGTCGCTTCCAAGAGTGATTCGGTTTCAGCGTAGTAGTCGGTCTCGGCTTCAATGGGGGTGCGGTAACCGAGCTCAGAGTGAAGGCGCTGGTTGTTCCACCACCACACCCATTCCAGGGTTGCGAGTTCGACTTGCTCGACCGTGCGCCAAGGCCCGCGAGCTCGGATCAGCTCCGACTTATAGAGCGCGTTGAGCGCCTCGGCCATCGCATTATCGTATGAATCGCCGACGGTTCCAGTTGAGGGGATCGCGCCGAGTTCCATGATCCGATCCGTGTATACCAACGACATGTAGTTCGACCCGTGGTCCGAATGGTGCGTCAGCCCGGTGAGATCTCCACCCGCGTCGAAGGCGGCCATGTCCAGGGCCTGCAGCGGCAGGATGTCGGCTTTCAGTGTGGCGGCGACGTTCCAGCCGACGATGCGGCGGGAGAAGACGTCGGTGACGAACGCGACATAGGCGAATCCCTGCCAAGTGCGCACATACGTGACGTCAACGACCCAAAGCCGGCGTGGTGCATCAGCACGAAAACGTCGCTGCACTAGATCAGTCGGGCGTTTGCCGGCGGGATCCGATTTGGTGGTGAACACTCGTTTCGAGCGTTTCACCCCGCGCAGCCCAAGGGATCGCATGAGTCGGCCCGTCTGATCCCTGCCGATGCTCCAACCTTGTCGCCCCAGCAGTCGGTGCATTTTCCGCACCCCGTAGACGCCGTAGTTCTCCGCATGCAGGCGGCTGATCTCGCCGCCGATCAACTGATCTGACAGGGTTCTGGCCGATGCCGGGCGGCATTTCGCCGCTCGATATCCGCGAGCGCTCACAAATCCCACCTCAGCTGCCCGCATAGTGCGGCAGACGAGCTCGACCCCGAAACGCTGCTTCATCTTGTCGATGAAGCGGATCATCTCGATGAGGGGCGGCCGAGCTCGGTGGCGAAAAACACGCTCGCCGACCGGAGGATCTCGTTCGCTTTCTCCAGCTCGACGATCTGCTTCTTCAACCGTTTGATCTCCACCTGCGCCTCCGAGGTCGTCCCCGGTGTCCGGCCGGCATTGATATCGGCACGCTTCTTCCACAATCGCAGCGTCTCAGGATTCACCCCAAGACGACCCGCGACATGGTTGGCCGCAGCGAAATCAGATGAGTGATCAGCTCGTGCTTCGGCGAGCATCCGAAGAGCACGTTCGCGAAACTCGGCCGGGTAAGGGTTCGACATAGTTCAATCCTCCAAAAGGATCAGGCGGAACGAAACCCAGGGCGATTCATTGAACCGCTCTGGGTTTCTTGGAGACTCCTGACCTTGGAAACGAGGATGGGTTTATGTCGAAAGAACGATCAGTGGGGAAGCCGACGACACGTCGGTATTCGCCAGAGGAGAAGGCCTCAGCGGTCCGGATGGTGCGGACGTTGCGAGCGGAGTTGGGAACCGAGCATGGGACAGTTCAACGCGTGGCGTTGCAGCTCGGTTACGGGCTCGAGTCGGTGCGGATGTGGGTCAAGCAGGCCGATGTTGACGACGGTCACGTGGCGGGTGTGACGACGGTGGAGGCGCGGCGTGTTCGGGAGCTCGAGCAGGAGAACCGGGAACTTCGGCGGGCCAACGAGATACTCAAGCGGGCCGCGTCTTTCTTCGGGGCGGAGCTCGACCGCCAACACCGGAAGTAGTCGCGTTCATTGACACCAACAAGGACGATGTCCTCGAAGGTCGCCGGCTCGGAGTCGAGCCCATCTGCAGTCTGTTGCAGATGGCTCCGAGCACCTATTACGCCGCGAAAGATCGCGCCCCATCGGCGCGAGCGGTCAGCGACGCCGTCGTGGTTCCGGAGTTGGTGACGATTTGGGAGAACAATTACCGCGTCTATGGGGTCCGCAAGCTCTGGAAGACTGCACGTCGGGCCGGTATCGATATTGGCCGTGACCAGACGGGCAGGTTGATGCGCGCGGCTGGCATCGAGGGCGCAACTCGGACAAAACGGGTCAAGACAACGAGGGTTGATCCTGCCGCGTCCCGTCACCCGGATCTTGTCCACCGTGAGTTCAGCGCGACCAGCCCGAACAGGCTCTGGGTCACCGATTTGACCTTCGTGCCAACCTGGGCCGGAGTCGCGTATGTCTGCTTCATCGTCGACGTGTTCTCGCGGATGATCGTTGGCTGGCGGTGCGCCAGTCACATGCGCACGGACATGGTCCTGGACGCAATCGAGATGGCTCGGTGGGGTCGCGGCACCCACCATGAGGACCTGCGGTGTCACAGCGACGCGGGCAGTCAATTCACGTCTATTCGCTACGGGGAACGTCTCGCCGAGATCGGCGCGACACCCTCAATCGGAACGGTCGGCGATTCGTATGACAATGCCCTCGCCGAGACGGTGAACGGCTACTACAAGACCGAACTCGTCCGAGGGCCCGCACGCCCGGGCCCCTGGAAAACGGTGGAAGATCTCGAACTAGCCACCCTCGGCTGGGTCCATTGGCACAACACGCAGCGACTCCACGGCTACCTCGGCGACATCCCACCCGCTGAGTTCGAGACAGCGTTCTATGCTGAACAAACCGACCACCAGCAGGCGGTCGAAATCAAATAGCGCGAGTCTCCATCAAACCCAGAGCGGTTCATCCTGGTAGACGGCAGCTGGTACGTGAATTGGATGCCGAAATCGCTGATCGAAGCGTCGCGGAAAGTCGCCGCAACAGAAGCAGCTCGAGACGAAGCGAAAATTGTCGTCTACAAGACGGAGCATCCCACCAAGAGAAAAGGCCCAAGCTTCGAGGACGTCCAGACCGCCATGAGGAACCTGGCCGACAGTGAAGAAGCCCTCCCGAACCTTCAGCGAAACATCGATGCTCGCGAGCCATATCGAATGATCCCGAAAGGGCGGCGCGACGCCGACGGGTACCAACGGTTCAGCTATCCTCCGCTGAACAAGATGCTCGTGCAGCCCAAGGTTGCGCCAAAAGTGACCAGTCTCACAATTCCGCCAACTCTCCCGATCAACGATGCTGTGGCATCCGGAAAACGATCCGGGCGGAAGGCAGCAACTGAAGACACTGCCGACGCACATACCAAACGACAACCGATCAAATTCGGCCAGCACCTTCCACACAAGACCGTCGAGTGGCGGCGGCAATATGGACTGCGCAGTCTCGTTGAGAGCTCGAATAACCTCTTGAAAACGGTCCCCCACGGCGATATCGGCAATCCCAAGAAAAGGTCCGGACGCGGATACGCCGCGCTTTACCTGACACTGACATTCTCAGTCGTCACATCCAATCTCCGACGAATCGCAACCTTCTTCAAAGCTGAGGCTCACCGCCTCCAAGACGCAAGTTCAGGACTAGTCGCAAAGCACAGAACGAGGCGACGGCACGACGCACTCGGCGCGCCGCTGGTTCAATCCGACCGCGAAAGCCCGCCAAGGCAAACCGCCTAGTCCAGATCGCAATTCCTACGAAGAACCCACACAATTCGGCCTGCCCAAACGCAGGCCGAATTGCTGTTTAACCGGAGAAGGCAGCGAGTGAGCGCCAAGATCACTCAAGTTGACGGCGCAAAAAAAGGACCGGGACGACTTTTAAGTCGTCCCGGTCCTTTTTCGATCAATATCCGGAAATTACGACCTGCATTTCCGGAATGACCCTCTGTTGCGGGGACAGGATTTGAACCTGCGACCTCTGGGTTATGAGCCCAGCGAGCTACCGAACTGCTCCACCCCGCGGCACGTAGAAAAGCTTACCACGGGGATGGAGGTCGGTTTACTTCTCCAGCGAGAACACGTTGTTCAGGGCGGTCACCAGCGCAGCATCCGCGGTCGCGTAGGCGCTGAGATCTCCGGACTTGAGGGCCGCAGCGCGGGCGGTGAGTGCGGTCTGCACGTCTGCGAGCGCGGCTTTGAGCTCCGCACTCGTCGCGCCGGTTCCGGTTCCGGTGCCCGTTCCGGGATCGGTCGTGCCGGTGCCCGTTCCGGGATCCGGAGTCGGCGTGACTCCGCCGTCACCCGCGCTCGCACCGGAGTCCCCCCCGAACAGCGAGTTCAGCGCGGCATCCAGGGTGTCTTCGAACGCAACCTTGTCACCGAACGACACCAGGATCTTGCGCAGGATCGGATAGCTCGTCTCCGCGTTCGACTTGACGTAGACCGGCTGCACGTAGAGCAGTCCGCCACCGACCGGCACGGTCAGCAGGTTGCCGAGATCGACTGTGGTGTTACCGCGCTGGAGCAGTGCGAGCTGGTTGGCCACAGCGGTGTCGGTGTTGAAGTTGCTCTGCACCTGCCCGGGTCCGGGCACCGAGTTCTGCTTGGGCAGGGCCAGCAGCGTGAGCTTGCCGTAGCCCTTCGACACCTCTCCCTTGACGTTTCCGGCATCCGCGTTCGCCGCGAGGTAGCCGGTGAGGATGTTGCTGGTGCCGGCTCCCTTCGAGCTCGGGATGTAGGTGGAATACAGCGAGAACGCCGACTCGGACGCACCCGGGAGCTTCATCGTGAGGTAGTACGGCGGCTGCAGGCGGGCTGTCGCGGCCGCCTTCGTCGGGTCGTTGGGCGTGATCCACGCATCACTCGAGGAGTAGAACGTGTTCGGGTCGGTCACGTGGTACGTGCCGAGGATCTCGCGCTGCACCTTGAACAGGTCGGCCGGATAACGCACGTGGCTCATCAGGTCGGCGGAGATCGCGCTGATCGGCTTCACCGTCGACGGGAAGATCTTCTGCCAGGTCTTGAGGATCGGATCCTTGTCGTCCCAGGCGTACAGGGTGACCTTGCCGCTGTAGGCATCCACAGTGGCCTTCACCGAGTTGCGGATGTAGTTGATGTCGTCGAGAGCGAGTTGCGGTGTCGGCGTGTAGGTGTCCGAGATCGCGTTGCTGAGCTGCTGCACTGCGGAGTACGGATAGCTCGCGCTCGTGGTGTAGCCGTCCACGATCCACTGCACGCGTCCGTCGACGACGGCGGGATACGGATCGCTGTCAAGCGTGAGGTACGGCGCTGCCTTCTGGATGCGATCGACAGGGTTGCGCGTGTAGAGGATCTGCGAGTCGTCGTTCACCCCGTTGGAGAGGAAGATCTGTTCCGACTGGAACTTGATCGCATAGATGAGCTTCTTGAACACGTTGTCGAGCTTCGGCCCGCCGTTGCCCGAGAAGGTGGTCGTTGCGTTCTGGTTGGCGTTGGAGTCGCCAGCGGGGTAGTCCAGCTCGATCTTGCTGCTGCCCTTCGGCCCGCCGACGATCGAGTAGGTCGGCGATTCCTCACCGAAGTAGATGCGCGGCTCGAACTTGCCGAGATCACCGGTGACCGGGATGCCCGACTCGAGGAAGACCGGGAGGCCCTCGCTCGAGCGCTGGTTGCCGTACGCCGCGACGACGCCGTAGCCGTGGGTGTAGACCAGGGTGTTGTTGTACCAGCTCGGGGCGGCGTTGGTGTTGGACTGGTTGAGCTCGCGCACTGCGATCACGGTGTCCTGGGACTTACCGTCGATCGTGTAGCGGTCCACGTCGAGGTACTTGTTGAACTGGTAGTACTGCTTGATGCGCTCGAGCTGGCCGAAGGCATCGGAGACAAGGGCCGGGTCGATGATGCGGATGCTCGCAGTCGTCTCGGCGTCGTTGCGCAGCGCACCCTGCTGGGCGTCTGTCTTGGCCGAGTAGGCCTCTTCCTGCACGCCGGCGACACCGTAGGCATCCCTCGTCGCATCGATGTTGCGTTGGATATACGGAGCTTCGAGGGTTCGCACGTTCGGCTCGACCTGGAACTTCTGCACGACCCAGGGGTACACGGATCCGATGAGAAGTCCGCTCACCAGAAGCAGCGCGGTGCCGATGAGGGGGAAGCGCCAGCGTCCGATGACGGCGGTGATGACGAAGAGGATCGCCACGACGGCCGCGATACCGGCGAGGATCTGGCGGCCGGGGATGACCGCTGTCGCGTCGGCGAAGGAGGCACCCTCGAATAGCGTGCTCGAGGTCTTGGTGCTGAGAGTGGCGTACTGGTCGAGCCAGATGCTTGCCGCCTGCAGGGCGAGATAGACCGCGCCGGTGACGGCGAGCTGGATGCGGGCGGTGCGTGAGATCCGCACCTCACGACCGTTGAATCGCAGCGCCCCATAGAGGTAGCTGGTGGCGATCGCGGCGATCGCCGAGATGAGGACCACAGCGGAGGCGAATGCGGCGACGGCCTGGTAGAAGGGCAGCGCGAAGAGATAGAACGAGATGTCGAGGTGGAACTGCGGATCGACCTTGCCGGAGGGAACACCGTTGATCCACTCGAGGGCGAGCTGCCAGCGCGCGGAGGTCGCGACTCCGGCGAAGAGACCCAGGATCGCGGGGATGCCCCACATCGCGAGTCGACGCAGCGGCTCGATCACCTGCTGGTAGCGGTCCAGTTGCGCATTGAGCTTGGCGTAGACCGGCCGACCGCGGAACGCGATCTCGATGCTGGCGAAGACCGGCACCGCCATCGCCACGAATCCGACGAAGAACATCACCGTGCTCGCGACCCACTGGGTGGTCAGCACCTTGAGGAAGCCGAGTTGCTCGAACCACAGCCAGTCGGTGTAGAGGCTCGCGAAGATGAAGAAGAGAATGACGAGGACCGCAACGACAGCGAGCGTGATCAGGAGGGTTACCCTCGATCGCGATGCCGGTCGACGTTCTTCGGTGGGGGTGGACGTCACGAGACTGCTCCTGGCTTGTGGCGGATGCTGTGCTCCCTCATCTTAAGGGCATGGTCTGGGAGGCGCCCGGCGTTCACCGGGTCGGGCACGAGAGCAGGCCGCTCGTGCTCGAGCCGTCCTTGATCGCCTTCAGCGCCGCGAGCGAGTCGTCGAGGGTCTTCACCGCGAGCACCCGGATGCCGCTGGGGATGTGGCCGGTGACCTCGTCGCAGTTGGAGTACGGAGCGAGGAACCAGGTGGCCCCCGCCGCGCGCGCGCCGTAGAGCTTCTGCCGGATCCCTCCGATGGGGCCCACCACGCCATCCCCGTCGATGGTGCCGGTGCCGGCCACTTTCGCGCCGCCGTTGAGCTTTCCGGGGGTCAATTTGTCGATGATGCCGAGAGCGAACATCTGTCCGGCACTCGGGCCACCCACGTTCTCGAGCTGGATCTTCACGTCGAAGGGGTAGCTGTAGACGATCGCAGGGAAGATGCCGACGATAGGCACCGGATCCGCTCCGCCGCTCAGCTCTGGCGTCACCTGCACGGTCTTCGCCACTCCCCCGCGCTCGATGTCGATGCTCACCGGTGTGCCGGCGCCGCTCTTCGCGACGATCGCCCGAAGCCCGAGAACACTGTCGGTGGTCTGGCCGTCGACACGGACGATCGTGTCGCCCTTCTGCAGGATGCCCGTCGACGGCGACTTGGGCGACAGTCCGCCGACGGTGAGCGAGGCGGGCAGCGTGTAGCCGAGTTGGGTGAGCGCTGCGGCGACCGCATCCTTCTGGGAGTTCTGCATGTCGACGGTGGCCTGGGCGTTCGACTGCTCGACCGAGGTGCCCGCCGGGTAGACCGCATCCACCGGAAGTACCGCCTTGCTCGAGTCGAGGTAGGCCTGCGCCACCTCGAACCAGCTGGGAGGCTGCTCGCGGCTGCCCGCGATGTTGACGGTGAGCATGTCGAGCGCGCCACTGGTGGCATAGGTCTTCTGGCCCGGGATCTCGATCATCGGCACCTGCTTGGAGCCGTTGGCGACCGTGCCGAGGGTGTTGAACACCGGCCCCGGCTGCTCGATCACGTAGGGCGCGGGCACGAGGGTAAAGGCGAGGGTGCCGAACACTGCCGCGACGAGGAGCACCCAGCCGAGGCGGGTGATGCGTCGCCGTGCGGGGGATGGTGCCGACTGGTGGCGGTCGTCGATGAACAGTGCCACCGGGGTCCTTTCTGCAAGCTGTTCGCCACGGGCGCAGAGCAGCCTGACGTGACGAACTCGATACACACACCGCGCGCAGCGTGCAGCGGCTAGCGTAGTTGCCATGCCTGAAGATTCGGCCCAGAACCCGGAAGACGAATTCCGCGACATGCTGAGCCAGTTCCTCTCCGGAAACGGAGACATCGACCCCGCGCGACTTGCGAGTGCAGCGGGGCTGCCCGACGACCCGGAGATGATCCGCAACCTCATCGGGCAACTGCAGGCCGCAATGCACTCGAGCGGCGACGGGATCAACTGGGATCTCGCCCTCGAGCAGGCGAAGACGCTCGCCGCGAAAGACGTGGTGGCGACCACTCCCGCCGAAAGGTCCGCTCTCGAGCAGGCCTTCCACGTTGCCGCCCTCTGGCTCGACGAGGCCACCTACGTCTCCGAACTGACCTCCACTCCGCGACTGATGTCGCGCACCGAGTGGATCACCGCCACGATGCCGATCTGGACGCAGCTCGCGGAGCCGGTGGCCCTCAGCATCGCCAACTCGCTCACCCAGGTGCTGCGTGACCAGGCGCCGGAGGAGATGTCGGGCATGATCGAGGGCGCCTCGAAGCTGATGCGCAACGTCGGCGGCACCCTCTTCGCCATGCAGCTCGGCCAGGTGGTCGGCCAGCTCGCGAGCGAGGTGGTCTCCGGCGGCGACATCGGCATCCCACTCCTCGGCTCGGGTACTGACGGCGAGCAGCAGGCTGCGATCCTGCCCCAGAATGTGGCGGCGTTCGGCGCGGGCCTCGACATCGAGCAGGACCAGGTGCAGCTGTATCTCGCGGTGCGCGAGCTCGCCCATGCACGACTGTTCCGTCATGCCAAATGGCTGCGCCTCCAGCTGATGACCTCGATCACCGAGTTCGCCCAGGGCATCCGTATCGATACGGACCGGCTCGAGCAGCTCGCGGCCGACTTCGACCCGTCCAACCCCGAAGAGCTGAGGGAAGCCATGGTGAGCGGCGCGCTCATCCCGCCGAAGTCGGAGGCGCAGCTTGCGGCCCTCGGACGCCTCGAGACCGTGCTCGCTCTCATCGAGGGATGGGTGGATGTCGTGACGGCCCAGGCCACCGCCCGCCTTCCGAAATCCGACGCGATCGCCGAAACCGTGCGACGCCGGCGTGCCGCCGGTGGCCCCGCGGAGTCCGCATTCTCCACTCTCGTCGGGCTCGAGCTTCGGCCGCGCCGCCTGCGTGAGGCGGCCGCGATGTGGCAGAAGATCACCGACGAGGCCGGCGACGAGAAGCGCGATTCCCTGTGGTCCCACCCCGATCTGCTACCCACCTCACAGGACATCGACGACCCCTCCGGGCTCATCGCGCGCCTCTCGGGCTCGGAGACCTCAGCGGACGACATCGACCAGGCGATCGAGGACCTGCTCAACGATGACCGGGACGATCGGCCGCACGAAGCCGACGACGGCAGTGCGGACGACCCGAAGGCTTAGCGACACCAGCGGCCACCTGTGGATGGTCGGCGACGGCATCCGCGAAACCGGTGCATCATGTCGTGCATGGTGCTCCGACTAGATTCCCGTCATCCCCTGCTCTGGAGAACACCCCAGAGCCTCCAGTTCGGGCTGGACCGACCGAGCGTGGTGCTCGAGACGGTCTCCCATGCCGACGAGATGGTGATCGCCGCCCTCGCGGCCGGTGTGAGTCGTTCGGGAGCGGAGATGATCGGGCACTCGGCCGGACTCGATGACCACGCGATCTCCGCGCTGCTGCTGCGCCTCGAACCGGCGCTCGAACACCCCTCCTCGCATCGCTCGCCGCAGTCGGCGGTCGTCAGCGGCACCGGCGAGACGGCCCAGCGGGTCAGGCGCCTTTTGGGCGACGCGGGGGTCGACGTGCTTCCCGATCTGGCGGAGGCCGCCCCGGACATGGCCGTGATCGTGGCCCATTTCGTGGTGGAACCGGAGGATCACGGCCGGTGGCTGCGCCGCGACATCCCGCACCTGCCCGTGGTCTACGGCGATCGGACGGTGAGCATCGGTCCGGTCATCCGACCCGGAGCCGGGCCGTGTCTCTACTGCCTCGAGCTTCATCGCACCGGGGCCGACCCCTCCTGGCCGGCGATGGCCTCCCAGCTCTGGAGCCGGCGCAGCGCCCTCGAGTCATCGCTGACGGCAGGCGAGGTGGCGGCCGAAGTCGCGCGGCGGGTGCTCGCGCGGCAGGTCGTGCATCGAGTCGAGCCGCTCACGTCGATCGAACTCGACCCGGCCACCGGCCAGAGGACGTTGCGGGAATGGTCGGTTCACCCTGCCTGCGGCTGCACGTCGCTCACCGCCTGAGCCGGGCGTGGAACGACGCGCCGCGCGACGCCGACGGCCACGATCGCGAACAGCACCGCGATGCCGAAGCTGCCGGCAAAGGCCCAGGAGCCGCCCGCCGCCGTCTCGCCGACGCGGGTGAGGGCCCCGAAGACGACGCCGGTGAGGGCGAGGGCGATGGCGGCACCGAGTGAGTCGGAGATCGAGAGGGCCGAACTGTTGAACCCCTGCTCGGCCTGGTCGGACAGCCCGAGGGTCATCACGCTGGTGCGTGGATAGACCAGCCCCATTCCTCCCCCGCCGACCACCCAGCCCAGGATGATCACCGCCGGATGCAGGTGAAGGGCGGCCGTGGCGAAGGCGACGACCACGGCGACGAGAGTCAGCCACATGCCGACGCTCATCCCGGTGGCCGGGCGGAGACGGTCTCCGAGATGTCCCTGCAGCCAGGAGGTGCCCGACCAGGCGAGGGCCGAGCCGGTGAGGGCGAGTCCGGCGAAGGTGGGCGAGAAGTCGTACTGCTGCACGAGCAGATACGGAAGATAGACCTCGGCGCCGAGGAAGGACGCGGAGGCGAGCCCGCGAAGCAGGATGACCGTCGGCAGTCCCCGCCGCGCGGAGAGCGTCGCGCGAGGCAGCAGTGGACGCACCGCGACCACCGCGACGATGAGGGCCGCGAGCGGAAGGAGCACCGCCGCGATCCCGCCGATGTCCACCGACAGGTTGACAACGAGCACGGCGGCGGCGGCGAGCACGGCCCAGCCGATGCGACGGGCGTTCCACGGTGTCGCGGAGGTTTCGCGGGGCTGCAGCCGCAGCATCCGCGTCGCCGGGGTGAGCATCGCCGTGGCCACGATCACGAGACCCACGACGCCGAGGAACACCCAGTGCCAGCTCCACAGCTGGGCGACGAGACCCGCGATGAACGGGCCGATGAGCGACGGCACGATCCAGGCGGCCGCGAAGCTGGCGAAGATGCGCGGCGTCAGGCCGGGCGGATACAGCCGGGCGACGACCACGTACAGCGCGACGGTCATCGCGCCGCTGCCGAGACCCTGTACGAGGCGGCCAGCCACGAAGACCCCCATGTCCGGCGCGCTTCCGGCGACGAGGAGGCCCAGTGCGAAGAGCGCGGCGGAGACGTAGAGCGGCAGGACCGGACCCGATCGGTCGGACCAGTTGCCGGCGATCACCATGCCGATCACGGCCGTCGACAAGGGGCCGGCGAATGCGAGGGCGTAGAGGGATGCGCCGTCGAGATCGCGGCTGATCACGGGCATGATCGTCGTGACGGCGAGGGATTCGAACGCCGCGAGGAACACCAGCGCGCTGCTGCCGACGGTCACCCAGAGGAACCGGGCGCCGAAGATGCCCTCGGGGGAGCTCACGCGAGTCCGGCCAGAAAACGGGACGCCCGGCGCTCCGGACCGCGCCCCGAAGCCCCGGACGACCACGACAGGTGCAGCCGACGACGCGCGCGGGTGATGCCGACATAGAGCAGGCGACGCTCTTCTTCCACCGCCTGCTCCGTCTTCGCGTAGGTGATGGGCAGATACCCGTCGCTCAGTCCGACGAGGAACACGGTGTCCCACTCGAGGCCCTTGGCGGAGTGGAGGGTCGACAACGTCACCGCAGCCATCGTGGGCTCGTGCTGGCTCGCTGCCCGCTCGAACAGCTCGTCGACGAAGGACTTGAGCGAGGTGCCGACGGCGGATGCCTCGGCCAGGCCCATCAGCGCGTTCAGGGATTCCCAGCGGTCGCGCGCCGCACCCCGAGCATCCGGGGCGTCCTGGGTCCAGCCGAGGGATCGCAGCACATCGCTGACCGTCTTGAACAGGGGTTCGCGGGTCGCTCCGACGACGGCGCCCTTGAGCATCATCAGCGCCTGCTTCACCTCCTGCTGTTCGAAGAACCGGGTGCCACCGCGCAGCTGGAAGCTCACCCCGGCATCGGTGAGGGCAGCCTCGAGGGGGGCCGACTGGACATTGATGCGGAACAGGATCGCGACATCCTGCGGACGTGTTCCGCTCGCGATCGCGGCGGAGACCTGCGCGGCAACGGCCCGGGCCTCGGCGACCTCGCTCGGAAAGCTCGTGATGGTGGGGGTGGCCTTGGCCGCCGCCTCCGGGGTGCCCGCTGAGGCGCGAAGGGCGAGGGCGCCCGGGCGTCCCCGCATGAGCTGGTTCGCCATTGCGACGATGGGAGGACTCGAGCGGTAGTTCTGCTCGAGACGCACCACAGCCGCCTCCCGGAACCGGGTGGGGAACCCGAGCAGGAAGTCGGCGGATGCCCCGGCGAAGGAGTAGATCGTCTGGCTCGCATCGCCGACAACACAGAGATCCTGCCGGTCCCCCAACCACAGGTCGAGCAGTGCCTGCTGAAGGGGCGAGACGTCCTGGTACTCGTCGACGACGAAGAAGCGGTACTGCTCGCGCACCTGCTGGGCGACCCGCGGCTCGGCTTCGATCATGCCCGCGGTCGCAAGCAGCACGTCTTCGAAATCCAGCTGGCGACGCTCATCCTTCACGGATTCGTAGGCACGGTGGATGGCGAGCATCTTGTCGGCATCGAGGGAGGAGGGCAGCGTGCGCTGCGGGAGCACCGCAGCGTACTGGTCGAACGTGAGGCGGGATACCTTGCGCCACTCGATCTCGGCGGCGAGGTCGCGCAGGGTCGCGGTGTCGAGTTTGAGCCGGAGGGTCTCGGCGGCCTGGGCGATCACCCGGGCTTTGCTGTCGAGGAGACGGGGCATCTGCCCCCCGATCACCTCCGGCCAGAAATGGCCGAGTTGCGACAGCGCGGAGGCGTGGAAGGTGCGGGCGGCGACCCCGGTCGCTCCGAGCTGGCGCAGCCGACCGCGCAACTCCGCTGCGGCGCGCGACGTGAAGGTGAGCGCCATCACGCGATCGGGGGCATAGACACCGGTGGCCACCCCGTAGGCGATGCGATGGGTGATGGCGCGGGTCTTTCCCGTGCCAGCCCCGGCGAGCATGCAGAGTGGGCCGAGGAGCGTCTGCGCGGCGACCCGCTGCTCGTCGTCGAGGGCGTCGAGCAGGGAGTCTGCGGAGGTCACCACTCGCGGTGGTCCGTGATGGGACCGCCGTACCAGTGCTCGATGATCGCCCGGGCGATGGAAGTGTGGCCGGGAAGGCCGATGTCGGCGAGGGATGCCGTCAATTCGTCCCGGCTGAACCAGCGAAGGTCGAGGATCTCCGCGCCGTCCGGGGTGAGGGTCGATTCGAGCTGCGGGTCGACACGCGCCATGAATCCGAGCATGAGGGATGCCGGGAACGGCCAGGGCTGCGAGCCCAGGTAGACGGGATCGACGATGCGGATGCCCGACTCCTCGTAGACCTCGCGCACGACGGCACTCTCGAGCGACTCCCCCGGCTCGACGAATCCGGCGAGGAGGGAGTAGCGATTCGCCGGCCACTGGGCGTTGTGGCCGAGAAGCAGGCGATCGTCGGCATCCACGATGCCGACGATGATGGCGGGATCGGTGCGGGGGAAGACCTCGCGGCCGGTCTCGAGATCGGTACGCACCCATCCGCCCTGGCCTGCGACGGTGGCCATACCGGTGCGCGGCGAGAACGGATGCGAGTCGTGCCAGTTCGCCAGCGCGAGAGCGGCCGTGAAGAGCCCGGCATCGCGGTCGCTGAAGGTGCTGCCGAGCGCACGGAGGTCACCCCATCGGCCGGAATCCCGGGGGGAGAGCGCTGTCGCGGCCTCGTCGTCCACAATCACGGCGATCACCGGATCTCCGGCCGATCCGGGTTCGACGGAGCGGCCGAGGTACAGGCGAAGCACCGAGTCGAGCTCGGCGTCGTGCGCAAGCAGGTCGAGTGCACCAGCCGAGTCGAGCAGGGCCCTGCCGTTCCAGAGCACGAGCTGGCGCATCCGCGGGTCATGCCGGAGGGATTCGAACAGGTCGGGGTCGGCGCGAGTGAGATAGTCGCGATCGAGGCCGTGGCGCGAGAGCGGCAGCGCGGATGCCGGCAGCGGTTGCCAGTATGACGGCGACGCGTCCGAGTCGGCCGCGGGGATGGGCGACACAGCGTCGGAAGGCATCGAGGCACCAATCATCGAAGGGGGCGGGAAAGGCGTGGCGTTCGGCACCGGCCGCCGGAGGACGACCTACCCTGTGAGGTATGGCCAGATCCCATCTCACTCTAGCCGCGCTCGCAACCTCGGCTGTCGCCGGGCTCGATGTCGCGTCGGCCAGTGGTTTCGGGTCGGGTACCCACGGCGATTTCGAGTCCGCGCTGCTCACGACGCGGGACGGAAGCCACTGGATCATCCGCGTCCCGACCTCCGAACGCGCCGAGGCCGAGCAGTCGGCGGACCTCGTCGCCCTCCGCGCGCTGAGTACCGGAGTGCGCGCCCGGCTGCCCTTCGCCGTCTCCGAATTCGCCGGCCAAACACCCATCAGTGGCACACGGGCCGTCGTCTACGACTTCGTCTATGGCTCTCCGCTCGACCTCTCGGCGATCCCCGACGGCAGCCCCCTCGCGCCCTCCCTCGGTCGGGCCATCGCCGCCATCCACACGCTGCCGACCAGCTTCGTAGCGGATGCCGGACTCCCGGTGCTCAGCCCCGCCGAAATCCTGCGATCGACGATCACGATCATGGATCGGGCCAGTGCGACCAACCTGGTGCCGGCGGCCCTGCTCGGACGCTGGGAGAAGGCAACCGAAGACGGCCCTCTCTGGCAGTTCGCGCCGACGGTGATCAACGGCGGGCTCTCCGCCGATTCGTTCCTCACCTCGGACGACGCGGTCACCGGCGTGCTCGGCTGGCAATCCCTTGGCGTCGGCGACCCGGCGCGAGACCTGTACTGGCTGCTCAGCGCCCGGGGCGAATACGTTGCCGAGGCCGCCTTCGATGCCTACAACGAAGCGCGCGGGTCGAGCGATCGCCAGGTGAAGCATCGTGCAATGCTCTACGCGGAGCTCGAGATCGCCAAGTGGCTGCTGCATGGAACGCAGGAGCGAAGCACCGAGATCGTGGACGACGCAGTGCAGATGCTGCATGGGCTCGTCGACACCGTGCAGAACGACCTCGATCAGACCCTGAGCCACAACACCATGCCGGTCATGGCCGTTGACGAGGTCGAGGCGATGCTGGACCGCGATCGCCGCTCGAAGCTCTGACGCGACGTCTTCCCCGGCGCTGCTCCCGAGTTCTCCTCCCGCGCTCCCTCCCGAGCGCTCTGATGTTCGCGGATCAGGAGTTACGACGCGGATGCCGCGTGTCGCACGGGGCGACTCGGCGTGTCGCGCGACACTCCTGATCCGTGAACGATGCCCGGGCCCGTTGGTCGGCATCGCGCGGAGCCAATGCACGCTCGCCCGAGACGGCGGTACAGCCGCCGTCAGCCGTTGGTGCTGCCGCCGGATCCGGATCCGGATCCGGCACCGCCACCCAACCGACCACCGAAGCCACGGGCACCCTCCGAGACACTGGTCGCCGCGATGTCTCCATTGGAGCCCGTCGCGCCGATGACCGTGACCGTCTGGCCGGCCTTGAGGTCGGACACGCTGGCGGACGAGGTCTTCGTAACCCGGGTGCTGCTGGCGATGGTGACCGTCTTTTGGGTCCCGTCCTGGGCCTTAACGACCATCGTCGAGCCCGAGACCGAGACGATGGTGCCCGACGTGAAGCCGCCGCCGCCGAATCCCGCGCCGCCGGCACCACCGGTCCCGCCGCCGCCGTTGAGGCCCCGCGAGAATCCGCCTGCGCTCACGCCCTGGGCGGATGAGGCGGTGGCGTGCCCGATCAGCACACCTCCGAAGACGCCCACCACCAGCACCGCGACGAGGGCGAGCGTCGGCGTGAGCCACTTGCGACGGGGCGGCGGTGTGGGTGCTCCCGCCGAAAACGCAGGAGATTCGCCGGCAGGGGCGGGGTTTGTCGGCGGAGTGAGGTCGTTCATGGCGAAAGTCCTTCGTTTTGAGGGGATGGATGGGGTGCGTCAGATGGCTCGGAGAGCCTGGATGGGTCGCATCGCCGCTGCACGCGCCGCGGGGTAGACCCCGAAGAACACGCCGATCGCGACGGAGACCCCGAGGGCAAGCGGGATCGAATACGACAGCACGACGGGCTGCGTGCCGTTGAACGGGAACTGCGCCCCGATCAGGGCGGCGATCACCCCGAGCACTCCGCCGAGCAGGGTGAGCGTCGCGGCCTCCGCGAGGAACTGCCCGAGGATCGCCCCGCGGGTGGCGCCGAGGGCTTTGCGGATGCCGATCTCCCTGGTGCGCTCGGTCACGGTCACGAGCATCACGTTCGTGACCCCGATGCCACCGACGAGCAGGCTGATCGCCGCCACAGCCCCTAGGAGCACCGTGAAGCTGGCCGCGCTGGTCGCGGCGGTCTGCAGGAGTGACCCCTGGTTGATGATCGTGTACGGTTCGTTCGCCGTGGTCGAGCCGAGAAGCTGATTGAGCATCACCTCAACCTCGCCCTGGGCCGCCGCGACGGCATCCGCGCTCTTCGCCTCGACGGTGAGCGAGCTGACCGCGCCATACCCGGTGAACGAGGCCTGGATGCGGCTGATCGGGGCGATGATCACCGAATTGGGATCGTTGAATCCCACGCTCCCCTGCTCGGCGAGGATGCCGACGATAGTGAGGGGGGTGCCCCCGACGGTCACCTGCTGCCCGAGCGCCGAACCCGAGGGGAACAGCTCCGTTGCGAGCGTCTGCCCGATCACCGCGTCCTTCGCCGAGGAGGTGACGTCGGCGGCGGTGAAGGCCGCCCCGGAGGCGACGGCGTTGGTGCCGACGCTGAAATAGGAGGGCGTGGTTCCAATGACGGAGATGGCAGTCTCGGATGCGGTGGTCGACGCCACAGTGAGGCTTCCGGACACCTGGGGGATCACCTCTTTCACATGCCCGAGCTTCGCCGCCTGGATCTCCTTGCCGACCGCGACGGTGATGAGCTTCGCCGAGCTCGCGCCCGTCGACGCCTGTCCACCACCCCCGGTACCGGTCGGCCGCACAGTCAGCGTGTTGGTGCCGAGCTGCGAGATGGCGGAATTGACTGTCTGGGCAGATCCGTTGCCGACCGCGAGAAGCAGGATGACGGAAGCGACGCCGATCATCACCCCGAGCAGGGTGAGGATCGATCGGAGCTTGTTGGCCGTGATGCCGCGAAGGGCGGACAGGATCATCTCGGGAAAGCTCACGAGTGCACCCCCGACGCTGCGATGCGCGCCGACGTGCGGTCGGCGATGATCAGGCCGTCGCTGAGGGTGATGACTCGGTGGGACTGTTCGGCGACATGGGCCTCGTGCGTGATCACGATGATCGTGCGACCCTCCAGCGCGAGCAGGCTGAACATCTCCAGGATCTCGTCGGTCGAGGTGCTGTCGAGATTGCCGGTGGGCTCGTCGGCCAGTACAAGGGTCGGCGAGGTCACGAGAGCCCGGGCGATGGCGACCCGCTGCTGCTGCCCGCCCGACAGCTCCTGCGGCTGATGGTGGGCGCGCGAGCTCAGGCCCACCTGGTCGAGGGCCTCGAGCGCCCGCTCCCGCCGCTCGGCTCGGCCGACCCGACCGTAGACGAGAGGCAGTTCGACGTTGGCGAGCGCCGTCATCCGCGGCACGAGGTTGAAGGATTGGAACACGAACCCGATCTGCTGGTTGCGGATGCGGGCGAGCTGGTTCTCATCGAGTGACTTCACGTCGTTGCCGGCGAGAGTGTAGGTGCCGGAGGAGGCGACATCGAGGCAGCCCAACACGTTCATCAGGGTCGATTTGCCCGAGCCTGAGGGCCCCATGATGGCCACGTAGTCTCCCTGCGCCACCTCCAGGTCGATGCCGCGAAGGGCATGCACCACGGCGTCGCCGGTGCCGTACACCTGGTTGATGGCGGCGAGTTGCACCACCGGAGTCGCCGCCCGGTCGTCGTGGAGCGACATCAGTTACCGCCCCGGTTCGAGGTGCCGCCGGCGCCGCCGCCGAAGCCGCCATTCCCGGTGCGGGTGCCGAAGCCACCGCTTCCGCCGCCGAATCCGGTGCGCCCCGTGCCTGTCGTGCCGGTCGTCGTGGGAGTCACGACTCCGAGCGACACTGTCTGACCGGCCTTAAGGCCCGTGAGGATCTGCGTACCGGCATTGCCGACGATGCCGAGAGTGACCGTGACCGGGGTGACCTTTCCGTTGGCGCCGACGACCTTGACCGTCGACACCCCATTGGCCGTGGTGATCGCGGCCGCCGGCACGTAGAGCGCGTCGGCGGCGGAACTCTTGGTGGTGATGGCCACCGCCGCCGTCTGGCCGAGGCGCAGGCCGGTGGGAATCGAGGCGAGCGTGATCGTGGTGGCGTAGGTCACGACGGAGTTGCTCGTCGTCGCCGTCGGCGCTATCGCGGTCACCGTGGCGTTCGCGGTCTCCCCCGGAACCGCGGGGAAGGTCACCACCGCCTTCTGCCCGACCGTCACCGACGCGATGTCGGCCTCGGCGATGCTCGCGCTCACGGTCATCGCCGAGACATCCGCGATCGTCGCGAAGGCGGATCCCGAACTCGTCGATGTCGTGGAAGTCGTCGCCGCCGATCCGGATGCCGAGGCGGCGGAACCCGATGAGCCGGACGACGCGGACGAGCCGGAGCCCGCCGTCTGTCCGACCGACTCGGGCAGCGCGATCACCAGGCCCGCGATCGGAGCGGTGAGCGTCGCGTCCGCGAGATTCGCTTCATCCCTCGCCAGGTTCTGGGAATCCGTGGTCATCTGGTCGAGGGCGGTGGCCACCTGCTGCTTCGCACTGTTGATGCTCGAAATGGTCTGGGCACTGGAGGTGTTGGGGGTCACCGGCGCCGACTCGGTCGCCGCGAGTTCAGCGCCGGCATTCGCGTACTGCGACCGCGCCTGCGAGTACAGCGTCACGTCATCGTTCACCGTCTGCTGAAGGGGCGCTGTCTGCAGCGTGCCGAGCACCTGGCCCGCGGCGACCGTCTGCCCGAGCGAGACATTCACCGACGCGATCGTGCCCGAGACGGCGAACGACGCGGTCGCCTCGGTCACCGGGGCCACCGATCCGCTCGCGGTGATCGTGTTGCTCACCACCCCCTGCTGCACAGTGGAAGTGAGTTGAGTGGCCGTGCTCGAGGACCCGGCGACGGGAAACACGAAGAAGTAGGCGCCGATGAGGGCCCCGATGATCACGACGGCGAGCACCACGTTGATCACCACGGGTTTGCGAATTGTCATTTTCGCAAACTGCTCGCGCAATCTATGAAACGTGTAAGAGCAACCTGTGTGCGATGCGCGCATGTCTGAGAGAACGTAAAGAAATCTCCCTGCGAACTGGGCACCAGCCGGGCATCGGCGAACTACACGGCTCGGCCGCGCGGCACGATGGCGACGAATCTGCCCGCGCGACGGATGCGGATCCGCAGGGAGAGTCGACCCGATCGTGCCAGCACCACGGCGATCACGATCGCGGCGAGGGCGGGCACGACCCCGGCCACCGTCATGGCTGCCTGCACCCCGAACCTGTCGGCGATGGCCCCGCTGACCGGTCCGCCGAGAGCCTGCCCGCCGAGCATCACCATCGAGTAGAGCGACATCACCCGGCCCCGGATGGCACGGTTGGTGGAGAGCTGCACGATCGATTCCGCACCGGTGGCGAAGAGCAGGCGGGTGATACCGATTCCCACGAGGAAGACGAGGAAGATCGGCTCCCACTGTGCGTTACCGGCGAGGATCAGGGCGAGACCGAACAGGCCGGCGGCGAACATGATGGTGCGAAGCCTCACGTTCATGCGCCTGGTCGACAGCACGGCTCCGGTGAGCGCGCCGACCGCGGCGGCCGAGCTGTACAGGCCGTAGCCTGCCGCCCCCGTGCGGTAGACGTCGTCGGCGAAGGCGACCAGGAGCACCGGGAGAGTCATGCCGAAGGTCGACACGAACGCGAGCATCACCATCGGCCAGAAGATGGTCGGCTTGCCGATCACATATTTCACGCCCTCGCGGATCTGACCCTTCGACCGGATGGCACGGGGCGAGGGCAACAGCTCCCGCACCCGCATGCACCCGAGGGTCACCACCACGACCACCGCCGCGACCGCGTTGACGCTGATCGACCAGCCCGACCCGACGAGCACGATGAGCACACCGCTGATCGCCGGCCCGAGCAGCCCACCGAGGTGGAAGATCGAGGCGTTGAGGCTGATGGCATTGCGAAGTCGGCGGTGTCCGACCATCTCATTGACGAATGCGGATCGCGCGGGACCCTCGACGACAGCGACCATGCCGAGCAGGAAGGCCACACCCCACACCTGCCAGACCTCCACCACTCCGGCGATCGTGAGGGCGCCGAGCGCGGCACAGAGCACCGCGGTGGTGGACTGGGTCACCATCATCAGGCGTCGTTTGTCCACGCGGTCGGCGATGACGCCACCCCAGACGCCGAAGAGCAGCACCGGAGCGAACTGCAGGAATACGGTCACCCCGACGAGGGCGACGTTGTGCGTCAGCTCGTTGACAAGCCAATCCGTCGCGATCTTCTGCATCCAGCCCGAGGTGTTGGCGAGCACCTGTGAGATCACGTAGAGGCGGTAGTTGAACACCCGAAGCGAGTCGAAGGTGTCGCGCCAGCGCGGTCGTTCGAGGAGGACGGGAATCGGTTCGGTTGGCGGGATGGCGGTGGACGTCTCGGTGGTCACGCGGAAGGGGTCCTGCACTGCTCGACAAGTTTCGTATGGTGCCGTCAACGCTACGGGGAGGAGCGGTCATTCGTGAATAGAATCGAGACTATAAGTCCTATTCGTTTTATCAATGATGCCGATTTCCCTAGAGGAGGCCCCGATGTTCGACCCGCTCCTCCTGCGCACCTTCGTCACTGTGGCGGAGACCCTCAACTTCACGGTGACCGGCCAGCTGCTCGGATTGAGCCAGCCGACGGTGAGCCAGCACATCCGCAAGCTCGAAACAGCGGCCGGTCGCAACCTGGTGCTTCGCGACACGCGCGAAGTGCGGCTGACCGACAACGGGGATGCGATGCTCGGCTTCGCCCGCTCGATCCTCGCCGCGCACGACCAGGCTTCGAGTTACTTCACCGGGTCCGCGATGCGTGGCCGGTTGCGGTTCGGATCGGCCGACGATCTCGCTCTCACCCAGCTGCCGCAGATCCTGCGGGACTTCCGGCAGCTCTATCCGCAGATCAATCTCGAGCTCACCGTCAACCAGAGCGGATTCCTCACCCGACGGCTGCTCGCCGGCCAGCTCGACCTCGTCTTCGTGAAACAGGAGCCCGACATCCCGGGTGGCCGCCTGGTGCGACGCGACCGGCTCGTCTGGGTCGGCCATCGCAACCTCAGCCTCGAAACCGGCCAGCCGGTGCCGCTGATCGCCTACCAGGCACCAAGCCTCAGTCGCACTGCGGCGATCTCTGCACTCGAATCCGTGGGCCGCACCTGGCGGATCACCTGTAACGTCCGCGAGATCAACGGGGTTCTCGCGGCGACCCGCGCCGGCATCGGCATTGCCGCGTTCCCGCAGAGCCTCATCCCTCCGGACCTGATGCAGCTGCCCGCCTCCCTCGGGCTGCCGCCGCTCGGCGACATCGACTTCCGCCTGCTCGACAATCCGACCTCCGCCCGCGAACCGATCGACGCGCTCGCCGCCGCGATCGTCGCCCGGCAGAACCAGGTCTCCCCCTCGGTGTAAGCGGTGCGGAAGCCCGCGCGGTCAGTGGGCGACGGTGCGCCAGAGCGCCACGAGTTCGTCCCGGTCGTAGATGCGTTCCGGACGGATGACGCGGTCGTCTGTCACGTAATAGAACACCGCATCGATCAGCTCGGGGTCGATACCCTTCCACTCCGCGAAGGCCTGCCGGTAGAGGGCGAGCTGCAGCTGCTTCGACTCGAGGTCCGCGGCATCCCGGGGAGCCTTGCCGGTCTTCCAGTCCACCACGCGGTACCGCCCATCGACCAGATACACCGCGTCGAGCTTGCAGACGATCACCTCGCCGTCGAGCACGAGGTGGATCTCGATCTCCACCTCCTCCGGCGTGAGGGTGGCGAACTCGGAGCGCTCGAATGTGGCCCTCAGCTCGGCCAGACCGGCGGGGTCGAGGGCGTCGGAGGTCTCGAAATCCCGCTCACCGCCGTCCAATTCCAGGGGGGCGGCATCCAGTTCTTCGGCGGTGCCGTGCACGCCGTAGCGCTGTTCGACCCACCGGTGGAAGATCGTGCCGAGCCGGGTGGCGCGATAGGGCCGCTCCGGCATCGGTCGACGCAGTGATGCCGCTACGGCAGCCGGCTCGCTCACGAAGTCCTTGAAGCGCGAGGCGGACACCCTGGTCGGGAGCTCGACGAGCCCGGTCACGTCGATCCGGCGCTGCCGCTCTTCGAGCAGCAGGGTGAGCTCCGTCTGCCAGCCTCCTTCGGCCCCGGGAATGGCCGCCCGCACGAGCTCGGCCGCTCGCTCGACCACGGCGCGCCGGCCGCCGAGGGGATCCATCGGCCAGCGGAACAGGTTCGCCTCACCCCCGAGCGGATTCTCGGCATGCTCGCTCTCGAGCGGCAGCTCGCCGATCACGCCCGCGGTCTCGAGCTCACGCAGGAAAGGGCTCGGGCGTCGGGCACTGGCCTGGGTCGCCCAGAACGAGGCGGTGAGCAGCAGCGAATGCCGAGCGCGTGTCACCGCGACGTAGGCCAGCCGCCGCTCCTCATCGTCGTGTCGCGCGCGAACCTCCGCCTTGAACGTCTTCTGGCTGTCGAGCAGCTCCTTGCGGGTGCTCGGGGACTGCCAGTCGAAGGAGGGCAGTTCCGCCGCATCCCCGCGGAAGTCGTAGGGAAGCATCCCGAATCCCAGCCACCCGTTCGATCCCTCACGCGGCGAGCCGGGAAGCTCGCCCTCGACCAGGCGGGGCACAACGACCAGGTCCCACTCGAGCCCCTTGGAGCCGTGGATCGTGAGCAGTTGCACCGTTCCCGGCTCCGGGTCCTCCGGCCGGGGTGTGAGGTTGTCACGCCACTCGGCCTCTCGCAGCCAGGCGAGGAAACCACCGAGGCTGGCCGAGTCGTCGACGGTGAGGTACCCTCCGAGCGCGTCGAAGAACGCCTCCATGTTCGCCGCGCCGACCGACCGCGTCTCGTTGGCGGCGACCTCGATGTCGAGCTGCAGGTCCTGCTCAACGAAGGTGACGAAGTCGAGGAGGTCGAGTCCCGCCCGCGCTCGCAGCCGCGCGAACGTGCGGCCGGCATCCCTCAGGCGCTCGACCCCCACTTCGCTGAAGCGCTCGAGCTGGCTGTGCCCGGGGCGCGCGGTGGCGATGAAGTCGAGGGCGTCGACGATCGATCCCCCCTCGGCGTCCGCGACGGATGCCCGCAGCGCCTCCTTGACGTCGTCGTCGAACGCCCGCTGGGCGTAGTCCCGATCCCGCAACCAGGAGGCCACCCTGCCGAGGCTGTGCAGGTCTTTGGCACCGATGCGCCAGCGTGACCCGGCGAGTAGTCGCACGAGTTCCGAACCCGCGGTGGGATCGTTCACCACGGCGAGCGCGGAGACCAGGTCGGCGATCTCGGGCTCTGCCATGAGACCGCCGAGCCCGAGCACGTGGAACTTCACGCCGTTCTTCCGGAGCGCCTCGATGAACGCACCCTGGGTCTTCCGCGCGCGGAACAGCATCGCGGCGGTCGGCGGAGTCACCCCGAACGGCACCGTGAGGCGCTCCTTCAGCCAGCGGGCCGCAGCCTCCGCTTCCTCGGGCAGGGTCTCCTCGACGATGACCCTCACGGGCACCGACGATGCCGACGGTCCGGCTTCGAGTCGATCCACCACCGTCCCGGCGTCCGTGTCCCGGAACGGCTCCACGATCGCATTCGCCACCGCGAGGATGTCGTGCCCGTTTCGCCAGGAGGTCGTGAGTGCGAAGTGCCCCTCCGGTGCCGCGCCGAACTGCCGGGCGAACCCGTCGAGGTTCGCGGCGCTCGCCCCGCGCCATCCGTAGATCGACTGATTGGGGTCGCCGACCGCCATCACCGGCAGGCCGGCGAAGAGTTCGGAGAGCAGCCAGGTCTGCACCACACTGGTGTCCTGGTACTCGTCGAGGAGCACGACCCGGTGCTGCTCGCGCAGTTCGTCCGCGACCCGGGGAACCTCGCGCACGATCGTCAGGGCGAGCGCGACCTGGTCGGAATACTCGACGAATCCGCGCCGGGCCTTCGTCTCGGCGAACTTCGCGGCGAGGTCGAGAAGCACGGGAAGGGCTCCGACGGTCCTCGCGAGCGCGACGACGTCTTCGTAGGCTCCGCGGCCGCCCGGCGGGAGCTCGACGAGGGCGGCGAACCTGGCGGCGAAGGCCGCGACATCCTGCGGGTCCGCCAGGTTCTCGCTCACCGCGTGGGCGAGGGAGAGCACGGCCTTCGTCACCGAATCCACGCTCTTGTCGAGGCCCGGCAGGCGCTCGTCGGTCGAGCCGACCACGATCGTGCGGGCGAACTGCCAGGCCGACGCCTCGCCGAGTACCGGTCCGTCGCTCTCCCGACCGAGCAGGATGGCATTGTCGCGATAGATGCGGTTTGCGAAGGAGTTGTAGGTGGCCACCGTCGGAGGATCGAACTCGTCATAGTCATCCGCCAGCAGACCGGCTCCGTGCAGCTGGGCGATGCGCTCGCGGATGCGGGCGGAGAGTTCACCGGCGGCCTTGCGCGTGAAAGTGAGGCCGAGGATCTCACCGGCCTTCACGCGCCCGTTGGCGAGCAGCCAGAGCACCCGGTTGGCCATCGTCTCGGTCTTTCCGCTTCCCGCGCCGGCGACGACGAGCCCGGGCGCCAGCGGGGATTCGATCACCCGCCTCTGTTGGGCGGTGGGGCGAGGCATCCCGAGGGCGTCGGCGATCGCGTCCGCCGAGATCGTTGACTCAGTCACTGGCCACCGACCTCACGCGATGCAGCTTCTTCGCGCCGACGTCGAAGGCTCCCCACGCATCGAGGTCGAGGGCACCGTCGAAGGCCGCCGCGGCCATGCCGATCGCCGCCTGCCGGATGCGGGTGCGGAATCCCTCGAGCTGCTCCTCGTCGAGCGCGGCCTGGTTCGCCTCTCGATAGAGCTTGCCGCGAGTGCCCCTCTTGACGAAGAGCAGCTTCGCTCCCCCGGACCGGTGCTCACCGAGCTGATCGAGGAACTCGTCGAGAACGCCCTGCACGTAGGCGAGCTGATAGGTGCCGAGTTGCGGATGCTCATCGATCTTCGACTGCGTGACGATGGGTGTGCCGGTCTTCAGGTCCACGATCACGACTGAACCGTCGGCGGCGCGCTCGACCCGGTCGATCGATCCGTTCACTGTCGCGCGGTCGAGGTCGATCGAGAACCGGCTCTCGGCACCGATGAGCGTCGTGCCGGCCCGCTCGAAGTCGGCCAGATACTCGGCGACACCGGCGGCGAGCACCCGGGCCGCCCGTTTCTGCTGCTCGGCGAGCCACGGGGATTCGAACGCGAGCTCGCTCCAGCGGGTCTCGATGGCTCCCCACACTGCCTCGACGCTCGAATCCGTGGCCGTCTCCATCGCCCAGTGCACGATGGTGCCGAGCCCCATCGCGGTGCTCGATTGGGTGCCGGAGACGGAGTCGATGAACCAGTCCACCGGCGAGTCCTCGAAGGCCTCGAGCCGCGACGGGGAGACCGGCACCTGCTCATCCGCCGCGAAGACCGGGTCCGTCGACGACACCTCCACGAGCCCGTGCCAGTGCGCGGGGTCGGCGCCGGGCAGACCTTCGAGAGCGAGCCGCGAGAGAGCGGATGCCGCGGCGGCCCGCTCCGCCCCGGTGCGCCTCTCCTGGGCGAGCTCTCTCCGCAGTCGGCCGGTCAACGCCCGCAATGACAGTGGACGCAGCGCGGCGGTGTCCACTGTCGGCGCATCCGCCGGCGCGAGGGAGAAGAGCACGCTGGCCGACTCGTCCTCGTTGTCGACCGCGGCGAGGATCACCTGGCGGCGCGCGCGGGAGACCGCGAGCGCGAACATCCTCAGCTCGTCATCGCGCACCTGCCGTCGTTCGTCGAGGGGCACGTCGCCGAGCCCGGTCATGACGCGCACGAGTTCCTGCGGGTAGAGCAGCGATCCGCGCAGGCGCAGGTTCGGCCAGACTCCGTCCTGCAGTGCTGCGACGACCACCACGTCGAACTCCAGACCGACCGCACCCGAGGGAGTCGTGACCAGCACCGCATCGGAGAGCGATTGCGGCGAGAGCGTGTCTTCCGGCACCTCCGCATCGAGCACGCCATCGAGAAAGATTCCGGCGGCGGTGCCGGGCTGGCGCTCCACGAATCGCTTGGCCGCCGTGAAGAGCGCGACAACACCGTCGAGGTCGCGATTCGCCTCGTCGGCGGCGATGCCCGCGCTCGTCGCACGGGCGAACCATTCCGGGGCGAGACCGCTGCGATCCCAGGCCAGCCAGAGCAGCTCCTCGATGGTGGCGCCGTCGGTCGCGGCGACTCCGATGGCAGCGAGAGTTCGGGCAAGCCGATCGGCATTGCGCCCGACCCGATGATCGATCGTGGCGAATCGGCCGGGCGCCCCGAGCGCATCGACGAGCAGCTCGTCGCTGGATCGGCGACCTCCCCCTGCCAGCTCCTCCGCGCGCAGTGCGAGGCGCAACCGACGAACGGCGAGTTTGTCGAGACCGCCGAACGGACCGAGAAGCAACCCCGCAGCGATCTCCGAGTCGAGCGGAGTGCGGCCGACCCCGACATCCACCACCGTGAGGAGGGCGCGGGCGGCATGGTCGTCACGCAAGGCGCGGCCACCGACCGACGTTCGGGTGGGCACCTCGGCGAGGGCGAGAGCACGAGCGATCTGCGGCACGAGTGCACCGCTGCGCACGATCACGGCAAGTCGATTCCAGGGGATGCCGTCGAGCAGATGGCGCTCCCGCAGCTGGCGCGCGATCGCCGCCCACTGGCGCGCCGGGCTCTCGGCGAGGATCTTCAGCACCGGAACCAAGGGGCTCTCATCGTCGACCGCCGCCTGCGCCTCCCGCTGCGCGAACACCCCCGCCGTGCCGATGCGTTCGGTGACCCGGCGGGTGAACCCGCGAAGGGTCTCGCCCTGGCGGTGCACGGTCGAGAGGGTGAGCGTGGAGAGTCCCGGGAGATCGAGCAGCACCCCGAGCCTGGCGAGGGCGTCCGGCTCTCCTCCGCGGAAGGCGTTGGCCGCGACATCCGGGTCCCCGAAGGCGATCACCGACACGCCCCGGGCGGCGAGGGCGGCCAGCAGACCGATCGTCGATCGCGTCGCCTCCTGCAGGTCGTCGACGATCACCAGGCGCAGCCTGTCGACGGATGTCCCGCCCTCGCCCCTCCCGAGCGCGGCGATCGCGAATTGAACGAGCTCCGTGGAATCGAGCTGGGTGCTTCGGGAGCTGCTGACTACCGCGAGGTAGTCCGCGATGAAGTCGGAGGAAGCGACCCATTCCGGCCGGTCGCGCTGCGCCCCGAGTTCACGCAGTCGCTGCGGGGTGACTCCGTATTCCGTCGCGCGCCCGAGCAGCTCGCGCAATTCCGTGCGGAATCCGCGCAGGCGACGCACCTCCGGCCCGAGTTGATCCGGCCAGCGCGCACCCGTGCCGTCTTCGATGTCTCCGTCGATGAGCTGGGCGATGTCGCTGTCCTGGTCGCCACCGGTCGCGAGCCGGGGAGCATCGACCCCGGCGGCGCGGGCGGCATTGCCGACGATCTCGAAGGCGAGGGAGTTGACCGTGCGGGCGATCGGCCCGTTGGTCGGCACCCCGAGGCGGAGGGCCAGGATGTCGCGCAGCCGCGTCGCCGTCGTGCGGCTCGAGGTGAGGACGAGCAGGTCTTCCGGCGCGAAGCCGCGGCGCTCGACGCGGTGGGCGACCAGCTCGATGAGCGTCGCTGTCTTCCCGGAGCCCGGTGCCCCGATGACTGCGGCGGACGATTCGTCCGCGAGGGCGAGCACTTCCCGTTGGGAAGAATCCAGCTGGGACGCATCCGGGTGGGGGGAATCCGCGTGCACCTCGTCCTGCCCGCTCCCCCGCGGCGCCGGCGTCGCCCTGCGGAACCCGGTGATCGCCATCGACCCAAGGTAGCGCGGCCGGGTGACATCCCCGAGCCGGGGCGCGCTTCGGTGCAGCCACTCGTTGCGCCCAAAGAGAACGGGGAGAATCGCGCCGCCTCAGTTGTCGTAATCTGGGCACGTGGACATACGAATCGGCATCACCAACAGCCCCCGTGAGATCAACCTCGAGTCGTCGCAGTCGGCGGCGGATGTCGAGGGCATCGTCACCGCGGCCCTGGCCTCTGACGCCAAATTCTTCAAGCTCGTCGACCAGAAGGGCAACGTCTACGTCGTTCCCCTCGCGACCTTCGGCTACCTCGAGATCGGGTCGGAAGAGTCCCGTCGCGTCGGCTTCGTGGCCTGATCATGGAGCTGCTGTTCGTGACGCTCGGCGGCGCCATCCTCGGCCTCGCCGCGCGCTACGGGTTGCCTCAGCGTGAGACCCACGGGGCTCTCCTCGTTCCGGCGATCGGAGCGATCGTGGCATCCATCGTCTGGGCCGCGCTCACCTGGGTGGGCTGGAAATTCGACGGCGGCTGGATTTGGGTGGTGAGCCTGGTGGCCGCGGGTGTCGTCGCGGCGCTCGCGAGCGTGTTCCTCGGCCGCCAGCGCACAGCCAGCGATAACGAACTGCTGTCCCGGCTCAGCCGCGCGTGATCTCGTTCGCGCGCCTGACCACCCGCACATGACGAACGAACCCGTTCCTTTCGAGGTCCACGAATCGGGCACCTTGCTCCATGGGACCAAAGCCGATCTGTCGATCGGCGACCTCCTGACGCCCGGTCGCACCTCCAATTTCGAAGCGGGCCGCACGACCAACTACGTGTACCTGACCGAGACGCTGGATGCGGCAGCGTGGGGAGCCGAACTGGCAGTGTGCGACGCTCCGGGCCGGATCTACATCGTGAAGCCGACGGGCACCCTCGAAGACGACCCCAACGTCACGGACAAGAAGTTCCCCGGCAATCCGACCCGCTCGTACCGCACGCGGGAGCCGGTGGAGATCGTGGGCGAGCTCGAGGAGTGGGTCGGGCACTCCCCCGAGAAACTGCAGGCGATGCGCGACGGTCTCGCCGATCTGCAGCGCCGGGGCCGCGCGGTCATCTACGACTAGGGATCCGGTAGCGTCTTGACCTCGGTCGCGGCAGTTGCTCTCGGTGCGTGCCCAGCGTCTTCATCACCCATCCCGAGGTGGTGATCGACCCCGTGGTGATCGACCCCGTGGTGATCGACCCCGTGGTGCCCATCGAACACTGGGGGCTGTCGGCCGCAGGAACGGCCCGCGCGCGGTGCCTAGCGGGACTGATGCGAGGCCGGGGGTCGACCGCATCCTGAGCAGTGCAGAACGCAAGGCGACGGATACTGCGGCCCTCTTAGCCGCGGGCCTCAGCATCCCTGCTGAGGTCGATCCCGCCCTCGGGGGAACTCGATCGGAGCGCGACCGGATACCTTCCGCCCCAAGAATTCGAGAGGTTGGTCGAATCGTTCTTCGGCGAACCTCAGCGCTCTATCTGCAGCTGGGAACGGGCAATAGATGCGCAGACCCGCATCGTTGATGCGATTCGACGCAACACGACGATCGGACACACAAACTCCACCGCCTTCGTCAGTCACGGCGGGGTCGGCGCGCTTCTCCTGGCGAGCCTCAGTGGATCTTCGATCAGTCGAGCGCTCGACCAGCCCGGGCTCGGCAGCTACTTCACCTTCGACGTCGAAACGTGGACTTCGTTGAGCGGATGGAAGCGCCTCCCTCTCTTCTAGGTTCGCCCTCGACGCACAGTCCGCGGGTGCCGACGCCCGAAGTCGACGGTGCGCGTGACCGTCTTCGGCAAGCAAAAAGGTCCATCGAGACGCCAATTTCTGCGCTTCCGCGGCGGTTTGGGGACAGAAAGTGGCATCTCGATGGGACGGAAGGGCGTCGCGGCGTAATCCCAGGCCCGATTCACATGAATCATGTCTCAAGCAAAATAGCGAGTATTAGTCCGGAGCTTGCCGTCCTATCGAATCACTAGGCTCGGCGACATGACAGTTCAGCGGATGGACAACGTCGCCATCGTCGTCGATGACCTCCACGCTGCAGTCGCCTTCTTCGCAGCTCTCGGCCTCGAGCTGGAGGGCCGGGCCGAGATCGAGGGACCATGGGCTGACCTCACGGTCGGTCTCGACGGCATCCGCAGCGAGATCGCGATGATACGCACCCCCGACGGCCACAGTGCGGTGGAGTTGACCAAGTACCACTCCCCCGTCATGATCGTCGCCGAGCCGGAGAACCCGCCGCCCAACACGCTCGGCCTGCATCGCATCATGTTCGCCGTCGACGACATCGACGGCGCCCTCGACCGTCTCCGCGACCACGGCGCCGAACTCCTCGGAGAGGTGGCGAAATACGAGAGCAGCTTCCGACTCTGTTACCTGCGCGGGCCGGCGGGCATCATCGTCGCCCTCGCCGAACAGATCGGCTGACCAGGCGGGCCGAGCTGACGGGGCGGGCCGAGCTGCCGGCGCGGGTCGGGCGGGTCGGGCGGTCGGGCGGTCAGGCGGGTCGGGCGGTCAGGCGGGTCGGGCGGTCAGGCGGGTCGGGCGGTCAGGCGGGTCGGGAGATCAGGCGGTCAGGCCGAGGGCATCCATCCGGCGGGTGTGCGAGGCGATGAGCTCGGTGAATGCCGGCTCCAACCGTGCCTCGTCGCGGCGCGTGTGGCCGATGTTGGCGAGCGACGACCGGGCGATGAGCAGAGTGTCGCCCACGAGGCGGCGTCCCCACATGGCGAGCCGCGAGGCCAGCCGCGGGTTGGCGTCGATGGCCGATCTCAGCTCGTCGACGAGCAGCGCGTGCCCGTC
This sequence comes from Lacisediminihabitans sp. FW035, assembly GCF_054880895.1. NCBI lineage: Bacteria > Bacillati > Actinomycetota > Actinomycetes > Micrococcales > Microbacteriaceae > Lacisediminihabitans > Lacisediminihabitans sp. FW035. The sequence goes on from NZ_CM142187.1 coordinate 2,836,628, forward strand.
GTCTCCGGAGAGGAGGGGGATGATGCGTGCCCGGGCGTCGGCGGAGAGCCCGGCCGCGAGCTGAAGCTGGAAGTCCCCCAGGAGGCCGGCGGTGAGATATGCCGTCACGAGCATCTCGTACCAGTCCGCCCCGAGGGTCGTGTGGGCGTACTCGTCGATGCGGGCCGCGAAGGGGGCCATCGCCGGGCCTGGCTCGTGCCCGAGCCTCTTGATCTCCGCGGCGAGGCCGTGGTGCTTGGCGAGAGCGAGGGCCGCGACCCGACTCACCGCCACTTTAGAAGCCGCCGTGGGAGCGACACTGACCGCGTGGCTGAGTGTCTCGAAGAGCGCGAGCTGCACATAGGCGGCCTGTCCGAGGTAGGGGAGCAGCTCCGGTGTCAGTTCGGCGAGGTCGACCCGGTCCACCGGCGCAACGGATTCGCGTCGCGGCTTCAGCCGGGGGACATCGGTGCGCCGGGGGCGTCGGGAAAACAAGGAGACCACGCGCACAGCCTATCCGCGACAGGCCGCCAGCCGCCCCCACAGCCCCAGTGGAGCGGCAAGCGGCTAAACTGTGAGTAATGCCTCCCATTTCTGGTGGAGGCTCAGCACGCCCCAGGTCAAAGCGGGCGTAGCCGCTTTTTAGACAGGGCATCATCATCACTACATTTTCAGATCTCAACATCGACCAGGACATGGTCGACGCACTCGCCACGAAGGGCATCATCTCCCCCTTCCCGATCCAGGTGCAGACGATCCCCATGGGGCTCGCCGGCCAGGACATCATCGGCCAGGCCAAGACCGGAACGGGTAAGACCCTCGGCTTCGGGCTCCCCCTCCTCCAGTCGCTCGGCCTCAACCCCGAGCCGGGCGTCAAGGCACTCGTCGTCGTGCCGACCCGCGAGCTGTGCGTGCAGGTGGCCGAAGACCTCGTGCTCGCAGCATCCAATCGCGGCACCCAGGTCGCCGCGATCTACGGCGGCAAGGCCTACGAGGGCCAGGTCGAGCAGCTCAAGGCCGGCGCCCAGGTCGTCGTCGGAACCCCCGGTCGCCTCCTCGACCTCGCCAGCCAGCGGATGCTCTCGCTCAAGGACGTCAAGGTGATGGTGCTCGACGAGGCCGACAAGATGCTCGACCTCGGGTTCCTCTCCGACATCGAGAAGCTGTTCGCGCAGACCAGCCCGACCCGCCACACCATGCTCTTCTCCGCCACGATGCCCGGGCCGATCGTCGCCCTCGCTCGTCGCTTCATGAACCGGCCCATCCACATCCGCGCGACGGATCCGGATGAGGGCCGCACCCAGGCCAACATCAAGCACGTCGTCTACCGCGCCCACTCGATGGACAAGGACGAGGTCATCGCCCGCATCCTGCAGGCCGAGGGACGCGGCAAGACCGTGGTCTTCACCCGCACCAAGCGCGCTGCGGCCAAGCTCGTCGAAGAGCTCAACGATCGCGGTTTCAATGCCGCCGCCGTGCACGGCGACCTCAACCAGGAGCAGCGCGAGCGCGCCATGGCGGCGTTCAAGGCCGGCAAGAAGGACATCCTCATCGCCACGGATGTCGCGGCCCGCGGCATCGACGTGAACGACGTGACCCACGTCATCAACCACACCATTCCGGACGACGACGACACCTACCTGCACCGTGCCGGCCGCACCGGTCGCGCGGGCAAGACCGGCATCGCGGTCACGTTCGTCGACTGGGACGACATGCACAAGTGGGCCGCGATCAACAAGGCGCTCGACATGGGCCAGCCGGAGCCGGTCGAGACCTATTCGTCGTCGCCACACCTCTTCACCGACCTCGACATCCCCGAAGGCACCAAGGGGCGCCTCGCGTCCGCCGGGCCGGTTCGGGCGCGCGAGCCCCGTCCGGCAGATGGCGACCGCGGGGGCCGTGGCGGCTCTCGTGATGGCGGCTCTCGTGATGGCGGCGGCGACCGCAGCCGCACCGGAGACCGCGGTGGTCGCTCCGGCGATCACGGCGGAACCGGCCGGAACAGTGGCCGTCCCGCCGGTGCGACCGGAGGACGACCCCCTCGTGAGGGATCGACCGACGTTGTGCGCGAGAGTGCCGAAGGTGGCGGAACGCACGATGGCACCTCGCCGACGCGTCGTCGTCGCACCCGGTCCCGCCGCGGCGGAGCCGGCAACACGCCGCCGTCCGCCTAGGCACCTACGCCTCACCGGGCAGCTGGCTCGTTCGACATCAGGCTCTCCGTCCGCGGGCGCCCCAACATCAGAAGTTCGGATGATTCGGGGTGCGGCTGCTGTCGAATCACCGGGTGCCCGTCGGCCGCAATGTCGGGTCAGCCGTAAAACGGAGCTGATCCGGTACCGGCCGCGACGATGCGTGCCAACGCGTCAGGCTCCGTGGTGTTCTCTGCGAGACGGTTCGGTTTGCCCTCGCCGTGGTAGTCACTGGATCCGGTGACCACGAGGTCGTACTTCGCGGCGAGCTCGTAGAGCCTCACCTTTCCGTCTTCCGTGTTGTCGCGGTGGTGGATCTCGAGTCCCACGAGTCCGGCGTGCACCAGTTCGGCGATCGCCCGCTCCTCGATCACCCGATAGCGTCCGTGGGTGGCCGGGTGCGCGAGCACCGGTACTCCTCCGGCCGCGACGATCATCCGCACACCTTCGAGCGGAGACGGGGCGTAGTACTTCTCGTAATAGCCGCTCTGCCAGTGCAGGATGCTCTCGAACGCCGCGCTGCGATCACTCACCAGTCCTTTCGCCACCAGGGCGTCGGCGATGTGGGGCCGCCCGAGGGTGCCCCCGTCCACCGACTGGGCGAGCACATCGGCCCAGGTGATGTCGTAATCGACGGCGATCCGTTCGACGATGCGCTCGGCACGATGCATCCGCCCGTCACGGATCCGCGCGGTCTCGGCGATGATCGTCGGGTCCGCCGGGTCGAAGAGATAGGCGAGCATGTGCACGCTCGCCGGTCCGTAGTTCGTGCTGAGTTCCATGCCGGGGATCACGGTGAGGCCGGTTCCGGATGCGGCAGCGAAGGCTTCCTGCCAGCCCGCGGTCGAATCGTGGTCGGTGATCGCCACCGTTCCGAGGCCGGCGGCTACCGCGGCCCGCACGAGCTCGGTCGGGGTTTCGGTGCCGTCGGAGACGCTGCTGTGAGTGTGCAGGTCTATCGGTGCGGGCATCCTGCAACTCTATTGCGGTTAGTCTGGGTTACGATGTTTCGCCGCCTGCTCGCCGCCGTGCTTCTGATCGCGGTGGCGGCGGCCGTGCTCGTGCTGGGCTGGCCGCAGCTGTTCTCCCTTCAACGATCCGCCGGGATCGCCCAGCTCGTGGCATTCCGGGGGGCAGCGACGATCGGTGCCGCCGCGGTCCTGGTGCTGCTCCTGGTGCTTGCGGCGGCTATCCCCCGCTTCCGGCGGCTCGCCCTCTCCCTCTCGGCCCTCGCGCTTGTCTTCGTGCTGTTGAACGCCGCCGTTCTCTCCAGCCGCGGTTTCGGCAGCACGCCGCTCCCCGCTCGCGCGGCGAACGACCTCACCGTCGTCGCCTGGAACACGCTCGGTGACGCCCCGGGACCGGCCGCGATAGCGAAACTGGCGATCGACTCCGATGCGGACATCGTCTCCCTTCCCGAGACCACGGAGCAGACGGCGAAGGCTGTCGCGGTGCTGATGACCGCGGCCGGGCTGCCGATGACCACCCACACCGTCGCCCACGGGCTCGTCTCGAAGTCGCGGTCGACGTCGGTGCTGATCAGCAGCGCACTCGGCATCTATCACCTGGACGAATCAGCCGGCTCCACCGAGACGCTGCCGAGTCTCGTCATGGTGCCTGACAACGGATCCGGTCCCACGATCGTCGCCGCCCACGCGGTCGCCCCGCAGCCCAGCGAGCTGCAGGGCTGGAACTCCGACCTGCACTGGCTTGCGGGCGCGTGCCCGTCGGGGAATGTGATCCTGGCCGGTGATTTCAACGCGACGCTCGACCACCTGGCCGGCTTGGGCACCACCCCCGGCGCCACCGTCGGCGCCTGCACGGACGCCGCGCTCCGGGCTCACGCCGCAGCGTTCGGCACCTGGCCGAGCTTTGCCCCGGCACTGCTCGGGGCGCCCATCGATCACGTGATGACGACGAAGGCCTGGTCGGTCGTCGGAGCGCGGGTCGTGCAGGACCTCGACGGAGCCGGCAGCGATCATCGGCCGATCGTCGTGCGGCTGCAGCCGACGCCCTGACCCGTGCCAGATCAGCCCTGTCCCAGCTCAGCCGCGTGGGGTGGCACGCCGCAGCACGAAGAATCCCGCCGTGCCGGCGAGAGCCGTGACCACCAGGCTCAGGGATATCGATCCGATGAGGCCCGCGGAAGCGAAGAACGCCCCGACTGCCGACCACCCGTCGGTGAGGATCAGCAGAGCGACGATGCCGACGCCCACCAGGCCGAGCCCGACGAAGAGTGCCACCATACCTGTGGCTTTCCACCGCACGTAGATCGACCCGAACAGCGCCCCGAGGAAGAAGAAGAACAGCAGTGCGACGAAGAAGATGTAGAAGCGAACGGGCCAACTGTCTCCGAAGTACACGGCACTGAACATCCGTCCACCGACACCCCAGCCGTTCGTGAGGTCCTCGATGACCGAGAGCACGGTGATGCCTGCAGAGTAGAGAAGGGAGAGGATCACGAAATTCAGCGCCGTGCCGAGGTAGTAGTCCCGTCGGGTGACGCCGTAGCCGAGTGCAAAGGGGAAGGTCACGTTGATGGCCTGGATGGCGACGACGAGCATGTACACGAAGATGTAAAAGCTCGCGCCGCTGTACTGCATGCCGTCCGAGACTCCAGTGCGGCCTGAGGCGTCCTGCACCGACCAGTACACGAGGAGCCAGATCGCGAGGTTGGCGACGAAGATGATGCCGAGGATGATCCAGGGCAGCACGATAGTGCCCCACGGGTTGGCGAAATGCAGGCGCACGATGCGCCCGATGCGCTGGGCGGCCGTCGTGGGCACCACCCTCGCGAACGATGCGGTGGTCGTCATGATGCTGCCTCGAATTCCTTGTCGCTCGAGCTGGTGCGCCGGATGATGAGCTGCTGAAGCGAGACCGGGGCGAGCTCGAGGCCGGCGGCGGTCGCATCCCGTCGATCCTCGGCGGAGAATCCCTCCACCGTCGCGGACGCCAACCCGCCGATGCCGTCCCGGTGCAGGATGTCGCGACCGGCGAGGAACGCGTCGACGGATGCCTTCGGGCCGACGACATTCGTCGCGGACCCCCGCAAGCTCTCCGCGTCCTCGTCGATGATGACGCGGCCCTCGTCGATGACGAGTACGTGCTCGAGCAGGTTCGAAACTTCGTCGATGAGGTGGGTGGAGAGAACGACGGTGCGCGGATACTCCGCGTAGTCCGCGAGCAGGCGATCGTAGAAGAGCTGCCTCGCGACGGCGTCGAGGCCGAGATATGGCTCATCGAAAAAGGTCAGCGGTGCGCGGGACGCGAGTCCGACCACCACCCCGATTGCCGACACCTGGCCGCGGGAGAGCTTCTTGATTCGGCGGTTGAGCGGCACCCGGAATTCCTCGATGAGCTGTTCGGCTAAGGTCGCATCCCAATTGGCGAAGAACCATGGGGCGCTGGCGAACACATGGCGGGGCCGGAAATCCTCGGGATATCGCTGCCCTTCCTTGATGAAACAGATGTTCTGCAATACCGCGGCATTCTCGACCGGCGACTCCCCGAAGACGCTGATCGAGCCGCTCGTGGCGAACTCCTGCCCGGTGAGCAATTGCATCATCGTGGTCTTGCCCGCACCGTTGCGACCGAGGAGTCCGTGGATCGTGTTCTCTTCGACGACGAACGTAGCGGCATCCACCGCGGTCACATCGCGGTAGCGCTTGGTGAGGTTCTCGACCTCGATGACTGCTGTCATGGCGTGCCTTCCCTGTCGATCATGCTGCTGAGCTGCTGGGGTGTGATGCCGAGCTTCGAGGCTTCTGAAAGTAGGGGACGTACGAACTCGACGAGGAACTGGTCACGTCGGCGCGCCATCAGGCGCTCTCTCGCGCCGGCGACCACGAACATCCCGATGCCGCGTTTCTTATAGATCACTCCCGCGTCCACGAGCAGGTTCACACCCTTCAGCGCTGTGGCCGGATTGATGCGATAGAACGCCGCGAACTCATTGGTCGACGGCACCTGCGACTCCTCGGTGACGACCCCCGCGATGATGTCGTTCTCCACCTGCTCGGCGATTTGCTGGAAGATCGGCCGGGAGTCGTCCATGATCCCCCTCGCTCGTCTGGTTAGTTGGTTATGTAACTAACCAAGCAGGCAAGAGGGGATTTGTCAAGCAGCGGAGTCTGCTCGATTCGCCGCGATGAGCAAGACGCCGAGGCCACGGGCGCGGCGAGCGGCGCCCCGGTCGCCCTCGGCGGCCTGCACGATGCACCCCTTCATCAGGATGTACCAGCATCGCGCGAACTCGGCGGGATCGTCGAGCCCGGCCTCGGCGGCGAGCCTGCCGACCATGTCGCGGATGGTGGCGAGGTGCGCCGAGCTCGCCCGGCCGAGCGGATGCTCTGCTCCCATCTCCAGCAGTACGTTCACGAACGAACAGGCCTCGAAATCGTCGCGCTGGAACCAGTCGTCGAAGACGTCGAAGATGGCGAGGAGCCGCTCCTCGGGATCTGAGGAGCGGGAGCGGGCACCCTGTTCGACGATGCCGAAGGTCCAGTCGACCTCCCGGCGGGCGAGGAAGGCGAGCACCAGATCGTCCTTCGTCGCGAAGTGGCGGTACAGCGTGGCTTTGGCGACGCCGGAGGCTACGACGATCTCGTCCATCGCGACATCCCGGATCGCCCGTCGGCTGAAGAGCCGGTAACTGGCGTCGATGATGCGTTCATGGGTTTCCGCGAAAGCCGGGGCCCGCACCCGCAACCCGACCGCTGTGGACGTCGGGTCTGAAATTGCGCGTGCCACGACTATTCACTCCCGATCAGGTCTGCGGGGTCTGAGCCGACCTGTTGTACATCCTTGTGCCTTCATACTCGATCGATCATCGGGCGTCAAGGAGGGCGGCGCGTCATAGACAAGACAGTGCAGTCTCTGTTTGGATATAGCAAGCCGGGTCAGAGGTGACGAAGGCAGAGGCAGGGACACAGCAATGAAGAGCTTCGAAGATATCCTCAACAGTTCCCCCGACGCCGGCGAGGCGCGCTTCATCGCGCAAGCCCCCGACCAGGAGGGCACCACCATCGCGAGGGCCTTGGTGGCTCTCGACGATTCAGAGCTCCCCGCGCCCGTCTCCTCGTTCGAGCACGTCGCCCGCTCGACGGCCAGCCGGGAGTCACTCGTGCCCCCGAAGCCGATCTGGCCATTCGGGCTTCGCGCGCATCCGCACCGGCAGGCGAGCTGAACCGCAGCCCCTCCCGACCGTGGCGTGGCAGTTGCCGGGGCCGCGGTGGAGAATGGATGCATGTCCGACAAGAATGCACCCGCGCCGCGCGCGACCTCCAACCGCTCCACCGTGCCCGTCTCCGACACCTTCAAGCACTACATCTCGGGTGAGTGGGCCGAGCGCACCGAGGCGAAGCCCCGGCCGAGGGCGCAATCGCCGTGGGCTGCGGCGCGGCGAGAGCGGATCTCGGCGCTCTACCCGGGAAAGCGTCTGATCGTCCCCGCGGGCGCAGCCAAGGTGCGCTCCAACGACACCGACTACGCCTACCGCGCGCACTCCGCGTTCTCTCACCTCACCGGTTGGGCGAGCGACGCGGTGCCCGGTAGCGTGCTCGTACTCGAACCCTCGGCGAATGGCCACGAGGCCACGCTCTACTTCCGCAAAGCCGCGGGCCGTGACTCGGACGAGTTCTACGCGAACCCCGAGATCGGCGAGTTCTGGACGGGGCCGCGCCCGTCCCTCGCTCACGTCGCCCACGATCTCGGCCTGCTCACCGCCGACCTCGCAGAATTCGAGCGGGTTCTCGACACCGTCGACGGGCGCACGGTCATCCTGCGCGACGGCGACCGCGATCTCACCGACCAGGTCGACGGACGACGTCTGCTCTCGGCGGATGTGGGGAGCCTCGCGTCCGACAACCTCGAGAACGACGACGACACCACGCTGGCCCGCGATCTCTCGGAACTCCGCCTTGTCAAAGATGCCTGGGAGATCGATCAGATGCGCCTGACCGTCGCGGCTACGAAGAAGGGTTTCGACGACGTGATCGCCGACCGGGAGGCCATCGTGGCCCACGAGCGCGGTGAGCGACTCGTCGAGGGCACCTTCAACCGGCGAGCCCGCGCCGAGGGCAATGCGGTCGGCTACGACACGATCGCCGCCTCCGGACCACACGCCTGCATCCTGCACTGGACCCGCAACGATGGCCCCGTCGTGCCCGGGGACCTGATCCTGATGGACGCCGGCATCGAGCTGGACAGCCTCTACACCGCCGACATCACGCGCACCCTGCCCGTGAACGGTGTCTTCGGCGAGACGCAGCGGCTCGTGTATGAAGCGGTACTGGAGGCAGCGGATGCCGCGTTCGCGATCGTGCGGCCGGGCATCCGATTCCGCGAGATCCATGCGACGGCCATGGCGGTCATCGCTGCGAAGACCGCCGAGTGGGGCTTCCTGCCGGTGAGCGCCGAAGAATCGATCAAGCCGGAGAACCAGTTCCATCGCCGCTACATGGTGCACGGCACCTCCCACCACCTGGGGCTCGACGTGCACGACTGCGCGCAGGCTCGGCGAGATCTCTACCTCGACGGCGTGCTCGAGGCCGGGATGGTTTTCACCATCGAGCCGGGTCTCTACTTCCAGCCCGACGATCTCACGGTGCCCGAGGAGTTCCGCGGCATCGGTGTGCGCATCGAAGACAACATCCTCGTCACCGAGGCGGGTGCGGAGAACCTGTCGATCGGCATCCCCCGCACCGCGGACGACGTGGAGGCCTGGCTGCGCTGAGCCGCGGACGGCCGGTGGTCAGGAGGTGCGCGACAACACGTCCTGCGCCTTGGAGAGCAGGGTGGGGTCGACGACGATCTCGTAACGGCTCGCGAGCACCTGGTGGGTGGAGGTGAAGTCGCGGGTGCGCCGCGTTACCGCGGTGGCGGCGATGCCGAACAGCGCGCCGAATCCGGCACCGATGATGATCGCGGCGATCACGTACTGGAGCACCGTGCCGGTGCCTCCGAAGGTGAAGAGCACGCCGATGAAGAGCCCGAACCAGGCGCCGCTCGCCGCCCCGGCCCCGGCGGCACGGCCGTAGGTGAGCTTTCCGGTGACCCTCTCGACCGTCTTCAGATCGCTTCCGACGATCGCGACCTGCTTCACCGGGAAGTCGGCTTTCGCCAGGCGATCGACCACGGCCTGGGCCTCGAAGTAGGTGTCGTAGGTGCCGAGCACGTCGCCCTTCGGAAGGGTCGGGATGAGACGGCCACGGGGTGCGAGGGGGCTTTGGTTGGTCATGCCGCCATTATCCTCCCCGGGCATCCGCAAGGTCTAAGTTAGATCTGTGAGCGCCGCAAGAGTCTTCGTCGCCCGACTTGCCGGGTGCTCCGTTTTCGACCCCGCCGGCGACAAGGTCGGGCGGGTGCGCGATGTGCTCGTGGTCTACCGGCAGAAAGAACCACCGCGCGTCGTCGGCCTCATCGTCGAGGTTCCGGGCAAGCGTCGGGTCTTCCTGTCGATCGGCCGCGTGACGAGCTTCGGGTCCGGGCAGGTCATCACGACCGGCCTCATCAACCTGCGCCGCTTCGAACAGCGCGGGGGCGAGGTGCGGGTGATCGCCGAGATGCTCGGTCGCGAGGTGACCCTCGTCGACAAGACGGGCAGTGCGACGATCGAGGATGTCGCGATCGAGGAGAGCGGTCCGGGCGAGTGGGCCGTCAACGAGCTGTTCCTTCGTCGGCCGAAGACGAGTTCTTCGCCGTTCGCCAAAGGCCAGACCGTGTTCTCCCCGTGGGCCGGCATGCGCGAGCGCTCCACCGGAGAGGCCCAGTCCGCGACGCAGCTTCTCGCGACCTACGAGGACCTGCTGCCCGCCGACCTCGCGAACGCCATGCTCGACCTGCCGGAACAGCGCATGCTCGAGGTCGCAGAGGAGATGAGCGACGAACGCCTCGCCGACGTGCTCGAGGAGATGCCGGAGAGCGAGCAGGTCGACATCCTCAACCAGTTGGACGACGACCGGGCCGCCGACGTGCTCGACCAGATGCAGCCGGATGACGCGGCCGACCTCATCGCACAGCTCAGCGATGAACGTGGCGAAGTGCTTCTCGACCTCATGCAGCCCGAAGAGGCAGAGGACGTGCGCATGCTGCTCGCCTACGCCCCGGATACCGCGGGCGGCCTCATGACACCGGAGCCGATCATCGTCTCCGCCGACGCGACCGTCGCGGAGGGCCTCGCGCTGATCCGTCGCCACGAACTCGCGCCGGCCCTCGGCGCGGCGGTGTGCGTCACCCTTCCGCCCTACGAACCACCGACCGGCCGCTTCCTCGGCATGGTGCATTTCCAGCGGATGCTGCGGTACCCGCCCATGGAACGCCTCGGTACGCTGCTCGACCAGAAGCTCGAGCCCGTGAAAGCGAGCGCGTCTGCCGCCGAGGTCGCCCGCACCCTCGCGAGTTACAACCTCGTGTCCCTCCCCGTTGTCGACGACAACCACCGACTGGTCGGGGTGGTGACCATTGACGATGTCCTCGACTACCTCCTGCCCGATGACTGGCGAAGTCACGACGACGACGATCCAGCGCCGGCGAATGCCGACACCAGCAGCATCCCCGTAATCGCTTCTGCCGGAAGGAGGTCGTCAAGTGGCCCGTCGTTCTGATTCCCTGGACACCCCGAAGGGCCTGCGCAATCGTTTCGTGCCCCGCATGGGCGGGCGGGACCGCGTAGGACGCTTCTCCGAGGGCTTCGCTCGTGCAATGGGGACCTCGTACTTCCTCGTGGGCATGACGGTCTTCGTCGTCGCTTGGCTGGCCTTCAACAGCTACGCCCCGGCCGGGTCGCAGTTCGACCCGATCAAGACGAACTTCACTCTGCTCACCCTGATCCTGTCGCTGCAGGCCTCGTATGCCGCACCCCTCATCCTGTTGGCGCAGAATCGGCAGGATGACCGCGACCGCGTGCAGTTCGAGCAGGACCGGCAGCGCGCCGAACGCAATCTCGCCGACACGGAATATCTCGCACGCGAGGTCGTCTCGCTTCGGCTCGCCGTGCGCGAGCTCGCCTCGAAGGACTTCATCCGCGCCGAGCTTCGTGCCCTTCTCGAAGAGCTCGAGAAGGAGCGCAAGCCCGACGGTACCGCCGGTTGAGCATCGTCGACGGCGTGAATGGCGGAGTGGATGAGCGGGTGCGCGCGGCCCTCTCCCGGGTGATCGACCCGGAGATCCGCAAGCCCATCACCGAGCTCGACATGATCGGATCCGTCGTCAGCACCGCCAAGGGCGCCGTCACCGTCGGTCTCACCCTGACGATCGTCGGATGCCCCGCCGCCGCCAGTATCGAGCGCGATGTCCGCGAGGCCGCGGCGTCCGTTGCCGGTGTCACCTCGGTTGACGTCGATGTCAGTATCATGACCCGCGAGCAGCGAAGCGCGCTCACCGAGAAACTGCGCGGAGGACGGTCACGCGAGTTGCAGTTCGGACCACAGTCGCTCACCCGCATCATCGCCATCACGAGCGGCAAGGGCGGCGTCGGTAAGTCCACGATCACCGCCAATCTCGCGGTCGCGCTGGCGGCTCGCGGACTGTCGGTCGGGCTCGTCGACGCGGATGTCTTCGGGTTCTCGATTCCGGGCATCCTCGGGCTCACCGGCGCGAAGCCGACGAAGGTCGGCGAGATGATCCTTCCGCCCATCAACTACGGCGTCAAAGTGATCTCGATCGGCATGTTCGTCGACGACAATGCCGCCGTCTCCTGGCGCGGACCGATGCTCCACCGCACCATTCAGCAATTCCTCACCGACGTCTACTTCGGCGATCTCGATGTGCTGCTTCTCGACCTTCCGCCGGGCACCGGAGACGTGGCGATCTCACTCGGGCAGCTGTTGCCGCACGCCGACGTCATCGTCGTCACCACCCCGCAGGGTGCGGCTGCGGAGGTCGCCGAACGCAGCGCTACCGTTGCGCGCCAGACGGGCCAGCGCGTGATCGGGGTGATCGAGAACATGTCGGGACTCGTGCAGCCCGATGGCACTGTGCTCGAACTCTTCGGGTCGGGCGGTGGCGCGGCTGTCGCGGCACGCCTCTCGGCGGGCCAGGAGCAGCCCGTTCCCGTACTCTCCGCCGTGCCGCTCAGCATCGCTCTCCGCGAAGGAGGGGACGCGGGGGTACCGATCGTGCTGTCGGACCCGCGGGATCCGGCATCCGTCGCGATCCTGGCGGTGGCGGACCAGATCTCGCGCCGCGGCCGGGGGCTTGCGGGACGCAAACTCGGCCTCAGCGTCAGCTGACCTCTGCGGGGCTCGCTCGACCGGCAGTGGCCCTGAGGGCCGGGATCAGACCTGGCGGGTCGGTGCCTGGCGGTATCCGTCGCGGAGGCTGACGACGATTGCGGCGGCGATGCCCCAGACCGAGAGAACGGCGATGGCGGCGGGGATGATGATGGCGAACATGGTGACCTCTGGTGAGACTTCGATTGATTGATTGCTTCAATTCCACACCCGTTCTCTCTTTAGCACAATCAAATAGAAATGGACTAACTGTGTAGTCTGACTTCATGGATGTGCATCGACTCGAGCTGCTCCGCGAACTGGCAGAACGCGGCAGCATCACCGCCGTCGCCCAGGCGACTAACCGCACGGTCTCGGCGGTTTCGCAGCAGCTCAAGGTGCTCGAGCGCGAGGCAGGCCTTCCCCTCACGGAGCGCTCCGGGCGAGGGATCGTGCTCACCGGCGCGGGGCGGATGCTCGCCCAGACGGCCACGGATGTCGCGATCGCCCTCGAGCGCGCCGATGCCGTCTGGAAGGAGTTCACGCTCTCCCCCCGCGGCGAGGTGACCCTCACCACCTTCCCGACCGGCGGCCAGATGCTCCTCCCCGGGCTGCTCGACGCGGTCGCCGCAATCCCCGACCTCACGCTCATCGCGAGCGACCAGGATCCGCTGCATCCGGACTTCGCCGACCTGACCCCCGACTTCGACATCGTGATCGCCGATGCTCCCGGGCTCATGCCGTCCTGGCGCGAACGCGGCCTCGCCGTGGTGAAGCTCATGGACGAGCCGCTGGACATCGCGCTGCCCGAGGGTCACCCCCTCTCGGCGAAGGCCAGCCTCTCGGCGAAGGACCTCGTCGATGTCACCTGGATCGGCGTGCCTCTCGGCTTCCCCTACGACCGCATCCTGCGCCAGCTGGAGGCCATCACGGGCGTTCCGGCGACCATCGGGCAGAGATTCCTCGACAACGGCATCGTGGAGGCTCTCGTGGCCACCGGGCACGGCATCGCGATCCTGCCGCGCTTCACGACGCGCGACCACGAGAACGGGTTGGTCACCCGGCCCCTCACCGGCATCCGTTCCACCCGGCAGATCTCGGCGCTGATGCGACCGGATCGCGCCGAGCGGCCATCGGTGCGTCTCGTCGTACGGGCATTGCGCGATGTGGCGTCCGGAGTCGCCGCCCAGCACGAGGCCTGAGGGCCGGGAGCTCAGAACGCGCTGCTCGGGAGATCCTTCTCCTCGTCGACGATCGCCCGCACGATCCGTTCCGCGACGGCCGCGGGATCCAGGCCAGGGGGAAAAGCCGGGGCGGTGCCGGCGATCGCCCGGGTCGCGAGACCCGTCTCGGTGTGCCCCGGGCGGGCATCCAGCAGGCGGATGCCGACGCGACGAAGTTCACGCGCGGAAGCCTGCACGAAGGCCGCGAGCGCCGCCTTCGATGCCGAATACGCCGCGAGACCCGCGGTCGGAGACTCGGCCACGATTCCACTCAGGGTCACGACGAACGGCTTCCGACCGGCGGCGGCGGATGCCTCGAGGGGCGCTGCCGCCTCCCGGATGAGGCGGATGGGCGCGAGCGCGTTCGTCTCGAACAGCCGATCCAGCGTCGCGTCGGTGACCGCGCTTGCGGGGCCGAAGGCCACCACGCCCGCGGCGATGACAACCCCGTCGAGCCGGTCGTGCGCACGGAGGGATGCCGCGATGAGGGCCGCTGCGGCTGTCTCGTCCGTGAGGTCGGCGAGGAAAGCGTCCGGTCCGCCGAGATGACCGGGGTTCCGTCCGGCACGGACGACGGTCGCGCCGGCCGCCTCGAGTCGCTTCGAGATCTCCCCGCCAAGCACCCCGGACGCCCCAACGACGAGCACGACGGCTCCACTCAACTCAGTCATGGCGCGATCCTAGGGGCCGGATCTGGGATCTCGCCTGAGCGGTTCGACCGTTCAGCCAGGGAAACCGGTCAGGTCGCTTCGGTGTCGTAGGGAGCGGTCGTCGTCGCCGCGCCGCCCGCGCTCTCGGCCATCAGCCGTTTGCGCTTGGCATACGCCGATTCGCCGCTCGGCTGCACGATCGTCAGTGGTACATCAGCCTTGGCGTCGGAGTCCTCGAGGAGTGCCTCGCGGATGATTCGGCGCGGGTCATACTGGCGCGGATCGAGCTTCTTCCAGTCGACATCGTCGAAGTCCGGACCCATCTCCTCGCGAAGGCGTTCCTTCGCGCCATCCGCCATGTCGCGGATGCTGCGCACGAGACGCCCGAGCTGCGCGGCGTAGTGCGGGATCCGCTCCGGACCCAGCAGGAAGACCGCGATCACGAGGATCACGAGGAACTTATCGATAGTCAGGCCGCCGAACACTCGTTCAGACTAACGCTCCCAGCCGCAAACCCTCCCCTACGCTGGGCTGTGAACGAGGAGTGGAATTGGCAGACAAAGAGTCGAGCTGGAAGTTCGCGGAGGACTTCATCGTCGAACGCGCCGAGATCGCGCAGGCGAGGCAGCATTCGATCGAACTCGGAATCGATGCCGTGAGTGCGGCAATGGGCGCCCAACTCGCCGTGATCGCGGCCGCTACGGCCGCCACCAGCATCATCGAGATCGGCACCGGGGTCGGGGTCAGCGGACTCTGGCTGCTCTCGGGAGCCCCGGAAGCCACCCTCACCTCCATCGACTTCGAACTCGACTACCAGCAGTCCGCCAAGAAGGCATTCCTCGAGGCCGGCATCCCCGGCAACCGGGTGCGGCTCATCGCCGGGCGGGCTATCGACGTGCTCCCGCGCATGAACGAGCAGTCCTACGACGTGGTGCTCGTGGATGCCGACCCGCAGTCGGTCATCCAGTATGTGGAGCACGGATTGCGGCTCGTTCGCACGGGCGGCACGGTGCTCGTCGCTCATGCTCTCTGGCGCGGCCGCGTCGCCGACCCGGCGCAGCGCGATGACACCGTGACCGGATTCCGTTCCCTCCTCGCGGAGATCGCCGAATCCTCGGCCGTGATCAGCGCGCTGTCACCGGTCGGCGACGGGCTGCTTCAGCTGACCAAGCTCTGAAAGCCCGGTCGTTGGGACGAAAAACGGCCCTAGCTGGCCGCGGCGACAACCCCGGCCAGCGCGTCGTGCAGTTCTTTCGCTTCGGCATCGTTGACCGAAACGACGAGGCGACCCCCACCTTCGAGCGGGACGCGCACGATGATGAGGCGACCCTCCTTAACAGCCTCCATTGGTCCGTCTCCGGTCCTCGGCTTCATGGCTGCCATGATGGATCCCCTTTCGTGGAATGACTTCCCATTATCCCGTAACTGAGCGCTAACCCGAAAACGGGGGCTCTGGCGAGGGGTTACGGGGGTGTCCAGTCGTAGCCGTCGACCCACCAGCAGAGAGCGAGCCAGGCGAACTGCCCGACGATGCATGCCGCGACGATGCCGATCCGGTACGGCCGCGATCGGGGCTGTGCCACGGCGCCGAGCAGCGGGAAGAGCGGAACGAGGAGCCGGAAGGTACTCGACTGCGGAAAGAACACCGCGAGGAGGTACACCGCGTAGCTCGCACTCCAGAACCGGAGGTCGGTGCCGAGCCGGCGGACCGCCGGAGTAAACAGCGCCGCAGCGAAGCCGACGACGACCAGCGCGACAAGCACGAAGGAGAATGCACCGATGTGCCAGAGGTCTCCCCAGAATCGCCCGCCCTGCAGCCACGGGGCGAAGGGCAGCAGTTCTAGGTAGCCGATGTAGGGAGAGCGCCAGGCGAGCTCGGTGTCAGTGTACGCGGAGGCCGATCCGGTGACGATCCAGGCGGCGAGGGGCCAGACCAGGCCCATCGCGAGGCTGAACGCGGTGAGGCCGGCCCCGAGCATCCTCTCCCGGCCGGGAAAGGGATCCCGGCCGCGCGTGAACCACCGGTGAGCGAAGTGCAACCCGAGCGCGAGGGCGAAGGCGAGCCCACTCGGCCGGGTGAGCGACATGATCGCCACCACCGGGAACAGCAGCGTGTAGCGCCGCTCGAGGAGCAGGTAGAGCGCGAGCGCGAGGAAGAACGCGTGCATCGACTCCGCGTAGGAGACCTGCAGGATGGGCGACAGTGGCGCGACGCACCAGAGCACCACCGCGAAGAGGGCTGTCTCGGCGGGCAGTCGCAGCAGGATGAGCCGGTAGATCATGAGGGCGGCGAGCAGCGAGAACACGAACGAGACGGCCAAGGACACCGGCTCCCACGGCAACGACGTCACCACCATGACACTCCGCACGAGCATCGGATAGGCCGGGAGGAACGCCCACGCGTTCTCGGCGACGTGCCCATCCGTCGTGAGCGGCAGCACCGAGGGATACCCGCTCACCGCGACGATGTGGTACCAGGTGCTGTCCCAGAACTGGGCGAACACGAGGTAGTCCGGATGCGCCCCCGACCAGGGATTCGGGGCCTGGCGGCTCGCGAAGAACAACAGGAGGCTCGTCGAGACGAGCCGTGATGCTGCCCAGATGACGGTCACCTTCACCCACCACGGGGTGAGGCGGTAGCGCACCCGCAGGGACGGCGATCTCAGGCGGGGCGCTGTGCGAGCCACGCCCGCAGTCCCCGTTCGCACTCGGTTATCTGGTCGACGGCCACCCGCTCGTCGTCCGCGTGAGCCAGCAGAGGATCACCCGGCCCGTAATTGACCGCCGGGATGCCGAGAGCGGAGAAGCGGGCGACATCCGTCCAGCCGTACTTGGGCTTCGCCTCGCCGCCGACCGCCGCGAGGAACTGCTGCGCGAGAGGCGCATCGAGGCCCGGACGGGCTCCGTCGGCGCTGTCGGTTACCGTGAGGTCGATCCCGGAGAAGACCTCGCGAAGATAGGCCTCGGCCTCCGCTCCGGTCTTGTCCGGAGCGAAGCGGTAGTTCACGGTGACGACGCACTCGTCCGGGATCACGTTGCCGGCCACTCCCCCGCCGATGGCAACGGCGTTGAGGCCTTCGCGATAGACCAGGCCGTCCACCTCGATCGAGCGGGGCTCGTACTCGGAGAGGATCTCGAGGATCGGGGCCGCCGCGTGGATGGCGTTGACACCGACCCAGGCCCGGGCCGAGTGCGCCCGCTTGCCCGCGGTGCGCAGTTCGACGCGCATGGTGCCGTTGCAGCCGCCTTCGATGAGCGAGTTCGTCGGCTCCCCGAGGATGGCGAAGTCGCCCGCGAGAAGCTCCGGGCGGTGCGCCGCCAACCGGCCGAGGCCATTGAGGTCGGAGGCGACCTCCTCGTTGTCGTACCAGATCCAGGTGAGGTCGACGGCGGACTCGGTGAGTTCGGCGGCGAGCTTGAGCTGCACCGCGACCCCCGCCTTCATGTCGACCGTGCCGCGCCCCCAGAGGTAGTCGACCCCGTCCTCGGTCTCGAACCGGGTCGGAAGGTTGTGGTTGAGGGGAACGGTGTCGGTGTGCCCGGCGATCACGACCCGACGGCCGCGACCGTGGGTGGTGCGAGCGACGATGGCGTCGGCATCCCTGGTGACCTCGAGATGACCGTACGGGGCGAGAGCGGCGGCGATGGCATCCGTGATGGTCCCCTCATCGCCCGAGACGGATTCGATGTCGCAGAGCTGCCGGGTGATCTCGATCGAGGAGGCGGTCAGGTCGAGCACTGGCTCGATCACGGGGGCGGACATGCGGTCAGTTTATAAGTCGGTCCCTCGCTAACCTTGAGCCATGACTGATCGAGCAGCCTGGGGCTACGGACTCGCGACCATCGCCGGCGACGGCACCGTGCTCGACACCTGGTTCCGCACTCCCGTGCTCGGGGGCTTCCCCGCCGGGCGTGATCCGCACATCGCGCCGGCAGACTTCGCCTCCGTCGTCGGCCGAGATGCGCGACGCAACGTGACCGTCGATTTCGTGATGGTGCAGATCGACCTGGATGCCGCGCCGGCCTCCACCCCGGACGCCTACCTGCGCCTTCACCTGCTCAGCCACCTCGTGGTCCAGCCCAACACGATCAACCTCGACGGGCTCTTCGGGTACCTGCCCATCGTCGCCTGGACGAACGCGGGCCCGGTGCATCCGCTCGACTACGCGGACCAGCGGCTCACTCTTCAGCGGCTCGGGATCTCCGCCCATTCGATCGACAAGTTCCCGCGCCTCACCGACTACGTCTCGCCCGACCGGGTGCGCATCGCGGATGCCTCCCGTGTGCGACTGGGGGCTCACCTCGCTCCGGGAACGACCGTGATGCACGAGGGCTTCGTGAACTTCAATGCCGGCACGCTCGGCTCGTCGATGATCGAGGGACGCGTATCGCAGGGTGTTGTCATCGGTGACGGATCGGACGTCGGAGGCGGGGCATCCATCATGGGAACCCTCTCGGGTGGTGGAACGGAGCGCGTGACGGTGGGCAAGCGGGCACTGCTCGGTGCCAACTCGGGCATCGGAATCTCGATCGGCGACGACTCCGTGGTCGAGGCGGGGCTCTACCTCACGGCCGGCACGAAGCTCACCGTTATCGGGGAGTCCCCCCGCACCGCGAAGGCCGTCGAGCTGTCCGGGGTGCCCGGGCTGTTGTTCCGCCGCAATTCCCTCACGGGCGCCGTAGAGGTGCTCGCCCGCAGCGGCCGCGGCATCCAGCTGAACGCCGCCCTGCACGCCTGAGCGCGGCGCGCATCCGCCTGCTCTCGCACCTCCGCCTGCTCTCCTACCTCCGCCTGCTCTCGCACCTTCGCCTGCTCTCGCACCTTCGCCTGCTCTCGTACCTTCGCCTGCTCTCGTACCTTCGCCTGCTCTCGTACCTCCGCCTGCTCTCGTACCTTCGCCTGCTCTCGTACCTCCGCCTGCTCTCGTACCTCCGCACGGTGAGAGCCCTCCCAGTGACCTTCGAGACGACGCCGTGTCCGAAATGCAGGACTCCCTGTGACAGATGATGCGGGTGAGCCTCACTGGCAACTCCCGTCACAGGAAGTCCTGCATTTCGGACGATGACGGCGCGGATAACTGCTCCTTCACGGTTGCGGCGAAGACTTTTACTCCACAGATCTACCGGAAGAGACCAGGACGGGAGCCAAATGGACCACCGTCGCAATCATGGATCTTCTGGGCAGCATCCGTTCCCTTGGCGGCGTGGCACCTACCTACAGGCTTCTCCAGCTGGGTTGGAGTGGGCGCTCGCTGGCGGCGGCAGTTCGCTCCGGCGCCATCGTTCGCGTGCGGCAGGGATGGTATGCCTCGGCATTCGAGTCCGAAGAGATGCTCGCAGCGTGGCGGGTTGGCGGTCGACTCACCTGCGTGAGCGGAGCCTCCCATTTCGGACTCGCGACCCGAGTGAACGACTCTCTTCATGTCGCGGTTTCCCTCACGGCTTCCCGGCTCCGGGATCCCTCAGACATGCGGCATCGTCTACAAACGAAATCCGGTGTGACGGTGCACTGGCGCCCACGCCGCAGCGGACCCGCATTCGTGGAGACGCCCCTGAACTGCCTGATCGATATGTGCCAGTGCGAATCTCCCGAATTCGTCGTGGCCGCGGTCGACAGCGCGCTTCGACTGGGCCTCGTCAGCCGCGCGGCCTGGGCGCGCCGGGTGGCGAAATTGCCCTTCCGACTTCGAATGCAGCTCGCGGATGTCGATGGCAGATCCGAATCGATCATCGAGTCGCTTACCCGGGTTCGCTGTCGCGCGCTGGGCCTGCGGCTGAGAATTCAAGTGACTCTTGCACCTCGCTTGCGTGTGGATTTCCTCATCGGCGAACTATTGGTCGTCGAAGTCGACGGCCAGGAGCACCACTCGGGCCCCGCGGAATTCGAACGGGATCGGCTTCGGGATGCGCGCCTTGGTGCTCTTGGGTACCGGGTGCTGCACTTCAGCTACGTCCAGGTGATGTACGACTGGCCCTCCGTTGAGGCCGCGATTCTCGCCGCCGTCCGGCGTGGCGACCACCTGGCGAGGGCGTAGAGCACTCGAGCGCCACCACCACCGCTCCGTTTCTGCCGCGTTGAGTAGCAAATGCAGGAAGACCTGTGGTCAATGTGACGGATGAGCCGCACCAACCTCACTAGTCACACTTGATCCTGCATTTGCGACAGGGCGGGAGCGAACGCGGGCGAGCGAACACGGGGGAGCGAACGCGGGCGAGCGAACCGGGGCGATCGAACCCTGGGCGAGCGAAGTGGGCGGTCCCATCCGCCGCGGTCACGGAGCCGCAACTGGACACGGCGGCAGGACCGTCACGCGAACCCGGGCTGGCACGGACTTTACGGGCCGGCGCGCCGACCCGAGTTGTCCGCAACGAGCCGGACCCGACTCCGCACGGGCCCGCACCCGACGCGAGACGCGACCCTAGCGGGCGGGCCAGTCCCGACGCGGCTCGCCCACGTACAGCTGCTGCGGGCGCCCGATCTTGGTCGACGGGTCGTTGTTCATCTCGCGCCAGTGCGCGATCCACCCCGGGAGCCGCCCGATGGCGAACAGGACCGTGAACATCCGTGGCGGGAATCCCATCGCCTTGTAGATCACGCCGGTGTAGAAGTCGACGTTGGGGTAGAGCTTTCGCTCGATGAAGTAATCGTCGGCGAGCGCAACGGCCTCGAGCTCCTTGGCGATGTCGAGGAGGTCGTCCTTGACCCCGAGCGCCGCGAGCACCTCGTCCGCGCTCTCCTTCACGAGCTTGGCGCGCGGGTCGAAGTTCTTGTAGACGCGGTGGCCGAAGCCCATCAAGCGGATGCCGTCTTCCTTGTTCTTGACGCGCTCGACGAACTTCTCCACCGATTCGCCCGACTCCTTGATCTCTCCGAGCATCTTGAGCACAGCCTCGTTCGCGCCACCGTGGAGCGGACCATAGAGGGCGTTGATGCCGGCCGAGATCGACGCGAACATGTTGGCCTCGGTCGACCCGACAAGTCGCACCGTCGAGGTTGAAGCATTCTGCTCGTGATCCTCGTGCAGGATGAGCAGGCGCTCGAGTGCCTTGGAGACGACGGGGTTGACCTCGTAGGGCTCCGCCATGTTGCCGAAGTTGAGCTTGAGGAAGTTGTCGGTGAAGCTCAGCGAGTTGTCCGGGTAGAGGAACGCCTGGCCGAGCGCCTTCTTGTGCGCATAGGCCGCTATCACCGGGAGCTTGGCGAGCAGCCGGATGGTCGAGAGCTCGACCTGCTCCGGATCGTGCACGCTGAGCGAGTCCTCGTAGAAGGTGGAGAGCGCCGATACCGCGCTCGAGAGCACCGACATGGGGTGGGCGTTGTGCGGGAGGGCGTCGAAGAAACGACGGAGGTCCTCGTGCAGGAGCGTGTGACGACGCACGCGGTCCTCGAAGGCTTCGAGCTCCGAAGGAGAGGGCAGCTGCCCGTAGATGAGCAGCCACGCCACCTCGAGGTAGGTGGAGTTGGCCGCGACATCCTCGATCGCATACCCGCGATAGCGCAGGATGCCCTTCTCGCCGTCGATATAGGTGATCGCGCTCTTGGTCGCCGAGGTGTTGACGAAGCCCTGGTCGAGCGTCGTGTACCCCGTTTGGCGCGTGAAGGTGGAGATGTCGATCGCGGGCGCGCCATCCGTGCTCGCCAGTATCGGGAACTCGGCGGTGCCGCCCGGGAACTGGAGGGTGGCCTTGTCGGCGGCAGGGTCATTGGCGGCAGCATTCACGACTACAGCCTAATTGGCTGAACACACGCCCTCGGCACCCCCGTCGAGCGCGGCATCCGCCAAGGAATCGTCGGGCTGGTTGGAGGAAGCCGCTAAATCCGGCGAGTTGAGGCCGCCGCAGCCAACCGCGAGACCGCCGAGTCGATGGCGTCGTCCGACGCCGTCAGCGCCACCCGCACGTGATGGGACGTCTCCGCACCGTAGAAGGTGCCCGGCACGACGAGGATGCCGAGATCCGCGAGTCGTGCGACGGCATCCCACGCGTCGCCCCCCTCTGTCGCCCAGAGGTAGAGGCCACCCTCGCTGTCGTCGATGCGGAATCCGGCGGCCTCGAGAGCGGGACGGAGACGATCTCGACGTGAGCGATAGAGCGCCTTCTGCACGCGCACGTGGTCGTCGTCGCCGAGGGCGGTGATCATGGCTGCCTGGATCGGTGCCGGCGGGAGGGTTCCGAGATGCTTGCGCACGGCGAGAAGCTGGGCGATGAGGATGCTGCAGCCCGCGACGAATCCGGCTCGATACCCCGCGAGGTTGGACTGTTTGCTCAACGAATAGACACAGAGCACCGAACTGCGCACGCCCGCGATCACGCGGGGGTCGAGGATACTCGGGGTCGCCGCCCTGTCGTACTCGTCGCTCCAGCCGAGCTCGGCGTAGCACTCGTCACTCGCGATCACCGCGCCGAGCTCGCGCGCCCTTGCGACCGCTACAGCCAATTCGTCGACCGAGAGGATGCGCCCGTTCGGGTTGCCGGGGCTGTTGATCCAAACCAGCCGGGTGCCATCCGGCCACTCGGCGGGATCGTCGCTGGAAACGACGGTGGCGCCGACGAGCGCGGCGCCCACCGCATAGGTCGGGTAGGCGAGCGTCGGTTGCACCACGACGTCACCCGGACCGAGGCCCAGCCAGAGGGCGAGCCCAGCGATGAACTCCTTCGATCCGATCGTCGGAAGCACGTTGTCCACGCCGAGGTCGTCGACCCCGCGCCGGCGTCCGAACCACTCGACGATCGCCTCGCACAGTGCGGGAGTCCCGGCGGTGAGGGGGTAGGCGTGGGCATCCGTCGCGGCCGAGAGCGCCTGCCGGATGAGCTCAGGGGTCGCATCGACCGGGGATCCCACCGAGAGGTCGATCACGCCCTCCGGATGCGCCTTCGCCCGGGCCGCGTAGGGCTCGAGCGCATCCCAAGGCCAGTCAGGCAGGCTCAGGGCCACGGTCAGGCCGCGGGACCCTGGGGCGGCAGTGCGTCGATGATGGCGTGGTCCTTGTGGATGACTCCGACCTTCGCCGCTCCCCCCGGGGAGCCGACCTCATCGAAGAATTCCACGTTGGCCTTGTAGTACTCGGCCCACTGCTCGGGCACGTCGTCTTCGTAGTAGATCGCCTCGACGGGGCACACCGGCTCGCACGCACCGCAGTCGACGCATTCGTCGGGGTGGATGTAGAGCATGCGGTCGCCCTCGTAGATGCAGTCGACGGGACATTCGTCGATGCACGCTCGGTCTTTGACATCCACACACGGGAGGGCGATGACGTAAGTCACTGTCGAGTCGGTCCTTTCGGTTCAGGCCTTGATCCAAGCCTATCTCGCGAGAAGGTGCCGAATTTCGGCCACGCGAGGGCGAGACCCGCGATCACGAGCGAGCCGTAGGTGAGGGCATAGCCGGCCGCGTTCGCCGGCACGAGCACGGACCCCCCGGTGGACTTCACCGAGAGGAGGCCGATGACGACGAGGAGCCCGACGGCGGCGGATCCGGTCACCACCCGACCGGAGAACACGATGCGAAGCCCCGCAAGAAGGGAGGCGATGATGAGCAGGGACACGACGATCCCCACGGGCGGAGTGATGGCGAGGATCCGCGGCGCGAACTGGTGATTGACCACCGCGATGCCACCGAGGGCCGCCCCGACGATCGCGGCGAGAACCCACGCGAACAGCTTGATTGTGAGGCTCTGGTCCTTCCACGCCACCATGCCCGGGGCGGCCGTGACCAGGCGCGTGAAGCCTTCCACAGGCTCGATGGGGCGGCTCGGACCGCTCGAAAGCGAGAACCGGTCTCCCTCGACCGTGATCTGGGTGCGATGGGCGGCAAGCGCCGCGGTCTTGCGTTCGAGCACGGAGGAGACATCGACCTGCAGGCCGGACCCCGCAGCATCCGAGTCGACGGTCCAGAACGGAACGCCCATCACTTCGGCGGCATGGCGTGCAACCTCGTGCGCCCGCACGTGATCCGGATGCCCGTAGCCGCCGTTCGAGTCGTAGCTGACCACCGCCGCCGGCCGGACGTCGTCGATGACGGTGGCGAGGTCGGCGGCGGCCTCGCCGAAGTCCGCGGCGCAGAAGGAGTCGGCTGCGAGGGCGTCGGCCGGCTCAGCCCCGTTCGCCCCCCAGCGCATGCCGGAGTCGGTGTATCGTCGCGGCTCGCGCTCGACCCACCGGGCGCCGGGGTCGCCGAGGAAGCGATGATCGACGACTCCGAGTGCTCTCATCGCCACCGCGAGTTCCGCCGTGCGCACCTCCGCGAGGCGCGGGCCGTCGCCCTGCAGCGAGGCGAGATCGGCCGGGATCACCTCCCCGAGCTCTCCCCTCGTGCAGGTGACGACGGTGACCTGTGCGCCCCGCCCGATCAAGAGAGCGATCGTGCCGCCGGTCGTGATGCTCTCGTCGTCGGGGTGCGCGTGCACGAAGAGCACGCGCTCCATCGACGATGGTCCACCGGCACGAAAGTCTGATTCCACCTGCCGAATTTACCCCAGCACGGCTGGCACCCCGCACAGGGCGAAAACCCGGCGAAGTCTCGGATTCGCGGCGATGCGGGACTCGCGACGATCCAGTAAGGTTAGCCTTACCAACCTTATATTGAGGGATTTCCCGTGTTCGCAAACTTTCTCATCGGCCTGCGCGAAGGCCTCGAGGCCGCCCTGGTCGTCGGGATCCTCGTGGCCTATGTCATCAAGATCGGTCGGCGCGACGTGCTCCGCCGCATCTGGATCGGCGTCGGTCTCGCCGTGGTGCTTGCGCTGTCCATCGGAGCGCTGCTCACCTTCGGTGCCTACGGGCTCACCTTCGAGGCGCAGGAGGCGATCGGGGGAAGCCTGTCCATCGTCGCGACCGGGTTCGTCACCTGGATGATCTTCTGGATGCTGAAGACCGCACGCAACCTCAGCGGCACCCTGCGCTCGGATGTCGACAAGCACCTTGCCGGCGCGGGCTGGGGTCTTGTGCTCGTCGCGTTCCTCGCCGTCGGCCGGGAGGGCATCGAGACGGCACTGTTCCTTTGGGCCGCGGTGCAGGCCACCGGATCGACGACCTTCCCGCTCCTCGGAGCGGCCCTCGGCCTCCTTGTCGCGCTGGTGCTCGGCTACCTGATCTACCGGGGCGTGCTCAGCATCAACCTCTCGAAATTCTTCACCTACACCGGTCTCTTCCTCATCGTCGTCGCGGGCGGGGTGCTCTCCTACGGCGTTCATGACCTGCAGGAGGCCGGCATCCTCCCGGGGCTCGGCTCCCTCGCCTTCGATGTCTCATCGGTGATCCCGCCCGCCAGCTGGTACGGCACGCTGCTGAAGGGCACCATCAACTTCTCCCCCGCCACCACCTGGCTCCAGGCGATCGTCTGGACGCTCTACGTCGTGCCGGTCCTCGTCCTCTTCATCAGGCGCATCCGTTCCCAGCGCCCGATGAGCACGACCCCCTCCGCCCCGGCGCCCCGCGTCACCTCGACCCCTGTCTCCGAAGGAGCCCGATGACCTCGCGTCCGACCCTCGCCCGAACCCTGCTCGTGACGGCGACCGCCGCGACGGCCCTGATGCTGCTGAGCGCCTGTGTCGCCAATACCCCGACGACGGCGACCGGCGTGTCGGCATCGAAAGCGACGGCTCTCACCGTCGATTCGAGCGCAACGGCCTGCAGCGTATCGGCCGCCGCCGCTCCGAGCGGCACCGTCGCCTTCACGATCACCAATTCCACCGACCAGACCACCGAGTTCTACGTGCTCGCCGGCGACGGTCTCCGCATCGTGGGCGAGGTGGAGAACATCGCCCCCGGCGCTCCCCGCAAGCTCACGGTGCAACTCGCTCCGGGAGACTACTTCACCACCTGCAAGCCGGGGATGGTCGGAGACGGTGTCGGGCGTGCCGCCTTCGTCGTCACCGACTCCGGCAAGAGCATCGAACTCGCCGGCAACGAGAAGACTCAGACCGCCGCCGCCGCCGCCAACTACGTCGCCTACGTGAAGGATCAGGTGTCCAAGCTGGTGCCGGCGACGAGTGCATTCCTCGACGCCTACCTCGCCGGCGACACCGCCAGGGCGAAGACCCTGTACCCGGCCGCCCGGGCCTTCTACGAACGCATCGAGCCGGTGGCGGAGTCCTTCGGCGACCTCGACCCCGAGCTCGACTTCAGGGAGGCGGATGTCGCCGCCGGAGACCAGTGGACAGGCTGGCACCGCCTCGAGAAGGATCTCTGGCCCCCGACAGCGGCCGAGAACGGTGGGAAGGTCTACGTCGCTCTCACGCCCGCCGAACGTGCCACCTTCGCCGCGAAGCTCACCACCAACACTCAACAGCTCGCGGATGCCGTGAACGCGAAGACCTACTCGGTCACCGCCGCCGCGATCTCGAACGGCGCCATCGGACTCCTCGATGAGGTCGCGAACGGCAAGATCACCGGCGAAGAGGAGATCTGGTCTCACACGGACCTCTGGGACTTCCAAGGCAATCTCGAGGGCGCCCGCGTCGCGTATGAGGGCGTTCGTGACATCGTGAAGTCCAAGAACCCGAAACTCGTCACTCAGATCGACACCGAGTTCGCCGCGCTCGAGAAGCAACTCGCCGCCTACGGCTCACTCACCACCGGTTTCGCCTACTACAACGAACTGAGCACCACGCAGGTGCGGCAACTGGCCGATGGCGTGAACGCGTTGAGCGAGCCGCTCAGCAAGCTCACCGCCGCGCTCGTGAAATAGCCCTCCGATGACGGAAACCAGCGAATCGGCCGCCGAGAAGCCGGGCCTGTCGCGTCGCGGACTCCTCGGCCTCGCCGGGGCCGGCGTGGTCGGCGCGGGAGTCGGATTCGCCTCCGATCGTGTGGTGATGGCTCAGGCCGCCACGGGAGACTCCGGCGCTGCGGCCTCCTATCCCTTCTACGGCGCCCACCAGTCCGGCATCGTCACCGCTGCCCAGGATCGCCTGCACTTCGCGAGCTACGACGTGTCCGGCACCAGCCGGTCGGACCTCATCGACCTGCTGAAGGAC
This sequence comes from Lacisediminihabitans sp. FW035, assembly GCF_054880895.1. Lineage (NCBI taxonomy): Bacteria > Bacillati > Actinomycetota > Actinomycetes > Micrococcales > Microbacteriaceae > Lacisediminihabitans > Lacisediminihabitans sp. FW035. Next base: position 2,863,860 of record NZ_CM142187.1, read on the forward strand.
TGGACGGCGGCGGCCGCCCGAATGACAGCCGGCAAGTCCGTCGGAGAGGGTGCGACCGAGGGGGCGTACGACGCCCCGCAGGACGATACCGGCGAGGCGCTGGACCTTCCTCCCTCCGGGCTCACGATCACCTTCGGATTCGGGCCCTCCCTGTTCGACGATCGCTTCGGCCTCTCCTCCCGGCGACCGGCCGCGCTTGTGGATCTGCCGCACTTCTCCGGCGATGCTCTCGAGGACTCCCTCGTCGGCGGCGACCTCTGCATCCAGGCCTGCAGCGACGACCCTCAGGTGGCCGTCCACGCCATCCGCAACCTCTCCCGCATCGCCTTCGGGCGGGCATCCATCCGATGGTCCCAGCTGGGCTTCGGGCGTACCTCGTCCACGACTCGCGCCCAGGTCACCCCGCGCAATCTCTTCGGTTTCAAGGACGGCACCGCCAATGTGAAGGCGGAGGACACCACAATCGTCGACGAGCACGTGTGGGTGCCGAGCGGGGATGGTGCAGAGTGGATGACCGGCGGTTCGTACCTGGTCTCGCGAAAGATCCGCATGACCATCGAGACCTGGGACCGTGCCGCCCTCCGCGAACAGGAGCGCGTCGTCGGACGCACCAAGAGCCAGGGTGCACCTCGTAGCGGCGGCACCGAGTTCACGGAGCCGGACTTCGCCGCGGAGAAGGACGGCGAACCCGTGATCGACGCGGATGCCCATGTGCGTCTGGCGCATCCGAAACAGAACCACGGCGCGGTGCTGCTGCGCCGGGGATACAACTTCGTCGACGGCAACGACTCACTCGGGCGCCTCGATGCCGGGCTGTTCTTCATCGCGTTCCAACGCGATCCCCGCACGCAGTTCGTGCCGATCCAACTGAAGCTGGCCCGCAACGACGCGATGAACGAGTACATCCGCCACGTGGGTTCGGGTATCTTCGCGGTACCACCCGGGGCGCGCGAGGGGAGTTACGTCGGCGCCGGCCTCTTCAGTTGACGGAGCCTACTTTCCGTCGCCCTTGGTGACGGTGTAGTTGAGCACGAAGCCCTTGTCGTCCTTGATCTCGACGACGGCCACGTTGAGGGTGTCCTTGTCGCCGACGAGGGCGCCGCCCTCGGCGGTGGTCTCCGTGAGCGTCTTGCAGTCGAAGCCCGCCGCCGTGAGGGTGGTGAGCACGTCGTTGATCGCCGTGCTGTCCTTCGCGCGCACACTCACGTTCCAGATCTTCGACTTCGCGTCTCCGACCCCGGCTCCCGAGAGAATCTCGCCCGAGGCGAGGGGTACCTCGCTGGGGAAGTCCTTCGGCACGCTCTTGCCCGGCACATCCACCTTGCCGCCGGTGACATCGTGCACCAGGTTCTGCACGGAGCATCCGGCGAGGGCCGGACCGGCGAACAGGGCGATCACGATGGCGATCGGAACGGTGAGGCGCTTAACCGAGTGAGACATGCCGCCCAGCCTAGGGCCGGGGGCATGTCTCACAACAGTGGTGGCTGCGGGCTACGCGTTCTGCTTCTTGAGGCGCGAGACGCGACGGGCACGGTCGCCCGCGGCGAGCTCGACCTTGCGGATACGCACGAACTCGGGAGTCACCTCGACGCACTCGTCTTCACGGGCGAACTCGAGGCACTCCTCGAGGGTCAGCTTGCGCGACGGGGTCATGCGCTCGAAGGTGTCCGAGGTGGACTGGCGCATGTTGGTGAGCTGCTTCTCCTTGGTGATGTTCACGTCCATGTCGTCGGCACGCGAGTTCTCACCGACGACCATGCCCTCGTAGACCTCCTGGGTGGGCTCCACGAAGAACGACATGCGCTCCTGCAGTGCCACCATGGCGAACGGGGTGGCGACACCGGCGCGGTCGGCGACGATGGAACCGTTCACGCGGGTCGTGATCTCGCCGGCCCACTGCTCGTACCCGTGGGAGACGGCGTTGGCGATGCCGGATCCGCGCGTGATCGTGAGGAACTCGGTGCGGAAGCCGATGAGGCCACGGGACGGAACGATGAACTCCATGCGCACCCAGCCCGTGCCGTGGTTCGACATGCCCTCCATGCGACCCTTGCGGGAGGCGAGGAGCTGGGTGATGGCGCCGAGGTATTCCTCCGGGGCATCCGTGGTCAGGTGCTCGAAGGGCTCGTGGATCTTGCCGTCGACGCGCTTGACGACCACCTGCGGCTTGCCGACGGTGAGCTCGAAGCCCTCGCGACGCATCTGCTCGACGAGGATGGCGAGGGCCAGTTCTCCACGACCCTGCACCTCCCAGGCATCCGGGCGTCCGATGTCGACGAGCTTGATCGAGACGTTACCGACGAGCTCGCGGTCGAGGCGGTCCTTGACCATGCGGGCGGTGAGCTTGTGGCCCTTGACCTTGCCGATCATGGGGCTCGTGTTGGTGCCGATGGTCATCGAGATCGCGGGGTCGTCGACAGTGATGGTCGGCAGCGGGCGCACGTCGTTCGGGTCGGCGAGTGTTTCACCGATGGTGATGTCCTCGAAGCCGGCGACGGCGACGATGTCACCGGGTCCCGCGGACTCGGTGGGGAAGCGGTCGAGGGCGCGCGTGATGAGCAGCTCCGTCACCTTGACGTTGTGCACCGATCCGTCGTGCTTGACCCACGCGACGGTCTGGCCCTTCTTGATGGTGCCGTTGAAGACGCGCAAGAGGGCCAGGCGGCCGAGAAACGGCGACGCGTCGAGGTTGGTGACGTGCGCCTGCAGCGGGTGCTCGTCGTCATAGCTCGGCGCGGGGATGTGCTGCAGGATCGCGTCGAACAGCGGCTCGAGGTCGTCGTTGTCGGGCAGCGAGCCATTCTCGGGCTTGTTCCAGCTCGCGGCGCCGTTGCGGCCGGACGCGTACACGATCGGCACGTTGAGGATCGCGTCGAGGTCGAGGTCCGGGTAGTCGTCGGACATGTCGCTCGCGAGGCCGAGGAGCAGGTCCTGGCTCTCGGTGACGACCTCGTCGATGCGGGCATCCGGGCGGTCGGTCTTGTTGACGAGAAGGATGACGGGGAGGTTCGACTCGAGCGCCTTGCGCAGCACGAAGCGGGTCTGCGGCAGCGGGCCCTCACTGGCGTCGACGAGCAACACGACGCCGTCGACCATGCTCAGGCCGCGCTCGACCTCTCCACCGAAGTCGGCGTGGCCGGGGGTGTCGATCACGTTGATGGTGATGGGACCGTCGGTCGCGTGCACACCGGAATACGAGACCGCGGTGTTCTTCGCGAGGATCGTGATGCCCTTTTCGCGTTCGAGGTCATTCGAGTCCATCGCGCGCTCTTCAAGGTGCGCGTGCGCGGCGAAGGAGTTGGTCTGGCGCAGCATGGCGTCGACGAGCGTGGTCTTGCCATGGTCGACGTGAGCGACGATCGCTACGTTGCGCAGGTCATTACGGGTGGCGATAGCCATAGGTATACGTCCAGATTTGTCTCGAGAAGGAGGGAGGCCAGCGACAGAACCGCCGTGCGGAAGAACCGCATTCGGGTGCAATCGTGACGGCAGAATCACGTCAGTGGTGCTCCGCACTGCACAGTCTACCTCGTGCCGGCTACCTCGTGCTGGGAATGGACCCCGGGCACCTACTTATCAACCGGCGACCAGTCCCAGACATTCCACAGCAGATTCGGCGACAGCGGCGACGGTGCCACCCCCCTGACGTGTTCGTTGAAGGCGGTGACGGCGGGGAACTGGTAGAGCGGCACCCCGTAGGAATCCGCCCAGACCAGCGCATCGATCTTCTGACGGATGACCAGCTGTTGGTCTCGATCGAAGGTGGTGTCGAGCGAATCGATGAGCGCATCCACCTTCGGATTCGCGTAGAAATTGTCGTTGCCCACCTGCGAGTCGCTGCGGAAGGCCGCCGAGACGGCACTGACCGCGAGGCTCGAGGGCCTCAGTGCGTAGAGGGAGGCATCGTACGCACCATCCGTGCCGAGCAGCTGGCGCCAGTCGGTGCTGGAGCAGTCGGTGACGATGAATCCCGCACGAGCCGCCGAGTCCTTTATCGCCGTGAATTCGGCGACCCGACGGGGGTTCGAAGGGTCGAACAGCACGCAGACCTGCGGATTCACCACCCCCGCCTGGGCGAGCAGCGTCTTCGCCTCCTCGATGTCCACGGCGGCATAGACGCTCGAGCCGTTCTTGCGCACGGATGTCGCGTAGCCGCGTTCGCCGGGGAGGAAGACCTGTGACGACCTCAGGCGAGCCTCCTCCTGCAGGGGCACGATCAGGTCGTCGAGGATCCTCTGGCGCGGCACCGTCTGGAGGAAGGCCTTGCGCACGATCGGGTTGTCGAAGGTGCCAGACCGGGAGTGGGCGAACTGCAGGTCGAGGTGTTCGTAGGGACCGTCGGAGCCGCTGAGCACCGTCGCGTTGTCGATGGAGAGCAGCGCCTTCGCGACATCCGCGCTCGGCTGGGGCGCGATCACGTCGATGCGACCGGTGCGGAGGGCTGCGACAGCCGCGAGCGGATCGGTGATGACCGTCAGTTCCACCCGTTCGAACTTCGGTCGGTGGTCGCCGGTGTATTGCGGGTTGGCGCTGAGGGTCGCGCCCGTCGCGGTGAGGCCGGTAAGCGTATAGGGGCCGGTTCCCACGACCAGGCTCCGGTCCTTTGGCATCGTCGTGAAGTCGAAACCGGTGTCCCAGAACCGGGCGATCTTCGCCAGCTTCGTGGTGTCGCCCTTCTGGATGGCGGTCACCAGCGCCGCCTTCGCCGTGCGGGCATCCGTGATGCCGAGCGACTTCTCTGCGACCACGTGCGCCGGCAGGCCGACCCCGAACACGAGTTCCCAGTCCACGAACGGACGGTCATAGGTGAGAGTGAGCGAGCGGCCGTCCGCGCCGATGGCCGGAGTCTTCGTCACCAGCTGCAGTCCGTTGCCACTGAAACCGTCGAAGTGCACGACCCCGGCGGGGAACGGCTTCGTATAGCGCCCCGTGTCGGCGTCGGTGTAGCTGTCATTCTCGAAACCGGGGGTGTTCAGTGATCCGGAATTCGCCGCCCAGGACAGCAGCAGGTCTGCACCATCCACGGCGGTGCCGTCGGACCACTTCACACCGTCGCGGATGGTGTATTTCACGCGGAAGGGATCCCGGGAGACGACCTGGTAGGTGCCGAACGACTCGTCCTTCTGCAGCGCCGGACGATTGTCGTAGAAGTTGAACTGCGAGTTGGTGGCCGCGACGATGCTGGAGTTCGCCGCGACGTTACCGAAGGACGTCTTGGCGTTATAGGACGAGAACGGCTGGCTCACAGCCACACGCACCGTGCTGCCCTTGGCCACCGTGCTGGTGCACCCGGAGAGGGCGAGACCCACGACGACGAGGATCGCGAGGGCGGCAACCAGTGACTTGCGCATCCGATCCATCGTAGCGATCGGTGCGGCGGAGGCCGACAGGCCCCGCTCCGATGATGCTGCTCCGACTGTCCCTTACTCCGATGAACCCAGTCGCAGCAGCTCTCGCCGGGTCTCGCGACGCTCTCGCTGGAGGATGGGGTCGGGAAGCGGCACCGCGGCCAGCAGTCGCTGGGTGTACGGCTCCTTCGGGTTCCTCAGGATCTCGTCGCGAGTACCGACCTCCACCAGCTTGCCCTGGTGCATCACCGCGATGCGATTGGCGAGCACGTCGATCACCGCGAGGTCGTGGGTGATGAAGAGGCACGCGAACTGCATCTCCTGCTGGAGGTTCTGCAGCAGCTCGAGCACGCGCGCCTGCACCGAAACGTCGAGCGCACTGGTGGGCTCGTCGGCGATGAGGAGCAGCGGCTTCAGGGCGATCGCCCGAGCGATGCCCACGCGCTGCTTCTGGCCGCCCGAGAGCTCGTGCGGGAAGCGTCCGCGGTAAGCCCGGGGAAGCTCGACGCTGTCGAGCAGTCGCTCGACCTCGTTGTACAAGGCCTGGCCCTTCATCTGCTTCGCGAGGAGCAGGGGTTCGCCGATGCTGTCGCCGATGGGCATACGCGGGTTGAGCGACGAAGCGGGGTCCTGGAAGACGATGCCGGCCTTCTTGTGCAGTTTGCGGATGTCCTCGCGGTCGGCCTTGGAGATGTCCTGCCCGGTCACGGTGAGGGTTCCCTCGGTGATTGGGAGCAGCCCGATGGCGGCGCGCCCGAGCGTCGTCTTGCCCGACCCGGACTCCCCCACGAGACCGACGACCTCGCCGGAATGCACCTGAAGGCTCACATGGTCGACGGCGCGGAATGCCGCGACGCGGCCGTGCTTCGGGTATTCGATGACGACGTTGTCGAAGTCGAGCACCACCGGCCGGGTGTCCCTGGCCGCGGCGAGCCTCGACTGCTCGGCAAGGCGCTCGTTGATCTCGATGCGCTGCTTCAGCTCAGCGTCTCCCCCGGCATCCGTCGCGAACGCGGCCGTGGTGTCGATCTCTTCACCATCCCGCTGTCCGAGGTGGGGCACGGCGGCCAGCAGTGCCTTCGTGTAGGCGTGCTGCGGGTTGGAGAAGATCTCAAGGGCGGTGCCGGTCTCCACGATCACACCGTTCTTCATCACGGCGATGTAGTCGGCGAGGTCGGCCACGACACCCATGTCGTGGGTGATCAGAAGGATGGCGCTGTCGAGCCGGTCACGCAGCGACCGCAACAGGTCGAGGATCTCGGCCTGCACCGTCACATCGAGGGCTGTGGTGGGCTCATCGGCGATGAGCAGCGTCGGGTCGCACGAGATCGACTGGGCGATCATCGCGCGCTGGCGCTGTCCGCCGGAGAGCTGGTGCGGGTAGGAGTTGAAGGCTTTAAGAGGATCGGGCAGTTCCACCATCCCGAGCAGTTCGAGCGCGCGCTTCTTAGCCTCGGACGGCGCGATGCCGTAGTGCACCCGCAGCGTCTCGATGATCTGCGAACCGATCGTGTAGACGGGGTTGAGGGCCGTCATCGGCTCCTGGAAGATCACGGCGATCTCTCCCCCGCGGATGCGCCGCATGTGGTTCGCCCGGATGCCGGTGATCTCCTCGCCGTTCAGCTTGATGCTGCCCCGGATGCGGCTGTTGGACGGCAGCAGGTCGAGGAGTGCCATCGAGCTCGCGCTCTTGCCCGACCCCGACTCACCGACGAGCGCGAGCACCTCTCCGGGCATGATGCGGTAGTTCATGTGGCGGGCCGCGGGCACCCACTCGCTGTCGACGCCGAAGTCGACGTTGAGATCGGTCACCTCGAGAACGGGGGTCCGTGGCTCGGTCGATGCCGGCTGGTTCGACGAGGCCGTCGAAGGGATCGTGGTCATTGGCATGCCTTTCGTGCGTGCGAATAGTCTGGGTGCGCCGTCTGGGAATGTGCACAGCGGGTGAAGCCTGAGACGATTGGGGTATGCCCCCACTGCCCGGCCCCGAGCGCGAGATCGTGAACTCCCGATTCAATCGGGTGCTGGCGATCGGAATCTGGGCGATCTCCGCCGTGATCGCGGTCTCGCTGTTCTTCGTCGATCGTCCGAGCCAGCTCGCCTACCTCGTGCCGCTCGCGTTCGTGAACCTGCTGGCCGGGGAGGGCCTCTGGCGCCCCCTTCTGACGATCTCGGACGACGGTGTCGAAGTGATGAATCCGTTGCGCAGCGTCTGGATCCCGTGGAACGCGTTGGTGAACGTCGACACCAAGTTCGCGCTGACTTTGTTCACCCCCGGCCGCAAGTTCGAGGTCTGGGTCGCGCCGTCCCCCGGCCGGTCGTTCGGCTACCGCAGTGCGGCCCTGGCCGACCGAGAGATCCGCCGCACCTCGCCGCACTCGAGCAGCACGGTGCGACCGGGCGACCTCGTCACGAGCGAGTCCGGTGCCGCAGCGAGCCTGGTGCGGTCCCGCTGGGAGCTGTTGCAGACCTCCGGGCTCGTCGAGGCCGGCATCGCCCACGAGGTGCCGGTGACGGTGCGGTGGCATTGGCCGGCGATCAGTGCCCTGCTGGTTCTGCTGGCGGTCTCGGTTCCCGCGCTGCTCATCGCCTGACACCACGCCGGAACGAACGACGCCCGGAATCCCCGCGCGGTCGGTCATCTCGCTGCCGTTCATTTCTTGTCGGCGTCGATGATGTCGCCATCGTCGCCGGCACGCACCTGCTCGTCCTCGGCGAGGCTCGGGCGCTCCTCCGTCATGCGACGCAGCTTGAAGCGGCGATGACGCGGGTCGAAGGCGTCGCGCAGGCCGTCTCCGACGAAGTTCACCAGCAGCGCGAGCGAGACGATGAAGAGCGCCGGCCACCAGAAGAGCCACGGCCGGGTCTGGAAGGCGGACTGGTTACTCGAGATCAGGTTTCCGAGGGAGACATCCGGCGGTCGAATACCGAAGCCGAGGAAGCTCAGCGCGGTCTCGAGCAGGATCGCCGACGCCATGATGAGCGTGGCGCTCACGATAACGGTACCGAGGGCGTTCGGCAGGATGTGGCGGAAGATGATGCGGGCATCCGAGGCTCCGGCCACCCGCGCCGCTTCGACGAACTCGCGTTCGCGCAGCGACAGGAACTCTCCACGAACCAGCCGGGCGATGCCCATCCAGGTGAAGAAGCCGAGCATGACGGCGAGCGTCGCCGCTCCGAATCCGCCGACAGCGTGGCCGACGACAGATCCGATGACGAGTGCGGGGATCACGATGAAGATGTCGGTGATGCGCATCAGGATCGCGTCGATCTTGCCGCGGTAGTAGCCCGCGATCGACCCGATGACGACCCCGATGACCGTAGCCATGAGGCCGATCACGATCATGATCAGCACGGAGTTCTGAACCCCGCGCATGGTCATGGCGAAGTAGTCCTTGCCGATGCGGTCCTGGCCCCAGGGGTGATCACCGAAGGTGATGCCCTTGCCGCCGAGCCACTCCGGCACCACCGACAGGGTCGGCTGGCCGCCGTTCAGCTGGTCGTTGAGCGAGGTGTAGTTGTACTTCCACCAGCCGGGGATCGGGCCGAGCCCGATGGCCGAGATGGAGAACACGATGATCGCGAAGATCAGGATGAGGGCGCCGACCGCGACCTTGTTGGACAGGAACCGCTTGAAAATCAGTCGCCCCTGGCTCTCCGGCGGCTTGCTGTCGGAAAGGATCGCTTCGGCGGCGAGCACGGACGAATTGTCGTTGGACATCAGCGAACCCTCACTCTCGGGTCGAGGGCCGCGTAGGCCAGGTCGGCAAGGAAGTTGAAGAGGATCGCCATTCCCGCGATCACGATGAAGTAGCCCATAACGGGGTTGAGGTCACCGCGCTGAAGGCCCGCGAAGAACACGCTTCCCATTCCGGGGATACCGAAGATCCGCTCCGTGATGATCGCTCCACCGAGGAGAGCCCCCACGTCGAACGCCACGAGGGTGGTGATCGGGATCAGCATGTTGCGGAAGGCGTGGCGGATGACGACGGTGCGCTCCGGGAGGCCCTTCGCCCGTGCCGTGCGCACGTAGTCCTGCCCCATGGTCTCGAGCATTCCGGCGCGGGCATACCGCGTGTAGCTCGCAAACGAGATGAGCAGCAGCGCGATCGTCGGAAGCAGGAAGTGCGTGAACGAGTCGATGCCCGACTCCCACACATCCCCTCCGAGGTTCGGGGTCTGGTAGCCGACAGTGGCGATCGGCCTGCCGTTGACGTCGCTGAAGTAGGTGGGCCAGGACTGCATGAACCGGTCGAGCAGCACGAGACCGCCCGACAGGAGAGCGGTGATCGCACCGACGCGCATCGACTGCGACCGGTCGTAGCCGCCCATGAAGAAACCGACAGCGAGGCCGACGACGATGGTGACGATCGCGAGGATCACGAGCGTGGCGGCCGACGAGATGTCGAACAGGCCCTGAAGGGCGAAGTAGGACACGAGGGCGAGCACGACGACGATCAGGCCGGTGATGAGCGCCCGGCGATTTCGCAGGCCGGCGATGAGCGCCGTCAGTCCGACGGCGATTCCGACGGAGAGCAGCAGGATCGCCACCGGTCCGAGGCCTGGGTGGAGCAGCCAGCCGGAGAGCGAGATGCCGTAGAGCACGATCGCGGAGATGACGGCGGTCGCGCCGCCGACGATCAGTCTTCGCCTGCCGTCGCCACCGATGACCGACTGCACAATCAACCCCAGGATCACCGCTATCACGAGGATGACGGGTATCGCGATCATCGGTTTCTCGAGGAAGTTGTTGAAGCCGATCGCGATGAACTCCTTGAGCAGCACGGCGACGAGGAACGACGGGAGCGAGAAGAGGAAGAAGCTCGTGAAGGTCACGACGTTGTCGAGGCCGCTGTACTGGCGGAGGGCTGTGATGATTCCGAGGGCGAGACCGAGCACGATCGCCAGCACGAGGGCGCCAGTGACGAGCTGGATCGTCGACTGCATCGCCTGGGGCAGGATGTCGGTGACTTCGGCCTTGGAGATCGTCTGGCCGAGATCGCAGGCGTTGGCCAGCGGGATCAGGCACTTCGCGGCCCCGCCGAGCCAGAGGAACCAGCGGAGCGGCGGAGGCACATCGAGCTGGAGCGACTGGATGCGGGCCTGGATGAGCTTCTCTTTGTTGAGGGAGCTGGACTGTCGCAGGTCTTCCAGAGGATCGCTCGAGTAGGCCGTCAGCATGTACATGATGAACGATGCTGCGAGAAGAATGAGGACCGAGACGAGTATTCGCCTCAGGATAAAGCTCACCATCGATGGCTTCCTTGCTTGCTCGGTTCGCCGTGCGAATCGCTCCATCGCGATTCCGGCTGCTCTAATTTACCGCGCCATCAGCCCTCGGGACGGACAGAACGAAAGTACACAGTGAGAGGCGCCGGGCCCTCCGGCCCGGCGCCGACGCGGCTGTGACCTCGACCCGGAGTACGGATCGAGGCCACAGCTACGGACTACTTACCCTTGACGGTCCACTCCCAGAAGTTCCAGAAGGGTCCGGTCTGGCCGGCGAAGTAGGTGTCGACGCCCGTGAGGCGGCTCGTTACTCCGGTGATACCCGGCAGCTGGAACAGAGGGAGGCCGTAGGCGTCAGAGAACGCCTGCTTGTCCATCTCCTGCAGGATGGGGGTGATCTTCTTGGTGTCGAGGATCGACTGGGTCGAGAGAGCCAGCTTGTTCGTCCCCTTGTAGGCGTTGTAGTTTCCGCCACCATCGGTTGACCAGATCTGCGGGACTCCGGCGTAGCCGTAACCCGGGTTGATCCAACCGAAGAGAACGGCGTCGTAGGTTCCGTCGCCGAGCTTCTTGCTCCAGTCGGGCGATCCGGCATCCACGATCTTGAAGCCGGCCTTGGTCGCCGAGGCCTGGATGGCCTGGAACTCATCGACGCGGTTCGGGTTGTTGGTGTTGTACATCAACTTGATCGTCGGGGTCGCACCGGCGAGGAGAGTCTTGGCTCCGTCGATGTCGACCTTGTCGTAGGCGGACGAACCGTTGCCCTTGACCGAGTCGGCGTAGCCCGCCTGCTGCGGAAGGAACTGCTGCGAGTCGAGCACCTTCGCCTTGGGGTCTACGGGCGTGACGATCGCGTCGAGGATCTGCTGGCGCGGGATGGTCTTGAGGAACGCTTCGCGCACCTTCGCATCCTGGAACACCGGGGCGTTGAACGTCAGGTCGAGGTGGTCGTACGACGCCTGCGATCCGATGATGACCTTCGCGCTGGTCGCCTTGAGGGCGGTGAGCGTGTCGGCGGAAGCCTGCGGGTTGATCACGTCGACCTCGCCGTTGGCGAGAGCGGAGACCTGCGCGTTGGCGTCCGGGATGTTGCGGAGCACGATCTTGTCGACCTTGGACTCGTGGTCACCGGTGTAGTACTTGTTCTTCACCAGGGTGAGGGACTGGGTGGGCACGAAGTCGGAGACGACCATCGGGCCGCTCGAGACGAGGAGCGACTTGTCGGTCGGCATCGCGGTGACGTCGTAGCCGGTGTTGACGAACTCCGACGCCTTCTGCAGGGTCGGGTCGGCCGCGGCGGGCTTCGCCGGGTCGCCCTTCGGCAGCTTCTTGAGCAGCGCGGTGAGGTCGGCGGCGCTCTTGAGGCCCGCCTTCTCTGCCACGACATGGGCCGGCTGGGCGATCGGGTTGAAGATCGCGTAGTCGACGTACGGGTCGGAGTAGGTCATCGTCATGGACAGGTCGTCCGAGCTGATGGTCGGGAACTTCGGGCCGTTGAGAGCTGCGGTGCTTCCCGCGGTCGAGAAGTAGTTGGTGCCGGCGGTGACGTTGCCGTCGGCGTCGGTGGTGCCCGAGTCGTAGAAGCCGGTGTTGATCGCCCAGGCGAGAGCCATGTCGTCAGCGGTGATCGGCTTGCCGTCGGACCACTTGAGGCCCTTCTTGAGGGTGTACTTGACCGTCAGGGGGCTGTCCGAGATCTTCTCGAGCTTGCCGAAGGAGGTGTCGTAGATGACCTTGAACTTCGGGTCGACGTAGTAGAACGAACCGGTCGTCATGTAGCCGACGAAGCCGTTCGTGTCGAGGTTGCCGTCCGGAGTGTTCTGGTTGAACGACGTGAAGTCGTTCACCGTCGCGACAGTGGCGGTTCCACCCTTTGCTGTGGTGGGTGTCGGCGTACCGGATGTTGTGCACCCGGCGAGCGCGAATGCCGTAGCGCCGGCGATGGCGACGACTGCGATCGCATTACGCGCCAATCTTCCTCTGATTTTCAATTTTCCTCCTGTGCAAGATGAGCAAACGGCAGCACGATTCCTAGCGTGCTGCCGCGCTAGATAGAAGAACCCTAAGTAGGGGGTGCTCCCCCCGCCAAACTGTAGAGCCAAACGTTACACAGTGGTAACAGACCTAACAAATTCTTGCGCCCGGGGAAGAATCATTGCGCTCGGACGCCGCATTTCGCACGAATATTGCAATTCTGAGGTGTCTCAAAGTGTGAACTGGCCGGATCGAGGGCGTAGCATCGAAACCGTGTCCGTGTCGCCTTTGTCGAATCCCACAAATTTCGACCCGGTGCCCTTGGGCGATCGAAGACGGATCAGGGGCGAGATCGTTCTCGTGCTCGGGCTCTCGCTCGGCGCATCCGCGGTCTACTCGATAGTATCGCTCGCCGACAGCCTCACTCGCCCGACCCCGCTGTCCCGACAGGTGCAGTCACTCAACAATTCGCTGAACTCCCGGGCGATCTTCGACTTCATCTACCAGTTCCTGGCCATCTTCTTCGACCTGGTTCCCGTCGCCCTCGTCTGCTTCCTTCTTTGGCAGGCCGCGCGTCCACACCTCGGGCGGCTGGGCCTCCGGTTCGACAGGCCTGGCCGCGACGCGCTTCTCGGACTCGCCCTCGCCCTCGTGATCGGCATCCCGGGCATCTTCGTGTACCTGGGTGGCAAGGCCCTCGGACTCGGGGTCACCGTCTCCGCATCGCCGCTCGACACTTATTGGTGGACCATCCCCATCCTCGTGCTCTCGGCCCTGAGGGCCGGGCTCCAGGAGGAGGTGATCGTGATCGGCTATCTCTTCGCCCGGTTGCGTGACCTCGGCTGGAAGACCTGGCCGATCATCCTGTCCGCCGCCCTGCTGAGGGGCACGTACCACCTGTACCAGGGCTTCGGGGCCTTCGTGGGCAATTTCGCCATGGGTGTGCTGTTCGGTTGGCTCTACTCTCGCTACGGTCGGGTGCTTCCGCTGGTGATCGCGCACTTCGTAATCGACACCGCGATCTTCGTCGGGTACCCGTGGGCGGCATCCGCGTTTCCGGCGTTGTTCGGGGTCGCGAATTAGCTCCTCGGCGAGTGCCTGACGGGCCCTTTTTGCGCGTGGCGGTCGCCGAGGTCATGGCGGGATAAACGACGCGTCACGGCGGCACAAATCCCTCGCGGAGGGAGTTGTGTCTCCCGCCGCGGGAAGGGATGCGGGCGCTCGCTGCTCGATCAGCAGAAGCGCGTTACTCGAAGGCCTCCGGCGGCGGGCAGGCGCAGACGAGGTTGCGGTCCCCGTAGGCATTGTCGATGCGGCGCACCGGCGGCCAGTACTTCGACCGGATGAGGCTGCGCACCGGGTAGACGGCCTGCTCGCGTGTGTAGGGGTGGGTCCACTCCCCCTCGATCACGGACTGCGCCGTGTGCGGGGCGTTGTGGAGGGGGTTGTCGGCGAGCGGCCAGGTGCCGGAGGCCACGGCATCCGCCTCGGCCCGGATCGCGATCATCGCATCGATGAAGCGGTCGATCTCGTCGAGGTCTTCGCTCTCCGTCGGCTCGACCATGAGCGTTCCCGCGACCGGGAACGACATCGTCGGAGCGTGGAATCCGAAGTCGATGAGGCGCTTGGCCACATCGTCGACGGTCACACCCGTCGCCTCGGTGAGCGGACGAAGGTCGAGGATGCACTCGTGGGCGACCAGGCCGTTGTCGCCGGCGTACAGCACCGGGAAGTGGTCCCGCAGGCGCACCGCGACATAGTTGGCCGCGAGCACGGCGGCTCCGGTCGCCTCCCGGAGGCCATCGGCACCCATCATGCGCACGTAAGCCCAACTGATGGGAAGGATGCTCGGCGAGCCGTAGGGCGCGGCCGACACGGGAGGTCCGGCGTGCAGCGCGCGCTGCGCCATCGGATGCCCGGGGAGGAACGGTGCGAGGTGTGCCTTCGCCGCGACCGGCCCGACTCCCGGACCACCACCACCGTGAGGGATGCAGAAGGTCTTGTGGAGGTTGAGGTGCGAGACATCGCCCCCGAAATCGCCGTACCGGGCGAATCCGAGCACGGCGTTGAGATTCGCGCCGTCGACGTAGACCTGGCCGCCCGCATCGTGCACGGCCGTGCAGATGGTGCCGACCTCGTGCTCGTACACGCCATGGGTCGAGGGGTAGGTGATCATGAGGGCGGCGAGGGAATCGGCATGCTCGGCGATCTTCGCGTGGAGGTCGTCGACATCCACGTTGCCGAGCTCGTCACAGGCCACCACGACGACCCGCATGCCGGCGAGCACCGCGGAGGCCGCGTTGGTGCCATGGGCGCTCTGCGGGATGAGGCAGACGGTGCGCTGATCGTCGCCACGGGAGCGGTGGTAGCCGCGGATGGCGAGGAGGCCGGCGAGCTCGCCCTGGCTGCCCGCGTTCGGCTGCAGCGAGACGGAGTCGTAGCCCGTGACATCCGCGAGCCACCCCTGGAGCTGGTCGATCAGCTGGAGGTAGCCCTCGACATCCGATTCGGGAGCGAAGGGGTGCAGGCCGGCGAATTCCGGCCAGGTGACGGCTTCCATCTCGGTGGCCGCGTTGAGCTTCATCGTGCACGATCCGAGAGGGATCATGCCGCGATCGAGCGCGTAGTCGTAGTCGGCAAGGTGCTTGAGGTAGCGCATCATCGAGGTCTCGGAGCGGTGGGTGTTGAACACCGGGTGTTCGAGGTATCCGCTCGTCCGCACCAGCGCGGCGGGGATCCAGTCCACCTCGGCCGCAACCGAGTCGTCGATGAGGTCCTCACCGAGGATGCGGGCGATCGCGCGCACGTCGTCGAGGGTGGTGGTCTCGTCCGCCGAAAGTTGAACGTGATCGTCGTCCACGAGGTGGATCAGGTAGCCCGCGGAGTGTGCGCGCTCGACTAGCCGCGCCGCGTTCGTCTTGGTGTGCAGTGTGATCGTGTCGAAGAAGTTCGCCGAGACGACGGTGTGACCGGCCTCGGATGCCGCGCGGGCGAGCACGCGAGTGAGGCGGGTCACCCGGGTCGCGATCTGCTTCAGGCCCTGGGGGCCGTGGTAGACCGCGTACATCGAGGCCATCACGGCGAGCAGCACCTGGGCCGTGCAGATGTTGGAAGTCGCCTTGTCGCGACGGATGTGCTGCTCGCGCACCTGGAGCGAGAGCCGGTAGGCGGGGTGCCCGGCGGCATCCTGCGAGACTCCGACCAGGCGCCCGGGCAGCTGTCGTTCGAGTCCGGCTCGCACGGCCATGTAGCCGGCATGCGGGCCTCCGAAGCCCATCGGCACACCGAAGCGCTGGCTCGTGCCGACCGCGACATCCGCGCCGAGCTCGCCGGGAGAGGCGATGAGGGTGAGGGCGAGCAGGTCGGCCGCCACTACCGCGAGGGCACCGGTGGCCTTCGCCGCGGCGATCACGGCGCTCGGGTCCCAGACCCGGCCGGAGCGTGCCGGGTACTGCACGAAGATGCCGAATGCCTCCGGCAGGTCGAGTCTCTCGGGGTCGAGCTCCGCGAGATCGAGCATGATGAGGTCGATGCCGACCGCGGCCGCACGGTTCTCGAGCAGCGCGAGCGTCTGGGGAAGGGAATCAGAGTCCACGATGAAGGTCGTGCTGTCGATCTTGGAGGCGCGGCGGGCGAGCATCATTCCCTCGACGACGGCCGTGCCCTCGTCGAGCATCGAGGCGTTGGCCGTGGCGAGTCCCGTGAGATCGGTGACCATCGTCTGGAAGTTGATGAGCGCCTCAAGGCGACCCTGGGAGATCTCGGGCTGGTAGGGCGTGTACGCCGTGTACCAGCTCGGGTTCTCGAGCACGTTGCGCTTGATCACGGCCGGTGTGATCGTGTCGTAATAGCCGAGCCCGATCATCGACCGGTTGACGGTGTTCTTGCGGGCGAGCACGCGCAGTTCGGCGAGCGCCTCGCGTTCGGTCGCCGCAGGAGGCAGCACCGAGTCTGCCGCCGAACGGAATCCGTCCACATGGATGGATGCCGGCACCGCGGCACGCACGAGAGCATCGACGGTCTCGTATCCCAACGTGTCGAGCATCGTGGCCTGCGCCGCGGCATCCGTACCGATGTGGCGCTCGGCGAAACCACCCGTAGCCAAAAGGTCCTGTGTGAGCTGGTCGATCCCGGCCACTACTCGCCCACCAGCGCGGTGTACTCGTCGAAGCTGAGGAGGGCCGGGAGCTCGGTGAAACTCACCTTGATGAGCCACCCCTCACCGAAAGGATCGCTGTTCACCAGCTCGGGATTCGCGACGACCGCATCGTTCACCTCGGTGACGGTGCCGTCGACCGGCGCAAAGAGCTCCCCCACCGACTTCGTGGACTCGATCTCGCCCACGATCTTGCCGCTCGCGACGGATGCTCCGACGGCGGGGAGGTCGACGAAGACCACGTCGCCGAGCTTCTCCGCCGCGTACGCGGTGATGCCGACGGTCGCGATGTCGCCCTGCACATCGAGCCACTCGTGCTCGGAGGTGTATTTGAGGGTGCCCTGCTCAGCCATGGTTATTTGGCCTCTCTCGTGTAGAAGGGAAGTGCGGTGACGGATGCGGGCACGCGGGTTCCGCGCACATCCAGGAATAGTTCGGTGCCGATCTCCCGCACCGCGGGGTCGACGTAGGCCATCGCGATCGGGTATCCAAGCGTCGGGCTCAGCGCCCCGCTGGTGACCACCCCGACTTCCGCGCCATCGGCGTCGAGAACGAGGTAGTCGGCGCGTCCGGCGCGTTTGCCCTCGGCGCGAAGCCCGACGAGAACGCGGGCACCTTCTGCCGGGCCGGCCTCGACTGCGGCACGCCCGACGAAGTCGCCCTCTTTCTTGAGGTTCACAACCCGCTCGAGTCCGGCCTGCACCGGCAGGGTGTCCAGCGAGAGCTCGTGGCCGTAGAGGGGCATCCCCGCTTCGAGACGGAGGGTATCGCGACTCGCCAGCCCCGCCGGCACCAGGCCGCTTCCCGCGCCGGTCTCGGCGATCGCGCTCCACAGGGCGGGTGCGGCATCGGGGGCGATATAGAGCTCGTAGCCGTCCTCACCGGTGTAGCCGGTGCGGGCGACGAGGATCTCGTGCCCCTCGAACTGCCCGGGAGTCGACCAGTAGTACTTGAGTTCGGGGAGTCCGGCGACGACGATCCCGGGCACCTGGCTCAGGATCTCGTACGACTTCGGCCCCTGGATGGCGATGAGGGCGATGTCGTCACTCTCATCGAAGACCTCGCAGTCGAAGGGAGCGGTGCGCTCGAGGAGTTCCGCTGCCACGGCCTCGCGGTTGGAGGCGTTCGCGACCACGATGAAGCGGTCCTCGCCGGTGCGGTAGACGACCAGGTCGTCGATGATGCCGCCCTCGCGGCCGAGCAGCAGGCTGTACTTGGCCTGGCCGAGTGCGACTGCGGAGATCTTGCCGGCGAAGGCGTAGTCGAGGGCATCCGCGCTCTCCGGTCCGATCACCACGATCTCGCCCATGTGGGAGAGGTCGAAGAGCCCGGCGGCGGTGCGGACGGCATGGTGCTCGGCGAGGTCGCTCGAGTAACGCACCGGCATCTGCCAGCCGGCGAAGTCGGTGAAGCTGGCTCCCGCATCGACATGGACGCGATGAAGCGGCGAGTATCGTTCTTCGTTCTTCTCGGTCACGGTCTTCTCTGGCACGGAGTTCTCCTGGCGCGCGGGCTGCGGATGGAACTCCCCCTCTGTCATGGACCTGAGAGTTTCACGCCGGAGCGCTTTCACCTTCGGCGGGATGACGAACGCGAGCGTCCGGTCATCCACTTTCCAGAGTGGCCAGTTCGATGCGGTACGTAGACCTGAGAGATTGGCGGGGAGGCTTGCTCCTTCGGTGCCCGAGAAGTGTCGAGCTCTCCCGCATCGCGTGTGCGGCCCAGTTTTCGATTGTGGGGCCAGCCTAGCAAGGGAACAGTTCGACGTCGCCCCGCGGTTATCGATCGACGACGGACTGCTCTCCGCGCGCGGACCCGACGGCCAAGGGCGGAGATCTGGATGACACGCCGCACAGGCAACCGCCCCCGCGGCGTGTCATCCGACTGATCCGCTCTCGGCCGCAGCCGCAAGCGTCGCGCGACTACGCCTCGCGCGACTTCGGCGAGCTTTCGAGCGTCTTGGCCGGGTCGCGTTCGACGATCTCGCCGAGCGCGTCGTCAATGCGGGTGAGGAGCTCTGCCGGGATGGTCACTCCGGCGGCTTTCACGTTCTCGTGGACCTGCTCCGGGCGGGACGCCCCGATGATGGCCGAGGCCACATTGTCGTTCTGCAGCACCCACGCCACCGCAAGCTGGGCGAGCGAGAGGTCGAGCTCTGCGGCGATCGGCGAGAGGGCCTGCACCCTGGTGAGCACATCGTCGTTGAGGAAGCGCTTGATCATGTTCGCGCCGCCCTTCTCGTCCGTCGCCCGGCTTCCTTCGGGAAGTGCGGCTCCCGGCTGGTACTTGCCGGTGAGCACGCCCTGGGCAATCGGGGACCAGACGATCTGCGAGATGCCGAGTTCCTTCGAGGTCGGCACGACCTCCGCCTCGATCACCCTCCACAGCGCCGAGTACTGCGGCTGGTTGGAGATGAGCTGCACGCCGAACTCCTTCGCCAGCGCCGCACCGTCGCGCAGCTGGTCGGCCGTCCACTCGCTCACGCCGATGTAGAGCGCCTTGCCCTGGCGGACGATGTCGGCGAATGCCTGGAAGGTCTCCTCGAGGGGTGTCTCGTAGTCGAAACGGTGCGCCTGGTACAGGTCGACATAGTCCGTCTGGAGACGCTGCAACGAGCCGTCGATCGACTCGAGGATGTGCTTGCGCGACAGGCCGAGGTCGTTGTGGCCCTTGGGTCCGGTCGGGCCGAAGACCTTGGTGAAGATCTCGAGGGACTGCCGACGCTGGCCCTTGAGCGCCTCGCCAAGCACGGTCTCGGCCGCGGTGTTCGCGTAGACATCCGCGGTGTCGAAAGTGGTGATGCCGGCATCGAGGGCGGCGGTGACGCACGCCTTCGCGGTGTCGTTCTCCACCTGGGAGCCGTGGGTGAGCCAGTTGCCGTAGGTGATCTCCGAGATCTTGAGGCCTGAGTTTCCGAGGTATCTGAATTCCATGGATTCAAGCCTACGCGCAGCTTTCGGGGACTCCGCTACTCCCCGGTTTCGTCTTCTGGCCAGGGTGCACCGAGCGACTGCCCAGACGACTCCACCAGCGCGATGAGGCTCGAGAGCAGCGATTCCATCGATTCCGAGCGCAGCAGGGCGATCTGGTCGAGCGGACCGAGCGGAGCAATCGCTGCCAGTTGCCAGGCCGCGGGCACGGGATCGTCGGAGAGCTCGACATCCGGCGACCAGAGCTGCTCGCCCGCCTCCCCGGCCAGCCGAAGCGCCCCGCGCACCGCTTCTTCGGCCGTGTCGCGAAGAGGACGGAGCTCGTCGGTCCACTCGAGCTCTGGGAGATCACGCACGAGGGCGGCGGGATGCGGACTCTCCTCCCGCCACTCGAGGATCTCGATGCGCCGCTCGCCCTGTGCGACCAGCACCACGAACTCCTCGTTGGCATCGAGCTGCTGGATCTGCGCGACGGTGCCGATGCCGAAGCGCATCTCACCCCCGCCCACCTCCTGCCCGCGCTCGATGAGCACGACGCCGAACTCCGAAGGCTCGTCGGCGAGGATGCGCGAGAGCATCACGAGATAGCGCTCCTCGAACACGCGCAGTGGCAGCGGCATGTGCGGGAACAGCACAGATCCCAGCGGGAACATCGGAAAATCGGTCACTGCTACAGGCAACCACGAAGGACTGCCCGCGCCTAGGTCCCCCCTGCTGTGAGTTCACCCCCGGAACACCGATCTGTACCCCTTTCGGGCGAACCGGGGCACAGACAGACTTGTCCCGCGTTCGGGGGGTCTTCGATCCCCTAGGATCAGACTCAATGGACACCCCGACCCATTACGAATTGCTGTGCGTGACCCCCGAAGCCACAGCCGATGAGATTCGTAACGCCTACCGCCGACTCATCCGGCTCTACCATCCCGACGTCTCCGGAGCCGCCGGCGAGGCGATGACGCTTCGCCTCAACGAGGCACGGCGGGACCTGCTCGATCCGGAGTTGCGGGCGCGCTATGACCGCGCGCACCTCTACGCCGGCGCCGGTGTGCGGGCGGGGGCATCCCGCTTCGGTGCGACCCACTCCCCCGCGGCGTCGCATTCTTCTTGGCCGACTTCTCCTGGCCCGCGCGCTTCTGGCCCGCGCATTCACGACGAGTGGCGGCCGCCGCCGCGCACCGCGGCACCGACTCCATCGCTTGCTGCGAACCGGGCGCGCTATCGGGCATGGATGACCGTCTCCGTCGTCTCGATTGCTGCGATCGTCTCCATCACCGCGGTGGTGTTCGCCTGGAGTTACTCCGGAGTGCTCGGCCTCACCACCCCCAGAGTGATTCCCGCGCTGGTTGTGGCGGTGGGCTGGATGGTCGGCGGCTTCAGCCGGCCGGCGAAATTCTTCGTCGCGGCGCTGGCTTTCGGCAGCGCACTCTGGCCGCTCGTCGCGTTGGGCGTTTCGCCGTTCTCCCTCCTCTCCGATTCGATTCCTCCGTTGATTCTCGCTGCGCTGACCCTGCTCGGCATCGCGGTTCTTGCTCTGAGGATCTCGGCGCCCCTCGCGACGCGGCTGTCGCGGTATCGGGCCGCCGCGGCCTGACGCAACGGGCCGGGAGCACCGGCCCGGCCCATTCCGGGCGGCCGCGGACATTCCGGGCTGGCGTGCCGTCCCGGAATGTCCGCACTGGCCCGTTCGGCCGCGTTCGGCGCCGATCCGCACCAGCCGGGACCTTTGACCCGGGAGTGGCGACTACGGCGGCCTAGCGTGGAGGGTGATGCCGGACTTTCGAGACGTCGGTACTCGAGGAGGCACCCGGATGACCGTCGGCAGCTCGATCGCGGCACTACTCCCCAGTTGGCGCGACTACCGGTCGGTGAAGCGCACCTGGCGAGGCGATCTGCTCGCCGGGATCACTGTCGGTATCGTCGCACTCCCTCTCGCCCTCGCGTTCGGGGTGAGCTCGGGCGCCGGAGCGGAGAGCGGCCTGGTGACAGCGATCATCGCCGGGGTCGTCGCAGCGGTATTCGGGGGGTCGAACATCCAGGTCTCCGGACCGACCGGCGCGATGGTCGTGGTGCTCGGTCCGGTGGTGGTCTCCCACGGCGTGGGGGTCGTCGCACTCGTGAGTCTCGCCGCCGGAGTCGTGGTGCTCGTGGCCGGGGTGCTCCGTCTCGGCCGGGTGGTCTCCTACATCCCCTGGCCTGTCATCGAGGGATTCACCCTCGGAATCGCCGTGATCATCTTCCTTCAACAGGTGCCGGCCGCGATCGGCGCGACCGCCGGCGCGAGCAGCAACGCCTTCTTCGCCGCTATCGAGTCGTTCGGCTCCGTGGATCCGTCTACGATCGGCTGGGCGATAGTGGCCGTCGCGCTGGTGGCGGCGATCATGCTGGTGTCGCCGCGCATCCATCCGAAGTTACCCGGATCCCTTGTCGCGATCGTCGTGGTCTCGGTGATCGCCGCGGTCGCCCACCTTCCGCTCGCGAGAATCGGCGCGCTCCCGAGTGCGCTTCCCGCGCCGAGATTTCCTGCCTTCGACCCCACGACCCTCGGTGCGCTGGTGGGACCGATCCTCACGGTCGCTGCTCTCGCCGCCATCGAGTCGCTGCTTTCCGCCCGGGTCGGCGCCGCGCTCGCGGACACCGGCGCCTACGATCCCGATCGGGAGCTCGTCGGCCAGGGGCTCGCCTCGATCGCCTCCGGATTCTTCGGCGGCATGCCCGCCACCGGCGCCATCGCGCGAACCGCCGTCAACGTGAGGTCGGGAGGTCGGACCCGGCTGGCCGCGATCATCCACTCCCTGGTTCTTCTCGGTATCGTCGCCCTCGCCTCCACGGTCGTCTCGCAGATTCCGCTTGCGGCGCTCGCCGGGGTGCTCATGGTCACCGCGACCCGGATGGTCTCGCTCGCGACCGTCCGGAGCGTCGTCGGGTCGACGCGCTCCGACACCATCGTCTTCGTGCTGACCGCCCTCATCACGGTGTCGTTCGACCTGATCGTGGCCG
Organism: Lacisediminihabitans sp. FW035; assembly: GCF_054880895.1. Taxonomy (NCBI): domain Bacteria; kingdom Bacillati; phylum Actinomycetota; class Actinomycetes; order Micrococcales; family Microbacteriaceae; genus Lacisediminihabitans; species Lacisediminihabitans sp. FW035. The sequence continues at coordinate 2,886,494 of NZ_CM142187.1, forward strand.
TGGGGATCGGCATCGCGGTGGCCGCCTTCTTCGCCCTGCGCACCTTGGCGAACTCCGGCGGCGTGCATCGTGAGGAACTGCCCGGTACGGCGAAGGCGGGCGACGAGCACATCGCCCTCTTCCGCTTCGACGGCGCGCTCTTCTTCGGTGCGGCCGAACGCATGCTCGACCAGGTGACCCGGATCACCGGTGTCGACGTCGTGATCCTGCGCCTCTCGCAGTTGCAGGTGATGGATGCCACGGGCGCACGGGTGATCACGGAGATGATCCAGGGTCTCGAGAGGCGCGGCATCACAGTGCTGGTCAAGGGCATCCAGGAACGGCACCTGCGACTGGCCACCCGGGTCGGGATCGTCGGCTCCCTGAGACACCAGAAACACCTGTTCGACGACCTCGATGCGGCGATCGACCACGCCCGCAGTCACGTGCGGGTCAGAAGCTGACCACGAAACTGGGGATTCCGACGGCGGCCGAGGTCACCGGGGCACCGGTGTCGTTGACCACGTGGTCGAGAGTGCCGGCACCGAGTTGCACCGTGAGCAGGTCGTGCAGCTGCACGCCCGGCGTCACCGGCACCTCGAACCCACGCGTGGCGTGGATCGTCGGGTCGACGTTCGTGAAGATGTAGCTTCCCCCGCCCCAGAGGGTGTGGGTCTTCACCGAGTCCGCGACCTTGTAGCCTGCCCAGCCGAGCACTCCATCGTGCTGCCAGGCCGCCTGGTTCGGCGCGTCATAGGGCAGCTCGTTCTGGAAGAACACGGTTGTGCCGCGCTCCCCGTTCCAGATCACGTTGTACTTCTGGAAGTGCTCGGAGAAGAGCCCGGTGGCGGTGACGTTGCGCCCGTTGACGACGACCCCGGTCTCGGAGGTGTTGCTCGTCCACCCGACCCCCTGGCCGTGATCTGCACGCCAGGCCCAGATATCGTCGAGCACCACGTTGTCGCTGTTGACCTGGAGGGCGACCGTGGCCTTGCCCACGTGTGGTCCCCCGATACGGAAGTACACATCCTGGAGGGCGGTCGGGTTGCGCGATCCGCCACGTCGCAGGGCGTCCGACTCGGCGTCGTGGTCGTGCCAGTGCCCGTCGCGCTTCGTGCCGACCTGAAAGAGCACCGGTGAGTTCACCGATCCGGCGTCGATCATGAGGCCCGCGACATCCACTCCGCGCACGTCGGAGACAGCGAGGGGTACCGCTCCGTTCACCGCGGTGAGGGTTGCGAGGCCAAGGCCGAGAACCACGGTGTCGGCCCGTTTGACGGAAATGGTGCGATCGATGTCGTAGACACCGGGCGTGAACAGAAGGTTCTTGCCCCGGGCGAGCTGATCGTTGATGGTGCGCACTGAGACGCCCGGCGAGGCAACGAAGAACTCCGAAAGGGGGATGCCGCGGCCCGCCGTCGGCGCGCTCTCCCAGGTGGTGCCTCTCGAGTCGGTCCGCGCGTCGGGAACGAACACGCTATACCGGTTCTTCACGGTGTCCAAGAAGAGATAGGGCTTCTCCCGGCTCACCGCAGTCGTCCCGAGGGTCGTGTAGGTGGGGTCGGGGAAGGACTGGGCCGGAGCCCCGCTCACGCCGGAGAAGACCTGGTTCCACACGCCGTTCGACCAGGATCCGATGGAGCTGTTGCGCACGAGGAACTGCTGCTGCGAGCCGTTGACGATCGTGCCGGCCCGAGAGTCGGCCATGAACCCTCCGCTGGCGAACTGTGGTCCGGCGGTGCAGTAGTCCATGAACGTGAGGGTGCCACCGGTGACGTCCACCCGGCGCAGGGGAGCAGCCTGCGACACTGCCCAGAACTCGCCGGAGGACCGGCAGTCGGTGCCGCCCGCGACGTTGATCGTGAGGTTGGAGACCGATCGCCAGAAGTTGTCGAGCGCGCTGCAGTTGTCGGCGGTGAAGCAGCGGTTGTAGACATCCACGTGCCCGTTGATGGTGACGTCCCCCGGCGAGACGCCGAGTCCGGCCACCTCGGTGTAGTAGCCGACCTGGAAGACCAGCGGATTCGCGACCGTGCCGTAGACGCCGGGTTTGAAGAGCAGCGCGTACCGGGCCGTGCCCATCTCGTTGTCGACCTGCTCAGCGGCGATCTTATCCACCGTGGCCTGGATCTGGCTCTGCGGCATGCTCGGGTCGAAGATCTTGACGCTCGGCCCGAAGTCGACGGAGGCGGATCCCGGTGCACGCCCCTGGTCGGCGAAAGCCGCCGGGGCGAGCGCTGCTCCGGAGAGGGCGAGGGCTGCCGCGACGATGCCCGCCAGGACTGCTCGAGTGATGCGGCGCGAGCCGTTGGCAAGAATGGCCATGGGTGATCTCCTGCTCTCGTTCTTCGTCATTGAGGAATTGAGGCGGGCGTTCGGGCGCACGATGCTGGGAACAGTACGTGCGCAACAGGCGATGGTCAAGGCCCCGGGGTGCGCGCGGCCCAGGTCATAGAGAATTCACCTCTTCACCCCCGAGAGGAAAGATCGGGCTCCTAACCTCCTCACTGGTTCACACTCAACGACCCGGGAGGATCCCATGCGCACGAAGAGAAACCTGATGTTCGCTATGACGGCCGCGGCACTGCTGGTGGTGGGGGCGACGTCGCCTGCCTTCGCCGACGACTCCGGCCACGGGCGCGACGATTCCCAGCACGGTCCGGATCGCCGAGCCCTCAGTTTCGGAATCATCGGCGACGTTCCCTACGGAAGCGCCGAGATCGCCGCCTTCCCGTCATATATCCAAGACCTCAATGCCCACAAGGAACTCTCGTTCGTCGGCCATGTCGGCGACATCAAGAACGGGTCGTCCGTCTGCTCCGACGAGTACTTCGCGAGCATCCGAGCCGACTTCGACACGTTTCGGCTTCCGCTGGTCTACACGCCGGGCGACAACGAATGGACAGACTGCCACCGCGCCAACAACGGGGCCTACAACCCGCTCGAGCGTCTTGCCGCCGTGCGGAAGACCTTCTTCCCGCGCCCGGGCGTCACTCTCGGAACGCCGATGAAGGTCGAATCGCAGGCCCGCGCCGGCTACCCGGAGAATGTCGACTTCCGGCTGAGGGGCATCTCCTTCGCCGCCGTCAACATCCCCGGAAGCGACAATTCCCTTCTGCCCTGGACCGGACTCGGCCAGACGGCTCCGACACCCGAGCAGTCCGCCGAGGTGACGGCGCGCACGCAGGCGGACATCCGTCAGCTCACCGACACGTTCCGGGATGCCCGCCGACACCATGATCGGGCTGTGGTCGTGATGACCCAGGCCGACATGTTCGACCCGACGGTGACCGACCCCGCGCCATCCGACTACGCGGCTTTCACTCCACTGGTGAAGACGCTCATCGAGCAGGCGAATGCCTTCGGAGGCCCGGTCTACCTGATCAACGGCGACAGCCACGTCTTCAATGAGGACCACCCGCTTGCGGCCGGTTCGACCTGGCTGTCGTTCTACGGCCAGACGACCGCCGCGACCAACCTCACCCGCCTTACGGTCGATGGATCCTCCAACGCCCAGGACTGGCTCAAGGCAACCGAGACCCCACGCGGGTCCGTGACGCCGCTCGTGTTCGAGCGCGTGCCGTTCACTCACCCCGCGTCCTGATCGGCGCCGTCGGGTCCGCCCTCAGCGGACCCGGCGCTGCCGGAGGGCGAGGATGCTCGTCGCGGCGACCCAGACCAGCCAGGGGAAGGTGGCGAACACCGCGCCGCCCCAGCCACCGACCGAGGCGAAGCTGCGGTTGTCGGTGCCGCCGAACGCTGTGAGCAAGGCCACGACGTTGAGCGCTGCCACGACAACGGCCAGGCGTCCGGTCCAGCGCGGAAACGCGGTTGAGGCGAAGATCACATAGGCCGAGGTCGCCGCAATGAGCGCCACAAGCGCATAGCTGACCGGGCCGAACAACAGCAGGTATCCCTCAGTGAGCACCCGGATCGTCGTCGGATCGGGCGCGGTGCCAATCGCACCGAATGCTCCCCCTGCCTCGAGGGAGTCGCCGACCAGGGTGACTCCCACGAAGACGAAGCCGGCCCCGAGCACGATCGAGGTGAGCCATTCGAGCTGCCCCTCGGCGAGGGTGATGAGCTCACGGAACCCGGCGAGGAACACGATGAGGCCCGCCATCATCAGCGTGTCGATCAGGGTGATCGCGATGGTCTGCCCGCTGGTGCGACTGGCGAAATCGGCCAGCGCTGCGCTGTCGTCGAGCGCCGGTCGCACCCCGAGCGTCACCCGCACCCCCACCTCGAGCAGAATGAGCCCGGAGACCGCCAGCCCGGCAACGCCGGTGAGCAAATGGGGATCGACGGGAGCGGGAGGCTTCGGGGTGCGCATGCCCTCAGTCTGCGGTGTTCCGCCGCGCCGGGGTGCGAGTCAGCGGATCTGGTTCAGGCGGCGCGCACGTCCAGCTCGCCCGGATCCGCGCCATCCGCTCCGAAGACGATGCGGCGGTTGGCCACTTTCTCGCTGAAGAAGCGGTCGTGGCTCACCACCACGATCGCACCGGGGAAATGCAGCAGCGCTCGCTCCATCACCTGCGTGCTGGCCAAGTCGAGGTGGTTGGTCGGCTCGTCGAGCAGCAGCACGGATGCCCCGGATAACAGGCACTGCGCCATGGCGACACGCGCGCGCTGGCCGCCTGAGAGGTTGCCGATACGGTTCTTGAGGTCTGCTTCGGAGAACTGGAACATCCCGAGGAACCTGCCGACCGACTTGCGAGTGGCTGTGAGGGCGAGGCTGTCGGGGTAGGCGTTGACGGCATGAGTGACCGTGTCGGTGTCGTCGAGCTCGGCGAGCACCTCGTTGTAGGAGACGACCTTCGCGCCGGCGGCCCAGGCGACCTCGCCGGCATCCGCCTTCTCTTCTCCGGTGAGAACCCGCAGGAGCGTGGTCTTGCCGCTGCCGTTGGCGCCGCTGACGACGATCCGGTTGCCGCGACGTACCTCGAAGGACACGCCCTCGAACAGCGTCCTGCCGCCGAAGGACTTGGCGAGACCCTCTACCCGGCAGAGCACGTCCTTCACATGAAGGCCGCCGTAGATCTCGGTGATGATCTGATCGACGGGGCGCGGTGCGCGTGATTTCTTGATAGTGGACAGCTGCTTGTCCAGACCCCGGCTCGCCGCCTTCGCTGCCTCGCGCCGGTCGGCGATCCCCTCCGCCTCGAACGCCAACAGCTCCGACTCGTGCTGGAACTGCGCCTCGAGCGTCTTCAGCCGGAACTGTTTCTGGATGATGTACTCGCCGAAATTGCCCGGATACTCGTGGAGGTGAAAATTCTCGATCTCGATGATGCGGGTCGCCACCGCGTCGAGGAACTTTCGATCGTGCGACACGATGATCGCCGCACCGTGGAAGCCGCGGAACCAGGTCTCGAGCCATTCAACCCCGGCCACGTCGAGGAAGTTCGTCGGCTCGTCGAGCAGCAGCACATCCGGGTCTTCGAGCAGGATCTTGGCGAGGGCCGCCCGGTTGCGCCATCCCCCGGAGAGCTCGTCGATGGCGCACACGCGGTGGGCTTCGGTGAAGCCGAGGGTGGAGAGCGCGGTGTCGATGCGACGGCGGTAGTCCCAGCCATCAAGCCGATCCATCTCGGCGAAGAGATCGGACTGGCGGTGGATGAGCGGGTCGAGATCGGCGGTCGGATCGGCCGCTATCTCCGCGTCGATCGACGCGAGCTCGGCCTCGATGCCCGCAATCTCGCCAAAGAGCCCCTCGAGCACCTCGATGATCGTCGCGGTGCCGTCGAGCTCTGAGAACTGGGAGAAGTACCCGATGCGGGTGCCGGGCTCGATGGTGACCGTTCCGGAGTCGGGGGTCACCTGTTCGAGGATCAGTTTGAGGATGCTCGTCTTGCCGGAGCCGTTGCGCCCGATCATCCCGACCCGGTCCGTGCCGTCGAGACGGAAGAACGCCTCGCGCAGGATCGGCGTTTTCTCGAAGCGGAGTTCCACATCGTTCAGTCGAACCAGACTCATGCTGTCCTCTCGATGGCGCGCCTTCGAGGACGGCTCTTCGTAGGCTCCGGCATGCTCGCCGGGCCGCAGTGAACCTTACTCGCGCATTCCGGCAGCCGGCCCTCCCCCTCCCGTTTTTACTAGCACCGTCGTGCGCGAACACCGTGGCGGTAGTAAAAACGGGAGGAGGTCGGGGGGGGGGCAAGGACCAGGTCCGCTAGAAGGCGAGCCAGGCGGTGGCGGCGCCCGGCAAATCCCCGTTCTCGATCGGCGCGCTGCTGAGGAGGAGTCGACCTTCCGGAAGGCGCCAGGGGATGTCGCCGAAGTTGGTGACGTTCATCCAGCCGTTCGAGCGCCGGAAGGCCAGGACCTGGTCGCTTCCCGTCTCCAGCCACTCGAGCCCGCCCTCACGCCGGTGGCCGCGGATCTCGAGCGCCCGGCGATAGAGAGTGAGGGTCGACTCGGGATCACTCTCCTGCGCCTCGACGGACAGGGGCCCGAACCACCGGGGCTGCGTCAGGTGCGCGCCCGCCGTGCCGAAGCCGAAAGAGGCGCCCTCCCTCGTCCAGGGCAGGGGAACGCGACATCCGTCACGGCCGATGTCGGTGCCGTGGTTACGGAAGAAGGTCGGATCCTGACGCTCGGCGTCCGGGATGGATGCGACCTCCGGCAACCCGAGTTCCTCTCCCTGGTAGAGGTATGCCGATCCGGGAAGAGCCAGCTCCAGGAGTGTTGCGGCGCGGGCACGGCGCAGGCCGAGGGCGGTGTCGATGGTGGGGGTGACACCTCCCGAGAGCAGCCATTCCGCCCCCTGTTTGACCGCGCGGCCGTGCAGCGGCGGAAGGCCGTAACGACTGGCGTGGCGTACGACGTCGTGGTTGGAGAACACCCAGGTAGACGAGGACCCCGAGGTCTCGCTGAGGGCGAGGTTGAACTCGATGATGGTGCGGAATTGCGCGGCATCGAAGTCCGCCTCGAGGAGGTCGAAGTTGAAGGCCTGCCCGAGGCCGTCGGCGCTGGCGTATCGGGCGCGCCGGTCCGCCTCGACCCAGGCTTCGGCAACGGCGGTGCGGGCGGGCGTGTAGGAGTTGAAGACCGTACGCCATTCGGCGTAGATCTCGTGCACGTCGTCACGATCCCAGAGGGGATGGCTACCGTCGATCGGCAGGGCGTCGAGCTCGGCCTGGGTCGGCAGGGAGTCGGGAAGGTCCTTCGCGAGACCGTGTGCCACGTCGATGCGGAAGCCGGCCACCCCGCGGTCAGACCAGAAGCGGAGCGTCTCGAGGAAGTCGTCCCGCACGTCACGGTTCTTCCAGTTGAGGTCCGGTTGCTCCGTCGCGAAATAGTGCAGGTACCACTGGCCGTCGCCGACCGGCTCCCAGGACGGCCCGCCGAACGCCGAGGTCCAGTCCGCGGGCGGCAGCTCACCGTTCTCGCCGAGACCGTCGCGGAAGATGTAGCGGTCGCGGGCCGCCGATCCCCTGGCCGAAGCGATCGCCTCCCGGAACCACACGTGGCGATCGGAGGTGTGATTGGGCACGATGTCGACGATGCAGCGGATGCCCGCATCGTCGAGCGCCTCCATCAGGTCGTCGAAATCATCCAGCGTCCCCAGCTTCGGGTCGACCGCCCGGTAGTCATCGACGTCGTAGCCGCCGTCGGCAAGGGCGGAGGGATAGAACGGGCTGAGCCAGACGGCATCCACCCCCAGCTTCTGCAGGTAGGGAACCCTCGAGGTGATCCCGGGCAGGTCGCCAAGGCCATCACCGTCGGAATCCGCGAAGGAACGGGGATAGATCTGGTAGACGACGGCATCCCGCCACCAGGTCTCATCGGCGGACGGAGCGATGTCGAGTCGGAGGGTGTCGGTCATTGAGCGGGTGGGTCCTGTTCTCTCGAGAGCGATTTATTTGATGGCGCCCTGCGTGACGCCGGACATGACCCAGCGCTGCGTGACGAGGTAGACGAGGATCGCCGGCGCCATCGCCATGAGGTACGAGGCGAAGGAGACGTTGTAGTTGTTGCTGAACTGGGTCTGGAAGATCTGCTGCAACACCGGAAGGGTCTGCAGGGCCGGGTTCGACGTGATCAGCGAGGGCATCACGAAGTCGTTCCACGAAGCGAGGAAGGCGAATATCCCGACAGTGGCGCTCATCGGGGCGAGCAGGGGGAAGATCAGCTGCCAGAAGACCTGGGAGGTGCTCGCCCCATCGAGGCGAGCGCTCTCCTCCAACTCGTCGGGGATCGAACGGAGGAATGCCGTGAACAGCAGCACGCTGAATCCGAGCTGGAACATCACGTGGAGGATGGCCACGCCGATCGGGTTGTCGAGGTGCACGAGCCCGGTCAGCTTCACCTGCGACAACGCGAGTACGGGAAACGGCAGGAAGAGCGCCGCAAGCAGGTAGTAGAACGACCAACGGAAGAAGCGGCGATTCCAGTTTCGCGAGATCGCGAAGGCGGCGAATGCACTGAGGAGGATACTGCCGACAACGCTGATCGCCGAGACGCCGACCGAGATCGCGAAGCTCCGCGGAAAGTCGGTGAGCGTCCACGCCTGCACGAAACCGTCGATGCTGAATGGCGCCGGCAGCGAGAAGGCGTTGCCGTCGACGGCCTGCGCGGTCGTCTTGAACGCCATAGTGAGGGTCACGTAGAGCGGGATGAGCACCGTGAGCGAGCAGAGGGCCAGGATGATGGTGAGCGGCCAGTTGAACTTCTCGCCGCGGGCGGAGACGCGGGGGCGAACCGCGTCGGCGTTGGCCGGTGCCGTGCGTCCGGCGGTGGGGATCGGAGCAAGGGAGATCTGCGAGGTCATCAGAAACCCGCCTTTCCGCGCGTCGAGCGCAACTGGAGCAGGGCGATCACTATCGCGATCAGGAAGAAGATGGTGGCGTTGGCCATCTGGTAGGAATAATCGCCGTTGGAGAAGCCCTGGAAGATCGACATGGCGATGGACGTCGTCGCCGTGCCCGGGCCCCCGTTCGTGAGTCCGACGATGATGTCGTAGGCGTTCAGGAAGTTCTTGAACCCGATGATCGCGTTGATCAGGATGTAGCCGGCGGTGAGCGGCACGGTTATCGACCAGAGCTGCCTTCTGGCCGAGGCTCCGTCGAGGGCCGCCGCTTCGTACACGTCGGTCGGAATGGCAAGGATGCCGGCGATGTAGATCAGGATCGTCGACGGAACGGCCTGCCAGGCGGTCACGATCACGATGGCGATCCAGGCGAGGTCGGGATTGGCAAGGAGGCTCTGTTCGAGGGGTGCGATGCCGAGGGCGGATGCCGCGGCCGGCACGGAGTTGGAGAACAGGAAGTTGAACACGTAGGCGATCACGATGCCCGAGACGACCATCGGCAACACGAAGACCGCACGAAGCGCGACCTTCGCCCGGATCCGGGCCGTGAGCCCGATCGCGAGTAAGAAGGCGACCACGTTGACGACGACGACCGTCGCCACGGCGAAGCCGATGGTGAATCCGTAGGCGGCGAGGATCGCCGGATCCGAGAACAGCGCGATGTAGTTGATGATCCCGGCGAAACCGAAGTCACCGTACCCGACCGAGTTGGTGAAACTGTAGAAGATGCCCATGAGCGCCGGAAGCGTGATCGCAAGGGTGAAGAGCACAATCGCAGGCACGAGGAAGGCGTAGTAGGTCTTATCGACGCGCCCGTGCAACCTCAGCTTCCTGCGGGGCTGGGATGGTGTGACGACGGCCATGTCGTTCTCGTTTCTTTCGAAGGGGGTTTCGTGGGGGGGTGGGCAGATCGGGGAGGGTCAGGATCGAAGGGCCAGGCGGGACCAGTCCCCGTCGAGCTGCTCGAGCACCGGAGCCGGTCGAGCGCCGAGCACGATGGACTGGGCGTAATTGGCGACGGGGATCGCCGAGGGGATCAACTGCGACGCCCCGAGGTAGAACGCGGCATCGTCGTAGTACTTCTGCATGCCGACCAGAGCCGGATTGCCGGTCGGCGGGGCATCCTTCGTCGTTCCGAAGGCGTTGTTGTCGGCGTTGTACTTGTTCTGGATCTCGGGCTGCATGAGGAAGGAGAGGAAGCTGCGTGCCGCCTCCTGCTTCTTCGAGGCCTCGGGAATCCAGAGTGCGAGGTCCACGTTCACGCGGACCTTCAGGTCGGCGGGGTCGTTCGTCACCGGGAGCGGGAAGGTGCCGACGTTGAGCGTCTTGTTCGTCTTGGCGAGCTCGCCGAGCGCCCACGGGCCCTGCAGGTACATGGCCGACTTGCCCTGCGCGAAGGCCAGGTTCCCGTCGCCGTAGCCGCGGCTCGCGGCATCCCGGTTGGCGTAGGCCGCGAGCTCTGAGACCCGTTTCATCGCTGGCGTGAAGTCCTTCTGGAACGAGACCCTCGACGACGAGCCGACCGAGGTGCCCTCGGACTTCAGCCTGTCGAAGAACTTCGGGAGGTCGAGCATGCCCCCGAGCGTGTAGTCGAAGATGCCCTGCGCGATGGTCCAGTTGTCTTTGTAAGTGTTGTAGAAGGGTGAGATGCCCGCAGAGGTGAAGGTCTCCGATACCGCGACGAGCTCGTCCCACGTCGTGGGAACCGACACCCCGTACTTGGCGAACAGGTCTTTGTTGTAGAGCACGGATGCGGCGGTCAGCGAGTAGGGGATGACGCTCGTGCGGCCCGGATAGTCTGCGGTTGCCGCGACCAGCGGCGTGATGTCGGGATTGATCCGGCTCGCCTCTGGCATGTCGGCGAGGTCGCTGAGAGCGCCACGCTCGACGAACTGCACCATTGAGAAGTTGTAGTTGAGGCATCCGAGGTCCGGAGGGCTGTCTCGCACGAAGTCGGCCGACAGGTTCGACGTCGAGTCCCGCACGACGCGCACCTTCGACTGTGTCTTATGGAAGGCCGCGATCAAGTTGTCGAAGTACCCGAGCACCTCGGGCTTCGAGATGTAGAAGCTGATCTCGGTCACCCCGGCACCCTGGGGCGCACAGCCCGAGAGGGCGAAACCGGTACCGAGCGCTCCGGCACCGAGGAGCAGGGAGCGCCGGCTCAGATGCGGAAGGGAGGAAGGTCGTTGAGGATGCACGTCATTGTCTCCTTTGGGAGCGGAGCCGCCATCGGCCCCGCTGTTTAGATAATGTACATCCTAAATTTAGATCGCGCATCAATTATTTTCGAGCCCCGTTCACGGTACCTTCGCTATATGGCATTGGAGCAGGCAGCAGCATCCACCCAGCTTCTCCGACGGATGAATGCCGAGGCGGTGCTCCGCTATGCGCTTGGCGCGGGGGTCTTCAACGCGAGTGACGTGATCGAGTCGACCGGGCTGACCCGGTCGACGGTCATCGGGCTGTGCGACTACCTGATCGAACTCGGCTGGATCGATCGACTCGACGATGCACGGGCGGCGGGCGAATACAGCAAGGGCCGGCCGGCCCGCCGCTTCGAGCTCCGGGCCTCGGCAGGATTCATCGTCGGCGTCGACGCCGGGCAGCACAGCGCCACCGCCGTGGTAGCCGACGTGCGCGGTCACGTGGTCGGCAGGGTCCGTCGATCCTTCGGCGACGAGGCTCTCGATCCCACCGTGCGCCTTGCGGTGATGACAGACGCCGTGGACACCGTGCTCGCCGAGGCGGAGGTCTCCAGGGCAGCGGTGCTCGCGACGGTTTTCGGTATTCCTGCCCCCACCGACGAGGGCGGTCGCTCACCGTTCGGCGAGGAGGGGTACTGGGCGGCCATGAACCCCCATCTCTCGACCGCCTTCGCCGGCTACGGCCGGGTGATCGTGGAGAACGATGCCAATCTCGCGGCGCTGGCGGAACAGTCGATCGGGGCGGGCAGGGGCATCCGGTCCTTCGCCGCGCTGCTTTCCGGTGAACGGTTCGGGGCCGGTCTCATCATCGACAACCTGCTGATCCGTGGCCGCCACGGCGGCGCGGGCGAGATGCGGATGCTCGACATCGTGGAGGGCGTCGGTTCGGCTGACGGCCTCGCCGCCCTCGCGCGCGACTGGGGACGGGAGGCCGCCGTCGCATCGTCCACTCCCCCAGCCCCGATCGCCCCGGTGGAGGTGACCGCCGAGGCCGTGCTCGCCAAGGCCGCATCGGGCGATGCGGCCAGCCTCGCGATCGTCGCCCGCCTCGGCGAGCGGCTGGCGAGAGTGTGTTTCGTGCTGTCGAGCATGCTCGACGTCGAGCGCGTCATCCTCGTCGGCGCCGTCGCTGTCGCGGCGGGGCCCATCATCGAGAAGGCCACCGCCGTGTTGGAGCACGAGTTCTATGAGCCGGTGCCCGAGATCGTCGCGTCGCCTCTCGGAGCGGATGCCGTCGTGCTCGGGGCGATCCAGCGCGGTATCGCGCTCGTGCAGGCGAACCCGCTCAGCTTCGAGCCAGCGCTCGCTCTGCCTGCTCCGACGGCCTGACGCGTACGACCTATCGACCACCTCGGCGGAGGCGCCTCTTCAACATCAGGTCGGGCGCATCGTGGCCGAAACTCTGCTGTTGAAAGAGCCATTCCGCGAAATTCTGCTGTTGAGCGAGCACCCGGTGGCATGGCAGCTAGTTATTGAAGCGGAACTCCACCACGTCGCCATCCTGCATCACGTAGTCCTTGCCCTCGATGCGGGCCTTGCCCTTGGCCCGCGCCTCCGCGATGGAGCCGGTGTCGACGAGGTCCTGGAAGCCGATGACCTCAGCCTTGATGAAGCCCTTCTCGAAGTCGGTGTGGATCACGCCGGCGGCCTGCGGGGCCTTTGCCCCCTTCGGGATCGTCCACGCCCGGGCCTCTTTCGGGCCGGCGGTGAGGTAGGTCTGCAGGCCGAGAGTGTCGAAGCCGATGCGGGCGAGCTGGGTGAGGCCGCTCTCCTCCTGGCCGGTGGAGGCGAGCAGTTCCGCAGCATCAGCGGGCTCGAGGTCTATGAGCTCGGACTCGAGTTTCGCGTCGAGGAAGATGGCCTTGGCCGGGGAGACGAGGGCCGCGAGGCCGGCGAGGGCCGCGGCATCCTGCAGCAGGTCCTCGTCGACGTTGAAGACGTAGATGAACGGCTTGGTGGTGAGTAGTCCGAGTTCCTGGATGAGCGAGAGGTCGATGGAGGACGCCGAGAGCGGCTTGCCCGAGTCGAGGAACTTCTGCGCCTCGATCGCCGCCGCGAGCACCGCGGGCTCGGTGCGCTTGGTCTTGACTTCCTTCTCGTACCGCGGCACGGCCTTCTCGAGGGTCTGGAGGTCGGCGAGGATGAGCTCGGTGTTGATGGTCTCCATGTCGGAGGCCGCGTCGACCTTGCCATCGACGTGCACGACATCCGGGTCCGCGAACCCACGGATCACCTGGGCGATCGCATCCGCTTCCCGGATGTTGGCGAGGAACTTGTTGCCGAGCCCCTCCCCGACGGAGGCGCCTTTCACGATACCGGCGATGTCGACGAAGGAGACCGGTGCCGCGAGGATGCGCTCGCTGCCGAACAGCTCGGCGAGCGCGTCGAGGCGGGGATCCGGGAGGCTCACGACGCCGACGTTGGGCTCGATGGTGGCGAAGGGATAGTTCGCCGCCAGCACCTGGTTCTTGGTGAGGGCGTTGAACAGGGTGGACTTGCCGACATTGGGCAGTCCGACGATTGCAATAGTGAGAGCCACGAGGGTCTACTGTATCGGGCCCCCGGAAAGCTTCGCTCGGAACGCGTGAGTTCGATATGGAAGGGCGAAGGTCGACCTACCGGCCAACGCGGGGTCGGATGCCGCGAGCTCACGCACCGCGGCGAGGATGGTCGTCCGGCGCTCGGGCGACGCCGTGATGATGTAGCTGCGGGAGGCGACGAGCGCTACGAGGGATTGCGCGTCGATCGGGTTCTGCCAGTCGACCTGCATCGTCTCGGTCGGCCCGAACGGCGGAGGGATCTCGATCGCACCCCGGATGAATCGCTCCGCATCGCTCGAACCCATGATGTCGCTCAGCCGCCCGACCCAGTCCACGCTCTCGTCCCGGATGTTCCAGACCAGCGCGAGGGTACCGCCCGGACGCAACACCCTCGCGATCTCGGCGGCGGCCCGCGGGGCATCCATCCAGTGCCAGGCCTGGGCTGCGGTGACCACGTCCACACTCGAATCGGGAAGGGGGATGCTCTCCCCCGTGCCCGCGACGGCCCGCACGCTCGGCAGCGCCGCCGCGAGCGTTGCACGCATCACGTCATCCGGCTCCACGGCGATCACCTCGAGGCCGCGGGCGACGAGCGAGCGGGTGAACTTGCCCGTGCCCGCCCCGAGGTCGAGCGCCGTTCGGGCGCCGGTCGGAAGCATCCAGTCCACCGCGGCATCGGGGTAGCCAGGGCGAGCGCGGTCGTACTCTCCCGCTGCCCGCCCGAAGGAGCTTGCCTGCTCGGCGGAGCGGTTCTCGTCCATCAGTCGCGTCCCATCAGTTGCGCCCGCCCAGTCGTCCGAGGAAGGCGCCGAGGCCATCAGGCGTCAGCTCGAACCCGATCGAGCGCGACGGATTGACGACGACGCCGGCTCCCGGGGGAATCGAGACGAGCAGCGATCGCCCATCGATGGTGAGGGCGAACGCGGCGAGGTCGCCGAAGTCGGCGATCTGGTCAGCGTGAGTGAATACCGCGAGCATCGAGGATCCCTTCACGTCGAAGAGAACCGGCTGCAACTGCGACAGGTTATCGGTCACCTGCGTGCCACTCGGCACGATCACCGGGCTCACCGCGAACAGCTCGAGCACGTCGAGCATCGTGGCGCGCCCCGCCTCGGCGAGCACGATCATCCGTTCGAGCTCGGTGGGGTCACGCACAGCGTGGGCTTCCATGCTTCGACCCTATGCCGCTCGTGCGAAACGATCGCAACGCGGCGCGCTCACCGGGCGCCGTCGCAGGCCCGTGAGACGATGCCGGGATGGCCCTCAACTTCACCGCGATCGACTTCGAGACCGCCAATTCGTCCGCCGCTTCCGCCTGCTCGGTGGGACTGGTGAAGGTGCGAGACGGCGTCGTCGTCGATCGGGCGGCCTGGTTCATCCGACCGCCCGCCGGGTTCGATCACTTCAACGAGTGGAACACCCGCATCCACGGCATCATGGCCCCGGATGTCGCGGGCGCACTGCTCTGGAGCGAACAGCTGCCCGACCTTGTGGCATTCGCCGACGACGACTTCCTCGTCGCCCACAACGCCGGCTTCGACATGGGGGTCATCGCCGCCGCGTGTCGCGCGAGCTTCGTCGAGATCCCCGACCTGCGGTACCTCTGCAGCCTCCAGGTGGCGCGCAAGACCTACAGCCTCGATTCCTACCGCCTGCCGATGGCGGCCATGGCTGCCGGCTTCGAGGACTTCGCTCACCACGACGCGCTGGCCGACTCCGAGGCGTGTGCAGCGATCATCGTGCACGCGGCGAACCGGCACGATGCCTCGTCGATCGAAGACCTCGCCCGCATCACCGGCTCGCGTATCGGCGCGATCGGTCCGCGCGCGGCCGACACCGCCCCGCTGTTCCGGGGCTGATGCGCCTGCGGGCTGCGAGCCGCGCGACTAGTTCTGCGGGAAGCCGAGGTTGATTCCCCCGTGGCTCGGGTCGAGCCAGCGGCTGGTGATCGCCTTCTCACGCGTGAAGAACTGGAATCCCTGGATGCCGTAGGCCTTCGAGTCGCCGAAGGCCGAGTCCTTGAACCCGCCGAACGAGTAGTACGCAACGGGAACGGGGATCGGCACGTTGATTCCGATCATCCCGACCTCGATCTCGTTCTGGAAGCGGCGGGCCGCGCCCCCGTCGTTGGTGAAGATCGCGGTGCCGTTGCCGTACCGGCTTGCGTTGATGAGGGCGACACCCTCGTCGTAGCTCTTCACCCGCACGATCGACAGCACCGGTCCGAAGATCTCGTCGGTGTAGACCCGCGAGGTGAGCGGCACGTTGTCGATGAGGGTCGGGCCGAGCCAGAAGCCGTTCGGATCGCCATCCGCGGTGACACCGCGGCCGTCGACGACGACGGTCGCGCCGTCCTCGGTCGCGATGTCGATGTAGGAGGCGACCTTGTCGCGGTGCACCTCGGTGACGAGCGGTCCCATGTCGCAGGAGCGTCGGCCGTCACCGATCACGAGTGTGGCCATGCGCGCGGTGATCTTCTCGATCAGCGCGTCCGCCACCGGCTCGACGGCGACCAGCACCGAGATCGCCATGCAGCGCTCACCCGCCGAGCCGAACCCGGCGTTGATCGCGGCATCTGCGGTGAGATCGAGGTCGGCATCCGGAAGCACCAGCATGTGGTTCTTCGCCCCGCCGAGGGCCTGCACGCGCTTTCCGTTGCGGGCGGATGTCTCGTAGATGTACTTCGCGATGGGTGTGGAGCCGACGAACGAGATCGACTTCACGTCCGGGTGCTCGAGCAGGCCGTCGACGGCGACCTTGTCGCCGTGCAGCACGTTGAACACCCCATCGGGAAGCCCGGCCTCGGAGAACAGGGCCGCGAGCCAGTTGGCCGACGAGGGGTCCTTCTCGGACGGCTTCAGCACGACGGTGTTACCCGCCGCGATCGCGATCGGGAAGAACCACATCGGCACCATCGCCGGGAAGTTGAACGGGCTGATGATGCCGACGACTCCGAGCGGACCCCGGGTGGAGTACACGTCGACGCCGGTCGACACGTTCTCGCTGAACTCGCCCTTGATGATGTGCGGGAAGCCGGTGGCGAGCTCGACGACCTCGAGGCCGCGGGTGATCTCCCCGGCCGCGTCGGAGAGCACCTTGCCGTGCTCGGAGGTGAGGATCTCGGCCAGCTCGCCCTTGCGCTCGTTGAGCAGCTCCCGAAAGCGGAAGATGATCTGCTGGCGCTTCGTGACCGACGTGTCGCGCCAGGCCGGGAACGCCTTCTTGGCAGAGGCGACGGCCTCGTCGATCTCGGTAGTGTCCGCGAGCGCCACGTTCTTGGTCGCCACGCCCAGCGCCGGATCGAAGACCGGCGCGGTGCGGCCGGACGCGCTCGGCCGCTCGGCTCCATCGATCCAATGCGGCACTACAGGGAGATTCGACACGATCGACTGCTTTCTCATCGGGCGTGACAGGCTGACACGCTGCCTCACGATCATCCCACTAGTGGATGTCTCCGCCCGTGCGTCGTCGTGTGGGCGCCTCGGCGGCTTTGTCGGGGCCCGATGCCAGACTGGGCGGATGGATCCCATCGCAGCGCTCATCATCGGCCTTGTCATCGGCATCGTGCTCGGCGCGGTCATCGGCCTGCTCATCGCCCGTGCCCGCCGCACGTCGGCACCGGTCGATCCTGCCTCCGTCGCAGCCCAGGCCGCGGCCGAGGCGCTCCTCGCCTCGCAGCACGAGATCGCTCTCGCTTCTGTGCGCGCCGAGGAGGCGGCCGCCCGGTCCGCCCTCGGCTCGGAGCTCGCAGCGATCCAGGCCACCGCGATCGCCCTCAAGGAGCAGGTCGGGGCGCAACAGGAGCAGTATCGCGAACTCGTCGAGCGCCAGCGTCGGGAGCAGGCTGCGGAGTCCGACCGCCAGCAGCGCGAGAGCAAGGTGCTCCAGGCCCTCACTCCGGTGCAGGAGTCGCTCCGCTCGATGCAACTGAAAGTGACAGCGCTCGAGACGCAGCGCAGCCTGCAGCACGGCCAACTCACGCAACAGTTGCGCAACGCCACCGAGTCGGAGGAGCGACTGCGCAGCACCGCGGAGTCCCTCGCCTCGGCACTGCGCAACAACGCGACGCGCGGGGTCTGGGGCGAGACCCAGCTGCGCAACGTGGTGCAGGCCGCCGGCCTCATCGAGAGGGTCGACTTCGACGTACAGTCCAGCATCGCCTCGGATGCCGGAGCCGGTCGGCCCGACATGGTCATCCATCTTCCGGGCGGCAAGAACATCGCGGTGGACGCGAAGGTGCCCTTCACCGCCTATCTTGAGGCCAGCCAGATCGCCGTCACCGCGACGGGTGAAGAGGGAGCACGTCGAGAGGCATTCATCAAGCAGCATGTGCGCGCGGTGCGCGCCCACATCGACACCCTGGGGAGCAAGGCCTATTGGGCCGGGCTCGAGGCCTCCCCCGAACTCGTGATCGCGTTCATCCCGAGCGAGTCGCTCGTGGCCTCCGCCATGGAGGCCGATCCCGGCATCATGGACTACGCCTTCTCCAAGCGGGTCGCGCTCTCCTCGCCCGTGACGCTCTGGTCAGTGCTCAAGACCGTGGCCTTCAGCTGGCAGCAGGATGTCGTCACGCAGGAGGCGAAGATGCTGTTCGAGACCAGCCGCGAACTCTACGGACGTCTGGCCACGCTTGCCGGACACATCGAGAAGCTCGGCCGGTCCATCGAGAGCACGGTGAAGAACTACAACGGGTTCGTCGGTTCACTCGAGCGCCAGGTGCTCCCCTCGGCGCGCAAACTGAACGTGCTCGACGAGTCGAAGGTGCTCGGCACCCACGCCGAGATCGAGGAACTTCCGCGTGATCTCACCGCTTTCGAGCTCGTCGCAGAGCTCGAGATCGTGAGCGCTCTCGAGGCGACGCCGGGCCCATCCGACTGACTTTATTAGGTTAGCCTAACCTTTGTTCGCACTCCCGATCAAAGGATTCTCGTGTCTCTGCTCTCGCACCCTCGCGCCCGTCCCGTCATCGTCAGCACCGCCGCCGCGGGGCTCATCGTCGGCCTGCTCAGCGGCTGCTCCTCCACCGCCCCGCAGGCGGACACCGCCTCCTCCGCCGGATTCCCGGTCACCATTGCGAGCACTCACGGCTCTGCGATCATCGATACGACGCCGAAACGGGTCGCCACCGTGAGCTGGACCAACCAGGATGTGGCCATCGCCCTCGGCGTCATCCCCACGACGATGGCCTTCGCCAACTACGGCGATGACGACACCGACGGCTACCTCCCCTGGACCTACGACGCGCTGAAGAAGCGGGGTGCCACGATGCCGCCGCTGCACGACGAGACCGACGGCATCCCCTTCGAGAAGATCAGCGATGCACGACCCGATGTGATCCTCGGTGCCTACTCCGGCCTCAGCAAGGAGGACTTCGACACCCTGCAGAAGATCGCCCCCACCGTGAGCTATCCCGACAAGCCGTGGAGCACCTCGTGGAAGGACACCACGCGGATCGACGCGAAGGCCCTCGGCAAGACCGCCGAGGCCGAGACCAGGATTGCCGAGGTCGAGAAGCAGATCGCGAGCGAGGTGGCGAAGCATCCGCAGCTCGCCGGCAAGACCTTCGCCTACCTGTCGATCACGTCGGCGAACCCCGACGCGATCACCTACTACACGCCGAATGACGCCCGGGTGAAGTTCGTCACCGAACTCGGCCTCAAGAACTCGCCGACGGTCACGAAGCTGAGCTCCGGCAGTTCCGAGTTCTACGGCACCATCAGCGCCGAGAACGCCGACACGATCGATGCCGATATCGTGATCCTCTACCTCGACGACGACAGCTCGCTCGACGCGATCAAGGACAGCGCGCTGCTCAGCCTGATCCCGGCCATCAGGCGCGGATCCGTCGTCTCAATGATCGACCAGCCGTTCATCATGTCGACCTCCGCGCCGTCGCTGCTCTCCATTCCGTGGTCGATCGAGAAGTACACCTCGCTGATCGCCGCCGCCGCAGACAGGGTCTAGCAATCGGCATCGCCCGCCGGCCCCTCGCGCTCGCGGCGTGCGGGCTGGCGCTCCTGATCGCGATCGGGCTGTCTCTCGCCTTCGGGGCACGGGACATGTCGCTCGCTGTGGCCTTCCACGGCCTGGTGTCGCCGAGTCCGGACTCGATCGACGACCTCGCGGTGCAGTCGCGCATCCCGCGCACCATCGCCGGGCTGCTCGTCGGGTCCGCGCTCGGACTCGCCGGGGCGATGATGCAGGGGGTCGCGCGCAACCCGCTCGCTGATCCGGGCATCCTCGGCGTCAATGCCGGAGCCGCGCTCTTCGTGGTCGTCGCGCTCACCTTCCTCGGCGTCACCACCACCCTCGGCTACCTCGGATTCGCCTTCGCGGGCGCCGCCCTCGCCGCGGTGGTGGTGTATTCCGTCGCCGCGATCGGCCGTGAGGGTACGACGCCGGTGAAGCTGGCACTCGCCGGTGCCGCGGTCACCGCGGCGCTCTCCTCCCTGGTCACGGCGGTACTGCTCACCCGCCAGGACTCGCTCGATGCGTTCCGTTTCTGGCAGGTCGGCGCTCTGTCGGGCCGCAGCATCGAATCGATCACCGCGGTGTTGCCGTTCATCGCCGTGGCGGGCATCCTCGCTCTGGCCAGCGGGCGGATGCTCAATGTGCTCGCCCTCGGCGACGACCTCGGGCGGGCGCTCGGCCAGCGCGTCGGCCTCTCGCGCCTCGTCGGTGCGATCGTCGTCGTGGTGCTCTGCGGATCCGCGACCGCCCTCGCCGGCCCGATCGGCTTCGTCGGTCTCGTCATCCCCCACGTCGCCCGGCTGGTCGTCGGTGCCGACTATCGCTGGATCCTGCCGCTCTCGGCGCTGCTCGGACCGGTGCTTCTGCTCGGAGCGGATGTCATCGGCCGGATTGTCGCGCGCCCCGGCGAGCTCGAGGTGGGCATCGTCACCGCGCTGATCGGCGCGCCGGTGTTCATCCTCATCGTGCGTTACCGCCGGATGGCGAGCCTGTGACCCGGCCGATCCGGGTTGCGGTGACCCTCTTCGTCGCGGTGCTTGGCGCCTTCACCGTCTCCCTGTGCATCGGCGACACCGTGTTCTCCCCCCTCGAGGCACTCCGGGTGATCGTAGGCCAGCCCGTTCCCGGCGCCGGGTTCACCATCGGTGAGCTCCGCCTCCCCCGCGCGATCTGCGCCGCTCTGGTCGGGATCGCGTTCGGTCTCTCGGGCACCATCTTCCAGACGCTCCTCCGCAACGTGCTCGCGAGCCCGGATGTGATCGGAGTGACGGCGGGGGCCAGCGCCTCGGCCGTTGTCGGGATCGCGGTGATCGGGGCATCCGGTGCTGTGGTCTCCGGCATCGCGCTCGCCGGCGCGCTCGTGGCCGCCGCCATCATGTACCTGCTGGCCTCTCGCAACGGGCTCTCCGGCTACCGGCTGATCCTGATCGGGATCGGGGTGGCGGCCCTCCTTCAGGCTGTCGTCTCGTTCGTGCTCACCCGCTCGTCGATCGGCGAGGTGCAGGATGCCCTTGTCTGGCTCACCGGCAGTCTCAACCGCAGCCTCTGGAACCAGGTGCCCGCCCTCGCCGGAGCACTCCTCGTGCTCGTGCCTGCCGTGGCACTGCTCGCCCGACCCCTCGGCATCCTGCAGCTCGGCGACGACGCTGCGGCGGGTCTCGGGGCACGGGTGGGGCGCTCGCGTCTCGCGCTCATCCTCGTCGCCGTCGCGCTCGCCGCGGTCGCCACGGCCGCCGCCGGTCCGGTCGCGTTCGTCGCCCTGCTTTCGGGACCGATCGCGAAGAGACTCACCCGGAGTCCCGGAGCCGCCCTGCTCCCCTCGGCACTCGTCGGGGCCCTCGTGGTGCTGGTGGCGGACTTCGTCGGGCAACATCTCCTGGGCACGCGCCTGCCCGTCGGAGTGGTCACCGGCGTGATCGGGGCGCCCTTTCTGCTCTGGATGCTCGCCCGCTCGAACAGGAGAGGCACCTATGCCTGAAACCCCCCACCACACCCTCGAGGCCCGCTCGGTGACCCTCGCCTACGGCGATCTGGTGATCATCGACGACCTCAGCGCGCTCGTGCCTCCCGGCAAGGTGACCGTGATCGTGGGGGCGAACGCTTGCGGCAAATCCACCCTGCTCCGTGGGCTCGCCCGACTGGTGCGACCGACCCGGGGCACCGTGCTGCTCGATGACGCAGACCTGAATGCCCGTCCGACTGCCGAGGTGGCGCGCGTGCTCGGACTGCTGCCGCAGTCGCCGGTCGCCCCCGAAGGCATCACCGTGGGCGACCTGGTCGGCCGGGGACGCTATCCCCACCAGGGCTGGTTCCGTCGCTGGACCGCTCAGGATGACGAGGCCGTCGCCGACGCCCTGACCGCCACCGACACGCTCGCGCTCGCCTCCCGGCCGGTGGACGAGCTCTCCGGGGGCCAGCGCCAGCGCGTCTGGATCGCGATGGCGCTTGCCCAGGACACGGACATCCTCCTGCTCGACGAACCCACGACCTTCCTCGACCTCGCCCACCAGATCGCCGTGCTGGACCTGCTCACCGATCTCAACCGCCGCCGCGGCTCGACGATCGTGATCGTGCTGCACGACCTCAATCTCGCCGCCCGCTACGCCGACCACCTGATCGCCCTCCGGCAGGGCGCGATCGTGGCGAGGGGCAATCCTGCCGAGGTCGTCACCGAGGCCGTTGTACTCGAGGTGTTCGGGCTCGAGAGCCGCGTCATCCGCGACCCCGTGTCCGGTTCCCCCCTCGTCGTGCCGATCGGCCGCCATCACGCCCCACCCGCAGAATCGAGTACGCCCTGACCACGACCACCCGCCCGCTGTACCGTCCATTCGAGGTAGTCGTCGCCGCCGTCGAACGGCTCAGCCCATCCTTCCTCCGGGTCGCATTCGCCGGTGACGACCTGCGCGACTTCGCACCGGAGGGCCTCGACCAGCGCATCAAGCTCGTGCTGCCGAATGCCCGCGGGCTCAGCCCGGCGATCGAGGGCGCGGACGGGTGGTATGCGGCGTGGTGCGCGCTCGACGGCGACGAGAGGCCGCCGCTGCGCACCTACACGGTGCGGCGGCTGTGGCGGCGTGGCTCCGGGGTGCGTCTCGAGGTGGACTTCGTGCTCCACGGGGACGGCGGCCCGGCCTCGCGCTGGGCGGCGGCGGCGAACACGGGTGACCGGGTGCGGATCATCGGACCGGATGCCCGCGCGGGCGGTCCCTTCGGAAGTGTCGCGTGGAATCCCCCGCTCGATGCGACGCGCGTGCTCCTCGCCGGTGATGAGACGGCGGCGCCCGCCATCGCATCGATTCTCGAATCCCTCCAGCCCGGCATCGCCGCGCAGGCGTTCATCGAGGTGCCGACGGCCGAGGATGCGCTCGATATCGCGGCCCCCATAGGAGTCGATGTGCGCTGGCTCCCCCGGGACGGGGCGCCGGTCGGCGACCTGCTCGTGCCGGCGGTGCTGCGGGCGATGCCCGTGGCATCCGCTGCGCTGCGGGTGCCCATCGACACTGCCGACGGCGACCTCTGGGAGGTTCCGGGTCTCGATCCGCACACCGGGGTCGCAACGGCGGTGCACTTCTCGGCGGGCACCTACGCCTGGCTCGCTGGGGAGTCCCGCGTGATCGCAACCCTCCGCCGTCACCTGGTGCGGGAGGTCGGAATCGACCGGGCATCCGTCGCCTTCATGGGCTACTGGCGCGCCGAGTCGGGCGAGAGCTGAACCGGCCTACAGCCACTTCTCCGCGAGGTGATCGGCGACCACACGACGGATGGTGCCGGAGCGACCGCGAAGCACGATGCTCTCGGTGCGGATGATCGGACCCTTCTTGCGCACCCCTCCGACCAACTGGCCGTCGGTGACTCCGGTGGCGACGAAATAGGTGTTGTCGCTGGTCACCAGGTCGTCGATCTCGAGGATGCGCTCGAGATCGTGCCCGGCGTCGATCGCCTTCTGGCGCTCGTCGTCGTTCTGCGGGGCGAGTTTGGCCTGGATGAAACCTCCCAGGCCCTTGAGCGCACACGCCGTGATGATGCCCTCCGGCGTGCCTCCCCTTCCGACGCACATGTCGATGCGGGCGTCATAGCGGGCGGCGTTGATGCCGCCGGCCACGTCCCCGTCCAGCAGCAGGCGCGTCCCGGCCCCCGCCTCGCGGATGTCC
The DNA here is from genome assembly GCF_054880895.1 of Lacisediminihabitans sp. FW035. Classification (NCBI taxonomy): domain Bacteria; kingdom Bacillati; phylum Actinomycetota; class Actinomycetes; order Micrococcales; family Microbacteriaceae; genus Lacisediminihabitans; species Lacisediminihabitans sp. FW035. Next base: position 2,910,153 of record NZ_CM142187.1, read on the forward strand.
TCGATGAGCTGCGCGTGGCGCGGACGGTCGAGCACGGCGACGACGAGATCCGAGACTTCCTTGTTCATCGCCTTCGCCAGGGCGCGGATGTTCTCGCCGATCGGCTTGCGGAGGTCGACGACCCCGTGCCCCTCACGCCCGGTGACGATCTTGTCCATGTAGAACACGGCCGAGGGATCGTACATGCTGCCGCGATCCGCCACCGCGATCATCGACAGGGCGTTCTGCCGGCCGGCTGCGGTGAGGGAGGTCCCATCGATGGGATCCACGGCGATGTCGCAGGCCTGGCCCTGACCGGTGCCCACGTGCTCACCGTTGTAGAGCATGGGGGCGTCGTCCTTCTCGCCCTCGCCGATCACGACGAGCCCGTCGAAATCGACGGTGCCGAGGAATTTGCGCATGGCGTCGACGGCGGCGCCATCCGCGGCGTTCTTGTCTCCGCGCCCGATGAAGGGCACGGCCCGGATCGCGGCAGCCTCGGTGGCACGCACCAGCTCCATTCCGAGGTTGCGGTCGGGGTGCTGGAAGGTCGAGCCGGTGTCAGTGTTCACCCGACAAGGGTACCGAGCGGGGCTGGTCACCGGCACGACAGGGGTTCGAAAGATCGCTGCTTCTTTAGTTCAATAGACTCGCAGGTGACATCGGCCCCGCACGCACCGCCGCACGAAGGAGACCTCCATGCCCATCGCAACCCCCGAGCAGTACGCAGACATGCTCGACCGGGCGAAAGCCAGCGGCTTCGCCTACCCGGCAATCAACGCGTCGTCGTCCTCGACGATCAACGGCATTCTGCAGGGACTGACCGAGGCCGGCTCAGACGGCATCATCCAGGTCACCACCGGCGGGGCCGACTTCTTCGCCGGCCAGAGCGTCAAGGCCCGCGCATCCGGGGCCCTCGCCTTCGCGGCTTTCGTCACCGAGGTGGCGAAGAACTATCCCGTAACCGTCGCGCTCCACACCGACCACTGCCCGACCAACGCCCTTGACGACTTCCTCCTCCCGCTGATCGCCGCATCCGAGTCAGAGGTCGCGGCCGGGCGCGGCCCGATCTTCCAGTCCCACATGTGGGATGGCTCGGCGGTGCCGCTCGAGGAGAACCTGCGGGTGGCGCAGCAGATCCTGCCCCGCATGAAGGCGATCTCCTCGATCCTCGAGGTGGAGATCGGCGTCGTCGGCGGCGAGGAAGACGGCGTCAGCCACGACATCAACGAGCACCTGTACACGACGCTGGATGACGCGATCGCGACCGTCGAAGCGCTCGGCCTCGGTGAGAACGGCCGCTACATCGCGGCCCTCACCTTCGGCAACGTGCATGGCGTCTACAAGCCGGGCAACGTGAAGCTGCGCCCCGAGCTGCTCGGCGAGATCCAGGCCGGCATCCAGGCGAAGTATGGAACCGGATCGAAGCCCCTCGACCTCGTCTTCCACGGCGGATCCGGCTCGACCGACGAGGAGATCGCCCTCGCCGTGAAGAACGGCGTGATCAAGATGAACATCGATACCGACACCCAGTACGCCTACAGCCGCTCGGTGGCGGACACCGTGCTCAAGAACTACGACGGGTTCCTCAAGGTGGATGGCGAGGTCGGCAACAAGAAGGTCTACGACCCGCGCTCCTGGGGCAAGCTCGCGGAGTCGGCGCTCGCTGCCCGCGTCGTCGAGGCGACGAAGCAGCTCGGATCGGCCGGCCACTCGGCGGGCTGACCCGCACGGCACGCGCCACACGCTCCGAAGCCGGGCGGGTACGGACACCACGGGCCAGCACGCCGGCCCGGAACGTCCGTACTCGCCCGTTTTGGCGGGCGGGTGGCGGGAGCCTAGCCCCGGAGTTTGCCGAGGTAGGCGGTGAATGCCGGGTCCGACTGCAGCAGGATCACCACGAAGACGAGCGCCACGATGGTCGCGACCACTCCCCCGGCGATCGGCACCCAGAAGGCGATGCGGCCGCGACGCAGCATCCACACCGTCAGGAGCACCGTCCCGACGAACAACGCGAGCGTGATGATGTTGAGAGTGTCACCGAGGCTGGTTGTGAGGGCGGTCGGCGTGTAGTCCCCGATCCCCTGGGTGAGGAAGAACTGGGTAGCGATGGTCGCGAGGGTGTCCCGGATCGCCAGTTGGGCGATAACGTTGATCGTGGCATAGCCGAGCAGTGCGGCCGAGAGGATGAGGTCCCACCGGCGGGGTCGACGCCCGGGAGACCGCGGCGACGACGTGCTCACGCGAGTCGAGGCATCCGGTGCCGGCGGAACGCCCGGAATCGTCGGCGGCACCAGAAGCGGTGACACCGGCGGAAGGGATTCGGCGATGATCTTCGCCTGCTCCTGGGGGGTGGCGTACTCGCCGTATTGCGGGCGCGGGCGGCGCTCCCCGTAGCGCGGGAGTTCCGGTTCACCGCCGGTCGAGGGCTCGGTCACTTCTGCTGCCAATCGAGCTGGCGGATGCGACCCCCGAGCCCCCGAGCGTCGTCCTGGCCGTTCGCGTCCTTGCGCAGCTCCTTCGGCAGGGAGAACATGAGGTCCTCCTCGGCGGTGACGACCTGGCTCACGTCGGTGTAGCCGGCGTCCGCGAGATCGTCGAGCACCTCCTGCACGAGCACCTCGGGTACGGATGCCCCGGACGTGACGCCGACGGTGCCGACGCCGTCGAGCCACTCCTGCTGGATCTCACTCGCGTAGTCGACTCGATACGCGGCGGTCGCGCCGTTCTCGAGCGCGACATCCACGAGCCTCACGGTGTTCGAGCTGTTGGCCGACCCGACCACGATCACCAGTTGCGCCGATTCGGCGACCTTCTTGATGGCGACCTGGCGGTTCTGGGTGGCGTAGCAGATGTCGTCGCTCGGGGGGTTGTGCAGGTTGGGGAAGCGTTCGCGCAGCAGGCGCACGGTCTCCATCGTCTCGTCGACGCTGAGGGTGGTCTGCGAGAGCCAGACGAGGTTGTCGGGATCCGAGACCTCGAGGGTCGCGACATCCGCGGGACTGTTCACCAGGGTGGTGCGCTCCGGCGCGTGTCCCATGGTGCCCTCGACCTCTTCGTGCCCGGCATGGCCGATGAGCAGGATCTGGAAGTCGTCCCTCGCGAAGCGCACGGCTTCGCGATGCACCTTGGTCACCAACGGGCAGGTGGCGTCGATCGCCTCGAGGTTGCGCTCGGCCGCGGCCGCGACGACCGCCGGGGAGACACCGTGCGCGGAGAAGACGATGTGGGCGCCCTCCGGCACCTCGCCGACCTCGTCGACGAAGATGGCGCCCTTCTTCTCCAGGGTGGAGACGACGTGGATGTTGTGCACGATCTGCTTACGCACATAGACCGGAGACCCGTAGTGCTCGAGGGCCTTCTCCACCGCGATGACCGCCCGGTCCACTCCTGCACAGTATCCGCGTGGGGCCGCGAGCAGCACTCGCTTGCCTCCCGTGACGGGGTTGTCCCGTAGCCTGTTGCGTACTGCGGGAACCCGCGGCATGGTCAGGCTCACGGCCTCGCCGTTGGTAATGGTGCTCACCCTGCAGATTCTACGTGGGGTGCGCTGGCGTCGGACTGGGAGGGCTGCTCGTGACGATCGAGACCGGGCCTTCCACCGTGGATGCCCCGTGGCCCGTCGCGCTGCTCTCCGCCAAGATCAAGGGCTGGATCGACCGGCTCGGCGCCGTCTGGGTCGAGGGCGAGATCACCCAGTGGGGCATCTCCGGGGGCAACGTCTACGGAAAGCTCAAAGACCTGGACGTCGATGCGACAGTGGGCTTCACGGTGTGGTCGTCGGTGAAGGCGAAGCTGCCGAACGACCTCAAGCAGGGTGACCGGGTCGTCACGCTTGTCAAGCCGAACTACTGGGTCAAGGGCGGATCGCTCACGATGCAGGTCTTCGAGATGCGACACGTCGGCCTCGGCGACCTGCTCGAGCGGCTTGAGCGACTGCGGCAGAGCCTCCGTGCCGAAGGCCTCTTCGACCTCGACCGCAAGAAGGCGCTCCCGTTCCTGCCCGGTTGCATCGGACTCATCACGGGCAAGGATTCGGATGCCGAGAAAGACGTGCTGCGCAATGCCCAGCTGCGCTGGCCGGCCGTCGAATTCCGCGTGGTTCACACCGCCGTGCAGGGTGATCGCGCCTCGGGAGAGGTGACCGCCGCCTTGCGGAAATTGGACGCGGATCCCGACGTCGACGTGATCATCGTTGCGCGCGGCGGCGGCGACTTCCAGAACCTGCTCGTCTTCAGCGACGAGACCCTGGTGCGCACGGCGGCGGCCTGCACCACACCGATCGTGAGCGCGATCGGGCATGAGGCCGACCGGCCGCTGCTCGACGACGTCGCCGACCTCCGGGCATCCACTCCCACGGACGCGGCGAAGCGTGTGGTGCCGGATGTCGCGGACGAGCTCGCCCGCGTTCAGCAGGCCCGCGCGCGCATCGGCAATCGCATGACCGCCCACGTTCGCACCGAGATCGACAGGCTCGAACAGCTGCGGACCCGGCCGGTGCTTGCCGCCTCCGCCTGGATCGTCGACTCCCGGGCCGAAGAGCTCGGTCGCTACGTCGAGCGCAGCGCCGAACTCATCGAACGCCTGCTCGAGCGTTCCCACACGAGTGTGGTCGACCTCCGGTCGCAGCTTCGTGCGCTCTCCCCGCAGCGCACCCTCGACCGCGGCTACGCCATCGCCCAGCTGCCCGGCGGGGCCGTGCTCAGAAGCTCCGCGGATGCCGTCCCCGGCACTCCCCTCCTCCTCACCCTCGCCGACGGCTCGGCTTCCGCGACGGTCACCGCTCCGCCGGAGACCGCCAGCGAGGCCGGGTAGAATCGTGGCCGTGGCATCCTCCCCCTCCACCTCCCCTGCTCCGTCCGCCGCAGCGCCATCCTCGACCGCCAGCGTCGCGGAGCTGTCGTACGAGCAGGCGCGCGACGAACTGATCCGGGTCGTGAACGAGCTCGAGCAGGGATCGTCGACCCTCGAACAGTCGCTCGCCCTCTGGGAGCGGGGCGAAGCCCTCGCCCGTCGCTGCGAAGAGTGGCTCATCGGAGCGAAGGCCCGTCTCGATGCTGCCCGCTCCGCGGCCGGCACAGATCCCACCTCCTGAGCCCTCCCACCATCCCAATCCCGCCCCTAGCCCCGTGGAGATCATGGCAGCGTCACCGAATCGCCCGCCGCGCATCGTCGCGGAGCTCGGGCGACCCGAGACTCCGGAGGAGACCGCAGCGCGCAAGGCGGAGAACTCCCGCAAGCACCGCGCGAACCAGACCCTTCGAAACCTCGTGCTGGCCCTGCTCGCGTCGCTCGCCGTCGTGCTGGCGCTCGTGCTCGTAGTGGTGCGCCCGGATGGCGCGCCGCGCCAGGCGGTGGACTACCGGGCCGACGCCGCGGACTCGCAGTCGCAGGTCGGCCAGACCCTCGCCGCCCCTCCCCTGCCGAAGGGCTGGAGCGCCAACGACGACGGCCTCACGACCGGCTCCGACTCCGTCGTCGCCTGGAGCGTCGGCTTCATCACCCCTTCCACCCAGTACATCGGACTCGTGCAGGGCATCGACGCAAATCCCACCTGGGTCGCGAATGAGCTCCAGAACAAGCGCTCCACCGGCACGACCTCGATCGGTGGCCTCGACTGGATGGTCTACGACCGCCGCACCGACCAGGATCCCGGCAACTACGCCTACTCCCTCACCACGGTGATCGGGTCGAGCAGTATCGTGCTGCACGGCACGGCATCGCGCACAGAATTCGACACTCTCGCCGCGGCGATCGCCGCCCAACTCGACGGAGGCAACGGATGACGCAGGCAGCAGGGCAATCGATCGAACCCACCATCGCGCACCGCACTCCCGCTCAGGCGTGGGCGCAGATGAGCCGTGGCAACCGGCGCTTCGTCGAGGGTGAGCCGAGCCATCCGCGGCAGGATGTCGAACGCCGCGAGCAGCTGGTGGCCAAACAGACGCCCCACGCCGCCCTCTTCGGCTGCAGCGACTCCCGACTCGCAGCGGAGATCATCTTCGACAAGGGCCTCGGCGACCTGTTCGTCGTGCGCAACGCCGGGCAGATCATCTCGGATTCCGTGATCGGCTCCCTCGAATACGCCGTCGCCGTTCTCCACGTGCCGCTGATCGTGGTGCTCGGCCACGACGAATGCGGGGCGGTTCGGGCCGCCATCGACTCCCAGGCAGCGGATGCCCCTGCCCTGCCACCGCACATCCACCAGCTGATCGAGAAGATCATCCCGGCAGTGAAGCGGGTGAGCGCGAAGTCGGTCGCGGACGGAGCAGACGAGACAGTGCTCCCTGATTCGACCGAGGTCGGTCGGGAGCACCTGCGGGACACCGTGGCCGAACTGCTCGAGACGTCCGAATTGATCAGCGACGCAATCGCCGCCGGTACGCTGGCTATCGTCGGCGCGAACTACCGGCTGCTCGAAGGAACGGCCGTTCCCGACATCATCGTCGGCACCGTCTAAGGCCCCGACCACCTCACCACAACAGCAAGGGACGCACATCGCCGTGACTGAATCCGACTACCGCATCGAGCACGACACGATGGGCGAAGTCCGCGTGCCGGTATCCGCCCTCTACGGTGCCCAGACCCAGCGCGCGGTCGAGAACTTCCCCATCTCGGGCAGCGGACTCGAGCCGGCCCAGATCGTCGCCCTCGCGCGCATCAAAAAGGCCGCCGCGATCGTCAACCTCGAGCTCGGCATCCTCGAGGCTCCGGTGTCGCAGGCAGTCGTGCTCGCGGCCGACGAGCTGATCGCCGGTCGACACCACGACCAGTTCCCGGTGGACACCTACCAGACCGGCAGCGGCACCTCCTCCAACATGAACATCAACGAGGTGCTCGCAACCCTCGCCACGAAGTTCGCCGGCGCCCCGGTGCACCCGAACGACCATGTCAACGCCTCGCAATCCTCCAACGACGTCTTCCCCACCTCCGTTCACGTGGCCGTTACTGGGGCGCTTCTCGGCGACCTCGTTCCCGCGCTCGATCACCTCGCGACCGCGCTCGAGGCGAAGGCCGAACTGTGGAAGACCGTGGTCAAATCCGGCCGCACCCACCTGATGGATGCCACTCCGGTGACACTCGGCCAGGAGTTCTCCGGCTACGCGGCGCAGGTACGCTACGGCATCGAAAGGGTGCAGTCCACCATTGTGCGAGTCGCGGAGGTTCCGCTCGGCGGCACGGCCGTCGGCACCGGGATCAACACGCCGGCAGGGTTCTCGCAGAAGGTCATCGAACTGCTGGCCACGGATTCCGGCCTGCCCCTCACCGAGGCGCGAGACCACTTCGAGGCCCAGGGTGCCCGTGACGGGCTGGTCGAGGCATCCGGAGCCCTCCGCGTGATCGCGGTGAGCCTCACCAAGATCTGCAACGACCTGCGTTGGATGGGCTCCGGCCCGAACACCGGTCTCGGCGAGCTCAACATCCCCGACCTCCAGCCCGGTTCGTCGATCATGCCGGGCAAGGTCAACCCGGTGATTCCCGAGGCCGTACTCATGGTGGCTGCGCGCGTGATCGGCAACGACGCGACGATCGCATGGGCGGGCGCCTCCGGATCCTTCGAACTCAACGTGGCGATCCCGGTGATGGGAACCGCACTGCTCGAGTCGATCCGGCTGCTCGCAAACTCGAGTGTCGCGCTCGCGGACAAGACGGTGGACGGCCTCACGGCGAACATCGATCACGCGCGTGCCCTCGCCGAGTCCTCGCCCTCGATCGTGACACCTCTCAACCGGGTCATCGGCTATGAGGCCGCCGCGAAGGTGGCGAAGAACGCGGTGGCGAAGTCCATCACCGTGCGCGAGTCCGTGATCGACCTCGGGTTCGTCGAGCGCGGCGAGGTGAGCCTCGAACTCCTCGATGGTGCTCTCGATGTGCTCTCGATGACCCGGCCGCCCGCTCGCGCGTAGCGCCGGCCAGCCCGGTTCGTACCGCCTAGTTCGAGTCCGCCCGAGAGATCGGCGTTCCCTCGAGGTTGACCACGGCGCGCTTGGCGACGGGGGCGGTCAGGTCGATCGGGATCAGCACCGACGAAGACTTGTCGCCGGACGCCTTCGGGTCGCAGGGCGCGGCGAGCGCCTTCGCGTCGAGGGATTCGCCCACCGGACGACCGTAGTAGACGGCGATCACGATGGCGGTGCCGGACTCGACCACGAGCACCTGCTGCGGGGTGCAGCGACGATCCGCGCGCACCTGCACGACGATGTCGGCGGTGTCGAGGGCGGAAAGCCCGACGGCCGGATAGGCGCCGAGATACCCATCCGTGGCGCTGGGGTGTGGCCGAGAATATGTATTCAGACTGAAGAGGTAGCCGGGGCTGCGGGTCTTCGCGCTCACTGCCTGGTAGCGCACGGCCTGCTCTCGCACCAGGCCCGCCGGAGCGACCGTCACCGGCACGAAGACGCGATTGACAACCGTGGGATCCGGCGTGCCCCAGAGCAGTCGCACCGGGTCGGTGATCGTGCGCTCGCTCGCCTGCCCGGAGGGGTCGATGAGCCCGCCCACGACGGATGCGCCGCCGACCGCAAGGCCCGCGAGCGCGATGCCGGCGACGAGACGATGGATGCCGACGATCACGGCTCCCGGTTCGTCCCGGGACGAGTCCCGGTGGCTCCACCCTGTGAGCACACGCCATTGGGAGCGGGGGGCCGCGAATCCCCAGAGTGTGAGGATCGTGAGCCCGCCGAGCACGACGACGAGGGGCAGGTTCACCCTTAGAGCCTAAGCTGTCTACCCCGCGTCGTCGTGCCGGCGATCGTTCCGATCAGGCCAATTCGTTCGATTCCAGCATCTCGGTCACGAGGGCCGCGATCGCGGATCGTTCCGACCGCGTGAGCGTGATGTGGCCGAAGAGCGAGTGTCCCTTGAGCGTCTCGATCACCGAGGCCACCCCGTCGTGCCGACCGACCCGGAGGTTGTCGCGCTGGGCGACATCGTGGGTGAGCACCACCCGGGAGTTCTGCCCGATACGGCTCAGCACCGTGAGCAGCACGTTGCGCTCGAGGGACTGCGCCTCGTCGACGATCACGAAGGCATCGTGCAGCGAGCGGCCACGGATGTGGGTGAGGGGGAGCACCTCGAGCATCCCGCGCTCCACCACCTCGTCGAGCACGTTCTGGGAGACGACCGAGCCGAGGGTGTCGAACACCGCCTGGGCCCACGGGTTCATCTTCTCCGAGGCATCCCCCGGCAGGAAGCCGAGTTCCTGGCCTCCGACGGCGTAGAGCGGGCGGAAGACCATGATCTTCTTGTGCTGCTGCTTCTCGAGCACCGCTTCGAGCCCCGCGCACAGCGCGAGCGCAGACTTGCCGGTGCCGGCGCGGCCGCCGAGCGAGACGATTCCGATCTCCGGGTCGAGCAGCATGTCAATGGCGAGACGCTGTTCCGCCGATCGACCGTGCAGCCCGAAGATGTCGCGGTCTCCGCGCACGAGCCGCATCTCTCCTCGGGCGGTGACCCGGCCGAGCGCCGAACCGCGATCGGAGTGGATGACGAGACCGGTGTTGATCGGGGTGTCACCGATCTGGCGGGTGCTGAGCTTCTCGGTGTCGTAGAGCTTCGCCATCTGCTCGGAGCCGAGGGTGACGTCCTCCATGCCCGTCCAGCCCGAGTCGACCGCGAGTTCCGCGCGGTACTCCTCGGCAGCGAGGCCGATCGACGCCGCCTTCACCCGCAGCGGGAGGTCCTTGGACACCACCGTGACATCCAGGCCGTCGTTCGACAGGTTGAGCGCGACGGCGAGGATGCGCGAGTCGTTGTCGTTGAGCTGCAGTCCGGAGGGAAGCACCGACATGTTGGAGTGGTTGAGTTCGACCCGCAACGATCCGCCATCCCCCACCGAGATCGGGAAGTCGAGCCTCTCGTGCTGCACCCGCAGTTCATCGAGGTTGCGCAGCGCCTGGCGTGCGAAGTACCCGATCTCCGGATCGTTCCGTTTGCCTTCGAGCTCCGAGATCACGACCACCGGAAGCACCACCGCGTGTTCAGAGAAGCGGAAGATGGCTTTCGGATCAGACAGCAACACCGAGGTGTCGAGCACGTAGGTGCGCTCGGCCTGCTTGGCGCCTGTGCCTGTCGCCCCATCACTCTGAGAACGGCGTGCGGGGCTGGTCTTGTCGAAAGCGGCCACGTGAGCTCCATCCCCGGATGCTTGTCAGCATCCGGAACTAGTCCTCGTGACGGCCACTACACGTTTCGAGACGAACTTGCGTGGCCGTCTCGATCAGGTGCCATACCTGATAGTTCGTACGCTACGTCCGCGGTCGGACCCCGCCATAACCGACACGCCCGGAGCCGTGTTACGCGAAGATTAACGTTTGTCTCCGCGTGGGTCAGGCAGCTCAGACCGTGATGGCGGAGGCGTAGCTCGTGAAGGCGCCGCGCAGCATGTCGAAGGAGTCCTCGTCGGTCGAGACGTGCGGACTCAGGCGCACTGTGCCTCCCCGGACGGTCACCGTGACCCCGTGATTGAAGAGGGATGCGGTGAGCATCGTGAGCTGGTCTGCTGCCGGTTCGAGCACGACGATGCCCGCGCGCTCGTTCTCGGCCCGGGAGGATGCCACGGGCACCGCATACTCGTCGGCGAGATCGATCACGCGGGATACCTTCTCGGCAAGGCGCGCGCCGATCGCGCGGACACCGACCGCGGCGATCTCTTCGAGCGCGGCGGCGAACCTGGCCTGGTCGATCGGGCTCGGGTTGCTGATGCTGTAGGCCGCGGCTCCGGTGGCGGGGGGCAGTACCTCGTCGAGAGGCAGGTCCGCGCCATCCGTCGCGCTGAAGCCGCTGAACACGGGCGTGAGGCGGTCGAGGGCGCGCTCGCTGAGGGCGAGGAATCCGGTGCCCCAGCCCGCGCGGGCCCATTTCTGCCCGCCGCTGGCGATCACATCCGCCACGTCGAAGGGTGCGTCGACGACGCCGAACCCCTGCATCGCGTCGACGATGAGCAAGCGGTCCCCGATCACCTGGCGGATCCCGTCGATGTCGGCGAGGTAACCGGTGCGGAAGTCGACGAGGCTCACGGCGACCGCGACGACGTTCGGGGTGAGCTGGTCGCGGATGACGCCGGGGGTGACCGGGCCGCCGGCGGTCGCGAGCCAGTGGGGCGCCAGCACCGACAGCGAGTCCGCCGCGCGAACGGCGGCGAACGGCAGAGAGGGGAATTCGGCCGCGGACAGCAGTACCCCGCCCGTGATACCGAACATCGCGTGCATCAGCCCGGTACTCGTGTTCGGCTGGAAGACGACCCGGTCGGAGGGGAATCCGATGACCCGCCCCACCGCCTCGCGCACGCGCGCGTCCTGCCCTTCGAGGCTGGCGAGACTGCCGAATCGAGCCCGGCGCAGCAACTCGACCTGCGCCTGCTCTTCTTCGATCGCCGCACGCCCGAGCGGCCCGACCGAGGCGAAGTTGAGGTAGCCGGGTTCTTCGGTGAATCCGGCTGCGAATTCGTCGATGGTCGTCATCCGTCAGCTCCCGAAGCGGCGCTGGCGCCGAGCGTAGTCGCGCAGCGCCCGCAGGAAATCGACCTCGCGCAGGTCCGGGCCGAGTGCCTCCACGAAGTAGAACTCGCTGTGCGCGCTCTGCCACAGCATGAAGTCGCTGAGGCGCTGCTCGCCCGAGGTGCGGATGACGAGGTCCGGATCGGGCTGTCCCCCGGTGTAGAGGTGGTCGCCGATCAGCTCGGGGGTGAGGATCTCGGCGAGGGCGTCGAGCGTGCCGCCGCCCTCTTCGTGGGTGGTGACGATACTGCGCATCGCATCGGCGATTTCCCGGCGGCCGCCGTAGCCCACCGCGAGGTTGATGTGCATACCGGTGTTCGACGAGGTGCGCTTCTCCGCCGCCTTCAGCGCCTCGATCAGATGCGGCGGCAGGCCGTCGTCGGAACCCACGTGCTGCACCCGCCAGTTGCGGAAGTGCGAGAGGTCCTCGGCGAGGTCGGCGATGATCTGGAGCAGTTCGTCGAGCTCCTCCGTCGTGCGTCCCGAGAGGTTGTCGGTGGACAGCAGGTAGAGGGTCGCGGTCGCGATCCCGAGGTCGTCGCACCAGACCAGGAATTCCCGGAATTTCGCCGCCCCCGCACGATGACCGTGCGCCGCCGTCTCGAGCAGCCGCTGCCGCGCCCAGCGCCGGTTGCCATCCAGGATCATCGCGATGTGCTTGGGAAGTTCCTGGGTGGCAAGAAAGCGGCGGATACGGTTCTGATACAGACCGTAGAGGATGCCTCGTCCGAGGGGAACTTCCCGCTGTGCCACACCAATACGCTAGTGCACCGGGCTCCGGGTGCTCCCAGTCAGGCGCCGGTACCCGGCAAGTAAACTCGGGTTCCATGGCAACGGAACCCCATCAGGATGCGCTCGACGAGGCAGAAGACGGTCCCGACCTCCCCAACATCCCCCTTCTCGATGACGAGCTCGATGCCCATTCCCCGTCACCGGCCGGCGCGCTGACCCGCGAAGAGCTCCTCGCTCGCAAGCCCACCTGGCGTGGCTGGATCCACGCCGTGACATTCCCGGTCGCGGTCGTGCTTGGCGTCGTGCTGATCGTGTTCGCCGACGGCGTTCCCGCCAAGGTGTCCAGTGCGGTGTTCGTGCTGTCGTCACTGCTGCTCTTCGGCGTCTCGGCGCTCTATCACCGCATCAACTGGAGCGATCGCACGAAACGATTGCTCAAGCGGATGGATCACGCCAACATCTTCCTGCTCATCGCCGGATCGTACACACCGATCACCGTTCTCGCCCTTCCGCACGACAAGTCGGTGTTGTTGCTGTGGCTGGTATGGATCGGGGCCGGTCTCGGCATCGGATTCCGGGTGTTCTGGATCGGCGCACCCCGCTGGCTCTACGTGCCGCTGTACCTGCTGCTCGGCTATGCGGCCCTCGCGTTCATCGTGGACTTCTTCCAGGCCAACGCGCTGATGATGTCACTCATCCTGCTCGGCGGCGTGTTCTACACGATCGGCGCGGTCATCTACGGCTTCAAACGACCGAATCCGGTGCCGGGCGTGTTCGGCTTCCACGAGATCTTCCACGCGCTCACACTGCTCGCGTTCCTCTGCCACTGGACGGCGATCTTCCTGGTGGCGACGAACCCGCCGGTGTTCTAGCCACCGTCGCTGGTCGAGTAGGCCGCGCGCGGCCGTGTCGAGACTCCGCCAACAAGGTCTCGACACGCTCGCTGGAGCTCGCCACTCGACCGGCACAGGTCCTACTCGACCGGCACAGGTCCTACTCGACCGGCACAGGTGTCAGTCGGTGGACTGCTCCTCGGCTGCGACCCGCTCGGCCTCGAGGCGTTCGCGGATCTCGCCGCGGTAGCGCACCCGTCGCACCCGTCGCACCATGTCGATGCACAGAAGCACCACTACCGCAGCCACTCCGAAGGTCGCGGCGAAGCCGACCCAGGTGGGGGTGACCGAGTTCTCGTCGAAGTTGGGTTGCGGCGTCGGTGTCGACGCAAGCCACACGACGGCACCGGTCACCACCGGGCTGGTCATGAGCACGCTGTACAGGCCGTTCATACGCTGACCTCCTCGGTCACGATTCCCGCGAAGAGATCTGTCTCGGGAAGGGGCGACTCCACGAGCGATTTCGCAAGCTGGAAGTCTTCCCAGGGCCAGGCTCGACGCTGGAGGTCGTTGGGCCAGAAGAAGAAGGCACTGTCCGGGGCGACCTGGCTGGCGTGGGCGCGCAACGCCTGGTCGCGGGCATCGAGGAACTCGCCGACCGGCACCTGGGTGGTGGTGAGGTCGGGACGATCCTTCATCCAGCCGCGGATCTCCTCCATCTGGGCCAGTTGCGGGGTCTCGGGAGCGTTGGCGAGCAGGAACTGGTACATCGCCTCGATGCGCGGGGCATTGAAGATGCGGTCGTAATACACCTTTGAGACCTGCCAGGGCGCTCCGGCGTCCGGGTAACGGGAGGCATCTGCCGCGGCCTCGAAGGCGTAGAGGGAGATCTCGTGGGTGCGGATGTGGTCGGGGTGCGGATATCCGCCCGTCTCGTCATAGGTGACCAGCACCTGCGGCCGGAACTCGCGAATGATCTTCACGAGCGGCTCGGCCGAGATCTCCAGAGGGATGACGGCGAACGAGTTCGCCGGCACCGGCTCGTCGTTCTCGGGCAGGCCGGAATCCTGGTAGCCGAGCCAACGATGGTCGAATCCGATGGCCGCCTGGGCGGCCGCCATCTCGATGCGCCGGAGTCCTGCCATGTCGCGGTTCGCCATGGCCTTCGGCTCGAGGGCCTCGTTCTGGATGTCGCCCCGCTCTCCCCCGGTGCAGCTCACCACGAGCACCTCGGTGCCGATGCTGCGGTAGTAGGCGTAGGTGGCGGCGCCCTTGCTCGACTCGTCGTCGGGATGGGCGTGCACGGCAAGCAGGCGCTGTGTCACCGAACTCCTTGTATAGGGGCGCGTGGGGAACACGCAGGGATTGGCGGATACCCTTGGACTACAAGAATAGGCGTGCGACGCTGGTGATAAGAGCCGAGGTGACATGACTGCGATCGACGAGACTCCGATCGACGAGGGCGTGCTCGAGTCACGCCCATCTGCGGTGCCAGAGCCTGCGGGCATCGCCGCGCGGTATGGGCGCACCCCGGCGAAGAAGCGCCGCGACCGCCTCATCTATCTCGTGGCGGGCGCTGCCGCGGCGATCGTCGTCGTGGCCTGGGTGCTCTGGGCCGGGCTCGACCAGACCGGCGGCACCCTCGACGCCGAGGACAAGGGGTCGACGATCGTCGACGCCCGCACGGTGAGCATCAGCTACCAGGTGTCGATGCCAGTGGGCAAGACAGCGAGCTGCGCGCTCCAGGTGCAGAACGAAGCCCATGGGATCGTGGGCTGGCGCATCGTGAAAGTGCCGGCATCCACTCGTTATACGACCTCCTACACCCAGACGGTGTTGAGCTCGGAGCAGGGCGTAACCGGCTTGATCTACCGGTGCTGGCTGACCTAAACTGAGGCTTACTGATCAGAGACCGGCCCCACGGCCGGTCTCATTTGCGTTTTTTAGGGAGCACATCGTGTCTACCGAGACCACTGAGACCTGGCTGACCCAGGAAGCCTTCGATCGCCGGAGCGCCGAGCTCGACCAGCTGTCGACCACCGGGCGCACCGAGATCGCGAAGAAGATCGAGTCCGCCCGCGAAGAGGGCGACCTCAAGGAGAACGGCGGATATCACGCCGCCAAAGAAGAGCAGGGCAAGATGGAGGCCCGCATCCGGGTGCTCACCGAATTGCTGCGACACGCCAAAGTCGGCGCCGCGCC
This sequence comes from Lacisediminihabitans sp. FW035, assembly GCF_054880895.1. NCBI lineage: Bacteria > Bacillati > Actinomycetota > Actinomycetes > Micrococcales > Microbacteriaceae > Lacisediminihabitans > Lacisediminihabitans sp. FW035. The sequence continues at coordinate 2,925,397 of NZ_CM142187.1, forward strand.
CGAGAGCACCGGCGTCGTGCAGTCCGGTACCGTCGTGAGCGCGCGCATCCTCGGCGATGAGAGCGTGTTCCTGCTCGGCAGCCGGGAGATCGTCGGCGAAGACAGCGACCTCGATGTCTACAGCGAAGGCAGCCCGCTCGGTGCGGCGATCCTCGGCCATTCGGTCGGCGAGACGGTGACGTACACCGCGCCGAACGGCAAGGAGATCACCGTGCAGATCGACAAGGTCGAGACGTACCTGCCGTAGGGGGGCTCGACACCCGCCCTAGAGGGTGCTATTCGACGAGCGGAAGAGCGCGGAACCTCAGAAGTCGACGCGGGGGTCGTATCCCGCTTCGATGAGGTGGCCGAGAACACGCTGCACGTGTTCCGGGCCGCGGGTCTCGATGCTCAGCTCGATCTCCACGTCGCTGATGAGCGCGTTGCGGCCGTGCCGGGTATGCAGCACTTCGACGACGTTGGCGTTCGCCTCGGAGATGAGCTCCGCGATGCGGGCGAGCTGGCCCGGACGGTCGGGCAGCATCAGCCGCAGCTTGAGGTAGCGATCGGATGCCGCGAGCCCGCGGGAGATCACGCGCTCCATCACGAGGGGATCGATGTTGCCGCCGCTGAGGATGGCGACGGTGACCCCCGCATCCGTCACCTGGCCCGTCATGATCGCGGCCACAGCGACCGCCCCGGCGGGCTCGACCACGAGCTTGGCCCGCTCGAGCAACACGAGCATCGCGCGCGCAATATCGTCGTCGGTCACCGTGATGATCTCGTCGACCGCGTCTTTGATGATCTCGAAGTTGAGGATGCCCGGCTTGTTGACAGCGATGCCGTCGGCGATGGTCGGCAGGATCGTGATGGCGGTTGAGACGCCGTTCTTGATCGACACCGGGTAGGGCGCCGCGTTCTCGGCCTGGACACCGATGATGCGCACTGAGCGGCCCTGGAGCGCGAACTTCTGTTTGAGTGCGCTGGCCACCCCGGAGATGAGGCCGCCCCCGCCGATCGGCACGATGACGGTCTGCAGATCGGGAACCTGGTCGAGCATCTCGAGACCCAGCGTGCCCTGGCCGGCGACGACATCCGGATGGTCGAAGGGAGGGATGAAGACGGCGCCGGTGGTGGCGGCGAACTCCGCGGCCCGGCGAAGCGCCTCGTCGACCGCGTGTCCGCGCAGCACGACCTCGGCGCCGTAGTTGCGGGTGGCCTGGAGCTTCGGCAGCGCGACGCCGACGGGCATGAAGATGGTGGCGGAGAGGCCGAGCTCGCGGGCCGCGAAGGCGACGCCCTGGGCGTGGTTACCCGCGGAAGCGGCCACCACACCGTGGGACTTCTCCTCGTCGGTGAGCCGCGAGATGCGGTTGTACGCTCCCCGGATCTTGTAGGAGCCGGTGCGCTGGAGGTTCTCACACTTGAGGTGCACAGGTGACCCCAGCAGCTCACTGAGGTAACGCGAACTCTCCATCGGCGTGATCTCCGCGACGCGCGAGACCACCGCCCGCGCAGACTCGAAGTCGGCGAGGGTCGGGCCCGCGAGAGTCAGTTCAGGCATTCGTCTCCGCGCGGGTACCCGGGGCGGGGCTCACCGCCTGTCTCAGGGTCGGGTCGGATGTCGTTCGCCAGCGGCCGCTCGCCACGTAGTTGACCATCACATTGAGGGTGGCGATGACCGGAACGGCGAAGAGTGCACCCGGGATGCCGGCGAGGAATCCCCCGGCGGCGACCGCGAAGACGACGGCGAGCGGATGCACCTTGACCGCCGTTCCCATGATGAAGGGCTGCAGAACGTGCCCCTCGATCTGCTGAACGGCGATCACGACGGCGAGCATCAGCAGGGCCGCGAACGGATTGAGGTAGACGAGTGCGATGAAGATCGCGAGCACTCCGGAGAACAACGCCCCGACGACGGGGATGAACGACCCGAGGAAGACCGCGATGGTGATCGGGATCACCAGCGGGAAACCGCCGAAGAACAGACCGATGATCCAGGCCCCGAGTCCGATTCCGACGGCGTCGACGAATGCGACGAAGATCTGCACGCGCACGAAGTTGGTGAGCGTGACCCATCCCGCCCTGCCGGAGCCGTCGATGGCCTGCCGCGCCTTCCTCGGGAACAGCCGGACCACCCAGGCCCAGATGCCCTTGCCGTCGATGAGCATGAAGAGCGTGGCGAAGAGCGTGAGCAGCATCCCGGCGAGGACGTGGCCGGCGGTCGTACCGAAGGTCACCGCTCCCGAGACCAGGGCCTGGCTGTCTTTCTGGATCGCGGTCCAAGCCTGGCCGAGGTACCCGTTGATGTCCGAATTGGTCAAGTGGAGCGGGGAGTCGAGGAGGTACTGCTTGAAGTTGTCGTAGGCCTCGACGCTCTGCTTCTGCAGGTCGGGGAATCCGCTGCGCACCTGGAGCACGACGAGCACGACGAGGCCGGCGACTACGGCGATCAGACCGATCTCGGCCACGGCGACGGCCAGCCACTTGGGCCAGCGATGCCGCACGAGGAACTGCACCAGCGGCACGAGAAGCGCCGCGAGCAGGATCGCGACCATGAAGGGCACGACGATCTCGCGCAGCGTGATCACGAGATAGATGAAGAGGGTGATGACGGCGGCGATGACGAGCACTCGCCAAGACCAGGCACCCGCGATGCGGATACCGACGGGAAGCGTGGAATCGGCCTGTTGCTTTGCCGTTGCCGCCTCGATCGCAGCGAGCGGTGCCGGCGCGGTTTTACGTCTTCCGATCGTCATCGGGTCAGTCTATGCCGGGTTACATGCACTCTTGGGAATGCGATTCAGGCGTCGACGACACTCACCGAGACGGCGTTGCCGCGCAGGCGGACACCGACGGTTTCACCGGGCTCTGGACGCTCTGACACGTCGTGCTGCACGGAAACCACGGTGCCGTCCTCGAGCGAAAGCTGAGTGCGGCGCAGGGAGCCGAGAAAGCTCGTGGAGATCACCACGGCGGCGATGCTCCCCTCGGAGGCACTGCTCACCAGAAGCAGGTCTTCCGGTCGCACGAAGGCGAGCACCGGTCCGTTAGCCGGCGGGGTCCCGAGCACCGCGAGGGTCTCGCCGTGAAGGGTGACGCGCCCGTTCGCCAGGGCCGCGGGCATCCGGTTGCTGAGCCCGACGAATGCCGCCACGAAGGGTGTCGCCGGCATCGTGTAGAGCTCCTCGGGGGTGCCGATCTGCTCGATGTTGCCGTCGCGCATCACCGCCACCCTGTCGGCGACGGCCAGCGCCTCCTCCTGATCGTGGGTGACGAAGAGCGTGGTGATGCCGAGCTCGGTCTGGATACGGCGGATCTCGTCGCGCAGCTGCACGCGCACCTTCGCGTCGAGCGCCGAGAGCGGCTCATCGAGCAGCAGCACTCGAGGACGCGTGACGAGGGCGCGGGCGAGCGCGATGCGCTGCTGCTGCCCACCCGAGAGCTGGTGGGCGTATCGGCCCGCGAGGCTGCCGAGCCCCACGAGCTCGAGTGCTTCCGCCGCGCGGGCGCGGCGGTCTGACGCCGGCACTTTGCGCATCCGGAGCCCGAACTCCACGTTCTCGATCGACGTGAGGTGCGGGAAGAGGGAGTACGACTGGAACACCATGCCGATGTCGCGCTTGTTCACGGGCACGTCGACGACGTCGACCCCGTCGATCAGGATGCTGCCGCCGTCCACCTGCTCGAGGCCGGAGAGGGCGCGGAGGGCGGTGGTCTTGCCGCAGCCCGACGGGCCGAGCAACGCGACGAACTCGCCCGGACGCACCGAGAGGTTCACCCCGGTGAGGGCGCGATGTCCGGCGTAGTCCTTGACGACGTCGATGAGTTCGACGGTGGCGCCGGCGCTGCCGGTGGGCGAGGGGGTCATGAGGCCTTCTTCTGGGCGCGGGGAGAGAGGGAGCGGGTGGAGCGGTCCGCCGCGAGGCGCCCGATGAGCAGGAGCAGTACGAACGCGAAGGCGAGGGCGAGCAGCGAGAAGATGACTGCGACGAAAGGATCGCTCTTCGAGACCTGCACCAGCGCGGTCTGGAGGTTCACGCGGTTGAGCAGCGACGCGATGGTGAACTCACCGAGCACCACCGCAACGGTGATGAAGGCAGCGGCGAGGATGCCCCGCCGGAGGTTCGGCAGGATCACCCGCCAGAGCACATTGCCCCACCCCGCTCCGAGCGAGCGCGCCGCCTCGGACAGGGTGACGACATCCACCGCGCTGAGGTTGGACTGGATGGCACGGTAGGCGTAGGGCAGAACCGTCACGCCGTAGGCGAAGGCGAGCGTCCAGATCGAGGATCCCGCGAGCCGCGCCACCACGGAGTACACGGGCGCAAGGCCGACCACCATCACGATGGCGGGCACCGTGATCGGGATGATGCAGACGAACTCGAGTACGCGACGGAGCCGCGGAAACTGAAGTTGCACGAGGATCATCGTGGGAAGCAGGATCACCAGGATGATCACGACGGTCACGACGGCGAGCAGCAGTGAATTGCCGAGCCCGGTGAAGACCGCGGCGTAGGTGACGGTGGCGGTCGGAGAGAAGACGCCGGCCCAGTGGGCGATCGTGTAGCCCCCGGCGAGGTTGCGGAAGCTGAACTCGAGCATCGCGAGAATCGGGATGGCGAACACGATGCCGACGACAGCGAGGATGACGGTGCGGGCGACCGGCCCCGGGGCGGCGCCGACCGGGCGCACTCCGCTCACTGCTGCCACCTCGTGGTGCGGGACTGCAGCGCCGAATAGCCCCACATCAGCACGATCATGATCACGATCATGCCGAGCGCGAGGGCGCCGGCCATGTTGCTTCGACCGAGCACCGTCTCGCTGATCAGGGCGGCGCGGATCTGCAGCGGCACGATCTGGGCACCCTGGCTGATCAGGGCTGCGGCGGTGGCATACGACGAGAAAGCGTTGGCGAACAACAGCAACAGGCTTCCGAGGAACGAGGGGGCGAGCACCGGACCCGCGATGCGCACCCAGTAAGTGAGCCGGGTGCCGCCGAGCGTCGCGTTCGCTTCGGCCCACTGCGGCTTGAGCCCCTCGAGCGCCGGCATGAAGGTGATGATCATGAGCGGCACCTGGAAGTAGATGTAGGGAAGCAGCAGCCCCGGCACCTGGTAGAGCCAGACCCCGTCGGCGAAGATGTCGACGCCGAGCCCCTTGAGGAACACGGTGACGAACCCCTGGATGCCGATGGTCGCGATGAACGCGAAGGCGAGCATCACGCCGCCGAACTGGGCGAGCACGCTCGACGCCGAGTCGACCATCGACCGCAAGGCACCCTGCGGCTTCGTTCCGAGGAGGGCGTAGCAGACAAGCGCTCCGACGACGGCCCCCACTATCGCCGTGACGGCGGAGACCCAGAACGAACTGGCGAAGGTCTTGAGGATGTCGGGTGCGAAGAGCGCCGCGAGATTGGCTGTCGTGAACCTGCCCTGTGCGTCGAAGAGCCCGGAGAGCACCGCGAGAACTGTGGGGATGGCCAGGAACAGCAGCACGTAGAGGGCGAAAGGCGCGAGACCGAGCACGGAGGGGCGCACGGAGGCGAGCCGCCGCGCGGGGCGCGGACGGCTCGTCTCTGTGGTGGTGCTCGCGGTGGAGATGGCGATGACGGTGACCCGGTCTGTTCGGGTCTACTGGCTGATCGCCGCGGCCCACTTCGCGGTCAGGAGTGCTCCCGCGGTGGTGGTCTGGGCATCGGTCGGCGAAACGAACTCGGAGGGCATCTTGCCGGCGACTGCCTGCGCCTTCTTGTCGGTCGTGCCGGCCTTGTCCATCGCGGCGATCTGCACCGGGAACGCACCGGCGGCCAGGTACAGGTTCTGCACAGTGGGGCTGTAGACGAACTCTTCCCAGAGGCGGGCTGCGGCCGGGTGCGGGGCATCCTTGTTGATTGCCTGGTTGTAGTAGCTTCCATAGGCGCTTCCCGGGAAGACGACGGTCTTCCAGTTGGGCGTTGTCGCGGCCTGGGCCAGGTTGTTGTAGCTCCAGTCGAAGACGACCGGGGTCTCACCGGAGGCGATCGTGGCCGGAGTCGGGTCGAGGGTGAGGAAGTTGCCCGCCTTGCTCAGCTTCTGGAAGAAGTCGATGCCCGGCTGGAAATCGTCGGCGGAGCCACCGTTCTGGATGGCCGCGAGTCCGACGGCGGCGAAGGCCGCGCCGGCCTGCGTCGGATCGCCGTTGATGGCGACCTTGCCCTTGTAGGCGCTTCCCAGCAGGTCGGAGAGCTTCTTCGGTGCCGTCTTGATCACCTTGGAGTCGTAACCGACCGACATCAGGCCCGTGTAGTCGTTGACCCAGAGGCCGGTCTTCTCCTTGTTGGCGGCGGGAACGTCGTCCCAGGTCGCCACCTTGTATGGCGCGAACTTGGCCGTGCTGGCGAGCGCGACGGCCGGGCCGATGTCGAAGACATCCGGGGCCGTGTCCTGGCCGGCGAGGTCGTCGGCGGCCTTGATCTCCTCGGCACTCGAGCCGTCGGGATTCGCCGAGTTCACCGTGATCTTGGGGTACTTCTTCTTGAACGCGGCGATGATCTTGCCGTAGTTCGCCCAGTTGTCGGGAAGGGCGATCACATTGAGTGCGCCCTCCTTGTTGGCGGCCTTCACAAGGCCGGCCATGTCGCCGAATGCCGACACGCTCGTTGCGGTCTTCGCGTCCGCGGCGCCGGACGACGCCGGCGTCGGCGTGCTCGAGCACGCGCTGAGAGAGATGGTGATCGCGGCGACTGCTGCGATTCCGACGATGGTGCGCCTGTTGAACACTGTTCCTCCATTGAGCCGCTCGGCCGCCTGCGCTGTGAGCAGACAGTGGGTACCGCCACGACCTTTTGGGAGGCTAGGCAACAACACTGTCCGCCATGGGTACCGTCCGTGAACGGCAGGCTAACGACGACCCTACGACAGACAAACACCGCACCGGAAGGCTTCGGCCCAGAATCGGGATTGCGGCGCGAAGGTCGGCTGCCCTGGATAGGGTCGTCGGGTGACGCCCGCTTCCCTTTCTCCAGCGCAGGCCCGCCGCATCGCTCTCGCCGCGCAGGGCTTCGGGCGCGCGCGCCCGGCGGATCCGGGCATCCGTCAGCTGAACAGCACGATCGACCGGCTCGGCCTGCTGCAGCTCGATTCCGTCAACGTCTTCGAGCGCAGCCACTATCTGCCGCTCTTCGCGCGGCTGGGGGCGTACGACAAGTCCGGCCTCGATCGAATCACCTTCGGCCGCAAGACCCGGTTCGTCGAGTACTGGGCGCACGAGGCCGCGCTGATCCCCGTGGAGGAGTGGCCGCTGTTCCGCTGGCGGATGGACGCCATGCGGCAGAAGTACTCGGCATCCGGCAGTTGGGTTGCCGACAACACGGCGATGCTCGACTGGCTCCGCGCGGAGCTCGCCGCCCGCGGGCCGGTCGCTGCGAGCGAGATCGAGCACGACACCGGCAAGGGGGCCGGCGGCTGGTGGGGCTGGTCGGAGGTCAAGACGGGGCTGGAATGGCTCTTCCGCTTTGGCGAGGCGGTGTCTGCCGGTCGTACCCGATTCGAGCGCCGCTACGCCCTGGCATCGACGGCGCTGCCCACCGAGGTGTTCGAGAAGGAGGTCTCCCCGAGCGACGCCATCCGCGAGCTGATGCGGCGCTCCGCCCGCGCGCACGGCATCGGCACCCTCACCGATTTCGCCGACTACTACCGCATCAAGACCGAGCCCGCCCGCGCCGCACTGCAGGATCTCGTGGATGCCGGGGAGCTGGAGCCGGTGACGGTGCCGGGCTGGAACCGGCCGGCCTTCCTGCATCGCGATGCCCGCATCCCCCGTCGCATCGACGCGACGGCGCTGCTCTCGCCCTTCGACCCGGTGGTCTGGGAGCGCACGCGAGCGGAGCGGATGTTCGGGTTCCACTACCGGATCGAGATCTACACGCCAGCCGACAAGCGCGTGTTCGGCTATTACACGCTGCCGCTGCTCATCGACGACCGGCTGGTGGGTCGCGTGGATCTCAAGAACGATCGCAAGGACCGCGTGCTGCGGGTGCAATCGGCCTGGACCGAGCCGGATGCCCCGCCCGAGACGGCCGCGAGACTCGCCTTCCTGCTTCACGAGACCGCCGCCTGGCAGGGGCTCGAACGCATCGAGGTCATGGCGAGGGGCGACCTCGCCCCCGCCCTGGCCGCGGAGCTCGGCGTGCACGCTCCGTCGGTCGTGGAATAGCTCACGCCACGCCGCTCCACGCCAGCTCACGCCACGCCATGCCAGCGCGCCGGTGAGTGACACGCGCGACCGCAATTGCAGGCGCGAGTGTCACTCACGGCGGCAGAGATGCGGGAGGATCCGTGGAGAACGAGAAGGCCCCGTCGGGGCTGCTAGAACTCCCCGCCGATCTTGTGGAGCCGGGCGACCCGGTCCTCGATCGGGGGATGAGTGCTGAACAGGCGGCTCATGAAGCCGGGCTTGGTCGGGTCGGAGATCCACAGGTGCGCCATCGAGGAGTTCTGCTTGCGCATCGGGCGGCCGTACTGCCCGAGCTTCTCCAGGGCGCTCGCGAGGGCCTCCGGGTTCCTTGTCGTCATCGCGCTTGTCGCGTCGGCCAGGTACTCCCGCTGGCGCGAGATCGCCGCCTGCACACCGGCGGCGACGAGGGGCGCGACGATCATGGCGGCGAGTCCGAAGACGATGACGATGGGGTTGCCCCCGCCGCCTCCTCCGTTGCGGTCATTGCCGCGGCCGCCTCCGAAGAAGGCGAAGCGCAGAAAGAGGTCGGCGATGAAGCCGATCGCGACGACGAGCCCGAACACGATCATCGAGACCCGGGTGTCGTAGTTCTGCACATGACCCATCTCGTGAGCCATCACGCCCTCGAGCTCGGAATCGTCCATCAGGTCGAGGAGGCCCGTGGTTGCGGCGACGTAGGCATGCTGGGGGTCCCGCCCGGTGGCGAAGGCATTCGGGGCCGGATCGTTGATGATGTACACCTTCGGCATCGGAAGGCCGTCGGTGATCGACAGGTTCTCGACGATGCGGTACAGCCGCGGATTGTCGGCCTTCTGGATCTCCTGGCCACCCGAGATCGAGATCGCCAGCCGCGAGGCCGCGAAGTACTGGATTGCGGCATATCCCACTGCGATCACGATCACGGTGACCGCAATCGACGGACTGTTGTACACGTAGGCCGCGAGTGCGCCGAGCCCGCCGATGATCAGCAGGAACAGCAGGATGATGAAGACGGTGTTGCGTTTGTTCTTCGCTATTGCGCGATACATGGATGGCTCAGTTCACGGAGTCGGCATGGGAGAGGTCTCGACACGCTCGCTGGCGCTCGCTACTCGACCTGATCACGGGCGCTTCGCGCCGCGATCAGAACTGGACGCGAGGCGGCTCCGCGATGGCTGCGGAGTCTGCCACCTCGAAGAAATCGCGCTCGGTGAAGCCGAGGCCGCGCACGAAGAGGGTGTTCGGGAAGGTCTTGATCTTGGTGTTGAGCTCCCGCACGCCGCCGTTGTAGAAACGGCGCGAAGCCTGGATCTTGTCTTCGGTGTCGACGAGCTCGCCCTGAAGCTGCAGGTAGTTCTGGCTGGCCTGGAGCTGCGGGTAAGCCTCTGCGACGGCGAAGATGCTCTTCAGGGCGCTCTGCACGTGGTTCTCGGCGACCGCCGCATCCGCTGGCGTGGAGGCGCTGATGGACTCGGCGCGGGCCTTGGTCACGGCCTCGAAGACACCGGACTCGTGGGCCGCGTACCCCTTCACCGTCTCGATGAGATTGGGAAGCAGGTCGGCACGGCGCTTGAGCTGCACGGTAATGTCGCTCCACGCCTCGTCGACGCGCACGTTGAGGCGCACGAGACCGTTGTAGGTCGACCACAGGTAGATGCCGATGATGACGACGAGTACGACGATGATGCCGACGACGATAAGGGTTTCCATGATTGTTCTCTCGAGAGCAAAGATGCTGCGAAGCGGCGAACCGCAGGACCTCATAACTATAACCGCGGTGGCTTTGCTCCCAGCGGGTTCGGAGCACACTCCGAGCCAACCCCGACGGTCGCCTGCGGGCCATGACAGGCTTCACTGTCGGCACAGTCCCACCGACGATGCACCCATGACGAAGGAGAACGGATGTCGCACGCCGCCCGCGAAGCGATAGAACGTCTGAGCCGGGTTGTCGTCGACTTCCCCTCCCCCGGGATCGTCTTCCGCGACCTGAGCCCGGTGTTCGCCGACGGACCCGCCTACACCAGCGTGATCGATGCGCTCCTCGAGCCTTTCGAGGGAGAGTTCGATGCCCTGGCCGGCATGGAGGCGCGGGGCTTCGTGCTCGCCGCCGGAGCCGCCTACGCCACGGGGCTCGGCTGCGTGATGATCCGCAAGCCGGGCAAACTGCCGCGACCGGTGATCACCGAGGACTACGAGCTCGAGTACGGCACGGCGACCCTCGAGGTGCATCCCGACGAGCTCGCCCCCGGCACCCGCGTGCTGCTGCTCGACGACGTGCTCGCCACCGGGGGCACGCTGGCCGCCAGCTGCCGCCTCGCCGAGCGGGCGGGCTGGACCGTTGCGGGCATCAGCGTGGTGCTCGAGCTCGGCGCGCTGCACGGCACCGACAAACTGCCCGACCGCCGGGTGAACTCGCTGCTCACGATCTGAGCGATTCCCGCTCCTGATCGGGTGAGATTCCGCGCGCGGGGCAGATATTCTGGACGACGAGGGTCGACCTCCGAGGGGATTGGTGCTCATGGCCACGACGACGGGACCGCTGCGGAGATCCGGATCTTTCCGCAGCTGGATGTTGCAGGGACTGACCGATCGATCCGGATCGCACCAGGGTCCCCACGCCAAGGTCGCCGAGAAGACCCACTCCTGGTGGCGGGTGATGTGCCTCACCGGTGTGGACTACTTCTCCACCCTCGGGTACCAGCCGGCCATCGCGGCCGTCGCGGCCGGGCTGCTCTCCCCCTTCGCCACCATCGTGCTCGTGGCGCTCACCCTCTTCGGCGCCCTGCCGGTCTACCGTCGGGTTGCCCGCGAGAGTTTCCGCGGCTCCGGCTCGATCGCCATGCTCGAGCGCCTGCTGCCCTGGTGGACCGGCAAGCTCTTCGTGCTTGTGCTGCTCGGCTTCGCCGCCACCGATTTCATGATCACCATCACCCTCTCCGCGGCGGATGCCTCGGCTCACGCCATCGAGAATCCCTTCGCCCCCTCCTGGTTCCATGGCAACGAAGTGCTGATCACCCTGCTGCTCGTCGCGTTGCTCGGCATTGTCTTCCTCCGCGGATTCCGGGAGGCGATCGGCATCGCCGTCGTGCTCGTGGCGGTGTACCTCGCCCTCAACGTGGTCGTGATCCTGGTCTCTATCGGCCAGATCTTCGTGCACCCGATCGATGTGACCAACTGGTGGACCGCCGTGAACACCCAGCACGGAAATCCGCTGGTGATCGTGGGCATCGCCCTCATCGTGTTCCCCAAGCTCGCCCTCGGTCTCTCCGGCTTCGAGACCGGTGTCGCGGTGATGCCGCAGATCACCGGGGATCCGACTGACACGGATGCCAAGCCGGTCGGACGCATCCGGGGAGCCCACCGCCTGCTCACGAGCGCGGCCATCATCATGAGCGTCTTCCTCATCACCTCGAGCCTCGTGACCACGATCCTCATCCCGCAGAAGGCGTTCCAGTCCGGCGGCCCGGCCAACGGCCGAGCGCTCGCCTACCTTGCGCACGAATACCTCGGACCGATCTTCGGCACCGTCTACGACATCTCCACGATCTGCATCCTCTGGTTTGCCGGGGCGTCCGCGATGGCCGGCCTGCTCAACCTCGTGCCGCGCTACCTTCCCCGCTACGGGATGGCGCCCAACTGGGCCCGCGCAGTACGGCCCCTCGTGCTCGTGTTCACGACGATCGCCTTCATCATCACGATCGTGTTCCAGGCCAACGTGGATGCCCAGGGTGGTGCCTACGCGACCGGCGTGCTCGTGCTGATCACCTCGGCATCCGTCGCGGTGACGCTGTCGGCGCTGCACAAGAAGCAGCGCAAGCGCACCGTCGGGTTCGCTATCGTGTCGCTCGTCTTCCTCTACACGACCATCGCCAACGTGATCGAGCGGCCGGACGGCATCCGCATCGCTGCGCTCTTCATCATCGGCATCCTGGTGATCTCGACGGTCTCCCGGGTGCAGCGGTCGCTGCAGCTACGGGCGACCTCGGTCGAGCTGGATGCCACGGCCCTCGAATTCGTGACGGCGGATGCGGCGAACGGCCACATCCGCATCATCGCGAACGAGCCCGACGACGGAAGCAAGTCGGAGTACAAGAAGAAGAACTCCGACGAACGCCGCTTCAGCCACATCCCCGCGAAGTCGAAGATCATCTTCCTCGAGGTGCACCCGGCCGACTCCTCCGATTTCGAGGAGGACCTGTACGTGCGGGGCGTCGACAAGCACGGTTACCGCGTGCTCGAGGTCAGGAGTGGCAACATCCCGAACACCATCGCCGCTGTACTGCTGAAAATTCGGGACGAGACCGCGATGGTGCCGACGATCTACTTCGAGTGGAGCTCGGGCAATCCGATCTCCAACATGTTCAAATTCCTCGTGACCGGCGTCGGCGACGTCGCCCCGGTGACGCGCGAGGTGCTGCGGGAGTCGGAGAAGGACCCCAAGCGCCGGCCCGCCGTGCACGTCAGTTAGGCCCCGAGCACCTGGTCGAGGTACGCGTTCGTGAACACGCGGTCGGGGTCTAGCCGATCTCGCGCCGCGACGAAGTCGGCATGATGCGGATACACCTCGGCGAGCGATGCCGCATCGCGGTAGTGGATTTTGCCCCAGTGCGGCCTGCCCTGGTATCCGCGCATGATCTGCTCGACGCCGCGGAAGTACTCCTTGTGGTCGTCGCGGAAGTAGCGGTGGACGGCGATGTAGCCGCTGTCGCGCCCGGATGCCGTCGACAACCAGTTGTCGTCGGCGGCCGCCACCCGCACTTCGACCGGGAAGGAGATGGTCCACCCGCGCGCGTCGATGAGCGAGCGGATGTCGCGGAGGGCCTCCGGGATCGCCGCCCGAGGGATCGCGTACTCCATCTCGTGGAAGCGGGTGGTGCGCGGACTCACGAAAACCTCGTAGGAATGGTCGGTGTAGGTGCGGTTGCCGTAGACCCGGGTCGCGAGACGATTGATCCGGGGGGTGAGCGGCGGCGCGACGCGACCGACGTTACAGAGCAGCGCGAGCACGGCATTCGAGACGATCCGGTCTTCGATGAACCCCGCGACCGCACCGACCGGGTGCCTCTCCGCATCCGCGGGTAGCCGGGTGTTGGACTTGGTCATCACGCCGTCGGTGTGCGGCCACCAGTAGAACTCGAAGTGATCGACGGCGGCGACCCGTTGCTCGAGTCCGTCGAGCACCTCGGAGAAACCGCCCGGGCGTTCGACGGCGTGCAGCAGGAAGGCGGGCACGCACTGCAGGGTGAGGTCGACGAGGATGCCGAGGGCGCCGAGTCCGAGGCGTGCGGCGGGCAGCAGTTCGGCATGCTCGGTCTCGCTGATGCGCAGCACCGAACCATCCGAAGTCACCATCGTCAGCGCCACGATCTGGGCAGCGAGACCCGGAAAGCACGCTCCGGTGCCATGCGTGCCGGTGGACGTGGCCCCGGCGATGGTCTGGCGATCGATGTCGCCCATGTTCGGCAGGGCAAGGCCGTAGGGCTCGAGCAGCGCGGGCAGTTGGTGCAACCGGGTTCCCGCGGCGAGAGTCACCCGGTCGTGGTCGAGATCCACCGCGAGAAGGCCCTCGATGCGGGAGACGTCGAGCTGCACGTCCTGGGCGCGGGCGATGGCGGTGAAACTGTGGCCGGCGCCCACCGTCTTGACGGTGTATTCGCGTTCACGGGCGAAGCGCACGATGGCCGCGACCTCGTCGATGCTGGCGGGGCTGGCCATCATGAGTGGGCGCACCGATTCCGTGCGGCCCCAGTTGCGCCAGGTCGTGCCAGGCGTGAGACCCGCGATCGCTGTTTCGACAGTCACGATTGCCTCCTCAGCGCGACTCTAGCGGGCCGGGATTTCGATCCGTTCACAGAAAGACCTTTCCGTCACCCCGGTAGGTCGCACAGGTGTCGACGATCCGGTCCCCGTCGACGAGGGCGAAGGCATCGAGGTGCTCGCTGAGCTCGCCCGCCTTGGTGTGCCGCAGCCACACCCGGTCACCGACGGCGAGCCGGCCCGCGGCCTCCCCCGTGAGAGGGGTCTGCACCTCGCCGGCCATCTCGTTGCCGACCATCTTCGTACCTATCGGCCAGACCACGATCGGCAGCCGGTCACTGGCTGGCGGCCCGGATGCCACCCAGCCGCCCCCGAGGAGCGTCGCCATCTGCGGTGTCGGCTTTCGCACCACCGACAGCACGAAAGAGGCGGCCGGAGCCGGCAGGAAGCGCCGGTAGTGGTCGAAGAGGTGCGGGCCGAACAGCCCACTACCGGCAGCGATCTCCGTGACGGCGGACTCCGCACTCGTCGACTCGAGCGACCCGGTGCCGCCGCCGTTGACGAACTCGAGGTCGGCGAGGGACCGCACCGCGGCCACCGCCTCGGACCGCCGCCCGGCGAGCTCCCTGGCCGAATTTTTCTGGATCCAGCGCACGGCGATGCCGCGGAGAGCACTCGCCGGTTCGTCCACGAGACCGGCGATCTGACTCTCGTAGGCCATCATCCCCACCAGGCGGAACCCGGCGCGAGCCACGATCCGCTCGGCCAGGGCGCGGGCATCCGCTGCGGTGAATACGGGGGAACGATAGGTGCCGAGGTGACCGAGCACCGGTGGGCTCCAGGAGGCGTCGAGTTCGAGGCAGACCCGGATGGTCTCGCGATTCAGCGGCGAGACGACGGCATCGATGTAATCGAGCTGCTCGACGCTGTCGATCATCACGGTGACGCGGGAAGCGAGGACGGGGTCGAGCGCGAGCCGTCGGATGGCCGCCCGATCGACACTCGGGTACCCCACGACGACGTCGGAGATGCCCTCGTGCAGCCCATCCCCTTCCGCGAGCCAGAGCGCCTCGGGAAGCGTGTATGCGAGCACCCCGGCAAAGCCCGGAAGGGCGAGCACCGCGTCCATCACTCCGCGCACTCGCACCGACTTCGAGGCGACCCTGATGGTGGTGCCTCCGGCCCGTCGCAGCATGTCGAACGCGTTGTGCGCGAGCGCGGGCACCGAGATCACCCCGAAGGGAGGATCGAGCTCGGCCGTCGCCGCCTGCAGGCGCGGCCAGTATTCGGCGGGGGTGAGCCAGGGCTCGCCCGCCGGCGGGGTGAGGGTCAGGGTCATCAACGCACCGATCGGATGGGAAGCACGGCGAGGGCGCCGAGGATGGCGGCGACCGCGGACAGCACGAACAGCCCCTGGAATCCGGCGAGGGCGGCCACCACGAAGGCACCGATGAGCGGCGCGATCGCCTGCGGAACAGCGGTGGCGATGTTCATGATGCCGAGATCCTTGCCCCGGGTGTGGGCGTCGGGTAACACCTGGGTGGCGAGCGCCTGGTCCACCGAGAGGAAGCAGCCGTAGCCGAGGCCCAGGATGCCTGCCGCCACCATCGCGACCCCGAGCACTGGAACGAAGGCCAGCATGAGAGCCGCGACCCCCTGGAGCGCCGCCGCAACGAAGACGAAGACCTTGCGGCGCCCGAGCCGGTCGGAGAGTCGCCCGAGCACGAGCGAAGCGAGCACCACGAAGACCATGTAGATGAGGATCAGCACGAGCAGCACATCCTCTGCGTCCTTCACCCTCAGGCCGTCCTGCAGGAAGTACAAGAGGAGCGAGGTGCCGAAGGCGTTTCCGAAGTTGACCAGGATGCGACTCGTGAGGGTCCAGCCGAAGTCGGGATACTGCCGCGGGCTGATCCAGAATCCGGCGACCAGGCTGCGGAGGGTGAGCGGCGAGCGAGCGGATCGCGGAAGCACGGCATCCGGTATGCGCAACACGAACGGCAGCACCAGCAGCACGAGGAGAACCGCGACGAGGGTGTACCCGACCACCTGGCTGAGCGCGAGCACGACCACGAGCAGAACGCCGAGGATGGTGCCGGTGGCCTGGGGCGCCGAGATGAACCCCGAGACGAATCCGCGCTGGTCTACAGGAACCTGGTCGGAGATCACCGCCGTGAGCGCCGCGGTGAGCACGCAGAATCCGATCAGGGCGAGCGACCAGAAGACGCCGATCCCCACCAGCGAATCCTGCACGCCCAGGAGGATGAGGGCCGCGGCGAAGAGGACTGCTCCCCCGAAGATCCAGGGGCGGCGGCGGCCGAAGCGCGAGGTCGTGCGGTCGGAGAGCGCCCCCGTGAGGGGGAAGGTGATCAGGGCGAAGACGCCCGCGATGCCGGAGACGATGCCGAACGCGACGACCTTGTCGACCCACGAGGTGGCGGTCAACTGGGCCTCGACCTGGGCGGGGAGCAGCAACTGGATGGGCGTGAGCTGCGCCATCCACACTCCGAGCCAGGCGATGGCGAAGAGGGCGATCCACGCCCCGGAGACCGGGCGCTTCGGTTCGACGAACGGCGAGACCGCGGTGCCGGCGGTCGAGCGGTCGAGGGCGGGTGTCGTCATCGGTCAGTTGCCTTTCGGCGCGGAGGGGGCGGGGAGGGCCACGCTCACCGCGAGAGCCCCGATCGTGTCGGCGGCGAAGTCCATGAGGAGCCCGGCGGCCTCGTCGTCACGGTCGGCGAGCCAGGCGATGGTGAGGCCATCCGTGATGGCGATGAGGATGCGGGCGAGTTGCTCGATCGGCAGGGTCCATTCCACCCCGGTGAGCTCGGCTCCCCGCTCGAGAAGCACCCGCGCTGTGTGGAGGTAGCTCGCGTATTGGGCCCGGGGCAGCTCCTCGAGACCGGGGGTGCGCAGGGAGTACTGCACGAGCTCCTGCATCGCCTGCTCGCGCGACGGATGCGCGCGCAGCAGGTCGAAGTAGGCCTGCATCCCCGCGCGCACGGCGGAGCGGATGTCGGCATCCGGGTCGAGCGCTTCGAGTGAGACCCGCTGCTCGTCCTGGAGCACGAAGGCGATCAGTTCGCGGATCATCTCGTCGCGCGAGCTGAAGGCGTAGTGGAAGCTCGCCAGGGACATCTCCGCCTCGGCGACGATCGCTCGGGTCGTCGCGCCGTGCACGCCGTCGCGGTCGATGACACGAAGGGCGGCCCTCACCAGGGCCGCACGTCTCTCGGCGGAACTCACGCGGGCCATGGCGCCATCCTCTCCCTGCGATCTGGGGCTGGTGCGATGTGGGTCAGTCGTCCCAGACGCATGACTTGAATCATGGCGGGGATCACCGGCGTCGTCAACACCCCGGGACTCCGGTTCCATTACCGCGCACAGACAATTGACACCGGTGGGATTGCCGGGCTGAATGGACTCACGGTGCAGCCCTCCCTCTCGAACGTCTCCCGACGTCCGTTTCGCGATCGCGGAGCGAGCGCCAGCCGTCGACCGAGCACACATCGGCGACTCGGCACCATCCTCGCCATCACCGGATTCGCAGTCCAATCCGTGGCCCTGATGGGTGCCGCGGCGGTCGAGCCAACAGCGCCGGGACCGCTTACCGAGAGCGCGTCACCGTCGCCGTCTCCGACCCCGACCAGCCCGATGGGGGCAACTCCGGACTTCAGCTTCAGCGCCCCCTCGTTCTCCCCCACCAACGCGGTACGCCTCACCGGCACGAAGGATGCCGGCGCCGGGGTCGCCGTCACGGCAGGCTCCGGCAGCTCGGCAGCCTGCACGATCGCGGCCTCCGATGCCACCGACTACAGCTGTTACGCACCGCTGGCCAGCGGCCGAGCGATCGTCCTCAGCGCGATCCAGACACTCGACGGCGTGGCATCCGCCCCCCTCTCCGCCACGGTCGATGTGCTCGGTGCTCCCACCATCGACGGTGAGCCCGACTCCGTCACCACCGGCCTGGTCTCCGGCTACGGCTTCGCGGGCAGCACCGTGTCCACCGTGCTCGAGGGCGGTGCGATCGGATGCTCGTCGGTGGCCACCGACGCGGGTTACTGGTCGTGCGCACTCACCGTGCCCTCCGGCCGCTATGTCGTGAGGGTGGAACAGTCGCGCGCCGACCTCGGAGGTGGTGCCTCGTCCTCCCTGTCCGGCTCCCTCTCGCTCGTGGTGGACCGGGATGCCCCCGCGGCCGCGGCGATCACCGCTCCCGCGGCGGGATCCCGCGTCACCGGCACAGACGTGACCGTCTCGGGCACCGGTGAGGTCGCGGCACCGGGCCTCGACGGCATTGCCGATCTCTACCTCGACAACATTCCGGCCTGCCGCGTGCCGATCACCGGGGGCGCCTGGAGTTGCGTGCTTCACGGCACTGCTCCCGGCGCGCATTCCCTGCTCGTGATTCAGCGTGACGCGGCCGGCAATTTCAGCATGCCGAGCACCCCGGTCACCGTCTACTTCGGCGCAAAGCCCGGATCCATCGTGCCGGTGCCGCCGGTCACACCCCCACAGCCGGACGGCCCGGCGAGTCCCGGCCAGCCGTCGACAAGCCCTCCCCCGAGCGAGACTCCCGGCACGCCCGCCCCCGACCAGTCCGGCCCGGCCGCCCCGCCGGCGGGATCCCCCGACAACTGGGGCACCCCGACGACCTTCGGTGCCCTGATTCCCACCCTCGCGAGCAGCGTCTCCACCGGCAACCTGTTCCTTGCGCCATTGCTCGTGCTCGTGTTCGTCGTGCTCGTGGCGCTGCCGCTCCGGCTATTGGCCGGCGCGCTCCGCGGGCGCATCCGGGTGCCATCGCTGCAGTTCACGGGGCGCAACCGGTCGCGGTCCCGCGAGCCGTCGCCGGCCCTGACCGACGGAATGAACCCGTGGATCGCGGGAGCCGTTCCGCTCGCCGCCGCAGCCGCCCTCATCCTGATCGCCGGCGGGATCGACGACCAGGTGCGCTACCTGCGGCTCTCCGCGGCGGTCGTGGTCGGTCTCGCAGTACTCAACGTGGTCGGGGTCGCCGTGGCGACCCGGGCCGGATCCCGCTGGCAGCGGGTGAGTGGGCGCCTGCGGTTCGTGCCGCTCCTGCTCCTCGCAGCACTTCTCGCCGCGCTCCTGTCGCGCGCCACCGGCATCCATCCCCCGGTGATCGCGGGAGTGCTGATCGGGGTCGGATTCGCGAGCACCGTCCCCGCACACGCCCGGGCCATCGTGGGCCTCGTGGAGATCGGCACGGTCACAGCCCTCGCCGCGGCCGCGTGGCTCCTTCACGGTCTGTTCGCTTCGGCATCGGGATTCTGGGCGCTGTTCGCGGGTGAGACCCTCGCCACCGTCGCCCTCGCGGGCCTCGGGTCGGTGGTCGTGCTGGTGCTGCCCATCGCCACCCTGCCCGGCCGGGCGGTCTTCGAGTGGTCGCGGCCGGCCTGGCTCGCTTCCGTCACCGTCGCCGTGCTGATCGGCTCGGTGGTCATCCTCGGCAGCGGCGAGGTCGCCTTCCCGATCGTTGGCGCGGTGCTGGGCGCCGGGGCCTTCGCCGCCCTCAGCGTGGCGGTCTGGGGATGGTTACGCTTCGTCGACCCGGCCGTACCGGAGGCTCGCGCCTAGGGGGTCGCTTCCGCGATCGCCTCTGCCATCGTCGGCGGGTTGGAGCCGGGGCGGGAGACCGTGACGGCGGCGCAGGAGACGGCGAAGTCTCCGATGTCAGCGAGAACGGATGCACCGATCGCGCTTCCGTCGGCGATGGCTTCGGCCTCCACTCCCGAGGCGAGAAGTGCGGAGATCCGCTGCACGACGGCACTCATGAAGGAGTCCCCCGCGCCGATCGTGTCGGCTACGGCGACCGTATGACCCGGCACCGTGGCGCGATCACGGGCGGTCGCGAGCACTGCCCCGGACGAACCGAGCGTGACGATCGCGAGGGTCGCGCCCATCGCGAGCAGGCGATCGATCACCTCGTCGGGAGTCAGTTCGCCGAATAGCCAGGCGGCGTCTTCGTCACTGACCTTCACGACCGTGGCGAGGGCGGCGAGGCGCTCCACCACGGCAAGGGACTCCGTCTTCGCCCCGACGATCGAGGGGCGGATGTTCGGATCGAAGGTGACGATCGCCCGCCGCGCCGCGGCGGCCTCGAGCAGGGTCTCCAGCTGGGATGCCCCTGGCTCGAGAAAGGCGGCGATCGACCCGGTGTGAACGATCGCAGCGCTGTGCACCACCGAGCCGGGAGGCAGGTCGCTCACGAACCCGAGGGACCAGTCGATCAGGAACTCGTAGCTGGCGGAACCGCTCCCGTCGAGGGTGGCAGTGGCGGTGGAGGTGCGCCCGTCGACGATCGACCCGGGGACGAGGGGTACTCCGGCGGTGGCGAGGTACTCGGCGATCACGGATCCGCGCTCGTCGGAGCCGATCCGGGTGAGCAGGTGCACCGGGCACCCGAGTCGAGCGAGCCCGACCGACACGTTCATCGGCGACCCGCCCGCATGCTCGTCGATGCCGGTCGGTGAGCTCACGACATCCATCAGCGACTCGCCGATGACGAGCACGGTGGAGGAGGGCGCCGCATCGGCACTGGTCATCGTCAACTGTCCTTTCGATCAGGGTTCGACCGGCGAGCCGACGGGGATCGGCGACAGCATGGTCAGGCGGGAACCGCCCCCGACGACCAGGTCGCCCAGTCTGCGGTTGAAGACGTGCCCGTGCGGGCTCGCGAGATGCTCATCGAACGCGGCCTGGTCGCGATAGGCCTCGTACACGAATACCGTAGTGGGCGAATCGACCCGATGGTGCGGGTCGAAGGCCAGGTTGCCCGGCTCGGCGCGCACGCGCGCGGCGAACTCGGCGATCAGTTCCGTGACGAGAGCCCGGTTGCCGTCCGTCGCGGTGAATTCCGCGAACAGGGCGATCGTCATGAGTTCCCGGCCGGCACGGCGGAGGATCCACTCCCCGGCGCCGGTCCGACTGATCCGCGCACGATCAGGTGCATGGGGAGCACGATGGAGTCGGCCGTCGCGGTATTGACCTCGCTCGCCGTGATCTGCGCCACCAGGTTCTCGACCGCGGCCTCGGCCATCGCTTCGATCGGGAGGTCGACGACGCTCAGGCCCGGTGTCACGACCGTGGCCCAGGGCGCATCGTCGAATCCGATCAGCGAGATGTCCACGCCGACCCGGAGGCCCCGTTCCTTGGCGACGCTGAGCATCGCGAGGGACACGTTGGCATTGGACCCCAGGATCGCCGTCGGCGGATCCGCAGAGTCGAGGAGGTTGCGCACGGCCTGCCGCGCACACTCTCCCCCGTCCGCCGCGAACCACATCCAGTCGTCGTGCACGCTCAGCCCGGCGGCCGCCATGCCCTCGAGGTAGCCCTCGGTGCGATCGTGCAGGGTCGAGACGAGTCCGTCCGGGCGCACGGGCGTCTCCCCGCGGATGTTCGCGGTCACCACCACGAGGCCGATGCGGGTGTGGCCATGCTGCAGGAAGTGGTCGAGGGCATCCCGCGCCCCCTGTCGGTTGTCGGCGGTGATGCTCGGGATGTCGAGGGACTCGAGTGTGCGGTCGAGGAGGGTCATCGGCTTGCCCTTGAGCGCATCCGGGCTGATGAACCGCAGGTCGTGGACCGAACTCGGCACGAGGATGACCCCGTCCACCTGCTTCTCGAGCATCACCCGCACGGAGTCGCGCTCGGCCGTAAGGTCTTCGTTGGTGTTGGCGACGAGCACCTGGTAGCCCTTGAGATGAGCGGCTTCGATCACGGCGCGCATCGCAAGGTCGAACACGCTCAGCCCGACCTCGGTGATGATCAGCCCGATCGTCTGCGTCTTTCCCGCTCGCATCGAGCGAGCGAGCACGTTGGGCACATATCCGAGCAGCTCGGCGGACTGGCGCACTTTCTCCCGCGTCTCGGAGTTGACGACCCCGTAGTCGGAGAGGGCGCGCGAGGCGGTTGCACGAGAAACACCCGCATGCAGGGCGACATCCCTGATCGTGAGGGGGGCTTCGTTACCCGATTGTTTCATGACGGATTTCCTGTGCGTTTGACAGTGGCGTTGAACGGTGTGATGATCATACCCACATCAGCGAGATCGTTCTCACAAAAGTTTTGAGATCGATCTCATAGAGACTATGCGCACTCGCTAGCGCTCAGGCTGTGCACTCGAGACCATGCACTCAAAGGAGAGTTACCACCAATGAATCGAATCGTTAAATCCGCGGGTGTATTCGGGGTCGCAGCGACCCTCCTGCTCGGAGCGTCCGCCTGCAGCTCCACCGCCGGCACCAGCTCCAACGGGGCGTCCAAGACGCTCACCATCGCATTCGTGATGGGCGCGGAGGCCGACCCCTTCTTCAAGGCGATGAAGGTCGGCGCCGAAGCCGAGACCGCCGCCAAGAACGCCAAGCTCGTCTGGCAGGGTGACCCCTCGGTCTACTCCCCCGCCACCCAGATCCCGATCGTCGACCAGGTGCTCGCCCAGAAGCCGAGCTGCCTCGTCCTCATCCCGACAGACCCCAAGGCCCTCCAGGCATCGGTCACCAAGGCGAAAGCCGCCGGTATCCCCGTCGTCAATGTCGACACCCATGTCGAAGACCTCAGCGACGTGATCTCCTTCATCACCGGTGACAACAAGCAGGGTGGAGAGGCCGCTGCCGACGCGATGGCCAAGGCGATCAAGTATACCGACGGCACCAAGTACCAGGTCGTCGCCGGCCTCACATCAGCCACCGCCACCACCAACGTCGACCGGCTCGAGGGCTTCAAGTCGCAGCTCGCGTCGAAGTACCCGGGCATCGAGCTCGTCGACACCGCATACTCCCAGTCCCAGGCGGCCACGGCCAACAGCACTGTGAGCAACTGGCTCACCAAGTACCCGAACCTGAGCGGTATCTTCGCCATCGACGGCACGAACGCCACCGGCGCGGCATCCGCTCTGCAGGCCAAGGGCCTCAGCGGCAAGGTCGCCCTCATCGGCTACGACGCGTACCAGACCAACGTCGATCTGATCGGCAAGGGCGTCTTCACCGCGCTCATCGCCCAGGACCCCGCCGAGGAAGCGCGCCAGGCCGTCGACACCTGCGTCACGTACATCGAGACCAAGTCGAAGTCCGGAATCACCGCGGCGGTCACCCTGCCGAACATCCTGCTCGACAAGTCCACCTCCGCAGCGGACCTCAAGAAGTACACCTACGTACAGTAGGTAGCCCCCTTTCGCCCGGTGCCACGAGACTTCGAGTCCGGGGCACCGGGCGCCTCCCCACCCTGTAACACCAGTGCAGACGCAACGAAGCGAAGGGCCGATCATGCCACCCAGTCACAAGACGGCAAGCCGGAACCCGGCGAGCCCCACATCCACTGAGCCGTCCGTGGTCGCGGGCGCGGCCCCCTCGCCGCTTGCCGGGCGCCTCGGCCGGGCCTTCTCCAATCAGCAGACGATCCTGCTCCTTGTCCTGGTGGGCATGATCATCCTGTTCTCCGTGCTGAATCCCGTGTTCTTCTCGACCGATGTCTTCGGCAACATCCTGCTCGACTGGGGCCCCATCGCCCTCATTGCCGTCGCAGAGACCTTCGTCGTCATCTCGGGCGGCATTGACCTCTCCGTTGGCGCCACCCTCGGATTCGCCGGTGTCATCGCGGCCTACGCGATGCAGGCGATGACCGGATCGGGCCTGCCCGACGGCCTCACCCTCTTCCTCGGAACGCTCGTGGCCGCCGCCGTCGGAATCGGCGTCGGACTCGTCAACTCCCTCCTCATCAATCGGGCACACCTCGTGCCGTTCATCGCCACGCTCGCCACCCTCGGCGCGGCGGGCGGCATGTCGATCGTGCTCACCGGCGGTGCCCCGATCGGCAACGGCCCGCCCTCCGCCATCGCGCTCAGCGTGCCGTGGCTCGGCCCGCTCTCCTGGCCGGGCATCGTCGTGATCGTCATCGTCGTGATCACCGGTCTCTACCTGCACAAGTCGCGCTTCGGGCGCTACACCTTCGCGATCGGCTCCAACCCCTTCGCCGCCCTCGCGGCCGGCATCAACGTGAAGCGCCAGCTCACCAAGATCTACGCCCTCTCGGGCTTCCTCTCCGGCCTCGCCGGCATGTTCCTCTACCTTCGCCTCGGCTCGGGCGCCCCCACCTCGGGAGCAGGCAACGAGCTCGACGCGATCGCCGCCGTCGTCATCGGTGGCGTCGCCCTCTCCGGGGGAATCGGTCGAATGTCCGGCACAGTTCTCGGGTCGCTCATCCTCGCGACGGTCACCAGCGGTCTCATCATCATCGGTGTGGCACCGAACTGGAAGCAGGTCGTGGTGGCCGTGCTCATCGCTGCGGCCGTCTCGCTCCAGGCACTTCGTTCGAAGGGAAGAATCTCATGACCGACAGCCCGCTCTACGAAGTGCGCAACATCTCCAAGAGCTACGGTAGCGTCGTCGCCCTCGAGAACGTCAGCCTCCAGGTGCGCGCCGGCGAGGTGCTCGGCCTGGTCGGAGACAACGGTGCCGGCAAGTCCACCCTGGTGAAAGCCCTCTCCGGAGCCCACCTGCCCGACACCGGCGAGATCCTGCTCGACGGGGTGCCCCGCCGCTGGAAGAGCCCCCATGACGCCCTCGAGTCCGGCATCGAGACCCTCTACCAGGACTCCAGCCTCGCCTCGCACCTCTCCGTGTCATCCAACGTCTTCCTCGGTCGCGAGATCGTGGTGCCCGGCATCCTCGGCAAGCTCGGATTCCTGGCCCAGAAGAAGATGGATTCCGTGGCTCACGCCGACCTCGAGCGCGTCGGCATCGCCGTGCCGGCCTCCAACCGCCCGGTGGCGCAGCTCTCCGGTGGACAGCGACAGGCCGTCGCCATCGGTCGCGCGGTGTCGTGGGCGCGCAAGGTGATCATCCTCGACGAGCCCACCAACCACCTCGGTGCCCGTCAGGCCAAGGAGGTGCTGCAGGTGATCCGCGCCGCCAAGACCAAGGGACTGGGCGTGATCTTCATCTCGCACACGCTCCCGCACATCCTCGAGGTGACGGACCGGGTCGTGGTGCTGCGCCTCGGCAGGGTCGTTCACGATGCGCCGACCTCCAGTTTCACGGTCGACTCGCTCCTCGGGACGATCACCGGGCTGATCACCGAGGCAATCCCCACAATCGATCAGGAGTAGCGCGGTCAGCTCCTCAGTCGGGGAGGCCGAGCACCCGCTCGAGGTAGGCGTTGCGGAAGCGGTGCTGCGGGTCCATCCGCTCCGCCAGAGCGGCGAACTCCGGCAGCTTCGGATAGAGCGGTGCGAGATCGGAGACGGTCAGGGTGTTCACCTTGCCCCAGTGCGGTCGGGCATCGAAGGGCGCGAGCGCGGCCTGGATCTGCGGTGCGAGCCGCGCCACCGCCTCCGGCTCGTTCTTCCAGGTGAAGTGGATGGCGAGGCTCGGGCGTCCGTTCGCCGGGCTCAACCACAAGTCATCCGCCGCCGCTGTACGCAGTTCGGTGATGAGCAGGTGGGGCGAGACCGAATCGCGAAGGGCGCGGACCGCTGCAAGCGCGTCGGGCGCCTTGCGGCGATCCACGAAGTACTCGGTCTGCAGCTCGTCGCCGTTGCTCGGAGTCGAATCCAGCCGGAAATGCGGCAGCCGCTCGGACCACGGGCCCGGGATGCCGCCCTGCACCGTGGTGTTGTTCTCGCCCTCGGCGAGGGACGCCTCGGTGGTCGACGCCGTCGCGCCGAACATCGTCGGAGGCATCGACCCCGACTCCCCCGGCGCCAGCCGGGTCTTGAACCACACGCTCTGGAGGGTGTCGCCCCGCCAGTCCGTGAACAGGCTCACGCTATAGGCGCTCGACGTGATCTCCTCGAACTCGGCGAGCACCACCTCCCAGGGCAGGTCGCGGTACACGTCCTGGCGCACATCGAAGGTCGGCTGGATGTCGAGGGTCACGCGGGTGACGATCCCGAGCGCCCCGAGCGAGACGACCATTGCGTCGAACTGCGGGTGGGTGCGGTCGACGTCGATCAGCTGACCCTCCCCGGTCACCAGCTGCAGTCCGGCGACCGCCGTGGCGAGATTGCCGAGCGCGTTGCCCGAACCGTGGGTGCCGGTCGCGACGGCACCGGCCACGGAGATGTGCGGAAGTGAGCCCATGTTGTGCAGTGCGAAACCCTGGGCGTCCAGCCAGCGGGCGAGCACCCCATAGCGGGTTCCTGCTGCCACCGAGACCGTCATCGCGACGGTGTCGAGACGCGGTTCCGCATCCCGGTCCACGAGCGACACGAGGGCGCCGGCGCTGTCGGCGAGGTCATTGAACGAGTGCCGGGTGCCGAGGGCGCGAAGGCGCGGGCTCGCGACCACGAGCTCCTGCAGCTCTTCGACGGTCGCCGGGGTCACCAGCTCCGGAGCCCGGAACTCATAGTTGCCCGCCCAGTTGGCGCCGACGCGTGTCACCGGGATTCAGCCCCGGGCGATGGCGCGCACGCCGAGGGTGCGGTAGAGCTCGGTCTGCTGGGCGGCCTCGAGTTCGGCCGGCGCCCCGGTGAGCGGGTCGTTGCCACCTCCCGACTTGGGGAACGCGATCACATCGCGGATCGAGTCCGTTCCGGCCAGCAGCGAGACGACGCGGTCGAAGCCCATGGCGAAACCGCCGTGCGGGGGCGCGCCGAACGCGAAGGCCTGCAACAGGAATCCGAACTTCTCCTGCGCCTCCTCGTGCGAGATGCCCATGACCTGGAACACCCGCTCCTGCAACTCGCGGGTGTTGATGCGGATGCTGCCGCCACCGATCTCGTTGCCGTTGCAAACGATGTCGTAGGCCCAGGACAGTGCGGGCTCTGGGTCGGTGTCGAAGGTGTCGAGGTACTCGTCCTTCGGAGAGGTGAAGGCATGGTGCACAGCCGTCCAGGCGCCCGCGCCGACCGCGACGTCGCCGCTCGCGACGGCATCCCCGGCCGGCTCGAAGAGTGGAGCGTCCACGATCCAGGTGAAGGCCCAGGCGGTGGGGTCGATCAGGTCGAGGCGTGCGGCGATCTCTCCGCGCAACGCTCCGAGCAGGCCGCGCGAGGCTTTGACCGCCCCGGCGGCGAAGAAGATGCAGTCCCCCGGCTGCGCGCCGGTGTGGGCTGCGAGGCCCTCGCGTTCCGCGTCGGAGAGGTTTTTACCGACGGGACCGCGCAGTTCGCCGTCTTCGCCGACGAGCACGTAGGCCAGGCCCTTCGCGCCGCGCTGCTTCGCCCATTCCTGCCAGGCGTCGAGGGTGCGTCGCGGCTGGTCTGCTCCCCCGGGCATGACGACAGCGCCGACGTAGGGAGCCTTGAACACCCCGAATTCCGTGTTCGCAAAATAGTCGGTGCACTCGACGAGCTCGAGCCCGAACCGGAGATCCGGCTTGTCGGATCCGTAGCGGCGCATCGCGTCGGCGTACGTCATCCGGGCGATCGGGGTGGCAAGGGTGACGCCGATCGTGCCCCACATCGCCGCGAGCACCTCTTCGGCGAGCGCGATCACGTCGTCCTGATCGACGAAGGCCATCTCGACGTCCAGCTGGGTGAATTCGGGCTGGCGGTCGGCGCGGAAGTCCTCGTCGCGGTAGCAGCGGGCGATCTGGAAGTAGCGCTCGAATCCACCGACCATCAGCAGCTGCTTGAAGAGCTGGGGGCTTTGGGGCAGGGCGTAGAACGCGCCGGGCTTGAGACGAGCGGGCACGAGGAAGTCGCGCGCGCCCTCCGGGGTGGAGTGCGTCAGGGTGGGGGTTTCCACCTCCACGAAGTCGCGGTCGACCAGCACGTTGCGCACGGCAGCCGATACCTTCGAGCGGAGCTTCAGCGGATAGGCGGCCGACTCTCGGCGCAGGTCGAGATAGCGGTAGGCCAGGCGGGTCTCCTCGCCCGGTTCGTCGTCCAGCTGGAACGGCAGCACGTCGCTCGCGGCGAGCACCGTGAGGCTCGTCGCCTCGATCTCCACCTCACCGGAGGCGATCGCGGCGTTCACGTTGCCCGCGGGCCGCTCGCGCACGATGCCCGTGATCTTCACGCAGGACTCGGCCCGCAGGCTGTCGGCCGTGGCCACCTGGTCGTCACGGAAGGTCACCTGGGCGATGCCCGAGGAGTCCCGGAGGTCGATGAACACCACACCACCGTGATTGCGGATCCGCGCCACCCAACCAGAGAGGGTGACTTCGGTGCCGGCATCCGTTCGCTTCAGAGCGGAGGCGTAGGTGGTTCTGTACATGGGTATCCCTGGGCTGTCGGCGGTCGCAAGACCGGATACCAGCCTAGGACACCGGCCGGTCGGCGGAGGGCGTGGCCGGGCGCGCGCGACCCTCCCGGAGGGTCACGAGCCGGTGCACACCCCCGATCACCGCCGCCGACAGCATGCCGAACGTGATCGAGGCCGCGAGTGCGAGCAGAGGGTTCGCGGTGAACAGCCCTCCCGCCGTGAGCGCGATCGCGACGTGGTAGCCGGTGTAGATCGTCGAGGCGAGGAACGAGAAGACCAGGTACCTCCGCACCGGAAGGCCACTCGCCCCGACGGTCATCGTGACGGCAACACGCACGAAGGGGAGGAACTTCGCGCCGATGAGGATCACGCCGGGGTTGCGGTCGATGCGGGCGGATGCCCACCGCAGCGCGCTCTGCGCTTTCGGTCTTCGCATCCAGGGCCAGCGGTCCGGATGCACCGACCGTCCGATCAGGAACGCGATCCCGTCCCCGACCATCGTCGCGCCGGTGGCGACGAGCAGCACCGCGAGCGGGCTCGGGCCGTGTCCCGCGGCTCCGAGCGCGGTGAGCGTCACCACCATCGTCTCCCCCGGCACGAGCGGGAAGAACCCATCGATCACGAGGAGCGCGACGAGCGCCGCAAGGGCCCACGGCGACTGGGCCAGGGCGTAGACCACACCGGCGACGTCAGCCACAGATGCCGCCCTTGGCGTCGGTCATGATGGCCGGTCTCGCACGAATCGACGAAGCCCGCCTTTACGCGGAACCTCCACCGGATTCGGCCAGCGCGGTTTCATCCAATCACCGAGGGTCACCCGCCGGATCTTGCGGTGCACCAGCGGGACCACCCAGTCCCGCACCCACAGTCCCTGCTCGACCAGCCAGCGCCCCGTCGATCGCGACTCGACCGGGGCGAAATGCTTCACCGTGATCGAATGTTCGACGGCGAGCACATCCAGCACCTTCGCGGCCAGCGCCTTGTGCCCATTCTTCGAGAGGTGCAGGCGGTCGGCTGACCACATCCTCCGGTCCTCGTAGCCATCGAAGCTCGAGTAGTCCACGAGGGTCGCACCATACCGTTTCGCGATGCGGCGCACCCCGTCGTTGTAGGCGTGATTTCGGCGACGGAACAACCAGACGACGGGATAGAGGGGGACGTCGTAGCCGGTGAACAGCAGCAGGGTCGCGCCCGTGCCGGACAGTGCGACCACGAGACGCTCGTAGTCGTCGAGGAGGGAGCGAATCTCGGTACCCGGGTCCATCACGTCGTTGCCCCCGGCGTAGAGCGTGATCAGGGTCGGGCGAAGCTCCAGCGCCACGGCGAGCTGGTCGTCGACGACCTCCCGGAGCCTCTTGCTGCGCACCGCCAGGTTCGCGTACTGCCAGCCGGGCTCGGCCTTGGCGAGCTTCTCAGCCACTCGGTCGGCCCAGCCACGCACACCGTTCGGCAGGCGGGGATCCGGATCCCCCACGCCCTCGGTGAACGAATCTCCGAGCGCGACGTAGAGACGCCTCTGCGTGTCTGCGCCTGTCACTGCCGCCCTTGTCACTGCCGCCCCTGTCACCGCCGCATCAGAAGCGCGTGCTCGGCGATCGCGGTCTCGAAGTGGTGGAGCAGCAATTCGCAGACTACCGGCCAGGTGCGACCCTGCACACTCTGGAACGCGGCCTCGGCGAAGGCGGCGCGCTTGGCGTCATCCCCGACCAGGTCCACCACGTGGCGGCGCAGTTGGGCGAGATCGCCGGGCGTGTACAACCAGCCGGTGCGCGAGGAGTCGACGAGGTCCACCGGGCCACCACGCCCGGTCGCCACCACCGGCAGTCCGGATGCCATCGCCTCCTGGATCGTCTGGCAGAAGGTCTCGAGCTCACCCGGATGCACGAAGAGGTCGACGCTCGCGAGGGCCGCGGCGAGCTGCTCACCGCCGAGGAAGCCGGTGAAAAAGGCGGCCGGCATCAGGGCCTCGAGTGTCTCGCGTTCGGGCCCCTCCCCGACGATCACCAGCCGGGTACCGGGGATGCCGCTGAGGGCGGCGAGGTCTTCGACCTGCTTCTCGACCGCGAGTCGCCCCACGTAGCCGATGAGGATCTCGCCGTTCGGCGCGGCCTCCGCACGAAATGCCGCGCTCCGCTTTCCGGGGTGGAATCGGGTCGTGTCGACTCCTCGCCCCCACAGCTCCACCCGTGGGATGCCGTGCTGCTCGAGCTGGCGCGCCGCAGACAGTGACGGGGCGAGGGTACGGGTCGCGAGTTGGTGGATTCCCACCACCCGCTGCCACGCCAGGGCCTCGAGAAACGGAAGGCCGTACTTGCCGAGGTATCCGGGCACGTCCGTCTGGTAGACCGCGACGGCGGGGATCCCGAGTTGCTCGGCGGCGCGCATAGCCCGGCGCCCGAGCTCGAACGGGGAGGCGAGGTGAACGATATCCGGTGCGAATGCCGCGAGGATCCGGCGCACCCGCGAGACCCCTCCCACGGCGAGGCGCACGTCGGAGTATCCGGCAACGGAGACGGAGGGCAATCGCACGACGCGCACGCCGTCGCGGCGATCGATGTCGTCGGACCCGACCGCCGCCGGGGCGATGACCAGCACCTCGTCGCCCCGGCGGGCGAGATGCTCGAGTACGCGCTGCAGCGAATGCGTGACTCCGTTGACGAGGGGGAGGTAGGTCTCGGCGACTATCGCGATCCTCATGCCCCGAGGCTGTCATCCGCGGATTTTGAGCGACGCCGTTTTGGGTGTCTGTCGGCTGAGGGGCAGGTGAACTCTTGGGTGCGCGCGTAGTCGACAGACGCGGTGAGCGAGGGCATCCAGCTCTCTTGCACCGAAGGTGCACCCTCATCGTGTTCACTGGGTGAGAAGAGACACGGCTCAACACCACGCTGCTATCGCCGATCAGAGGATCACACGATGACCATCGCTCGAACCGCCACCGGTGACGGACTCCCGGCTGGTTTGCCCTTCAGCCTCTCCGCGGAGACGAACGGCACCTGCTTCATCAGCGGTATGCCTGCCCTCGACCCCGAGGGGAAGTTCGTGCCTGGCACCTTCCGGGAAGAGACCGAGCTTGCATGGCACAACATCGTCTCCATTGCGGCGGCCTCAGGATACGGAGTCGATGAAATCGTGTACGTCCAATGCGTCGTCGCAGATATCGGCGACTACGCCATTCTGAATGACTGGTGGCGCGGCCAGTTCCCGGACCTAGCGACCGCGCCGGCACGTTTCACTTTCCAAGCCGGCGCCCTTCCCTTCGGGGCGAAGATCGAGATTCAGGCGGTAGCCGGCCGCACCTAGCGACTCGATCACCCCGCCAGTTCTCAGCGCATCGACACCGAGGCGGCTACTGCCGCGAGGCCGCTTTGAACCGGTATGCGAACGGAGAGGGTCAGGCCTCGATTCTGCCAGCGCGTTCCTGTCCGGACGATTCATCGTGATGAGCGCAACGCCGTCTTCTCGACGCTCGACCGTGAACATCACCGGATCAGTGTCGATGGGTGAACTGACTGCGTCGGGCATTGTGTGCGCTCCTCGTGTCGTGGACGGCGGCCTAGCTCAGGACTCTGTCGAGGAAGTCGTTGATCAACGCGCCCACCTCATGCGCGTGTGTCTCGAGCAGGAAGTGCCCGCCCTCCAGGAGATGGATCTCGGCCTGGGGCAGGTCTGCACGGAACGCCTCGGCACCAGCCGGGACGAAGATCGGGTCTCCCGCGCCCCACACGACCAGGGACGGAGGTTGGCTGGTACGGAACCACTCGTGTACCGCCGGATACAGCTCGACGTTGGTGTGGTAGTCCCGGAACAGGGTGAGCGCGACATCCACGTTCCCCGGTCGCTGAAGGTTTGCGAAGTCGGAGTGCCAGGTGTCGGGACTCACCAGCGACGGGTCGCCCACACCGGTCACGTACTGGTCGCGGATGCTGTCGAGCGTGAGTCCGGCCCGGAGCGGCCCTTCGTTTCGCGCCGTCGGACGCTCGGTGTGCTCCCAGAGGTCGGCCCAGAAGAGGTCGCCGAATCCCTCGACGTAGGCGTTGCCGTTCTGGCTGATGACCGCTGTGATCCTCGTCGGATCGGCGAGCGCGAGGCGCCAGCCGACGGGCGCACCGTAATCCTGCACGTAGATCGCGTAACTTCCGAGGCCGAGGTGGTCCGCCAGCCCGGAGACCACTCCGGTGATCGAATCGAACGAGTACGTGAACTCGTCGATCGTCGGGGAATCGGAGAAACCGAACCCCAGGTAGTCCGGCGCGACCACGTGGAATCGTTTCGCCAGCAGCGGGATGAGGTCACGGAACATGTGTGAGCTTGCCGGCGCCCCGTGAAGAAGGAGCACGTGCGGTGCGGACGGGTCCCCCGCTTCGCGGTAGAACACCTGCCGACCGTCGATTCGCACGAAACGGTGATGGACCGTCATGAGTTTTCCTGCTTTCGCTGTCGTGGGGCGGTGGCGTCCGTTGGCGCTCAGGCCTGGGGGCCGGGCTGTCGGACTCGGTTGCGACCCCAGACGAACCACGCCAGCGGCCCGAGGAAGGGCAGCACTATCGCGACCACGATCCAGACGCCGCGCTCGAAGGACGAGACCGCCGCGCGGTGCAGCACACTGAAGACCGCGCTGATCCAGAATGCGAGCGAGGCTGCTCCGATCAGGAGGAGTACAGCCAGATGTTCGAGGTTGCTGTTCATGAGGGAGTCCTATCTGTGGAGGAGGAAGGGAATCAGGCCGAGAGAGCGGATGCTTCGCGCCGCGCCCAGTCGCCGAAGGAGGTCGCGGGGCGGCCGAGCACCCGCTGTACCCCGTCGCTGACGTAGGCGTCTTCGCCGCGTCGAATGCCTCCGAGCATGGCCATCCGCCACGCGATGTACCCCTCGGGAGTCCCGGCAGCACGGAGCCGGTCCTCGTGGAGGGATGGGTGTTCGTCGACGAAGGTGAATTCGCGGTCGGCGTGCCGGCCCAACATGGCCACCGCCTCTTCGAAGCCCAGCGCGGCCGGACCGGAGATCTCGACCGTGTCGCCGGCATAGGCCGGGTCGATGAGCACGGCGGCGGCCACCTCGGCGAGGTCTTCGATGTCGATGAACGGCTCCCGACCGTTTGCAACGGGGGCGTGCACTCTCCCGTCCTCCGGCACGAACATCGCCTCGGTGAAGTTCTGAGCGAAATGCGTCGGGCGCAGAATGGTCCAGCCGAGTGGTCCGGCACGGAGGGCGTCCTCGGCGCGGTCGACAGCACCGCCGGGAAGGAATTCGACTCCGCGGGCGGAGAGGAACACGGCGCGTTGGACGCCCTCGGCGTCGGCGACGGAGAGGAACTCCGCGAGCAGGCTCGACCAATCGGTCGCACTTCCGGGCCCGACGAGGAATACGGCGTCGACTCCCGTCAGTGCCTCGCGGTAAGTGGTGCTGTCCCGCCAGTCGAACCGCACGTCGCCGCCGGTTCTACTGGCGATCCGCGCGCCGTGGCCGGTGGTGCGAACGATCTGCGCCAGACGGGAACCGACCTTCCCGGTGCCGCCGATGATGAGGTAGGTATTCATGGGAGTGATCCGACTTTCGGCGTGGTGGTGGTGGAGAGGATGACTAGGAGATGCTGAGCCGGGTGATCGCCGTCTCACCGTCGTCAAGGCTGAAGACGTATCGCAGCTCGACGATGCCGCCGGGGAAGTTGCCCTCCAGCCGGTTGATTGCCGTTGCGGTATTCCCCGCCCGTTCGGCGCCGATGAGGGTGCTGGTGTACTCGAACTCGGTCGTGGCGCGTTCCAGGAAGTCGAGTATCTCGACGGTGCCCGCATAGTGCGACCCGCTGTCGGTCACTGTCGCATCGGCGGTGAACAGGGCGACCGCCGATCCGGGATCCGTGCCCTGTGATGCCGTCAGGTAGGACATGACGATCCCCGGAAGGTCGCTGATGTCGACGGCGGTCATGATGCGGGCACCGGGACGGACGCGCCCTGCACGGTCTCCACGACATCATCTGCGGCGGTGAGTGACCGTTCGGCGTGCGGGCGGGAGGCGAAGAAGAGCATCGCGGACTTCACGCCGATAGTGCCGACCAGCACCGAGATGCCGGCGACGATGGCCACGACGATGACCTGCCAGCCGATGGGGCGCACCAGCTCCAGCCATTCGATCCCGTATCCGCCGACGGCGGCGAACGGGAATGTGAACGACCAGAATCCGAGGCTGAACCGCAACTTCCGATAGCGCGGAATCAGGAACAGCTGCATGAGCACCATGACCACTGTGACTGCGGCGAGGGCGTATTCGATGGGTCCGACGCGTGCGCCGGTTATGGCGAACCAGGCCGTGCCCGCCACTGCGGGCGGGGCGACGATGATCGCCATCGTCGGCGCGAGCGCCGGGGGCAGCTCCGGGCGGGTGGCCAGCCGGCCCAGCAGGAGAGCGAAGATCACCACCCAGAAGAGGATGCCGACGGCGAAGACTCCGACGGCGAGAGACATCAGTCCCACGTCGGCCGACGCCGTCGCCGCGACCAGGCCCGCCGCGACGGTCGGGAGGAAGTATCCGCCATGCACGGCGTCGATCTGCAACCGTCCCGTGGTCCAGGAGGCGAGCATCCACCCGGCGAACAGGCCCGCGGCGACGATCGAGGCGATCACCAGCGTTGTCCCGGCCCACGGAAGCAGAGGGAACAGGTTGGCCCCGAGCAGCATTCCGACGATCGGGACGAGGGCGGCGATCGGCCCCTGGGCGGGATGCCGCAGCTGGCTGGCGAGAGTGTCAGCACTCTTCGCCCCGCGCATCGAATGGGCGACGATCATCCACACCCAGGCGATCCCGGCGATGGCCCAGAGGGCGTCGCCGACGCCCTCCGTCCAGCCGAGATCGCCGCCGGCGTCGGTCCAGACCGCGGCAAGCCCCGAGAGGCCGAAGGGGATAGCGAGGGTGTTCAGGGGGATGCGCGTGATTGTGTTCGAGGAAGTCATGTCCGATTCCGATTGCTTTGTGGGTTCGTTGTGGGTGATGAGTCGCGGCGCGAGCTCATTGCGCGGGGGGATGGGCTACACGAAGTAGGCGTTCATCATGGGGATGTCGCTGATGTAGGTGTCGATGCGGCTCGCCTTGCCGTCGTCGAGCGTGACCGCCGACACGAGGTACTCGTCAAGGACGCGGCCGTTGTGGGTGCCGGTGTTGTGCAGGATCATGGCGACGCCGTCCGGGCTGACCAATCCCCGTTGAATGTCGATGTTCACCTCGAAGCCGGCGAGCTTTTCCAGTCGGCCCAACATGCCGTCGAGACCGATCGTCTCGCCGGAGACGGCGTTGTCGCCGGGAAGCACCCAGACGAAGTCGTCGATCACCAGTTCGGTGAGGCGAGAGCGGTCGGCGGTCGACAGCGCCGATCGGAGGTTGTCGACGAATTCTGCGCGACTCTCATAGGTGTTCATTGCGTGTCTCCCTCGATAGCGATCAGTTCGTGATTGTGGATGACCTCGGTGACGATCGTTTCGAGGAAGTGTTCCGCGAAGGCGGGGTCGAGCTCGGAGTCGAGGTTGTCGATGCTCATCGGGCGACATCTCCGGCGAAAATCCCATCGGGGTCGAACCGGCGACGAATCCCCTCGACGCGCAGGGCGGTCGCATCATCGAACGACTTCTGGGGCACTCCGACCCGTTCGACGAAGCTGGGGATGGTGAAGTCGGATGTCCACGGGCGGAGAACGGCGCGGACACGGTCCAGTTCCGCGGCGATATCCTCCGCGGTGTTCGGCCCGGCCACAATTCCGACAGCGAAGAATCCATACTCTCCGCGGACGGAATTTACGGCTCCCCCGATCGGATCCGGGGTCGACAGGGCACCGCCGAGCTGGCGCAACTCGACGATCGTGAGGATCGCGGCGGATGGTTCGGCCAGCGCAGCGACCAGCGCCGTGATGGCCTCTGCTCCCAACCGTGTGAGCGACACGTGGTCGCCGAAGAACGGGACAGGGGTCGGCGGGTCGGCGTGGGTGACGGCCACCTCAGCAGCCGTGCCGATGTGCCAGGTATCCAGGATCGGCGCGATGCGACGCCGGAGCGGGTCCAGGAACTGGTTGATCAGTTCGAGACCGGTGATGCCCTCCCCGTCGAGCACGGCTCCGTCGATGCAGACGACCGGTCCGTCGGTGAGCTCGGCGGGCAGGCCCGGTTGGGCGGGGATATGCATGAGTCGAAAGGCCGTGGAGGCGGCGTCAGGCGCCGTGCGGCACCAGTCGTCCCACGCTTCGAGAACGGTCTGTGCGGCCGAGGCCGGCCAGAACGTGGATCCGGTCGCCACCGAGGGGACGTCGACGAGGCCGAGGGTGACGGAGGTCACGATTCCGAATCCGCCGCCCCCGCCGCGCAGAGCCCAGAACAGGTCGGGGTTGTGCTGCGCGTCGACCGTGACGATCGACGAATCGGCTAGGACGAGGCTAATCGACGTAATCAGATTCGCTGCGACACCGTGTTTGCGGCCGTAGAAACTGATGCCGCCCTGGAGGAGATAGCCGATCGCCCCGACGGTCGCGCTTGAACCGTGAAGTGGAGCAAGGTGGTGAGGGGCAGCCGCCTCGACGACATCTCCCCAGGTCGCTCCGGCCGGCACCTCGGCCGTCTTGCTCACGGGATCCACGGAGACGGGGAGGCTCATCTCGGTACGAATCAGGACCGCGTCACCCATGGGCAGGACCGAATTGAATCCGTGTCCGGTGGTCTGCACCCGCACTTTCAGTGAACCGTTGCGCGCGAAATCGATGAGGCTCTGCACCTCGGTGGCGGTCCGGGCGACGCCGGCGACCATCGGAGTTATGTCTGACCGAAGGTTGTAGCTCGCCGTGGCGTCCGAATACTCGGCATCCCCCGGGTGAGCGGGACTCGTGCCGGGCTGGGAGCGGAGGGTCATGTCTTGTCCTCTGGTGGGGGCGTCAGGGCTAATGGATTTCTTAACCGTAACCCATTAGTAGTCGATTCCGATCTCAACGATCAGGTCCGACCGAAGTCGGTGGTGTGGGCGGTCAGCTTCGCGGGGTCGTAATCCCGGGGTTCGAAGTGTCGGCGGCAGGTCAGGCGCGGGCGGGAAAGTCGGCGGAGGCGCTGATGGCTGCCCACTTCTCGGTCTCGGCCGCGCGAAGTTCCGCCGCGGTGCGAACCAGGCTCACTGCGCCCGCACCCAGAAGCAGACGCATCGGCAGATCCTCGCCGTTCACGGTGCTAACGATCACCCGGGCGGCCCGCGCGGGGTCTCCCGGCTGGTTGCTGGCGTTGGCCGCCCGGTACGCGTTCAGCGCCCCGACCGTCTCCTCGTAGTCCACACCCACCGGATGCAGCATCATCGAGGACCCCTGCCAGTCGGTGCGGAAAGCCCCCGGCTCGACGATCATGACCCTCACCCCGAACGGGCGGACCTCGTTCGCCAGCACCTCGGAGAATCCCTCGACCGCGAATTTCGCGGTTTGGTACGCGCCCATTCCGGGAGTGCCGCCCACTCGGCCGCCGACAGACGAGAACTGCACGATGGTCCCCGAGCGTTGCGCCCGCATGACCGGCAGGACGGCCTTGGTCACGTTCACCGTGCCGAAGAGGTTGGCCTCGATCTGCCCGCGGAAGTCGGCGTCGGTCGTCTCCTCGATGGGAGAGCTGTTCGCGAATCCCGCGTTGTTGACCACCACGTCGACCGACCCGAACTCCCGCAGCGCGAATGCGACGGCGGCCTCCGCCGATCCGACATCCGTGACGTCGAGGGCGACCGTGCGCACGCTTGCGCCGAAGGAGTCCATCAGGTGTGCGAGCTGCTCGGGCCGGCGTGCCGTCGCAACGAGGCGATCCCCGCTTTCGAGTACGGCGCGGGATAGCTCCGCGCCGAATCCCCTCGAGCTTCCCGTGATGAGCCATGTCTTCGTCATGTCCAACGTCCCTTTCGGCTAAGTAGCTAAACAGTCGTTCGTGAGGCCGGCGACCTGGTACCAACGCGAACGGCCGGACGGAGTGCCCCTGCACGATGTGGTCGCCCTACCGCCGACGAGCGATGGTTGTGGAGGCTGAGCGTCTCCTCGTGGCTACCGGCTAACTTGGACCACCGGTGCGGCCTTCGCCAGCTCGGGACGAGTGACCGGGTGGCCCTCGATACTGTCGAACGCGGCCTTCGATCGTTCGAGGTGGTCGACGATGGTGGCCGGCCCGCGGAACGGCAGTCCGCCCATGTGCCAGCCGTCGGTGTGCAGCTCTTCGAGGAGCACCCATACGACTTCGCGGAACGCTTCTGAGCCCTCGTACTTCAGCATGACGTCCGTGAGTTCGGCAGCCATCGCGTGCTTCTCTTCTTCGCTGAAAACTCCATCAACGAGTGTGACCCTGACGAGCGGCATCTGGTGATCCTTCGATTGTGCGGGGGGAGGTTCCCTCGGCTGCCCCTAGCTTCCGCCCCGGTGCATCCCCGCGTCCAAGACCGAAAATCGAAACGGTGATGCATTTGCGGCATGGCCGAGGATCGAGAGTTCGACCGCCCGGTTCGATCGCCCCCGGACGGCTACGACTCCGGGATGGCGGACGGCAGCAACAGTCCCGCTGCGGTGACCAGGGCGGACTGAATGCGTCGAAGACCGGCATCGGAAGAGGACCCTCGACGGGAGACCGCCAGGATCTTCCGGTGGATCGGGGCCTCCAGATCGAGCATCCGGACACCGGGGGGAACATCCATTGCGCCGAGTTCCGGCACGAGCGCAACGCCGACTCCCGCGGCCACGAGCGCGAGTTGAACCTGGAAATCGGTAGCCTCGGCGACGGTGTTCGGCTCGAATCCGGCAAGGTCGGCGGCGCGATGAACCATGTCGTAACAGGTCCACTCCCGGTTGGGGACGATCCAGGCGTGATCGGCGAACTCCCCGAGGTTCACGGTCCCCGCGGAATCGGACCAGTCCTGCTCATTGACCGCGAGCCGGACCACTTCGTCGTGGATGGGCGTGAACGCCAACCCGGGTCCGGTCAGCGGCGGCATGTTGGAGTAGTGGTGTGCGACGGCCAATTCGATGTCTCCCGCAAAAAGCGCCGCAAGTGCGACGCTCGGCTCCATTTCGAACAGCCTCAGTTGCACACCGGACTGACTCTCGTCCGCGATCATCTTCCAGGCCACCGGAAGGATCGCCCTCGCTGCGGTCGGAAACGCGGCAACCCGATAGGTGCCGACCGCTCCATCGCGCAGCGCGGCGGCCTCCATCTCCGCGACCGCCAGCATGTCGACGATGGCACTGCCGTGGCGGGCGAGCAGATGGCCAGCCGGCGTGACGACGATGCGCCTCCCGCGCTTCTCGGTCAGCTGGATTCCGAGCTCTCGCTCCAGCCCGCTGAGCTGCATCGAGATGCCTGGCGGAGTCAGGTTAAGCGACTTGGCTACGGCGGCAATGGTCCCCAGCCGATCGAGCTCGGCCAGCATGTTCAGTTTCCGGACGTCTAACACAAAACCAGATTTAGTCGATTGCGAACGAAAAGTAAATAGACATCGATCAATCGAGGGCGCAGGCTTCGGCTATGACACCAAACACACGTCGTCCCGGTGCGGGTCCTGCGGAACGCGTCGGATCTCCCTCCGCGTGCGGCCCGGTCGCCTTCATGGCCAGCCCGTGATGGGGATGCAGCCCACACTTCGTTTCTCGGAGAAGGTTGCCATCGTCACGGCGGCCGACACGACGATAGGAGCCGCGGTAGCGGCAGCCCTGGCGATGAACGGGGCGCGGCTCGCGCTCGTTGGACGCGATGAATTGGCGCTCCACGCACTGTGCTCGACCCTCGACGGTCCGGGGTCACCATCGTTGAGCCTGGTCGCCGACATCCACGACTTGCACACCATGCAGGGTGTCGTGACCGCGACAGTCGAACGATTCGGTGCCCTGCACTTCGCGGTCAATATCGCTGCTCCGGTGTCATCGATGCTCTCGCCAGCCGGGGGAATGACCTCATGGGGGGATATCATCAGCGCCGATCATTCAGCCCTGTTCTATGCCATGCGAGTCGAGCTTCCGGCCATCGAAGCCGCGGGCGGAGGTGCCGTGGTCAACGTGTCCTCCGTGTACGGAGAGTGGGGCTCCCCCGCGCCTACCGACACTACCGATGCCCTGAGCGGGGTACGCAACCTGACCCGTCTTGCCGCAAGGTCCTGGGGCGGTCGAGGGGTGCGAATCAACGAACTCCAGCCTGGCGCCATCAACTCGTGCCCGACACGTCGGGCATCCGAACTGCGTGAGGATCTTCGCGTGCTGTCAGGAAGCATCCCGGCAAACCGCGTGGGCGAGCCTGCCGAAGTGGCCGCGGCGGCATTGTTTCTGCTGTCGGACGAGGCGTCTTACATCTCGGGCGCCCATCTCGCCGTGGATGGGGGGTTTGCCGCCTAGCCTGTGCCGCACAGTCGAGCCGACGGACTATGCCGCACCCGGGGCCGGGTACAGTGAGCGAGCGGCAGCGATGAATGCCTCGACCTCCGGCCGTCTCGACGCGGCCGCCACTGTGGCGAGTGCGACGTGGTACGGCGCTCCGTCGGTGACAGGAATATAGACGATGTCCGCGCGCTGGTAGTACCTGGCGGCGGACTGAGGCAACAGCGCGACTCCGCGACCCATCGCGACTGCCTCCAACTTTCCTTCCATTGTCCTGACCCCGTCGAATTCGGCAGGGCGGCCAACGGTGTGGATGGGGGCGGTGTCGTAATGCAGCATCGCTTCGTCCGCAAGCTGGCCGGTTTCGATCGATTCTTCGTGTGCCAGCCTGTGCGCCGCAGGGACCGCGACCATCTCGGCATCATCGAAAAGGGGGACGACTCGAAGGCCACCGTCCGCGATCGGAGTCCGAACCCAGGCCACATCGACGCGTCCGTCCAGTAGCGCTGCCGACTGCTCGTCCCATTCGATCCGATGCGCCACGACGACGATGTCGGGGAATTCCCGGGTGAACTGTTGCACCACCGGAGTGATGATGATGCCCGGGCGGAATCCGATCGACAGCGTGGTCGACACCGCCCCTCCCGCCCTGACCCTCCGTCGAGCCGCCTGCGCCAGAGCCAACAGAGCGTCGGCTTCGACCACCAGGGCGCGCCCCGCCTCAGTGAGGACGACGCTGTGTTTGTCGCGGACGAACAGCGGCACCCCCAGGTCGTCTTCCAAAGATTTGACCGCCCGGCTCAGCGCGGGTTGCGCCACCAGCAGTTCGTCGGCAGCGCGCCCGAAGTTCAGGTGGAATGCCACTGCGAGGAAGTAGCGGACCTTCCGCAGGTCGATCTCCGCGTCCTGGTTGAGGTACAGAGCCCGAATGGTCATGCCCGAACCGTATCACCGCCCCCACTTTCGGTCTTGGACAGAAAACGCACGCCCGACGAAGCTGAATAAAGCGCACCAAACAGGTCGCCGGAATCACTGCATCAAGGAGCTCCATTGCCTACAGTCCTCTTCGCCGTCACCTCATCTCCCTTCTGGACGATGAAAGACGGATCCACCATCCCCGCCGGGTTCTGGGCGGAGGAAGTCATCGAACCGTACAAAGTGCTCACCGGTGCCGGAATGGCAGTCAGGTTCGCCACTCCCGGCGGAAGAGCGGCATCGCTGCAGCACTACAGCCTCGACGGGGCGATGACCGGCTCGCCGGAGCGGACCGAACAGCTGCGCCGCGCCCTCTCCGAGATCGAAGCCGAGCTCGCTCATCCGTTCTCCCTTGACGAGCTGGACAGCGCTAGCATCGACGCCGTCTACATCCCCGGCGGTACCGGCCCGATGGAAGACCTCTACAACGACTCCGCCCTCGGGCGAATCCTGAGCAGTCTGCAGGCCCGCCACTCCTTCATCGCTGCGGCGTGCCACGGAACTATCGGCTTGCTCTCCGCCCGCGACGAGGCGGGTCGCTGGATCTTCGGCGGCTACGAGATGACCGGGTACTCCAACGAGGAGGAGCAGTTGGGAGGCCCCGGCGACGCGGCCCCCTTCACTCTCGAAACTCGACTTCGCGATGAGGGTGCCCGCTACGTCTCCGGCGCCGCATGGACTCCCTTCGTGATCACCGACCGGAACTTGATCACCGGCCAGAACCCGGCCTCCGCGGCCGAGGTCGCACGCCAGCTCGCCGCCTCACTCTCCTGAACCAGCCACCAACCCAACAAAGGATGCTCATGGATCTCGCCAATACTCGCGTGCTCATCGTCGGAGGCACCTCCGGAATCGGCCTCGCCATCGCGAAGGCTGTCGCGGCCCGCGGCGCCACCCCCATCGTCGTGTCACGCAACCGGTCGAGCGTCGACCGCGCCCTCGCCGAGCTCGGCGGGTCCGCCGAAGGTGCCACCGTCGATCTGGCAGTCCCGGTCTCGGTTGCCGCTCTTTCCGCGCACGTCGGGGCGATCGATCATCTCGCGTACACCGCCGGCGAGCCGCTGTCCCTTCGCTATCTCGCCGATATCACTCCCGACATCGCCCAGTCGTTCTTCGCCACCCGGTACGTCGGGGCGTTGACGGTGCTTCGCGCGCTCGTTCCGTCGATCCGGGCCGGAGGATCCGTCACGCTCACGAGTGGGAGCGCCGGCGACCGCCCCGGGGCCGGGTGGGCACTCGGAGCCAGCATCTGCGGGGCGATCAACTCCCTCACCCGCGCCCTCGCAATCGAGTTGGCGCCGCTTCGAGTCAACGCGATCGCACCGGGAGTGCTCCGCAGCCCCCTATGGGGCGGCATGACCGAGACCGAGAGAGAGACCATGTACGACAGCGTCGGTGCGGCACTCCCCCTCGGCCGAGTCGGTGACGTGGACGATGTCGCCGAGGCGTTCGTCTACGCCATGATGCAGGACTACGGAACCGGCGTGGTTCTCCCGGTCGACGGGGGCACAGTCATCGCCTGAGCCCCGGGTCTTTCGACGGCTGTACCAGGTGCCCCCACAGGGATTCGAACCCGTATTCAGGCCTACGGCTGCCGCAGACTACGGGCAAGAACCCCGGAGATTCGGGGATTTTTGACCACTGTCATCACCTGAGAATGGCGTCATTTTCGCTCAGATGTGGGCAAAATGTGGGCACGCGGCAAATCCATTTGCACCGCAAATACCGATGCTCTGAGTGGGAGCAGCGCAAGCCCAATTCGTCGAGACCGGTCACCGTTACGAAAGCCATCCAGCGGGCAGTCCTACGACCGAAAGATTCCGAGCCGCGTAACGGCCTAGCGAATGACAGTCGGAAGCAAATTTCCGACCGGCGTTCCGCTGGATCGGGACCAGGCGATAACCGCACCAGCGAGAGCTAGAGCGGAACCGGCCTGCAGTTGGTGGCTGCCCTGTTTGGTGATCAGGGAGCCCAGCGATCCAAATGCTCGACCCTTGCGGGCGAGTGCGAGGACATTGATCGCAGCGCGCTCTCCAAACCAGTGGCCTGCCGGAAGACGAACGGTATCGGCCAGGTCGCTGGGCGCGTCCGGATGCTGGCCGGACAACCAGTCGTCGAGCAACCCCAACGCCATTCCAATGCAACTCGACACCTCGGCGGCGGTATTGTCCGGCGACTCCGGCTGAGCGCTATCAATCAGTCGGCCCGCAAGTTCCGTCCTGTCGTCGGCGGTCGCGGCCACCACCAGCATGAGGAGTGTGGTGGCCTGATCCCGGCGGGCACCGACCGGCGTGAACAGTTCCAGATTGCGCCGCTCGGTCGCTTTCTGGATGGCACGATTGAGCGCGTCGATGTCGCGGAAATCGTTGATGTCGACTCCGTCCTCCGCCAAGAGCGGCGCGAGCTCCCGCATCAATTCGTCCGCCATCCCGGGCCTCATCTCAACTCTCGGTCTCCCCAAGGGAGGCTCGGGAGTGTTTCGCCGCAAATCTGCCATGCGTCCATTCTCCCAGCGGACAACTCCGCCCTCAACGCGACGGGCCCACAAGCACTCGCCGCACAGAGCTGCGCGGGAGCTTCTCGCGTAACGTCAGAGACCTGGATCTTCGACGGGCGCAGGAAGATTTGCCTGTAGGCGGAACGTCGTACGCGACAAATCTCGAGTCAACCAGATCGACATCAGTCCCCCCGGAGAAGTCGCCACCTGGGAGGCCAAGCTCGCCGTTGCGGCAAAGACAAACGCCGCGGCAGCCCAAGCTTCCAGTCAATTCGAAAAACTTACGCCCAATCAGCAAGCCAGATTCGTCAAGATCATCACCAGCCCGAATCCGCTTGACGCGCCGGAAGTTACACACGAAATCCAGTCGAACGTTGTCAGGATTGCCGCCCCTACCACGCTCGCAACGGCCGCGGCAGTGACCCCGGCTGCCACTGTCTACAACGTGACCGCTACCTGGAGCGCGAATAGTGTTTTTCTTGGCGTAGTCCTCGGATCTTTCAACCAGACATTCCGGTATCAAACCGGAAACGGCATTGTTCTAACGACTCAGTATTGCAGCGGAACCTACAATGGATTCTCCGGGTTCTGGTCCGTTTCAACCAGCAACTCCAGGTATGTCTCCTCGGGCCGGGGGTATTGCATCACAGACTTCGCTTTGTCTTTGGCATACAAGGGTTCTGGATTCAACGGCAACAAGAGAATGACCATAGTTACCAACGGTCCGGGGATCGTCAGTGAGACGCTCGTCAATATCTAGGAAGGGCACACCATGGTCGCAGTTGACACTCAA
This sequence comes from Lacisediminihabitans sp. FW035, assembly GCF_054880895.1. Taxonomy (NCBI): domain Bacteria; kingdom Bacillati; phylum Actinomycetota; class Actinomycetes; order Micrococcales; family Microbacteriaceae; genus Lacisediminihabitans; species Lacisediminihabitans sp. FW035. The sequence goes on from NZ_CM142187.1 coordinate 2,970,108, forward strand.
AAAGTGCTGAAGCACACCACATTTCGTTCCTCTGTGATACTCCTCGTTCTCGCAGTGCTTTTCGCTGGGATTGCGATTGTCGCGCCGTTCGGAATCATAGGAAGCGTGGTGGTCACCATCCTTTCGATTCTGGGGCTTCGACGGCCTCGGCCGCGCGGGGCATCTGTCCTACTTTGGCTATCGATCGCCGTTAGCGTGCTTGGAGTTCTGGTCGTCGCAATCGAGAGCACGGCGCTGATCAATACCGTCACCAGTTGACTGAATGCCAGCTTGTGAACCGCTCTGGGTTTCTTGGAGACTCCTGACCTTGGAAACGAGGATGGGTTTATGTCGAAAGAACGATCAGTGGGGAAGCCGACGACACGTCGGTATTCGCCAGAGGAGAAGGCCTCAGCGGTCCGGATGGTGCGGACGTTGCGAGCGGAGTTGGGAACCGAGCATGGGACAGTTCAACGCGTGGCGTTGCAGCTCGGTTACGGGCTCGAGTCGGTGCGGATGTGGGTCAAGCAGGCCGATGTTGACGACGGTCACGTGGCGGGTGTGACGACGGTGGAGGCGCGGCGTGTTCGGGAGCTCGAGCAGGAGAACCGGGAACTTCGGCGGGCCAACGAGATACTCAAGCGGGCCGCGTCTTTCTTCGGGGCGGAGCTCGACCGCCAACACCGGAAGTAGTCGCGTTCATTGACACCAACAAGGACGATGTCCTCGAAGGTCGCCGGCTCGGAGTCGAGCCCATCTGCAGTCTGTTGCAGATGGCTCCGAGCACCTATTACGCCGCGAAAGATCGCGCCCCATCGGCGCGAGCGGTCAGCGACGCCGTCGTGGTTCCGGAGTTGGTGACGATTTGGGAGAACAATTACCGCGTCTATGGGGTCCGCAAGCTCTGGAAGACTGCACGTCGGGCCGGTATCGATATTGGCCGTGACCAGACGGGCAGGTTGATGCGCGCGGCTGGCATCGAGGGCGCAACTCGGACAAAACGGGTCAAGACAACGAGGGTTGATCCTGCCGCGTCCCGTCACCCGGATCTTGTCCACCGTGAGTTCAGCGCGACCAGCCCGAACAGGCTCTGGGTCACCGATTTGACCTTCGTGCCAACCTGGGCCGGAGTCGCGTATGTCTGCTTCATCGTCGACGTGTTCTCGCGGATGATCGTTGGCTGGCGGTGCGCCAGTCACATGCGCACGGACATGGTCCTGGACGCAATCGAGATGGCTCGGTGGGGTCGCGGCACCCACCATGAGGACCTGCGGTGTCACAGCGACGCGGGCAGTCAATTCACGTCTATTCGCTACGGGGAACGTCTCGCCGAGATCGGCGCGACACCCTCAATCGGAACGGTCGGCGATTCGTATGACAATGCCCTCGCCGAGACGGTGAACGGCTACTACAAGACCGAACTCGTCCGAGGGCCCGCACGCCCGGGCCCCTGGAAAACGGTGGAAGATCTCGAACTAGCCACCCTCGGCTGGGTCCATTGGCACAACACGCAGCGACTCCACGGCTACCTCGGCGACATCCCACCCGCTGAGTTCGAGACAGCGTTCTATGCTGAACAAACCGACCACCAGCAGGCGGTCGAAATCAAATAGCGCGAGTCTCCATCAAACCCAGAGCGGTTCATTGAGACAAAACCGGCCGCCCACCTGGAATCAGGTGGGCGGCCGGTTTGCTATACCGGGATGCTCCGTCGCCGAAGGGCAGCTAAAGCGTCAATATTCTGTTGGATGGGCGTGGAGTGGCGGGGGCTGACGCCAATCGGTACTACTCGCGCTACTCGACCGCGGCGGACGGTACTGCTCGTGATGCCGAGCGTGGCGATGAGGACGTTTGGGACTGCCCCGAGTTCAGTTGGCTCAATCGCGCCGGGGTCAGAGTGGCCAGGCGCAGTCACGGCTGACTTCCTGACTTGCTGAATGCTCGGTGCGGCTCTTAGCTTCGATCCACCGGTCGGCTTGGGGATGCTGGGTCGCTTGGGCGTGATCTGGGTTTTCGGCTGGGAACACATCAACCTCACCGGCGACTACACCGGGAACAACCCTCGCCAACCGAAAGGCGGGAGATTGCGACCCCTCAGACGCCCCGGGAATCCTTCGCGTGGGCGGATTCAAGCAGTGATCGCACCACTTACTCTGTGGATGGTGTTGATCGATATGTCTGGACGGTTCTCCGAGCGGATGCTCCCTGATGTTGTTACGAAGCTGTGGGACCTCCGCGAGGCTGGGCGGACGGGCGAAGAAATAGCGGTTCTGCTGGGCTGGAAGAAGACGGCCGTGTTCGCGCATCTCGAGGAGCATGGTGGGATCCGGCCAAGGTGGGGGCGGAATTTGAAGGGCCGGTCGTTGTCGTTCGAAGAGCGGCAGGAAATCATGATCTGGAAATCACATCACCTCAGCGTCCGAGAGATCGGGCGACGCCTTGGCCGGTCACATTCCACAATCAGTCGTGAACTGCGCCGCAATGCAACACCGCGGCAACGGTACCGGGCGATGACCGCCCACCGGATGGCGTTTGACGCCGCCCGCCGGCCACGCCCGGGGAAACTCACCAACGTCGATCAGCTGCGTGGCCGTGTGCAGGCAGGCCTGAAAGACCGGCTCTCTCCGGAACAGATCTCCGGGCGACTTGTGGTCGATTTCCCGGAAACGCCTTCAATGAGGGTGTCCCACGAAACGATCTACAAAGCTTTGTACGCGAGCACGTCGGGCGCCCTCCACCGCAGCGCAGATGCAACGATAAGAAGCGGACGGAACGCTCGGAAACGACGCAGAACGGCGACAGAACGCCGGGGTCGGATTCGGAACATGACTCTGATCACCGAACGGCCAGCCGTAGTGGAAGACCGCACGATTCTTGGCGCGTGGGAGGGCGACTTGATCATCGGCCGGGCGAACAAGTCAGCGATCGGCACCCTCGTGGAGCGAGGCACCGGCACCGTGATGCTGATGCACGTTCCCGACGCGAAACACCGCGCCGAACACGTCCGCGATGGTCTCATCCGCTTGTTCGGTGCGCTGCCCGAGACGCTTCGTGGTTCACTCACCTGGGACCAGGGAGTAGAAATGCACAAACACGCGGACGTGACCGCTGCGATCGGGTTGCCGATCTACTTCTGTGAGCCCCGATCACCCTGGCAACGAGGGAGCAACGAGAACATGAATGGGCTCCTACGGCAATATTTTCCGAAGGGCACCGAGCTTCGCCAAGACAGCCAAAAACAACTCGACGTCGTCGCGGCTCAGATCAACCGACGGCCCAGGAAACGGAACGGCTACGCCACCCCAGATGAGATGATCAAAACGCTCACTGGTGCGATCACTGCTTGAATCCGCCGTGTTATTTATTCCGTATCGTGAGCTGACCCCTTTTTACCTACGAAAGATGGCCCGTCGGTCCGGTGAAACAGGCCGTTCAAGCAGGCCGTTCAAAAGGTAGCTGCGGGTGCCGTTAGGAAATTGAAGAACCTCGTCGTATCCGCCGTCTGGATGCACCTGATTCAATCGGCCGGAGGAGCGGCCGGGTGCGGGGCTGGGATCGGGCATAGCCGATGCTAACTCCAATACTGAAGACTTGTCACGTCCCCGTTGTGCGGCTGCAGGTGTCAGATCAGGTCGATTTGCGATCGTGAATGCTTAGCGTCGACGCTAAACCCGGACATAAGGGCGGCCTCAACCCCCGGGGTGGGAGGCCCTTAGGCGACCGCCGGCGGCATCGTGACCGAACCGTTGAACTTCTCGAACAGTGCGACGATATGGGACGAACCTGGCAGGGCTGACGAGAACACCACCCCATCGAAGCCTGATTCTGATAGCCGTTTGGCCCAGGCGCGTCTCCGCTCCAAACTGTCCGTTTCGCTAAGCGGATAGCCGTCAAGCGTGAATGCACGCGCCTTGGCATGGCTGATGCTTGCGAGCCTGAACGGTCTGTGTCAGAAGGGGAAGGGCGTCAGGGCCGTAGTCGTCTCCGACGTACGCCCGGTCGCCCCACGAGCCTTGAAGGACGGGAGGTCGCCCGGGATCGTGACGACACAACACCCAGAGTGCCGTCGAGGTGCCGGACAGTCCGGCGACGTCGACCCTGGTCGCGACGGGATTTGCCATCGTTTCCACGCCAGTGTCGGTAGGGCGCACATCCGTCGTCCAAGCTGCTGCTCGACTGCGAAGCCGCGCAAGAAAAGCGGAAGCGAACGGGTCTCGAAAGAGATCATCCCCCTCGTCGAAGTACATGCCATTCACCGCATCGCCGCACGACAGATTTTGCCCACTCTACGGGCGCGTGAATGGGACGGTCTCCAGGCCAAATTCCGTCTCACTTGGGAACGTCATTCGTCAAGGCCTGTGAGTCTCTCTTTTGCTGCGACTATAAACTCTGCGAAGTTCGGCGAAAAGACCTCATTGATCAAGGGCTCGAGGGCGGAAGTCAAAGACTGCAGTGCGATGAGCTCGGCCCGGTCCTGAGAGATGTTCTCGAGGGCCGATTGATCCTCTAGTCGATGAAGCAGTGCGAACAGCACAACAACTTCGTCATATTGCAACTCGACGATAAAGGTGTCGGAAATTTCGGCCATGTGGCCATTCTCGGATACGCGGTGCGTATTGCCTGCGTATGGAGCCATATCTCCGGGCCGTGGCCGTCAACAACAGCCGGGGATACCCCACGCCTCGCAGGCCAATTAAAGGTCGCGCATCGGATTCTCGAACGCCCGTATGCGGGACGTCTAACGGATACTCCTCCGGATTCTCAGACCTGCTCGTCGCCACTCGACGATGATGTCCCGTAAGACCCGCCCGGAAAGATTCTCGGTGACGGGGCGTCAAACGCTACAACTGGCTCACGTCCCCAGGAGGCGAGAGCGCTCCAACCGACCCGTCATCCCACAGCTGACGCGGATCGGTTGTGATACGCCCTCGGACGTCGAACACCTCGAGCACCACCAGTTGCGGGAGCACCTCCGCCGGCATCCACCGTGCCGCTTCCCGTCGAACAGTTCGCGCCGCGTTCGGGGTGCACAGGTACACGACCCGTGCCATCTCGGATTCCCGCAGCCGGAAGGCGTGGCTAGCGAAGATCAACTGATACCGGGCCGGGGTTTTCGCGGTCAGCTCCAATTCCACGAAGTCGACCTGCGCGCCGCGCCGGGCCACGCCGTCGGTCTGGTGTTCGAACAGGCTGGTCGGCTTCCGATCACGCTCCCACGAGAACCCCCGGGTGAGATAGCGCGCGGACACTGCGGCGACCGTCAGCTCGTGGCGGGTCATCTGCCCAATCAGGTGGGGACGCTTCGCCCCGTTCCATCGCCGGGCGACCCACACGATCGAATCCTCCTTCAGCGAGATGCGCTCTCGCTCCAGCAGACCCATCTCGATCAGTCGGGCGACCCACTGCCGCACTCGCCGTTCACTCACCGGCGCCGACGACCCGGCCAGACCGGCTAATGCGAACCGCAGTGCACTCATGTCCGCGATCCGCACCACTGACAGCCAGTCCAGCATCGCCTCATCCCGCTCCGTCATCTGCACTGCCTGACCGCCTTCCTTCCTGCAGACAGCCAGCCACCACCCCCTGACATTCCTTAACCCATTTGCCCTTGTCCCACCGCCATCCCTTTACTTCCCGACCCCGTACTCGTAGCTTGCGGAGGGTGTGGGGTCGGGAAGCGAGCTCGCTCGGGGATGGCGGTGGGACAAGGGCAAAACACCCCACAACTATTCGTTTGCCTATTCGCCGCCGCGGTAGAAGCGAACGAATAGCCGGTCATCCGATCGGTGGATACTTGGCTGCCGCCCACGCTGCCCAATCGCGCGCGACCTGGATGCGGTCACCGGATACTCCGCTGGGGTCGAGCAGCTCGATGCGTTCCGTAAGCGTCGCCGAATCGATAAGGCCGGCTTTGACGGCGCTCACTGAAATTCCCCAGTTCTGCTCACCGAAATTCCCCACCCCGGGTCGCTTCCGCACATAGAAGCGGGCCTCCCTCGATGCTGATGGTCTTCGACCACACACCAGCTCGAGAAAGGCCCTGCTCCTATGCTTTCAGAGGAGGACGACGTGGACATCCACGCGCTCAAACGACAAGGGATGACGATCAGTGAGATTGCCCGCCGCACCGACCACGACCGCAAAACCATCCGGGCTTATCTGGCCCGACAGACCGCTCCGGGGCAACGCAAACGTGCCACTCCGGACTTGTTCGACAAGTTCATCGCCTATGTTGCGGCGAGGCTTACCGAAGATCCGCACCTTTGGGCGGTGACACTGCTCGACGAGTTACGACCGCTGGGCTTTACCGGCTCCTACCCGACGCTGACTCGCCAGGTTCGGGATCGCGGGTTGCGGCCTACATGCACGGCCTGCGCGCATGTGACGAAACGACCGAACGCGATCATCGAGCACCCGCCCGGGGAAGAGACCCAGTTCGACTGGGTCGAGTTGCCCGACGCGCCGACTGGGTGGGTGTTTCCCACGAAACGCGCCTACGTCCTCGTGGGGTCGCTGGCGCACTCCGGTGTTTGGCGGGCGGTGATCTCACCATCGATGGACCAGCCGCACCTGCTGGCCGCGATGACGGTGCTGCTGGGCCTGCTGGGCGGTGTGACGAAGACCTGGCGGTTCGACCGGATGAGCACGGTCCTGAAGGCCGGGACGAGTGATCTAACGCCGATGTTTGCCGCGTTCTCCAAACATCATGCCGTCAGCGTGGTCGCATGCCGGCCCCGCTCCGGGAACCGGAAAGGGGTGGTGGAGAAGAACAACCACACCGCGGCGCAGCGGTGGTGGCGAAACTTGGCCGATGAGCTCACACCCGAGCAGGCGCAGCACAGCCTCACCACTTTCGCCTCCCGCCAGGACGGGCGGCGCCGCGAGGGCCGGGATGGGTCCACGACCGCGGCGGTCATGTTCGCCGCGGAACGCCTCGCCCCGCTGCCCCCGACGTTGTTCCCCGTCGTCGTGACGGAAGAGCGCACTGCGACCCGGCAGGCGCTGATCGACTGGCGTGGCAACCGGTACTCGGTCCCGCCCGAGCTGGCCGCGACGAAGGTTGTCGTCTATCAACGGCTCGGCGCGAACACCATCGATATCGCCACAGTCTCTGGTGTGGTCCTCGCCCGCCACCAAGTTGCTGAGCCGGGGCTCGGGGTGACGATCCGCGACAGCGGACACGTCACCGCACTCGAAGCGATCGCCTTGGCGTCGGCGCCTCCCGGGCGCCCGCACCGGAAGAAGGAACGCATCCCACCGGGGACCGGCGCCCGCGCCGCCGCCGCTGAACTTGCCGGCACCCCAGCCCCCACCACAACCGTGATCAACCTGGCCGCCTACGAGCAGGCCGCGAAGAACAGGAACACACTCCAATGACAACACCGACGAGACCCCAGACCGCCTCGACCACGATGACCACCGCGACGTCGGCGAGTATCTATCAGCAGCTGAAGGGCCACCTGGCCGAACTGAAGCTTGCCGACGCAGCCGAGGCGTTGCCGCGCGTCCTCGACCAGGCGCAGGCCGAGGGCTGGTCGCTGACCCAGACGCTCGAGCACCTGCTCGCCGTCGAGGTCACCGCCACCGACGCCCGCCGCCTGGCTGGCCGGTTCCGGTTCGCCAACCTCCCCACCGGCGCCACCCTCGACGACTTCGACCTCGACGCCGCCTCCGGCATCGACCGGTCCCTGCTCGCCGAGCTCGGCACCTGCCGGTTTCTGGACACCGCGACGAACGTGCTCCTCATCGGCCCGCCCGGCGTCGGGAAAACACACCTCGCCACCGGCCTCGGACACGCAGCAGTGCAGGCCGGCTACCGCACCTACTTCACCTCCGCCGCCGACCTCGCCGCCCGCTGCCATAGGGCTGCGATCGAGGGCAAGTGGGGCACGATGATGCGCTTCTTCGCCGGTCCCACCCTCCTCGTCATCGACGAACTGGGCTACCTTCCGCTGCCAGCCGAGGCAGCGTCAGCCCTGTTCCAGGTCATCAACCAGCGCTACCTGAAAACGTCGATCGTGATCACCACGAACCGGCCCGTCGGAGCCTGGGGCGAGATCCTCGGCGACACCACCGTCGCCGCCGCGATGCTCGACCGAATCCTCCACCGCTCCGTCGTCATCACCCTCGACGGAGCCTCCTACCGGCTCCGCAACCACACCGCAGCATCCGACGAACTACGCCGCATCACCACCGGCACAAACCTGCGCTAACCTAACCCCGCGACCTGGGGAGTTTCAACGATCAAGACTGGGGAAATTCGCTGAGCGCCGTCAACACCTCTTAGATCGCAGCACTGTAGTTAGGAGATGCAATTCGGAGCGGATATCGACCGGCTCGCTGACCAGCACGTCGATGACTTAAGATGGTTCTTCGTTGCTTCTACGTGGCCTGATTGTCCCAGAGGATACCTCAAACGCGCGTCGGCGCGCCTGACGTCAAAGAGCCATCCCGCGACTCTTCGCGTGCTTGCTTGATGTTCTTTTTCGCCTGTCCTGCCGCCGCCGCTTTACTTTCCAACCTCCCTCACGATGCTTGCAGAGTGCGGGAGGTTGGAAAGCTGGGGTCGCCAGGCGGCGGCGGCAGGACAGGCGAAAGCCGGGCAAAACCCTTCGCTAAACCATTCGCGATGGGTGAAGCGTTCGGCGAATACCCGCGTGCGACCGGTCTGCTCCGACTAGTTTGCGGTTGGGTACCAAAATTCAGACCCCCACTTCAGGAGAGATTTTTGGATGAATATTGTCCCTCTGCCCACGCTGCCCAGTTCTGCGCGACCGCGATCCTGTCGCCCGACACACCTCTCGGATCGAGCAGATCGACACGCTCGCTCAAGGTCGCCGAGTTGATTAGCCCAGCCTCCAAGAGCGAGCTAACGAAACCGAGGTCTTTCTCGCGGTTCGCTAGGAGCTTGGCCGCGCAGAGATCATGCGGATCCAGACAGAGGCCAATGCCGTGCCGCACTCCAGGCGGACGGACCTCGACCAGCCGGTCCTGCCATCCTGTTGGGAGGTTGGCTGTGCGCCTTCCAACGCCTTGGATATAAAACCCGTGCTCGAAATGGAACTCGGATAGCTCGCCGACTTGCGCATCGAGCAGGGTCGCCAAGGTCTCAGCCGCGTCGTCCTTGATCGGAGCTATGTCGACCTCGATTGAGAACGTCGCCGCATCTGGCAGCTGGGACTCATCGAAGCTGCCCAGGATCGACTGACTGCCAATGATGTAGACGCGGTCCTGACGAACGATCGCCGTTGCCGCGGTGATGGCCTTTTCGAGCTGTGACCGCTTCACGTCGTCGCCCGCGCGATCGCCTCAAGCCGTTCGTCCTGAGTCAGCACGCCCAGGAACGGGGAGTTTTGTCGCATCTCAATCGAATGCTCGTCCGTCCCGATGAGGACGTCCACGAGAGCTCCAGTTGAGCCGCTTGAGAGCGCTAGCCATTCGTCGAGCCAACCCTCGGCAAGCGGCCCGCGAATGTTGGGTCGAATGCGCTCGATGCCGACCGGGATTGCAGCCCGCACTGCGTCTGGCGCGTCCATCAATTTTTTCGCGACAGCACGATGTAGCTCAAAGGCAACCCGATCCTCGCGACGGTCGAGCGGCGCCGGCTCCTCCGCGATCGTTGACTTGGGATCTTCACGAAGAGCCTCGAGAGCACGCCGAAGGGTGTTGGCCTGAATCGTGTTATGAGCTTCCGATCGCTCCCACTGTGAAACAGCTCCCGGAGTGACGTTCATGCGTCTGGCGAGTTCTCGCACTCCGACGCCGTGAGCAATGCGCGCCGCGCGTAGTGTGCTTGTCATAGTCATCGACTGGTGCCCTCCGTATAGTTACAACTATACACTCAGCCAAAGGGCAAACCCAAGCTTCTGCCAGTCCCGCGCCTATGACATCTTGGCGTCATGTCCACCCGCGACGAGGAGATCGTCGAACGCCTGCGCACAGCGCAGCGACGAATCATGGATCCGCGCTCAGTCGAGCCGAACTGTGATTGCGACGTTCGCGTGCTCGAAGCCGGTGGGGGCCGGGTGCGGGTCCAGTTTCTCCAAGGAACTCTCGAAGGATCAGTCGACGTAGCGTTGCCGTCTTCTAATGCCATCGCGCCTTGGCTTTATATGGTGCCGAAGGATTCAAACGACTGGGTTGGCCAACTGCTCATCTGGTTCGACGAAGAGATGTTCACTGGCGGCCTTGGGCCAAGTCGTGCTCGCATTAATGTCGATGGGCACGATCTCCTCGTCGTCGCGCCCTACGGCCTTCGTCGTTCTGATCCGAGCGATCACAGCTGGCTTCTGGGACTCGCCAGCCCGGAGGGCTGGTCTGGTCTGAGAGCAAACGATTTCGGGCCACATGAGAACTTCTGATTCTTACCATCGGATCATTTTCGTGCGGCGCGCGCGGCCATCTGGCTAACTGTCGTTACGGGCTTGCTAGACCGAGATCTACGTCCACCCACTGACCGACCTGCTTCTCAATAGTCGATCCGATCGAAAACATTTTAAATGGTCGATACAACCGGTGCATCACGTCCGCTGGCATAGAGGGCAGTGTTTGCTCTTTCAAAATCGAAGTGCGCTTCTGGCGCGCAACCATATAGCCCAATTCCAGAGACACGTTTGGGTTGAATTCACGAACTCCCGCGAAGTCTTCGAAGATCGCAATCCCATACTTACTTCCGTGCATGTAGGTCTGGATATTGGTCCATAGTTCGCCGGTGTAATCGCGATCATCCGCACGGACCTCATCAAATCCTCGGCTTGCCAATGTGGACTTAATCGCCGCGTAGACAGCGGTGAGTTGCGCATGCGCCGCAAAACGCATCATCACAAATACGTTCCGATCGAAGCGCGGATGATCATTCATGAAGTCCTTCAAGGGATGTTCCAGGTGTCCGAGGCCAGCCATGTCCCCGACGTCTTTGAAAGCCTGCTCTCGAACGATTCCTGCGACATGTCTGTTGGCTTCATCAGCAGCTTCGCCAGGCGAGCCTGCCCCTTTCCATGCAACCGCCAGAAAAGGTGTCCACCCGAGCTCTCGTTCCACAAATTCAGCGACTGCGGCCGCCGTCGGAACTGGGCCGGTGAGCGTGTGCCACCGTAGTTCGTTCATTGAACCCGCGCCCGGAGTGAAAACCGCCACGTACACGTCGTGACCTTTCCCCACAAATAAGCTCCAAGATTTCCATAGCGGAGAGGTGAAATTTGAGAGACCTTCTGCTCCGAGCCGAGCGGTGACAGCGTCAGCAAAAGAGTCTAGGAACAGTCTCGCTACGTCCTGGTCGGCTGAAGGAAGGTCCCCGTAGGTCATTGAAGCGCTTGGCCAGTTCAGGGCTGTGATCATATTGGTTCAAAAGGGACGACACCCCGCCTGCCTGCTCTCGCAGTTGAACAACTAGCGGAGGGTGACTGACGTCTGCTTTTCGCTTGATCGCGCGACTCGGGCGATGGTCTCTTCGCCGTCAGGCAAACCAGATTGGCCCACTTGCGCGCGCTCGATATTCCAGGAACGGCTTCGCGAGGTTACGGAATGTGGGAAGCGCGAAGTACCGTGATTAAGAATCGGCCCCACCCGACCCAGAAGTGGCCGAATGATCGGCATGGAGCAGCGATGGGCTCGATCAATTCCTACGAAACAGCAGCCGGCAAGCGCTATCGCGTTCGCTGCCGAAAGCGGACGAGAGTCAGACCGACAAGCGCCGTTTTCGTACCAAGCGCGAAGCTGAGCTCTTCCTGGCCTCGGTCGAGATCAGCAAGGCCCGGGGTGACTACGTCGACGCGAGCGCAGCGCGCGTCACTATCTACGAGCTCGGCACGACCTGGCTAAAGTCGCAGACTCATCTGAAGCCGTCGTCACGTGACGCGATCGACATCGCATGGCGGCTCTTCGTCGATCCAATGTGGGGAGACAGAGCTGTCGGCGACATCAAGCACAGCTCAGTGCAGACCTGGGTTTCGCAGCTGAGTACTGGTGACGCGAAGACCGCTCACGACGCTGGCCCGAGGAGTGCCACCGTCGTCATCCGTGCTTATGGTGTTCTGGCTGCAATCCTCGACGTAGCTCTGCGCGATCACCGCATCTCGTAAACCCTGCTCGAGGTGTCTCGCTCCCGCCCAAGGTCAAGAAGCCGCACGTCTACCTGACGCACAACCAGGTCAGCCTGCTGGCCGAGCACGCCGGCGAGAAGAGCACCCTCGTGCTGACGCTTGCGTACACGGGTCTCCGCTGGGGCGAAGCCGTTGGCCTTCGAGTTCGGGATCTCAACCCACTTCGGCATCGACTCAACGTCCGAGAGAACGCTGTCCGCGTCGGTGGCGTGATCTTGGTCGGGACGCCCAAGACGCACGCGACGAGGTCGGTGCCGTTTCCTGAGTTGCTGACGGTGCATCTCGCAAAGGGCGCCGAGGGCAAGGCATCCGACCAGCTCCTGTTGGGGGAGGGCAACATCCATCTGGCTACGCCGTCTGCTCATGACGGCTGGTTCGTCGCCGCGGTAAAGGCCGCTCAGAAGGCCGACCCCGAGTTTCCGCGAGCCTCGCGATCAGCGCCGGTGCCAACGTCAAAGCGGTTCAACGGATGTTCGGTCACGCTTCCGCGAGCATGACGCTCGACACCTATGCCGACCTCTTCGATGATGATTTAGACGGTGTTGCAGTGGCTTTGAATGATCAGGCGTTGCGCTCAGATGTGGGCAAAATGTGGGCACGCGGCCCAGCGAAGTGAACTGATGGGCGTAGGAAGCCCGGATTCTCGGGCTTCCTACGCCCGAGCACAGGTGCCCCCACAGGGATTCGAACCCTGACTGGGACGATTTTAAGTCGTCTGCCTCTGCCGATTGGGCTATGGGGGCGAGCAGCAACCAGTCTGCCAGTCCGTGCGGCGAAGGGACGCGGCGCTAGGCCTTGGGGCGCGACGCGAAGGTCTCGAAGGCCTCGCGCGGAGTCTCGCGGGCTTCGATCGACACCACGTCGCGACGGAGAAGGAAGTTGTCCACCCAGCCGCTGAAGACCCGGATCTTGCGCTCCCAGGTGGGGATCGCGAGCACATGGTATCCGCGGTGCATGAACCAGGCGGGGATGCCCGTGATGCCGATCTTGCCGGACTGGAACGCACCCTCACCGAGTCCGAGGCCGGCGACGGCCCCGAGGTTCTTGTGGAAGTAGTCCTTCGGCAGGTCCCCGCGAAGAGTCGCGATGATGTTCTTCGACATGAGCTTGCCCTGGCGCACGGCGTGCTGGGCGTTCGGAACGCAGTAGCCCCCGACGCCGGCACCCGTGAGGTCGGGAACCGCGGAGACATCGCCGGCACCCCAGGCATCCGCCACCACACCGTCGTCGTTGATGACCCGGAGGTCGGGCTGCACGCGAAGACGACCGCGCTCCTCGACGGGAAGGTCGGTGTTGCGCAGCATCGGGCTGGCCATGACGCCGGCGGTCCAGACGATGAGGTCGGTCTCGAAAGTCTCGCCGGTCGAGAGCTGGATGACACCGTCGACCGCCGAGGTCAGCTGAGTCTCGAGGTGGATCTGGGCGCCGCGCTGAGCGTAGTTCTTGATGACCCAGAGGCTCGTCTTGAGCGACACCTCCGGCATGATGCGGCCCATCGCCTCGATGAGGTGGAAGTGGGTGTCGTCGAAGGTGATGGTGGGGTAGTACCGCAGCAGCGCGCTCGCGAGGCTGCGCAGCTCACCGAAGATCTCGATGCCGGCGAAGCCGCCTCCGACGACGGTGAAGGTGAGAAGGCGGTCGCGCTCGGGACCGGCCGGAAGCAGGGCAGCCTTGTCGAAGTTGGTGAGCACCCGGTCGCGGATCGCGGTCGCTTCTTCGATGGTCTTGAGCCCGATTGCCTGGTCGGCGACTCCCGGAATCGGAAAGGTACGCGAGACGGAGCCGGCGGTGACGACGATGATGTCGTACTCGAATTCCCATGGGTCGCCGATCTCCGGCGTGATGGTCGCGGTCTTGGTGGCGTGGCTGATGCCGGTGACCTTCGCCGTGATGACGGTGGTCTTCTCGAGGTGACGACGGTGGGAGACCACCGCGTGACGCGGCTCGATCGACCCGGCCGCGACCTCCGGAAGGAAGGGCTGGTAGGTCATGTAGGGAAGCGGATCAACGATGGTGACCTCGGCCTCACCGGGGCGCAGCGCACCCTCCAGCTTGAGAGCAGTGTAGAAACCGGCGTAGCCGCCGCCGACAATCAGGATTTTAGGCACGTCGGTAAGTCTATGGCCTGCGCCGCGACCCCTTGGACTCTCGAAAGCGGTGGAACTCGCGGAAAATGCTCCGCAGCACAAGAATCAGCAACGTCGCAAACACAGCGTAGACCAGAACCGGTATACCGATGTCGCGAAGATCGCCGACCGCCGGCAGCACCCTGCCGAAAGGACTCACCGGCGCCGCGATCACCGTAGGTGCGGGCGTCGCCGTGGCCTTCGGCGCGGTGGTCGGAGTGGGCGAGGCCGACGCCACTGCCCGGCGGTTGAGGCGGATCCAGTCCTTCAGTTCGTCTGCCGGATCCGTCGCTACGCTCGGCACAGTCGCGCTGACGGCGGCGGATGCATCGAAAAGTCCGCTGCCGTAGACGATCGGGTTGCCCTTGGATCGGGCCGTCGCGGTGAGGCGATTGATCACGTTCCCCGCGCTCAGGCCGGGGTGCGAGGCTTTGATCAGCGCGAGCACTCCCGCGACGAGCGGAGTCGCTCCGCTCGTGCCCGCCCAGCTGTAGTACCCCCCGCCGGGAGCCGCCCCGACCAGGCCTTCGCTCGGCGCGGAGACGGAGAGTGTGATCCCCTGCGAGGAGGCGTCGAAGCTGGCGTTGCCGGCCTGGTCCACTCCGGCGACGACCACGACCCCGGGCATCGTGGCGGGGGCGCCGACCTCGGTGGTGCCACTGCCGCGGTTGCCGGCGGCGGCGACCACGATCACGCCTTTCTCCATGGCGTAGAGGAACGCGTCATCCCAGCTCGGCGGCCAGTCGAGGGTGTTGCGGGTGAGTGACATGTTGATGATGTCGGCGCCGTGATCGACCGACCAGCGCACCGCCTCCGCGATCTGGTCGTCGGATCCGACGGTGCCCACTCCGAAACCGACCGATACCGAGAGGATCTTGGCCTCTGGTGCGACCCCGAGGATTCCATCGCCCGATCCGTGGCCGTGCCCGGCCAGCAGGGACGCCACCATGGTGCCGTGCTGGCTGTCGGTGCCGATGGCGGTCTGGCCGTCTGCGGAGCCGACACCCGAGACATCCGTGCCTCCGACCACAGTGCCGGTGAGGTCGGGATGGGATCCGTCGACTCCCGTATCGATGACCGCGATCGTGATGCCGGCGCCTTTGGTGGTGGCCCAGGCCTTTTGCACGCCGTAGCCGGCGAGCCAGTATTCCTTGTCGCGGATGTTATCGGCGGATGCCGGCGCGGCGATGAGCACGGAGGCTGCGATGCCCAGCGTGAGGGCGGCGGCCACCGCCCTCAGCGCTCGCCGAGAGGCCATGTCACTCACACTGGCAGACGAGGGGCGACCAGTCCGCCTGCTCGAGAGCGAGGTCACCGATCGGGTTCACTCCGGGTCCGGCGGCGAGGGAGTGGCCTGCGAGAGCGTGCAGGCATTTCACGCGCACGGGCATTCCCCCGGCCGAGATTCCGGCGATCTCTTCGACGACCTCGAGGCCCTCGCGGTCGGCGAGGTAGGCGTAGTGGGCAGCGAGGTAGTGAGCGGCGATCGGTTCATCCGCGAGCAGCTGCTGCAGTTCGGCCATGACGCCGTTGGCCTCGAGGGTGGAGATGGCGGCGGTGGCCGCGGGATGCGACAGGTAGTAGAGCGTCGGGAACGGAGTGCCATCGTCCAGCCGTGGTCGCGTGGCTACGACGGTCGGATTGCCGCAGACACAGCGGGCGGCGATGCCGATCACATTGCGGGCCGGTCGCCCCAGCTGGCGGGATACGGCGTCGATGTCCGCCTCGGTAGGAGGCGCGAAGGGAGGAGTGGTCACTGCTCGTTCCGCTACTTCGCCTGGCCGGGTTCGCCCTGGCCGGAGATGACCGGGGCGACGATTTTGTTCGCCGGGGCATCCGTGAGACCAGCGGTGAAGACCGACGACAACATGGTCTTCACCCAGTCGACCTGGGTGGTTTGGAGCTTGTCGCTGATGGGCTGGCCGTTCGCCGTAGTCGGGGTCGCGGAGGCGGCATCCGTGATGAGGTAGCTGTATTCGCCGGGGAACACGTAGTCGAGCCTTTCGCGGGCGAGCGCCTCGATGTACTTGGGGTCGCTCCAGCGGGCCTTCTGGCTCTTCAGGTCTTGTACCGCCGACTTCGAGGCGGTGACCTCGGCTTGCAGCGCCGCGATCTGCTGCCGCTGCTCCACCAGGATGCGCAACGATGGCGCGAGCACCACGATGAACATCACGATGAGCACCAGCGCCGTGATCGCGAATCCGGACAGGCGGATGCTGCGGAGCCACTGCCCCGACGGAGCCTCCGGTGGCAGTTGTACCGGCACCTGCTGCACCGGCACCCGCTGCGTGGATGCGCGCGGGTGCCGGGTGCGGCTGTCCTTGGTCATGCTTCGAGCCTAAGCGCGACTAGCCCTTGAAGCGGGGGAACGCGCTGCGACCCGCGTAGACGGCGGCTTCGGCGAGTTCCTCCTCGATGCGCAGCAGCTGGTTGTACTTGGCGACGCGTTCGCTGCGAGCCGGGGCTCCGGTCTTGATCTGTCCGGCATCCGTCGCGACGGCCAGGTCGGCGATGGTGGTGTCTTCGGTCTCCCCCGAGCGGTGCGACAGGATCGCGGTGTAGCCCGCTCGCTGGGCGAGAGATACCGCATCCAGCGTCTCGGTGAGGGTGCCGATCTGGTTGACCTTGACGAGGATCGAGTTGGCGGCGGAGAGGTCGAGCCCCTTCTGCAGGCGCACCGGGTTGGTGACGAACAGGTCGTCGCCCACGATCTGCACCCTGTTGCCGAGCTCGGCGGTGAAATGCTGGTAGCCCTCCCAGTCGTCTTCCTGCAGCGGGTCTTCAATCGACACCAGCGGGTAGTTTGCAGCGAGGTCGGCGAAGTACGCCGTGAGCTCGAGGGCCGAGAGCTGCTTGTTCTCGAAGTGGTACGAGCCGTCTTTGTAGAACTCGGTGGCGGCGACATCCGTCGCGAGGGCGATGTCGTGGCCGAGGGTGAACCCGGCCTGCTCGATGGCGGTGGCGATGAGATCGAGAGCCTCGCGGTTGCTCGACAGGTTGGGCGCGAAACCGCCCTCATCGCCGAGGCCGGTGGACAGGCCCTTCGACTGCAGGAGCGACTTGAGCGAGTGGTAGGTCTCGACGCCCCAGCGCAGTGCCTCGCTGAACGAGGATGCTCCGAGCGGCACGATCATGAACTCCTGCACGTCGATGTCGTTATCGGCGTGCGATCCGCCGTTGATGATGTTGAGCAGGGGCACGGGGAGGGTGTGCGCGTTCGGTCCGCCCACGTAGCGGAAGAGCGGCAGGTCGGCGGAGTCCGCGGCGGCCTTGGCCACGGCGAGCGAGACGCCGAGGATGGCGTTGGCGCCGAGCTTCTTCTTGTTGTCGGTGCCGTCGAGCTGGATCATGGCCTGGTCGATGAGGCGCTGGTCGGTGGCGTCGAATCCCTCGAGCGCCGGCCCGATCGTGTCGATGACAGCCGAGACGGCCTTCTGCACGCCCTTGCCGCCGTAACGCTTCTTGTCACCGTCGCGCAGTTCGTAGGCCTCGAAGGCGCCGGTGGAGGCACCGGACGGAACGGATGCGCGAGCGACGATGCCGTCTTCGAGCAGGACCTCGACCTCCACGGTCGGGTTACCTCGGGAATCGAGGATTTCGCGGGCGCCTACTGCTTCGATCAAAGCCACGACGGGACTCCTTTGGATTGGGGGATTTGCGTTCGCCATCCTACTCGGCGGCCCCCGGTCTGATCAGCCCCGGACTACTCGACGGCGAGGGTGCGCATCCGCAGGTCGGCCACAGTCTCGGCGCCACGCGACACCGTCGCCATCTCCACGAATCCGGACGCGCCCAGCTGCGCGAGCAACGGCTTCAGATTGCGCGGGGCGCGCTCCAACCGCACTCGCCGGCCTCTCGAAATGAGCTCGGCCTTCAACGCCATGAGCGTCTCGGATGTCACATCACTGTCATAGACGAGGGCCACACCGCCGGCAGTGCCGTCTTCCTGCAGCTGCACGAGATCCACGATGCGCTCGAACCCGATCGAGAAGCCCGCTGCCGGAACTTCGACACCGAGGAAGCGTCCGATCATGCCGTCGTAGCGGCCGCCACCACCGAGCGAATAGGGCAGGTCGGGGTGCACGATCTCGAAGATGGTGCCGGTGTAGTAGCCCATGCCGCGCACGAGGAAGGGGTCGAACTCGACCGCGGCGGGTCTCGACACGCGGGCTCCTTCGTCGCTCGCTACTCGACCGACAGCAGAACCGATCGCCACGAGCTCGGCCACCACCGCGTCATCCGCTCCGGCCGGAAGCGCCCTGCGGACCGCCCGCTCGCCGAAGCTGAGGTACTCCATGGTCTGCGGGCGGCGGAAGAAGGTCTCGAGAGCGTCGACCGCCGAGGCATCCACTCCCCGATCGCGCAGCTCGGCGATCACCCCGTCCTGGCCCACCTTGTCCAGCTTGTCGATGGTGATGAGCACCTGGTCGTGCGCCCCGGCCGGGAAGCCGAGGGTGTCCAGCATGCCGATGAGCAGCCGCCGGTCGTTGATGCGGATGGTGCAGCCGGTGAGGCCGAGGGCCGCAAAGGTATCGGCGGTGGCCGTGAGCAACTCGATCTCGGCGAGCGGGCCGGCCTCCCCGATGATGTCGATATCGCACTGCACGAACTGGCGGTACCGTCCCTTCTGGGGGCGTTCCGCTCGCCACACCGGCGCCGCCTGGATGGCGCGGAACACCGTCGGCAACTCTGCCCGGTGACTCGCATAGAAGCGGGCCAGAGGCACCGTGAGGTCGAAACGCAGCCCGAGATCGGCGAGGTCGAGCGCATCCTTCGCGGCGGCGAAATCCTCGGCGGTCAGACCACGCTTGAGCACCCCGAACGCGAGCTTCTCGTTGTCGCCGCCGAGTCCGGCGTGAAGCCGTGCGGAATCCTCCATCACCGGCGTCTCGATCTCGTCGAAACCATGGGAGGAGAAGACGGAGCGGATGACCGCCAGCACGCGTTCCCGTCGCGCCTTGTCGGCGGGAAGGAAGTCGCGCATTCCGCGCGGGGGGTTTACCGGGCTAGCCATGCCTCGATTGTTCCACGACCATCAGGTCCTGAATGCGACGCGCGTAATGGTCGAGCACCCGTTCGAACGCCGCAGTGGTGCGCTCGACATCCCGGGTCACCAGCAGGTCGTAATGCAACCCATAGAGGGTGACGACGATGATCCGCACCTCCACCTCGGCATCGTCGACGGCCACCCCCATCCTCACAAGGGCGTCGACCCCCGATCGGTTCCAGCGCTCGAACGAGGCAAGGGTGATGCGGTCGGTGCGCAACTCGCGGGATTCGAGCATCGCCGCTTCGAACTCGAGTCGTTGCAGCTGGAGACTGCGTTCGTCGAGCGAGAGACGCCACGAGTGGCGCAGGTTCTCGAGGTGCTGCTCGAGCAGGCCGGTCTCTTCGTCGACCGTGCGCACGACGTAGTTCTGACGCTCGGACACCGCCTGCACCACCTCGCGGACGAGCTCGGCACGGGTGCCGAAGTGATAGACGAGCGTGTACGTGCTCACGGACAGCCCCTCCGCGAGGGTGCGGAAACTCAGTCCGGAAAGGGGCTTGTCGAGCAGGTAGTCGATGATGGCGACGAGCAGCGCCGGCTTGCGATCGAGGTCCTTGGGGCGCGCCACGCGATAAACATAACGTACGTTTGAAGAATCGCGCCAGAGTGGCTATACTCCAGGGAGGAACGAAAGCGCCAGCGCCGTCGATGGAAATCCAGTGCTCGCCCAGTCACTGCACAATAGATAGAGCACGACCTAACCACACACACCACCGCAGATCTGCTCGGCAGTCGCGGTGCCCACAAGCAGGGCCATCGGATCGGGTAATTCGTTGGCCCGTGTTCGAAGCGGCTTTTCACTGCGGAATTCCCAGTAAAACATGCTGCTTCGGACTGCGGTGCCCCTCTCATTCGGGTTGAGGGGGGCACCATCTCACTCGTCGGCTGCTTCGGCGTCGCGGATCTCGTCCTGCAACGCCCGCAGCCTCGAGCGCAGCGCGCGCTCGGCATCCAGTCCCCCGGCCTTCGCCGACGAGACGATGGCGAGCAACAGGGCGCCGAGTTGCTCCTCGTCCGCGACCGGCACCAAGCCTGTCGAATCCGCCTCCAGCACCCCCACCTTCTGGGCTCGGCCGATGATCTTGTCGGCGAGCGCGAGGGAGGGCATGCCCTGCGGGATGCCGTCGAGCACACTCGTGCGGTGCGGCTTCTCCTCGGCCTTGCGCACGTCCCAGAGGGCGACCACCTCGTCGGAGGTGTGCGCGGTGGCGTCGCCGAAGACGTGGGGATGTCTCCCGATCATTTTCGCGGTCATGTTCGCCGCGACATCCTCGATGGTGAACTCGCCGGCCTCGGCGGCCAGATCGGAGTGGAAGATCACCTGGTACAGCACGTCGCCGAGCTCCTCGATGAGCTCCCCGCGTCGCGTCGGGGAATCGGCGGGCAGCTCGAGGGCATCCACCAACTCGTAGGTCTCCTCGACCAGGTACTGCACGAGCGATTCGTGGGTCTGTTCCCGATCCCACGCGCATCCGCCTGGCGCCCTCAGGCGGGCGAGCACGTCGATCAGTTCGTCGAGCTTCGGATGCGGTGGGGCGGGTGGTGCGGCCGGGGATTCGCTCATGGCTCTATCCTGCCGCCCCTCAGCATGCCCAGCAGATCGCACAGCTTCCCCCGGGCCATCCGGGCCACAATGGGGCGTGATCTCCCCCGATTCCCCGGCCGTGCGAGCCATCCTGCTGGTCGTTCTCGCCGGGCTGATCGCGCTCCTCGTGTACCGCGCGGTGAGAAAGGATCGCACCGAGTTCCAGCGGTTCAAGCGCTTCGAACGCACCCGCAACCGACAGCGGATGATGCGTAAGTGGTTGCTCGACTCCCTCTCGATGTTCGGCGGTGCGGCCGTGGTCATCCTGCTGCTCGCCGCGCAGTTCGTGCCGTTGTTCTCGCAACAGGTCGCACGGTGGCCGGTCGGGCTCTGGTGGCGCTCACTACTCGCCGATACCGGGGGCCTCGTTCCCGGCCTCGCGACGGGGTTCGCGGTGGCACTCGTCGGAGGCACCATCGCTGCGGTCGCCCTCGCCCGCCGGGCGGAGTCCGTGCCGACGATCGGCGACATCGGGGCGCTCCTGCCCCGCAACCGGCCGGAACTCGTGCTCGGAGCATTGCTCTCGGTGAACGCCGGAGTCGTGGAAGAGCTCCTCTTCCGCCTCGCCGTCCCCGCCCTCGTCTTCGGCGCGACCGGCAGTGCGTCCGCCGCAGTGATCGGCAGTGTGCTGCTCTTCGGGGCGTTGCATTTCTACCAGGGCTGGCCGGGAATCGTAGGCGCGACCGTGATCGGAGCCCTGCTGATGGCCCTGTATCTGGCCAGTGGCAGCATCCTCGTGGCGATCGTTGCGCACGCCCTGATCGACCTCAGGTCGCTCGTGCTGATCCCGATGCTGGTTTTCGGCGTGCACCGCGTTCGCGGGTAACCATCGTGGGACGGCGGTGTTAACGGCACGTAAACCATCCCCGAAGTGGTCACACGCCGCCGCGGAGCATGTAAGGCTTTAGGTCGAAAGATGCCCGCTTACCCTTCAGGCATTCACCACCCTCGTGCTCCCGCGGCCGATCAATTTCAACTGGGAGACGATCTTGAGTACGACTAGCGCCCGCACGTTCCGGCCGGACATCCAGGGCCTTCGCGCCATCGCCGTGCTGTTGGTACTCGTGTACCACGCGGGCATCGCGGTGGTGCCCGGAGGCTACATCGGCGTCGACATCTTCCTCGTCGTGTCCGGATTCCTGATCACCGGTCACCTGCTCAACCAGCTCGAGCGCAACTCCCGCATCGACTTCGTCAACTTCTACGCCCGGCGCGTGAGACGGATCCTGCCGGCGTCGATGGTCGTGCTGGTGCTGACGGTGCTCGGCGCGATCGCTCTCGTGCCCCCGCTGCAGAGAGTGGCGGTGATGCAGGATGCCCTCGCGACCGCCCTCTACGTGCCGAACTACTGGTTCGCCATCCAGGGCACCAACTACCTCGCGGCAGAAGCGCCCTCGATGTTCCAGCACTACTGGTCCCTCGGAATCGAGGAGCAGTTCTACCTGTTCTGGCCCGCGCTCCTCGGCCTCGGCTACTTCCTTGTGCGTCGATCGAGGCGCGGCCTCTTCATCCTGATGGCCGTGCTTGTTGTCGCGTCCTTCGCGTTCAGTGTGTGGCAGCTGCAGCAGTCGCAGCCCTGGGCGTTCTTCTCGCTTCCGTCGCGAGCCTGGGAGCTCGGAGTCGGCGGCCTTGTCGCCTTCGCCCTCTCGAAGGGTGCGCGCTGGGCCCAGGGTGCGCCGGTCGCGATCCTCGGATGGGTCGGCCTCATCGGGCTCCTCGCCCTCGCTGCGACGTACAACGAGAGCACCGTGTTCCCGGGCGTGAACGCGCTGCTCCCGGTGCTCGCCACCGCGGCACTCATCATCGGCGGCACCGCGGGCCATGCGCTGAGTCCGGCACGGACGCTGAGCATCGCGCCCCTCCAGTGGTTCGGAATGATCTCGTACTCGCTCTACCTGGTGCACTGGCCGATCCTGATGCTCGCTCAGGCCGCGATCGGGCTGCAGGAGCCGCTGTTGCTGACGTCCAAGATCGGGCTCGCGCTCTTCGCGATTCCCGTCGCCTATTTCCTCTACCTGCTGGTGGAGAACCCGGCGCGCACCGCGGAGTTCTGGGCGAAGGCCCGTCCGCGGCGCACGCTGGTGAGCGGCCTCATCGCCTCCGTGGCGGTTCTGGGGCTCAGCGCCGGCTCGCTCGCCGTGATCTCCACCTCCACCCTCAGCACCAACCGCACGGCCGCATCCAGCGAGGCGAGCCTCAAGCCCCTCGGTACCGCGTACGTTCCGTCCAACCTGAAGCCGTCCCTGCAGGATGCCGACACCGACAATCCCGTGATCTACGCGAACGGATGCCACCGCGAATTCGATTCGGTCGACGCCTCAGGATGCCTCGTCGGCACGAACCCGTCCGCGCCGATAGTCGCGCTGTTCGGCGACTCGCATGCGGCCCAGTGGTACCCCGCGCTGGCGGTGATGGCAGAAGCCGGCGATATCAGGCTCGACGTGAATACCAAGAGTTCGTGCCCCTCGGTATCGATCGACGTGCGACGCGACGGCTCCCTGTACACCGAGTGCACGCGCTGGAGGGCCGCCGTCATCGAGCGTCTCACCGCGGAGGCGCCCGCGGCGGTGCTTCTCGCCAATTACGGGCGGGCGGATATCGGCGGCTCGCCCGACAGGTTCGCGGAGTCCTGGGGCAAGGGGCTTCAGACGACCATCGATGCGCTCGCGCCCACGAAGGTGGCGATCCTCTCCGACACTCCGGACATGGGATCCCCTCCGGCGATCTGCCTGTCCTCGCACCTCGAGGATGCGACGAAGTGCGCCCGGCCGGCCAATGAGGCGATCAACAAGGACGTCCGCGCCGTCGAACAGGCGGAGAAGGGGGCGCAATACTTGGACTTCATCGGCTACTTCTGTGACGAGCGGACCTGCCCGGCCGTTATCGGGAGCACCCTCGTCTACCGCGATTCGCACCACATGACGGCGACCTTCAGCGCCGGATTGAGCGCCGTGGTTGGGGCGCAGGTCAAGAAGCTGATCGCCGGGTAGGCGAGAGGGGTGCTCCGGTCAGGTGGCCGGCTCGAGTCCGGCATCCCGCGCCTCGACCTGTTCCACGGTGGTGCGCGGCATCGCGAACGCCGCGGCGACGGTCGCAACCGCGGCGATCGCCACTGCGATGAACACAGCACCGGATGCCGCCTCCACGGTCGACGGCACCTTCTCGCTTCCGCCGATCGACTGGAAGATGCCGTTGGCGATGGCGCCGAAGATGGCGACGCCAAGAGCGCTGCCGATCGACCGGGAGAACAGGTTGGTGCCGGTGACGACGCCGCGCTCATTCCACTGCACGCTCGCCTGGGCGGCGATGAGGCTCGGGGTGGCCACGAGCCCCATGCCGAGTCCGACGATGAAGCAGCTCGTGGCGACGACGGCGATACTCGGAGACTGGCTGGTGAGGGCAAGAACCAGGGTGCCCGACACCGCCACGGCCATGCCGATCAGCACGGTGCTGCGGAAGCCGATGCGCAGATACAGCCGGCCCGACTGCGAGGCCGCGATGGGCCATCCGATGGTCAACGCCGCGAGGGCGAGGCCCGCGACGAGAGGCGGAGCGCCCACCGATCGCTCGAGGTAGGTGGGCACGTACGAAGTGAGTCCGATGAGCACCGCACCGACCCCGAGGGAGATGAAGGCTGTGGTGAGCAGCAGCCGACGGGAGAAGACCCAGAGGGGGAGGACCGGTTCGGCCGCATACTTCTCGGCGACCACGAAGGCCGCGAGCAGAAGGGCGCCGAGTGCGAAGGCGCCGATGCTCTGCACGGAGTTCCACGCCCAGGCCTGGCCGCCCTCGAGCACGGCGAGGATGATCAGGCTGAGGGACGCCGTGAGCAGGGTGGCGCCGAGATAGTCGACCTTGTGGGTGGTGCGCTCGATCTTCTCGTGGAACACCCGCACCAGCAGCACGATCGCAAGGATGCAGAGCGGCACGTTCACGAAGAAGATCCAGCGCCAGGACAGGAACTGCGAGAAGAGACCGCCGAGGGTCGGTCCGACGACGGAAGACACCGCCCAGACGCTCGCGAGGTAGCCCTGGGTCTTCGCGCGTTCGGCCACCGTGTAGATGTCCCCGGCGATTGTGATCGCCATGGGCTGGACGGCCCCCGCGCCGAGTCCCTGGATCACCCGGAAGGCGATGAGGGCCGGCATGCTCCAGGCGAAGCCGCACAGGATGGATCCGAGAAGGAAGAGTCCGATGCCGATCAGGATGATGGGCTTGCGCCCGAGGGTGTCGGAGAGTTTCGCATACACCGGCACCGACACCGCCTGGGCGAGCAGGTAGATCGAGAACAGCCACGGGAACGCGGAGAACCCGCCGATATCCGCCACGATCGAGGGCACCGCGGTCGCGAGAATCGTGGAGTCGATCGCGACGAGCCCGGTCGTCACCATGAGCGCGATGAGGATGGGGCCGCGTTCGGATCGGAATCCCACGTCGAGGGTGTCTGCCGAAGAAGTCATTAACCCTGTAAGCGACCGATCGCCCGCGACATTCCCTGTGACGCCAAACCGCGCCATCGGCGTACACTCCGTGGCATGTCTCCCTCCCCCATCTCCGGTTCCTCCGCCGCGGGCGTCGCCAGCCAGGCGAAGAACAGCCCGGTACTCTCGGCGCTCGCGCGCACCGGCTATGCGGTGAACGGCATCCTTCACCTGCTTATCGGCGGGATAGCCATCGGGGTGGCGTCGGGAGCGGGTGCGGGATCCGCGGGCGAAGCGGACCAGTCGGGCGCACTCGGCGCACTCGCCTCCGCGCCCGGAGGGGTGTTCGTACTCTGGGTCGTGGTCGTGGGACTCGCCGCGCTCGGCATCTGGCAGTTGCTCTCGGCCGCGCTGGTTCGCGAGTCGGATGTCAAAAAGAGGGCAGCGCACATCGCCGGCGAACTGGGAAAAGCGGTGGCCTACCTCGCTATCGCCGCCACCGCGCTCACGTTCGCTCGCGGAGGAAGCAGCAATTCCGCGTCGAGCACATCGAGTTTCAGCGCCTCGCTCCTGGCGAGCCCCGGCGGAATTTTCCTGCTCGTGGTGGTGGGCCTCGGAGTTCTCGCGATCGGCGTGGTCTTCGTGGTTCGGGGCGTGCGGCAGTCGTTCACCACGCACATCCGGGTGCCCGGTGGCACCGCCGGAAAGGCCGTGGTCGCGCTCGGAGTCGTGGGCTATGTGGCCAAGGGCATCGCGGTCGGGGTG
This sequence comes from Lacisediminihabitans sp. FW035, assembly GCF_054880895.1. NCBI lineage: Bacteria > Bacillati > Actinomycetota > Actinomycetes > Micrococcales > Microbacteriaceae > Lacisediminihabitans > Lacisediminihabitans sp. FW035. Next base: position 2,996,135 of record NZ_CM142187.1, read on the forward strand.
GTGGGCATCCTCTTCATCGTCGCAGCCGCTACCGCGAATCCGTCCCAGGCCACCGGACTCGATGGTGCGCTGAAGGCCCTGCTGGGGCTGCCGTTCGGCGCGGTGATCCTCGTCGTCGTCGGCCTCGGTGTCATCGCCTACGGGCTGTACTGCTTCGCCCGGGCACGGCTGGCGAAGCTGTAGCGCGAGCTCTGGGGCACCGCGGCGCCTTTCGGGACGAAAGGCCCGTGCGATGCACCTCCCGTGGGATCAGGATGAAGTGTCATCCCTCAACGACTGGAGATTCCCATGGCAACCTACGACGTCGCTCATCGCTCGGCCATCGTGACCGGTGCCGGATCGGGCATCGGCCGGGCGATCGCGCTCGAACTCGCTGCGAACGGCGCCGCGGTCATCGTCGCCGATATCACGGACGCGCCGCTGGTCACACTCCTCGAGCAGATCCGTGCCGCTGGGGGAACCGCGGAGAAGATCGTCGGGGATGTCTCCGATCCCGAGTTCGCGATCGCCTGCGTTGCGGATGCGAACGCGCTCGCCCCGTTGCGAATCGCCGTCAACAACGCGGGAATCGGAGGCGAGCAGAACCTGATCGCTGATTACTCCCTCGATGGCTGGCGCCGGGTGATCGAGGTCAACCTCAACGCGGTGTTCTATGGTCTGAAGGCCCAGCTGCCGTCGATGGCCGAGAACGGCGGCGGATCGATCATCAACATGGCCTCCATTCTCGGAAGCGTCGGGTTCCCGACATCCAGCGCCTATGTCACTGCCAAGCACGGCCTGCTCGGACTCACCCAGAACGCCGCGCTGGAGTACGGCGCGAAGAAGGTGCGCACCAATGCGGTGGGCCCGGGGTTCATCCACACTCCGCTCGTCGATAGCGCCCTGGATGACGCCACCCAGGAATTCCTGGCCGCCAAGCACGCGCTCGGTCGTCTCGGCACCCCCGAGGAGGTCTCGGCGCTCGTCTGCTTCCTCGCCTCTGATGCCGCGTCGTTCATCTCGGGCAGCTACCACCTGGTCGATGGCGGTTACGTGGCACAGTAGCTGCGGCACCGTGCGCCTTCCGCAGTGACGGGGGCGCGTTGCTACGGCGTCGCGGGTCCCACCACGAGCGCGAACACCGCTCCGGTGCCGGCGGCGTGACCGGAGCCCACCGCGAGGTTGACCTGCATCGCGTTGGCGCTCTGGTCGCCCGCCGCGAAGACTCCAGCGACGCTGGTCTGGCCGAAGCCCTCGAGTTCGAGGAGTCCGTCGTCGCGGCGCGCGCAGCCGAGCGCATCGGCGAGTTCAGTGCGCTGGGCCCACTCCTGCTGCACGAAGGCACGACCGAAGAGTTCACTACGGCCGTCGGTGAAAGTGACCGCGAGTCCGTCGCCCGCGTGCATCATCCGCGCGATCTCGGTGTCCTCCGCGTAGCTGAGGTCGTCGACCCACGCGGGCAGCATCGCAGACATATGCGCGAGGTAGTCGCTCGTTCCGGCGACGAGGACACGCAGGTCGCGGGACTCGTAGCCGTCGCAGAACGGGCAATTGACCACGCTCGTGCCCCACAGCGCATCGGCACCGGGAATCGTCGACGGCGAGAACTGCACCCCCTGGGCGAGAACAATCGTCTTCGCGGTGAGCCCCTCCGCTTGCGCACCCTCCGCTTGGCTGATGACCCGGAAGCCGCCATCGATGATCTCCGTCGAGGCCACCGTCGCCTGCCGCCGTTCGAAGGTCGGGTAGCGGCCCAACTGTTCGAGCGCCCGCGCGTAGAGAGCCGCGGGGGCTTCCCCATCATGCAGGAACACCCCGCCAGCGTGGGTGGTGCGTAGGTTGTTCTGGGCACCGGCGTCGATGAGCAGCACCCGGCGGCGAGCGCGCGCCAGCACCATCGAGGCCGCCAGCCCGGCGGCTCCACCGCCGATCACGATCGAGTCGAAGTCGGGGGCACTGGTGGCGGCGGTACCGCTGGTGTGGTTGGGGTTCGGGGTCGCTGCGTTCTGGGGTTCTGGATTCGTCATCCCTCGAGCATCCGGCGCGGAGTGCCGGAGAAGCAAACCAAGTTGCTGTTCCGGCAATGCGGGTGATACTTGAAGGATGTCCGATTCCGCAATCCTCGATGAGGTTGGCCCGCGCCTCCGCACCCTGCGCACCGAGAGGGGTCTCACCCTCGCGGAACTGGCTGCCACCACGGGCATCTCGATGAGCACACTGTCCCGCCTCGAATCCGGCCAGCGCAAAGCGACCCTCGAGCTGCTGTTGCCGATCGCCCGCGCTCACCAGCTCACTCTCGATGACCTCGTGACTCCGCATCCGGTCGCCGATCCCCGAGTACGGACCCGCGGATCGCACCGCTTGGGTGTCACCACCTTTCCCCTCAGCCGCGAGCCGTCGGCGATCGCCGCCTTCAAGCAGGTGATCGCGGCGTCGAAAGAGGTGCGGCATCCCAGTCCGGGCGTGCACGAGGGCTATGAGTGGCTCTATGTGCTGAGCGGAAAGCTGCGGCTCGTGCTCGGCCCTCACGATCTCACGCTGGTACCCGGCGAGGTGGCGGAGTTCGACACCCGGGTGCCGCACTGGTTCGGCAGTGCTGACCAGGGTCGGGTGGAGTATCTGACCCTTTTCAGCAAGCAGGGCGAGCGGATGCACGTCGCGGTGAGCACTGGCGCTCCGCAGAAACAGAGCTGGGGGTGAACTCGGGTGTCGGCATCGCCGTAGCGCCTTCGTTGATCGCGGACCTGTCGCACGCACTCGCTGCTGCTGCTGCTGCTGCTGCGTCACTGCCACCGCACCATCACTGCGGCTGCAACATCGCTGCCGCTGCACTCCCACTGCCACTGCCACCGCACGATCACTGCCGCCGCACGATCGGCACCGGTGGACGCCCGCCTCGACGTGGTCGACGATAGACATCCACCGATGACGGCGGCGTGAACCACGGCACGTTGTCGATCACCTCGATGCCCCAGCCGTCGCGATGAACCGTGTGGTGATGCTTGACACAGAGCAGGATGCCGTTGGCCAGGTCTGTCTTGCCGCCGTGCGACCACCAGCGCAGGTGATGAGCCTCGGTGTGGCTCGGCGGGCGCGAACAGCCGGCCACGGCGCATCCGCCGTCCCGTTCGGCGAGTGCCAGGCGCTGCGCCTTGCTGAACAGTCGTCGAGATGTCCCGAAATCGAGCACCTCGCCCAGTCCGTTCAACACGGTGGGAATGATGTGCGCGTCTGCTGCGAGGTGACGTGCGGTGCCGGCGGAGATCGGTTGCTCGATGCCGTCGATCTGCGCCTCGCCGTGTCCGTTGAGCAGCGAGTCGAGGGTCATGCGCACCACGATCGTGGCCGAGGGCAGCGGCACCGATGCATCGTCACACGAGATGGCATGTCGGGCCATCTCCACGACGGCATCCGCGGCGATCTGGGCGAGAGCGCGGGAGTCGGGAACCGGATCGGGCTCAGAGGTATCGTCGTCCGAGTTGTCAGAGCCTGACCCGCAAAACCGCGGGGCACGGATGACTTGGCCGACCTGCGCGTCGATGGCCGCGTCGAGGTAGGCGGATCCCGCAGGGTCGAGATCGAGCCGATAGCGCTTCATCCCGTTGGCGAGGATGCTTCGGCGCAGGGAGCGCCGCTCGACGAGGTCGCCCTCCCGCTGTTCGATGCCGTCCACATCGAGCGCGTCGCGCCAGCGAGCGGCGACCGCGCGCACCATGTCCGCCGGCGACTCGAGCGCGAACTTCACGAGTGCCAGCTCGGCGGCCACGAGATCATCCCGCTGCGCCCGCGGCGATGCCTGGGTGAGCGCCGCGACGATGTGGTTGGCGGAGTCGATGGGGATGATGGCGGCGCGCACGGCGTCGGCGACGATTGGGTAAGGGGGAGGCATCCGCTCGCCGAGGAGAGTGACGCGATCCGCGGTCGCGTCGGCGACCCGGCACAGTCGCTGACCCTCGGCGACAGTGATGCGACCGACGTCGGCGAGCAGCACGGCCGCGCTGGTGCTGCCGAGACGCGAGGCGAGGCCGTCGGGCCCGAGGCTGGACCGGGATCGCCGCGTCACCTCGGCCGCCAGCCGCACCAGTCGGGAGTCGGCGGCGTGCCGCAGTTCGAACCCGCGCTCGAGCGCCTCCAGCAGTGCCGCATCGGTGAGTGATGCGGCATCCAGGACGCCCTCGACACTGGTGTCGGGACGGGTCGCGGTCGAGGTGTTCATGTATTGAGTGTCGCAACGACCACTGACATTCGAAGGGACAATACCGTTCTTGATCAGCTATTCCTGTGGATAAGTCCGCGAAACTGCAGTTGTGGAGGAGGGGCGCGGGCGGGATCGAGAGAGCCTTGGCGAAGGCGAACAGAAGGTGAGAACTTTGAAGACCTTTGCGACCAATCGAGAGCAACTACTCCCTGGCATTCGTCGACGCCGGCGACGATTTCATGGACATTGACGGTGAGTGAGGGAGCGCGCAAATGCCTCCTTCCAGGTCGATAGGCTCGTGACACCTACCTCGATCGGGCGTCATGTTTACAGAACCTGAGCAACAAACGATTCGACTAGCCGCATTTCGGTGGCTTGACGAAGAGACGGGCGCCGGTCGATACGACTTCTCCCGCCGCGAGCTCAGGGACTTTGCCTACGGCGGTGAACGGTTGCCGCTCGCGGATGCTCAGAAGGGTATCTGGAACCCGAAAGAGTTTTCCTCCACTTTGAGCATTGTTTCCATGCTCAAGAGCAAGTACTCCGATGAAGCGGACGCCGACTCAGAACTCGTTCGCTACAACTATCGCGATACCCACGTAGAAGGTGACAACACGAAGCTTCGCCTTGCAATGAAGAGGAGGGACCCGCTCCTCTACTTCAAGGAGGTTGTCGAGGGACGCTACGTAGCCCGGTACCCCGCTTACGTTCTAGCTGACGATACAGAGGCGCAGATTTTCCTTATTTCCTTCGAGGAGTCTTTCCGCTATTTCACTGACCCTTTCCAATTGACCGGAGACGAGCGACGATACGCAGATCGAATCTCAAAAGCTCGACTGCACCAGCCGATGTTTAGAGCGCGAATCATGCGTGCATATTCCGGTACTTGCGCAATCTGCAGGCTGAAGCATGTCGAACTGCTGGATGCCGCACGCATCATCTCCGACTCTGACGTAGAGGGGTTCGCCACCGTGACGAACGGTATGGCGTTGTGCAAGATTCATCACGCCGCCTACGACCGAAACCTGCTCGGCATTTCTCCCGACTATAAGGTTGCGATCGACGCGAAGCTACTCGACGAAATCGATGGCCCGATGCTCCGTTACGGTCTGCAGGATATGAACGGCCTGTCTCTTGAACTCCCCAAACAGAAGGCGAACTATCCTTCCAGGGAAGCTCTTGCCATTCGATACGAGCAATTCTCCCTTTGACTGATTTCTCTTTCGCCGCCGGCTGCATGATTTGACGGGAAATTATTGCTCGAATGCCTATGAAGGATGCCACCCGGGCAACGGCATCTTCTGGAACCTACGATTGCCGTCTGTATCCCGACGCCATGTCTGCCACCCCTCCCTCCTGTCGAGTATCGGCACAGGCGGTAGAGCGACCTACTCGAACAGCGATCAAGCCGGCTTCACTAGGCTTCCCCCATGCTGCGAGGCCGAACCCGACGACTTCTCGCCCTCGTGGGCGTGGCGTATGTCGCGGCGTGCCTCGTGATCGGATTCTGGCCCTCTCCCGTCGATGCGCCGGTCGATGATTCGCTCGGGCGAGTGCTTGCGTATCTGCACTCCATCGGGGCTCCGGAGGTCGTGGACTACAGCTTCGTCGAACGCGCGGCGAACGTGCTGCTGTTCCTGCCGCTGGGGGCGTTGGCCGCGGCGCAGTTCAGCCGACGGCACTGGTGGATCGCACTGATGGCGTGCGTGGCGCTCTCGGCGTTCATCGAGCTCGGCCAGGCGCTGCTGCTGCCGGGACGCTATGCGAGCTGGGGCGACATCCTCACCAATTCGGTGGGGGCGACGATCGGCGTGGGCATCACGATGCTGTTGCGACGGCGCACTCGCGACACCACCAGCCGGTGAAACGCTCGAGCATGACGAGCTCGCGGGGAGAGCCGCAGGTCTCGCAGGGTGGGCTCGGCGGGAGGGTGTCGGTGTGCTCGACGGCTCGGGGTTCGGGGGCGGTCATGAGGGGATTGTACGGTGGGTCTCGACACGGTCGCTGAGCGACCTACTCGACCGGCAGAAGACTCTGGACCAGCGGGAGCGACCTACTCGACCGGCGACGGGGGCGGGGGCTCGAAGGCCCACTCGGGAAGGATGCCGGTGCCGGTCATCGACTGAAGAAGTTGCGCCATCGAATAGTCCGGGGCGATGTCCAGCGCTTCGTCCAGGTGTAGGCCCGCCTGCGTTCCGTGACCGAGGGCCCAGTTGAGCCAGGCGAGCATGCAGAGCAGAGGCGGCCGCTTCGCATCCTCGGTGCGCGAGGTGAGCTCGAGAAGGAGCGCGATGGCGCCCTCGATGCGGCGCGGATCGGGACGCGGACCGATTCCCATGAGAAGTTCGGCAGCGGCAGAATCGACATCGGAGTCGACATCAGCGTCGGCATCGGGTTCTTCGGGAGAGTCGGCCCGAAGGTCCTGCTCCCACATCCGGTCGCCGAGCTCGAGACCGAACGCCCACTGCAGCATCACGAGGTCCCGCACCGGCGGCCCCTGGAGCGCGAACACGAGAAGCGCTCCCTCGGCGTCGAGCGTGCCGGCATCCCAGGCGAGCGCATCCTCGGCGAAGCCGGGTAGATCTTCGAGCGCGTCGAACACGCCGGGCGGGTCGACCCGGGGATCACGAAGCGCGACAGCCAGGGAATCGTAGGCTCCGAGCCTCTTCGACATTCGCGAGCGCTGCGGCTTTTCCGCTCGTGGAACGCGATCGATGATCGTCGCCGGCGGGGGGAACAGCCCGCGCTGGCCCTCGATCGCGCGGGCGACGGTCGACTCCGCGATCTCGGCCAGCGCATGACCGCCGATCGGCACGTCAGGATCGAAATAGGATGCCCAGCCATCCGCCGCCTGGCAGATCGACTCGCGCAGCTCGAAGCCCGAGAGCTGCAGCCGGCGCCCGATCACCTCCGCGAAGGCCGCCTGGGGGACGGCGTCGCCTCCGCCGAACTCGTCGTCGGTGTAGACGATCACCAGCGCGGCATCCACCGCCGGTAGTTTGCAGAACATACCGACGATGGTCGTTGCGACGCGTTTGTGGACGACTCGATCTGCGGATGCCGGGAGATCGAACCGCATCGCGCCACAGGTGCGCTTGCCGCGGAAGGCGACGAGCACGATGCTGTTGCGCGGCACGAAGCCGACCATCGGGGGCGCCATCGCGAGCAGATCGGCCGGGCCGCTTGCCTTGAGTATCACTGTCATGCGGCAAGTGTGGCGAGTTTGCGGCGGACGTCAGCGGGTGGTGCGGTGATCTGTGGATAATTGCGGCGGGCGGATCGGGGTGAGTTCAAGACGGCGGGTCTGGGGGTCTCGACACGCGGCCTCCTTCGTCGGGCGCTACTCGACCAGCAGACGTCGGGTCTCGACACGCGGCCTCCGACGTCGGGCGCTACTCGACCGGCAGGGCTACTCGACCAGCGGGGCATCCACCTTCAGTTCGGCACCGAAGATGGCGACGAGCAGTTGGCCGGTCCACTCGATGAGATCCGCGTCGGCCAGCGGAATGCCCTGGCGCACCGGAAGCGGAACCGACACCGAGTGTGTCTGGGTGAAGTAGCGGGCGCCCGGGAACATCCGCTGCAGCCTGATCTGGATCGAGTCCAGCAGTTCCATGGATGCCACGCGCAGGTTGCCGCCGGCGGTCACGACCTCGGAGAGGCCGGCCTTCTGCGCCATCCGCCGCAGCCGGGAGACGGCGATGAGGTTGAGCACCTGCACGGGCGGTTCGCCGTAGCGGTCCGTGAGCTCCTCGAGCACCCGATCGATCGAATCGGCGCCCGCCGCGGGCGAGGACGCCGTCGACAGCTTCTGGTAGGCCTCGAGCCGCAGGCGTTCGCTCTCCACGTATTCCTCGGGGATGTGGGCATCCACTGGCAGTTCGAGGCGGAGTTCGGTCTGGCCCTCCGCGACCTCGCCGCGGAAGGTGGACACGGCCTCGCCGATCATGCGCAGGTACAGGTCGAAGCCGACTCCGGCGATGTGACCCGACTGCTCGCCACCGAGCAGGTTGCCCGCACCGCGGATCTCGAGGTCCTTGAGCGCGACCTGCATTCCGGCGCCGAGCTCGTTGTTCGCGGCGATCGTGGCGAGCCGGTCGTGGGCGACCTCGCCGAGCGGCTTGTCGGCGTCGTAGAGGAAGTACGCGTACGCGCGCTCCCGGCCGCGACCGACCCGTCCGCGCAACTGGTGAAGCTGGCTGAGGCCGTACTTGTCGGCCCGGTCGATGATCAGGGTGTTCGCGTTGGCGATGTCGAGCCCGGTCTCGATGATCGTGGTGGAGACCAGTACGTCGAACTTGCGCTCCCAGAAGTCGACCATCACCTGCTCGAGCACATGCTCGGGCAACTGCCCGTGGGCCACGGCGATGCGTGCTTCGGGCACGAGCTCGGCGAGCTGGGAAGCGACCCGGCTGATGGAGGACACGCGGTTGTGTACGAAGAAGACCTGGCCCTCTCGCAGCAGTTCCCGACGGATCGCTGCCCCGACCTGCTTGTCGTTGTACGGACCCACGAAGGTGAGGATCGGATGCCGGTCCTCCGGCGGTGTCGCGAGTGTCGACATCTCGCGGATGCCGGTCACCGCCATCTCGAGCGTGCGCGGGATGGGCGTCGCGCTCATCGCGAGGATGTCGACGTTGGTCTTCAGCTTCTTCAGCGCGTCCTTGTGCTCGACCCCGAAACGCTGCTCCTCGTCGATGATCACGAGACCGAGATCCTTGAGCACGATGCTGGGGCTGAGCAGGCGGTGGGTACCGATGACGACATCCACCGTGCCATCCGCCATGCCCTCGATCGTCTCCTTCGACTCCTTATCGGTCTGGAACCGGCTGAGCGCGCGCAGGTGCACCGGGAAGCCGGCGAAGCGCTCGGCGAAGGTCTCCATGTGCTGCTTGACGAGCAGCGTGGTCGGCACGAGCATGACGACCTGCTTGCCGTCCTGCACCGCCTTGAAGGCGGCGCGGATCGCGACCTCGGTCTTGCCGTAGCCCACGTCCCCGGAGATGAGGCGATCCATCGGGATCGGCCGCTCCATGTCGGCCTTCACCTCGTCGATGGTGGTGAGCTGGTCGGGGGTCTCCGCGAACGGGAAGGCCTCCTCGAGCTCACGCTGCCACGGGGTGTCCGGCGGAAAGGCGTGGCCACGGCTCGCCATGCGAGCCGAATAGAGCTTGACGAGTTCGACGGCGATGTCGCGCACCGCCTTGCGGGCGCGTCCCTTCTGGGCCGCCCACTCGGATCCGCCCATCTTGCTCAGCGCGGGCGCCTCTCCCCCGACATACCGGGTGAGCAGGTCGAGCTGGTCGGTGGGAACGTAGAGCTTGTCGTTGGGGTAGCCGCGCTTCGAGGGCGCGTATTCGACGAGCAGGTATTCGCGGTTGTTCTTCACGGCGTTGCGTCCGCCGGTAGAGACGGTGCGCTGCACGAGCTCGGCGAACCGGCCGATGCCGTGGGTCTCGTGCACGACGAAGTCACCGGCCTTGAGCTGCAGCGGGTCGACCACGTTCTTGCGTCGGCTCGCGAGCTTCTTCACCTGGCGAGTGTCGTAGCCGACGGCTCGGCCGTAGAACTCGCTCTCACTCAGCAGCGCGAATTTGATCTCTGGCAGCTCGAATCCGTGCTCGACTGATGCGCAGAGCAGGTACGCGACGCCGGTTTCGAGGTCCTGCGGGAACTCTTCGACGATACGCGCGGCGAAACCGTGCTCGCCAAGGGCCTCCGCTGCGCGCTCGACAAGGCCGTGCCCGGCGGCGACGACGGCGACGGTCCAGCCGTCCTTCAGCTTGTCGCCGACGTAGTCGATCGCACCGTCGGCCTGCCCCTGGAAGGTGGGGACGGTGGTGGCCTCGATGCGGATGTAGTGGTCGCCGTCGCGGAGTTCGGAGGTGGCGGAGGTCTCGGTCTCGGCGGCTCCACTGTCGAACGAGCTCAGGGTCCACCAGTTGCGGGAGCCCGCGGCATCCCGAAGCGCACTGATGCTGAGGAAGTCGCCGGAGTCGAGGTCGATCGGCGCCTCGGCGCCCGCCGTCGCCGCGTTCCAGGCTGCGCTGAGGAACTCGCGGTTGGTCTCGACGAGACTCACGGCGCGACTCGCGACCCGTTCCGGCGCGAGGACCGCTATCGCTGCATCCGTCGGCAGGTAGTGCGTGAGCGGCACGAGCCGGTCGGCCAGGGCCGGCGCGAGCGACTCCATGCCGTCGACCGGGATGCCCTCGCTGATCTTGGCCAGCATCTGGCTGAGGCTCGGAAACTCGTGCTGCATCTCGCGGGCGCGCTGCTTGACGGCCTCGCTGAGCAGCAGTTCCCGGCTCGGCGGAAGCTCGACAGAGGGGATCGGCTCGTCCATCGAGCGCTGGTCCGCGACCGAGAATTGCCGGATCTGCTCGACCTCGTCACCGAAGAACTCGACGCGCCACGGATGCTCGGCCACCGGCGCGAACACGTCGAGGATGCCGCCACGCACCGCGAACTCGCCCCGGCGGGTGACCATGTCTACGCGCGAATAGGCGAGATCGACGAGCTGGCGGCTGATGCCGGCCAGGTTGTAGCCGCGCCCGCCGGCAGTGAGGGCGAGCGGCTCGATGCTGGTGAGATTGTCGGCGAGGGGCTGGAGGGCGGCGCGCACGCTCGCGACGATGACGAGGTCATGCTCGGGATGCTCCTGCCAGCGCTGCATGATACGCAGGGCCTGGATGCGCTTGCCGACGGTCTCGGCACTCGGGCTCAGTCGCTCGTGCGGCAGGGTCTCCCAGGCGGGGAACTCGACGACCTCGGTCTCGGGCATCACGCTGCCGAGGGCGGATCGCAGGGATTCGGAATCGCGCCCGGTGGCGACGATCGCGAGGAGGGCCTGCGGGGACTTCGATTTGGTGGCCCGCGCCCTGAGCAGGCTCGCGAGAAGAGGCGCACGAACGCCGTTGACGAGGGAGAAATCCGCGCTGCGGGACGCCCAGGAGACGGCGTTTTCGAACGTGTGGGCGCGCAAAAGCGCAGAATTCAAGCCCGAAAGTATCACTCGGGCAAGTGTACGCGTGGCCGGTGACAGCGGCGGCGGCGCGGCTCTTTACGTTGCCCGAACACGGCCCGTACCCGATTGCAACGTTGCGCTGGTTGGGTGACTCCATGGTCACCTCGAAGAAGCCCTCCCCTATCGAACCCAGCCCGGAGGAGTCCGGCCCGGCACAATCTGGCCCCGCACAATCTGGCCCCGCGGACGCCGACACCCTGCCGTACCCCTTCGCCGACACACAGCCGCTCGCGCCGCCGGTCCACCCCCCGGCAGCGCCGGGCTCTGCATCATTCGAGCCCGCAGCGAGCGCCCCCGAATCGTTCGTGCGACGGCATCCCCTCGCGATCGGCATCACCGCCGCGGCTCTTGCCGTGGTGGTGGTGTCGGGCCTCACGGCCTGGGGCGTCGGCACCGCCGTGGCCTCCTCGTATGAGACCGGGGCATCCGCCGAGGTGGCTCCCGCGGTATCCGCTCCCCCTGTCGCCGGGGCGCGGAAGGGACCCGCCGCCGGGCGCACGATGGTGCGCGGGACCATCGACGGCATCGACGGAAGCATCTGGACCATCACCACCCGCGCCGGTGCGAAGCACCGCGTGACGGTCGATTCCGCGACGCTCTATGGAACGAAGAAGACCCCGGCCGCAGCCTCAGACTTCGCCGTCGGCTCGGCCGTACTCATCGTCGAGAAGTCGGCCGGCGAGGTCAAGACCGCCGTGAGGGTCGTCGAGGCGAAGACCGGCGCGAGTGCGCCGAGCGCGCCGGCGACTCCGAGCACCTAGGAGTGGTGCGGCGGGGGAAGCGCGGCTACTCGGCGGCGGTATGGAAGCGCAGCTGGGCCGCGGTGAGGCCGTCGCGAGCGATCGACTCGACGGCATCCGCGGCATCCGTCAGAAGGTTGGGAAGCACGGAGCGCTCGGTTGATCCGAAGTCACGCAGCACGAAATCCGCCGCGGACTGACGGCCCGGCGGGCGACCGATGCCGACCCGCACCCGCGTGAAATCACCGGTTCCGATGGCCGAGATGATGTCGCGGATGCCGTTGTGGCCGCCGTGTCCGCCACCGAACTTGATCTTGATCTTGTCGAACGGGATGTCGAGCTCGTCATGAACGACGATCAACTGCGCCGGCTCGATCTTGTAGAAGTTGAGAAGCGCCGCGACCGGCCCGCCGGAGAGGTTCATGAAACTGTTCGGCTTGGCCAGCACGAGCCGGGGTCCCTCGAGACCTGTGCGCCCCTCGGCGACCGTCGAGTTGGTCTTGTGCGAGCGGAACGAAGCCGAGGCGCGGTCCGCGAGATCGGCCAGGACCATCTGGCCGACATTGTGTCGATTGCTGGCGTAGTCGGGCCCGGGGTTACCGAGCCCGACTACGAGCCACTGAGTGGAGTCCATGGACTACTTACTGCAGCGTGGTGTTGAGGAGGTTTGCTACTCTGCGGCAGCTTCCTCGGCCGGGGCATCCTCGGCCGCTTCGACCTCGGGCTGCTCGCCGAGGTCCTGCTCGACCGGGATGCTGATGGCGACGACCAGAACGTCGGGATCGGTGATGAGCACCGAACCCTCGGGCAGCGCGACATCCTTCGCGAAGATCTGGGTGCCGGCCTCGAGTCCCTCGACGTCGACGACGACGTTCTGCGGGATGTTGGTGGCCAGGGCCTCGATCGTGATCGACTTGGCATCCAGGTCGACCGTGGTGCCGGAGACGGGCTCGCCCGAGACGTGAACGGCGACGTCGACCTCGACGCGCTCGCCCTTGCGAAGCACGATCAGGTCGATGTGCTCGATGATCTGGCGAAGCGGGTCTTTCTGGACATCCTTGACAAGAGCGAGCTGGTTTGTGCCGCCGTCGAGCTGGAGGTCGAGGATGGCGTTCGCCTTGCGCAGCAGGAGCGCGACCTCGTGGGCCGGGAGGCTCACGTGCTGCGGGTCGGTGCCGTGACCGTAGACGACCGCGGGGACCTTGCCGGCAGCGCGGAGCTTGCGAGCGACGCCCTTGCCGAAGGTCGTGCGCGACTCGGCCGCGATCTTGTTGGTGAGCTCTTTATGAGCCTTCTTCTCAGACATTTTTCTCCTTGGCGGACCTTCTGTGGTTCAGCACAGTGCCCGCGTCTATTGGTTTCCACTCGAACGCATCAGCGTGAGGAAAGACTTGGGGCTGAAAGCAGCCACGTGCCCGATCCACCGCGTCGATAACGGATGCATGGCATCCCTCGCCGAAGTACAGGTTGAGAGTTTACACGGATCGGACCCGGTCTTAGGCACCGCTTCGGGTGCGGCACAGCGCCGGAGCGAGCCGAGCGGGATCGACGCGCATCTCCACCGAGAGAGGTGGCGCTCGTGGGCGCAATTTCGGGCGCTCGTGTCACTCGCGAGCGCGGGGCACAACAGGGTAAGGGGACCGGGGAGGTGCGGGTTACGTAAGAGGCTCCGAAGGAAGGGGGTCATACGTCCCTCCGTGGGCACGGATGATCGCCTCGACGATGTGGCGCGGGGTCGCCTCGGGCACGAGGGGAATGGTCATGCCCGGCTCGTCGGCGGCGAGCGGTTCGAGAGTGGCCAGTTGGGAGACAAGCAGGGACTCCGGCATGAAGTGACCTTTGCGGTGGGTCATCCGGTATTCGAGGACCTTCCGCGGTACCTCGAGATAGACGAATTGTGTGGCGGGCGCGACTGCCAGAATCGCCCTCCGGTAGTCACGCTTGAGCGCGGAACACGCCACCACGAGCCCCGACTCCCCTGCGCCCGCGAGTTCTGCGCCGACCAGCGCAAGCCATGGCATCCGATCCTCGTCGGTGAGCGGTTGCCCGGCGGCCATCTTCGCAATATTGGACAGGGGATGCAGTGCATCCGCGTCTTCGAAACGAATTCCGAGGCGGGCGGCGAGTGCCTCTCCGATGGTGGTCTTGCCCGAACCGCTCACACCCATGACGACGAGAAGAGGCGGAGTGTTCATGAGACGACCCTATTGCTCATTTTACCCGACTTCCCCTCACTATTCACTCTGGTAGACGGTGTTCGGTATTTCGAACAGTCCATTGCGGAACCTTTCGCGGGGTGGTGTAGTAGTGACTACCAACGGAGGTGACCATGGACGTTCGATCCCACGAGCTGACCGGACTCGGCGGATTGCTCGCCGAAGACGCAGTGCTCATCTCTCGTGCGACCGGCGCGACGTGGTCGGAGGGAGCCGTCTGGCTTCCGGAGACGCAATCGGTGCGGTGGAGCGATATTCCGGCCAACCGTATCCTCGAATACTCCACGCGGGACCAATCGCTTCGGGTTTATGCCACCAACGTGGAGTTCACCAACGGGCGCACCCTCGACCTCGACGGCACTGTCATCCAGTGTTCGCATGGTCTGCGACGCATCGAGCGCGACGACAACGGAGTGGTCACGCCGATCGTCGACTCTTATAACGGGGTCAGGTTGAACTCGCCCAACGACGTGATTGTGGCGTCCGACGGCACCATCTGGTTTACCGACCCGCCCTACGGCATCATCGTTCCTATCGAGGGGCATCCCGGAGTTCGTGAATACGGTGACCACTTCGTATTCCGCCACGACACGACCACCGGCGAGACCAGAGCTGTCGTCACCGACATCGAGGAGCCAAACGGTCTGGCGTTCTCCCCCAATGAGAGTGTGCTCTACGTCTCCGACACCTCGGCGGCCACCCATTCCGACGGCGGTGGAAACCACCACATTCGTGCCTATGACGTCGTCGACGGTCGAGTGAAGAACGGCCGAGTCTTCGCAGTGATCGAAGAGGGACTCTCTGACGGTTTCCGCGTCGACGTCGAGGGAAACGTCTGGACCTCGAGTGAGACCGGCATCGTCGTCTACTCGAGCGACGGTGAAGTACGAGGAAAGATCCCCGTACCCGAGAAGGTCGCGAACCTGTGCTTCGGCGGCGTCGATGGCACCGAGCTCTTCATCGTCGCCTCCACCAGCCTCTACTCGATCCGCACCCTCACTCGGGATGCCGCGATCGCCCTCCGCAACCGGATGATGGCGGGCTGATGGCGCTCATTGATATCAACCAGGCGCGCGACGAGAATGCGCCGGTCCCCGCCGTGCTGCGTGCTGTGCGAATACTAGATCTGATGGCCCGCCACAAGGGACCTGTCACGAGTTCCGAAATCTCCCGCGAGACCGGGATGGCGAAGTCGTCGGTCTCCAACCTGCTCACCACCTTGCAGACTGCCGGAATGGCGAGGCAGATCTCCCGGGGATGGGTGCTCGGCTTCCGCGTGCTCGAACTCGGTCAATCCGTGCTCTCATCGACCGACCTGATCTCGGAATTCCGAAGACTCGCGAACATGCTGCCGACCCTCCGCGAGGAGACAGCACTCATCGCCGTGCTCGATGGAATGGACGTGCTCTACCTCGCGCGCCATAACGGAAACCAGCCAGTGCGACTAGCCACGGACATCGGTCACCGGCTTCCCGCGGTCGTCACCTCCCTCGGCAAAGCGATGCTTGCCGCACTTCCCGAAAACGAGATGAACGCCCGGCTCAGCTTCGTGACGGAAATGCCCCGACTCACTAACCACTCCTACCGCACCATGGCGGAACTGCGGAGCGACCTCGCAGACATCAGGGTGCGGGGCTATTCCATCGATGACCAGCAGAACACCTCGGGAGTCACCTGCTTCGGCGTCGCGATCACCGGCCTGCGGCAACCTACGGCGGTGAGTTCGACCATGCTGTCGTACCGCGCGACTCCACAGCTTCGTGACCGCCTCATCCTCGACCTGCGAAATCTCGCCCGCCAGCTCGCCGGGGTGGCAACCTAGCCGGCCACCGCCGACGCATCCGAGAGCCCTGGTAGCCCCGGGCGATGGATACCCTTTTGTTCAAAATCGACCCGACAACCACAGGAGCACCCATGATCCCACTGCTCGAAGTGAGGAATCTCGACAAATCGTTCTTCGCCACCCGCGCGGCACAAGACGTGAGCTTCGACGTGCATCAGGGCGAGGTCGTCTCACTTCTCGGGGAAAACGGGGCGGGCAAGTCGACCGTGATCAAGATGCTTGCCGGCGTCTACCGCCCCGATGCAGGCACGATGACGCTGTCCGGCGCAGACCTCGCCAGCGGCCAGACCCGCAAGAGCATCTCGATCATCCACCAGAACCTCGGGCTCATCGAATGGATGACGGTGGCCGAGAACATCGCCCAGGTACTCGGGTATCCCAAGAAATTCGGGTTCATCGACCATCACGCGGTGCGCGAACGCGCCGCGGAGGTGCTCGACCTGGTCGGCGGCGGAATCGATCCGGATTCCCGTGTCTTCGACCTGCCGCGCACCGAGCGCAGTCTGCTCGCGATCGCGCGCGGACTGGTGTCGAAACCGAAACTCCTCGTCCTTGATGAACCGACGGCGTCACTTCCCGCCGAGGACGTCGAACGCCTGTTCACCGTGCTCCGCCGACTTCGCGACTCCGGCGTCGGCATGATCTATGTCTCGCACCGTCTCGATGAGATCTACCAGATCTCGACTCGCACCGTCGTCATGCGAAATGGTCAAGTCGTGGGCGACCGGGCCGTATCCTCGCTCAGTCATGCCGAACTCGTCGACCTGATTGTCGGCCACGACACGGTCAATCCCACGTTCGATGCGCCGCAGAGCGAGGTACGCCTGAGGCTGGAGAACATCCGCGTCAACGAAGTCGGCCCGGTATCGCTGCAGGTGCATCGCGGCGAGGTCGTGGCGCTGTGCGGACTTCGCGGAGCCGGTCACGAGCAGATTGGGCGCGCCATCGCCGGGGATGCCCGGATCGCCGGAGGCACCATTCAGCTCGATGGGACCGCGTACGTGCCGACGAATCCGCGCATCGCAGTGCAATCGGGAGTCGGATTCGCGACCTCCAATCGTGAGAGCGAAGCCGTAGGGGCAGGACTTTCCGCGCGCGAGAACCTCTTTCTCAATCCGGCGGTGTGGGGACGAAAGTTCTGGCAACTGCGCGGCCCTGGGCGCGAGAAAGCCGCGGCTCGCGAATACATCCGCGATTTCGGCGTACGGCCCAACGACCCGGAATTGCCCCTCGACACCTTTTCCGGCGGCAACCAGCAGAAGGTGATCCTCGCCCGCTGGTTTGGCGTCGGGCGCAAAGCCGTGGTGCTCGAGGAGCCCACGATGGGCGTCGACGTCGGTGCGAAGGCCGACATCTACGCTCTCCTGCGCGACGCAGCCAGGGAAGGCACCGCCGCAGTGGTCGTGTCAACCGATATGGAAGAAGTCGTCGCCATCGCCCATCGGGCTCTCGTCTTCGGCCGAGGCAAGGTGGTCGCCGAGATCTCTGGTGGCGACCTCACCATCACGAACCTGATCTCGGCCGCATCCGACCTGGATCGCGCCACCTCCGTGCTCGAAGGGAGCGCATCATGAGTATGAACACCTCTCTGAAATCCACTGCTCTCGAACCACCGAAATCGGCACCCTGGTATCGCAAACTCACCACCGTCTACGGCATGGTGGTGCTGACCGTCGTACTGTTCATCGTGTTTGCGATCGCTCGACCGGATACTTTCGCGACCCTCCTCAATTTCCAACTCCTCGCGTCGAGCCAGTCGACGCTCCTCATTCTCGCGATCGCCGTCACGGTGCCCATGGTTGCGGGGAAGATCGATCTGTCGATCGGCTACGGAATCGGCCTGTGGCAGGTCATGGCGCTGCAGTGGCAACTGATCGGGATGGACTATCGCCTCGTCATCTTCCTGAGTCTCCTCGGCGGTGCCCTCATCGGCCTGTTCAATGCCCTTCTGGTAGAACTCGCCCAGGTGGACGCCTTCATCGCCACACTCGCAACCGGTCAGGTCATCTACGCGATCACGTACTGGACAACGGGTGGGCGACAGGTCACTGACAACGCTGGCGTGCGCGCGAGTGCTTTCGATGCCCTGTCGACCTGGTCGCTCGGCCCGATCCCCGGCCCGTTCATCATCGCTCTCGTGCTCGCACTCCTGCTCTGGGTGGTACTCGAGTTCTTGCCGGCTGGCCGCTATCTCTATGCCGTCGGCGCCAACCCGCGTGCAGCCGAACTCACGGGCGTCAGTCGCCGCAAGTACGTCGTCGGCGCCATGGTCGCCTCTGGAGTGCTCACGGCGGTCGCAGGAGTCCTACTCGCCTCTAAGCAGGGTGGTGTCGCGCAGGCGAACATCGGCCCGGAATATCTACTCCCCGCCCTCACCGCAGCCTTCCTCGGCTCGACCACGATTCGACCGGGCAGGGTCAATGCGCTGGGAACGGTACTCGGCGTGGTCATCGCGACCATCGGTATCTCCGGACTTCAACAACTCATTCCGGGCCAGTTCTTCCTCGAGCCACTCTTCAACGGCCTGACTCTCGTTGCGGCGATCACCATCGCCTCGCTCGCGAGTCGACGGCGAGCCACTCGAGCGGATGCCCCAGTCATCGTCCCGTCAACACCCGCCGATGACGGCGGAGACTCGGAATCCCCAGGACCGTTAGGCGCGCCACCTCGCACAGGTGCATCAGGCAGCCTTCCGGCGTCAGTGCCCTCCGGCTCCGACGCGATCACACCCGAAGAATCGCGCGGCGACGACGCCGCGTCCTTCCCACACAGAGAAGAGAACTGACACATGAAGGTCAAGACCACAATCGGCAGGATCGCCTTCGCGTCCCTCGCCGTCGCAACCGTCGTCGGGCTCTCCGCCTGTTCGAGCGGCAGCGTCTCTGGCGCCAAACCCGGCGCCGCGACAACCAAGGCCGCAGAGGACTTCTCCTCGATCATCCCCTCGGGTGACATCGTCGCCTTCTCCAAGGAACTCGTCGCGAGCAGCCTCGATGCCTCGAAGGGCTTCACGCCGTCGACGGACGGACCTCCTGCGCAGAAGCCAGGCGCGAAGATCGCCTACGTGGGGAGCGACCTGACCAATGGCGGGGTCAACGCCGTGGCCACCGGTCTCCAAGAAGCAGCCAAGGTCATGGGCTGGACGGTGAATGTCTATGACGGCAAGGCATCCGCGCAGGGCCGCACCGCCGCCATGAGTCAGGCAATCGCCGCGAAATCGGATGCCATCATCATCGGAGGGTCGGACCCGACGGAGTCAGCGTCCTCGATCAAGGAGGCGACAGCCGCCGGCATCCCCGTGCTCGGCTGGCACGCCGGAGCCGACACCGGCCCGGGCAATGGACTCTTCACCAACGTGAGCACCGATCCCCTCACCGTCTCCCAGCTCGCCGCGGCATACGCGGTGGCGGACTCGGACGGAAAGGCTGGAGTCGCAATCTTCACCGACGGGCAGTACGCGATCGCCGTCAAGAAGGCCGACGCCATGAAGGCCTACATCGAGGCCTGCAAGACCTGCGCTGTGCTGAGCTACAACGACTCACCCATCGCGGACGCCAACTCGCGGATGCCCGGACTCATCTCCAACCTGCTGCAGAAGGAGGGTGACAAGCTCACCTACTTGCTTGCCATTAACGGCAACTACTTCGGTGGTGCCCAGCAGGCTCTCCGTGCCGCTGGAAAAGACCCGGCCGGTGCACCGAAGTCGGTCGCTGCCGGAGACGGTGACCCGGCTGAGTTCCAGCGCATCCGCAGTGTCGACTACCAGGCAGCGACAGTCGCAGAGCCAC
Organism: Lacisediminihabitans sp. FW035; assembly: GCF_054880895.1. NCBI lineage: Bacteria > Bacillati > Actinomycetota > Actinomycetes > Micrococcales > Microbacteriaceae > Lacisediminihabitans > Lacisediminihabitans sp. FW035. The sequence goes on from NZ_CM142187.1 coordinate 3,015,926, forward strand.
TCATCCTCGAAGCATGGCAACTGATCGATGAGACGAATCGCGCCTTCGCCAAGAAGTCACCGTCGACCTTCGTCCCCTCGCCCGGTCTCATCACGGTGAAGAACGTTCCGAGCGGCGATGTCTTCGACCCGGCGAGCGGATACCGCGACGTGTTCAAGAAGGTCTGGGGCAAGTAGCCCGGAAGGGTGGTGGGCGCGGGCTTCTCGCGTCCGCCACCCCCTCTTCATCGATCACTTTTCAACGGACAGGACCTCGATATGCGCGTTGCGCGAATAGCCACCACTGGCGGGCCGCGGTTCGTCGAGTTCGACGCCGGCGCAGGATGGCGAGTGCTCGAGGGCTCGATCGAGGATGGCTTCACCCCGACCGACAGCATCGCCCCGGCCGACGTCGCCCTTCTCGCGCCCTGTCAGCCTCTCGTTGTTCTCGGGATGGCGCACAACTCGCTGCCGACCGACCTGCCACCACAGGCGTTCCTCAAATCGGCACGCACCGTGGTCGGCCCACTGGATCCGATCGTGCTCGACTCCCGTCAGGGCGACACCCATGTCGAGACGGAACTCGCCATTGTCATCGGCCGCCACTGCCGCAATCTCTCCCCGGGGAATGCGCTTGACGCCGTCTTCGGCTTCACCATCGGAAACGATGTGACCGCGATCGCACAAATCCCTCATGACGATCTGCTCACCCAGGTGAAGCAGGGCGACGGATACACGCCCCTCGGTCCGTGGATCGAGACGGAGCTCGACGGTTTCGACGACCTCGAGATGCGCGTGTCCGTCGACGGTGTCGCTGTCGCGAGCGGGCGCACCTCATCCCTCGCGGTGCTTGTGAGGGAGCAGCTCGTCTACGTGACCCGTTATCTCTCCCTCGGTCCGGGAGACGTCATTCTCGGCGGATGCCCGGGTTCATTCGCTCTCGTGCGCGCCGGACAACGGGTAGCACTCGAGATCGACGGGCTAGGTGTACTCGAGAACCCCGTGGTGGAGCTCGAGCTTCCCCACTCTTCTCCCGATCTCCCAGAAGGAATTCTCCGTGCCTTTCACCGCTGAAACCTGGCCAATCGCAGTCGCACTGCTTCAATTCCCTGCGGTCGCCAGGGATGGATCCCTCGCCCAGGACGCTGCGCCCGAGGTGTGGGATAAATCGTTCCGGCAGGTCTCGCGTGCCGGGTTCACCCAGGTCGACCTCACCGACGTGTGGGTGCGTATCGGGGACCTCTCCCCCGCAAGGGTTCTCGAGTTCGGTGCCGCGGCACACGCCAACGGTCTCGCTACACCAGCAGTGTCTCTCATCCGCCGCAGCGTGATCCATTCGAGCAACGGGGACGACAACCTCGCCTATAGCCACCGGGCCATCGACGCTGCAGCGGCGCTCGGGGCAGAAGTAGTTTCGGTGGGCTTGCACCAGGAACTCACGCCCGAACAGCGTGAACAGCTCTGGTTCTGGACCGCGCCTGGTCACTTCGATCCCGTCGGCGACTCAGCGGTGTGGAAGCAGGCCGTGTCACGGATGCGCGAACTCGGTGCCCATGCTGCCGAGGTGGGGCTGCTTCTCTCCCTGGAGATGTACGAAGACACGTATCTCGGCACTGCAGACTCCGCGGTGCGGCTCATCGAGGAGATCGACCTCCCCTCGGTCGGGCTCAACCCAGACACGGGCAATCTTCTGCGCCTCCACCGCCCCATAGACGACTGGCGCGAACTGCTCGAACGCACGCTGCCCTACGCCAATTATTGGCACATGAAGAACTATCAGCGCGATGAGGACCGCAAGAGCTCCCGGTACGTCGCCATCCCGTCCACGCTGGAGAGCGGCGTCATCAGCTATCGCGAGGCCATCGAAATTGCGGTCTCGGTCGGATTCCAAGGTGTGCTGTGTTGCGAGCACTACGGCGGCGATGGGTTGAGCGTCAGCGCCACGAACCAGCGTTATCTGCGCAGCATCCTTCCGGAGGCCGATGACTACCCGCTCGGTACCAGCCAGCGGCTCCAGCACGCACCCGACCTCGCCTCTACGAGTAGAGAGCTGTCATGACCCGTATCTTCGATGATCCCGCAGAATTCGCGGACGACGCACTCGACGGATTCGTCGCGGCAAACGAACGCTACGTCGCCCGAGTGCCGGGAGGGGTCGTGCGATCGACTGCAACACCGGAGGGCCAGGTCGCGCTCGTGGTCGGCGGCGGATCCGGACACTATCCGGCCTTCGCCGGGGTCGTCGGCGCGGGTCTCGCCGCCGGTGCCGTCTGCGGCAACATCTTCACCTCCCCGTCCGCAGCCCAGGCCTACTCTGTTGCACGTTCTGCCAACCGAGGCGGTGGGGTCATTTTCAGCTTCGGCAACTACGCCGGCGACGTGCTCCACTTCGGCGAGGCTGAGCAGCGCCTTCTCTCCGAGGGAATCGACGCCCGCATCGTGCTCTGCACGGACGACATCGCAAGCGCACCGATCAGCGAGCGATCCAAGCGACGCGGAATAGCCGGCGATTTCGTCGTCTTCAAGATCGCGGGTGCGGCCGCCGAACGCGGTCTCGGAATCGATGACGTCGAACGCGTCGCCCGCTCCGCGAACGAACGCACTCGCAGCCTCGGGGTTGCGTTTGCAGGATGCACGCTGCCCGGTGAATCCGGCCCGCTGTTCACCGTGCCGGAGGGGCAGATGTCCATCGGCCTCGGCATCCACGGCGAGCCGGGCATCAGCGAACAACCGATTCCTTCAGCACATGAACTCGCCTCGATTCTCGTCACGAGATTGCTTGAGGACGTGCCCGAGGATCGCGGTTCTCGAGTGGCTCTGGTGCTGAACGGCCTCGGCACGGTGAAATACGAGGAACTGTTCGTGCTCTACGGTCACATCGCTCGACTCTTGACCGAGCAAAACATCGCCATTGTCGAGCCAGAATGTGGCGAGCTGGTGACGAGCCTCGATATGGCCGGGCTTTCGCTCACGCTGTTCTGGCTGGACGATGAACTCGAGTCACTCTGGACGGATGCTGCGGACACCCCCGCCTACCGAAAGGGCACTCTGGCATCCGGAGACCGGATTGAGGTCGAGATCTTCTCCGAGACGGAGATCACGCACCTAGATTCGGGCGAAGAATCACAACGAGTTGCCCGCCTCACCGCCGAACTCATCACTATTGCATTCGCTACGGTGATGGACAACGCGGACGAACTCGGTCGAATCGACGCGATTGCCGGTGACGGGGATCACGGCACCGGTATGGTTCGAGGCCTCAGGGCGGCAAACGAGTCGGCTGCCGCCTCCGTCATCGCCGAAGCCGGTGTCACCGAGCTACTGACCGCGGCGGGCCATTCTTGGTCGGACAAAGCCGGGGGGACCTCGGGAGCGCTCTGGGGTGCCGCCCTTGTCGCCGCAGGCACCCGACTCGGTGACCGCGCGACGTACACCGCTGCGGATGCGGCCGAGGCGGCATCGAGCGCCGTCGAAGCGATCATGACACTGGGCAAGGCTCGCCGCGGAGACAAGACCATGGTCGATTCGATGCTGCCCTTCGTGGAGACACTGACCCAGGCGGTCGCGAACGGGACAGCACTGCCGCCTTCCCTGAGGTCGGCTGCCATCGTTGCGACGGAAGCGGCCGCCGCAACTTCGGCGTTGCGACCACAGCTCGGCCGCGCTCGACCGCTTGCCGAAAAGAGCCTCGGGCATCCGGATGCGGGCGCGACATCGTTCGCACTGATCGTCTCCCGCATCGCCGAGGCCGCCTCCGCACTATCGAGAGAAGAGTCCCGGTGACCGTGCCGCTCCGCATTGCACTCGGCGCCGATTCCGCCGGACTCGTTTACAAGGACCGGTTGAAGGCGATCCTCGAAGCGGATGGCCGAGTCGCCTCGGTCGAGGACGTCGGTATGCACAGCACTGACGGCAGCGACACCGACTACCCCCACGTGGCTGTCTCCGCCGCCCGCCTGGTCGCAGCGGGAGAGGTGGACCGCGCGCTGCTGATCTGCGGCACGGGACTCGGCATGGCCATCTCCGCGAACAAGGTGCGGGGGGTGCGTGCCGTGACCGCCCACGACAGCTATTCGGTAGAGCGCGCGGTTCTGAGCAACGACGCCCAGGTACTCGCTCTCGGTGAACGGGTCATCGGATTCGAGCTTGCTCGTCGTCTCGTATCCGAGTGGCTCGACTATCGATTCGATCCATCGTCGGCATCCGCCCCCAAGGTGGCCGCAATCGATGGTTACGACTCCGGGTCAGCGATCGCCGAGCCCCTCGCGTGAGTCACGCGCCCTTCCGGGTCGCGATCACCGCGGACGCCGCCTCACCGGACGGCTCGACGAGCTTCGGCGACATCGGGCTTGACCGCCTTGCCTCACACGGCGTCGAGTGGGAGGTGCTCCCCCGTTACGTCGACCCTCTTCCCGCCGACGATCTGCGCGGATACCACGCGGTGCTCTCGCTCGGGCACACCACCTTCGGCGAGGAACTGGTGAAGGATCTCCCCGACCTTCGCCTCATTGCGCGCTTCGGGGCCGGCGTCGACAGCATCGACGTCGACGCCTGCACACGAGCGGGAATCGCGGTGACGAATACCCCCGACGGAGTGCGTCGACCGCTGGCCCTCGCAGCCCTCACCCTTGTGCTCTCCCTGGCACACAATCTCCCCGCGAAGGATCGGCTCGTTCGAACCGGCAACTGGGCGGACCGATCGCGGTTCCGGGGTCATGGTGTCGACGGGAAGGTACTGGGAATCATCGGATTCGGGAGCGTCGGGGCCGACCTCGCCGCCTTGGCCCAGGGCCTCGGATTCACTGTGATCGGGAGTAACCGCAGCTCACGGCACCCCGAGGCGAGCCGCCTTGGGGTGGAGCTCTTGGAGGTGGATGCCGTCGTGGCAGCGGCGGACTACCTCGTGCTCACAGCCTCACTCAACGAACAGAGTCGGGGCATGATCGACGGCCGTCGACTCGGCTTGATGAAGCCCACCGCTTTCCTCATCAATGTCGGTCGGGGCGCGCTCGTGGATCACGCCTCCCTCGTCTCTGTGCTTCGTGCTCGGACTATCGCCGGAGCCGGCCTCGATGTCTTCGATCCCGAACCTATCGATCCGAGCGATGAACTCGTCGGGTTCGATTCTGTGATCCTCAGCCCGCACTCGCTGCCGCACACCGAGGAGTTCACGCGGGATGTCGCGCGAAGCGCTCTCGATGCCATAATTGCGATCTCAGAGAAACGAGCACCGCGGTATCTCCTGAATCCCGAGGTGCTCCACTCGGATTCCTGGGCGAGAAAGACGGCAGTCTCACCGGGCGATTAGCGGGCAGATGAGCCCTATGGGGACGACCATTCGGCCGAAAGTCCTCCGTCTCGCCTCAGAAGCTCAGAAGCTCAGAAGCTCAGAAGCTCAGAAGCTCAGAAGCACTTTGCCCGAGACCGCCGCGTCCTTCGCAGTGGCGAATGCCTCGAGGGCGTCCTCCACCGGAAACTCGTGGGTGACAACGGGGGCGACGTATAGCGATCCATCCGCGAGCGCGGCGATCACTTCGTCGATCTCGTCGTTGAATCGGAACGATCCCACGAGCTCCAGTTCCCTGGTGATCGCCAAGGAGATCAGTGCTGGCTGCTCCCCGGAAGGCAACAATCCGACCATGACAACTCTGCCGCCGCGAGTCGTTCCCCGCATGGCGCTTGCGAGACCGCGGAAGCTGCCAGAAGACTCGATGGCGATATCGGCATCGACCGCGGCAATAACGTCTGCGTCGGTCGCCAACAGTGTACGGGTGGCGCCGACTGCAGTCGCAATCTCAAGGGGCGTCTCGAACATGTCAGTGGCGATGATCTCAGCGGCACCAGCCCGTCGGAGCACCGCGATGATCAGCGAGCCGATGGGACCACTTCCCGTGACGAGAACTCGCTTGCCGCGAACCGCGCCCGCTCGCGAGACGGCGTGCCAAGCCACGCTGGCCGGCTCGACGAGGGCCGCATCGCGCAGTGATAGCCCAACTGGCAGCTCACGCAGCATCCGGCTGTCGAGCACCACAGTGCGGGCAAAAGCGCCGCCGGTATGGGGGAACCGCGCGGCGCTCCCCAGGTAGGTGCAGCCCGGCGAGAGATTGGGGCTGTCCTCCGGATATCGACTACCGTCGCCGGGGCCCGGTGTGGCCGGATGCACCGCGACGGTCGCGCCGACCTGCGGTTCAGAACCATCGGAAGCGGCTACCACCACGGTGCCGACTACTTCGTGGCCGAGTACCATCGGTGCCTTGAGTATTGACTCGCCAGCCGCGCCGTGCGTCCAATAGTGCAGATCCGAACCGCAGATGCCGCCGAACGCGACACTGATCACCGCCTGATGGGCTTCGGGTCGAGGAACCGATATCTCCTCTACACGTAGGTCATCCTTGGCATGGGCCACTACGCCCAGTGCGGTTTCGGGGATATCGTCCGTCATTTTCACTGTTCCAATCCAGAGGTGAATGTCGATCGGGTCGCGGTCGGTCAGACCACCGCTGTCATACCGCCGTCGACGTAGATGATTTGCCCATTGACGAAGTCGGAAGCCCCCGACGCGAGGAAAACGAGTGCGCCGACGAGGTCCTCCGTGTCTCCCCACCGCCCGGCCGGCGTGCGCGTTCGTACCCACTGGCTGAAGGTCTCATCTTCGACGAGAGCCTTGGTCAGCTCCGTAGCGAAGTATCCGGGGGCGATCGCATTGGTCTGGATGCCGAGAGGGCCGAGATCGGCGCACATCCCCTTGGTGAGCATCGCGATACCGCCCTTGGTCGCGGCGTAGGCGGCGATACCCGGACGGCCCAGTTGAGACTGCACCGAACCGATATTGATGATCTTGCCCGCTCCGGCCTCCACCATTCCCCGGGCGACCCGCTGGCCGACCAAAAACGCGCTGGTGAGGTTCGCGGCGATGAGTTCGTTCCAATCGGTCACGGCGAACTCGGTAAACGGCGCCCGGCGCTGGATACCCGCGTTGTTCACGAGAATGTGCACCGGCCCGACCGAAGACTCGATCTCCGCGATTCCGAGGTCGACTGCATCGGCATCCGTCACATCGAAACAGACCGTAGAGACCTCTCCCCCAATTTCCCGCAGCAGATTCTCGCGGGCAGCGTCGAGAGTCACCTGGTCTCGCCCATGAAGCACGACCCGGGCGCCCGACCGAACGAGACCGCGCGCGAGGGTCAGCCCGATACCGCGGCTAGAGCCGGTGACGAGCGCGGTGCGGCCAGTCAGATCGAACAGGGTAGTCATACGTGCTCCTCTAGGGCGGTAGCGTCGACGAGGCCGACATCGGTCGGCTTCGCTTCGACGAGGACGGGACGGGACAGCTCTGCTGATGCCTGTCGGAGCGCTTCGAGAACGCTGGCGCGTTCTTCGGCCGTATCGCTCGGATGCACGAGCGACACTCCGATGGAGAATGATGGCTCGTGGGCTCGGGTCGACGGAATGAGAGTGGCGAGCGCAAATACACTCGGATGGACCTCGCCGTCGTCTACCGCGTAGCCATTGCGACGAGTGATTTCGAGTTTCGCCTGAAGGGATGCGAGGTCGGCTGTGGAGCGATTGGTTAGGCTCACGATGTGGCTCGTCTCGCGAAAAAGCGCCTCGATGCGGTCGGGAGGCAACTCTGCCAGTAGGGCGGTACCGACGGCGGTGGCCGAGGCTGGGTACCGGTCGCCGACGCTGGCCGACAGGGGAAACCGCTCACGCCCCTCGTAGACCGCGAGATAGAGCGCGCGCACCCCGTCGAGCATTGCAATCTGCACCAGCTGGCGGTGCAACACCTCCGATTCTTCGCAGATGCGATAGAACTCGCGAATCTGGTCGAATCCCGCGAGGTACGCGCTGCCGAGCTCGACGGTGCGACGACCGAGCAGAAATCCACTCGCGGTGCGACGGATGAGCCCGCCTTCCTCTAGGGACGCACACAGATTTGAGGTGGATGACTTGGCGATCCCGAGCTCACGCGCGATATCGCTCAGCGGTTTGGGTCGCCCCGGTGAAGCAGCAAGCAGATCGAGGATGCGGATCGCCTTTTGCACGGCGGGCGCCAGGGCGCCCTTTTCCTCGGTGTCACTCATTCGCTCTCCGTCGCGCTCGACACGGCATCACGGCCTCAGTAGAACTCGACGGTGTCGACGCGGTTGATCAGAGATTCCCCGTCGAGGAACCGGCGAGCGTTCTCGGCGAAGAGTTCGGCGATCAGTCGATCCTCCGCGACGTTCAGTGCGGCGGTGTGTGGGCTGATCAGCACGCGGGGAGACGACCAGAGCGGGCTATCCTGCGAGAGCGGCTCGCTGGCGACCACGTCGAGGGCGGCGAACCCGATCCGGCCGTCCTCGAGCGCGTCGATGAGCGCATGTTCGTCGATCACTGTGCCGCGCCCCACGCTCACCAGCGTTGTCCCGGGAGTGACGGCGGCAAACACCTCCGCGCCGACCAGCCCCTCGGTGGCGGCAGTTCCCGGCAGTGTGACGACGATCGCGTCGACTCGGCCGACAACCTCCGTCAGGTCTTCCGCGTTCACCAGCTCGTCGACGCCTTCGACCGGATCGGGGTGACGGCTGGTGCCGATCACGACCGCACCTAGCGCCTTCAGCATCACAGCGGTGGCGCGACCGATGGCTCCCAGCCCGACGATCAGCACCGTTTGCTGCGAAACTAGTCCCATCGTCCAACGACCGGGCCATTCTCGGCGGGACTGCTGCTCGAGGAGGCGGGGAAGCGATTTCGCCCCCGCGAGCACGCCGAAGGTCGCGAATTCCGCGAGCGGTCCAGAGTGGACGCCGGCTGTTGTAGTGAATACAACACGTTCCAATTGCTCGTCATCGAGGCCCGCGGCCCGAACCTGAGCGCCACCACCGGCCGGCATCGTCTGAACCCAGCGCAGGCCGGGATTCGCCAAAACGGTTCGGGTGAGCGCAGACGGAGTCTCGTCAGGCACCCCGTAGAGCACCTCCGCTGAGTCGATGAGTCGATCGAACTCGGCCTGCTGTTCCGTGCTGCGCTGAAAGGACGGATCACCGCTGTGATCCCCAGGGTGGCGCATCGGGTGCAGCAGATCCTGGCGGCGGATGAAATCGATGCGGGGCTCGATCGCGATCACGTGTGCGATCAGTTCTTCGCTGATCGGGGTGGCAGCCACGACCCTTAGTCGCTGGTCAGTCGTCACGTCGGTATCCTTTGAGCCGGGGAAATCTGTGTCCTCACGAAGAGGAAGTGAATCAATCTTAGCGGTCTATCCACTCTGGTGAACAGTGTTCTGTATGCTGTTCCCATGTCGAAGGTGCCTGAACATTCCGCTCGAGTCGGACCATCCGTAGGACTGATCGGCCTCGGCAATATGGGGCTCCCTATGGCGCTCAACTACCTGAAGGCGGACATCGGCGGCCTTCTCGTCACCGGGCGATCGCGGGATCGAGCCGAAAGCGCCGTTGGGGCCGGCGCTATCTGGGTCGGGACATCCCGTGAAGTCGCCGACTCGTGCTCCGTCATCGTCATCATGGTGCCCGATCTCCCCCAGGTCGAAGAACTGCTTTTCGGTCACGACTCGATCTCGACCTCCAGCTCGACGCTTACCGTCGTGGTGTGCTCATCGGTGTCCCCCGTCGGCCTCCGACAGACCGCCGAGCGGCTGTCCGCGACGACGGCTGGACGGATGACCGTAGTCGATGCTCCGGTGTCGGGCGGCACCGAAGGTGCCGAATCCGGCACGCTATCCATCATGGTCGGGGGCGATATCGATTCTGTGCAATCGGTGTTTCCCGTGCTTGCCACTTTCGGTACGCCCGTCCATCTCGGACCTCTGGGCTCAGGCGAAATCGCCAAAGCCTGCAACCAGCTCATTGTGGCCGCGACGATTTCGGCGATCAGCGAAGCCAGCGTGATCGCCGAGAGGTCCGGTCTCGACCTCGAGGCCCTACTGTCTCTCCTGCAGGGTGGATACGCGGGAAGCCGTGTGCTCGAAACCAAGAAGCAACGCATCATCGACGGCGACTACACGCCGACGGGCATTGCCCGATACATGGTGAAAGATCTCGGATTCGCCGCCGCGGCGGCATCGGCGACGGACACGGCGACTCCGGTACTCGATGTGTTGCGCTCTTCGTTCGAAGGGCTCGTCTCCGCTGGCCTCGGCGACCTCGATCTCGCCGTCGTGCATCGCTACATCCAGTCGCTACCCCGCGACTGAAAGCTACTGTTGAGCCAACTGTTCATAGTTCGCAAGGAGAGAACCCGTGCCAGAGAATTCAGCCGGAAACATCGGAGTCGTCGGGCTCGCCGTCATGGGCAGCAACCTGGCCCGCAACCTCGCGAGCCGCGAGGGCAATACCGTGGCCGTGTTCAACCGCAGCCATGAGAAGACCGAGACCCTTCTCGCCGACCACCCCGAGGCGAATTTCATCGGCACCACGAGCTACGAAGAGTTCGCTGCATCCCTCACCAAGCCTCGCGCCGCCCTCATCATGGTGCAGGCCGGCAAGGGAACCGATGCCGTCATCGACGAGCTAGTGAAGGTCTTCGAGCCTGGCGACATCATCGTGGACGGCGGCAACGCGCTCTTCACCGACACCATCCGTCGAGAGAAGGCCGTGCGCGAGACCGGCATCAACTTCGTCGGTGCCGGCATCTCCGGTGGCGAAGAGGGCGCGCTCAAGGGGCCGTCGATCATGCCCGGTGGCTCGGATGAGGCGTGGAAAACCCTCGGCCCGATCCTCGAGTCCATCGCTGCGGTCGTCGACGGCGAACCCTGCGTCACCCACGTCGGCCACGACGGAGCCGGACACTTCGTCAAGATGATCCACAACGGCATCGAGTACGCCGACATGCAGCTCATCGGAGAGGCCTACGACCTGATCCGTCGCGGCACCGGCAAGTCCCCCGCCGAGATCGCCGACATCTTCGCCGAGTGGAACACGGGCGAGCTCGAGAGCTACCTCATCGAGATCACCGCCGAGGTGCTGCGCCAGGTGGATGCCGAGACCGGCAAGCCACTCGTCGACGTGATCCTCGACCAGGCGGGGTCGAAAGGCACCGGCGTTTGGACCGTGCAGACCGCCCTCGACCTCGGCATCCCCGTGTCCGGCATCGCGGAGGCGGTGTTCGCCCGCTCCGTCTCGTCGAAGCCGGCCCAGCGTTCCGCCGCCGCCGCGCTGCCCGGGCCGACGGCATCCCCGGTCGAGGACGTCGACGGCTTCATCGAGGGAGTTCGCCAGGCGCTCTACGCCTCGAAGGTGATCGCCTACAGCCAGGGATTCGACGCCATCGTCGCCGGAGCCGAGCAGTACGGCTGGGACATCAAGAAGGGCGAGATCGCCAGGATCTGGCGCGGCGGCTGCATCATCCGAGCCCGCTTCCTCAACCGCATCACCGAGGCCTACGCCGAGGACCCCTCGCTGGTCTCCCTCGTGACCGCGCCCTTCTTCACCGACGTGGTCGCGAAGGCGCAGGACTCCTGGCGCAATGTGGTCGCGGATGCCGCGCACGCCGGCATCCCCGCGCCGGTGTTCGCCTCCTCGCTCGCCTACTACGACAGCCTGCGCGCCGACCGCCTTCCCGCCGCCCTCACGCAGGGACAGCGCGACTTCTTCGGGGCCCATACCTACAAGCGCATCGACAAGGAGGGTACCTTCCACACGCTGTGGAGCGGTGACCGCACCGAGATCGAGTCCGAGGGCAGCTCGCACTAGTCCCCCGCACCATCGGCGGCGCCGCGCCGCTCGTCGCTTCGACATCAGTGGAGACTTTCAACAGCCGAGAATCTGCTGTCGAACGCATCCATCGTCGAAAATCAGCTGTTGAACGCGACAGTCACCCGCCCGCGCCTACCGCAGGAACAGTTCGACGACCGGCACCGCGACGCCCGGTTTCCGCACCGGAAGAGTCAGCGTCAGTGTGCCGGCGGGCTGTCCGCCGACTCCGGTGGTCAGGGCGACCAACTCCGGCGGGATCTCCTTGAGCGGGATCTCCGACGCGTCGTTCAGCAGCTGGGCGTAGGCCACCCTGCCGGCGAGTCCGGGCAGGTGCACGTGCTCGAACGGCCACGCGAACAGGTGGAGGTAGAGCCGTGAACCCCGCTGGGTGTAGCGTGCGTCGGCCGGTGCGACGAACTCCGACGCACCTGCTCCGTAAATGCTGCGCGAGTGCAGCCGCATCCACTCCCCGATCCCATCGAGTGCCTCGATCGCGGCCGAGTCGAACTCGCCGCGCGCGGTCGGCCCGACGTTGAGCAGCAGGTTGCCGTCCTTGGAGACCCCGTCCACGAGCATCCGGATGAGCAGGTCGGTCGACTTGAGGTTGTAGTTGTCGCGGAAGTACCCCCAGCTGCCATTGAGTGTCTGGCAGGCCTCCCACGCGACCGGCTGGCCGTTCAGCTCGAGAGGAGCGGACGGCTGGTACTGCTCTGGCGTGACGAAGTCGCCCGGGATGTCGAGCCGGTCGTTGACGATGATGCCCGGCTGCAGTTCGCGGGTGAGCGCGAGCAAGTCCTCGGATGCCCAGTCGTCGCGACCCTTCGCGCCCCAGACCGGGTTGTGGTTGTCGTTCGCGTAGGAGAAGTCGTAGAACAGGTAGTCGATCTGCCCGTAGCCGGTCAGCAGCTCCCGCACCTGGCCATGGAGATACTCGCGGTAGACCGACATGTCGCGCGTCGCGTTCTGCTCTGCGGCATCCGGGTCATCGCGGCGGGGGTGATGCCCGTCGATGGTGAAGTGCGGGTGGTGCCAGTCGAGCAGCGAGTGGTAGAAGCCCACCTTGAGCCCCTCGGCGCGCAGGGCGTCGACATAGGGGCGCAGCAGGTCGCGTCCGTAGGGAGTGTTGACGGCGGTGTAGTCGGTCAGCTTCGAGTCCCACAGGCAGAAACCGTCGTGATGCTTGGTGGTGAGCACGACGTATTTCATCCCCGCGGCCTTCGCCGCGCGCGCCCACGCAACAGGGTCGTAGAGATCCGGGTCGAAGAACCCGGCGTATCTCTCATAGTCGGCGGTTTCGCGGCGCTCGTAGTTCATCACCCACTCGTGGCGGGCCGGGAGGGCATAGAGCCCCCAGTGGATGAACATCCCGAATCGTGACTCGGTGAACCAGGGGGCATGGGCGATAGACACGGGGTCTCCTTCGTGGATGTGGACGGGAAGTGACAACTAGCGACCGCCGAGGCCGCTCGACAGGGAGATGCCTTTCACCAGGTGTCTCTGCAACAGGATCGCGAGGCCAGCAGTGGGGATCATCGAAATCGTCGACGCCGCCATGATGAGTTGCCACTGCCGCCCTCCCTGGCCGAGGAAGGCGTTGAGCCCGAGCGGCACGGTCGTGTGCGCCGCGTCGTTCACGATGATGAGCGGCCACAGGAAACTGTTCCAGTAGTTGATGAAAGTGAACACCACGAGCACTGCGATCGTGGGACGCACCACCGGGAGGATGATCGCCCAGAGGATGCGGAGATGGGATGCGCCGTCGATCTTGCCCGCCTCCTCGAGCTCCATCGGCACCGTGAGCATCGCCTGCCGAAGCAGGAAGGTACCGAACGCGGTGAACGCCCACGGCACTATGAGGGCTTGGAAGGAGTTGACCCAGCCGAGCTGCGTCATGAACAGGAACATCGGGATCACCACGACCTCCTGCGGCACCATGAGCGTGCCGAGGTAGACGAAGAACAGCCCGTCACGCCCGCGGAAACGCAGTCGTGAGAAGGCGTAGGCGGAGCACACGGAGACGACGACCACCAGGAGCGTGCCGAGGACCGACACGAGGAAGCCGTTGATCATGTAGCTGCCGAACGGGATGTAGCTCCACACGTCGGCGTAGTTCTGCCAGCGCACCTCGCTGCCGATCAGCACCGGAGGCGACGCGAACACCTCGGACCCCGGTTTGAGCGAGGTGGAGATCATCCAGACAAGCGGCATCAGGAACAGGATCACGAACAGGGTCAGCAGGCTCTGCGAGAGGCGGGAATTGCGGATGGCGCGCCGGTTGTGCGCGCGGATCGACCCGCGGATGCCACCGGTGGCTTTCGCCCGCGCAGTGCGGATCACGGTTGCCTGGCTAGTCATAGTGGACCCACTTCTTTTGGGCGAGGAAGACGAGGCCGGTGATGGCCAGGATCATGAGGAAGAGCACGACGCCCACCGCCGAGGCGTAGCCGAGGTTGAGGAACTGGAACCCGGAGCGATACAGGTACATCACCATGGTCGTCGTTGAGCTGTTCGGGCCACCGTTGGTGAGAACAAAGGGCTGCGCGAACACCTGGAACGAGGTGATGAGCGTCATCGTGGCGGCGAAGAAGATCGACGGCGAGATCATCGGCACCTTGATGCTGAAGAAACGGCGCCAGGTGCCAGCCCCGTCGATCGCGGCGGAGTCGAGCAGGCTCTCCGGCACCGCTTGGAGCGCGGAGGAGAAGATCAGGAGGTTGTAGCCGAATCCCTGCCAGAGCGACATCACGACCACGCAGATCATGGCGGTGGAGGTGGAGCCGAGGAAGTTGGGCGCGTGCACTCCGAACAGTGTGAGCGACAGGTTGTCGATGAGCCCGGTCGGGATCAGCAGCATCTGCCACACCACCGCGTTGGCCACCATCGGCGTGACCACGGGGATGAACAGCAGCACCCGGTAGGCGTTCGCCCCGCGGATCCGGGGTGAGATCCACGCCGCGATGGCAAGTGAGAAAGCGAGGTTGAGCGGCACGTAGGCCACCACGAACACCAGGGTGTTGCCGATGGTGGTGAGGAACGCCGGATCCTTCGTGAACAGCTTCACGAAATTGTCGACACCGGCGAAGGTGGGGGTGCCGGCGAGCGGCCACACGGTGAAAGCGACGAGCAGCGACGCGATGATCGGCAGGAGCGTGAAGACGGTGAACCCGCCCATGCTCGGCGCGAGGAATCCCGCCGCGGCCAGCCGGTCATCCCTCCGCTTGCGGCCGGACCGCACCGGTGCCGTCTTCGCGGGCGCGACGAGTCGCGCCGGCCCGGTCGGCCGCACCTCGGTGGTGTTCACCATGACACTCCCTGCAGTCTTCATCGATACTGACCTTCATCCCAACCGGTGACGGAACCAGGGGGCGCGGACGACGGCCGGCCACCTTCATCCCCCGCCTGGCCTACTGGCTGTTGGATTCCTGCACACTCGACAGGAAGGCCTTGGAGTTCGTTTCGCCGTTCACCACCGACACGACCCCCTGGGACCAGCTCAGGCCGACCTGGGTCCAGGTGGGTGTCGACCGGTAGGCGACACCGGACTTCAGCGCGGTCTCCATGGTGCTCTTCGCGCCGTCGACGGCTGAGGAATACCACGTCGACTGCTCGGCGATCCGCGCCGGGAATGCCCGCCCCTCACTGCCGAGATAGCTGAGAGCGTCGGAACCGGTCAGGATCGCGAGCGCCTTGGCGGCCACGCCCGGTGTGCTGCATTTGGTCGTGATGCCAAAGCCCGACCCGCCGACAGCGGTCGCCACCCCTTTGCTCCCGGCCGGGATCGTGACGACGCCTACACCGAACTTGGCCTGGGCCTTCACGTTGATCATGTCCCACGGCCCCGTGACGTACATCGCAGCGTTACCGGCCAAGAACTGAGCGCCATCGGTCGCGTCGGCGGCGAGCGGTGCCGCGACCTTCTCGGTGCTCACTAGTCCCGCGTACCAGTCGAGCGTCTTCTTCACCCCGGGAGATGTCAGGTCGAGCGCGCCGTCCTTTGTAACGGCCTGGACGCCGGCGATCGTCGGTCCCCACACATTCGGCTGATCGATGGTGTTGTTGACGGCGAAGCCGTACTTTCCGCCGGTGGTCAGGGCTTTGGCATCCGCCTCGAACTCGGCGATCTTCCACCCGTTGGCCGGCTCCGTGAGCCCGGCCGCGGCGAACTGGTCCTTGTTGTAGAACAGGATCCAGGGGCCGAGGTCATAGGGGATCGCCTTTTGCTTGCCCCCGGTCTGAAGCGCCTTCATGATCGAGCCATCGAAGTCGGACGGCGTGATCCCCGCGCCGGCGAGCTTGTCGTCGAGCGGCAGCAGGTACTGGGTGAACTGCTGGAGCCTGGCCATCTGCATGCCGGCGATGCACGGGGCATCCGCTCCTGCGAGCTGGGTCGGCAGCTTGGTCCAGTAGTCGTTCCAGGACGCCGTCTGGAGCTTCACCGTGATCGAGGGTTCCTTCGTGTGCACCAGGTCGGCGAGGTGCTGCCAGGCCGCGGTCTCGGCCTCCGACCCGGCCCAGACCGACCAGTTGATGGTGGTCTTGCCAGACGAGTCGGTGCCGGATGATGCGGGGGCGCTGCAGCCGACGAGCGCGAGAATCACGCTGGAGACCACGACCGCGGCAAGGATTTTCGATTTCACGGAGACTCCTCATTGAGAATTTGCAGGGTCGGGTCCCAGTTGAGTTGTGTGTCGAGCTGATCATCGGCGCTCCGCTGTGCGGGAATCCATCCGATGTTTCGCAAGCATGACCCACGTTCGGGGGCCCTGTCAAGCTGATTTGACCAGATTCGGCCTGTTTGCCGACAGATAGGTCTGATCTATACGCCAAACTCTGCAATCCGAGGCGACCGTGACAAGATCGAACCGCGATGAATTACGACGACGAGCCGGAACTGGCCGGCTATGTACCGACAGAGGGCGCACCACGCCTGCGCCGTATGCGGTTGGTGCTCAGGATCGTCGTTGTCGTGGGTATCGCCTGTCTCGTGCTGCCCGGGATGCTGACTACCGTGTCGGTGGCCGCCTCCACCGCCCAAGAGGCCTGCACCGCCTGGGTCGCCTACGAGGCTCCAGAGGCGACCGGGGCATCCGCACGATTCGAGCTGTTCGGCCCCGGCGGACCCGGCTGGCAGTGTTACACGGTGGGCGCGTTCGGTGGCGAGAAGAATGTCGCCTCGCTCGGCCTCATACCGATCTCGCCCAAACTGGCGCCGGTGCCACTGCCCGGCAAGAACGCGTAGTTGTAGTTCCTAGTCGTTGTCGGTCGCTAATGCGCGCAGTACCGTCATCGCCAGGTCGGCCTGGTGACCGGGCACGAGCAGGTGGTCGTGGTGGAATCCGGCGAGCACGTTGCTGCTCACGCCGGCTTCGGCGAGGGCGACGGTGATGGTGGCCGTGAGGCCGACGGTCTCGAGAGAGGAATGGGCGGTGAGGGTGATCCACCGTGCCACGAAGTCGTAGGGCAGGAACTCGGCATCGGCGTCCCGACGGCGGAGCACGACCGTCGTGCCCTCGAGTTCGACGATCGTGGCCATCGCGTTCAGCTGGGCCGCCCGATCCGGCAGCACCGACACGAACACGAACTCTCCCGGATGGAGCCGGGGCTCGAGGGATCGCAGAATGGTGGGCACATGGGTAGTGCCCCACGACGACGCCCTGTGTGATCCGGCCATCACAGCACCCTAACCCGCCGGGGTCGCCAACCGAACCACGACCCGTCTACCGCGGCGTGTCAGCCTGCAACCGGTCCCGCACCTCCCGGCGGATCACTTTGCCGATGAGTGACTTCGGCAGCTCGTCCACAGCGACCACACGCTTAGGCACCTTGTAGGCGGCGAGGCTCGGACGCACGTAGTCCCGCAGCGCCGCCTCGTCGAGCTCGGCGCCTGGAGCGAGCACGACCGCGGCCACCACTTCCTCGCCGCTGTGGTCGCTCGGCAGGCCGATCACCGCGACATCCGCCACCGAAGGATGCGACCGCAGGGCGTCTTCGACCTCGCTCGGCGCCACGTTGAAACCACCGGTGATGATCAGCTCCTTGATGCGGTCGACGATGCTCACGAAGCCGTCGGCATCGAGGGTGACGATGTCGCCGGTTCGGAACCATGGGCCGGCGTCATCGCCGTCCGCGGCCGGCACGAAGACCTCCGCGGTCTCCTCGGGCTTCTTCCAATATCCCGAGAACACCTGCGGCCCGCGCACGATCAGTTCGCCCTCCTCGCCGGCGGCCCGGTCGACGGTCGGGTTCTCCGGATCGACCACCCTGACCTCAGTATTGGGAAGCGGGAGGCCGACAGTGCCGGCACGCCGGGTCGGTCCCACCGGGTTGGCCATCAGCACCGGGCTCGTCTCGGAGAGCCCGTAGCCTTCCACGAGATAGCCGCCGCTGCGCTTCTCCCAGGGTTCCACGACGGATGCCGACAGCGGCATGGCTCCGGAGATGGCGATCTCGATGCCCTTCAGCGACACTCCCGCCTCATCGGCGGCCGCAGTGAGGCGTTCGTAGATGGGAGGAACGGCCGGAAGGAAGGTCGCGGGGTGCTTGCGGACGACCTTGAGCACCAGCTCCGGGTCGAATTTGGGGAAGAGCACCAACCGCGACCCCATGCTCATGGCGAAGGTGAGGCAGAGGGTGAGTCCGTAGGCATGGAACATCGGCAGCACGGCGTAGACGACGGCGGTACCGCGGTGCACCGTCGGCACCCACGCCCGAGCCTGGGCGGCGTTCGTCGCGAGGTTGAGGTGGGTGAGCGTTGCACCCTTCGGGGCGCCGGTGGTGCCGCTCGTGTACTGGATGAGTGCGACGTCCGCCGCGGTCGGGCGGAAGATGTGCCCGTCCACCGTGGGGTGATCGAGGAGCTTGTGCCACGGCACGGTGCCCCGCACGCTGGTGGTGAGGGCGGCGCGGGAGTCCCGGGCCTTCGCGATCGGCAGCCTCAGCAGCGCACGGGTGCCGAACGGCATCGCCCGGGTCACATCGATGGACACTATCGATTCGACCGCGACATCCGCCGGGAATTGCTGCACGGTGTCGACCACGTTGTTCCACACGATCGCGACCTTCGCCCCGTGGTCTTCGAACTGGTGCCTGAGTTCGCGCGGAGTGTAGAGCGGGTTGTGCTCGACGACGATGGCGCCGAGGCGCAGCACCGCATAGAACGCCACGACGTGCTGCGGGCAGTTCGGCAGCACCAGCGCGACGGTGTCGCCCTTCTGCACACCGAGCAGCCGAAGCCCTTCGGCTGCCCGAAGGATCTGCTCCCCCAGCTCGGCGTAGGTGGTGGTCGCACCGAAGAACTCGAGGGCGATGTTGTCACCGAACTCGCTGACCGAGGCCTCGACGAGATCGAACAGCGACCCTGTCGGCAGCTCGATCTGGGGCGGCACACCCTCCGCATAACTGGAGAGCCACGGTCGCGGCGTTGTGATCGTCATGGCGCAAGCCTACGAGGAGCGGCGCACCGGCACGTGCGGCGGCGTCGGGCCGCGAGCACAGCCTGGCGAAGAGGGGGTCGGGTCAGGCGGCGCCGTCGAACATCGAGGTCACCGAGCCGTCGCTGAAGACCTCGTGGATCGCGCTGGCGATCAACGGGGCGATCGGCAGGACCGTGAGAGTGGGGAAGCGCTTCTCTTCGGGGATCGGAAGGGTGTCGGTGACCACCACGGAGTCGATGAAGTCGCTCTGCAGGATCTCGGACGCCGGGCTGGAGAAGACCGCGTGGGTCGCCGCGACGACGACGTTGGTCGCCCCGGCGAGCTTGAGCGCTTCCGCTGCCTTCACGATCGTGCCGCCCGTGTCGATCATGTCGTCCACGATCAGGCAGGTGCGACCGCTGACCTCACCGACGATCTCGTGGACCGTCACCTTGTTGGGCACGAGCGGGTCTCGACGCTTATGGATGATCGCCAGCGGCGCTCCGAGCTTGTCACTCCAGATGTCGGCGACGCGCACGCGCCCCATGTCCGGGGAGACCACGGTGAGCGTCGACGGATCCAGCCGCTCCTTGAAGTACTTGAGCAGCACCGGCATGGCGAAGAGGTGGTCGACCGGACCGTCGAAAAAGCCCTGGATCTGGGCGGCGTGAAGGTCGACGCTCATGATGCGGTCGGCTCCGGCTGCCTTGAACAGGTCGGCGACGAGGCGGGCGGAGATCGGTTCACGCCCGCGGCCCTTCTTGTCTTGGCGCGCATACGGGTAAAACGGCGCGACCACGGTGATCCGCTTGGCGGATGCCCGCTTCAGCGCGTCCACCATGATGAGCTGCTCCATGAGCCACTCATTGATCGGATAGGTGTGGGACTGGATGACGAAGGCGTCGCATCCGCGCACACTCTCGTCGTAGCGCGCATAGATCTCGCCGTTGGCGAAGGTGCGGGCATCGGTGTGCACGAGTTCGGTCTCGAGCTCGGCGGCGACGTCGATCGCGAGCTGAGGATGGGCGCGCCCCGTCACGAGAACCAATCGCTTCTTGCCACTGGCGGTGATCTCGGCCACGTGTCCTGCTCTCTGTTGGATGATGCTGTGTGGCTCGGTGAGGCGGGGATCAGCTCTCGGGCTCGGCGTCTGCGGCCGCTTTCGCTGCCGCCGTTCCGGCCCGATTCTGCTCGACCCAGCCCTCGACATTGCGCTGGGGAGCCACGGTCATCGCGAGAGCTCCGGCCGGCACATCCTTGCGCACGATCGTTCCCGCTCCGGTCTTGGCCCCGTCACCGATTCTAACCGGGGCGACGAAGACGTTGTGCGAGCCGGAATGCACGTGCGACCCGATCTCGGTGCGGTGCTTCACGAGGTCGTCGTAATTGGCGGTGATCGCACCAGCCCCGAGGTTGGTGCCCTCGCCGATGGTCGTGTCGCCGATGTAGCTCAGGTGCGGCACCTTCGACCCGGCGCCGATGGTCGAGTTCTTGGTCTCGACGAAGGTGCCGATCTTGCCCTTGTCGCCGAGATAGGTGCCGGGGCGCAGGTAGGCGAAGGGGCCGACGGTGGCGTTGGCCCCGATGACGGCGAGCGTGGCATCCGTGCGCTTCACGACCGCATTCTCACCGACCTCGCAGTCGACGAGGGTGGTGTCTGGCCCGATGATGGCGCCGCGTTCGATCGCGGTCGCACCCTTGAGCTGGGTGCCGGGAAGTATCTCCACGTCCTCCCCGATGCTCGTGGCGAGGTCGATCCAGGTCGTCGCGGGATCCTGGATGGTCACTCCGCCCAGCTGCCAACTGCGCACGATGCGCGCGTTCAGCTCCGCGGCGGCGGCGGCGAGCTGGGCGCGGTCGTTGATGCCCGCGACAAGCCAGTGGTCGGTCACCGGCACAGCCTCGATCAGGCCGCCGGTCGCGCGGATGCCGGCAGCGGCATCCGTCAGGTACTTCTCGTTCTGGGCGTTGTCGGTGCCGATTCTGGCGAGGGCCTCCCGCAGTGCGGACGCGTCGAAGACGTAGACCCCCGCGTTGACCTCGTTGATCTCGCGCTGCTCGTCGGTGGCGTCCTTCTGCTCGACGATCGACTCGAAGCTGCCGTCGCCGCCGCGCACGATGCGCCCGGCGCCGGTCGGGTCGGCGAAGTACGCGCTCAGCAGCGTCAGGGCGTTGCCGGCGAGGGCATGAGTCTGGATGAGCGCGTGCACGGTGGCCGCGTCGAGCAACGGGACGTCGGCGCTCAGCACGACCACGGATCCGACGAAATCAGCGGGAAGCCCGGCCATCCCGAGTTCCACGGCACGGCCGGTGCCGGGCGCCTCATCCTGGTCGACGATGATCGCCTGCGGAACGTGCTCGGTGATCACTGCCGCGACGGCATCCCGCTCATGGCGCACCACCGCGACGATGTGGGCGGCACCCAGTTCCTCGGCGGTGGCGAGCACGTGCGAGACCATCGGGATGCCCGCGATCGGGTGGAGCACTTTCGGCAGGGAGGACTTCATGCGCGTCCCCTGGCCCGCGGCGAGGATGATGATCGCGATGTCGGACATGGTGGGGCTCCCTCGCTCGGTAGTGCTGGTCGAGTCGCGCGCTCTCGCGCGTATCGAGACCGCTCCGCCTCCAGGATTCGAACCTGGACCGAACAGCTCCAAAGGCTGTCGTGCTGCCGTTACACTAAGGCGGAATTCGGACGGACCGTTCAACGACCGACCGCGACAATTCTGCCAGATGCGCCCGCGCCCCGGTGCCGACTCCTCCGCCTCGGCTGCGGGCGGGGTGTCGGCGTGGACCGTCGCAAATGCAGGAGAGCACGTGACGGGAGTCGACTCGGACGCCACATCCCTCACCTCCGTCACCCCCAGTCCTGCATTTCGGACGCACGGGGCGCGGCCGGCCGTGCACGCCACGATGACGGGCACGATAATGGACGGATGCCCGCACACGACGAAGTCGACCGAATCGTCGGGGCCTGGGTGCGTGAGCGTCCCGACCTCGACTTCGCGCCGCTGCAGGTGCTCTCCCGGGTGGGCCGTCTCGCCCGTCACCTCGACCGGGCCCGCCGCACCGCCTTCACGGCATCCGGTCTCGAGTCCTGGGAGTTCGACGTGCTCTCCGCTCTTCGCCGGGCGGGCTCGCCCTACCAGCTGAGCCCGAAAGCGCTGCTGCAGCAGACTCTCGTCTCCAGCGGCACGATGACCAACCGCATCGACCGGCTCGTGACGCGCGCGCTCGTGGAGCGCCGCACCGACCCGCACGACGGGCGGGGGATCCTGGTGACCATGACCACTGACGGACGTCAGCGTGTTG
This sequence comes from Lacisediminihabitans sp. FW035, assembly GCF_054880895.1. Taxonomy (NCBI): domain Bacteria; kingdom Bacillati; phylum Actinomycetota; class Actinomycetes; order Micrococcales; family Microbacteriaceae; genus Lacisediminihabitans; species Lacisediminihabitans sp. FW035. The sequence continues at coordinate 3,038,327 of NZ_CM142187.1, forward strand.
ACACCGCGATCAGCACCCTGCTGGTGTCGGAGACCGAGCTGCTCGACGGCCTCTCCGCCGGGGACCAGGAGCGGCTCGCCGCCCTGCTGCGGAAGCTCAGCCTCGACTTCGACTAGAGGGAGTTGGCCACCCGCGCCACGTCGTCGACGTAGTGCTCCGAGTGGTTGTACGACAGCACCGCCCGACGCCAGCCGTCGACGGTCGACAGGTCGCCGGCATTGCAGAGGTACCGCGCCGCGGCGAGGGCCGCGTCGTCCAGCTGATTCGGATCCGACTGGCCGTCGCCGTTGCCGTCGGCGCCCCAGGTACGCCAGGTCTGCGGGATGAACTGGAACGCCCCGACCGCGTGATCCCAGACGACGTCGCCGTCCCAGGCTCCCCCATCCGAATCGTGGATGCCCGCGAACGCGCCGCCGTCGAGGGCCGGCCCGATGATCGGCAGGCTCGAGTACCCGTTGTCGCTCACGATCGCGCCGCCGTGCCGCCCATCGTCGGATTCGATGTGGCCGATCGCCGCGAGGGTGCTCCAGCCCAGGTGACATCGCGGCTTCTCCGCGGCGAGAGCGAGGGATGCCCCGGCGTAGGCCGCCAGCGCGCGCGACGGTATTCCGGTGGTCGCACCGACCCGCTGCAGCCAGGCCGGGTCTACACGAGACGCGATCGAGACTGCGGGCGCGAGGGGTGCGGGCGCGGCGGATTGAACTGGTGCGGGCGCCGCCGGGTCGACCGTGACGGTCGCGACGGTTGCGGTGGGAGCCACGACAAACGAGGATGCTGCCCCCTTCGGCGCACCCGACGACATCCACACTGTCAGCCCCCAGACCATCACCCCGACGAGAAGTGTCGCCTGAAGTAACGGCGCAACTGCTCGTCGCAGGAGCGACGCTCGAGTCGGCGTGCCCATTCCGGCTATCCGAATCGCCCGTTGACGTAGTCGAAGGTTCGCGAGTCGATCGGCTCGGAGAACATCGCCGCTGTGTCACCGTGTTCGACGATTCCTCCGGGGGTGCCCTGCGAGGCGAGGAAGAAGGCGCACTGCGACGAAACTCGCTGGGCCTGCTGCATGTTGTGAGTGACGATCACGATGGTGACGTCGTTGACGAGTTCCAGCATCGTCTCCTCGATCACTCGGGTCGAAGTGGGGTCGAGAGCCGAGCAGGGCTCGTCCATCAGGAGGATCCGGGGAGTCACGGCGAGCGAGCGAGCGATGCAGAGCCGTTGCTGTTGCCCGCCGGAAAGACCACCACCCGGCGCGCGAAGGCGGTCCTTGACCTCTTTCCACAGTCCGGCTTTGATCAGGCAGCTTTCCACGAGGTAGTCCCGCCGGTCACGATCGGCCCGCGTGCCCGTCAGCTTCAGCCCCGCAAGCACATTGTCATAAATGGACATCGCGGGGAACGGGTTCGGCTTCTGGAAGACCATCCCGATGCTCTTGCGCGCGTCGACCAGCTTTCGGTCGGAGTCGTAGATGTCCTGGCCGTCGATCAGAACTTCGCCCGCGAGGCTGGCCGATGGCACGAGCTCGTGCATCCGGTTCAGAATCCGCAGAAACGTGGACTTGCCACATCCGGAGGGCCCGATGAGTGAGGTGATAACCCCGGCCGGCATCGTGAGTGAGACCCGATCCAGCACCTGGTGATCGCCGAACCACGCGGAGATGTTTCGCGCCTCGAGTGAGGCCAGTGGCTCGGGGACGGATGCGGAGGCGCTCGAAAAGTCCGGCGCAGCCGGTGCGCCGCTTTCTCGCTTTGCTAAGGGATTTCTCGCTCGCCGCGTTACGGGCAAGACCTGCGTGGCGTCATTCGTCGTAGACATGAATAATCCTTGATTTATAGCAGGTTGGGGAGAAGAATGGTGACTTGATTGGCCGTGAACAACACCGCGAGAACCGACAGGGGAAGGAAGACGACCCACGTCTTCTGGGCGCCGATCTTGCGATACGCCCAAACCGCTGCTATCTCGACGAGCACGAGGAACTGGAGCGCGAACACGAGAGCCCAGATCGTGGAGGTATCCGATGCCATCGGCCGGTCTTGGACGGGCAGTCCCAGGAAAGTGGTCTGGCGCACACCGGCAGGCTTGGCGACCGTCGCCAACTGGGCGTCCACATAGGCGATTCCGGTGGGAATGTAGGCAGGGCCGCGAGCGGTCACGAGAGTCAGGCGACTCTGACTCGAGGTCGGCGACTTGAGGGTCGGGTCGCCCGCGTACCGAACCCCGACAACCCTGAACAGAAGATTTCCTTGCCCGGTGCGGACGTGGAACTCATCACCGGGAGCGAGCTCCTGAACGCGCGCAAACGGACCGCCGTACGCGGACGCTCGCCCCATCAATACGCTGATGCCAGCCTGTCCCGGAAGCACAGAATCGCGTCGGTGCCCGGGCCCGTTCTTGAGCACATCAGCCGAGGTGCCCTCAGAAATGACCTCGTGCACGCCAATCGACGGAATCGACAGGATGCCGACCGGCGATCCATCCACGAGCAGATGATTGTCGAAGTCGCCCTCGCTCACCGGAGCGGTGCCCGCCGCCAACTGCTCACGGTAGGCATTTGACAGCTGTTGCTGAGAAACCAGGTGCTGCACCTGGCTGAAGACAGCGACATTAAGCACGAACGCAATCAGCAAGGCCGAGACGACCGTCAACATGCCGCGAACGACTATTTCGCCGTGAGACAGAACCATTTTTTTCTTTGGCGGAGTGGGTGGCCGGCGGGGGCGATTCGGCGGCTTGGGGAGCCGTCCAATCTTGGGCGGCTTGGATTCCTGTGAGACAAGCACCGAAGACATCTCCTTCGTCACAGTCACGCGATGCCCTTGGTCAGGGGGGCGAGCCGCAGAGCCCACACGAGTCTTCCTAAAACCAAGAGACCGAGGCCCAACAGCCCGACGCTGCCCGCGAGAAGGGGAGGAACGAAGATGTAAGAGTCTCGGGTGACAGGTTGGAGCGTGACTCCATCCACGGACTTCGGCGGGGTGACCGTGGCATGTGCGTGGAGCACTGTCCATTGGCCGAGGCCATCCATCAGGACGGTGACGATGCGCGTCTCGTTCGGGCGCAACCGATCGATGCGCACACCCTTCACGTCAGAGACTGTGTTGCCGAGCGTCGTGTCGATCCAGAATCGGGCCGAGGAACTGAATGTCGTCTTCGACACGTTACGCAAGGTGAGATGGAGCAGCACCGCGCTGTGAGCGGGGTTGATAGACCAGACGTACTCTGAAGTAACTCCGCTCAGGTACAACACACCCCCCAGATCGAGGTCCCCGGGCTTCGGGGTCGAGGAGGGAGTCAACGACGGCGTCGGGCCGGGGTTTCCAGCGCCGACTCCCCCGCTGACTCCTGAGCCAGCACCCGTGCCACCGTTCGAACCCGATCCAGTGTTGCCCAGGGCAGAGTCGCCTCCGTTCTGGTCAGTGGGACCGACCGTGACCGTGAGCCCGGACCCGCCATCGATGTCGTCAGCCGAGGCGATACCCGCGGCAGAGATCCCGCCGAGCACGAGAGTCACTGCCAGGGCAGCGGTGAGTGCCGTCGTGCGTCGCCAGCTGCTGGGCCCGGATCTATTTCGCATGTGACGAGGGCGGTTCCGGAGAATCGGAGATCGCTATCGAGTTAGCGCCGACAAGCTCGGATTCGTCTCCGTACTTGCGCTTTGCTTCCGCTTCCATCTGCTCGATCCACGCCGCGGCATTCTTATCGTTTCTCTTGCGTCGGATGACCAGGAAAGGCCAGACTGCCGCGGCGATCACCAACAGAATGATCAGCCACCACGGCGGAACGAACAGAACGGTGTCCCGATCGATCTCGCGGAGCGGGCCGGGATCCAGCGCGTCCTTCTCAACTGTGGGAAGGAGATGAATGTAGGGATTCAGATAGCCGAGTTGACCCACTCCGGGCACACTCATCGTGATCACGCGGCTGGCACCCGGCAACAGCTCGCCGATCGACGCGCGTCGGATGGACGACGCTCCGATGCCGAAGTACGTGTTAACACCGACGACGGCGTTGGCCGCCAGCGCGACGTTCCCGTTGTTCTTCACCGTGAATACGAGAGAGGTCGTGCCGGTGAAGGGATTCAGCTGGCCGGCGTACTTGGCGGCGATGTTCCCCACAGTAAGGGTGGCCTGTAAAGCACCCGGAACTCTGACGTACAGGCGAGTGGCAACTCGCCGATCGACGAGGACCTGGCCGCTCGGCGAGAGGACCGAGATGACCAACCCTGCCGCATGGTCCCCCGGCGAAGCATCCGCCGGCACGGTGAGGGTGAACGGGACCAGCTGGCTGGCTCCCGCCGCGATCGGCAAGGAAAGAGCCTTCGCTCCACCGGCGAAAGTCACCCAGGCGCCAGAATCCTCAGCCTTCGCGTCGGTATCGAGCAGTCCGTACCCGCCGTCAGGGGTGTTGAAGGCGTCGGTTGCGAAGACCGTCATGGTCTGTGAGGTCGTGCCCGTATTCCGCACGAGGTATCCGTCCTGGAGTTGCTGTCCAGGAGAGATCTGGTAGCTGAATCTCGACCGTCCGTCAGCGCCCGTTTCATTGGCCGGAGCTCCGGAGATACCGTTCGTGTCCTCAGCATTCGCGGCCGAGCCGGAGAAGCCAGTCGCCAGAAAAAGAGAGGCGAGAAGCAGCGCGATTAGTCGGACGTGCGTCCGGGCAAATTTCGGGTAAAGGTGCACAGTACTACTATCCAAGTTCAGTTGGCGGGAACATCTGTCGGGAGTGAACGCCAACTTAACAGCGTGGTAGCAGTTGGCGGTTCGGGCAGACCAAGAGGGAGGAATCGCAGCTTCTGCGATCCCTCCCCCTCAGTAAAGTGCTCCTACTTCGAGGCCAGCGTGATCGTGAGCTTCGAGGTGTAGGTGCCGGCCGGCGCCGTTGCCGGAGCAACGAACTTCAGGTCGGCGCCGAGCACGGTGGTGCCGACTGTCGGGCTGGCGTCTGCCGACGCAAAGGCGGCCGGGTAGACGGCAGATCCGGCAACCTGGGCAGAACCGGCGGTCGCGCCCGTGCCGTTCGCCGTCACAACCTTCGGAGTGATACCGAGCTGCTTCTTGTCGATGGTGTTGGTGCCGCTGACGAAGTTAGCGACGGTGCTGGTGAGGGTCCAGCCAGGGTGTGACACAACACGGTCGTCCTGAACCGAGAAGTTGCCGAGCGTAGCCGTCGAGGTCGACAGCTTCGTGATCGGGTCGAGAACGGCCGCACCAAAGGTGGTGGTCGCGTTCGCCGGCGAGATCAGGTTGAGCGCTCCATCGACTGCCGCCGTAGTGGTGACGGACAGGTTCTGGTCGAACGAGCCACTCGGCGGGGTAACGACGACCGGGCCATCCGGCACATCGAACGTGTACGCGCCGGTGCCAGCCGTGATGTGGATGGTGGCGAAGGACTCGGTCGTCGTCGGGCTGATCAGGGTGACACCGTTGTTCTTGAGGAACGCGATTCCGATGCTGTAGTCACCGCCTGCGGCCTTGACCGCAGCGGGTGTGCCGTCGGTCAGGCTGCTCGGGTCGATACGCGGAAGCCAGACGTTCTTCGTTCCGGGCTGGAAGCCGTCCAGGTGGCTCGCCTTCCACAGGGACTTGTTGCCCTCGCTGCCGATCGGTGCCAAGAAGACCACGGCGGACTCGGCGTCGGACGGGCCGACGAAGACCTCATTCGGCGACGTGACGTCCCCAGTTGAGCCGTTCACATTCGGAGACGCGACGTACTGGGAGTCCCAGGCGTGCGTACCGGCCGCGACCCGCTGTCCATTGTTGGCGTCGAGGAAGTAGACGGGCCCGACCGAACCGGTGGGGACCGGTGCAGCCTGCGCGGACGTAACGGACGCGCCCACGATCGACGCGGCGATCGCGCCGGCGAGGACCACGTAGGTTGCCTTGTTGATTTTGAACATTTTCATTGCCTTTCTAGGGGTTAGGAGAATGAAATGAGTGGATTAAAGGGCCGCGAAAGCGCGCTGGGGCGTCGTCGTGGAGGGAGCGAGGAAGCCGAACTTCTTCTTGGCCGCACCGGAAGTGCTGGCGAAGGTGCCGAAGTTGGTCAGACTCTGGGCGACGGTCGGGTCGAGCAGGTTTGCCAGATTCGCGTCGAACTTCGGGTCGGCAGAGTTGACTCGTGCGAACTCGACGACCAGGTAGGTGTCGCGACCGAACGAGGTGTCGTCGTAGTACGTCTTGTTCGGCACGAGAGCGGATCCGGTGCCAGTGAACGGAGGCGTGCCGGAACCGAGCGGGCTACCGAGCAGCACGCCGGTGGTTCCGATCGTGTTCACACCAGTCACGCCGTTGGACTGCGCAACCCAGCTCGCCACCGAGAAGGGGATGATGTCGCCGGCGGCGAGAACCGTGGCGTCGTTCTCCGCGGTGGCGTTTCCCACGTCACTGACACCGGGTGCGACGGTGGTGCCTGCCGCGTAGCCGATCGCCGGGAGGAAGAAGTTGCGCGTTCCCGAACCGGTCTGGGGAAGGCGAGGCCGCACAGCCACACCGTCGATGGTCGTGCTGGTTCCGTCGTAAACCGCCTTGAGCTGCGCCGCCGTTAGAGTGGCCCAGGCTGCGGTGCCACCCTTATAGGCGTACGCCACTGCGTCGCGAGCGTAGGGGATGTAGGTGAGGAGGCCGGCAGCGTTGGCGTTGCCGCCGGGGCCACTGGAGGAGCGGGCGATGTCCACCTGGCCGGTGATGACCTTAGCCGGGGTGGAGTTGGTGCCGCCAGGAGCGTAAGCGTTTCCGGTGACCGAGGCGCGAAGCGCGTTGACTCCTGCACCAGATCCGGCTGGGCGGCCGAAGAACGTGCCACTCGGCTTCGTCTGGATTGCGGCCGATCCGAAGGCATCGAATGAGCCGATGGTGGTGCCCCCGCTGGTGACGCGCAGAGCGGCTCCACCGACTGAGGTGCCGTTGATCAGAGCGTTTGCCGAGTCCTGAAGCGTGTCAGAACCGACCAGTACATAGCTGTTTGAGACCGGCTCGGCGGACGCCGAGTTTGCGAATGCAAGACCCGCGAGGGCCACACCGATGACCGTGCTGATAGCGACAGCCTTCTTCATCTTCACTTGGATTCGTTCCTTTTTTTATGAGGGAGGTATCGAGTCATCGCAAGTGCGATGGCGTCGACTTGGCACCGGTCCGTCGAGATATACCGGGCAGGGTCCAAGATTTTGGGGATCACAGGCGTCGCCGGATCCGGGTGATTACTGGAACGAGGAGTGCGCTGAGAAGCCCGGCGAAGAGGCTTCCCGGAATCGCGGCACCGAGAGCATCGAGCTGGGGATCTTTCGGCGTCGCCGACCCCGCCAAGCCCACGATGGCGTTGCCGGTAGCGCCCGGGTTGGTCGCGGACGCAGCGGCCACGGCGGGACTCTCCGCCTGCGATCCGGTCGTCGAACCACCGACAGATGAACCGTCGCCAGAGGTCGAACCCGCGGCGTCGGCCACCGGCGAGTCCGGCACGCCCGACTGGATCGAATTGGCAGCGGCAAGAGCTTGGTCGCGCCATCCACTGGGTAGCGGCGCGTATCCCTCGGGGAGCTGTCCGAGTTGGTCTCCGGCCACCTGCCCAGCACCGACCGCATACCGGATGAAGTCGGCATAACTGCGTCGCAGCGCGCTGTCCGCCATGGCCGGGCTGACCGCGGCATAGATCGGCATCGTCAGCGGATAGGCCGTGAGCGCGCCTTTTGCTGCGGTCGAGGTCGGGTCGAAACCGTAGACACTCGACGAGCTGGAAGAGGCTGTCATCGCGGCTGCGCCCGCCGAGAGAGAGGCGGAGGACGGCGCGACAAAGGCGCCTGCAGGATTGAGAAGAGATGCCGTGACGACCTGGTACTTGGCTGCCGAGGCCGTATCGGTGAGACCGAGGACACGCTGCACTCCCGGAAGGCTCCGGATGGACTTTGTGTATTTGGGCGGGGTTGATGTGGGATCCCACCCCCCAAGCACCTGCCCGTCGCCGCGGAGGGTGAGGTACGCGCTCGTATCGAGGTCGCTCACATACGGTCGCCAGGTGACCGAATTGATCGCGGCAACAGTTCCTGCCGCTGGCTGTTCGACCGGGTCCGCTTTGGGAAAGTCGGATCTTGGCAGCTCGACCCCCACGGTGGACGGGTTCTTCGTGGCGTTCGTCGAACTCCAGGGGTTCACGACCATCCCCCACTTGTCCGGTGCTCCTGCCAGCCAGGCCGTGGCCTCGGGGTCGGACAGGATGTACTTCCACAGGGTCGTAGCCGCATCAGACCGACCTTGCGGCACGAGTAGATCGGAGAGCGAAGGACTCACGAGGGACTGGGTTGCCCAGTCGGGGTTTACGGCGAGGAACTCGGGGTCGAGGACGATGTTTCGCGGATTGTGCCCGGGCTCGCTTGCGCTCACATAGTTGAGTTTGGATCGATCGGCACCGTACGGAAGAGAGTCGATGTACGAGCTGGTCAGCAACTTCGCAAGTAGTCGCGGAGTCAGTTTCATCTCCGCGAACGGGAGGCGCGCCTGCTGTAACTGGTCCGGGGTCGCAGATCCAGCAACACTCGGCTCACGATCCACCGCGAATCCGATAGCCAATCCGCTGATCGCGACGGGAGCATAGGCGAGGGTGTCGGACTGCTCGGGAGTGACCGACAGCGGCAGCGAGGTCAGCGCCATCGGCGCCACGACCGAGCCGTTCGCGCTTGCTGCCGCATCCGATTCGTTTCCGGTGAGGATCGAGTAGATCGACCCACCGCCGGCGTTGCATAGCGTCGGCTGCCAGGACGCGACAGCTCCCGCGATGAGCTCGCTCCCCGCCAGCTGGCGCTCGGCGGCGCCCACAGCGCAGTGAAGTCCGATCGGCCTGAAATCGAGCTTGACGGCAAGACGGTGCTTCCAAGAGTCGTAGAAGAGACCGGATTGGGTGATGTTCGTGGCGCCCCCGTCGGAGGTACCACGAGGGATCACTACGAGCCAGCATGACGAACCGGTGACGGTCCCGTCCGTCGCGGTGATCGGACTGCCGCATCCGAGACCCGGCGACTGCTGGGCAGTCTGAATCTCGAATTTCGTCGACCCGGTTCCCTTTGCGCTCGAGCCGGCCCAATTCACTTCGTTCGAGGTGTTCGCGGTGAAGAACTGGTTCGTATTCACATCGACCGAATCGATCTTCTTGTTGCCGACGACCGATGCAACGACTTCGTGCTTCCCGTTGTCACCGACGGTCGCTGATGTGAATGGGATCGAGGTGTAGGTCGGGTCGAAGAATCCGGACCCAATCGAGGTGTATTGCCGATCTTCGGGCGACACAACATCAGCCGACGCGCGGAAACTGTCCCGCGTCGTCCCCGGGGTGAGAAATGCCCCATATTGGCAGGTAGTCCGGTCCGGCTGTCCGGGATTCGCTGGGTCGTCGCCACCGCACTGCATGATCTGGAGGAAGTTCTCGCCTCCCGTCTGGCTCGACGGCACTGTCGACTTCTTGCCCCCGCTCCAACTCACGACGATGCCTTGGGAGATCAGGTTCTTGGTTTGCGAGACTGTCACCCGGAGGTTCGGCGCCGGCGAGGTCGTGTCGCTTGCAGGAGTCGAGACGGTCGCAGCCGAGGAGTCACTGGCGTTCGCCGACTCGCGCGAGAAGCCGATGGCTGTGGAGGCGGCTCCGAAGATGATTGCGACAAGAGCGCCGGTGGTGACCGAGGTCAACCAGGCACTTCGCGGCCGGGATCGCGAGGGGATTTGCACTGCGTACTCCAAGATGATTCCCAGCGGGTACTGGGCACGGGTCGAAATTATGGGTGGCTGGTTTCGGGATGATGAACAGATCGGGTACTACCGTTCCCCATTGCGCATCGCGCTGGGGCATGGGTTTCGAGGCGTCCGACGCGCGCCGAAGGCGGCCTTCTCACAACGGGTGAAAGCCGGGTCTTCAGCGAGGCGGGTGGTGCCGGAATTGCTGGCCAGAGGCCGCTATCGCCGACCCCCTACCGCTAGTGCTCTGGGGCGAAAATGGCGGATCGGCGCGGGCGGCACGTCAGTCCCGCTCCGGCAAAGACCGGCGGAGCCGCCGGGAGAGCAACGGAGGCAAGACGATGGCCAGGACCAGCAGTGCCCCCGCCCCGAGCATCAGCATTTGCTCCCCGCCGAATGTGGAGCTTGCGAGCGTAAACGGCGTCGAGACGGCCGCCGACCCCCCGCCTGCCGAACCGCTCACCAACGCACCGTTCGCATCGTAGGCAGGGACATCCGGCGCTGTCGAGACGGCACCCGGCGTTACCGAAGAGCCCGCTCCCGCGCTTGCGGTCGCTCCCGCCGCAGTGCCACCCTTCCCGGTGCCCGTCACAGCAGTCGAGATCGCGGCGGCACCGGCGGTTCCGTTGGTGCACTGGTTGGGGCCCAGTTTGTCACAGTCCGCCGGCTGCGGTGCAGTCACCGCGAGCTGATTGTTTGCGGGAGAGTCACCCTTCTTGAAGGTCGGGTTGTTGCAGGAGTTCGGATCGACATTGGCCGATCCTGCTCCGGGTATTCGCTTGATCTGGTCGAAGCCTGCAAGCACGAGGTTCATGGGAAGCGGCGAGTATCCCAGGGCGGCGGCCTGCTGCTGGCCTTCGCACAGCATGTAGCTCCCGAAGGCGCCTAACGTCCCGCCCTTGGCCGTGGTGAAGATTCCCCCGACCTCTGTCGGCACGATCATGTAGGAATAGCTCGACAGCGGGTAGGTTCGCTTGTCAGCGTTGTTGTACACCCCATCGAGGATCTGGGTCAGGTAATCGGGAGAGGACGGGGTCGTGTTGATCCCTGCTTTCAACAGCGCCACCGCAACCGACGGTGCCGTGGGCTCCACGTAGTAGCCGGACGAGTTGAGGACCTTCGCAACCGGAAAACCCGACTTGAGCGCGTAAGAATACTCGACGTAGGTAATTGCACCCTCTCCATAGGCCTGGCTGACGTAGCCAGCCACGCCGAGGGATCCGCTCTGGGCCTTCGCGTTTCCCTTCATCGGGTACTGCGAAGTGAGCCCAGACCGTCCCGAAAAGGCACTCCAGAGCGCCGGGAACTGCTTGGACATCCAGAGGGTGAACTGCGCAGTCGAACCAGACCCGTCTGAGCGAACGACCGGCACGATCGGCTTGTTGGGCATGGCCAGGCCCGGGTTGTCGGCCTGGATCTGGGCATCGTTCCAGTTAGTGATCTTTCCGGTGAAGATCTTGGTGATCGTTTCCCCGCCGAGCCTCAGATTCGAAACGCGCTTTCCGCCGATCTTGAGGTTGTACATGAAGGACGTACCTCCCGCGACGATGGGCATATACGCGAAGCCGCGAGGCGGCTTTTCTGGCGCAGACCCGTCTTCGGGTGAACTCTGGAAAGGGATCTCGCTGACGGCGAAGTCGACGGTGCCGGCAATGAAGTCGCGTCGCCCAGCGGATGATCCGGTTCCCGAATAGTTCACTGTCATTCCATAGTTGGCCGCAACGTTCTTGCGCCACTGGTCGAGAGCGTTCTGAGACCAGGTCGACCCAGTACCGCTGATCGGAACGTAGGTCGCGGCGAGGGCGGACTGGGGAGATGCGGCTGCGGCGGATCCGGCAAAGACGGTCGCGGCAAACAAAATCGCAATGAAACGGATGAGTCGGGTTCGCGGCGTCACGGAGACGTCTCCTCGGGGTTCGAAGTGGGTGTCTTGGGGGATTTGTTCGACTCGCCGGAAGAGACTGCGATCGGGCTGTGAGATGGCGCGGTCGCCATGTCGGCAAAAAGAACTCCGCCAGAAGGATTTCGGGGCGCGAGGAGCGTTGGCTCTGCCGTCATGCGCGCCAAGTCTTCCGCCGAAGCCGCCGCCACCCGTCTACGCTGCGCGTTCGTGAGTTGCCCCGGCCCGCGGCCGCCGAAGATCCGGGCAACGGTGAACAGCGCCAGCACCAGCAAGAGCAGGACGGCTGCGGTACCGAATCCGCGAGCAACCATGTTCGGCTCCGGTGACTTGACGAAGTCGAACACCTGCAGCGGAAGCGAGATCATCGGACCGGAGAAAGGATTGAGGTTCATCACGGACGTGATCCCCGACGTCAGCAGCACCGGTGAGGTCTCGCCGATTCCGCGTGCCGTGCCCAGGATGACCGCAGTTACGAGCCCGGAGCGGGCCGTCGGGAGAACGACGTGCCACACCGTGCTCCAGCGAGTCGATCCGAGGGCATAAGACGCCTCACGAAGGTTTCCGGGGACCAGCCGCAGCACCACATCCGAAGCGCGAATGACGATGGGCAGCATCATCACAGTGATGGCCATTGCGGCTGCGAATCCCGAACGCTGATGCGTTATCAGCTGGATTATCGCGGCATAAACGAACAACCCGGCAACGATAGACGGGAGAGCCGTCATTGCATCTGCGATCGTTCGCACAAACCTAGCGAAACGCCCGCCGATCTCGTTGAGAAATACAGCTGTTGTGATCCCGAGCGGCACCGTGATCGATAACGCTATGCCGATCTGAATGAGCGATCCGACGATCGCGTGAAGGATTCCGCCCGCCGATAACGGGTCAAGCGGTCCGGCCAACTCCATCGTTTGTGTGAAGAAGTTGAGGTGGGGCAGTGCCTCGCGGCCACGGATCAGAGCGTACGCGACGACGAAGATGAGAGAACCGAAGAGAATCACTCCCGCGCTGACCAGCAGCGCAGTCATCACGCGGTCTTTCACTTCCTGTCGATCGGACCGAAGGGCGACCAACAGGATGTAGAAGCCCAGGAAGGAAAGGAACGCCACCACCACCCACCCGATACCGCCGGTCAGAGGGGTGAACCAGCCGAACAACAGGGTGGTGAGCGCGACAGCGGCGAGTGCGGCACCGATGAGGTTGAACTTCTCATCGAGCGTGGCTTTGCGAAGAGAACGCCGTGCGCCGACGGCGATTCCCTCCGTAGTGGGGATGCTCGTCAGTGTTGACCCTGCATCGCGCAGCCCCGGTTCCGCGAGTGGTTCGAAGTCGTCCTGGGCGTCGACGGGATCGACACGGGTGGTGCGGTCTTCGAAGACTGTTGACACGATCAGCCTGTCTCTGCGCCCGACCGCGACCGAGCCACGATCGAGGATGCGGTGAAGTTGACGATGAGGGTGATGATGAAGAGCACGAGCCCGGCGGCCATGAGGGCAGAGAGCCCGAAATCGCTCGCTTCGCCATATCGGAGCGCGATGAGGGCGGATACCGAGTTGGTGCCGGTCTTCAGTAGCTGCCAATTGATAGTGAAAATCGGCGAAATGATCATGTAGACGGCAATCGTCTCGCCCAGGGCGCGCCCGAGACCGAGCATGGTGCCGCCGATGATCCCGCCCTTTCCGAACGGGATCACCACCGTTCGGATCATTCCCCAGCGGGTGGATCCGAGCGCGAGAGCACCTTCGCGCTCTCCGATAGGCGCTTGCGAGAACGCTTCACGCATAACGGAGGTCTGTGTGGGCACGACCATCAAGCCGACGACGATTCCCGCGATGAAGGCGGAGGAGGTGAAGGCGCTGGCCTCCGACAGTGGATGACCCGTGGCATCCGAGACCCGGAAGATCGGTATCCACGCGAAATAGGTGGAGATCCACTGGGAGACCGGAATCACGTTGGCTTGAAGGAAGAACAGGCCCCAGAGTCCATAGACCACGCTGGGAACAGCCGCCATCAGGTCGACCATCGATACCAGGAATGACTTGAGTTGCCCCCCGACCACTTCGGAAATCAGGAGGGCCGTGCCGAGAGCGAGGGGCACGGCGACGCACATCGCGATGATTGCGATGGTGACGGTTCCGAACAGGATCGCCGCGATGCCGAACACCCGAGTCTCGGGTGACCACTGCTGCACGACGAGGAACGAGAATCCCGAGACCTTGAGAGCATCCGCCGCACGGAGAGAGAGGAAGAGCCCGACCGCGAGCATGATGCCGACGGTGGTGACTCCCGCTGTGAACGTGACAGCCTTGAATGCGGAGTCGGACCGGGACGGGGCGGAGACGAGTGATCTGCGCCCGAGAGCGGCGTCTGTCTTGCTCATCGGCGCCCTCCTTCAGGCTCGACGCAGCTATTCGGGTTGCTGCTCGCCCGATCATCGAGGCCGAAGGTGAACGGAACGAGTCCCTTATGTGAAGAGCGGCTGGACGACGTATGAGCCGCAACTCTCCATATCCCCCGATCATCATGGGGGCTCCTCGGTCTTGGCTCGCGGACCTCGCTGACGGCGAAGTGTTGACCGGCGTTGTCGGCGTCGGGTTCGTGGTCGGAGTTGTCGTTTCCGGCTCCGCGACCTCGATGAAAACTGCCGAGCCGACCGTCAAACGCCGGAGTCCCCTGGCTGCTTCGCGTGACGGTGTAGCGTGCCCGTTCGGGGCTGCCAGGTGGCATCCGGCGGGCACGAAGCCTGCACCAGGGATCGCTAGGACGGCATCGGACACAGTGAGGCGGATTACTGGGGGTACGGCAGCGGACCCCGACGCGACCGGCCCTTCGTATCTGAGTCGCCTAGGGTGGACCTGCAGCGCGATAGTGCGATTGATCGAGCAGGCATAGGCCTTGAAGACCGATGCTGATCCCCCGACCGCGTCATTGGATCGCTCACCAAACCGGGCTGCCGATTTCCGACGGCACAAGTCGGGTGCCGGGCCGAAGGACCGCCACGGACAGTGACATCACGACGAGTTCCATCGAAGATCGACGATCTCGCTCAGTCGAATACCATCTCGCACAGGTGAGAGCAACGCCCCCATCGACCGACGCGTACCACCCGTAGAGACCCCGAAGCTTGTCGAACACCAGCTTGAACTGCATCTCTTGAGACAGGGATTGGAGGCGCGCGGTGTCTTCTATCGCTTCCTGCAAGGCGCCGTGGACGTTAGCCCCGCGAGCCAACATTCGATTGTTGGGGGACATCAGATGCCACACGTACGCACCTGCGTCGGCGGCTTCGACTGGCAGGGCGGGGCGGTCGGCTTCATGGCCGACGACGCGATCGAAGTGGTCGATCCACAGCTGGAGTTTCGGGCTCCGCGCTGTTGCAAAGCGCATAAAAACTATGCGAGAACCGACCGTCATGGTTCGGATTCCTTCGTGCTCGGGTAAGCACCCTGGGTGGGCACGAGAGGATTCAATATTTGGTGCTTGAACGCCTGCCCTCAAGGACGTTGCCAGCAACCTGCGCAGAGGTGAACAACAGGCGCTGAATTTTCAGCAGGCTGAACTTCTCAAAGTGGAAGCCGCTTTTTTCCCCTCCGTCGTGGCTCGTAGCGGCCGACGATGATATTTATCGGCACGAGCAGAATCCACGAATAGAGCGACCAGACGGCCCCGAACGCGATCCCGACCGGGATCGAGAGCAGGAATACTGTCGGCACCGGAAGCAGATTGCGCCGGACGTAACGGTACATTCCGAGGTCCACCCGCTCGTCGAGGAAGTGGTGGCGGTGGGCGTACGACCACAGGCTGAACTGAAGAAGGCTGAGGATGGCCACGTTGCCCGCATAGAGGATCACCGCCGGCATCGAGCTTCCGTACTCGCTGATCAGGCTGGTGGGGAAGGGCAGGAAGGCGATGAAGAAGAGAAGAAGGAGGTTCAGCGACATCAGGCGGCCGTCGAACCGGCGGATCAGCGCGAACTTGCGGTGGTGGGTGGCCCAGTTGCTCGCGATCACGGCGAAGCTGAGCGCGTAGGCGAGGAACTGCGAGAACTCGGCGCCGAGGGCATTCCACACTTTCGGATCCAGTTGCGCCTGGGTCACCGATGGCCCGTTGGCGATCGTCGGCACGGTGATGTCGATCACGAGAAGAGTCATCGCGATGGCGAACACCGCGTCGCTGAAGAACTGCAGCCGATCGGAGTTCGTGCCGTTGCCGAGGAAGCGGTCGTAGGCCCGGTTCGTGTCCCCCATGGCTCCAAGACTAGCGATCGACCTCGCGACAGCGGATACGTTGGGCGGGTGCCCGTTGCCGAAGACCTCACCGCCCCCGTTCGCGAACGCCGGCTCGCGCCCTGGCGGGACGGCCGAGGGCAGGGTGCCACCGCCCACGAGCACCGCCTGCTGGTGGCCGCACGTCCCGCACTGCCCTGGCTCAACTGGGTCGGCACCTTCGCCAAACCGCTGTTGAAGGTTCCGAGGCTCGGCTGGATCACCGCCGATCCGCTCACCGCGCGGGCGGTGCTCAACGATCCGGAGCACTTCACCCTGCTGAGCGAGGGAGGCGTCGGACACCTCTGGGCACAGATCCTCGGCGACTGGGTTTACGACCTCTTCGACGGCGCCGGCCATTACGACCTCCGCACCCGCAGCCGCGAGTTGTTCACCGAGAAGACGAGTGTCGCGTTCGTGGCGACCGCCTGGGGAGAACGGATGACCCGTGCGAGCGCTTCGTTCGAGGCGGGCGAGCCGCTCGACGTGGCCGATCTCAGCCGCATCCTCGTCGGCCAGATGGTGGTCACCCTGCTCGGGATGGACGTGCCGGATGCTTCGGACGACACCTTCCGCTCGATCTTCGCTACCGGGGAGGAGCTCGCCGCGATCGCCCTCGGCACCACCTCCGACACGGTGCTCCCCCCGGAGAAGGTCGAGAAGGCGCGGGAGATCGTCGAGAAGCTCACCGGGCACATCGACGCGTCCTTCGCCACTGCCTCTTCCGCGACGGTGATCGGGCGGTGCCGTGACCTCGGGCTCTCCATCCGTGAGACCAAGGGGCTCTCGACCCTTCTGATGGTCGCGGGCACTGAGACCGCGGCATCGGCGATGGCCCGCACCGCTGCCCTGCTCTTCGACACCGGGGAGCAACACCGGCTGATCGAACGCCCGGAGTTCACCGAGGGAGCCGTTCGCGAGGCGCTGCGGGTGACGTCCCCTGCCCCGATCATCGGCCGTTCGGTGCTCGCCGACCTCGAGATCGGGCGCCATACCCTCAGGGCGGGGGAGCGCATCGTGGTGCTCACCTGGACCGCCAACAATCTCGCCGGGGAGTACCGCATCGACCGCGCGTACATTCCGCAGAACCGCCAGCTGTGGTTCGGCGCCGGACGTCACCTGTGCCTCGGCGGACCACTGGCCCGCGCCGAGCTCACCGCGATGGTGGACCTGCTCGTTGGCGATAGCACGCCGTTCCGGGTGGTGTCGCGCGAGTACGGCCGGCGGGTGCTGATCCCGGCCTACCGTTCGCTGGTGGTGCAAAAAGTCGGTCGGCCGGCGGTCGGCTAGGGCGCGCAGCGCCCGTATCGCGACCAGCGCTACCAGCGCTCTGCGCCCTCGAGGCTGGTCGGCCGCGGGCGATACCCCAACAGCGTCCGTGCCGCGGTGAGGTCGAGTGTGCGCTCGAGCCCGAGCTGGCTCACCGCGTAGCGGGTGACCCCCGGGCGGCCCCGGCGGGTGACGCGATGCGCGAGCTCGACGGCGGAGGCGAGCGCGAAGGCGGTGCCATACGGGATTCGGTGCAGCGTGACATCCGACCGCCCCTTCTTCACGAGCAGCTCCGCGACGACCGCGCTCAGGAGCACGGGCGCGTCATCCCCCACGTTGTAGACCCCCGCGGGCGCATCGGTGTCGAGTGCCAGGACCACCGCTGCCACGAGGTTGTCGATGTGGGTGAGGGTGTGCTGCACGGCCGCACCCTCCGGCAGGCTGAGCCGCCCGCGACGGATGCCCGCAAGCAGCCGCGGCAGCAGCGTCGAGTCCCCGGGGCCGTACACCGCGTGCGGGCGCAGGATCACGGCGTCGGTGCCGATCAACTCCGCTTCCGCCGCCGCCTTCGACTGCGAATACGAGCTGAGGAACCGCGAGGCCGGTCCGGTGGATTCCTCCGCATTCACCGTCGGGCGGAAGGCGTCGTAGACGCTCGAAGTGGAGAGGTGCACGATTCGCGCGCCGGAAAAGCTGCGCACGACATTCCGGGTTCCGTCGCGGTTCACCCGCATCGCCTCGGCGAGCGGCGCCCAGTCGTCGGCGAGGGCGGCACAGTGCACCACAGCGTCCACCCTCGTCTCGGAGGAGAGCCGGCCGCGGGCGACGTCCCAGATCCGATAGTGGCTGGCGTTGGCGACGTGACTGCGATACGACCAGCCGCCCGGGGTGCGGCCATAGCCGATCACCTCGTGCCCGAACTCCGGCATCGCCAGCGCCGAGGCGATGACTCCGCCGATGAACCCGCTCGCACCGGTGACCGCGATCTTCATGTCAGCGTCCTGACTCAAGGTGGTCGGAGACCGCGGCGGCGAGCGCGGCCCGATCGAGTTTGCTCCCACGACCGGATCGTGGCAGGTCGGCGGCGACGAGCAGCAGGTCGGGCAGCACCGCGGCGTCCACCAGCCCGGGAAGTGCCGCCCGCACCGTGTCGACCAGTGGATGGCGCACGCCGAAGCCGTGAGGGGCGCCCGGTGCGGCGGCCCGCGACTGCGGCACGATCACCAGCACGAGCCGATCGTCGCCGATTCCGTCGGGCACGCCGACCATCGCCACCTCCGCGACCCCGGCGATGCCCGCGATCACCGGTTCATACAGCCCGGGATAGACGTTGGTCGATCCGCGGATGAACATGTCCTTGCTTCGTCCGTGAAGCACCAGCGAGTCGCCGCGCAGTTCGGCGAGATCCCCCGTGTGCAGGGACACGAGCGGATGCGCGGGCAGGTCGGCGAGGTACCCGAGCGCCAGGCCCTCCCCCGCCAGCACGAGCTCTCCATCGCCCGCGGCATTCGTCTCGACCCGGGCCCGGATGGCGGGCAGAACCGTTCCGACGTAATCCCCCGGTCCCTCGAAAGCGAGCTTGTCGTCGCCGTCGGCGATCGCCACAGGGAGGATCTCCGTCATTCCGTAGATCGCGCAGACCCGCACCAGAGGCCAGCGAAGCTTCACCCGCTCCAGCAGTGGCCGGAGCACCGGAGCGCCCCCGATGAGAAGCGTGGTGAGTTGCGGTGTCTTCTCCGGATGCTGTTCGAGCAGCGTCAGCAGGGCAGACAGGGCGGCTGGCACCATGAAGAGCGCGTCGGTACCCGGCAGTACCTCGAGGTAGTGCGCCGGCTTGGCGCCAGGGTCCGTGCCCACCGCGGGCAGCCGCCAGTGCGCACCGGCGATGAGCGCCGGGATGCCGATCATCAGCTGGTCGGTGAGCAGGCGGTCTCCCGGTGCGAAGCGCACGTGGGCCGCGAACCCGGCGAGTCCGGTGCCGAGCGAGGTGCGCGAGTGCACGACGGCTTTGGGATGAGCGGTGGTGCCGCTGGTGAAGATGATGAGCGCTTCGGAGGGTGACGCCCCTGCCGGCCGAGTAGGCCGCTCCGCGCCCGTGTCGAGACCGGGCGAGCGGGTCTCGACACGCTCGCTGGCGCTCTCTGCTGGTCGAGTAGGGCGCTCCGCGCCCGTGTCGAGACCGGGCGAAAGGGTCTCGACACGCTCGCTAGCGCTCGCTACTCGACCGGCACACTCTGCTGGTCGAGTAGGGCGCCCAGCGCCCGTGTCGAGACCGCCGCTGAGCAGCCTTCGCACCCGCAGCGCTCCCCGCGGCACGCCAGGCAGCCAGCAGCCGGCGACGATGTGCCGGGCATCCGGAACCACGACCGAATAGGGCGGCAACTCGAGTCCGCGGCGCCGCGCGAGAGGTTTCAGCACGCCGGAGGACGCAAAGTAGAGCAGCGCCTCTGCGGCGACCCAGCGCGGGGCCGCGAGAGCGGCGCGCGCGCGGAACATCGCCTCCCCGGCCCCCGGGTCGGCGAACACGACGGTGCCGCCTGCGGCGATGATCCCGAGGGCGAGACAGATGCCGTCGAGCCCCGGCCGCACCGAGAAGAGCACACGATCGCCGGCCCGGAATCCTGCCGACTCGAGGGAGTCGACGACCGAGTCGATGCGGCGATCGAGGTCGCGGTAGGTGAGCGTGCGCCGCCCCTGGCTGAGGGCGGGGGCATCCGGATGCTCGCGGCAGGAGTCGAGCAGGGCGTCGAGGAGATCGACGCTCACCGCCCGATCACCACCCTCGAATAGCCCGGGATTAGCACCCCGCGCGCGGCCCGTCGCGACTCGACCCGCAGATCGCCGAGCGGGGCGGCATCGAGGAGAGCGTCGACCACGAGCCGGATCTGCGCCATCGCGAGGGGTGCGCCAAGACAGAAGTGCGACCCGGCTCCGAACCACAGCTGACGGAGGGTCCCGGCGGAATTGGCGCCAGGGTCGAAGCGACCGAGCGCCCGATTGGCTGCGAAGGTCGCGAGGATCACGCGATCCCCGGCACGCACCGCAATCGGGCCGATCGAGTCCGCCGACACCACCGAGCGCAGCATCACCGGCGACGGCGTGGTCACCCTCAGGCCCTCCGCGATGGCCGGTTCGATCAGGGCGCGATCCGCTGCGACGAGAGGCAACCAGCCGCTGTCGATCAGCAGGCATACCAGACGGGGAATGTACGAGACGAGGGTCTCTGTGCCAGTGAGGACGAAGGCTCCCACGGCCCCCATCGCCTCGGATTCGGTGAGCCCGAGCGCGCGCATCCGTCCGGGGACGGTCTGCTCGTCACCCGCCCGGTAGGCGCGCTCGGCGTGCGAGCCCAGCTCGCCCATCACCGCCCGCGCCTTCGCGACCTCGGCCGGCGTGAGCTTGGTCCGGGTGAGACGCACCATCGACGTAATCGCCGAGACCTTGCGGAACAGGTCGGCGGTCAGCTCGGCGGAGTCGAGCCCCACCAGGCGGCTGATCGCGATGCTCGAATAGCGCCGCACCTCCTCGACGAGGTCCACCGGCTCCCCTTTCGACAGCCGTCGGGCGAACTGCGCAGCAGGCCCGCCGAGGCTCCCCTCCACCATCGGCTCGACAAACGAGGGTGCGAAGATCGGGGCGAGCTTGCGGCGAAGCGCCTGGTGGTCAGCCCCCTCCATGTTGAGCAGCACGCTCGGGCCGAGCACGTCGGTCCAGAGGTCGGCCGGGGAACCCGGGCCGGTCTTGGTGAAGCTCGACGTGTTGAGAAGGGTGGACCGAAGAAGCGCGGCATCCCGCACGAGCACGCCGAGTCCCGGCACTCTCACCACCGGTGCGCGGACCGCCCGCAACGCGGGATAGGCGAGCGGATGCGCGGCCCGCATCACCCGTTCCTCCCAGCGCGCCGCGAGCCGGTTCGGGGCCGGTGAGAGTGTCATCTTATGTCCACGTGCTCGGGCCGATACTGGTGGTCCTTGTACCAGAGCAGGGTGTTCTTCAGGCCCCAGGCGCTCACCCGGCGGCTCGATCCGAAGACTACGATGTCCGCTCGGCGGGCGTAGCGCGGGGTGATCCGGCGCACCGCGTTCACCAGCGCGCGATCCTCGTGCAGGTCTTCGATGCGGGTGCGCGGGAATCCACCGCTCGCGAGATAGAGCTCGGAGGTGATGCCGACATTGCAGCCCGCGGCCATCATGTAGGGGCCGAGGTAGTCGGGCGATCGATTCTCGCGCCGCACCCGACCGAAGGCCTCCGCGAGATGCACGGCACCGCGAAGACCGGCGCGGGTGAGCCATGAGAGACCCTCGTCGGTGCGCGGCACGAGCTCGCCGCCCACCAGCTGGAGTCCATCGGTGGTGAGCGCTCGGCGCATACTCGCCGTCCAGTCGGGGCGGGGCAGGCAATCGGAGTCGGTGCGGGCCAGGATTCCGGCCCCGGCGGCGATGGCGGCGCGCATCCCCGTGTCGGCGGCTGCCCCGGTGCCCTTCTGATCTTCGTGGATAACGCGCCAGCGCGGGCGATCCGTCACGAAATCGAGGATGATGGCCTCCGAATCGTCGGTGGAGCCGTTGTCGACGAAGACGACGTCGAAGTCCTGGTCGTGCTGGGCGGCGAGCGCGGCGAGCGTCGGCCGGATCCATCCCGACTCGTTGTAGACCGGCACGACGACGGCGAGCCGTGGCGGGGTGACCGTGCCAGTCACAGACGGATCACCATCACGCCGAGGCTGATGCCGCCGGCCAACCCGATCAGGGCGACGAGGCTTCCCCGCCTGATTCGCCCGGCATCCCGTGCGAGAAGCAGTTGCAGTGGAAGGGTGACGGAGGCGAGGTTGCCGTGATCCTCGATCGTGATGATCGTCTTGTCGTCGGCGACCCCGAGGCGCTCGAAGATCGGTGGGAGGTAGGGCAGCGCCACCTGGTGGATCGCCACGAGGTCGAAGTCACTCCAGTCGAGCTCGAGCTTCTGAAGGGTTGCGAGCACGGCGTCCGGCCCGAGCTCGAGGAAGGCCTGCTGCAGGGCGGGGCCATCCATGTCGAAGTGGCTACCGTTCTCGGCGTGCGGGTCCATCGATCCCCCCGTGCCGAGAGTGCCGATCTCCCAGTGGCTCGAGACGGCCACGAAGGTGGATCCGAGGATGCCTGAGCGATCGCCGCTTCGCTCTAGGATCACCGCCGCTCCCCCGTCGCTCATCGTGTAGCCGGGGAAGGAGCGCAGGAACTGCTCCTTGCTGTCCAGCCGCCAGCGCACCGCGTGCGAGGGCTGTTCGCCGCTCGCGATGAGCACCCGTTCGTACTGACCGCTGGTGATGAGGGCATCCGCCACCTGCATCGCATTGAGCACGCTGTTGCAGGCGTTCTTGATGTCCATGACCGGGCAGTCGAGGCCCAGTTTCGCCGCGACGATGTGGCTGGTCGCCGGTTCGATCAGGTCCTGGCTTGCACTCGCGAAGAGGAGAAGGTCGATCGGCCCCGGCGAGTCGGCGAGCGCCTTTCGCGCGGCGGCGGCAGCGAGATCCGAGGTCTGCCAGCCGTGAGGTCGGAGGTGCACGGACTTGACGCCGGTGATGCGCCCGATCATGCCGGTCGCGAGCTTCAGCGTGGGGTTGTGGCGCCGCAGGTCCGCCTCGGTCTGCGCGGTCGAACGTGTCGTCTCCGGGAGGTAGACACCGAGCCCGGCGACGCGTGATCGGGAGGTGTGCACGGTACGACACTAGTTGCGTCGACCGTCGCCACCCGACGGTGCGCCCGCTACGCCTCGAGTACCTCGCTGAGCTCGAGCCAGCGCAGTTCGAGATCGGCCATCGAATCCTCGAGTGGCTTCAGCTCGCCCTGAAGCGCGGCGAGTCCGCTGAAGTCGCCCTGGTCATGGCTCGCGAAACGATCGTGGATCGCCGAGATCTGGGTGGTGACCTTCTCGAGTTTCCGGCTGACGGATCCGAGTTCCTTCTGCGCGTTGCGCAGTTCGGCACCGGTGAGCTTGGTGCGGCCCTTCGAGTTGACGGTCGCCTTCTTCTCGGGCGACGCCCCCTCGGCCTTGTGAGTCTCGGTGACCGTGAGCCCCTTGGTGGTCTGCTGCGACCGCAGCTGCAGGTACTGGTCGACGCCGCCGGGCAGGTGCCGCATCCGCTTGTCGAGGATCGCGTACTGATTGTCGGTGACCCGCTCGAGCAGATACCGGTCGTGGCTCACCACGAGCAGCGTGCCAGGCCAGGAGTCGAGCAGGTCCTCGATGGCGGCGAGGATGTCGGTGTCGAGGTCGTTGGTGGGCTCGTCGAGGATCAGCACGTTCGGCTCGCCGAGCAGGATGAGCAGCAGCTGCAGCCGACGGCGCTGACCACCGGAGAGGTCCTTGACCTTGGTGCTCAGCTGGGCGGACATGAACCCCATGCGTTCGAGCAGCTGGCCGGGCGTCAGTTCCTTGCCGCCGGTGACGTAGGAGCTCTTCTGGCGGGCGATGACATCCATCACCCGGTCCTCGAGGATGTCCGCGAGCTCACCGAGCTGCTGGCTCAGGATGGCGACACGGATGGTCTTGCCGCGCTTCACCCGGCCGCTCGTGGGAAGCAGGGTGCCGGCGATGAGGCTGAGCAGCGTCGACTTGCCCGCACCGTTCACCCCGAGGATGCCGGTGCGCTCGCCCGGGGCGACGCGCCACTCGATATCTTTCAGGATCTCGACGCCGCCGGTGACGTGGCCGTCCGCATCCTTCGTTCCGCCATAGGTGACGCCGACGTCGAGCAGGTCGACGACGTCCTTGCCGAGACGCGCCGTGGCGAGCTGGCTGAGGGCGACGGTGTCGCGGGGAGGCGGTTCGTTCGCGATGAGGTCGTAGGCGGCATCCATCCGGAACTTCGGCTTCGTGCTGCGGGCCGGAGCGCCGCGGCGCAGCCAGGCGAGCTCCTTTCGGGCGAGGTTCTGGCGCTTCGACTCCATCGTCGCGGCCATTTCGTCGCGCTCGACACGCTGCAGGATGTAGGCGGCGTAGCCTCCCTCGAACGGCTCGATGATCTGGTCGTGCACCTCCCACGTGTCGGTGGAGACCTCGTCGAGGAACCATCGATCGTGGGTCACGACCACGAGCCCACCCTGGTTAGGCGACCAGCGCTTGTTGAGATGACCGGCGAGCCAGGCGATGCCTTCGACGTCGAGGTGGTTGGTGGGCTCGTCGAGGAAGATGACGTCCCAGTCGCCGACGAGCAGTTTGGCGAGGGCGACGCGTCGTCGCTGACCGCCGCTGAGTTCCCCGATCGTGGCTTCCCACGGCACGTCGAGCAGCAGGCCGTCGATCACGTCGCGGATGCGGGCGTCCCCGGCCCACTCGTACTCGTCCTTGTCGCCCACGATCGCGTCTTTGACCACGAGGTCTTCCGGCAGCAGGTCGGCTTGGTCGAGCATGCCGAGCGTGACGCCGTTGCGGCGCGTGACGCGGCCGGCATCCGGCTCGATGCGTCCGCTCAGCAGGCGAAGGAGCGTCGACTTGCCGTCGCCGTTGCGCCCGACGACGCCGATGCGATTTCCCTCGTCGAGGCCGATAGTGACCTTGTCGAAGATGACACGGGTGGGATATTCGAGGTGAAGGGACTCGGCGCCCAGGAGATGTGCCACTGAATGACTGTAGCCGGTGGGGAGTCCCCCGGGGTTCCGTCTCGCTCTCGGCGCAATGTGGGGGTGGCTCAGGTCATCGGGGTGGTGTGCGTCGCCGCCCCACTCGAGTTGGTAGTCGTTGCAAGTTCCGCGACCACTTTTGTGCAACTTGTACCAAGTCGATCGAGTGAACAGGCGGCCGGGGCCGATTCAGCGCAGAGGAGACAGGTCGGCGCGCTCGCGGAGCGCGACGCGGATACGCTCGGCAGTCCAGTGGGGATTGCGAAAGACATGGTCTGCGATCACCAGGATGACGAACCAACCCGCGCGTTCGAACAGGATCCGGCGCTCGATGTCGTCGGCGAAGACTGCGGGATCCGTCCAGTGATCGCTGCCCTGGTATTCGATGGCGATGCGCTCCTTCACGTAGGCGAGATCCGGCGTGCCGATGAAATCGGCATTCTCGTCCCGCACCGTGTAGCCGATCACCGGCTCCGGCAGCATCGCCCGCACAATGAGGAGTCGAGTTCGCGTCTCCATCGGTGAGTCGGTTCCGCTTCGCACCTCCGGAAGCGCCTGCCGCGCCGCACGCGCCCCGCGGGCCGGACCCATTGAGGACACCGCGGCCCGCAACTCCTCCATCGTGCACAGGGGACTCTTCCTCCTGACAAGAAAATCGCCCGCCACGACAAGGTCGTCGTGAGCCAATACCGCCGCCAACTGGGTGAAGGTTCGCGCCGGCGACACTGTTCTGAAGCTGCCGTGCAATCGTGGGGCGATCGGCACCGACAGCCGGTGCCCGATGACTCCACGAACCCGAGGCGGAAAAGCCGGCTCGTGCACACTGACGTGGAGTACCGGCAGCTCTTCGAGATGACGGGGAAGCGGGATGCCGTACAACTTCGCCGCCGTGATGTGACTGAAGAACTCGTCGTCAGCCATGTGGACCGAGTATCTGCCGACCAGAGCCTCGAAAGTGTCGACGGAGGCCCGAGGCTCACGGACGCCCCGAATCGGCACTCGGAGATCGGATGCCCGCAATCGAGCCGTGGACACTCCGGAGGCTCGGGCCTCGGTGACGCGGAAGGGCACACCGATGAATTGCGCTGGGAGGGATTCGCGCTTCGACATTGCTGAATCGTGGCTGGATTCGGCCCGGGCGTGCGCGAACCATCCACAGGCCCATCCAATCGACTTGGTAGACGATGAGACTTTTTCGGTCGGCAAGTCGCATCGTCTACCAAGTCGATTGAAAGCACACTCCCGCAACGCTGGAACAATAGGAGGATGACCCCACCCTCCCGCGAAGTGACCGTCGCCGTCATCGGCGGCTCCGGCCTGTACACGCTGTTCGACCCGACCCGCAGCGAGAAGCTCCGCATCGAGACCCCATACGGACCGACGGAGGTCACGCTCGGCGAGCTCGGCGGGCGGCGCGCCGCGTTCCTCACCCGGCACGGCGTCGACCACTCGGTCGCCCCGCACCTCATCAACTACCGGGCCAACATCTGGGCCCTCGCGAGCCTCGGAGCGCGGGTCATCCTGTCCTCTTCCGCGGTGGGCGGCGTGACCGCGGACTATCCGCCCGGCACGCTCGTGCTCACCGACCAGTTCATCGACCGCACCAGCGGCCGTCCCGACACCTTCTTCGACGAGGGCTCCGTGCAGCATCTCGCCGCCGCCGATCCCTTCGCACCGGACCTCCACGCGATCGCCGCGGAGGCGCTGGCCGGCGCCGACATCAAGACCTCGGGCACCGTCGTCGTGATCCAGGGTCCGCGGTTCTCCACCCGCGCCGAGTCGCTGTGGTTCGCCGCCGCGGGAGCGCACACCGTGAACATGACCATGTACCCGGAGGTGCCGCTCGCCGCCGAGCTCAACATCGACACCGTGAACCTGTCGTTCGTGACCGACAGCGACGCGGGGCTCGCGCCCCGCCCTGGCGAGGTGGACCCGGATGCCGTGAGCCACGCCCTCGTGATGCGGCGCCTCGCCGAGGCCCAGCCGCGCATCGTCGCGGCCATCGAGAC
This sequence comes from Lacisediminihabitans sp. FW035, assembly GCF_054880895.1. Classification (NCBI taxonomy): domain Bacteria; kingdom Bacillati; phylum Actinomycetota; class Actinomycetes; order Micrococcales; family Microbacteriaceae; genus Lacisediminihabitans; species Lacisediminihabitans sp. FW035. The sequence goes on from NZ_CM142187.1 coordinate 3,065,090, forward strand.
GATCATCCGCGCGCTGCCCGAGCAGTACACCCCGCGGCAGAGCATCGATCCCGCGGAGGTCGCGGCCGTGCTGGCCAGGCCCGTCCCTCCGAGAAGAGCCCGATCGGAGGAGACCCGATGACCACCGTGCTGATCACCGGGGGCGCCGGTTTCATCGGCTCCGCCATCGTCGACGCCGCGCTCGACACAGGCTGGCGCGTACGCGTGCTCGACTCGCTCCGCCCGGATGTGCACGGCGGCGACTACCGCCCCGATGCCCGGGTGGAGTTCGTGAAGGCGGACGTGCGGGATCCGGATGCCCTGGCCGTCGCTCTCTTCGGGGTGGATGTCGTGTGCCACCAGGCCGCCAAAGTCGGGCTCGGAGTCTCCTTCGACGATGCCCCGGACTACATCGGGAGCAACGATCTCGGCACGGCAGTGCTGCTGGCCGCCATGGCGCACTCCGGCGTCGAACGGCTCGTCGTGGCGTCGTCCATGGTGGTCTACGGCGAGGGCAACTACCGCGACAGTTCCGGGCGATCGACCCGTCCGGCCGCCCGGCGCGTCGAAGACCTCGACGCCGGGCACTTCGATCCGCTGGACGAACGCGGCGGCCCGCTGCTGCCCGAACTCATCTCCGAGGACGCGCCCCTCGATCCGCGCAACGTCTACGCGGCCTCCAAACTCGCTCAGGAACACCTCGCCGCGGCCTGGGCGCGATCCACCGGCGGCCGCGCCGTCGCGCTGCGGTACCACAACGTCTACGGACCGGGGATGCCGCAGAACACCCCCTACGCGGGCGTCGCCTCGCTCTTCCGTTCGGCTCTCGAACGCGGTGAGGCGCCCCGCGTGTTCGAAGACGGCGCGCAACGCCGGGACTTCGTGCATGTACGGGACGTGGCATCCGCGAATCTCGCCGCGATCGAGGCGATTTCGGCAGAGGGGGGAACCGGCGGGCAGTTCCGCGCCTTCAACGTCGGCAGCGGGATCGTGCACACCATCGGTGATCTCGCGTCCGCGCTCAGCCGCTATTCCGGCGGCCCCGAGCCGGTGATCACGGGCGAGTACCGCCTCGGTGACGTGCGGCACATCACCGCGTCATCCGAGCGCCTGAAGTCCGAGCTCGGCTGGCATCCGGCGGTGAGCTTCGACGAGGGGATGGCCGAGTTCGCGAGCGCGCCGTTACGCGCCGCAGTAGTCTGACCGGTCAGGTGACGTCGACCGAGATCGCGTGCCAGCCCTCCGAGCCATTGGGTGCCGGCGGCTGGTAGGTGCGGCGCTGGGTGACGCCGGAGGCATCCGTCGCCCTCACCTGGATCTTGTGTGAGCCCGCGGTCGCCGGCCAGCGGTACACCCACTGGCGCCAGGTATCGGCCGAGATCGAATCGGCGAGGGTCGCCTCGACCCAGGGGCCGTCGTCCACCTGTACCTCTACCGACTTGACTCCGACATGCTGCTCCCAGGCCACGCCCGCGATCGCGACAGTTCCGGCCGCGACCGATGCCCCGGCGCGCGGGGTGTCGATGCGGGAGGCGAGCTTGATCGGTCCCTTCGCGTCCCACCCCCTCGGTGTCCAGTAGCCCTCGTCCTCGGAGAACTTCGTCACCTTGAGCTCGACAACCCACTTCGTTGCCGAGACATAGCCGTAGAGGCCGGGCACGACCATCCGCACCGGGAAACCGTGCTCGAGCGGCAGGGCCTCCCCGTTCATCCCCACCGCGAGCATGGCGTTCGTGCCCGCGTCCTGGAGCACCGAGAGGGGCGTGCCTGCGGTGAACCCGTCGATGCTCGTGGAGAGCACCATGTCGGCCCCGGCCTTCGGCACCGCCTTGGCCAGAAGGTCGCGGATCGGGTAGCCCAGCCAGAGTGCGTTGCCGATGAGGTCGCCGCCCACGTCGTTCGATACGCAGGTGAGCGTGGCGAGATGCTCCTCGAGCGGCTTGGCGAGCAGCTCGGCGAAGCTCAGGGAGAACTCGTTCTCCACCATTCCGGTGACCTTCAGCATCCACTTGTCGGGGTCGATCGACGGCACCTGCAGTGCGGTATCGATTCGATAGAAGTCGGCGTTCGGGGTGACGAACGGCGAGATGCCCGGCACGTCGATAGCGGCCCCGGCCGGCACCGGGTCGGCGGCGACCGCCGGTTTCGGCAGCGTGAGCTTCGTGCGGATGGCGGCGACCTTCGTCGCCCCCTGGTTGACGAGCCGCGCTCCGGCGCCCACGACGACGGATGCCGCCCCCGCGACGATCGCGAGAGTGAGGAAGCCGCGCCGCTCGAGCTGCGGCCCCCGTGCCGGGCGGCCCGTGGCCGCGACGACGTCCGCGCTCCGCTCCGCGGCTCGCCGCCAGCGTCCGAGCTTCTCGATCGCGAGTCGCAGCACCACCACCCCGGTGACACCGCCGACGATGGTGGCGATTCCGTTGAACCCGGTGGCTCCGGCCCGGGTGAGCACGGCGACGAGGGCGACGGCCCCGCCGATGCCGATCACGATCACACCGAGTGGTGGACGCCGGAGCTCGAGCACCCCCGCGGTCCCCGAGATCACGACGATGAGGATGCCCATGAGGGTAAGGAGCGCAGCCTTGTCCCCGGTGCCGAAGATCGCGATCACGAATTCCTTGACGCCGGCCGGCGCAAGGTCGATCACCAGGGATCCGACCGCGAACAGGGGGCTGCCGGCGGCCCCGACGAAGAGGGAGACGAGCTCGGCGACACCGAGAACGACGGCGGCCGAGACCACTCCGGCGAACGCCGCCCAGGCCGTGGTGGTCCGCGACGACAGTGTCGTCGGTCGGGTCTCCGTAGTCACGCGATCGGCATTCATGAGGTCACCCCGGCGAGGGACGAGGGAGAGCCGTCAGACGGACTCGGGGGAAGGAACACGTCGAAGCGGCATCCGCCCGGCACGTTCTGCACGACGACCCGGCCGCGGTGGGCCTGAACGATGCCCTGAACGATAGCGAGCCCGAGGCCCGCACCGCCCGAGCGCGCCGTCGCCGTCTCCGGGGTGCGCGAGTTGCTCGCGCGCCAGCCCGCCTCGAAGACCCGGCCAAGATCCTTCTCCGGGATGCCACCGGCCGCATCGATCACAGAGATCACGGCGAGCCCGTCATCGCTGCGCCTGGCACTCACCGTGATCGGGCTGCCCGCCGGGGAGTGCTGGATCGAGTTCATCACCAGGTTGCCGACCACGCGCGAGAGCTCCCGAGGGTCGGCGAGGATCGTGAGTTCCCGGGCGCCGTCGCCCACGAGAGAGATCGAACGGGATTCGGCGAAGGGACCGAGCTCGGCGACAACGTCGCTGATCAGGTCGTACAGTGACACTTTCTGCATCGACAGGCGCAGCGACCCGGAGTGGATGCGCGACAGTTCATTGAGATCGTCGACCATTCCGCTCATGCGGTCGACCTGGCTGCGCACCTTCACGTAGTAGCGCTCCGGCTCGTCGACCATGCCGTCTTCGAGCGCTTCCGCCATCGCCCGGATACCCGCGAGCGGCGTTCGCAGGTCGTGAGAGATCCACGCCACGAGTTCCCGCCGCGAGTTCTCCGCGAGCGCTTCGCGCGCCCGGGACTCGGCGAGCCGCCGGTTGGTCGCGGTGAGTTCGAGAGCGAGCGCCGCGAACTCGTTGCTCGAGTGCCGCACCGGTTCGGTCATGGCCTCCTCTGTGCCGATCCGCCGGGTCGCGTCGATCAGTTGGCGACTGTTGCGCACGAGCGATCGACCAAGCAGCGCGGCGAGCGCAAGCGACACCACCCCCGCGATCGCGGCCACCGAGAGCAGCACCGTGAGATCGTGCGGCGTCACGAGCATCATCGAGGCGGCCAGCCACATGCCCGCCGCGATAGAGAGCACCGCTGCAAGCACGACGACACACAGCTGCAGCACGAGGGAGGTGCGGGTCATGAACCGCAACACCACGAGGGAGACGGCCCCGACCACCACCGCGCAGCCGAGGGCGAAGAGCGAGACCATGAGCAGGTCGGTCATGCTCATGCGGTCACCGCCGGTTCGACGTCGAATCGATAGCCCACGCCCCAGACGGTGCTCAGCAGGGTGGGATGGGCGGCATCCCGCTCGATCTTCTCGCGCAAACGCCGCACGTGCACGGTGACCGTAGAGAGGTCGCCGAACTCCCACCCCCACACAGCCCGGAGCAACTCCTCGCGGCTGAAGACCTGGCGCGGATGCTTGAGCAGGAACGCGAGGAGGTCGAATTCGCGGATGGTGAGCGCCAGCGGCTCCCTGCGAAGGCTCACCTGGCGCGACGACACGTCGAGGTGGAATTCCCCCGCGTCGATCGTGGCTTCCGGCGAGAATTCCGGCAGGCTGCGCCGCAGGATGGACTTCACCCGCAGCACGAGCTCGCGGGGGGAGAACGGCTTGGCGAGGTAATCGTCGGCGCCCGCTTCGAGACCGTCGATCCGGTCTTCTTCTTCACGCAGCGCGGTGAGCATGATCACCGGTACCGGGCGTTCGGCCCGGATGCGGCGGCACACCTCCACCCCGTCGATCCCGGGGAGCATCCGGTCGAGCACCACGAGGTCGGGGCGGATGCGCGCGGCCGTCTCGACCGCGCTCGGTCCATCGGCGACGCTCTCGACGATGAACCCGGCCGAGCGCAGGTAGCTGCACACGACCTCTGAGACGGTGGCGTCGTCATCCACCACCAGGATGCGCCGGTCACGCAGCGGGTCGGTGTGCGCGAGGAGGTCGGACCCTGCGGTCGTCGAGGGCCCCGCTGTGGATGACGTGCTCACCTGCTCAGGATAGGTCGGCAAGCCGGGAAATCGACGTGGATGCCGCGGCCCGGGCCATCGGTCAGCATTTCGTAATGCTTAGGGGCGGGTGCGGCCACCGGCGGCTCCTACGCTTGCGAGTGTGACCACACCGCTCGTCGACATCGTTCTGCCCTGCCTGAACGAAGAGGGCGCCCTCCCCTGGGTGCTTTCTCGCCTTCCGGAGGGGTACCGGGCGATCGTCGTCGACAACGGGTCGACCGACCGCTCGGCCGAGATCGCCGAGGCCGCCGGCGCCCTCGTCGTACGCGAATCCCGCCGGGGATTCGGCGCGGCCGCCCACGCCGGCCTGCTCGCGGCCACCGCCCCGATCGTCGCCTACTGCGATGCCGACGCGTCGATGGATCCCCGGGACCTCGAGCCGCTCGTCGCCCTGGTCACCAGCGGAACGGCCGACCTCGCCCTCGGTCGACGGCGGCCGACGACCCGCGGGGCCTGGCCGCTGCACGCCCGGTTCGCCAACTTCGCCCTCGCCCGGCTGATGCGACGGGCCACTGGGGTGCCCCTCCACGACCTCGGCCCGATGCGGGCTGCCGATCGCGAAGCCCTCCTCACCCTCGACCTCACCGACCGGCGCAGCGGCTATCCACTGGAGATGGTGCTGAAGGCCTCGCGCGCGGGCTGGACCATCGTCGAAAAGGCAACCCCCTATTCTCCCCGCATCGGTCGCTCTAAAGTCACCGGTACGATCCGCGGCACCGTCGTGGCCATCACCGACATGTCACGACTGCTGAGGGCGAACACGCGTTGACCACACTCATCATCATCGCCAAGGAGTGCATTCCCGGGCGAGTGAAGACACGATTGCACCCCCCGCTCAGTCTCGAGCAGGCGGCCACCCTGGCCTCCGCGAGCCTGGCCGACACTTTCCGCGCGGTGGAGACGCTCGACGCGTCCCGACGAATTCTGCTCTTCGATGGCAACCTTTTGCCCCTCGGCTCCGAACCATACGACGTGATACACCAAGTGAGCGGGGATCTGGATATGCGTCTCGGAGCGATATTCGACGAATGTGAGGGCCCGACGGTCCTCGTCGGCATGGATACACCACAGCTGGACCCCGCCATGCTGTCCCCGCTCTTCGGGGAATGGCCCTCCGGAGTCGATGCGTTCCTCGGCTTCGCCAACGACGGCGGCTACTGGACCATAGCCATGGCCGAGCCCGACGGCTCGCTGATCCGGGGGGTGCCGATGTCGCGCGACGACACCGGCCGACTGCAGCTCGAGCGGCTCACCGAGGCTGGGCTGAGCGTACTGATGCTGCCGGAGCTCGTCGATGTCGACACCATCGAGGATGCCCGAGTGGTCGCCGGCCTCGCCCCGCACACCGAATTCGCCCGCACTCTCGCGTCGTTCGACACTCGCGCCGACGAGCAGGGGACGAACCGATGAGCGACGCGGCCTTCGCCACCTTCGGGTCCGGCGGCGCGGAGCCCTACGCCCGCGCGCTCCGACGTGCCGACCAGGTGCTCTACCTCCGCGATGTCGACTCCGACTCCCTCACGCCGTCGCGTGCGATGGACGTCTCCCGCTGGAACGATGCGGCGGATGCCGCGGACCTCGGCCTCCTCGACGGCATCCACGGTGCCGTCCTCGACATCGGCTGCGGACCGGGGCGCATGGTGCGTGCCGCCATGCACCGGGGCCTCACGGCCCTCGGCATCGACGTGTCGGAGACCGCGGTGGAGATCGCCCGCGAGTCCGGCCTGATGGTGCTCAACCGCTCGGTCTTCGAGCGCCTCCCCCGCGAGGGACTCTGGGGGGCCGCGCTGCTGGTCGACGGCAACATCGGCATCGGCGGAAACCCGTCTGCCCTCCTCGAGCGCTGCGCAGAGCTGATCGCCTTCGACGGTGTCATCGTCGTCGAGGTGCACGCCGACCCGTCGCGCGATCACATGTACGACGGCACCGTCGTGGACATCCGCGGCCACCAGAGCGACGCGTTCCCGTGGGCCGAGATCGGTGAAGCCGCCCTCGTGCGTCGCGCCGCGCGGATCGGGCTCCGGCTCGATCAGTCCTGGGAGACCGACGGCCGGTTCTTCTGCCGTCTCGCCACCGCGGTATAGCCGACGACGGCGAGGGCCGTGAGCACGACCACGACGGCCCAGAGGATCACGAGCGAGGGACCGTAGTCGAGCGGAAGAACCGTGGGGTTCTTAGTACCGATCGACTTCTTGTACACGGCCGGCAGCACGATGATCGCGAAGACCGAGCAGACCACGAGCCCGGCCTGCACGATCGCAAGCACGGCGATCGGCAGGGCCCGTCCCGCCTTGCGCAGCAGCCCCGCCTTGCGCAGCAGGAAGGCGACCCCGAAGGTCACGAACGCGATGATGCCGTCATGCACGATCAGCGCCAGCAGGAACCACAGCGCGACCCCGGCGATCTTCACCGGCTTGACCGTGTCGACCATCACGTAGGCGCCGAGAAGAAGCAGCAGCACTCCGATCACCAGCAGCGCCGTGCGCCAGGCCCTCGTCGCATCCATCCTCATCAGATCACCTCGAGTTTCGACAGCCACTTGGTCTGAAGCACCCCTGGCCGTCCGGGAGCGATCATGCGGGCTGGGAAACCGTGGTCCATGTCGAGCGGTGAACCGTTGAGGTCGAGAGCCACGAGTGTCAGGTCGTCCTGCGCATACTCATGGCCCATCTCGGTCACGCGGTACCCGCCGCTCTTCTCCAGGCTCGTGAGCCGCAGGTCTTCATCGGGATGCGCACCGACGGCATCCATCAGGTCGCGAAGCCGCACTCCGCGCCAGGACGCCATCTGGCTCCAGCCCTCGACACAGGCGATCGGCAGATCCACGCTGTGCAGGGTCATCGACTCGAGCTCGGCGCGGGTGAAGGTCTTGGTGACCGCTCCCCGGCTCACCGAGAGGGCCCAGTCGACGCCGATGTCGGCCTCCGTCACCTGGGCGGCTTTGGCTGTGCGGTTGATCGGGAGGGAATTCGGCCCGATGAAGTTCTTACGCGGCCCGAAGACGTTGATCGCGTCGAGCACCCGGAATGATTGCCCCGCCGTGAGCGCCACGACCGCGGCGGTCGCCACCCCGATCGTTGCGACGAAACCACGCCGCGAGACCCTCGCCTGTTTCGGCGTGTCGATTCGGGGTGGGGCGCTGTCGATCCAGTCGAACACGCGGCCGGTGAGACCGTCGACGCGGCGGGAGATCGGGCCGACCGGCTCCCTTGTCGTCTCGGCTAGTTCGGCGGCGACTTCTGCAGGAGTGACCGGAAGGTCCTCGTCGTCGAGCAGCAGGTTCCCCTCCGCATCGAAGCTGCGCGAGCGCGTCCAGTACCGGCTGATCACCGGCAGCTTCACCGCAATATGGATGGCGAGCGAACCGATGATCACGAACGAGAGCGCGAAATGCACCTGCTTGAACGGAAAGGGGAACGGATACCACTGGTAGGTGTTGAGCAGCCCGGTCACGATCTGCACGAGTGAGGATGCCACGAAGATCGCGATGGACGCGCGCTCGAGGAATCCGAGGAAGTTCTTCATCGGCGGAGTCTGGAACAGCTCTGGGAAGACCACATAGAGCTTGCCGAGGATAAGGGGGAAGCAGGCGATGCCAGCCGTGATGTGGATGCCCTGGCTCAGCTGGTAGAGAGTCTGGGGGCGCGTGGGGAACACCATCCACGGCAGCGGCTCCTGCAGGAAGTGGCTGTAGAGCCCGGTGCCGAAGCACACGAGGAAGGCGATGCCGAGCAGGCGCCCGAGCACGACGGCCATGCGCGGGTTCCTCGACGGAGTCGAGAGCACCCGCCGGAGGTCGAGCAGAAGTCGGCGCATGTTCTTATTTGAGCATCCGGATGGCGAACACTGCGCCACCAAAACCTTACGGTTCAGAAACGACACCGGTCGAGCCGCGCGGATCCCGACCTTCCGTCCGACAGGATGGTGTCGATGAAGATCGCCCTGCCTCCGCTTCTCTCGACCGCGCTCGCCGCTGTGGTCGCCGCGGCGATGGCGGGGCTCACGGCCTACTCCGTCACCGCGCTCGGCTATTTCGACAGCTCGCACCCCACCGCGCTCATCCTGTGCACCGCCGGGCTGTGGGTGCTCTTCGCGCTCGCGATCCTCGCCCTTCGCGCGGTGCCGACACGGCCCGCGATAGCGATCATCCTGATCGGTTCGGCGGTGATCGGAGGTGCCGCGATGGCCGGCCCTCCCAATACGAGCACCGACTCGGCGAGATATGCCTGGGACGGCATCGTGCAGAACGCCGGCGTCTCGCCCTACCGGTATGTGCCCGTGGCCGACGCTGTCGGATCCCTTCGCCCCGACTGGCTCTTCCCCACACCGCTCAAGAATGCCGACGGCACTCACCGGTGCGTCGAGCCGCGCACGCACAAGACCTCCTCGGTTCCGGATGGCATCCCCCTCTGCACCGCGCTCAACCGCTCGAAGGTGCCCACAATCTATCCGGCGGCCGCCGAGATGTTCTTCGCCGGCGTGCGCTTCGTCACCGGGCCGTCGGCCGAATACTGGCCGCTCCAGCTCACCGGTCTGCTCATGAGCATCGCCATCACCGCGATGCTCATCGTGGCGCTGCGACGACGCAACCTCGATCCGCGCTGGGCCGCGCTCTGGGGCTGGAGCCCGATCGTCGCGACCGAGGCGATCACCAACTCGCACATCGACATCCTCGGCACCCTCCTCGCGCTCGTGGCGACCCTTCTGGTGGCACGCGGGTTGCGCTTTCGCGGGGGTGTCGCCCTTGGAGCGGCGATCGCCGTCAAACTGATCCCCGTGATCGCGGCCCCGGCGCTGCTGCGTCGCCAGCCGTGGAAGGTGATCGTGGCCTCGGTCGTCACCTTCGCCGTGCTCTACATCCCCTATGTGCTCTCGACGGGCATCGCCGTGCTCGGCTATCTTCCGGGATACCTCTCGGAGGAGGGCTATAACAACGGCAGCAGGTTCACCCTTCTCACCCTCTTCGTGCCGAAGACCGCCTCGCTCGCGGTCGCCGCGGTGCTGCTCATCGTGACCGCCGTGCTCGTGTGGTGGAAGACGAATCCGGATGCCCCCTGGCTCGGGCAACTCGTGATGATCGGCACTACCCTGCTGATCGTCTCGCCGCGATACCCCTGGTATGCCCTCCTCCTCGTGCCCTTCATCGCACTGAGCGGACGGTGGGAATGGTTCGCCGTGCCGCTCGCCCTCACGGTTCGGCTGCTCATCCCCAACCACACGGTCTCCCAGGTGGCCATCGCGATCGCCATCGTGGTGATCGTCGCTATGGCGCTCCACCGCACCGGTCCGGACGGGCGCGCTCGGTTGCGGCATCCGGTCACACTGCTCCGTGGAGTGCCACGCACCTGACCCACGCCCCCGACCCGTAACGTCCCGCCACCGATCGTATTCACGGATCGTGTTCACGGATCAGGAGTGCTGCCGGAACGTAGGCGTGTCGCGCCGCGACGCGCCGCAGAATCCTCGCAACTCCTGATCCGCGAACGGGGCAGGGACCGCGAATGGGGTCGAGCCCGGGACGGCGACGGGGTCGAGCCCGGGACGGGGACGGGGTCGGATCGGGATTCGCCGGCGACGAAAACCCCGTGATCCCGGGGTTTTTCGCTGGACGTTTGCTGGGAAATGTAACGGAACGATAACAGGACAGGCCAATTCCAAACCCTTTGGCGGGGGAGGCCGAACCAATACCCAGAACCGCTTGTCACCAAGGGCAAGCGAAAACCTAAGGATCACATCATGCGCAAATTCCAGAAGGCCACAGTCGGGATCATCACCGCCGGACTCCTCGTCGCCGGCCTCGCCGCCTGCTCGAGCACCGCCAGCTCCGACACTTCCTCCAGCCCCAAGGCCTCATCGGCTCCGGCAGTTCAGAAGCCTCTCGCCTCGATCCCGAGCCTCACCGGTGTCGACACCGCCGTTCTTCTCGATGGTGGCTTCGCTGCGGCGCTGACCACACTCGGCCTCACCCCCGGAACCGTCGGAACCGCGACGCTCACCGACGGCAGCCTGCACTTCCCCATCACGGGTGGAAACGTGGACTACTACGACCCGGCCAAGAAGCTCCGCCCGTACGTGCAGGGCACCATCAAGCACGAGGGATCCGGCTTCTCGCTGACCGCCGGCGACACCAAGGTCGAGCTGACCAACTTCACCATCGACCCGGGCAAGTCCATCCTGTACGGTGACGTCTCGGTCAACGGCACCTCCGCCGCGACCCAGGTCGACCTGTTCGACCTCTACGGTGGAACCCTCAAGCCCCTCCAGATGGACGGCAACAACGCCATCCTCACGGGTACCACGGTCCACATCTCCGCTGACGCCGCCGGCCTCCTGAACAAGACGTTCAACACGGACGCCGTCAAGTCCCAGCTGCTCGTCGGCATCGCCACCATCACGGTGATCGCCAAGTAATAACAAAACTCTGACGAATGGCCCGCTGCGCTTCGCGTAGCGGGCCTTTCGGCGTAGTTTTCACAGTCGGCGCGAATTCCCCGCCAGCCCAGAGTTCCCAGAGGAGGTAGACCATGAGCGCAGTCACTCGCGAAGCCACCGTCTCCCGCCTCGGCGCCCGCACCCCTCGCCGGGCGCGCGCTCCCCTCACCGTCGGCTTCTTCGCGTTCCTGGTCTCCTTCGCCTTCTCCTGGCTGCCGTCGGTCTGGTTCGACGAAGCCGCAACGGTCTCCGCGACCGGGCGCAGCTGGTCGGAGCTGTTCCGGATGCTCGGCAACGTCGACGCCGTCCACGGCCTCTACTACGTGGTCACGCGGCTGTGGTTTGACCTTGTCGGCTACTCGCCCGTCACCCTTCGTCTTCTCAGCGCGGTCGCCGTCGGCGTCGGCGCCGGCCTCATCGTGATCCTCGTTCGCCTGTTCGCCTCCTCCCGGATCGCGATCATCTCGGGGATCGTCTTCGCGATCCTGCCGCGCATCACCTGGGCGGGCACCGAGGGCCGCTCTTATGCCCTCACCGCGGCTCTCGCTGTGGCGCTCACCCTCGTCTTCCTCCTGGCCTGGCGCAGCACATCCTCGAGACTCGGGGTGCGTGCCGGGTGGTGGGCGGCCTACGGCCTGCTCGCCGTGATCTCCTGCACGACATTCCTCTATCTCGTCTTCCTCGTGGCAGCACACGGCGTCACGGCGGTCTGGACACTCATCGCCGCCGGACGCCCCGCACGCCGCCCGCTGATCGGCTGGGCGGCGGCGGCCGCGGCATCCGCTCTCCTTGTGCTGCCGCTGGCGTCGCTCGTCTCCGGGCAGTCGGCGCAGGTCGACTGGATCGCTCCCATCGATGGGAGCACGTTCCACGCCGTCTTCGTCACGCAGTGGTTCCTCGGCAGCCCTGTCCTCGCCGCACTCGGCTGGACGCTCATCGGCATCGCGATCGTCGGGTTGTGGCGCAGTCGTCCGCTTCCGGGTGCCCAGCCGGGTGTCGCGGCCCCTTCCGCTGCATCCGTGCTCCTGCCCTGGCTCGTCGTGCCCACCGTCGGTCTCCTTCTCGCGTCGGTCACCGTCTCACCGCTCTTTTCGCCGCGCTACCTCACTTTCTCGGCACCGGCCGCAGCCATCCTGATCGGCCTGGCGATCTCCCGGCTGCGCCGACGTCGACTGGTGCTGGCCTCCCTCGCGCTCTGCGCCGTGCTCGCCGCGCCGCAGTACCTCCACCAGCGGACGCCGGAAGCGAAACAGAACTCCTCCTGGAGCGAGGTCGCGAGCTTCATCGCCTCCGAACGGTCCGCCGATGCGACAGTGACGCAGGCGGTGATCTACGGACCGGTGCGCCAACATCGGGCGGCGACGACCCGAGTGATCGCCTACTCCTACCCGGCCGCTTTCGCCGGTCTCGTGGATGTCAAGCTCAAGACCCCGGCGGCCGAGACCGGCGAGTTGTGGGAGACCCGCTATCCGCTCGATGGGGTGACCGCCCGCCTCGACGGTGTGAACACGGTCTGGCTGGTCACCAGCGACAAGCAGGACTGGCGGCCGACCGTGACTCGCAAGCTGGCCGAGCTCGGGTACTCGCTCGCCGACGAGAAGGGCTTCACCGGGGTAAACGTGCTGCGCTTCGAGCGCTAGTGGCTGCCGTTGCCGCTGCCAGAAAAGAATCATTTCTCTGGTCACGACCGTGCACCTAAACTTCAGACGTGTCGAAACTTCCTCTCCCGAGGGAAGCCAGCTCTGGCGCCATGGCTCCGGCCAGCAGTTCGCGGTTGCGCTCTCTCGATGGCCTGCGCGGCCTCGCCGCGGTCATCGTCGTGTTCCACCACCTGTCGCTCACGATGCCGACGATTGCCGGGGGCAACCCGCCCACTCCCGTCAGTCCTGTCACCTGGTCTCTCGAGTGGTGGCTCATCGCCACTCCCGCGCACCTGTTCGTTGCCGGCCCAGAGGCCGTCCTCGTGTTCTTCGTCCTGAGCGGACTCGTGGTCGCCCTCCCGGTCATCCGCAAGGTCAACTTCGACTGGATCGGGTACTACGTCCAGCGGATGTTGCGGCTCTACCTCCCGTCCATCGCCTCTGTGCTGCTCGCCGCGGTGTGGATCCTCGTCTCTCACCAGGACCGGGCAACCGCGACGAGCGCTTGGACGGCCGGGAGCAGCTACTCCTCCGTCGGTGTGAAGGACGTGATCTCCGGATTCGACCTGCTGTTCGGGAACATCAACATCAACAACCCCCTCTGGTCATTGCGGTGGGAAGTGCTCTTCTCCCTCGCGCTCCCCCTCTTCGTGATCATCGCCGTCGCGACCCGCCGATTCTGGTGGGTGGTGCTGGTGCTCTGCGGGATCGCCAGCGTCGTCGGGCAGCACCTGACAAACGATTCCCTCCGCTACCTCCCCGTGTTTCTGCTCGGTACCGTTGTCGCCGTCAAGCTCCCCGACATCCAATCGTGGATGGCGGTGCTCGCGCCCCGGCGCTGGTTCACCCCAGTGGCGGCCACGATCGTCGTCGCATCGCTGCTTGCCATCACACTGCCGTGGGTGACGGACGCGATCTGGCCGAAGTCCCAACTACTCCACGTCGCGTCGAGCGCCGTCGTCGTGATCGGCGCATTCGGCCTCGTGATCGGCGCCGGATTCTGGAACCCGCTGAGTGCGCTCCTCAGCACCCGCCTGTTCCGCTGGCTCGGCCGCATCTCGTTCAGCCTCTACCTCGTGCACGTGCCCATCATCATCGCGATGAGCAGCCTGTTCGGACCGGATAACCTCGCGATCTCGATCCCGGTGTCCCTCCTGCTCTCACTCATCGCCGGCGAGCTGTTCGCCCGGTTCGTTGAGCAGCCGAGCCACCGCCTGTCTCGCCGCGCCGGCACGGCAGCGAGCGGCTCATTCTCGCGCTGGACCAGCGCGCTCACCCCGCCGAACTGACCGGGCCGGCCCTCCCCAGCCGCTGCACCCGGTCCTCACGCAGGCTCAACAGCAGGATTTCTCCGGCAGATGTGTTCAACAGCAGGATTTCGGATGTTTCGGGCCCCGGCTGATGTCGTGCGAACAGCAGACCGGCGCAGGTCGACCGGCGCAGGTAGAACTAGAACCGTGCAGGTGCACCCGATCAGGTCCCGATCAGGCGCGCTCCGTGAACGGGGCCGGTGGCGCGCACCACCGTGAGACGGGCAGCACTGAGCGCGATCTGCAGTTCGAGCGCGGCATCCAGGTCCGCAGCAAGGAAGGCGACCGTCGGTCCCGATCCGGAGATCATCCCCGCAAGGGCGCCGTTCTCCTCGCCGAGCTCGATCACGGCACCGAGCTGGGGCTCGAGGTGGAGGGCGGGAGCCTGAAGATCGTTGTGCAGCACCTCGGCGAGCATGTGCGGATCCCCCGCTCGCAGCGCCTGGAGCACATTCGCATCCACCTGCGGCTGCGTCGAGGCGGGGAAGATGTCCTGGGCGTGCCGGTCCCGGTGCCGGTCGAGCTCGCTGTAGACCAGCGGCGTGCTCATGCCGAAGTCGGCGAGTGCAAGCACCCACTGGAAGCTGCCCTTGGCGAGCGCGGGGCTCAGCTGGTCGCCGCGACCGGTGCCGATCGCGGTGCCGCCGGTGAAGGCGAACGGCACGTCGGAGCCGAGCTGGGTCGCGAGTTCGAGCAGGTCCTCGCGGCTGAGGTCGGTGCCCCACAGGCTGTCGCAGGCAAGGAGGGTTGCCGCGGCATCCGCCGATCCGCCGCCCATGCCCCCGGCGATCGGCACATGCTTCTCGATCTCGAGGTGAACTCCCTTGCGATACCCGGCGCGGTGCGCGAGCAGGGTCGCGGCCTTGATGGCGAGGTTGCTCCCATCGGTCGCGAGGGACGAGGTGTCGATGGGTCCGGTGAACGTCACGGAGAAGTCGTCGGCCGCCGTCGCCCGGATGTCTTCGTAGAGCGAGACGGCCTGGTACGCGGTGGCCACGTCGTGGTACCCGTCCTCGAGAAGCGCGCCGACCTTGAGGAACACGTTGATCTTGCCCGGTGCCCGTGCGTGCACCACCTTCGGGGCGGCCGCGGAGGTCATTAGTCCAACCTAGCCGAACCCTCGCAGCCTGCTTTACGCCCCGGCCGGGGTGCCGGCCCGGGCCACGGCGAGGAAGTCCGTGACGGTCAGCTCTTCACCGCGCGCGGTCGGCGCCACCCCGGCGGCCTCGAGGCGGACGGATGCCGCGGAGCTGTCCCCGAGTACGACCGAGAGGGACTGCCGCAACATCTTGCGACGCTGCTGGAACGCGGCATCCACCAGGGCGAAGGTCGCGAGCCGTTCCTCCTCCGTACCCGGCAGTTCGCCGCGGTCGAACCGCACGAGGATCGAATCGACGTTCGGCACCGGCCAGAACACCTGGCGGCTCACCTGGCCGGCCGTGCGCCACTTGCCGTACCAGGCAGCCTTGATGCTCGGGCTGCCATAGATCTTGGATCCCGGGTCTGCAGCGATCCGCTGGCCGACCTCCGCCTGCACCATTACCAGTCCGGTCTCGAGGCTCGGGAAGTGCTCGAGGAAGTGCAGAAGCACCGGCACCGAGATGTTGTAGGGCAGGTTGGCGACCAGGCTCGTCGGCAACCCTGGCAGCTCGGTGATCGTCATCGCGTCCTGTGTGATCACGGTGAGTGCGGCGCCCGGCTGGAATTGTTCGACCGTGACCGGCAGCTGGGTCGCGAGCCGGGTATCGATCTCGACGGCGATGACGGATGCCCCGGTCTCGAGCAACCCGAGGGTGAGTGAGCCGAGTCCCGGCCCCACTTCGACGACGCTCTGGCCCGAGACGATGCCGGCGGCCTTGACGATGCGGCGGACGGTGTTGGCATCGATGACGAAATTCTGGCCGAGCTTCTTGGTCGGCTGGATACCGAGCAGGTCGGCGAGGTCGCGGATCTCTGCGGGCCCGAGCAGGCTCACGCGAGTTCCCCCTGCTGGTCGAGTCTCGACACGGGCGCGGGGCGCTCTACACGACCGGCAGATCCGCGAGTAGCGCGCGCCACCGAGCGGGCAGACTGTGCCGGTCGGGAAGCGAGCGCCAGCGAGCGTGTCGAGACCATCACGCGAGGTCCGACGAGTCGATTGCCTCGTCGTAGGGAGAACCGAGATCTTGGGTGACCGGCTCCGCGTCCCAGGTGCCGTAGACCAGCTCGGTGTTCGAGGTGATCTGGGCAGCGAGCAGCGCGACATCGGTTTCGAGGTGGTCGGCCATGAAGCGGAGGGTGGTGGGAATCAGGTAGGGCGCGTTCGGACGCCCACGGTAGGGCGTCGGTGTCAGGTACGGGGCATCCGTCTCGATGAGGATCTGGCTGCGGGGGATCGCCGCGAGGGCCTCGCGCAGTTTGTCGGCGTTCTTGAACGTGACGGTGCCGGCGAAAGAGAGGTACCACCCGTTGTCGGCGCACAGGCGCGCCATGTCGGCATCACCGGAGAAGCAGTGGAACACGGTCCTCTCGGGCGCACCAGTGCGTCTCAGCGTCGAGATCACCTCGGCGTGGGCATCGCGATCGTGGATCTGCATTGCCAGATCGTGCTTCTTCGCAATGGCGATGTGCGCCTCGAACGAGCGGTACTGGGCCCCGCGCCCGCTCTCATCGGTGCGGAAGAAGTCGAGGCCGGTCTCGCCGACGGCTCGCACGCGCGGGCGGGACGCGAGCTCGTCGATCTCGGCGAGGGCCGCATCCAGTTGCCCGGCGGCCTCGTAACGCGATGCTTCATTGGGATGGATGGCCACGGCCGCGAGCATCCGAGGTTCGCGGGCGGCCATCTCGGCCGACCACCGCGAGGTCTCGAGGTCTCCGCCCACCTGCACCACTCCGCGCACGCCGACGCTGGAGGCACGGTCGAGCTGTTCCCGATAGTCGAGCTCGTGGTCCGATCGCTCACCAGATCCTACGGTGGGGTCGAGGTGGGTGTGGTTGTCATAGACACCGACAGTGAGTGCCTGCGGGAGCGGCGGATAGCTCTGGTCGGGCATCCCCGAATTCTACCGGGCCTTCGCCCGCGGCCCGTCAGACGGTGTCGGCGGGCCGCACTTCGAGCACGATCTTGCCGAGGCCGTGCCTCGCGCCAAGGCGCTCGTACGCGGCGCGCACCCGATCGAGCGGATAGGTGGCGTACACCGGGATCTTCAGCTCGCCGTTAGCGACCAGCCGGGCCAGCTCGGTGAGCACCTCGCGCGGTTCGACCGTCGACATGCCCTCGGCCTTCACCCGGAACTTACTTCTCGCTGCGAAGTCGACGATCGTGTTGATCCGGTCTTTGGGCACCTTCAGGTCGATGGCGACCTGCACGTTGCCGTCGCCGTGCGCGTCGATGAACGCGTCGACGCCGTCCGGAACGATCTTGCGGATGCGGTCGGCCAACCCCTTTCCGTAGGCAACCGGGATGGCGCCGAGGCCGCGGAGGTACGCATGGTTCTCCTCGCTCGCGGTCGCCACGACGGCGGCCCCCGCGAGCACGGCGAGCTGGGTCGCGATGATACCGACCCCGCCGGCTGCCCCCGCCACGACGACGGTGTCACCGGGCCGAACGTCGACAGCGACGATGCACGCGCGCGCGGTGGTACCGGCGACGAAGAGGCTCGCGGCCTCGTTCCAGCCCACGCCGTGGGGCTTCGGGATGACTCGGCTCGCGTCGATCGTCACGGACTCGGCCTGCGCGTTGCGCCCGTCCGAGAAACCGATGACCTCGTCGCCGACCTGCGGGAAGTCGACGCCCTCGCCGACCGCGGTGACGACACCGGCGAAGTCGCTGCCCTGCCCCTCCGGGAAGTGGGCGGGGAATACCTCGTGCATCCGACCCTCCCGGATCTGGATCTCCCCCGGGTTGATCGCGGCTGCTACGACCGAAACCTGCACCTCACGTCGGCCCGGGGCGCGGGCATCCACTTCGACGAGCTCGAGCACGTCGCTACCGCCGTACCTGCTGAACTTCACGGCTTTCGGCATGCTGTGCTCCTTGAGATCAGGCCGTGACTGCGGTGTCCGGCTGTTGTTCGATGCGGGGGAAGAGCGAGGACTCGAGGGGGAAGACCGAAGGTCCGCCGGCCCAGTCGGAGGCCGCGCGCACGTCCTGGCCCGCCACCTCTCCGGTGCCGCCGAGGGCCGTCCAGAGCTTGGCTGCGGCATCCGGGATCACCGGGGAGAGCAGTACCGCAAGGGTGCCGAGACCCCGCACGATCGTGAACAGCACCGCATCGAGGCGCTCGGCATTCGCCGGATCCTTCGAGAGCGCCCAGGGCTCCTGGAGGGTGATGTAGCCGTTCAACTCGTCGACGAGGGTCCAGATAGAGGCGAGAGCCTCGTGGATGGCGAGTCGCTCGATCGCGGCATCCGCCTCCGCTGTCACGCGGAGACCGGTCGCGAAGATGGCCTCGTCG
This sequence comes from Lacisediminihabitans sp. FW035, assembly GCF_054880895.1. Taxonomy (NCBI): domain Bacteria; kingdom Bacillati; phylum Actinomycetota; class Actinomycetes; order Micrococcales; family Microbacteriaceae; genus Lacisediminihabitans; species Lacisediminihabitans sp. FW035. Next base: position 3,083,668 of record NZ_CM142187.1, read on the forward strand.
GCGTCGGTGAGCGTGACCCCGGTCGGGATGACTCCCCCGCGGTAGCGCGTGACCATCGCGATCACGCGCGACGCGAGGTTGCCGAATCCGTTGGCGAGCTCGGCCTGGTAGCGCGCGGACAGGTCTTCCCAGCTGAAGGAGCCGTCCTGCCCGAAGCTGATCGCACGCATGAAGTAGTAGCGGAACGCGTCGACGCCGAAGGTGTCGGTGATCTCTGAGGGCGCGATGCCGGTGAGCTTCGACTTGGACATCTTCTCGCCGCCCACGAGCAGCCAGCCGTGCCCGAAGACGCGACGCGGCACCGGAAGGCCGGCGGCCATCAGCATCGCCGGCCAGATCACGGCGTGGAACCGGGCGATGTCCTTGCCGACGAGCTGCACAGCCGGCCAGCGTCGTTCGAAGTTCTCGGTGTCGGTTCCGTACCCGATGGCGGAGATGTAGTTGAGCAGCGCATCGAACCAGACGTAGACCACGTGGCTGTGATCCCAGGGGATCTGGATGCCCCAGTCGAAGCTCGACCGCGAGATCGAGAGGTCGTCGAGACCCTGCTTCACGAAGGAGATGATCTCGTTGCGCACGCTCTCCGGCTGGATGAAGTCGGGCTGCGACTCATACAGGTCCAGCAGCTTCTGCTGGAAGTCGCTCATCCGGAAGAAGTAGTTCTTCTCTTTGAGGATTTCAACGGGCCGACCGTGGATCTTGCAGACCAGCTGGCCGGCGAAGTCGCCATCCGCGGTCTCCATGAGGTCGTCGATCTGCTTGTATTCCTCGCAGCCGACGCAGTAATAGCCCTCGTATTCGCCCGAGTAGATGAATCCGTCGTCGTGGAGCTTCTTGAGGAAGATCGTGACGGCCTTCTCGTGGCGCTCGTCCGTTGTACGGATGAAGTCGTCGTTGGCGATGTTGATCGTCTTCAGCAGCGGCAGCCAGGCATCCGTGACGAGCCTGTCAGCCCACTCCTTCGGAGTGGTGTCGTTCGCAACGGCCGTGCGCAGGATCTTCTGGCCGTGTTCGTCGGTGCCGGTGAGAAGCCAGGTGTCGTCGCCTCGCTGGCGGTGCCAGCGCGCCAGCATGTCGGCCGCGACTTCGGTGTACGCGTGACCGATGTGCGGCACATCGTTCACATAGAAGATGGGGGTCGCGATGTAGAAAGAGTCGGCGGACTCGGAAGCGGCGGGCATTCGATCATCCTAATTGGCGGCGGATGCCACGGGGTCTTCGTTACGCGGCAGGCGCACAACCGCCCTTGGATCACAGGCGAACGGCCCCGGCGATCGCTCGCCAGGGCCGTCGGTCCGTCACGGTTCGGCTAGTGGCGCCCCGCCGCCAGCAGCGACAGCAACCCGAAGGTCACCCCGCCGATGCCGGTCACGGTGTCGTACTTGCGCGTGGTCTTCAGCGTCGTGTCCTGGTCGAGGCTGATCAGGTAGCTGTTACCACTGGTGGCGCTCGTGTAGACCAGAGCCTTGGTGGGGTTCTGCGGAAGCACGTCGCGGAACGAGAACGGCAGGATGCGGTCGAGCCCGTAAAGTGTCGGGTTCGCGAACCCGATCGACGTACGGGTGGCCTGCTGCACGATCGCGATCTGGGCGGCGGTCAGGGGCGAAGCCAGTGAGGTTCCGCCATAGGTGTCGCGCTCGAAATCGCCGACTGCGAGGGTGTCGTCGTCGATGATCGGACGGATGCCGACCGAGAATCCCGTGTACGGGTCGGCGAGCGCCGCGATGTCCGGCGAGGTCCGGAAACCGTGCGAGAGCGATGTCGGAACGACTCCCCGCTGGTACGCCGGAGCCGCGAAGACGGCACTGACGCCGCCCCCGGCGCCACCGAAGAAGTCGCCGGGAAGAGGTGAGAGGTAGGCGGTGCCGGCCGGGTTGATCTTGTCGCCCGCGGTGCCCCATCCGGTCTCGTAGGCGATCTTGCCGGCCTTGGTGATGCCGAGGCTCGTGCCTCCCACCGAGGTGACGTACGGGGAGGATGCCGGGAAGTCCGGCGACGCGTAGCCGAGGTTCGCCACCTCGTCACCGTTGTCACCGCTCGAGAAGTAGAGCCCGATGCCCTCGCCGGCCGCCTGGATGTGCAGGTTCTGCGCGCCCTTCAGCGCGTCATCCGGGATCGCCTCGCCGAGGTTGCCGTAGCTGTTGCTCACGATGTTCGCGAGCTTGTTGTCGAGGATCTTCGAGAGGGCGACATCCAGTCCGCCACCGCAGTTGAAGCCTCCGACATAGAGGATCTTCGCGCCGGTCGCGATGCCGTGCACGGCTTCGACGTCCAGCGTCTGCTCTCCCTGCCATCCGCTCGGGTAGCCGCAGGCCTCCTGGTCGACGAATTGTGCGGGGGTCGGCACGATCTGGGAGTAGTTCGCGGCGGTGAGGCCGGGCTCACCGAGCGCGGCCGAGTAGGTGTTCACGTCGTCCACGATGGACGGCGACGCGTAGGCGTCGATGATCGCGACCGTCTGGCCGGCGCCGTTGACCCCCGACTTCGCGAGGGAGTCCACGCCGTAGGCCGAGCGCAGCTGTGACGGGACGTAGCCGCAGTTGAAGGTGTCGAAGGTGGTCTGGCCGTAGGCGGCCGGGGCGGTCACGGTGTGCTCACCGGTGTATACCGAACACTTGGCGGCGATGGCCGACGGTGTGGGAGCCTGCCGGCTGAGGGCGTCCGCGCCTGCTGGCAGGTCGCCCTGTTTAATCGAATCGGGATGGGTGAGGAATCTGGCCTGGTCGAGACTGATTCCCGATACCTTGCCCGCGAGTGCGGCGGGTACCGAGGGAGCGCTCGACGGGGCCGAGAGCACCTGCCCGGAGTAGTTGTAGTCGTGCAGGGTGGTGGCGAAGGCGCCTGCGACCTGGGCGGCCGTGCCACGGAAGACCACGTACTGGCGGCTGGCGGGCACCGCGCTGATGGTCAGTCCCTTGGTGGTAAGGGAGGCGACGACGGCATCCGAGTCGGCTTTGGTGGGCGAGAATCGCTGGATCCAGGCCTGAGGGGAGAGAAACTGGCGGTACCCGCGGGCACCGGGAGTCGAGGCGGCCGTAGCGAGGGCCTCGGCACCGGCCTGGTCGCGAAGCGGCAGGTAGATCTCGCCCTCGACGGTCTCGTCCGCGGCGGTGACCCCGGCGTCGTTGGCGGAAGTCGCCCACTTGGGGACCGATCCGGCGAAGGACTCACGATCGGCGGCCGAGGCTGCCGAGGCGCTGGTGAGTGAGAGTGCGATGACGGTTGCGGCCGTGGCCACGATGCCGAGTGTCCTGCGAGAACCCGGCCTTCTGCGCGCGCGAATATCCAAGTGCTGAACCTTCCCCAATGAAGAACGACCGCGCCGGAAACGACGCAATCGCGACAGTAACCCCGCCTGAATACCCCTCACAAGGGGGGAATCGAAGATTTTACAGACTAAGCAAAAATAGTGCGTGCGCGCTCGGAATCGGGCGTGCGACCTAGGCTGGGCGCATGAAATACCGCAGGATCGGAGACCAGAAGGTCAGCTCCATCGGACTCGGCGCGATGCCGCTCTCGCTGCCCGGCCGTCCAGACCGCGAGCGATCGATCGCGACCATCCACGCCGCCCTGGATGCCGGCATCACCTTCATCGACACCGCGGATGCCTACACGACTGAGGCCGATGGGCCCGGTCACAACGAGCTCCTCGTCGCGGAGGCCCTGCGTGGTCGAACCGAGGAGGTGCTCGTCGCCACCAAGGGCGGACTGCTGTTTCGAGACGGCGGCCCCTGGGATCGCAACGGCACTCCCGGCCACTTGAAGAAGGCCGCGCGTGAGTCCTGCGTTCGCCTCGGGGTCGACGCGATCGGGCTCTATCACTTTCATCGCCCCGATCCCGGCGTTCCCTATGAGGACTCGATCGGCGCGCTGCGGGAGCTGCTCGACGAAGGGGTGATCCGCATGGCGGGCATCTCCAATGCCACGCTCGCCCAGATCGCGCTTGCCGACCATGTGCTCGGCGGACGCCTGGTGTCGGTTCAGAACCAGTTCTCCCCCGCCTACCGATCGAGCCGCAACGAACTCGACTACTGCGTCGCCCACGAGATCGCCTTCCTGCCGTGGAGTCCCCTTGGCGGAATCGGGCAGGGCTCCGAGGTCTTCGACGACAGCAGCACCTTTACCGCGGTCGCGGCCGAACTCGCGGTGAGCCCGCAGCAGGTCGCCCTCGCCTGGGAGCTGTCGCTCGGCCACTGCGTGATTCCGATCCCCGGTGCGAGCCGGCCCGGGTCGATCACCGATTCCGCCGGCGCAGCGGAGCTCGCACTGAGCGACGCCCAGCGGGCAGCGCTCGACGGGTCCTGAGGGTCAGCGCGCCTTGAGCGCGCCCTCGTAGAGGTCCCGCTTGCCGAGGCCGGTCGCATCCGCCACCTCGGATGCCGCGTCCTTGAGCTTCGACCCGGCCGTCACGAGCGCCTGCACCTGCGCGACACCGGCATCGAGGTCGACCTCGTGCACGACGCCACCCTCCACCACGATGCAGATCTCGCCCTTCACGCCGAGGGACGCCCACTCGACGAGTTCGGCTGCGGTGCCCCGGCGCACCTCTTCGTAGAGTTTGGTGAGCTCGCGGCAGACGGCCACCCGGCGGCCGGGGCCGAAAGCCGTCGCGATGTCGCCGAGGGCATCCGCCAGCCGGTTCGGCGACTCGAAGAACACCATCGTGCGCGGCTCGCGGGCGAGCTGGCGCAGCGAGGCGAGCCTGCCCTTGCGGGGCAGGAAACCTTCGAAGCTGAAGCGGTCCGTCGGCAGGCCGGAGAGGGCGAGGGCCGTGATCACGGCCGAGGGTCCCGGGAGTGCCGTGACGGTGACTCCGGCCGCCGCTGCCGCCGTCACGATGGAGAATCCCGGGTCGCTGATGGCCGGCATCCCGGCATCGGTGAGCACGAGAACATCCGTGTCCCGGGCGAGCTCGGCGATCTCGCCGGCCTTCTCCACCTCGTTGTGCTCGTGCAGCGCGATCAGCCGGGGGCGGTTCTCGATGCCGAGGGCGCGCATCAGGTGGATAGTGACCCGCGTATCCTCCGAGGCGATCACCTCGGCGTTGCCGAGCGCCTCTACCAGCCTCCGGGACGCGTCACCGAGGTTGCCGATCGGAGTCGCTGCGAGGATGATCACCTGCCCATCCTTGCAGCGAACCCTCGTTACCATTGCACCTGTGACCAGACCCGACGCCGACTTCGACGCCGTGGTCGACGCACGGTCGGCACCGGTAGCCGAACCGGCGTGGATCGAACCGACCGGCACCCGGCTCGACGACTGGTGGGGTCGCCTGCTCTCCCGGCCCGGCGTGCGGACGCTCTGGTACTGGGGCGGGCCGATCGCGGTCACGATTCTCGCCGCCGTGCTGCGCCTCGTGCGACTCGGGGATCCCCGCTCGCTCGTGTTCGACGAGACCTTCTATGTGAAAGATGCCTGGACGCTGCTGCACCTCGGATACGAGGCATCGTGGCCCGACAATGCCGACCAGTCCTTCAACGCGGGCAACGTCGACATCTACACCGAAGCCGGTTCGTACGTCGCGCATCCCCCCCTCGGCAAGTGGATGATCGCGCTCGGCCTTCGCGTGTTCGGCGCCGAAGATACGGTCGGGTGGCGCATCAGCACCGCCCTCGTGGGCATCCTCGCCGTGTTCCTGCTGGTGATCATCGCCCGCAAGCTCTTCGATTCCACCCTCCTCGCCACCATCGCCGGCGGGCTTTTCGCGATCGACGGGCACGCGATCGTGCTCTCGCGCACCGCACTGCTCGATAACTTCGTGATGATCTTCACGCTGCTCGGATTCGGGGCCGTCCTGCTCGACAGGGCGCAGAGCGCCGGGCGACTTTCACTCTGGCTGGCACGCCGAGCGGATGCCGGACGCGGCATCGACTGGGGGCCGGCGATCTGGTGGCGCCCCTGGCTGCTCACCGCGGGCATCCTGTTCGGTGCGGCGACCGCCGTCAAGTGGAGCGGCCTCTACTTCCTTGCGGCGTTCGCCGTCTATTCCCTGGTCGTCGATGCCTTGGCGAGACGCGCGGCAGGCGTTCCGTTCTGGATCACCGGCACGATCGTCAAGCAGGGTCCGGTCACCTTTCTCCTCACGATCCCGCTGGCACTGGCCACCTACCTGGCGAGCTGGACCGGCTGGTTCATCACGCGAGGCGGCTACTACCGCAACTGGGCGGAAGTGCCCGGAAATGCCGCCACCGGCTTCTTCTCCTGGGTACCCCACTCGGTGCAGAGCTTTCTGCACTATCAGTCGAGCGTCTACGACTTCAACGTCAACGAGCACTCCGCCCATCCCTATTCGGCGAACCCCTTCACCTGGCTGTTCCTGGTGCGGCCGACGGCGTTCTACTACGTCGGCCAGGTGCGGGGGCAGGGCGGATGCAGCTTCTCGAGTTGCGCGGAGTACGTCACCTCCATCGCCAATCCCATCCTGTGGTGGGCGGCGACCGCCGCCCTGTTCTACCTCGTCTACCGCCTCGTTCGTTACCGGGAGTGGCGCGTCGGGTTCATCCTCATGGGGACCGTCGCCGGCTACCTCCCCTGGCTGCTGTACTCCGACCGCACCATCTTCCAGTTCTATGCGATCGTCTTCGAGCCCTACCTGATCCTCGGCCTGGTGTTCGTGATCGGCCTGATCCTCGGCACTCGCACCGATGCCACCTGGCGCAGAACCCGGGGAATCGGGGTGGTCACCGTTTTCGTGTTCCTCGTCGTGCTCGTCAGCGCATTCTTCTATCCCATCTGGACGGGTCTGCAGGTGCCCGAGATCTTCGCCAGGCTCCACTACTGGTTGCCCGGCTGGCGGTGACCGGCACTTTCGCACCGGCACAGGTCCTCGGTGTCAGTGCCGTGACATTCTGCACGGTCGAGTAGCGTTGGGCCATGGTCGGCATCGATGAGGTCGCACGACGAGCCGGGGTCTCGGCGGCCACTGTCTCGCGGGCGCTCAGCGGCAACGGGCCCGTCTCGGCCGAGGCGCGCGCCAGGGTGGAGTCCGCGGCCCACGAGCTCCACTACGTGGTGTCGTCCAACGCATCGAGCCTCGCCTCGGGTCGTACCCGCAACGTGGGTGTCGTCGTGCCCCACCTCAATCGCTGGTTCTTCTCCTCGGTGGTCGAGGGCGCCGAGCGCGCCCTGCTGCGCCACGGGTACGACCTCACCCTCTACAACCTGAGCGGAGGAGGCGAAGAACGCCGAAGCGTCTTCGACCACTTCCTTCGGCGCCGTCGTGTGGACGCCGTGATCGCGGTCGCGCTGGAACTCACCGACGCCGAGATCTCCGGCCTCCTGGCCCTCGACAAGCCTCTCGTCGGGGTCGGCGGTCCTCTCGCGGGGGTCCCTTCGCTCGAGATAGACGAGATGGCGATCGCCCGCCTCGCCACAGAGCACCTCCTCATGCTCGGCCACAGCTCGATCTTCCACATCGGCGGGTCCGCGGAGAACGACACCGACTTCCACATCGGCAGCCACCGGCGGGCCGGCTTCGAGCAGGCAATGGCCGCCGCAAGCCTCCCGGTCTCCGCCGAATCGATGATCCCCGCCGACTTCACCATCGCCGGCGGCTACGCACGAGCGAAACAGGTGCTCGGGCATCCGCACCACCGCCCCACCGCGATCTTCGCTGCCTGCGACGAGATCGCGATCGGCGCCATCCTGGCCGCACGTGACCTCGGTCTCGCGATTCCCCGGGACGTCTCGATCGTCGGCATCGACGATCATGAGCTCGCGGACTTCTTCCAGCTCACGACCGTCGCCCAGTTCCCGACGGGGCAGGGCGAGCTCGCCGCCGAGATCCTCATCGCCGGGCTCGATCCAGCACGGTCGCAGGAGCCCTCGCTCCGCGTGCCGCTGCCGTTCGAGCTCATCGTGCGTTCGAGCACGGCCGCACCGCGCGACTGAGCGGCCGCAGCGGACAGTCCAGTCTGGTCACGTAGCATGACGCCATGTCTGCGCGCTCCGCTCTCGTCCTCGTGACCGTCGCCCTTCCGCCGCTCGTGCTCGCCGCGATCGGAGTCACCCACCCGATGCATCTCACCGCGTCATCGGCCGAATACTGGCGGAACCTGCACATCGCGATCCTGCCGATCTTCCCCCTTCTGGCCATCGCCCCCTGGATCGTCGCGCGTGGCGCCGGCGCCGTTGTCGCCTGGATCGTCGGCGTGCTCGCTTTCCTCTATGCGGCGTTCTACACCGCGCTCGACGTGCTAGCGGGAATCGGCGCGGGTGGACTCAAGGTCGACGGCATGGGGATGGCGACCGGCACCGTGTTCGGGCTCGGTAACCATCTCGGGGAGGTGGGGAGCATCGCCTTCATCGCCGCCACCACGATCGCGGCGATCACCGCCATAGTGCGTTTCCGCGCCGCCGCAGTGCCACCGTCGGTGCTCGTGATCCTGGGCTCGATTCTGTTCCTTCAGGCGCACATCTACTTCCCGGTGGGGGTGATCGGCCAGCTCGCCCTCGCGGTCGGCTGGGCGTGGCTCTGTGTCGTGATCGAGCGATCGGCCAATGGCCGTGTCGCCACCGTCGTGCCGACGAGGTCGCCGGCAGAGGAAGGCGCCTCGGTTCAGCCCGACTGACCGAGGGCTGCGGCGAGGTCTCTTGCGTCGTCGATGGGCAGCCGGCAGACGAAGTCGCGACAGAGATAGGCCGCCTCACGCTGTCGCCCGGCGAAGAGTTCGAACCCGGCCCTGGCAAACTCGGCCGACTGGGCAGGGGTCGCGATGGCGGTGATCATGCCGCTGCGATACAGGCTCCGAGCTTCGGCGGTCAGCTCGGAGCCGGCGTCACCGCTCACCACCACCAGTTGCACGATGGCGCCCGAGAGAGCGGATGCCACCGCGAGCGTCGCCCCGAACGACACCGGCCGCGCCGCCGCGAACGGCAGCAGCTGTCGGATCTCGCGGTCCGCGGCCTCCCGGTACCTCCGGTCGCCCGTCACCAGGTACAGCGAGGCGCAGGCCCGCGCCATGGCGCTCAGGCCCGAGGAATACGCTCCCTCAGAAGGGTCGTGCTCGATGGCCGTGCCCTGCGCTGCGAGCACGGGGTCCGCCCCTCCCGGCACACCGAAGACACCGGCCCCGGCCTCGTGGAGAGTGCGGTCCGCCAGCGTGCGCGCGACACCCGCGTACGATGCTTCCCCGCACGCCAGGGCGAGGTCGAGAAGGCCGGAGGCAAGCATCCCGTAGTCCTCCAGTGTGGCCTGCGCGGTAGACACCCGGGCGCCGATGGATGCCCGCACCAGGGTCCCATCGGGTCGAAGGTGCCGTTCGATCACGGCGTCGGCGGCACGCCGGGCCGCGGAGATCCACGGATCCCGACCGAGCGCGAACCCCGCCACGGCGAGGGCACCGATCGCGAGTCCGTTCCAGCCGGTGAGAACCTTTGCGTCGAGTGCCGGAGGCTCCTGCCCCACGCGGCCCGCCGCGCCGAGGGCGAAGTATGCCCCCTCGAGCCGCTCCCCGTCGACGGTGCTCTCGCTGTCCTGGGCGGAGGCGAACCCACCGCCCTGCTGTTCGAGCACCTCGATCAGGAAGCCGGCGATCCCTTCCGCGATTTCGATGGCCCACTGCCGCGAGTCTGCATCGAGCTGCGCGAGCCTGGTGAACGCGGCGAGCAGTTGGGCGTTGTCGTAGAGCATCCGTTCGTAGTGCGGATCGCTCCAGTCACGCCGGGTCGCGTAGCGGAAGAATCCGCCGTCCACCCGGTCGCGCAGCGCGGCGAAGGGGAGGTCGGCCGTCAGGTCTCGCCCACCGAGAGCGGCGAGCGAACGGGTGGCAAGCGCGAGGGAGCGGGCGTCCCCTCCGGCCGCGCGCTCGAGCAGGAAGAGCAGCACGGGCGCCACCGGGAACTTCGGTGCGCCGCCGAATCCACCGAACTCCTGATCTTCATAGCCGCAAAGCTCGTCTACCGCGGCGGAGAGAAGCTCCCCTGCCGGCGCGGTGACCGTCGCCGGCGTCTTCCGGGATCCGGCCGAGTCCCGCAGCGCGTCGGCGATCGCGCCGGCAGTGCGCTCGACTTCGACGCGTCGGGAGGTCCACGCATCCGTCACCGCATCGAGCACCTGCCCGAACGACGGCGACTCCCCCACGGCCACCGGCGGCCAGTAGGTCCCCGCGTAGAAGGCTTTGCCCGCCGGCGTGACGAAGACGTTGAGAGGCCAGCCCAGGTTCTCAGTGAAAGCGCCGGCGGCCGCGAGGTAACTGGCATCGACATCGGGATGCTCCTCCCGGTCGACCTTGATCGCAACATAGCCGTGTGCCAGTTGGGCTGCGATCGCCGGATCACTGAAACTCTCGCGCGACATCACGTGGCACCAGTGGCAGGTCGAATACCCGATCGAGACCAGCACGGGCACATCGCGTCGACGCGCTTCGGCGAATGCCGCGTCGCCCCAGGGGAACCAGTCCACCGGGTTCGCCGCGTGCGAGCGAAGGTAGGGGCTCACAGCATCCACGAGTCGTTCCGCCATGTCTCAAGCGTAGGCTCGCTCTGTGCCCAAGACAGCAATCACGTTCATCGGCGGTCCCACCGCCCTTCTCGAGTATGCCGGCCTGCGGATCGTCACCGATCCCACCTTCGACGCCCCCCAGGTCTATGAGGATCCGGAGGAGACGACCCTGGTGAAGACCACTGGTCCGGCGATCGCTCGCGAAGATCTCGGGACGGTGGACCTCGTCCTGCTCTCGCATCACGGACACAAGGACAACCTCGACTGGGAGGGCCTCGAGCTCATCGCTCAGGGCATCCCGACGCTGAGCACGCGCCAGGCTGCCGGCGACCTGTTCGGTGGAAGCGTGATCGGACTCGACAACTGGGAGAGCCACGACTTCGGTGCAGTGACCATCACTGCCATGCCCGCACTGCACGGACCTCCCGGATCAGAACCGGATGTCGGCCCGGTCATCGGATTCATCCTCGAGTCCGAGGGCGAACCGACCATTTACGTGAGCGGCGACAACGCCTCGCTTCCGCTCGTGCAGCAGATCGCCGACCGCTTCGCGCCCGTCGACATCGCCATCCTCTTCGCCGGGGCGGCCAGGGTAGATGAGATCGACGCCGACCTTACCCTCAACTCGACCGATGCCGCGAGGGCAGCGGCGGCGCTCGGCGCGCGACTGGTCGTCGGCCTGCACACCGAGGACTGGACCCACTTCAGCCACACACGAGAACAGCTCGAGGCGGCCTTCGAGGGCACCGGAGTCCTCGCGAACACCCCGCGCGGCGTTCGGGTCGAACTCGAGGTCTAGCGCGAGGTCTCAGGCGATTCGGCGTCGAGGCTGCGTGCCGTCTCGATGAGCTCGCGCGCGTGCTGGAGGCCGGTCTCGGAGCCGCTGAGGCCGGAGAGCAACCGGGCCATCTCCTCGATCCGTTCCTCGCCCTTAAGCTGCTGCACGCTCGATGCGGTCACCGCACCATCGCTGTCCTTGACGACGCGAAGGTGGTTGGTGGAGAAGGCGGCGACTTGGGCGAGATGGGTCACGACGATCACCTGGGCGCTCCGCGAGAGCCGCGCAAGGCGACGGCCGATCTCGATCGCCGATGCGCCGCCGACACCGGCATCCACCTCGTCGAAGATGAAGGTCGGCACGGGATCGTTGCCGGCGATCACGACCTCGATCGCGAGCATCACCCGGGAGAGCTCTCCCCCGGATGCGCCGCGAGCGAGCGAGCGAGGCTCCGCCCCCGGGTGCGGGGCGAGCAGGATCGCGACGGCATCCCGACCACTGAGCCCGAAGTCCTGCCGATCGGTCACCTCGACGGTCAGCCGGGCGTTCGGCATCGCAAGGGCCGCGAGCTCCTCACTCACCCGCTCCCCCAGTTGGCGTCCGAATTCGCTGCGCACGCGGCTCAGCTCGTCGGCGAGCTCGACGACGGCGGCACGGTCGGCCTCCACCTCCCGGCGAAGCCTGTCGATACGGTCGGAGTCCTGGTCCAGTTCGAGAAGGCGCGCGCTTCCGCGGTCGAGGTAGGCGATCGCCTCATCGAGCGTCGGACCGTATTTGCGGCTGATCTCGCCGAGTTCCGAACGCCGGTCCTGCACGACCTCGAGCTCGCGGGCGCTGTCGGCGTCCAGATCGCCGAGGTAGCTCGAGAGCTGGGAGGAGACATCCGCGACGAGGTAGCTCGCGCTGGCAAGCGCCTCGACGATCGGCGAGAGCGTCGCGTCGTGGCCGGCGACCCGCTCGAGCTGGCGACGGGCCGAATCCAACAGCCCGAGCGCATCCCGCGGGTCTATCAGATCCTCGGATGAAACGAGCTCATGGGCCTCGGATGCCGCGAGCCGCAGGTCCTCGAGGTTGGTCAGTCGATCTGCCCGCTCGGCGAGCTCGATGTCCTCACCGGGCTGGGGTGCGACCGCCTCGATCTCCGTCATCGCCAGGCGCAGCTCGGCGGCCTCGTTCTCCCGGGCATCCTGTTCCGCCACGATCACATCGAGTTCACCCTGGTTCGCCTGCCAGCGCCGATAGGTCGCCTGGTAGTCGTCGAGAACAGTCGACAGCGCCGGTCCGGCGAAGCGGTCGAGCGCCTCGCGCTGAGCAGTGGCCGACCGCAGCCGCACCTGGTCGGACTGGCCGTGCACCACCACAAGCTGCTCGCCGAGTTCGGCGAGCACGCCCACCGGTGTCGTGCGGCCGCCGACTGTGGCACGACTGCGTCCCTCCGGCGAGACCGACCGTGCGAGGATCAACTCGCCGTCGTCGAGGTCTCCCCCAGCGTCACGGACACGCTCGGCGACGGCACCATCCGAATCGACGAGCCAGCGCCCCTCGACCACGGCCGCACCGCTGCCCTGGCGCAGCACCGAGCTGTCGGAGCGATCGCCGAGCAACAGTCCGAGCGCGGTGACCACCATCGTCTTGCCGGCACCGGTCTCGCCCGTTATCGCGGTGAACCCGGGACCGAGAGGGAGCCTCGCCTCACCGATCACCCCGAGGTCGCGGATGAAGATCTCTTCGATCACGCGCTGGTACCTTCCCCGGGGCCGCGCCAGCCACTGGTCGGAAGGTGGAACTTGTTGACCAGCCGGTCGGTGAACGGCCCGCGATGCAATCGCGCGAGGCGCACCGGTACCGGCGAGCGACGAACGATCACCCTCGCCCCGGGTGGCAGGTCGTGGGTGCGGCGGCCGTCGCACCACAGCACCCCGGTGCCCTGCGTGCGCGCGAGCACCTCGACGGCGAACACCGACTCGCGACCCACCACGAGCGGCCGCGCGAACAGCGCGTGGGGGCTGAGGGGCACGAGCAGCATCGCTTCGAGCTCGGGCCAGACGATCGGTCCCCCCGCGGAGAACGAGTACGCGGTGGATCCCGTCGGCGTCGACATCACCACTCCATCGCAGCCGAACGACGACAGCGGTCGGCCGTCGACCTCGATGACCACCTCGAGCATCCGCTCCCGGCTGGCCTTCTCGACCGTGGCCTCGTTGAGGGCCCAGGTCTCGTAGATGACCTCTGCGTCGACCTTCACCCGCACGGCGAGGGTCATCCGCTCCTCGACCTCGTAGTCCCGGTCGAGGGCGCGCCGCACCGTATCGGTGAGGTTGTCGCGCTCACTCTCGGCGAGGAAGCCGACGTGGCCGAGGTTCACCCCGAGGAGGGGTGCCGCGCATCCTCTCGTCAACTCTGCAGCGCGAAGGATCGTGCCGTCTCCGCCAAGCACGATCGCCAGTTCGACGTCGGCGACGGTGACGGTCTCGCCGAGCACCGCCATCGCTCCGAGTTCGGGGGCGTTCGCCAGCACGTCATCATGCTCGTCGGCCTTCATCACCGGAGTCACGCCGGCAGCGAGCAACTGGCGCGAGACGGTCACCGCGGCATCGAGCGAGTCCTGCCGTCCGGTGTGGGCGACCACGAGCATGAAGCGTTCGGACACTGTCTCTCCTTGCGCTTGTTCGGGATGTCCAGGTTTCGGGGCGTCGAGTCTTCAGGTGGCCGACGGTCGGGAGAGGGCGAGAACCCGCTCTCTCCATTCTGTCGGATTGCTGCCCGAGAGCGTGCTGAACCAGACCAGATACTCTTGGTTTCCCGCCGCACCGAGGATTGGTGAGGAGATGAGACCTGCCGTCGGGAGCCCCAGGTCCCAGGCCGCCCAGAGCACGTCGCTGATCGCGTCCGCGCGCAACCCGGGATCGTGCACGATCCCCTCTTTCACGCCCGTCCGGCCCACTTCGAACTGCGGCTTGATGAGCAAGATGTAGTCGGCCGCCGTTCCGACGGTGGCCACCAGGGCGGGCAACACCGTGGTCAGGGAGATGAACGAGAGGTCAGCGACGACGATGTCGGCCCGAACGGCATGGCCGGCAGCGGCATCCAGCGTCGGAACGGTGAGTTCCCGGGCGTTGAAGCCCTCGATCACCGTGACGGCAGGGTTGTTGCCGATGAACGGATCGAGCTGGCCGTGCCCGACATCGAGGGCCACGACCGACACGGCACCCCGCTCAAGCAGCACCTGGGTGAAACCGCCGGTCGAGGCCCCGACGTCGAGCGCGATGCGCCCGGTGACCGTCACCCCGAACGCATCGAGGGCGGCGAGGAGTTTGTGCGCCGCGCGGCTGACGTAGTGGTCGATGGCCGTGAGCGCCAGTACCTGGTCGTCACCGACCCGGGCGGAAGGCTTGATCACGGTTCGACCGTCTACGGTGACAGATCCGTCGGTGATCAGTCGCGCCGCGTGCGTGCGGGAACGGGCGATTCCCCGCTCGGCCAAAGCGGCATCCAGTCGCGCCTCAGCCATGGGTGTTCGACGAGTCGAGTCCGCCTTCTCGAACAGCGTCTCGAACACCGTCACGGCCGTCGCGGATCGACCCCTCGAGGGTGGCCTGCAACCGGTCGTGGATCTGCACGAACGCCGCCGCCCGGGATTCGAGCGGCTGGTCCTCGATCACGCGGAGGCGAGGCAGGAGCGCACTAGCGTCATCCCCGGAGGCGACGGGAGTCTCGGCGTTCAAGTCAGCGGCCATAGTCCAACGCTACCCTCACGTGTACAGCTCGGGCGCGACTTCGAGGCCGTAGATCGGCAGCCCGGATCCCCAGATGAGCGACGTCGCGGCGCGAAGCAGGTCGATCGGCCGGTCTCCGGCGCGCTCGACGGTCACGACAGTCTTTGCGAGCCGCACGGCCGATGTGCCGACTGTGACCACCGTGTCGCCGCTCCGAGGATCCGTTGTCTGCACCGCCTCCGGGTAGGGCTCGGCCAACTCGCGCAGGTCGCCGAGGAGGTAGGTGGGGCGGGATTTCGCAGGGGCGGCGAGGGCCTGCTTGCGCCGGTCGATACCGGTGAGCACGAGCGCCGAGTGCATACCGGCCCGGTTCGCGCCGAGGATATCGGTATCCAACCGGTCCCCGATGAAGAGCGGCTTCACCCCACCGAACCGACGCACCGCCTCTTCGAAGATCGCCACCTCGGGCTTGCCCGCGACGACCGGCAGGCGTCCTACCGCGTTGTGTACGGCGCCGACGAGGGTGCCGTTGCCGGGCGCGACTCCACGGGCGACCGGGATCGTCCAGTCGGTGTTCGTCGCCACCCAGGGGCGGTCGCTGTCGTCGTTCAGCGCGAAGGATGCCTCGGCGAGGTCTTTCCAGCCGACATCGGGAGAAAACCCCTGGATGACCGCAGCGGGACTGTCGAGCGCGGAGCGCGTCACGACGAACCCCGCGGCCTCGACAACGCTCGTGAGGCCGTCCCCGCCGACGACGAGAACAGTTGCCCCGGCCGGCACCAGCTCCGCGAGCAGCCGCACCGCCGCCTGAGGGGAGGTGACGACGTCGTCCTCGACCGCGGAGAGGCCGAGGCTCGCCAGATGGCCCGCGACGGATGCTGCGGTACGGGAGGCGTTGTTGGTCAGGTACCCGATGCGCCGGGTCTCGCCGGCGGCGTTGAGGCTCTCGACGGCGTAATCGATCGCCGAGTCGCCCGTGTACACAACGCCATCGAGGTCGGCGAGCACCAGGTCCACTCCGTCGAGCGGTGTGCGCTCAGTCAACGAGCGGCTCTTCTTCCGCGGGAACAGCGCCATCCTCGGTTACCTCATCGCTCTGAGCGTCGTCGGCGCCCGTGTGGTTCTGATCTGTGTCTTCTTCGTCTGTGTCTTGTTCGACTGCGTCTTCTTCGTCGGCGTCTTCTTCGACGATCTCGATCACGTCGTCTTCCGGCTCGCGGGCACCGGTGTCGATTGCGTCGGTCGCCCGATCGGAACGCTCCCACCAGACCTCCGCCTCGTCTGTGCGGCCGAGGTCCTCGAGCACGGCGGCGTAGGCGTCGAACAGGGCCGGACTCCACGAGAACGCGGTGTTCGGGTCGAGCTGCGGGATCTGCAGCTCGTCGAGGGCGGCATCCGTCTGTCCCAGGTCGAGGCGCGCGCCCGACATGGCTATGGCCAGCATCACCTGCACGTCCACCGACAGGGACGATCGGGGCACGGAGCGCCCAAGCTCGAGCGCGCGATCCGGGCGTCCGAGCCCGCGCTCGCTGTCCACCATCAGCGGCAGCTGGTCGTCCCGGCCGGAGATGCGCCGGTAGGTCCTGAGCTCTCGCAATGCGAGAGCGAAGTCTCCGATCGAATAGGCCGTGATGGCGAGGGTCTCCCGTACGACGGCGATGCGGCCGGCGCGACGAGCGGCGGATACCGCATGGGCGTGCGCGAGGGTCGGGTCGGTGTCGATTAGGCGGGCGACCATCGCCAGGTGCTGGGCCACCCCATCCGCGTTCTCCTTGCTCAGCGTTTTCAGCTGGGCACGGGCGACACGGTCGAGGTCCTTCGGCTGCACGTCGTCGGGGATCAGCGGATCATCATGCCGCGAACGCACGGACTTGGTGCCGAAGGGGTCGCGGTCCTCGATCTCCTGTGCGGAGCGGCCCTGGTAGCCCGCGCCCGGGCGACGCTCCCGGGGGTTCTTCGAAAGATCGGCGTCGGGCCTGCCGCGCTGCGGGCGGTCGCCCTGTGAGCCCGTTGGGCGGGGTGGTCGACCACCGACGGGAGCTCCCCGCTGCGGGCGTCCGGCGTCCGGACGCGAGCCGGCGGGCCGTTCGCCCGGGCGCTTGGAGCGATCTCCGAATTCGGACACGAATTACCCCTGGATCTGTAGTCACTGGTGAAGTTATGGGTACAGCACGCGCTCGTTAAAGCACGCGCTCGTTAAAGCAAAATAGCCACCCAACCGCGTCTATTAAACGCGGTGGGTGGCTATCTTACAAAGAAGTCCGGCGGTGTCCTACTCTCCCACAAGGTCCCCCTTGCAGTACCATCGGCGCAGAGAGTCTTAGCTTCCGGGTTCGGAATGTGACCGGGCGTTTCCCTCTCGCTATGGCCGCCGAAACACTATGGATATAGGTTTCGAATTAGCCAGCTGCCTTGCTCAGTAGCAAGCACAGCGTGCTGATTCCCGACCGTACATCGGGAACCACTCAGTGGACGCAGAGCATCTCATTCCCACCGGTACCCTCACGGGCCCAGGATGGGAAGAAAAGTGTTATCAAGTTATCGGCTTATTAGTACGGGTCAGCTCCATGGGTCTTTAGTCCCCACTTCCACATCCCGCCTATCAACGCAGTAGTCTAGCTGCGAGCCTCTCGACCTAAGTCATGGAAATCTCATCTTGAAGCTGGCTTCCCGCTTAGATGCTTTCAGCGGTTATCCATTCCGAACGTAGCTAATCAGCGGTGCTCCTGGCGGAACAACTGACACACCAGAGGTTCGTCCATCCCGGTCCTCTCGTACTAGGGATAGATCTTCTCAAATTTCCTGCGCGCGCAGAGGATAGGGACCGAACTGTCTCACGACGTTCTAAACCCAGCTCGCGTACCGCTTTAATGGGCGAACAGCCCAACCCTTGGGACCTACTCCAGCCCCAGGATGCGACGAGCCGACATCGAGGTGCCAAACCATGCCGTCGATATGGACTCTTGGGCAAGATCAGCCTGTTATCCCCGAGGTACCTTTTATCCGTTGAGCGACAGCGCTTCCACAAGCCACTGCCGGATCACTAGTCCCGACTTTCGTCCCTGCTCGACTTGTCAGTCTTACAGTCAAGCTCCCTTGTGCACTTACACTCGACATCTGATTGCCAACCAGATTGAGGGAACCTTTGGGCGCCTCCGTTACTTTTTAGGAGGCAACCGCCCCAGTTAAACTACCCACCAGGCACTGTCCCAGAACCGGATTACGGTTCGTAGTTAGATATCCAAAGTGACCAGAGTGGTATTTCAACAATGACTCCACCTGAACTAGCGTCCAAGCTTCAAAGTCTCCCACCTATCCTACACAAGCCACTCCGAACACCAATACCAAGCTGTAGTAAAGGTCACGGGGTCTTTCCGTCCTTCTGCGCGTAACGAGCATCTTTACTCGTAGTGCAATTTCGCCGAGTTCGCGGTTGAGACAGCTGGGAAGTCGTTACGCCATTCGTGCAGGTCGGAACTTACCCGACAAGGAATTTCGCTACCTTAGGATGGTTATAGTTACCACCGCCGTTTACTGGGGCTTAAATTCTCAGCTTCGCCTTGCGGCTAACCGTTCCTCTTAACCTTCCAGCACCGGGCAGGCGTCAGTCCGTATACATCGTCTTGCGACTTGGCACGGACCTGTGTTTTTAGTAAACAGTCGCTTCCCACTGGTCTCTGCGGCCGTATGGTGCTCCAGGAGCAAGTCCTTTCACACCGCGGGCCCCCCTTCTCCCGAAGTTACGGGGGCATTTTGCCGAGTTCCTTAACCACGATTCTCTCGATCTCCTTGGTATTCTCTACCTGAACACCTGAGTCGGTTTGGGGTACGGGTGACTTGAACCTCGCGTCGATGCTTTTCTTGGCAGCATAGGATCACTGATTTCGTCCGTGAGGACTACCCATCGGGTCTCAGGCTATGTGAACGACGGATTTGCCTATCGTTCGCCCTACATCCTTAGACCGGGACAACCATCGCCCGGCTCAGCTACCTTCCTGCGTCACACCTGTTAATACGCTAAACGCACCAGCATAGGGTCGCACGCTAGGCCCCACGCTTCACCCCGAAGGGATCCATCTAGGGGATTCAGATGCTTAGCATTACTGGATTATCTTGGGCGGTTCTTCGTCAGTACGGGAATATCAACCCGTTGTCCATCGACTACGCCTGTCGGCCTCGCCTTAGGTCCCGACTTACCCAGGGCGGATTAGCCTGGCCCTGGAACCCTTGTTCTTTCGGAGGACGGGTTTCTCACCCGTCTTTCGCTACTCATGCCTGCATTCTCACTCGTGTGGCGTCCACGGCTGGTTTACACCGCCGCTTCACTCGCCACACGACGCTCTCCTACCACTCCGTACGCCTGGACCCACAAGTGGGCCGGGCTACTATACGAAATCTACAACTTCGGTGGTGTGCTTGAGCCCCGTTACATTGTCGGCGCGGAATCACTTGACCAGTGAGCTATTACGCACTCTTTCAAGGGTGGCTGCTTCTAAGCCAACCTCCTGGTTGTCTATGCAACTCCACATCCTTTCCCACTTAGCACACGCTTTGGGACCTTAGTTGGTAGTCTGGGTTGTTTCCCTCTCGACGATGAAGCTTATCCCCCACCGTCTCACTGCTGCGCTCTCACTTACCGGCATTCGGAGTTTGGCTAACGTCAGTAACCTTTTGGGGCCCATCAGCTATCCAGTAGCTCTACCTCCGGCAAGAAACACGCAACGCTGCACCTAAATGCATTTCGGAGAGAACCAGCTATCACGAAGTTTGATTGGCCTTTCACCCCTATCCACAGCTCATCCCCTCCATTTTCAACTGAAGTGGGTTCGGTCCTCCACGACGTCTTACCGTCGCTTCAACCTGGCCATGGATAGATCACTTCGCTTCGGGTCTAGACCCAGCGACTATTTCGCCCTATTCAGACTCGCTTTCGCTACGGCTACCCCACTCGGGTTAACCTCGCCACTGAGCACTAACTCGCAGGCTCATTCTTCAAAAGGCACGCTGTCACCCCTACTAAGGAGGCTCCAACGGTTTGTATGCAAACGGTTTCAGGTACTATTTCACTCCCCTCCCGGGGTACTTTTCACCTTTCCCTCACGGTACTTGTCCGCTATCGGTCTTCTGGGAGTATTTAGGCTTATCAGGTGGTCCTGACAGATTCACACGGGATTTCTCGGGCCCCGTGATACTTGGGATACTTCTTCAGCCATTGCGACATTTCGACTACGGGGTTGGCACCCTCTGTGACTGGCCTTTCAATGCCATTCGTCTATATCGCGTTGTAACTGTTGCAGTACGGCAGTAACTGCTAAAAAGTCCCGCAACCCCGACCATGCAACGCCTGCCGGCTATCACACATGATCGGTTTGGCCTCTTCCGGTTTCGCTCGCCACTACTTACGGAATCGCTTTTGCTTTCTCTTCCTGTGGGTACTGAGATGTTTCACTTCCCCACGTTCCCTCTATCCGCCCTATATATTCAGGCGGAAGTCACCAGGTCGTATTGCTACGCCTGGCGGGGTTTCCCCATTCGGAGATCCTCGGATCAAAGCTCTATTATCAGCTCCCCGAGGCTTATCGCAGATTTATACGTCCTTCTTCGGCTCCAGAAGCCAAGGCATTCACCGTTTGCACTTAGAAACTTGATGACAAAATTACACAAAGAACCAGCAAATGCGTTGAATTAACAACGCTTGCTAGATCTTTATTGAAGAGATCAACCCGTCAAGGCGGAAGACGACCGAAGTCGCCAACCATTTTGACGGGCAGTCTCTAAGATGCTCGCGTCCACTGTGTAGTTCTCAAAGTACGGGCGGTACTTCGTCTTACCTGTGCTTGCCGTGTCATCAGTAATGATGGGCCGGTAGTTCGCCAGGGATCGAAGTCCAAGACCGTGGTGACTCGCGTCCGAAGACGAAGTCACCAGTGGGTCCAGAGGTCGGTATCCGGCCACCCCGAAGGGAAGGCCGGCCCGGTCCCTCAGGACCCAACAGCGTGCAGAAGACCAGGGTGTGGGATCCGAAGTTTTCCTAACCGCTGTAAACAGCGGTTGTACTGGCTTGACGGATCTTCGTCCTGGTCACAATGTCAATGTTCCACCCATGAGCGCCACCGGAGAACGTATGCCTCCGAAATGGCTTGGCTGCTTTGTTCGCCTGTATACAGAGCGAGCAGCACGTGCTCCTTAGAAAGGAGGTGATCCAGCCGCACCTTCCGGTACGGCTACCTTGTTACGACTTAGTCCTAATTACCGATCCCACCTTCGACAGCTCCTTCCTTGCGGTTAGGCCACTGGCTTCGGGTGTTACCGACTTTCATGACTTGACGGGCGGTGTGTACAAGGCCCGGGAACGTATTCACCGCAGCGTTGCTGATCTGCGATTACTAGCGACTCCGACTTCATGGGGTCGAGTTGCAGACCCCAATCCGAACTGAGACCGGCTTTTTGGGATTCGCTCCACCTTGCGGTATTGCAGCCCTTTGTACCGGCCATTGTAGCATGCGTGAAGCCCAAGACATAAGGGGCATGATGATTTGACGTCATCCCCACCTTCCTCCGAGTTGACCCCGGCAGTCTCCTATGAGTTCCCACCATTACGTGCTGGCAACATAGAACGAGGGTTGCGCTCGTTGCGGGACTTAACCCAACATCTCACGACACGAGCTGACGACAACCATGCACCACCTGTATACCGACCTTGCGGGGCGACTGTTTCCAGCCGTTTCCGGTATATGTCAAGCCTTGGTAAGGTTCTTCGCGTTGCATCGAATTAATCCGCATGCTCCGCCGCTTGTGCGGGCCCCCGTCAATTCCTTTGAGTTTTAGCCTTGCGGCCGTACTCCCCAGGCGGGGAACTTAATGCGTTAGCTGCGACACAGAATCCGTGGAATGGACCCTACATCTAGTTCCCAACGTTTACGGCATGGACTACCAGGGTATCTAATCCTGTTCGCTCCCCATGCTTTCGCTCCTCAGCGTCAGTTACGGCCCAGAGATCTGCCTTCGCCATCGGTGTTCCTCCTGATATCTGCGCATTCCACCGCTACACCAGGAATTCCAATCTCCCCTACCGCACTCTAGTCTGCCCGTACCCACTGCAGGCTGGGGGTTGAGCCCCCAGTTTTCACAGCAGACGCGACAAACCGCCTACGAGCTCTTTACGCCCAATAATTCCGGATAACGCTTGCACCCTACGTATTACCGCGGCTGCTGGCACGTAGTTAGCCGGTGCTTTTTCTGCAGGTACCGTCACTTTCGCTTCTTCCCTACTAAAAGAGGTTTACAACCCGAAGGCCGTCGTCCCTCACGCGGCGTTGCTGCATCAGGCTTGCGCCCATTGTGCAATATTCCCCACTGCTGCCTCCCGTAGGAGTCTGGGCCGTGTCTCAGTCCCAGTGTGGCCGGTCACCCTCTCAGGCCGGCTACCCGTCGTCGCCTTGGTGGGCCATTACCTCACCAACTAGCTGATAGGCCGCGAGTCCATCCTTGACCGAAATTCTTTCCAACTCCTAGCCATGCGGCTGAAGTTCGTATCCGGTATTAGACACCGTTTCCAGTGCTTATCCCAGAGTCAAGGGCAGGTTACTCACGTGTTACTCACCCGTTCGCCACTAATCCAGGGAGCAAGCTCCCTTTCATCGTTCGACTTGCATGTGTTAAGCACGCCGCCAGCGTTCATCCTGAGCCAGGATCAAACTCTCCGTAAATGTTTGATTGCACGAACGACCGAAGTCGAACGGCACATCTAGTGCAACCAGCCACCGGAATGGGCGGACAGGTTGCAAGTTTGAAACTGACAAGAACAAACCAAACCGAATAAATCCGGACTGACTTGCTTTGTTGTTTTATATCTTTTCCAAAGGAATCCGATGCGGTTCGACGGTTAGAAACCGGCTACACCGCATACGGGTTTTTGGCATTTGACATTGTGCACGCTGTTGAGTTCTCAAGGATCGGATGCTCCTGGTTTTCACCTTGCGGCTTCTACCCAGGGCCATACCTTTTCGCGGCCTGGACGCGCCTGAAAGGCACTGTCTGGCTGCTGTAAAGCTTGTGTTTGTCACCCTCGCTCTCGCGCCGGGCAACTTGTCTAACTTACCACCTTCGCGCTGCTTGTCAAATCGACCGGTGCGGCTTGAAAAGCGCGCGCCGAATCACTTCGACATACTCACGAGGTGGGTTACTCATCATAAGATCTGAAGACGGTCATCTGCAAGGGATTGACCGCTGTTTGACTTAGATTGTGTCCCTCTTGAAGCCGGTAAGCTCTTCCGCTTTCCGAACCTTTGGGGTGACAAGAAAGAAGATTACGTGTCTATCGGGGGTCGGTCAAATCACATCTGCAGCCCGGGCGTGTCGCCCGCGAATACGGGGTTGTCGACCGAATGCCGCGCGTCGTCGACCCGGACGCTATTCGATGAAGATGCCGGCGAGGGTCTTCTTGCCCCGGCGGAGCACGGCCATACCGCCCGGCAGGGCATTGCCCTCGAGCGTGACCGCAGCATCCGTGACCTTGGCGTTGTTGAGGTAGACCCCACCCTGCTCGATCGCCCGGCGTGATTCGCTGAGACTGCTGGCGAGCCCTGTGTCGAAGAGCAGCTGGACCACCGGCGTGCTCTCGGTGGTCGTGGTGTTGGGGAGCTCACGCAGGGCCGCTTCGAGCGTCGAAGCATCCAGCCGGTCGAGTTCGCCCTGGCCGAAGAGGGCAGCGGATGCCGCGATCGCCGCCTGCGTGGCATCCGCTCCGTGCACCAGGGTCGTGACCTCCAGCGCGAGCGCCCGCTGGGCCTCGCGGCGGAACGGCTCGGCCGCGACCGCCGCGGCAAGGCGGTCGATTTCCACCCTCCCTTGGAAGGTGAAGATCTTGAGTCTCTGGATCACATCGGAATCGTCGGTATTGAGCCAGAACTGGTAGAAGGCATAGGGGCTCGTGAGCGCCGGGTCGAGCCAGACGGCGTTGCCCTCGCTCTTGCCGAACTTGGTGCCGTCGGAATTGGTGATGAGGGGCGTGCCGATCGCATGTGCCGAGACTGCTTCCGCCTTGCGGATGAGGTCGGTACCGCTGGTGAGATTGCCCCATTGGTCACTCCCCCCGGTCTGGAGCACGCACCCATAGCTGCGGTAGAGCTCGAGGAAATCCATCCCTTGCAGGATCTGGTAGCTGAACTCGGTGTAGCTGATGCCGGCGTCGCTGTTGAGACGCGCGCTCACCGCATCCTTCTTCAGCATCGTGCCGACCCGGAAGTGTTTGCCGACGTCCCGGAGGAAGTCGATGGCGCTCAGGGGCGCGGTCCAGTCGAGGTTGTTGACCAGTCGGGCGGCGTTGTCGCCCTCGAAGCTCAGGAACTTGGCCACCTGCGCCTCCAAGTAGCCCACGAACTCGGCGACCTGCTCCTTCGAATTGAGAGTGCGTTCGGCCGTCGGCCTCGGATCGCCGATCAGCCCGGTAGAACCGCCGACGAGACCGAGGGGTCTGTGCCCGGCGAGCTGGAACCGGCGCATCAGCAGTAGCTGCACCAGGTTGCCCAGATGCAGGCTTGCCGCCGTCGGGTCGAACCCGCAGTAGTAGGTGATCGGCTCACCGGAGAGCAGTGCCTTCAGTTCGTCGTGATCGGTGGAGACGTGCACGAGGCCACGCCAGAGAATCTCGTCCCAGACGGAGTCGAACGAATCGTCGTTGTGCTGGGTGGACAGGACTTCGGATGCTGGCACCGGGCAAGAATACCAGCGGGGTCCCGCCGCGACCGGGCGTACGTCGGCATTTGTCACGCCCCTGGGGTTGATTCTGCAAAATCAACCATTTAGGGTTGACTCATCGGGATCAATGCCCCAGGGATGATCGGAGGAGCCATGTTCGCGATCACCGCAGACCAGGTCGACAGCCGGCATCGGCAGGATATCGCGGCCGACACGATGCGCGCGCTCGGAAATGCCCTTGGCGACCGGCTCGTGCTGCCGGTGGATCGCACAGCCGGAGACGAGATCCAGCTGCTCGTCGCGACTTCCGATGCGGCGCTCACGGCGATACTCTCCCTCACCCGGAACGGCGAATGGAGTGTGGGGTGCGGGGTCGGGGGCGTGAACCTCCCGCTACCCGCGAACGCCCGGGAGGCCGGAGGCGATGCCTTCGTCTCGGCCCGCGAGGCCGTGAATGACGCGAAAAAGCGCGACACCCGATTCGCCCTTCGCAGCACGGCGGTGACCGCCGCCGCCGATGCCGAGGCGTTCGTGGACCTGCTGCTGCAGTTGCGGGCCCGGCGCAGTGCCGAAGGGTGGGAGATGTGCGACCTGCTCGCAGCCGGCCACAGCCAGGCCGAAGCGGCGAAGCTGCTCGGGATCACACCCCAGGCCGCAAGCAAACGCGCACGGAGCGCGGCACTCCGCGTCGACTTCGCCGCGAGGTCACCGCTGGAACGTAGGCTCGCTGCCGTGGACGTGTCAGCAGACGAAGGGAGCCGATCGTGATCGTGCAGGTGGTGCTGTGGATTCTGGCCATCGCCGTGATCGCTGCGGCCCTCGCGACCTGCATCACCGCCATCAGGTTTCGACAGCCGTCCCTCGCGCTCCTCGCAGCGATCCCCGTGATCGCGGGATTGGTGGGGCTCGCCTTCCGCACGGGAGTGCCGGCGCCGAGCGATGCCGTCGCGGTGGTGGCCGGAATACTGCTCGCGCTCCTCGGCGTCGTCGGCGGCAGCCCCATCACCGTCGCCGTGCTCGGCTTCTCGAGTCGAGGATCTGCACCCACGGTGGACGGCACCCACGGCGGAATAGTCGTGAGCGAGGGCATCGCACCGGAGATCCGTCGCGCAGAGGTGTTGCGGGGCGGCACCATCATCGGGTATCTCGAACGACTCGCCCTGATCGCCGCCATCGTGCTCGGGCATCTCGAAATCGTGGCTGTCCTCATCGCCGTGAAGGGACTCGGCCGGTTCTCGGAGCTCGACAGTCCCGAGATCCGCGAGCGATTCATCATCGGCACCCTGGTGAGCCTGATCTGGGCGGGCGCCTGCGCGCTGCTGATCGTGCTCTAGGGTCTCACCCCCGCTTCTTCGGCACGTGAGCCTTGTAGGGCGACACGCTGCGCTCCCCCGGCAGCCAGAAGCGCCACGGGTAGTCCGCGGACCCGCCGGCGCCGGACACACCCGTACGCGGACCGGTGGAGAAGGGCAGCGGATGCTCCGGAAGCGTCAGCTCGAAGGGCGGCTCCGCGAGGTCCGCCCCTCCCTCGGCGAGGGTGATGCCGAGCGCGACGACAAGGCGGGCGGGACCGCGGGCGAGGTCGGCATCCGTCTTGGAGGTCGTGCGGCGGGCGCGAGCGAGGTCGAGGCCGTCGATCACTTCGGCTCCCCGCAGCAGAACCCCGGTCGCCGTGCCGGGTGGCGAGCAGGTCACGTTCGCGCAGACGTGCATCCCGTAGGTGAAGTAGGTGTACAGGTGACCGGGTACCCCATACATCACCGCGTTGCGCTTCGTCGGACCACGGAACGCGTGGGACCCCGGATCGACCTCGCCGAGATAGGCCTCCACCTCGGTGAGTCGCACCACGACGGTGCCCTCTGGGGTGCTGTGACTGAGCACGGCCCCGAGCAGCAGCGGCGCGACTTCGACAGATGGCGCGTCGAAGAACTGCCGGTCGAACATCGCGACGGGGCTAAAAGAGCTTCGCGCCGCTGGTGACGAAGAGGATCGCGGCGATCACGAGCAGCACGGCAGCGACGCCGTAGACGCTCCACATCACGATCTTCTGCGTGCGGGTCTGCTCCGGCTTCTCGGGACGGTTGTCTTTGCTGAGGGTCATTCTCGGGCCTCCGTGAGGGTTCGAACGCGGCGGGTGAGCGCGGCGAGTTGTTCGGCGACGCGCTCCGGCGCTGTGCCACCGACGCCGGTGCGGCTGCCGATCGAGCCGGCGACGGTCAGCACACTTCGCACCTCGGGAAGGAGGTGCGGGGAGATCGACAAGTAGTCGGCATCCGTCGGCTGGTCGAGTTCGAGGCCGCGCTGCTCGCAAAAGCTGACAAGGGCGCCGCTGATCTCGTGCGCCTCACGGAACGGCACGCGCTGGGTGACGAGCCATTCGGCGACGTCGGTCGCGAGCGAGAACCCCTGGGGCGCGAGCTCGGCCATCCGCTCGGTGTGGAAGGTGAGGGTGGCGACCATACCGGTGAACGCCGGGAGCAGCACTTCGAGCGTCTCCACCGAGTCGAAGACCGGCTCCTTGTCTTCCTGGAGGTCGCGGTTGTAAGCGAGCGGCAGGCCTTTGAGGGTCGCGAGGAGCCCGGCGAGGTTGCCGATCAGCCTCCCGGACTTGCCCCGGGCGAGCTCCGCGATGTCGGGATTCTTCTTCTGCGGCATGATCGACGACCCGGTCGAATAGGAGTCGTGCAGTGTCACGAAGCCGAACTCCCGGGTGTTCCAGAGAATGATCTCCTCCGCGAACCGGGAGAGATCGATGCCGATAAGGGAGAGGATGAACGCGAACTCCGCCACGACGTCGCGGCTCGCGGTCGCATCGATCGAGTTCTCCATCGGCCCGGAGAGGCCGAGCTCGGTCGCAACGAGCCGACCGTCGAGGCCGAGGGAACTGCCGGCGAGCGCACCGGATCCGTACGGCGAGAACGATGCCCGCACCGACCAGTCCCGCAGTCGCTCGAGGTCACGCACGAGCGGCCACGCGTGGGCGAGGAGATGATGGGCGAGCAGCACAGGTTGGGCATGCTGGAGGTGCGTGCGGCCCGGCATCGCGGCATCCGGATGCGCCTCCGCCTGGGACGCGATCGCGTCGACGAGGTGAGTGGCTAGTTCCGCGATCGCCCGGCCGTGATCGAGCAGGTAGAGCCGCACGAGCGTGGCAATCTGGTCGTTGCGGCTGCGCCCGGCGCGCAGTTTGCCGCCGAGCTCGGCTCCGGCGATGTCGATCAGCCCGCGTTCGAGCGCCCCGTGCACGTCTTCGTCGGACTCCCGTTCGGCGAAGGTGCCGTCGGACCAGGCCCGCCAGAGGGTCTCGAGCGCGGCATCCATCGCGGTGAGCTCAGCGGCCGTGAGGTAGCCCGCTGCAGCGAGCGCCTTGGCGTGCGCCCGCGAACCGAGGATGTCATAGCCGCCGAGTTGCCAATCGAAATGGGTCGACTTGCTGAGCCGTGCGAGCTCGGGCGACGGGCCGGAAGCGAAACGGGCACCCCAGAGGGCACCTTCGGTGGTCGCCCCGATATCGCTGCCCGAACCTGTGGTCATCTCTTACTTTCCGGAGAGGTCGCGATTGCTCGAGAGCTCGCGGCGCGCCGAGATCTTGCTCGGCAGCGACCAGATCTCGATGAAGCCCTTGGAGAGAGACTGGTCGAAGGTATCGCCAGTGTCATAGGTCGCGAGGTTGAAGTCATAGAGGCTCTGCTCGCTGCGCTGTCCCGTGACAGTGGCACGACCGCCCTGCAGTTTCAGGCGGATGTCACCACTCACGTACCGCTGGGTGTCATCGATGAACACGTCGAGCGAGCGCTTCAGGCTGGAGAACCACAGGCCGTCGTAGACGAGGTTGGACCACTCCGCCTCGACACCGCGCTTGTAGCGGCCGAGGTCGCGCTCGAGGGTCAGGCTCTCGAGGGCTTCGTGGGCTTCGATGAGGGCCATCGCAGCGGGCGCCTCGTAGACCTCGCGGCTCTTGATGCCGACCAGGCGGTCCTCGACGACATCGATTCGACCGACGCCGTGCTTTCCCGCGAGTTCGTTGAGCTTCTCGATCATCTGCAGTGCGCTGTAGGACACACCGTCGAGCGCTACGGGGATGCCGGAGGCGAAGGTGATCGTGACCTCGTCCGCGTCCTTCGCCACGGTCGGATCCATCGTGTACTCGTAGAGCTCTTCGATCGGGGCGTTCCACGGGTCTTCGAGGAAGCCGGTCTCGACCGCGCGACCCCAGACGTTCTTGTCGATCGAATACGGGCTGGCGGCACTCTGGCGGATCGGCAGATTGTGTTCGTTGGCGTAGATGATGGCCTTGTCGCGGGTGAGTGCGAGGTCACGCACCGGCGCGATGCTCGTCAGCTCGGGCGCGAGAGCGGCGACCGCGGCTTCGAAACGCACCTGGTCGTTACCCTTGCCGGTGCAACCGTGGGCGACGCTGTCTGCGCCGAGCTGCTTGGCGACGATGGCGAGGTGCTTCGCGATCACCGGGCGACTGAGCGCCGAGACCAGTGGATAGCGCTTCTGATACAGCGCGTTGGCCTTGAGCGCCGGCATGAGGAAGTCGTCGGCGAACTCGTCCTTCGCATCGACGACGATCGCCTCGACAGCGCCGCAGTCGAGCGCACGCTGGCGGATGTCCTCCATGTCTTCGCCGCCCTGCCCGACGTCGACGGCGAGGGCCACGACCTCCTTGCCGGTGGCATCCTTGAGCCAGCCGATACCCACCGAGGTGTCGAGGCCGCCGGAATAGGCGAGGACAACGCGTTCTGCCATGTGTGGTGCTCCTTGTTTTTCGTACGCAGTTTATCGGTGCAGTGTTTGTTCGGTGGCGGGTCTCGACACGCTCGCTGGCGCGAGCTACTCGACCAGAGGGTGCTACTGCTGCAGCAGCCAGGCCATCAGGGCCTTCTGCGCGTGCAGGCGGTTCTCGGCCTCATCCCAGACCACGCTCTGCGGGCCGTCGATCACCTCCGCGGTGACCTCGTAGCCGCGATCCGCGGGAAGGCAGTGCAGGAAGAGCGCATCCGGCTTCGCCAGTGCCATGAGATCGGTGTCGACCCGGTACGAGCCGAGGGTGGTGAGGCGCTCTGCTTTCTCCTCCTCCTTGCCCATCGAGACCCAGGTGTCCGTGACGACGACATCCGCTCCCGCGACCGCCTCGATCGGATCGGTGTACAGCGTGACCGAGCCGCCGGTCTTCGCCGCCGCGACATCCGCCGCTGCAACCACCTGGTCGGTGGGGGCGTAGTCGAGCGGGGAGGCGACACGTACGTGCATCCCGGCCGTGGCGCCGGCGAGAAGGTAGGACTGCGCCATGTTGCTCGCCCCATCGCCGAGGAAGGTGACAGTGAGGCCCGCGAGCGCCCCACGATGTTCGCGGATCGTGAGCAGGTCCGCAAGCAACTGGCAGGGGTGGAAGTCGTCGGACAGCCCGTTGATCACCGGCACGGTCGTGCCGAGCGCCATCTCCTCCAGCCCGGACTGTGCGAAGGTGCGCCAGACGATCGCCGCGACCTGGCGCTCGAGCACCCGCGCGGTGTCGGCGGCGGTCTCCTTGCCCCCGAGCTGGCTGTTGGCCGTCGAGATGATGAGGGGGATGCCCCCGAGCTCGGCGATCCCCACCGCGAAGGAGACCCGGGTGCGCGTCGACGACTTGTCGAAGATCACCGCGACGGTCTGCGGGCCGGCGAGCGGACGGGTACCGAACCGATCCTTCTTGAGCTCGACCGCGAGGTCGAGGATCGCGGTCTGCTCGGCCTGGCTGAGGTCGTCGTCGCGCAGGAAGTGTCGGGTCATTTCGCGTCCAATCTGAGGGCCCCGGGTCCGAGTGCACGGAGCGCGAGCGTGAACTTCTCCCGGAACTCCTCGAGTTCCGCATCACCGATGATGAGCGGCGGCGCGATTCGGATGCTCGAATCGTTCGGGGCGTTGATGATGAGACCATTCGCGAAGGCTGCGGCCGACAGCGCGGCGGCGACGGGCTGCGACAGTCCGAGCCCGACGAGCGCACCCTGACCCCGCACCTCGGTGATCAGAGGAGAGTCGATTCCCTCCACGATGGCCCGCAGCTTCGCGCCGATGGCCGAGGCGTTCTCGATCAGCCCGGCACGCTCGATCTCACCGAGCACGGCGTTGCCCGCCGCCGTGGCGAGCGGATTGCCGCCGAAGGTGCTGCCGTGCTGGCCGGGTTGGAAGAGGTCGGATGCCGCCCCGAAGGTGACGAGGGCCCCGATCGGCACGCCGCCGGCGATGCCCTTCGCGAGGGCGAGGGCGTCTGGTAGCACGTCGGTCTGCTGGAAGGCGAACCAGGTACCCGTGCGGCCGATACCGGTCTGGATCTCGTCGAGGATCAGCAAGGCACCGTGCTCCGTGGCGAGATCGCGGGCGCGCCGAAGGAAGCCCTCTGGGAGGTCGACGACGCCGGCCTCCCCCTTGATCGGTTCGATGAAGATGGCCGCGACCGTATCGTCCATCGCCGCTTCGAGGGCGGCGATCGTCGTGTCGATGTGCTCGACTCCGGGCAGCAGCGGCTCGAAGGCCTCGCGCAGCGCGGTCTTGCCCGTGAGCGAGAGCGAGCCCATGGTGCGTCCGTGGAACGAGTTGATGAGAGACAGGATGCGTGTGCGACGGCCATCGCCACGATTGAGCCGCGCCAGCTTGATGGCGGCTTCAATCGCCTCGGCTCCCGAGTTCGCGAAGAACACGCGGCCGGTGTCTCCTGCTCCCGTGATGCGTCGAAGGCGTTCGGCGAGCTCGAGCTGGGGTGGGGAGGCGAAGTAGTTGGAGACGTGCGCGAGAGTCGCGACCTGGCGGCTCACGGCATCCACGAGCACCGGATGCGCGTGGCCGAGCGCGTTGACGGCGATACCGGCGAGGAAGTCGAGGTAGCGGTTGCCGTCGACATCCCACACATGAGCGCCCTCGCCGCGTTCGAGCATCGCGAGGGGTGGGGCGAGAGAACCCATCATCGCGTCGCCGAAGCGTGCACGCCAGTCGTCGGTGTTCATCACAGGTCCTTTCCGGAAACCACTTCGGTGCCGATCCCCTCGGCGGTGAACGCCTCGAGCAGGATCGAGTGCAGCACGCGACCATCGATGATCGCGGCTTTGGGGACTCCCCCGTCGACGGCGTCGAGACAGGCCGTCATCTTGGGGATCATGCCCGATTCGAGTGAGGGCAGCAGCGCGCGCAACTCCGTCGCATCGATCGTGGAGATGAGCGATTCGCGATCCGGCCAGTCGCGATACAGACCGGCCACATCGGTGAGGATCACCAGCTTCTCGGCCTCGAGGGCGATGGCGAGGGATGCGGCGGCCGAATCGGCATTGACGTTGAGGGACTGCCCGTGCCT
The DNA here is from genome assembly GCF_054880895.1 of Lacisediminihabitans sp. FW035. Classification (NCBI taxonomy): domain Bacteria; kingdom Bacillati; phylum Actinomycetota; class Actinomycetes; order Micrococcales; family Microbacteriaceae; genus Lacisediminihabitans; species Lacisediminihabitans sp. FW035. Next base: position 3,115,635 of record NZ_CM142187.1, read on the forward strand.
GGCGGCATCCGGTGCGATCGACGAGATGACCGGAATCTGGCCGGCATCGAGGATGGCGAAGACAACTGCCGGGTCCACCGCCGTTACATCGCCCACCAGACCGAGGTCGACCTCTTCGCCGTCGACGATGGTGCCGCGCCGGGTTCCGGCGAACAGTCCGTCGGTCTCTCCCGAGAGCGCCTGCGCCTCGATGCCGTGCGAGTCGATGAGGGCCGCGATCTCCGGCCCGACCCGGGTGGTGAGCACCTCGCGGACCACCGAGATGGCATCGGCGGAGGTGACGCGCAGCCCACCGCGGAATTCGCTCGGGATGCCGCGGGCCGCGAGCTCGGCGGAGATCTGGGGCCCGCCGCCGTGGACGACCACCGGGCGAACGCCCACCTGGCGCAGGAAGACCATGTCTTCCGCGAAGGCGTGCTTGAGCTCGTCGTTGACCATGGCGTTGCCGCCGAACTTGACCACGATGGTCTTGCCGTGGAACCGCTGGAGCCACGGCAGCGATTCGATGAGGGCAGATGCCTTCGCGGATGCTTCCCTCGAGTGCGCGCCCATCAGCTCGAGTACGCGCTGTTCTCGTGCACGTATTCGTGGGTCAGGTCGTTTGTCCAGACCGTGGCGGTGGACGAGCCGGCATGGAGGTCGATCAGCAGGTGCATGGCGCGACCGGTGAGGTCGACGCTCTCCCGCGGCTGGTCCGGCTCACCCTTGTGGGCGACGCGCACGCCGTTCATCGACACGTCGATGTCGTAGGGATCGAAGGCCGCCTTCGTGGTGCCGACCGCGGCGAGCACCCGGCCCCAGTTGGGATCGTTGCCGAAGACGGCGGCCTTGAACAGGTTGTTGCGCGCGACCGCCCGACCGACCTCGACTGCCTCGTCTTCGGAGGCCGAATTGATCACCTCGATCGTGATGTCGTGGGCCGCGCCCTCGGCATCCTGCTGCAACTGGGTGGCCAGGTCTTCGCAGAGCTCGGTGAGGGCAGTCGTGAATTCCTCGATCGACGGCGTGATGCCGGAGGCCGCGGAGGCGAGCAACGCGACAGTGTCGTTGGTGGACATCGCGCCATCGGAATCGAGGCGATCGAAGGTGACCCGCGTCGCCTGCCGGAGGGCCGCATCCAGCTGGCCGGAGTCGAGCGCGGCATCTGTCGTGATGACGACGAGCATCGTCGCGAGGCCCGGCGCGAGCATGCCGGCACCCTTTGCCATGCCACCGATGGACCAGCCCTCGCGCTGGGCGACGGCCTGCTTCGGATGGGTGTCGGTGGTCATGATCGCAGTCGCGGCGTCGAGCCCGCCGTCGTCGCGCAGGAAGGCGTGGGCCGCGGTGACTCCGAAGCTCACCTTGTGCAGGTCGAGTTGATCGCCGATGAGACCGGTGGAGCACACCAGCACGTCGCCGGCCGATTCGCCGAGCAGCGATGCCGCGTGCTCGGCGGTCGCGTGCGTCACCTGGAAACCCCGGGCGCCGGTGTAGCAGTTGGCGCCACCGGAATTGAGCACGATGGCACTGACGATGCCGTCGGCGATCACCTGTTGCGACCAGATCACCGGGTTGGCCTTCGCCCGGTTGCTCGTGAAGACCGCCGCGGCGGCCCGGCTCGGACCCTGGTTGACAACGAGTGCGACATCCTTGCCGCCCTTACCCTTGAGGCCGGATTCGACTCCGGCCGCTACGAAGCCCTTGGGGTAGGTGACGCTCATGGTGCAACTCCGTCGATCGGAAGGCCGCTGGTCTCGTCGAGACCGAGGGCGATGTTCGCTGATTGGATGGCGGCCCCTGCGGTGCCCTTGACCAGGTTGTCGAGAGCGGTGACGGTGACGACGCGACCGGCCGCCTCGTCGACGGCGAGGCCGATGAGTGCGGTGTTCGAGCCGAGGACGTCGCCGGTGCGCGGCATCCGACCCTCAGGGAGCACGTGAACGAAGGGCTCGTCGGCGTAGGCGGCCTCCCAGGCCGCTCGGATGGCCGACGCCGAAGTGCCGGGCACGATGCGGGCAGTCGAGGTGGCGAGGATGCCGCGCGCCATCGGCACGATCACCGGGGTGAACGAGATGGTGGGGGAAGTGGCCCCCGCGGCTCGCAGCGACTGCTGGATCTCCGGGATGTGACGGTGGGTGCCGCCGACCGCGTAGGGATTGGCCGACCCGAGGATCTCGCTGGCCAGATTCTCGACCTTGAGGCTCTTGCCGGCTCCCGAGGGACCGACCGCGAGTACGGCGACGAGGTCGCGCTCCTCGATGACGCCGGCCGCGATGCCCGGCGCGAGAGCAAGTGAGACGGTGCTCGCGTTGCAGCCGGGGGCGGCGATCCGGGTGGCCCCGACCAAGAGGTCCCGCTGTCGTCCGGTGCCCACCGGAAGCTCGGGAACACCGTAGGCCCAAGCGCCGAAGTGGTCGCCGCCGTAGAACGCGGCCCAGTCCGCGGCATCCGCGAGGCGGTGATCGGCGCCGCAATCGACGAGGAGACTGTCGTCGCCGAGATGGGCGGTGAGCTCCCCCGACCTGCCGTGGGGAAGGGCGAGGAAGACGAGGTCGTGGCCGGACAGCACGTCGGCGGTTGTCGGCTGCAGCGTGAGTGAGCCGTAAGAACGGAGGTGGGGCTGGGCCTCGGACAGCGCCTGGCCCGCGTTTTGGAAGGCGGTCACCGTGACCACCCGGAACTCGGGATGCTGGGACAGCAGCCGAAGCAGCTCCCCGCCCGCATAGCCGCTGGCACCGGCCACGGCAACGGAATAGGACATGGTTACACCTTATTGAGAGTGGATCGACGGGGCCTGGTGCGGCGGCGCTGGTGTCGGATCATGATGCCGGATTCGGCGGTCGATCAGACGGAGAGCGTCGCCTGCAGTCGCTGTCCGCGACGGTCCGAGCGCACGCGGAGACCACGGCGCACGGAGGTGCGGCGCTCGGTCGAGCCGGTGATGCGAAGGATGTCCACCCGTCGAGCCTAGCGGACATCCGCACGGCGCTCGCTACTCGCGGATGCTCGCGCAGCATCCGCTGTGGGTGGGGATCGGTCGCGGGGCCATCTTTGGGCCCAAGCAGGCCGCCGTTTCGTTCGAAATGCAGGACAACCTGTGACGCAAGTGACAGATGGGGCCCACCAGCCCCACCCGTCACAGGTTGTCCTGCATTTCGAACATGCGGGACGCGGATCCGCCGTCGGGCTGGGGCCCGAGGAGGGCCCAAGCGACGGAGAGCCCCGTGCCCCTCGACGCCTACTCGCGGACGCTCGCTCCGAAACGAAAGGCGGCGACGGCGGCGCCGGCGAGCTTCGCTTCGGTGGCCTCCCCCGCCGTGAGCGTACGGTCGGCCGCCCGGAAACGCAGCGCGAAAGTGAGCGACTTCGAGCCCTCCGGGATGCCCGGGCCGCGGTAGTCGTCCACGAGGTGCGCGACCTCGAGGAGCGGCCCGGCGCCGTCGACGATCGACGACAGCACCTCGCCGGCCGGAACCTCGGCCCCGAGCACGAGCGACAGATCCTGAGTGGCCGCGGGGTAGGCCGCGATCGCGCCCGGTGACACCTCGGTGGCGGCGAGCTCGATGAGAAGGCCGAGCTCCAGCTCGAGCACTGCCGTCACGCGTGGGAGGTCGAGCTCCGCGGCGAGGGCCGGCAACAGCTCACCGGCGAACCCGACGCTGCGATCGCCGAAGAACAGCTCCGCGGTGCGGCCCGGATGGAAGGAGTGGTGGGATCCCTGGCGCACGGTGATGTCGGCGGCGACCGCGTGACCGACCTGGCGTGCCGCGTCGAGGGCAGCCGCGATGCCGTGCTGTACCGCGGGCTGGCCGGGCTGCTTCGACACGGCAGCTCCGGTGAACAGCGCGGCGACGCGGAGGGGCTGGGGCGGGATGCTGCCGAGCAGGTCGGCGAGCTCGGAACTCGTCGGGCGGATGATGCCCGATGGCAGGTCCCCGCTGCCATAACGCGCGCCGGGCTCCGGTCGGAACACGGAGCCGATCTCGTACAGAGCGAGATCGACGAGCCCGCGGGAGAGGTTGCGGCGCGCGATCTCGATGAGGCCCGGGAGCAGCGAGGTGCGAAGGAAGGGCGCTTCACCATCGAGTGGATTGACCAGACGGATGGCCGGAACCGCGCCCGCTACGGAGGAACCGAAGGTGTCGTTAGCGCGCTGTGACACGAACGGGTACGACAGTACCTCGGTGAGGCCCGCGGACGCGAGGAGCTGCGCCGCAGATCGGCGAAGACGCTGTGTGCGCGTGAGGCCGCGCCCGGGCGGAGCCGTCGGGAGCACCGCGGGGATGCGGTCGTAGCCCACGATGCGGGCCACCTCCTCGGCCAGCGTCGCCTTGTCGGTGAGGTCCGGGCGCCAGCTCGGCGGCGTGACCGAGAGCGCGTGATCGATCGGTTCGATCGATCCGCCGATGTCCGTGAGCGAACGCAGGATCTCGACATCCGAGTAGTCGGCGCCGACCAGGCCCGTGATGTAGCCGTCCGGCAGCACGATCGGCTCGCGCGGGGCGGCAGCGAACAGGCGCGTGCCCTCGGAGTCGGCGTGCCCGTCGGCCAGCTGCACGAGCAGTTCGACGACGCGGGCCGCCGCCGCATCCGACACCTCGGGGTCGACGCCGCGCTCGAACCGACGGGAGGCCTCGCTCGGCAGCTTGTGCCGGCGCGCGGTGCGAGCGATCGAGACGGGATCGAAGTTGGCCGCCTCCACCAGCACGTTCTCGGTGGTCGCACCGATCTCGGTGGACGCTCCACCCATGACCCCGGCGAGCCCGATGGGCCCAGAGTCGTCGGTGATCAGGAGGTCCTGGGGATTCAGCGTGCGAACCTGCCCGTCGAGGGTCTCGAGCTTCTCACCCGGCTGCGCACGGCGCACCACGATTCCGCCGCTGAGAGCATCGAGGTCGTAGCCGTGGATCGGCTGGCCGAGTTCGAGCATCACGTAGTTGGTGATGTCGACCACAAGCGAGATCGAGCGGATGCCGGCGAGAGCGAGCCTGGCGATCATCCACGGCGGGGTGGGGCGACCGGCATCGATGGCGCGCACCGTGCGGGTGACGAAGACAGAGGCTCCGACGCGGCCGCGGATCGGTTCGCGGTCGTCGATGACGGGTGAGGGTCTCGACCCTTCGACACGGTCGCTGAGCGAGCTACTCAGGGGAGCCACGCGGGCTCCTTCGTCGCTCGCTACTCGATCAGCGGCGGCGGGGTCGCGGAAGGCGGCACCTGTGGCGTGCGCGTATTCGCGGGCGACACCGCGGATGGAGAAGGCGTAGCCGCGGTCGGGGGTGACGTTGATCTCGACGGCCCAGTCGTCGAGGCCGAGCAGAGCGGTCGCGTCCGCTCCCACTTCGGGATCGAGGCCGAGGGAGGCGAGACGCAGGATGCCGTCGTGTTCCTCGCCGAGTCCGAGCTCGCGGGCCGAGGCGATCATGCCGTCGGAGACATGTCCGTAGGTCTTGCGCGCCGCGATGGGGAACGGGCCAGGCAGGACGGCTCCGGGCAGCGCGACGACCACCTTGTCGCCGGTGACGAAGTTGTGGGCGCCGCAGACGATTCCGCGAGGCTCGGCCTCGCCGACATCCACCTGGCACCAGTTGATCGTCTTGCCGTTGGACTGCGGTTCGGGGGTGAACTCGAGCACGCGGCCGATGACGATCGGTCCGCTGAGACCGAAGCCGTGGATGGCCTCCTCCTCGAAGCCGACGCTCACGAGAGCGGCATGAACCTGCTCGGGGGTGACGTCGAGCGGCACGTCGACGAACTCGCGGAGCCAGGAGATCGGGACCCGCATCAGACCACCATTCCGAACTGCTGGGAGAAGCGGATGTCGCCCTCGACCATGTCGCGCATGTCATTGAGATCGTTGCGGAACTGCAGGGTGCGCTCGATGCCCATGCCGAAGGCGAAGCCCTGGTACTCGTCGGGATCGATTCCCGCGGCGCGCAGCACGTTGCGATTCACCATGCCGCATCCGCCCCACTCCACCCAGCGCGCGCCGCCCTTTGCATTCGGCTGCCAGACGTCCATCTCGGCGCTCGGCTCGGTGAAGGGGAAGTAGTTGGGGCGAAGGCGGATCTTCGCCTCGTCGCCGAACATGATGCGGGCGAAGTGCTCGAGCGTGCCGCGCAGGTGTGCCATGGTGAGGCCGCGGTCGATGGCGATGCCCTCCACCTGGTGGAACACGGGGGTGTGGGTGGCGTCGAGTTCGTCGGTGCGGAAGACCTTGCCGGGCGAGATCACGTAGACCGGGAGCTCGCGGGTGAGCAGCGAGCGGATCTGCACGGGGCTGGTCTGGGTGCGCAGCACGAGGTGCGAGTCGACCGGCTCGATGAAGAAGGTGTCCTGCATGGCGCGAGCAGGGTGATCCTCGTCGAAGTTGAGCGCGTCGAAGTTGAACCACTCGTTCTCGAGCTCCGGCCCCTCGGCCACCTCCCAGCCCATGCCGACGAAGACATCGGCGATGTACTCCTGCAGCAGGTTGAGCGGATGGCGCGCGCCCGGGGTCCAGCGGGAGGCCACGGCCGTGACATCCACCGCCTCCTCGGCGAGGCGAGCGGTCTCCTCGGCGGCGAACAGTTCGGACTCGCGGGCGGCGAAGGCCTGGTTGGCGCGACCGCGGGCCTGGCCGACGAGCTTGCCGAAGGCGGCCTTGTCGGCCGGGGCGACATCCCGCAGCGTCGCGTTGAGCTTGGCGAGCGGGGAGGCCTCACCGAGGTGCTCGGTCTTGACCTGCTTGAGTTCCGCGACATCCCTGGCCTCCGTGATGGCGGCGAGAGCCGCGTCGAGTGCGGCACCGACTGTGGCTTCGGAGATCGACGGGGGTGGCGGCGTGGTGGGGTCTGACACGGGTCCCAAGCTTAATGCCAACGCGCCGAGGCATCGGCCGTGGCTAAGGCGAGACCCGCATTCGCTGCGCAAATGCGCTTTCGTACAGGCAGACCGAGGCAGCTGTCGCGAGGTTCATCGACTCGGCGTGGCCATAGATCGGTACGGTGATCGCGCGGTCCGCCAGCGCGAGATGCTCATCCGAGAGACCACGAGCCTCGTTGCCGAAGAGCCAGGCCGTCGGCTTGGCGAGGACGCCGTCCACACGGGCCGACAGCAGGTCTTCCCCCTTGATATCCGCGGCGAGCACGGAGAGTCCCGCCTGCTGCACCTTCAGCAGCACGGCCTCGAGTTCGACCCCGACCGCGACCGGCAGGTGGAAGATCGAGCCCGTCGAGGCGCGCACGACCTTGGGATTGTAGAGGTCGACGCTGCGACCGGTGAGGATCACGGCATCCGCTCCCGCGGCATCCGCGGCCCGGATTATCGTGCCGGCGTTGCCCGGGTCGCGCACCTCTTCGAGGATGGCGATCAGCTTCGGCTCAGACGCCAAGATGTCTTTGAGCGAGGTGGGGAACTGGCGGCAGACCGCGATGATGCCCTGGGGAGTGACGGTGTCGGCCATGGTGTCGAGCACCTGTTCGGTGACGAATTCCACATCGATCCCCGCGTCCGACGCGCCCTGTGCGATATCGGTGTAACGGTCGAATGCCGTGGGGGTCGCAAAGAGTTCGACGACCAACTCCGGGCGGAAGGCCAGGGCCTCCGCGACGGCCTGAGGGCCCTCGAGCAGGAACTGCCCGCCAGAGGCACGCCCCTCACGCTTGGCCAGTTTGGCAACGCCTCTGACTCGGGGCGAACGCGGATTGTCTAACACGCCGCCAGTCTATTCGGCCGAGCCGAATTCCCCGTGGACGTCGGATTCCGCGGCGCGTATATGTCGCGGCGGCGAGCAGAATGACGAAGGGCCCGACCACCCAGCGGCGGTCGGGCCCTTCGTGACACGGACTACAGGTTACGCAAGCACCTTCGGGGCCGACGTGTCGGCCGGGAGAGCGGCCTTCGCGGTGGCGACGAGAGCCGCGAACGTGGCGGGCTCGGTGACGGCGAGATCGGCAAGGATGCGGCGGTCGACTCCCACTCCGGCCAGGTTCAGTCCCTGGATGAGGCGGTTGTAGGTGAGGCCGTTCGCACGGGAAGCCGCGTTGATGCGCTGGATCCACAGGCGACGGAAGTCACCCTTGCGGGCGCGGCGGTCACGATACGCGTAAACGAGGGAGTGAGTGACCTGCTCCTTGGCCTTGCGGTACAGACGCGAACGCTGGCCGCGGTAACCCTTGGCGCGCTCGAGGATTACCCGACGCTTCTTGTGGGCGTTGACGGCCCTCTTTACTCTTGCCATTTCCGTTTTCCTTTAGTTCTGGGGCTCGACGTTAGATGCCGAGAAGCTTCTTGATGGCCTTGACGTTCGCCGGGGCGATGACCTGGTCCTGGTTGAGGCGACGCTTGCGCTGGCCCGACTTGGTTACCAGGTTGTGGCGCATGCCAGCCTGCTGCTTCATGATCTTTCCGCTGCCGGTGACCTTGAATCGCTTCTTGGTGCCGGAGTGCGTCTTCTGCTTGGGCATATCTCTCCTTAGTCGTGCACTCGCCGGAACTAGTCCGACGTCACATCTGCTGGTGCAGTCTTGGGCGGAACGGCGCGCGGCTTCGGCGCGTTTCCGGGGGTGGGAGCCGGTCGCGGGACCGGCTTGGACGCCGTCGCCGGCGTCGGCTTGGATGCGGCAGCCGGGGTGGGCGTCGCCCGCGGTGCCGGAGCGGCCTTCGCCGCAGGGGCTGGCGCGGCGGCGGGTGCGGGTGCGGCCGGAGCAGCAACGGGATCGGATGCCACGGGCGCTGCCTTCGCGGCGGGGGCTGTAGCGGGCGCGGGGGCCGTAGCGGGAACGGAGGCTGTAGCGGGCACGGGGGCTGTAGCGGGCACCGCTGCCTTAGCAGCCGGAGCGGCCTTCGTCTCGACCGCGCTCGCCGTGGGCGCCTCGACGGGAGCCGCCGCTGCCGGAGCCGGGTTGGCTGCGGCATCCGTCGCGGCCTTGACCAGCTCGGGCGGCAGTGCCGGAAGCTCCGCGCTGGCCGGGCGCTCGGTGCGCTCCGGCTTGGACTTCGCGATCTTGGCGTCGTGCTCGGCCTTGACCTCGGCCTTGGTCTTGAGGGGGCCGATCACCATGACCATGTTGCGGCCGTCGATCATCGGCGTCGACTCGACGCTTCCGAACTCTGACACGTCTTCGGCGAAGCGCTGGAGGAGGCGTACACCCTGCTCAGGGCGCGACTGTTCGCGGCCACGGAACAGGATCATGGCCTTGACCTTGTCGCCGCCCTGCAGGAATCCTTCGGCGCGCTTGCGCTTGGTCTCGTAGTCGTGGACGTCGATCTTGAGCCTGAAACGCACCTCTTTGAGGATGGTGTTCGACTGGTTGCGCTTGGCTTCTTTCGCCTTCTGCGCTGTTTCGTACTTGAACTTGCCGAAGTCCATGATCTTGGCAACGGGAGGCTTGGAATTGGGAGCAACCTCAACCAAATCCAGGTCTGCCTCCTGGGCAAGACGAATGGCGTCTTCAATGCGCACTACACCGACCTGCTCGCCGTTGGGGCCAACAAGTCGGACCTCCGGCACGCGGATTCGGTCATTGGTACGGGGATCGCTGATGCGTAACTCCTTAGTCGGTCGTGTTGGCCTGTGTGTTCGGCGATGTGCCGGACTCACGACGACTGAAGAAATTCACGCGCTCAGGTTTCCGAGATTCTTCGGATTCCTGGCACTGCGACCTGAACTACCTCCGCTCCTCGAGGGAGCACAGGCGGACCGCAACAACCCGGTAACCTCGTCATCAGCGATGTCGAACAAACACATCGCCAAGCGGTCAAGCGCGGGTGGGAGAATCTCCACTTTCGTTCCGGGCACCCTGACGGGGCCGGAGCCAGCGTTCAGTGTAACAGAGGAAACGCCCGATGAACCAGCAGGATCATTCAGAACCCGGACACAGCCACGAGAACGAAGCGGCGCGAGACATCGCGGACGTCCCCGCCATCGAGGTGATCAACACCGTGGCCGTGCACCTTCTCAGCGCCGCGGCGGTCAAGTGCGGGCTCGCGGATGACCCGGAGACCCAGCTCGACCTCGACGAGGCGCGCAAACTCATCAACGCCCTCGCCGGCCTCATCACCGCGAGTGCCCCCGATCTCGGGGACCAGCACGCGCGTGCACTGCGGGACGGCCTGCGATCCGTGCAGCTGGCATTCCGCGAGGCATCCCCGATGCCGGACGCACCCGGCTTCGGTGCCGGGGAGAAGTGGACCGGCGCGGTCAACTGAGCCGCCGCTGACGAACCGTCGCTAACGGGGCTCGTCGTCGAAGAGGTTCGGCGGTCCGGGCCGGTTGCGCCGATTGCGTGCGGTGACGATGAATCCCAGCACCGCCCAGGCGACCGCGACGACGAAGAACCACGGCTGCGCGGCCGCCCCCAGCACCAGGCCGACGAGCACGACGACGAAGCCGAGGTTCAGCCAGAAGTAGACAGAGGGGCGACGCACCGTGGAGCCCCCTAATTCTTCTCCGACGCCGGCACGTGGCGCTCCTCCGGGCCGTTATAGAGGCTGAGGGGGCGGATGAGCGCGTTCGAGGCCAGCTGCTCCATGATGTGGGCGGTCCAGCCGGTGATCCGGCTCGCCACGAACAGCGGGGTGAACATCTCGGTGTCGTAGCCGATGAGGCTGTAGGCCGGACCGGAGGGGTAGTCGAGGTTCGGCTTGATGTTCTTCGCCGCCCCCATCGCTGCCTCGAGGGTGTCGTAGAGATCCGAGAGCGGCTTGGCGTCGTATTCCACGATGAGGGTGTCGAGTGCGGCCTTCATCGTCGGCACCCGGGAGTCCCCGTTCTTGTAGACCCGGTGCCCGAAGCCCATGATCTTGCGCTTCTCGGCGAGAGCGGTGTCGAGCCAGCCCTGCGCCTTGTCGGCGGTGCCGATCTCGTCGAAGACGTGCATGACGGCCTCGTTCGCTCCCCCGTGGAGCGGACCCTTGAGCGCGCCGATCGCACCGACGACGGCCGAGTAGAGGTCGGCGAGGGTCGAGGTGATCACCCGGGCGGTGAAGGTGGAGGCGTTGAAGGAGTGCTCGGCGTAGAGGATCATCGACACGTCGAAGGCGTTGACGACGACAAGCTCCGGCACGTCGCCGAAGGTCATGTGCAGGAAGTTCGCCGAATAGCCGAGGTCGTCGCGCGGCTCGATCAGCTCCTGGCCGCGACGACGGCGCTGGTCGTAGGACACGATCGCCGGCAGCTTGGCGAGCAGCGCCACGGACTTGGTGAGGTTCGACTCGGGGCTCGCGTCGGCGGCATCCGGATCGTTGGCACCGATCACGCTCACGGCCGTGCGCACCACATCCATCGGATGAGCGGTGAGCGGCAGGTCGTCGATCACGCGTTTCACATTGTCGTCGAGGGACCGGAGCGAGCGCTCGAGGGTCTCGAAGTCGGCGAGCTGGTGCTCATCCGGGAGCTCTCCGTGCCAGAGCAGGTAAGCCACCTCCTCGAAAGAGCACCCGGCGGCGAGCTCCTGCACGGGATACCCGCGATACAGCAGCGAATTGGTATCGGGGTTGACCTTGGAGACCGCGGTGTAGTCGACGACGACTCCCGCGAGGCCCTTTTTGATGTCTGGATCGGCCATGTGCGTGCTCCTAGCTCAGGGTGAAGTTGAAAACGCTGGTGTCGAAGGCGTTGTACGCCTCGTAATCGAGAAGCTCGTAGAGCCGGGCACGAGTCTGCATGTTCGGCACTTCCGAGTTCAACGAACCTTCTCGCTTGATCGTATCGAGACCGCGTTCCGCCGCCCCCATCGCGAGGCGGAGGAGACTCACGGGGTAGATCACCAGGTTGATGCCGACGCTCGCGAGCTGCTCGTTGCTGAAAAGCTCGCTCTTGCCGAACTCGGTCATGTTGGCGAGGATCGGCACGTCGACGGCCGCGCGGATCGCCTCGAACTCGGCGAGGTCCTTCATGGCCTCCGGAAAAATCGCGTCGGCCCCCGCATCCACCAGCGCCTTGGCTCGATCGATGGCCACAGCGAGTCCGTCGATGGCGCGGATGTCGGTGCGCGCCATGATCAGAAGGTTCGGGTCGCGGCGAGCATCCACCGCCGCCCGGATGCGCTTAGTCGCCGTGTCCGAGTCCACCACTGCCTTGCCGTCGAGGTGGCCGCACCGCTTCGGGTTGACCTGGTCCTCGATATGCAAGCCCGCGACGCCGGCATCCTCCAGCTCCTGCACGGTGCGGGCGACGTTCATCGGCTCGCCGAAGCCGGTGTCCGCATCGACGAGCGAGGGCAGGTCGGTCATGCGGCTGATCTGCTTCGCACGGTTCGCGACCTCGGTGAGCGTCGTGAGCCCGATGTCCGGAAGCCCGAGGTCGGCGGCGATGACGGCGCCCGAGATGTAGACCCCGTCGAACCCCTTGTCCTGGATGAGCTTCGCGCTCAGCGGGTTGAAGGCGCCGGGAACGAGCTGCAGCTTTCCGCTGCCGAGCGCGGCCCGGAAGGTGGAGCGTTTCTCGGCCGGGGTGAGAGAGGAGTACAGCATCAGAAGAGTCCCTTCGGGCCGACGGGGAGGAGGCCGGGTTTCGCAGTCACGGTGAGGCCGCCGAGCTCCTCGGCGGTGAGTTCGGGCAGTCGTTGTACGAGCTCGAGGAACCGATCGATCTCCGCGGGGTCGAGGATGCCCGCGGCGAGCGCACGGAATTTCGCGATGTAGTGCTCGCGAGCGAACGGCCGGGCGCCGAGCGGGTGGGCATCCGCCACCGCGATCTCGTCGACGATGGTCGTACCGTCGACGAGGGTGATGACCACACGCCCACCGAAGGCCTTCTCGGCCGGATCGTTGGAGTGATAGCGGCGGGTCCACTCGGCATCCTCGGTGGTCGTCACCCGGTTCCAAAGTGCGACGGTGTCGGCTCGGCCGGCCCGCTCGGGGGCGTACGACCTCTCGTGGTGCCATTCCCCGTCCTGGAGTGCGACGGTGAAGATATATGGGATCGAGTGGTCGAGGGTCTCGCGGCTCGCGGTCGGGTCGTATTTCTGCGGATCGTTCGCACCCGATCCGATCACGAAGTGCGTGTGGTGACTCGTGTGGATGACGACGGAGGCGATCGAGTCGGTGCCGAGGGCCGGGTACTCGTTGTGCAGCTTGCGAGCGAGGTCGATCCAGGCTTGCGCCTGGTACTCGGCCGAATGCTCTTTGGTATAGGTGTCAAGGATGCCGCGCTTGGCCTCTCCGGCCTCGGGGAGAGGAACCTCGTAGTGGGCATCGGGCCCGTCGAGGAGCCAGGCGATCACGCCGTCCTCGCCCTCGTAGATCGGGGTCGGGCTGGTCTGCCCGCGCATGGAACGGTCGACGGCTTCGACGGCCATCTTTCCGGCGAAGGCCGGGGCGTGGGCCTTCCAGGTGGAGATCTCGCCCTTGCGCGACTGGCGGGTGGCGGTGGTGGTGTGCAGCGCCTGCCCGATCGACTGGAAGATCACCTCCGGCGAGAGGTGGAGCATGGTACCGATGCCGGCAGCGGCCGATGGGCCGAGGTGGGCGACATGGTCGATCTTGTGGGCGTGCAGGCTGATCGCCTTGACGAGGTCCACCTGGATCTCGTACCCGGTGGCGATGCCGCGCACCAGGTCGGCTCCGGTGCAACCCACATGCTGGGCGACCGCGAGGATCGGGGGGATGTTGTCACCGGGGTGCGAATACTCGGCGGCGAGGAAGGTGTCGTGGTAGTCGAGCTCCCGCACGGCGACGCCATTGGCCCAGGCAGCCCATTCCGGCCCGAAGCGACCGGGGATGCCGAAGACTGTCGATCCCGGGGAGTAGGGGTGATCCTCGGCCTGGGCCCGGGCGGCGACTGCCGGTCCGCGGGAGAGCGACGCCGTGGCGACCGCCGCATTGTCGATCAGCCTGTTGATCACCATCTCGGTGACCTCGGGCGTCACCGCAACGGGGTCCGCAGCGACCTCGGCGATCTTCCAGGCCAGCTGGTCTTCACGGGCGAGGTTCTCGGAGCTCGGGTGCACGCGGACGGAATGTAGTTTCACAATTTTCCTTTCGGCTCCGGGCTTGGATCGCCCGCAGGGGTGTGGAGGTCGGTCATCTTCTGGATGTTTCGGAGGGCCTGGTGGAGGTGCACCTGCGTCGCGTGGGCGGCCAGTTCTGCATCCCGGGCGGCGATCGCCTGCACTATGAGCAGGTGCTCGGCGGCGGCGGCGGACAACCGTGCCGGGTCGTCGACGGCGAGACGTCTCACCCGCACGAGGTGGGTTCGGAGGGTCGCAAGCGCCGCCGTGAGGTAGGAGTTGTCGACCGCATCATCGATGGCGTCGTCGAGTCGCCCCACGAGGCCGTAATAGGAGTGGCGGGCCGGGTCGTCGTGTTCGAGCAGCTCGTTGACGGCCGCGAACTCCCGCTCCAGCTGCTGGAACACGGCGGGGTCGCCGCGATGAGCCGCGAGGCGCGCCGCCTGCTCCTCGAGCGCCTGGCGCACCTCGAAGATCTCGCGGATGCTGGCGAGCGACAGGTCGGCGACGACGAGGCCGCGACCGGACTGGGACGACACGAGCCCATCGGCTACCAACCGAGCCAGCGCCTCACGGAGCGGGGTGCGCGAGACTCCGAGGCGAGTGGATTGCTCGACCTCCCCGAGTACGCTGCCCGGGCGCAGGTCCCACTCGACGATCTCGTCGCGGAGGGTCTGGTACGCCCGGTCGCTCGCGCGCTGAGTGACTGCCATTGCTTCCCTCCGTTGCGATCGCAATTCGCTGCTCTGTACACATTATGGCCCATTAGATGGTGATTTGCCCATCCTGTGTCATACTTCATCCACATTCTGTATACACAACCTGTATCCAGAACCACTGTGACAACTCGATGAAGAGGTATCCCGTGAGTGAACTGAGCGAGTCCGAAGTGACCACCGGCGGCTACCGGCGGGCATTCGCGCAGAGCGTGGACGACCGCGAGGGCTTCTGGCTCGACGCGGCGAGTCTCGTGGACTGGACCGTCGCGCCCACCAGCGCGCTCGACAGCACAGACGCCCCGCTCTATCGCTGGTTCGCCGGAGCCGAGCTCAACACCTGCTTCAATGCTCTCGACCGCCACGTGCTCGCCGGCCGCGGGGACTCCACCGCCCTGATCTACGACTCTCCCGTCGTGGGAAAGAAGAAGAGCTATAGCTACGCGACGCTGCTCGACAAAGTCGCGCGATTTGCCGGAGTGCTCGCGGATGCCGGGGTCGCCAAGGGCGACCGGGTGATCATCTACATGCCGATGATGCCCCAGGCGATCGTCGCAATGCTGGCGTGCGCCAGGCTCGGTGCGGTGCACTCCGTGGTCTTCGGCGGCTTCGCGGCGAAGGAACTCGCGGCCCGCATCGACGATGCATCTCCGGTCGCCATCGTCACCGCCACGGGCGGAATCGAGCCGAACCGGGTGGTGGAGTACCTGCCCACCATCTCTGCGGCCCTCGAGCTGAGCACCCACTCTGTCTCCACCGTGATCGTGAAGGATCGCCCGGAGGTACCGGGCCGTGCGAGCGACTATTCGACCGAGACGACCGCCTGGTGGGACTGGGACGAACACTCGAAGACCGCCACCCCCCGTGCGCCTGTGCCGGTCGCCGCGACCGACCCGCTCTACATCCTTTACACCTCCGGCACGACCGGGACGCCGAAGGGCGTCGTGCGCGACAACGGCGGCCACGCGGTGGCGATGGCCTGGTCGATGAAGAACATCTACGACATCGGACCGGGGGATGTGATGTGGACGGCGAGCGACGTCGGCTGGGTCGTCGGTCATTCGTACATCGTCTACGGCCCACTCCTCGCCGGGGCGACGACGGTGCTCTACGAGGGTAAGCCGGTGGGAACACCGGATGCCGGGGCGTTCTGGAGGGTGGTCTCGGACTACCGCGTGAAGACGCTCTTCACCGCGCCGACCGCGCTGCGAGCCATCCGCAAGGCCGATCCGCATGCCGCACTCTCCCACCAGTACGACCTGACCTGCCTCGATGCCCTGTTCCTCGCCGGCGAGCGCCTGGACCCCGACACCTGGACCTGGGCCACCGCCCTGCTCGAGAAGCCCGTGATCGACCACTGGTGGCAGACCGAGACCGGCTGGGCCATCTGTGCGAGCCCGCGCGGACTCGAGGAGCTCCCGCTGCGAGCCGGATCGCCGTCCTTCCCCGTGCCCGGCTACAACGTGTCGATCGTCGACGAGCACGGCGACCCGGTGCCGCACCTCGATGAGGGCAACATCGTCATCTCGCTGCCCCTGCCGCCCGGCACCCTCGCGACGCTGTGGAACGGCGACGAGCGCTACATCCAGCAATACCTCTCCGTCTTTCCCGGTCGCTACCTCACCGGGGACTCCGGCTACTTCGATCGCGAGGGCTACCTGTACGTCATGGGGCGCACCGACGACATCATCAATGTGGCCGGCCACCGACTCTCCACCGGGTCTATGGAGCAGGTGCTCGCGCAGCATCCGGCCGTCGCCGAGTGCGCCGTGATCGGGGTGCACGACGAGATCAAGGGCCAGAAGCCGATGGGCTACGTCGTGCTGAAAAGCGGCACCGACATCTCGGACGAGACTTTGGCCGCCGAGCTCGTCGCGATGGTGCGCGAGCAGATCGGCGCGGTCGCCGCCTTCCGCGACGTGGTAGTGGTCTCTGGCCTGCCGAAGACCCGGTCGGGCAAGATCCTTCGCAAGACGATGCGCCAGATCGTGAACGGCGAGGACTACGTTGTGCCTCCGACGATCGAAGACACCCAGTCGATCGCCGTGATCGCCGCGACGGTCACCCGCTGAGGCCGGCGCGCTGGCGCAACAGCGGCGCCGTGCGATACGGCACCATCTCCCGCATCGACAGCGAGACTTCGGTGCGCTCGATCCCGGGTGAAGCCAACACGACGCCGGCGATGCGGTAGAGATCGTCGGTATCCTGCGCCACCACGCGGATCATGATGTCGGCGTCGCCGGCGATGCCGTGCACCTCCACCACCTCGGGGATCCCGGTGAGCGCTGACTCGATCTCCTGCAGGCGATGCTGGTCGACCCGTGCTGCCACGAAGGCCGTGAGGGGATAGCCCAGGGCACGGTGGTGCACCCGGCGATCCATGCTGCCGAGCAGCTGGCCTGCCTCGAGCCGAGCGAGCCGTGACTGCACGGTATTGCGCGAAAGGCCGAGGCGCTGGGCGAGCTCGACACCCGAGAGCCGGGCGTCTTCACTGAGCGCGAGGAGGATGCGGGCGTCGGTGCCGTCGAGGTCTTGCATGTATCGCAGTCTGGCACGGGTGAGGCCCTCGGCGGTGTGCATTCTGCTCAACACCTGAAGGATAGGTTGTGCAGTCTCGCCGCAGGGCGCACTATTCAGGAACAACTGGCCACAAGCCGGGCAGGTATTTTCGTCAAAGAGGACGGTCGCCATGAGCATCGCATCGATCGAGATCACCGGGCACACCGAGGCGGTGGCGCTCCTGCCCACCGGAGGCGGCGAGCTTCTGCGCCATCCCGTCTTCTCGTCCTACGTCAGCGACATCGGCGACGCCGAGCTCGTCGAGATGTACACAGACCTCGTGGTCGTTCGGCGCATCGACGCCGAAGCCACCGCGCTGCAGCGGCAGGGCGAGCTGGGACTCTGGGCGCCGATGCTCGGCCAGGAGGCGGCCCAGGTGGGATCGGCCCGGGCGCTGCGAACCAAGGACTTCGTCTTCGCGAGCTACCGGGAGCACGCCGTCGCGTACCTGCGCGGCGTGGACCCCACCATGATCCTGCGCTTCTGGCGCGGATCGACCCACTCGGGCTGGAACCCGTACGAGGTCAACATGACGACCCCCGCGATCGTCGTCGGCTCGCAGATGCTCCAGGCGGTCGGCTATGGGATGGGCATCCGACGGGACCGCTCCGACGACATCGCGATCACCTACTTCGGGGACGGCGCCACCAGCCAGGGTGACTTCTCGGAGGCCCTCGGGTTCGCCGCGAGCTTCAACGCACCGGTCGTCTTCTTCTGCCAGAACAACCAGTTCGCGATCTCGGCTCCCGTCGGCGTGCAGACCACAGTGCCGATCGTGAGGCGTGCTGCCGGTTTCGGCATCGAAGGCGTGCAGGTGGACGGAAACGACGTGCTCGCCGTTCTCGCCGTCACCCGCTACGCCGCCGAGCGTGCGCGCAACGGCGACGGACCCACCTTCATCGAAGCCGTGACCTATCGCATGGGGCCGCACACGACATCCGACGACCCGACCCGCTATCGCGACGCCGAGGAGCTTGCCCGCTGGAAGGAGCGCGACCCGATCGACCGGCTGCTTCGCACCCTCGAGCACCGTGGGCTCGCGACGCCGGAGATGCTCGCCGCCGCCGAAGCGAAGGCCTCCGAGTTCGCGGCCTCGGTGCGCGCCGGATGCCTCGGAACCGTCGAACCGGCCCCGGAATCGATCTTCGAGAACGTCTACTCCGAGCCGCACTCGCTGCTCGAGGAGGAGCGCGTCGAGTTCCTTGCGTACCACGGCATTCCCGATTCGAAGGCGGCTGGCAAGTGACCACCCTCTCCCTCGCCAAGGCCATCAACGCCGGCCTGCGTCGCTCCCTCGACACGGATGACCGGGTCATGCTGATGGGCGAAGACGTCGGTGCCCTCGGTGGGGTCTTCCGCGTGACCGACCAGCTCCAGGCCGAATTCGGCCGTGAGCGGGTGTTCGACACCCCGCTCGCGGAATCCGGCATCATCGGCACCGCCATCGGCCTCGCCATGCGCGGGTATCGCCCGGTCTGTGAGATCCAATTCGACGGGTTCATCTACCCTGCCTTCGACCAGATCGTGTCGCAGCTGGCGAAGATCCACAACCGTACGGATGGCGCGGTCACAGTGCCGCTCACCATCCGGGTGCCGTACGGCGGGGGCATCGGCGCCGTCGAGCACCACTCGGAGTCTCCGGAGGCGTATTTCGCACACACCGCCGGCCTTCGCGTCGTCTCCTGTTCTTCGGCGGATGACGCCTACGGAATGATCCAGCAGGCCATCGCCTCTGACGACCCGGTGCTGTTCTTCGAACCGAAGCGCCGCTATTGGGACAAGCAGGATGTCGACCTCGACGGCACCCCGACGCTCGGGCTCTACGACGCGAGGGTCGTGACCGAGGGCACCGACCTCACGGTCGTCGCCTACGGCCCGATGGTGGCCACCGCCGTCGCCGCGGCCCGCGAAGCGGCCGGCGAGGGCACCTCCATCGAGGTCATCGACCTGCGATCGCTCTCCCCCATCGACTTCGTCACCATCGAGCGCTCGGTCGCCAAGACCAGCAGGCTCGTCGTGGTGCACGAGGCCCCGGTCTTCCTCGGCCTGGGTGCCGAGATCGCCGCCCGAATCTCGGAACGCTGCTTCTGGATGCTCGAATCCCCCGTGATCCGCGTCGGCGGGTACTCCACCCCCTATCCGCCGTCAAAAGTGGAGCAGTATTACCTCCCCGACATCGACCGTGTGCTCGACGCCATCGACCGAAGCCTGGCGGTGCAGTAATGGCCACCGAATTCCTGCTCCCCGACCTCGGCGAGGGACTCACCGATGCGGAGATCGTGCGCTGGCTTGTGAAGGCGGGCGACGAGGTCACGCTCAACCAGGTGATCTGCGAGGTCGAGACCGCCAAGGCGCTGGTCGAGCTGCCCTCCCCGATCGTCGGGGTCGTCTCATCCCTTCGCGTCGCCGAGGGCGAGACGGTGATGGTGGGCTCGCCGATCATCAGTTTCGGCGGCGACTCCGTGATCGAGCCCGCCGGCGAGATCGAAGTCGAAGAGGACGGCCGGTCGAACATGCTGGTCGGCTACGGTCCGGGCGAGAGCGATCATCGGTCGGGTCACCGTCGCCGACGCGGTGGCGCTTCGACCCCTGCACCTGCGCCTTCACACGCTTCGTCAGCCGCGCCGCCAGCCGCGACCGAGCCGGCGCCCTCGCCGTCGCCCTCACGGGTGCTGGCCAAACCGCCCGTGCGCGACCTGGCGCGACGCCTCGGACTCGACCTCGCAACCGTCGTGGGTACGGGATCGAACGGCGCGGTCATCCGCTCGGATGTCGAGGCGGCGAGCGGAACCGCCGCCGCAGCACCCCGCGACGATGCCGCCGACGAGACCCGCGTGCCGATCAGTGGGGTGCGCAAGCGCACTGCAGCAGCGATGGTGTCGAGCGCTTTCACTGCTCCGCACGTCACCGAATTCGTGACTGTGGATGTGACCCCCACCGTGGAACTCGTGGACCGCCTGCGGGCGCATCCGGCATTCGAGGGCGCGAAGGTGACGCCACTGCTGCTCATCGCGAAGGCGCTGGCCATCGCGACGGTGCTGCATCCGGAGCTGAACACCCGCTGGGACGAATCCGCCCAGGAGATCGTGACCTACCGGTCGGTGAACCTCGGCATCGCGGTCGCTACGCCACGGGGCCTCATGGTGCCGAACGTCCGTGATGTCAACTCACTGACACTGCGGGAACTCGCCGATGCCCTCTCAGGGCTCGCCTCCCGGGCACGGGAGGGTAAGACGGCCGTGGCCGAGTTGTCGGGCGGCACGATCAGCCTCACCAACATCGGAAGCTTCGGCATCGACAGCGGCACCCCGATCATCAATCCCGGGGAGGCAGCGATCCTCTGCGCGGGGGCGATCCGGCGGCAGCCCTGGGAGCACAACGGAGAGATCGCGCTTCGCTCGGTGATGACGCTGAGCGTCTCCTTCGATCATCGTCTCGTCGACGGGGCCGAAGGGTCCGCCTTCCTCGCCGAGATCGGCCGGATCCTCGCCGATCCCCTCGAACTCATCGCCCTCAGCTAGCAGCATGATCATCGGAGCAACATGAACATCGGAGCAGTGTGAACATCAGCGGTACCGTCGCCCTCGTCACCGGAGGATCCTCGGGACTCGGGCTCGCGACGTCCCGGGCGCTCATCGCGGCGGGCGCGCAAGTAGTGACCCTCGACCGGGCCGCGCCGGCCGAACCGCTGGAGGGCTCGACCTTCGTCTCCGCCGATGTGACCAGTGAGGCGGATGTCGCAGCGGCGGTCGCCGTCGCCACCGGACTCGGCACGCTGCGCATCCTCGTCAATTGCGCCGGCGTCGCCCCGGCGAATCGCGTTGTCGGCCGCGAGGGGCCGGTCGCCCTCGAGCTGTTCGAGCGAGCCATCCGCATCAATCTCGTCGGCACCTTCAACGTGCTCCGGCTGGCGGCGGCGGCGATGCAGCAGAACGAGCCGATCGACGGGGAGCGCGGTGTCATCGTCAACACGGCCTCGGTCGCGGCGTTCGACGGGCAGATCGGCCAGGCCGCCTACTCGGCCTCCAAGGGCGCCGTCGCGGCGATGACCCTTCCGATCGCGCGGGAATTCGCCGCCAGCCTCATCCGGGTGATGACCATCGCCCCCGGCGTCTTCGAGACCCCGATGATGGCGGCGATGAGCGAGGAGACCAAACTCTCGCTCGGCAGCCAGGTGCCGCATCCGGCCCGCCTCGGTCGGCCCTCCGAGTATGCCGCCCTCGTGCGGCACATCGTCGAGAACCCTTACCTCAACGGTGAAACGATCCGTCTCGACGGTGCGATCCGGATGACACCCCGATGAGTATGCCGTCGAACACTGCGGTCACGGACGCCCGTCGACCGCGTCCTTCCGACGACTTCCTCGACTACCGCGGCCTCCTCACCACTGCGGAGCAGCGTCGCTTGGCCACGGCGACCGCGATCTTCGACCGCGAGGTGCGGCCGGTGATCGGTGCGCACTGGGACGCCGCGACCTTCCCATTCGAACTGCTGCCGACCCTCGCCGGGCTCGACCTGATCGGCATCCCCGACTCCGGCGGCAGCCACCTGATGAGGGGATTCCTGCACCTGGAACTGTCGCGGGTCGACATGTCGATCTCGACCTTCCTCGGCGTGCATTCCGAACTCGTCACCGCCGCGATCGACCGGCTCGGCTCGGACGAGCAGCGCGAACTGCTGCTGCCCGGTCTCCACGACCTGTCCCGCATCGGCGCCTTCGCACTCACGGAACCGGACCACGGATCGGACATCTCGCGCTCGATGACGACGACCGCGACCCGACGCGGCGAAACCTGGAGCATCTCCGGCGCCAAACGCTGGATCGGCAACGGCACGATGGCCGACCACATCATCCTCTGGGCACGGGACACCGCCGACGGCGAGATCAAGGCCTTCATCGTGGACCGCGACACCCCAGGCCTTCGCACGGAGAAAATCGAGAACAAGATCTCGCTGCGAATCGTGCAGAATGCTGACATCCTGCTCGATGATGTGCGCGTCGACGAGTCGGCGCGGTTGCCCGGAGCGACCTCGTTCCGCGACGCGAGCGCCCTGCTCACCGACTCCCGCGTCTGGGTGGCCTGGCAGACCGTCGGCCTGCAATTCGCCGCCTACGACCACGCGCTCGCCTACGCACTCGAGCGCCAACAGTTCGGCAAGCCGATCGCGTCGTTCCAGCTCGTGCAGGAGAAGATCGTGCGCATCCTCGAGAACACCACGGCGTCCCTCGGCACCATGGTGCGCATCGCGCAACTGCAACAGAACGGCACCCTGAGATCTGAGCACGCGGCAATGGCGAAAGCCTCCGGCAGCGCACGGATGCGGGAATCGGTGGCGATGGCGCGAGGCATCCTCGGCGGCAATGGCATTTCGACCGACTTCGGGATGGCACGGATCTTCGCGGACGCCGAAGCGGTCTACAGCTATGAGGGAAGCTACGAGATCAACACTCTGCTGGTGGGGCGAGCGATCACCGGGATCAGCGCTTTCGAGTAGTTCGCGCCACATCCGACACCGAGGGCAGGCAGCGATTGCTCGCGGCCGATCCCTCCACACCGGTCGTCCGACGCAGGTCGGTAGAATTAGACGCCCATGACCGACGCGACCCCGGACCCCTCGACCCCGCGGTACGTGATCTCCTATCCGGAAGACCTGCCGGTCAGCCAGCGTCGTGATGACATCGCGGCGGCCATCCGCGACCATCAGGTCGTGATCATCGCCGGCGAGACCGGGTCGGGCAAGACGACCCAGCTGCCGAAGATCCTGCTCGAGCTCGGCAGGACGAGCATCGGCCACACCCAACCGCGACGCATCGCCGCCCGCACGATCGCCGAGCGCATCTCCGACGAACTCGGCACCCCGCTCGGCGGGCTCGTCGGGTACCAGGTGCGATTCACCGACACCGTCGGCCCAGACACCCGAATCAAGCTGATGACGGACGGCATCCTCCTCAACGAGATCCATCGCGACCGGCTGCTGCGCAAGTACGACGCGATCATCATCGACGAAGCCCACGAGCGCAGCCTCACCATCGACTTCCTGCTCGGCTACCTCAAGCAGTTGATGCCGCAGCGCCCGGACCTCAGCATCATCGTCACGTCCGCGACCATCGATCCCGAGAGCTTCTCCCGACACTTCGCGGATGCCACGGGCGTCGGCGCCCCCATCGTGGAGGTGAGCGGACGCACCTTTCCCGTCGAGGTGCGGTATCGCCCACTCGTGGCTGAAGCTTCGCTCGAAGAGGATGACGATGACGCAGAGACGGAGGCCGACCTCGACCCGATGGAGGGCATCAACGCCGCCCTCGACGAGCTCGCGCGCGAGTCGAACGGCGATGTGCTCGTCTTCCTCAGCGGAGAGAACGAGATCCGCGATGCCGAGGAGGCGATCGGGGGGCGGAATCTTCCGTTCACCGAGGTTCTGCCGCTCTACGGCCGGCTGAGCTCGGCGGAGCAGCACCGGGTGTTCGAGACCGGGCGGGCCCCCGGCATCCGTCGTCGCATCGTGCTCGCCACGAATGTCGCGGAGACCAGCCTCACCGTGCCGGGCATCAGGTACGTGATCGATGCGGGCACGGCACGCATCTCGCGGTACAGCGTGCGGTCGAAGGTGCAGCGGCTACCGATCGAAGCGATCAGCCAGGCGAGCGCGAACCAGCGTTCGGGCCGGAGCGGTCGGACGAGCGACGGCATCGCCATCCGCCTGTACTCGGAGCAGGACTTCATGCGGCGGCCGGAATATACCGAGCCGGAGATCTTGCGCACCAACCTCGCCGCCGTCATCCTGCAGATGATCTCGCTCGGGCTGGGCGATATCGCAAAGTTCCCCTTCCTCCAGCCGCCGGATTCGCGGGGCATCAAGGACGGGCTGGACCTGCTCCGTGAGCTCGGAGCGGTGGAGGCCGGAAGTGGCGACGATCCCCGCATCACGCGCATCGGCAAGCAGCTCACCCAGCTGCCGATCGATCCCCGACTCGCACGAATGGTGGTCGAGTCCAAGCAGCACGGCGTGACGCGCGAGGTGATGGCGATCGTCGCGGGCCTCAGCATCCAGGATCCCCGGGAGAGGCCACTCGACAAGCGACCGCAGGCCGACCAGTCGCACGCGCGGTTCGTCGACCCGACGAGCGACTTCCTCACCCTCCTCAATCTCTGGAATTACCTGCGCGAGAAGGAAAAGGAACTCAGTGGCAACCAGTTCCGCCGCCTGTGCCGCAGCGAATATCTCAACTACCTCCGGGTGCGGGAGTGGAAGGATGTCTTCCGCCAGCTCGAGCGGATGGCGAAGCCGCTCGGGCTCATGGTCGGCGGCCCGTCGACGAACCCGAACGGCATCCACCGCTCGCTCCTCGCCGGCCTCCTGAGCCAGCTCGGCATCCGGGATGTGGCAAAGAAGGACTACATCGGCGCCCGGCAGGTGCGGTTCAGTGTCTTTCCCGGCTCGGCGCTCGCGAAGAAGCAGCCCGGCGAGCTGATGAGCGCCGAGCTCGTGGAAACCAGCAGGCTGTTCGCCCGCACCAACGCGGCGATCGACCTCTCCTGGGCGGAGCCCATCGCCGGAGACCTGGTCAAACGCAGCTACAGCGAACCGCACTGGGAGAAGAAACAGGGCTCCGCGGTCGCCTGGGAGCGAGTGACCCTCTACGGTGTGCCGATCGTCGCGCGTCGGCGGACCCAGTTCGCGAAGGTCGATCCGGCCTACGCACGTGAGCTGTTCATCCGCCACGCGCTGGTCGACGGGGACTGGGATCTCGACCGGGTCGACAAGCGCGTGAGCGCTTTCGACCGCGCCAATCGGGCGCTGCGCTCGGAGCTCGCCGAGCTCGAGGAACGGACACGGCGACGCGATCTGCTCTACGACGACGAAGCCGTTTTCGACTTCTACCAGCGCCGCATCCCCGCCGAGATCACCAGCCAGCGGCTGTTCGAGACCTGGTGGCGCAAGGAGCGCGCGACCACCCCCGACCTGCTCACGATGACGGCCGAGAACCTGATCGACGAGGACGAGGCCGCCCCGGTGGCCGAACTCGTCGAGACCTCCTATCCGAAGACCTGGACCCAAGGCGACCAGCAGCTTGGCCTCGCGTACCGGTTCGAGCCGGGGAGCGACGACGACGGAGTGACCGTTCAGGTGCCGATCGCCCTGCTCGCGCGCCTGAAGCCGGAGGGATTCGACTGGCAGGTTCCCGGATTCCGCGAGGAACTGGTGACGGCGTTGCTCAAGTCCCTTCCGAAGGCGATCCGCCGCAATGTCGTTCCGGCGAACGACTGGGCGCGCCGGTTGCTCGCCGAGCTGCCGGAGGTGTCGGAGGGTACCTCGCTTCGCGCCGCCCTCGCCGGGGCGATCACCCGGCTCACCTACGTGCCGGTTGCCGTCGGCGACTTCGACGAATCCCGAATCCCATCGCACCTTCGCATGACTTTCGCGGTCGTCGACGAACGCTCACGCACCGTCGCGAGCGACACGGACCTGCGGGCGCTGCAGCAGCAGCTCGCCTCGACGGTGCGGGAGAGCGTCGCCCGGGCCTCCGTCACCCCGCGAAGCAACCTCGAGCGTGCGGGACTCACCACCTGGGACTTCGACGAACTGCCGCGCACGCTCGACACGAAGCAGGGCGGCAACACGATCCGCGCCTATCCGGCCCTTGTCGATGAGGGCGCAAGCGTGGCCATCCGTCTCATGAGTACCCCCGACGACCAGGCTCGGGAGCACCGGCGCGGAGTGCGGCGGATGCTACTGCTCGCCATCCCCTCGCCCGTGTCCTATGTGCAGGAGCATCTCACCCACACCGAGAAGCTCACCCTGGCGCAGAGTCCCTATCGCACGACCGGTGAGCTCTTCGCCGACTGCATGGCGGTCTGCATCGACTCTGTGGTCGCCGGCCGCGAGATCTGGACGCGTACCGGGTTCGATGCGGCCCGCGACGAGATCTCCGCGACGATCATGGATTCGCTGTTCCAGACCGTCTCTCTCCTCACGAAGGTCATCGCCGGCGCCCGCGACGCCGAGAAGGCGATCAAGTCGGCCTCCAACATCGCACTGTTGAGCCCGTTAGCGGATGCCCGCGAGCAGCTCTCCGCCCTGGTCTATGCGGGTTTCGCCTCCGAGACCGGCCTCGCCCAGCTGCGTCGGATGCCGGTCTACCTCGCCGGGATCGTGCATCGCATTGGAAAGCTCGCGGAGAATCTGGGCCGTGACCGCGTGTGGATGACGGAGGTGCAGACCGCGACGGCACGCTACGAGCTCGCCGGCGGTCGCCTGCCGCTCGCGCCGGATACAACGCCGTCACTCGTGCATGCCCGCTGGTTGCTCGAAGAACTGCGGATCAGCCTGTTCGCCCAGCACCTCGGAACTGCCGAGCCGGTGTCGCTCCAGCGGATCGTCCGGGCTCTCTCGGAGTAGGGCGCCGGCACTCAGTCGGCGGCGAAGACCACGGCCTCACCAAGGACGCGGAGCACGACCCGGTCCCCGGCGTGATAGGAGACTCCGCCGGCAACCGGCAGGTCGACGATCCCGGCATCGGCGATCGAGAGGGTGAGCACCTGGGATGCCCCCTGGAACTCAACAGCCACGACGCGCGCGACGCAGCCCGCGGCATCCGCGCCGGTCTCGACGACGAGCTGCTCCGGGCGGAAGAGGGCCGTGCAGGCCCCCTCCAGCGACGAGGCCTTGGCGACGAGGCCGAGGGCGCAGTGCACCTGTCCGCCGGAGGCCCGGGCGTCGAAGACCACCGCCTCGCCGAGGAACCGCGCGGTCGCGAGATCGGCGGGAGCGGAATAGACCGTCGCGGGGCTGCCGACCTGGGCCAGGCGTCCGTCGCGCAGAACGGCGACCTGGTCGCCGAACGTGAGCGCCTCGGCCCGGTCGTGAGTGACCAGCACCGTCGTGATGCCGGCGGACCCGAGCGCGGACGAGACGAGCTCCCTTGTTGCGGCGCGCAGCCCGGTGTCGAGGGCGGAGAAGGGTTCGTCGAGCAGCATCACCGCGGGTTTGCGGGCCATGGCACGGGCGAGGGCGACACGCTGCTGCTGTCCCCCCGAAAGCTCGTCCGGGCGGCGGGACGCGAGGGACGAATCGAGGGAGACGAGATCGAGGAGCCGGGCCACTGTCTCAGCGCTGTCGCCGCGCTCGTGCCGATCCAGACCGAAGGCCACGTTCTGTGCGACGGTGAGATGCGGGAAGAGGGCGCCGTCCTGGGCGACGTGGCCGATCCCCCGACGATGGGCGGGGATCGCCACCTCCGGCCCGGCCACGATCTCCGTGCCGATCCGGATGGAGCCGGCATCCGGGAAATCGAAACCGCTCAGCAGTCGCAACAGCGTGGTCTTGCCCGACCCGGAGGATCCGACGATCACGGTCTTTGACCCCGCCGGCACCGTGAGATCGATGGAGTCGAGAACCGGGGTCTCGTCGTAGCGCTTGCTCACCCCGCGGAGTTCGATCCCGCTCACAGGCTGTTCACCGCCGACTTCTCCGATCGTGATCTCGCGAAGAGCAGGTACGTGACCGGCAATGAGAGCAGGATCATGAGACTCGCATACGGTGCCGCGCCGACATAATCGATGTCGTTCACCCGCGACCAGAACTGGATGGCCAGAGTGCGCGTGCCGTTCGGCGCGAGGAGCAGGGTGGAGGTCAGCTCCGTGACGATCCCGAGGAAGACCAGGGCCGCACCGGCAAGTGCCGACGGGGTCACGAACCGCAGCGTCACCGTGACGAATGCCACGAGCGGCGGCCGGCCGAGCGAGCGAGCCGCCTCCTCGAGCCCGGGGGGAACCTGGGCGAGGCCGGACCGCAGATTCACGATCGCCCGGGGCAGGAACATCAGGAGGTAGACCACGATCACGAGCGCCGCGGTCTGGTACAGGCCCGGCACGAGGCGGATCGCGACGGTGACGAAGGCGAGGGCCGTGACGAGCCCCGGCAGCGAGCTCGTCACGTAGTTGATCGACTCGAGGATGCGGGCGAGGCGACCGGGGAAACGCACCGCGAGGAGCGCGATCGGGAAGGCGAGCAGGCAGGTGACCACCGCTCCGACCAGGCCGTAGCCGATCGTCTGGCCGAGGGCCGTGAGGAGATAGCGATCGGTCAAGGCCGAGAGGCCGCCCGCCACGAGCCAGCGCGCCACACTCGCGAAGGGCACGACCACCGACAGCGCGACGAGGAGCCCGAGGAAGAGGTAGGCGGCCGGGGCGAAGGCACCGAGACGGGCGCGTTCGGCGGGCCGCGCCGATCCCGATCCGATGCGAGCGTAGCGGGCTCCGCCGCGCGCGCCGTTCTCGCCGACGAGCAGGAACAGACAGCACAGCACAAGCACGCCGGCGAGGGCGTTGGCCGCGGGACCATTGAAGGTGGACCGGAACTGGTCGACGATCGCCGTCGTGAAGGTATCGAAACGGATCATCGCGAAGGCGCCGTACTCCGACAGCAGGTGGAGACCGATGATCAACGAACCCCCGAGGATAGGCAGGCGCAGCTGCGGGAGCACGACCCTGAGGAACACCCCGAGGGGTGCGACCCCGAGGGAGCGTGCGGATTCCTCGACGGCCGGATCAAGCCTCCTCAGGGCCGCGACGGTCGGCAGGTAGACGAGCGGGAAGTAGGAGAGGCCGGCGACGAGAACGCCCGACCACAGGCCGTTGAGAGACGGAACGGCACTCACCCAGCCATAGCTGTTGACGAAGGCCGGAATGGCGAGGGGCACGACGAGCAGCACCGCGAAGGCGCGGGAACCCGCCAGCCGCGTGCGCTCCACCAACCAGGCCGCGGCCACACCGACGAGGGCGCAGAGCGGAACGGTGATGAGAACGAGGCCGGCGGTGTTGGCGAGGAGTTCCCCGACCCGCGGTCGGAAGACGAGGGCGGACAGGGTGGGCGCGCCGGTGAGGATCGCCGTGACCACCACGTAGCCGAGCGGCACGAGACCCAACAGCGAAACCCCGGCGGCCATCGCGATCACGGCCGCGGGAGTTCGCTGTCGGAGTCGAGTCACCGGCCGAGTCTATTCATCTGCGGCTCGGAGAATCCGGAGACTCGAAGAAGCCGGAGACTCAGAGAAGTCCTGCCGCGGTCATGAGGTCGGTGACCTTCTTGCTGTCGAGCTTCGACGGATCGAGCACCGGGGCGTCGAGGTCGGCGAGCGGCACGAGCGCCTTGTTCGCGGCAACGTCACTGGCGACGGGATATTCGAACGAACTCCCGGTCTGCAGGATGCCCTGCCCGGCCTTTCCGGTGATGAACTTGAGGAACGCCTGGGCTGCGACCGGATTCTTCGCCGTCTTCAACACTCCACCGCCGGAAGTGCTCACGAAGGCTCCGGGGTCTCCGTTCTTGAAGTAGTAGAGCTTGGTGTTGTCGCTGTTCTCCCCGGTGCCGGCCTGGTCGCCGAACCAGTAGTAGTGGTAAATCACGCCGGCGGGGATCTCGCCCGCGTTCACCGCCTTCATCACGGTGCTGTTGCCCTTGTAGGACGTGGAGTTCTCCTTCATCGAGGCGAGCCAGGCGGATGTCGCCTTCTCACCCTTCAGCGCAAGGAGCGCGCTCACGATGGCCTGGAAGTCCGCGCCCGACGGCGAGGCCGCCCAGCGCCCCTTCCACTTGGCGTCCGCAAGATCGAGGAGGGATGCCGGCAGCTGGCTCTCCGACACCAGGGACGGGTTGTAGGCGAGCACCGTGCTACGTGCAGCGATGCCGGTCCAGTGCCCCGACGACGGCCGGTAGGCCTTCGGTACCTGGGCGAGGGTCGCGGCGTCCACCGGCGCGAAGAGCTTCGCGTTGTCTACGAGACTCATCGCCGGGGAGTTCTCGGTGAGGAAGACGTCGGCGGGAGAGGCGTTGCCCTCCTGCACGATCTGATTGCCGAGCTCCGAGTCGTCGCCGTTGCGAAGCGTCACGGCGACGCCGGTCTCCTTCGTGAACTCGTCGGCCCACGCCTGGGTGAGCTCCTCATGCTGCGCGTTGTAGACGGTGATCGATCCGCTTGGCTTGGCGCCGGGTGTGGAACTGGCTGTCGGCGTCGCGGCCGAGCAGCCGGCGAGAGCGACGACCGTCGCGAGTGCGAGCGCGGTAGCGCCGACCCATTTCGGGGTGGTGATCATGGGGCTCCTCCATCAGGGGCGGCCCTGGTCAGGGCGGGCTCCCTCGTCGAAAGCCTTTAGGTAAGCCTACCCTAACTGACTACAACCGGAGTTCGGCCGCCGCGTCCGACTTGGCCTCGTAGATCGCCACGAGCTCGCGCTTGAGCACCTTCCCGCTCGGTCCGAGGGGCAGGGCCTCAACGATCTCCACCCGGCGAGGGTACTTGTAGGCGGCCAATTTCTCCTTCGCGTAGTCCGCGAGGGCGGCGGTGTCGACATCCACCCCCGGGGTCAGAACGACGGCCGCCATGATCTCCTGCCCATGCGTCTCGTGCGCGACCCCGAAAACCGCTGCGCTCGACACTGCCGGATGCGCCACCAGCACCTCCTCGACCTCACGGGGATACACGTTGTAGCCGTTGCGCAGGATCATGTCTTTTTTGCGGTCGACGATCCAGAGGTATCCGTCCGCATCCTTCGTGCCGAGGTCGCCGGTGCGGAACCAGCCGTCGACTACCGCCTTCGCGGACTCGTCTGGCAGGTTGAGGTAGCCCTTCATGAGGTTGTGGCCGCGGATCACGATCTCCCCGAGCTCGTCGATCGGAAGGAGTTCGATGCTGTCTTCCACCTCGGCGCGGGCGATCTCCACGTCTACCCCCCAGATCGGTGTGCCGATGCTTCCGGGGCGGGGCGTGCGTCCGACGTGGTTGAAGCTGGCAACCGGCGAAGTCTCGGTAAGGCCGTAGCCCTCGTAGATCTCTACCCCGAACTCGGCACGGAAGCGTTCGATCACCGCGAGGGGGAGGGAGGCGCCCCCGGACACCGCGTAGCGCAGCTTCGGCCGCTCGGTGGTCTTCTTCGCGGCCTCGAGCAGCGCGATGTACATCGTGGGAACACCCATCATGATGGTGCAGCCGGAGTCGATGAGAAGACGGAGGGCGGAGTCGCCGTCGAACTTCGGCAGGAGCACGATCTTCGCACCGGCGCGGAGCCCCGTGTTGAGCGTGCAGGTCTGGCCGAAGGTGTGGAACAGCGGAAGACCACCGAAGACTGTGTCATCCGCCCTCATGTCGAAGGTACTGAGAAGAAGCGTGTTCGTCTGCTCGACGAGCGCGAAGTGGCTGCCCATCGCCCCCTTCGGCTTACCGGTCGTGCCGCTCGTGTAGAGGATCGTGGCGGTGTCTGAGGGCTGGCGGGGGCTGTAGGTGCGGATCGGTTCTGCCTCCGCGGCGAGCTTCTCGAGCTGCAGGATGCCGTCGATCGGTTGCGGTGCGAGCACCGACAGCACCGGGATGCCGGCCTGGCTCGCACCCTTCGCCCCCTGGCCGAGGAGCGGTGCAGCACAGACGAGCATCGTCGCGCCGGAGTCGCGCAAAACGTACTCGATCTCGTCGGCCTTCAGAAGCGCGTGGATCGGCACGACGATCCCCCCGATGCTGAGAATCGCGTAGTAGGCCCGGGCGAAGTCGGCGACATTCGGGATGAGGATCGCGACTGCGTCGCCCTCGGCGACACCCTGGCCGAGCAGGGCTCCCGCGTAGGAGCGGGTCTGCGTCCAGAGCTCCGCGTAGCTGAGCTCCTGGGTACCGACCACCAGCGCGACGTTATCCGGGGTGCGGTCGGCGGATTCCTTGAGGATCGCTGCGACGGAGAGGGTGGAGTAGCTCGGGTCGGTCATGGTGTTCCTGTCATCCTCGACTGGGTACGTTCGGCTGTGAACGCTCTTTCGCACGCTACGCCTATGAATGCGAAAACATCAACTTCGCGCGGTGCGCCACAGCAAATGCGCAGTGAGGTGGGGCAGGGGATGTCGATTCTGTCGGGGGTGGGGATGCGTCGGGCCTTGGTTCTTGCCGTCCTCCTTGGTTGCTTCGATGTCTATCGGGCCACGAACATCCACTCCTTCATTGGCAACTTTTCCGCTTTCGCGACGCAATTCCTCCTCTCCTCCACAGGCAGCCACGCCCACCCGTTGTCCACCCCCGAAATCAGTAAAATTGCTGTTCAGACTCTATATTTGACTTGATCTTTGAGGGTTGAAGTGGGAGAATTTAGTCATGACGATGACCCTCGAACAACACACGGAAGTCGCCCTGCCGGCGGCTGACGTGTGGACTGTTCCCGGGGAATGGAACACGCCTGTGCCCCTGTCCGATCACGGCTTCGGCAGCGGCGACCCCGGTGAGGCACGGCTGCTGGCCGACCTGAACTCCGCGTTCTCAGCGCGCCGGCTGATCGATGCGAAGATCGCGCGCCACGCCGTCGATGCCGACCGGATGATGACCAACCAGCGTGCGGGAGTCCCCTCCGACTCGAGGCCGGACAGCCATCGCAGCGTCGCCGAACTACTGGTCGACATCGGACGGATTCCATTGGCCGACGCCCACCGGTTCACCAGGGTCGGCACGGCGACCGAACCGCACACCTCCCTGCACGGCGAAGTGCTGGCCGCCGAGTTCGCCCTGCTCCGCCGTGCGCTTGATGCCGGCTCCATCCCGGTGGAGTCCGCGAACCACATCATCACCGCTCTCACCCAGGCCACTCCGCGTGCGGATCCGGCCGACCTCCTCGCAGCCGAAGATGCGCTGGTGGCCTTCGCGGCGGAATGTCCCGCCGACCTGGTGCGAAAGGTCGCCTGCTCCTGGCGGGACGCCCTCGATGTTGACGGCGTCGAGCCTCGAGAAAAGGCCCTCGCCGCCCTCACCTGTCTGCGCCGCACCCTCCGCCCCAACGGGATGAAACGTTACGTCCTCGACGCCGATCCCCTCAGCGCCGCCTATCTCGACGCCGCGATCGACGTGCACGTCGGTGCCTCAATCCGGCGTCCCGGCTTCACCGGCGCATCCGTCGACGCCACCGCCGATGTCGGTCCGGGCGCAGAGGCCGGGGCGGATGTCACCGCCGCGGAAGACGAGGCCCTCTTCGCCCCGCGCAGCATCGCCCAACTCGCTGCCGAAGCGATCATCGACTTCGCCCGGCACGGCATCGCCTGCACCAACACGGACATCCCGCTCCGCGCCACGACGATCGTGGTGCGGATGACCCTCGACTCCCTCCTCACCGGAATCGGGGACGCCACCACCGACGGGATCGAACAACCGATCTCCGCCGGTACGGTCCGTCGGCTCGCCGCTGATGCCGATGTCATCCCGATGGTCCTCGGAGGCGACAGCGACCTCCTCGACCTCGGCACCACCCAACGACTCTTCAGCCGGGCACAGAAACTCGCCCTCGCCGAACGGTTCGGGGGCTGCGCCTGGCGCAACTGCACCCATCCGCCGAGCCACACCGAAGCCCACCACATCCGCTGGTGGACCCACGATGGAGAGTCCGACCTGCGCAACGGGATACTGCTCTGCTCGAGACATCACCACGAGGTCCACCGCAACAACTGGCTGATCGACGTGCGCGAGAACGTGCCTTGGTTTATCCCACCCAGCAGCATCGACCCCCGACGAACCCCTCGACGCGGCGGGAAGGCGGCGCCCCTGGCGTAGCGGACCGTGTTAGCGCTACAGCACCTTCTCGTAGCAGAGCGCGTTCGACATGAGTTCGAAAGGCGGATAGGGAGCGGAGACTGTGTATCCGAGACTCTCGTAGAGGCCGATCGCGGCGTGCTGGAGGGTGCCGGTCTGGAGGATCAGCCGGGTCGAACCCAGCTCTCGAGCGGCAACCTCCAGTTCGACCATGAGGGCACGCGAGATGCCCCGGCCTCGCTGGGATTCGTGCACGAAGACCTTCTTGATCTCGAGCACGTCGAGGGAGTCGGCATCCGATCCCCACGGGCGTAGCCCAGCCTGCCCGACCGGGACGTCCCCGGAGAGTGCGAGAAGTGTCGCCACGATCGTTTGCGGCTCGACGGCGAAGGCCGCAGAGAGTGCTCGGGCGGCCTCTGGCACATAGTGGTCCATCGTCGAGCCGTACAGCGCGGTCATCTCGTCTTCCATGATGTCCCGCAGAGCAGAAGCGCGCGGGTCGACCCAGTCGACCCGCGCGATCTCGATCGCCTCTGTGGGATTCGTGCCGACTACTTCGCTCCCACCGTCGCCGAGGCGTTGGACTCGTACGAGGTGTTGGTCGACTCGAAGAAGTTGACGAGCTGGAGGGTGTCGTTCGCGGTCGCCATCCACTTGGCCGGGTTCGTGACGTTGTACTCGGCTTCGAAGCCGAGTTCCTCGAGACGACGGTCGGCCAGGTACTTCACGTACTGGTTGATGTAGTTGGCATTGAGCCCGAGGATGCCGCCCGGGAGCAGGTCGCGGTTGTATTGCTCCTCGAGCTCCACGGCATCCAGGATCATCTGCTTGATCTCGGCGGCGAACTCCTCGGTCTGCAGGTCGGGGTTCTCCTCCAGCACCGTGAGGATGAGGTTGATGCCGAACTTGAGATGCAGCGACTCGTCGCGAACGACCCAGTCCATGAGGGATCCGAAGTTGCGCAGCAGGTTGCGCTGACGGAACGACAGGGCGACCATGAAGCCCGAGTAGAACCAGAGGCCCTCGAGGATCACGTTGTACGCCACGAGGTTGCGCACGAAGTCCTTCTTGCCCTCGGTGGTGGTGATGTCGAGGGTGTTCTCCGTCATGCGACGGATGTACTTGATCTCGAACTCTTCCTTCTTCGCCATCGAGGGGATGTCGACGTGCGAGTTATACGCGGCCTCCCGGTCGATCGGGAAGGTCTCGAGCACGTACTCGAACGACATGCAGTGGTTGGCTTCCTCCCACATCTGCTTCGCGAGGTAGATGCTGCACTCGGCCGCATTCACGTACGGGTACACACCGAAGGCGAGCGCCTTGTTCACGAGAAGCTCGTTCGGGTTGAAGTAGCTCATAAGGAAGGTGACCGCGTGGCGTTCTTCATCGGTCATCTTCTTGAAGTCGGCGATGTCCTCGCCGAGCTGGATCTCGTTGGGGAACCAGGTGTTCGCGACGGCCTGGTCGTACAGGTCCATCGCCCACTGGTAACGGATCGGCTTGAGGAGCAGCCCCTCCTGGAGGCCGGTGCCGAGAATTCCCATGTCCTGTGCTTCTTTCTATTGGCTGTGTGGTGGTGCTGCTGCTTTTTGTCTGCTGTTACTTCAGAGGTGCAAATGGTGATCGAGTAGGGCGCTCAGCGCCCGTGTCGAGATCCGCCCGTGTCGAGATCCGCGCGGTTAAACGTCCTACTTACTGGCAGCTCTCACACTGGAGGTCATCCATCGGGTCGACCGGCACTTCATAGTCGAAGCCGGAAGGCACTAAGGCTGCAGTGTTCAAGACCGCGGTGTCGAATCCCATGTCTACTCCCCCGACTTGGGAGAGAGCCCACCGAAACCGAAGCCGCGCTTGGGCGCCGGAACCTCGGCCACGGGACCAGACTCGACCGGTGCCGTCGAGGCGGACACGCCGGCCGGAGCCGCCGGACCGGCCGAGCCGAAGCCCTTGCGCACAGCGCCGGTGGCACCGCCACCGATCTGCTCCGACTTGTTCACCTTCACCGTGGACTGCTCCGCGGTGTGACGCGGCTTCATGTGCAGGTAGTAGGTGGTTTTGACGCCACGCTCCCACGCGCCCATGTAGATATCCATCATGTCGCCGAGGTCACGCGTCTCGAGGTACATGTTGCGGCTGATGGCCTGGTCGACCCATTTCTGGGCGCGGGCCGCGACCTCGAGGAACGCATACGGCGAGAGCTGGAAGCTCGTCTTGTAGGTGGCCTTGATGTGGTCGGGGATCGCATCGATGCCCTGGATGTCGCCCTGGCTGCGCAGGATCGACTCGCGGGTGGAATCCCAGATGCCCAGCTCCTGCAGGTCGTTCACCAGGTTGCGGTTCACCTCGAGGAACTTGCCGTTCGAGGTGGCGCGGCTGAAGATCTGCGAGAACTGCGGGTCGAGACCCGGGGTCGTTCCGGCAACGAGACCGATGGATGCGGTCGGCGCGATCGCCATGAGGGTCGCGTTGCGCATTCCACCCTTCACCTTGGTACGCAGCGCGTCCCAGTCGAGCCGGGTGGTGCGGTTGACCTGAATGACCGAGCCTCGGTCCGCTTCGGTGAGCGCGATCGAGTCGAACGGCACCTGGCCCTTCGACCATCCGGAGCCCTCGAAGTTCGCATACGCGCCGCGCTCGGTTGCGAGGTTGGCGCTCTCGTCGATCGCCGCGTAAGAGACGTGCTCCATGATCTCGTCGATCAGGTCGTATGCCTCTTCGCTCTCGTAGCTGAATCCGAGGCGCTCCACGATGTCGGTGAAACCCATGACCCCGAGACCGACGGCGCGGTTCTGCTGGTTGGAGAAGTCCGCCTCCTTCACCGAGGAGCGGGTGATGTCGATGAGGTTGTCGAGCTGGCGGACGGCGAGACGAGCGCTCGCCTCGATCTTGCCGAAGTCCATCTTTCCGGTGACCGGGTCGAGGTGGCGGGACAGGTTGATCGAGACCAGGTTGCAGACGGAGACGTTGTCTTCGTCCTGCGGCAGGGTGATCTCGGTGCAGAGGTTCGAGAGGTGGATCGTGCCGGTGTTGTTGTTGAGCGCACGCAGGTTGATCGTGTCTTTCCAGCACAGCCACGGGTGACTCGTGGTCTGGAGGGAGATCAGGATCGACTTGAACTGCTCGCGGGCCGTGATCTTCTTGAACATGTGCATCTCGCCGGCTTCGGCTTTCGCGACATATTCGTTGTACTTCGCCGAGAACTCCTTGCCGTAGAGCTCGTTGAGATCCTGCACTTCGAGCGGGTCGAAGAGGTACCAGTCGTCATCGTTCTGCACGCGCTTCATGAACTCGTCCGAGATCCACACCGCGGTGTTGGCCGTGCGGGTTCGGCGGTACGGGTCGCCCGAGTTCTGGCGGAGGTCGAGGAACTCCGGGAAGTCGAGGTGCCAGTTCTCCATGTAGAAGCAGAGGGCGCCGAACTTCTTGCCGCCGCGGCTCACCGCACGCAGGATCGAGTCGATCGTGTGCATGAACGGGATGGGACCGGTCGAGGTCGTGTTGTTGGAACGGATGGGCGAACCCTGCGCGCGCAGCTTGGTCACCGAGAGGCCGATGCCGCCGGTGCCCTTGGTGAGCCACATCACGTCGCGGGTGGTCTTCGCGATGTGCTCCATGTCATCCTGCATCTCCATGACGAAGCAGTTCGCGAGCTGCGGGTAGATGGTTCCCGCGTTGACGAGGGTGGATCCGGCCGCGATGTACTCGAGGCTCGACATCTTCTCGTAGAAGGCGATGGCATGCTCGGTCGGGTTCTGCTCGTTGAGCGAGAGGCCCATGGCGATGCGCATCCAGAAGTACTGCGGAACCTCGAGGGCGTCACCATTGCGCCCCTTGATGCCGTAGCGGTTGTTGAGGGTGACGACGCCGATGTACTTGAGCAGCTCGTCGTGCGCCGGCTCGAGGGCGCTGGCGAGCACCTCGAGATCGAACAGCTGGGTGAGGCGGGAGTCGAGCAGCAGCTCCTCGACCCCGCGGGTGATGTTGGCGGCGAAGTGGCTCGCGTGGAGGACCTTGAGCTCTTCGGGAGAGTCGTAGTCGCCGAGCACACGCTTGTAGATCGTCTTGAGGAGCAGTCGCGCGGCGACGGTGTCGAAGGCCGGGTCGTCTTTCACGTTCTGCAGGGCAACCTGGATGACGGCCTCGTCGAGCTGCTGCGTGGTGATGCCGTCGAACAGGGTCAGTTCGAGTTCGCTCGCGATCTGCGTGACCCAGGTGATGTTCTCGTCGAGACCGGCGCTGGCGTGCTCGATCGCGAGGTTGATCTTGTTCGCGTCATACGGCTCGCGCTGCCCATTGCGCTTGACTACGGTGATTGCCACGTTTGCTTCCCCTCATGCGCCCCTCAGCAGGGCCGAAATAGTGTGCGGAAACCTTCATTTCACGGCCTCCGACCGGTGTGGTCGGAGAACGGTGGTTCCGCGGTTTGACCACTATATAGCGGGCCTCCGACAAAACGGTAACCCTATATGTAGTGGGCGTGTCATCCACAGATTGTGGATAAGTTCGCCGGATTCTGCACAGGCTGTGCAGAGATCCGGTGCCCGTAGACACGACGGTATCCGACACATCCGACCCCGGCGGATCCGTGCCCGACCGGTAGGATTGCAGCCTTGTGAAGACCTACCTGAGCCTCCTGAAAACGCGCGGCGTCGCGCGCATCATGGCGGCCCAGCTTGTGGCCCGATTCCCGAACGGGATGCTCTCGCTCGCCTTCCTCCTGCACATCGAGCACATCTCGGGCACGTACTTCGCCGCCGGCCTGGTGCTCGCAGCCACCAGCATCGGCCAGGCCATCGCCGGGCCGCTCACCAGCCGCTGGATGGGCGTCTGGGGAATGCGCCGGGTGTTGATCCTCACGATCATCGTCTGTGCAACGGCCGTCGGAACTATCGCTCTCGCCCCGCCGCTGCCGATCGGCCTCTACATGGCCATCGGATTCGTCGGTGGACTCAGCACCCCGCCGATCCAGCCGGCAGTGCGCACCATCTACCCCAAGATGGTCAACTCCCGCCAGCTCACCCCGCTGTTCTCCCTCGACGCCTCGGCCCAGGAGGTGATCTGGGTGCTCGGGCCCGTGATCACCACTTTCCTCGCCATCCAGGTGAGCACGGTGCTCGCGATCCTCGTCGCTCTCGCCTTCCTCGTCGGCGGCGGCATCTGGTTCATCTCCTCCCCCGAGGTCGGTCGCGTACGGATCCCCCGGAGCAAGCGCAACCTCGGGGCCGTGCTGAAGAAGCCGGCCGTGCTGCTCGCCACCACCACCGGGTTCCTACTCGTTGGCGCCTGTGCCGCGGTCGAGGCGGGGGTCGTCTCGGCCTTCGGCGACAGCGGACCGCAGGCCGGCGTCGTGCTCGGTCTCTTCGCGGTCGGATCGCTCATCGGCGGCCTGGCCCTCGGCCACATCCCGATCGGCCCGTGGGCGCTGGCCCGCCGCCTTTTCGCGATCTTCGTGGGGATGTCGCTTGCTGCGGTATCCCTCAACTTCTGGTGGCTCGCGGTGACGCTCTTCGTCGCAGGAATCGGCATCGCGCCAGCCCTCGCCGTGATGTTCGCGATCGTGTCGTCGAGCGTGCGATTCAGCGAGACCGCCGAGGCCTACGGCTGGGTGGGCACCGGACAGCTGATCGGGGCGGCGATCGGATCCGCCGTCGCCGGATTCCTCATCGACAGCTTCGGTGCTCCCGGCGCCTTCTGGGTGGCAGCGGCCTTTGCGGGCGTCGGATTCCTCATCCCGACGATCTTCCACCGGGCGCACCCCGACCTGCGCGGCCGCGATGCGAGCCCGATCCCGGACACGGAGCCGATCGCGACGCATCCCGGCTAGTGGGATGCATCGCGGGCGATGCCGACCGGCGTCAGTTCTGCAGCGGACCGAGCACGGCCGCGAGGGCCGCGGTCTCGTCGAGGAGCTTTGCGAGGATGGCCACCTCTTTGGCTTCCGGCGCGAACACACCGTCGGTGATGAGGCGGGCTGCGAAGGGGATCTCCACCTCGGCACCGACCCGCACCATTCCCAGTCCCACGACCACGGGCTCGATCGCCGTGACTCCGCGTGATCCGCCGGAGACACCGCCGTAGCTGACGAAGGCCACCGGCTTGCGCCACCACTCGGCCGCGAGGAAGTCGAGAGCGTTCTTCAACGCCGGCGAGAAACTGTGGTTGTACTCGGGCGTCACCATGATGACGGCATCCGCCGCATCGACCCGAGCACTCCAGTCGAGGGTGTGCTGCTTCGTGTAGGCGCGCAGTCGCGGATGGTTCGGCTCGTCCATGAAGGGCAGCCCGAGCTCCAGGAGGTCGACGAAGTCCACCTCGAAATCCCCGCGGGCGAGAGCCGATTTCCGCACCCATTCGGCGATCACCGGGCCGATACGCCCCGGTCGCACACTTCCGACGATGATCATGAGTTTCGTCATTTTTTCTCCTCGACGCGTTTTCTCGGGACACCTACTATTCTGCAGCCGGATGCCGGGGCAGCAGGCCGTCTTCGATAATGGGGGGATGACGCCCTCGATTTCGCCCATGCTCACCATGAACGACGGCCGCGACATCCCGCAGCTCGGGCTGGGCGTGTACAAGGTACCGGATGCCGAGGCGGCCAGGGTCGTCGAGGTGGCACTCGATGCGGGCTACCGTCACGTCGACACCGCGACGCTGTACAACAACGAGCGCGGAGTGGGCGACGGCGTGCGGGCTTCGGGGGTGCCGCGTGACGAGGTGTTCGTCACGACGAAGGTCTGGGACGACGACCACGGCTTCGACAAGACCCGCCGCGCCTTCGACACAAGCCTCGAGTTGCTCGGATTCGACTACGTCGACCTCTACCTCATCCACTGGCCGGTGCCCTCGAAGGACCTGTTCGTGGAGACCTGGCGTGCCCTCGAGGCGATCAAGGCCGACGGCCGCGCACTCTCGATCGGAGTATCGAACTTCGCTCCGCATCACATCGATCGGCTCCTCGCCGAGACCGCAACGGTGCCGGCGATCAACCAGGTCGAGCTGCATCCGTGGCTTCCCCAACAGGAGGTGCGCGACTACGACGCGAGCCACGGCATCCTCACGGAGGCGTGGTCGCCGCTCGCGCGAGGACGCCTTATCGGCGATCGCGTGCTGGACTCCATCGCAGCGAAGCATAATCGGAGCGCCGCGCAGGTGGTGATCCGCTGGCATCTCCAGCTGGGCAACGTCGTGATTCCGAAGTCGGTGACGGCCAGCCGAATCGTCGAGAACTTCGAGGTCTTCGACTTCGAACTGGATGCGGCGGACCTGGCCGCAATCGGTGGGCTCGAGTCTGGCGTGCGTACCGGTATGGAGCCGGACAAGCACTGATATCGCGCGGGAACCGCGGGCTCGCTCCCCGCGGGCGCTGAGCGCCTTACTCGACCAGCAGGCGGGTCACCAGCGGTCGTGCACCGCTGCCCGGAACTCCCGGTCGTAGAGCGCGGTGACCGCAGCGGTGAAGGCCGGGCTCAACGGCGGCACCGATCCCGCCGCCGCATTACTCTCGGCCTGGGCGACGTTCCGCGCGCCGGGGATCACCGCACTGACCCCTTCGAGCTGGGCGACCCAGGCGAGAGCGACCTGTGCGGTGCTGAAACCGGATGCTGCGGCCTCCGCCGGCAGCAGCGCAGCGAACTCCTGGGCGGCCGCGACACCCCGCTCGAAGTCGACCCCCGAGAAGGTCTCCCCCACATCGAAGGCGGAGCCGTCGCGGTTGTAGGTTCGATGGTCGTTCGCGGCGAAGGTCGTCTCGGCCGTGTACTTACCGCTGAGCAGTCCGGAGGCGAGGGGAACCCGCGCGATGATGCCGACGCCGGCCGCGATCGCGGCGGGCAGCACGGCGTCCAGCGGCTTGAGGCGGAACGCATTGAGGATGATCTGTACCGTGGCGACACTCGGTCGCGCGATCGCCGCGAGCGCCTCATCCGCCGTCTCGACACTCACGCCGTAGGCCGCGATCGCGCCCTCGGAGACGAGGGTGTCCAGGTCGTCGAATACTCGATCGGTGTGGAGCACGGCGGTCGGCGGGCAGTGCAGC
Source organism: Lacisediminihabitans sp. FW035 (assembly GCF_054880895.1). Lineage (NCBI taxonomy): Bacteria > Bacillati > Actinomycetota > Actinomycetes > Micrococcales > Microbacteriaceae > Lacisediminihabitans > Lacisediminihabitans sp. FW035. The sequence goes on from NZ_CM142187.1 coordinate 3,157,416, forward strand.
TGCACGAGGTCGAGGGTGTCGGTGCGCAGGTTGGCGCGCGAGCGGTCGGTCCACTCACGAAACTTCGGCAGGGTGAAATTGGCGGGATCCTGACTCTCCCGCCGTCCCATCTTGGTGGCGACGGTGATGCCGTGGCCCGGGCGATCGGCGAGATAGCCGCCGATCAGCTGCTCGCTGCGCCCGTCGCCGTAGACATCCGCGGTGTCGAACAGGGTGACGCCGGCCTCGACGGACGCGTCGAGCACGGCCCGGGCATCCGTCTCCGTCACCTCGCCCCAGTCGGAACCGAGCTGCCAGGTGCCGAGCGCGATGGCGGAGACGGTGCGGTGGGTGCGTCCGAGAGTGCGAGTGTCCATCACTCCAGCCTAGGTCGACGCTGTCATCGCGCTGCCCGCCTGAAGTGCCCGCCCGCCCAAGTCCTCAGTCGCGCAGGTCTTCTTTGTAGTCGTTCTTCGCCTTGGTGGCGTCGCGCTCGGCCTCCGCCTTCGAGACCTCGGCCTCGGCACGCTTCACATCGGCTTCGGCCTTCACCTCGTCGACGCGGTCGCTCACACGCTCCTTACTATCGTCGACCCATTCGCCGACCTTCTTTCCGGTCGCTTCCGCGGCGTCCTTGGCGTTGTCCAACAGGCCCATGATCTCTCCTTCGTGTGGTGATGAGTGCGATGTAGTTGGCACGGTATTCCTGGCCGTACCCCCGCACATCCGACTCCCAAGGGATTCCCAGAATCGCCGATGCCGCTGACGTGCGAACGACGGAAAACGTTGGGTAGCGGCTCACCGGAGCGGCGTCCTACCGTGATGACATGAGGCGAATCCTGGTCACCACGGTCCTGCTCGTTGCGGCGCTCGGGCTTGCGGGGTGCTCCGCGGCGGGGCCATCGGCGACCGGCACCTCGGGAAGTTCGATCTCCCGCGCGCCCGCGAACGCAGCCGAGAAGGGCACCACCGTCACCGATTCGTCCGGCACGGCCTCATCGGCCACCGTGCCCGCCGCCCAATCGGCGAACCGCTCCGTCATCACGACCGGCACCATCTCAATCACGGTCGAGACGCCGTCCGCCGCCGCCGAGAAGGCCGCGGGGATCGCGGATGCCGCGGGCGGGCATGTCGACGGCCGGCAAGAGCGTCCCACCACCGACGGCACGCCGGGGTCTGCGCAGCTGGTGCTGCGCATTCCGAGCGCGAAACTCGATGGCGCCGTGACCCAGCTGAAGAAGCTCGGTCGCGTGGAGAACGTGTCCCTCACCACGCAGGACGTGACCGCCCAGGCCCAGGATCTCGATGCGCGGATCACCGCCCTCACGACCTCCGTCGACCGGCTCATCGAGCTGATGTCGCGCGCCACGACCACCGCGGACCTCATCTCCATCGAGACCGCCCTCTCCGATCGCCAGGCCACCCTCGAGAGCCTGCAGTCCCAGAAGCGCGGCCTCGACGACCAGGTCGATCTCGCCACCCTCACTGTGGACTTCGGCACCGTCGCGACGGCGCCGGTGCGACCACCCGCGACCTTCCTCTCCGGACTGGTGGCCGGATGGGAGTCCTTCCTGGCATTCCTCTCCGGACTCCTCGTGGTGCTCGGGGTCGCGCTGCCCTGGGTGGTCTTCGCTTCCCTGCTCGCCGGCATCGCCGTGGTCATCGTGCGCCGTCGCCGCAGCCGCGCCCAGCGCGCCTGAGCCGGGGTCCAGCCCCGAGGGGAGGTGAGCCCGAAAGGTCAGCGCTGGCGAGCGAGGTGCTCGAGAAGCTCCGGTGCCGCCCGATCGAGTTGGGCTCCCCCGAGACGGATGCCGGTGATCATCAGCCCCGACCCCAGGCCGATGCCGACCACGAGCCCGATCCACCCGAGCAGCGCCACGCCGGTCACCGCACCCACCACGGCGAGTATGAGCTCCGGCAGCACCAGCACCCCGAGCACGCCCCAGGTGGCGAAGGTCGTGAGGGCGGTAGTGAATCCGGCACCCGGCGCGGCTTTGAACGGATTGTCACCCGGGCCGGGCACGGGGATGACGATGCGCGCCGAGGAGTAGCTCGACACGCCGAGACCAGTGAGGAAGATGCCGATCGAGAGTCCAAGGAGGCCGGGCAGCACCTCCCAAGAGCCGCTGATCCACACCGAACCGACACTGAAGAGGATGACGATCGGCAGCCCGAAGCTGCCGAGGGCGGCGGCGCGGCCGAGCCGGTCATCCCTCCCCCGAATGCCGGAGGAGATCTGTGTCGCGAACGCGGTGCCCTCGTAGGACAGGTCGGAAAAGATCGACAGCGACAGCAGCAGAGCGACGATCGGCGCGACCGCGTGGAGCAGATCGAGCGATCCTTCGCGGCTGTAGAAGAACATCAGCACGGGGATGAGCGGAACGACCAACAGCTGTCGCGCATACCGCGGATCGCGTATCCAGTAGGTGAGCGAACGGGCCGCCACCGCCCCGGCGGGCGTCGCGGGAAAGCGGCCGAGGAGCCCGAGCTTGCCGCTGCCTCGGCTGCGCGAGGTGCTGTGGGCCGGTGTGACGAGGGCGAGGGCGAGGCTGCGTCGCCAGACCAGTACCAGGAGCGCGAAGGTCACGGCTCCGATCAGAAAGTGCACCGCGGCCTGCCCCCAATGCCCGACGGCGATATCGGAGGGCACAGCCCACAGCGCTCCGAGCGGTGTCCAGGCGAGGGCGTTCGCGAGCCCCGGGAGGGCATCGGTCGACGTGCGGATGCCCGAGGAGACCGACACGATGATCGGACCGAGCAGCACGAGCGGGATGATCGCGAGGAAGCCCGCCGCCTCCCGGAATCGTCGCCCCGACGTGAAGAGGGTGCTGAGGGTGGTGACGGCGCGAGATCCCACAATGCAGGTCGCCGCCGCGATGGCCGAGCACACGGCGGCGATCAGGGCGATGAGCGGATGCTGCCACCAGGTGCCCGCGGTCGCCAGCGATCCGAGCATGGTCACGATGCCGGGTACCCCGACGAGACCGCTGAGGGCGAGACCGAGCAGCAGGGTGTCGAGCGGAATGGGGAAGGTCACCAGCCGCGCCGGTTCGAGCGTCTGGTCGATCCCGGACGCGAGCAGCGGGATGAGCACCCACCCGAGCACGAGCGCCGAGCCCGCGAGCACGACGACGGTGCGCGAGATCGACACCGGCACCCCGCTGAGGGCGATGAGGCCGATCGTGATACCGAACAGGATGCCGAGGCCGTAGAGCGCGCCGAAGATCACCGCGACGAGCTGCCAGGTGCTGCGCAGCAGGGAGTTCTTGAGAACGAGGAGGCGGAGCCTCAGGAGATCCGCAACCACTCGGGACCCTCCGCATGGTGACGTCCACCGACCAGCTCGACGAACCGGTCCTCGAGAGTAGATCCACCGCGCACCTCGTCGACGGTGCCGGCGGCGAGCACCCGACCGGCCGCGATGATCGCCACATGGTCGCACATGCGCTGCACAAGATCCATCGCGTGGCTCGAGACGATGACCGTGCCGCCGGACGACACATAGCCCTGCAGGATGTCGCGGATGTTCGCGGCCGACACCGGGTCGACCGACTCGAACGGCTCGTCGAGCACAAGAAGCCGCGGTGCGTGGACGAGCGCGCAGGCGAGCGCGATCTTTTTGGTCATCCCCGCCGAGTAGTCGACCACCAGTGTGCCGCTCGCGGCCTGGAGGTCGAGAAGGCGGAGGAGGTCGTCCACGCGCTCGGCCACCGTCTCCCGGTTCATGCCCGAGAGCAGGCCGGAATAGGTGACGAGCTGCTCGCCGGTGAGCCGGTCGAACAGGCGCACGCCGTCGGAGAGCACCCCCACGAGGCGCTTCGCCTCGAGCGGGTTGCGCCAGACGTCGACCCCGTGCAGCGTGATGGTGCCGGCATCCGGTCTCAGCAGCCCTGTCGCCATCGAGAGGGTCGTGGTCTTGCCGGCGCCGTTCGGACCGACCAGCCCGTAGAACGACCCGGTCGGCACATCGAGGTCGAGGTCGTCGACGGCGACCTTGTCACCGAAACGCTTGTAGAGCCCGCGGATGCCGAGGGCCGCCGGTGCGGAGGCCGGCTCGTGAGTTGGCGGCGCGGGCGTCGGGCTCGACGTCTGGTTCGGCGGTGGGCTCTCGGTGTCGGACACGAACGCCACCCTACTCGACGTGTCCGCACGGGTTCGGAGCTACCGGGGCGCGGTCGGTTGCCCTGCGCCGGGGTGGGCGATGACGCTGTAGACCACGAGGGCGGACTTGCGCGGGGAGAACGCGACTATCGGGGTATCCCCCTCGCGGCCGCTCTCGTAGACGTAGTGGTGAGTACCGAAACCGATGATGCTCGTGCCCCACATCACCGGTGGGAGGCCCGTGATCGAGCCCATCATCGCCAACATCGTCCGGCTGTCGTCCCGACGTAGCGGCTTCATAGCGTGATCGAACCGCATTTCGGGTGCAGCATCACGGGTGTCAGGTCATCAGCCCGGCAGAGTTGCGCCGCCCCGAGCGACGAGGGTGACCACCATCATGATCACGAGCATGAGCACCACCCCGCCGATTGCCGCAAGGCTCGGCAACAACAGAGTCCAGCGCCGGTCGGGCCCATCGGGAGCGGGAGTCGCGGGAGTGTCGAAGCGCTCGGTGAGGCTGTCGTCGCTCATCGGTGTGTCCTCGCTGCTCGCGGGCTGCTACGGGCTCCTCGTGAGCTCACCCGATCACTGAAAAACTCCCCTCACCCTGGCCGCTTCGCCATAGTGAGGGGAGTTTCTGCAGTGCTGGTGGACCCTAGGAGATTCGAACTCCTGACCTCCTCGATGCGAACGAGGCGCGCTACCAACTGCGCCAAGGGCCCGTACTGCGTAGCTACGTTATCACTTTCGAGCGCGGCTTCGGCGCAGGCCGCCGGGCGTCCAGAATCCCTCGAAACCTCCGCGAGTGGGCGGAAGTGGCGCCAAAATGCTGGTTTTCGCGCCACTTCTGCCCACTCGCGGGGCTATACAGGGGTTCTGGCACGGCAGCAGTCCCCGGAAAGGCGCAGCCACGAAAAGCCGTGGGGGGATGTATCGCTCGGGCAGCTCAGGCGCGACGGCGGCGAAGCACGGCGTCGAGGTCCGTGTGCGCCTCGGGCTGCTCCTCGACGAACCCCATGCGCGCGAAGCGACTCGGCGCGACAGAAGCTGCAGCGGAGGCCACAGCGGCCGCGGGGCGGATCGGAGTGACCTCCGGGGCCTCATGCGCTTCGCGAAGCCTGCGTTCGGCATCCGCCGCGGCCTGGCGAAGCTCGGCCGCGGCCTCGAGCGAAGCGACAAGGGAGCGCTCCGGTGCGGGACGGGTCATGTAGAGGGGCTTCGGCACCGGGACCGGGGTCCAGGTGACCTGCACGGGCGCGACGGGCGCGACGACCACCGGCGGCGCCTCGACCACGACGACGGGACGCGAGCGCAGGGTGCGGGCGAGTTCGGCGCGGGCGCGGCCGACGGAGGCCATCTGCCCGAGCATCGCGACGCTGCCGAGGCTCACGGCGGCGCCGACCGCGAGAAGCATCCAGGCACCGGATGCGGCCAGCTGCGATACCCCGAGGCCGGTGGCGGCGAGGCCGGAGAAGAGGATCACCGAGGTGATCGCGCGGGAGCGACGAAGGCGACGGGACGCCGATGAGCTGGTCGCGACATCCGCAGCAATGGCGGGTTGGGTCTCTGCGAGACGGCGGGCCGCGGCGCGCGCGACCGCGGCATCCTGCGCTTCGGCGATCGCAGCGCTGCGCTGCAGCTGCTTCTTGAGCACGCGCTCCTGCTGGGCGGCGTTGCGGGCGCTGGCCTCGGCCCGCACCTGCTGGGGAACCTCGGACGTCTCCGCCATGATGCGAAGGGTCTGCTGAAGGCGGAGCGCATTGCGTTCGGTCGCGAGATACTCGCGACGACGCAGCCAGGTCGGCACGAGGTAGGCCAACCAGAGCACGGCGGCGAGGGCGATGATCACGCCCGATCCGACTCCCTCTGCACCCATATCCCTACGGTACGAGTGCCTGGTCGATTAAGGCTCGATTACCGAGGGTGTGTTCCCCGCTGCAGCGACGCATCCCAGTCGGCCTGCGGCACGACGCCGGCGCCCTCCGGAACCCGGCCGTCGAGCCAGCGCCTCAGGACGCCTGTGGGCAGTTCCTCGGCCACGAGCGCGAAACAGAAGTGGTCGCGCCAGTCTCCGTTGATGTGGATGTAGCGCCGGCGCAGTCCCTCGTAGCGGAACCCGAGTTTCTCCACCACCCGGAGGCTCGGCGCATTCTCCGGACGGATGCAGATCTCCATGCGATGCAGCCCGACCTGGAAGAAGGCGTAGTCGCTTGCAAGGGCCACCGCGGTCGGCGTCACCCCCTTGCCCGCGAAGCGCTCCGACACCCAGTAGCCGATCGTCGCCGACGACAGCGAGCCGTAGGTGATGCCCGACACGTTGAGCTGCCCGGCGAATTCGCCGTCGTACTCGATCGCGAAGGGCAGCCCGAAACCGGCACGTGCGTTGGCCTGGAGGCTCCGGATGCTCGACCGAACATCGAAACTCATCGCGCCGTGCGGGTTGGTCGCCTCCCACTTGCGCAACCATCCCCGGTTCTCGAGCAACTCGCGCTCGAGCACCCGCGCATCCCTCAGACGGATGGGGCGGATAGTGGTCTTGCCCTCGCGGAGGGTAGGGATCGGGGTCGCCACCGCACCAGTCTAGAGCCGGGGGCCCGCGCGTCTCGGTACGGCCGGGGGCGGCCTACTCGACCACCGGACTACTTGAGGGTGCTGGCGAAGTCCTTGAGCCAGGGACGCAGATCCGGGCCGAGGTCGTCGCGCTCGACGGCGAGCTGCACGATGGCCTTGATGTAGTCGAGCCGGTCCCCGGTGTCGTACCGGCGACCGCGGAAGACCACACCATAGACGCCGCCCGCGATGCTGGGGTTGGCCGCGAGTGTCTGGAGAGCATCCGTCAGCTGGATCTCCCCACCCTTGCCTGCCGGCGTGTGCTCGAGGATGTCGAAGATCTCGGGCTGCAACACGTACCGGCCGATGATCGCGTAGTTGGACGGGGCCTTGTCGCGGGTGGGTTTCTCGACCAGTCCGGTGATGCGAACCACGTCGTCGTCCTCGGTGGCCTCGACGGTCGCGATTCCGTACATGTGCACCTGGGCCGGGTCGACCTCGAGCAGTGCGACGATCGTGGCGTTGCGCTTGCCCTGCTCCTCGAGCATCCGGGAGAGCAGCACGTCGCGTTCGTCGATGATGTCGTCACCGAGCAGCACGGCGAATGGTTCGTGGCCCACGTGCATCCGGGCGCGCAGGACGGCGTGGCCGAGTCCCTTGGGATCGCCCTGGCGCACATAGTGCACCTCGGCGAGGTCGGTGGCGTAGTTCACTTTGCGCAGGCGTTCGATGTCGCCCTTCATGAGCAGTGTGGCCTCGAGCTCGCCCACGCGGTCGAAGTGGTTCTCGAGAGCGTTCTTGTTGCGGCCCGTGATCATCAGCACATCGGTGAGGCCGGCGGCGACCGCTTCCTCCACCACGTACTGGATCGCGGGCTTGTCGACGACGGGCAGCATCTCCTTGGGCATCGCTTTGGTGGCGGGCAGGAATCGTGTACCGAGTCCCGCTGCGGGGATGACAGCTTTAGTGATTGTGAAGGCCATGGCGCCTAGGGTATACGACCGCCATTTCGAGGGCGTTAACTCACGACGGACCATAGACTTGGGCGCACGAGCGGGGTACTGGCGTGAACGGGGTGGTGGCATGAGCGGCGACGAGAGTCACCAGAAGCGCGCCCTGCGTGCGGAGTTACGCGAGCGCCGGCGCATCATGACGGCGCGCGAGCGGGAGCAGTCCACCGGGCAGCTGTGTGCCCACCTCATCGACCTTGCCACGAAGCTGCGGGTGAGCTCGGTGGCGGCCTATCTACCGGCGACAGACGAACCGAACATCCGCCCCTTCCTGAACTGGGCCGACGAGCAGAAGATCCGCATCCTCTTCCCCATCTCGCGCGACGACGGCCTGCTCGACTGGACCGTCGGCGACGGCGAGACCGAGATCGAGGGGCTCTTCGGCATGCCGGAACCCGTCGGCGAGCTGCTCGGCCCGATCGCGATCAACGATGTGGACCTGATCCTCGTGCCCGCGGCATCCGTCGACCGCTCCGGAATGCGGATGGGGTGGGGTCGCGGCTACTTCGACCGCACGCTCGGATCGATGGAGAAGTGCCCGCCGGTCTATGCTGTGATCTTCGACCGGGAGTTGGTCGACAGTGTGCCGAGCGAGGTGCACGACAAGCGCGTGGACGGTGTCGTCACCCCCGGCGCCATCATCAGCTTCTGACTTTCTCTTTCCTAAAGGACTCCTGTGCCCACCTATTCCTACCGCTGTGCGAACTGCGACTACGCGTTCGACCAGTACCAGGCGTTCACCGACGAGTCCCTCACCGTGTGCCCCAACTGCGGCCAGTCCCAGCTGCGCAAGGTCTTCAACTCGATCGGAGTGAGCTTCACCGGATCGGGCTTCTACCGCAACGACAGCCGCGCCGAGAACTCGAAGTCGTCCGGATCGTCTTCCACGCCGTCATCCGAGTCGTCTTCCGCCACGAAACCCGAGGCCCCGGCAGCGAAATCCGAGCAGACCAGTTCGAAGAGTGAATCACCAGCGCCGAAATCCCCCGCTCCGAAATCTGGCACGGTATCTTCGAATTCCCCCTCCGGTCCTACCGGTTCGTAGCTCTCGACGAGAGACAGCAGAGGAGTCCCCGTGCTCAAAGGCTTCAAGGAATTCATTCTCCGCGGCAATGTGATCGACCTGGCCGTCGGAATCATCATCGGCGCCGCCTTCACCGCGATCGTGACGGCACTGGTTTCGGGAATCTTCAACCCGATCATCGGGGTTCTGTTCAACGCCACAGACCTCACAAAGGCGTTCCAGGTTCCCCTCCCGGCGATCGGCGGCGGCAAGCCGGGAGTCATCATGTTCGGTTCGGTACTGGCCGCGGTGATCCAGTTCCTGATCATTGCGCTCGTCGTCTACTTCGCCATCGTGCTGCCGATCAACCACCTCGGCAAGCTGGCCTTCGCGAAACAGAAGCAGGAGGAGGCGGCCACCCCGGCCGACCTTCCCCCCACCGAGACCGAGCTGCTCATCCAGATCCGGGACCTGCTAGCCGGACGCCCGTCGCCCGAGGGCGATCACACGCTTCCGCCCTCGAGCGGAGCGCACGCTGCACAGTAGCGGTCATGCCGCGATCTGGGCCGTTGCGGTCACCTCGGGTCGGCACGCCGGCCCGAGGTGACCGCAATGGCCCGGATTCGTCGGCGGAGTGAACCGGCGACGCTCGCGCACGGGCTAGTGCGTCTGGCCCCAGTGCGGCGGCTTGTCGGCCTTGAGGCGTTCGTCGTTCTCGTTCTCGGCGTGCCGCGGCGGTTCCTTCTGGGGGTTCGGATCGGAACCGGCGATGGCCTCGGTTCTCACCCGGCGGCGCGGTCGTTCCCGCGGTGTCGGGGCGTCGTGCTTGCCCACGTCAGCCCTGGTGTGCCGCACTGCCGGCCGTACCCACGATCGGGATCGGCTGGGTGTCGGGAGCAGAAGTCGCACCGAGCATCGTCACGATGCGATCCGCGACGGCATCCGGCTCGCTGAACAGCTCGAAGGCGTGCACCCGCAAGTAGTGCCATCCGAGGCGGCGCAGCATCTCGGGGCGCAGGCGCAGCGACTCGCGGAGGCTCGTGCCGTGAAGCACAGAATCGGTCTCGATGGTGAGACACATGCCCTGGTGGGATGCCACGAGCCCGAGTTTGCCGCGGTGACCGAGGGCCACCCGGAGGCCGCGAAGCTGCAGGCGCCTTGCGAGGTCGACGAGCATCGGCTCGCTGTCATCCGTCGAGGAGGCGAGCGCGTTGCGAGCGGTCACGTCGGTGAGGATCTCGGCGAGGGCGATGGCGCCGAAGTGCATGCGGTCCTCGTCGATGTCCTGCGCCTCGAAGCACGTGACGATCACCATGGAACGGCGGGCACGCGTCATCGCGACGGCGAGCAGTCGTTCGCCCCCCGGGCGCCCGAGGGCACCGAAGTCCGAGAGCACCCGACCGTGCGGGGTGCGACCGTAGCCGATGGAGAAGATCACGCGATCGCGGCTCTGCGCCACGGCCTGTTCGATGGTGGTCACCGTGAACGGTTCCGGCCGATCGCCGAGCACGAAGTCGCTGAGCTCTGGTCGACCAGAGGTGGCGGCGAGCACCGCCTGCTGCACGCGGACGGCATGGCGGGCGCTGGCGGTGATGACCATGAGGGACTCGTGCGGGCGGGTCGTCGCGTGCTCGATCACGAGTTCGACGGCGCGGTTGACTTCGGCGTCGACACTCTCGACGCCGCCGGACTCCGGATCGGGCATCCCGGATCCATCGGCCAGGAAGTCGAGGCGGATGCTGCCGTGACCGAGGAAGCTGCCCGCCCAGGGAAACGACTCGATCTTGCCCGCGTAGAAACGACGGTTCACAAGCTCGGCAAGGTCTTCCCCGCCCGCACGATAGCTGCGGGTGAGAGCAAGGGTCGGAAGCACGGATGCGAGACGCGCGAGAGCGGACTGCCCGTGAAGGGCGTCGAGCGCCTCGGCCTCGAGCGGAGCGGCCTCGTCGGCTCCCGCGAGCCCGAGCGCGAAGGGGGATGGGGTCTGGGTGACCGGGTCGCCGAAGGCCACGGTCTGCTTGCCGCGACGGATGGCGCCGAGGTTCTCGGCGAGTGTCGTCGCTCCGGCATCCACGAGCACGACGGTGTCGAAGGCGAGGGTGTCGGTGATGCCGGCGACCTCATAGGGCGATGCGAGCCACACCGGCGCGATGGTGCGCGAGAGGTGCGGCGCGGCTTCCTGCAGGTCGCGGGCGTCGATCGAAGGGCCGCGGAGTGCCGTCTTGAGGGCGGATGCCTCCTCCGGCCAGTCCACGAGACCGATGCTCCAGTTCTCGGCGAGCTGCCAGCCCAGGAGCTGGGCGCTGCCGGCGGCATGGGCCTCGTCGACGAGGCGGAAGTCCGCTTCGAGCCGATCGAGCACAGAGGTGTTCGCGTTGAGCAGCGCACGATCCGCCTCGAGCAGTGACTCGAGCGCCGACTGCCACCACGAGAGTTCGAGCTCTGCGGCCACCTGCTCATCGGGAACATGGCGCGAGGCCAGGTCGTCGAGCAGCGGGTCGAGCTGGAGGTGACGGAGGGTCGCGCGCAGCTCGGCGCGTTCCTGGAGGTTGTTGAGCACGTCGGATTCGGCCGCGAGGGCCGCGATCCGCTGGGCGAGGACGTGGATCGGCAGGTGGATGAGCTGGGTCTCGCGCGTCACCGAACCGAGCGGCTCGTCGAGGAATTCGAGGTCCTGCGCCACCTGTTGGTAGGCCACCTGCACATCGGCGATTCCGACCGGCACCTCCGGGGTGACCCCGGCCGCGACGAAGCGCTGCCACAGGATGCGTTGCTGCTGGATGTGCTGGAGGCTCTCGTTGATGTCCCCGATGTGCACGCCGGGGCGCACGTATTCCTTGGCGAGTTTCTTGAGCCGGCGGCGATTCGCCGACGACATCTCGGGAGAGTCCTTGCGGGCGGAGGTCGCGGCGATCAGCTCGCTCAGCGAGCGGTCGAACACCACCGGGAGGAACCGGTCGAGGCTGTCGCGGATGTCGATGAGCAGGCGGAGGTAGATGCCGAGCTCGTTGATCGTCTCGAAGGGTCGCATACGGGTGCCGGCGATGAGATCCGTCGCCCGCTCCAGCAGTCGCGGCAGTTCGGTGTGGTGAAGCTGCTTCGCGATGGCGTGGGCGCGCGAGGCGGCCTCGCTCGTCGCGAAGGTGGCTCCGTACCAGGGCGAGTCTCCCGGACCATAGCGGAATTCGCCGAGGCCGGCGGCTTCGACCATGGCGCGGGCTGCGCCGGCGCGGTCATCCGCCATCAGCTCGACCGACTCGCGGGACAGCCGCGCGGTGGTGGCCGGCGGGTCAGGAAGCAGTGCGAGGCGGGAGAGTTCGGTGAGGCAGTCGAGCACGGAGACGCGCAGGGCCGGATCGGTGCGGGCTACGGCGCCGCGGTAGTCGAGCAGCACCTTGCGCAGGCGCACGAGCGCGTCATCCACCTCCCCGATCTGCGGGGCGCGGGCCTTCTCGTTGCGTCCGATCGAACGGATGAGATCGCGGCGGAGCGTGCCGGGCGCGACGGCGAGACCGGCAAGACCGACATCACCGAAACGCTGCGCGATGCCGGCGAGGGAGGATCGACGAGCGCTGACGACGAGAACGCGCTTGTTCTGGCTCACGAGGGCGCCGATGGCGTTGACGATGGTCTGGGTTGCACCGGTGCCGGGAAGGGTCTTGACGACCACGGAGTTGCCGGCAGCGATCTGGGCGATCACGTGCTCCTGCTCGGCATCGGCATCGAGCAGGAGGGTGTCGGTCTCGGGGGTGCGAAGGTCGGGGCTCTGCGGCTGCACCGGCGAGTAGCTCTCCTCGATGGCCCACTTGGCGGAGGGATTGCCGGCGAGGGCGTCGAGCAGCGGATGCTCGAGGTCGCCGGCGTCCGCCTCCATGGCGCGCGAGACATCCGCGAATGATGACACGACCAGCCGCGGCTGCACGTTGAACCATTCGAGGTGCGAGGTGAGTCCGCGGAGACGGTCGATCACCGGGTTCGGCTTGAACGAGCCGTCCTCTTCGGCGAGCGCGACGAATGCCTCGGCATCGAGGGAGATCTGGAACTGGGCCTCGAGAGCACGAGACAGCTCCGGATTGAGGAACGGCGCTCCTTTGAGCTTGAGCTCGAAGTTGCTGCCGTAGCGACGGATGGCGAGCGGGCGCAGCAGCACCGGCGCGCGGAACTGCACGCCCTCGTGCTGCCATTCGGCGATCCCGATGCCCAGGTGGATCGAGTCGATTCCCCGGGCGGTGGCGAGTTCGAGGCTCTTGTCGGCGATCTCCGCAGCGGCGAGCTTGGCGGCCCGCAACGCGATGTCATCCCGGATCAGGTTGGAGAGCAGCGTGGACTTGCCGGTGATGAACTGAGCGAGGCCACCCGGATGGGTCGCGCCGAGCTCGATGCGGGTGCGGGGCCCGTCCACGAAGTGCAACAGCGGCGATACGCCCCCGATGCTGCCCAATTCGGATCGCCAGCCCTGCCAGGTGGGCTCCGCGACGTTCGAGAGTGAGTAGTTGGGATCGCCGAGGGTCAGCGCATGGGGCGCAGTCACCTGCCGCTCCACGCGGGCATGACTGTCGTCCGGCTCCGCGAAGAAGTCGTCATCCTGGGGTCTATTGGCACGCCACACAGGGCCACCTTAACGGGGGCGCCCCGGAATCTCGGGAGATAGCGGGGAGTTTCGCCGCGCGTCGGGCCCGCCGGGGACGCGTCGGAGCCGCGGAGCTTCCCCCCGGGGGCGAAACGTAAGATACCGGCCATGCTCTTCCTGGCAATCCGCGCCGCTTCGTCAGACCTCGTCCAGGCCGTGACGACGGCACTCCTGACCATTGTCGTCCTCTTCGCGATCGTGGTGATCGTGGGCTTCACAATCCTCCGCCATCGACGAGGACGCGAAACGGTGGCCCCGGCAGGTCAGGCGCCCGGACCGGTCGCGGGAGACAGCGATCTCGCCACCCGCGCGAACATCCTCCTCGTGCGCCTCGACGACGCCGTCACACAGGCCGACGACGACCTCGGTTTCGCGGTCGCACAGTTCGGCGAGGACCGGTCCCGCAGCTTCGCCGACGCCCTCGCGGCCGCGCGGCGGGATCTCACCGAATCGTTCCGGCTGAAGCAGCGGCTCGACGACTCGCAGCCCGATACCGCGACGCAGCAGCGGGAGTGGAATGCGCGGATCATCCACCTCTGCGAGTCGTCACAAAAGGCCCTCGCCGACGAGGCCGCGGCCTTCGACGCCCTGCGGCGCCGCGAAACCGATGCCCCCACCGAGCTCGGAGCCGTGCGCATGCTCGTCGTCGCGACCTCGATGCGTGTGCCGACGACGGAGACTGCGCTCACCACCCTCGCCGCCCGGTACTCGCCCGCCGCGATCGCGACCGTGAGCGGCAATGTCACGGAGGCTCGCGAACTGCTCACCACCGCCGGGCAGGGTGCGGAAGCCGCGAACGCGCGGCTCGCCGATCCGCTCGCCACCGATGTCGCCGACCGCGTGCAGGACGCGCGAGCAACCGCCACCCGGGCCGTGCGATTGCTCGACGCGGTGGATGCCCTCGGTGCCACCCTCGCCGAGCAGTCCGACCGGCTCGAGCGGCTCGCGGCCCAGAGCCGGGTCGACCTCGCCGAGGCGCGGATCGCGCGGGATGCCGCCCCCGATCCGAGCTCCGGGGCGAGCATCGGGGCCGCGGTCACAGGCCTCGAGGCCGTGCTCGGATCACTCGAGACCGGCGACCCCGCGGCATCCCTCTCCCGGCTTGAAGGGGCCATTGCGACCCTCGACGGCGCCCTCGCCACCGCCCGCAATCAGGCTCAGCGCCTCGAGCACGCCAGCGCGGCACTCGCCGGCGTGCTGGTGAGTGCCCGCAGCCAGATCGCTGCCACGCAGGACTTCATCGCCGGGCGACGCGGCGGCGTGGGGGCGGATGCCCGCACCCGCCTCGCCGAGGCGCAGCGGCTGCTCGAGGTGGCCGAGGCCCAGTCGGATCCGGTGGCCGCCCTCGACAGTGCGCGAAGCTCGGCGACCTACTCGCGCGACGCGGACGCCCTCGCGAGGTTCGACGCGCACCGCTGACGCCAGCCGCTCCCGCCGCACCACCTCCCGGTTTTGCGACCACCCCCCTGTGCAAACAGGGTTGTGGTCGCAAAAAGGGGAGGTGGTAGGAGCGGGGTGGAGTCGGTTGGCCGCGACCGCCGCGGTCGCTACCCGGCCGGCGCGGACATCCGCTCCACGGCGAGCAGCACACAGGTGCAGAGTGCGTCGATCGCGGCTTCGAGGTCGGCCTGAGACGGGAAGGTCGGCGCGATCCGGATGTTCGTATCGTCGGGGTCGTCGCCATAGGGGAAGCTCGCTCCCGCGGGGGTGACGGCCACGCCGATCTGGGCGGCGAGCGCGACCGCCGCCGAGGCCGCGCCGTGCGGCACATCGAGACTCACGAAGTAGCCTCCCGTCGGCGTCGTCCAGGTGGCGACTCCCCCGAGCCTGCGCTCGAGGATCTCGAGCACTGCGGCGAAACGTGGTTCGACGATGGCGCGATGGGCGCGCATGAGGCGGCGAACACCCTCGGCATCCCCGAGCAGGCGCACATGGCGAAGCTGGTTGATCTTGTCGGGACCGATCGTCTGCACCGCGGTGTGGTGCTTGCGCCAAGCGATGTTGCTCGGCGACGCTCCGAAGAACGAGATCCCCGCGCCCGGATAGGTGATCTTCGAGGTCGAGGCGAACACGAAGGGGCGGTCCGGGTTGCCCGCGGCCTCGGCGGCGGCGAGCACGTCGATCACTGCGGGCTCGTCGTCGGTGAGGTGGTGCACCGCATAGGCGTTGTCCCAGAACAGTCGGAAGTCGGGCGCTGCCGTCGGCATGCCCACGAGTGCCTCGACTTCTTCGACGCTGAAGCTGGTCCCGGTGGGGTTGGCGTACATGGGCACCGCCCACATTCCGCGGATGCCGGGATCCGCGACCACGAGCCGACGCACGGTCTCGAGGTCGAGGTGTCCGTCCACGAAGGGAACCGGGATCATGCGGATGCCGAGGGCCTCGCAGATCGAGAAGTGGCGGTCGTAGCCGGGCACGGGACAGAGGAACGACAGCCCCTGCACGTCCCTCCACGGACCGGCACCGCCGGAAACACCGTGCAGCAGGGCGGTGACGATGACATCGTGCATGATCGCCAGGCTCGCGTTGCCGGCGGCGAGCAACTGATCGACCGGGATTACGAGCAGCTCGGAGAAGATCTGGCGCAGCTCGAGCAGGCCGTCCGGACCGCCATAGTTGCGCAGGTCGGTACCCGATGCATCCCGGTAGTCGCCGTCTCCCGGGAGCCCGAGAAGGGCGTTCGACAGGTCCAGCTGGGCGGGTGACGGCTTGCCCCTCGTGAGGTCGAGGGCCAGGTTCTTCGCGCGAAGTTCGGCGTACTGCGATTCGAGGGCTGTGGTGGTTTCGCTCACTCCTCAAATGTACTGGGACGGCGCGACCGAATGGGCCGCGCGCGGTACCGCCGTGCACCATCATGGGACGATGCTCGCACCCCGCCGGAAAGCGCGATTCGCCGTGTCTGCGCTCTTCCTCCTCAATGGGGCGGCGTTCGCCAACATCGTGCCGCGGTATCCCGACATCAAAGACGCTCTCGACCTCTCGAACGGGGAGTTCGGCATCGCGGTCGCCGCCTATCCGCTCGGGGCGCTGATCGCCGGCACGCTCGGTGGCGCGGCGATCCGTCGCTGGCATTCGGGGCGGATCGGGCCGGTCGCGGTGCTCCTGCTCTCCCTCAACCTGGTGCTGATCGGCGCAGCCCCGGTCTGGTGGCTCTTCGCAGTCGGGCTCTGCATCGCCGGCGCGCTCGACTCGATCGCCGACATCGCGAACAACGCCCACGGCCTTCGGGTGGAGCGGCTGTACGGCACCTCCATCCTCAACTCGATGCACGGCCTCTGGAGCGTCGGAGCGGTGATCGGGGGCGTGATGGGGGCACTGGCCGCGGGTGCGGGTGTTCCCCTCGTCTGGCATTTCTCCGCCGCAGCCGTCGTCTTCATAGTGCTCGCGCTGCTGGTGAGTCGATGGATGCTGCCGGGGGCGGACCTCGCGGAGAGCGTCGGCGCAGACGTTCCGCCCGCCACACGCGGTCGCCTCGGCTACGCGCCCGTGCTGATCTCACTCGGTCTCATCGCCGCGGCGGCCAACATGATGGAGGACGTCACCTCCACCTGGAGCGCGGTCTACCTGCGCGATTCGCTCGGCACCGGGGCGGTGGTGGCCGGATTCGGATTCATCGCGCTGCAGGCCGCGCAGACCGTCGGCCGTTTTGCGGGAGACGGACTGGTCACGCGCTTCGGTGACCGGGCGGTCGCGCGGGTCGGGGCATCCCTCGCGCTCGTGGGGATGACACTGGCTCTCGTCTTCGCGACGCCGGTGACCACGATCGTCGCGTTCGGGATGGTCGGAGCCGGGGTGGGCACGCTGATTCCCGGCGCGATCCGCACTGCAGAGGGCTTGCCGGGGCTCCCCCCGGGGACGGGTCTCACCTGGGTCAGCACGACGATCCGCATCGGGCTCTTCGTCTCGCCTCCCCTGGTCGGATTCGTGGCCGACCTCACGTCGCTGCGGGTGGCGCTGGCGATCATGCCGATTCTCGCGGTCGTGATCCTCGTGGCGAGCCGCACGCTCGGTCGCCGGATCGGTTGAGTCGTCGAGTGTCCGGTGCCCCCTGTTCGGGGCGATGGGTTATCGTGGGAGGAGATCACAACCCGATAACGCAGACCGATTTGGATCTTCCCCCTCGTGGCTTCTCCTCACGGCAGGCATTCCCTGCGCACTCCCGCCCGCCGATCGACCCTTCCGCTGAAGCGCGCGGCGGGCACGGCCGGGGCGATGCTGATGGCGGTCGGTATGGCCGCGACCATGGCGATCCCCGCGGTGTCGGCATCCGCAACGGTGTCCCCCCAACAGGCATCCGCCCACGTGGTCGCCGACTTCATCCAGCAGTCCCAGCAGTCGAAGTCGCAGCAGCTGCGTGTGAGCGCTGCCGTCGCCGAAGTGCCGGTCACGCGCGACAAGAGCTCGGTGTTCTACGCCGCAGCGGTGCAGAAGGCCGAGGGCGTTTCGGCCGGAGGCGCCTCCCCCGCGACCCCGCTGTCTGTCGGCGCCCACATGTCGATCAACCCGCCGGACCTCGGCGGAGGCGGCGCTGCCGTCGTGCAGTACGCGCTGCAGTTCGTCGGGATGGTGCCGTATATCGTCGGCGGCAACTCGCCGAGCACCGGCTTCAGCTGCGATACCTTCGTGCGCTACGTCTACGAGCAGTTCGGGGTCTACCTGCCCGGGGATGCCGTGGTCGAGGCGAGCAAGGGCACCGAGGTGCCGGAATCCGAGGCCGTCATGGGCGACCTGGTCTACTACTCGCACCAGCACATCGGCTTCTACGATGGTCATGGCGGCATCATCGACGCCCCCAAGCCCGGCACGGACATCTCGCACCGCGCGATCTGGGGCCACCCGGTCTTCATCCGGCTGTAACGGCGCCGTTCAGACCGCGACCGGCGCCTTGATAGCGGGGTGGTGCTGGTAGTCGAGCACCTCCAAGTCTTCGAAGACATAGTCGTCGATGCTGTCGCGGTCGGCGAGCCGCAGGGTCGGTGCCGGGAACGGCTGGCGGGTGAGCTGCTCCGTCACCTGGTCGACATGGTTGTCGTAGATGTGGCAGTCGCCGCCGGTCCAGACGAATTCGCCGACGCCGAGTCCGGCCTGCGCCGCGATCATGTGGGTGAGCAGCGCGTAGCTCGCGATGTTGAACGGCACCCCGAGAAATAGGTCGGCGCTGCGCTGGTAGAGCTGGCAGCTGAGCTTGCCGTCGGCCACGTAGAACTGGAACAGCAGGTGGCACGGCGCCAGCGCCATGCTCGGGATGTCCGCCACGTTCCAGGCGGAGACGATCAGTCGTCGGGAGTCCGGGTTGGTCTTGATCGCCTCGATGACCTCCGCGATCTGGTCGATCGTGCCCCCGTCGCGGGTGGGCCAGGAACGCCACTGCACCCCGTAGACCGGACCGAGGTCGCCGTCGGCATCCGCCCACTCGTCCCAGATGGTGACCCGGTTGTCCTGAAGCCAGCGTGCGTTGCCGTCTCCGCGAAGGAACCACAGCAGCTCATAGGCGATGGAACGGAAGTGCACCCGCTTGGTGGTGATCAGCGGGAACCCGTGCTCGAGATCGAAACGTAACTGCCGCCCGAAGACACTTCGGGTGCCGGTGCCGGTGCGATCCGACTTGCGGGCACCGTGTTCGAGGGTGTCGCGCAGGAGGTCTTCATAGGGGGTGGCGATCGGCGTAGTCATCCCTTCGAGCGTAGGGCCAAACGACGACATTGGGGACCTTCGACCCCTCGGACCGTGGGCCGGGCTGGTGGACTGGGCACCGTCACCGACAGCCAGGAGCTCACCATGACCCAGCCCACCGAATCCCCCGTCGACGTGCTCGGCGACGAAGCGAGCTGGCATCTGCTGGCGAGCGCCGACCTCGGCAGACTCGCGGTGTCGATCGACGGCGGCGTCGACATCTTCCCCATCAACTACGTGGTGGCGGATCGGGTGATCTTCTTCCGCACCGCGCCCGGATCCAAACTCATGGATCTCACGAAACATCCGATCGTGGCGCTCGAGACCGATGGCACGCATCACCGTCGTCGGTGGAGCGTTGTGGTGAAAGGATCGGCCGTGCGTCTCGGATCGGACGAGGAAATCGAGGCCTCCGGGGTGCTCTCGCTGCACTCCCTCGTGCCCACCGAGAAGTGGAACTACGTGCGGATCATCGCCTCGTCGATCACCGGGCGCCAGTTCACGAGTTCCCACCAGTCTCGGTTGACGCCGGCCTGAACCGACGGAGGCGGAGGCTGTTGGTCACGACGAACACCGACGAGAATGCCATCGCCGCGCCGGCGAGAAGCGGGTTGAGCAGGCCGAGCATCGCGATCGGAATCGCCGCGACGTTGTAGGCGAACGCCCAGAACAGATTTCCCTTGATGGTGCCGAGCGTGCGGCGGGCCAGCCGCACCGCGTCCGCGACGACAAGCAGGTCGCCGCTCACGATGGTGATGTCGCTCGCCGCGATCGCTGCATCCGTGCCGCCGCCCATGGCGATTCCGAGGTCGGCCGCCGCAAGAGCCGCGGAGTCGTTGACCCCGTCACCGACCATCGCGACTACGCGCCCGTCGGCCTGGAGGCTGTGAATGAGCTCGAGCTTGCCCTGCGGCGTCACCCCGGAGTGCACCTCGTCGATGCCCACAAGGGCCGCGACGGTGCGGGCGGATCCCGCGTTGTCCCCGGTGAGCAGCACCGGGCGGAGTCCGAGTTTGCGGAACCGGGCGACCGCTTCCGCGCTGCTCGGCTTGAGGGCATCCCGCACCGAGATGATGCCGCGTAGTGCGCCGTCCCAGGCGATGGCGACGACCGTGGCGGCGGCATCCTCCGCGACGGTCACGGCATCCGCAGCAGCGGTATCGAGAGTGATCGACCAGGACCCGGTGAGCCAGTCGGCACGTCCCGCGAGCACCAGCCGTCCGTCGACCAGCGCCTGGACCCCCTGCCCGGCGCTGGCGGTGAACGACGACGCCTCCCGCGGCAGAACGCCCTCCTCCGCGGCACGGGCGAGGATCGCCCGGGCGACCGGATGCTCGGAGCCGCTCTCGACCGTGGCGGCGGCGGCCAGCAACTCGGCCCGCGAGGTGGCGCCGATGGGCTGCACCGAATCGACCGCCATCGTTCCGGTGGTGATAGTGCCGGTCTTGTCGAGCACGATGGTGTCGATGGTGCGCGTCTGCTCGAGCACCTGCGGCCCACGGATGATGATGCCGAGCTGGGATCCGCGGCCGGTGCCCACCAGGAGTGCCGTCGGCGTTGCGAGGCCGAGAGCGCAAGGGCAGGCGATGATGAGCGTGGCGACCGCGGCGGTGAATGCCGCTTCGATCGTGCCACCGGCAAGCAGCCAGCCCACGAACGCCACCACGGAGAGGGCGAACACCACCGGCACGAAGATCGCCGAGACACGGTCGGCCAGTCGCTGTGCCTTGGCTTTGCCGCTCTGGGCCTCTTCCACCAGACGACCGATGCGGGCGAGCTCGGTGTCGGCACCCACCCGGGTCACCTCGACGACGAGCCGGCCGCCGACGTTGACGGTGGCCCCGACGACCCGGTCGCCGATGGAGACCTCCACCGGCACCGATTCCCCGGTGATCATGCTGCGATCGACGGCGGATGCCCCGCCCCTGACGAGTCCGTCGGTGGCGATCTTCTCGCCGGGGCGCACCACGAAGGAGTCCCCCGGTGCGAGCGTGGAGACCTTGACCCGTGACTCGACCCCGTCGCGCAGAAGGGTGGCATCCTTCGCCCCGAGTCGGAGTAGCGCCTGGAGCGCCGCTCCGGATTCGCGCTTCGCCCGCGCCTCGATGTAACGACCGGCGAGGATGAACACGGTCACGGCGGAGGCGACTTCGAGGTAGATCTCGCTCGCGCCGGACCGGTCCGCGGAGAGGCCGCCGTTCAGAAGCGCGAAGCTCATGTGCATGCCCGGCATCCCTGCCGTGCCGAAGAACAGGGCGTAGAGCGACCAAGTGAACGCGGCTATCACTCCGACGCTCACCAGGGTGTCCATCGTTGCGGCACCGTGGCGGGCATTGAGCGCGGCGGCCCGGTGGAACGGCCAGGCCCCCCACACGACCACCGGCGCGGCGAGGGTCAGGGCAAGCCACTGCCAATTGGTGAACTGCAGTGCGGGGATCATCGAGAGCAGCACGACCGGGAGGGCGAGGCTCGCCGTGATGGTGAGGCGGCGGAGCAGGTCAGCGGTCTCACGATCGACCGGAGCGGCCTCCGGCTCGGCGACGACCGGTGTCGGGAGCACCGCGGTGTACCCGGCTGCCTCGACGGTCGCAATCAGAGTCGCGGTATCGACGCCGGTGGACTCCACATGTGCTTTCTCGGTGGCGTAGTTCACCGTCGCAGTGACGCCGTCCAGCTTGTTGAGTTTGCGTTCGATGCGGGTGGCGCAGGACGCGCAGGTCATCCCCCCGATCTCGAGGTTCACGTCACTCATCGTCAGCTCGGTGCCGGCCATTCCTAGGCCGACACCAACCGGTATCCCGCTTCGATCACAGCGGCGCGAACGCCATCGAGCGGCAGCGGTGCGGCGCTCACCACGGTCACGCGGGACGCGGCCCCTACCTGCAGGTCTACGGTCACACTCTCGACACCGGCGAGTTCGGAGACCTCTTCGGTGACGCTCGCGATGCAATGCTTGCAGGTCATCCCCTCGACGAGATACTGCTCTTCGGTGCTGGCGATTTCGGTCATCGTCTGTTCCTTTGTTGTCATTCGGTCGTGCGCAGCCGGGCTCATGAACGCACGAGACGCGCGATTGCGGCGGACGCTTCCTTGATCTTCTCCTCGGCCACCGGTCCTCCCTCGCGGGCCGCTTCGGCGACGCAATGCGCGAGGTGGTCATCGAGCAGGGCGAGCGCGACATTCTCCAGAGCCTTCGTCGCCGCGGATACCTGCGTGAGGATGTCGATGCAATAGGTGTCGGTCTCGACCATGCGTTGGATGCCACGCACCTGCCCCTCCGCCCGTCGCAAGCGTTTGACCAGGTCGTCCTTGTTCTGGCTGTACCCGACCATCCACGATCCTTTCGATATACCCCTATGGGGTATCAAATCTAGAGCGGCCACGAGCCGAAGTCAAGCGCAGTAGGCTCCGATCATGCCCAGCACCCGCTCGATGAAACTGATGGAATCCACCCACCGTCTGCTGCAACGGCTCACGGGAGGCAAGGCCGGCTGGAACATCGCCGGAATGCCGGTCGTCGAGCTCACCACCACCGGTCGGCGCAGCGGCGAGCGCCGGGCGACCATGCTCACCTCCCCCGTGAAGGATGGGGATGCGTATGTGGTCGTCGCCTCGCGGGGCGGGGACGATAATCATCCGGCTTGGTTCCTCAACCTCCGCGACGATCCGAGGGTGGAGGTAGTGATCGAGGGGCATCCGCGCGTCCCGATGACCGCGCGGATCGCGGACCCGCAAGAGCGGGCCAGGCTCTGGCCCCTCATCACGGCGAAGTACGCGAACTACGCCGGCTACCAGAAGAAGACGAACCGCGAGATCCCGCTCGTCCTGCTCGAGCCGACCAGCTAGGGGTGTCGCCAAGGTCGAGTCAGTCCGTCGCTGCGCGGGCCGTCTGCTCGAGTTTCTCGCGGTAGGTGGTCCACCACGCGGCATCGCCGGGAGCGAGGTTGGAGTTGTCGGGCCTCAACCCAACGGTGTCGTCGATGAGTTCCCGCACGAGGTCGGCATGGCCCGCATGCCGGTTGGTCTCGGCGATCATGTGGATGAGGATGCGGTGCAGCGTGACCTCGCCGCGATCGGCCGGCCACCACGGCACCCGCCCGAGCGAGTCGAGCGTGAGGGCCGCCACCGTGGCGTCGGAGTGCGCCGCCACTCGCCGATACAGCGCGACGATGCCGTCGACCGACTCCGTCGCTCCCGCCCACATGTCGGCGTTCGGCTCGCCATCGCGGGCGATCCAGGGCAGGTCTTCGGGGAAGGGCCGCCCGAAGGTATCCCCGAAATACCCCGTCTCGACGCTGGCGAGGTGTTTCACAATGCCGACGAGGTTGGTGCCGGTGCCCACGAGAGGTCGCCGCGAATCGTAGGGTGACAGCCCCTCGAGTTTCCAAAGCACCGCCTCCCGACCCAGCTGGAGGTAGCGCTGAAGATCTGCTTTCATAGTCGATTCGCTCACGAAGGCAGGATGCCATGGGCCCCCGACAGGAAGGCAGGTGCCTCTTCCCGCGAGCCCGGTCTCGAGGTTCTGAGGCTGCCGAGCGAAGAGACGTAGCGCCAGGCCGGCTCGCTGTACCGGGAGGACAGGTTTCTGAACAGCCTGCTGCTCTCACTGCCCGGCCAGTCGACCGGGAGCAGGTCGACGGGCAGTCCGGGATCGAGATAGGGGATGATCCTCCAGTTGTCGACCCCGCGGATGTAACGGGAGAACGCCGTGGCGTCGGTCACCGCCCCGCCGACGGAGAGGCCGTCGAGGAGTCGGTCGGGGAGGCCGTCGAGTCCGGTGATGAACTCCCGGTGCATCCCCGCGAGGGCGTCGAGGTCCCACCATCGGGAGACGGCGTCCCGGAGCTCGCCCTCGACCCTCGGCCTCTCGGTGCGAAACAGGGTCGCATGCTCCCGGATCGCGAGGTCGTCGAAGATGTCCTCGACCTCGTTCGCGAGAAAGTCGGGGCAGATCCACAGTGCGGGAGCGACGATCCCGCAGCCGGTCCAGTACAGGCGACGACGCAACTGATGCCGCACGTGCCGGAGTTCCTCCGGCACGGAGAAGGAGATCACGCACCACGGGTCATCCGGTTGCATATTCCGGGCCGAGAATATTCGACGATCCCCCTTGGCCAGCATGAGGGCGGCATCGGGATTGAGCTCGTATCCGATGACCCTGTCGACGGTCTTCGGTACCAGGAGCTCCTTCTTCTTCAGCCGCACGACCGCGGTCCGCGTTCGCGGCGCCGGCACATCGAGCTGTTCCATCAGCACGATCAGGTCGGTGATGGAGATCCAGCCGCCGACCCGACGGAGGTACAGGCCGACCACCGTGCGCAGCAATGACGTGGTGCTCCGCGGGCGGGAGTCCATGTCATCGAGGATCGAGCTCATCCCTTGGTGGATCCTGCGGAGCCGCCGATGTCGGCCAGCAGGGCGTCGCGAATCGCGAGCACCCCGATCTCGACCTCGGTGAAACTGGTACTGAGGGGTGAGAGCCCGATGCGGATGCTCGCCGGATTGCGGAAGTCGGGGATGGTTCCCTGCGTCCACAGCCTCTCGACGACGCCCTTGAACGCCGGGTGCATGATGGTGACGTGGCTGCCGCGCTCGGCATGTTCGCGTGGCGTGCCGACCTCGATGCCGAGGGGCACAAGGTGCGTGTCGATCAGCTCGAAGGCGAAGTCGGTGAGAGCGAGGGACTTGGTGCGGATGGCCTCGATGCCGACCTCCTCGATCAGGTCGAGCATGTCCCTCATCGCGAGCATCCCCATCACCGGCGGAGTTCCGCTGATGAACCGGCGCATCGAGTCGGCGGGTACGAAGCCCTCGGACATCGCGAAGACGTCGGCGGCACCCATCCACCCCCAGATCGGTTGCTCGAGCGTGGCCTGCAGCGCGCCGGCGACGTAGCCGAAGGCCGGAGAACCCGGGCCGCCGTTGAGGTATTTGTACGTGCAGCCGACAGCGAGGTCGACGCCCCATCGGTCGAGTTGGGTCGGGACCGAGCCGGCCGAGTGGCAGAGATCCCACAGGACGAGGGCTCCGGACTCATGGGCGATGGCGGTGATGGCCTCCATGTCGGCGATGAACCCGGAGCGGTACGAGACATGACTGAGCACGAGCAGGGCCGTCGCCTCCGAGACGACCGCGCGCACGAGATCCGGGGTCGCGCCGCGAGTCTTGTCGACGGCAACCCAACGGATGGTGATTCCGCGTTCCCGAGCGATGCCCTCGAGCACGAAGCGATCGGTCGGGAAGTTGTCGTCGTCGATCACGATCTCGGTGCGGTCGGGGCGCGTGTCGATGGCCGCCCGCACCAGCTTGTAGAGCATGACCGTCGTGGAGTCGGCGACCACGGTCTGGCCTTCCGCGGCTCCGAGGGTGAGACGGCCGATGCGGTCTCCGATGGTGAGGGGCAGCTCGAGCCAGCCCTCGTCCCAGGAGCGGATGAGGCGGTCACCCCAGGCATGCTCGACGAACCGGGTGATGCGACCGGCGGTGACCGCGAGGGGTCGCCCGAGCGAGTTGCCATCGAGGTACGACAGCACCTCGTCGCTCGGGACGAACCGTGAGACGTACCCGCCGACCGGGTCCTCCGCGTCGCGCTGTGCGGCAGTTGTGGGGTTCATGCGAAGGACTCCTTGAGTGCGGGGACGGCGAGCACGGATGCAGTGGAAAGCCAGTGGGCGACCTCGGTCGGGTCGCGGGGAACAGCGCCGGGGAGCCGGCTGACCCGTCCGGTGAAGCCGCTGCCCGAGCGGCGCGCGCCGAGGGAGCCGAGCAGGGCCTCCAGGTCGAGGCCGGTGGTGGCGAGCGCGGTGAGCTCGCGCTCGTTGATGCCGACCGGCAGCGGTCCGTTGCCGAGGTCGGTGCCGTAGAGCACCCGGCCACCGGCCGCCTGGAATCGCGCCAGGTTGTCGCTCGCGACGGCGAAAGACTCGGAAGGGTCACCGTACCCATGGATGTCGAGGGTCGAGATGACGGCGACCGAGCCCGCGAGCGCGGCGATGTCGTCGTCGCCCAGCCGTTCGGTGAAGGGGGTGTGCGCCAGCATGTCGACCCCGGCTCGGGCGGCCCGCATCGCCTGTCCGGCGCCCTCCCCGTGAGCGACGACCGGAAGGCCGGCCGCGTGCGCCTGTGAGACGACTGTTGCGAGCATCCGATCGTCCCAGACGGCGCCGGCCACGGTATTGAGGGTGATCTTGATGCGGTCGACGCCGTAGCTCCGGATCTCGGCGATGGCTGCAGCGCTTTCGACCGGGGTCGCGACCTGGCGCACGCTGGAGGCCGGAGCCCACGAACGATCGCTCGGATAGCCTCCCGGCGCGGTGAGGAAGGGGCCGGCGAAGTCGACCTGGACCGCCTCCAGATCCGTCTCCCCCCGCCGCCGCCGCGCGGCACCGTGTACGGGATCGCCGCCGAGGTCGACGACGCGCGCAATGCCCCCGGCCACGAGCAGTGACGGGTCGATGAGGCCGAGATGCACGTGCGAGTCGGTGAATCCTCCCACGATGGTGCCGGGGATGTGGGCGTCGATCGTCCCGGACCGGGTCCCCGCCGGACCAACCCAGTGGAGGTCGACCCCGTCGGTGCGCAGAACGCTCGGCCCGCGCCATCCGTCCAGCCAGACCTCGTCCGTCGTGAAGACGGCCGAGGCTTCGGCGGTGCCGTTCACTTACCGATCTCTGTTCTGACCGCGAACAGCTCGGGGAAGAAGGTGAGGCTGAGGGCGCGCTGCAGGAACGTGACACCACTCGACCCGCCAGTGCCGGTCTTCATGCCGATGGTGCGCTGGACGGTACGGAGGTGCCGGAACCGCCAGAATTGGAAGTTGTCCTCAAGGTCGACGAGCTCTTCGCAGGCCTCGTAGACGCGCCAGTTGTCGTTCGCCGACTCGTAGATGCCCGTGAACACCGGCAGGAGTTCCGGAATCATGACCCAGGCCTTCGTCACATCCCGTTGCAGTACCGCGGCGGGGATCGCATAGCCGTGGCGGGAGAGGAATCGCAGGAACTCGTCGTAGAGGCTCGGCTGGTCCAGCAGGTCCTGCAGCACCTGCCGGGCCGCCGGGTCGGCGTCGAAGACGGTCAGCATCTTCTCGTTCTTGTTGCCGAGGATGAACTCGACGGCGCGGTACTGATGCGACTGGAATCCCGAGGAGTTGGCCAGGAAGTCGCGGAACTCGGAGTATTCGGCGGGCGTGAGAGTGGCGAGTACCGACCACTGCTGGGTCATCGTCTCCTGGATGTGCTTGACCCGGGCGATGCGTTTGAGCGCGGTGCCGATGTCATCGACGCGCAGCAGGTCGCGGGCCGAGCGCAGTTCGTGAAGCAGCAGCTTCATCCACAGTTCGCTGGTCTGGTGCTGGATGATGAACAGCATCTCGTCGTGATGAACCGGTTCGCTCACCGGTCGTTGAAGGCTGAGCAGCTCATCGAGCGCGAGGTACGACCCGTAGTTCATCCGCTCGGAGAAGTCGGTGACGATGCCCGCCTCGATGGGCCTCGTATTGTCCTCGATGCTCACGAGATCCTCGTTTCTGTTCGCTCTGGACCCTACGCGGTTGTAACGAGCGTCACAACTATGAAACATCGGGCGTGGGCGACCCACCGGCGAGCGCCCATGCCTCTCGGGGCCGCCGGGCCCGCGCAGCGGTCGGTCTGGCGCGCCAGGCCGCAAGCCACATGGTTGATCGTCGGGCTCCTTTTCAGAAGACCTCAGTCTTGGCTGAAGATCTCTCGGAGCACACCCCAGGCATCCGCCCGGACATAGATCGGTATCTCGTCGATGGGAACGGGTCGAGTGACGTTCGCCCCCCCGGTGACCGATTCGCCGGTCCAGACGTCGACCCACTTGCCGACAGGGAGATAGGAGGTCCACTCGGACGCGCCCTCTTCGGTCACCGGAGAGACGAGGATGTCGTCTCCCAGCATCCATTGGAGCGGATGCCCCCACACCGACTCATCGTTCGGCCAGTCGAAGTAGAGCGGCCTCATCAGGGGCGCACTCGATTCGATGGAGCGCCTTGCCTGCACGGCGAGGTAAGGAACGAGGCGTTCGCGCAGCTTCGCAAACTGTCGGAAGACGGGAATTACCCGATCGTCGTTGCTCCGCTCCCCGATGTTCCACGGGGTGCGGTTTCCCGACGGGAGCCGGTGGTGGTTGAATTCGGCGTGGTACTGCATGATCGGCACGAACGCTGCAGCCGCAGCAGACCGCAGGTACAACTCGGCACCGGGCACCTCTCCCGAGAATCCGGCAAGATCCCACCCCCAGTAGAGGATGCCGCTCGACGCCGCAGACAGGCCAGCGAACAGCGACCAGCGGAACGCATCCCAGGTCGAATTCTCATCCCCGGCCCAAAACGTGCCGTGAGCCTGGCTGCCGGTGAATCCAGCACGACTGAAAGTGACCGGCGCCTTGCCTGCGGACTCGAGAAGGTCGCCGAAGGCCTTCGCATACGCCACCGGGAAGAGGGCGTTTCCGGCGTCCCCGCGAGTGCCGTCCAAATACCGGAGGTCCCGGCCCCAGGCGTGCTCGCCACCGTCGGTCTTGAATCCGTCCACACCCATGTCCTCCACAAGGTAGCGCCGCTTCTCGGTCCACCACTTCGCTGCCCGGTCGTCGGTGAGGTCGGGCATGAGGCCGAGCGGGAACCACCATCCGCGGTTGCGGTACGGGCGGAGGGAGCCGTCGGGCGCCTCCTCCCGCACAAGCACGTCTTCATCCAACGCGGCCGCCGCATCCGCCGCCGCCTGGCCCTTCGGGTGCGGGCGCATCTTCACGAGCGGGATCTGCCAGAGGTGCACTCTCACATCGCGGGCATGGAGTTCGTCGATCATTCCTTTCGGATCCGGCCAGGCACCCTCGGCCGGGTAGCTGAAGTCGACCAGGCGATGCGGGCTTCCGTCCTCGTGCACCGCGTATTCGGCGTCCCTCCAGATGGTGAAGGTGCTCTCGTCGCTCCAGGCTTCGATCACAACGGACCCGACCGGGATGTCGTGCACCCGGTGCAGGTCCATCTGCTTCATCACCTCGGCCTGGGTGTTCCACTCGTTCGCACTAGCCCAGAGTCGGAACACCCATGACGGCAACTCGGTCGGGCGTCCGACGTCGTCGAGGAAGCCTTCGAGTACCCTCGTGGGCGAGCCGTCGTAGAAGGCCACCTCTATCACCGAGACGGATGCCGAGGGAGAGTCGACCTCCGCTTCCACCCAGATCACGCCGCGCTCCGTTTCGGCGAAGTCGAACCAGACCCGGCGAGAGGTGCGGAGGTGGAATCCCCAGCCCGAGGCTCCGACGATATGAGCGAATGGCATGGGCAGGTAGGTCTTGCGCTCGGCACCCTGGCTCTTGTATTGCTCGAAGACTACGGAGTCCAGGCTGCTCCCTCTGTGATCGAGGGCGTCGAAGCGTTCGCCGAGGCCGGTCACATGCTCCCCACTCAGCAGGGGAAGCGCGAACCGCACGCGACTGATCCGCTCGCCATCGTCGAGAACCGTGACGGAGCCGGGGATGACGCGACCGGTACCGATGGCGGTGACCGCGTCAGCCTGCGGTCGCCATCCCGCGACCCGGAACTCGAACCAGCGCGTCGATTGCGGACGAGCTCCTTCGGAGATGAAGCGATAGCGATAGCGATCGCCGACGATGAGGTCATGGAGGGAGAGCTGCCATCCGCCGGCGGCCCGGGCGAGGCGAGCCTGCGCCGAAGCGAGGTGGCCCCCGTCGATGCTCTGCCCACGGGACTGGCGCACCGCGGGAGTCATTGGAAGGATGGCGGACTGCCCCGCGTGCTCGACCTCACACACCACGGCCGCAACGTCGGCCGACGCTCGCACACCGATGGTGACCGGATGCCCGGCGATCGGATCGATCGGCCGGCGCTGTTCGGTGTCGACGGAGTAGGGATGGCCGGATCCGTAGGGACGGTGCCGGATCATTCGGTCACCTCCATCGCGTCGAGTTCGACGGCGAGGCGCACGTACATCGCGTGACTCCACAGCAGGGGGGAGGCAACGGGACCCCACTTGGCGATCCACTCCTGCTGCCGGCCAGGGTGCAGGAGATCCCACGGCACCTGCTCTGGCATGGCGCTCGTACCGTCGACCGTCGCGGCCGCCCACCGCAGCTGAGTGCGGGCGTTTCGAGAATCGCCACCGGCCGCGAACGCGAGGCCGAGGAAGCAACTGAGCAACGGCCACTGGCCGCCGCCGTAGAACGTGTCCGCGCGATACCGATGGACTCCCCCACCGACAGACAATTCGCGCTCGATTTGCGCGACAGTCCTCGTCCCCACCGGATCGGACGGCGGGAACACCGCGAGGGGTGCGACCAGCGCAAGTGCGCTGGCATCCACCCGGTGCGAACCCACCCACTTCACCAGGTGGCCGTCCTCGAGGCCTCCGTCGAGAATGACCGCGCGGATGGCACCGGCCGCGGCTCGGGCCCGTACCGAGCGTTCCCCGGCGAGCACGGTGCTCGCGGCTTCGAGCCCCGCGGCAATGCACCCGAGAGTCGAAATATGGACGCGATCGCTATTCTCTTCCCACCAGTCGAAACAGGGGCGCGACCACGAAGCGACGAGGTAGTCCGTGGAGAGCTCGATCGCCCGCATCCACCCCGAGGAATCGCCCCCGTGCCGCCGCAGGTGCTCGACCGCGGCCCACAGCCAGGTGCCGTAGCCGTCGAGCTGAAAATCCCACCATTCGTCGCTCCCGGCGGCACCGGCGAAGGTGAACCGGGTTTCGAGCATCTCGTTGTCCGGTACGGGGTCTCCGGAATTCGCCCGCCGCACGATCTCGACGATCTGCGAGTCGCGCGCCTCGAGGATGCGGCTGCACCAGTCGAAGAACCGACTGGCCGACTCCACCTCTCCCGCCGCGGACATCGCATCGGCGATGAAGGCACCGTCTCGAAACCAGCAGTAGCCCTGGTAGGCGCTGAAAGAGGGGCTGGCGGGGTAGGCGCCCGACACATCCTGTAGCCCGGCGATCAGCGTGACGCTCGAACGTGCCAGTCGGGCCAATTCGTCGTCGCTCACGGGCCGGGGTGGTCTCAGGTCGTAGGTTGCCTCGGTCATGCTGGAACTCTCTCTCGTGCTGCCGCGCGGGTTCTGGCCGCGCGATTGACGGGTGGGAAAGAGGGGTCCCGGTCGGTCGACCGGGACCCCTGCCGAATGGTTGGCGAGGATGCGAGGGAGCTCAGCCCGCGAGAAGGGCGTTGATCTTCTTCTCCGCATTGTCGAGCGCCAGCTCGACGGTCTCGCGACCGGCCTGCGCCTCGACGAGTTCGCCGGTGATCGCATCCTGCATCGCGGACTGGTTGTCACCGATGGAGGGCGCGGGGGCGATCTTCTTCGCCGCATCGAAGACGGCCTGACGGTTCGCCGGAGCACCCTTGGTCAGGTAGGTGTCGAGCTTCTTGGTATCGGCGATAGTCGGCAGCTCCCAACCGGAGTCGAGACGCACGTTCACCATGGCGTCGGACGAGGACATGAACACAGCCCACTTCTGGGCCGCATCCTTGTGCTTGCTCGTGGCCGAGACACCGATGCCGTTGGAGAACACCGCGTTGGCCTCTGCCTTGTTGCCGGGTTCAACGGCGATGTCCCAGTTGGCCGGGCCGTCGGCGAAGGCCCCGAACACCCAGATCCCGGTATGAAGCATCGCTAGCTTTCCGGCCTTGAACAGGTTCGTGTCGAAGTCCGCCGTCCCCTGGCCGTCGGCGATGGTCGGCATCGTCGTTCCGCTCTTGTCGACGAGCCACTTCGCCGCCTCGATGCCGGCCGGGGTGTTGAATGCGGCCTTCTTGCCGTCCTTGCTGAGGAATGACGCCCCGTTCTGCACCAGGACCTTGTAGTACTCGTTGTAGGTCACTGGCTGGTGGTCGCCCCACACGCCGGCGGCCTTGTCCGTGAGCTTCGCCGCGGCGGCGGTCTCGTCCTTCCACTTCCAGGACGCGGTCGGGTAGGAGACTCCGGCCTTGTCGAACAGGTCCTTGTTGTAATACAGGACGACATCGGAGAACGACGTCGGCAGGGCGTACTGCTTCCCTCCGGTGGCGTAGCTGTCGAGCAGTGCCGTGTTGTACAGCGAGGAGGGGACTCCCTTCAGCTCGGAGAGGGTGCCGTTCGTCTCGAGAGGACCGTAGGCAGACGGCCCATTGATGTCGAATACGTCGGCCGGGGTGCCCGCGGCGAGATCGGTCTGCAGCGCGGTGCCGTAGGCGTCATATGGCAGTGTCTTGACATCCACTGTGATGTTCGGATTCTTCTTCTCGAATGCGGCAACGATCTTCGCGAGGTTCTTTTCGTTTCCGCCGTTGGAAATGAAGTTCGAGTAGGTGATGGTGACTTTGCCATCGGCTTTCGGGCCGTTGGATGCGCATCCGGCGAGGCCGAGGGCGAAGACCCCGGCGAGGCTCACTGCGACCACGAGCTTTCTGTTCATGTGCTGCTATCTCCTTTGGTGTGATGGTGCTGCTGGTGGATGAAATCGGGTCGGGCTACTTGATCCCGGAACTTGCGACACCCTGGATGACGTACTTCTGGGCGAAGATGTAAAGCGCGAGCATCGGGATCACGCTCACGACCGAGCCGGCCATGATGACGTCCCACTGCGACGTGTACTGCCCCTGCAGCCCGGCGAGCGCGATGGGCAGGGTCTGTAGTTCGGGCGACCGGAGCACGACGAGCGGCCACAGGAAGCTGTTCCAGCTGCCCATGAAAGCGAAGACCACGAGGGTGGCGAGCGCCGGTCTGATGTTAGGGAGGATGATGCTTCCGAAGATGCGGAAGTGTCCAGCTCCGTCCAGCTTCGCCGCCTCATCCAGTTCCCGTGGAACCTGGTTGATCGCCTGTCGTAGCAGGAAGATTCCGAACGCTGAGGCGAAGGTCGGCAGCAATGCGCCGAGGTACGTGTCGAGCAGGCCGACGGTCTTCAGCTCGACGAACAGCGGCACGATGAGCACCTGCAGGGGAATCATCATCGTGGCCAGGTAGACGCCGAAGACGACGTTCTGACCCCGGAACGGAAGACGGCTGAACGCATACGCCGCGGTCGAGCTAGTGATGAGTTGGACGACTGTGGTGGTCACTGCAAGCAACAGGCTGTTGAGGATCACCTGGCCGAAGGGACGCTCCACGAACAGCCGCTGGTAGGCATCGAGCGAAGGATTCGCCGGGATCAGTGCCGGCGTATTCGTGAGGCTGGCTCCCGGGGTGATCGAGGTGATGATCGTCCACAGGAACGGGAAGAACATCACGATGGCGCCGATGATGATCACCGCATGCAGCACGATGATGCCCGCCAAGCGCATTCGGGCCTCGCGGGTGCGGGGTGTCCGTGGGCGGACCACCGTCGTGCCGGGGATGCGCGTGAGAGTCGCATCAGCCATAGGTGACCCACCTCCTCTGCCCGCGGATCTGAATCACTGTGACAGCGAGCACGACAATGAACAGCATCCAGGACAGGGCGGATGCCTCACCCGCCTTGCCGTACCGGAACGTGAGGTCATAGATCTGCTGCACCACGACCTGGCTCGCCCCGTTTGGACCACCACCGGTCATGGCATAGACCTGATCGAAGACTTGGAAGCCGTTGATCAGCGAGATCACAAGCACGAAAAAACTCGAGGGCGACAGCAACGGCAGGGTGACGCTGAAGAGGCGTCGCCACCATCCCGCTCCGTCGACCTTCGACGCGTCGTAGAGATCGGTGGGGATGGCCTGGAGACCCGCCAGAAGAATGACCATCACGAAGCCGAGGTCCTTCCATGCCGACGCGAAGATGATCGACGGCATTGCCCAGTGGGGATCCGTCCACCAGCCGGGTCCCTGGATTCCGACGGCACCGAGCACCGTGTTGACGATTCCGTTGCTCGGGCTCAGTAGCCAGCGCCACACGAGGGCGACGACGATCCAACTCGTCACGACCGGGAGGAAGTAGATGCCGCGCAGGAACGACCGCCCCTTCAGCGCGGTGTTGAGGGCCAGGGCTAGCGCAAGGCCACCGAGGTAGACGAGAGGGAGATATCCGACTATGTAGTAGACGGTGTGCAGGAAGACGTCCCCGGTGATCGGGTCGGTGAGCAGTTTCGCGTAGTTGTCGAGTCCGACCCACTGCATCGGCGCGAGCAAGTTCCACTTGTTCAGGCTGACCCAGGCTGCCGCGACCATGGGGCCGAGCACGAACAGCAGCATCGGGATGGCGCTGGGAAGAAGGAAGGCGAGCACCACCAACCCGTATCGGGTACGTATGCCCCGGCGGCGCGGGCTCGAGGTCGGTGGGGTGGTCGCTCGTTGCCTGGATTCCGCTACCGGCGAAAGAGGCGCCATCGACACAGTCATGACGCGACATCCTGCTGGGGGGCGGCCTGTTCGACCAGGCGTTCGCGCACGAGTCGCCCCTGGTCGCCGGCCGCGTCGGCCGCGTCGAACGGGGTCGCGAGCACGAGAGCGGCGGCGCCCTGCGCCCAGCTTTCGTCCTGCCAGGTCTCGACGGCCACGGCGACTCCGCGACGGCTCGGGATGAGCGACGACCGCAAGGCGGGTTCGAAGCCGAACGACCAGTGTTTCCAGGCGGTGGTGCCCTCCCCCAGAACGATGACGATCTCCGGGTCGAGCGTGTGGATGATTCCCGCAAGGGAACGACCGAGCAAGTGCCCTGCCTCGCTGAAGATCTGCGTGGCGTCAGCGACATCCGCATCGGCAGCCGCGCGCAGCGCCGCTATCCCATCGTCGTCACCGATCACGCCCCGTTCTGTGGCGAGGCGAACGAGGGCCGCCTCTCCGATGAACGACTCGAGACACCCGATGTTGCCGCAGGAGCAGCGCGGGCCGGAGTCCGCGACCGGGATATGCCCGATCTCGCCGGCTCCTCCCCCTGCACCGCGAAGGACGACTCCATCGCAGACGATGCCGGCGCCGACCCCGGTTCCGATCGTCACGACGAGGAAGTTGTCGTGCTCGCGACCGATGCCGTACAGCCGCTCGGCCACGGCGAGGGCGTTGACGTTGTTCTCGACGAGCACGGGAAGCGAGAATGCCCGACGCAGCGTCGAGCCAAGCGGAACCTGGTTCCACCCGAGTTGGGTGGAGTCGACGATGCCCTTGCCCTGCCGGTCGACGCTGCCAGGTACGCCGACGCCGATTCCCAGCAGCGGGATGGACTCTCCCCCCAAGATGAAAAGCTGGAGGAGGCCGATCAGGTCGGCAAGGAGGGTGGTGGCAGAGGCATCGAACGGTTCGCTCGCCGAACGGATGACCGATCCGTCGATTCCCACCTCGACGAAGGCCACATGGTCGGCCACAACCTTGACGCCGATGGCCCTTCCCGCGGTCGAGACGAGGCCGAGCATCCGGGCCGGGCGCCCACCCTGGGAGGGGCCGTTCTCAAGTTCACGCAGCAGGCCTTCGGAGATCAGGTCCTTGGTGAGTTGGGTCATGAGGGCGGGCGAGACTCGCAGGGTGCGGGCGAGATCCGCCCGGGAGGCGGGGCCGTGCGCACCGAGATGAGCAAGGATCGCGGAGCGATTCACGTCGGTGCGAGCGTGTGAGCGGAGAGCCAAGGGAACCTCTTTGTTCAGGACTAAACAAAGAATAGAACTAAGTTTTCGAGACTGTCAAGCGCTAATCGGTGGTGGTGGCGCCAAGAGAGTTGACGGCCCATCACGGGCCCTCCGGCCCCGTTCACGGGGCCGTCGACGGCCTAAAACAAACTGCCACTAGAAATATGTCACTTTGATCTGTTTCACTTAGCCATGAACATCACACTTGCCGGCCTGCAGGCGACGGGCACGACGGGCGATGTCGCGGCAAACCTCGCCCTCCTCGCCAGCGCGGCCCGCGAGGCCACGGCACGCGGTGCGGATCTACTCGTGACCCCGGAGATGTTCGTCTCCGGATACAACATGTCCGTGAGCGAGCTCGATGCGGTCACGACGCCCGACCTCGCGAGCCGGGTCGCGGACATCGCGCGAGCCGAAGGCATCGCCATCGTCGCCGGGATGCCCGACCGCCTTCCCACCGGGATCGCCAACACCGCCGTGTTCATCGACTCGGACGGAACCGAGCTGGCACGGTATCGCAAGACACACCTGTTCGGCGCACTCGATCGCCGGCTCTTCGTCGCCGGGGACACGCTGCCGCTCCCGATCGCGTTCCGCGGCCTGCAGGTGAGCCTGCTGGTCTGCTACGACGTCGAGTTCCCCGAGACAGTGCGCGGCGCGGCGCTCGCGGGTGCCGACCTGCTGATCGTTCCCACGGCCCAGATGGAGCCCTACGAGTTCATCGCCGAACAGCTGGTGAGAGTGCGCGCGTGGGAGAACCAGGTCTACGTGGCCTACATCGACCGGGCCGGCGCCGAGGGCGACCTCCGCTATGTCGGACGCAGCAGCATCATCGCCCCCTCCGGCGAGGTGCTCGACTCCCGCGGCGGAACTGACGACGAGGGCCTCGTGCTCGCCGTCATCGACGCCGGGGTCACCAAGACTGCCCGGGAACGCAATCCGTATCTCTCGGATCGGCGCCCCGGGTTGTACCGTCCGCACCTCCCCGAGTCCGACTGAAAGGCATCCCGATGTCCGCAACCCCCGCAGTAACCTCCGAGGCGGCCACTCCACCGAGCCGACGCCTGACCGGTCGGCTCGGAGTCGGCTCGATCGTCTTCATGGTGATCGCTGCCGCCGCTCCGCTGACCGTCATCGGGGGCAACGTCCCCCTCGCCATCGGCGTGGGCAACGGTGTGGGAGCGCCGGTCGGGTTCGCGCTCGCGGCGGTAGTGCTGCTGCTGTTCTCGATCGGTTTCGTCACCATGACCCCGCACGTCAAGGAGGCCGGCGCGTTCTTCTCCTACGTGACCGCGGGGCTCGGATCGCGCCTCGGACTCGGAACGGCCTTCGTCGCCCTGGTCGCCTACACGGCCATCCAGGTGGGCGTCTACGGCTACATGGGCTGGGCGGCCAACGATCTGGTCGTCTACTTCGGCGGCCCCGTGCTGCCGTGGTGGCTCTACTCGTTCGCCACCATGGGCATCGTCGCCCTCCTCGGCTTCCGGCACATCGAGCTGAGCGCGAAGATCCTCGGCGTCGCCCTGGTGCTGGAGATCTCCATCGTCCTGGTGATGGATGCCGTCATCTTCGCGAGAGGTGGGGACGGCGGCATCGTGGGGGCGACCTTCGCCCCGGAGCACGTGTTCACCGGGTCGATCGGTGTCGCGGTGCTCTTCGCACTCACGGGGTTCATCGGATTCGAGGCGACGGCGGTCTTCCGCGACGAAGCCCGTGACCCCGAGCGCACCATTCCGCGGGCCACCTATCTCGCGGTGATCATCATCGGTGTGTTCTACGCGCTCTCGTGCTGGGCGATCATCATCGGCGTCGGTGCCGACCACGCCGTGCCCCTCGCGCAGAAGACCCTCGCCGGCGAGGGCAACCTGATGCTCGATACCGCGCAGCGCTACCTCGGGTTCGTCGCCCGTGACATCATGCAGGCCCTCCTGATCTCGAGTCTCTTCGCGTGTGTGCTGTCGTTCCACAACGTCATCGCGCGGTACCAGTTCACGCTCGCCAACAAGGGCGTGCTGCCCGCGCGACTCGGGCTCAGCAATCCCAAGCACTCGGCGCCCTCCGCCTCGTCCCTGGTCCAGACCGTGACGGCAGCAGTCGTGCTGTTGGTGCTCGTGCTTGTGGGGCTCGACCCCCTGGTCGGCGTGTTCGGCTCGATGGCGGGCGTCGCGACGGTCGGGATGGTGCTCCTGATGCTGGTGACATCCATCGCCGTGCTTGTCTTCTTCGTGCGGCGCCCCTCTCTCGTGCGCAACACGTTCACGGCGCGAATTGCGCCCGTGCTCGCCGTCCTCGGACTCCTGGCCAGCCTCTGGCTCGTCCTCTCCAACTTCACTCTCGTCACCGGCGGCAGCGTGGGGGTGAGCATCGTGCTCGCGCTGATCCCCGCGGTCGCCCTTGTGCTCGGTATCCTGCTGGGAGGCCGTCGCGACCTCACGTCGACAACGGAGACCTGAGCGCGACGGAGCCTTGAGCGCCACGAAGGAGGACGCCATCGACCTGAGCTCCCCCTCCCTCGGCGCGATCCGGCGCACATCGGCCGTGGACACGGTGCGCGCGCGGATCGCGCTGGCCGTCGACCTCGGACTCGTGCTGCCGGGAGAACGACTCCCGGCGATCGACGAGACCGCCGTGGCCTTCGGTGTCAGCGAGATGACAGTGCTCCGTGCCTACCGGATGCTGCAGGAATCGGGAGTGCTCGTGCGCCGGCGGGGGCACACGGGGGGCACCTTCGTGAGCGAGACCCCGTCGACGGGGAGCGTCCCGGCCGTCGCGGAGTACCGCGCCGACTCGGCTCACGTGCACGGCCTGATCGACCAGCGCGCGGCCCTCGAGACCGGGCTCGCGCACCTGGCCGCGAGCTCCCGCGACGACGACGAACTCGCGGAGCTGCGGGCACGGGTGCAGCGGATGCGGGACGCCACCAACTGGGCCGAATACCGGGAGGCCGACACCGAGTTCCACGACCTGCTCGCCGCCGCGGCGCACTCGCCGGCCGCGAGTGCCCTCCACCGTCTCATCTCCCGCGAACTGTACGGCTACTTCCTGCCGTACCCCCTCGAGTACCTCCACCGGTCCAACGACGAGCACGCCGAGATCATCACCGCGCTCGAGGCGAAGGACGCTTCCCTCGCGGGGTCCCTCGCCAATGCGCACGTGATCGAGCTCCACAGTTCGATGTACGTCGGGCAGGAGTAGCGGGCGTCCCGGTGGGGTGCTGGCCGCTGTTCGGCGAGGCTGCACGCCAGTGGCTACCGCGAGGCGTTGCCGGTAAGCGCCCCTGTCATCCACCTGCTGCTTGTCGGCGATTGACACACACCCACCCAAGACCAGGCCGGGGCTGCGGATACAGCGTCGCCCACCCATCACCCCGCCTGTGAACTAGAGCGGCACTCTTTTAGGTCTTCGGCCGTAAGCCCAGGTCAGGCGTCGCACCCAGGCCCAGATGAAGGCGCCCCCGACGGCGAGAAACACGATCCCGGTCACCAGCGACGCGCTCACAGACGAGGTCAGGTCCTGCCTGCCGTACTGGCCGGGTTGGAAAATCAGGGTCATGCCATCCACGGCGATCCACAACAACATCACCGCGAGGGCGAGAGTGGGGACGCCGGCCATCACTGCCCAGACCCCCAGTCCGCGTCGTGGAGTGGCGGCGAGCGGCATTTGCGGGAGGGCGTTCCCGTCGCGGGTGGGGAGCCGCACGAGCGTGTCAGGCGGGATAGCGGCGTCGAACCTGTGCAGTTCGCGAAGACCAAAGCTGACAAGCATCGTCGGCTCGATACTCACCGCAACACCGTCGCGCCCGATGAGCAGGTGCCCCCCGTCGGCCCACCGCAGCGCGAGCGCGCAATCCTCGAAGAGGACAGTGTCAGTGCGTGCGGGCGTCACCATCGAGACACCTCTGTCGCCCAGTACGACGCGCTCACCTGGCACTCCGTTCGAGTACGAAAGTCCCCCCACGAACGCACCCGTTCGAACCGGGATCGGGTCCACCCCTATGGCGCGGTCGGGCGCCGTCGGCGTTTGCCAGATCGCGTCGTTCCAGAAGGCACCGGCGACCGCCGCCAGCTGGGCGTCAGTCACCCCACTGCCCGACTCCCATAGATCGCCAAGCGAAATCGGCTCGCCTCCTAGAAGAAAGCAGTAGGCCGCGGCTCCGAGCAGGGACTCCGGCGCTCGCGCAATCTCTCGGGCTCTCTCCCACTTCTGCTCTCGTACCCGCGCGACATCCGTCGCGTCGAACTCGCCCTTCCGGAGCGCCGAAAGAATGTCTGCTAACGCGCCAACCATGTCCGAGGGCGCGTCATCGTCCGCATCGACGAAGATGCTGATGCGCGCCTGATGGGCATCGAGAGGCTCATACTGCGCCCCGGCTACATAGGAGAATCCATGCTCAATGCGCAGCTGGCGAAACAGCGTTTCGTTCAGCACAGCCGCAAACATCACCGCCACCGCAGACCGAGGCACCACTGCATCCACGAGTGCGGCACCGGGGTACCCCTGGAACCAGGAGGGACGCACCCTCACCACAGTGGGGGAAGTCACGAAGGTCCGACGCTCGCCCTCGGGTAGGCGCAAATCCAGCCCCACGGGGACACGGTCCGTGGTGATCCAGGCGGTCACATTGCCCCGGACGAACCATCGCCGTGCCCACGCGAGCACCTCGTCTGGCTCCGCCGTGTCGATGGCGAATTCTCGGTACGACCCCCGCGCGAGTCCGTCTGCGCCGAAGCGAATATCCAGCTGCCGATCGTGAGGCGAGGACCTGCGCCCCTTGGCCTCCACTCGCAAAATGGACTTCTCCAGCTTCATGCGCTCCGTCGGCAGCTCACGAAGTGCTGCGCACACGTGATTGAGATAGGCGATGACCTGTTCTTCGGTTCCCGACACGATGAATTGCGTGATGGTGCTACCGGTGGATCCGTTGCGGTTTTCGACGGGGTTGAGTTGGCCGTGCAGCGCGAGATGTTCGATGAGGTGTGTGAGGCCCCTCTGCGGCAGCGTTTCATCGGCCGATCCCACTCGAAAAACGAGACCCGCCCGCACGGGTCCCGGCGCACCGATGTGGATGACGGGGACTCCGTCGATGCGCTCAACGTGCAGGAGGTGCTCGAGCGCTCTGAACCACTCCAGGTCCTGGTCCGGTGCGACGGTCATGCGTCCCCTCTCGCCCTAGTCGCGGTCGAAACTCGCCGCGGCCTACTGCAGCTTGTAGGTGACGGTGCCGATCTTTAGCAGGCCGAGCCCCTCAGAGGCGACGAGACTCACAGGGGTGGTCTCATCGTCGAGTTCATAGGCCACCGCGTTATCGACGGTGCCGCCCTTCTTGATGTCTTGCAACTGGCTGTCGAGGAACTTCGCGTCCGGTAGCAGGGCAATATCAAGCTCGTTCACCGCGTTCGGATCGTTGTCCTGGATTGCCTTCATCGCGAACATCCAACCCGTGGTCGGATCGAGCTTTTTGTCTGTCAGATTTGTCGTCGAATACCAGAACGCAAGGACGGGTTTCGAACCATATTCGTTACCGGGGGCGCCCACCGGAAGGATCTTGTGGTCGGTGATCACGATCTTCATCTCTGAGGTCGTAAGAACACCATTTGCGAAGGACGAAGAGCCGTCCTTCGGCTTACTCGCCGAATTGCTCGCCTGTCCAGACGCGGACGGCACCGTGTCGCCCTTGACAGCGTTCGCGGCGCCAGCGAGAGCAACGCTGTAAACGACCACAAGAACGATCGAGAGGATCAGACCGATCCCGGACAGGATCACGCCGGCAATCGCTGCCTTTCGCGGCTTGAACTTCACGATAAGGCCGATGATTCCCAGTGCGAGGCCGATGATTCCGGTGCCGATACCCACGACGTTCAGAACGGGGATGGCGAATCCTGCCATCGTGACGATACCGAGCACCAAAGAAGCGATGCCCAAACCGTTACCGGCTGCTCGCGGCGGCTGTGCTGCTGGTGAGACCTCGGGCGCGGGCGGGGAAGTGATTTGGGACACGGAAGCTCCTGATTGAAGGTGGGGTCTACGCCCATCCTTGCGAGCGGCAGAACGTCCACGAGACTATCGGTTTTGACCATAGCGTGACTATCCCTCAAAAGTGGGGTAGTGAGCTCCCGCTTAGACCAGACGAAGCCTCGCGGCGAAAGAACTCGGCGGACGGAACGCTGTCGTGGCGCGGACGACATCGCGTCATCTTCTCGATACTGTTTTGCTAGGAATGTTCACAATGGAGGAATCGTGGAATTTGAAGAGCTGCTCACAGCAATGGCGCTGAAGGTGAAGAACCAGCGTGAAGCCATCCAAACGGAGGAGGCCACAAAGAACGCCTTCGTCATGCCCTTCATTTCCAGCATCCTTGGCTACGACGTGTTCAATCCGCTCGAGGTCGTCCCAGAGTTCACGGCCGACGTCGGCATCAAAAAGGGCGAGAAGATCGACTACGCCATTATGCGAGACGGCGAAGTGCAGATGCTCATCGAATGCAAGAAATCGAGCGAGCCATTGAAGATTGAGAACGCCTCGCAGCTATACCGCTACTTCGCCG
Organism: Lacisediminihabitans sp. FW035; assembly: GCF_054880895.1. Taxonomy (NCBI): domain Bacteria; kingdom Bacillati; phylum Actinomycetota; class Actinomycetes; order Micrococcales; family Microbacteriaceae; genus Lacisediminihabitans; species Lacisediminihabitans sp. FW035. Next base: position 3,199,460 of record NZ_CM142187.1, read on the forward strand.
TGACGAATGCTCGCATCGCGGTGCTCACGAATGGTGAGACTTATCAGTTCTACACGGACCTGGACGCACCCAACCGCATGGACGACAAGCCGTTCCTCGTGCTCGACCTCCTCGACATCGACGAGTCGCTGATCCCCGAACTTCGCAAACTCACCAAAGACGTTTTCGACCTCGACTCGATCATCAACGCCGCCGGGGAGCTCAAGTACATCGGCCAAATCAAGCGGATCATCGCCGCTCAGTTCAAGGAGCCCGAGGACGAGTGGATCCGGTTCTTCACCACGCGGGTGTACGACGGAGCATTCACTCAGCGCGTCCGCGTTCAATTCACGACCCTTGTCACGAAAGCCACGAAGCAGTTTCTCAACGATCAAGCCAACGACCGGTTGAAAGTGGCGCTCGGTGGCAATAACTTCTCGGCAGTCGAATCCGGCGCGCAGGAAGAGGCCGTGACCAGTCACGTTGCCGTGCGGGAGGATCTCGATCGCGACACTGAAATCGAGACCACTCCCGAAGAGCTCGAGGGCTATCAGATCATCAAGGCGATCGCGTGCAGCGAAGTGAAGCCACAGCGGGTGGTGCATCGCGACTCGAAGTCGTACTTTGCGATCCTCCTGGACGACAACAACAGGAAGCCCATCGCCCGACTCCACTTCAACGGCAAGGCCAAGAAGTATCTGGGTCTGTTCGACGCCGACAAGGTCGAAACGCGCCACGAAATCGACTCGCTCGACGATATCTACCAGCACGCCTCCAGCATCCGTGAGGCGGTCAAGCTTCTCGCCTGAGCGCCCGATCCGACCGAGCAACTTGACAATTTTCCGGCGGGCGAAATCGGACTTTCCGGGCCATTCGATATCGGAAATAGAGCTTTGACCAGCGATGGTGTCGGCTGGATTCGTGTGCCCCTGGAGGGACTCGAACCCCCAACCGTTTCCTTAGGACGGAACTGCTCTTCCATTGAGCTACAGAGGCTGGCTCCACGAGTTTAGTCGGCGAGCGCGAGTGGCGAGAATTGCATGCACCTCGCGCGAGGGAAGGTGTTGTTGTCGCCAGTCACGAAGCCGCCGGGGCGTCGAGTGTCGACACGCACGAGAGCGAAAGTGGCTGACGATCGGACTGCGAGCAACGGTGACGCCCACTCTGCAAGTCACCCGCGTCCGTCGAGTCAGCTGTTCCAGTGGTAGTGGCCCTTTGCGTCGGGGCCTTTGCTGCCGCAAACATAGGTTTTCCCGGCCGCCGAGACGCCCGTCTGGCCCACCGACGCATCAGGGCAGAATGCTCCCGGACTGATGGTTGAAGCTGGGGCGGGTGGCACCGCCGGCGCGGCCGGGGCGGGCGCGGCCGGCTTCGGAGCGGTGGGCACCGGAGCAACAACCGCTGGGGCTGGCGCGACAACAACCGGCGCCTCCACCACCACCGGGGCTGGCGCGAAGGACGAGGTGAACGCTCGCTGGTCCCCACACGCGGCGAGCACCCGCGCGATGGCATCGTGCTCCGCAGCCGTCACCCACAGCCCATAGGTCGCCTTCACCGACACCTGCCGCGCAACATACTCGCATCGGAATGACTTGTTGGCGGGAAGCCAGGTCGCGGCATCTCCCGCGCCCTTTTGATCATTCGACTTCGCGTCCACCGCGAGCAGGTTGATCGGGTCGTTCGCAAGGGACACTCGCTGCGCAGTCGTCAGTTGCTGGGCGCCGGTCTGCCAGGCATCCGCAAGCGCGACGACATGATCGATCTGTACAAGAGCGGATGTCGCGGCTCCGCGTACAAAGGAAATCGAGTTGCCCAGGTAGGGGTTGGCGAGTTCGCCGGCCAGAACACGGCAGCTTCCCGAAAGAGACTTCGTGGTGAGATCGCGCGCGAGGATGTCATTGCGGGTGTCGCATCCGTTGCGATCGACGTCGAGCCACGCTGCTCCGAAATCGGCCACCCTGGCGTATCCGGTCATCGGTGCCCGGCCTTTGACCGCGAGCGTTTCTAGCAGGGCGAGCGCTGTCGTATCAGTGTCCGCGGTGCTGGTGATTGCCACCGAGCTCGAACTCGAGGGAAGGATCACGGCGCTCGGATCCACCGGTTCCTCGGCGGTGAATTTCGGCGCTGCGGCGACGGCCGACGGATTAACCGAAGAGGTCGGCGCAATCGCCGCAGCGGGCGACGGAATGGAGGGCGACGGGGCGACTGTGGATCCCCCGACAGCAACCGCGACGACGGCTCCGGCGAGCACCAGCGCGCCGACCTTGCGGGAGGGGATCAGTGCCCACGACCGACGGCCGAAGAGAAGGGCGTATAACCCCGTGGGAATTGCAATGGTCCCGAGCATGATGAGCAACCCCGAAATACCTCCCGTCGCGGCAGCGATCACCAGGAAGAGGAGGGCGAGCGTTCCCACGATCCACGTGGAGACGACTGGCGTGAATCGTGGTTTGCGGTCGAATGTCGAGGCCTGTCGCCGGTCGGTCCACTCAGAACCGTCCCACCATCGAAGCCCGGTTGCGCCGGTTCCGTCGTCGTACCATCCGGGCGGGGCTTTTGGAGAAGCATTGCTCACATTCCTGAGCGTAGTGGCGAAGCGCTCATCCCGGCGGGGTGGGGCACCCCCACTTCGGGCACGGGTCTCGACACGTCGCTAGCGCTCCTACTCGACCAGCAGCGCGGGTCTCGACACGTCGCTAGCGCTCCTACTCGACCAGCAGCGCGGGTCTCGACACGTCGCTAGCGCTCCTACTCGACCAGCAGAGACCAGCAGGCTAGGCGGCAGGCGCGAGGAACTCTTCCCACTCGGCCTCGGCGCGCTCCACCCCACGCACCAGCCAGGCTGTGCCGTGCGGGGGCTTCGGGCGCACGCGCAGGGTCCAGTTCATCTCGGCGGGAGTGCGATCACCCTTCACGTTGTTGCAGCGCAGGCAGCAGGCCACGAGATTCTCCCAGCTGTCGGCGCCCCCACGCGAGCGGGGCAGCACGTGGTCGATGGTGTTGGCAGCTCCCCCGCAGTATCCGCAGCGCTGCCCGTCGCGACGGAGCACACCGCGCCGCGACACCGGGATGAGCCGGCTGTTCGGGATGCGCACGTAGCGTGTCAACAGGATGACAGACGGGCGATCGTAGGAGCCGGATGCCGCCCACACCGGATGTCCCGCATCCGCCGCGACGATCGTCGCCTTCTGGTTCATCACGAGCACGAGTGCTCGCTTGAACGACACAACGGCGAGGGGCTCGAAGCCCGCATTCAGGACCAGCGTGCGCATTGTCATCCTTCCGACATCGCCTGGACGGCTTCCAGGCAGTTCGATGCACCTTGGGTTCTGGCGAGAAGTCAGGAAGAGCGTGCCGTGAGGCACCGGGGCAAACAAAAAGGCACTGTCAGTGAGACAGTGCCTGATGATTGCGCGCGGAGAGACCCGCCCGGTGCTGACAGCAGTGCCGTATGTAGAAGAGCGCGCGCGCATCCACGGATTGGATGGCTCGCGACTTCGACATCTGGCTCTCTTCGAAACGACTCTCAGAATTGCAAGAATCTCAGCGTAACCCAGAAAAACCGCGCAACAGCAAGGGCGACGCACTCCGAAACGAACAGTTAACGCGTTGTTAGATTCCCACGTAGATGTGGATCGCAACCTCGTTGGGCAGTTCGAGCCCGTCTTCGTGGCCCTCCACTTGCACCAGCACGTATGAGCCAACAGCCGAGAAGCTCGCCTTCGCCCCGGGCATCACACCGGCGGTACGCAGCTGCTCAAGCAGCTCAACCTCGTATTGCACGGGCTCACCGAGGCGCCGGATGATGCCCTTGACCGGGCCCACAGCGCCGAGCGTGAAGTTCACGATGTTGACGACGCCGTCCGAGAACTTGCCCGCGGCGTGATCCCCGAACTCGTCAAGACCGGGGATCGGATTGCCGTACGGGGAGTGCGTTGGATGCTCCAGCATCTCGATGATGCGACGCTCGACGGACTCGCTCATCACGTGTTCCCAGCGGCAGGCCTCTTCGTGCACGAGCGCCCAGTCCAAGCCGATCACGTCGGCGAGAAGGCGCTCGGCGAGACGATGCTTGCGCATCACGTGGATGGCCTTGCTCCGACCTTCGGCGGTGAGGGCCAGGTGCCGGTCGCCCTCGACCACCACGAGACCGTCGCGCTCCATGCGTCCGACGGTCTGCGAAACCGTCGGTCCGGAGTGCCCGAGGCGTTCGCTGATGCGCGCGCGAAGGGGGAAGATGTTCTCTTCCTCGAGCTCGTAGATCGTGCGGAGGTACATCTCAGTGGTGTCAATGAGATCGGCCATCGTCGCCTCCTAACGCTGCGTGCTTCTCAGGTAAGCCTAACCTGCGGCACACCCCCGTAATTCCTTGCGAAACCGGGCCAATAGAATTGGGATCATGCCGGATCTGACCATTCCCTCTTCCCTCCTGCCCGCCGACGGACGATTCGGCTGCGGGCCCTCCAAGGTGCGAGCGGAACAGCTGGCCCACCTTTCAAGCGCGGGGGCGGGTATCCTCGGAACCTCGCATCGCCAGGCTCCGGTCAAAGACCTGGTCGGCCGGGTGCAGTCCGGGCTCTCCGAGCTGTTCCGCCTCCCGGACGGCTACGAGGTCGTGATCGGCAACGGCGGATCCACCGCCTTCTGGGACGCCGCGGCGTTCTCCCTCATCGAGAAGCGCAGCCAGAACCTCACCTTCGGCGAGTTCGGCTCCAAGTTCGCTCAGGCCGCCGGCGCCCCCTTCCTCAAGGCGCCGATCGTGATCGACGCGCCCGCCGGATCCCGCAGCGAGGTCGAAATCACCTCTGGCATCGACGTCTACGCGTGGCCGCACAACGAAACCTCGACGGGAGTGATGGCCCCGGTCATCCGCGCCGCCGGTGACGAGGGTGCGCTCACTGTGGTCGACGCCACGAGCGCCGCCGGGGGCATCGACTTCGACGCGTCGCAGGCGGACGTGTACTACTTCGCGCCGCAGAAGAACTTCGCGTCGGACGGCGGCCTCTGGTTCGGCCTCTTCTCCCCCGCGGCGCTCGAGCGGGTCGAGCGCATCGCGGCGAGCGAACGCTGGATCCCCGAGTTCCTCAGCCTCAAGAACGCCGTGGACAACTCTCGCCTCAGGCAGACTCTCAACACCCCGGCGCTCTCGACCCTCCTGCTCATGGAGAACCAGGTCGACTGGATCAATGGCAACGGCGGACTGGCCTGGGCGGATGCCCGCACGAGCGAATCCTCTTCCGTGCTGTACGAATGGGCCGAGGCCTCCAACTACGCGACCCCGTTCGTGACCAACCCGGACCACCGCTCCCAGGTTGTGGTCACGATCGACTTCGACGACTCGATCGACGCGGCCGGCATCGCGAAGACCCTCCGCGCCAACGGCATCGTCGACACCGAGCCCTACCGCAAGCTCGGCCGCAACCAACTGCGGGTCGCCACCTTCACCGCGATCGAGCCGGATGACGTGCGCGCGCTCGTCTCTTCGATCGAGTTCGTCGTGGAGAACAGCTGACCATGCGGCTGTTCCTGAAAGACTCGGAGCGCCGCCCCGATCCCGTGCCGGTGAAGACTGATGACCGTCGTCCCCTGCTCACCGGACTCGCCGCCTGGGTGATCGCGACGATCATCGTGCTGCTGTTCCTCCGGCCGTTCAGCGGCACCGGCAACGGCTTGTTGCTCTGGACCTGTGTTGTCGGCATCGTGCTCGGCCTCGCCGGGCTCGTCTACGCGGCGAAGCGCCCGAAGTAGGTCAGCCGAAGTAGGCCAGCCCGAAGTAGGTCAGCCCGAAGTGGGCCAGCCCGAGTAGGTCAGACGGAGCGCTCGTGTTCGTCCTCGGGATCGTCGTCGTCATCGTCGAGGTCGTCGTCGTCCTCCAACTCGTCGTCGCCCGACTCGTCGTCATCCAACGCGTCATCGTCCGACTCGTCATCGCCCGACTCGTCGAGGTCATCGATGTCTACTCCGTCGAGGTCTCCCCCGTGCAGCACGTCGCTGCCGAGGTCATCGTCGTCTTCGTCGTCTTCGTCCTCGTCGTCCGACTCGTCATCGTCGGTCTCGTCCGACTCGTCGTCATCATCGTCGTCGTCGAGCTCGTCGTTTGTCTCGTCGTCCTCCACGGCAGTGTCCTGCGCGGCCGTGTAGTCGGCGAGGCGATCGACCCATGGCACCCAGGCAGGCGACAGCAGGGCATCGTCACCCGGGGTCAGCTCGGTCTCGAGCACGCTCGCGGGGGTGTCATCCACGTGGGCGATGCTCACGGTCCAGCGCCAGCCCGGATATCCCGAAAGGAGGGTCTCGAAGTAGACCGTGGTGACGCCTTCGCCTTCGTCGATCGATCCCGCGGGGGCACCGATCGAATCGGCGGAGGTGATCTCGAGCAGTGCGCTGCGACCGAGTTCGAAGTCGGAGTCCGGGGCCACCGAATCAGGCATCGAGTTCGTCCGCGACCTTGCGCAGCATCGCGGCGATCGTCTTGCCGTGCTTGCTGTCGGGGTAGCGGCCGCGCTTCAGGTTGGTGCCGATGCCGTCGAGGAGCTTGACCAGGTCCTCGATGATGATCGACATGTCATCCGCCGGCTTGCGGCTCAGCTTGGCGAGGCTCGGAGGCGCTTCGAGCACGCGCACCGAGAGCGCCTGTGCTCCCCGTTTGCCATCGGCGATACCGAATTCGAGTTTGGTGCCCGCCTTGACCGTCGTGCCGGCGGGAAGCGCGGAGGCATGAAGGAAGACTTCCTGGCCGTCATCAGAACTGATGAAGCCGAAGCCCTTCTCTTCGTCGTAGAACTTGACCTTGCCGGTGGGCATGGCGGTACCTCTTTCACTTGGCTGTGCCCGTAAGCCTACGGGGAGTCGGGGGCCGTATCCTTAGGACTGTGGCAAAAGAAACCCCGGTGACTATTCATCGTAACGAACGCGTGCTGGCCTTCATGATCGCAGGGATCGTCGGCCTGTCCATCGTGGCGTTCCTCACCGTGATCATCGCCACGGCGTCCGGTCTCCCCGGCAACCAGTTCACGGGTGGTTTCTGGCAGGCGGTCGCCCTGCTGCCCGGTGTGGGATTGCCGATCGGATTCCTTCTGATCATCGTCCTGATCGTGATCAGCGGCATCCGCCGCAGTCGCGAGGCGAAGACCGAGGCAGTCCGCACCACTCGCACGACCAAGAAGTAGAACGCAGCGATCCGGCGTCGTCGCCGGACACAGGAACGGGTGGGCAGAGATGAGCGACACCCTGTCGTTGGCGACGCGCCTCCGGGCGATGGATGACTCGGCCCTCGCCGCGGCGATGCGGTCCCGCGAAATCGGCCCGTCGGGCATCAAGGACTTCTTCGACCTCGCCGAGGCATTCCTCGACCGCGCATCGGTGCAGCAGATCCTCACGAGGCTCGATCGGGAGACCCTCGCGGTTCTCTCGGCGATCAGCCAACCCGCCGAGGGGTCACCGCCCACCATCGCGACTGTCGCTACACTGCTGTCCTTGCTCTCGGATCGGGAGGTCTCCGCGGCATCCGTCTCCGACCGCGTCGCCGCCGCGACGGAGTTGCTGCTTCTGGAGGCGGAGTCCGGCCGATTCGCCGCCTACGGCAGCGTGCGCGACCAGTTGCGCTCCTGGCCCGCCTTCGGCCTCCCCTCTCTCGCCGACCTCTCCGGGGCGAGCGCCCCGGCCGCGCTCGAACCTGTTCCGGATGTCGACCGCCGCTTCATCGACCGGCTCGGCGCCGAACGCGCCTTCGCCGCCATCACGGCGATCACCGAGCTGCTGGTGGAGGTCGAGCGTGAACCCGCCCGCGAGCTCGCGAAGGGCGGCGTCGCCCTCCCGGACAGCAAGCGACTCGCCCACGCCATGAGCGTCGACCTCGAATCGGTGGCCGTGTTCCTCGCCGTCGCCGGGCGCGCTGGACTCGTCGCGCGCGAGACCGGGTCGTGGATGATCACCGAGAGCGGCGGCGCCTGGCTGCTGCGCTCCACCGGCGCGCGCTGGGCCACGCTCGGCTCCGCGTGGTTCGAACGCCTGCCCGCCGACATCCGCGAACTGCTCGGCGAGCGAACCCACGCGCTCTGGGGCTCCGGTCTCCGCGGGTATATCGACTGGCTCTACCCGGCCGGCGGCGACTGGATGGACGAGCGCATCGGCGCCTACACCCGCGATGCAGAGTTGTTAGGCATCACGGCCAACCAGGCGCCCACCGGGCCGGGGTCCCTGCTTCTCGCCGACGGCATCCGCCCGGCAGAGGAGGCGATGACGGCCCTGCTCCCTGCCGAGGTCGAGCAGGTGTACCTGCAACACGACCTCTCGGTGGTCGCTCCCGGCCCGCTGACCCCGCGAGTGGATGCCCGGCTGCGGTCGCTCGCCGACGTGGAGAGCCGCGCGCTCGCCTCGAGCTACCGCGTGTCGACGTCGAGCGTCAACCGGGCGATGGCTGCGGGCGAGACGGCGGAGTCGATCCTCGAATTCCTCGGCGGAATCTCGCTCACGGGCATCCCGCAACCGCTCGACTACCTTATCGGCGAGGCGTCGAGCCGCTACGGGCAGGTGCGGGTGGGGAGCATCGCCGATCGTGGTGCGGATGCCCGCAGCTACATCCGCTCCGACGACGAGTTGTTGATCGGCACGATCCTCGTCGACCAGAACCTCTCGTCCCTCGGCTTCGACCGTACCTCGAGCACCCGTGCCGAGAGCCGCTTCCCCCTCGACGTTGTCTTCTGGTCAGTGAGTGACGCGCGCTACCCGGTGGCCGCGGAGAATGCCGCCGGCGAGATCCTGGCCCTTCGCCGGCAGCGCACCGCTCGCCCCGCGCCAGCAGACGGATTGAACCCGATCGATGCCCTCATCGAACGCCTGCGCCTCGGCGGAGAGCCGGAAGACGAGGAGACCGGGCACGCCTGGCTCATCCGCCAGCTGGATGCCGCGATCAAGGCCAAGACGCCGCTCACCGTGAGCGTGACGATGCCGAACGGCACCCTCGTGGACTACCAGCTCGAACCGACGAGTGTGGCCGGTGGCCGCTTGCGTGGCCGCGACAACCGGGCCGCGATCGAGCGCACCCTTCCGCTGTCGCGCATCGCGGGAATCTCCCCGGCGAAGTAGGGCCCGTCAGGGAGACTCCTGCGGGTTGGGATGGACAGGCGGGCGTGCGATGCAGGAGTCCTGCCCACTCCGGCTGCGCCAGCGCGCGGCCAGCATGCCGTGATTGCGCTCTGGACCCGTTCTTCAACTGCAGGAGTTGCCCGCCGAGCGCTGCGAAACAGGCCGGTGTGTCGTGTTGCGCAGTAGCGCGCACTGCACAGTAGTGTGGGATCCGTTGACGAGGGAGACAGATGGATACCACCCAGTTGCTCAAGGGCGTGCTCGATGTCGCGGTACTCGCCGCCATCAAGGATGACGACGGTTACGGCTACGACATAGTTCGCCGACTCAGGCTGGCCGGCCTCGATGAAGTGGGCGATGCGTCGGTCTACGGAACTCTGCGCCGGCTCTACACCGCGGGCGTCGTCTCGAGCTATGTGGCGCCTTCCGACGGCGGACCTCATCGCAAGTACTACAGCATCAACGCCCAGGGTCGGCAAATGCTCGCCGACCAGCGCGCCAGCTGGGCCTCTTTCGTCGAGACGATGTCCGCGCTTCTCGACCAGTCCGTCACCCACACACAGCTACGAACGATCGGGGAGCACTCATGACCGCCACGACATCAATCGACCCGGCGATCGCCGACTTCGCCGCTCGCGTTCGACAGAGCCTCGATGACCTTCCCGTCGACGAGATCGAAGACCTGACCGAGGGCCTCGAGGCCGACCTCACCGAGAAGGCGCTCGAAGAGGAGCTCGGCGATCCAGAGGAGTACGCCACCGAGCTGCGTTCCGCTGCGGGGCTCCCTGCGCGGTCGGTCAAGACCAGGGTGCCGTGGACCCTTGCGGGAATCCGACTATGGCGGGCGGCGCTGGCAGCACGCATCCGCCGTAATACAGTGGGAGCCCAGCTGCTCGACTTCGCGATCGCTCTGCGTCCGGCGTGGTGGATCCTGCGCGGGTGGGCCGTCTATCAGGTCGCACTGCTCCTTGTCGGTGGACGAGGGACCCTCACGATTCTTCCCGAAACGGTGCTCCGCTGGGTTTTCTTTGCCGCGTTGATTGGTGTGAGCGTGCAGTGGGGTCGAGGGCTCTGGCTTCCTCGGTGGCTGCGGTACGTCAAAGTGCTGGTGAGTGTGTTTGCGGTGCTCGCCCTCCCGTTCCTGCTGGCGACTGCCATCGGCTCGGCAGCCCAGGCATACGAACAGTCCCTGTATTCGAATCAGGAACCGACTCCGGCCGGCCTAATCCGCAATGGCGAATCGGTCACGAATATCTTCGCCTACGACGCGAATGGCGAGCCGCTCACCGGAGTGCAGCTGTTCGATCAGAACGGAAAGCCGCTGTCGGCGAAGCCCCCGTACGACGAGTTCACCACGATCAGCGATGCCACCGCGCTCGTGCCCAGCGATCGTACGACCAGCGGAAACGGCTGGAACGTCTTCCCCCTCGAATCGATCCCACTCAGCGCGGTCGACAGCATGACCGGGCTGCCCCGCTCCGACGCGACGACCTCACCGGTAGCACCACCGTTCGCCCGCGTCCAACCGCTTCTCACGCCGGTACCGCTGCGCGATGGCAGCACGGTGACACCGGCTCCATGACGAGGACGGGGACGTCCCGTGTTCTGACTGCTTGGGAAATGGCTTCCCCGCCGAGCTCAGGAATCTCGTGGAAATCGGGCGGCGAGCGACGCATGCTGTGGGCGGAGATCTCCACGACACGCCGCACAGGCACCGGAATACGCGGCGCGGCGTCGGCGGAATCCGCTCTCGGCGACGGTCGACGGCCACCCGGCCGGGCGCAGTACGGAAAGCCCGGCGCGCACCGCATGGCAGCCACACTTAGCCCCACGGACGACCACCCACCCGCGTGACCTAGGCTTACGAGGTGGATGCGCTGTCTGGACCCCTGATCGTGCAGAGCGACCGCACCGTGTTGCTCGAGGTCGCGCATCCGGCCGCCGAGGATGCCCGCCACGACCTCGCCGTCTTCGCCGAACTGGAGCGCGCACCCGAGCACATCCACACCTACCGCATCACGCGACTCGGACTCTGGAATGCCCGCGCCGCCGGCCACACCGCCGAGAACATGCTCGACACCCTCGAGAAGTACTCCAAGTTCCCCATCCCGCAGAGCGTCTCGATCGACATCGCGGAGACCGTCGGGCGCTACGGCCGGCTCGTCATCGAGCGCGATGAGAACGGCACGCTCATCCTGCGGTCGACGGATGCCGCGGTCCTGAGCGAGATCGTGCGGGCGAAGCGCATCGCACCGCTGCTCTTCCTTCCGGAGGACCAGCGCGGCAAGGGCGTCGAGATCGACCGCTACGAGATCCAGCCCTGGGCGCGCGGGCAGGTCAAACAGGAGCTGGTCAAGCTCGGCTGGCCGGCCGAGGACCTCGCCGGGTACACCCCGGGCACGCCGCATCCGATCGCGCTCGATACCAGCGAATGGAACCTTCGCGAATACCAGAACCACGCGGTCTCGAGCTTCGTGGACGGCGGATCGGGAGTCGTCGTGCTGCCCTGTGGAGCGGGCAAGACCCTCGTCGGAGCCGGCGCGATGGCGCGGGTCGAGACCACGACGCTGATCCTCGTGACCAACACCGTCTCCGCCCGGCAGTGGCGGGCCGAGCTGCTCAAGCGCACGACGCTGACCGAGGATGAGATCGGCGAGTACTCCGGGCAGGTCAAAGAGGTGAAGCCGGTCACCATCGCGACCTACCAGATCCTCACGGCGAAGCGGAAGGGTGAATACGCCCATCTCGCACTGCTCGACGCGCTCGACTGGGGACTCGTGATCTACGACGAGGTTCACCTGCTGCCCGCTCCCGTCTTCAAGCTCACCGCCGAGCTGCAGGCGCGCCGACGGCTCGGCCTCACCGCCACGCTCGTTCGCGAGGACGGGCGAGAAGGCGACGTGTTCAGCCTGATCGGCCCGAAGCGGTTCGACGCGCCGTGGAAGGAGATCGAGGCCCAGGGCTTCATCTCCCCCGCCTCGTGCTTCGAGGTGCGGATCGACCTGCCCGCCCAGGAGCGACTCGAATACGCGGCATCCGCCGACGACGAGCGCTACCGGCTCGCGGCGACCGCCCCAGCCAAGCTGCAGGTGGTGCGGGATCTCGTGAAGAAGCATGCGGGCGAGCGCATTCTGGTGATCGGCCAGTATCTCGACCAGATCGACACGCTCGCGGAGACCCTCGATGCTCCCAAGCTCACCGGATCCACGCCGATCGAGGAACGCGAGCGCCTCTACCAGGCATTCCGCGAGGGCGAGATCACCGTGCTGGTGGTGTCGAAGGTGGCCAACTTCTCGGTGGACCTCCCCGAGGCGACGGTGGCCATCCAGGTCTCCGGCAGCTTCGGCTCCCGCCAGGAGGAGGCCCAGCGCCTCGGACGGCTGTTGCGCCCGAAGGAGAGCGGACTTCCCGCCAACTTCTACACGCTTGTCGCCCGCGACACCGTCGATCAGGACTTCGCCCAGAACCGCCAGCGATTCCTCGCCGAACAGGGCTACAGCTACACGATCCTCGACGGCGACTCGATCGCCGCCTGAGGCCTCAGTGCGACTCGACTCGGCGCGGCGCCCGCTCTTCGCGCGGCGCCTGTTCCTCCGCAGCGCGGCTGGCGAGCCCTTTTCGGCGGGATGACTCGTTGCGAAATGGCTCTTCTGGCCGAAATCACCTCGCCGCCAGCATGGACAGTGAATGGGGGGAAGCGCAGGCGCCATGCGACTGGGTCCAGGAGCTGACGGGTGGGCTCAGCGCAGCTCGTAGCGCAGCAGGAGTGTGTCGCCGGAGGCGAGCACATGACCGAGGGAAAGCTTGCGCGGTCCGGCGAGGTCGCCCGTGACGATCCGCCCGGCATCACCGGCCACGAGCTGCGGGCTCACGGTGAGGCACAGCTCGTCGACGACACCCGCCGCGAGAAGCGAGCCGAACAGGGACGGGCCGCCCTCGCAATGCTGCTGGGCGAGACCGCGTGCAGCGAGGGAGTCGACGAGAACCCTGGGGTCGAGGTGCGAGTCCCCCGCGATCACGAGGTCGGCAACGGCGGCGAGCGACTGCCGGCGGTCGCGGGGCGCGGCATCCGTCGTCACAATGATCGGGCGCACCGGGGCCTCGGTGAAGATGCGCGAGGCGGGATCGAGATCCAATCGATTGGACACGATCGCGAACACCGGATGTGGCGCGAGCCCCCGCGAGACCCGTCGCGCGACCGATGCCGGCGGCACCACCATCGGGCCGTAGCCCTCGCCACGCACTGTGCCGGCGCCGACGATCACCACATCACACAGTTCACGCACCAGGTCGAAGACCCGGTGATCTGCCTCGCCCCCGAGTCCACCAGACAGCCCGTCGATGGTAACCGCACCATCCAGGCTCGAGACGAAGTTGACCCTCAGCCAGCGCTGGGATCGGTCCGCCCGTGTGTAGAGCCCCGAGAGTGCGTCGTCGGAGAGGTCGTACCCCGGCGACGGGAAGACCCTGTCGATGCGCACTTCCATCAGACGTTGTGTCGGGTGTAGGCGGGCTGGCGAAATCCGAGCACCGCTTCGGTGAGGCGCACCGCATCGACAGCAGCGCCGACGTCATGCATCCGCACGATCCGCGCACCGTTCATGATGCAGATCACGGCGGCGGCGAGGGACCCCGATTGCCTCATCCCCTGCTCGCGATCGATGGCCTCGCCGATGAAGTCCTTGTTGGATACCGCCGCGAGCGTCGGCAGGCCGATCGCCACGACCTCCTGCAGACGCCGGGTGATCTCCAGGGTGTGCAGCGTGTTCTTGTTCAGGTCGTGGCCGGGGTCGATGACCAGGCGATCCCGGGGGATGCCCGCGGCCTCCGCCCGTGCCACCCTCTCCGTCAGGTAAGCCACTACTTCGGCGGTCACGTCGTCGTACTGCGGGCTCTGCGGCTCGCTGCGGGGCACGCCGTTACTGTGCGTGATCACGAGGGTGGCGGTGCTCGCCGCCACGACCCCCGCCATGTCGGGGTCGGAGAATCCACTCGTGTCGTTGATGACGGATGCCCCGGCGTCGATGCTGAGCCTGGCGACCTCCGCGTTCGTCGTGTCCACCGAGATCACCACGTCGCTGCGGGAGTGGATGGCGGCGATCACGGGCACCACCCGGTCGAGCTCCTCCTCGAGACTCACCGGGTCGCCGCGACCGAAGGGCACACCCCCGATGTCCACCCAGTCGGCGCCGTCGACGGCCGCGGCGAGCGCCGCATCCACGGCACGATCGAGCGCGAAGGTCGCTCCCTTGTCGAAGAAGGAGTCGGGAGTGCGGTTGATGATCGCCATCACCGCGACCTGGCGGTCGAAGTCGAAGGTGCGGCTTCCGATGATGCGATTCACCCTCACAGACTAGCCACGGGAAGCCGGATTCCCGCCGAGAGTCTGGGGCTCCGAGCATCCGGAATCCATACTCAGGAAGTGCACAGCCGACGCGCAGATACTGGTGCCATGAGCGATGGCCCGAAGATCCTGATTGTCGACGACGAACCGAATATCCGCGACCTGCTGACGACGAGCCTCCGGTTCGCCGGATTCGCCGTGCGCGCCGTGGGAAATGGGGCGCAGGCCATCTCGGCTGTGCTCGAGGAGGAGCCTGACCTGATCATCCTCGACGTCATGCTCCCCGACATGAACGGCTTCGGCGTGACCAAGCGACTGCGGTCGAGCGGGTACACCTCACCGATCCTCTTCCTCACCGCAAAGGACGACACCGAGGACAAGATCACCGGCCTCACCGTCGGCGGTGACGACTACGTGACCAAGCCCTTCAGCCTCGACGAGATAGTGGCCCGCATCAAGGCGATCCTCCGCCGCACCATGCAGGACGAGGAGGACGCGATCATCCGCGCCGGCGAACTGACCATGGATCAGGACACCCACGAGGTGACCATCGGATCCGAGCAGATCGAGCTGAGCCCCACGGAGTTCAAACTGCTGCGCTACCTCATGCTGAACCCCAACCGCGTGCTGTCGAAGGCCCAGATCCTGGATCACGTGTGGGAATACGACTTCAACGGCGACGCGGGCATCGTGGAGAGCTACATCTCGTACCTCCGACGCAAGCTCGACCAGTACTCGCAGGAGCCGGTGATCCAGACCAAGCGCGGCTTCGGCTACATGCTCAAGGCCGCGCGGGTCTGAGCATCACCCCGGCGGTCGGAGATATGGGGCGCACCCTCAGGGTGCGCGCCGTAATCTGGGTTTCCTGATGCACGACAAACTCATGGGCTGGTGGAACGGGGTCTCCCTCCGCACCAAGATCACCGGTGTGACCGTGCTTTTGGTGACCCTCGGCCTTCTCGTGGCGGGCGTGGGCACGATGACGGTGTTGCGCACCTACCTGCTCAATGACGCCGACACCAAGATGACCAATTACGCGCAGGCCGTTCCGGGCTACACGAAGACCGGCGCCAAGACCTGTGACGCGCTCCCGGGGATCAACGACTATTACCTCGCCGTGCTCGACACCAACGGCGACGAACTCTGCAACAACCGCGCATTGACGACGTCGGTACCGAAGTTTCCGGCCATGCCGTTCAACACGGTCATCAAGGCCGGCGGGGTTCCCTTCACTGTGTGGGATCAAGAGCACGACGACCAGTGGCGGGTGGTGGCAATCCCCCGCAACATCCTCAACTCACCGGACTACGTCACCGTGGTGGTGGCCGTCGACCTGGTGAGTTCCGACAAGCTCATCAACCAGTTCCTCGTGATCTTCCTCGGCTTCGGGCTCGCGGTGATCGTGCTCGGTGCCGCGCTCACCCGACTGCTCGTGACCTCCACCTTCACCCCCCTACGTGAGGTCGAAGCCACCGCGGCCGCGATCGCGGACGGCGACTTCAGCCAGCGGCTGCAGGGCGCGACCCCGAACACCGAAGTCGGGCGGCTCAACCGCTCTCTCAACACCATGCTCAATCGAATCGACCGGGCCTTCTCCGACCGCGCTCGCACCATCGACCAGATGCGGCGCTTCGTCGGGGATGCGAGCCACGAGCTACGCACTCCCCTCGTGTCGGTGCGCGGCTACGCCGAGCTCTACCGGATGGGCGCCCTGCAGAAGCCCGAAGACGTGGCCCAGGCCATGGAGCGCATCGAGAAGGAGGCGATCCGCATGGGTGAGCTCGTCTCCGACCTGCTCGAACTCGCCCGCATCGACGAGGCCAAGCCCCTGCAACTCGGCCCGGTCGACCTTGTTCCGATCGCCCACGACGCCGCCCTCGACGCCATGGCCTCTGCCCCGCAGCGCACGGTGAGCGTGATCGTGGCCAAAGCCCCCGCAGTGTCGACGGATGCCACGGTCGCCCCGGCGGCCCCGCATTCTGCCGGCAGACCGTCGGGCACCACCGCGGCGACGGGTCCGATCCGCTTCGCCGGCGCGCAGCTCGCCCGCCTGCGCCGCCGCCAGGCTCGCGGTGAGCTCACCACTATGCCGATCGAGATCGTCGCGCCCGTCGTTGACGCCGTCGAACAACCGGCCGTGGTGCTGGCCGAAGAGAACAAGATCCGCCAGGTGGTCACCAACCTCATCGGCAATGCGATGCGGTTCACGCCGGAGGACTCCCCACTGGAGCTCGTCGTCTCGGTCGATGCGGCCCGCGGCATCGGCGTGCTCGAAGTCATCGATCACGGCGAGGGGATCCCCCCACAGATCCGCGACAAGATCTTCCAGCGCTTCTGGCGCGCGGATTCCTCGCGCACCCGCGAGACCGGTGGCAGCGGCCTGGGGCTCGCGATCGTCTCCGGTATCGTCGCGTCGCACAAGGGCGAGGTGACCGTGCGGGAGACTTCCGGAGGAGGCGCCACCTTCCGGGTGAGCCTTCCGCTCCTCCCCGAGGGCTGGACTGCTCCCGCTGCCCCCAAGCGCGACTGACGCGGGCGCTACGGCGCCGGCCGGACACTAGCCTCGGGATTCGATCCGGCACATCCGGTGCACGGACACGAATCTACGGAGACACACATGACCCGCTATCAGGTCGACAGCGAAGCGGTACTCGCCGCGACATCCGCGGCCAAGAGCACCATCGGTCGAATCCAAGGCGAGGTCGGCGCTCTTCACGGCCAGCTCACCAACCTTCAGGGCTCCTGGTCGGGGCCGGCGGCGTCGGCCTTCCAGGGTGCCGTCACGGAATGGAAGAGCCTCGAGCAGCGCGTCGAAGAGGTGCTCGGTGCCATGGGGACGGCGCTCGGTCATGCCGGGCAGCAGTACGCCGAGATCGAGGCGGCGAACACCCGGCTGTTCGCCCACTGACCGCGCCGCGGGGCAGGGTTGGCCCCGGGCGGGCGTGCGGCCGGTGCCGGTGTCGGTGCCGGTGCCGGTGCCGGTGCCGGTGCCGGTGCCGCAGGCTCCCCGGGCTGGGCGTGGCCAGTGCTGGTGTCGCTGGCTCCCCGGGCTGGCGTGGCCGGTGCTGGTGTCGCTGGCTCCCCGGGCTGGCGTGGCCGGTGCTGGTGTCGCAGGCTCCCCGGGCTGGGCGTGGCCGGTGGCGCAGGCTCCCCGGGCTGGGCGTTTGGCGCCCAACCGTCACAAACCGCTGGCCATGGTCCCCGAAAGAGCAGTTAGTGACGGGTCGCCGGGCCAATGTGCCTCCCGGAGGGCCGGAGAGGCAGCAACTACGCCATCCGTCGCAAACGCCTGACTGCGGCGTACAGACGAGCGCTTTCTGACGGATCGTCGAGGTGGGGTGACGCGGCCGGCGGCAGGACCACGCCCGACGAAGTAACAGGCCGCACACGAAAGCAGGGCGCCTCCCGAAGGAGACGCCCTGCTTTCCGACTGTGCTGACTGGCAGCGCCAACCGGTGGTGCTGGTGGACTTAGAAGTCCATGCCGCCCGACGGGTCACCCATCGGTGCTGCAGCCTTCTCGGGCTTGTCAGCGACGACGACCTCGGTGGTGAGGAACAGTCCGGCGATCGACGCTGCGTTGAGCAGGGCCGAGCGGGTGACCTTCACCGGGTCGTTGATTCCGGCGGCGAGCATGTCGACGTACTCACCGGTCGCGGCGTTGAGGCCGTGTCCCGTGGGCAGGTTGCGCACCTTCTCGGCGACGACACCGGACTCGAGACCGGCGTTGAGCGCGATCTGCTTGAGCGGGGCGTCGACGGCGACCTTGACGATGTTGGCGCCGGTCGCCTCGTCTCCGGTGAGGCCGGTGAGGGCCTCGGAGGCGAACGCGATTGCGCCGGCCTGGATGAGGGCGACGCCACCACCGGCGACGATGCCCTCTTCGACGGCAGCCTTCGCGTTGCGGACGGCGTCCTCGATGCGGTGCTTGCGCTCCTTGAGCTCGACCTCGGTCGCGGCTCCGGCCTTGATGACCGCAACGCCTCCGGCGAGCTTCGCGAGACGCTCCTGGAGCTTCTCACGGTCGTAGTCGGAGTCGGTGTTCTCGATCTCGGCGCGGATCTGCTTGACGCGACCGGCGATGGCCTCGGCGTCGCCGGAGCCCTCGATGATCGTGGTCTCGTCCTTGGTGACGACGACCTTGCGGGCGCGGCCGAGCAGGTCGAGCGTGGCGTTCTCGAGCTTGAGTCCGACCTCCTCGGAGATGACCTGTCCACCGGTGAGGATCGCGATGTCCTGCAGCTGCGCCTTGCGACGGTCGCCGAAGCCCGGAGCCTTGACGGCCACGGACTTGAAGATGCCGCGGATCTTGTTGACGACGAGGGTCGCGAGAGCCTCGCCATCTACGTCCTCGGCGATGATGAGGAGCTGCTTGCCCGACTGGATCACCTTGTCGACCACGGGAAGGAGGTCCTTGATGTTGGAGACCTTCGAGTTGACGATGAGGATGTAGGGGTCTTCGAAGACCGCTTCCTGGCGCTCGGGGTCGGTGACGAAGTACGCCGACAGGTAACCCTTGTCGAAGCGCATGCCCTCGGTGAGCTCGAGCTCGGTACCAAAGGTATTCGACTCCTCGACGGTGACGACACCCTCCTTGCCGACCTTGTCGATCGCCTCAGCGATGAGGGCGCCGATCTCGGGGTCCCCGGCGGAGATGGAGGCGGTTGCCGCGATCTCTTCCTTGGTCTCGATCTCCTTTGCGCCGGCGACGAGCGCGGCGATGACGGCCGTGACGGCCTTGTCGATGCCGCGCTTGAGGCTGATGGGGTCCGCTCCGGCGGCGACGTTACGCAGTCCTTCGCGCACGAGGGCCTGGGCGAGCACGACCGAGGTGGTCGTACCGTCTCCGGCGACGTCATCCGTCTTCTTGGCTACCTCTTTGACGAGCTCCGCACCGATCTTCTCGTACGGGTCGTCGAGTTCGATCTCCTTGGCGATGGAGACACCGTCGTTCGTGATGGTGGGGGCGCCCCACTTCTTCTCGAGTACGACGTTGCGGCCACGCGGGCCGAGGGTCACCTTGACGGCGTCGGCCAGGATGTTGAGGCCGCGCTCGAGGCCACGACGGGCCTCCTCGTTGAAAGCAATGATCTTTGCCATGTGTGTTTTTCGTCCTTCCGGGACGTCATGTAAGCAACAGCTATTGGCACTCTCAATAAGGGAGTGCTAAATGATTCTGGCACTCTCCCCCTGAGAGTGCAAGTGAGCTTCCGGTTGACGAAGCGCTAGGCGTGGGCGAGGAAGGAGACGGATCCCGCCGAGGGAACGAGCTCGATCCACGTGTTGCCCGGGGCGAGGCGCACCGGAGCGCCGGCGTCATCGACGAGATGGATCGGATCCGTCGCCGATGCCTTCGACCAGCGGGCGTGAACGGTGCCGCCGCCGGTGGAAATCCACGCCTCTCCCGACCCGATCAGGTTGGTCTTGGGCACCCCCTGGTCGTTCGTGACGGTGACGCGCATCACGACGACGTTGGTGGTGGAGAGTTGCGCTCCCGCGCTGTCCAGATCGGGCCCGCTTCCCTGGGACCGTCGGAACACCGACCAGACCGGATCCCAGGTCCAACTGCCGTTCGTGAGGCTGGAGAAGGTGTAGTTCACGACGGCGGTGGGGGTGCCGCTTTTGGCAGCCGTCGACGATGGCAGGTCGGGAGCGAATTCGAACTGCGCCGCCGGGGCCGCGATCCCCGTGTGCTGCGCGAGAAGGTCCTGGGCCTTCACCAGCACATTGTGCGGTGCCGCCTTGGCGGGTGTGCGGAAGAAGGTACTCGCGGTGTCCGCCTGGCCGTGGATGGCGTTGTACACGGGGGTGCGACGCATGAGGTCGACGAAACGCTGCTGACCGCCGGAGTAGCAGATGATGCCGCCGACAGGCGAGACGATGTCGGGATCCATCGGACGGATGGATCGCACCGGCCCGAGAAGGGCCGGGATCGTCGACTGCCACACCGCGACATACCGGGTGAGACCGCCCTCCACCAGCTCCTGGTAGACGAGGTCGGTGCTCTCCAGGCCGATCTGGGGCCGCGCGGACGGCAGATTGTCGATCTTGGCGGCGATCGACGCGTGGTCGAGAGTTCCAGCCGGCACCGTGGTCCCCCGGAGCGGAGCGATCGCTATGGGCGGCGCGGTGACGGTGGGGGTGGGCCTCGGGGAGGCGGTCGCAGCGGGCGAGCGCGTCGGCGTCACCTTCTCCGGTGCGCACCCCGCGGCGGAAAGACCGAGCCCGATGACAAGAGTCATCGAGACCAGCGCTCGAACGCGCAGGCGCGACCGCGCCGGAGTGTGCCCCACGGGAGCAGACTAGCGTCGCACGGACGATCGGCCCGCGTGCTGCGGGGCGCGTCTCGAGGACAGCGAACCGAAGTGGGGCGGCGTGGCCGAGCTACTGGGCCAGGCGCACCGATTCCGCTTGGGGACCCTTGTTACCGGTGCCGACCTCGAAGGTCACCTTCTGGCCTTCCTCGAGCACTTTGTAGCCGCCCATGTCGATCGCGGAGTAGTGGACGAAGACGTCTTGCCCGCCCCCATCCTCCGTGATGAAGCCGTAGCCCTTTTCAGCGTTGAACCACTTGACGGTTCCGTTCGCCATTGAATACTCCCTGTGTTTCGCCTCGGATCGCCGCTGTCAGCGACCAATCCCAGATAGTAACTGCGATCCGGGCGATTCGGGACGAATTAAACATCGGCGAAACACGAAGACCGCGGATCAGCCCGCGGGAGGAACGTAATCGCTGCCGAGCACGACGGTGATCGGCGATCCGGGATACGCCTGGGACAGCTGGATCTCGCCGACCTTCAGTGAGAGCACCATTGCGCGGGCTGCACCCTCGTTGGCGGCGTCGCTGTAGTAGACCATCGTCTTGGTGATGTTGCTGGAAGCGGCGTTGGTGCGGGATCCGATCTGCTCGGATGCCCCGGCCCAGCCCTGCGTGACGAGGTTGTTGCCCGCGGCCGTGGCGAGCCCCTTTGTCTTCGTTCCATTGAGCACGGTGATCGCAAGAGCCGGATTGATCTTGGCCTCGGTGGTGGGCGTCGGGGTGGGGGTGGGCGACGGGGTCGACGTCGTGCTCGGGGCTGCGAACGGGAGCTCGATGGTGCCGCGGATGACCGCGAGGCCGAAGAGTCCCGCGGCGACGAGCACACCGGTGGCGAGAGCGGCCCAGGCGAAGGCGATCCAGCCCCGTCCCTTTCTGGGCGCGGAACGGTGGGCGCCCGTTCGCAGCAGGTCGTCAGGCACGCTGTCGAAGCGGTCGGTCGATTTGGTCGCCATCAGTTCATTTCGTCGAGGGGTTACTGGTGTGTGGAGTCGGAGCCGCCGAGGACCCGGGCGGATCGCGCACCGGTGCGGGCGTCCCGCATCCGTTGCAGCCTTCTCACCAGCATCGGATCGAAGATGGTGGCTTCGGGCAGGTCGAGCGCCGCATTCAGCAACTGATAGTACCGGGCGGCCGGCAAGTCGAACTCCGAGCGGATCGCCGCCTCCTTCGCCCCGGCGTGCGCCCACCACTGGCGTTCGAACACCAGGATGCGCTGCTCGCGCTCGGGGAGGGCTGATCCCAGCGGGGTCGCCGACGGCGGGCCGGAACGCTCGGATGAGGCTGCCACGGGTTCTCCCTCCGCTCTGCCGCCATACTAGGGCTGGCTCGCTGTGCATCGCCGGAACCCCGGCGCATGCCGCGAATTCCGGTGGGACGGCTCAGGCGATCCAGTCGAGCGAGCTGCCGTGCGGGCCGGTGAAAGCGAGCGGCACCTCGTCGAGTGCGAGCACGAACCGCCCATCCGATCCGCCGTCATCCGGCAGGGCCGCGCGCACCGTCGGCAAGCCCCGCACCCCCTCGAGCGAGATCCAGCGCGCACCGAGCGCCCGCACCGAATCGACGAACCTCATCCGCTCGGCGAACGGCAGGTAGACGAGAACAGCGCTCGTGATCACGACGAGGGTCGCGTCATCCGGCGCCTCGGCGGCCAGGGACGCGAGCTCGGAGGCATCCGCCCGCACGATCCGGGGTGGATCTTCCGCGGCTATGCGGATGGCGCTGCGCAACCTCGCGCGACGGTCGTGCTGCTCCGGCCAGACCAGAGTCTCGAGCCAGAGCATGTCGTCGGTGTCACGCACGTCGAGGGGACGCAGATCGAGTCCCGCCCGCCACACGACACGGGGAATCTCGGTAGGCGCGGGCACGCCGCCCGTCGTCGCGCACTCGAGCAGGACCGAGCTCGGCCCGTCCGCCGGGTCGATCCGCGCACCGCCGTCATAGGAGTAGCTGTAGCGATCGGGGAAAAGGCAGAGGCCGGCACTCGCGCCGACCTCGATCAGAGCGAGCGGGCCCGGGATGAGTGAGAGCGCCGGCAGGAGGGAGGCACAACGCCGCGCCTCGTTGGTCTGGGTGCTGCGGGCGAGGGCCTCGGGCACGACGGCGGCCCAGTGGTCCACGAGCCAGCGTTGGAAGGCCTGGTAGCTACCCTCCGGCGCTCCGAGCAGCCTCGCGCAGGCGAAGATGAGATTGGGTTGGCGCTTCTGCAGGGGCAGCTCGTCGATGAGGGAGATCAGCGCCGGGTCATCCGCCACCCCAAGCGCCCACCGCTCGTAGATCTCGGAGTGGCCGCGCGCCTCGAGCTCGCCGAACCCGCGATACCAGCTTGCGGTGTCCATCAGCGGCCGGCGCGGTACATCGAGATGTGCGGGATGCCCGCCTCGATGTAGCTCTCACCGAAGGCCTCGAAGCCGAACTTCGTGTAGAGCGGTGCAATGTACTCCTGGGCGTGCAGCAGCATCGACTCGTGGCCGTACTGCTCCATCACCCGGGCGACGAGCACCTGCGCGAGACCTTCGCCACGCCGATCCGCCCGAACGACGACCCGGCCGAACGAATGCCGGGCGTCGAGATGCGACGCCCCGGTCTCGACGAGAACGCGCAGGTAGGCGGCCGTGCCCACGGCATCCGCGATCCACAGGTGCTCGGTGCTCGGCTCCTGGTCGCGATTGTCGAGTTCTTCTTCGTCGATGCGCTGCTCGACGAAGAAGACGTCGGTGCGCAGTTTGAGTACCGAATAGAGCTCTTCCAGTGAGAGTTCGCTCCATGGTTTCTGGACGACGGAACATTCGGGCATGCTGCCGAGTTTAATGAGAGGTAAGACTCATCTCGACAAAGGATGCCTCATGAGCAAGAACACCGACAACACCCAGTACCCCGTCGCCAAGAGCGACACGGAATGGCGTGCAGAGCTCGACCCCACCCGCTTCTCGATCCTGCGCGAAGCCGCGACCGAGCGGCCCTGGTCTGGCGCACTGCTCGATGAGAAGCGTGCGGGCGTCTACACCTGCGGCGCCTGTCACGCGGAGCTCTTTGCCAGCGACACCAAGTTCGACTCCGGATCGGGCTGGCCCAGCTTCTACGAGTCGGTCAACCCCGACGCCGTGATCCTCAAGACCGACAAGAGCCTGTTCATGACCCGCACGGAGGTGCTCTGCGCCAACTGCGGTTCGCACCTCGGTCACCTTTTCGACGACGCCTATCAGACGCCCACTGGCGACCGGTACTGCATGAACTCGCTCTCACTGGACTTCACGCAGAAGGACTGACCCGACGATGTCGATCCTGGATGCCGTCGCTGGTCGCCGCTCACAACCAAAGGTGACTTCCGACGCACCCAGTCACGACGAGCTGCTGCCGCTCGTCGCTGCCGCAGCCTCCGTGGCCGACCACGGATCGCTGCGACCGTGGCGCCTGATCGAACTGCGGGGGGACGCCCGTGCCCGCCTTGGCGAGGCCTTCGCCGAGGCGAGCGGAGCGGAGGGCGCGGATGCCGAGAAGCTCGTCGGAAAGGCGATGCGGGCGTCCTTGCTCATCGCCGTCGTCGCGTCGTTCCAGCCAAGCCCCAAAGTGTCCGACTGGGAGCAGGAGGCCGTGGCCTCCGGTGTCGCCCACACGCTCAGCCTGTTGCTGGATGACGCGGGCTGGGGTGTCATGTGGCGTACCGGGCACCTCACACGCTCGCTTCCCGTGCGCGTGCTGCACGGGCTGCGCGACAGCGAGCAGCTTCTCGGCTGGCTGTATGTCGGCGGCCGCGACGCGGGCGACAAGGCCGGCGAACGCAAGCCGTTCCCCGCCGAGGACTACCTCAGCGTGCTCTGACCGGCGCCGTGCCCAGCGGTCGCGATGGGAGTGCGGCGATCACCACGGCCACCAGCGTGAGAAGAGTGCCGACGACGGTGGAGGTCACGATCACCTGCCCGGATGCCGGAATCACGAGGTCGAGCACGAGCGACATCGCCAGCTGACCGGCCACCGATCCGAGGCCGAGCAGCAGCACCCCGGTCACCCGCACGACGATGACCGCTCCGCCGATGAAGATCGTGCCGATGAGGCCGCCGAGGTAGAGCAGCGGGTCGGTCGGCATCCGCTCCGGCAGCCCGACGATCGCCTCGTGGATCACGCAGGCGACGAGCAGCACGGCGGTTCCGACCAGGAAGTTCATGAACGTGGCGGTGAGGGCGGATTCGGCGACGCGACGCACCTGACCGTTGACGGCCTGCTGCACGGCGACCGCGAGTCCCGCGGCGAACGGCAGCAGCAGCATCCACGCCGGGATGTTCCCACCGAAGCCCGCCGAGACGGCCACACCGACTGCCACCAGCGCCAGCACCGATCCGACCAGGCGCGTGATGGTGATGGCGGCGGGAGCGGTGTGGCCGATGCCGTTGCGATCGATGACCAGGCCACTGATCGTCTGGCCGCAGACCACCGCGACGGTGAACAGGGCGACTCCGAGCACCGCGCCGGTGATGCCTTGCGAGAGCACGAAGAGTGCGCCGCCCGCTCCCCCGCAGAGATACCACCACGGGGTCACGCCCGCGCGAACGGAGCCGAAGGCTCGCGCGAGGCCCCGGCGCCCGGGGGCCCACACAGCGAGCGCCAACAGCAGGATGATGAGGCCGGAGCCGAAGGAGATCACCGCGGCGAGATAGCCGTCGGCGAGCGCCCGACCGAGTTCCCCATTCACGCGCGACTGGGTGGCGGTGAGCACCCCGACGATCACGGCTCCGAGCACTCCGAGCGCAACGGCGGATCGCGAATGAACGGGTGTCATGGCATTCACGCTATCGGCCCCGGCGCAGTGCCCCGCACACGCCAAGTAATATGAATACCCGTTGCGCCCCCTTAGCTCAGTTGGCCAGAGCACCGCTCTTGTAAAGCGGGGGTCGTCGGTTCGAATCCGACAGGGGGCTCCACTCGGCCGAAGACGGGCGTGTTCGGACTACTGGGGCCGGCACGCCAGCCCGGTCTGTCCGCGCGCGCCCGGTGTTCGCGGAATCTAGCTCTCCGGGTCGTACATGAACTCGCGCAACTCCTGCGCGCACCTGCAGGCGACCGCGATCTTCCTCGCCCATTCGACCGCATCCTCGCGGGTCGGCAGCTCGAGCACTGTGAAGCCGCCCCGGAACTCGGTGCCGGGGTAGATCTCGGAGGTCACCGATCCGTCCTCTGCGACGAGCACCGGGTCGACCTGTTCGTTGATCCCACCGCCGAACACCCAGACGCCCGCGGCCTTCGCCTCCGCGACCATGGCGTGGGACGTAGCGACGACGATAGGAAACTCTTCGGCCGTGAGCACCATGGCTTCACTCGGGAAGGAGATGAGGTACTTCGTCATGCCTTCATGATGCTCCGCAGGCGGGCCTGCCGGCAACCGAGTAACGAAGATTGCGGCACCGTGGTTCCGAACCCGGCCGTTCACTGTCGAGCACCCAAACTGGGGGCGCACCGGCGACACGATGGGAGGGGTGAGTGACTTACGCTTTTTATGGGTTTTGCGAGGGATTGCTCGCGATGACGTGCGACGGGAGGGTAAATCATCCACGATTTGAGCCGCATCCTCGTGCGCCAGGCGCTGCACATTGCTCACACGCTCGGTAGCGATGACTGGACAGACGGGCCACGGCCGCCCGAGACCGCCCAGCTGCGTTCGTGTGGATCCGACCCGCTGAAGGTACTCGTCTTCGGCGGGGGACCCGCGACTGGTTACGGCGTGAAAACCCACGAATTGGCTCTCGCAGGTGCTCTGATGCGACAACTGTCCTCCCTCACCAACCGCGCCATCGACCTGGACGTGACGGTACGTGCTGACCTCACACTGGAGGGGGCCGGCGACCTGCTCCTCACCGTGACGGCCTCGAAGTACGAGGCGATCGTCGTATTCGTCGGCGTGCAAGATGCGCTCGACTTCGCCAGTCCGACGACTTGGGGTGAGGAACTCCGCCACATGCTCGAGTCGATCACCGACAGTCCCACTGCACCGGAAATCGTGTTCGTGGCAATCCCACCGGTCTCTCGTATTCTGACCCTGCCCTTCCCTCTTCGAACTCGAGTCGACCGGCATGCCGACATGCTCAATCAGGCCGCTCGCGCGGTCATGGCGGATGCGGGCACCTTCGTCCCTTTCATCCCAGACGAAGCGGAGGAAGCGCTCCGGCACCGGAGTCCAGAGACCTACGAACGCTGGGCCGAGCAGATTGCGCGACCAATCGGCGATTCGCTGTGCCGGTCACGGCGGGAAGACACGAGCGCGGATGAGGGTTTGCGCCAGGCGGCGCTTGACCGTCTCGCCATTCTGGATACCCCTCCCGAAGAAGCTTTCGATCGGATCATGCTCCTCGCCCGAGACCTGTTCGGCACAGCGGCCGCCGCGATCACTTTCATCGATCGAGATCGGCAATGGTTCAAGTCGAGGGCGGGCTTCGAGGCGACCGAGACGGCTCGAGAGGACGCATTCTGCGATCACACCATTCGACAGGGCGGTCCGTTCGTGGTCTGTGATGCCACACTCGACGCTCGGTTCGTCGACAACCGGTTCGTCAACGACCAAAATCACCTGAGGTTCTACGCCGGGTATCCGCTCGAGGGAGAAGACGGTGAGAGAATCGGCGCGTTGTGCATCTTCGACACGGTTCCACGCAGCTTCGATGGTCGTGACAAGAAGCTGTTGCGGAGTCTCGCGCTTTTGGTTCAGGAGCAGCTCGGTCGGGCAGCGATCGCAGCTCTCCCAGAGGTGGAAGGGAAGGATGCGCTGGAACCACAGGTGAAAGGACACAACCTCGCAGGGTCGGCGCTGCGAGGGCTCTGGCCCCATCGCGCCACACCAGCCTGATCTCGGACCGGACCGACTTATTCAGGCGGGGCTGGTGAGCTGGATAAGGTTGCCGCAGGTGTCATCCAATACGGCGGTGATGACCGGCCCCATCGACATCGGAGGCTGGGTGAAGCGCACCCCGCGAGCCTCGAGGTCCGCGTGGGTGGCGGCAACATCATCCACCGTGAACGAGGCGAAGGGGATGCCGTCCGCGACCATCGCCTGCTTGAACACCTTCGCTGCCGGGTGCACGTCCGGCTCGAGCAGCAGCTCCACGCCGTCGGGCTCATTCGCCCCGACCACCGTGAGCCAGCGGTACTCGCCGAGCGAGACATCGGTCTTGGCGACGAACCCGAGCTTCTCGGTGTAAAACGCGAGCGCTTTGGCCTGGTCGTCGACCAGCACACTCGTCACGGTGATTCTGGGCATGACACTCTCCTTCGATGGCTCGGCGTCGAATCCTACTCCGGGCCGCGCATCCATCTACCGTTTTTACTATCACCGGCCGGTCTGCACACGGAGGTGGTCGCAAAAACGGGAGATGGAAGAGTTGAGCGCGCCCGAGGTCAGGCCGCGACGCCGAGCTTGTCGAGCGAGTCCTCGACGATCGTGAGGCCCTCCATACCGGGGAGCCCGGAGATGGCGGCGTCGATCTTGCGGGCACCCTTGCGCCCTTCCGGTCCGCCCATGAGGTGGCCCATCACGTGCACCACCTCGGTGCGGTCCATGATGCTTGAGCCGACAGGGGCCCAGAAGTTCTTGAGCGCGAAGCGGGCGAGCACCTGGGCCTTGCGGCTCTTGGCGAGGCGATCGCGCGCCTGGGAGGTGTAGAACGCCACGTGGCGCGCCTCCTGCTTCGCGATCCGCTTGAGCAGTTCGGCGAGCACCGGGTCTTCCTCGAGGTCGGCCATGCGGTTGTAGGCGGTGATCGCCGACCATTCGTTGGCGGCGCCCCAGGCCATGTGCACGGCCACGAAGTCCGAGCCGACGAGCTTGCCGGCGATGGACTGCTTGATCGGGTCGAGGCGATCCTTCCACCCGAGCTTGAGGCGGTTGGCCTTCAACTCGTCGAAGTCGACGACGATGCCGTGGATGCCGAGGACTGTCGCCAGCGCCTCTCCATGCCAGAACTCCTCGCGGTTCCACATCGTCATGAACGCGCTCATGTCCGCCTCTTTGTGCGAGGGGGTGGTGAGCAGGTCACGGGTGTAGCAGACGGTGTGATATTCCACATCCGTCATATAACGAAGCGTGCGCAGCGAGCCTTCGGGAAGCGGATGCTCGCGGAAGCGCTCGAGGTCGAGATCGTCCCAATTCACGTTGACCGAGGTCGCGGTGTATTTGTCTACATCGAATGCCATGTGCTGTGGGAAGAGGCCGGAAGGCTACTCTCCCTCTCCTTTCGGGCTGACTGAATCCGTGGGGTGGGATCCGCGCTTCCAGTTATGGATGCTCCACCTTCTTCGTTGTGCCTCGCGGGACAGATTGGTGTCGGGGTTGACCGCACTGGGGTTTCCCAGCAGCTCGAGCCAGACCAGGTCGGCATGACTGTCACCGTAGCCGTAGCTCTGTGAGAGATCGAATCCGTTGATCTCGGCATAGCGCAAGAGCCACGCGGCACGCGCCTCATCCACCAGCGGCGGCTGGGCGAGATAGCCGGTGAGCACGCCATCGCGCTCGTGCATCGAGCCGGCGATCACCTCGTCGAAGAGATCGGCGAGCGGCGCAACAAGGGTGCCGATCGATCCGGTCACGAGCACCGTGCGATGGCCGGCGGCCCGGTGCTCCTTGATGCGGGCGATGGCCGCGGGCATGGTGTGCCGCAGCAGGGTTTCGCGGTAGCCGCCGGAGACGACACTCTCGAGGCGCGCGACCGGCATGCCGCTGTACCGACGGAGGAAGACTCGGATGAACTCGCCGCGGTCCCGACGTTCGGCGCTCAGGTAGCCCGGCAGCGAGCCGAGGAGACTCGCCACTTCGCCCGGCCACGCCGCCTTGCGGAATCCGGCGGACCGCACCCAGAGGTACTGCTCGACGATGTTGGAGTCGACGACAGTGCCCTCGAGGTCGAAGACGGCAACGACATCCGTGCGGGCCGGAAGGGCCTTCTGCGCCTTCTCGGAGGCCGCCGGACGCACCGCGAACGCGCGGGTGAGCGTGGTGATCGCCGGGAAGTGCACCCGCTGGAGGTAGTCCTCCCAGTCGATCGTGGTGACGTCGAAT
The DNA here is from genome assembly GCF_054880895.1 of Lacisediminihabitans sp. FW035. Lineage (NCBI taxonomy): Bacteria > Bacillati > Actinomycetota > Actinomycetes > Micrococcales > Microbacteriaceae > Lacisediminihabitans > Lacisediminihabitans sp. FW035. The sequence continues at coordinate 3,229,225 of NZ_CM142187.1, forward strand.
CCGGTGTCGTCGCCCGGCGCCAGCGCGAGGGACTCCCCGAGGGCGCGCAGCTGGCGGTCGTCGAAGATGATCTCCGTCTGCACATAGGCGCGGTAGAGCTCGGCGAAGTTGCGCAGGGACTCGAGGTCGCTCCGCCTGGTCGTCACTTTGGCGATCTGCGCGCGGGTGCGGGCCGTGGAGGGGAAGCGCTCGAGCAGCTGCTCGCGACGGTCGTTCCGACGCTCCTGGCCACGAAGGGCCCGCTCGACCTTCCGATCACCGGGGAAGCTCCAGGTGGGCACGCGCACGTGGCCCTCGCTGGCGTGCGGCATCGGGTTGGCCGTGAAGAACTCGTTCATGTTCTGCAGCATGCGGTGGATCGGCAGCGGGTTGCTCGCGCCGGAACTCACGTGCACGTATTGTGCGATAGTGGCCGGTCGGGCGGCGATCGCCAGGATCGCGTTGACCACGAAGTCCACCGGGATCACGTCGAGCACGCTGTCGGGAAGGCCGGGAAACTCGGGAAGCAGTCCGCGACCATAGGCGAGGATCAGCGGATCGGCGACCTTGAAGCCGTCGATCCAGCCCGGGAATGGATGCTGCAGCGCGCTCTCGATGATCGCGGGCCGTACGACCGACAGTCGGTGGCCGGCATCCCCCCACATCTCCTCGGCGGCACGTTCGGCGAAGGCCTTGGTGAGCGTGTAGACGTCGGTCCAGCCGAGGCTCTCCGCGCGGGTGCGGCCGTAGTCGACGAGACGCGAGCGCACCCACTCCACGCGAGCCGCCTCTGCGGCCTTGGCGACGGCCTGCGGGCCTTCCTTGCCGTGTTCGGCCCGGGAATCCCCGAGGAACCGCCGAAGGGTCTCCGGCTGGCGGGAGGCCATCTCCACCCGCACGCGGGCATCGCGGGCGGCATCGAACTCGCCACGCCAGTCCACGGTGTGCGCGAGGCGAGCCTCCGGCACGATCCCCTTGCGGATGCCGCCCACGTACGCCGTCGAGACGTGCACGACGTGCGGGTCGGCTCCGCTCTCCTTCAGCGCGGTGTAGAGCGCGACCGCTCCCCCGAGGTTCGTCTCGAAGGCCTGGTCGATGGGCGGATCGAACGAAACAGACGAGGCGCTGTGGATCACGACATCCAGGTCCGCGGGAAGTGCGGGCACCGAGCCGAGGTCGCCCTCGACAACTCGCAGCCGCTCGCGCACGGCACGCTCGACCTCGTCGTCGCCGACGCGCTCGCGCCACTGGCGGAACACCGGCTTGCGCAACAGGGTGCGAAGGCGGTCGGCCGCACTCGTGCTGCCCTTCGAACGGATCAACAACGAAATGGTGGTGTCCGGATGCGACGAGAGCAATCGCTCGAGGATCGCCTGGCCGACGAAACCAGTGCCGCCGGTGAGGAAGATGTGGGACGACCCGAGACTGGATGAGGGAGCGGCCTTCGGCTTCGCCCGGGACTTACGAGCGGCCGCCTTCTTCGCAGGCCCGACGGCAACGGTCCCGTCGTTCCCGGGCTCGACGGCGCTCACGCGCGCAGCTTCCGGGTGACGGCGTCACCGATGCGGGAGTCCATGCCGGGGAGTGCGGCGACTCGGCGACCGATATCCGCCGCCCGTGCTCGCCCCTCGTCGTCGCCGAATACGGAGGTCTCGAAGAACGAGCGGTCGTCGTCGGCGCGATCGATGGCGCCGAGTGGCCAGGCCTGGCGCTCGAGGGAAGTGCGCGTCAACGAAACGGCTCGCGGGTCATCCGCCAGCCGTCGCCGAGCCTCGTCGTCGAAGAAGGCGACATGGCGCTCCTTCACGGCGACGATCGTGGCGATCGTGGACGACAGCGCCGGGCTTTCGCTCGAGGCGTCGAGCCGGTCGTACGCCGCGCGAGTGACCCACTCGTCGACCAGGCCGGTGGTCACGTGCACCCCGATGATCGGCACGCCCTGGATGAGCCCCGTGATGGCCCGACGGATGGGTCCTCGGCGCTCGACGGATTCGTTTCGCGCACGCCGCGTCGAGCCCTCGTCGGATTCATGCGACTTCGGCTGGCCGTTGGCTTCGAGCACGGCATCGAGGGCATCGGCGATCCAGAACTTCTCGAAGGCCCAGGTGACCAGGAACGCGGTGATCCGGGCATCCTTGTGGGTTGCAGTCACCAGCAGGTTGCGCAACTGCTCCATCGTGCCGCTCTCGAGGCGGGCGAGGTAGCGCACCGAGCGAAGGCTGTCGGCCGAGAGCGGTTGGGCCGCGAATTGCGACAGCTGGAGCGTTTCGCGGTGGTTGCCCTGAGCAGACCGGGCGAAGCCGCGCACGTCGAATCGCGCGCCGGAAGGGCCGGTCGGAGCGTCGCCCGAACCCGCCGGAGAGTGTGTGGTGGAGTCGCTGTTCGCGAATGTCATGATTTCAAGCCCTTGCTGCCATCGGAGCCCCTGTTTAGGCAACCGCTGCCCCCTGAGCAGCGTAACCTAACGGCATGGGTGTAGCTCTCGTCACCGGCGGGACGTCTGGCATAGGTGCCGCGTTCGCCCGCCTTCTCGCTGCGCGTGGCTACGACCTCGTGCTCGTGGCCCGGTCGACCGACCGGCTCGAAGAGATGGCCAGCGAGCTGCGGGCCCTCGGCCGCACCGTCGAGCTGCTTCCGGCCGACCTCGCAGACCGCGATGCCGTGTCGCGCGTCGCCGATCGACTCACCGATCCGGACCGCCCGATCGACCTTCTCGTGAACAATGCCGGATTCGGCATGCACGCGTCGGCCCTCGATCCCGACGTCTCGGAATTCGACCGTGGATTCGAGGTGATGTGCCGCGCGGTCTTCGTGCTGAGTGGTGCGGCAGCCCGTGCGATGGTTCAGCGTGGGTCGGGCAGAATCGTCAATGTGTCGAGCACGGCCGGATTCCTCACCATGGGCGCGTACTCCTCGATCAAGGCGTGGGTCACGTCGTTCACCGAGGGGCTCGCTGTGGAGCTGCGGGGCACCGGCGTGACCGTGACGGCCCTCTGCCCGGGCTGGGTTCGCACGGAGTTTCATGAGCGGGCCGGCATCCGTTCGAGCAGTATCCCAAACTTTATGTGGCTCGACGCCGAACAACTGGTGAGCGCAGCCTTGCGCGACGTGGATCGAGGCAAAGTGATTTCCATACCTACTCTTCGCTACCGAGCGCTGATCGGCTTGGCCGGTCTCGCGCCAAAGAGTGCCATCCGTTCATTCTCCGGCGCGATCTCGTCGTCGCGACGGAAGCCCGTGGCGCGGTGACGGTGCGGATGCCTTCCCGGCCACGCCCCGCCGGGCCGCGATCCGCCGCCAAGCGGCTTCATGATCGCTTCAATTCTCCCTACCAGGCCGTCGCCCGCTTTCTCGCGCAGCGTGCACTGCTCAAGCCGCTGATCTGGTCGCTCACCAGCGTCACCGTGATCCGCAGCGAGAAACTGAAGGATGTCACGGGCGGATTCGTCGTCGTCGCCAACCACTCGAGCCATCTCGACACCCCGTTGATCGTCGGATCGCTCCCCCGCCCCCTTGCCCGCTACCTCGCCGCCGGCGCCGCCGCGGACTACTTCTTCAACGTCTGGTGGCGCCGCGGACTCACCGCTCTGTTCTTCAACGCCTTCCCGGTTCGCCGAACCGGAACGGACACCTCGCCGACCAGCGCCCGCTCGCTGCTGATGCGCGGCATCCCGGTACTGATATTCCCGGAGGGCACCCGATCGAAGGACGGCGAGCTCGGCCGCTTCAAGCCGGGCGCAGCAGCCCTCGCGGCCGCCTGCGATGTGCCGTGCATCCCGGTGGCTCTCATCGGGGCTCATATCGCGCACCCCCGCGGCACGAACTGGCCGAGGCCCGGAAGGCTGCCGGTCGGAGTCGTCTTCGGCGACCCGCTTCGTGTCGCCCCCGGTGAATCCAAGGGAGAATTCGCCGAGCGCACCCGCGAAGAGATCGTGCGCCTGAGAGAACTGCATTCGGCCGATATCCTCGGTCGTCACGCCCGGCCCCGGCAGAAATGACCGCGGTACCCGCAACAAGAGGAGTACAGAAGTGACCGAAGTTCAGCACATGAAGTGGTGGGGCTGGGGACGGGATGGCGTCGCGTTCCATCACGACGACAAGCCCGGTTTCGCGCCATTCCTCACCTTCGCCCTCGGGCTCGAGCCGGGGGCGCCGACGGTCGCTCCCCCCACCTTCGAGGACCTGGATGTGCCGGCAAGCCGAGCGAGTGCGGATCTGCTCGAGCAGCTCGTCGCCATCGCCGGCGACGACCATGTGGTCACCGAAGATCTCAGCCGCGTCGTCCACACCTTCGGCAAGAGCATCCGCGACCTCATCCGCGTGCGCGCCGGATCCTTCCCCCGCACGCCCGATGTCGTGGTCTACCCGGCCGACGAATTCGAGGTGCAGCAGGTGGTGGATGCCGCGGTCGCGGCCGACGCGGTGATCATCCCCTTCGGCGGAGGAAGCAACATCGTGGGCAGCCTCGAGCCGCTCGCCGAAGAGATGCGCACCGTGATCTCGCTCGACCTCGGACGCCTCAACCGCGTGATCGACATCGACGAGGGATCCGGCCTCGCCCGCATCGAAGCGGGAGCCCAGGGACCCGACCTCGAGGCACAGCTCGAGAAGCGCGGGTGGACGATCGGCCACTTCCCCGACAGCTTCACCCACTCGACCGTCGGCGGATGGGTCGCGACGCGCTCCTCCGGCATGCAGTCCGACAAATACGGCGACATCGCGGACATCGCGAAGGGCCTGCGTGTTGTGCGACCGGGAGCGGTGCTGGTGATCCGGGCCGTTCCGAGTGCCTCAACCGGGCCGAGCGTGCGCGAGATGATCCTCGGCAGCGAGGGCCGGCTCGGCGTGATCACCGAGGTGACCGTGCAAGTGCATCGCATCCCGGCCAAACGCGAGATCCAGGCCTACCTCTACCCCACCTGGACCGACGGGCTTGCGGCGATGAAAGAGATCTCCGAGAGCGACGCGACCCCCTCGGTCACCCGCGTCTCCGACGGCCGCGAGACGGTGTTCTCGTTCGCGACCAGCAAGGAGAGCAAGGGCATCTCCAGCCTCGTGACCAAGGGACTCGGCGTCTTCCTCAAGTCGAAGGGCTGGGACACCGACAGGATGTGCCTCTCGTTCATCGGCTACGAGGGCAGCGAAGAGCATGTCGCCCGCAACGAGAAGCTCGTCGGTCGCATCGTCAAGAAGCACGGCGGCATCGGGGTGGGTAAGGGCCCTGGCGCCCTCTACGACCAGAAGAAGTTCGACACCCCGTACATCCGGGACTTCCTGCTCGACCTCGGCGGCTCTGCGGATGTCTCGGAGACATCCGCTCCGTGGTCGAAGCTGCCCGGGCTCTACGACAACGTCATGGCGGCAGCGAACAAGGCCTTCGACGAGATCGGCGTCAAGGGCTGGATCATGGCCCACCTCTCGCACTCGTACCACTCCGGCGCGTGCCTCTACTTCACCTTCGCCTACCTGCCGAGCGGCGACTCGCTCGACCAGTATGACGTGGTGAAGAGCGCCATTCAGCAGGCCTTCATCGACTCCGGCGGAACGGTGTCGCACCACCACGGCGTCGGCCTCGAGCACGCCCCGTGGCTCGAACAGGACATCTCCACCGGCGGCGTCGCCGTGATGCAGGGGCTGTTCGATTCCGCCGACCCGACGAACACCTTCAACCCGGGCAAGATCATCACCAAGGCGGCAGTGCCGGCGCTCCGAGACTGACCGGGAGCGCGGGTCAGCCGTCGGAGTTCGGCGACGGCGAGGGGCTCGGCGAGCTGGTCGAATCCTCGCTGAAGCTGTCTCCCGCGGCCTTCGACACGGCGCTGGCGAAGTCGGCCGCGTTGTCGATCGCACCACTGTACTTCTTGCCGTTGATGATGATCGTCGGGGTGCCCGCGAGCTTCTTGACATCCGTGCCGGCCAATGGGTCCGTTGTGGCCCGTGCCGTAGCGGCGTTGGTCCAGGACTTGAACTTCTGGTCGGTGATGCAGGACGCGATCGAATCCGCCTTGCTCACCTTCGCCTGTTTCGTCAGGGAGATGATCTTCTCGTCGGTCAGGCCCTCGGTGTTCTCCTTCGGCTGGTTCTCGAAGAGCAGCGCGCTGAAGTCGAAGAACTGATTGGGAGAGTAGTTGGCCACGCAGGCGGCCGCGTTGGCGGATCGCGTGGAATACTTCTTGCCGAGCGAGGCCTGGTCGAGGATGGCCAGCGGGTGGATCTCGAGAGTGGCAGCCCCGGTGGAAATCCACTTCTTGATCTGCGCGGCGTTCGTCGCCTCGAAGTCGCCGCAGTACGGGCACTGGTAGTCGATGTAGACACGCAGGTCGATCACGTTCGAGGCGTTGGTCTTGGACGGCACCGGGGTGTCGTCCGGCTGCAGCGCAGCGGTCGGCACTGCCTTGAACCCCTGGCCGATCTTGATGCCGTCGCTGAGCATGTTCGCCGGCCCGGGCGAGGGCGGCCGCACGCTGTTCGCGATCACGAGACCGATCACGGCGACGATGGCGATCACCAGCACGGCTAGGCTTCCCTGAAGGATCACGCGGCTGCGGCGATCCTTCTTCTTCTGCTGTTCGCGCAGCGCACGAGACTTCTCGCGCGCAGCCTCGCGCCTCTCGTTCTTGCTGAGACCTCTGTCACTCGAACCGTCGTAGGTCATCGAACCTCACTCGCTATCCATCAATGCCGTGGCTATCAGCCGCTGCAGTTTGCCGTGAGCGGAGCCCTAAGCACATTAGACATGCAGTCTGGGAAAAAGCCAGAGTGCCGTGGATTCCAGCCTATCCAGACGATTTTCCCTCACGCCGTGCCCCGTTCTGGTGACATAATGGGGGCGCACTACCATCCATTCACTACGGATCGTCCGGCACGTACCTGCCGGTGAAGGAGTTGTACAACCATGGCCTCTGTCACCTTCGACAAAGCTACCCGCCTCTATCCGGGCTCTACCCGACCGGCAGTCGACTCGCTCGACCTCTCGGTCGCCGACGGCGAGTTCCTTGTTCTCGTCGGACCCTCCGGTTGCGGAAAGTCCACGTCGCTGCGAATGCTCGCCGGCCTCGAAGAGGTGAACGACGGGAACATCCTCATCGGTGACCGCAACGTCACCGACGTGCCGCCGAAGGATCGCGACATCGCGATGGTGTTCCAGAACTACGCGCTGTACCCGCACATGACTGTCGCCGAGAACATGGGCTTCGCGCTCAAGATCGCCGGCGTCAACAAAGACGAGCGCGCCACCCGCGTACTCGAGGCCGCGAAGTTGCTCGACCTCGAGCCCTACCTCGGCCGCAAGCCGAAGGCCCTCTCCGGTGGCCAGCGCCAGCGCGTCGCCATGGGTCGCGCGATCGTGCGCCAGCCCCAGGTATTCCTCATGGACGAGCCGCTGTCGAACCTCGACGCCAAGCTGCGCGTGCAGACCCGCACGCAGATCGCGTCGCTCCAGCGTCGTCTCGGCGTCACCACCGTCTACGTCACCCACGACCAGACCGAGGCGCTCACCATGGGTGACCGCATCGCCGTGCTGAAGGATGGCGTGCTGCAGCAGGTCGGAACCCCGCGCGATCTCTACGCGAACCCGAAGAACGTGTTCGTGGCCGGCTTCATCGGCTCGCCCGCGATGAACCTCTTCACCGCCGACCTGGTCGATGGCGGCCTCAAGTTCGGAACGGCAGTCGCCGCTCTCGACCGCGCCACCATGGGCAAGACCGACAACACCAAGGTCACCATCGGGGTGCGCCCGGAAGACGTTCGCGTCTCCACCTCCGGCAACGGCCTCCAGGTCTCGGTCGACCTCGTCGAAGAACTCGGTGCGGATGGCTACCTCTACGGCCACACCGACATCGACGGCTCACGCGTCGACATCGTCGCCCGCGTCGACGGCCGTTCGCACCCGAACGCCGGCGACACCGTGTTCATCCTCCCGGAGCCGGCTCACGTGCACGCCTTCGACATCGAGTCGGGCGACCGCCTGAGCAAGGCCGTGGTCGACTGACCCGTCGAACACCCTCGAGTGCGGGCGACGATCTCCTTTCGTCGCCCGCACTTTTTTGTCAGCATCCCGGCGCGAATCCGATTGGCACAGCACATGAGCGGTTCCCTCAACATCACCTCGGCGACGGTCGATCCGGCACTCCTCGATCTGCCCTGGAATCTCCCGCTCGACACCTGGCCGGACAGCGTCATCGCCGCCCTTCCGAAGGGCATCTCCCGCCATCTCGTGCGGTTCGTGCACCTGAGCGGCTACGTGATCGCGATCAAGGAGACCTCCTCGGAGCTCGCCCGCCGCGAGTACGAGATGCTCCGCACGCTTCAGAAACTCGATGTGCCCTGCGTCGACCCGGTGGCCGTGATCACCAACCGCACGGATGACGAGGGCAACGAGCTCGACTCCGTGCTCGTCACCCGCCACCTCAAGTTCTCCCTGCCGTACCGTGCCCTCTACTCGCAGACCCTGCGCCCCGAGACGGCCACCCGCACCGTCGACGCCCTTGCCGTGCTGCTGGTGCGGCTGCACATCATCGGATTCTTCTGGGGGGACGTGTCGCTCTCCAACACGCTGTTCCGTCGCGATGCCGGGTCGTTCGCTGCCTACCTTGTGGATGCCGAGACCGGTCAGCTCTACAACGGACTGTCGAATGGCCAGCGCGAGAACGACCTCGAGATCGCGCGGGTCAACATCGCCGGAGAGCTGCTCGACCTCGCGGCCGGGGGTCGCCTCGAAGAGGGGCTCGACCCGGTGGAGGTGTCGAACGGCATCGTCGCGGCCTATCGCAACCTCTGGAAGGAGCTCACCGGATCCGAATCCTTCTCCTCCTCCGAGCGCTGGCGCATCAACGAGCGGGTGGAGCGCCTCAACGAGCTCGGTTTCGACATCGAGGAGCTGGCGATCAAGACTGATGACGCCGGGTCGCAGGTGCGCATCCAGCCCAAGGTCGTGGATGCCGGGCATCACCAGCGCCGCCTGCTTCGCCTCACCGGGCTCGACGCCCAGGAGAACCAGGCCCGTCGCCTGCTCAACGACCTCGACTCCTACACGGCCACGTTCAACAAGCAGGGCGACGACGAGGAGATGGTGGCCCACGAGTGGCTCGCCAAGGTTTTCGAGCCGGTGATCCGAGCCATCCCGCGCGACCTCAAGGGGCGGCTCGAGCCAGCGGAGGTCTTCCACCAGCTGCTCGACCACCGGTGGTACCTCTCTCAGAACGAGAATCGCGACGTGCCGCTCGCCGAAGCCGTGAGCTCCTACATCGATACGGTTCTGCGCCATCGGCGGGATGAGGCCACCGTCATCGCCCCCGCCACCGGCACGATCACGGTTCCGGTTGACATCATCGACGAAGACGACTGGCGTTCTAAGGTCTGAGCCGCGTCGGCCTCGGAATCATCGGCTTCGTGGCGAGGATCACCGGCTCAGGCGAGTCCTGCTGTGCCGGGTACATGGTCGAAGACGAGGTTCGTCTCGGTGTGCGCAACCGCCGGCTGCCCGGCGAGGTGTTCGAGCACGAAGTCCCGCAGCTCGGAGGCGTTGCGCGCGGCGACGTGAAGCAGGAAGTCGTCGACCCCTCCCAGGTGGAAGAGGGCGAGCACTCCGGGCCAGGTGGGTGCCTCACGTCGGAACCTGTCGACGTCCTCGCGCACGATGGAGACAAGGCGCACGGAGATGAGAGCCTGCACGGTCATGCCGAGGGCGGAGATGTCGACGTCGGCGTGATACCCGCGAATCACTCCGGAGCCGTGTAGTCGCTTGAGCCGCAACGAGACGGTGGATTCGGCTACGCCCGCGGCGGCGGCGAGAGCCGCGCCCGACATCCGCGCGTTGGATGACAACGCTCGGATGATTGCCCGGTCGGTATCGTCGATCATCGCCGGATCGCCCATCGGAATGTCCTTTCGGTGCGAAGCCCATCGGCGATACCCGATTGACGCAGATCGTGCAGATTCTGCGACATTTGCGATGAATATCGCACTTTCGTTTCAGCCTATTGCATGGATTCGCAGGTTCTGTTTCGCTGGCCGTATGTCGAACTCAGAGTTGCGCCTCGAGACCCGTGCCGTCCATGCCGGAATGGAGGGCCTCACCGAGGCCGGCGTGCATGTGCCGCCGATCGACTTCTCCACCACCAATCCCCTGCCGGGAGTCGAGCTCGGTGGTGAGTCCTATGAGGAGCTCGCCACCGGAGGTGGGCTGCTCACCGGCCAGTCGGCCGTGTACCAGCGCCTCTGGCAGCCCGGAGTGGCGCGGTTCGAGCAGGCCCTCGCCGCGCTCGAGGGAACCGAGACCGCGGTGGCCTTCGCGAGCGGGATGGCCGCCCTCTCCGCCTGCCTGATCGCCACCGTCAGCGCCGGACGACCTCATATCGTCGGACTCCGACCGCTCTACGGCGGCACGGATCATGTTCTCGACACCGGGCTGGTGGGCACCACCGTCAGCTGGACCGACCTTGCGGGCATCGGCGCGGCCATCCGTGCCGACACCGGTCTCGTCGTGGTCGAGTCTCCGGCCAATCCGACCCTCGAGCTAGTGGATATCGCAGCCGTCGTAGCGGCCGCGGGAGGAGTGCCGGTGCTCGTGGACAACACCTTCGCCACCCCGGTGCTGCAGCGCCCGCTCGAGCAGGGCGCAACCCTCGTGCTGCATAGCGCCACCAAATACCTCGGCGGTCACGGCGACGTGATGGGCGGAGTCATCGCCACCACCGACGAGTGGGCCGGCCGCCTCCGCCACGTTCGCGCCCTCACCGGCGGAGTGCTGCATCCGCTCGCCGCGTACCTCCTGCACCGGGGGCTGCGCACCCTGCCGATTCGCGTACGCGCCCAACAGGAGACCGCCGAGTTGCTCGCGCGACGCATGCTCAAAAACCCGGCAGTGTCACGGGTGCTGTACCCCACGCTAGAGGGCTGCGACCCCGCCGGCCTGCTCGGCCGGCAGATGTTCGGCGGCGGCTGCATGATCGCCATCGACCTTGCCGGCGGCTACGAAGCCGCGGTGCGCTTCATCGAGGCACTCGACCTCGTCACCAATGCGGTGTCACTCGGCGGAGTCGACTCGCTTGCCCAGCATCCCGCATCGCTCACCCACCGCCCGGTTGCGGCGGAGGCGAGGCCCGGCGGGGGCATCGTGCGACTGTCGATCGGCCTCGAACACGTCGACGACCTCACCGACGACATCCTCGCGGCCCTCGCCGTGGCCGGCGCGCGCGAGCCGGCGGAGGCGGAGGCCCACGCGTGACCTGCGCTACTTCTTCTTGGCGCGCTGCTTCGAGATCTCGTAGAGCGTGACGCTCGCGGCGATGCCGGCATTGAGCGACTCGGTCGAGGAGCTGATCGGGATCGAGATCACTGCATCGCAGGTCTCGGTGACGAGGCGGGACAGCCCCTTGCCTTCGCTTCCGACGACCACGACGAGAGGCTCCTTCGCCCAGGACAGCTCGGGCAGCGGGGTGTCACCGTCGCCGGCGAGGCCGAGTACGAAGACGCCCCGCTCCTTGAACGCCTTGAGCGTCTGGGTGAGGTTCGAAGCCATCGCGACCGGCGTGCGCGCGGCGGCACCGGCGGAGGTCTTCCACGCGGCGGCGGTGAGACCGACCGAGCGGCGCTGCGGCACGATCACGCCGTGTCCACCGAAGGCGGCAACCGAGCGGATGATCGCCCCGAGGTTACGCGGATCCGTCACGCCGTCGAGCGCCACCAGCAGCGGCACGCGACCGCTGGCCACGATCTTGTCGAGCAGGTCGGTGGGATGCGCGTATTCGTACGGCGGCACCTTGAGCGCGAGCCCCTGGTGCACGGAGTCGAACCCGGCGAGGCGATCGAGTTCGGGCCGCATGACCTCGAGGATTGGCAGTCCGCGCTTCGTGGCGATCTGCATGACCTCCTTGACGCGGTCGTCGTATTCGATGCGGGTGGCGATGTAGAGCGCGGTCACCGGGATCTTGGCGCGAAGGGCCTCGAGCACGGAGTTGCGGCCGGTGACGACCTCGAACTCGTCGGTCTGCTTGGGTCGCTGGGCACGCTGGGGTCCGGCGGCCCGTTGCGGGGCACCGGTGCTGGACGGTTTTTTGGTGCCACCGGCGGCCGCGAAGCGGTCGTTCGCCGCCTTGCGCTTGCCCGCGGGATGGTACGGACGGTCGACCGCCTTCGGAGTGGGCTTCTTGCCCTCGAGCGCCTGGCGTCCCTGGCCTCCGGAGCCGACCTGTTTGCCGGTGCTGCTCTTGCGCACGGCACCCGCGCGCGGCTTGTTGGCTCCACTGCTCTTCATTAGTCAAGACTCCAATGCGACCCCGACGGGGTGTCTTCGATCTGGATGCCGGCTGCGGCAAGTTCATCGCGAATGCGATCGGCGGACGAGAAATCGCGCGCCTTGCGTGCCGCGTCCCTGTCCTCGAGCAATTTCTCGACGAGAGTTGCGAGCGCTACACTCGCCGGATCATCCGCAGCAGTCTGCCACTCTACGGCCATCGGGTTGATTCCGAGAACTTCCGTCATCGCCAGCACCTGGCCCTGCAGCGCCGCAGCACTGCCGAGATCCTCCGCATCGAGGGCCGCGTTGCCGGCACGCACCTGCTCGTGGAGCACCGCCATGGCCTGCGGGATCGCGAGGTCGTCATCCATCGCCTCGGCGAACCCATCCGGCACCACCTCGGCGCCGGTTCCGGCGAACTGGGTGTCTTCGAGCCGACGGCGGGCGCGATCGAGGAAGACCTCGATGCGCTCGAGGGCGGCTTCCGCCTCGACTAAAGCGCCATCGTGGTAGTCGATGGTGGACCGGTAGTGCGCGGATCCGAGGTAGTAGCGCACGACGAGCGGTCGGGCCTGGTCGAGAAACTCGGCGGCGAAGATCGAGTTGCCGAGCGACTTCGACATCTTCTGGCCGTTCACATTCACTAACCCGTTGTGCACCCAGGCATTGGCGAAGCCGTGCCCGGCGGCGGAAGACTGGGCGAGCTCGTTCTCATGGTGTGGGAACCGAAGGTCGAGCCCTCCCCCGTGGATGTCGAAGCGCGTGCCGAGATACTGCTGCGACATCGCGGAGCATTCGATGTGCCAGCCGGGTCGTCCGTCCCCCCAGGGCGACGGATACGCCGCGGAGGCCGGCTCGTCGGCCTTGTGACCCTTCCACAGCGCAAAGTCGCGGGCGTCGCGCTTGCCTCGTGTCGGGGCATCCGCCGATGCCGCCATGTCGCCCGGCTTCTGGTTGGTGAGCTCGCCATAGGCCGGCCAGGACGCGACATCGAAGTAGACGTCGGCGGAGGAGTCGTCGGCGACGTAGGCGTGACCGCGCTCGATCAGCGCGGCGATCAACCGCTGCATCTGGGGGATGCTCGCGGTCGCGCGCGGCTCGTAGGTGGGGGCGAGGATCCCGAGTCGTTCGTAGCCACGACTGAACTCCAGCTCGAACCGGTAGGCCAGTGCCCACCACTCTTCGGAGGAGGTGCCGGAGGCCGCGCTCGCGAGGATCTTGTCGTCGATGTCGGTGACGTTGCGCACGAGGGTCACGTCGTAGCCGCGGTAGCTCAGCCAGCGTCGCCACTGGTCGTAGACGAGGGCGGAGCGCAGGTGGCCGATGTGCGGGGAGGACTGCACGGTCGGGCCACAGACGTAGATGCCGACCTTGCCCTCGACGATCGGCACGAGGTCGAGAAGCCCCTGCGAGCGGGAATCATAGAGGCGCACTGTCACGCGCACCAGCCTATCGAGTGCGCCCGTGTTGCCAGCGCCTATCGCCAGCGCCTAGCGACCGACTCGCAGGATGCAGGTCGCAACTGCGCTGACACCCTCGCCGCGCCCGGTGAATCCGAGCCCGTCGGAGGTGGTCGCCGCGACACTCACCGGCGCCCCGACGAGCGACCCGAGTCGCTCTTCGATCTCCGCCCGGCGGGTGCCGATCTTCGGATGGTTCGCCACGACCTGCACGGCGACGTTGCCGATCGCAAATCCGGCCGCCACGACGAGCTCGACGGTCGCGCTGAGGAATACCTCGCCGTGGGCGTCCGCGAACCGGGGATCGGAGGTGCCGAAATTCGAACCGAGGTCGCCGAGTCCCGCCGCGGAGAGCAGCGCGTCGCAGATGGCGTGGCTCACGGCGTCCCCGTCGCTGTGCCCGGCCAGGCCGACTTCGCCGGGCCAGAAGACCCCGCCGAGCCAGAGCGGGCTCTCGGTGTCGAAGGCGTGCACGTCGATGCCGATGCCCGTGCGGGTGCCGGCGGGCGCGATCGCCGTCGCGAGCAGGGACTCCGCCCGGCGCAGGTCCCAGGGCGTCGTGATCTTGAAGGCGAGGGCGTCGCCGTCGATCACTCGCACGTCATGGCCGGCGGCAGCGAAGAGGGCCGCGTCGTCGGTGTGGTCCGCCGAGGCATCCGCGTAGGCGGCGGCCAGCTGCCGGCGGGGGAAGCCCTGCGGGGTCTGCACCGCGACGAGTTGCGACCGGTCGACTGTCGCGATCGCGAGGCCACCATCCACCCGCTTGATCGTGTCCGCGACCGCGAGGCCGGGGATCACGCCCGCACCGGTCTCTCGCACCGCCGCGACCACCGCGTCGAACTGGGAGGAGGGGGTGAAGGACCGTGCCGCGTCGTGCACCAGCACGATCTCGACCCCGGCGGCGAGGGCGGCGAGGCCCGCCGCGACGGAGCCCTGGCGGGAATCCGCTCCGACCACGACCGTCACCGACTCGCGAGCGGCGCCCGCGATGCCGGTGGCGAGAACGCGAGCCTCGTCGATCCACTCCGCGGGAGCCACCACCACGACCTGCGCAGGTTCGTCACTGCCGAAGACCCCCTCGAGCGCGTGGGCGAGGATGGGTCGGCCCGCGACGGCCACGAATGCCTTGGGATCGGGATGCCCGAGACGGGATCCGCTGCCCGCGGCGACGACGATGATGCCGACCGCCGGTTCGGAGCTAAGAGGCAAGAACCTCATCGAGCACGGTCGAGGCCTTCTCTTCGTCGGTCTTCTCGGCGAGAGCGAGTTCGGAGACGAGAATCTGCCGAGCCTTGGCGAGCATGCTCTTCTCACCGGCGGAGAGCCCGCGATCCTGGTCGCGACGCCAGAGGTCGCGCACGACCTCGGACACCTTGATCACGTCCCCGGACGCGAGCTTCTCGCCGTTCGCCTTGAAGCGGCGCGACCAGTTGGTCGGCTCCTCCGTGAACGGAGCCCGAAGCACGTCGAATACGCGGTCGAGGCCGTCTTGCCCGATGACATCCCGCACCCCCACGAGATCGACGTTCTCGGCCGGCACCTCGATCACGAGGTCGCCCTGGGCCACCCGGAGTTTGAGGTACAACTTCTCCTCGCCTCGCACGATGCGCGTCTTCACTTCGGTGATCGTCGCCGCACCATGGTGGGGGTAAACGACCGTCTCGCCGACCTCGAAAAGCATTGCTGGCACTCCGTTTCAGTGGCCCCCACTTTATCACAGGGCGTTTTCAGCGAAGGGGCCGCGGGCCTCGACGACCGCAACCGTAGGCTAAACTTCGAACGGGTTTCGCGCACCGAACCGGGCGCGACATCCCACCGTCTTCGTTCCGTTCTGGAGGGTCCCGTGAGAGCTCGAATCGCAGCAACCGTCGTAGTGGCGGCATCGCTGTTGCTCTCCACCGCCGGCTGCAGCTTCTTTGCGCCGCAGGCGACCCTGAAGCACTACGACCCGAGTGACGGAGTCGGCACCACCGTCGGCCAGGTGAAGGTGCGCAATGCGCTGCTCCTCACCAAGGACGGCCAGGAGGCCAGCTTCCTCGTCAACCTCATCAACGACGGCGAGAAGACGGTGAACGTGCTCATCCAGTACGACGGCACCACCGCGAACGGCACGGCCGGCAAGGTCGACACCCGCGTGCAGCTCGACGCGGGCGAGGTGAAGACCTTCGGGTCGTCCGACACGCGCCAGTTGCTCTTCAACGGCATCGACTCCCGGGCCGGATCCCTGTTCCCGGTCTTCGTGCAGTACGGCACCCAGACCGGCGAGCAGCTGCTCGTGCCGGTGCTCGACGGATCGCTGCCCGAGTACTCCAAGCTGCTGCCGTCACCCCTGCCGACCGCGACTCCGCCGGTGAGCCCCACGGTCATCCCCGTACCGACTCCGACGGCGACCACCACTCCGTAGCGTCCGCCGGACTCGAAGCCCGGCGCGTCTCGACTCAGGGCTCGAAGCGGTAACCCAGACCTCGCACCGTCAGTAGCATGCGCGGGTCGGAGGGTTCCTTCTCGATCTTGGAGCGGATGCGCTTGATGTGCACGTCGAGAGTTTTGGTGTCGCCGAAGTAGTCGGATCCCCACACCCGGTCGATGAGCTGGCCGCGGGTGAGCACCCGGCCGGAGTTGCGCAGCAGCACCTCGAGCAACTCGTATTCCTTGAGCGGCATGGCCGTGTCCACCCCACGCACGGAGACGGTATGGCGGTCGACGTCCATACGCACATCGCCGGACTCGAGGATCGCCGTGTCGTCCTCATCGGTCTCGATGCGGCGGCGCATGACGGCCCGGATGCGGGCAAGCAGCTCCCGGGTGGAGTATGGCTTCGTGACGTAGTCGTCTGCGCCGAGCTCGAGGCCGACCACGACATCCACTTCGCTGTCCTTCGCGGTCAGCATGATGATCGGCACCTGCGACCGGGTTCGGATCTCGCGGCACACCTCGGTACCGGCGATCCCGGGCAGCATGAGGTCGAGCAGCACCAGGTCGGTGCCGTTGCGATCGAACTCCGCGAGAGCCGCGATGCCGTCCGCCGCGATAGTGGTCTCGTAGCCCTCCCGACCGAGCAGGAAGGCGAGCGGCTCGCTCAGGGAGGGTTCGTCTTCGACGATCAGGATGCGCAACTCAGGCCTCTTTCAGGGATGCCGCCGCGGCGTGAGACGCCTCCGGCAGTCGGATGGTGAAGGTCGAACCATTGCCGGGCTGGGACCAGACGCGGATGTCGCCGCCATGGTTCTGCACGACGTGCTTGACGATGCTGAGACCCAGTCCCGATCCACCGGTATGGCGGGAGCGGGCCGGATCGATACGGAAGAAGCGCTCGAACACGCGGTCGAGCTCCTCGTCGGGGATGCCGATGCCCTGGTCGGTGACCGCGATCTCGACGATGCCGTCCGCGTTGCTCACCCCGACCCCGACGCGGGAGCCCTTCGGCGAATACTGGATGGCGTTGGCGATGAGGTTGTGCAGTGCGACGGCGAGCAGCGGCTCGTCGCCGTAGACCTCGGCGCCCGCATCCCCTCCGCTCACGATGGTGACCCGAGCGGACTCCGCAGCGACGCGATTCTGGTCGATGGCGAGGGCGACTACGTGATCGATCTCCACCACCTTCGGGCTGGTGAGGGCATCCGCGGCCTGAAGGCGGGAGAGCTCGATGATCTCCTGCGTGATGCGGGCGAGGCGATCCGCCTCTTTGGTGAGGCGCTTGGCGAAACGGCGAACCTGGTCGGGTTCGTCGGATGCCGCCTGCAGCGCTTCCGCGAGGAGACCGACGGCGCCGATCGGGGTCTTGAGTTCGTGGCTGATGTTGGCAACGAAGTCGCGCCGCACCTCGTCGAGCCGGTAAGACTCGGTGCGGTCCTCCGCGAGCAGGAGGATATAGCGCGCACCGAGGCGCGCGACCCTCACGAAGAGGTAGATGTTGGCGTCGCCGAACGGCCCGCGGGCGAGTTCCAGCTCCTGGGTGATCGGCTCGCCGAAGCGGCGCACGCGATCGACGATCGTCACTAGTTCCGGGTGCACAAGCGACTGATTCCACACGAGCCCGAAGGCAAGCGCGCCAGGACTCGCCTTCACGACCGTATTCGAGGGATCGAGCACCACCCCGGCCGACTCGAGCGCTTCGATCACCTGGTCCACGCCATCCGGGACCGCTGTGCTCACGACCTCCACCGCACGCTGCCCGCGGCGTGCGGAGGCGACGAGAACCGCCGTGACGCCGACGCCGACGACGATGCCGAACGCAAGCGCGAGCGGCACCAGCAGGGCGGAGTCCATAGCGACTAGATTAGTTACATTCGCGGGGTCGGCTGGCGCCCGGACAGCATCCGGCTCCTTCACTTGGCGTGTTGTTCAGGTGCGGTTCCCCCGCTGTTCACCTGCGCGGGGCAGTGTGGCAGCAGAACTGTGCGGGAATCGAACACTCGCAGCGAAAGGGACGTGAACGATGCGCGAGGTATTCCAGCAGGAACTGGCGGAGGTGCAGGAGCGCCTTGTCGAGATCGCGACTCTGGTGGAGATCTCGATCGACAACGCCACCCGTGCGTTCAACGAATCGAACGTGTCTCTCGCTGAGGCCGTCATCGCCGACGACGACAAGATCGACGAAGCGGCCATCGCCCTCGACGAGCTCGCCATCAACATCCTCGCCCGCCAGCAGCCGGTGGCCCGCGACCTTCGGATCGTCGTGAGCGCGCTGCGCATCAGTGCCTCGCTCGAACGGATGGGCGACATGTCCGAGCACATCGCGCAGCTCGCGCGCTACCGCTTCCCTGACAAGGTCGTGCCGAAGTCGCTTCGCACCACTTTTGCCGAACTCGGCCACCTCGACGTGCAGATCGCCCGCAAGCTCACCGAGTTGCTGCGCACAGAAGACGTGCGCATCGCGGAGGAGATCCGCAACGACGATGACCGGATCGACGCGCTGCACCTCAGCGTGTTCGACAAGGTGCTCGGAGAGACGTGGAAGGGTGCGGCCGTCGACACTGTGGATGCCACCCTCGCGTCGCGTTACCACGAGCGCTTCGCCGACCACGCGGTGTCGATCGCCAAGAAGGTGCAGTACCTCGCCACCGGCGACTGGGTGGCCGCGGAAGTGTAACCCCGAACCATCTCCCGTTTTTGCGACCACTGTCGTGTGAGAACACGGAGGTGGTCGTAAAAACGGGAGATGGTGGTCGCGCGGGTGGCGGATCTAGCGCCCGGGCTACTTCTTGCCCTGGGCGGCGACCGCAGCGGCACCGGCCGCGGCGGCCTCCGGGTCGAGGTAGCGGGCCGGCTCCACGGGCGCGAAAGTCTCGTCGAGCGTGTAGATCAACGGGATGCCGGTGGGGATGTTCAATTCGGCGATCTCGTCATCCGGGATGTGATCGAGGTGCTTCACCAGCGCCCGCAGGGAGTTGCCGTGCGCGGTCACGAGCACGGTCTTGCCGGCGGCGAGATCGACGGTGATGTCGGAATGCCAGTAGGGGAGCATCCGGTCGATCACGAGCTTGAGGGATTCGGTGCGCGGGAGGTCGGCGCCCAGCCCGGCGTAGCGCGGGTCGTGTGCCTGCGAGAACTCGCTGGCGTCGTCGAGGGGCGGTGGCGGCACGTCGAAGGACCGACGCCAGGTCATGAACTGCTCCTGGCCGTACTCGGCGAGGGTCTGCGCCTTGTCTTTGCCCTGCAACGCGCCGTAGTGGCGCTCGTTGAGTCGCCAGCTGCGCTTCACGTCGATCCAGTCGCGGTCGGCGACATCGAGCGCGATGTTCGCGGTGTGGATGGCGCGCTTGAGCACGCTCGTGTATTGGATGTCAGGCAGGATGCCGGACTCGGCGAGCAACTCCCCGGCCCGCAGCGCTTCGGCTCGACCCTGGTCGCTGAGGTCGACATCCACCCATCCCGTGAAGAGGTTCTTCTGGTTCCAGTCGGAGTTGCCGTGGCGCAAGAGGATGAGCGTGTACGTCATGCGTCAACTCTAGCGAGCGCACCGATCGCCGGAGTGATGCCGGGAGCGCTGGGGAGACCTGCTGGGATACTGGTGCGATGCCCATCGGTTCGATCACGCGCGGGACCACCGGCACCAACCGGCTTCGCCGCATCGACCGCTGGATCGCCGAGCTCCCGGCCTTCCGTCGAGCGACCGATCCGCTCGTGGTCGACCTCGGCTATGGGGCATCCGCCACGACCACCCTCGAGCTGCACCAGCGGCTCGGGCGCGTTCGGCCGCAGGTGCAGGTGGTGGGCCTCGAGATCGACCCGGCCCGGGTCGCGCTGGCGTCACTCTCCGCCCGGACCGGGGTGCGCTTCGCGCTCGGTGGGTTCGAGGTGCCGCTGCCGGGCGGGCGATCGGCAACGATCATCCGCGCGCTCAATGTGTTGCGGCAATACGACGAGTCAGAGGTGCTCGCGGCGTGGCACCTCATGGTGTCCCGCCTCGAGGCGGGCGGGGTGCTCGTGGAGGGCACCTGCAACGAGGTGGGCCGGGTGGCGAGCTGGGTGGATGTCACGGCCGATGGTCCCCAGACCCTCACCCTCAGCCTGCGTCTCGCCGACCTCGAACGGCCGTCCATCGTGGCGGAGCGGCTGCCCAAGGTGCTCATCCATCGCAATGTGCCCGGCGAGCGGGTGCACGCGTTCCTCCGCGATCTCGACCGTCACTGGCAGCTGAATGCGGCCCTCTCGGTCTACGGCCCGTCGCAGCGGTGGATCGCCACCGCGCAGGGCCTCGCGAACGAGGGCTGGCCGGTGCGCGGCGGTCGTTCCCGCTGGAAGCTCGGCGAACTCACGGTGGACTGGGCGGCGGTGGCGCCGCAGGGTTTCGCCTGGTGACTGCCCTCCCCTGCCGGCCACCTCCCGTTTTTACTATCACCTCCCGATGGGAGCACGGAGGTGGTCGTAAAAACGGGAGATGGCCGGGGAGCCGCTAGACCTCGGGGAGGAGCGCCCGCGCCTTGTCGGGCGCAAGATCCGCTGCGGTGAGGAGGTCGACGAGCAGTGGCCGCATCATCAGGATCACGACGGAGTCGGCCACCGGTGCACCCTTGACGACGGTATCGGGCCTCAGCCTCTCGGCGATCGCCACGAGCCCCACCCGCACGGTGTCGCCGAGCGGCGGGTCGTCGAGACTCTGGCCGAGCAACTCCACCGAGGTGCCGAGACTCCCCATAATGGAGGCGATCATCGGGCGTGGCACCCCGTCGCGCACGAGGAAGTCGATGCGCCGGGCGATCACGCGCAGATTCCGGGTGGCCAGATCCATTCCGCGTAGTACGCGCGATTGGTCGAGGAGATCCGGCCGGTACCGGTGGAGGAACGGGGAGATCCGGGCGATCGCCTGGGCGGACTCCAGCGAAGTGCCCCAGTCATCGATGATGGGCTGGGTCAGGCGAAGGCGTTCGAGAGCATGCTCTGCCGCGGGCTCGTCGGCCTTCTCGAGTGCCGAGACCAACAGATGCAGCGACTCGGTCAGCGACGCGAACAGGCGCCGGGCATCCTGACGCGCGATTCGGCGGGGGTCCCGCGGCACCAGCGCCGTCACGAGCAGAGCCACGAATCCGGCCACGATTCCGTCGATGCTGCGAACGAAAGGCCCGCCGGCCGGAGCTGGGAGAAGGATGACGAGCATCGACTGGACGCCCGCGGCGGTGGCGAAACCGGCGCTCGGTGAGAGCACCCGCGCCACGAGGAGGGTCACGAACAACACGACGGCGATCTGCCAGATGCCCTGGCCGACGACCATCAGCATCACCTCGCTCAACACAATCCCGATCACCATGCCGACGGCCGACTCGAGCACTCGAATCGGCCGGGCATCCCGCGCGAACCCCAGGCTGGAGATCGTGACGGTAACGGCGATGAGGGGCACGGCATGCCCGAGAGCGAAGTGCGCGAAGGCATAGGAAGCCGTGGCCGCGATCGCGATCTGCAGTGCGGGCACGAGGGATCCGACCGCCCGCCTTCCTGAGGAGGCGAGGTCGAAGAGGTGCGGTACGACCGAGCGAAGCCTGCCCCCGTCCATCAGCGCTCGATCCCTAGCGTTTGATCGCGCCGAGACGGGGAAGCCGGGGCACGTTCGCGGCGGCGCCGGCGTCTGGCGGCACCACGATCTCCTGTGCAGCGGGCACGAGGATTCCCTCCGAGCGCACCGCGAGCTCGGCGTCCGGATCGGTGGTGCGTTTGACGACAGCGAGCGCGATCGGCCCCAGCTCGAAGTGGCGGGCTGCGGATGTCACGTGGCCGACCTCGTTCTCGCCGAGCAGCACCTCGTCCCCCGCCGACGGCAGCACGGAGTCGGAGCCGTCGAGGTGCAGCATCACCAGGCGGCGCGGCGGATGCCCGAGGTTGTGGACCTTCGCGACGGTCTCCTGCCCGCGATAGCAGCCCTTCGTGAGGTGCACGGCGGATCGCAGCCAGTCGAGTTCGTGGGGAAGTGTCTTCTCGTCGCCCTCGGTGGCCAGGCGCGGGCGCCAGGCTGCGATACGGAGAGCCTCGAGCGCGAGGAACCCGGCGAGCGGAAGCTCCAGCGCTGCGAGGGATTCGCGAGGGATCAACACCTCGCTATAGGTCCATTCCGCGGAAGGATGATGGTCGACGGCGGCATACTGCCACCCGCCGGGAGTGACCGCTGACCACGGGTCGTTCCAGACGAGCGGCACACCGTTGGGCGAGGCGACGAGGATCTCGGGCGATCCGAGGGTGCCGATCGTCGCGAGCTCGTCCGTGCGATCCCGCACCTCCACCCGAAGCATGAAGACCATCTTCGAGAGCCAGGCGAACAGACCGTGTGCTTCTTCGCGCTCGAGCAGCAGCCACAGGTCGACGCCGTCGTCGATCAGCCGCACGGCGTATTCGAGACGGCCGGTGGCATCGAGCAGCAGGGTCTCGCTCGACTGCCCCGGCTTCAGGTCGGAGACGCTCTGCGACGTGAGCGAGTTGATCCAGGTCAACCTGTCGACTCCGGAGATGGAGAGCACGGCCCGATGCGAGAGGTCGACTACTGCCTCCCCCGCGGCGAGCGCGCGTTGTTCAGCGAGAGGGTTTCCGTAGTGCGCCGCGACTCCGGCATCCGCGCCGGTGCCGTCGACTGCTCCGGGCCTCACGAGCTCACTCAAGGCGTGCCAGCCGTCCGGAGGCGTGGGTCGCGAGTTCCTGCCCGAGGGCGGCGAGATCCCAGGCCCAGAGCATGTGGTTGTCGACGAGTCCGTAGATGCGGGTGGAGGCCGTGTGCTCTTTGGAGGTGACGGAGCGCATCACGGCATCGGTCGCCAGGTCGATGCGCGGACCCTTGACCTGCCCGATGTACAGCTCGCTGACCCCGCCCGGATGCAGGATCGATACCTCGATGTCGAATCCGTCAGAGGCGTTTCGCAGGGCCTCGACCGCGCGGGCCGTGGTGAACGGCTGGATGCCGACGCCCTGGAGGAGTCCCGGCCCCGGATCACCCTCGGTGGCCTGCCGGCTCAGTCTCCAGTAACCGATCTCGGTCGCAAGAGGCGTGAGGTCGTCGTCGAGAAGCCACGTGTAGGAGGTGTAGTTGAGGTGGGGCAGCCCGTCATGGGTGAAACTCAAGCGATGACCGAACTCGTAGTTGCGGGTCTCGCCGTCGACGTCGTAATTGACGACCCCGGTGCCCTCCCAGACACCGATGAGCCAGGACAGCGGTACGAGCTCGGCGGGCAGGTTGACCGGTAGATCGATCACGGCGACCCGTACTAGCGCTGGCCGCGGAAGAGGTTGAACAGCACCACCACGGAGACGTAGCCGATGGCCAGGGTGGCGAGGATCAGCAGGCCGATGAAAAACAGCTCTAGACCGAGGTACATGCTTCGATTCTACGCGGCGCGCAGCTGCAGAATGCCCAGCACGAGGGTCGCGATGCCGAGAATCACCACGGAGCCTCCGAGGCAGGCCATCATCCGGTCGACGAGGCCCTCTTTCTGCACGATCGCGAGCTGGATGCAGAAGGTGAGGAGCACATCCGCTGCCAGCACGAACGGCAACCAATCGAGATACTGGGTGGGCGGCGCGAGCAGGCCGATCAGGACGGAGCCGACGACGGCGACCGACCACACCGGAACGACGCTTGTGAGAGCGAGGCGGGTGGCGGGCTGGTCGATGGTCACAGCCCAATTGTGCACTACCCGCGCCTGACGGAGCCGAGAAGTGCCTTTAGACTGTGGTTCGGCACTTGGAGGACTCGTTGGCGCAGCTATTGATCCTGACTTCCGCCGTCAACAGCGATGTCTTGCCCGCCCTCGGACTTCTCAGTCACCGGACGCGGCAGATCCCCGCAGAGCCGGCGTCGCTCATCACCGCGCCGAGTTGCGACCTGATCCTGGTGGACGCCCGGCAAGACCTGGCGAGCGCGAAGTCGCTCTGCAAGATCCTCAACACGACCGGTGTGAACGTTCCCCTCATGCTGATCCTCACCGAGGGCGGTCTTACGGCCGTCAGCGCGGACTGGGGCGTCGACGACGTGATCCTCGAGACCGCGGGGCCGGCAGAGGTCGACGCCCGCATCCGCCTCGTCGTCGGGCGCCAGGCCCTCGACAAGACGAGCAACAAGATCCACGCCTCCGGAGTGGTCATCGACGAGGCGAGCTATTCGGCGAAGGTGCACGGGCGCCCGCTCGACCTCACCTTCAAGGAATTCGAGCTGCTTCGCTTTCTCGCCACCCATCCCTCCCGGGTCTTCACCCGCGAGCAGCTGCTCAGCGAGGTGTGGGGGTACGACTACTTCGGCGGCACCCGCACGGTGGACGTGCACGTGCGGCGCCTTCGCGCGAAGCTGGGTGACCTCGAGTCGCTGATCGGCACGGTCCGCAACGTCGGCTACCGCTTCAACGTGTACGAAGACGACACAGAGCGCCTTGCCCAGTCCGTCAATTCCTGACGCTCTCGCCCGCCTCATCGAGCGGGCACGGGATGCCGACGGCCAGCCCCCTTTCTCCGACGGCTCCCTCGTGCAACTGCGCACCGGCGAGAAGCAGCTGCTGGAGACTGATGACGCGGCGGCCGTGTATTCGGGCGCTGAGGCCGAATTCGTGGTCGACCCCGCCGCCCGCGGCGCCGGAGTCGGTACCCGGATGCTCGAGCTGCTCGTGGCGCGCTGCGACCCCGAGGTGAAGATCTGGGCGCACGGGGATCATCCCGCCGCGCGCGCCCTCGCCGCGAGCCACGGCTTCGTACCGGTGCGGCGACTGCTGCAATTGCGAGCGACGGTGGGCGCCCGTTCGTCGGCTGTGCCGACCTCCGTCTTCCGCCCCGGCCTCGACGAGCACGAGTGGCTCGCCCTCAACGCCCGGGCCTTCTCCTTCCATCCGGAACAGGGATCCGTCACCCGGTCCGACCTCGACCAGCTCACCGGAGAGCCGTGGTTCGACCCCGCCGACTTCCTCCTTCTGCGAGAGGGCGGCGACCTCGTCGGGTACTGCTGGCTCAAGATCGAGGACGGCATCGGCGAGTTCTACGTGGTGGGGGTGGATCCCGAGCGACAGGGTGAAGGTCTTGGCCGCCGCCTCATGGATGCCGGGCTCGCGCGGCTGGCCGCCCGCGGCATCCGCACCGCTGCCCTGTATGTGGAGTCGGACAACGTTCCCGCCGTCGCCCTGTATCGCTCGCTCGGGTTCACCGAGCACTCCGTCGACATCCAGTACGCCCGGGTCTGAGTCGTTTACCCCGCGTTAATATGGCTCGCGATCGGGGCGAGAGGCGAAGTGCAATGATTTAGGTATGAGCAACGAGACGTATCTTGGCGACGCCGGATTGGCCACCGACAGTCTCGACGACGACGACTACGAATCCACCTGGGTCGACGACGGCACCCTTCCGCCCGACCGCTACCTCGACCGCGAGCTCAGCTGGCTTGCGTTCAACACCAGGGTGCTCGAGCTCGCCGAAGACCCGGAACTGCCCCTCCTCGAGCGGGCGAACTTCCTCGCGATCTTCGCGAGCAATCTCGACGAGTTCTTCATGGTGCGCATCGCGGGGCTCAAGCGGCGCATCCTCACCGGCCTCGCCGTTCCCACCAACATCGGCGCGGCCCCGACCGAGGTGCTCGCCGTGATCCAGGACCGCGCCCACGAGCTGCAGGCCCGCCACGCCCTCGCCTTCCGGGAGCTCGTCAAGCCGGAACTCGACGACGCCGGCATCCACATCGAGACCTGGGCAGACCTCGGCCAGGTCGATCGCGACTCCCTCGACGAGATCTTCGCGGCCCGCATCTTCCCGGTGCTCATGCCGCTTGCCGTCGACCCGGCGCATCCGTTCCCCTACATCTCGGGCCTCTCGCTCAACCTGTCGATCCGGGTGCGCAATCCCAAGATCGGCAAGGACGAGTTCGCCCGCCTCAAGGTGCCGCCGATGCTGCCACGCTTCGTGCAGCTTCCGGATGACGGCAGCGGGCTGCTTCGCTTCATCCCGCTCGAAGACCTCATCTCCAACCACCTCGGCGACCTGTTCCCCGGCATGGAGGTGCTCGACCACCACGAGTTCCGCGTCACCCGCAACGAGGACGTCGTGCTCGAGGAGGACGAGTCGGAGAACCTCATCCAGACCCTGGAGCGCGAGCTGCTGCGGCGCCGGTTCGGTCCGCCGATCCGTCTCGAGATCACCGACGACATGGATGACCTCACCCTCGGCCTGCTCGTGCGCGAGCTCGACATCACCGAGTCCGAGGTGTACCGGCTCCCGGCTCCCCTCGACCTCGGCGGTCTCTTCGAGCTCAACAAGATCGACCGGCCGACGCTGAAGTACCGCAAGCACCTGCCGACGACGGCGGCCCAGCTGATGCCCCTCGAGCCGAACGCGGCGCCGGACATCTTCGGCTCTATCGCCCGCCAGGACATCCTGCTCCACCACCCGTACGAGTCGTTCGCCACCAGCGTGCAGGCCTTCCTCGAGCAGGCCGCGAGCGACCCGAACGTGCTGGCCATCAAGCAGACCCTCTACCGCACCTCCGGCGACAGCCCGATCGTGGAAGCGCTCATCCAGGCCGCCGAGTCGGGCAAGCAGGTGCTCGCTCTTGTGGAGATCAAGGCCCGGTTCGACGAGTCGGCCAACATCTCGTGGGCGCGCAAACTCGAGAAGGCCGGAGTCCACGTCGTCTACGGCCTCGTCGGGCTGAAGACACACTGCAAGCTCGCCTTGGTGATCCGGCAGGAGAACGGCCTGCTCAAGCACTACAGCCATATCGGCACGGGGAACTACAACCCGAAGACGAGTCGGATCTACGAGGATTTCGGTCTCCTCACCGCGAGCGCCACGGTGGGCAAGGACCTGACCCGGCTCTTCAACGAGCTCTCCGGCTACGCCATCGAGAAGAAGTTCAAGCGACTGCTCGTTGCACCCCTCCATCTGAGGAAGGGCTTGGTCAAGCGCATCCGTATCGAGGCCGACAATGCGCGCAACGGCATGCCGTCCGGCATCCGCATCAAGCTCAACTCGATCGTCGACGAGGCCATCATCGACGCGCTGTACCGGGCGAGCGAGGCCGGAGTGCCGGTCGAGCTCGTGGTGCGCGGCATCTGCGGCGTCAAGCCCGGGGTCGAGGGGCTCAGCGGCAACATCGAGGTGCGGTCGATCCTCGGCCGCTACCTCGAGCACTCCCGCATCTTCTCCTTCATCAACGGCGGCGACCCTCAGGTCTACATCGGAAGCGCCGACATGATGCATCGCAACCTCGACCGGCGGGTCGAGGCACTTGTGCGGCTCACGAACCCCGAACACCTTCGCGAGATCGAGGACCTCTTCGACCTCGCCATGTCGGACGACACAGCCCACTGGAAGCTCGCGGCCGACGGCAGCTGGACCCGGCACTATCGCGCGGAGGACGGCTCGCTGCTCGAAGACATGCAGAATGTGCTGATGCGACAGGTTTCCCAGAGAAAGCGCACCGGAGTCGTGCGGTGACGCTCACCGGCCCCGCTGTCGTGCAGGCCGCGGGAGCGGTGCTCTGGCGGCAGACCCCCGGCGGCATCGAACTCCTCCTGATCCACCGCGGCGACCACGCCGATGTGTCCATCCCCAAGGGCAAGGTCGACCCCGGGGAGACTCCGCCGCAGACGGCGGTGCGCGAGATCGCCGAGGAGACCGGGCTCGCGATCGCCCTCGGAGCCCCTCTCGGTACGACCGAATACACGATGCCCGGCGGGCGCGAGAAGATCGTGCACTACTGGTCGGCGGAGGTGTCGGATGAGGCCATCGCCGAGTCCACGTTCGTCGCCAATAAAGAGGTCGCCGCCATCCAGTGGCTGTCGGTCAAGGCGGCTCGTGCGGCCCTGAGCTACGACCTCGACCGCGATGTGCTCGACCGGTTCTCGGCGCGCGTGAAGGCCGGCACCATTCGTACCTTCCCGATCATCGTCCTTCGGCACGGCCGCGCGGTGCCGCCCGCGAGCTGGGACGGACCGGATGCCACGCGCCCGCTGCTCCATCGCGGGCTCGAGCAGTCCCGCAATGTGGCTCCCGCGATCGCGGCTTGGGCGCCGACCAAGCTCATCAGCAGCACCGCGGTGCGCTGCCTTGCGACGATCGAGCCGGTGGCGATACTCACCGGCCTCCCGGTGAAGCAGTCAACGGGAATCAGCCAGGATGCCTACGAGGACGGTGCCGCCCGGGTGCGGAAGACGATGCGCAAACGCCTCGCCGCGGGCGTCGCGGTCGTGCTCTGCAGCCATGGGCCGGTGATCCCCGAGATGATCGACGAGACTGCCGCGCTCACGAATACCCCTCTCGACGCTCCACTTCGGCGCGCCGGCATGCTGTCGACCTCCGAATTCACCGTGATGCACGTGTCATCCGAGCATCCGGATGCTCCGCTCGTCGCCGTCGAAACGCACGGCCCTGCGTTCCTCTGAACAGCGTCGGGTGGGTCGTAAGTTCGAGGCTCGTTAACCTCTTGTTCATCTTCTAGGACGACCGTGGACACCCTCCCCACATAGCGTCGTCTCTTGGACCAGCACCGGTCTTCCCGGTGGCCGAGCCCCAAGCTGCTCGCCCGCCGGAGTCACCATCCCGAAGGGAACACAGTGAAGTTCACTCACGCCGCTTCGGCGGGCGCACTCGCGCTCGTCGCCGCACTCGCACTCTCCTCTTGTGCAAGCACGCCAAGCACCCCCGCAGCCAGCACGACCCCGAAGGCCAGCGTCGCTGCCCTCGACAAGACACTCACCGGCACGATCACCGCCGGTGGATCCAGCGCACAGGCCAATGCCGAGGCAGCATGGACCGCCGCGTTCCAGGCCCAGGTGCCCGGAGTCACCATCAACTACGACAAGTCGCAGGGCTCGGGCGGTGGAGTCACCAACTGGCTCGCCGGCAGCTATGACTTCGCGGGCTCCGACGCGCCCCTCAAGCCCGAGCAGGTCGCTGCATCGCTGACCAGTTGTGGCGCTGACGGCGCAGTGAACCTCCCGATTTATCTTGACGGGGTTGCCATCATCTTCAACCTCCCCGGAGTGACTGATCTCAACCTCTCCACGGCAACCATCGCCAAGATCTTCAGCCTCAAAATCACCACGTGGAACGATCCCGCCATCGTTGCGGACAACCCCAAGGCGACGCTCCCGTCCACTCCCATCACGACTGTTTCCCGCTCCGACGGTTCGGGTACTACTCAGAACTTCACCAACTACCTCAGCGCTGCAGACCCCACCGACTGGACCTCCCCGGCCAGCAATGCTTGGCCGATCAAGGGCTCTAGCGCCCAGCAGGGCGGATCCGGTGTGGTCAACACAGTGAAGGCCGGAGTGGGCACTATCGGCTATGCCGACCACAGTGCGATTGGCAGTCTTCCCAGCGCTGCGGTTCAGGCCGGAACCTCGAAAGACTTCGTGAAGTTCAGCCAGGCCGGCGCGACGGAGGCGTTCGCAAAGGGCGCGACAACCGTCGCAACGAGCGCGACAGGCGACCTGTCGCAGAAGTTCGACTACTCGAAGCTGACGGAAAAGTCCGCCTACCCGATCCCGCTGGTCTCCTACCAGATTGTCTGCAAGACCTTCAAGGACGCGGCCCAGGCCAAGCTCACGAAGGCCTACGTTGGCTACATCGCAAGCGACGAGGGACAGAAGATCGCAGCCAAGAACGCCGGTTCCGCGCCGATCCCGGCGAGCATGCTCGCCTCGATCCAGAAGAGCCTCGCGCTGGTCAAGTAGCAGTTGCTCTGCCAGTCTGTGGTCTGACCGCACTGCATCCTGAGCGATCAGGCCGCAGACTGGCTCACGATGTTCCCGGCATCCTCGAGAAAGAAACCAGTGAGTAACACCCAAGCTGTTCCCTCCCCGAGTGCCGCCGCGTCGTCCGGTCCCCGCTCCCCCTCGAGGGGGGCGGGGCCGGCCCGCGTCAAGTCCCGGCCCGCCGACCGCATTTTCTTCGGCCTGAGCTTCGCCTCCGCGGTGTCGATCATGGTGATCCTCGCCGGTGTCGCTCTCTTCCTGATCGTGCAGGCCGTGCCCGCGATCGCGGCTAACTGGGCGAGCAACCCCGACCTCAACTCTGGTCCGACCGGCGGCTATGCCAGCTTCTGGTCGTATGTGGGGCCGCTCATCTGGGGCACGCTGTGGGCATCCCTCATCGCGCTGATCCTCGGTGCTCCCGTGGCGATCGGCATCGCCCTCTTCATCTCGCACTATGCACCCCGGCGGATCGCCGGCGTGCTCGGCTACCTCATCGACCTGCTCGCCGCCGTGCCGTCGATCGTGTTCGGCCTCTGGGGCATCATCGTGATCCGCCCGCTTCTACTGCCCCTCACCCAGTGGCTCAACCAGAACCTCGGCTGGATCCCCATCTTCGGCGGACAGCCGTCCACCACCGGTTCGACGATCCTCGCCGGCGCCGTCGTCCTCGCCGTGATGATCCTGCCGATCATCAGCTCGATCTCGCGCGAGATCTTCCTGCAGACGCCGAGACTTCACGAAGAGGCCGCGCTCGCACTCGGCGCGACCAAGTGGGAGATGATCAAGCTCGCTGTCTTCCCCTACGCCCGCTCCGGCGTGGTGAGCGCCACCCTGCTCGGCCTCGGCCGTGCGCTCGGTGAGACCATGGCTATCGCGCTGATCATCTCGCCGTCGATCGAGGTCTCGGCCCGAATCCTCACCGAGGGCCAGAATTCGCAGACGATCGCCGCGAATATCGCCCTCAACTTCCCCATCGCGAACACCCTCCAGCGCGAGGCGCTGATCGGCACCGGCCTCATGCTGTTCGTGATCTCCCTCGCCGTGAACATGGTCGCCCGCTTCATCGTCTCGCGCACCGGATCCGGCAAGGCCGGCCGGGTGCCGCGCAAGAAGCGGGTGGCAGTGGCCGAGACCACCCTCTCCGCTGGTGCCGCCCCCACGGTCGCCTCCATCGCTTCGCCCGAACTCGAAGGAGGTCCGGCATGACCACTGCCGTGCAGTCCGGAGCCCGCAAACCGCAGGGCCCGATGACGAACGCCCTGACCACCGGCCAGCTGCCGCGCTTCGTCGAGTTCTATGTCTTGGCGGGTGCCCTCGTGATCAGCGCCGGCGCCCTCCTGCTGATGGGATTCAACTGGGGCGGCTGGATCTTCGTCTCGATCATCGTCTACCTCATCGGCCTCGCGGCGCTCTCCACGGTCGCCGAGAACCGCCGCAAGGCCGTCGACCGCATAGTTCGCAGCCTCGTGACCATCGCATTCCTTCTCGCGATCGCCCCCCTCATCTCCACGCTCTACACGGTGACGGCCAAGGGGATCGGCCAGCTCAACTGGGCCTTCATCTCCCAGACCGGGGGCGCGGTGTTCAATGCCGACACCCTCAAGGTCACCGTCACCTCCGGCGCGCTGCAGGCGATCGTCGGCACCCTCGAGATCACCGGGATCGCGGCGCTCATGTCGATCCCGATCGGCATCCTCACGTCGATCTACCTCGTGGAGTACGCCCAGCCGCACCAGTGGATGGCCCGCACCGTCACGTTCCTCGTCGACGTGATGACGGGCATCCCCTCGATCGTCGCCGGCCTATTCGCGTTCTCGCTCTTCACCCTCATTGTGGGCCCGAAGGCCTTCAGCGGGTTCTCCGCCTCGGTCGCGCTGTCGGTCCTGATGATCCCGATCATCGTGCGGGCGTGCGAGGAGATGTTGCGGCTGGTGCCGAACGACCTGCGGGAGGCATCCTTCGCACTCGGCGTGTCCCGCTTCTCCACCATCGTGAAGATCGTGCTGCCGACCGCCATCGCGGGGATCATCACCGGCGTCATGCTCGCCATCGCCCGGGTGATCGGCGAGACCGCGCCGATCTTCCTCGCGGCGAGCTTCACCGACAACTTCAACTCGAACCCCTTCAGCGGGCCGATGCAGACCCTGCCCGTGCTCGCCTACACCGGGTATAAGTTCCCGAGCCAGGACATCGCTGCCTCCAACGCGTCGGCCTGGGGCGCCGCGCTGCTGCTCATCCTCATCGTCGTCATCCTCAATATCATCGCTCGCATCATCGCCCGGATCTTCGCCCCCAAGGGCGCCCGGTAGCATCGCCGAGAACAGACCCGAAGGAATACCGTGTCAAAGCGCATCGAAGTGAACGATCTCAACATCTACTACAGCGACTTCCTCGCCGTGGAAGGGGTGTCGATCTCGATCGAGCCCCGCACCGTCACCGCCCTGATCGGCCCGAGCGGATGCGGCAAGTCCACGTTCCTGCGCACGCTCAACCGTATGCACGAAGTGATCCCCGGCGCGCACGTGGAGGGCGAGGTCATCATCGATGGCAACAACCTCTACGGCGAAGGCGTGGATCCCGTGCTCGTGCGCCGCCAGGTCGGCATGGTCTTCCAGCGCGCCAACCCGTTCCCCACGATGTCGATCCGCGACAATGTGCTCGCCGGCGTCACCCTGAACAACCGCAAGCTCTCCAAGAGCGACGGGGATGCCCTCGTCGAGCGTTCCCTGCAGGGAGCCAACCTGTGGAACGAGGTGAAGGACCGGCTCGACAAGCCCGGGATGGGTCTCTCCGGCGGCCAGCAGCAGCGACTGTGCATCGCGCGCGCCATCGCCGTCTCCCCCGACGTGCTGCTCATGGACGAGCCATGCTCGGCCCTCGACCCGATCTCGACTCTCGCCATCGAGGACCTCATCGAAGAGCTGAAGCTCGACTACACGATCGTGATCGTGACCCACAACATGCAGCAGGCCTCGCGGGTGTCCGACCGCACGGCGTTCTTCAACATCGCCGGAACGGGCAAGCCGGGCAAGCTGATCGAGTACAACGACACGAACACGATCTTCTCGAAGCCGAGTGTGCAGGCCACCGAGGACTACGTCTCCGGCAAGTTCGGATAGCCGGGTCTCGACACGGGCGCTGAGCGCCCTACTCGACCAGCAAAGGGCGCTGAGCGCCCTCGAGGGGGCGGTCGGTTTGCGAGGCAGCCACTGCTGCGGCGCACTTGCTCACCCGCTTGTTGTCGCAAATGCAGGAAACACTGTGACGGATGTCTACCCGAGCGCCTCATCCGTCTCACCCGTCACGTGCGGTCCTGCATTTCGAACGCTGTGCGGGGAGTTCAGGCCCAGCTCCCGTTGCGGGCGCTTATCGAGAGCGGCCAGGATCAGGCGCTCGGTACCGCCACTATCGGCGCGGTGGTCGGTGTCTTGGAGCCGCCACTCGGTTCGATGGTGATGCCGAGGGTGTCCCCCTCGCTCATGGCACCGTCGAGCACACTCACGGTCGTTCCAGAGGATGCGGCGTTGAACGTGCCCGCCGGAGTCGCCTTCGATGCCTTGTCGATGTACCACAGCTCGTAGGTCTTGCCATCGGCGAGCTTCGGAAGCTTGTCGATCACGACGGCGGACTGTTTGAGACCTACCGACCAGACGAAGGTGGCGCTACCGCCGCCGGAGACGTCGGCCTTTGCCTGCTGCGAGTCGCTCGCCGAGACGATCGCCGAGAGAGCCGCGGCCTGCTGCTGGGACTGGTTGGCTGCGGAGAGTCCGAGGACGTTGCCTCCGACGAAGAGCGCGACAGCGGCGGCCGCGGCCACCAGGATCGATGCCGGGCGCGTGAACCAGCGAGAGGTGGCCTTCGTCGACGCGCGCGTGGGCGTGCCGAGACTGGCGGTGCGAATGGCTTCGGCCGCGCCATCCGACTGCGATGGCCCGTCCGACCGCGATGGCCCGTCCGACTGCGATGGCACAGATGGCACCGCCGTGAGCGTTGCCCGCGTCTCCGTGAGGGGCGCGAGCTGCGGGGTCACCGCGATCTGGGCCATCAACCGGGCCTTGAGGTCGGCGGGAGGCGCGACCGAGTCGGTCGAGAGTCCGATCAGCACCGCTGTATCCGACAATGAAGCCACCTCCGCCCGTGCCTCTTCGGATGTCAGCAGGTATGCCTCGAACCGAGCCTTCTCTTCGCCGTCAAGTGCGTTCAGCGCGTACGCTCCGCTGAGGAGGTGCAGTTCCTCGCGATCGGTCACGATGCCACCCCCAATTCATCCCGCAGACGGATCATGCCGTCGCGTAGTCGTGTCTTCACCGTGCCGATGGGCACGCTGAGCATTGCTGCCACTTCACTGTGGCTGTAGCCGCCGTAGTACGCAAGGGTGACGGCCTGGCGCTGCAGTTCGGTCAATTGAGACATGGCTTCCTTCACCCTTTCGTGTTCGATAGTCACTTCTACCGTGTCGGCTACATTGTCGTAGTCCGCCACGTAATCCCTGATTCCGATCTTCACATCGCGATCGCGACCGGACTGCGATGATCTGATGCGATCGACTGCGCGACGGTGAGCCATGGTGAGGATCCAAGTGGATGCCCCGCCCTTGCTCGGCTCGTAGCGCGACGCGTTCTGCCAGATCTCCAGGAACACTTCCTGGGTCACCTCTTCCGATTGCGCGTGATCCACCAACAGCCTGCGAATCAGCCCGAAGACTCTCGGGGAGATCTCGTCGTACAGTGCCGCGAACGCCGCCTGGTCCCCCGTCGCGATCTGCGCGAGCATGGTTTCCTTTGTCGCAGGTTTGTCCATGGACTCATAGTCCTGGCTGCGGTCGGTTTCACGGGGCACGAGCTTAAGCATCGCAAACAATCCGTGCAATCGTGCGCGGTGCGGGAAAAACACTCAGGTCGAGCGCCCATCCGAACACCTCGATATTCAGTTGTGAGCGACGGGCGCAGGCGAGACTGCGTCGTATCTCGTACGAGGCCGTTCCGTCTATGCGGGTCACAACTGGAGTTCGGCGCGGTGAGCCAAACGGATTGGTCTAGAGCGCGCCCCGCCTCCGGAAGGGGGCGACGAACGCCGTGGAGGGGTGCCAGGCCGCAGAAACGCCTCTCGGCGCTAGGCCGCTCGAAGCGGCGAATATTGGAGCCCGGGGTTACTGCGGCCCGGCGATGGCCCTTGCGAGCCGATGACAAGTGTACTCGCCGAGACTGGATGCTTCCGTCTCGGCGGCGCGGGGCCGTCGGGGCGGTCCCGTGGTCGCTGAGGTTCTGTGTCGAGTTGCACTCTTTTGCGGGTCATCCAGCGAGCGAGCCCGCAAATGGGTGCAACTCGACGAACGATGCGGGCCGGGCGCGAACGAGGTGGGCCGGCCTCAGCGCAAACCTAGTCGAGCGAGCCGGCCCGCCAGAGCCTGGCGCACGAGACGAACTCGGTGGCCGTCTGGGAGAGACGCAGCGCGCGGGTCGTGAGTTCGGTTGCACGCTCCGGCGAGGTGAGATCGGAATCGTCCGCCACGCTCGTGGCGCCGAGCGCGGTGATGCGGCAGAAGGCCGCGGCACGGTCGAGGGCCACGCCGAAGTCGCCCTGGAACAGGCCCCGCAGGATCTGGTCGGCGAGCGCGGTGATCTCCGCCGGGCCGGTCGGCGCCGTCGCTCCGGCGACGACCGGGTCGATCGTCGTGGCGAGCTCGGTGCCGCGCTGGAAGAGGTAGGCGGTGCCTTCGGCATCCTGGCGCACGAGCGCGCGCATCAGGTAGATGCGCCAGAGCGCGCCGGGGAGGCTTCGGGGGCTCGCGCGCGCCCACAGCTCGGCGACGGCGTCGATGCCGTGCTCGTCGGTGAAGGCGACGAGCCGGTCGACCACGCCCTGGTCGGAGCTCTGTCGCACACGGCTGAGCAGCGCGCCTGCGGTCTCATGGGCGACGCGGCTGATCTGGGCGGGGTCTTCCCCACCCACGAAGCTCTCGAACTTGGCACCCGAGAACTGGGTCGGCTTGTGGAACTCGTCGGTCATCCGCTCAAGCCTAAGCCAGCGGATGCCGCACCATCGGCTCGTTCGCCGGTCGCGCAATCCACGCTAGATTTAACGACAGGGGCCTCTAGCTCAGTTGGTAGAGCATCGGACTTTTAATCCGTGGGTCGTCGGTTCGAGCCCGACGGGGCCCACCCCTCAACTGAAAGTCGATTGCCAGCCACCGCGACTTCAGAGTTCGGACGCACGGTCCGGTACATACTTGTGCAGCTCGCGCGGCGGTCGCTCATAGTCGTCGGCCAAGGGTCGATCGGGCAGTTCGATCGGCTCCGGCTCGATCGTGTCCCAGGGCACCTGCGACAGGAGATGGCTTATCGAGTTGATCCGGGCGGACTTCTTGTCGTCGCTCTCGATCGTCCACCACGGTGCCTCCGGAATGTCCGTCACCTGGAACATCGCATCCTTGGCTCGCGAATAGCCTTCCCACTCGATGATGGACTTGAGGTCGGTCTCCGAGAGCTTCCACCGCCGCATCGGGTCTTCCAGTCGCGACGCGAATCGCTTCTGCTGCTCCTCGTCGGAGACGGAGAACCAGTACTTGATGAGGATGATGCCGTCTTCGACGAGCAGGCGTTCGACCACGGGCACCTGCCTCAGGAAGCGTTCGTATTCTTCTTCGGTGCAGTACCCGAGCACGTGCTCGACCCCCGCGCGGTTGTACCAGGACCGATCCATAAGTACGATCTCCCCGGCCGCTGGCAGCCGCTCGATGTACCGCTGGAAGTACCACTGGCCCCGCTCGCGTTCGCTCGGGGTTGGCAGCGCCGCGACCCGTGCCGAGCGAGGGTTCAGGTACTGGATCACGCGCTTGATCGAACCGCCCTTGCCTGCCGCATCCCGACCCTCGAAGATCACCAGGACACGCGCCCCAGACTTCACCACCCACTGCTGCATCTGCACCAGCTCGATCTGGAGGCGTTCGAGTTCTGCTTCGTAGGCCCGTTTGGAGAGCTTGCGCGGGTCGCTGCCGGTCTTCTTGGACATCGTTCTCCTGGATGCTGATCGGGTGCTGCGGATTCAAGTGTGGTCCTTCTGCAACTGCAATTGCGAGTGCGCATCGCGGATCAACGCACCCGAAGGCGAACAGTACGCCGAGTGTCGATAGCGATCGCATGGTGTCGATGAACCAGCGATTCCCCGTGGCTCCCTTCTCGTGCGCGTGCCCCAGGACACCTCGAGCTGATTCCACCACCCCGTCTCCTGTGGTGGGATGGGGGGATGAGACTCTCGTCACTGCGAAGCGTCGGCGTGCGGGCCGGCCTGGCAGCGGCGATCCTCTTCGGGGCCGGAACCCCGATCGCCAAACTGCTGCTCGACAGCGTGAGTCCGTGGCTGCTGGCCGGGCTGCTCTACCTCGGGTCCGGGGTCGGGCTGGGGCTCTTCCGCCTCATCCGCCGCAGCCCACGCGTGCGAATCCGGCGCTCGGAGCTGCTGCCTCTGGCCGGCGCGGTCGGGCTCGGCGGCATCCTCGGTCCGGTCCTGCTGATGTTCGGGCTCTCCGGCATGCCCGCCACCGGTGCCTCGCTGCTACTGAACGCGGAGGGGGTCTTCACCGCCCTTCTCGCCTGGTTCGTGTTCCGGGAGAACTTCGATCGGCGCATCGCGCTCGGCATGGCCGCCATCGTCGCGGGGGCGGTGTTACTGAGCATCCCCACCGGTGCCGATCTCGGCACGCTCTGGCCGTCACTGGCGATCCTCGGCGCCTGCCTGTGCTGGGGAATCGACAACAACCTCACCCGCAAGATCGCCCTGACGGATGCCACCTGGCTCGCCGCCGTGAAGGGCGGTGTCGCCGGGCCGGTGAACCTCGCCATCGCATTCGCCCTCGGCGCGACGCTGCCTCCCGTGCTCAACATCGCGGCCGCGATGCTGGTCGGATTCTTCGCCTACGGAGTGAGCCTCGTGCTGTTCATCGTCGCGATGCGGCACGTGGGCGCGGCACGCGCCGGTGCCTACTTCTCGATCGCACCGTTCTTCGGGGCGGTACTCGCGGTCATCCTCGGGGCGCCGGTATCCCTCATCCTGGTCGCCGCCGCCCTGCTCATGGCACTGGGAGTGTGGCTGCACCTCACCGAACGCCATGAACACGAGCACCGTCACGAGGCGATCACGCACGAACACTGGCACACGCACGACGAGCATCACCAGCACGAGCATCCGGATGCCGTCGCGCCGGGCGTTCGTCACAAGCACCTGCACACCCACGACGCGATCACCCACAGCCACGAGCACTATCCGGACGCGCATCACCGGCACGCTCACTAGCACGGGTGGGGCCGGTACCGTCCGGTGCTCGATCGGGCCTCCGTCCCGCAGATTCGCAACCCGGGCGTTCGCGGGCACGATCGCACGGGCGACCGACACCGCGATCAGGCGAGCGCACCCTCGATGGTCGAGCCGAGCTCCGCACGCAGCCGTATCATCGCTTCGCGAAGTCGTGACTTGAGAGTGCCGACCGGAATCTGCAGCCGGGCCGCGAGTTCGGGGCCGGTGAGTCCCTCGAAGTAGGTCATGGAGATCGCATCGCGCTGGATCGGGGTGAGGCGCCCCATCGCGACGCTCACTCGCGCGGATTCGACCGAGACTTCGCCAGCCTCGGAAACCGGGTCGAAATACACTTCGCGATCACGGGATCCGATTCGTAGGTCACGATCCCGGCTGGCCTGGGATGCCCGCACGCGGTCGACCGCACGGCCATGGGCGGTCATCATGATCCAGCTCACAGCAGACCCCCGAGAGGCATCGAACCGCGATGCCGACCGCCACACTTCGAGAAAAACGTCCTGCGTCACTTCCTGTGACTGGCCGTCGTCGACAAGAGTGCGGCGGATCAGGCCGTGCACCCGCGGGGCCAGGAGTTCGTACAGCTCCCGAAACGCCTGATGGTCGCCCTCAGCTACCCGAAGAAGCAGGCCGTTGGGCGCCGAGCGCAGCTGCGCGGCCGAATTCTCGTCCGCTGTCAGGGTGATCGTCATTCTTCGCATCCTTCGAGCCGGTTGTGTAAAAGACTGACGTTTTCTGGGGCAGCGGTTCGAAGCTACGGTGCGTACGGCAATTGGAGGCGGGGCTTGACAGAGTGCTCATCAGTGTGCTGACCGACCCTGATCAACAATCCATTGGATTTCGTCGGTAGGTCGCCAACATCACGTTTCGCTACACGATCGATTCTGAGCTCCCTCAGACCTGCACGAGAGTGACCCGGTCTTTGCCTGACTTTTTGGACTCGTACATGGCCGAGTCGGCAGCGGCGATGAGATCGGTACCGGTTGCACGCCCTCCGTGGCGAGGCCGGTACACCGAGACGCCGATGCTCGCGGTGATCGGCGTCGGTGGTGACACGCGCGCGCCGGGTGCGCGCACCGCGATTCGCACTCGCTCGGCGATCACGGTGGCAGTTGGGATGTCGGTATCAGCGCAGATGACCAAGAACTCGTCCCCCCCGAGCCGACCGACGATATCGTCGTCTCGTACCGCCGCGCAGAGGCGGCCCGCCACTGCGCGCAGGATGGCATCGCCGATGGCGTGCCCGAGGGTGTCGTTGACCGATTTGAAGCCGTCGAGGTCGATGAAGATCATCGCTACAGATGTGCCGTGGCGGTGAGCCGCGGCGAGCGTCGGGGCGAGGTATTCCTGAAGAAGCCGCCGGTTAGCCAAGCCGGTGAGCGGGTCGTGAAGCGCGAGATGTTTCAACTCGGCCTGCAGCCGGATTCGGCCCCACACCAGCATTGCCTGCCATGCGAGGGTGTCCAGAAGCAGGGACACCTCGTCATCGATTTTCCGCTCCCTGGCGAAGTAGCACACAAGCACACCCGTTCCAATTCCCTCGGCAGTCAGGGGAATGGCCCAGAGCGCCTGGACGCGTGCCTGCGACATTGCCTCGCCGGTCGATGGATAGCGCGCGAGCGCGTCATCGAGCGTCGTGAGGCTCACCGTCTGGGAGGCTGCGAGGGCATCCAGTTCGGGACGAGCATCCGTCGGCCCCGACACCTCGACTGCCATCGAGCCCGCGACGAGTCGGAGCTCACCCGATGGGTCACGCAGCATCACCGCGACCGCGGGCGCAGAAAACGCGTGTCGTGCTACGCCGACGAAGGCCTCGGCAAGGTCCTCGACGGTCGTGCTCGCATCGAACTCAGCTGAGGCCTCTTGGAGGATACGGACGCGAGACTCCGAGAGCTCCGCGGAGCGCTGCGCGGACAGCAACTGCCTCTCGTAGTCCTGCCGGGCGGTCGAGTCGAAGACCGCTGTCCGGACGAGGCGAGGCACACCCGAAGCATCGGCAACGACCACCGAGTTCACCAGAACAGCAAGCTCGGTGCCGTTTGGCCGCAGCATCGTGAGTGCAACCTCCTTGATGTCGCCGGTGAGGCGGAGGACAGGCAGGTAACGCGTCTCGTAGAAGAGCTGGCTTCCGGGAGTGAGCAATTGCCGAAACGCGCGCCCGATCAGCGCGTCCTTTGGCATGGTCAGCCACGTCGACAGGGTGTGGTTGACGCTGATGATCTCGCCGTCGGGAGTCGTCGAGAAGAATCCGCATGGAGCACTGTTGTAGAGCGCTTCGAAGGAATCCTCGACGGGAAGCGCTCCGTCAGCGGGATGCTGCCCGGGTTCGGTCATTCGATGAAATTGAGGATGCGGCGCGCGAGCTGGGCGGGATCCGACAGGTTGGGACAGTGGCCGCGCGACGTGAGCATCACGAGTTCGCTTCCCGCGATCTGGTTGTGCACGTAGCGGCCTACCTCCTCCGGGGCGATTACATCCTCTGTGCTCTGCAGCACGAGAGTCGGGATGGATACTCGGGCGAGGTCACTTCGGTTGTCGGACAGGAAGGTCACGCGGGCGAACTGTCTCGCTATCACCGGGTCGGTGCTGCAGAAGTTCTCGGTGAGTTCCTGCCCCAATTCCGGACGGTCGTCGTTGGCCATCATGATAGGTGCCATCACACCGGACCAACCAAGGTAATTCGCATCGAGCGCGTCGAGCAGGGAGTCGATGTCTGCCCGGGCGAATCCCCCGCGATAGTCGGTGTCGTCGACGTAACGCGCCGAAGGTCCGACGAGAACGAGTGCGCCGAACCGGGAGGCGTCGCTATTGGCGGCCAGGACACCGACCATTGCGCTGACCGAGTGACCGACGAAGACCGCGTCCCTGAGATCGAGAGCCTCGATGATTTCGAGAACATCTTTCGCGTAGCCGTCGAGTGAGTCGTACTTACCGCGGTCGTAAGCGGAATGGTCGGACAGCCCCGCCCCCACGTAGTCGAAGAGCACGACCCGGTAGTCGCGTTCGAAGAGCGGAACCATGTGGCGCCACACTTCTTGGCTGCAGCCGAAACCATGGGCGAAGACGATGGGCCGACCGGCCGGATTTCCCGAAACGCGAACATTGTTGCGGGTGACCGGATCGCCGACGGCTGAAGGGTTTTTGGTCATCACAGATTTCAGGTAGAAGGACACGGAAGAATGCACCACATCGGCGTTCTCGGAGAAGACCAATCGATGTCGCATTCAACCCGGCGAAAACCGTGACCCCTTTCATTCCCACGGAAATGGTTGGGAATGCTGAATGTGAGCGAGATTTTAGCTTACCAGAGCGCCGAATTGTGGGCTTTGACAAAGCAGTCTCTCGGCAGGGATCCTTACCTCAGATCTGGAGATCCACGATGAGAGGATGAGCGTGAGCATGCACTCTGTCTCCGACTCCGTGCACGAATCAGAGCTTGGCAATGCCCTCGAGAGGGGCGAGATCGTGGCATATTTCCAGCCGCAGATCGACCTGGCAACGGGAGAGGTAGTCGCCGTCGAGACCCTCAGTCGCTGGATTCATCCCCTCAGGGGAATCATTGGTCCCAGCGAATTCATACCCCTTGCGGAACGAACCGGACAGATTCACCAGATCGGTGCTCTCATGATCGAGGAGGGCTTCGGATGTGCCACGCAGTGGCAGGCGCGGGGGCGCCTTCTCGAGGTTTCGATCAATGTCTCCGCTGCGCAACTCTCGACCTCCCGATTCTTCGATCGTGTGGTGTCGTGCCTCGACCGACTGACCGTGGCACCCGAGCGACTCACCCTCGAGATCACGGAGTCCCAACCGATCCACGAGATGGGCGCCGTGCGCGAGCAACTCGACGTACTACGGGAGAGAGGCATGCGCATCTCCATCGACGATTTCGGCTCCGGGCATTCGTCGGTCGAACGGGTGCTCGGGTTAGGAGCGACGGAGCTGAAGGTCGATCGCACCCTGATCCAAGGGGGAACCGACTCCGCCCGCTCGGCCCTCGCCGCGGTGGTCTCACTCGTGCACGGGCAGCACATCCGGGTGGTCGCTGAGGGCGTCGAGACTGCGGAACACCTGGAGTTCTCCCGCCAGCTGGGTTGCGACCGAGCGCAGGGATTTCTATTCGCCTCGGCAACACCGGGGATCGAACTGGAGCGGCGGATCCGTGCCAACCGAGCAGCTGACTGGGTCGCCAACCCCGAGAATCACAGGGTGCTCTCGAGCTCCTCGCCGAACTCGCTTTCGCTCGGGGCAGGATTCGCCTCCGGCAGCGGCTCTGCCCCAGAATCGCCCCCGACATCGAGCTGAGTCCACAACACGGGCATTCCGGGCGAAAAGAGAATCTCGATTCCGGTGCCCGATTTCAGGGGCGGAATTGTCACATAGCCACCTCCGGCCTGAATCGCTTCGAGAATGCGCGCTTTGAGTGCGGTGACAGGGTCGGGAAGGAAATAGTCGCGCCCGTCGACGGTGAGCCGGTTGACTATCACTGGTTTCCTAACCTGAGGGGGTGATCACGCCGGCAATCGTCGGCAGGTCTAGGGTACGCCCGGCAATCGACCGCCCCGACGGCGACTACTCTGCAAGCAGCAGGAACACTCCTGCTGCCACTTACTGCGAGGGGATTCCGTGGGTGTTCTCTACTACGGCGACAGCGAATTCGAACTCGATGACCGGCTCCTCAGCCATCTGCAGATCGTGATCAGTACGAAGTTGCGGCGGGGCGAGAATTTCTTCCTGTCATGGACACAGCCGATGGAGCGCGGCAGTGGTCGTCATGCTATTTGGATAGACAACGGTATCCGCCTCCACTTCTTCTTCAGCGGGTCACGGCCGGCGGGAATCAATCGCGTCTGGGTCGAGTCGTTGCTTCTGGCAGCGGGAAGACCCTCTGGCCTTCAGTTGAGCGACGAAACCGAGCATCGCGGCGAGTCCAGCGACAAGCCATAGCCTCGAGAAACGTCGAGTAAGGCCTCTGCTGCGGGACCGTTTGGACACGATACGCTCGGTTCTACAGCAGCCCGCAGCGGCGCCCCTCTCGATTGGCGGATCACCATGAAGCGACTCTTCGGACTCCTGCGGCTCGTCG
Source organism: Lacisediminihabitans sp. FW035 (assembly GCF_054880895.1). Taxonomy (NCBI): domain Bacteria; kingdom Bacillati; phylum Actinomycetota; class Actinomycetes; order Micrococcales; family Microbacteriaceae; genus Lacisediminihabitans; species Lacisediminihabitans sp. FW035. The sequence continues at coordinate 3,272,443 of NZ_CM142187.1, forward strand.
CCGGCCTCGCGATCTTGATCGCCATCATCGGCCAACTCGCCTACAGCGCTGAGCGTACGACGATCAATCCGTTCAATTTCTTCGGGTACTTCACCATCCAGAGCAACATCATCACGATGGTCGCCTTCCTGGCGTCGGCCTATTTCATCCTCAGCCGCAAGAAGCAACCGACCTGGGTGATCTACCTGCGCGCGGTCGCCACAACGATCATCGTGATCGTCGGGCTCGTCTACAACACGCTGCTGGCGGGGGCGTCGCTCGCAGGGTCATTCGACCTCCGGTGGTCGAGCGACATCCTCCATGTCATCATCCCGATCTATGCACTGGTGGACTGGGTGCTGTTCGCCGACCGCAAGAAGCTGCCGTACAACAAGCTCTGGATCGTGCTCATCTACCCGATCGTGTGGCTGGTCGTGATCCTCATCCGCGGGGCCACGGATGGTTGGGTGCCCTATCCGTTCCTCAACCCCGACACCGGCTACGGCTCGGTGGCGCTCTACTGCATCGCGATCGCGGCCTTCACCGTGCTGTTCGGGCTCGCGGTGTTCGCGCTCAGCCGGGTGCGCATCCTCAAGCCTTAGGGGTGCCGTTCCGATCGGGGGCGTGGGAGGCTGACGCCATGGAACGTGTACTAGGAATCGGTGGGCACTTCATTCGGGCGGCCGATCCGGCGGCTCTCGGTGCCTGGTATCGCGATCGTCTCGGGCTGGATGCCGACCAGTATGGCCAGTGGCACCAGCAGGACGGGCCGACGGTATTCGCGACCTTCGAGTCAGAGACCGACTACTTCGGCTCGCGCTCGCAGCAGACGATGCTCAATTTCCGGGTGAGCGACCTCGACGCGATGCTCGCCCAGCTGCGCGCGGCGGGAGCGGATGTCGCGGACGAGGTGCAGGAGATGGACGGCGTGGGTCGATTCGGTTGGGTCACCGACCCCGAGGGCAACCGCATCGAGCTCTGGCAGCGCGCCTGACGCTCCGCTGTGCTATCCCGTCGTCGTGCCGAAGAGCAGGCCGAGCAGGTAGGTGACGGCCGCGGCACCGTAGCCGATTGCGAGCTGGCGGAGGGCGCGACGAAGGGGCGGGCCCCCGGAGAGCAGGCCGACGACCGCACCCGTTCCGAGCAGCGCGAGACCGACGAGTACGGCTGCGACGAGGAGTGCCGCGATCCCCTGCAACCCGAACAGGTAGGGCAGCACCGGGATGATCGCCCCGGAGGCGAAGAAGCAGAAGCTCGAGATCGCGGCGCCGAATCCGGTGCCGACGGCTTCGTGCGTGTCGACGGCGCCCTCCGACTCGGCGAGGCTGTGATCGTGCAATACCTCGGTGGCCCGGGACGCCGCCTCCTCGGTCGTCATACCGCGTGCCCGGTAGACGAGCGCGAGTTCGTTGGCGTCCACATCGAGGTGCGGGAGCGCCCTGTTGCTCTCGGGGTCAGGGGTGGATGCCTCGAGCAACTCCCGCTGGGACCGCACCGACACGTACTCCCCCGCCCCCATCGACAGGGCACCGGCGAGGAGGCCTGCGACGCCGGTGAGCAGCACCACATGGTTGGGCACACCGCTCGCGCTGATGCCGATCACCAGGGCGAGGTTGGAGACGAGTCCGTCATTGGCCCCGAACACCGCGGCACGGAAGGTACCGGACAGCCGGTTGCGTCCGCGCTCGGCGAGTCCCCGAACCACCTCGGCATGGATGCGTTCGTCGGCGGCCATTGCGGCCGTGGCATCCGAGTCCGAGTCGTAGGGAGAGCGCGCCTCTGCCCGCTGCGCGAGGGCGAGCACGAAGACCGATCCGAACCGCCGGGCGAGGAAGCCGAGCGACCGGGTGCGGAAGTCGCCGCGCCGCGGCTTGCCGACTCTGTCGCCGAGCAGGTCGAACCAGTGCTGTTCGTGCCGGCCTTCGGCCTCGGCGAGGGCGAGAAGGATCTCCCGCTCCTCCCCGTCACGACGACCGGCGAGATCGCGATAGACGGCGGCCTCGGCCTTCTCGTCGGCGAGGTACTGGCGCCAGCGACGGAGATCCGACGAGGAGGGGGCGGGGGGTGAATCCGGGCGCGTGGCGCTCACGGGGATCCTTTCGGTCGCGTGAATCCCTGGCGTCGCCGGGGATCACTATCGGACCGAAGGTCTCGTTCGCCGCGGCGGCCGAGGTCGCTACGGTGGGGTACCGGGCCGGTCATGGTGACCCGCCAGTATGTCGATACTCCCGACTACGCCGGTCGCAGTGACCCGGCGCGAGGGAACTACTCCCCTTCGTTGCCTCCAGAATAGCGGATGCCCCACGAACCCGACCAGCTCTCCGCCGGTTCAAGCCAGCGCAGGCCCTGGCCGCTGTTGAAGGCGTTGGGCGGAGCGGTCATCGGCTCGACGGCGATCGCGGTGCCGAGACCGCCGTCCTTGGGGAAGATGCGGGTGGTGAACACCTGTACATAGGCGAAGTCCGACTCCTGCCACAGCTCGACGAATCGGCCGTCCGGCGCGGTGAGGCGATGGCGGCTCACGCCGTCCACCGAGGTGACGCCACCGAAGGCATCGTCGAGATCGAGGCCGGCCACCAGCCGACCGTCGCGCAGGTCGTAGTCGGTGCCGTCGACGGAGGCCTCCCGGATCGGGTTGAGCCGGGCATCCGTCTCGAACCGTGTTCCCGCCGCGACGGCGAGGGTGAGCTCGTAGGTCGGCACCTCGCCGAGGCGCAGGAACGGATGGGTGCCCACGGCGTAGGGTGCGCGCGTCTCCCCCGCATTGACCACACCGTGGGTCACGCGGATGCCGTCGTCACCCAATTCGTACCGCACCGTCGTGTCGAGGGTGAAGGGGTACCCGCGGGTCGGGTGCACCGTGGCGGCCAGCATCACGGCATCCGGTGTGCGTTCCACCACGGAGTACGGCCGGTCTCTGAGCAGGCCGTGCAGGGCGTTGTGCAGCGCCGGCTCGGTGATGTCGAGAACCTGCGCCGCTCCCTCGTGGATCCACACGCCGTCCTCGACGCGATTGGGCCAGGGCACGAGCACGATGCCATCGCCGAAGGGCGGCACCGCGTCTTCGGGATAGGGCTCGGTGAGGTCGATCCCGCCGATCGAGAGCACCCGGAGCGATGCGGCGACCTCCGTGATGACCGCGACGGCCTCTCCGTGCGGGGTGGTCCTCGAGAGGGCGAACTGTTCTCCGGTGGGGGCACGCATGCGGCCAGCCTAGCGAGCCGGGCTACGCGGCCAGCACAATGCGGAGGCCCGTGGCTTCGAGGCGTCGGAGTTGGCCCGCATCGGCTTCGACCCCGGTGATGAGGGTCTCGATCTCGCCGATGGGGGCGACCCGACTCTGCTGGGTGACACCGAGCTTCGAGCTGTCGGCTACCACGATGCAGCGGGCGGATGCCTCGAGCATCCGCCTCTTGAGGTCCGCCTCCGGCAGGTTGACGTTGGTGATGCCCGAGACGGCGTCGACGCCGCTGCAGCCGATGAAGGCCAGGTCGGCGCGGATGCGATCGAATACCACGCCCGCAAGCGGATCGACCAGGGAGTGCTGAAGCGGCCTCACCGTGCCCCCTGTCACGACGACGGTGAACCGCGGAATGACCGGCTCGAGCAACAGTGCGATGTTGAGGGCGTTGGTGATCACGACGACGCCCTGCAGGTCGTCACGCTCGAGAAGGGCCGTCGCGATCGCGGAGGTCGTGGTGCCGACGTCGAGCACGATCGCCTGGTGCGACTGCACGAGTGCTGCCGCGGCGCGACCGATGCGCGCCTTCTCGACGGAACCCGCGAGCATCGACTGCTCGAACGGGCTCTCGAGGCCCGGGGATCGGCCGGCGGTTGCCCCGCCGGGCACCGCTCCACCGTGCACCCGGTGCACCGCACCGATGCCGGCGAGGGCATCGAGATCCGCACGCACGGTGACCTCGGAAGTGCCGAACAGCCGACTCAACTCGCCGACCTTCGCGAAGCCCCGCTCCTCGACGATCGCCAGGATCTGCTCGCGCCGGGCCGCGGCCGGTGGGCGCGAGAACGATTCTGGCATGCGCTCATCTTCGATTACTTGCGTTTTCTTGTCAATCGCCGGTAACGTTTCTGTGTTTTCACAACCCAATTGCGAGGTGGCCATGCCAGCGATCGTCAAACGCGAATACCTCCTGGCCGATGGCCGGGAGCTCATCTACTTCGACGACGCGGACACCACCCTTCCGGCGGATCGTGCCCCGGATGCCCGCCAGCTCGATCCGCGTCCCGCCACCGCCTCGATGAGGCAGGATCCGCTCACGGGGGAATGGATCTCGATCGCCTCTTCGCGCCAGAATCGAGTGTTCCTGCCCCCCGCCGACCAGGATCCGCTCGCCCCGGCGAGCGCCACGAACCCCTCCGAGATCCCGGATGCCTATGACGTCGCCGTCATCGAGAACCGCTCCCCGAGTTTCGGCCCCGACATCGCGGCCGCCTTCGACAGCGCCGAGCTCACGAGCATCGGGCTCGGGCGAACGCTCCCGTCGATCGGCCGCTGCGAAGTCGTCTCCTTCAGCCCGGAACACGAGGGGGCGTTCGGCAGCGTCAGTCGCTCTCGGGCTCGCACGGTGATCGAGGCCTGGGCCGATCGCACCGAGGCGCTGTCGGCGTTGCCGGGCGTGCAGCAGGTCTTCCCCTTCGAGAACCGCGGCGAGGCCATCGGCGTCACCCTGCGGCATCCGCACGGGCAGATCTACGCCTACCCGTACATCACGCCGCGGACGACCCGCCTGCTCGACTCGATCGCCCGCTTCGGGCCGGACTTGTTCGCGTCGATCCTGGAGTTCGAGTCCGCCTCCGACCGGGTCGTGCTCCGCGGTGAGCACTGGACGGCCTTCGTGCCCTTCGCCGCCCGCTGGCCCATCGAGGTACACATGCTTCCCCATCGCCATGTGCCCGACTTCGCGGCGACCTCGACCGCGGAGCGCGATGAGCTTGCCGGACTCTACCTCCGGCTGCTTCGCGGCATCGACGAGCTCTACGACACCCCCACGCCCTACATCGCTGCGTGGCACCAGGCACCGGTCTCGACCGGTCGTGACGACATCCGCCTGATGTTGCAGGTCACCTCGCCGCGCCGCGCCGAGAGCAAACTGAAGTATCTCGCCGGGTCCGAGGCCGCCATGGGCGCCTGGATCGGCGATGTCACCCCCGAGCAGACGGCCGCCTTCGTGCGCGACGCCCTCAGCAGAGTAAAGGACCCCCAGTGACCGAGATCGACATCCGCGACGACGTACAGGCGAAGTTCCTCGAGCTGTACGGCTACGAGCCGGCCGGCCAGTGGTCTGCACCCGGCCGGGTCAACCTCATCGGCGAGCACACCGACTACAACCTCGGCTTCGTGCTGCCCTTCGCGATCAACCGCCGCACCTTCGTCGCGCTCGGGCTTCGCGAGGACCGCGTCATCCGGGTCGCGAGTTCCTTCGCTGACGAGGTCGTAGAGATCCCCCTCGCCGAGCTCGCCCCCGGCGCCCTCCACGGCTGGAGCGCCTACCCACTCGGAGTGGCCTGGGCCCTCAGCGAACACGGGGCCGACCTCGCTGCGGTTCCCGGCGTGGACATCTTCATCGAGTCCGACGTTCCGGTGGGTGCTGGTCTCTCTTCCTCCGCCGCCATCGAGAGCGCGGTGGCCATCGCCCTGAACGACGTCTGGCGGCTCACCCTCTCCCGCCCGGTGCTCGCACAGGTCGGGCAGCGGGCCGAGAACGTGGTCGTGGGCGCCCCGACCGGCATCATGGACCAGTCCGCGTCCCTCCTCGGGCAGAAAGACAGCGCGGTGTTCCTCGACTGCCGGAGCCTCGAGTCCGAGATCGTGGACCTCGGACTGGAAGCCGCCGGCCTCGTGCTGTTGATCATCGACACGGGGGTCAGCCACGACCACTCCACCGGCGGCTATGCCGAGCGCCGGGCATCCTGCGAACTCGGAGCGCGGATGCTCGGGGTCGAGTCCCTTCGCGACGTGACGGTCGACGACCTCCCCCGTGCCCGCGAGATCCTCGACGACGTGACTTTCCGCCGCGTGCGCCACGTGGTGACCGAGAACCAGCGCGTCCTCGACACGGTCGATGTGCTGCGCACGATCGGCCCGGCGGGCATCGGCGACCTGCTCGACGCCTCGCACCGCTCGATGCGCGACGATTTCGAGATCTCCGTCCGCGAACTCGACCTCGCGGTGGAGACGGCACAGGCCAACGGTGCGATCGGCGCCCGGATGACCGGCGGGGGCTTCGGCGGCGCGGCGATCGCCCTCATCCGATCGGATGAACTTTCCCGCCTCCAGGTTGCGATCGACGGCGCATTCGCGGAACATGGATTCGGCCAGCCTGATACCTTCGTCGTGACGGCCGCGCAGGGAGCCTCGCGCGAGAACTGATCCCCCCGAGCACGCAGGAGCACCAGTGAGAGCCAAGTCGATCCTCGGTGTGTTCACCGGCACCCTCCTCATCGCGGTGCTCGCGGGATGTAGCGGGTCGGCGACGAACGCCGGTCCGACCGCCTCGCCCTCGACGACGCCCACCCCCTCGGCGAGTTCGAGTGCCGCGCCCGCCCCGAAGGACGTGCTCTTCACGATCCAGGCGAACGTGCGGGACAAGACCGGCAATACCATCGCGATCGAGCTCACCGCCCACAAGCCTCTGCCCTACAGTGACAGCTCAGCCAAGTCCCTCGTCAGCGAATTCGTGAGCGCCTGCGGCACCGGTGTCGGCACGACGCCGGTCACCGCGGACACGCTGGCCGCCAACGGCAGCATCCTCCTCGCTATGGACCTCGCCTCCAGCACCAGCGGGAAGGCCTTCGTCTACCCGATCGACGTGACTCTCGGCAACGTCTACTTCGGCCAGTCCGTGACCGGCAAGGGCATCGCACCCTCCGATGCCGCGCATCCGTGTTCGAGCGGCTTCACCTGGACCACATCGGGCAGCGGTCGCGCGATCGCCGACTTCGAGAGCGGCAACCCGGGCCCGGACCTCAGCAGCTGGAAGTACGCCCTCTACGGCTTCAGCGTGCCGGCGGATTCGAATTCCACCATCGAGGCCTGCAAGGTGACTCTGACGGATGCAGCGAAGACGACGGTGCAGGACGTGGCGGGCTGGGATCCGACCCAGGCCGCGACGGGCTATGCCTGCACGATCGGCTACGTCGGCGAGTAGCTCCGCCCGAGCTCACTACCCGAGGAGTGCGCGCACCGACTCGGGCTCGGGGATGCCGGGGGCGAGATCCGGAGTCGGGATGGCGCCGGTGTACCCGGTGCGGAGCGGCAGGATGCCCGCCCAGGCGGGGCCAGCGACATCCGCCGGTCCGTCCTCCGGCCAGCCGTCGGACACCTTGAGCGTCCACTCGTCGACGGTCATCCGCAGCACAAGGGTCGCGGCGAGTTCCTTCGCCGAGTGCGGTCGAAGTTCGGCGACCCTGCCGGGGATGAGTCCGTCGGTCACGAGATCGAGCGCGGGCACCGTGTCGGCGGTCGGCGCGCAGTGCCCGAAGAGCACAGCGCTGCGGTAATTCATCGACGACTCGAAGGCGGAACGCGCCACGACGAGCGCATCGATCGCGGTCACCGAGAGCGCGACCGGGATGCCCGTGGCGAGCAGACGCAGCCAGTGCGAGCCGGAGGATCCGTGCAGCAGGATCTCTGCGCCATCCGCCACGATAGCGACCGGCAGCACGCGCGGCTGGCCGTCCTCCACGAAGGCGAAGTGTCCGACGCGCGCGTCGCGCACGAGGGCGGCGAGCGCGGCGAGGTCGGGCTGCACGAACTTCTCCGGCATCCGGGTCGGCACGGTACGCCCGGCCCCGCTCACAGTCGTTCTGCCGCAGCGACGACGTTGACCATGAGCATGGCGCGGGTCATCGGACCCACTCCGCCGGGCACCGGCGAGAGGAATGCCGCCACTTCGGCGACGCCGGGGTCGATGTCGCCGATGAGGCGGGCCTTGCCGGTCTCGGGGTTGACGACACGGGTGATCCCGACGTCGAGCACCGCGGCACCGGGCTTCACCCAGTCCGCTTTCACGAGCCCGGGCACACCGACCGCCGCGATCACGATGTCGGCCCGGCGCACTTCGGCGGCGAGATCCACGGTGCGGGAATGCGTGAGCGTGACCGTGGCATCCACTCCCTTGTTGGTGAGCAGGAGACCGAGCGGTCTGCCGACGGTGAGGCCACGACCGATCACGACCACGTGCTTGCCGGCGATCGGCACCTCATAGCGGCGCAGCATCTCGACGAGTCCGGCGGGAGTGCAGGGCAGGGGCGAGTCGAGGTCGCCGCCGACCCCGAGCACCAGCCGGCCGAGGTTCGTGGGGTGCAGGCCGTCGGCATCCTTGGCCGGGTCCATGAGCTCGAGCATCGCGTTCTCGTCGATGCCGGCGGGCAGGGGCAGCTGGATGATGTAGCCGGTGACGGCCGGATTCGCGTTCAGCTCGAGGATGGCCGCCCGCACCTCGTTTTCGGTCGCGTCCGCGCGCAGGTCCACCCGGATCGACTCGATGCCGAGCTCGACGCTGTCGCGGTGTTTGCCGGCGACGTAGGACAGGGATCCCGGGTCGCTGCCCACAAGCAGGGTGCCGAGGCCCGGACGGATGCCGCGGGCCTTGAGCGCCGCGATGCGATCGATGAGTTCGTTCTTGACGGCCGACGCGGTCGCGACTCCGTCCATGCGCACTGCGGTCATGGCTTCTCCTTCACGATTGTTCCGTCCATCGTCGGTCTCGACACGTCATACACTTCCGGTCGAGTAGCTCCCGAGGCACGAGGACGCGTGGGCCCACGCCGCCGGTTCCGACCGATTCGTCAGAATCGGTCGGCCGTGCCGGTAGGGAGCGAGACCCGCGGCGCGCACGACGGCCGCCGCTGTCAGGCCCAGGTGCCGGGCGAGACGAGACCCGGGTAGAGCGGGTAGCCGTCGGTGAGCTTCAGCACGCGGGCGCGGAGGGCCGCGACATCCGGGGTCGGCTTGAGGGCGTTGGCGATGATGTCGGCGACCTCGGTGAACTCCTCGTCGCCGAACCCGCGGGTCGCGAGCGCCGGCGTGCCGATGCGCACTCCGGACGGCGTCATCGGCGGGCGCGGGTCGAACGGCACGGCGTTGCGGTTCACGGTGATGCCCACCGAGTGCAGGATGTCCTCCGCCTCCTGGCCGTGGATCGCCGCGTTGCGCAGGTCGACGAGCACGAGGTGCACGTCGGTGCCACCGGTGAGCACGTCGATGCCCGCAGCGGTGGCATCCGCCGCGGTCAGACGCTCGGCCAGGATCTGGGCACCGCGGATGGTGCGCTCCTGGCGATCCTTGAACTCGGGCTCGGCGGCCAGCTTGAATGCCGTCGCCTTCGCGGCTATCACGTGCATGAGCGGCCCGCCCTGCTGGCCGGGGAAGACGTTGGAGTTGATCTTCTTCTGCAGCTCGAGGTCGTTGTTGAGGATGAAGCCGGAGCGCGGTCCGCCGATGGTCTTGTGCACCGTGGAGGAGGTGACGTGCGCGTGCTGCACGGGGTTGGGGTGCAGCCCGGCGGCGACGAGCCCGGCGAAGTGCGCCATGTCCACCCAGAGGGTGGCTCCCACCTCATCCGCGATGGCGCGGAAGGCGGCGAAGTCGAGCTGGCGCGGGTAGGCGCTCCATCCGGCGATGAGCACGTGCGGGCGGGTCTCGAGGGCCTTCTCGCGCACGACGTCCATGTCGATGAGGAAGGTCTGCGGATCCACCCCGTAGGCGTGGGCTTCGTAGAGCTTGCCAGAGAAGTTGAGCTTCATACCGTGGGTGAGGTGGCCGCCGTGGGCGAGCTCAAGGCCGAGGATGCGGTCGCCGGGGCTCGCGATCGCGGCGAGAACGGCCGCGTTGGCGGACGCCCCGGAGTGCGGCTGTACGTTGGCGTAGGCCGCGCCGAAGAGGCTCTTCGCCCGGGAGATGGCGAGGGTCTCCGCGACATCCACGAATTCGCAGCCGCCGTAGTAGCGACGACCGGGGTAGCCCTCGGCGTACTTGTTGGTGAGGACCGAACCCTGAGCCTCGAGCACCGCGCGGGGCACGAAGTTCTCGCTCGCGATCATCTCGAGCGTGCCGCGCTGGCGGTCGAGCTCCTGCTCGAGAACGCGGGCGATCTCGGGATCGACGTCACTGAGCGGTGAATTGAAGCTGCGGGGTGAATTGAAGCTAGTGGGCATCTGGATGACTCCTCTTGGCATGACCGGATCAGGAAAAAGGTTATCCGGTTCGGCCCAGGCGAACGGCCGAAACTTGGAGGAAAGTCACTCCCTGATGGATGCCCATCCGAACGCCAGTCGTGACGCTTTCGAGTGTACCGGGCCGAAGGGGATGGTGCACCTGGGGGCTTCCTCAGAGTGTCGCGGCGGGCCCCTGTTCGATGAATTCCCGCTCGCATGGCCCTCGCCATCGAGTTGCACTCTTTTGCGGGTTGCCGGCCGGGGACACCCGCAAAAGAGTGCACTTCGCGCCGGGAGACCCCGGCCAGAACCGTCAGTGGTCGAGCACGCGACGCGGCGGGCGCTGGCGCAGGATGGCGTCTGAGGCGAGCACGAGCGCGATCGACAGCACGAGGATGCCCGCGAAAGCGAACGGGAGCGCGGCGAGCCCGAGAGTGCCGAGAAGCAGGGACCCGAGGAGGGCACCGCCGCCGATGCCGACGTTGAACGCGGTGGTGTAGAACGCGCTCGCGGTCTCCCGGAAGCGCGCGGGAGCCGCGTGCAGCATCCTCGTCTGCAGAAGCGGCGGAATGACACCGATGGCCAACCCCCACAGGAAGAAGGCGGGGAGGGATGCGGGCAGCAGCTGCGGCCTGAGCCCGAGCACGAGCACCGCCGCCAGCAGCGCGACGAGGGCGACCACGAGGCCGAGGTTCGGGCGCCGGCCGAGCACGAAGGCCACCAGCACCAGCGAGAGCACCCCGGCGATCCCATAGGCGAAGAGCGCGGGGCTCACCGCCGATTCGTCGAGTCCGACCGCGCGCGTGAGGTACGGGGCGACAAAGGTGTAGAAGCTGTACTGGCCGATCATGGTGATGGCGGCGATCACACAGACGAAGACCACGGCCATGATCGAATGATCCCGCCGCGGCACAGTCGAACTGCGGAACTCCCCGTCGAGCACAGTGATGCCGCCGGTTGCCGTACCGACGACGCTGGGACCGGCGAGATGCTCCACCCGGGGAAGGAACCGATAGACGAACCCGGCGCCGATCACGAGCAGCACACCGAGAGCAAGGAAGCTCGCCCGCCATCCGATGGCCTGGCCGAGAGCGGTGCCGATCGGCACTCCGAGCACGAAGGCGAGTGAGCCGCCGCCGAGTGTGATGGAGACTGCTCGACCGACCTGGTGCTTCGGCACGAGGTAGGCGGAGTACGCCCCCACCACCGACCAGAACACACCGTGGGCGAGTCCGCCGAGGATTCGAGCCGCTAGGAGCACGCCGTAGTTCGGCGCCATCGCGGTGACGACGGTGCTGACCGCGAGAATGAGCAGCACGGACACGACGAGAGCATGGCGCGGGATGCGCCGGGTGAGCACCGTGAGCCCGGTCGACGAGAGCACGACGGTGAAGGCGAACACCGACACCGTGGCCCCGATGAGGGATTCGCTCACGTGCAGATCCGCACTCATCTCCGGCAGGAGACCGGTGGGCAGCATCTCGGTGGTGACGCTGAGGAAGATCGCCACCGCAACGGTCAAGAGGGCGAAATAGGGGAAGGGGGCTGTCGGTCGTGGCGCGGTCATGGGACCGGAAGTCCGTTCGAGGAAGGGGTGGAACGTATCGCCGTCCGCGGGAGGCCGCGGCTCATGCGACATCCTCTCCAGAGTAGGGCCATCTCTGCCCAATCGGGCGCGGGGGAGGCAATAACCTAGGCGGGTGACCTCTGCGCTATCGACCCACTGGGTGCTGACCCTCGTCTGCTCGGACCGGCCCGGCATCGTGCATGCCATCAGCGGGGCCATCGTCACCGCCGGCGGCAACATCACCGAGTCGCAGCAGTTCTCGAGTGCCGACACGGGAACCTTCTTCATCAGGCTGCAGGTCGAGTCCGCCGTGACCCGCGAGGCCTTCGAAGCGGCGATCCTGCCCGTCACCACCCACTACGACGCGACCTGGACCCTGGATGTCGTCGGCCGCCCGCTGCGCACACTCGTGCTGGTCTCCAAAGCCGCCCACTGCCTCGGCGACCTGCTGTTCCGCCAGCGCGCCGGTCAGCTTCCGGTGGAGCTGCCCCTTGTGCTGAGCAACCACCCGGACCTCGGCGGCCTCGCCGAGTTCTACGGCGTTCCCTTCGAGTCGCACCCGGTGACCTCCGAAGGGCAGAAGCTCGCCTTCGAGGACCGGATCCTCGATGCGGTCGAGCAGTTCGACATCGAGCTCGTGGTGCTCGCGCGGTACATGCAGATCCTCTCCCCGGCGCTCTGCGAGCGTCTTTCGGGACGCATCATCAACATCCACCATTCCTTCCTGCCGGGATTCAAGGGCGCGAATCCCTATCGCCAGGCACACGCGCGCGGCGTGAAGCTGATCGGTGCGACCGCGCACTTCGTGACGAGCGACCTCGACGAGGGGCCGATCATCGAGCAGAACGTCGTGCGGGTCGACCACTCGAGCACGCCGGCCGAGCTGATGGCGATCGGGCAGGACGAGGAGTCCCGCACCCTCACCCAGGCGGTCAAGTGGTTCGCCGAGAATCGCGTGCTTCGCGACGGCGCCCGCACCATCATCTTCAAGTAGCGCTGCCAGCCGGGGTGCCTAGGATCGGCAGATGAGCTCACTCGAACGACACACGGACTACGGATCGACCGGCCTCTCGGAATCGGACGTGCTGCGCGACCCGATGGCCCAGTTCGCGGCCTGGCTCACCGCCGCCGAGGAGGCGCAGATCTTCGAGCCGAACGCGATGGTGCTGAGCACCGTGGATGCCGACGGCACGCCGAGCAGCCGCACAGTGCTGCTCAAGGGGCTCGACGCCGGGGCCTTCGAGTTCGTGACGAACTACCGCTCGCACAAAGGGCGGGCGCTGTCCGCGCATCCGAACGTGTCGCTGCTCTTCCCCTGGTACGCACTGACCCGGCAGGTGATCGTGCGTGGGATCGCCCACCGCGCGGATGCCGCCACCTCCGACGCCTACTTCGCGTCCCGTCCCCATGGGTCCCGCCTCGCCGCCCTCGCGAGCGAGCAGTCGGAGCCGGTCGCCTCCCGCCAGGTGCTCGAAGACCGGATGCGGGAGCTCGAGTCGCGCTATCCGGAAGGTTCGGTAGTGCCGCGCCCGGAGCACTGGGGGGGATTCCGCGTGGTGCCGAGCTCGATCGAATTCTGGCAGGGACGCACCTCGCGACTTCACGATCGCCTGGTGTTCACGGCGGTCGACGGCGGCTGGTCCCTGGAGCGGCTGCAGCCCTAGCGGCCCGCGTCGAGGAGCGCCTGCACCTCGGCGGCGGTCGGTGCGGTCGCCGGCCCTCGGCGGGTGACGGCAAGCGCGGCGCAGGCGTTTGCCCGCAGTGCGGCGTCCCGCGGCGACTCCCCTGCGGCGAGACCGGCGAGGAACGCTCCCGTGTGAGCGTCGCCCGCCCCGTTGGTGTCGAGGGCCTCCACGGCGAAACCGGGCACCGACTCGAGGTCGTCGAGGGCGACGAGGCAGCCCTCCGGACCGAGACGGATGACGACAGCGCGCCAGGTCTCGCGGAGGGCGACGGCCGCCGCCCGGGCATCCGTCGTCCCGCTCAGGGCGAGAGCCTCTCGGAGGTTGCAGCTGAGCCAGTCCGCCCGGCCGGCGACGCTCGCAAGCACGGTCGCGGGGATATCGCCGCCGAGCGGACCCGGATCGAGCAACACCGTGTGCCCGGGCGGGATCGCCGAGACCCAAGGCGCGAGCACCGCGGCGTTCGTGACCTCGAGCAGGCCATAGCCCGAGACGTGAACTAGATCCGCAGCCCGAAGGTGGATGCCCGCGAGATCGCGTGCGCCGAGCGAGACCTCGGCCCCGAAGGCAGTCACGAAGGTGCGCTCCCCCTCGTCGTCGATCAGGGCGATGTCGAATCCGGTGTCGGACGCGGTCGACCGATCGAGCAGCACCGCGATCCCCTCCGCCTCGAGGGCCGATCGCACCCGGTCGCCGAAGGGCCCCGTTCCGTGGCCACCCGCGTAGGCGGCGGCCAGGCCCTGGCGTACCGCCGCGACGAGCGTGTTGAACGCGCCTCCCGGAGTGGTGCCGGTGTCACGCGCGACCACGTCACCCCCGCGCTCGGGCAGGGCGGGGATGCTCAGGGTCACGTCCACGATCACGTTGCCGACACTCACCAGGCGTGGCGGGCTCACCGCAGGGCCAACAGTCCGTCGGCGACAGCCTCGAGGTCGAGGTCGTTCACCGCGATGACGGTGTCCCGGGCGTCGTGCGGAAAGCCGGCCGTGCCGAAGACGGCCCCGCCCATCGCCCCGGCCATCGCCGCGACGGTGTCACTGTCGCCGCCAAGCGAGGCGGCAGCGCAGACGGCCCGCCAGGGGTCGTCGGGAAAGGTGGCGAGGATGCCGAAGGCGGCCGGCACCGACTCCTGGGTGAGAAGGCTCGTGCCGACGACCTCGTACAGGCGAGTGAGGGAGGCCCCGGGGTCGGAGGGGTCGGCCAGATCGAGAGCGAGACGGATGCGTGCCGCGACATCCGCCGCGGCTACCCAGTAGCCCCGAGTCGCACCGAGGCGTGCGGCCTCGATCGCGGCAGCGAAGGCCGACTCGAGCGGTGCGCCATCGATACCGGCGCTGATCGCGGCGGCGACAGCCGACGCTCCGGCGATCGCGACCCCGGTATTGTGCGAGACGATGCTGGTCGCGGCGACGAGATCCACCAGCGTGTCAACAGGCTGCCATCGGCGGGCGATGCCCACCGGTGTCACCCGCATGGCCGCACCGTTCGTCGTGCCGTACCGCCCCGCCGTCGCGAGCGGCTCGCCGTCGAGCACGGCCTGCACCGCCCGCTTGGTCGAGGGTCCGAGGAGGTCCTGCGAACCACGGGCCCGCATGTCGTCCTCCCACTCCACCAGTGCCCGGGCGAAGACGCCGGCATCCACCCGTCCGCTCCCCTCCTTCAGCAACCGGGCAAGCAGCAGCGCCTGTTCGGTGTCGTCGGTGATGTGCCCGGCGGGCAGCCCTCCGGCCAGCGGATGCCCGGCGTCCGCGGCCCGGAAACGATCAATGACGCCGTAGCGGCTCGCTATCTCCCCGCGGGACATCAGCTGGGTCGGCATGCCGAGGGCGTCGCCGATAGCGAGGCCGTACAGGGCGCCGACGGCGTGGTCGCGCGCGGTCACTCGTGGGCCGTGAACTGGAAATGCAGACTGAAATGGGCGGGATCGAGCAGGCTCTCCACGTGTTCGACGAGCTCGCCGACGGTGTTGCGGGTGACGCAGCGCGACCAGAGGAAGGCGGCGCCGGGCTCCCGCTCGAGCATGGCCGCCTCGGTCTGACCGATCATCCGCACCTCCACCCACTGTTCGCCAGTGGACGCGACGAGGTCGGCATCGAGCAGCATCCGGGTGAGGGAACCCGCCGCCTGGCCCGCCGCGACAGCGTCGGCCACCCGCGGGATCGACCGCACGCGGGAGCGCTCGTAAGAGATCACCGGGCCGTCCACGATCGAGCGAAGGCGGTCGATGGCGATGAAGTGCGTGCTCGGTTCGCCGAGGTCCGCCGCGAGCGCGGCATCCTCCACCTCTTCGGCTCGCACGACCCGCACCGTCGTGTCGAGCCCCTGCTCCTGCAGCGCACGCGCCCACCCGAGTCGCACGTTGAGGGGGCGGCCGTCGTAGGTGACGAACGAGCCCTTGCCCGAGCGGGTGCTGATGAGCCCGGCGCGCCCGAGTTGGGTGAGCGCGGCCCGCACGGTATTGCGGCTCACCGAGAACCTCTCGGCGAGGGTCGTCTCGCCCGGCAGCCGCAGCCCGTATCCGACTCTCCCATCGCGGATCTCGTCGGTGAGGATGCGGGCGATCTCCTCGTGCTTGAGGCCGGATACCCTCGGACCGCCGGGGGTCATGAGAGCACGGCATCCGCGGTCGTAATCTCGATCAGCGGCGCGTAGAGCGCCATCGCGTCCAGGGCGCGCTGGTGGTCCGCGGCGCTGAGCCCGGCGCAGGCATCCTCCACAACGCTCACCCGCACTCCGGCGTCTGCCGCCGCGAGCGCGGTCGAGAGCACGCAGCAGTCGGTCGAGACGCCGGCGAGCACCACCGCGGCATCCGGCCCGATGATCGTGGACAACTCGTCACCCCACTTACCGAAGGTCGTGCGGGAGATCACCGGGTGATCGGTGCCGGCGAACGCGGGCATCAGGTCGTAGAGCGGGTCGGTGTGGTGCACGAGCGCGAACGGCCACTGCTCGTAGTAGGGCACCCAGGCGCCGGTCGGATGCTCCGGCGCGATGAATCGCGTGAGCACGACCCGCTCGCCGAACTGCTCAACGAGACGCGCGACCGTCGGCTCGATAGCGGCGTAGCCGGGCGTGAACCACGCACTGGACGGGTCGCCGAACACCACCTGCATGTCGATTACGACGAGCCAGGGACTGCTCATCGCACGACGGTCTCGACGGGCTCCTCGATCGGAAGGGCTTCCTGGCGCCGGACGGCACCTCGACTGAAGACCAGCGTTCCGAGAAAGCCGACGAGGAGGGCGAGCAGCACCCCGAGATTGGCGTAAGACCAGTCTTTCGCGAGGCCGAGCGGGCCGAGGAAGTAGCCCTGCCAGTTGAGCCACGGCACATCGGCTGTGGCCACGACGAGTCCCCAGCCGAGACCGGTGCCGACGAGGATGAGGAGGATCGGCACCCAGCGCACGTCGCCGTAGCGCCCGGTGGTCGAGTAGAGCTCGGCCTCCGCGTAGTTCTTGCGGCGGAGGATCACGTCGGCGACCATCACGCCGCACCACGCGGCGACCGGCACTCCGAGGGTGATGAGGAAGCCCTGGAACGGACCGATGAAGTTCGTGGCGAAGAAGACCACCACGATCGCGCCGACGATCATCACCACGCCGTCGATGCCGGCAGCGGCGAAGCGCGGGATGCGGATGCCGGCGCTGAGAAGGGCCAGACCGGAGGAGTAGATGTCGAGAACCGCGCCCCCGACGAGGCCGAGCACCGCGACGAGCGCGAACGGGATCAAGAACCAGATCGGGAGGATCGACGTGAGCGCGCCGATCGGGTCGCCGCTGATGGCATCGCTCAGCTTGGAAGATGATCCGGCGAGCAGCAGCCCGAACACCACGAGCACGATGGGTGCGATGGCGGCTCCGAACGTGGTCCAGCCCACCACGGCAGAGCTGCGGGTGGATCGCGGAAGATAGCGGGAATAGTCGGCCGCAGCATTGACCCAGCCGAGACCGAAGCCGGTCATGACGAGCACGAGAGCGCCGACGACCGCCTGGGGCTGGCCGGCGGGAATGGCCGCGATCTTCGCGAAGTCGATGCTGGGCAGCGCGAGCACGATGTAGACGATCGTGAGAACTCCCGTGATCACGGTGATCCATACCTGCAGGCGCATGATGAAGTCGATGCCGACGATCCCGGCGACCACGATGAGCGCGGCGATCACAATCAGTGCGACGATCTTCGTCGCGGTCCCACCGTCGAAACCGAGCTCCGTGAACACCGTGGAGGTCGCGAGCACTGCGAGCGCTGTCAGCGCCGTCTCCCAGCCCACGGTGAGCACCCAGGAAAGCACGGCCGGAACCCGGTTTCCCCGCACACCGAATGCCGCGCGGCTGAGCACCATGGTCGGGGCCGAGCCCCTCTTGCCGGCGAGCGCCACGATGCCGCAGAGCAGGAACGAGACGATGATCCCGACCAGGCTGACGAAGGTCGCCTGCCAGAACGAGATACCGAAACCGAGGATGAACGATCCATAGCTGATACCGAAGACCGACACATTCGCACCGAACCACGGCCAGAACAGGCTGGACGCCTTGCCCTTGCGTTCGGATTCGTGGATCGTGTTGATGCCGTTGAGCTCGATGCCGCGGGCTTCTCGAGTGTCTCGCGGGGTGTCGGTAGTGCTCACAGGGGTTCTCCTCGGGTCGAAGCGGCATCACTGCTGCACCTGTTCAGACCTGTTCAGTCCGTGAGCACACGCTACTTGCGCCGGCGACGGGGTGTCAATGGGTGCCTCGCCGGGGTCGGCTTCGCCTGACTACGGGCGAATGGGGACCTCGTCGGGCTCGGCTTCGCCTGACTACGGGCGAATGGGAAACGGGCGGGCCGGCACGCAGACCCCTCGGGTCCGCGACGGCCCGGATCGGCGATGTGGCGATAGGGGGGTGGATCGCTACTGTGGGAAGGTGACGACGCCAGGGACTGTTGCGATCCGAATCGGACCGAACGACGTGCTGCGCCTGTTGCTCGAACTCTTCGCCCTGTTCTCACTGGGATTCTGGGGCTACCTCGCGTGGCCGTTCCCCTTACCCGGTGTGTTTTTCATGATCGGGACGCCCCTGTTCGCCGCCGTCGTGTGGGCCCTGTTCCGCTCGCCGAAGGCGGTGTTCCCCCTCGACGTCGTCGGCCGGAGCCTCGTCGAGATCTTCGTGATGGGCGCCGCCGTCGCGGTGTGGTTCATGCTCGGCTACCCCGTCGTGGGAGTGGTCTTCGGCATCGCCGCCGCCGTCAGCGGCGTCATCGCCGGCCGCGCCGAGATCGCCGCAGAAGCGGCGGACACCGGCACAGAAGTGACAGGCCAGGAGGCCACAGACCGATGACAACTCTCTTCCACAGCGCCCGCAAGCTGGATGCCGACGGCCAGGTCGACGACTTCTGGATGCTCGTGCGCGGCGACACGATCGAATCCGTCGGCTCCGGACGGCAGCACCCCGAGGCCGACGCGAAGGTGGACGTGGGTGGGCGCTGGTTCGTTCCCGGTTTCGTGGACCTGCACTCTCATGGCGGCGGCGGGCACTCCTTCGACAACGGCGGGGAGGAGATCTCGGCTGCCCTCGACGCGCACCGCGCCCACGGCACCACCCGCTCGGTGATCAGCCTCGTGGCCAACCCCGTCGCCCAGCTTCGCGAGAGTCTCGGCGTGATCGCCGAGCTCGCGGCATCCGATCCGCTCGTGTTGGGCTCCCACCTCGAGGGGCCGTTCCTCTCCTCGGATCGCCGCGGCGCCCACAACCCGCAGTTCCTGCTCGACCCGCTGCCCTGGGCAGTCGACGAGCTGCTCGGAGCG
This sequence comes from Lacisediminihabitans sp. FW035, assembly GCF_054880895.1. Classification (NCBI taxonomy): domain Bacteria; kingdom Bacillati; phylum Actinomycetota; class Actinomycetes; order Micrococcales; family Microbacteriaceae; genus Lacisediminihabitans; species Lacisediminihabitans sp. FW035. The sequence continues at coordinate 3,291,632 of NZ_CM142187.1, forward strand.
GCCCGGGGCACCCTTCGGCAGATCACGATCGCGCCGGAACGGGAGGGGGCGCTCGAAGCGATCGACGTGCTCGTGGAGGTGGGAGTGACGGTGGCCGTCGGCCATACCGACGCCGGCTATGACCTCACGCGTGAGGCATTCGACCGCGGTGCGCGTCTTCTCACTCACGTGTTCAACGCCATGCCGCCGATCCATCACCGCGCGCCCGGACCGATCATCGCCGCTTTCGAGGATGAGCGGGTGACCATCGAGCTGATCCTCGACGGCCTTCACGTGCATCCGGATGTCGCGGCACTCGTCTTCAGTTCGGCGCCCGGCCGAGTGGCCCTCATCACCGACGCGATGGCCGCCGCTGCCTCGAAAGACGGTGACTACCGCCTCGGGTCCCTCAACGTGACCGTGCGGGACGGCCTCGCCGTGCTGTCCGGCACCTCCACGATCGCCGGGTCGACCCTCACCCAGGATGCGGCGCTGCGCTGCGCGATCGAGTCGGCGGGCGTCTCACCCCGTGACGCCGTGGCCGCTCTCACCACGACACCGGCGAAAGCCCTCGGCTACGGCGACCGGTTCGGATACCTCGCGCCGGGCTTCGCCGCGGATGCGGTGCTGCTCGGCCACGACTGGCGGGTGACCGAGGTCTGGGCTGCGGGCGAGAAGCTCTAGCCCGGCCGCGGGCTCCCTCCGCCGCGTCATCCCCGTCCCGCCGGCTCCCTCCGCCGCGTCATCCCCCTCCCGTTTTTGCGACCACCTCCCTGTGAGAACACGGAGGGGGTGGTAAAAACGGGAGGTGGTAGGTGGGGGCGGAGGACCGCGGCGGTCCAGGGCGCTGGCTAGAGGCCCTCCCACTCGGGCTTGTTGGCCCAGGCGTACCGGTAGTAGTCGACATTGGCGAGGGCGGATGCCGCGGCCTCGTCGACGATCACCGTGACGTGCGGGTGCAGCTGGATCGCGGACCCCGGTGCGCTCGCGGTCACCGGCCCCTCGACGGCAGCCGCGATCGCCGCCGCCTTCCCCTCGCCGAAAGCGAGAAGCACCAGGTGACGCGCGCGTCGGATGGTGCCGAGCCCCTGGGTGATGCAGTTGACGGGAACATCGTCGACCGAGGCGAAAAACCGCGCGTTGTCACGCCTGGTCTGCTGTGTCAGTGTCTTGACACGGGTGAGTGACTCGAACGACGAGCCCGGTTCGTTGAAGCCGATGTGGCCGTCAGTGCCGATGCCGAGCACCTGGAGGTCCACTCCCCCGGCGGCGCGGATCGCGTGTTCGTAGTCTTCGCCCGCGGTCTCGATCGGCCCGAGATGACCGGGAACTGTGACGAGCGCCGCATCGAGGCCGAGTGGCTCCACCACCTCCCGGGTGATCACGGCCCGGTAGCTCTCCGGATGACCGTCGGGCAGGCCGACGTACTCGTCCAGTGCGAATCCGCGCACGCGCGACAGGTCCTCCCCGCGGCCCGCGAGGGCGCGCCAGACTCCGAGGGGCGTCGATCCCGTCGCGAGGCCGAGCACCGCATCCGATTTGGCCGCCACCAGGGCGAGGATGGCATCCGCTGCCAGCTTGCCTGCAGCCTCAGTGCCGTCGACGATCACGATCTCAGCCATCAGTCAGTGCCTTTCGTAAGCGGTTCGTTCTGGTAGACGGTGGCGCCGACGAACGCGGCACCGACCGCCGAGACCGGGGTTCCCGGCGGTACGAGGCGCACCCGTTCGGAGAGTCGCAGCGACGCGAGGAACGGAGACGAGTGCGACCAGCCGTCGAGCGCTTCCCGGATGCCGGCGAGGAGGGGATCGCCGAGGGAGCTGATGCCGCCGCCGATCACCACCGTCTGCACGTCGACGCTCAGCACGAGGATCCGCACGGCGGAGGCCACGTTGGCCAGAAACCGCTGGCGCACCTCGATCGCCAGCGCTTCGCCCGCCTCAGCCGCATCGAAGAGCGCGTGCACCGGCGATGCGGCCTCACTCGGCCACTGCCGTGACACTGCGGATCCGGAGGCCACCATTTCGAGACATCCGTGCTGACCGCACTGGCACAGCGGCCCGTCCGGGTCCACCGGGATGTGGCCGATCTCCCCCGCCGTCCCCCGTGCGCCCCGCCAGAGCCGGCCGTCGAGTACGAGGCCCGCGGCGAGGCCGGTACCGAGATTGAGGTAGGCCATGGATGCATCCGTCGGCAGGTCGAGGAGGTGGAAGGCCCCGAGCGCTGCGGCATTCACGTCGTTCTCGACCCGCACGGGCACTGAAAGCAACTCGGCGAGCAGCGCCCCGAGTTCGAGTTCGTCCACCCCGAGGTTGACGGCGTGTGAGACGCGTCCGGTGGTGCTGTCGACGGCTCCGGGCACACCGACACCCACGGACTCGAAGGCCTCGACCGGCACCCGCAGCGCGCTGGCGAGCGCGGCGACGACCGCGGCGGTCGTCTCGAGCACCGATGACTCGCCGAATCCGGTGGACACCCTCAGCTGGTACAGGATCGCGCCTGAATCGTCGATGGCCACGGCATCCGTCTTAGTGCCGCCGATGTCGACCCCCACCCTCACGAGCGCGCCTGCGATTCCAACCATTCGAGCAGGGCGAGTCCGACGTGGCGCGACGCGCCGAAGGTGGCGATATCGGCATAACGGCGATCGTCCCCCGGCCAACCCAGGTCCACTACGACTGTCGACGGATGCTCGCGGCGGGTGTCGTCGATGAGGCGCCGCACCCACGGGCGACGGTGGTTCGCCGTGCCGACGATCACCGGTTGGGTCCCCTCCGGCAGGTCGAGGGAGTCGCCCTCGCGCAGGACGAGCACCTGGGCGCCCGCCGCCGCGACACCCCACGGTGTGGCACCGACGGCGATGTTCGACCCGGTTTCCAGGACGACGATCGTTTGACGCGCGGCGACCTGCCTGCCGTCGGCATCGAAGCCGGTGGTGTCGAAAGCGGCGATCGTGCGATCCAGCGCGAAACTCGGGCCAGCCGTATATTCCGGTACGGGAATGCGAGCGCGATCCTCGGCCAACACCCCGGCGAGGCGCGCAACCCTCCCCTCCGCATCGGTGAGCCGGTCCGGTGCGAGCCGCCCCACCCGCACCGCCTCGTCGAGAGCCTCCTCGATGGCCGCGAGCTCATCATCCGAGTTGTCGGTGCCGATGCAGAGCAGGTCGCACCCGGCCGCAATCGCCCGCACCGCCGCCTCGGGGATGCCGATCTCGCCGCTCGCGCCGACCATGTCGAGCGCGTCGGTGACGATCACCCCGTCGAACCCGAGCTCCTCGCGGAGGACCCCGTGCAGCACCGCGGCGGAGAAGGTCGCGGGGAAGGTCGCATCGAGCTGCGGCACCATGATGTGCGACGTCATGATCGTGCGCACCCCGGCCGCGATCGCCGCGACGAAGGGCACCAGCTCTCGCTCACGCAGTTGCTCGAGCGAGCGGTCGATGACGGGCAGAGCGAGATGGGAGTCGAGAGCGGTGTCGCCGTGGCCGGGGAAGTGCTTGGCGCTCCCCCCGATGCCCGTCGACTGAAGGCCGCGCACCCACGCGGCGCTGTGGCGGGCGACGCGCCCCGGATCGATGCCGAAGCTGCGCACGCCGATCACCGGGTTGTCCGGGTTGGAGTTGATGTCGACATCCGGGGCGAAATCGAGGGTGCATCCGGCCCGCCGCAACTCCCACCCCACGGTGGCCGCGACGGACTCCGTGTACGACACGTCGTCGATTCGACCGAGGATCGCGTTGCCCGGATACGGCGACCCGAGCGCGGAATGCAGCCGGGTCACATCGCCACCCTCCTCGTCGATGGCGATCACGGCCCGGGGATTGGCCTCGCGGATCGCCTCCGTAAGTGCGCGCAACTGCTGGGGAGACGCGATGTTCTGCGCAAACAGGCAAACCCCGGCGAGGCCCGCGCGAAGGCGGGCCGCCAGCCACTCGGGCAGCGTGGTGCCCACGAAACCGGGCAGTAGCACGGCGGCCGGGTTGGGTGACAGCGGGGCGCCATCTCTGACTCCACTCATTACGACTCCCCTGCGACCGCTTCGGCTCGATGTTTGTTAGTAGAGCTTACTAACCCTGCGCGTCCGAGCGAAAGGTCAGGACACCCCGAGTCGAGCCGAGATCACCATCACCGCGGCACCGCGGAGCACGATGTCGTCGCCGAGGGTCGTGACCCGCAGGACGAGCCCAGCGGGTGCCTCTGCGCCCGACGAGACGGGGCCGGGCAGCTGGGCCATTGTGCGACTGCGGATGGTCTCGAGCGTCGAGTCGACGAGCGGTCCCGCGAGCAATCCCACGGGACCACTCAGTACGACCTCGCCGAGATCGAGCACCCCCACGATCGGGGCGAGGGCGATGCCCAGCCGGGCGCCGGCGGCGCGAAGGATGTCGTTGCGGGCGCCGCCCGGAGCGGCATCGGCGAGCTTCGACTCGAGTCGGGGCGCGGCGATCCAGGTCTCGAGGCAGCCGTGCTTGCCGCAACTGCACAGCTCGCCGCCGTCAGTGCCGACGACCACGTGGCCGATCTCCCCCGCGGCCGAGCGACTGCCGTAGACCGGGCTTCCGCCGAGCAGCAGCCCGGCTCCGACGCCACGCCCGATCCGCACGAGCAACAGGTCGGCCGTCGCATCGCCGAAACTGTGCTCCGCGAGCACCGCAGCATTCGCATCGTTCGCCACGACGACGGGCACGCCGAAGCGTTCGGCAAGGAGTTGCCGAAGGGGAAGATCCGTCCACTCGAGGTTCGGGGCACTCACCACAACGCCGGCGAGGGTCACGACTCCCGGCGAGCCGACCCCGATGCCGAGCAACGGCGCCGTGACGAGCGCGAGGAGGCGCTCCGTGAGGGTGATGGCCTGATCCAGCGCGGACGGGCCGGTGCTGCCCGCGAGCGGCAACTCAACCCGGCGGAGGATGGTGCCGCCGAGATCCAGCACTGCCCCCCGGAACACCGCGAAGTCGCTGAGGTCGATGCCGACGATCTGGAAGGAGCTCCGATCGATGTCGAGCAGGATCGCCGGTTTGCCCGGTCGCGCACCCTCGCGCTGGCCCGTCTCCACGAGCAATCCCTCGGCCATCAGTTCGGTGACGAGTTCGGACACGGTCACCCGGGTGAGGCCGGTGCTGCGCGCCACATCGGCGCGGCTCTGCTGACCTGCCGTGAACAGGGTCTGCAGCACGAGGGCTCGATTATGGCCGCGCGCGTGCTCCGGAAGCACCTTGGTTCTCGGGCGGAGCATCCGTCCGGTGGATGCGGCGCCGCCGAGGGAGAGGAACGACGGGCGACCGCGCGCGGCTCCCGCCGCGGGCGCGCCTGCTCCTGACTCCATCATGTTTGTTAGTAAAGCTTACGAAGGGCGACTCCGCCTAGGGGCATCCCGCGTCGGTCATGCGCGATGACGAGCGAAAGTGAGCGCTCCAACAGCCGCCACGGCCCGACATGGACCCAAATCTGATGTTGAACGCCCGATCGCCCCACAATCTGATGTTGAACGCCCGTGTCGCGGCGACGATCACCGGCAGAGGCCCCGGCCGGTGAAACCACCGGCCGGGGCCCCGACAGGCTAGAAGATCACCACGAACCGCTTGACGGGACTCGTGGATCCGGCCACCGTGTCACCGGCGGGCACGAACGTCGCGCGCACAGAGTAGATCCCGCTGCTCTTCTTCGGCAGAGGATAGGTGACCACTCCGGAGGACCCGGCAGCCACCGGCAGTTCGGTGAGAGATCGCCCGTTGAGGGTGATCACAACCTTGCCCGCCGGCAGAGTGGCAGCGCCGGAGGTGAGCTTCACCGTCGCAGTTGTCTGCTGCCAGGAGAAGAGCACCGAGCGGCTGAGCGACAGGCTCGTCGCCGACGCGAACTTGACCGTGACGGCGGCCGAGGTCGCCGTGCCCGGCGGGAGTTTGCCCTTCGTCGCGGTGACGATCACGGTGAGGGCCTTGCCCTGGTCAGAGGTTGCCACCCGGTAGTTCGCCCGGGTTGCCCCGGGGATGTCGACCCCGTTGGCCTGCCACCGATAGGCGAAGTGCAGCCCCGCGACATCCCAGGTTCCGGGTGTCGCGGTGAGGCGTTCACCGACCTCCGGGGTGCCGGTGATGGTCGGCGCCACAGTGTTGAGCGGAGTTCCGGGCTTCACATCGGCCTGTGTCACCACATTGACGACGGTGTAGGCACCGGTGTCACCGTAGTTGACCAGTCCGAGGTAGTTCGAGTAGGCCGCGAGGCCGGCCCACGCCGCCGTGTAGGTGGCCGGCACCCCCTGCTTGCCCGGCAACACCGGCGGAGTGAGCGAGAGCGGAGCTCCCCCGTTCACCACGGAGTAGGTGCGGAGGTCGAACGTGGTTGGTGCCGGTGCCGCGTAGACACTCACCTCGACAAGATAGTTCCCGGGGTCCGGTGCGAGCAGGTTCACCCGCTCGTCGGCCGATCCGGTCGCCGACTGGAATGCCGCGATCGGAGTGCCCGCGGCATCCAGCTGGTAGACGACGAGGTCGAGGTCGGCGGTGTTGTCCGTCGTGTCGAGATCGAAGCGGGCGTACTGGGCGCCCGCGGGCACCGCGACGGTGTAGTCGAAGGTGTCGCCGTCGGCGCTCGAACCGGAGTGGCCCGGCGCTGCACCCGCCGTGGGATCGGGCTGCAGCGTGCCTGCGGTGAGACCGGTCGTCGAGAGCGGAATGTCGCCATCCCCACCTGGCGTCACGGTGATGTCGACGGATCCGTAGGTGCCGGTGCCGCTCGCCGAGGCGGGAGCCACGATCGTAACGGGCTGCACCGCGATCGGGCTGCGCACGGTGGTCGAACCACTCGTCCAGGTGAGCGAACCCGTCGCGAAGGCGTCGAGCGGAGCCGTGGTGCGCGTGAACGTCACCGTGTAGCTCTTGGACTCCCCCGCCGCCGCAAAAGTGAGGGTGGACGGGGAGACGACAGTGTTGATACCGGCGACACTCGCCGCGGCGGTGAAGGTGCCCGCCTGTGTCGAGGTCACCGTGCGGGTCACAGTCTGGGAGCCGGTGAGCGACCCGATCGCGATGGAGGCGAGGTTGAGGTCGCTCGGGTCGATCGGTGCCACCCCGACGTCGTAGCCGACGCCCTGGATGTAGCCGTACCAGTCGTCGAGACCGTTGAGGTAGAGCAGCCCCGGAGCGAAGTACCGGGTCGGATCGACGTGACCCGCACCCTGGGTGAACGGATCGGTGACCGGCGCACCCGTTCCGTCCTTCGTGTTGTAGGCCGTCGTCATCATCGCCGACTTGATCTCCGCCGGCGAGGCGGTGGGATGCACCCCGAGGTAGAGCAGACCGAGACCGGAGATGTGCGGCGCGGCCATCGAGGTGCCGGAGAGGAACTGGAAGGTCGGATCCTCCCCCGCCGCGTTCGCGCCGTCCGCGATGATCGCGACGCCCGGAGCGGAGATATCGGGTTTGAGGATGTCGCTGCCGTCGGCAAGCACCGGGCCGCGCGACGAGAAGCCCGCGACGATCGGCGTCGGTGGAGTGTCACCCGCGGTGTTGTCCGGGGTGAAGGTCGCGGTCGCCCCGGCGGTCGCCGCGTAGGCCAGCACCTGGTTGTGGTACTGCGCATCGAGATGCACCGTCGGCACGCTGTGCGGGTCGAGGTCGAGGGATCCCGGCACCACGTTCACCAGGACCATTCCGATGCCGCCGGCGCGCTTCACCTCGGCGGACTTGTCCACCCGGGGGTTGATTCCGCGCTCGCACACCACGATCTTTCCGGCGGCCTTCGCCGGGTCGAGCGAATTCGCGAAGCAGAGATTCGGGCTGGTGCCTCCGGCGAGCGCGACACTCGTCGCGGTCACCAGCGGTCCGGTGAGCGGGGTCGCCCCGGGAGTACGGTCGACGGAGACGGATGCCCCGCCGAACTTGCTGCCGTCGCCGAGGGTGACGGTGGCTTCGTAGCTCGGAATCGTGCTCGCCGCCACCGTGGTGATCCACGGGGAGGCGTTGTCGAGAGTGGACGCACCGGGGCCGGAGTTGCCGGCCGAGGCGGAGACGAAGATCCCGGCGGCCGCCGCTCCGAGGAAGGCCTGGTCGGTGGGTGACACCGTGGTCTGCGCCGCTCCGCCGCCGATCGAGTAGTTGATCACGTCGACGCCGTCCGCGACGGCCTGATCGATGCCGGCGAGGAGGTCCGAAGTGGCACAGCCGTCGTCGGTCGTCACCGTCGGGTCGGGTCCGGACCAGCAGACTTTGTAGACCGCGATCTTGGCCGCGGGGGCGACGCCGGTGATGGTGCCGTAGCTCGTGCCGCTGACCGAGGCCGGAACCCGGGCGTTACCCGCCGCGGTGCTCGCCGTGTGCGATCCGTGGCCGTCCCCGTCTCGGGGTGACACATATTCGCCAGTCGAGGCGTTGCCGATCTTGCCCGCACCGAAGCCCGCGAGGTAGTACCGGGCGCTGATGATCTTGGTGGAGCAGTCGGCGGCCGTGAACTGCTCACCGGTCTGGCAGGCACCGGTGAAGGTGTTGCCGTCGGCCTTCGCGAAGGTCGTCGTCGTGCCGTTGAGGTACGGATCGGCGCCCGCTGTCGTGCCGAGCGGTGAACCCGCGAAGGAGGGGTTCTCCGGCGCGATGCCCGTGTCGAGGTCGCCAAGAACGATGCCCTTGCCCGCCTTGTCGAGGCCGCCGATCTTGTCCCAGACACCACCAGTGCCGTCGAGCCCGAGGAAGGAGGTCGACGGGGTCGCGGTGACGTGCTTGATCTCGTCGGGGGCGAGGGAGGCGACCTTCTTGTCGGAGGAGAGCGCGGCGAGCTGCTTCACCGAGAGCGTGGCGGAGAAGGCGTTGAGAGCCAGGGTGTAGGACTGGTCGATCTTCACGGCGGCCGCGCCCGCGACATCCTTCTGCTGCGTCTCGAGGTAGTCGGAGTAGGTCTGCACGGCCTTGGCACGCGCATTGAGCTGCTTGCCCGCATCGGGTTTCGTCGCAACATAGCCCTTGACGCCACCACGATAGGTCGCGACAGACGGGTCGGCAAGAGTCACGATGTAGCGCCCCGGCGTGAAGGTGGTCTGGTGCTGTCCGCCGATACCGGTGGGCGCGGCGCTCGCGCTGAGCGCGGTGCCGGCGATGAGAGAGGTGGCGACCAGGCCGACGATGGCGAGGCCTGACAGTGCTTTCCGAATGCTCACAGATAGGTCCTTTTCGTGGAAGGTGGATCTCTGCCGGGCAGTCGGGAACTGCGCGTGTGGGTCTCAACCTAAGGTTCTACCCCCTTCTCGGGGGTCGGTCGTTACCGTTCCGTTACAGGAATGTCCCCCGACCGTCCCTGGCGAGAGCGTTCGGGGGACACTTCGTCCGTGTCTCGAGCGCCTTGGTACAGTCGTGCGGGGAGGACCGATGCGGGCTTGGGTATTGGCGGCGAAGCGATCGCTGTCACAGGCCGCGCTGCTGTCGTCGATCGCCATCGTCGTTGCGGTGATCACGGGCTTCCTCGTCGGCGGGGCGAACTATCTCGACCTCGCGAGCGCGCGGGTCCTCCGATCGGATCTCGTCACCGTGGCCCCTCGGGACGCAGCCCTGCGGTTCGAGTCCGCCGCCGCCGATGACACGTCACGCCAGGCCGATCGGGCCGATGTCGTGCTGCGCCGCGCGCTCGGAGGCATCCCCGCCCGGATAACGCGCACCGCGGAGTCACCGTCGCTGCCGGCCACCCTCGATGGCGCTCCGATCTCCGACGGATCGTCGTCGACCGTGCTGGTCGAGCTTGCCGCAGACACGGCACTGCAGCGTGACGCGCAGCTGGTGTTGGGGCGGTGGCCCGCGGCATCCATCCCGACCTCGACCGCTCCCGGTTCTGCCGTCGACGCGTCGATTCAGGCGGATGCCGCGCGATCGCTCGGTTTGCGCCTCGGCGACGAGCTGGTGGTCGGTGAGGCTCCGGATGTAGTGACCGTGCGTCTCGTCGCGACGTGGCGGGTCTCGGACAGCGGGTCTCCGCGGTGGTTCGCCGATCTCTCGACGACGGGCCGTGCGACGGACGCCGCGAACAGCGGGACCACGTTCGGCCCGATAGTGATCCCCGAAGGCGCCTTTCCCGAAGGTAGCGCCGCGCCGACGGTGCGCTGGACGGTGACCCCGCGTATCGACGAGATCACGACCGCCGACCTCCCTCGCCTCTCGACCCTCTCGGCGAAGGCGCTCGACCGACTGAACGGCGATCCGGCGGTGAGTGGCGGCGCCGTCGAAGTATCGGGTGAGCTCTCGTCGACGGCCGCGCGCATCGCAAGGGAGCTCGGCACGATAGAAGGGGTCACCCCGGTGGGGTCGATCCTCGTCTCGCTCGTCGGTTTCGCCACCCTGCTCCAACTCGCTCGGCTGCTCGTGGCGACCAGGCGTCCGGAGAGCGTGCTTCTCCGATCCCGCGGCTCATCGCTCGCACGGATCGTCGGTGCTGCCGCCGTGGATGCCGCCGGCTCGGTCGTGGTCGGAGGCGCTCTCGGTGCGACCATCGGGGTGGTCGCACTCGTGCCGGTCTTCGGGGGTGAGGCGCTTCGCGCGCCGAACCCGGTGATCGTCGCGACTGTCGTCGTCGCCTCGGCGCTGACTCTCGTCGTCACCGCCCTCATCGACGCCCGACGCCTGACGCGACGGGACATCATCGACGACTCCGGTCGGATCCGAGGCACCGCGACGGCCGCCGCGGCCGCCCTCTCCGTGATCGCGGCGGGCTTCGCGGCCTGGCAGTTCCAGCTCTACAGCTCGCCGATCGTGACGGATGCCACCGGCGAGCGGCACGTGGATCCGGTCGCGGTCACCTCACCCTCTCTCACTATCGTCGCCATCGCTCTCCTCGCCCTGCTCGCTTTCACCCCGATCTTCACCCTGCTCCAGCGCCTGGCGAGTTCTCGGCGAGGCATCCAGCCCTACCAGTCCGTCGTGCAGGTAGCCCGCCGGCTCGGCACCTACGCGGTCTCGATACTGCTGGTCGCCGGATCGGTCGGAGCGATAGTGTTCGGCGGATATCTCGCAGGCACGATGGCATCACTCGAGGCGCGCTCGAGCCAACTCGCGAACGGTGCGGACCTGCGAGTGCGGGGCGCTACCGACGACGCATCGGGCTCGCAGCCGAGACCGAGCCTGTTCGACAGCGTGCCCGGGGTGGATGGCGCGACCGCTGTCAGCTCGCAGGCCATCGGCATCGGGGACAGCACCGCCCAGCTCGTGGCCCTGCCGTCCGCCGCGATCCCCGGGGTGCTCACGACTGTCGACGGCCTCGTCGACACCCGGGCGCTCGCTCGCGCTGTCCCCGCGGGTGGATCCGGTGGCGTACCCCTTGCCGCGGGAGCCAAATCGCTGAGCGTGACCCTCACCGCCTCCACGGCGCCGGTGATCTTCGGCAACCTCGACGGATCGATCGCCCCGCCGCGCAGCGGTGCGCTCGGGACCGTGCGAGGTGCCCTGTGGCTCGAGGACAGCGGCGGATCGCTCTCCCGCCAGGTCATCACCCCGGTGGACCTCGACAACGGCGGGCAGCCCGCCACGACGCGACTCACCCTTCCGCGCGCCGAGGGCAGGTGGAGAATCGCTGCGGTGGACCTGTCGATCACCTCGCGCGGAGACGTGGAGTACACGATCGCCCTCGGCTCGATTACCAGTGGCACGACGGCCGCCAGCGAGACGGCCGCCGCGGAGCCCGCCCGCAGTTGGGGGGTCCAGCGCCGAATCAGCCCCAACCTGCCGACGGACGATTCCGCTCCGCGGACGCCGATCGGCGTCTCCGTCTTTCCGCTGGGCAACGTCGACCTCCGCCTGATGCCTGCACTGCCGGGAGACGAGGAGGGATCCTTTTTCGCCAGCCCGCCGCCGCTGCCGGTGGCGGTGACGCGCGCACTCGCCCGGCACCTCGACCTCAGGGTCGGAGACAGCTTCGATTTCGCGCCGCGTGATTCCAGTTTCGGACTGCCCGCGAAGGTCGGCGCGATCACCTCGGTGGTGCCGGGCACCTCGGCGGAATACGCCGTGCTCGCCGACCTGCCGAGCCTCAATGACTACTTTCTGCGCGGCACCGCGATCCCTCTCGAGCCGAACGAGCTCTGGCTGAAGACGGATGCGGCGACGGCGCCCCTTCTTCGCACGGTGCAGCGCCTGGCCGGCCCCGGGTCCGCGGTGACCGTGCCGACGACGCCGGCCGCGGCATCCGCGTCTCAGGTCGCCCTCACCGGCCTGGAGCTCAGCAGCGTCGGCACGGTGATGCTCGCCCTGATCGCGGTGTCGGCCGTGGTGATCACCCTCACCCGCCAGCGCGCCGGCGAATCCGCCGCCCTCAGCTCGGTCGGGCAGTCGGCAAGCGCTCAGGCGAAAGCGCGGCTCGGGGAGCTGCTCGGTGTCGCCGCTCTCGCTGCCGGCTTCGGAGTGCTGGCCGGGCTCGTCGCGGCCGGGTCGACGGCGTCGCTCCTCGCGCGGTCAGTGGTGGGGGCATCCGATGCCCTCCCCGCTCCGCTGCTGTTCTCCCCCGACCCCGCCCTCGTTGTGCTCGCCGTCGAAGGTGTGGCCATCGTGCTCATCGGAGCGGTCGCCGCGGCGCGAGTTCGGGCGGTCGCGGCCGCCCGCGGAGTCGAGCGATGACGCGCGAGGCGAGACCGCCGCGCTACCGGCTTGTCAGCATCCTGACTCGTCAATTCCGCTCGGACGGTACCGCGCACATCGTGCTCGCCGCCACGGTGCTCGCGATCACCGCCCTCACGACGGCCCTGCCTCTCGTGGTGCAGTCGATGAACTCCGACGAGATCGGCTATCGACTGAAGCAGCTCTCGGCGCCCCAGCGAGACCTTGGTGCGACGGTGCCCGGTTCGGTGGCGACCGCGGCAGGGCCTGGGAAGGACGGGCAGACCGAGAAGGAGATCTTCGCTCCGACCGACGCCGGGCTCGCCAGGGTAATCGCCGACAGCCCCGAGCCGCTTCGCTCGCGGATGGCGACGCCTCAATACCTGTCCCTCACCGCGCCCGTGTCTGCCGCCACGCCAGCCCGGCGTTCTGATCCGGCGCTCCAGCTCACGGTGGCGGTCGCTCCGGGGATCGATACCCGCGTGCGGATCACCGACGGGGCACGTCCCGCGGCCTTCGGGCCCGTGGCCGCCGGTGGACCGGCGATCGAGGTCATGATGACCGCCGAAAACGCTGCGGCGTTGCGCTGGAGGGTGGGCGAGACCCGGTCCATCGTCGTGGGGCCGGAGCGCACCCAGCCGGTCACACTGTCGGGGATCTTCGCTCCCCGCTCGGCCGCGGACCCGTACTGGGCTCTCGATCGATCGGCCCTCGTACCGGAGAAGATCACCGTGCAACGCGGCAGCGACATCGAACTCATCCAGGTGAGCACCGTAGTGATCGACCCGGCGTCCTGGCCGAACCTTCGGGACTCTTTCTCCGCGACCACCACCACTTTCCGCATTCCGCTCAGCGCCGCTCCGCTTGCGACCGACCAGGCCGACCGGATGCTTCCGCAGGTGCGCCGCTTCGCCGCGACCGCGCAGTCGATCGCCGCCGAACCCCCGGCCGGCACTGAGACCCCGGCCGGCACCGTCACGAGGGTACGGTTCGACACCGGGATCGACGATGCCCTCGCCCCCGCGCTCGACCGGGGGCGGGCGGCATCCGCCGTGCTGCTGATGGTGGCGATCGGACCGCTCGGCGTCGCTGCGGCGGTGCTCTGGCTCTTGGTGTCCCTCATCGTGCAACGCCGGCGCGAGACCCTCGTTCTCGCACGGGCCCGCGGCGCATCCGCGGTGCAGCTTGCCGGGGTGCTCGTCGTCGAGACCCTGCTGCTCACCGTGCCGGCCGCGGCCGTCGGCGCGGCGATTGCTGTCGTCGCGAACCCCGGGCCACTTCCCTCCGCTCTCGTCGTCATCCCTCTGGCGATCGCGCTGCTCCCCGGTCTCCTCATCGCCATCGCCGCGACAGGACGTGCGGTGCGGGCCGGGAGAACCGATCTCGATCCGCGGTCTCGGCCCTGGGTGCGGGTGGTGCTCGAACTGTTGGTGGGCGCCCTCACGGTGCTCGCTGTCGTGCTGCTCCTTCAGCGCGGCCTCACGACCAGCACCTCGATCGGTGTCGATCCGCTGCTGGCTTCGGTGCCCCTGTTGCTCGCCGTCACCACGGCGCTCATCGTGCTCCGCCTCTTTCCGGCCCCGCTTCTCGCGCTGGGTAGGCGGCTCGCCCGGGGGCGCGGATTCGTCGGGCATCTCGGGTCGCTCCGGGCGGTGCGCGACCCCCCGGCCGGACTCGCGCCCGTGCTGGCGATGGTGGTCGGACTATCGGTCGCGGTCTTCTCCGGCGTGCTCGTCGGCACGGTTCAGCACGGCGTCGCGGCGGCGGGCGAGTCGAATGTCGGCGCGGATCTTCGGGTCACCGGGGCCACCTTCACCGACATGACTCTCGACCGGATCTCGCAGGTTCACGGGGTCTCCGAGGTCGCCGGCATCTACGAGCCCTCGACCCGCCTCGACGCAGTGCTCGACGGTTCGAGATTCTCGGTTGCGCTGGTCGTGGCCGACACGCGCCGGCTCGCCCGCGTGCAGGGCGACCTCGAGAACGTCGCGGTGGTGCCCCCCGGCATGTCCCGGCTCTCTCGCGGCGCCGTGCCGGGCATCGTCTTCCCCTCGTACACCGCCGCGACACTCCCCGGCGCGCGGTTCTCCGTCGGCGGTGAGCAGATCCACGCCCTGGGCGATCCGGCCACGGGCACCGCCCTGAGCCGAGCGGATGCCTGGCTGCTGGTCGACCGCGCAGTGGCGCCCCGTTTCGACACCCCCGAATTCCGCCCGGAGCTCGCCCTCGTGCGACTGGCCCCGGCGTCGCGTTCCGGCCACGGGCTCGTCGCCGTCGAGAAGTCGATCCGAGCCGTGGTGGGCGAGGGCGTCGTGTTCGCCACGCCGGCCGAATCCGCCGCAGCGTTCCGCACCTCTCCCGTGGCATCCGGGCTCCAGCTGCTGCTCGTGCTGCTCATCGTGGCGGTCGGCCTGCTCTGCGCGGGAACCGTCGTGCTCGCCCTCCTGGTCTCGGCCCGCCCGCGGGAGCGCCTCCTTGCCTTGCTTCGCACCCTCGGCCTGTCCAGGCGGCAGTCGCGGGGCATCGTGGCCTGGGAGGTCGGTCCGTCGGCGGTCATCGCGATCATCGCCGGCGCAATCCTCGGTCTCGTGCTGCCACTCGTGGTCCTCGCCGGAGTGGACGTGCGATCCTTCACCGGCGGCACTACTCAACCGCGGGAGAGTTTCGATCCGCTCGTGCTCGCGACGCTCGTCGGCGGATTCTTCGTCGTCGTCGCCGGCGCGGCACTTCTCGCCATCACCGCCGCGCGCCGCGTCGATATCGCTCGAACTCTCCGCACGTCGGGGGAAGGATGATTACCATGACAACAGTCGCCGAACCGCACATCCTGTGCGCGGACCTGGTCAGGATCTTCGCCGCAAAGGGCGTCGAGGTGCAGGCATTGCAGGGCCTCAACCTGCGCGTCGAGCGTGGAGAGATGGTCGCGCTGGTCGGGGCATCCGGATCGGGCAAGTCGACGCTGCTCACCATCCTGTCCGGGCTCGACACGCCCACCGCCGGCACCGCCCGCTGCGCCGGATTCGACCTGCTCACGCTGTCGCGACGCGACCGGGTCGAATACCAGCGGCACAGCGTCGGATTCGTCTGGCAGCAGACTTCACGCAACCTCCTGCCCTACCTCTCGGCCGGGGAGAATGTCGCGATGGCCATGATCGTCGCGGGCAATCCGACGGTCGACCGGGCCGCCCGGGTCGAGGAACTGCTCGACCTCCTCGAGGTCGGCTATTGCCGGGATCGGCGTCCGAGCGAGATGTCGGGAGGCGAGCAGCAGCGCACCGCCATCGCCGTCGCCCTCGCGAACTCACCGGAGATCCTGCTCGCCGACGAGCCGACCGGCGAGCTCGACGAGGCTACCTCCTCGGAAGTGCTCGAGGCGATGCGCGGGGTGAACGAGCGACTCGGCACCACGATCCTCATCGTGACCCACGACCCGGCGGTCTCGGGGCACGTCCGACGCACCATCCAGATCCGCGACGGGCGAACCTCAACCGAGGTATTGCGGCGAAGCGAAGTCGATGAGCACGGCGAAGAGCGCCACATCTCGGAGGAGTTCGCGGTGATCGACCGGGTGGGTCGGCTTCAGCTTCCGGATGCCTACACCCGGGCACTCGACCTGCGCGAGCGGGTGCGGCTCACCCTCGAGCCCGACCGAGTGGAAGTGTTCCCCGGGCAGCGCCCGACCCCGACGCCGAGCGGAGACGACCAATGACGGTGCCGGCCCTCCGGGCTGTCGAGGTCTCACGCACCTTCGGCCGCGGCGCCACCGAAGTGCATGCCTGCCAGGGCATATCCCTCGAACTGGCCGCGGGTGAGCTCGTCGTCGTACGAGGACGCTCGGGAAGCGGCAAGTCGACGATGCTGAACATCCTCGGTGGCCTCGACACCGCGACCTCTGGCGAGGTGTGGTGGGGCGACACCGAGCTGTCGACGCTGTCGGATGGCGCCCTGACCGAATTGCGCCGTGGCCGGGTCGGCTACGTCTTCCAGACCTTCGGACTGGTACCGGTGCTCTCGGCCGCCGAGAACATCGGCGTGCCGCTGCGGATCTCGGGGGTCGATCCGACTGAACGCGACGAGAGGGTGCACGCCATGCTCGACCTCGTCGGGCTCGGGGATCACGCGAACCAACGGCCCTACGAACTCTCGGGTGGTCAGCAGCAGCGTGTCGGGCTCGCTCGGGCGCTCGTGATCGAGCCGCAGCTGCTCATCGCCGATGAGCCGACCGGCCAGCTCGACAGTTCGACCGCCTCCGAGATGATGGCGCTCATCAACGCTCTCGTGTCGCAACGCTCGATCGCCGCCATCATCTCGACCCACGATCCGCTCATCGTGAAGCAGGCGCACAACGTGATCGAGCTGCACGACGGCCGGATCACCGGGCAACGCCGGTCGCACGGCCGTCATGCCGCGCCCACCCCGATCGACGACGAGACGGGGCACTGACCGCCCTACCCCCGCGACACCCGCAGGGTGACGAGCTGGAAGGGTCGGAGTTCGAGAGCCACGCCCGTCGCCGACTGCGACGTGACGGCGCTTGCGGGCGCATCCCGCTCGAGCAGGTCGGTCTCTCGTACGCCAGAGGTGTCCAACGCGTCGTCGAAACTAATCGTGCCCCGGGAGCGTACCCCGGTCGACTCGTAGAGCCGCACGATCACGTCGCCCGAGCGATCTTCCGCGAGCTTGATCGCCTCCACGACGATGGCGGGGTTGCCGACCACGATGAGAGGCTCGACCGGGCCGGCGGCCGCTCTCGAGCGCTGCGGCAGGTTGATGCGGTAGCCCTCGCAAACGGCATCCGCGATGTCCGCCTCGACGGTGATGGAGGAGCGGAGTACGTGCGTACCCTGGTCGGCCTCGGGATCGGGGAAGAGCGGTGCACGCAGCAGCGACTGGCGCACGAGGGTGGTAGTGCCCCCGCCGACGCGCGACTGCCGCGTGATGTCATGCCCGTAACTCGCGTCGTTGGCCACGGCCACTCCGATGCCGGGTTCGCCGACATGCACCCAGCGGTGCGCGCTGGTCTCGAAGCGCGCGACATCCCAGCTCGTGTTCTCGTGGGTCGCACGGTAGACATGGCCGAACTGGATCTCGGATGCCGCCCGCTCGGCCCGCAGATCGACGGGGAAGGCGAGCTTGATGAGCTTCTGGCGCTCGTGCCAGTCGAGGGTCGTCGTGATCTCCAGGGTGGTCGAACCCGCCGCCAACCGGAAGTCCTGCAGCACCGTGGAGGAGCCGAAGCCGCGTTCGATCCGCACCATCGCTGCCCCGTCGTCCACCGTGAAGGTGCGCGTCGTCACCGCGGTGAGTACCTCGCCATGCCGACGGTAGTGCGCGTCGATGTCCCACGCGTCCCACTGGTTCGGGGTGTCCCGGAAGACCTGGAGCTCGGCGAGGGATTCCCCCGGGGAGACGAACTCGCGCCCCGAAGCGAGGCCCACCAGCGAGGAGACGCGGCCGGTGGCATCCAGCGTCACGCGCACGTGTTCGTTCTCGAGCACGAGGCCATCATCGACGGGGGTGAGTGAGACGCCGCTGCGCCGAATCGGGATGCCCGCGGCGAGCGGCGCGACCCCGTCGACGGCGAAGGGCGAAGCGTTGAAGACGACAGTGGTGTCGCCGACGCCGGCGAGCGCTGCCTGGCTCTCCTCGATGATCGCCTCGAGCCGAGCCGCCACCTCCCGGTAGCTCTGCTCGGCCTGGAGGTGCACCCAGGCGATCGACGAGCCGGGGAGGATGTCGTGGAACTGCAGCAGCAGCACCGTCTGCCAGATGCTCTGCAGCTCGTCGTACGGATATCCGACGCCCGCCCGCACCAGCGCGGTCGCCGCCCACAGCTCCGCCTCGCGCAGCAGGTGCTCGCTGCGGCGGTTGCCCTGCTTGGTGCGCGCCTGCGAGGTATAGGTGCCGCGGTGGAACTCGAGGTAGAGCTCACCCGTCCAGACCGGCGGATGCGGATATTCTGCCCTAGCATCGTCGAAGAACTGCTTCGGCGAGGCGATCCGCACCGTCGGCGATCCCTCGAGCGACCGGGTGCGGGATGCCGCGGCGAGCATCTCCCTCGTGGGGCCTCCGCCGCCGTCACCGAAGCCGAACGGCACGAGGGAGGAGTTGGCCTCGCCCTTCTCGGAGTACTGGCGCTGCGCCTTCGCCAGTTCCTCACCGGACAGCACCGAGTTGTAGGTGTCGACCGGTGGGAAATGGGTGAAGATCCTCGTGCCGTCGATGCCCTCCCATTCGAAGCTGTGGTGCGGCATCACATTGGTCTCGTTCCACGAGATCTTCTGGGTGAGGAAGTACTTCGACCCCGACGCCACCGCGATCTGGGGGAGGGCAGCCGAGTAGCCGAAGGAGTCGGGGAGCCAGACCTCGAGCGGCTCGACGCCGAACTCGCGAAGGAAGAATCCCTTGCCCGCGACGAACTGTCGGGCAAGAGCCTCCCCTCCCGGCAGGTTGGTGTCGGACTCCACCCACATGCCGCCCACCGGCACGAATCGGCCCTCGGCGACGCGCGCGCGGATGCGCTCGAAGAGTTCGGGGTAGAACTCCTTCATCCAGGCGAACTGCTGCGCCGAGGAGCAGGCGAAGACGAGGTCGGGGTCGACATCCATGAGCTGCAGCACGTTGGAGAAGGTGCGGGCGCACTTGCGCACGGTCTCCCGGGTCGGCCAGAGCCACGCCGAGTCGATGTGCGCGTGCCCGACGGCCGTCAGGCGATGGGCGCTCGCATAGGCGGGCTTGGCGAGCACTCCGGCGAGCGCGGCTCGACCGGCGGATGCGGTGCCGGCGATGTCGTTCGGGTCCATCGCGTCGACGGCCCGCTCGAGGGCGCGGAGGATCTCGCCGGCCCGGGGCAGGTCGGGCGAGAGCTCGGCGAGCAGCCCGCGCAGGGTCCAGAAGTCCCGATCGAGCTCCCACACCGTGACATCCCGCACCGCGATCTCGATGCTGCGGAGGGTGTAGATCGGGTCGGTGCCCGCGGTGGCCTTGTCGCCGAACGGCGATGCCGTCCAGCTCCAGTCCGACCCGATGTCGGGGTTCGACGCCGCCTCAATGTAGAGGTCGATCTCACCGCTCGCGCTCGCGGGGATCGGCACGTAGTTGTTCAGGGGCTCGATCGCCTTGACGATGGCTCCGGATGGCTCGTAGACGAGTCCCTCGGCCTGGAAACCGGGCTGTCCGAGAGTGAATCCGAGGTCCACGAGCAACTCGACCTCGGCCCCCTCGGCCCGCCAGGCCGGCGGAACCGTGCCGGTCACATGAAACCAGGTGGTTCCCCACGGCTTGCCCCAGGGCCGACCGGTTGCGATGGGCTCGTAGTGCTGCCCGATCGCGTCGGCGAATGGCACCGGCTCATCCGGAACCTCCCAGGTGGCCAGCGCGACTGCCTGTCGCTGGCGATAGAGGGCCGGGGTGAGTCGCTCGTCGACGAAACGGGCGATGCGCATGAGGACGAGGGCGGAATTGTCGTGCATGGATAACTCCCGTATCGCCGGAACGCACAGTGGCCTGGCCCAGGCAGTGCTTATGACAAGCGCAGTGCCAGGTTCTTGTCGAGCGTGTCGAGGAACTCCTCGGTGGTCTCCCACTTCTGGTCCGGCCCGACGAGGGCGGCGAGGTCCTTCGTCATGTGCCCGGCCTCGACCGACTTGATGACGACATCTTCGAGGGTCGCGGCGAAGGTCTCGAGGGCGGGGTTGCCGTCGAGGGTCGCGCGGTGCGAGAGGCCTCGGGTCCAGGCGTAGATCGAGGCGATCGGGTTGGTCGAGGTGGGCTTGCCCTGCTGGTGCATCCGGTAGTGACGCGTGACGGTGCCGTGCGCGGCCTCCGCCTCAACGACGGAGCCATCCGGAACCGAGAGCACCGAAGTCATCAGCCCGAGCGAGCCGAAGCCCTGGGCGACGGTGTCGGACTGCACGTCACCGTCGTAGTTCTTGCAGGCCCAGACGTAGCCGCCCTCCCACTTCATGGCCGAGGCGACCATGTCGTCGATCAGGCGGTGCTCATAAGTGAGACCGGCGGCCTCGAACTTGTCCTTGAACTCCGCCTCGAAGATCTCCTCGAAGATGTCTTTGAACCGGCCGTCGTAGGCCTTGAGGATCGTGTTCTTTGTCGACAGGTACACCGGGTAGTTGCGGGTGAGGCCGTAGTTGAGGCTCGAGCGCGCAAAATCGCGGATCGAGTCGTCGAGGTTGTACTGCACCTGGGCGACGCCGTCACCGGGGGCGTCGTAGACCTCGAACTTGAGTGGCTCGGATCCGTCTTCCGGAGTGAACTCGACGGTGAGCTTTCCCTTGCCCTGGAAGCGGAAGTCGGTGGCGCGGTACTGGTCGCCGAAGGCGTGGCGTCCGATGATGATCGGCTTGTTCCAGCCAGGCACGAGGCGCGGGATGTTGGAGATGATGATCGGCTCGCGGAAGATCACGCCGCCGAGGATGTTGCGGATCGTGCCGTTCGGCGACTTCCACATCTTCTTGAGTCCGAACTCCTCGACGCGGGCCTCGTCGGGAGTGATGGTGGCGCACTTCACGCCGACACCGTGCTTCTGGATGGCGTGGGCCGCGTCGATGGTGACCTGGTCGTCGGTCGCGTCACGGTGCTCGATGCCGAGGTCGTAGTACTCGAGATCGATGTCGAGGTAGGGGTGGATCAGTGTGTCCTTGATCTTCTGCCAGATGATCCGCGTCATCTCGTCGCCGTCCAATTCGACGACAGTGCCTACTACCTTGATCTTTTCAACCTGGCTCTTGGACAACCGATTCTCCTTACGCGACGGGGCATTCTGCGCACCGCCAGCAAGCTTACCGGTTTCCGGAAGTATCTCGACATCGAGATACTTTTTCGACTCGGGACGACTTCGACTACCCCCGGATCGGTGGCGGGGGTTAGCCTGTGCTCATGGCTGAACTGAGACTGGAAGAGTTGTCGGCGAAAACAATCGTGGCCGCCAACAGCCTCACGCTGAGACGCGGGCAGGAGCAGTTCGTCACTCCCCCGTCGTACGCGATCGCCGATGCGTACATCAGCCCCGTGACATCCTGGCCGCGCGTAGTGCTCGACGGTGACACTGTCGTTGGCTTCATCCGTGGCAACTTCGACCCGGAGGCCACCCAGGAGGAATTCCGCAGCTGCATCTGGCGCGTGACCGTCTCGGCGGACGCCCAGGGCACCGGCGTCGGCCGATTCGCCGTCTGGGCCCTCGCTGAGGAAGCCCGCCAGCGCGGCTTCGATCGCATCACCGCGATCTGGGAAGAGGGCGAAGAGGGGCCGGAGCAGTTCTTCCTCCACACCGGTTTCACCGTGGTCGGCGAGACCCAGTACGGCGAGAAGATCGGCGAGCTCGGGCTGTGATCAGGGCGCTTCGGGGGGTGGGTGCGTCCATCATGCGGATCATCCGCTTCACGCTCCCCGGGCTCGTTGGCCACAACTCGGAACCCGTCCGACCTGCCGGGCGCCCGCCGGAGTACCGCCCATAGTCGGCCCCACACTCTCGGCATCCGACGATTTCGTCTCCCGCGTGCTCGCCGTGGTCGAGTCCATCCCGAGCGGCCGGGTGATGACCTACGGCGACGTGGCCGCGGCTCTCGGATCGCGCGCCGCCCGGGCGGTCGGCCAGACGATGGCCTATTACGGCTCGGATGTCCCGTGGTGGCGGGTCATCCGCGCGAGCGGGCATCCCGCGGTCGATCACGAGTCCCGCGCCCTCGAGCACTTCCGTGCCGAGGGCACCCTACTGAAGTGGTCGGCCTCCGGGATCTTCCGCGTGGACCTCGCCGCGGCGCGCTGGGCGCCCTGACCGTCGGGACGTCTGTGCGCGGGGACTCCCCCTCACCGGGGCTCGCCCTCACGTCGGCTCGCCCTCACGTCGCCGAACCGTCACAAACGGCTCGCCCCGGCGCTCGGACGAGCTGTTCGTGACGGATGACCCAGACCATCTCGACGCACCCCTGCGCCGAACCGTCACAAACGGCGCCCCACAGCGCCCGGACGAGCACTCTGTGACGGATGACCGGCCAACGCCGCACCCAGCGGCGGCGTGCGGCCCCGCGCCGACCGCCCACCGCCGACCGCCGACCGCCGACCGCCCACCGCCAGCAGGCGCCTAAACCAACGACTCCCGCCACGCCGCGTGCAGCTTCGAGAAGCGACCGGTGCCCGCGATGAGGTCGCGCGGGGCGCCATCCTCCACGATGATCCCGTGCTCCATCACGAGCACGCGGTCGGCGATCGCCACCGTCGAGAGGCGGTGCGCGATGATGATCGCGGTGCGGTCGGCCAGCAGAGTCTGCAGGCCCTCCTGCACGAGTCGTTCCGAAGGGATGTCGAGCGATGCGGTGGCCTCGTCGAGGATGAGCACGACGGGATCAGCGAGGAACGCCCGCGCGAACGAGATGAGCTGGCGCTGGCCAGCCGAGACGCGACCGCCGCGCTTGTTCACGTCGGTGTCATAGCCGTCCGGGAGCGACTGGATGAACTCGTGCGCCCCGACCGCCTTTGCCGCCGCCCGGATCTCCTCCGGCGTCGCATCCGGCTTGCCGAGCGCGATGTTGTCGGCAACCGAGCCGGAGAACAGGTAGGCCTCCTGGGTCACCATGACGATCGCGCGCCGCAGGTCCTTCGGATGCAACCGGCGCAGATCGATGCCATCGAGCGAGACGACACCGTCCGAGGGGTCGTAGAACCGGGAGATGAGCTTCGCCAGGGTCGACTTGCCCGCTCCCGTCGAGCCCACGAGAGCGATGGTCTGCCCGGCCGGGATCTCGAGGTCGAAGTGCGGAAGGATCACGCGATCCGCCTTGTAGGCGAACTCGACCCCCTCGAATCGCAGCTCGCCCTTCGCCTGCCAGAGGTCGATCGGACGTGTGGGATCCGGCACGCTCGGCTGCTCCTCGAGCACCCCCGAGATCTTCTCGAGCGCGGCCGTCGCCGACTGGTAGGAGTTGTAGAACATCGCCATCTCCTGCGCCGGAGCGAAGAACGACCGCGTGTAGAGCAGCGCCGCGAGCAGCACACCGATGGCGAGACCGCCGCCGGCCACCCTCAGGCCGCCGACGAGCAGCACCACGCCGAGCGCCACATTACCGATGAGCACGAGCCCGGGGTCGAGCACTCCGAAGAGCTTGATGGTGCGGAGGTTCGCCAGCCGGTAGTCCTCGACGAGCCCCGCGAACTCGGTCTCGTTGCGCTTCTCCTTGCGGAACGCCTTCACCGCACGGATGCCCGTCATCGTTTCGACGAACTGCACGATCAGACGCGCGGAGGCCGTGCGGGTCTCGCGGAACGCCTTCTGCGAGCGCACCTGGAACCAGCGGATGAGGAACCCGAGCGGAATCAGCGAGCCGAACAGCACCACCCCGCTCACCCAGTCGATGGAGAACAGTGCGACGGCGATGAACACCATGTACAGCCCACCCTGGATCAGCTGGTTGATTCCCGAATCGAGCAGCTCGCGGATGGCATCGAGGTCGCTGGTCTGGCGCGCGATGATGCGGCCGGAGGTGTAGCTCTCGTGGAACTCGAGACTCAGGCGCTGCGTGTGGAGGAACACCCTCTTGCGCAGGTCGATCAGGATCGCCTGACTGATACGCGCGGTCAGCACGGTGTACCAGGCGATCAGCACCGCCCCGATCACTCCCGTGAACAGGTACGCACCGACGGCGAAGCCGAGCGGCACCCAGTCGTGCTTCACGAGGGCGGGTAACCCACTGTCGATGCCGAACGCGATGAGGGCGGGCCCGGCCACCTGCGCCGCCGTCGAGATGACCACCACGATGATCGTGAGGGTGACCCGCGCCCAGAGCGGGCGCAACAGCGAGTTCAGCAGTCGAAGCGAACGATCCCGGATCTGGCGGCTCTCCGCCTTACTGAAATCGTTGCGCTCTTCGCCCTCGACCCCGGTGATGTTGGCGGTGCTCATGAAGCGACCTCCTCTGATTCGCGCTTCACAATTTCTTCCCGTTTCTCCTCGTCTTCGAGACTCGAGATGACGAACCGGTAGTGGTCGCTCGACTCGAGCAGGTCGCTGTGCCGGCCGACGGCGGTGATGCGACCGCGTTCGAGCAGGGCGACCCGGTCGGCGAGCATGACCGTCGAGGGGCGGTGCGCCACGATGAGCGCCGTCGTAGACGCGAGCACCCGGCGCAGCGCCGCCTCCACGAGCGCCTCGGTGTCCACGTCGAGCGCGGAGAGCGGATCGTCGAGCACGAGCACTTCCGGCCGCGCCGCCACCGCCCGGGCGAGGGCGAGACGCTGGCGCTGGCCACCGGAGAGGCTCAGCCCCTCCTCACCCACCTTGGTGTCGATCCCGAATGGGAGGTCGTAGACGAAGTCCGCCTGGGCGATGTCGAGGGCTTCTGCGAGGTCGGCATCCGACCCCTCCGGGCGGCCGAGCATCACATTGTCGCGCACCGACGCCGAGAACAGTGTCGCGTCCTCGAACGCCATCGCGATGTGCGTGCGCAGGTCGAGGCGGGCGAGGTCGCGGATGTCGACGCCGTCCAGTCGGATCGCGCCACCGGTCACGTCGTAGAGCCGGGTGGTCAGCGCGGTGAGCGTGGACTTGCCGGAGCCGGTGAGGCCGACTACCGCCATCGTCTCCCCCGGCTCGAGCTCCAGGTCGATTCCGTCGAGCAGATCGTCGTACTGGCTCGGAGAATCCGAGTAGCGGAAGTGCACGTCGTCGAACACGAGGCGTCCCTCCGGTGCCGCGATCGTCTTCGGGTGCTCGGGATCCACGATCGTGTTCTTCGCGTCCATCACCTCGAAGAAGCGATCGGCCGCGGTGCGCGTGTCGAAGGTCATCGAGAGCAGGAAGCCGATCGACTCCACCGGGAAGCGCAGCACGGTGGCGGTCGCGAAGAACGCCACCAGCTGGCCGACCGAGATCTCTCCGGCGCCGGCGAGCCAGACCCCGCCGAGCAGGCAGAGCCCGAACGTGACATCCGGAACCATCAGCAGCCACAGCCAGATTCCGGCGATCGCCTTGGCCTTCTCGATCTCGGTGCCGCGCAGGTCTTCCGCTTGCGAGGCGAAGTTCTTGAGCGCGTGCTGGCCGCGACCGAAGGCCTTGAGTACCCGGATGCCGTGCACCGATTCCTCGACTGCCGTCGCAAGGTCGCCGGCCTGGTCCTGGCTGCGACGCGCGACCACCGAGTACTTCTGCTCGAAGAGATAGCCGTAGATCCATAGGGGGATCGAACAGACCACGAAGACCAACCCGAGGATCCAGCTGATCGAGAGCAGGAAGACGAATCCGACGAGGATGGTGATCGTGTTCACGACGAGCAGCACTATGCCGAAGGAGATCCAGCGGCGCACCAGGTTGAGGTCGCTCACGGCGCGGGAGAGCAGCTGGCCACTCGCCCACCGGTCGTGGAAGTTCACCGGGAGATCCTGGAGCTGCTTGTAGAGGGAGTTGCGGAGATCCGCCTCGACGTGGGTGCCGGGCTGAAGCACGAACCAGCGGCGGAACCAGATCATCACGGCTTCGAGCACGCCGAGGCCGAGCACGGCGGCGACGGGCCACCAGATCTGGCTCGAGTCGCCGTCTTTGAGCGGACCGTCGACCAGGGCGCGCAGCACCTGGGGGATGAGCAGCGCGACGAGCGCCGCGATGAGGGCGGACACCATCCCGAGGTAGATGCGCGGCATCGCCGGCTTCGCCCAGGGGTAGATCCGCACGATCGAGGCGAAGGTGCCCTGGCGCTTGGCTTCGGGGGCCTCCCTCGCCTTCTTCTTGGCCGTGGTGGAGTGTTTCGAGTTGTCTGCAGACACAGGATTTCCTTGCGGATTGGTCGGCACGCACCCATTCGGTGGTGGCCGGAGAAAACAGATGTGGGAGATATGGATGATGCCGTGCGGCCGCGAAAACAAGGGCCGGGCGACGGACTGTGACGCTGGTGGGGCGGCGACCGGGAGTCAACAGCCCCTGGTGTTACCGGATCCGGGTGGTCGGGTTGTACGGGAGGACCGCACCACGCATCGCGCCTGCAGTTGCGAGAAATGTGATGGTCATGGTGTCCTCCGGAACAGTTGTGTCTTCACCAGGTGGCCTCTGACCAACCCCTCGTAGGGGTCAACCGGACAGCCCTACAGGATATGCCCGCTTATCGCCGTGCCACAAGGTTTGCCACGAATTGCTGCATAACTGGGCCGGGCCCGGCACCCGAAACGGCTCAGCGCACCCGCACCGACAGGCAGGTCACACAGCCCTCGAGCTTCTCGAATTCGCTGATGTCGGCCGTGAGCACGCGGTAGCCGAGGTCGGCGATGAGGGCGGCCGACTTCGGTGCCGCCGACGACATGAGCACGGTGTCATCCGCGAGCACGACGACGGCCACCCCCTCCGCCTCCGGCACCGCGAGGTAGCGACCGAACACCGAAGGGTCGTCCACCAGCGGGGAGTACCCGATGACCGTGCCATCCGGCAGCGCGGTGACAGCGCTCTTGAGGTGCAGCGCCTTCGTCACCGGAACCGCGACCACCGTGTAGCCGAGCGGCGTCACGAGGGCGCGGAGCTGACGGATGCCCTCCGCATTCGTGCGACCGCCGCGGCCGACGAAGACGGTGCGGTCCACTTTCAGCACATCGCCGCCGTCGAGGGTGCCTGGCATCTCGATGCGGCGGATGGTGAGGCCGAGTTCGGTGATCGTGCGCTCCGCTTCCACGATCTCACCCGCGCGGGAGTCGGACCCCGGGCTTCCGATCACCGCGAGGTCACCGAAGACCACCATGGTGTCCTCCACGAACACGGAATCGGGCTGCCCGGTCGCGACCGGCACTTCGACTATCTCCCAGCCGGCGTTCGACAGCAGCGCGACGTACTCATCCCACTGGGAGTTGGCGAGCTCGAGATCCACCGGCACCCGCTCCATGTGGGTGAGCTGGCCGTCGGCGAGGCTGTCTGCCGGAGCCCGGACGATCGCGATCCGGCGAGTGCCGGCATCCGCCTCCGTGCCCACGAGGCGCCCGTACAACGCATGGCCCGCGGTGACCGTGGCTACGGTGGTCGCGAGCACGAACGGCAGGTTGGGTCCGGCAAGGGTGCCGAAGAGCTGCCCGGCGATGTCGCCGGACAGCGATGATCCGCCCGTGATCAACGTGAGGGAGGAGCCAACGAGCGCGCCGACGATGCCGGCGACCACTCCGCCCACCAGGCGGAGGTACCAGAACCGGTAGATGCCGATGATCCCGAAGACGGCCAGTGCGACGAAAGTCGCCAGCGCCGACCCGAGGAAGAAGTCGAAGAGCTGCCCCAGGGTGGCGGCGTTGCCCCCGAAGAAGAGCAGCGCTGTGGCGACGATCGCAATGCTGGCGACGGCGAGGGCAGAGACCACCGCTCCCGCGAACCGACGGAGGAGGGGCACGCGTGCGCTTACGGAAGTCATGGGTCACGACCCTAGGGGAAGACGGCTATGGATCGCCTGTGCCGCTCCGTTGGTCGGGCTAGGCCCGCTCCGTTGGTCGGGCTAGGCTCGCTCCGTTGGTCGGGCTAGGCTCGCCGACGCTCGCTGACGCTCGCTGCTCGACCGGCGTGCCTGACGTCGCCGTCACCAGGTCACATTCGCCCGGGACGCTGCGGCCACCGCGCTCTCAGCCGGCGCAAAGCGCTCTCAGGGGCGCGGTTCAGCGCCGATTGTGACGGATGAGCGGGCCGACGGCGCTGGCGCACGCCATCCGGCCCCCAGAGCCCCGCACCCCGAGGTCGGAGCCGTGGCCCCGGGCCCATCCCCTGCGCGCCCAGAGCGAGCCGGAACAAAGTGCTCCAAGGAGCGAGTTTCGGAGCAAATTGTGACAGCTGCGGGAACCCTCCGCGGCGCCGCTACCTAGTGGTAGAAGTGGCGCTCGCCCGTGAAGTACATCGTGACCCCCGCGGCCTTCGCCGCCTCGATCACATCGGCGTCGCGGATCGATCCGCCCGGCTGCACGACCGCGCGAACCCCCGCGTCGAGCAAAATCTGCAGGCCGTCGGCGAAGGGGAAGAAGGCATCGGATGCGGCCACCGACCCGGCCGCCCGATCGCCGGCCCGTGAGACGGCGAGGCGACAGGAGTCGACCCGGTTGACCTGGCCCATTCCGACGCCGACGGAGGCGCCGTCATCGGCAAGCAGGATCGCGTTGGACTTGACCGCGCGCACCGCACGCCAGGCGAACTCGAGGTCGGCGCGAGTGGCGTCATCCGCCTCCTCGCCGGCCACGAGGGTCCAGCCGTCGCTGGTGAACTCGTCGAACACGTCGGGCTGCTGCACGAGGAGTCCGCCGCTGATCTGCTTGAACTCCAGCGGCTCCCGGCGGTAGCCCTCCGGCAGCTTGAGCAGGCGCAGGTTCTTCTTGCTCTGCAGCAGTTCGAGGGCCTCTGGATCGAACTCGGGAGCGATCACCACCTCGGTGAAGATGTCCTTCACGGTACGGGCCATCTCGATGGAGACCGGGCGGTTCGCCGCGATCACCCCGCCGTATGCGGACACCGGGTCGCAGTCGTGGGCGCGCTGATGAGCGGAGGCGATGGGGTCGCCCGCACCCCGCGCTACCGCGATGCCGCAGGGCTGGGCGTGCTTGATGATGGCGACGGCAGGCTCGCGGAAGTCGTAGGCGGTGCGGAGCGCGGCATCCGCGTCCACGTAGTTGTTGTAGGACATCTCCTTGCCGCCGAGCTGGATCGCCTGGGCGATGCCGACACCGCTCTCGGTGACGTAGAGCGACGCGTCCTGGTGCGAGTTCTCGCCGTACCGGAGCACGTTCTTCAGCGACGCCGACACCGTGAAGCTGTGGGCCTCCTCGCGCGGGTGCTCGGCGCGGATCCCGATGTTCGCGGCGAAGAACTCCGCGACGGCGGTGTCGTACGCCGCGGTGTGGGTGAAGGCCTCCCCCGCCAGACGCTGGCGCTGGGCGAGAGTCGTGCCGCCGAGGGTCACGGCCTTGATCACCTGGGCATAACTGTCGGGTGAGACGACGATCGCGACATTGGCGTGGTTCTTGGCGGCGGCACGCACCATCGCCGGTCCGCCGATGTCGATCTGCTCGATCGCGTCGTCGCCGGTGACCCCGGAGGCGATCGTCTCGACGAAGGGGTACAGGTTCACCACGACGAGCTCGAACGGGCGGATGCCGAGATCGACGAGCTGGGCCTCATGAGTCGCGAGCCTCAAGTCGGCAAGGATGCCGGCGTGGATGGCGGGATGCAGGGTCTTCACGCGCCCGTCGAGGGTCTCCTGGAACCCGGTGACGCTCGCGACCTCCGTGACGGGGTGGCCGGCATCCGCGATCGTCTTCGCGGTGGAGCCGGTGGAGACGACCTCGACCCCGGCACCGGCGAGGGCTGCGGCCAGCTCGAGGAGGCCGGTCTTGTCGCTGACGGAGATGAGGGCGCGGGTGATCGGGATGGCGTCGCGCGCGCGGTACTCGGACGGATCGTGGGTCGGCGCGCTCACTGTGCACTCCTCGGGTCTTGGGTCGCCTTGTCGGCGGCGATGGTCGAGAGATCGATCGCACCGTTGGCGATGTCGAGCACGGCCTGCACGAGCAGCTCGCGCTCGACCGGCTTGATGCGATCGTGGAGGGTCGATTCGGTGTCGCCGGGCAGCACGGGCACCCGGCGCTGGGAGATGATCGGTCCGGCGTCCACCCCGTTGTCGACGATGATGATGCTCGCGCCGGTCTCGGTGACACCGGCGGCGAGAGCATCCCGTACCCCGTGCGCTCCAGGGAACTCAGGCAGATAGGCCGGATGCGTGTTGATCAGGTTGGGGCTGAGGGCCGCGATCACGCGGGGCGGAAGCAGCTTCATGAAGCCGCTGAGGATCACCAGATCCGGCTGCCAGACCCGGATCTGCCCGAGGATCGCATCACCCCAGCTCTCGCGGTCGTCGAAGCTCGAGAGCGCGGCGGCGAAGGTGGGGATGCCGTAAGCCTCGGCGTGTTCGAAGCCGTCGGCATCACGATCCGCTCCGACCGCCACGACCCGCGCGGGAAATTCTGCGTCTTCGGATGCCTCGAGGAGCGCGCGGAGGTTCGACCCTCCGCCGGAGATCAACACGACCAAAGAGAGCACCCCCAGAGCTTATCGGAGTGGGCTTATCCGAGTGGCCCGGCCGGGGGCGTCAGCGGCGCGACGGCCGCCCGGCCAGCAATCCGATCGTCGCCGCGACTCCGATTTCGAGGGCGGCGAAGCCCCCGACGAGCCACGGCGACGGTCCGACATCCACCAGGCGTCCCGGGCCCGCCGACCCGGCGGACGCCCAGGCGAGCATCCCGAGCAGGATGCCGCCGACGACCCCGCTCGCGAGTCCGGCGGCGAGATATGAGCGAACGGATGCCCGGGGTCCGAGGTCGCGCGCCAGCCGCGGCCGCACGGCGATGGCGACGAAGAACCCGGCGAGCACGGGCACGAGGAGGCCGAGGAATCCCCAGCCGAGCTGTCCGGGTGCGGGGAGCGCGCCGAGCACGGGGATGGCCGGGATGGGCCCGAGGGTAGTGCCGAGAGGGGATATCGACGAGCCGGTCCCCATCGCGAAGCCCGGCCCGATCAGCCACGACGCACCCCAGATCACGAGGTTCGGCAGCACAGCGAGCTGCCCGATCGTGAGGGCGATGCCTCCCAGAACTCCCGCGTGCACGCTCTCGTAGAGCGAGATGATTGCGGCGTAGTTGGCAAGGAACAGCACGGCGACTGCGAGGGCGGATGCCGCGATCACGACGCTCGCGGATGCCACGCCGCCACGCAGACTCGCCACGATGATCGTGCGCACCTCCGGGCGCCAGCCCCTCACGATGCCGCGCGCGCGCTCACCGAGCACGTCGGCATCCGTCGACGCCGGTCGAAGGATCTCCGACCCGATCACGATCCCGAGCGCGAACACGAGCGTCGGCAGCAGGGTGCCCTGCCAGATCGACGGGCGGGCAGCCGGCAGAAGCACGCTGAGGGTCAGCCCGAGCGAGATCACGGCGAAGGTGGCGACGGAGACCGCCATCCCCAGCAGTCGATGGGGAGTCTCGCCGATCCGACGCCCGGCTCGTACACCGAGCAATACGGTCACGAGCGCGAAACCGAGGGGCGCGATCGTGACGATGAACGGTGTTCCGGCCCCGTCGAATCCGAGCCCGGTGGCCATCACCGGATCGAGGGTGAGGCGGATGTCGACACCCGACCCGAGCAGCCAGAGGTCGACTGCCGTGCGCCAGAACACAATGAAATCGACCTGGAGTCCGTACTGGAACGCCCACAGCACCGTGAGGGGAACGAGCGGTATCGCGACCCCGATGGCAGCCACGAGCAGCGCTTCGAGCGCGGAGAAGAGAGCGGTGAGCGGACGATTCATACCGGGGGCGAGCCTACCCGGGCGGGCCCCATCCGCCGGGTCGCCGATCCGTCATCGCGCAATCCCCCGGCAATTCCCTGCGGAGGCGCCGACTCAGAGCTCGCCGAATCCGTCGGTCACCAGCTCCGTCACCTTCGCGAGCGCTTCTGCGGCCTGGGCTCCGGATGCGGCAACGGTCAGCACGTCCCCGGCCTTCGCCCCGAGCGAGAGGAGTCCGATCAGGCTGTTGGCCGCAACGGGCGCGCCGGCGGTGCGCGTGTTCACCACGGTGAGCTTCGCATCGAAGCCGGCGAGGGTCGAGACGAGCGTGGCCGCGGGCCGCGCATGGAGGCCGTCCGGATTGATGATGGTCAGGTCGGCGGTCAGCCCCTCGGGAACGGGAGCGGATGCGACGGCTGGAGCGGCCTCCCCGAGCATCGAGATCTTCGGCGCGAGTGCTCCGCGAGCCTCTCGATCGACCTCGTCGAGGCCGGCTCCGCCCGCTGCGGTCACGATGGCCGCGAGCAGGCCCTCGACGAACGGGGCGCTCGAGAGCCGCACCTCGGTCTCGGATGCCCGGAAGTCGAGCGCCATCTCCGCGCTCATGACAGCCGACCCGAGGTCCATGATCACGAGCACGCCGTCGGGCGAGGCGACCTCGTCGATGGCGGCGGAGACGGCCGTGGCATCCGTACCGATCAGCCCCTCCCCCGCCCCGGCGGCGATCGCGATGGCCGGCCGCTGCCCGGGAACCATCTGCAGGGCCAGCTCGACCGCCGCGTGCGCAAGGGGCGAGCTGTGCGAGACGACCACTATTCCGATCACGCGAGCGCTTCGGCGAGCGCCTGGAACAGGTACGCGGTCGAGGTGGCGCCGGGGTCGAGATGCCCGGCGCTGCGATCGCCGAGGTAGCTCGCGCGACCCTTGCGGGCGACCAGCGGCTCGGTGGCATCCCGTCCGGCAGCGGCGGCCGCGGCGGCACCGGCCGCGCTCGCGGCGAGGTCGGCTCCGGCCGCGATCTCGGCGTCGAAGGCATCGACCGCCGGCGCCATCGCGTCGAACATCGTCTTGTCGCCGAGCTCGGCTTTTCCGCGGGCCACCACTCCGCCGAGTCCGGCCCGGAGTGCCCCCGAGAGCCCGGCGGAGTCCAGCTCGGCCACCGCGCCGGCCGTAGTGCCGAACCTCAGGAAGAAGGTGCCGTACAGCGGACCGCTCGCCCCACCGACCGAGGTGACCAGGGTCATCCCGACCAGCTTGAACAGCTCGTCGACCGCGGTCGACGGCGCCGCCGCCGTCTTCTCCATCACCGCTGCCATGCCGCGGGCCATGTTCGATCCGTGGTCCGCGTCGCCGATAGCGGAATCGAGGTCCGTGAGGTAGCCGCGGTTCTCCGTGACCAGCGCGGTGAACCGCGATAGCCAGGCGACGAGTTGGTCGAGTGAGACGGTGCCGTCCGCCACGGTTCTAGACCCCCCAGCGCAGGCCGGCGGTGTTCACCGGGGCGTCCCAGAATTTCAGCATGTCGTCATCCGCCTTCAGGATCGTCACCGAGCAGCCCGCCATATCGAGCGAGGTGATGTAGTTGCCGACCAGGCTCCGCGCCACCGTGACGCCGGCCTTATCCAGGATCTTCTTCACCTCTCCGTACATCAGGTACAGCTCGATGAGAGGGGATCCGCCCATGCCGTTCAGCATCACGATCGTCGGGCCGTCGGTGAAGTCGAGATCCGCGAGCACCGGCTCCACCAACTGCTGGGCGATGGATGCCGCGGGCGCGAGCGGCACGCGATGCCGGCCCGGCTCGCCGTGGATGCCCACGCCCATCTCCATCATGTCGTCCGGGATCTCGAAGGTCGGCTTTCCCGCGGAGGGCACGGTACAACTCGTGAGAGCCATCCCCATCGACCGTCCGGAGTCGTTCACTTTGCGGGCGAGCTCGGCGACCGCGCCGAGGTCCTTGCCGGCCTCGGCCGCCGCCCCGACGATCTTTTCGAGCAGCACCGTTACTCCGACGCCACGTCGGCCGGCCGTCCAGGTGGAGTCCTCGA
Organism: Lacisediminihabitans sp. FW035; assembly: GCF_054880895.1. Classification (NCBI taxonomy): domain Bacteria; kingdom Bacillati; phylum Actinomycetota; class Actinomycetes; order Micrococcales; family Microbacteriaceae; genus Lacisediminihabitans; species Lacisediminihabitans sp. FW035. The sequence goes on from NZ_CM142187.1 coordinate 3,325,516, forward strand.
CCGCCACATCGTCGTTCGTGACGACCGTTTCGACCTTCACCCCGGCATCCGCCTCTGCGAGCTCTGCCGCCATCTCGAAGTTCATCACGTCACCGGTGTAGTTCTTCACGATGTGCAGCACGCCTGCGCCGGAATCGGCAACCTTGGTCGCCTCCTGCATCTGGTCGGGCGTCGGGCTGGTGAACACCTCACCGGCACAGGCGGCGTCGAGCATCCCGAAGCCGACGAATCCGCCGTGCAGCGGTTCGTGACCGGATCCGCCGCCCGAAATGAGGGCGACCTTGCCCGATTTCGTCGGTTCGCCGCGATAGATGATGCGGTTGACATGGTCGACCCGCAGTTCCGGATGAGCTGCCTCGACTCCCACAAGGGAATCGGCCAGCACGTTCTCTGGGTCGTTGATGAGTTTTTTCACGGGTGAGCCCTCTTCCTCGAGTTTTCCTGGATATCACGCTAGACCCGAGCACTGTGCCGCGCCAGAGTTCAGCGGCCCGCGCGAGAAACTCTCGGTCGGGTGCATCCGATCGGGCTGTTTCGGCGGAACTAACCAGTGAGAACGACCGTTTCCGCCCGCTCGCCGGGCCCCACAAAGGAGTGCATCGTGAAGAACCGTCTCATCGTCACCGCCATCACCACCGTCGCCGCCGGAGTGCTCGTGCTCGGCAGCTCGATTCCCGCATCGGCTTCCGTGCCCGCGCACTATGGGCCGCCAGCCCCCAAGGGATCCATCGTGGATGTCGCGGTCGCCGCCTCCGGAGGAGGGACCCCCGACAGCAACCCCTACGACTACGACCTCCTCGTGCAGGCGTTGACGGCCACCGGGCTCGTTCCCGTGCTCGCCGACACCAGCCGCAAGTTCACCGTGTTCGCCCCCAACGACCTGGCCTTCGAGCGCCTCGTGCAGGACCTTACGGGCGTCGCCCCCACCAGCGAAGCGGCCGCGCTCAGCACCATCACGAGCGCCCTCACCATCGACCAGATCAAGAACGTGCTGCTCTACCACGTAGTCGCCGACCGCAAGCTCGGGCCGATCAGTGTGCTCACGGCCGGGTCTCTGACCATGGCCAACGGCGGCATCGTGAAGCCGCGCGGCCTCACCCTCCGCGACGCGAACCCGGCCTTCCAGGATCCGCGCCTCGTGCTCTCGGGCCTCAACATCCAGGCGAGCAACGGCGTGATCCACACGATCAACCGAGTGCTGCTTCCCGCCGTCATCTGACGGTTCGAAAAGCACCCGGGTTAACGACGGAAGGCCAGCCGAGGCTGGCCTTCCGTTGCGTTCCAGTTCCGCTACAGCGAGGCGAGCACTTCGCGCATGAGAGTGGCGGTCTCGCTCGGCGTCTTGCCGACCTTGACCCCGGCGGCCTCGAGGGCCTCCTTCTTGCCCTGCGCGGTGCCCGCACCGGAGGAGACGATGGCGCCGGCGTGGCCCATGGTCTTGCCCTCGGGAGCGGTGAAGCCGGCGACGTAGCCGACGACCGGCTTGGTGACGTGCGCCTTGATGTACTCCGCGGCGCGCTCCTCGGCGTCTCCACCGATCTCGCCGATCATGACGATCGCCTTGGTCTCGGGGTCGGCCTCGAAGGCCGCGAGAGCGTCGATGTGGGTGGTGCCGATGATGGGGTCGCCGCCGATGCCGATGGCGGTCGAGAATCCGAGGTCGCGCAGTTCGTACATCATCTGGTACGTGAGCGTGCCTGACTTGGAGACGAGGCCGATCGGACCCTTGCCCGTGATGGTGGCCGGGGTGATGCCCACGAGCGACTCGCCGGGCGTGATGATGCCGGGGCAGTTCGGGCCGATGATGCGGGTCTTGCCGGAGGCCTTGGCCGTTGCCCAGAACTCGGCAGAGTCCTGGATCGGGATGCCTTCGGTGATCACGACGACGAGCGGGATTTCGGCCTCGATGGCCTCGAGCACCGCGTCCTTGGCGAAAGCCGGGGGTACGAAGACGATCGAGACATCCGCCCCGGTCTTCTCGATGGCCTCGGCCACTGTCCCGAAGACCGGCAGCTCGACGCTGCTACCGTCTGTGCCGGCGTGGGTCACGGTGGTGCCGGCCTTACGGGCATTGACGCCACCGACGACCTGCGTGCCGGCCTTCAGCATGAGGGCGGTGTGCTTGGTGCCCTCACCGCCGGTGATGCCCTGCACGATGACCTTGGAGTCCTTATTGAGGAAGATCGACATTTTCTGTTGTCCCTTTACTTCGAGGCCAGTTCGGCGGCCTTGGCGGCGCCGTCGTCCATGGTGTCGGCGAGTGACACGAGCGGGTGGGCGTACTCGGCGAGGATCGCGCGGCCCTCCTCGACTTTGTTGCCGTCGAGACGCACCACGAGTGGCTTCGAGGCGGTGTCGCCGAGCGTCTTGAGTGCGCCGACGATGCCGTTGGCCACCGCGTCGCACGCCGTGATGCCACCGAAGACGTTGACGAACACGCTCTTCACCTGCGGGTCGCCGAGGATCACATCGAGGCCGTTGGCCATCACCTCGGCGGATGCCCCGCCGCCGATGTCGAGGAAGTTGGCGGGCTTCACGCCGCCGAAGTTCTCGCCCGCGTAGCTGACCACGTCGAGAGTGGACATCACGAGGCCGGCACCGTTGCCGATCACGCCGACCTCGCCATCGAGCTTCACGTAGTTGAGGCCGAGGGCCTTGGCCTTCGCCTCAAGCGGGTCCTCGGAATCGGTGTCGACGAGGGCCGCATGGTTCGGGTGACGGAACTCGGCGTTCTCGTCGATCGACACCTTGCCGTCGAGGGCGACGATGTCGCCTTCCTCGGTGAGAACGAGCGGGTTGACCTCGACCAGCGTGGCGTCCTCGCCCTTGTAGACCTCGTAGAGCTTCACGAAGACCGGAGCGACCTTGTCGACGATCTCTGCCGGGAACTTGGCGGCGATCGCGATCTCGGTGGCCTTGGCCAGGTCGATCCCGGCAAGGGGGTCGATCTCGATGCGGGCCAGTGCCTCGGGGCGCTCGACGGCGAGCTCCTCGATCTCCATGCCGCCCTCGTAGCTTGAGAGCGAGAGGTAGCTGCGGTTGGCCCGGTCGAGAAGCACCGAGAAGTAGTACTCCTGCTTGATGCGTGCTCCGGCGGCGACCATCACGCGCTTGACGGTGAGTCCCTTGATGTCGAGGCCGAAGATTGCCTCGGAGGCCGCGGCCGCATCATCCGGGTTGTGGGCGACCTTCACTCCGCCGGCCTTGCCGCGGCCGCCGGCCTTTACCTGGGCTTTGACGACGACGGTTCCGCCGAGCTTCGCCGCTGCCGCGCGTACTTCTTCGGGCGTATCGGCGATGATGCCGGCGAGTACCGGCACCCCGTACGATTCGAAGAGATCTCGGGCCTGGTACTCAAATAGATCCACGCTGCTGTGTCCAATCCGCAGTTCGTCTGTCCGGTGTGGTGGCAACTGTCTTGATGTCGAGATAGCTCGACATCAAGATATTTGGGCCACCAAGCACTCTACCCCCGACGACCCGGGAGCTTCTCGCGAGAGAGGCCGCCGGAGGGGAAACTTTGGGGGTTTTTACGCCCGCGATTCACGCCGTGAACGCCACGGTCGCGGTGGTGATGTCGGCGGTGAGCAGGGTGGCACGCACCCGGGTCCCGGCCACCAGGGCACCGGAGCAGTCCGCACTCACGGCGGGATCGGCCAGCTGGATGACTCCCCCGCTCTTGCGGGCGGAGATGACGGTGGCGTCGAAGACCTCGCCCACCCGCCCGCGCAGCATCGCGGCCTCGACGGCATCGATCGAGCCCCGGTCGAGTCGTGAGGCGATGCCGTCGGAGGCCGACATGATCCCGGGAAGCGACGGCAGGGCGTCGCGCACCCAGGACGGCACCGGATGACCGCCGACGAGCGCCTCGCAGGTCACGAGCACGAAGCGGTCGACGAGACGTCGAAGTGGAGCGGTCGTGTGGGCATACGGTGCCCCGACCGCGGCCTGGATCACGGCATCCGGGGCCGCGCCCGGCAGCACCGTGTAGCCCGCGCCACGGAAGAGCGAACCGGCGGTATGGATTATCGCGAGTTGACCGGGATCGGACCCGTCGAGCGTGCGCAGGTAGTCGCCGTACGCGAGACCGGGCGCCCAGGGCCAGCCGAGAGCCGAGGTCTGCAGCCGGAACCTCTCGATCGCCACGGCATCCGGAGCCGGCATGGTGCGGAGGATTCCCACTCCCCCATCGATCATGATTCGTGCGGCCTCCATACCCGTCATCAGGGAGATCTGCGCGTTCCACCCCTCGACCGGCAGGGATCGGCGACGCTCGAGCCGGTAGACGTGGTCGACCTCGATCACCTCCTGGTCGGCACGGTTGAGGCTCGCCCCACCACGCTGCCGTTCGAGACGGATGCGCTTCTCACCGACCTCGCGCAGCAGCCGAACCACATCGCTCGCCGTGCCGGAATCGAGCTCGGCCTGCACACCCGCATAGTCGCACTGGCGGGTGCTTCGGATGCGCGCCCTGGCGATCCCCACAGAGGTCACGTTCGCCTCAGCATCGAGCCGGAACTCCCACACGAAGGCGCTGCGCACCTGGCCGGGCAGCAGCGACGCGGCATCCTCGCTGATCACGGTCGGATGCAACGGGATGCGGCCGTCAGGCGAGTACATGGTTTGGCCGCGCCGGCGGGCCTCCGCATCGATCGGGCCGTTCGGTGCGACGAACGCCGGCACGTCCGCGATGGCGTACCAGACCCGGTACCCGTCGGCATCGCGCTCGAGATGGAGGGCTTGGTCGAGATCGGTCGCACCCGCCGGGTCGATCGTGATGAAGGGGATCGCCGTGGAGTCGAGATCGGGGAGCACCTGGTGGGCGACAACGGACCGGGCATCCGCCTCGACGGCCGGCGGAAAGTCGGCGGTGAGCCCGAGCTCGCCGCGCATTGCGGCGAATCTCTCGGCGAGCTGGCTGGAGGGGGAATCGGAAACGAAACGCACGGAAGACACGGTCACGCGCGCCAGCCTACGGGCGGCACCCGGCCGCAACGGCGCACAATGGACTGTGGCTGCCAAGATCCTGGGACTCGTCGACATCGGCGCCGAGGCCGTGTTGCTCGCGGGCGGCGGTCGGGCGATCCTGCTGCAGCTCGCCAATCCCGCGGTGGGTCACGCCGTGGCCGACCACAGCGACTTCGCGGCCGAACCGCTGCGCCGACTCCGCAACACATTGACATACGTGTATGCACTGGTCTTCGGGACCCCGCACCAGGTCGCAGCGGTGACGGCCATGGTGCAACGCGCCCACGCCCCGGTGCGGTCCGCAACCTACGATGCCTCGGATGCCGGGCTGCAGCTCTGGGTGGCCGCCACGCTCTACGAGACGGCGGCCACACTGCATGAGCGCGTGTTCGGTCCGCTCGACGAGGCATCCGCCGAGCGGGTCTATCAGGACTACGCGAACGTCGGCACCGCTCTCGGCATGCCGGCCGCCCTCTGGCCCGCCGACCGGGAGGCGTTCGGTCGCTACTGGCGGGAACAACTGGCGGGGCTGGAGGTCGATGACCGGGTTCGATCGGTCGCGATTCAGGTGCTGCGCCCGGCATCCGGTCCCCTGTGGATGCGCGCGGTCATGCCGGTCGCCAGGCTCGCGACCGCTGGACTCCTACCGCCCGCGCTGCGCGAGGCCTATGCACTGCCGTGGGACGCCCGGCGGCAGCGCCGCTTCGACCGCCTGATGGGTGTCACGACCCGCGTCTTTCCGCGGCTGCCCACCCGGCTGCGCCACTGGCCGAAGAACCACCTGCTGCGCCGGCTGGGCTGACCTCTCAGCTCGCCAGCGCGGGATAGTCCGTGTAGCCCTCGCCGGTGGGACCGTAGAAGGTGCTCGGGTTCGGCTCGTTGAGCTCGCGGTCGTCGCGCCAGCGGGCGACGAGGTCGGGGTTCGCGATCACCTGGCGGCCGACGGCGACGACATCCGCGTGGTTCCCGGTCACGAACTCCATGGCCTCGTCACGGGTGGTCAGCTGACCGAACCCGCTGTTGGCCATGAGCGGCCCGCCGAAACGGGCGCGGAGGTCTTGCACGAGCTCTCCCGCGGGGTCACTGTGCAGCACGCTGAGGTAGGCGAGGCCGAGCGGTGCGATGCCGTCGATGAGCGCCTCGTAGGTGGCCCTGGTCTCCGCCTCGTCCGTCTCGAAGACGTCCTGGATGTTGTGCGAGGGTGAGATGCGAATGCCCACCCGATCCGCGCCGACCGCCTCGGCGACCGCCGTCACGGTCTCGATGCCGAAACGGGCACGGTTCGCCGGCGAGCCGCCGTAGGCGTCGGTGCGCACGTTCGATACGGGCGACAGGAATTCGTGGAGCAGGTAGCCGTTGGCGGAGTGCACCTCGACGCCGTCGAATCCGGCGGCGATCGCGTTGCGAGCGGCCTGCACGATCTCGGCGGTCACCGCGGGAAGCTCCTCGGTCAGAAGAGCGCGGGGCTCGGCATAGGGCTTCTTGCCGAGAGGCGTGTGGGTCTCGCCGTCGATAGCGATCGCGCTCGGAGCCACCGGGGTGAGGCCTCCGGTGATCTCGGGATGCGTGACACGGCCTCCGTGCATGAGCTGCATCACGATCACGCCACCCTCCTCGTGCACGGCGTCGGTGACCCGGCGCCATCCGGCGATCTGCTCGTCTGTGACGATGCCGGGCTGGCCGGGGTAGGCGCGGCTCACCGGGCTGGGGAAGGTGCCCTCAGTCACGATGAGGCCGAGGGTGGCACGCTGCCGATAGTGCTCGACCAGCAGGTCGTTGGGAACACCGGAATCACCGGCCCGCAGTCGGGTGAGGGGCGCCATGACGACGCGGTTGGAGAGGGCGAGGGCTCCGAGGTTGACGGGCGCGAAGAGTTGCACGGTAAATCCTTCTGGCTGGGTTGCGGGTACCGATTGGCCAACGGGCGCGCGCCCCGCACTATTCCCTTCTCTGCGTCCCGCGCGCGACTAGCCTGAGACGATGGATGACCCTACCCGCGAGTTTCTCTCCACCTTCCAGCGATTCATGTCCGAGGTCGTCAACCAGGTCGCTGTCGAATCGAGCGACCTCACTCCGCTCGGCCTGGTGGTGCAGGAGTTCCTCGCGACGGATATCTCCACCTTGCCGGTGATCACGCACGGGCTTCCCGCGCACCGGCTCGTCGACGCCGACCTCGCCCTCGCCGAGCTCGGGCGGGACTCCGGCCACCCTCCCGTCGGCGTCAGCGGCGGCCAGCAACGCGAGCACCTCTCGCTCTCGGAGCTCCTGTTCAGCCCCTACGGCCGTTTCTCCCCCGCGCCGATCGACTACCTCTCGATCGCCGATGGCCCGGAGACCACGCGGAGGGTCATCGCGTTCGGCCTTCACCGCATCGTCTTCGAGGGCCACCCCGTGGTCGTGCTCGAGCGCGCGGCCCAACCTCAATTCGGCCGGCCCGGAGCGCAACTCGAGATCCTCTCTCTCGACACCGAGATCTCGTCGCGGTTCCTCGACGAATTCTCCCGACTGGTGCTGAGTCTCAGCGTGCTGCGGGGCAAATTGCTGTCGTTCACCGGAAATGAATACGGCAACTCGTCGGCCGGTGCAACCTTCCTGCACCGACCGGCGGTCGACGCGGATGACGTGGTCCTTCCGCCCGGCGTGCTCGAGACCGTGGTTCGCCATGTCGTCGGCATCGGAGAGCAGCGCGAGCGTCTGCTCGCTGCCGGACAACACCTCAAGCGCGGGGTGCTGCTCTATGGGCCTCCCGGCACGGGCAAGACCCTTACCGTGCGTCACCTGCTGTCACGGACTCCGGGCACGACGGCCGTGCTCCTCACTGGATCGAGCATCCAGTTCATCACCGAAGCCGCCGAGTTGGCGCGCGCTATGCAACCCGCCATCGTCGTGCTCGAGGATGTGGACCTGGTCGCGGAGCAGCGAGGGATGCACGGGCCTCAGCCCCTACTTTTCGCGGTGCTGGATGCGCTCGACGGCCTCGACGGGGATGCAGATGTCACGTTCATCCTGACGACGAACCGCGTCCAGGTACTCGAACGCGCCTTGGCGGAGCGCCCCGGGCGCGTTGACCTGGCTGTCGACATCCCGTTGCCCGATGCCGGTGCGCGCCGTCGCCTGTTCCGGCTTTACGCGAATCGCCTGCCGTTCTCCTCGGCGGCGATCGATGCCGCTGCCGATCGAGCCGTCGAGACCACCGGGTCATTCGCCAAGGAGTTGGTGCGACGAGCCGTACTCTCCGCAGCAGAGCAGGATCGCCCCGTCACCGACGACGACCTGTCGACATCCTTGGATGAGCTGTTGGATGCCGGCGCCCAGCTTGCCCGCAACCTTCTCGGTGGCGGCGCGAATCCCGAGCAGCCTGGCGCGTCCACCGCGTCGTGGGGTGCGTACGCTCCGCTCTCCCCGGGGTCACCGCTCGGGTAGCACCCCGCGAGGATGCCGGGCTAGAGCTTCTCGATCGGCGCCAGTTTGATCAGCAGGCGCTTGCGGCCGGCGGTGTCGAACTGAACCTCGGCGATCGACTTCGGCCCGGTGCCGGTGACAGCCGTCACCCGACCGTCCCCGAAATCGATATGGCGGATGCGGTCGCCCGCGGCCAGCGTGAGGTCGCCGTTGTCCCGCACCACGTTCGTCACCCGGTTGGCCCACTGCGTCTTCGGTTGGGCCGCTCGCTCGGCCCGGGCGGCGCGGGCGAGGGCCGTCGCCCCCGGTCCGCTGGACGCGCCATAGCCGGAACCCAGCGCCGGGGCATCCTCCGCGCCGAATCCTCCGCGCCGGGCGTTGAGCGCTCGGGGCTGCGTGCCCCCGCGCGAAGTCGCCATGCCGGGAGACTGCCGCCACTCGATGAGCTCAGGCGGGATCTCCTGCAGGTAACGCGACGGCATGGCGACGGAGACCTCGCCGAACTGCGCCCGGGTCATCGCGAGGGAGAGGTAGAGCTTTCGGCGTGCGCGCGTGATGCCGACGTAGAAGAGACGCCGTTCTTCTGCCGGTCCGCCGGGCTCGTTCGCCGACATGCGGTGCGGGAGCAGATCCTCCTCGATGCCGGTGAGGAACACCGCCTCGTATTCGAGACCCTTCGCGGTGTGGAGCGTCATCAGCGAGACGGTGCCGCTCGAGTCGTCGATGTCGTCGGCCGCGGCCACGAGAGAGGTCTCGGTGAGGAAGTCGAGAAGGGTGCCATCCGGATTGTTCTTGTTGAACTCCTTTGTCACCGCTACGAGCTCTTCGATGTTCTCGGCACGGGCCTCATCCTGCGGGTCGCGGGAGGAGCGCAGCGCCTCCACGAGTCCGGTCTTGGTGATGAGTGCAGTGAGGATGTCGGCGACCGCGGCCGTATCCGCGGTCAGCGCGACCTCATCGAGGATCGCGCCGAGGCCGAGGATCGCGCCGGTGATCTTGGGGCCGAAGCCCATCTCATCCGCGTGCCGCAGCGACTCACGCAGCGTGATCCCGTGCGTCTCGGCGTAGCGCTGCAGTGTCGCCTCGGTGACGCCGCCGATGCCGCGCTTCGGGGTATTGAGGATGCGGCGCAGCGCCATCGGATCGGCCGGGTTCGCGATCGCGATGAGGTAGCCGAAGGCATCCTTGATCTCGGCGCGCTCGTAGAATTTCGTGCCGCCGAGCACCCGGTAGGGCAGCGCGGAGCGGATGAAGATCTCTTCCAGTGCTCTCGTCTGCGCGTTGGTGCGGTAGAAGACTGCGATGTCGCGGTACTCGATATTGCCGGTGGAGTGAAGCTCGGTGATCTCGTCCGCGATGAACTGCGCCTCGTCGTGCTGGCTGTAGCCGGTGAAGCCGACGATCTTGTCGCCGTCGCCGACGGTGGTGAAGAGTTTCTTGTCCTTGCGGTCGAAGTTGTTCGAGATCACGGCATTCGCCGCGCTCAGGATGTTCTGGGTCGACCGGTAGTTCTGCTCGAGCAACACCACCTTGGAGTTCGGGAAGTCCCGCTCGAACTCCACGATGTTGCGGATGTCCGCGCCGCGGAACGCGTAGATCGACTGGTCGGAATCGCCGACGACGGTGAGCGACGCGGGCTCGAGGTGCTTCGTCGGGTTGCTCAGCAGCGACCCGTCGAAGCCCGTCGCCCCGCCGAGCAGGTCGGTGCGCGGCGGCTGGGTCAGCTCCCGGATCAGCGAATACTGGGCGTGATTGGTGTCCTGGTACTCGTCGACCAGGATGTGCCGGAAGCGACGCTGGTAGAGCGCAGCCACCTGCGGGAACGCGCGGAACAGGTAGACGGTCTGGCCGATGAGGTCGTCGAAGTCGAAGGCGTTGGCGCTCTGCAGGCTGCGCGTGTACTCGCGGAAGATGTCGAGGAACACCCGCTCCTGCGGATCGTTGAAGTTGGCGCCCCTGGCGTAGGACTCCACATCGCTCAGCTCGTTCTTGAGCTTGGAGATCTTGCCGGCCACCGAGGAGACGGTGAAGCCGAAGGTGTCGGCATCCAGGTCTTTGATGATCCGCTTGATGAGTGCGCGGGAGTCCGCCGAGTCGTAGATGGTGAAGTTCTTGCCGAAACCGAAGTGCTCGGCCTCGCGGCGGAGAATGCGCACGCAGGCCGAGTGGAAGGTCGAGATCCACATGCCCTGCGCGGCCTGCCCGAGGATGGCCTCGACACGCTCCCGCATCTCGGCCGCGGCCTTGTTGGTGAAGGTGATCGCGAGGATCTGCGACGGCCAGGCATCCTGCGTCTCGATGAGGCTCGCCACCCGCCGGGTGAGCACGCTTGTCTTGCCGGATCCCGCGCCCGCGACGATCAGCAGGGCGTGACCGCGGTACTCGACAGCTTCGCGCTGCTGCGGGTTGAGTCCCGCGAGAAGAGGGGACTGAGTCGGCTCAGAATGGGGCTCGGCCGGATCCAGGATGAAGGTCATGACCGACCCAATTCTAGGGCGAAGCACCGACGGTGCTGCGAAGGTGCTGGGAGCGGGAGGCGCACACAGCCTCTCCCCTACTCTGAAAGTGAGCCCGAGGGAGACACCAGTGCCCGCATCTTCAGTCGATCGTGACTTCGACGTCGTCGTGATCGGTGCCGGCCCGGCCGGGACCGCCGCCGCCCTGCGCGCCGCCGAACTCGGCGCCCGCGTCGCCGTGCTCGAAGCGGATCGCACCGGCGGCACCTGCGTGAACACGGGCTGCGTACCTACCCGCGTGCTCGCCCGCACAGCCCGGATCACCCGCGAGATGCGGACGGCCGGATCCTGGGGGATCATCCTCACCGAGCAGTCTCTCGACTGGCCGGAGACCGTGGCGCGGGTGACACGCACCGTGGACCGGGTGCGCTCGATCAAAGCCGAGGCCGATCGATTCGCGGCAGCCGGCATCGAGCTCATCCTGGAGGGCCGCGCGCGCTTCACCGACGCCAACACGCTCGTGCTCGACAGCGGTCGCGTGGTCACTGCCGACTCGGTGATCATCTGCGTCGGCGGGCACTCCCGTCGGCTCCCTATCCCCGGAGCGCAGCTCGCGACGGTTCCGGAAGACATCCTCTCCCTACCGGAGCTTCCCGCTCGCTTGGCCGTGATCGGGGCAGGCAACACCGGTGCCCAGCTGGTGACGGTGTTCAGTTCGTTCGGCAGCGCCGTCACCGTGCTGGATGTCGCGCCCCGCCTTCTCCTGGCATCGGATGCCGCGATCGCCGAGGCCGTCAGCGGGGCCTTCGTGCAGCAGGGGGTGTCCGTGCGCACCGGCATCGACGGGGTGGACGGCCTCTCGCGCGCCGCCGACGGCTCGATCACGCTGCGCTGGCGGGAGGGTGGCGCCGTGGCATCCGCCGACTTCGATGCCGTGATCATGGCGACCGGCTGGCCGGCGGATGTCGACGACCTCGGTCTCGAGAGCGCCGGGATCACGCCCGAGCGGTCCGCGATCGCGGTCGACCAGTACTTCCGCACATCCGTGCCCCACATCTTCGCCGTCGGTGACGCGAACGGGCGGGACATGCTCGTGCAGGCCGCGCACTTCGAGGGGGAAGCGGCAGCGGAGAACGCGGTGCTCGACGCGAACCGCCGAACCCCACATCACCTTCTGCCCGCTGGCGGCTTCACCGACCCGGACTATGCCGGGGTCGGGCTCACCGAAGCACAGGCTCGCGAGCGCGATCCGCAGTGCGTGGTCGCCCGCGTCGACTACTCCACGCTCGACCGGGCCGTCATCGACGACCGGGAGCGCGGATTCCTGATGCTCATCTCTGATCGCCGACGTGAGTTGATCCTCGGGGCGCACGCAGTCGGCGAGAATGCGATCGAGGTGGTGCAGTCGGTCACCACGGCGATGGCGGCCGGCATCGACGTCGCGACTCTCGCGAACGTGAAGTTCGCCTATCCCACTTACAGCGCGGTGATCGGGCTGGCGGCGCGGGCGCTGCTGACGGAGCCGGCCGGCCGGCCCTGATTCGACGGGCCCTGATTGGGCTGGCCGCTAGTGAACCGTGAGGCCGGTCCAGTTGAGCGGCGGCTGACCGTTCGGAGTGGGCGCACCGGGGTTGTCGAAGCGCGGGTTGGATGCTCCGGAACCGGACTGTGGATCGCCCGCGCTCGCTCGCCGAAAGGCCTGAACACCGACCACGATGAGGGTGATGCCCGAGACCAGCGCGATGATCCCCACCGCGAGATTGACTGCGCCTGTCGGATCGGCGGCGTTGAGCGGCCCGAAGATCGACTGGGGAATGAGCCACCACGACCCGAGCACGGCGAGTACACCAAGGACTCCGAGGAGGCCACCGTTGCGACGGCCGCGGAGGCGGATGGCGTCGAGCTGGAGCGCGCGTTCTGCCGTGGCGAGAGTGTCCATATCGTGAGAGTAGTTCGTTACTGCTTGGGTGTCGAGGATCTCGACACGGCCGCGGGCGGCCTACTCGATCAGCGGGAGCGCCGCGGGCGGCCTACTCGATCAGCGGGAGCGTCGCGGGCGGCCCACTCGATCAGCGGGCGAGCGAGCAGGGCGGACCGCGCCTCGATCGCGAGGTCGGGCTGGTCGGTGAACACTCCGTCTACGCCCATGCCCATCAGGTCGACGAACTCCGTCATCCAGTCACCGAAGCGGCTTGCGGATGCGCCGTGCCTCAGCGCCTTCGCGAGAAACCTGTTCTCAGCGCGCAGCGTCCAGCAGAAGACCGTGAGCCCGGCGGCGTGGGCGCGAGCGACGAGTTCGGTGCCAACCGTGGAGCCCGAGGCATCCGTCGCCTGAAGAATGTGCTTGTCGAAGCTGACTCCGTCGACGGAAACGGCGAGCGCGGCCATCCCGTCGACGGTGAGATAGGAGGAGTAGAGCCGAGCCTCTGCTCCGAGCTTCGCCACCTGGTCGGCCGGGCATCCCTCGACGTCGACAAGGAACACGTACCGGGCCCGCACTCCCCGCTCTCGGATCTGCCCGAGCACGGTCTCCTCGAAGCTCTCGATGGTGAGTCGCTCGTCAGCGCTCCAGCCGGCCGCGGCCAGTTCCGCCGCGAAGAGTTCGTCGAGCGGCAGTCCGATCGACGCGAAATAGCTCGCGTGCTTGATCTCGGCGACCATGCCGATGCGCCCACCTCGGGCGCTCGGGGGCGCGTCATCCAGAAGCTCGAGGAGGTCGGACAGCCTGAGGATGCCCTCGGCCGCGAACTCCGTGTTGCCCGGCCGTACTTTCGGCAGCCGCTCGGTAGCCCGCAGGGTGGCGAGCTCTGCCCAGGTGAAGTCCTCGGTGAACCAGCCGCTGAGGGACTGCCCATCGATCACGCGGGTGGTGTGGCGGTCGGCGAACTGCGGGAGTGAGGCGACATCCGTCGTTCCCGAGATCTCGTTCTCGTGGCGGATCACGAGCACGCGATCCTTCGTGGCGACCAGGTCTGGCTCTACGGCGTCCACTCCCTGCTGGAAGGCGAGCCGATAGGCCGAGCGCGTGTGCTCCGGCCGATAGCCACTCGCCCCACGATGACCGATCACGAGGGGGCCGGGCGAAGAAGTCACGTGCCAACGCTACGGGATACGCATGCCGCGCTTTCGCGACCTTGCTACTCTCGTGCCCATGGGGAAATGCACGAGCTGTGGGGCGGCGCTCGATCCAGGCTGGAAGTTCTGCGTCACTTGCGGAACGGCGGTCGTTGCGACGGAGGCCGCGCGGGGCGACGAGGCTGCCACGGCGACATCGACATCCACGGCGATCCCCGAGCCGATCCCCGCGGTGATCCGGCCGATCACCGAATTCGACGACGAGCCTGTTCAGCGAAGGCGACCGGACCTCGCGGTGATCGTGGGTGTGATCATGGCTCTCGGTGGTGGGGTGCTGATCATTGTCGTGGCGATCGCCCTCTTCTCCCCCAAGGGTTGAGCGCATGGAAACACGCAGCAGTTGGCGCGAGCCGACCTCCCTGCTCGAGCTGCGCTGGGGCCGCTATCGCCCGCGCTACGTCGGCGCGATCGTGCTCATCCTTGCCGGTGCCCTCGTGCTCCAGGCCGGCTCGGCCTACGCCGACTACCTGATCCTGATCGGTTTCGTCTCCCACATCGCGGGCTGGGCGATCCTGCCGGCGCGGGGCGGTCCTCGTGCCGCCGTCGCGGTGCCGAGCGCCCTGCTCGTCGGATCCCTCCTCCTCGGATCCGTCGCGGCCGTCCTTCTCGTCGGGCCGCTCGCTTTCTGGCTGATGGTGCGACAGCGGCCGGCGCGCAGCTACCTCGCAACCCTGCTCCCGCTGGTGAGCGGCCTCGCGCTTGCGCGGCTGTATCCGCAATACGGGGACGGCGCGATCGTGGTGGCCGTCTCCCTCGTGGTGATCGTGGCATCCGCGTGGCTGGCGCGCGCTGTCGCACGGCCCCGCGCGCTACGCCCCTAGCGCAGCGAGCGGGGGCGAATCCCCAGCATTTCGGATGGCTCGCCCGGTAAACTCACCGGCATGGCTACCTCCAACCCGGCGTTCAACCGCTCCCCCGCGTTCTCCTCGAACCGCGATGTCGTCGCGAAGCTGCAGAGCTCGACGGCACCGGTGAGAACCGAGAACATGACCGCGGCCCAGCTCACCGATCTCTACAGCGTTCCTTCCGCGACGCCCTCCCAGACCGACCGCATGACCTACGAAGACACGATCGTGAAGATCGTCGTCTCGTTCGTGATCCTGCTCGTCGGTGCCGCGGTCGGCTGGTTCTTCCCGGTACTCGCCCTTCCCGCCGCCATCGTCGGCTTCGTGCTCGCGCTGGTGAACATCTTCAAGAAGAAGCCATCGCCCGCGCTCGTGCTGAGCTACGCCGCGGTCGAGGGAATCTTCGTCGGAGCGATCACTCAGTTCTTCGAGACGACCCGATACAGCGGTATCGCCGTTCAGGCAGTTCTGGGCACCCTGGTGGTTGTCGGAGTGACCTTCGCCCTCTTCGCCAGCGGCAAGATCCGCGCGTCGAAGAAGGCCACCAAGGTCTTCCTCATCGCGCTGGTCGGCTACGGGATCTTCTCGCTCATCAACTTCATCCTGGTCGCCACCGGTGCCCAGTCCGACTCGTTCGGCTTGAGGGGAAGCGTCGAGCTCTTCGGCATCCCCCTCGGTGTCATTATCGGCCCGCTCGTGATCATCATGGCGGCGTACTCGCTCGTGCTCGACTTCGACAGCATCCAGACCGGTGTGAAGCGCGGAGCTCCGCGCATCTACGGGTGGACCGCCGCCTTCGGCATCATGGTCACCGTCGTCTGGCTGTACCTCGAGATCCTGCGACTGCTCGCGCTGCTGCGCCGCTAGCGGCGTTCGGACGCTGAGGTCCGAGTGGGGCGGAGTACGGAGGAGAGCATCCATGGCTGAATTGGTCTATACCGGCATCACCTCCCTCGACGGCTATGTCGCCGATGCCGACGGCCGCTTCGACTGGAGCGTTCCGGATGAAGAAGTGCACGCTTTCGTCAACGACCTCGAGCGCGACGTCGGCACGTACCTGTACGGGCGTCGGCTGTACGAGGTGATGGCAGCCTGGGAGACTCTGGGCGCCACGGACCAGCCGGCGGAAATCAGGGACTACGCCGCTCTCTGGCGGGCGGCCGACAAGGTGGTCTACTCCTCGACGCTGCAGGTTGTGACAACCGAGCGGACACGCATCGAGCGGCGGTTCGATGCGTCGGAGGTCTCGCGAATGAAGCGGACGGCCGACCGGCCGCTTTCGATCGGGGGTCCGACCCTCGCCGCCCACGCGATCGCAGCCGGCCTGGTCGATGAGGTGCGGATGCTCGTCTCCCCGGTCTCGGTCGGGGGCGGCATCCCGTTCCTTCCGCTCGGTGCACGAGTGTCGCTCTCCCTTCTGGAGGAGCGCCGATTCGCGAACGGCGTCGTCTATCTCCGCTATCGCATGACCGCGTAGGCCTCTCGGCAGATCATCCGATATTCGTACGTTATTTGAATTATACAATCTCTGATTAATATGCACCTCGAAGGATCCCCGCGTTCGGGGGGTAACCGACCGCCCCTACCGAGCGGCTCGCGAACCTAAGCTGAAAACTCATCACCGCCTTCGCGAAAGGAGCCAGCCGTGGAATCGGTCGAATCGGACACCCGGGAGGCTTCGCTGGTCTCCGATGACGTGCGCCTTCTCGGCGAGCCCACGAGCAACACGCGCCTGCTCGCGAGAGCGCTCCATCATCTCGACATCGAACATCGCCGCATCCGCGCGATCTTCGCCGGCTCCCTCCATGTGAGCGGGTCGGAGTTCAACGCCCTCATGCACCTCGGCGAGATGGGCGAGGTGACCCCGAAAGCGCTCGCCAAGGAACTCGCGCTCACGACCGGTGCCATGACCTCGATGGTCGATCGGCTCGAAGCGGCAGGACTCGTCCTTCGTCGGCCAAATCCCGTCGATCGCCGATCACTCTTCGTGCGGCTGTCGCCGCGCGGGGAAGAGGCCCGCGAAGAGGTCTACCGCCGCTACTTCGAAGCCGTCACCGAGGCGGTCGACACCTGGCACCCGCAGAACGGGCCACGGGCCATCGACGTGCTTGAGCATGTGGCGACGGCGATCCGCTCGACCATCTCTCCGGCAGGATAGCCGAACCGGCCCCGCCGCCCGGATCTCGGGGCGCTACTCCCACTCGATGGTGCCCGGCGGCTTCGACGTGACATCGAGCACCACGCGATTGACCCCAGCGACCTCATTCGTGATGCGGTTGGAGATGCGCGCGAGCACGTCGTACGGCAGGCGCGTCCAGTCCGCGGTCATGGCGTCTTCCGACGACACCGGGCGAAGGACGATCGGATGCCCGTACGTGCGGCCGTCCCCCTGCACACCGACCGAGCGTACGTCCGCGAGCAGCACGACCGGGCACTGCCAGATCTCCTGGTCGAGACCGGCAGCGGTCAGTTCGGCACGAGCGATCGCATCCGCTTTCCGGAGCAGTTCGAGGCGGTCCCGGGTGACTTCGCCGACGATGCGGATGCCGAGACCTGGACCCGGGAACGGCTGGCGACCGACGATGACCTCCGGAAGCCCGAGCTCACGGCCGATCGCCCGCACCTCGTCTTTGAAGAGAGCGCGCAGCGGCTCGACCAGCTTGAACTGGAGGTCTTCCGGAAGCCCGCCCACGTTGTGATGGCTCTTGATGTTGGCGGTGCCGGTGCCGCCGCCGGACTCGACGACGTCCGGGTAGAGCGTTCCCTGCACGAGGAAGTCGATCGACGCGCCATCCCCCGCCGCTTCGGCGACGAGGTCGGCCGCTGCGGCCTCGAAGGAGCGGATGAACTCGCGCCCGATGATCTTGCGCTTGGTCTCCGGGTCGCTCACGCCGGCGAGGGCGTCGAGAAACTGGTCGACGGCGTCGACGGTCACCAGTCGCACCCCGGTGGAGGCGACGTAGTCCTCCTCCACCTGGCGGCGCTCGTCCTGGCGCAGAAGGCCGTGATCCACGAAGATGCAGACGAGCTGGTCACCGACGGCCTTGTGCACGATCGCCGCGGCGACGGCGGAGTCGACGCCGCCGGAGAGTCCGCAGATCACCCGTGCCGAGCCGACCTGCGCGCGGATGCGCTCCACCTGCTCGGCGATCACACTCCCGCTGTTCCAGTCGGCGGGGATCCCGGCGGCATCGTGCAGGAAGTTCTCGAGCACCCGCTGACCGAACTCGGAGTGCTTGACCTCCGGATGCCACTGAACCCCGTACATCCGCTTCTCGTCGCTCGCGAACGCCGCTACCGGGGTCGACGCACTCGACGCGAGCACGGTGAAGCCCTCCGGCGCTTTCGACACCGAGTCGCCGTGGCTCATCCAGGTGGTCTGCTCCGTCGGTTGATCCCCGAGCAAGGTCGAAGAGCCGGCGGCGAGGGTGACCGCAGTGGAGCCGTACTCGCGAAGTCCGGTATTGGCGACCTCACCCCCGAGCTGTTGCGCCATCACCTGGAATCCGTAGCAGATGCCGAGGGTGGGGATGCCGAGCTTGAGGATGCCCGGATCGAGCGTCGGCGAGCCGGCCTCGTACACGCTCGACGGGCCTCCGCTCAGCACGATGCCCGAGGGATTGAGGGCGGCCACCTCCTCCGCCGTGATCGTGTGCGGCACGATCTCGGAGTAGACATTGGCCTCGCGCACCCGGCGGGCGATCAACTGTGCGTACTGCGCGCCGAAGTCGACGACGAGTACTCTCTGGTGGTCCGTCTCGCTGCGTGCCGTGCTAATGATTCGTTACCTCCGAGGGCGCGGCCGGGGCCGGAACAGACTGTTCGAGCTCGGCGAGCTCGAGGTGCACGCGACGCGTGATGAAGTGCTCCACGATGAAGGAGAGGAACGGTACGACGCCGCCGAGGGCGATCTGAATGAAGCGCAGGAACGGCCAACGCATGAAGCTCCACAGGCGGAAGTCGGCGAACAGGTAGACGACGTACAACCAGCCGTGGGCGATGAGGATGCCCGTCGACAGGTTCACGGCGCGCACCGTGCCGTCCGGCACGAGGGCGATGAAACCCTGGGTGCCCCCCAGCTCGATCTCCCGCTGGATCGGCGTGTACTTGAGCACCATCTCGAGCACGAGCAGCAACAGCAGGGTTCCGGTGACATAGGCGGACACCCGGTACCACTTCACCGCCCCGCGGATTTTCGGGATGTCGGACAGTCGGGGTCGAAGCGCCATGGCCCTAGTTTACGTGCGCCGGTTGGGCGTCCGCCGCGTTCGCGTCGGCGGCCGCGGCCTCCGACGCTTCTTCCTGCTCCCGCTCCCAGGTGTCCCGCACGAGGCGGTACCAGAGGAAGATCGCGAAGCCCGCGAACACCACCCACTCCACCGCGTAGAAGATGTTGAGCAGGTTCACCTCCACGTCGGACGACGGCTTCGGGGAGTCGATGCGTGTGAGACCGGCGACCGGTTGCGCAGACGTGAGGTAGCCGCCGTAGACGCCGGCAGCATCCGGTGTCTTCCAGGTGTTGAGGAACGCGCCCGGGGTCATCGTAGAGAGCTTGCCGTGTTCGAAGTCGCTGTCCTGTGGACCTTCGGCGGGGATGTAGCGTCCTTCGATCGGCACCACAGCGAGGTCGGCCTGCCGGTCGAGTCGTTCGAGGGCGGATTCGGCTCCCGCGCGATCAGGGGACCACCCGAGCGCCACGGCGAGGCCGGCAGTGGTGCCGGAGTCGAGGCCCGCCGAGAAGTGCCCGACGACCCAGTACCCCGGCTTGTCCTTGTTCAACCGATCGCTCACCAGTGAATAGTCCCCGGGGTTCCAGCGGCCACTCGCGGTCACCATCTGCGCATTGGCCCGATCCGTCACCGGGGCCTGGGGCTTCGCGACCCGGTCGAGGGGTATCGCGGTCTCCGTGTCACGCTCGATCACGGTGCCGGTGGCGATGGCGCGTGCGAGCTGCCACTGGCTGAGTCCGGCGAACCCGGCCGCCACCACGAGGGCGAGGGCGAGGGCCCCGATCCAGCGCGGACGCCGGGCAACGGTCCACACCGTCTCTGTCTCGGTCATACTCTCAATATTCCGGATCTCTCTGGCGTTCATTCGGTTGGCGTTCGTTCTGCTGGCGGTCACTCTGGCGCCCACCGTGCTCGTCGGACTGCAGCATGGCTTGCTCGATCAGTCGATCGGCCGCGGAGACCGCATGGTCGGGGTCCCCGCCATCCAGCCCCGCGGTCGCTGCTTCCACCAGGGCAATATTCTCCTCCGCCATTATGGGAACCGGCCTTGCGGCGGCGGTCTTCTTGCTGCCGCTGCGGAGGTAGCGATTGCCGAACTTCTCGGATCGGGAGGCGAGCACAGGGCCGACTATGGCCATGATGAGCACATAGAGGCCGGCGAACGGGGTGAGCCGAGAGTCCAATCCGGCCGTAGTGGCGAGAGTGGCGAGGATCAGGGCGAACTCGCCGCGATTCTGCAGCATCGCGCTGGCGTTGAATCCCTGCGGTGGCGTCAGCTTTGCGATCCACGCGATGAGTTGCCCCCCGAGGGTGTTGAGCACGAGGGTCATGATGATCGCGACGGCAACCGGCAACGCGACCCCGCCGAAGGTGGACGGGTCGAGGGCGAGACCGAAGTTGAGGAAGAAGAACGCGCCGAAGACGTCGCGAAGCGGCAGGGCGAACTGCTCGATGCGCGCTCGATATCGCGTCGCCCCCAGCACCAGGCCGATCAGAAACGCGCCGATGGCATCGGAGACACCGAGAAGTTCGCCGATACCCCCGAACGCGACGGCGAGACCGAAGAAGAGGATGGTGAACAGCTCGTCGTCCCGTGTGCGCACAAGTCGCGAGACGAGTCGACCGCCCCAACGGGCGAGTGCGAACATCGAGACCAGGAACGCGAAGGCGATGGCGAGCTGCAGGGCGACCGGCCAGAATCCGCTCTCTTTTCCGAGCACAACCGAGATGATCGCGAGATAGATCGCGATGAAGACGTCTTCGAGCACCATTATGCCGAGGATCACGGGCGTCTCGCGATTGGCCAGTCGGCGGAACTCGATGAGCAGTTTCGTGACTATCGCACTCGAGGAGGTCGCCGTCATCCCCGCGATGATCAGGGCCTCCCTTGTTCCCCACCCGACCCACAGGCCGAACCCGAAACCGGCGGCCATGTTGATGAGAATGCGGGTGCCACCGGACAGCAACAGGGCCTTGGCGTTGCCGTAGAACTCGTCCTGGTCGAATTCGAGCCCCAGGCTGAAGAGAAGGAAGATCAGGCCGAACACGGCGATCAGTTCGACATCGGCCGATTTGAAGCTCAGGGGGAACAGGTGGAAGTTAGGGCTGGCGATGAGGCCGACCAGCATATAGATCGGGATGGCGGGAACGCCAACGAGCTTCCCTAGCCGTCCCAGCCCATAAGCGATGACGAAGAGCAGACCCAAAACGGCGAGCTCGCCACCGAGGTGCACCGTTACTCTCCGGGCGGCGAATCGGCCAACACTCGGTGCGCCAATTCGCCCGTGCGGTAGAAGTTGAAGGCCTTGTTCACCTTCTCCGGGGAGCCGGCGACCACGAGCGTGTCACCGGGGAAGACCTTGAAGTCGTCGGCCGGTGCGGGGTTCGCAGACTCGCCGCGCACCACTGCGACCACCGCGAGGCCGACGACGCCGTGGGTGGCGAGGTTGCCGAGCTGCTGTCCGGCGATGTGGTCGTCGTAGTCCACGGTGAACCAGTCGATCGAGAGGCCCGGGATCTGGTCGAGCTTGTCCAGCCCCTCGGTGATGCGCGTGCCGCCGAGCAGTTCGGCGAGCGTGTGCGCCTCGTCTTCGCTGAGGCGCAGCGAGACCTTGCTGGCATCCGATCCGTCTTCCTCATCGGCGAAGGTGATGAGATCGCTGTGACCGGAACGGTGGGTGATGACGCCGGCCTTGCCGCCGTCGGCGGTCACAAAGGTGTGGAGAACACCCACTCCGGGGAGTTTGACGCGTCGAACATCGACCATTGTGCTGACCCTTTCGCCGACCCGAAAACCAGAAGTCAGTCTACCGCGGCTCCCCTTGACGCCTCCCGGGGAGCCGCCACTCTCGCCGAGAGCTGTATCCGGCGGGATGAGCCACATCACGAGCACTCATCCCGCCGAAAACGGCTCGCGTTCGAGGGAGACTTCGTTCTCACAGTCCGCCCGGACTTCTTCCTCACAGTCCGCGCGGATGCGCGACCTTCAACAGAATTCAGTGGTGAGACCCCGTGGGAAAAGCACGACGGTCACACTTCTCCTCATGACTAGTCCGGCACTGTACCTGGCACGCGAAGCGGAGCGACTCGGGTCCGGGCGTGACCTGCGGCGTCTGACGCAGCAGGGTGTGCTGACAAGGGTGGCCACCGGCGTGTACATGGACTCCGCGACTTGGCGCGGCATGGACTTGAATGAGCGCTACCGAACCGTTGTGCGATCTGCGGCACTGGTGTCCGACCCTGGAGCCCAGTTCTCCCACGATTCCGCTGCCGCGCTGTATCGCCTTCCGAATGTCGGGGCGTGGCCCCAAAAGGCACACCAGCTGACGGCGCCCTCCCCCGGAGGCACCTCCCGCAAGAGTATTCGTCGCCACGGTCTCGGGCTGGATGAAGAACCTAGGGTTATCGACGGGGTCACCGTCACGTCGCTGCAGCGAACGATCATCGACATGTCCTCGACCACGCCGTTCGTGCGTGCTGTGACCATGTCCGATGCCGCTTTCCGCGAGCCTCGGTCGGGCGAATTCCGCTACGGGCTTGGCGTGCCCGCAGTGAATAAGCTGTCGCTGTTGGAAAGCCTTGACTCGCTGCTGCCGTATCCGGGATCAACGCGGGCTCGCCTCGCGATCAATTTCGCCGACGGGAAGTCGGGCTCTCCGGGGGAGTCCTTTTCGCGAGTTCAATTCCATGCGCTCGGGCTGCCCCCGCCCGAGTTGCAGGTCGAGATTGTCGATGAAGCCGGATCGATCGGTTTCGTGGACTTCTACTGGCGCCATCTCGGACTGGTTTGCGAGTACGACGGCCTCTCGAAATACGGGGTGAATCGTCAGTTCCAGCGTGACATCTCTGTCGAGCAGGTGTTGTGGCAGGAGAAGGTGCGCGAAGACAGGATGCGGCGCGTGGTGGGCGGATTCGTGCGGCTGACTGCCGAACTAGTGCGCGATCGCCGTGTGCTTGCCGAGTACCTTCTGCCATTCGGCCTTGTTCCCCAGCGATGAGCCGGATTCGGCCATATGAGCCGCCAGAGATCGGGGCATCCTGCCGGATCCGGCTCGGCGTGAAGGCACTCCGCTGTACTGCTCCGGTTCACCGGAGCGGCACGCGGTGGGCCTACTTGCTCGAGATGATGTCCGGGGCTTCGAGCCGCACGCGGTCTGCGGACTCGTCGTCGGGCTCGAGCTGGCTGTCCCGCTCCGCCTGAACGCGCTTGAGGTAGTTGTTGGTCTCCCCCTCCACCTTCGCGGCGTCCCAGCCGAGCACGTCGCCCATGAGCTTCGCCGCGACCGGGGCGGCGGATATGCCGCGGTCCCAAGCCTCGATCGAGATGCGTGTGCGGCGCGCCAGCACGTCCTCGAGGTGCAGCGCGCCCTCATGGGTCGCCGCGTAGACCACCTCGGCCTCGATGTAGTCGTCCGCGCCGGGCAGCGGGGTGTTGAGCGAGGGCGTCTCGCGGATGAGGTCGAGCAGCTCATCCGTCATCACGCCGTAGCGGTTGAGCAGGTGCTCGATGCGCACCTTGTGCACGCCGAACGCCCGGGCGATCTTCGCCCGCTTGTTCCAGGCCGCCTGGTAGCCCTCCGCACCGAGCAGGGCGATGTCCTGGGTGACGCTCTTCGGCACGTTCGCGTCGAGAGCTGCGGCGGCGGCGTCGATCGCATCCTTCGCCATGATGCGGTAGGTCGTCCATTTGCCGCCGGCGACCACCACGAGGCCGGGAACGCTGTGCGCGACGATGTGCTCGCGCGAGAGCTTGGATGTCTGGTCCGACTCACCGGCGAGCAGCGGGCGCAGCCCGGCGTAGACGCCCTCCACGTCGTCGCGGGTGAGCTTCACCGCGAGCACATCGTTGACATGCTCGAGGATGTAGTCGATGTCGGCCGCCGTCGCTGCCGGGTGCGACTTGTCGAGGTGCCAGTCGGTGTCAGTGGTGCCGATCAGCCAGTGGCGACCCCACGGGATCACGAAGAGCACGCTCTTCTCGGTGCGCAGCAGCAGACCCATGCTGGACTGGAAGCGGTCACGTGGCACGACCAGGTGCACGCCCTTGGAGGCCCGCACCTTGAACTGGCCGCGCTCGCCCACCATCGACTGGGTGTCATCCGTCCACACCCCGGTCGCGTTGACGACCTGCTTGGCCCGGATCTCGAACTTCTCGCCGGTCTCGAGGTCGTGGGCGTTCACTCCGACGACGCGCTCGCCGACCTTGATGAATCCCTCGACGCGCACCCGGCTGGCAACATGCGCGCCATAGAAGGATGCTGTGCGGGCGAGGCTCGCGACGTAGCGGGCGTCATCCACTTGGGCGTCGTAGTAGGTGATGCCGCCAACGAGCGCATCGTTGGCGAGGCTCGGGATGGAACGCATCACCTGCGTCTTGGAGAGGTGGCGGTGATGGGGCACCCCGGGCGGACGGCCCCCGGTGTAGCTGAAGATGTCATAGAGCAGCATGCCGGCGCCGATGTAGACGCGCTCGATAACGCGCTTCTTCAACGGGTAGAGGAACCGTACCGGCTTGACGAGGTGCGGGGCGAGGCGCTGAAGCAGCAGGCCGCGCTCGATAAGTGCTTCGCGCACCAGTCGGAAGTCCAGCTGTTCGAGGTAGCGGATGCCGCCATGCACAAGTTTCGAAGACCGGCTCGAGGTGCCGCTCGCCCAGTCCCGTGCCTCGACCATTCCGACGCTCAGCCCGCGGGTCACGGCGTCGAGGGCACTGCCCGTTCCAACGATCCCGCCACCCACGACCAGGATGTCGAGCTCTTTCTCTGTGAGCGCCCTGATGGCATCGGCGCGCTCCTCCGGTCCCAGTTTCGATGAGCGGGTAACCGTCTTGAGCCTGGCCATCTCTGCCTCCGTCAGTCGTTCGTATGCGCAACTACTTCATTTTTGATAGGGGGCGACCACCACTTCGACCCGCTGGAATTCCTTGAGGTCGGAGTATCCGGTCGTCGCCATCGATCGACGCAGAGCGCCGACGAGGTTCACGGTGCCATCCGCAACTGTGGATGGGCCGAAAAGGATCTGTTCGAGCGGTGCGACCTGGCCGACTTCGACCCGATTGCCCCGCGGGAACTCGCTGTGGTGGGCCTCGGCGCCCCAGTGCCAGCCGCCTCCCGGTGCCTCGGTCGCGCGCGCGAGCGTCGAGCCGAGCATGACGGCATCCGCACCGACGGAGAATGCCTTGGCGATGTCGCCGGACGTGCCGAGGCCGCCGTCGGCGATCACGTGGACGTAGCGACCGCCGGACTCGTCCATGTAGTCGCGACGCGCGCCGGCGACATCCGCTACCGCGGTGGCCATGGGCGCGTGGATGCCGAGGCTCGCCCGCGTCGTCGACGCCGCTCCTCCGCCGAAGCCGACGAGCACGCCCGCAGCACCCGTGCGCATGAGGTGCAGCGCGGGCGTGTACCCGGAGGCTCCGCCGACGATTACCGGCACATCCAGTTCGTAGATGAACTTCTTGAGGTTGAGGGGCTCCTGGTTCTTGGAGACATGCTCGGCGCTCACGGTCGTGCCGCGGATCACGAACAGGTCGACGCCGGCCTCGACGACGGTCTTGTAGAGCTCCTGGGTGCGCTGCGGCGAGAGCGCCGCGGCGACGGTGACTCCGGATGCCCGGATCTCAGCGAGCCGTGAGATCACGAGCTCGGGCTTGATCGGCTCGGCGTAGATCACCTGCATCCGGCGGATAGCGTCGGCGGCCGGCAGGGCCCGGATCTCCGCGAACAGGGGCTCGGGGTCGTCATACCGTGTCCAGAGTCCCTCGAGGTCGAGCACTCCGAGGCCGCCGAGCTTGCCCATGAGGATCGCCGTGGCGGGGGAAACGACCGAATCCATCGGGGCCGCGATGAACGGGATGGAGAACTGGTAGGCGTCGATCCCCCAGTTGACTGCGACATCCTGGGGGTCTCGAGTGCGTCGATTCGGCACGATGGCGATGTCGTCAAAGGCATACACCCGGCGAGCGCGCTTAGCGCGGCCGATTTCTACGTCACTCACGGGTCCAACCCTACCCGGGGTGCGCCGCGGGGGTAGTCCGTGGCGGCGTGGGTTGGCGAGCGGGTGCGGCCGTCGGCCCCTAGGGGCGTCGCGGCGGGGGGCCCGCGCGGCCCCCTGCGGGTCTCGCCGAGCGGGGAGCACCCGCACGCCAGCCTCCGGATGAGCGCCCGTCACCACGAAGCCGGGCGTCCGCGGACAGTCCGGGCTGGCACGCCGGCCCGGACTGTCCGCGGAGGCCCGAGTTGCGGCATCTACCGGCACGCCAACCGCCCTCGCCACGCCCGGGCCCGCCACGCGTCCGCGGATCGCAACTAAGCGCCGTTGCGCCTCGTCGGCAGACCGGCCTCGCGAAGCAGGGTGAACAGGGATCGCGGCGCCATCGTGTCCGCCCAGAGCCACCGCGCCACCGAAGGACCGAG
This sequence comes from Lacisediminihabitans sp. FW035, assembly GCF_054880895.1. Classification (NCBI taxonomy): domain Bacteria; kingdom Bacillati; phylum Actinomycetota; class Actinomycetes; order Micrococcales; family Microbacteriaceae; genus Lacisediminihabitans; species Lacisediminihabitans sp. FW035. Next base: position 3,351,966 of record NZ_CM142187.1, read on the forward strand.
CGCACGAAGCCGGTCCTCGCGCCTCTTCTCGGCCACGACGATGTCGCTGATGGACAGAGTGGTGCCGAAGGCTCCCCTCGTATATTTGAGAAGCCCGTCGAATTCCCCGATCAGCCGGAACATCGGCCACCAGAAGTCCGTGTATCCGATGAGCCCGAGCCTGTCATCGAATCGCTGCTGAAGCACCGGAGCAGGGAATCCGAGCTCGTGGATGAGCGCCCGGCTCAATGACTCCCCCGGCGAACCGGAGAGATAGTCGCCGAACTGGATCGCTCGGCTGACGCGCCGATGACCGCGCGATATCTCCAGAGCAGTCACAGCATCGCAGAGATCCTCGATGGTGATGCTCGGCTTCGGCGAATCGACAGTGCCGGGTCGGATCGCCCAATCCACTGCAACTACGGCCGCGGGAAACGGGAGGACGCGGGCGAGATCGATGACAGTCCGTCGCAGGCTGGTCACCGGAACCCCGCCAAGGAGCTCGATGTCTCCCTCGAGATCGCGGGTCGCGTGTCGACGGAACGACCCTTCGGTCCGGCTTCCCGATGATTCGCTGGCGAGCACATCGACGAGCCTGGGGAGCGGACCGATCAGCGGGACGCCCCATACGACCGCCGCCGAGCGATGGCTGAGAGTCGGATGCGTGCGGCTGGCACCCGTCGCGGCGATGACCTGATGCCGATACTGCTCGGTTCGATCGAGGCTGCGCCACACCGTCGAAGGCAGGTAGGCACCGCGATGGATGCGCACCACATCCCCGCGAAGGGCCGCCCGTCGGAATGGTCGACCATCGAGATCGAACTGGCGAAGCTCGGAGACGTAGGTGATGTCACGGATGGGAGCGATGTTCTGCATGCGCTGAACGATGCCGCACCGGGCTGGCGCCAGGGGCGCCGCAGGCCCTTCATCCTCGAACTCGTCGCGACGCCAAGGATGGGGAGGAGGAGTCCCCCCAGGACCGGCCGACCCAACTCGACCCGCACTCCGGGCGAATACGGACAGTCGGGGCCGGCGCGCCCGCCCGCAATGTCCGCATACGCCCGCCCGGGCCACCGGCCAGCGGCCACCCGCCAGCGGCCCGCGGGTCGACTCCGCAGCAACCGCCGCACACGCCGCCAGCTGCAACCCGCGCGCGAGTTCGCGCCGCCCCCGCGCTACCGGGAGTAGTTCGGCGCTTCGACCGTCATCTGGATGTCGTGCGGGTGCGATTCCTTGAGCCCGGCGGCCGTGATCCGCACGAACTTGCCCTTGGCCTTGAGCTCCGGGATCGTGCGAGCCCCCGTGTAGAACATCGACTGCCGCAAGCCACCGAGCAGTTGGTACGCCACGGCCGAGAGCGGTCCGCGGTAGGGCACCTGGCCCTCGATGCCCTCGGGGATGAGCTTGTCGTCGGAAGGCACATCGGCCTGGAAATAGCGATCCTTGGAGTACGACGTCTTCTCGCCACGGCTCTGGAGCGCCCCGAGGGATCCCATTCCGCGGTACTTCTTGAATTGCTTGCCGTTCACGAAGACCAGGTCGCCCGGGCTCTCGTCGCAGCCCGCGAGGAGCGATCCGAGCATCACGGTGTCCGCGCCCGCCACGAGCGCCTTCGCGATGTCGCCCGAGTACTGGAGGCCGCCATCCGCGATCACCGGGATGCCGGTCTCACGGGCCGCGAGGGACGCCTCGTACACCGCGGTCACCTGGGGCACTCCGACGCCGGCCACCACACGAGTGGTGCAGATCGAGCCGGGACCGACACCCACCTTGATGGCATCCGCACCGGCATCCACGAGCGCCTGTGCGCCTCCACGGGTCGCGACGTTGCCGCCGATGATGTCCACGTTGCGTGCGACCGGATCGCTCTTGAGGCGACGGATGATGTCGATCACTCCGGCACTGTCGCCATTGGCGGTGTCGACGACGAGGGCGTCCACGCCGGCGTCGATGAGCAGCATCGCGCGCTCCCAGGCATCGCCGAAGAAGCCGATCGCAGCCCCGACGCGCAGTCGGCCATTCTCGTCTTTCGTTGCCTGCGGATACTTTTCCGACTTGTCGAAGTCCTTGACGGTGATGAGGCCGCGCAGGCGCCCTGCGGCGTCGATGAGGGGCAGCTTCTCGATCTTGTGCTGCGCGAAGATAGCGATCGCGTCGTCCGGGTCGATGCCCTCTGGCGCGGTGATGAGGGGCGTGCGGGTCATCACGTCACGCACGAAGGTCGTGGCCTTCTCGAACGGCGAGACGAAGCGCATGTCGCGGTTGGTGATGATTCCCACCAGAGTTCCATCGCCCTCGACGACTGGAAGCCCGGAGACGCGGAACTGTCCGCAGAGCGCATCCACCTCGGCGACTGTGGCGTCCGGGGTGGTGGTGACGGGGTTGGTGATCATGCCGGACTCGCTGCGCTTCACCCGATCCACCTGCTCGGCCTGGTCGGTGAGGGAGAGGTTGCGATGCAGCACACCGAATCCGCCCTGGCGGGCGATGGCGATGGCCATGCGGGACTCGGTGACCGTGTCCATCGCCGAAGAGAGCAATGGAGCCGCCACGGTGATGCGACGGCTGAGGCGCGCGGTGGTATCCGCCTCGCTCGGGATCACGTCGGTGTGCCCCGGCAGCAGCATCACGTCGTCGTAGGTGAGTCCGATGAATCCGAAGGGATCCGGCTGATCCATTAAAGTCCTCATTTTCGCGCATGTGGTTAGTGAAGATAACCGGGCTACGACGATGGATTCCGGTATCCAATGTTAACTGGTTAGCCCTTACGCTATTCCCCCGCCATAATTAGCCAACCAGAGATTGTGCCCTCCATGAAACACGGGGGACACAATCCGCCAGTAACGTCAACGACGACGTACGCCAGAAAGGCCCGGGAACCCCTTTGTCCCGGCTGGCGCACGTCTTGGAGGTTTCGTGACACTCGTACGAAGTGCCCGCCCACAGCGAACGCGCTGGCTCATCGGCATTGCTGCCATGCTGCTCGCTATATTCGCTCTCTCGACCAGTCCGGCGCTCGTGACCGCGGCTCATGCGGCCACCACGCCCCCGGTCGATCCAACTACAGCGAAACAGTCGATGCAGATCTGGATCCGCCTCGAATCGGATAAGACCGGCGTTCCGAATGTGAACGTGAGTGTCACCGGGAAGGGCGGATTCGACGAGACCGTCGTGACCGGGGCGGACGGCAAGGTGCTCGTCGGGTTCGCAAAGTCCGGCACCTACACCGTGACCGTGGACGAGAAATCTTTGCCGGCCGGCGCTGGTTTCCCCAATCTCAACCCGAGAAAGGTGGATGTCTTCGCCCAGGGCATAGAGGTTCCCGCCTACTTCCTCGTCTCCCCCTCGAACCCCGCAATCGGCAGCACGCCGGCACCCGGGCCGAGCGACGGCATCTCCAACGAGACGAGTGCCCAGTTCTGGAGCGTCTTCTGGTCGAAGGTCGTGACCGGACTCATCTTCGGGTTGCTGCTCGCGCTCGCCGCGATCGGACTCTCCCTGATCTACGGGACCACCGGGCTCAACAACTTCGCCCACGGTGAGCTCGTCACGTTCGGCGCCCTCATGGCCTATACCTTCAGCGGAATTCTGCACTGGCCGGCCTGGATCGCGATCATCATCGCTGTCGTACTCGGCGGGGCCTTCGGCTGGGTGCAGAACGCCGGCCTGTGGGCACCGTTGCGGAAGCGCAACCTCGGGCTCATCCCGTTGATGATCGTGACGATCGGTCTCTCGCTGGCCCTCCGCTATATCTTCGTGTTCTTCTGGGGCGCCGACCGGCTCACCCTCCCGAACTCGACGAAGCCGTTCCTGGTGATCGGGGCGATCAGCCTCAAGTTCACGGATGTCGCGGGAGCGGTCGTAGCGATCGTGCTCCTGCTTGCGGTTGCCTACGTGCTGCTCCGCACCAAGATCGGCAAGGCCACCCGCGCAGTGGCTGACAACCGGTCGCTCGCCGCCGCATCCGGCATCGATGTGGAGGGCGTCATCCGCACAGTCTGGATCGGCGGGGCCGCCCTCGCCGCCCTCTCCGGCGTATTCGTCGGGTACTACCAATCCCTGCGGTGGGACACGGGGGCATCGATCCTGCTTCTGATCTTCGCCGCCGTCACGCTCGGTGGCCTTGGTACCGCGTTCGGAGCCCTCATCGGCTCGATCGTGATCGGTGTCTTCATCAACGTGTCGACAGTCTGGCTTCCGGAGAACCTGAAGTACGTGGCCGCGCTTGTGGTCATGATCCTCATCCTCCTCTTCCGCCCACAGGGCATTCTCGGTCGACGAGACCGCATCGGTTAAGGGAGCGAATACACATGGACTACAACTTCATCCCCCTCTCGTTCGGCGAACTGTTCTCGCCGACCACCGCGGCCTACGCCCTGGCGACGATCGGCCTGGCCGTGCACTTCGGCTTCACCGGGCTACTCAACTTCGGCCAGGCCGGCTTCATGGCCATCGGTGGCTATGCCTTCGCCATCACTTCGGTGAAGTGGCACTGGCCGCTCTACGGGTCGGTGCTCGCCACTATCGTGGCGGCGACGATCTTCGCGCTCATCCTCGGAATCCCCACACTGAGACTCAGGGCGGACTATCTGAGTATCGTGACGATCGCCGCCGCAGAAATCATCCGACTATCGGTGAAGACACCGGAATTCTCGAGCGTCACCGGCGGGTCTGAGGGCATTAACGGCTCGGCCATCACCTTCAACGCCACCAATCCACTTCCCGAGGGCAGGTTCGGCTTCGGGGTGCTCACCTATTCCTCCGACCAGTGGTGGGTGCGAATAGTCGGCTGGGGACTCGTCGCGCTTGCCGCCCTTCTCGTGTTCCTGCTCATCCGCAGCCCCTGGGGACGCGTGATCCGCGGAATCCGTGAAGACGAGGATGCCGTGCGCAGCCTCGGTAAGAACGTCTACTCCTACAAGATGCAGGCCCTCGTGCTCGGTGGCGTGTTCGGTGGACTGGCCGGTGCGCTCTTCATCCTTCCGCGGTCGCTGCAGCCCGATAACTACGGCACGCAACTCACCTTCTTCCTCTACACGATCCTGCTGCTCGGAGGAGCGGCGACGGTCTTCGGACCCATCATCGGGTCGATCATCTTCTGGGTGACGCTGTCGCTCTCAGATGGTCTGCTCAGCCTCGGGGTGAATGCTCATGTCATTCCGATCTCCTCGATCCAGCAGGGTCCGATCCGCTTCGTCATCGTCGGTGTCGCGCTCATGATCCTGGTGATCTTCCGACCACAGGGTATTTTCGGCAAGAAGAAGGATGCACAGTTCAGTGTCTAATCGAACTCCCACCGCAGAACTCGTTGCCGGCCCCGCGGTGCCCGGCGTAGCCAAGATCGACCCGATCCTCATCGCCGACAAGGTGAGCCGCCATTTCGGGGGTCTCATGGCCGTCGAGGTGGACCACCTCGAGATCCCGCGGGGCGCCATCACCGCCCTCATCGGACCGAACGGTGCCGGCAAGACCACCTTCTTCAACCTGCTCACCGGATTCGACAAGCCGAACACCGGAACCTGGAACTTCGGCGGCAAGAACCTCGCCCGCATGCCTGCGTTCCGCGTCTCGCGGCTCGGGATGGTGCGCACGTTCCAGTTGACCAAGGCTCTCGGCCGGCTCACGGTGCTCGAGAACATGCTTCTGGGGGCGAAGGAGCAGGGCGGCGAGAACCTCTTCGTCGCACTTATCCGCCCGTTCTGGCGCAAGCGCGAGGATGCCATCACCGAACGTGCGATGGCGCTGCTGGCGAAGTTCAAGCTCGACACCAAGTCGGAGGACTACGCGGCCAGCCTCTCCGGTGGCCAGCGCAAGCTGCTCGAGATGGCGCGCGCGCTCATGAGCGAGCCGGAGATGGTGATGCTCGACGAACCGATGGCCGGGGTCAACCCCGCGCTGACGCAGTCGCTGCTCCACCACATCCAGGACCTGAAGGCCGAGGGGATGACCGTGCTGTTCGTGGAGCACGACATGCACATGGTCAACGAGATCGCGGACTGGGTGGTCGTGATGGCCGAGGGACGCATCGTCGCCGAAGGCCCTCCGGGCGTCGTGATGAACGACCAGGCCGTGATCGACGCCTACCTCGGCGCCCACCACGACACCGACCTCGGCACGCTCACCGGCCAGATGGAGATCGCGGAGGGCATGGAGTCGTCCCTCGTCAAGGACGAGATCGAGTCCGACCTCGCCGCGGAACAATCTCCGACGGCGGATGCAGCTCCAACCGATGCCGCCACAACCGACGCGAAGGCGGAAGACAAATGAGCGAGATCGTGCTCGAGACCACCGACCTGGTTGCCGGCTACCTGCCCGGCGTCAACATCCTCAATGGATGCAACGTCTACGTTGGCAAGGGCGAACTCGTCGGCATCATCGGCCCGAACGGCGCCGGCAAGTCGACGCTCCTCAAGGCGATCTTCGGCCAGGTGAACATCCGCAGCGGAAGCGTCGTGCTCAAGGGTGACAACATCACTGGGCTCAAGGCCGACAAGCTCGTGTCCAAAGGCGTCGGAATGGTGCCGCAAAACAACAACGTCTTCCCGAGCCTCACGATCGAAGAGAACCTGCAGATGGGCATCTACCAGGAGCCCAAGATGTACAAGCCGCGACTCGACTTCGTGACGAGCCTCTTCCCGGAGCTGGGTAAGCGCCTCAAGCAGCGCGCCGGATCGCTCTCCGGCGGTGAGCGCCAGATGGTGGCGATGTCCCGGGCGCTCATGATGGAGCCCAGTGTCCTGCTGCTCGACGAGCCGAGCGCGGGGCTCTCCCCGGTGCGCCAGGACGAGACCTTCATCAACGTCGCCGCGATCAACCGCGCCGGCGTCTCCATCATGATCGTGGAGCAGAACGCTCGTCGGGCCCTTCAGATCTGCAACCGCGGGTACGTGCTCGACCAGGGAACGGATGCCTACACCGGCACCGGCCGCGACCTCATGAAGGACCCGAAGGTGATCGAGCTCTACCTCGGCACCCTCGCCGCCGACCAGGAGAAGTCGAAGGCGGCCAGCTAGGACTGTTTTACGGGCGCGGGCGGACGGTGTCCGCCCGCGCTTTCGTGTCTGCGCCAGCGCCCGCCAGGCGCTTCTGGCAAGGTCTCGCGGATGCGTTCGGGCGGCGGGCCGAGCCACCGGCGATCTCCCGTCCGTTCTCCCATCACCGAGATACCACCTTCCGTAGCGACAACGGGGCAAGAACAGCCATAGAGAACTCGGGGTCGTGGTGGGTTCGGAAGCCACCGGACAGATCGACTCGGGAACAGATCGACTCGGGAGTTGTCGCGGGGTGGCGGCACCTTTAAGCCGCGACAACTCCCGCGTCGATGTGCGGCCGTCACCAGCAGCGAGCAGGTCAGCGCGGCCGCCGCACACGCACGAAGGGGCCCGACCTTGCGGCCGGACCCCTTTGCGCTTCGTCTGGTGGCAGTTACAGCTTGCCGTAGACCTGCTGCTCGAACGCGTTGGTGTTGCCCGTCGCGTACTTGTAGATCGAGACGTACGCCTCGGTCGGGTCACCGTTCTTGTCGAACGTGATCGGACCGGAGAGACCGTCGTAGTTGATGTCCTTCTTGTCCGCGATCAGCTTGGCGCAGTCGGAGTACGACGTGCACTTGGTGCCCTTCTCGGAGACCGACTGCAGGTTCGCCTTGATCGTCGCGCCATCAGTCGCGCCACCCTGGAGGGCGGCGAGAGCGGAAAGCACGACGGCGTCGTAGGTCTCTGCTGCATAGCTGAAGACACCGAGCTCGGACGCCCCCTGCTTCTTGACGAGAGTCTGGAGGTCGGCCTGGAACTTCTTGGTCGCCTCGACACCCGGGTTGGTGAACTGCGCGCCGGCGATGTCGACGTTGGTGTCCTTCGCTCCGATGACTCCGTAGTTGCCGTCCGTACCGTAGAACTTCTTGAAGTCGAAGCCCTTCGCCGCGAGCTGCTCCGCGATCGTCTTGATCTCGTCGAACGAGATCACCACGAGCGCGTCGGGGCTGGTCGCGAGCAGCGAGGTGATCGCGCTGTTGAAGTCGGTGGATGCCGGCTCGAAGATCTCTTCGCCCGCGATGGTCGCGCCACCCGCGGTGAGGGCCTTCTTCACGTTGGACTCGAGGCCGGTTCCGTACGCGTCGTTCATGTACAGGATGGCGACCTTGGTGGCGCCGTCCTTCAGGATCTTGTTCCCGAGGATGCGACCCTGGAGCACGTCGGACGGAGCGGTGCGCCAGTAGTAGCCGTCATCGGCGTAGTTGGTGAAGTCCGGTGAGGTGTTCGCACCGGAGATCTGCACGACGCCGGCCTGGGTGACCTGGTCGATGAAGGTCTTCGAGACTCCCGACGACGCGGCGCCGATGATGACCGAGACGCCATCTGCGAGAAGCGCGGTCGCCGACTGGGTCGCGATGTCGGTGGTGGTGTCGCCCGAGTCCTTGTGGGTGACGGAGATCTTCAGCCCGGCCTTGGCCGCATTGATGTCCTGCACTGCGAGGTCGGCCCCGGCGATCTCGGGCGGGCCGAGAACCGCGAGGGTTCCGGTCTGCGGAAGAATGGTGCCGATTTTGAGGCTCAGGTCCTTGCTGCCAGAGGTGGTGCTGCCCGTGGATGCGCAGGCGCTGAGAAGAAGCGCGCTGACACCGAGGATCGCGATACCACTGATGGTGGACTTGAGAGCCCGTGAGCGGGAGGCCTTAGCCTTCGCGAAAACGCTCATGATGCTCCTTGCGTTGAGTTGTGATGAGGACGTGACAATACGGGGTACTGCACTGTTATCGAAGGTATTGCCCCGAAGGTCTGGAAACAATACGTGCGTGTTACAGCCACGTAACACGGTCTAATCGTTACTTTTCGTTACGTTGAGATCGTTCTCCGGTCGAAATGCTCCGTTTCGGCCACGGCGCACGCTTCGGTCGCCCTCCGGGACCTCAGCCGGCGATGATCTCGCCCACCCGGGCGAAGCGTCCTGCCGCGTTGTAGCGGTAGAGCCCGAAGTGCGCGGGACTAGTGTCACCCGCGGCATCGAAATTGGTGGCTCCCGAGATTCCGTCGTAGTCGATGTCGGACGACGTCTTCAGCACGTCGAGACACTCGCGAAAGGTCGTGCACTCGATGCCTCCGGTCGAGACCTCCCGCAGTGTTGCGGCGATCGCAGCGCCGTCAGCATCCCTCGCGACCGCTGCGGCAAGGCCGGCGAGGATCGTGGCGTCGTAAGCCTCTTCCGCGTAGGTCAGGTCGGTGACGGTCGGAGCGATCGCCGCCACGCGGGCGGCGAAGGCGGCCGTCGGCGTGGCTCCCTCGAGGAGTCCGTTGACGTTCGTCAGCGTTCCGATGGGGAGCGCCTGCGAGTAGTCGGCGGTGTTCTGTCCGGTGAGCCAGAGCCGTGCGCCGCCCAGGCCGGCAGCGGTGAGCTGGGTGATCATGCTCTTGTTCTGTTCCATTGCGCTGAACGGGCTCACGAACACCACGTCGTCCGGCTTCGCCGCCTTCACAGCAGCGACGATCGGCGCCGGATCCTTCGTGGCTGCGGTGATCTTCTGCACGCCGACCAGGCCACCGGATGCCCCGAGTGCGGCGCGCATCGTGCCGAGTACCGCCCGGCCCATGTCGTCGTCGAAGTAGACGATCGCGATGCGGGCCGTGCCCCCGCCGATGGTCTTGGCAAGGGCGTCTCCCTCCAACGCGGCGGACCCGATGGTGCGAAAGAAGAAGCCCTGCGATGCCTGCGTGGCCAGGCGCACCGAGGTCGCGGCCGGCGAGATCATCGGCAGCTTCGCCGCGACGATATTCGGGAGCACCCGCTCGGCCAGGACCGATGAGGACGGCCCGATGAGCACATCCGCCTTCGCGGTCACGAGGTCGGCGATGGACGCTTCGATCGTTCCGGTCGTCACGTCACCCGAGTCGCGGGCCAGGATCTCCACGGGCTTGCCAAGCACCCCCCCGTCGTCGTTGATCTCCTTCACGGCGACCGCGACCCCGGCGGCTTGCGCGCCCCCGAGGTAGGACTGTGCGCCAGTACTGGGGAAGAGGGTGCCGATGCGCAGAACACCGTCACCGGCGGGCGGCACTGTCGCGGTCGCGGTCGGCGCCGGCGTGACAGGCGTCGGCGCGGGGGTCGAACACGACACGAGAGCGAGGCTGAAGAGCACTCCCGCGACGACAGCCGGAAGCGTTCGGGAGCGCGACATGGAGGTCCTTCGGGTCGATCGGGTATTCCGAACCTTACAGTTCGGTCACTCGGGCACCGGCGAGGCGCGACGGACGCGACGCCCGGAGAGGAAGACATCCACCGAGAGGATCGCGAGCGCAACCCACACGAGGCTGAAGCCGATCCAGCGCGCGGGCGGCATGTTCTCGCCGAGCACGAACGCGCCGACGATGAACTGGAGCACCGGAGCGAGGTACTGGATGAGGCCGAGATAGACCAGAGGGAGGCGCCGTGCTGCGGCGGCGAAGAGCAGCAGCGGAACGGCGGTCACGACCCCGGCGCTCACCAGCAGCAGCGTGTGGGCGAGGCTCACCGTGCCGAAAGTGAGGCCGGCGCTCGTGCCGACAACGGCCAGCTGCACGATCGCGACGGGCGTGAGCCACGCCGTTTCGAGGGTGAGGCCGCCAACGGCATCCACGGCGGGTCCCACCCACTTCTTGATGAGGCCGTAGAGCCCGAAGGAGAAGGCGAGAACGAGGGAGATCCAGGGCAGGGCGCCGTAGTTGAAGGCGAGCACCACCACCGCGACGAAACTCGTGCCGACGGCGATCCACTGGGCGATCCGCAGCCGTTCGCGAAGGAAGATCACTCCGAGCAGAACGGTGACGATGGGATTGATGAAGTAGCCGAGCGATGCCTCGATCACCTTGCCCTCGAGGGTTGCGAAGACATAGACCTGCCAGTTCACGTAGATGAAGGCCGCGGCGAGGCCCATCGTGAAGACGATGCGCGGCTGTCGCAGGAGGGCGACCAGCGCTCGCCACTGGCGTGTGACGGTGATGATGATGGCGCAGAACACCAGCGAGAAGAGGATGCGCAGCGCGACGATCTCGAACGCACCCGCAGGCTGGAGCAACAGGAAATAGAGCGGCAGGACGCCCCAGAGTGCGTAGGCCGCGACGGCCATCGCCACACCCGATCGCTCTGTGGACTGTTCGGGTGTTCTGCTGCTGGACATCATGGGGATGTTACGGCACTTGCGGCAGCCCGAATGACGAAGGGCCCGTTCCGAGTGATTCGGAACGGGCCCTTCGAGGAAGCGTTGTCAGTGAGTGACGACCGCGAGCACGTCGCGAGCCGACAGCACGAGCAGGTCTTCCCCGCCGTACTTCACCTCGGTTCCGCCGTACTTGGAGTAGATGACCTTGTCGCCGACGGCGATGTCGAGGGGGATGCGGTTGCCGTTGTCGTCGATGCGACCCGGTCCCACAGCGACGACCTCGCCCTCCTGGGGCTTCTCCTTCGCGGTGTCCGGGATGACGAGTCCGGACGCAGTGGTCTGCTCGGCCTCGACCTGCTTGATGACAATGCGATCTTCGAGCGGCTTGATGGAGACTGCCACGGTTGACCTCTTTCTTGAAGTACTTCGAAATCTGGAGGGTTAGCACCCTCCAGAGGAGAGTGCCAGATGTAGCTTAGCCGCGCGTTAGCACTCCTGCAAGGTGAGTGCCAATCGACGGGTTGGTACGGTGGGGCGATGGAATCCTCCGAGCTCATCGAACTGCTGTCGTCAGACGGGCTGCGGCTGCTCGATTCGCTCCCCCCGTGGCAGTCGAGCGCGGATGTGCTGAAGACGGTGAACGACCTCCGTCGCGCCGGGCACTCCCCGGGCCTCGTCGCCGCAGTTCTGAGCCAGTCGAAGCTGCGGGCGAAGGCCGTGGCCAAATTCGGCCCGTTCGCCGAGCGGATGCTCTTCACCGAGGCCGGGCTCGAACAGGCGACCCGCCTCCGCGTCGCCGCCCTGCATGCCGGGCGCTTCCAGGCGGCCGGGCTCACCCGCGTCGCCGACCTCGGAAGCGGCATCGGCGGGGACGCCCTCGCCCTCGCGTCCCTCGACGTCGACGTGACGGCGGTCGAACTCGACGAGGTGACGGCCGCGATCGCCACCTACAACCTCGCGCTCTGGCCCAACGCCTCCGTCGTGCACGGCGACGTGACGACGTTCGACCTCGAGCGGTTCGACGGGGTCTTCCTCGATCCGGCACGGCGCACCGCGGGGCACCAGAACACCTCCCGCCTGACCGACCCGTCGGACTACTCGCCGACCCTGGACTTCGCCTTCGGCATCGCGGAGCGCCTGCCGACCGGCATCAAGCTCGGTCCCGGGATCGACCGCGACCTCATCCCCGCCGACGCGGAGGCGCAGTGGGTCTCGGTGGACCGCGACGTCGTCGAGCTGGGACTCTGGTTCGGCGTGCTCGCCCGCCTGGGCATCCGCCGGTCCGCTCTAGTGATCGGCGAACACGGCACCGCCGAGCTCTCCTCGGCAGAGGACAGCGCGGACGTGGGCACCGGCACGCTGGGCCGCTACCTCTACGAGCCGGATGGGGCGGTCATCCGTTCGCGCCTGATCGGCGATCTCGGCCGCCGCATCGGGGCGACCATGGTGAGCGACGGCATCGCCTACCTCACCTCGGACGGCGCCGTCGAGACGCCCTTCGCGGCCTGCTTCCGGGTGATCGAATCCTTCCCCCTCGACGAACGGCGCCTGAAGAGGGAATTCGCGACCCGCGGCATCGGGTCACTCGAGATCAAGAAGAGGGGGGTGGATGTCGACCCCGCGGCCTTCCGGAAGAAGCTCGCGCTGCACGGTCCCGCCTCGGCCACTCTCGTGCTCACCCGCGTCTCGGGGAGGCACACCGCGCTGCTGTGCGAGCGCGTCACCTTCCGCGGCTGACGAGCCGTCGCCGACGTGCGCCCGGAATGACGAAGGGCCCGTCTCCCGAAGGAGACGGACCCTGGCGGTCGCGAACTGAGCGACTAGTAGTTGTTCGAGTCGAAGGCGCCGTTGGCGCCACCGATGGCGAAGAGGGCGATCCAACCGATAAGGGCGATGACCGCGATGACCAGGCCGACGATCCCGGTGATGATCGCGGTTATCCAGAACCCCTTTGCCGGTACGCCTTCGCGCTTGCGACCGAGGATACCGAGCACAAGGGCGGCACCGGGGATGAAGAGCTGAAGCACCGATCCGATGATGGGGATGAAGACGATCCAGAAACCGAGAAGACCGACGATCCCGGCGATCATTCCGATGAGGCTGAGGGTCTTCTTAGGGGCGATGACACCCGCGGAAGCATAGGCGGGAGGGGCAGTCGTGTAACCGTCTCCGGCCGGAGGAGTCGGCGGCGCCACGGGGGGCGCGACAGGCGGAGTCACGGGCGAGGCTGGCGGCGGTACCGGCGGCACGGCGCCGTTGTCGGGGTCAGTCATGGTTGCTCCTTTGAGAACGTTGTCGGTGTCAGGCGATTCACAGCCTTTCACCGCCGTGGTGGCATGTCAAACAGGGCCACCGTAACAGCGGCTCTCGACTCACGCCTGGATGGTGGTGACGGGCAGGGTCGAGTCGGCTCCGAAGGACAACGCGGATGGCGGGTGGCCGGCCGCGATCAGTCGCGCCGCGATCGCCGCGATCATTGCTCCGTTGTCGGTGCAGAGGGCGAGCGGGGGGATCCGCAGCTCGATGCCTGCGGCCGCGCAGCGCTCGGCCGCGACCTCCCGGACCCTGGCGTTGGCCACGACACCGCCGCCGAGGAGCAACCGCGGTACCCCGAGGTCCTGGCAGGCCGCGACCGCCTTGGTGAGCAGCACGTCGGTGACCGCTTCGCGGAAGCTCGCCGCGACATCCGCCACCGGCACTTCTTCGCCCGAATCGCGCTTCTGCTCTACCCAGCGCGCCACCGCGGTCTTCAGCCCCGAGAAGGAGAAGTCGTAGCGATGCTTCTCCATGTCTTTGGGCTGGCTGAGTCCGCGGGGAAATCGGATGGCCTTCGGGTCGCCGTCCGCGGCGACCCGGTCGATCTGAGGGCCTCCGGGGTAGGGCAGCCCGAGTAGTCGGGCGACCTTGTCGAAAGCCTCCCCTGCGGCGTCGTCGATAGTCTCCCCGAGCAGTTCGACGTCGGCGATCAGGTCTCGCACGTGCAAGAGAGAGGTGTGCCCGCCCGAGACCAGCAGCGCGATGGTGGGCAGTTCGATGTCGGTGCCGTCGTCACGCAGCACGTCGGCACCGACGTGGCCGACGAGGTGGTTGATCGCATAGAGGGGCTTGTCCAGCGCTACGGCGAGCGCCTTAGCGGCGCCGACCCCCACCATGAGCGCACCGGAGAGACCTGGCCCACTTGTCACCGCGATCGCATCGAGCTCGGCGAGCGTCACCCCGGCCTCGGCAAGCGCCGCAGTGAGCGCCGGAGTGAGCGCCTCGAGGTGTGCGCGGGCCGCGATCTCGGGAACGACCCCGCCATAGCGGGCATGCTCGTCCATCGACGACGCGATCACATTCGCGAGGAGAGTCGTGCCTCGTACGATGCCGATCCCGGTCTCATCACAGCTCGTCTCGATCCCGAGCACGAGTGCGCCGCCGGTCACTGCCCGACCGCCGGTGACGTCACGGGTGCGGGCACGACGAGACGCATCACGATGGCATCGACGCCATCCGGTTGGTAGTACGCCACCCGGACCGCGATCTCCGCGAAACCGAGACTCTCGTACAACCGCTTCGGGCCGGGATTGTCGGCCCGAACCTCGAGGAACACCTCGGTCGCGCCGCGCTTGCGGGCCTCCCCGATGAGGGCGTTCATGAGCGCCCGCCCGAGCCCGCCACGCCGGGCGGACTCCGCGACGGCGATGGTCTGGATGTCGCCCGCGTGCGCCCCCTTCGGCGCGAACAGCCCGGCGTAGCCGTCGAGCTCGCCGGGGAATCCCACGCGGTCGGCGACGAGGTAGTAGCACTGCGGGTTGCGCAGGTCGCTGAGCATCGCGTCGCTCGACCAGGCATCGGTGCCGAAAGTGCCGGACTCGATCTCCATGATCCGCGCGAGGTCTTCAATCGTCGCGCGCCGCAACTGCCAGCTCACTCAGCTCACCCGCTTCGGACCGGCCGACACCGTGACATCCGGTGCCCGGAGGTAGAGGGCTTCCGGCCCGGCGAAGGCGCGCTTGTGAAGGAAAAGGCCTTCGGCGAGCAGGCCGGCGGACGCCGCGGACACCTCGGCCGCATCGACGCGGTGGTAGCCCGAATAGCCGTCGACGGCCGTGGACAGGTCGTCGGGGCGACAGAGACCCGGACCCTGCACGCGAATCGGGAGGCCTTCCGCATCGACCCCGGAATAGGCCGAGAAGTACACCTCGCGGCGGCGGGCATCGGTCACGACGAGGAGAGGGCCCTCGTTACCCGCGGCGAAATGACCCCAGGCGACGGCATCGTGGCTCACCACCCGCACCAGGGGGATGGATGCCCCGAAAGCGAACGCCTGCGCCGCGGCGATGCCCACCCGGAGTCCGGTGAACGGGCCAGGGCCCATCCCGGCCGTGACCCCGGACAGTTCGGCGATCGCGATGCCGGACCGCTCGATCGCGAACAGGATCGCCTCGCCGATCACCTCGGCATGGCGCCGGGTGTCGGACTCGTTCACTTCCGACAGGATGCCCCGGTCCCGGTCCACCACGGCGATGCTCGTGCCGGCGGAGGTATCGATCGCGAGCAGCATCAGTCCAGCCTAAGGTCCCGCCACCGGGCACCGTGGCCCGTGACCGTGACAGTGCGCGGTTCGACCGGCTCGTCGCCCTCCCGAATGTCGGGGCCGGCGCCAGTCGGCCGGCGGATGTCGATCTCGATCCAGTGTTCGGCGACGCCGTCGAGCATCCCAGCTGCCCATTCGACGACCACGATCGACGCCGCCCAGTCGATGTCGAGGTCGTCGAGCTCGGCCGCGCTGCCGAGACGATAGGCGTCCACGTGCACGAGGGGCGGGCCTCCGGCGGCACGCCGATGGGTGCGGGCGAGCACGAAGGTGGGGCTCGTCACCGATCCGCGCACACCGAGCTGGTCGCCGAGTCCGCGGGTGAGGGTGGTCTTGCCCGCGCCGAGCTCGCCGTTGAGCGCGACGAGGTCACCAGCACGCAACTCGAGGGCGAGACGCGCGCCGAGTTCTGCCATGTGTTCCGGGGTATCAATCTCGAGCTGCATAGGTCCACTCGATTCTTCCGCCGAGGCGGGTGACGATCTCGTAGTTGATCGTGTCGGCCGCCCTAGCCCACTCTTCCACCGCTGGCACGCCGGTGGCGGGGTCGCCGAACAGCACGGCGCGGTCGCCCACAGCGACCTCGTCATCACCCAGATCGACGACGAACTGGTCCATGGCCACGCGCCCGGCGATGCGATACCGCCGACCGTTGATCGAGACCGGCGCGCGTCCCGAGGCCTGACGCGGGATGCCGTCGGCGTAGCCGAGGGGCACGAGCGCGAGGGTCGACTCCGCATCGGTGCGATAGTCGTAGCCGTAGGAGACACCGCTGCCCGCTTTTACGCGTTTGACCGAGACGATCGCTGCGCTCAGCTCGAGGGCCGGGCGGAGTCCGAGGTCGGCGGAGGTCGCGTCGTCGAAGGGCGAGAGGCCGTAGGTGCCGATGCCGACCCGCACGAGACCGAATCGGGCCGACGGCACGCGCAGCGCGCCGGCGGTCGCCGCGAGATGGCGGAGTTCGGGGTCGAGCCCGGCAGCGACGGCATCCGCGATCGCCCGTTCGAAGGCCGCCACCTGGGCGAGGTCTTCCGCCTCCCCCGCGTTCGCGAGATGACTCCAGAGGCCGCGGACGCGCAGTCGCCCCGCGCGCTCGTGCGCCGAGGCCGCGGCGAAGAGCGCACTCCACTCGGGCTCAGCGGCACCGTTGCGACCGAGGCCGGTGTCCACCTTCAGCTGAACGGATGCGACGCCCACGGCATCCGCGACCCGGTCGAGCTGTTCCCGGTAGTGCACCCCGAGGTCGATGCCGGCGGCGATCGCTTCGTCGAATCCGGCTTCCGGGCCGTGGAGCCAGGCCAGGATCGGCGTGTCGATCCCGGCCGCGCGCAGCTCGAGCGCCTCCGCGATGTCCACGACGCCGAGCCAGTCCGTGCCAGCGGCGACAGCGGCGCGCGCGACGGGCACGGCGCCGTGACCGTAGGCGCGGGACTTGACCACGGTCATGAGCCGGGCGCCCCCGATGCCGGCACGCATCGTGCGGATGTTGTGCGCCACTGCCTCGAGATCGACGCGGGCCTCGCGAAGCGGCCGCGTCATCCCGGTCATCCGAGCCCCCCGGTGGCGGGCGAGTCCGGGCCCTCGGCGATCACGTAGGCGATGGCGACACCGGCATCGTGACTCATCGACAGGTGGATGGCGGTGATTCCGCGGGCGGCGACGATCGCCGCGAGAGCGTTGTAGACCTCGATCGACGGGTTGCGAAAGCCGTCGGACACGACCGCCATGTCGTGCCAGCGCACTCCGGTGGAATCGCCGATCGCCTTGATGACCGCCTCCTTCGCCGCAAACCGCGCGGCCATGGAACTGAGGGATCTTCTTGCCTCTCCGTCCCATTGTTCGCTCTCGGCGAACAAGCGTCGGAGAACCCCCGGGGTGCGTGAAGTCGCGCGCTCGAAACGGGCGAGATCGACGACATCCACGCCGATGCCGATGATCATGGAGTGCCCTTCGACCGCGCTTGTGCCCGCGCTACTCGACCGTGACTGACTTAGCGAGGTTGCGGGGCTGGTCTACGTCTAGGCCCTTCGCCGCGGCGAGTTCCATGGCGAAGATCTGCAGCGGAGCCACGGCAAGCAGCGGCTCGAACAGCGTGGAGGCGAGCGGAATACGGATCACGGTGTCGGCGTACGGGAGTACCGAGACATCCCCCTCCTCGGCGATGGCGAGGATGCGGGCACCGCGGGCGCGGATCTCCTGGATGTTGGAGACGACCTTGGGATGCAGGGAATCCTTCGCGCGCGGGCTCGGAACGATCACGAACACGGGCTGGCCGGGCTCGATCAGCGCGATCGGGCCGTGCTTGAGCTCACCAGCCGCGAATCCCTCTGCGTGGATGTAGGCGAGCTCCTTGAGCTTGAGGGCACCCTCGAGGGCCACCGGGTAGCCCGCATGCCTGCCGAGGAAGAGCACGGAGCGGGTGTCCGTCATCCAGCCCGCGAGTTGGGTGATGGCGTCGTGCTGCTCGAGCACCGTGGAGAGCTGATCGGGCAGCGCCTCGAGTTCGCCGAGGAGATCGGCGATCTCCACGGTGGAAAGCGTCTGGCGCACCCGGGCCACGTGCAGGCCGAACAGGTAGAGCGCGGCCACCTGCGCGACGAATGCCTTGGTGGATGCCACGGCGACCTCTGGTCCGGCGTGCGTGTAGATCACGGCGTCGGATTCCCGGGCGATGGTTGCGCCCTGCGTGTTGCAGATCGACAGGGTCTTTGCCCCGGCGGCGACGGCGTACTTGACGGCCATCAGGGTGTCCATCGTCTCGCCGGACTGGCTGATCGACACGACGAGGGTGCGAGCATCGATCACGGGGTCGCGGTAGCGGAACTCGTGGGAGAGCTCCACATCCACGGGGATCCGCGCCCACTTCTCGATCGCGTACTTGCCGAGCATGCCGGAGTAGTTTGCGGTTCCGCAGCCGAGGATCACGATGCGGTCGATATCACGAAGGGCCTGGTCTCCGAGGGCGTCGAGCTCGTGAAGTCGCACCGCCCCGTCGGCGATGCGGCCGAGCAGGGTCTTGGCCACCGCGTCGGGCTCCTCGCTGATCTCCTTGGCCATGAAGCTCGACCAGCCACCCTTCTCGGCCGCCGAGGCGTCCCAGGCGATCTCGAATTCCTCGGTCTCCACCGGGTTTCCGAGGAAGTCGGTGACGGTGACGCTGTCGGCGGTGATGGTCACGAGCTGGTCCTGGCCGATCGCCATGGCGCGACGCGTGTGCTCCACGAAAGCCGCGACATCCGAACCGAGGAAGTTCTCGCCGTCACCGAGACCGATCACCAGGGGAGAGTTGCGGCGCGCGCCGACGACGACCCCTGGCTGGTCCTTGTGCAGCACGAGGAGTGTGAACGCACCGTGCAGCCGGTCGACGACGTTGCGAAGGGCGAAGGCGAGGTCACCGGTCTTCTGGTATTCGAGACCCACGAGCAGCGCCGCGACCTCGGTGTCGGTCTCACTGGTGAAAACGGTGTTCGGGTGGGAAGCCACCAGCTCGGCCTTGAGTTCGGCGAAGTTCTCGATGATGCCATTGTGGATGAGCGCGAGCTTGCCGTCGTCGCCGAGATGCGGATGCGCATTCTGGTCGTTCGGACCGCCGTGGGTCGCCCAGCGGGTGTGCCCGATGCCGGTCGCGCCGTTCGCCAATTGAAGACCGTCGAGGTCGTCGATGAGCACCTGGAGCTTGCCGGCCCGCTTGCGCGTGTGCAGCTCACCCTCAGGGTCGATCACGGCGATGCCCGCCGAGTCGTAGCCGCGGTATTCGAGTCGGCGCAGGCCCCCCAGTAGTACTTCGATGCTCTGGTTGCTTCCGACGTATCCCACGATTCCACACATGGAAACCGATTTTACGGTACCGGGGCCGCGCATCCGCCCGGCCGCCGGCATCCGCGCTCTCCGGTAGCCTGAATTCCTATGTCCGATAAGGCCCATTCGACCGCGGCCCACTCGACGCCCGCCAACTCGACACCCTTCGTCGAGATCGACCGCGCCGACTGGGCGGCGCTCGCGCCGACCACCGAGTTACCCCTCTCCCCTACCGAGATCGTGGGACTGCGGGGCCTCGGCGACCGCCTGGACCTGAGCGAAGTGACGGATGTCTACCTCCCGCTCAGCAAGCTCATCAGCCTCTACGCCGTCGGAGCACGACAGCTCCATCGCGACACCAGTCGTTTTCTCGGTCGGGACTCACCCGCGACCCCCTTCGTGATCGGGGTGGCCGGATCCGTCGCCGTCGGCAAGTCGACGAGCGCCCGGCTCCTGAGGGAACTGCTGTCGCGCTGGGAGGACACCCCCCGGGTCGAGCTCGTGACCACCGACGGGTTCCTGCTGCCCAACGCCGAGCTCGAGCGGCGGGGCCTGATGGAGCGCAAAGGATTCCCCGAGTCCTACGACCGCCGCGCGCTCCTGCGCTTCGTCACGAAAGTGAAGAGCGGCGCAGAAGAGGTGCGCGCCCCGTTCTATTCGCACCTCAGCTACGACATCATCAGTGATGCCGAGATCGTGGTGCGGCGTCCCGACATCCTCATCGTCGAGGGTCTCAATGTGCTCCAACCGCCGTCGTCGGGCCACGGCCTGGCGATCAGCGACCTGTTCGACTTCACCGTTTATGTGGATGCCCGCACGGCCGACATCGCCCGCTGGTACGAGGAACGCTTCCTCAAGCTGCAACAGGGTGCCTTCACGAACCCGAAGTCCTATTTCCACCGGTTCGCGAGCCTCAGCCACGAGGAGGCCGTGGCCCGCGCAGCGGATATCTGGAAGCGCATCAACGAGCCGAACCTGCTTCAGAACGTGCTGCCCACGAGATCCCGCGCCGATCTCGTGCTGCGCAAGGGCACAGACCACGCCGTCAACAGCGTCTTGTTGCGAAAGCTCTAGCGGACCCCTGCGCCGCAACCGCGCGGTCTCCGGCGTGCGGCCAGCGGTGGTCGAACCGTCACTGGACGTCGTGACCGGCCGCTCAGGGAGCATCCACCGACGGATCGGCGGGCTATGCCGCGATTAGATGGTGCCGCGTTTCGGCCCCGCCCGCGCGGCGACCCGTCACCAACGGTCGCCTCATCCGCGCCAGGGAGCAGTTACCGACGGCCGGGCTGGCGGACGGACGCGGCCCGGCTGAGCGGGAGCGGCCCGGCTGAGCGGGAGCGGCCCGGCTGCGCGGGAGCGGCCCGGCTGCGCGGGAGCGGCCCGTCTGCGCGGGAGCGGCCCGTCGGCGGCCAGCGGTGATCGAACCGTCACTCGATGTCGTGACCGGCCCCGCACAGAACATCCATCGACGGATGGTCGGGCCGGGCGGAGCCCGTGCGATGAAGTCGTCCCGGGCGCTGGCCCCCGCCGCGGCGACCCGTCACGAACGGTCGCCTCATCCGCGCAAGAGAGCAGTTACCGACGGCCGGGCATGCTGGCGATACCCCACCCGGGTGGGCAACCGCGGCGCGGCCGGGCAGGCGCGGCGCGGCCGGGCAGGCGCGGCGCGGCCGGGCAGGCGCGCCCGCCCGTGGGACGGATGCCTCACTGAGGCAGCAGCGCCCTGAATCGTCAGCGAGCGAGTTGCTCCCGCACGACCTCGGCCAGGGACTCCGTGATCGCCTGCGCGGTCGGTTGGTCCTCTGCCTCGACCATCACGCGCACCATGGGCTCGGTTCCGGACTTGCGCAGCAGCACTCGTCCGGTCTCGCCGAGGCGCTCCTCGGCTGCGCGAACCGCATCCGCGATCACCGTATTCGTGGCCAGGCCGTGGTGATCCACGTCTCTCACATTGATCATGACCTGGGGGAAGACCGTCATCACGGAAGCGAGCTCCGCGAGCGACTTGCCGGTGCGGGCCATCTCCGCGAGCACGTGGAGCCCGGTGAGGATGCCGTCACCCGTCGTCGCGAATTCGCTCATGATCACATGGCCGGACTGCTCGCCGCCCAGGCTGAGCCCCTTCTCGGTGAGGGTCTCGAGCACGTAGCGGTCACCCACCGCGGTCTGCAGAAGGGTGATCCCGTGCTCGGCCATCGCGACCTTCAGCCCGAGGTTCGACATGACCGTCGCCACGAGGGTGTCATCGGTGAGGAGGCCACGCTCCTTCATGGAGACGGCGAGGATCGCCATGATCTGGTCACCGTCGACGACCCGGCCGAGATGGTCGACCGCGAGGCAGCGGTCGGCGTCGCCGTCATGGGCGATCCCTACGTCGGCGCCGTGCTCCAGCACCGCTGCGGCGAGCACGTCGAGGTGGGTGGATCCGACCCCGTCGTTGATGTTGTACCCGTCCGGCTCGGAACCGATGACCGTGACGGTCGCCCCGGCATCCGTGAAGACCTCCGGGGAGATGCCGGCGGCGGCCCCGTTTGCGCAGTCGAGCACCACATGGATGCCGTCGAGACGGGAGCCCAGCGTCGACAGGAGATGCACGACGTACCGGTCCTCGGCATCCGCGAACCGGCGGATGCGCCCGACCTCGACTCCGGTCGGGGCCAGCTTCTTCTCGCCGAGAGCGGCTTCGATGCGGTCCTCGACCTCATCCGGCAGCTTCGTGCCGCCTACCGCGAAGAATTTGATGCCGTTGTCGGGAGCCGCATTGTGCGATGCCGAGATCACCACGCCGAAATCGGCCTGGATGTCGGCGATCAGGAACGCGGCGGCCGGAGTCGGGATGATTCCGGCATCGAGCACGTCGACGCCGGAGCTCGCGAAGCCTGCCATGACCGCCGCCGCGATGAACTCACCGGAGACCCGGGGATCGCGTGCGACGACACCGACCGGCCGGCGCCCGGAAGCGCGGCGGCCGTCGGCGAAACGTCCCTTGCCCAGCACGACGGAGGCAGCCTGGGCAAGCCCGAGGGCAAGCTCCACCGTGATGACATCGTTTGCAAGGCCCCGAACTCCGTCGGTGCCGAAGAGGCGAGGCATAGAACCCGTTTAGAGCGGGCGCGTCAACGCTTGGAGAACTGGGGAGCCTTACGCGCCTTCTTGAGTCCGGCCTTCTTGCGCTCCTTGACGCGAGCGTCACGGCTCAGGAAGCCGGCCTTTTTGAGGGCCGCGCGGTTGTTCTCTTCGTCGATCTGGTTGAGCGAGCGCGAGATGCCGAGGCGAAGGGCGCCGGCCTGGCCGGAGGGGCCGCCGCCGGTGATGCGCGCGATCACGTCGTAGCTGCCGAGCAGGTCGAGCACCTTGAACGGGTCGTTGATGAGCTGCTGGTGCAGCTTGTTGGGGAAGTAGTTCTCCAGGGTGCGGCCGTTGACCGTGATGGTGCCGGAGCCGGGAGCGATGCGCACGCGGGCGATAGCCTGCTTGCGACGGCCGACGGCTGCGCCGGGAACGTTGAGAACGGCACGGGGGGCCTTGGTCTCGGCAGCCGGGGTGGTCTCGGTGGAGTAGCTCTCGAGAGCTGCCTCGTCGATGGAATCTTCGATCTTCGCCATGTCTTTACGAATCCTTAAGTTTTACTGGTGCGCGCTACTGCGCGACCTGGCCGAGGGTGTAGGTCTTGGGCTGCTGGGCAGCGTGGGGGTGCTCGGCGCCGGCGTAGACCTTGAGCTTGGTGAGCTGGGCACGACCGATCGAGTTCTTCGGCAGCATGCCGCGGACGGCCTTCTCGACGGCACGCGTCGGGTGCTTCTCGAGCATTTCGATGTAGGTCATCGAGCTGAGGCCGCCCGGGTAACCCGAGTGGCGGTAGGCCCGCTTCTGCGCGAGCTTCGCGCCAGTGAGGGCGACCTTCTCGGCGTTGATGATGATGACGAAGTCGCCCATGTCCATGTGCGGGGCAAATGTCGGCTTGTGCTTGCCGCGCAGCAGGACCGCCGCGTGGGTTGCCAGGCGTCCGAGGACGATGTCGGTCGCGTCGATGATGACCCAGTCACGCTGGACATCTTCGGGCTTGGGAGAGAAAGTGCGCGTCACAGTAGTACTGCTTTCTTGTGTCGAAATGAGGTGTTCGTGAATCCCACTCCGATGGATGTTCGCGAGACGATGTCGCCGCGAACGCTGCCGGTGGAGGGCTCAAGTTCGTGATGTCGCGCTCGATCAGCGCAGGCACCAAGGGTCAAGAATAGTCTGCCGACGGCGCTTCGGTCAAACCGCTGTTCGCCTGCACTCCCGAGGAGGCGGATGTGAGGCGCACGGGACGCCTGTTGCGCGTCGTGTGTGCCCGCGCTGCCATCTCGGCCTCCGGCGGGTACCCCACTTCCACGAGCGTGAGTCCCTTCGCCGGGAGCACCTTGAAATCGCTCGGCCGGTCGAGCTCATCACGCAATTCGACGAGCCGGTCGGACTCCAGCTTCGACTCTCCCACAGCGATCGTCGCGCCGACGAGGGATCGCACCATGCTGTGGCAAAAGGCGTCGGCCTGCACCTCGGCGGTCAGCACACCGTCGTCCGAGCGGGTCCAGTGGAAGACCTCGAGGCTCCGCACCGTCGTCGCGCCTTCCCGAGGCTTGCAGAACGCCGCCCAGTCATGGAGGCCGAGGAGGTCGTGGGCGGCCTGGTTCATGCGATCGAGGTCGAGCACGGCGGGGTACCATAGCGTGTGCCCACGCAGCAGCGGATTGCGCGGAGCGGAAGCATCCGCCACCCGGTACTGGTAGCGGCGCCAGGTGGCCGAGAACCGGGCGTCGAAGCCTTCGGGCGCGAAGGATCCGCGCGAGACGTAGATGTCCGCATTGAGGCCGGCGATCCCGTTGAGTCTGCGCCCGAGTGCTCGGGGGCCGTCGAAACGCGCGCCGGGCGCGAGCGGAGGGGTCTTGCCGCGCGGCCGGGAGAGCACTCCGAGCTGGGCTGCGGTGACGTCGAGGTGCGCGACCTGCCCGGTCGCGTGCACTCCGGCATCGGTTCGACCGGCGACCGTCAGCGGCTCGACCGGACCGTGCTTTCCGAAGATGATCGCGAGTGCCGATTCGAGCTCGCCCTGTACTGTCCGAAGCCCGGGTTGCGATGACCAGCCGAGGAAGTTTCCCCCGTCGTAGGAGAAATCGAGCCGGATACGGGTCTTGCCCGGCGCCGGTCCCGACACTTCCGGCGGACCGTGCAGGACGTTCGCGCCAGGGATATTCTCGACGTCCACACCGGAGAGTCTAGATCGATCGGACCCGGGTCGCGGGCATCCGCCGGAGTTGACCTGCCGCCCGGTCACGACGAAACTCGAGTGGTCTCACTATGACTCCCTCTTCCACCCTTCTCGATCCCCCGGCTCCGGCTCCGACCCGGATGTCGAACATCGCCGACCCGAAACCAGCGCGGCTGGCGGGGCTCGACGGCCTCCGCGCCATCGCGGTTATCGCGGTGATCCTCTACCACCTCGGTTCGGGAATCCTTCCCGGCGGATACCTCGGGGTCGATGTCTTCTTCGTGATCAGCGGCTACCTCATCACGGGACTGCTGGTGCGGGAGAAGGACGCGAGCGGACGCATCCGACTTTCCGGATTCTGGATGCGCCGGGCTCGCCGCCTGCTTCCGGCCCTCGGCCTCGTCGTGGTCGTGTCGGCCTCCGCGGCGCTCGTGATCGGCGGCAATCCGCTCGTACACCTGGGCCGCCAGGTGCTCGGTGCCGCGACGTTCAGCAGCAACTGGCTGTCGATCGCGGCCTCGCAGAGCTATTTCGACGAGACGAGCCCAGAGCTGTTCCGTAACCTCTGGTCGCTCAGCGTTGAGGAGCAGTTCTACCTGGCCTGGCCCCTCGTGATCCTTCTCGTGCTCGCCGTGCACTCCCGCCGGGCCCGACTCTCGATCGTGATCGCGATCGCGGTCTGCTCGGCGGTGGCGATGGCCATCCTCGCCACCGCGGGAGACCCCACCCGGGTCTACTACGGCAGCGACACCCACAGCTTCGGCCTCGCAATCGGGGCCGCCCTCGCCATCCTCTTCAGCGATTGGCCGATGCGCGGCGTTCCATTCGTCCGGCGCGTCCTTCCCTGGCTTTCCGCACTTTCGGTCGTTGCGATCGTCGTCCTCGCGGTCGTGCTGCCGGCGGATGCCCCGGTCACCTACCGCGGCGGACTCGTGCTGGTGGCAGTACTCACCGCAGTGGCGATCGCCGGCGCGGTGGACTCCCGGGTCGGCACGCTGCTCGACTGGGGTCCACTCCGCTGGATCGGGGTGCGCTCCTATGGCCTCTACCTGTGGCACTGGCCGGTGTGGGTTCTCGTGACCGCAGCCCTCCCCACGCTGGTGCGCACCGGTACCGGGTGGATGCCGGGTGCGATCGCCCTGATCATCACCGTCGTGCTCTCCGCGGCCTCGTTCCGCTTTGTCGAGGAGCCGATCCATCGATCCGGGCTGCGCACGACGCTGCGCCGATGGGTCGGATCGCGACCCCGCTCCCTGGCACGCGGCGCCGCCATCGCGGGGGGCGGTCTGCTCGTCGTCGCTCTCCTCGGCACCACCGGGGTCGCCATAGCCTCCGACCCGGGCACCACGGACGCGCAGGCCGTCATCGAGCATGGACGAGAGTCGGTCGTGCCGGCGCGGCCGGAACCCACCCCGACCACCGCCGCTCTTCCCCGCCTGCCGGGCGGCGACCAGATCGACGCGATCGGCGACTCCGTCATGCTCGCCTCCGCCCCCGAGTTGCAGGCGGGATTTCCTGGCATCCAGATCGACGCGGTCGTGTCACGGCAGCTCTCGTCTGCCCCGGCGATCGTGCAGGGCCTGCGCGACTCCGGCACACTGCGGCCCGTGCTGCTGATCGGGCTCGGCACCAATGGGCCGATCGATCGCCAGTCTCTCGAGCAGATCCGTTCGATCGCCGGTCCGCGGCACGAGATCGTGGTCGTGAACGTGCAGGCACCCCGGGGCTGGACCGACGGTGTCAACGACACCCTCACGCGTTTCGCGCAGCAGTACCGCTCGGTCGAGCTCGCCAACTGGCGGGATGCGATCTCCCCGCGCCTCGACCTCCTGGCGCGCGACCAGATCCATCCCGGGGCCGCCGGCGGCCAGATCTATGTGCGTGCCGTGACGGATGCCCTGCAGCGGCTCGCCGAGCTACCGCCCTCTCGCAGCCCCAACGACTTCGGTCTCGCCGGCACGCCGCTCTAGCGAGCGGTCGCCGTTGGGAGCACTATCGGGGTATGCGCCCCGACCCCGCCGATCCCGTCTCTCCGATGCTCGCGAAGTCCATCGAGGGCATTCCGGAGCCGACAACGGTCACCGGCGGATTGTCGTACGAGCCGAAGTGGGACGGCTTTCGGGCCATCGTGTACTTCGACGGCACGGAGGTCACCATCGGCAGTCGCGGTTCCAAGCCGCTCACCCGCTATTTCCCCGAGCTCGTCACGGCCCTGGCTTCCCAGTTGTCCCAGCCCTGTGTGCTCGACGGCGAGATCGTGCTGCGATCGGCGGTAGACGGCGGCGAGCGCCTGGACTGGGATGCGCTGTCGCAGCGCATCCATCCGGCCGCCTCCCGTGTCGCGGCCCTCGCCGTCGCGACCCCGGCCTCGTTCGTGGCCTTCGACCTGCTCGGCATCGGCGACCAATCCCTGGTCGACACTCCATTCGAAGCCCGACGGACGAGCCTCGAGGCGCTACTCGCGGGATGCGAAGCGCCGCTGCACGTGACCCGCACCACCCGGGATGTCGAGACCGCTCGCCGCTGGCTGGTCGAATTCGAGGGCGCCGGGCTCGACGGCGTGGTGTCCAAACCGCTGGCGGCGGTCTATTCGCCCGGGAAGCGGGTGATGTTCAAGACCAAGCACAAGCGCACCGCCGACGTGGTCCTGATGGGCTATCGCGTGCACAAGAGCGGCAGCGGTGTGGGATCGCTCTTGCTCGGGCTCTATGACGGCCGCGACGAGCTGCTCAGCGTCGGCGGGGCATCCGCGTTCTCGAATGAGACGCGTCTCGCGCTCGTCGACGAGCTCGCGCCGCTGGTGCTCAGGGACGAGCATGGCGAGATCGTCTCCGCGTCGGGAGAGCGCAGCCGGTTCTCGGGTAGCCGCGACACCTCGTTCGTGCCGCTCGATCCGATCCGGGTCCTCGAAGTGCGGTACGACCAGATGGAGGGTTCACGTTTCCGCCACACCGTGCAGTTCGACCGGTGGCGACCGGACCGCGATGCACGATCGTGCACCTTCGACCAGCTCGAACGCCCGATTGCCTACGACCTCGCGGAGGTTCTCGACTAACCGGCCGACTACTCCGGATGCTTCGCCCGGCTCGGCTGCACGCGCGGGGGCTCCCCTGGCATCTTGGGGAAGTCGGGAGGGAAGGGCAGCTCGCCGAGTCCGTCCGCCACATCCCGCTCCCACCAGCCGAAGAGCGCGTCGATAGTTCCGGGGTTCTCCCCCATCCGCTTCCAGGGGTCTCCGGTAGTCGCCAGTCGGGCCGGCACGGTCAGCACGGTCAGCGAGCGCGGGTCGATTGTCTCGAGTTCGCTCCACTCGATCGGGCAGGAGACCGGGGCGTGGGCGAGCGCCCGCGGACTGTAGGCGCCGGCCATGGTGCGATCCCGATTGGCCTGGTTGAAGTCGACGAAGATCCGCTCGCCGCGCTCCTCCTTCCACCAGGCCGTCGTGACCTTCGTCGGCATCCGGCGCTCGAGCTCCCGGGCGGCGGCGATCACCGCATGCCGCACGTCGAGGAACTCGCGTTTCGGCTCGATCGGCGCGAAGACGTGCAGGCCGCGGTTGCCGGAGGTCTTCACGAAAGCCTCGAGCCCCGCCTCGGCCAGCACCGCCCGCAGTTCGATGGCGGCGGGGATGGCGTCGTCGAAGTCCGTGCCAGGCTGCGGGTCGAGATCGATGCGCAACTGGTCGGGATCGTCGGTGTCCTCCGCCCGCGACGGCCAGGGGTGGAAGACTATGGTGTTCATCTGCACCGCCCAGACCGCCGCGGCGGGCTCGTCGATCACCAGTTGCGGATGCGACCGGCCGCTCGGATACACGACCGGAACCGCTCGTACGAAGTCCGGCGCCCCCTTCGGCGGGTTCTTCGAGAAGAACTGCTCCCCGTCGATCCCCTCCGCGAAGCGCTGGAGCGACACCGGGCGATCGCCGTTGGCCCTGACGAAAGCGTCGCCGACCTCCACCATGTACCGGGCGAGGTCCAGCTTGGTGATGCCGGAGTCGGGCCAGAGCACGCGAGAGGGGCTCGAGACCCGCATCTGGCGCGCGCCGTGGGGTCCGGGTACATCGAGGGTTACCGCATCGCTAGCCATGGTGCAACGCTACTCGGGCAAGGTTCGACCTGCGCGGGGCGTTAACGAGCGATGGCCCCGCCGAAAGGCGGGGCCATCGTCAGAGAGTGACTACTTGGCGTCTGCTTCGGCGGCAGGCGCCTCGGCGGCGGGCTCCTCGGCAGTTACCTCAGCGGTCTCTGCATCTACAGCCTCGACCTCGGCCTCCGACTCGACGACCTCGGCCGCGGGGGCCTCGACCGGAGCCTCGGCGACGGGAGCCTCGGCCTTTGCAGACTTCTTGGCCGACTTCGGCTTCGGGGTCACGGGCTCGAGGACGAGCTCGATCTGCACCATGGAGGCGTTGTCGCCCTTGCGGAAACCGAGCTTGGTGATGCGGGTGTAGCCGCCCTCACGGAACTCGACGAGCGGCGCGATCTCAGTGAAGAGCTCGTGCACAACGGTCTTGTCGCCGATCGTCGCGAGGACGCGGCGACGTGCGTGAAGGTCTCCACGCTTTGCGAACGTAATGAGCCTCTCGACGAGAGGACGCATGCGCTTGGCCTTCGTCTCGGTCGTCTTGATGCTCTTGTGGGTGAACAGGGCAGCCGCGAGGTTCGCAAGCATGAGGCGCTCGTGCGCCGGTCCACCGCCGAGGCGGGGTCCCTTAGTTGGTGCAGCCATTAGTCATTTCTCCAGGTGTGAAAGGCCAGGTGTAACAGTGATGTGCCGAGGGCCTAGTTGGCTTCTTCGACGTCGTCGTAGCCGCTGTAGAAGTGCGCGCCATCGAAGCCGGGCACGGTGTCCTTGAGGCTGAGGCCGAGCTCCACGAGCTTGTCCTTGACCTCGTCCACCGACTTCTGTCCGAAGTTGCGGATGTTCATGAGCTGCGTCTCCGAGAGGGCGACCAGTTCGCTGACGGTGTTGATGCCCTCACGCTTGAGGCAGTTGTAGCTGCGCACAGACAGGTCGAGGTCCTCGATCGGCATGCTGAGCTCGCTCGAGAGAACGGCGTCGACCGGAGCCGGTCCGATCTCGATGCCCTCGGCGGCCGAGTTGAGCTCGCGTGCCAGGCCGAAGAGCTCGGTCAGCGTGCGACCGGCCGAAGCGATGGCGTCGCGAGGGGTGATCGCGTTCTTGGTCTCGACATCCACCACGAGGCGGTCGAAGTCGGTGCGCTCACCGGCACGAGTCGCCTCGACGCGGTAGGTGACCTTGAGTACTGGCGAGTAGATCGAGTCGATCGGGATCTGGCCGGCTTCGCTGAACTCACTGCGGTTCTGCGTCGCGGACACGTAGCCACGGCCACGCTCGATGGTCAGCTCGAGCTCGAACTTCGCCTTGTCGTTGAGCGTCGCGATCACGAGCTCCGGGTTGTGGATCTCCACGCCGGCGGGAGCCGAGATGTCGGCGGCCGTGACCTGGCCGGCACCCTGCTTGCGCAGGTAGGCGGTGATCGGCTCGTCGTGCTCGCTCGAGACGACGAGTCCCTTGATGTTCAGGATGATCTCGGTGACGTCTTCCTTCACGCCTGCGATCGTCGAGAACTCGTGGAGCACTCCGTCGATGCGGATGCTCGTGACGGCAGCTCCCGGAATCGAAGAGAGGAGGGTGCGGCGGAGCGAGTTGCCGAGGGTGTAACCGAAGCCGGGTTCAAGCGGCTCGATGATGAACCGCGAACGGAACTCGGAGATGTTCTCTTCGGTAAGAGTTGGACGCTGTGCAATAAGCACTGGTGATTCCTTTCGGCGAAGTGTCCGCTATTTGACACTTGTGCGTACGACGGGGTGGCTGGCCCATCGTTCTATTGAGTTGTGTTCGTGGTGAAACCTGTGCTGGTCGAGCAGGCCGCTCGCGGCCGTGTCGAGACCCCCGTCACGCGGTGGTGGCTGGTGTCTCGACACGCTCGCTGAAAGCGCTGTTCTTCTCGACTAGACGCGACGGCGCTTGGGCGGACGGCATCCGTTGTGCGCCTGGGGGGTGACGTCGTTGATCGAACCGACCTCGAGGCCAGCGGCCTGGAGGGAGCGGATCGCGGTCTCGCGGCCGGATCCCGGTCCCTTGACGAAGACGTCGACCTTCTTCACGCCATGCTCTTGGGCCTGGCGAGCGGCGGACTCGGCGGAGAGCTGCGCGGCGAACGGGGTGGACTTGCGCGATCCCTTGAAGCCGACGGTTCCCGACGACGCCCAGCTCAGCACGGCCCCGGTCGGGTCGGTGATGGTGACGATGGTGTTGTTGAACGTCGACTTGATGTGGGCCTGGCCGACGGCGATGTTCTTCTTCTCTTTACGACGCGGCTTACGAGCGGCCGATTTTGGTGCTGCCATTGTTTTCTCCTAAAAACTTGTATGGCGATGCGAGCAGTGCTCGCTATCGGGCCTTCTTCTTGCCGGCGACGGTGCGCTTCGGGCCCTTGCGGGTACGAGCGTTGGTCTTGGTGCGCTGTCCGTGGACCGGGAGTCCACGACGGTGACGGATGCCCTGGTAGCTTCCGATCTCGACCTTGCGACGGATGTCGGCGGCCACCTCGCGGCGAAGGTCACCCTCCACCTTGAAGTTTCCCTCGACGTAGTCGCGGAGCGCGATGAGCTGGTCATCGGTGAGATCCTTGACGCGGATCTCGCCGCTGATTTCGGTGTCGGCGAGGGTCTTGAGGGCCCTCGTGCGGCCGACGCCGTAGATGTAGGTCAATGCGACCTCGACGCGCTTATCGCGCGGGATGTCGACTCCTGCTAGACGAGCCATAGTGGCTTCTCCTGGTTGTGAGTGGAGGTCTGTAGCAGCACCTGTGCACGGGCCTCCGACCCGTGGTGTCCCCCACCTGCGTGGGATCTGGTGTTGCTATTTATCGCCGTCGGCCGGGCGGACCCGGCCGACGGCAAGTCAGTTCTCTTAGCCCTGGCGCTGCTTGTGGCGCGGGTTGTTCTTGCAGATGACCATGACGTTGCCGTTGCGGCGGATGACGCGGCAGTGCTCGCACATGGGCTTGACGCTGGGGGCGACCTTCATTGTTTCTTCTTCTTTCGCTGTCTTCGTACTGATTCGGCGACACGCCGAATCAGCCGTTACTTTCCAGCAATCACGTGCCGGGCGGCACTACTTGTAGCGGTAGACGATCCGGCCGCGGGTCAGGTCATACGGGCTCAGCTCTACGATCACGCGGTCCTCAGGGAGGATACGGATGTAGTGCTGGCGCATCTTCCCCGAAATATGGGCGAGGACCTTGTGGCCGTTGGTCAACTCAACGCGGAACATTGCGTTGGGCAGCGCTTCGACTACTGCACCCTCGATTTCGATGACACCGTCTTTTTTGGCCATAGCCTCTTCGTCGCTAAAAGTATTGTTTGCTGGTCGTGCGGATGGACTGTACTTAATGGGGTTGTGGTGATCTGGGCGTGATTAAACAGGCAGCAGACACCAAAGATCGATCTTATGCCAATCCCGGGCGTTTTGCCAACTTGTGCCTATACTCCGCCTCCGCCCACCGCGAACGCCCGCGCCGGACGTGGAGCGAGCGCCCCCGCTGGTCGACCAGCGGGGTCGCCGATCAGGGGATTGGGACGGGCACCACACCGAGCGGAGCGAGAGCCGCAGCTCCCCCATCCTCGGCCGTCAGCACCCAGATGCCGCCCGCGTGCACGGCGACGGAATGCTCCCAGTGTGCCGCCATTCTGCCGTCAAGCGTCGCGACGGTCCACTCGTCCTCCCGCGTGAACGTATCGATTCCTCCGAGTGTGACCATCGGCTCGATCGCGACGACCAGCCCCGGCTTCACCTGCGGGCCGCGATCGCGCACGCGGTAGTTGAAAACCGGGGGTTCCTCATGCATCGAGCGGCCGATCCCGTGGCCGACATAGTCCTCGAGGATGCCGTAGCTCCCCTGCGAGTCGATGTACGCCTCGATGTCAGCGCCGATGTGGTTGAGATGGGTGGCGGAGGCGAGGGCTGCGATCCCGTGCCAGAGCGACTGCTCCGTGACGTCCGCGAGCTTCTGCCGCTCCGCGACCACGCCCGGCCGGGAGGAATCCGGAACTACGACGGTGATCGCGGCGTCGCCGTTCCACCCGCCGATTTCGGCCCCGCTGTCGATCGAGACGATGTCGCCGGGCTCGAGTACGCGCGCGCCGGGGATTCCGTGCACCACGTCGTCGTTCACCGAGGCGCAGATCGTGTGGTGGTAGCCCGGCTCCTTCATGAAGTTAGGCACCCCACCCAGGCCGCGGATCGTCGACTCGGCGATGGCATCCAGCTCGCCGGTCGTGATTCCCGCCCGGATCGCCGCGCGGACGGCGGCGAGGGATGCCGCGGTTGCACGACCCGGCGCGACCATGAGACGCAACTCCGCCGGCGACTTGTAGATGTTCTTGCGGAAGCTCACTTCGCTGCGGGCACGATTCCGCGAGC
The DNA here is from genome assembly GCF_054880895.1 of Lacisediminihabitans sp. FW035. Lineage (NCBI taxonomy): Bacteria > Bacillati > Actinomycetota > Actinomycetes > Micrococcales > Microbacteriaceae > Lacisediminihabitans > Lacisediminihabitans sp. FW035. The sequence goes on from NZ_CM142187.1 coordinate 3,385,155, forward strand.
GACGAGGGACTCGGAGATGCGGGAACTCACATCATCGATCTCGCCGAGACCGTCGACCTCGATGAGCAGCCCACGATCACGGTAGACCGCGATCAACGGCGTGGTCTCTCGACCATAAAGGTGCTGGCGATGACGGATCGCCTCTTCGGTGTCGTCGGTGCGACCCTGCTCGATCGCCCGCTTTCGCAGCCGGGTGACCACTTCTTCCTGGTCGGCGACGAGCTGGATCACGGCGTCGAGGGACTGGCCCTTCGTCGCGAGCAGGTCGTCGAGGTAGGAGACCTGCTCGAGGGTGCGGGGATAGCCGTCGAGCAGGAAGCCGTCGAGGGCATCCTCCTCTTCGAGGCGACTCTTGACGAGCGCGTTGGTGAGCGAATCGGGAACGTAGTCGCCCGCATCCACGATCGCCTTGACCTCGACACCGAGGGGAGTCTGATCCTTGATGTTCTTGCGGAAGATGTCGCCGGTCGCGATCGCGGGAATCGAGTAGGTCTCGAGCAGACGAGCGGACTGCGTGCCTTTGCCGGCCCCGGGGGGACCGACGATCAGCAGGCGGGTCAACGGAGCAGACCCTCGTAGTGGCGCTGCTGCAGCTGCGAATCGATCTGCTTCACGGTCTCGAGTCCGACGCCGACGATGATCAGGATGCTGGCGCCACCGAACGGGAAGTTCTGGTTGGCACCGAACAGCCCGAGTGCGATGAGCGGCACGAGCGCGATCAAGCCGAGGTAGATCGATCCCGGCAGGGTCACTCGCGTCAGGACGTAGTCGAGGTATTCGGCCGTCGGTCGACCGGCACGGATACCGGGGATGAACCCGCCGTACTTCTTCATGTTGTCGGCGACTTCCTCCGGGTTGAAGGTGATCGCGACGTAGAAGTAGGTGAAGCCGACGATGAGCAGGAAGTACAGCACCATGTACAGCGGGTTGTCACCGGTGCGCAGGTTGTCGGTGATCCAGGTCACCCAGGGCGCCGGGGCCTTGCCAGCGGCGGGCTGGTTGAACTGGGCGATCAGGGCCGGCAGGTAGAGCAGCGAGGAAGCGAAGATGACGGGCACGACGCCGGCCATGTTCACCTTGATCGGGATGTAGGTGTTGTTACCGCCGTACGTGCGTCGGCCGACCATCCGCTTGGCGTATTGCACGGGGATACGTCTCTGCGATTGTTCGACGTAGACCACAAGCGCCATGATCACGATGCCCATGAGGATGACGAGAAGGAAGGTCTCGAAGCCCTTGGACTCCTTGATCGCCCAGAGCGAGCCGGGGAAGCGGGCGGCGATGGAGGTGAAGATGAGGATCGACATGCCGTTGCCGATGCCGCGCTCGGTGATGAGCTCGCCCATCCACATGATGAGACCGGTGCCGGCTGTCATCGTGATGACCATCAGCAGGATCGCGTACCAGGCCGAGTTCGTGATGAGCGCCGAACATTCGGGCGTTCCGGTCGAGGTGGGGAAGAGCGCGCCGCTGCGAGCGACCGTGATCAGGGTCGTGGACTGCAGCACACCGAGCGCGATGGTGAGGTAGCGCGTGTACTGAGTCAGACGAGCCTGGCCCGACTGGCCCTCTTTGTAGAGGGTGTCGAAGTGTGGGATGACCACGCGCAGCAGCTGCACGATGATCGACGCCGTGATGTACGGCATGATGCCGAGCGCGAAGATCGACAGCTGGAGCAGAGCTCCACCGCTGAAGAGGTTGACCAGCTCGTAGAGGCCGGAGGTGCCGGCATTCGCCTTGAGGCAGATCTGTACGTTGCCGAAATCGACGAACGGCGAGGGGATGAACGACCCGAGGCGGAAGAGCGCAATCAGGGCGAGCGTAAAACCGATCTTCTTGCGAAGATCGGGGGTGCGGAAGATCCGCGCTACGGCTCTGAACAACGAGGCCTCCTGGTGAGAACGGTCGGGCGAAGCAGGTGGCCCTTTCGGGCCACCTTGACGATGCGTAGCGTGGGCTATCGCCAGGCCTGAGCCCGGCGGTCGCCTCAGTTTACGGAACCGCCCGCTGCAACGATCTTCTGCTCAGCAGAGCTAGAGACCTTGTCAACTGCAACATTCAGCTTAACTGCAATGTCACCAGCGCCGAGAACCTTGACCTTCTCGTTCTTGCGCACGGCACCCTTGGCGACGAGATCGCCGATGGTGACGTCCCCACCGGCCGGGTACAGCTCGGCCAGCTTCTCGAGGTTCACGACCTGGTACTCGACGCGGAACGGGTTCTTGAACCCGCGCAGCTTCGGGGTACGCATGATGCTGTTCAGGTTTCCACCCTCGAGCCCGACGCGCACCTGGTAACGGGCCTTCGTGCCCTTGGTACCACGGCCGGCAGTCTTACCCTTGGAGCCCTCACCGCGTCCGACGCGGGTCCGGTCCTTCTTCGCACCGGGAGCCGGGCGGAGGTGGTGCATCTTCAGCACCTGCGGGCGAGCCTCGACGACGGGCTCTGCAGCCTTCTTCGCCGGAGCGGCCTTGGTGGCAGTGGCCTTCGCTGCGCTGGCCTTTTTGGGGGCTGCCGCGGGGGCCTTGTCGGCCTTCGTTTCTTCAGCCATTAGTCAATCTCCTCGACCTTGACCAGGTGAGCGACGGTGCGAACGTATCCGCGGTTCTGCGAGTTGTCCTCGCGAACCACGACGTCGCCGATGCGGTGGAGCCCGAGGCTCCGCAACGTGTCGCGCTGGTTCTGCTTCTCACTAATTTTGGACTTGATCTGGGTCACCTTCAGGCGAGCAGCCATCAGACACCTGCCTTCGCGTCAGCCTGGGCACGCAGGAGGCGCGCGGGCGCGACATCCTCGAGCGAGAGGCCACGACGTGCGGCGACCGCACTCGGCTCCTCGAGCTGCTTGAGGGCAGCGACGGTTGCGTGCACGATGTTGATCGTGTTGGACGAACCGAGCGACTTGCTCAGAACGTCGTGGATGCCCGCGCACTCGAGTACGGCGCGCACCGGTCCGCCGGCGATAACTCCGGTACCGGCGGATGCCGGGCGCAGGAGAACGACGCCGGCAGCGGCTTCACCCTGGACGGGGTGCGGGATGGTCACTCCGACGCGGGGAACGCGGAAGAAGTTCTTCTTCGCTTCCTCGACACCCTTGGAGATCGCGGTCGGCACTTCGCGGGCCTTGCCGTAGCCGACGCCGACCAGTCCGTTTCCGTCGCCGACGACGACGAGAGCGGTGAAGCTGAAGCGACGACCACCCTTGACGACCTTGGAGACGCGGTTGATAGTGACGACGCGCTCGAGGAACTGGCTCTTCTCAGAGTCACGGCTCCCGCGCTGCTGGTTGGGGTTGCGCTCGCGTCCACCGCGGCGGGCCTCACGAGGCTCGTTGGCGGCAGGCTCGGTCGCGGCCGCAGTCTCCACGACCGTGACGGTCGGTTCGGCTTCGGTTGCCACAGGTGTCTCCTTGCTGGTGTTGGTTGTGTCGCTCACAGGTCGAGTCCCCCTTCGCGGGCGCCTTCGGCGATTGCAGCGACGCGTCCCGCGTACTTGCTTCCACCACGGTCGAATACGACGGCTTCGACGCCGGCGGCCTTCGCACGCTCGGCGACGAGCTCGCCGACCTTACGGGCCTTCGCGGTCTTGTCACCGTCGAAGGTGCGCATGTCCGCCTCGAGGGTCGATGCCGACGCGAGGGTGAAACCCTTGCTGTCGTCGACGACCTGCACGAAGACGTGGCGGGCCGAGCGGGTGACCACGAGACGCGGTCGAAGCTCGGTGCCGACGATCTTCTTGCGAAGACGTGCGTGCCTGCGGCCCTTTGCGGCCGACTTGCTCTTGCCTCTAGTTCCGAGAGCCATGATCACTTACCACTCTTTCCGGCCTTGCGGCGGACTACCTCGCCTGCGTAGCGAACGCCCTTGCCCTTATAGGGCTCCGGCTTGCGCAGCTTACGAATGTTGGCGGCGACTTCTCCGACAGCCTGCTTGTCGATGCCGTGCACCGTCAGCTTGTTGTTGCCTTCGACGGCAAAGGAGATGCCGGCCGGGGGGTCGACCGTGATCGAGTGCGAGAAGCCGAGAGCGAACTCGAGCGAGCTGCCCTTCGCCTGCACGCGGTAACCGGTACCGACGATCTCGAGGCCCTTGGAATAGCCGGTCGTGACGCCGATGATCTGGTTGGCGATCAGGGTACGGGTGAGGCCGTGAAGCGAACGCGATTCGCGCTCGTCGTCCGGACGGGTGACCAGAAGCTGGCCATCCTCGATCTTGACCTCGATCGGGCTGGCGACGGTGAGCGCGAGCTCACCCTTCGGGCCCTTGACGGTGACGGCCGAGCCGGTCACCGTGACATCGACCCCGGTCGGGATCTCAATGGGAAGGCGTCCAATACGTGACATCAGGGACTACCACACGTAGGCGAGGACTTCCCCACCCACGCCCTTCTTTGACGCCTGGCGATCCGTGAGGAGGCCGGAGGAGGTCGAGAGGATCGCGACGCCGAGGCCACCGAGAACGCGGGGGATCTCCGTGGACTTCGCGTAGACGCGGAGGCCGGGCTTCGAGACGCGCTTGATTCCAGCGATGGAACGCTCACGGTTGGGGCCGTACTTGAGGTCGAGGGTCAGGGTCTTGCCGACGCGCGCGTCCTCGATCTTCCATCCACCGATGTAACCCTCGGTCTTGAGGATCTCGGCGATGTGGGACTTGAGCTTGCTGTTCGGCATTGACACGGTGTCGTGGTAGGCCGAATTCGCGTTGCGCAGTCTGGTCAGCAGGTCTGCGACCGGATCTGTCATTGTCATGATGGTGGTGCCTTCCTCACCCGGTTTCGCCAGCTCTTACGGAACTGGCGACCTGCAGTGATCGGTGATGCGTGAGTGAAACTATCGAACCTGGGCGGGGGTGTTCTCCGCGTTGCGGAACGGGAACCCGAGCGCCTTGAGCAGCGCACGACCCTCGTCATCGGTCTTGGCGGTGGTCACGACAGTGATGTCGAAGCCGCGGACGCGATCGATGCGGTCCTGGTCGATCTCGTGGAACATCGACTGCTCCGTGAGACCGAAGGTGTAGTTGCCGTTGCCGTCGAACTGCTTGTCCGAGAGGCCGCGGAAGTCGCGGATGCGGGGAAGCGCGAGCGAGAGCAGGCGGTCGAGGAACTCCCAGGCCCGGTCACCGCGGAGGGTGACGTGAGCGCCGATCGGCTGGCCCTCGCGGAGCTTGAACTGCGCGATGGACTTGCGAGCGGCGGTGACCTGAGGCTTCTGGCCGGTGATCGCGGTGAGGTCTTTGACGGCCCCATCGATGATCTTGCCGTCACGGGCAGCCTCGCCGACACCGGTGTTCACGACGATCTTCACGAGTCCGGGCACCTGGTGCACGTTCGTGAAACCGAAGTCCTTCGCCAGCTGGGCGGAGATCTCGTTCTTGTACTTCTGCTTGAGACGCGGCTGGATTTTGCCAGCGGCGGGAGCAGTTGAAGTGTCGGTCATTAGTCGGCGTCCTTCTCAGTTGCCTTGGTGGTTTTGGGGGCGGCCTTTTTAGGGGCAGCCGCCTTGGGGGCGGCGTCCTTGTCGGTCGCAGTCGCCTTGGGGGCGGCCTTCGCCTTGGGGGCGGCCTTCGCCTTGGGCTCGACGACCTCGGTGGCCACCGGAGTCGTCGACTCCTCGTCGCTCACGATTCCGTCAGTGACCACAACGTCGTCGGCCTTGTCGGCCTTTGCAGTGCCGGCCTTCGCGGTGTCGGCCTTCTTGGAGTCAGTCTTCTTGGCAGTCGCCTTCACGGGAACGCGGCGCGACTCTTTGAAGTAGCGGGTGCGGGTCGTCTTGCCAGAGTCATCCGTGTCGACCGTGAAGCCGACACGAGCCGGCTGCTTGGTGTCGGGGTTGACCAGCTGCACGTTCGACACGTGGATCGGCGCTTCACGCGTCTCGATGCCACCGGTCTTGGTGCCGCGGTCACTCTGTCCGACACGCACGTGCTTGGTGATGTAGTTGAGTCCCTCGACGACGACGCGGTTCTTCTCCACGAGCACCTCGATGACACGACCCTGCTTGCCACGGTCGCCGCCGCGAGCCTGGCTGCGACCGCTGATGAGCTGGACGAGATCGCCCTTTTTGATGTTCGCCATGGTTACAAGACCTCCGGTGCGAGCGAGATGATCTTCATGAACTTCTTGTCGCGGAGCTCGCGACCGACCGGTCCGAAGATGCGGGTACCACGAGGGTCGCCGTCAGCCTTCAGGATGACAGCGGCGTTCTCGTCGAACTTGATGTACGAGCCGTCGGGACGACGGGTCTCTTTCTTGGTGCGCACGATGACCGCCTTGACGACGTCACCCTTCTTGACGTTTCCGCCAGGGATCGCATCCTTGACCGTGGCGACGATGATGTCGCCGAGGCCGGCGTAGCGACGGCCGGAGCCACCGAGTACGCGAATCGTGAGCAGCTCCTTGGCACCGGTGTTATCGGCGACCTTGAGCCTGGATTCCTGCTGAAGCATTTAGGTGTCCTTATACGAAGTAGACGCGAGGCCTACTTGGCCTTCTCGAGGATCTCGACCAGGCGCCAGTGCTTCGTGGCACTGAGCGGGCGGGTCTCGCTGATGATGACGAGGTCGCCGATTCCGGCCGCATTGGCCTCATCGTGCGCCTTGACCTTGGAGGTACGGCGGATGACCTTGCCGTAGAGGGGGTGCTTTACGCGGTCCTCGACCTCGACGACGATGGTCTTGTCCATCTTGTCGCTCGTGACATAGCCACGACGGGTCTTGCGGTATCCGCGGTCCGCAACGGTCTCTTCGACCGCGGTGGTCTTGGTCTCGGTAGCCATTACTTCTTCTCCTCGGCGGACTCGGCGGCCGCGTCAGCGACATCCTCAGTCTTCTTGGTCTTCTTGGCGGCGGCCTTGGGAGCCACCTCGACCGGCGCCGGAGTCGCACGGATGCCCAGCTCGCGCTCACGGATCACCGTGTAGATGCGAGCGATGTCGCGCTTGACAGCGCGAAGGCGACCGTGGCTTTCCAGCTGGCCGGTGGCCGACTGGAAGCGCAGGTTGAACAGCTCTTCCTTGGCCTTCTTGAGTTCGTCGACGAGACGCTCGTCTTCGAATGTGTCGAGCTCGACTGGAGCGAGCTCTTTGGAACCGATCGCCATTATGCGTCGCCCTCCTCGCGCTTGATGATGCGTGCCTTGAGCGGCAGTTTGTGGATTGCGCGAGTCAGTGCCTCACGCGCGACCGTCTCGTTCACGCCGGCGAGCTCGAAGAGCACGCGACCCGGCTTGACGTTGGCGATCCACCACTCGGGGGAACCCTTACCGGAACCCATTCGGGTTTCGGCCGGCTTCTTGGTGAGCGGGCGGTCGGGGTAGATGTTGATCCACACCTTTCCACCACGCTTGATGTGACGGGTCATCGCGATTCGAGCTGCCTCGATCTGGCGGTTGGTCACATAGGCGGGAGTGATGGCCTGGATGCCGTACTCGCCGAACGTCACCGTGGTGCCACCGGTCGCCTGGCCGCTACGGCCGGGGTGGTGCTGCTTACGGTGCTTGACCCTGCGGGGAATCAACATGGCTCTAGGCCTCCACTGCTACGGCTGCCGGAGCAGCGTCTGCCTTCGGAGCGGCCGCGGCTGCCGGGGCAGCTCCACGACGCGGTCCGCTGTCGCGGGCACCATCACGACGGTCGTCGCGGCGCTCGGGGCGCGTTGACTTGGCGTTGGCCTGCTCGCGAGCGAGCTCCTTGTTCGTGATGTCGCCCTTGTAGATCCAGACCTTCACGCCGATGCGGCCGAAGGTGGTCTTGGCCTCGTAGAAGCCGTAGTCGATGTTCGCGCGCAGCGTGTGCAGCGGAACGCGACCCTCGCGGTAGAACTCGGAGCGGCTCATTTCCGCACCACCGAGTCGACCGGAGACCTGGATTCGAACACCCTTGACCGTGGGGGTGCGCTGGGCACCCTGAAGTCCCTTGCGCATGGCGCGGCGGAACGCGACGCGAGCACTGAGCTGCTCCGCGATCCCCTGTGCAACGAGCTGGGCCTCGGCCTCGGGGTTCTTGACCTCGAGGATGTTGAGCTGGATCTGCTTGCCCGAGAGCTTCTCGAGGTCGGTGCGAATGCGCTCCGCCTCGGCTCCACGGCGACCGATCACGATGCCCGGACGGGCGGTGTGGATGTCGACGCGAACGCGGTCACGGGTGCGCTCGATCTCGATGCGTGCCACTCCGGCACGGTCGAGGGAGGTCTTGAGCAGGTTGCGGATCTTCACGTCTTCGGCGACGAAGTCGCTGTAACGCTGGCCGACCTTTGTGCTGTCCGAGAACCAACGCGACACATGGTCGGTGGTGATCCCCAGGCGGAACCCGTAGGGGTTTACTTTCTGTCCCATTACTTCTTCCCTGCCTTCGCAGTCGATGAACGCTGCGCGACGACAGCGGTCTCGTTCTCGTCCGGCGTGGCCAGGACGATCGTGATGTGGCTGGTGCGCTTCAGGATCTGGAAGGCGCGTCCCTGTGCACGAGGCTGGAAGCGCTTGAGGGTCGTTCCCTCGTCGACATAGGCCGACGAGACGAACAGGTCCTGCTCATCCAGGTAGCTGTTGCTTGCGTCCGCCTTGACCCGAGCGTTGGCGATAGCCGACTCGACGAGCTTGTAGACGGGGGTGCTTGCACCCTGCGGAGCGAACTTCAGGATGGCCAGGGCCTCGTGCGCCTGCTTGCCGCGGATCATGTTGACGACACGACGAGCCTTTGTGGCAGTGACGCGAATGTGCTTCACGCGAGCGATGGATTCAACCATTTCTCTATACCTTTCCGTCCCCGCGCTAGCGGCGACGACCCTTCTTGTCGTCCTTCTCGTGTCCACGGAAGGTGCGGGTGGGAGCAAACTCTCCGAGCTTGTGCCCAACCATGGTCTCGGTGATGAACACCGGGATGTGCTTGCGGCCGTCGTGCACTGCGATGGTGTGTCCCAGGAAAGACGGGATGATCATCGAGCGACGCGACCAGGTCTTGATAACGCTCTTGCTGCTGGCTTCGTTCGCCTTGGCCACCTTGCGAAACAGGTGGTCGTCGACGAAGGGGCCCTTTTTAAGACTGCGTGGCATCCTTTACAACTCCTACTTGCGCTTCTTGCCGACATTGCGGCGGCGAACGATGAGCTTGTCGCTCTCTTTGTTGATGTGGCGGGTGCGGCCCTCTTTCTGGCCCCACGGGCTGACCGGGTGGCGTCCACCGGAGGTCTTGCCCTCTCCACCACCATGTGGGTGGTCGACCGGGTTCATGGCGACTCCACGCACGGTCGGGCGAACGCCCTTCCAGCGCATACGGCCGGCCTTTCCCCAGTTGATGTTCGACTGCTCGGCGTTGCCGACCTCGCCGATCGTGGCGCGGCAGCGCGCGTCGACGTTGCGGATCTCACCCGACGGCAGGCGGAGCTGCGCGTACGGGCCGTCCTTGGCGACGAGACGAACGGATGCTCCGGCGGAACGAGCCATCTTGGCTCCCCCGCCCGGCTTCAGCTCGATCGCGTGGATGACGGTACCGACCGGGATGTTGCGGAGAGGCAGGTTGTTACCCGGCTTGATGTCCGCGCCGGCACCCGACTCGATGATGTCGCCCTGGTTGAGCTTGTTCGGAGCGATGATGTACCGCTTCGAGCCATCCACGAAGTGCAGCAGCGCGATGCGCGCCGTGCGGTTCGGGTCGTACTCGATCTCGGCGACGCGGGCGTTGACGCCGTCCTTGTCGTTGCGCTTGAAGTCGATCACGCGGTACTGGCGCTTGTGGCCACCACCGATGTGACGAGTCGTGATGCGACCGGCGTTGTTGCGTCCACCGGTCTTGGGCAGCGGGCGAAGAAGCGACTTCTCCGGGGTCGAACGCGTGATCTCGGCAAAGTCTGCAACCGAGGAACCGCGACGACCTGGAGTCGTGGGCTTGTACTTACGAATAGCCATGAGTTATCTCCTGTGATCCCTAGCCGACAGCGGTGAAGATGTCGATGGAACCGGACTTGAGGGTCACGATCGCGCGCTTGGTGTCCTTGCGCTTGCCGAGACCGAACTTGGTACGGCGGGTCTTGCCCTTTTTGTTCAGGGTGTTGATCGACGCGACCTCGACGCTGAAGATCTTCTCGATCGCCAGCTTGATCTCGGTCTTGTTCGAACGCGGGTCGACGATGAAGGTGTACTTGCCCTGGTCGATCAGGCTGTAGCTCTTCTCGGAGACGACCGGCGACAGGATCACGTCGCGGGGGTCTTTCTGGGTCGCGGTGCTCATGCGGATGCCTTCCCGGTGTTAGCGAGCTCACGGCGTGCAGCTGCACGCTCGGGGCTGACGCGCTTCTTGCTGACCGGCGCGTCGTCTTCGGTGGTCTCGACTGTGGCGGTCTTGACCGGTCCGGCGACGAAGCCGTCGAAGGCGCTCTTGGTGAACACGATGTCATCGCTCACGACGACGTCGTAGGCGTTGAGCTGGTCCCAGGTGAGCACGTGCACGCCGGGGATGTTGCGCACGCTCTTCTGGCTGACGATGTCGTTGCGCTCGATGACGATGAGCACGTGGCTCGAGGTCGTGATGCTCGCAAGCAGCGCGACGATGGTCTTGGTCGAGGGCACGTCTCCGACGGAGAGCGAGTCGACGACGTGGATGCGTCCGCCGCGAGCGCGGTCCGAGAGGGCGCCGCGCAGTGCTGCCGCGATCATCTTCTTGGGGGTGCGCTGGGCGTAGTCGCGAGGGTGGGGTCCGTGGACGATTCCACCACCGGTCATCTGGGGAGCACGGATCGATCCCTGGCGGGCACGACCGGTTCCCTTCTGCTTGAACGGCTTGCGGCCGGCACCGGAGACTTCACCACGACGGAGCGTGTTGTGCGTTCCCTGGCGGGCGGCGGCGCGCTGGGCGACGACGACCTGGTGGATGAGCGGGACGTTGGTCTGCACGTCGAAGGTCTCGGCGGGGAGGTCGACGGATCCGACCTTCTTGCCCTTCGAGTCGATGACGTCGAGCGTGTTCGTTTCGGCCATGGCCTTACGCTCCCTTCACTGCGTTGCGGACGAAGACGATGCGGCCCTTAGCGCCGGGAACGGCACCCTTGACCAGGATCAGGTTCTTTTCGAGGTCGACCGAGTGGACGATGAGGTTCATCGCGGTGACACGGTCACCACCCATGCGGCCGGCCATGCGCATTCCCTTGAACACGCGCGAGGGCGTGGAGGATGCACCGATCGAGCCGGGCTTGCGGTGGTTGCGGTGCGAACCGTGAGAGGACGAGACGCCCTTGAAGTTGTGGCGCTTCATGACTCCGGCGAAGCCCTTGCCCTTGGAGGTACCGACGACGTCGACCTTCTGGCCGGCCTCGAAGATGTCGACCGCGATCTCCTGGCCGAGCGTGTACTCGGCGGCATCCGCAGTGCGCACCTCGGTGAGGTGGCGGCGAGGCGTGACGCCCGCCTTGTCGAAGTGACCGGTCGCGGGCTTGTTCACCTTGCGGGGGTCGATCGCACCGAAGGCGATCTGCACGGCGCTGTAGCCGTCGACCTCGGGGGTGCGGAGCTGAGTCACGACGTTCGGAGTGATCTCCACGACGGTGACGGGGATGAGCTTGTTGTTCGCATCCCAGACCTGGGTCATGCCGAGCTTCTTGCCCAGCAGTCCCTTGCTTGTCTTAGTAGTAGCCATCAGAGTTCCCTTAGAGCTTGATCTCGATGTTAACGTCGGCGGGGAGGTCGAGTCGCATGAGCGAGTCGACGGCCTTCGGCGTCGGGTCGATGATGTCGATGAGGCGCTTGTGGGTGCGCTTCTCGAAGTGCTCGCGGCTGTCCTTGTACTTGTGAGGGGAACGGATCACGACGATCACGTTCTTCTCGGTAGGAAGGGGCACCGGGCCGACGACAGTAGCACCGGCACGGGTCACCGTGTCGACGATCTTGCGCGCCGAGCTGTCGATGACCTCGTGGTCATACGACTTAAGTCGGATGCGGATCTTTTGTCCCGCCATGTGTGACTCACTCTCTTTAATGCATCGTGGCTTGGCGACAAGCGCGCGGCTATTGGATGCTCGGTTTGCTTGGCCCCTGCTGGTAACTCAGACGCTGCGCACCACTGTTGTTGTGTCAATTACTGCGTGCTTTTTACCGACCCCCGCGCTCGGGCGTGTTGCCCTCGCACCGCACATGGCCCTACACCCATTGGGTGTAGCGCCATATCCAGGGGATTCGATTAAGTCGTGTTCTGCTACCCGCGGCCCAGGTGGTGACGCTGGATCTTGACGACCCGGTCTCACATCTGTGCACTGCCTGGCAGTGATCCCGGCGCATGGCCGGTTTTGTTGAACTAGGAGAGTCTGCCACAGGTTCGGAGTGTCTGCAACCCGGGCGTGTCACTCTCCGGCGTGTCGCGGCGGGGCCGGAAACACGGGCTCAGGCGGAGCGTCGGTCTGCGGTCACCAGCGTGATCGTGCCCGCGGTGAAGATGATCGTGCCGGCGAGCAGTGCGACCGCTCCGCCCGCCCATTCGACGCAGAGTGCGCCGATCGCTGCACCGACGCCCATCGAGACGACGGCGGCGAGACGGGGGAACCAGTTCTTGCCCGTTCCGCCGGCAAGCCGGCTGTCCCGAGCGAGGTTCGCGAGGGTGTTGGTGACGACGATGGTGGTGACGTCGGAGTTGCCGATCGGCTTTACCGCGGAAACCTGAGCGCCCATGACCACCGCGAGAAGTGCCGTCACCACCAAGAGTGCCGGATGGCCGAGATCGTGCACGACGAGCCAATAGATGGCGAGGGCGATCATCAGCCCTGCGCCTCCGACCAACACGGCTCTGCTCGATCGAGGCAGACCCTTCGGCGCCGACCGGCCGATGACACGCCCACCGATGATGGAGCCGAGAGCGAATCCGAGGAGCGCGATGATGTTGTTGAGAAGCGGTGTCTTTCCCGCACCCACCAGGCTGAACCCGATGAAGAGCACGTTGCCGGTCATGTTGCCGGTGAAGACCTTGTCGAGTGCGAGGTAGCTCACCGCATCGATGCATCCTGTCGATGCGGTCAGCAGCAGTAGTCCGGTGACGAAGTGGTGGCCGACGGGGAGGAGAGGGAGGCGCGCCATTCTCCTAACGGTACTGGAACGGCGCGCCCGCCTCGGCGACTACTCGGTGCCGACGGCCTTGTCCGCGGTGTCCCGCGCGCCGTCGATCTGCTCCTCGAATTTGCCGCCGGTGACCTTGTTCGCCAGATCGGCCACGCCATCGAGCAGCTTGTCGCTGATGTCTTCGGCCTGTGAGCTGTGAAGGGCGCCGGCAACCTTCTCATCTTTGAGGAATGCCTCCGCCTTGCCCGTGATGTCTTCGAGTCCCATGCGCATCTCCTTGACTGTTGATCCGTCCAGACCGGATGGCGACACCAGTGTGCCCTACTCCCCGGCAGCCGTAAAGAGTCAGTCGAACAGCAGCGCCCGCAGTTCGGATTCCGCGGACCCGAGTCTCGTCGGGTCGATCGTCGCCCCCTCCGAATAGCGGTCGATGAGGCGCGGATCCACGTAGCTCTTCCGTGCGATCGACGGGGTGTTGCCGAGCACCGCCGACGCGTCCCGCATAGCCTGGGCGATCGCCCTGTCGCGTGCCGACTTGCGGGGTTCCGGCCCGTGCTTGGCGAGGCTGACCGCCGCAGCGAGCGTTCCGTGGAGCGTGCGGAAGTCCTTTGCCGTGAACTCTCCCCCGGTGCGCTCACGCACGTAGGCGTTGATGTCCTGGGCGACTACCGGATGCCACCTCGCGCCGTCCTTCCAGGCGAGGAGCCGGGCGTTGGGTCCTCGGCGCTTCAGCGACCGCACCACCGGCGCGAGGTCCGGGTCCGTGATGTCCGACTGCCACTCCTGGCCGCTCTTGGCGGGGAAGTGGAGCGACACGGTGTCGCCGCTCACGCGCGCGTGCGAGCACAACAGCGTGGCGAGGCCGTGGCTGCCGTTGGACTCGGCGTACTGCTCCGACCCCACCCGCAGCGAGCCGGTGTCGAGCATGCGGAACGCCGCGGCGAGTGCGCGCGCTCGACCGGGTTCGGGTGAGCGCAATTCCCGGGTGACCTGCCGGCGGGCTGCAGGCAGTGATTCGGCGAGGCTCAACGCCCGATCGAACTTGATTCGGTCCTTCTGCTCGCGCCAGGTGGGGTGGTAGATGTACTGGCGGCGGCCCGCGGCATCCACTCCCGTCGCCTGGATGTGGCCGTTGGCGTAGGGCGCGATCCAGACCTCGGTCCACGCCGGCGGGATTGCGAGGTGCTCGATGCGCCGCCGCAGGTCCGGGTCGGAGATCGGATGGCCCGCGGCATCCTTGTACGAGAAGCCCCGTCCGGCGCGCACCCGGCGCAGTCCGGCACCGGACGAGTCGCTGCGGCGGAGACGAGGCATGATTTCACCCTAGGCAGCCTGAGTGCACCGACAAGCGGGTTGCGCGAAGGGCCTTTCCGTGCGTGGCGAGCTCCCCGCCCGCGGGTGCCCGCCCCGCCCAGGTTTTCGTGATCGATACGTCACGTTCCGTCCCAAGCGCGGCCGGGAATGACAGTTAGTGCCGGCTCGAAGCGATCGGACTGCACGGAGGACAGGGTGAGGAGGGCGGTGAGGAGGGCGGCCGCGACAACGACGAAGGGCCGCACCCTCTCGGATGCGGCCCTTCGTGTGCGCTGGATCAGCGCCGAACAGTTACTACTTGAGGATCTTGATGACCGTTCCGGCGCCCACGGTGCGTCCACCTTCGCGGATAGCGAAGCGGAGGCCTTCCTCCATGGCGATCGGCTGGATCAGGTTGACCGTCATCTCGGTGGTGTCGCCGGGCATGACCATCTCGGTGCCCTCGGGCAGGGAGATGACGCCGGTGACGTCCGTGGTGCGGAAGTAGAACTGCGGACGGTAGTTCGCGTAGAACGGGTTGTGACGGCCACCCTCATCCTTGGACAGGATGTAGGCGTTCGCCTCGAACTCGGTGTGAGGCGTGACCGAGCCGGGCTTGACAACAACCTGGCCGCGCTCGACGTCTTCACGCTTGGTTCCACGGAGCAGGAGTCCGACGTTCTCACCGGCGCGCGCGTCTTCGAGGGTCTTGCGGAACATCTCGATGGCGGTGACGGTGGTCTTGGAGGACTTCTCCTTGATTCCGACGATCTCGACCTCATCGTTCGGGTGGAGGATTCCACGCTCGACACGGCCGGTGATGACGGTTCCACGACCGGTGATCGTGAAGACGTCCTCGACGGGCATGAGGAAGGGCTTCTCGGTCTCGCGGACGGGCTCGGGAACGAACTCGTCGACCTTGTCCATGAGGTCGGCAACGGTCGCTGCCCACTTCTCGTCGCCCTCGAGGGCCTTGAGCGCAGAGACGCGCACGACGGGAGCGTTGTCCCCGTCGAACTCCTGGCTCGAGAGCAGCTCGCGAACCTCGATCTCGACGAGCTCGAGGATCTCCTCGTCGTCGACGACGTCGGACTTGTTCAGTGCGACGACGATGTACGGCACGCCGACCTGGCGAGCGAGCAGAACGTGCTCACGCGTCTGGGGCATCGGGCCGTCAGTGGCGGCGACGACCAGGATCGCGCCATCCATCTGGGCGGCACCGGTGATCATGTTCTTGATGTAGTCGGCGTGGCCGGGGGCGTCTACGTGTGCGTAGTGGCGCTTCTCGGTCTGGTACTCCACGTGGGAGATGTTGATCGTGATTCCACGCTGCTTCTCCTCAGGGGAGTTGTCGATCTGGTCAAACGCGTAAGAAGCGTTCAACGTCGGGTACTTGTCGTGCAGCACCTTGGTAATTGCAGCCGTCAACGTGGTCTTACCGTGGTCGACGTGACCGATGGTACCGACGTTGACGTGTGGCTTAGTCCGCTCGAACTTTGCCTTCGCCAATTGGTCCTCCTCAGGACTTAGGTGTAGACGCCCACGGTTCGAATTGTTTCGAACCGCGTGCGCTACGGGGTTTGGATGTAGATATTTTACTTGGGCAGACAGCCGAAGCTATTCGCCCTTGTTCTTCTGGATGATCTCGTCGGCCACCGCGCGCGGCACCTCAGAGTAGCTGTCGAACGACATCGAGTACACCGCGCGGCCGGAAGTCTTCGACCGGAGGTCTCCGACGTAGCCGAACATCTCGGACAGGGGGACCTTCGCGGCGATGACCTTCACACCGGTGGCATCCTCCATCGACTGGATCTGCCCACGACGCGAGTTCAGGTCGCCGATGACGTCGCCCATGTACTCCTCCGGGGTGCGGACCTCGACGGCCATGAGCGGCTCGAGCAGCACGGGATCGGCCTTGCGAGCCGCCTCCTTGAATGCCATTGAGCCGGCGATCTTGAATGCCATCTCCGAGGAGTCGACATCGTGGGATGCACCATCGAGCAGGATCGCCATCACGCCGACCATCGGGTACCCCGCGAGCACGCCCACCTGCAGCGCGTCCTGGATTCCGTGGTCGACCGACGGGATGTACTCGCGCGGGATCCGACCACCGGTGACCTTGTTGACGAACTCGTAGCTCTTCTCCGCGGTCACCTCCATCGGCTCGAGCGAGATCTGGATCTTGGCGAACTGGCCAGAACCACCGGTCTGCTTCTTGTGAGTGAAGTCGTGCTTCTCGACGACACGACGAATCGTCTCGCGGTAAGCGACCTGCGGCTTTCCGACGTTCGCCTCGACGCCGAATTCGCGCTTCATGCGGTCGACAAGGATGTCGAGGTGGAGCTCGCCCATTCCCTTGATGACGGTCTGGCCGGTGTCGATGTTCTGCTCAGTACGGAAAGTCGGGTCCTCTTCAGCGAGCTTCTGGATCGCGAGACCCAGCTTCTCCTGGTCGGCCTTCGTCTTCGGCTCGATTGCCACCTCGATGACCGGCTCCGGGAACGTCATCGACTCGAGAACGACCTGGTTCGTCGGGTCGGTGAGGGTGTCACCCGTCGTCGTGTCCTTGAGGCCGATGACCGCGTAGATGTGCCCGGCGGTGACGCTGTCGACCGGGTTCTCCTTGTTGGCGTGCATCTGGAAGATCTTGCCGATGCGCTCCTTCTTGCCCTTGGTCGCGTTGACCAGCTGGGCACCGGAGTCCGCCTTGCCCGAGTAGACCCGGATGTAGGTGAGACGACCGAAGAAGGGGTGGACCGCGACCTTGAAGGCCAGTGCCGCGAAGGGCTCCGTCGAGTCCGGGTGGCGAAGGATGACCTTCTCTTCGTCGCGCGGGTCGTGGGCCTCGATGGCCGGCACATCGAGAGGCGTCGGCAGGTAGTCGACGACCGCATCGAGCATGGGCTGGACGCCACGGTTCTTGAACGCGGAACCGCAGAGCACCGGGTAGATCTGGCTCGAGATGGTGAGCTTGCGGATGGCGGCCTTGATCTCGGCGACCGAGAAGTCGGTGTCACCCTCCATGAAACGCTCGAGGAGCGAGTCATCGGTCTCGGCGACGACCTCGAGGAGGGCCGCACGGTACTCGTTGGCCTTCTCGACCAGGTCGGCCGGGATCTCTTCGATGTCGTACTTGGCACCGAGCTCGACGTCACCCTTGGAGTCTCCGCGCCAGGTCAGCGCACGCATCTCGACGAGGTCGACGACACCTTCGAAGGTGTTCTCGAACCCGATCGGGAGCTGGATGACGAGGGGCTTCGCACCGAGGCGCTTGATGATGGTGTCGACCGTGTAGTAGAAGTCGGCGCCCAGCTTGTCCATCTTGTTCACGAAGCAGATGCGCGGCACGTCGTACTTGTCGGCCTGGCGCCAGACGGTCTCGGACTGGGGCTCGACGCCCTCCTTGCCGTCGAACACCGCGACCGCGCCGTCGAGCACACGGAGCGAACGCTCCACCTCGACGGTGAAGTCCACGTGGCCGGGGGTGTCGATGATGTTGATCTGGTGCTTGTTCCAGAAACAGGTCGTCGCAGCGGACGTGATGGTGATTCCACGCTCCTGCTCCTGCGCCATCCAGTCCATCGTGGCTGCACCATCGTGCACCTCACCGATCTTGTGGGTGATGCCCGTGTA
Source organism: Lacisediminihabitans sp. FW035 (assembly GCF_054880895.1). Classification (NCBI taxonomy): domain Bacteria; kingdom Bacillati; phylum Actinomycetota; class Actinomycetes; order Micrococcales; family Microbacteriaceae; genus Lacisediminihabitans; species Lacisediminihabitans sp. FW035. The sequence goes on from NZ_CM142187.1 coordinate 3,403,109, forward strand.
GTACAGGATGCGCTCGGTGGTGGTGGTCTTGCCGGCATCGATGTGAGCCATGATGCCGATGTTTCGGACCTTGTTCAGGTCGGTGAGCACGTCTTGTGCCACGGAGTGTCCTTACGGTTAAAAAGTGGAATGGATGCCCGCCGAGCAGGCGGCCCGCGCCCGTGTCGAGACCCAGGGTCTCGACACGCTCGCAGAGCTCGCTACTCGACGAACAGAGGTGTTACCAGCGGTAGTGCGCGAAGGCCTTGTTGGCGTCGGCCATCTTGTGAGTGTCCTCGCGACGCTTGACCGCGGCACCGAGGCCGTTGGACGCGTCGAGGATCTCGTTGGTGAGACGCTCGGTCATGGTCTTTTCGCGACGGCCCTTGGCGTAGGTGGTGAGCCAGCGCAGCGCGAGGGTGTTGGCGCGATGAGGCTTGACCTCGACCGGCACCTGGTAGGTCGATCCACCGACACGGCGGCTCTTGACCTCGATGGTGGGGCGGACGTTGTCGAGCGCTTTCTTCAGCGTGACGACGGCATCTGCACCGTTCTTGGTCGAGACTCCGACGAGCGCGTCATAGACGATGCGCTCGGCGAGGCCCTTCTTGCCATCAAGAAGGATCTTGTTGACGAGCTGGCTGACGATGGGGGCTCCGTAGACCGGGTCCGCGACTACGGGACGCTTCGGTGCTGGTCCTTTACGAGGCATTACTTCTTGTCCTTCTTCGCGCCGTAGAGGCTACGGGCCTGCTTGCGGTTCTTAACGGCCTGGGTGTCGAGCGCGCCGCGCACGATCTTGTAGCGCACACCGGGGAGGTCCTTGACGCGACCGCCGCGGATGAGCACCATCGAGTGCTCCTGCAGGTTGTGGCCTTCGCCGGGAATGTAGGCGGTCACCTCGGTGCCGTTGGAGAGCTTGACGCGCGCGACCTTGCGGAGGGCCGAGTTCGGCTTCTTCGGGGTGGTCGTGTACACGCGGGTGCACACACCGCGCTGCTGCGGGTTGCCCTTGAGGGCGGGCGCCTTGGTCTTGACGACCTTGGGGCTGCGGCCCTTGCGGACCAACTGCTGAATGGTGGGCACTACATACTCCTTGTATTTACTGCACGGTGACAGATCTTGCGTAGCATCCGTTTCCGACGTTCTGTAGGTCCGTCGGAAACGTTTTGCACCACACGCGAATCGCACGAGTGCGAGATTCTGAGTGGTATGCCGTGGGGGCTGCCGATCTTACACAGACCGGCAAACCCAGCTTGTATGGCTGGTGTCGAACCTGACCGGAACCCCTGGGAAAAGCGGGCACGGTTCAAGCGCACGACAAAGCGCACACCTCGTAGATACTATCCTCCGCGAGGGGTAGCGGTCAAATGACCACCGTGCTCACTCGCGGGCTCCGAACTCGGCCGTCAGGTCGTCTATCGACGCGATGAGATCGCCCTTGTAGACCCGGGAGGTCGGCAGGTCGAGCTGGTCGAGCACGGTCGAGAGATCCACCCGCTTGCTGTTGTCATAGGGCGGCGTCTGACGGGGCCCATTCCACACCTGCACTGTGTACGAGACGGGGGTGAAACCGCGGAATCCCCAGGCCAGGCGCAGCGCCTCGGTGGTGATCGCTGCCAGGTCGCCGGTGGCGGGCTCATCGAGGTAGATGCGGATGCCGAGTCTCCGCGCGGTAGGGGAACCGTCGTAACTCGGTACTGCTGCGGCGTCCTGCACCCCGTCCAACGCGGCGACCTCGGCGGCGAGGCTGACGAGGGCGGGATCCGGCGTGCGCGCGGACGGCGGCGCAAAGGCACATCCGGCAAGTAGCACGACCAGGGAAACCGCCACCGCAGCGACCCCCATCCGGCGTCGAGTGGTCACGATGGGCTCCATTCCGCGGTCGAGACTATCGCCCGAGAGAGGTTGAACAGCGGCTCCCGTAGCTCGACGGCCGGAGAGGAGAACGACAGCAGGACGACGCGACGCTCCCCCGGTACGGTCATCCAGAAGTCGATGAGCAGATTGCGCACCTCGTCGGGTTCGATGTCTACTCCAGCGGGTACCTCAGGTACCGCGACATCCACCCGGCTCGACACCAGTACCTCCGACTCGCCGGTCGAATAGCGCTCGAAGCCGTCCTCGCCCGGGCGCGCGTCGAGGGCGGCGACAATTACATCCATCACAGCGGCCGCGGCCACCGAGGGGGCGGCACTGACGTCGAGACCCGGAGCGTAGACCCCGAGAAAGGCGGGAATGGGCAGGTCTGTGACGGCCTCGAGGGCGATGACGAAGCGGTCCGCGTTTGCCGCGCGGGCTTCGGATGCTGCGGACAGGAGCCGATCCCGCACCTCAGCCCGGAGTCGTGCCCGGTCGTCGGCGCGACCGATCGACTCGACGACCAGCCGGCGGATGGCCTCTCGTGTGACGGCGGCGTCGCGCAGCGGAACCTCGCGCCAGGCCCCCGGAAATCGCAGGCGCAGCCTCTCGGCAGCGCTCACCGCCGGCAGCGTGGCGCTCACTCGGCGCCCTCAGATCGCGGCCCGAAATGCAGCTCGAGATCGCGCGCGGAGACGGAGAGGAACTTCTTGAACACCCGCGCGCCGGGGAGGTCCAGCGCCGCGAGCACCGGCGCGAGGTCAACCTTCGCCGAGTTGTCGTAGGGCAGCTCCTGGCGCGGTCCGAGCCACACCTGCACGGAGATGCCGGCCGCCAGGAACTCCCGGAACCCCCAGGCGCACTCGAGGGCGTCGTCCACGATGCGGGCCAATTCCGGTGCGGGAAGGTCCGCGGCGGACACGGCGAGAAACAGCCGGAGGTTGAGAATGCGGCGTTCGGGCGAGCCGTCGAAGCTGCTCGCTGCCACGGCGTCCGTAATGACCGGATCGAGCGCCACCAGTTGCAGGCGGAGGCTCTGGAGCGCCGCCGAGACGATGACGGGGTCGCCGCCGGCGCCGGAGCGGAGCGGGTGTCCCTCCGCGAGACCGAGCACTCTGGCGGCGCCGGCGACGATGGCCGCTCTCAGGGGAGATGTCACCGCGTTCATCCTCTCGTCACCGCGTAGTCCATAGAGGTCTCTGTGGTGCCGAAGAACTCCGCCGTGCTGTCCCTGAAGTCTTGCATGCGGGGATCCGTCGACTCGGAGATGTACTTGGTGGCGCTGGCCGCGTAGTCGGCCGCGCCGTGTCCGAGGGGAGCCGGGGCATCCGACAGCGCCTTGTCGACTGTCGACGGCGGCGGCACGTCGAAGACGATCCGATTCGGGTAGGGCTGGTGCGGCGCAAGGAGATCGCCGACGTTGGCCACCGGGTCGGTGTTGTGCTCGAGCGAAACGACCTTGATGTTGGGCGGTATGTACACGTCGTCGAGGGGCGATCCTCCCGTCACCACAGCCTGCACGTTGAACCGCGAGGTGAAGCCCGCATCGGCTGCGAGCTTTCCCGCGGCGATACCCCCGAGGCTGAAGCCGCCGAGCAGGAGCGGATCTCCGGACCCGGGGACGTAGCCCGCCTGCTGGAGAGAGAGCTCGACCGCCTTCATGAGTTGTGTCTGCTGAGCCGGGTTGAGCTTCGACACGAGGTCGGAGTTGAGGTCGTTCGGCACTCCGTCGGCGAACGGGGACCACTCCTGGGTACTGGGGATCTGCACCCGCCAGCGGGTCACCCCGTCGTCGCCGACCACCTTGGTGACGCTGATGACTCCGACGTCTGCGACGCCGTCGCCGTCGAGGTCATCCGCCGAATCGATGCGGGCCTGCTCGGCGAAGAGATCGTAGTACGGGTCGCGGTGCTGCTCGCCCGGCCCGTAGTCGGAAGTGCCCGGGATACGGGGCGGATACTCGTAGGTCTCGGGAGTACCCATCGGCACGACCGTAGGAGTGCCCGTCTCCTTGATCATGGCGGAGACGGCGAGTCCGACGATCGCGGCGACCAACAGCGGTGTGACGAGCACCAGCAGGGCAGCGAGTGGGAGCACCAGGCCGGCGAGGGCGGGGAAGACGAAGACGAGCAACAGGAGTGCCGCCACCACCAGTAGTACGAGCGCGATGACGATGATCGCCGCGAGCAGGATCTTGCCGATCGCCGTCGCGATGTCGATGATCGACTGCAGGATCGGGCCGAGCACGCCGCTGATCCAGTCGCCGATGCCCTCGACGAATCCCTTCACGTTGTCCCAGAACCCGTCGTTCAGCGGACTGTCCTTGACGACATCCTCAATCAGGCTCGCCGCGCGATCCGCCGCCTCGTCACGATCGTGCACGGCCTGGTTGTAGAGGGCCTCGGCCTGCTGGGTGTCCGCGTGCGCGCCATCGATGCGACGATCGAGCAGCTCGAGGGCCTTCTGGTTAGCCAATTGCTCGGCATCCGGCACCCGGGCCTTGTCCTCGAGATCGGGCCGGCGGGCAAGGAGCGAATTCAACTGCTGCTGTCCGTCGCCGGCGGCGGAGGCTGCCCGCAGCGCCTTTTCCTGCGCCTCACCCAAGGCCACCGCGTAGGCACTGAGCGCAGTCGCCGTCTGCCGGTAGCGGGACTCGGCCAGTTGGATGTCTTTGGAGACCTCATACGCGAGGTCACGAATGGCGGTGAACGCCTTACCCACCGAGTCGTCCTGGTTGGAGATCGAGATGAGGTCTGCCGCGGCGCGATTGATCGCGTCTGCCGTGACGAGGTACTTCTGAGCGTGGGTGGCGACCGTGACCTGGTTGCCCGGGAGGGCATCGAACGTGGCCATCAGCGATTGTCTTTGGTGTGGGTGGTGACGCCCTGTTCCACGGTCACGGCGTCCCGCAACTCCATGTCCACCGAGATGAAGGAGTCGTGGATGCCGTCCACGGCCTGGGCCATCGAGCCCACCTTGTCGCCCATCTCGCGCCGCTTGTCGTTCCACTGGCCGGCAAAATCCTGCACCTTCGAGGAGAGCCTGGCATGCCCGACGGCGGCTGAGACCTCGTCGCTGAACTTCTCCGCGTCGTCGAAGTTCGACTTGATCGTGCGCAGGTCCGAGATGAGCGTTTCGAGATGAGTCAGGTTGAAGTCGAGATCCGGCACGAGAGTCCCCCACGGTCGCCGAGCGGTGATTGATGAATGTGGTGCGCGACGGCGCGGGCCGGTCCGGCTGGACGGGCCCGCGCCGTCGGACGGTGAAGTGGACGGGTCAGCCGCCGATGCCCTTGGCGAGCTCGGAGTCGACGTTCTCAAGCGCCGACGCGGCCTTGGTGAGGAACTGCGACATACCATCGAGACCATTCACAGCCTCTGTGGTGCCCTTCGTGAACTGCTCGTACGAGGTGTGGAACGCACCCGACGCGGCATCCGTCACGAAGCCACCCTGGACGAGGCCGTTCACGAGAGACTGCAGCTCGTGGAGCTTCGAGGTGATGTCGTCCTTACCCGTCGTCAGACGGTTCGCCGCATCGGTCATCTCGCTGTACGTGACATTCATGTTCGCCATGAGGTGGTGCTCCTTCGCATAGTGACGGGCCGACCCCCTGGCCAACCGACTACCGGTAAACCTATCGTCACTGACGGAAACTCGAAATGGGCAGCGGTGCCCATTATGGCGAACGGCGCATTAACTGCAGGAGAGCCGGCCCCGAAGGACCGGCTCTCCTTGGTACAGGGACGGGTCAGCCGCTGATGCCCTTGGCGAGCTCGGAGTCGACGTTCTCAAGCGCCGACGCGGCCTTGGTGAGGAACTGCGACATACCATCGAGACCATTCACAGCCTCTGTGGTGCCCTTCGTGAACTGCTCGTACGAGGTGTGGAACGCACCCGACGCGGCATCCGTCACAAAACCACCCTGGACGAGACCATTGACCAGCGACTGCAGCTCGTGGAGCTTCGAGGTGATGTCGTCCTTACCCGTCGTCAGACGGTTCGCCGCATCGGTCATCTCGCTGTACGTGACATTCATGTTCGCCATGAGTTGAACTCCTTGTTCGATTGGGGGCCGACCCCCGGGGCCAACCAACTACCTACAACCTATCGGGCGCCCTTCGACGCCGGAATGGGCAGGACTCCCCATGCCTGCGCGGCCGCACCGCCAGCATTCCGGTCGATCACGAGAATCCCTCTGCCGAGCCGATGGGTTCGCCCGCCCGCCAGAACTGCAGGGCTGTGATGACAGCGATCGCGATCAGGACGACTCCGATGGCAAGGGTCACCCCAAAGAACAGAGGGGTGCCCACCACCAAGGCCATCACGCTGGCCCCGACGAAGATGCCGCCGACAGTGGCGAGCCAGCCGTCGATGCGCCACCGGAAGCCGAACCAGCGCCAGAAGCCCCGCGCGGGATCGGTGGTCTGAAGCCGGTTGTCGGCTGCGGCCACCATAGCGAGGTAGTGACTCTTCTTGACCAGGGAGACCCCGAGCAGCGCGGCCATCCCTGCCGCGAATCCGCCGTACAGGCCCGAGAGGACATAGATGTACTGGCGAGCGTCATCCTCAATGGATGCCGGCCAACCTCCCGCCGCGCCGCTCGCGAGGGGGACGACGAGCAGCCCGATCCAGAGCACTATCGCGACCGCGATCCAGGCCAGGTGAGCTCGCCGTCCGAGCACGCGGTAGGAGGCGGCCACGCTGCCCCCGAGCCGCGTGCCGGAGGACAGCCCCATCCGGCCGCGGGTGAGGAAATAGCCCGGAAAGAGCAGGCAGCTCGCGAGGAGTAGCAGCCCGGCCGGCACGGCCAAGACGACTCCGCCCTCGCTCACGGTGTCTTCGGTGAGGAACAGCCCGCCGCGCACCTTCGTCTCGGTAGACAGCGATCCGTGGTCGATAGGCAGGCTGAAGTACCAGAACAGCACCAGCACGCTCGCGAGGGCGACGACGGCGACAGCGACGCCGATGGCCAACAACACCCGACCAGCGCGCTCACCCCTAGCGGACATCCCGCGGCTCCTCGTCGACGCCGTCGTCGAGGCTGTCCTCGACGGCGATCACCGACCTCGCTACATCGATGTCCCAGGTGAGGGAAGCGGCGATCAGGTCGAAGAGCTCGACGAAGAGTTCGGCCTCGGGCACCATCGGGGCTGAGATGGTGAGATAGAGCAGGTCGCCGTCGGGCGCCACGATCCAGTATTCGACGGTCAGCGACGGCGTGGTCTGCTCGACATAGCGCTGGGTCTCGGATGTGGCGACCCTGGCCATCCAGTCCCCGGAGTCGAGCGGCAGCACCGTCGCCCCCGGGAACGCGGCGGCGAGGCGCTCCTGCTGTGGCGCGGCTACCGGGGCCGCGGTGACCTCCGGCCAGGGCCGACGCTTGCCCATCATCGCGGCGGGGAAGGGCACCCCGGGCAACAACTCCATCGACAGCGAGAACGAGAGAGCACCCTCGGCCGCCGCCTTCTCAGCCGTCTCGACAAGTTCGTTGCGCAGCTGGATGCGTCGTCGGGCGATGCGGTCGTCGCCCCCGAGCTGTCGTTTCACCAGGGCCGCGATGCTCTTCTTCATCACCGTTTCATCAGTGAGGGGGATCGCCGCCCACGTACCCGGGAGCACGAGACTGTAGTCGCCCGCACCCATCCGCACCTGGCGCGCTTCGGTCTTCGCCGATCGCGCGTCGCTCACGCCTTCGCCGTCTCGATGCGCATCGTGGCGACATGCGCCATGGTCTCGAGGATGATGTCGTCATAGGTGCCCGGCACAGCGGTCGTGAACACGCACTCGATGACCTGGCTGGACTTCGGCGGGAACACGGCGATGACCGTGCGCTCCTCGACATCGACGCGATCCCCGCCGAGTTCGAGGTGGGTGATGCGGTTGTAGGCGCCGACGGCGAGACCGGCGTCGATGGGGGTCGTCCAGGTCTGCACCACCTGGTAGCGCTCCCCCGGCTGCGCGCGGCCCTCGTCTTCTTCGAGACCCGCCAGGTATGCGGCGCTGTCCATGCCCTCGTCGAGTTGCGCCATCCTGATTCCCAGGATGGCATCCACCACTCCCGAATCGGGGTCGCGCACCCAGACCGCCGCCGACAACCCCGGCTGGCCGAGTGCGGCCAGCGACTCGAAGACCGTCTTCAGCCGCTCTGACAGGGCGATGCGACTCTCATCGGTGGTGGCGAGAGCGGTGCTCGTCGCCCGTGCCCACTCCGCCGAGGTGGAATCCGCAAGGTCGACGAGATGCCAATTCTCGGGGATGCCGATGTCGAAATCGGTGATGACGCGGTTGAGGGCTTTGCTTCCGAACATGGTTTCGCGCGCTCCTTGGCTCTGCAGCTGTCGGTGGTCAACGGCCGGTCCCCCGGGCCGCTAACAGGCTAACCCCAGATGTGGTGAATGGTTTCCTGGGTGCCCTTGATTGCATCGACTGTCGGCCCGCCGAGGAAATTCGTCGGGTCCTTGATGAACGCCATGGGGTCGGTGATCATAGTCGTGCTCGCCATGACGGTCTGCACTCCCTGGATGGTCGCGGGGATAGCGACCCGGGCGAACACCATCGGATCGGCGAGTGCCGACGGATTCATGAAGCCCATCTTGATCGCCTGCAGCGTGTCGCCGTTGATTTTGAACGCGTTCTTGATCGGATTGCCCGGCCCGGCCTCTGTGAGCATCTTGAGGAAGTTGGCGCGGGTGAACTCGCTGGCGTCGTTGATCACACTCTTGGGCACAAGGGCCTTGAACGGCTCTTTCATGATGTCCTTCAGCCCCATGCGCATCTGCTTGCTTGCCGACAGAAGTTCGGGGGCGATGCTCTCGCCGTCCTTGAGCTTGAGGATGCCGCGCATGCGGCCGAGCATCTGTGCGTCGCCGGCGAGCTTCGGCACGCTCTTCATGATCATGGCCGACTTCGCGAGCTTTCCGAGGTGGGCGAGCAGAGCGCCACCGGCGAAGGTGAGCACGACGCCAACCGACGCCATGAGCACATCTCCCCAACTTCCCTTGCCCGCGATCACGGCGATCACGGAGTCGAGCAGTTCAAGCACGGCGCCGATGGCGGCGAGCACCATGAGGATCTGGCCGAGGCCGGGCACCCAGGCAAGGAAGATCGCCAGGACACCGGCCCACTTGCAAATCGTCTTGAAAGCGTCATAGAGCTTGGATCCCCAGTCGTCCCACCAGGAGTCTTCCAGGCCGTTGTTCTTCTTGCCGGAGACGACCTCGACGATGGCCTTCACCGCCCGCTCGGCCGCGTCGTTCTTCGCCTGCACGGCCGCGTGCCACTCACCGTGGGCGGCCCTCAGCGCCTGGTCGGCCGAGTCGGAATCCCCTGCGGCCTTGTCGGCCTCCGTCTGGGCCGTCGTCTTGTCGGTGTCGGTGGCGGAGGTGACTTTGTCTTTGGCGTGGGACTCGGTGCGATGAGCGGAATCGGCCTCGCCCTGTTTCGCGTTGATGTGGCTGATGGCCGTGCGCGCATCATCCTGCGCCTGTCGCAGTGCAGAGGAGTACGTGAGCAGTGCCTTGGCCGTGACCTCGTAGCGCTGCTGCGCCTTGTCGATGTCATCGGCGACGCCGCCCGATTTCTCCTTGATGGCATCCACCGCCTTTGAGGTCATGCCGTCGACGCTGTGGATCTTGCGAAGTGTCACCACCGAGCGAGTGATGGCGTTGGCGATATTCATGTAGTGGTTGGCCTTGGACTGCAGGGTGTCGGCATCGCCGCTGAGCGGCTCGAATTCTCTATCTGACATGGTCTCGTCGCTCAGTTCTTCTTCGGCGGAACGGCGCCCGGGTGGTTGGTGGCCGTCTCTTTCGCGCCGTCCTCGAGGGCCTTGCGGAACGACTCGTCAACGTCCGTGAAGCCGTCGGCGATGGCCTGCACCTGCTGTTGGAGCGCCTCGACATCCTCAGTCATCGACTTGCGCTTGTCATTCCAGTTGTGGGCGAAGTCACGCACGTGGTCGTGCAGGGAGTCGTGACCCGTGGCGTCTGCGACGGTGTTGCTGAAATCGTCGGCATCCTTGAACTCCTTGGCGACCGCAGCGAGGTCGCTCTTCAACTGCTCGATCAACTGGAGGTCCAGTACCAGGTCGGCCACGATCGTCCCCTATTCGTTCTTCGCACTACTTACGGTCGAGATCTTCTTCCCCACCTCGACGCTGTCAGTAATCTATCGAGCACCCGCCGGGATGGCGATGGGCAGCACTCCCCATCCGGTGCGTCAGCCGTCGATGAGCGGCAACTGCACCCGCGCGGACTTGCCCTTGGCGATATACATCCCGCGCCCGGGAGGGAATTCGGACTTGTTGATGCGCGGTAGCTGCGTCTTGAGGATGATGTCGCCCTCGACTGTCTCCGGCTGGAGCAGGAAGCCACGCCTGCCGTTCTTGAACTCGCCCATGAGCGGCCACGACGAGCCCCAGGCAGACATCTCCGCTTCGGCGATCACCAGGTGGTCGCTGCGCTTCGCCGCGCGGGCCAGCTCGACGATCGCGCCATCCGCCGGGGTCTGCAGATAGTCGCCGATGGACTCGATGAGCACCACAATCCGCCCCTCGGTATCGGAATCCGAGATGGCGGCCGTGAGGTCCTTCGCAAGGGCGGCAACGGTCTCGACTGTCGTCGCCGAGTCGGTCCACGGCATCGCCTGCGACAGCGGAGAGCGCGAGTTGCCGAGGTAGTAGAGGCGGGCATCCGGATCGAACGCCTGCACCGAACGGGCGAGTGCGTGGAGCGCATTGCTTCGTCCGCTCGCCGGTGGCCCCGCAAGCAGGAACGTGCCAACCGGATCGAACCCCAGCGGCCCGAGGTCGAAGTCGCTGATCCCGAGCACCGGCTCGCCCGCGACCCGTGGGGGCAGGTCCGAGGCCGGGTATTCCTTGGGCAGCGATCCGATGCCCGGGGCGGCGGCGACGCCCGCGCGCACCATTGCCTCGGCCAGTGACCGCGTGGCGGTAGCCTGCTCCGAGACCGAAGAGGATCCGCCGAGGATGGCGATCTGCGTCTCGAAGCCGTCGACGATGGCCCGGCCTGCGGGTGATTTCGAGCCGAGGATGTCGCTGGGCACATCGAGCATGCCGTAGCCGTCATCCGCGAGGCGCAGCACGACCTTTCGCTGGATGCTGGAGGCGATCGATGCCGGAACGGCTCCCGCGCGGTCGGCCGTGAGTGCGACGTGGATGCCGAGCTGCCGCCCGTCGCTGAGGATGTCCTTGAAGACGTCGTACCAGATCGACCTGCCGGCGGGGATTTCGAAGTCGTTGCGGAAGTTCGGGAACCCGTCGATCAGCAACAGGATGCGGGGTTCCTGCGGCCGATTCGCGAGCCTGCGGTATTCGACGATGTTCGAAGCGTTCGCGGCGGCGAAGCGCGGACCGCGGTCCTCGAGTTCGGCTTGCAGCTGGCGGAAGAGCCGGATGATGCGCTCGGAGTCGTCACCGGCGATCACCGCGCCGACGTGCGGAAGGGTCTCGAGCATGCGGAGGCTTCCGGAGCCGAAGTCGATGCCGTAGACCTTCACCGGGCCCCCGCGCGGCGTGATGGCCGCCGCCGCCGCGAGCGTGCGGAGCACGGCGCTCTTTCCCGAGCCACCGGTGCCGAAGATCGAGAGGTGCCCGTCGACGTCCGGCTGGAAGTAGGTGGGCAGCTGCTGCTGGCGCTCGGCGATGTCGGAGACGCCGAGAAGGAGCTCCGAGTCGGTGCGCTGCGGAAGGCGGCCGAGATCATAGAGGCCGGCGAGTTCGTCGAGCCAGGGTCGGCGGGGCGGCGGGATCTGCGCGTCGGCGTTGGCCCTGACGATGGACGCCACGAGCTTCTGCTGGTCGGTGGGACCGAGATCCCGCGCCTCGTCGACGGTGCTCGCGGTGAGGTCCTCCCAGCGGTTCTCGCCGCCGAACCGAAGCTCGGCCACTTCGATGTCGGCATTCTCCGGTTCGCGGCTGGTCCACCCGCCGGCATAGCCGGACTGGAACAGGGCGAGGCGGCCGGGACCGGTCTTGGCGACACCACGGCCGGGGATGCCCGGGTCGAAGTGGGCGGCATCCTTGATGCCCACCACATCCTGGCTGTCGGACTCGTCGGCCATGCGCAGCGCGATGCGCAGGTTGGTGTTGGCCCGCAGGTTGTCCTTGATGACGCCGGCCGGGCGCTGGGTGGCCATGATCAGGTGGATCCCGAGCGAACGTCCGCGCTGGGCGATGTCGACGACGCCGTCCACGAATTCCGGCACGTCTCCGACCAGGGCCGCGAACTCGTCGATCACGAGCACCAGTGCCGGGGGGCTGTCGGGGTCGCCGCGCTTCTCGAGCTCGAGCAGGTCTTTGGCCTTCTTGCGATTGAGCAGGTGCTCCCGGTAGTGCAGTTCGGCGCGAAGTGACGTGAGCGCGCGACGAACCAGGTGTGGGCTGAGGTCGGTGACAAGGCCCACGGTGTGCGGGAGCGACACGCAGTCGGCGAAGGCCGATCCACCCTTGTAGTCCACGAAGAGGAAGGTCACGCGGTCGGGGCTGTACTCCGCGGCCATCCCGAGCACCCAGGCCTGAAGGAATTCGCTCTTGCCGGCTCCGGTAGTGCCGCCGACGAGGGCGTGCGGCCCCTGAGTGCGCAGGTCGAGGTGCAGAGGATCCACTCCCGCGGATCCGATGATGGCCCGCAACTTGCCTGCCCGGCGCGGCTTAGGGGTCGCCCCCGGGGTGCGGTCGTGCATCGACGCGTTCTGGCGCCAGCGGTCGATGACGGCGTCGCTGGTCTCGATCAGTTCGTGACCAAGAAGCGTGATCATCGAGACCGAGCGGGGGATGTCACTGGAGTCGGCCACGAGAGCGCCAGCGTCGATCACCGGTGCGAGTTGCTTCGCGAAGTCGAGGGCGCGAGCGGAATCGACCTGTTCGGTCTCGACCTCGGTGATGGTCTCGCCGAGACGCACGAGCCCGACGGTGCCGAGGGCGGACTCCGGCTCGAGATGCAGGTAGGTACGGCAGACCGCCGGAAGGGACGGCACGCTCGGCGCGACCCAGATCGGATAGACCCCGGCGTCCGCGGCCTGCTCGGCCAGCTGCACCAGGCGCGCGCGGTCGACGGCGACATCGTCGGAGATCAGAAGCACGATGGCGGGCACCGGGGACTGGGTGCCGACGGTGGTGTTGGCGGACCCCACCTCGGCACCGCGCTCGAGCGCTGCCCCCTCCTGCTCCATCGCCCCGCGGCGCTGCGCGCCTTTGCCCGCCAGCCGGTCAGCAATGAGGCCCTCGATCGCAGACAGCAGCTGCGATCCGCTCGCCGCGCTGTCGGCGAGGTGGCTGACCTCCAGCGGGCTGTGCGGAGACGAGGTGTGCGGCATCCACTTGAGCCATTCGAGCTCTCGGGACCAGGCCGGGCTCACCAGCGCGGCGACCACGAGCTCAGCCGGGGAGTGAAGCGCGGTGATCTGCACGAGCACCGAGTTGACCGAGCCGACCGTCGCCGAGGTCGGGCCGGCGATACCGAGCGCACCGGAGTCGAACAGGTTGTCGATGATCGGCACTCCGGCGATCATCCGGTTCTCCTCGACGACAGTGTCGAGGCGACTCTGGAACTCGGGCAGCATCTCGCCTTTGGGCTGGGTCGACACGACATTTCGCGAGGCCATCGTGCCGATGCCGATGCGCACGTTGAGGAACGACCAGTGCTCCGGGCGTCGGGTCCAGAGCAGCGGTCCACGACGGATGGCCTGGGCGTAGGCCTCCTCGGTGGACGGCGACTCGTTGATGCGCAGTTCGAGTTCCCTCACCCGCTCCTCTTCGAGCTGCGAGGTGAGCGACGCGAGGTGCACGTCGAACTTTCCGATGGCTTTCTTCAGCCGCCGCTTCTCGCGGGTCTTGCCCGTCATGAAGTTGCCGATGAGCATGATCGGCGACATCGCGACGAAGATGAGGGATGTCGGCGAACCGGAGATCGCGAACATGGCGCCGCCCATCAGCACGGGGGCGATCATCGCCAGCAGGGGGAACGGCTGGTCCTGCTTCTCGGCCGGCACCGCGGGGCCCGCGAACTCCTGGCCGGCGTAGCGGCGTTCGACCTTCGGCGAACGGTTGAAGAAGATCGGGCCGGCGGTGGGAGCGACCCCAGAGTGCACGGCGGAGTCCGCCACCGTGACGCGTACCTCGGAGTCGCCGATGAGCAGCGTCTCCTCCTTCTCGATGCGCAGGCGGGTGACGATCCCGCCGTCGACGACCACTCCGTTCGCCGAGCCGAGGTCCACGACCTCGACCACCGAGGAGACCTCGAAGCGCACGTGGCGCTTAGAGACGAGCGGGTCGTGGAGGGTGATGTCCGCAGCATCCTCTCGGCCGAGCACGGTGGTGCCGGTGACGAGGGGGAACTCGCGACCGGCGTCCGGACCGGACACCACGGTGAGCGTGGCGATGGTGGGGGCTTTGCCCGAGGCTGCGGGCTGGTAGTAGGTGCCGGCATCCGCGATGCTCACTGTGGCGCCGCTGCCGATCCAGGCCTCTCCGAGGGGAGCATCCGGGGGCAGGAGAAGGGCCTCCGTCTGCCCGGGGAGCGTGGCGTGAAGGGTGAGAACGCGCTGCGGATCCGGCTTCGCGGCCGCGGCCTGCGGATCCAGCCGGGCGATCGTCGCGGCGACATCGGAGATGCTCGCCGAGGCATCCGCGGTGACGACGATGTCGTCGGTGACTCCGGATGCCCGCCGAAGGGTCAGTTTGAGACGCACGTTCTTCCTCCCCCGAGGCGACCTGCTGGACGCTGCAGTAAGTATAGGAGAGAGACAAACTCACTCATCACGCGGGATCGTCACGCTCCCGCTCGTCTCGGTTCTCCCACCACCAGCGAGGCGTGCGGCCGGCTCCCCCGCTGTCGCGGTAGGACAGCAACAGCAGGAAGGCGAGCGCCACCACGAACGCGATCACGGCGACGGCGATCGCAAACGGTCCGACGGCGTTCGCGCCGAAGAAGAGCAGGGAGAGCAGGGGTCGGCCCTTGCCGAGGGAGTAGAGGGTGGATCCGCTGAGGAGGAAGAAGAAGTAGGTGATGACCGCCGTGAGCAGTGCGCTGACAATGAGGGAGCCGCGCCGCCGCGCGAAGGTGATCAGCAGAACGTAGAGCGCGGCTGTTGCCGCGGCGAACATCGTCGGCGCGATGAGCGGCCCAGCGTCCCGCTCGGTGAGCACCTCGCGGTCGGCATAGAGGCTGATCACCCCGCTGGCCGCGATGGCGAGCGCGAGGAAGAGCACCACGGCGAAGACCGCGATCGTGGTCGCGTAGCGCGTGCGTGCATCCACCCGGTCGGGCTAGACGGTGGAGACGGGCGTGGCGTAGCGCGACTTCTCGTACTCCGCTGTGCGCTCGGCCGACTCGCGATCGAAGGCTTCCCGCGCCTCCACGTTGCGCATCTTCACCTTGCGGCCACGGGCGCTGATGAGCGCCCCCATCCACATCGAGACCTCGCGGGCGAGCAGCGCCGCCGCGATGATGAAGGGGCTGGTGAGTGCGGTCGAAAAGAGCCGGGCGGCGTTGGTCGGGGTCAGACCGAAGACGTTGTTGACCAGCAGGCTGGTGCCGACCGATCCGAAGTAGACGAACAGCCCGACGAAGATGCTACCGAGCACGTAACCCCACCACGATGCGCGATTGGCGAGCAGCACGACGATGACGAAGCCGACGAAGAAGAATGCGATGGGCGTGTAATAGGCGAGCGAACCGAAGAAGTCGAACCGGAAAACACCGATCTCGACAGCGTGGATCGTCGCGATCGCCACTGCATACAGGGCGGCGAAGAGGACGCTCGATAGCAGCGCGATCAGTACGCCGAAGCCCCGATTGCCCTTGCGGCGCGGGGGTACCGGCGAGGGAACGTAGATCGTCTGCATCGAGGCCGCGGACGTCGCGGCGAGCGGGGCGGCCTCTGCTGGCGCGCGCTCCACAACCGTCGTCTCGGCTGCGGCCGGTTCGGGTGTCGCCACGACCGGCTCGGTGGCGGATGGCGCGGCCGGGGCGACCTCGACGAGATCGTAGACCGGCTCGGGCCCGCCAGTCGTCGGCAGTTCCTCTGCCGGAACGACACCGCCGTCGATGTCTGGTCCGTCGACTCGCTTCGGCGGTTGGGTTGCAGCGGTTTCGGGCGTGTTGTCGCTCATCGGTGCCACTCCTTACGGGCCAGCCGGGCCATCCCGGCAGTTCAGGTCACTCTAGCAATGACGGTGAACTGCCGGGAGGTCGGCTCGCGAGGAGGTGCCGGTTACGGGGTGGTCGTCGCCGTCGCCCCTGCGGTCGCTGCTGCCGTCACCGGCGCTGGCATCGCATACACGTCCCCGCCGAGGTCGCCGGTGAACACACCGTCGACGCTGCCGAGCGCCAGGCTTGTCACCAGGAAGAGGCGGGGCCCAGCCTGGATCGCTCCAGCGAATGCCATGACCTGGGCGTAGGTCCCGCTCACCGAGACCTTGATCGGCACGACGTACAAACCGTTCGACGGGGCCGCTGGCACCACGGGTGCCGTAGTGCCGGCGGCGGGAGTCGAGGGGGTCGGAGTCGGCGTGGGAGTCGTCGCTGCCGCACCGGGAGTGACCACCGGGGCAGCAGCGGCAGGAGCCACGTAAGCCGAGACTCCGCTGACTTCCACACTCTTGAGAGTGATGCCCTGAGCATCGCCATACTCCTTGATGGTGCGCAGGAATACCGGCATGTCGGCGGTGGCCGGGATCGACCCTCGGAGCTTGTCGAGCTCGGTCTGCGTCTCGCCGATGTTCTCGAACTGCTTTTTGAGAGCGATCAGCTTCATCGCGTTGAGGTCGTTGGTCGACGTGACGTTGGCGCGCTCCTCGTCGGCGGACGCCACTTGGGAGAGGATCGGCGAGACGCCGACCAGCCAGCCGAGCACCCCGACAAGCGCGATGGCACCGACGATGGCGAGGGTGAGAAGACGATCGCGGTTCATTTCTTCGCTGCTTTCACCGGGGCGAAGCGCTCGGACAGCGCATCGGAATTAACGAGAAGGTCGACCTCGACGGTGTAATGCCCCGTCTCCTCTACCCGGGTGACACTTCCCGGCAGCGCCGCGACGAACCCCTTCACCTTCGCGAGGTTGTCGAGCCAGTCGGAGATCGGTTGCTGCGGGCTGTCCGCGGAGATCTTGACATCCGCAACATGCGCCGGCGTCAACGCGTCGGTGACAGAAGTCGCCGTGGCGGTAGACGCAGTGAAGGCCGTGATCGTCGTCCCGGCCGGCAGCGAAGCCTGGATTTCTTGCAGGTATGGCGCCCAGAGAATCTCCCCTGCGGCCGCGATGGGCTGGGAAGCGACGATCTGGTCGACCTGGCTCTGAAGTTTGGTCACATCGCCGTATTTGGCCCGGGATGCCGCAAGCAGCGCACTGCGTGACTGCTCATTCGCCAGTTGCGAATTCGCCGTGAAGAGCGCGAAGGTTGCGCCTACCGTCGCGAGGATCGCCAGTACGACGACGACCGCGAGTCCGGCGAGGAGCCGACGTCGGAGTGCGCGGGTCTTCTGCCCGGCGCCCACTTCCCGGGGAAGAAGATGGACTCTCGGCATTCCTCCCAGGATCAGGGACGCGTCGACCGATGGCCGACCGAGCGTGATGGCGCTCATGCCGCTGTCCCCAGCGCGAGGCCGATTGCTACAGTCATGGAAGAATCCACGCCTCTCTCCTTCATAGCCTTGTCCGCCTGGCGCCCGATCGCGATATTGCCGAAGGGATCGCCGGCAGAGACAGGCAGCCTGGTGTATTCCGAGACCGCGGCTCCGAACCCGCCGAGGGTGGATCCGCCGCCCGAGAGGACGACGCGCTCGATCGTGTTGCTCGCCCCGGTCGAGGCGAAGTAGGTCAGGGTGTTACGGAGGCTTGTGATGAGCTCGCCGGTGGTCTCGAAGATGATGCCGACCGCCGCATTCTCTTCCGCGGTGGTCGGGGCGGTGGAAAGTCCCAGCGCCCTCTTCGCCCGCTCGGCGACCTCCATGGACACGCCCATCCGGCTGGAGAGCGCGTGGGTGAGATCGTCCCCTCCGGTGGGGATGATGCGCACGAACCGGGGAACCCCGTCGGAGGAGACGACGACGGTCGTCGTCGTGGCGCCGACGTCGATCATCGCCGAGGTGCCGCTCAGTTGAGATCCGCGGAGCAGGATCCGGCTGAGGGCGAAGGGAATGAGGTCGACGGCGACCGGGTTGAGGCCGGCGAGTTGCACGGCCTTCACATTGCCGAGCACCGCCTCCTTGAGGGCGGCGACGAGGAGTCCGTTGATGACCGGCCCGTTGGCATCCACCCCCTCGCTGATCGGGTAGAAGTCGAGGAGGGCGTCTTCCGTCGGGAAGGGCAGCATTTCTTGCACGTGGAACGGGAGAGACTCGCGGATGCGGTTGAGCGGCGCCTTCGGCACGCTCAGGTCGCGGGCGAGCACCCGGGAGTTACCGATTCCGAGCACGACGTTCTTGGTGCCGAACCCGCCAGCGGACCAGAGCTGTTTGAGGACCGTCGCCACGGTGGCCGGCTCCGCGACCTCACCGCGATTGACCGCTCCGGGCGGCAAAGGCAGCGAGTGGTACCTCAGAAGCTCCGGGCGCGACTTCGACGCCGCTCCCAGCTCTGCGGCTCGGATCCCGTTAGCGCTGATATCCAGCCCGACAATTGTTTTCGCCATTTCTCCCCCTGTGAACTGCGTGTACTAGGCGACCGTGAGGTCGAAGACTGAAAGGTAACTCGCGAAGGCCGCGTTGCCGATGACGATGCCGAGCCACGCCCCTGCAAACATCCACGGCCCGAACGGGATGCCGCTCTTGCGCCCCGCGCGCTTGGTCGCGATGAGGATGATCGAGAAGACGCCGGCGAGAAGGAAGGCGCTGAACGCCCCGACGGCCACGGCTCCCCATCCCGCCCAGCCCAGGTAGATGCCGAGGACGCCGGCGAGCTTGACGTCGCCGAGGCCCATCCCCCCGGGGTAGACGAGTGCCATCACGAGGTAGAAGAGGAACAGGGCTGCCATGGCGATGCCCGAGCCGATCAACGGTCCGAAATCGCCCGACAGGATGCTGGCTGCCGTGAAGAGTGCCGCGCTGACGCCGTACGCCGGAATCACGATGACGTTCGGCAGCTTGTGCACGTCGAGGTCGATCAGTGCGAGCGCGATGGTGATCGCGGCGAGGTAGAGGAAAGCGATCATGACCAGGATTGCGGCGACGGCACCGGCGGATGTCGTGGCCGCGAAGGCCGCGGGGGCGAAGCCGAGTGCCACCAGCGCGAAGGAGACCGACGTGGCGAGTTCGACGAGCGGATAGCGCGCCGAGATCGGCGCGGAGCAGTTGCGGCATTTGCCGCGGAGCAGCAACCACGACAGCACCGGGATGTTGTCCCAGGGCTTGATCTCGCTGTCGCAGTGTGGGCACGCGCTCGGCGGAGACACTATCGACTTGCCGATAGGGACCCGGTAGACGACGACGTTGAGGAAGGATCCGAGCAGCAGTCCGAGCACGGCCGCGAGCACGACGGTCACGGCGATCACTTGCTGTACTCCTTGTAACCACTCACGTCCGAGTCGCTGTAGGAGGCGGGTGCGTTCCATTTCTGCTCGAGGCCACCGTTGCAGGTAGCGACGATCAATTTCGACCATTGTCCGCTGGTGTACGTGTCTGTCGCGTCGACCGCGAGGCAACGACCGAGGTAATCGGTGAAGAGGTAGCTGGTGGAGTAGGTGCCGGTGTCGAGGAAGCGGGTCCATCGCTGCGTCGTGGTGTTGCCTGCGCTGCAGAGGGTGAAGGTGACGAGCTTGCTTCCGACCGCCGGCGTCGTGAGGCAGTACTTCTGGGCTGCATCGTTGTTGTTGAGAACGGAGATCTGCTGGTTGCCGAGGGAGCTGGCCGGCAAGGTCGGCTCGGTGTAGTACCACTTGTGGTTCCAGTTGAGCTTCAGGCCGGTGCCCGTCGGGTCTTGCTTACATGGGTAGGAGATCATGAAGGTCTTGGTGATCGACTGGTCTGTCACGTCGGCGCAGCGGCCGAACTCCTTGTAGTTGACCATCTGGTTCGTGGCGTAGCTCGCCGCGCCGGCTCCGACGGCAGTCGTGGGAGTGAACCCGCCGCCGCAGCCGTTGGTCACGGTCAGCAAGGAGTTGTTGGCAGGAGTCCCGGGGTTGAGGCAGTAGTTGGAATAGTCCGTGTTGTCGGCTTTCTGGCCCTGCCAGGTGTTGGAGCCGAACCAGCTCCACAGCTGGCTCCACCGGGTTGCGTCCGACTTGCATACCGCCAGAACCGCGTTTCCCGCAGCAGCGGCCGTCGCCGAGACGTTGGTCGGGCTGGTGATGCAGAGGGGAGTAGCCGGCGAGACCGTCGTGCTGGCGAGTTTGATCTCGTAGTCGTCGTCGTAGACCCACAGCTGAGTGGCGTCCTTCGCCGAGGTGCAGTTGGCCGCCGACTTGAAGACGACAGTCGAACCGACCGTGGCCGTGGTGGCCTCGAGGCAGTAACCGATGTTGTAGTCCCAGATGCGACCGCCCGCGATGTTGACGTTGGTCACCTTGAACTTGTAGACCGCCGAGATATAGCGGTTGCCATAGTTGACGTCGGCTTTGCCAGGCACGCCCGCACCGACACCATCGGCGAGCGCCAGCGCATAGAGGGGCTGGGTCGTACCCGCCAGCACCGTGCCGCTGCAGTCCATGTCGTTCGCATCCTGCCACACGGTGTCTTTTCCGGTGGGATCGAGCATGAAGTACTTAATGCTGACCGAGTACGTGGAGGTCGCATCGTTGCCATCGACCTTGCCTGCTACCGAACACGGCAGTTTCGCCCGGATACCGGTCGTCTTTCCCGTGGCGATATCCGTCTGAGCGAGGGAGCGAACTACACCGAGGGATGCCTGGACTCCGGCCTGCGCCGCGTAGATCGTGCGCGTGTTCTTCTGCGCGATAAAGATCGGCGTCGCCTGGGACAGGATGACGCTGAGCAGCACTACCGAGAGGCCCGCGGCAAGGATCATGAAGAGGATCGCGGTCAGCAGCGCGACTCCCTCTTCCCCGTCCTCGCGGAGTCGGCTTCTCAACGCAGAGGTTCGCCAGGAAGTGAGCGCCGTCGGGATCCTTGTCATGGTCGGTACGCTCCGAATGTGCAGACGGGAGTGAGTGGGTCATTGCTTCGGGACTTGATCGACGTGTTGCGGGCGATGAAGGTCGTAGACATCCCCGCTCCCGCATTCTGGGCGTCTGCCCCAGGGTTGAGAATGATCAGGAGCTGTTGGCGGGGCTTGTCCGAGATGTTTGCCGGGATCAGCTGGAACGGATGCGTCGGGTCTCCGTCGTCGGCGACATCGGTGAGCTTCGGAGACCAGGCCGTTGCAGTCGTGGGGTCGCTCTCATTCCACTGGCGGGACTCAAGCCGGGAGTTCGCGATGGAGAAGCGCCACTGGTAGCAGATGGCCTGCAGCCCGCTGGTCGTGCTCGCGGCGGGCACCCGGAATTCGACATAACGATTGCCGGATGCGCCGACCCCCGGGTAGTTGATCGAGTCCGAGTACCGCACCTGCCGGTCGATGCTTCCGAAGACCACAAGGGTGCTGTTCGTCGACTGGCCGACGAGCTGCGTGCGGACGGCGCTTCGCGAAATGGCCACAACCGAGGTGATGACGATAACGACGAAGATCGTGAAGATCGCCATCGCGACCATGAGCTCGATCAAACTGAAACCGGACTCGGCGCTGCGAGCCGACATATCCTGCTGCGAACGCTCAGCCATTGGTTTTCCACTCAAGGTCGGAGTGGGAGTCGATCAGGGATGAGATCGTATACACGCAGGATCCGGCAACGCCGCATCCCTGACCAGCGGTCCATCCGACGATCACGATCACCCGCGTCAGCGGGGTGTAGCCAGCCGGTGTCACTGGCGCGTAGGTGGCGGAATCCACTTTTGCGCAGTCGCCACCAGCCGTTTGGCCCGCATTCGTGCCGAGCTTCTCGAAACAGGTCCCGATGATCGTCGTGACGGTGTATGGCGTGCCGTTCTGGGTCACGGGAGCGTTGATCGGCACCGTCTGGGCGCCGGGAAGAGGAAGGGAGTGGTCGTACTCCTGGTAGGTCTTATTGACGCCGCTTGTTCCTGAATTGCCGGTGAAACTGGTGGCCACGGCGGCGAGCGACCGTCCGCTGAAGAGACTGTCGGCGGGAAGGCCGCTGGCCTTCTCCATCGCGGCGTTTGCCACGGTCACCGCAATCGCCCGTCGCTGCTGCGAGACGGAGCCGAGCGTCGAAGAGATCGCGAGGCCGATCGCCGCTGTGGCGACGATGCCCATGATCGCGATCGCGACGATCACCTCGACGAGCGTCATCCCGCTCGAGTCCGTGGTGACACGGTCGAATAGACGTCGGATCCTGTTCATGGCACCTCCCTCAGAACGATCAGCAGAAGTTTTTGGCTACAAATGATGCGAGAACGGTGCGGACTGGTGGCTTGGCCACAGTCCGCACCGTTCCACGGGCGGAAGTTACGGAGTGAACTTTCCGAGACCACCGGTTGCGCTGTTGTAGGTCTGTGAGCCTGTTACGTTCGAGTTCGAGCCCAGGATGGTGTACGAGGATCCGGCTGGACTTCCGCCCACGGTGACGGTGATCGTGTTGCCGTCGCTGATCTTGAAGGTTGCGGAGCCCGGCGTCTGTGCGGTCTGAGGAGAGAAGCCTGTAAAGGAACCGCCGTTCGAGGTGCCGTAGGTCTCGACGACCACAGCAGCGTTCTTCAGGTCGGAAGCCACAGAGGCCTTCCAGGCGCTCTGGCGCTGGTTGAGGAACACCGGGATGGCGATCGCGGCGAGGATGCCGATGATGATGATGACGACGAGGAGCTCGATGAGCGTAAAGCCCTTCTCCCCATCCTTACGAGCCTCACGGCCGGCCGACATGGCCTTGTTCATACGAATGATCATGTGATTGATTCCTGTTCATGAGAATGTTGATGGACAGGTGGCCCCCAAGTGCAATGCCCCCTGAGATCAGAATGGCGGCACCGTAAGTAGCCCGGAATCCCGCGAACAGGGGTAATTCGACGAAAAAGCGGCCCCAAAACGGGGGTGTTCCGGCGATTCGGCACCCACGACAACGGCAGCACCCGATATCGGATGCTGCCGTTGTGAGAGCTGGTGCGTCGACGCTTACGGTGTGAACTTCCCCAGGCCACCTGAGGTTCGATCGTAGGTCTGCCCGCCCGGGCTGATATTCACGTTGCTGCCGAGGATAGTGAACGTCGTCGCGCTCGGGCTGACGAGGATCGTGTTGCCCTGAGAGACCTTGATGCCGTTGACGGCGTTACTCAGGGGGAAGGCCGCGAAAGACCCGTCGTGGTTCATCCCCCAGGTCTCGACGACTACAGCAGCGTTCTTCAGGTCGGACGCCACAGAAGCCTTCCAGGCGCTCTGGCGCTGGTTGAGGAACATCGGGATGGCGATCGCAGCGAGGATGCCGATGATGACGATGACGACGAGGAGTTCGATAAGAGAGAAGCCCCTCTCCCCCCGCACCGGAAGCCTACCGGCGATGGTTTCGGCGCTGCGTTCGGTCATGTGACCACTCCTCTCGTTCGATGTCCACTGTGGTGCTCGGCCGGTCGGCCGGGCACTCCCCACCGCGAGCCTCAATCCCCGAACGGTCAGGGAGTGAACTTTCCGAGACCACCGGTAGCGCTGTTGTAGGTCTGGCTGCCGGTGGAGATGTTTGAGTTCGTTCCGAGGATCGTGTACGACGAGCCGACGGGGGTTCCGCCGAGGGTCACGGTGATGTTGTTTCCGGCGCTGATCTTGAACACCGTCGACGTGGAAGTCTGAACGGTGGTCGGCGTGAAGCCGGAGAACGACCCACCGTTCGAGGTGCCGTAGGTCTCGACGACCACAGCAGCGTTCTTCAGGTCGGAAGCCAGCGAGGCCTTCCAAGCGCTCTGGCGCTGGTTGAGGAACACCGGGATGGCGATCGCGGCGAGGATGCCGATGATGATGATGACGACGAGGAGCTCGATGAGCGTGAAGCCCTTCTCCCCATCCTTACGAGCCTCACGGCCGGCCGACATGGCTCGGTTGAGTCGAGTGATCATGTGAAGTGTTCCTGTTCATTGGTTTCGCGATGGACAGGTGGCACCGGTAACACTGCCCCCTGAGATCATGGTGGCGGCGGCGTAAGCAGCCCGAAATCCCGCGAACAGGGGTGAAACAGTCGAAATCCGGCCCCAGTTAGGGGGTATTGCGGCATTTCGCGGTGACGCGGTGATGCCCGCACGCTAGCACGGGCACCGGCGGCTCTACTTGTTGATCGCGTTGAAGATGGTGAAGATCGGCATGTACAGCG
Organism: Lacisediminihabitans sp. FW035; assembly: GCF_054880895.1. Classification (NCBI taxonomy): domain Bacteria; kingdom Bacillati; phylum Actinomycetota; class Actinomycetes; order Micrococcales; family Microbacteriaceae; genus Lacisediminihabitans; species Lacisediminihabitans sp. FW035. The sequence continues at coordinate 3,427,269 of NZ_CM142187.1, forward strand.
CCACGATCATTCCGCCGATCACCGTGCCGATGACAGCGATCATGAGCGGCTCGATGAGGGAGGTGAGCGCCTCTGCGGTGCTCTGCACCTCTTCCTCATAGAAGTCCGCGACCTTCGTCAGCATGATCTCCAGCGCCCCGGAGTCCTCTCCGACGGCGATCATCTGAACGACCATCGACGGGAAGATGGGCTGCTGGGCGAGGGGCGCGGCGATCGAGTTTCCCGTGCGCACCGACTCCTGCACCTTCTTCAGGGCATCTTCGATGACCCAGTTCCCGGAGGTCTCCCCCACGATACTGAGGGACTGGAGGATGGGAACACCGGCACCGATCATCGCAGAGAAGTTGCGGGTGAAGCGCGCGACGGCCACCTTCGCGAACAGACCTCCGAACACCGGGATCTTGAGCTTGAGCGGGTCGAAGATGCTTCGGACCCGGTCATCCTCCTTGTTGAACCTCCACCAGACGTTCGTTCCGACGATGATCACCACGAGCAGCGGGAAGATCCACACCATGTTCTGCGAGAGCGTCACCAGAATCTGGGTGGGAAGGGGCAGCGTGCCCCCCAGGCTGGTGAACATAGCCTGGAACACCGGCACGATGAAGATGAGCATGGCGATGACCGCCACGAAGGCCATGATGAGCACCGCGATCGGGTAGGTCAGCGCAGACTTGATGGTCGCCCGCAGCTTCACGTCGGACTCGAAGTTGTTGGCGATCGACTCCAGTGCTCCGTCGAGGAACCCGCCGGTCTCACCCGCGCGCACGAGGTGGATCATGAGCCTCGGGAAGACCCGGGGAAACTTGGCGAAGCTCGCAGACAGTGAAGAACCGCCCTCGATGTCGGTGCGAACCTCGCCGAGGGTCGAGGCGAGTGCCTTGTTCTCGGTCTGGTCGGCCAGGATCGTCAGGGTGCGAAGCAGTGAGAGTCCGGCCGCGATCATCGTGGCCATCTGGCGGCTCATGATGGCGAGGTCCTTCAGCCCGACGCCCTTGCTGAGGAACTTGATCTCCATGTTGAGACCGGTGCCCTCTTTGGACTCCTCGATCGAGGTCGGGGACACCCCCATCGAACGCAGGCGCATCGCCGCGTTCGATTCGGTGGATGCTTCGAGCCTGCCCTTGACGACCTTGCCCTGGGCATCCCGGCCCTTGTAGGCGTAGGCGAGAGTGGCCATCATTCACCGATCTTTCTCGAGTAGGCGTCCTTGAAGTCGATCCCGGTGGCGGCCATGGCTTGCGCCGCGACATCCGACGCGCTCTCACCACGGTGGATGAGCTGCTTCAGCGACTCGACGTCCTGCGCCTTCTCGATCGCGGCCGCGACGGTGATCATGCCGGCGTTGGCGAGATCCGCGAGGTGCGAGTCCATGGTGTGCATCCCGTGATCGCGACCGGCCTGCATGGCGGAGGCGATCTGGTAGGTCTTGCCCTCGCGGATGAGGTTGTTGATGGCCGGCGTCGCGATCAGGATCTCGGTAGCGACGACTCGGCCGGATCCGCTCGCCTTCTTCACCAGTGTCTGGCAGACGACGCCCTGGAGCACCGCCGCGAGCTGAGAACGCACCTGGCCCTGTTGGTGAGGAGGAAACACGTCGATGATGCGGTCGATGGTCTGGGCCGCATCCTGCGTGTGGAGGGTCGCGAACACGAGGTGGCCGGTCTCGGCCGCCGTGAGGGCCACCGAGATCGTCTCGAGGTCTCGAAGCTCACCGATCAGGATCACGTCGGGGTCTTGCCGCAGCACGTGCTTGAGAGCGGACTGGAAGCTGTGGGTGTCCGGTCCGACCTCGCGCTGGTTGACCAGCGACTTGTGGTTCTTGTGCATGAACTCGATCGGGTCTTCCACGGTGACGATGTGGTCGGCCCGGGTGCGGTTGACGAGGTCGATGAGCGCGGCGAGGGTGGTGGACTTGCCCGAACCGGTCGGCCCGGTGACGAGCACGAGGCCACGAGGGAGCTTGGCGAACCTGCCGATGGTCTCCGGCACACCGAGGTCCTTCAGCTGCTTGATTTCGGTGGGGATGAGTCGGAACGCGGCCCCCATCGAGTTGCGCTGCTGGTAGATGTTGACGCGGAATCGCGCGTTGGCCGAGAGGGTGTACGCGAGGTCGAGCTCGAGTTCCTTGTCGAACGCGACCTTCTGCTCGGCGGTGAGGATGCTGAGCAGGGCGGAGGTGACCTTCGCGCGGTTCCAGACGGATGTGCCGTCGACCTGCCGTAGCACGCCATCCACCCGGATGGTCGGCGGAGCGTTCACGGTCACGTGCAGGTCGGATGCGCCGGAGTACAGCACATCGGTGAGAGCGGCGATGAGGTCGGCGTCCACGTTGAGTCGCGGAGAGGAGTTGCCTTCACCGGCGGTGGGATCTTCGTAGAACGGCGTCTCGTCGCGATCCTGAACGTCGTCGAGGTCCGCGGAATACTGCAGGTCCTGCTGATCGTCGAGATCGTAGCTCGACGTCGAGCCGGCGGTGATGTCGGCGAGCGCCTGCTCGAGGAGTGAGCTGGTGTCGGACGGGGCTGCCTGGGGTGCCGCAGCCGCGACAACCGGGGCCGGTGCTTCGAACAGGTCATAGGCGGGTGGCGTCGACGGCGCCTCGTAGTTGTGGGCGACGGAGGGCGGCGGCGCGGCGGCGTAGGTCGGCGCAGCGTAGACGGGAGCGGCGCTTGCCGGCGGGATGATCGTGAGGTCGTAGGCATCCGGCTCGATCGTCGGGGAATAGGTGGCCGCCGGGGGTGCCACCCCGAACGGCGAGGTTCCCGCCACGGGCGGGGCGAGGTCGGGCGAGAGCCTCTGGGGCTGGCTCGCGAAGAACTCCTCCGGGGGCAGCTGGCCGGCCGGCTCGACGTATTCGGGCGCGACATACGGCGTCGAGGCATAGTGAAGCGGATCGGCGTTCATCGCCGCGGCGTCTGCGGCAGCCTGTGCCGCGCGACGCGGCGACAGGATCGGTGTGATGTTACCCACCGGAATTTCATACGGCTGGTTCATTCGGATATCCCCCTTGGTACAACGTGTGACCCGAGCCCCCCACGGACACGGAAAATGTGTGAGCTAGGCGACCACGCGCAGGATCTCTTCGATGGAGGTGAGGCCCATCTGGGCCTTCGACCATCCGTCCTGGCGCAGGGTGAGCATGCCTTCGGCCATCGCGACGCTCTTGATCTCGGCGCTCGACGCTCGACGGACAGCCATTCGCTCGATCTCCTCGCTCACCGCCATGATCTCGTGGATCGCGATACGCCCCCGGTAGCCGGTGTTCGAACAGACCGAGCATCCGATCGGCTGGTGGAGCGTCGGCACGGGCTGGTCAGGATCGATGAAGAAGCCGAAGGCCGCCATCTCGGTGGCTATCGGCGTGTACGGCTGCTTGCAGCGGTCGCAGAGTCGACGGGCGAGTCGCTGGGCGACCACCGAGTCGAGCGCAGATCCGACCAGGAACGGCTCGATCTCCATCTCGGTGAGACGCGTGATCGCGCTTGGGGCGTCGTTGGTGTGAAGGGTCGAGAGCACGAGGTGACCGGTGAGCGACGCTTCGATGGCGATCTGCGCGGTCTCATGGTCGCGGATCTCACCGAGGAGCACGACATCCGGGTCCGATCGCAGGATCGACCGCAGCGCGCTCGCGAAAGTGAGCCCGGCCTTCGGGTTCACCTGCACCTGGTTGATGCCGGCCATGCGGTACTCCACCGGGTCCTCGACCGTGATCACGTTGATCTCGGGCTTGGCCACCGTGTTGAGGGTGGTGTATAGGGTGGTCGACTTGCCGGATCCGGTCGGTCCGGTCACGAGGATCATGCCGTAGGGCTTGGTGTACGACTTCTTGTAGACGTCGAAGTTGCGCTTCAGCAGCCCGAGGTCGTCGAGGCTCATGCTGGACCCCGAGTTGTCGAGGATTCGCATGACGACCTTCTCGCCCCACACCGTCGGCAGGGTCGCGACCCGGAGGTCGACCTTGCGGCCGCCGTGGATCACCGAGAGCCGGCCATCCTGCGGCTTGCGACGCTCGGCGATGTCGATGTCGCTCATGATCTTGAGGCGGGAGATGACTCCGTTCTGGATCTGCTTCGGAGCCCGTTGCATCTCGTGCAAGACGCCGTCGATGCGGTACCGCACCCGCATCTCGTGCTCGGCGGGCTCTATGTGGATGTCGGACGCCCGGTCCTGAATGGCCTGGCTGATGAGCAGGTTGACGAATCGCACGATCGGCGCGTCGTCTTCGAAGGCATCGCTCCCCACCGGAACCATGTCGGCGGACGGCTTGACCTCCTCCTCGAGCGCGGTCGTGAGATCGCTGAGCTCGCCGTCGGCGCGCAGCAGGCGGTTCATGGCGTTGCGCAGGTCCTGGCGCTCAGCGACGACCGCGTTGACGCGCATCCGCGTCGCTGCTCGGATGTCGTCGAGGGCGAAGACGTCGCCGGGGTTGGACATGGCGACGGTGATCGTGTCGCCGGCGACGGAGAGCGGGAGGAGGTCGTGCCGACGGCAGAGCGCGGCGGAGACGAGGGATACCGCGGTGCGGTCTATCGGGAAGTCCACGAGTTCCACGAAGGGGAGCCCGGCTTGTGCGGCACGTGCGGACGCGACCTGGACGTCGGTCAGCACTCCCTTGTCGATCAGGTTGATGATCTGGAGTTCATCAGTGGCCGGGTCTCCGCTGATGTCATCGAGACTCTCGATCGGCATGAGGCCACGGATGATGAGAATCTCAGCAACTGAAGACATTCCCGCGCCCTTTCATTTCGTGTTCGACGGGAAGGACGCAAAACGAAAGTAGGACGATCCCCCCGGAAATCCCACGTTATCCGCGCAACGGGGGCAAACACAGTCCCGCGATAGGGGGGCACGGCGTGGTTGACCACGAAGAGGCGCACGGCGTAGTAAAGGGGCCATTCGGATGCGCGGGTCTCGATACGCGCCGAAGACGGCGCTACTCGACCAGCGGTGGTCGAGTAGCGCCAGCAGCGCGCGTATCGAGACCAGGCGGTGGTCGGGCGGTGGTCGATTAGCGCGCCCCTCTGTGACACACGCGCCCGCACTCTCGGACGCCCGTGTCACTCCGGGGCGCGGGACGGGGTCGAGGGGTTGACGGCAGTCGTGTCCGGCTGAGGGCGACTGGCGGGAAGTACATGTTCCCGAAGGGAACGAAGGTGTACTTCTCGCCAGTCAACCGCGGAGGGGACCCACTCCATCGAGAGTGATCGCCCCTCGGTCTCGACACGCTCGCTGGCGCTCGCTACTCGACCACCGGTCTCCGCGCGCCGTGGTGACACATGCGCTCGCACTTTCGGAAGCGGGTGTCACTCCGGGGCGCGGCGCGGGCGGACCCGGGAAACGCGAATGGCCCCTCACCGCAGTGAAGGGCCATTCGTGGAGCGGTCTCGACACGCGCCGTAGACGGCGCTACTCGACCAGCAGTAGGCCGAAGACGGCGCTACTCGACCAGCGAGTGGTGCTTAGTTGTACGTACCCGGCGTGTAGTCGTCCGACGAGAAGCTGTCGAAGTCGACGAACGAGAGGTCCGCCTCCGAGAACACCGAGTCATCAGTGAAGATGCGGTTTGGGTAGCGCTCGGCCTTCGCCTCTTCCGTCGCCTCGACGGAGACGTTGCGGTACTTCGGAAGACCGGTTCCGGCGGGAATCAGCTTTCCGATGATCACGTTCTCCTTCAGGCCCATCAGCGGGTCGGACTTGCCCTCCATGGCGGCCTGCGTGAGAACACGCGTGGTCTCCTGGAACGACGCGGCCGACAGCCACGACTCGGTCGCGAGGGATGCCTTGGTGATACCCATGACCTCCTGGCGAGCGGATGCTGTCTTCTTGCCCTCGGTGAGCGCGGAGCGGTTGAGCTCGTTGTACTTGAGGCGGTCGACGAGCTCACCCGGAAGCAGCCCGGTGTCACCGTGGTCGACGACAGTCACCTTGCGGAGCATCTGGCGAACGATGACCTCGATGTGCTTGTCGTGGATCGGCACACCCTGCGAGCGGTAGACGCCCTGAACACCGCTGACGAGGTGGATCTGAACGGCACGGACACCGCGGACTCGAAGGACTTCCTTCGGGTCGATGGCGCCGACGTGCAGCTGCTGTCCGAGCTCGACGTGCTGTCCGTCCTCGACGAGGAGGGTCGCGCGCTTGAGCACCGGGTAGGCGATCGGCTCGTCACCGTTGTCGGGGGTCAGGATCAGCTTGCGGCTGCGGTCCGTGTCCTCGATCGTGATGCGACCGGCGGCCTCGGCGATCGGGGACGCACCCTTGGGGGTGCGGGCCTCGAACAGCTCGGTGACGCGCGGCAGACCCTGGGTGATGTCATCCGCGGATGCCACACCACCGGTGTGGAAGGTACGCATCGTGAGCTGCGTGCCGGGCTCACCGATCGACTGGGCCGCGATGATGCCGACGGCCTCTCCGATGTCGACGAGCTTGCCGGTCGCGAGCGAACGGCCGTAGCAGGTCGCGCACACACCGACAGCGGACTCACACGTGAGCACCGAACGCACCTTGATGTTGTGAACACCGGCGGCGAGCAGGGTGTCGAGCAGCACGTCTCCGACGTCAGCACCGGCCTGGGCGATGACTTCGCCCTTGTCGTTGACGGCGTCAGCGGCGAGGCTGCGAGCGTAGACCGAGTTCTCGACGTTGACGTCCAGAGCCCAGTTGCCCGCGGCATCCTGCACCGCGATCGGCATGTCGAGACCCTTGGTCGTGCCGCAGTCGTCTTCGCGGATGATGACATCCTGCGAGACGTCCACGAGGCGACGCGTGAGGTATCCGGAGTCGGCGGTACGAAGCGCCGTGTCGGCCAGACCCTTGCGAGCACCGTGAGTCGCGATGAAGTACTCGGCGACCGAGAGTCCTTCGCGGTAGCTCGAGATGATCGGGCGGGGGATGATCTCACCCTTCGGGTTCGACACGAGTCCACGCATACCGGCGATCTGGCGAACCTGCATCCAGTTACCACGGGCACCGGAGGTGACCATGCGGTTGATGGTGTTGTCGGCCGGCATGTTGTCTTCCATCGCCTTGGCGACTTCGGCGGTTGCCTTGTTCCAGATCTCGATGAGCTCCTGGCGACGCTCGGCGTCGGTCGTGAGTCCCTTCTCGAACTGGGTCTGCACCTTCGTGGCCTGCTTCTCGTAGCCCTCGATGATCTGGCGCTTGTTCGGCGGGGTGAGCACGTCGCTGAGTGCGACGGTCACACCGGAACGGGATGCCCAGTGGAATCCGGCGTCCTTGATGCGGTCGAGTGCTGCGGCGACCTCCACCTTGGGGTACCGCTCGGCGAGATCGTTGACGATCGCGGAGAGCTGACCCTTGTCGGCGACGGCCTCGACGTACGGGTAGTCCGCCGGAAGGGTCTCGTTGAAGATGGCCCGTCCGAGGCTCGTGTTGACGAGCACCGGCTTGCCGGCTTCGAAGCCCTCCGGCTCCTGGCCCTCGGCGAAGACGACATCCGACAGGCGGATGCGCACCTTCGCGTTGAGGTCGACCGAGTGCTGGTCGTGAGCGAGGATCGCCTCGGCGATCGAGGAGAACGCGCGGCCTTCGCCGACGACGCCTTCCTTGAGCGTGGTGAGGTGGTGGAGACCGATGATCATGTCCTGCGTCGGCAGGGTGACCGGGCGGCCGTCGGAAGGCTTCAGGATGTTGTTCGAGGCGAGCATCAGGATGCGCGCCTCGGCCTGGGCCTCGACCGACAGCGGAAGGTGCACAGCCATCTGGTCACCATCGAAGTCGGCGTTGAACGCCGCACAGACGAGCGGGTGCAGCTGGATGGCCTTGCCCTCCACGAGCTGAGGCTCGAACGCCTGGATACCCAGGCGGTGAAGGGTGGGTGCACGGTTCAGCAGCACGGGGCGCTCGCGGATGATCTCCTCGAGCACGTCCCACACCTGCGGGCGCGAACGCTCGACCATGCGCTTGGCGCTCTTGATGTTCTGAGCGTGGCTGAGGTCGATGAGGCGCTTGATCACGAACGGCTTGAACAGCTCGAGTGCCATCTGCTTGGGCAGACCACACTGGTGCAGCTTGAGCTGCGGGCCGACGATGATCACGGAACGACCGGAGTAGTCCACGCGCTTTCCGAGCAGGTTCTGGCGGAAACGACCCTGCTTTCCCTTGAGCATGTCGCTCAGGGACTTCAGCGCCCGGTTACCGGTACCGGTGACGGGGCGACCACGGCGACCGTTGTCGAACAGTGCGTCGACGGCCTCCTGCAGCATCCGCTTCTCGTTGTTGACGATGATCTCGGGTGCACCGAGGTCGAGCAGTCGACGAAGACGGTTATTGCGGTTGATCACACGACGGTAGAGGTCGTTGAGGTCGGACGTGGCGAAACGTCCACCGTCGAGCTGCACCATCGGGCGCAGCTCCGGCGGGATGACCGGAACGACTTCGAGCACCATGGCGGCCGGCGAGTTGCCGGTCTGGAGGAAGGAGTTGACCACACGGAGGCGCTTGATGGCGCGGATCTTCTTCTGGCCCTTGCCGTTGGCGATCTGGTCGTGGAGGTCGTCGCTCTCGGTGGCGAGGTCGAAGGCCTGGAGACGCTTCTGGATGGCCTCGGCGCCCATGTAGGCCTCGAAGTACACGCCGAAACGGTCCTGGAGGTCGTGGAAGACGGCATCCTCGGGCTTGAGGTCGCCGACCTTGAGGCTGCGGAAGTCATCCCACACGCGCTCGAGCTGGGCGATCTGCTCGTCGAAGGACTTGCGGGCCTGGCCCATCTCCTTCTCGGCGACATCCTTGGTGCGTCGCTTCTGGTCGGCCTTGGCACCCTCTTCTTCCAGGGCGGCGAGGTCGGTCTCGAGGCGCTGGAGGCGGTCGGCGATGCGGGCATCGCGCTGGCTCTCCAGCTCCTTGATCTCGAGGCGGATCTCGTTCTCGAGTCCGGGCATGTCGTCGTGACGGCCCTCCTCGTCGACGGAGATGACCATGTAAGCGGCGAAGTAGATGACCTTCTCGAGGTCCTTCGGAGCCATGTCGAGCAGGTAGCCCAAGCGCGACGGAACGCCCTTGAAGTACCAGATGTGGGTGACCGGGGCTGCGAGCTCGATGTGGCCCATGCGCTCACGGCGCACCGACGACTTCGTGACCTCTACACCACAGCGCTCACAGACGATTCCTTTGAAGCGCACGCGCTTGTACTTGCCGCACGAGCACTCCCAGTCGCGGCTCGGGCCGAAGATCTGCTCTCCGAAGAGGCCGTCCTTCTCGGGCTTGAGCGTGCGGTAGTTGATCGTTTCGGGCTTCTTTACTTCACCATGCGACCAGCGACGGATGTCGTCAGCGGTTGCGAGGCCGATACGAAGCTCATCGAACGTTGTTACGTCGAGCAATTTTTCTCCTACTTTAGAAAAGTTTTGTCGTTGTCTGGATCGTGACCAAAGAGCTTTAGCTAGCTCAGATGTCGTCGATCGACGAGTTCTCGAAGCGGGTGGAGATGTTGATTCCCAGCTCCTCGGCGGCACGGAAGACCTCGTCGTCCGTGTCGCGCAGGCTGACTGCCGTGCCGTCCGCCGAAAGCACTTCGACGTTGAGGCAGAGCGACTGCATCTCCTTGATGAGCACCTTGAAGCTCTCGGGGATACCGGGCTCCTGGATGTTCTCACCCTTGACGATGGCCTCGTACACCTTGACTCGACCGAGGATGTCATCCGACTTGATCGTCAGAAGCTCCTGCAGGGCGTAAGCGGCGCCATAGGCCTCGAGGGCCCAGACCTCCATCTCACCGAATCGCTGTCCACCGAACTGCGCCTTACCACCCAGCGGCTGCTGCGTGATCATCGAGTACGGACCCGTCGAGCGTGCATGGATCTTGTCGTCCACGAGGTGGTGGAGCTTCAGGATGTACATGTATCCGACCGAGACCGGCTGCGGGAACGGCTCGCCGGAGCGGCCGTCGAACAGCTGGGCCTTACCGGACGAACCGATGAGGCGGTCGCCGTCGCGGGTCGGGGTCGTGGAGTCGAGGAGACCCTCGATCTCGGCCTCGAGCGCGCCGTCGAACACCGGGGTCGCGACCTTGGTGCCGGGGGCGGCCGACTTGGCCTCGTCGGAGATCTTGGCGGCCCACTTCGGGTTGCCCTTGATATCCCAGCCCTGCTTTGCAACCCATCCGAGGTGAGTCTCGAGAACCTGGCCGAAGTTCATTCGTCCGGGGATACCGAGGGGGTTCAGGATGATGTCGACCGGCGTTCCGTCGGCGAGGAACGGCATGTCTTCGACCGGGAGGATCTTGGAGATGACGCCCTTGTTGCCGTGACGGCCGGCGAGCTTGTCGCCCTCGGTGATCTTGCGCTTCTGGGCGATGAACACGACCACGCGCTGGTTGACGCCCGAGCCGAGCTCGTCGTCCCCGTCCTGCGAGTCGAACACCTTGACGCCGATGATCGTTCCGGCCTCACCGTGAGGAACCTTGAGCGAGGTGTCGCGCACCTCGCGGCTCTTCTCGTTGAAGATGGCGCGAAGCAGACGCTCCTCGGCGGAGAGCTCGGTCTCGCCCTTCGGCGTGACCTTTCCGACCAGGATGTCGCCGGGGCGTACCTCGGCACCGATGCGGATGATCCCACGCTCGTCCAGGTCTGCAAGCAGCTCCGGGCTCACGTTCGGCAGGTCGCGAGTGATCTCTTCCTTGCCGAGCTTGGTGTCGCGGGCGTCGACCTCGTACTCCTCGATGTGAATCGAGGAGAGGGTGTCGTCCTTCACCAGGTTCTGGCTCAGGATCATCGCGTCCTCGAAGTTGTAGCCCTCCCACGGCATGAATGCCACGAGGAGGTTCTTTCCGAGGGCGAGTTCGCCGTTCTCCGTCGCAGGGCCGTCGGCGAGAACCTGGCCGACCTCGATGCGGTCGCCCGCACTGACGATGACGCGGTTGTTGTACGACGTTCCCTGGTTCGAGCGGTTGAACTTGCGCAGGTAGTAGTCCTGCGTTCCGCCGGCATCGAGCTGGATGGTGACGACATCGGCCGAGACCTCGGAGACGACTCCCGCGGCATCCGCGGTGATCACGTCTCCGGCGTCGATGGCCGCGTAGCCCTCCATACCGGTACCGACGAGCGGCGACTCGCTGCGCAGCAGCGGGACGGCCTGGCGTTGCATGTTCGCACCCATGAGGGCGCGGTTTGCATCGTCGTGCTCGAGGAACGGGATGAGCGAAGTCGCGACCGACACCATCTGGCGCGGCGAGACATCCATGTAGCCGATCTCGTCGATGAGGAAGAGGTCGACCTCTCCACCCTTCTTACGAGCGAGCACACGGGGCTCGGCGAAGCGGGCGTCGGGGGTGAGGGGCGCGTTGGCCTGGGCCACCACGTACTCGTCCTCTTCGCTCGCCGTGAGGTAGTCGATGGTCTCGGAGACGACACCGTTGATGACGCGACGGTAGGGGGTCTCGATGAAACCGAAGGAGTTGATGCGTGCGAACGACGCGAGCGATCCGATCAGGCCGATGTTCGGGCCTTCCGGGGTCTCGATCGGGCACATGCGGCCGTAGTGCGAGGGGTGAACGTCTCGCACCTCGACACCGGCACGCTCACGCGACAGACCACCCGGGCCAAGCGCCGAAAGGCGGCGCTTGTGGGTGAGACCCGCGAGCGGGTTGTTCTGGTCCATGAACTGCGAGAGCTGCGAGGTGCCGAAGAACTCCTTGATCGCGGCGACGACGGGGCGCACGTTGATCAGGGTCTGCGGGGTGATCGCTTCGATGTCCTGAGTGGTCATGCGCTCGCGGACGACGCGCTCCATGCGGGAGAGACCGGTGCGCACCTGGTTCTGGATGAGCTCGCCGACCGCGCGGATGCGACGGTTGCCGAAGTGGTCGATGTCGTCCACGTCGAGGCGGAGCTCGACCGGCTTGCCATCTCGGATGCCCGGGAGCGTCTTCTGCTCGTCGTGCAGGGCGACAAGGTACTTGATCGTCGCGAGGATGTCCTGCTGGCTGAGCACCGAGTTCGACAGCTGCGCGTCGATGCCGAGCTTGCGGTTGATCTTGTAGCGACCGACCTTCGCCAGGTCATAGCGCTTGGAGTTGAAGTAGAAGTTGTCGAGGAGCGCGCGGGCTGCCTCGGCGGCGACCTGCTCTCCTGGACGGAGCTTGCGGTAGATGTCCTTGAGCGCCTCATCCTTCGTGAGGATGTTGTCCTTCTCGAGCGTCAGCTCGATGGACGCGAAGCCCTTGAACTCCTCGAGGATCTCTTCGCTGGTGAGGCCGAGGGCCTTGAGGAACACGGTGACCGACTGCTTGCGCTTGCGGTCGATGCGCACGCCGACCTGGTCGCGCTTGTCGATCTCGAACTCGAGCCAGGCACCACGGCTCGGGATGATGCGGGCGGAGTAGATGTCCTTGTCGGATGTCTTCTCCTGCTGGCGCTCGAAGTACACACCGGGCGAACGCACGAGCTGGGAGACGACGACGCGCTCCGTGCCGTTGATCACGAAGGTGCCCTTGGGGGTCATCAGCGGGAAGTCGCCCATGAAGACGGTCTGCGTCTTGATCTCACCGGTGAGGTGATTCATGAACTCGGCCTCGACGTAGAGAGGGGCGGAGTAGGTCTTGCCCTTCTCCTTGCACTCGTCGATCGAGTACTTCTTCTCTTCGAGGAAGGGATTCGTGAACGAGAGCTGCATGGTCTCGCCGAGGTCCTCGATCGGGGAGATCTCCTCGAAGATCTCTTCGAGGCCGGTGAGTGCCGGAAGGTCCTGGCGACCGGAGGCTTTCGCCTCTGCAGCGCGTTCCTTCCAGAGGTCGTTCCCGACGAGCCAGTCGAAGCTCTCCGTCTGGAGTGCGAGAAGATCGGGAACTGTCAGCGTGTCGGTGATCTTCGCGAACGAGAGACGCTCAGCTGAGCGTCCGTTCTTGGGAGATCCCTTTTTCGACGAGTTCGTGGTGGATGCGTTGCGAGCAGCAGCCAAGGAAATAACCTCCGGTGGGCGGTGTTACGCGCCCCGTTGCCTAAGTAAGGAGTTCAGTCGGTGATGGGTTTCGCTCCAGGGGTGTGTTCGTCGTTGACGAGCGCAGCCGACCGCAATATGAAGGCAGAGATTTCCTGGGAGCGCAAAGAACCACTATAGGCCGGAATTGATCACAAGTGCAAGTCGATTCTTGACCAATTTCGAAAAAGCGAGTATAACCGTCGACTTTTCGGGGCGAAGCGGCCGGCGGGCCGGGCGACTTTCGGGGCGCGACGGCCACAACCCGGGCCGAAACGGTCAATCCGGGCTGGCGCGCCGGCCCCGAAAGTCCGCAGACGCCCGGTCAGGCCTCGCGCTCGACGATCACCGGGCGGAGCAAGGTGAGTCGGGCATCCACCTTCACGATGCTTTCGGGAGTGGCGCCAACGGCAAGCAGCGATTCGTTCAATCGCGTGACCAGAAGATCGAAGGCGGTTCCGGTCACCGAGAGCCCAGCATGCGCATGGCGCATGCTGCGCCCCTCGTACTCCTCGGGCCCCCCGAGCGCCACCGTGAGGTAGGCGCGAAGGTGGAAATTGAGCTGGCGGCTGTCGATTGTGGAGAACCACGGTGCCAGGATCTCGTCGGCGCTCACCCGGCGCCAATAGTCCTCGACAACAGCCGTGACCGCGGATGATCCGCCGATCTCGTCGTACAAATTCATGGGGTCCATTTCGCCGGAAGCTGATCCAGAGTCATTCTCATGCATTGGTAGGTATCCAGACAATTCCCCATAACTGGTGCTCCCCGGATGAGGGACGCCCGCGGTCTGGCGGTGAGTGTGGCATGGTCGGTGTGGTGACCGAACATCCCTCCGCGATCCTGAAGCTCAGTGGCTACCGCGCGGTGATCGAGCCCGACCGCTGGGTGCCGGGCAGCTTCACCCTGATCGTCGACGGCACGCCGCAGTCCCACGTGAACCTCGACGATCCCAGCCAGCTGTTCTTCGAGTACATCCAGCGCATCGGGCACGTGATCGACCAGATCGGGATGCCGGGCGAGCCTCTCACCGCCGTGCATCTCGGCGCCGGCGCGTTCACCCTGCCCCGCTACATCGAGGCGACCCGACCGGGATCCCGCCAGCAGGTGGTCGAGATCGAGACCGACCTCGTAGACCTCGTGCGCGCCCACCTCCCCCTGCCCCGCAACGCCTCGATCCGGGTCCGGCACGGCGATGCCCGCGAAGTGCTCGGAAAGCTCCCGGGAGGACTCCGGGGGGAGGTGGACCTCCTGGTGGTGGACGTCTTCAGCGGCGCCCGCACCCCCGCGCACGTGACCAGCCTCGAGTTCTACCGGGAGGCGGTGGCGCTGCTGAAGCCCGACGGCATCATCGTCGCGAACGTCGCCGACGGTCCCGGCCTCGCGTTCGCGCGCGGCCAGGCGGCCACCATGCTCGCCGCCACGGCGCAGTCAGGCCCGGGGCTGGCGGGAACCGGGCACGTCGCCGCCCTCGCCGAGACGCAGATCCTCAAGGGCCGTCGCTTCGGCAACGTGGTGATGGTGGGCTCGCGCGCACCGCTGCCCCTCGACTGGATGCCGCGGCTGCTGGCCGGCGGACCGCATCCGTCGAAAGTGGTGGAGGGCGCGGAGTTGCGCAACTGGATCGCGGGAGCCTCCATCGTCACCGACGACACGGCGGTGCAGTCCCCTCCCCCGGCGAAGAACATCTTCCAGGCGGGCAATCGCGACTGACCCGGGCCGCTGACCTGCAACTGTCAGCAAGCGAAGGCACACTCGAGTCATGGTCCGAGGTCGCCTTGCCCTGTCCGCTGCGGTGGTGCTCCTGCTCGCGGGATGCACCGCGAGCCCCGAATCGAGCCGCCCTGCGGCCCCGACGGCCTCCGCCTCTCCCCCCGGGGCACTCCGCCCGGTGGGCGATCCGACCGTGCTTGCGAGCGGCCTCGAGGCACCGTGGTCGATCGTTCGACTCGGCACCGCTGACTCCACCCTGATCAGCGAGCGCGATTCCGGCACGGTGGTGGAGCGGCTCCCCTCGGGTCGGCTGCGCGACGTCGGGGTGGTGCCGGGTGTGGTTCATGTCGGCGAGGGTGGTCTGCTCGGGCTGGCGACACCGCCGCGCGACTCCGCAGGCTCCGGCCGCATGCTCTACGCCTACCTCACGACTGCCACGGACAACCGCATCGTGCGGATGCCGCTCGACGGGGCATCCGGATCGTATCGGCTCGGAGCCGCGACCCCGATCCTGACCGGGCTCGCGCGGGCGGGCAACCACGATGGCGGCCGGATCGCCTTCGGCCCGGACGGCATGCTCTACGCGACAGTCGGCGACGCCGGGGTGCCCTCGCGCGCCCAGGATCCCGCATCGCTGAACGGCAAGATCCTGCGGATGACGCCCACCGGCGCCGTGCCGCGCGACAACCCGACCGCCGGCTCGCTCGTCTACTCGCTCGGCCACCGCAATCCGCAGGGCATCGCCTGGGACTCGACCGGTCAGCTCTGGGCGGCAGAGTTCGGCCAGAACACCTGGGACGAGTTCAATCGCATCGAGCCCGGCCGCAACTATGGCTGGCCGATCGTCGAGGGCATCGGAGCGAAGGACGGCTTCGTGGATCCGGAGTACCAGTGGCCGACCTCCGACGCGAGCCCGAGTGGACTCGCTTTCGTCGACGGCACCTTCTTCCTCGCCGCCCTTCGGGGCGAACGCCTGTGGGCGATTTCGCCGGGATCCGCGACGACTGCGATTCCGTTCCTCACCGGATCGTTCGGTCGCCTGCGCGATGCGGTGCCCGGCCCGGCCGGATCCCTCTGGATTCTCACCAACAACACCGACGGGCGGGGGTCGCCCACAGCCGGGGACGACAAACTGCTCGAGGTGCGACTGGATGTCTCCCCGGCGGGTTAATCTCGAAGGGATGATTACCGGCTACGACCCCGAGACCCTGCGCGAGCTCGTCGACCGCGCTGCCGCGGAATTTCGGCTGCGCCAGCTCGGCAATGGTCGAAGCACGGCAGCGCTGGGAGAGAAGGCCGAGCTGCTGCGATTGCTCGGTCGCAACGGGGAGGCGCTGGTTGCCGCCGAGCAGGCCTTCCGGCTCGCCCACTTCGGCGGAGACCGGGAGCAGCTGACCACGGCACGCCTGCGGCGAGCGCGGGTCTTCCAGCATCAGGGAGAACTCGACCGCGCCCTCGCCGAGATGACCGCCGTGCGCGCGACCGCCGCCCTCGAAGAATGGGCCTCCCTCGAAGGAGCGGCCGTCTTCTGTGCGGGAACCGTGTTGTTCGACCTCGGCCGCTTCGCCGAAGCGCGGGCGGATTTCAGCGCAGCCCTCGACATCCGCACCGGATCCGAGGCCCCTGTCGACGAGATCGAGGCGGCTCGATTCGCGCTCGAGATCGCCACCCGTCAGGCGGCTGCGAATGGCTGATCTCCTACGGGTGCGCCGTTGGGCCGATGCCCTGATCACCCTGCACCTCGACCCGGCCTGGACCTTCGCCTTCGATACGGCGAAGACACGCGCCGGCCTCTGCAATTACACCTCGAAGACGATCAGCGTCTCGCGCCATCTCGCGTCGCGGTACGAGGACGACGAGATCCACCAGGTGCTGCTCCACGAGGTCGCCCACGCGATCGCCGGCACGCGGGCCGGCCATGGGCCGCGCTGGAAATCCGTCGCCGCCGACCTCGGCTACGAGGGCAAGCGCCTACACGACGGGGCGATCGCCAGCGAACTCGCACCGTGGGTAGGCGCCTGCCCGGCCGGCCATCTCCACTACCGGTACCGCCGTCCGACCCGCACGCTGGCGTGTGGCAAGTGCTCCCGGCGGTTCGACGCAGCGCACACCATCGCCTGGACACGGCGCGAGGTGGCGCGGCAACGCTGACCGCTGCGGTCTTCTGCGAGAGTCAGCGGTTCGGGTCGAAGGCGGCGGCGATGTGGGCCGCGACGTTCTTCCAGTGGCCGAGCATCATCCGCCGTTCGTCCCGGTCGGCGAGGCGTTCTTGGTGGAGCACGATGGTCGTACCGCCGGGTACCTCCTTGACCGACACCTGCAGGGTGGTCTCGTGCGGCCAGTCATCCGGCTGCCAGGTCAGCCGCACCTTCGTGCCCTCGGTGTAGCCACGCACCTCGCCGACGATGCCATCGGCCGTGCGGTACGTCTCGCCCTTCGCGTGCGGGAGGGCGGTCTCGCCGAGCCACAACGGGAGACCCTCGCCGAGCAGGAACGCCCAGACGACATCCCCCGAGGCGGCGACGGTCTGGCGAACGCCGACCTCCCAGCCGGCACCTTTGGTCTTTCCCGTGCTGGGCTTTGCCGTGCTGTCGCTCATGGGCTCTCTCTCCTGATGTCGCCTCCGACTCTGCCACGAAGGGTGCGCGGCCGCATCCCGGCCTCGCGCACTGAAGAGGGAGCACCGGGGAGACGTAACTGGCTATATTGGTTACATGCACGCGACCGAGGGCCGCCCGACCGGCCAGCAGATGACCATGACCGATGGCCACTCCTGGTGGTTCGATTCCGGATCGCTCGCGATCGACTTCGCCTACACGGGCGCCGTGTTGGATGCGGGCGGGGAGACCATGTACGCGGCATCCGATCTCACGGCGTGGCTCAGCGGGAGGTTCCCCGAGGTCGTGGATGGAGCGACGGACCGCGACCTGATCGACGCGCGAGCCTTACGCGGATCGCTCGCCCGCGCAGCAGTCGCCCGCAGTCGAGGCGAGGAGATCCTCTCGGACGACGTGGACGTGATCAACCTGTTCGCCGCGACGCCTGACATCGCGCCCTCCCTGGTGGGAGGCACGCGACAGGCCGGGCGCTCCCGGGCGAAAGCGAGCCAGGCCCTCTCCGTTCTGGCGAGGGAGGCCGTGGAACTGTTCGCCGCCGACCCGACCGATCGCATCCGCGAGTGTGCTGCGGATGACTGCGACCTGGTCTTCTACGACGAGTCGCGCTCCAATAACCGCCGCTGGTGCTCCATGCAGCGGTGCGGCAACCGGGCGAAAGTGCGCGCGCATCGCGCGCGCACCAGCTCGAGCTGATCGGAATGAATATGCAGGTCTAGCCGACCTGCACCTCTTTCCAGAAGGCCACGTAGTTGCTGAAGTCCTTGCCGCCGGTGCGAGCGAAAGCCGTCTCGTAGGGGTGAGGGTAGCTCCAGGCGCGGTCCTGCAGCAGCGCGTCGCCGTCTTTCACGCTGAAGTACTGGCATTCGCCCTTCCACGGGCAGGTGTACGGGGTGGCGCTGTCGACGAGGAATTCGCTGTTTACGCTCGACGGCGGGAAGTACCAGTTGCCCTCGATCTTGATGAGGTCTTCCTGCGGAGCGTCGGCGATTACGACGCCGTTGAGAATTGCCTGGGTCATGATTCCTCCTGGAGACTGTGGGTTGGTACTGGGCGTAACGCTACGCGCGCAACCTGAATTCCCTCAGGCGACGGTGGCAGACTTGAGCGATGCGAATCCTCCTCAAGCTCGTGCTGGACTGCACCCCGGATGCCGCCTGGAACGCCGTGCGTTCCCCGCGCGGCATGCAGCAGGTGTCCGCACCGTTCACCACCTTCGAGTCGCTCGAGCGAGTGGGGTTCCCCCCGTTCTGGTCGCCGGGCGAGCACCCGGTGAAGATCTCGAGTTTCGGGATCGTGCCGATCGGCGAGCAGGTGATTGGCATCTCCTACCCCGAGCGGCACGATGACGTGCGCGTCCAGCGTGACGACGGGCGAGGACTCAGTGGTCCACTCGCCCTCGTGACGAAATGGCAGCACTCCATCGCCATCGCTCCCGCGGCCGGCGGCCGCACGCTCTACCGCGACCAGCTGGTCTTCGAGGCCGGCTCCCTCACTCCGCTTCTCTGGCTGGGCTACTGGGCGTTCTGGCAGTGGCGCGCCGCCCGCATCCGCTCGCTCGCCCCCACCTGGAAGGCGCCCGTCTCATGACCGTCACCCTCATCACCGGAACCTCCTCCGGAATCGGCCTCGAAACCGCTGTCCAGGCTGCCGCCGCCGGCCACACGGTCGTTGCGACGATGCGCGACCCGGGCAAGGCGGATGCACTCCGCGCGGCGGCGGCGAGCGCCGGCGTGAGCCTCGACATCCGCCGCCTCGACGTGACGGATGCCGACTCCATCGCCTCCTGCGTCGCCGAAGTCGTCGCCCACCACGGCTCGATCGACGCCCTCGTGAATAACGCCGGCGCCGGCCACGTCGGCACCATCGAGCTCGAGAGCATCGACGAGGTGCGTTCCACGATGGAGGTCAACTTCTTCGGGGTCGTCGCGATGACGAAGGCGGTCATGCCGCACCTGCGCGCGTCCGCCGGCCGCCTCGTGACGGTGACGAGCGTCGGCGGGGTGGTCGGCCAGCCCTTCAACGAGGCGTACTGTGCCGCTAAGTTCGCGGTCGAGGGGTTCATGGAGGCCCTGGCCCCTGTGGCGGCAGCCGTCGGGGTGCGCGTGACGGTGGTCGAACCGGGTGCCGTCGGGAGTGAATTCGTCTCCAACGTCGGGATCGATGTGCCCGCGATGGTCGAGGCGGCGGGGCCCTACGGCACGGCCCTCGGCAACTACCTGGAGCGCACCGCGGGAGCTTTCAGCGCGGCGCAGACGTCCGCGGACGCCGCCGGGGCCATCGTGGCGACCCTGCTCGCCGACTCCCCGGCGTTTCGGGTCCAGACCTCGGAGACCGCTCGAAACTTCATTGCGCCGAAGCTCGCCGACCTCGACGGGTCCGCGATCATCGGTGCGACAAGCCGCTGGGTCGGTTGAGCATGACGATCACCGCATTCGAAGTGGCCGACTGGCGTCGCCGGGTCTTCGCGCTCTACGCGGAGGTGCGCGGCGCGACGGATCTCTTCGCCGCCCACGACCTGTGGCGACGCGAACGGGACCGGCTTTTCGCCGAGCATCCGTCCTCTCCGCTGCTCGCCGAGGACCTCGCGGTGTTCACCGGTCTCCCGGTGAAGCCCTACGACCCGGACTGGCGGTTCGAGGTCGCCCTGACACCGGCAGAGCCGCGGCACATGGACTTCGAGACGGGCACCGACGGCATAGTGCCGTTCGACCTGCTCGGGGTCGCCGACATTCCGGGGGTCGGCTCCCTGGACGTCTGGAAGCTCGGCAGCTACGGCGGCGGCATCTACCTGCCGGTGAAGGATGCCCTAGCCGGGCTGGCCGGGGGCACTTACGGCGGCGGACGCTACCTCCTCGACACCATCAAGGGAGCGGATCTCGGCCCGGGCCGCGCGCCGGACTCCCTCGTGCTCGACTTCAACTTCGCCTACAACCCGTCGTGCGCCTACGACCCGGCGTGGGCCTGCCCCCTTGCCCAGGCCGGCAACCGCGTGGCAGTGGAAATCCCGGTAGGCGAACGCTATTCCGGGGTCCACTGAAGGCACCTGCTAGGCTGAGGGTACTTGTGAGACCACGAAGGTCTCCCTGCGTCGTTGAACGCTCCCTCTTCTCCCCGTCGCACCCCAGGTTTTACTCGACAACTGCGGCGCGAACGGGTTGTAGATACTTTCTGCGGCGATCGATTGCGGCCACTGTCGCTCTCGCCACTTCACACCAGGGTTTCGACAAGCTCGATCGCCGGGTGTGGTTCTATCCGAAAGCTCCACCATGTCTGAATCAACTTCATCTTTCGGCGCGCTCGGCGTGCCGGCCCCCCTCGTTTCGGCGCTGTCCGCGCAGGGGATCGAATCCCCGTTCCCGATCCAGGTCGACACCCTGCCCGACACGCTCTCCGGGCGTGACGTGCTGGGGCGCGGCAAGACCGGCAGTGGCAAGACCCTCGCGTTCGCCATCCCGATGATCGCGCGGCTCGGCGGCTCGCTCGCCGGCGGCCAGCGCCGTCCCGGTCGGCCGCTCGCGCTCATCCTCGCCCCGACCCGCGAGCTCGCCACGCAGATCACGGTTGCGCTCACCCCGCTCGCGGATGTCTACGGCCTCAAGTCCGTCACGATCTTCGGCGGCGTCTCGCAGCAGCGCCAGGTCGCGGCGCTCAAGGCCGGCGTCGACATCGTCGTCGCCTGCCCCGGTCGCCTCGAGGACCTCATGAAGCAGGGCTTCGTGCAGCTGGATGCCGTGGAGATCTCGATCCTCGACGAGGCCGACCACATGGCCGATCTCGGATTCCTCCCCGTGGTCACCCGAATCATGGACAAGACCCCGCAGTCAGGCCAGCGCATGCTGTTCAGCGCAACGCTGGACAACGGCGTCGACCGTCTCGTGAAGAAGTACCTCCACAACGAGGTGCTCCATTCCGTCGACGAGGCTACGTCTCATGTCAGTGCGATGACACACCACGTGTTCGAGGTCGACTCGGTCGAAGCCAAGCGTCTCCTCATCGAGAAGCTCGCCTCCGGTACCGGACGCCGCATCCTCTTCATGCGCACCAAGCACCACGCCAAGAAGCTGGCCAAGCAGCTCACCGACGCGGGCATCCCCTCCGTCGACCTGCACGGCAACCTGTCGCAGGTGCAGCGTGACCGCAACCTCGCGTCCTTCGCTGCCGGCGACACCCGCGTGCTCGTGGCGACGGATGTCGCGGCTCGTGGGGTTCACGTGGACGACATCGAACTCGTGATCCATGTCGACCCGCCGGCCGAGCACAAGGCCTACCTGCACCGCTCTGGCCGCACAGCCCGCGCCGGCAAGGAGGGCGAGGTCGTCACGATCGTGCTCCCCACACAGCGTCGCGACACCGCAGCTCTCCTCAAGAAGGCGGAGATCACCGTCACCCCGCAGCAGGTGACCGCCGACTCCGCCGCCGTTGCCGCCCTCGTCGGCGACGTCGCGGCCTGGGTCAAGCCGGCTCCTCGCGCCGCCGCCCAGGTGCAGGGTGCCCCGCGTGCCCGGTCCGGACAGCGCCAGTCTCAGGGCGGGCGCGCCGCCGGACAGGGTCGCTCGCAGGGCGGCTCGCAGGGTGCGAACGCCCAGCGCAAGCGCGCCAACCGCGACGGTGCCGCTCCCGTCGGAGGCTCGCGCAACTTCTACAGCACGGCAAGCGGTGAGGGCGCGTCATCCGGCGCTCCTCGCTCCGGGGGTGCTCCGCGCGGCGGTGCGTCATCCGGTGCCGGTCGTGCCGGATCCGGAGGCGGACTCGTCGGAATGTCGCAGGGGGGCGGACGTCGTCGCAGTGGCGGCGGCGGTCGCTAGTCAGTTACACGATCTGACAGGGCCCTCACACCGCGGTGTGAGGGCCCTCTTTCGCACCCTCAGGACGCCCGGGACCACCCCCCGCGCCGCCGAGTGACACGCGCGCCCGCACATTCGGGCGCGCGTGTCACTCGCGGCAGCAGAGAGGGCCAGCGGAGCCGGACGGCAGAGGCGGACAGCCGGGAAGGACGCTCAGTACAGGCGGCCGACCGAGGCGAGGGCCGCACGCACGAGTGCGCCGCGGCCACCCTCCATCTCGACGGAGACCGCCTCCGATGCCGCCTCCTGCGGGGTCATCCAGGTGAGCTCGAGGGCGTCCTGGCGAGGATCGCAGGTGCCGGTGACCGGCACGACGTAAGCGAGCGAGACCGCGTGCTGGCGGTCATCCGTGAACTGCGACCCGGGAAAAGGGAAGTACTCGGCGACGGAGAAGGGGATCGGGCTCGCGGGAAGCAGCGGGAACGCCATCGGCCCGAGATCCTTCTCGAGGTGACGGAACAGCGCGTCCCGAAGGCTCTCGCCATACATCACCCGCCCGGAGACGAGGGTGCGGGTGATCGCCCCCGCCGAGTTGGCGCGCAAGAGGATGCCGACCTCGGTCACTTGGCCGACGCCATCCACGCGCACGGGCACCGCTTCCACGTAGAGCAGCGGAAGTCGTCGACGCGTTTCGGCGAGCTCCTCATCGGACAGCCAGCCGGAGTTCGGGTCAGGAGTGCCTACTGAGCTCATGCTCCATTGTCACTTATCGGCGGACTCCCGGATGACGACCCGCGCGCCGGGTCTAGGCGATCAGCGTCCGGCGGTCGCGGTAGGTGCTCGCTCCGAAGGCGAGGATGAGGTATCCGATGATCGAAAAGAGCCAGAGCAGGAAGAAACCGAACGCGCCGCCCTTTCCGAAGCTCTGCGCGACATGGATCGACACGACGATCGCCCAGACGAAGCCGACGATGGGGATGAGGAAGAGAAGGGCTGACCATCCGCTGTGACCGGAGATCTGCACGAGCACGACCACATTGACGATGGGGATGATCGCCAGCCAGCCCGGTCGGCCCGCCTTCGTGAAGACTCGCCAGAGGGCGATCACGGCGATCACGTAGAAGACGAGCGAGACGAGACTGCTCGTGGTCGACTGCTCCCCCGACATCTGGTTCGTATAGAAGTTGAAGTCCATCAGTGCCCCCTCCGGGAGCACGGAATTCCGGCCCCATCCCTGAGGAAGCCTAGTGACAAACGAGACTGTCAGCGGGTTCGGGGAGGATAGGGGGATGAGCGATGTGCTCGGGCGATTCTCCCCGGCGACCCGGGACTGGTTCTCGGGAGCGTTCAGCGCGCCCACCCCGGCGCAGCTCGGCGCTTGGGAGGCCATCACCGCCGGCGCCAATGCGCTCGTCGTCGCCCCGACCGGATCGGGCAAGACTCTCGCGGCATTCCTCTGGGCGATCGATCGCCTCGCGACCACCCCGGCGCCCGAAGACCGCGCCCTCCGCACCCGCGTGCTCTACATCTCCCCTCTCAAAGCCCTCGCCGTCGATGTCGAACGCAACCTGCGCGCCCCGCTGGTCGGCGTCACCCAGACCGCGAAACGGCTCGGGATGTCGCCCCCAGAGGTCACCGTCGGCGTGAGGTCGGGCGACACCACGTCGAGCGACCGTCGCCTGCTGCAGCGCCTGCCCCCGGACATCCTGATCACTACGCCGGAATCTCTCTACCTGATGCTCACGGCCTCGGCCAGGGAGACTCTACGGGGCGTCGAGACGGTGATCATCGACGAGGTGCATGCCGTCGCCTCGACCAAGCGCGGTGCCCATCTCGCGCTGTCCCTCGAGCGGCTCGACCTGCTGCTCGACAGGCCGGCGCAGCGGATCGGGCTCTCCGCAACGGTACGGCCGCGCGAGGAGGTGGCCCGGTTCCTCGCCGGGGGCGCCCCCGTCACGATCGTTGCCCCGCCATCGACGAAGAAGTTCGACCTGAGCGTCGTCGTGCCCGTGGAGGACATGACCGAACTCGGCACGGCTCCGGCGGTGCGCGAGGGGTCGGCGGCGGCATCCACCGAAGCCGTGCAGGGGTCGATCTGGCCTCATGTCGAAGAGCAGATCGTGGATCGCATCCTCGAACACCGCTCGACGATCGTGTTCGCCAATTCTCGCCGTCTGGCCGAGCGGTTGACGGCGCGACTCAATGAGATCTACGCGGTGCGGCAGGAGGAGTCGGAGTTGGTCGGCGCGGGTCTCGACACGGGCGCTGAGCGCCCTACTCGACCAGCAGAACGCGCTGAGCGCCCTACTCGACCAGCAGAACGCGCTGACCGCCCTACTCGACCAGCAGAACGCGCTGAGCGCCCTACTCGACAAACAGGGATTGCAGAGGGTGCGGGAAGTCCGCTGCTGGCCCGCGCCCATCACGGCTCGGTGTCGAAGGAGCAGCGCGCGCTCATCGAGGACGACCTGAAATCCGGGCGCTTGCGCTGTGTCGTGGCCACGAGTTCGCTCGAGCTCGGCATCGACATGGGCGCGGTGGATCTCGTGATCCAGGTGGAATCGCCCCCGAGCGTCGCGAGCGGTCTCCAGCGTGTCGGGCGCGCCGGGCACCAGGTCGGCGAGGTGTCGCGCGGCATCATCTTCCCCAAGCACCGGGCCGACCTCATCCACTCCGCGGTGGCGAGCGAGAGGATGTCCGCCGGACTCATCGAGGCGATGCGCATTCCGCAGAATCCGCTCGACGTGCTCGCCCAGCAGACCGTCGCCGCAGTGGCCCTCGACTCCCTCGACGTGGACGAATGGTTCGACACCGTGCGACGCAGCGCGCCTTTCGCGAGCCTGCCGCGATCGGCCTACGACGCCACCCTCGATCTTCTCAGCGGGCTGTATCCGTCCGACGAGTTCGCCGAACTGCGCCCACGCATCGTCTGGGATCGTGTCGCCGGCACGATCACCGGCCGCCCGGGAGCACAGCGCCTCGCGGTGACCTCTGGCGGAACCATCCCGGATCGCGGGCTGTTCGGTGTGTTCATGGTCGGATCGGGCACCGGTGACAAAGCGCCGGCACGGGTCGGCGAACTCGACGAGGAGATGGTCTACGAGTCCCGAGTCGGCGACGTCTTCGCGCTCGGCGCCACGAGTTGGCGAATCGAGGACATCACGCACGACCGCGTCATCGTCTCGCCCGCCTTCGGACAGCCGGGCAAAGTGCCATTCTGGAAAGGCGACGGGATCGGCCGACCCGCCGAACTCGGGCGGGCGATCGGCGAATTCACCCGCGAGATCGCAAGCGGATCGACGACGGACGCTCGCACGAGGGCCGTACTCGGAGGGCTCGACTATCGTGCCGTCAACAACCTCGTGTCGTTCATCGACGACCAGAAGAAGGCGACCGGGCACGTGCCGAGCGATCGGACCCTGGTCGTCGAGCGCTTCCGCGATGAACTCGGGGACTGGCGCGTCATTCTGCATTCCCCGTACGGCATGCAAGTGCACGCACCATGGGCACTGGCGATCGGGGCTCGGATCCGTGAGCGATTCGGGCTCGACGGGGCAGCGATGGCCAGCGACGACGGCGTGATCCTGCGCATCCCCGACACGGAGAGCGAACCACCCGGCGCCGAGCTGTTCGTGTTCGACCCCGCGGAACTTCGCGAGATCGTCACCGAAGAGGTGGGCGGATCCGCGCTCTTCGCCTCCCGTTTCCGTGAGTGCGCCGCCCGGGCCCTGCTGCTTCCGCGCTACAACCCCGGGCGTCGGTCCCCGCTCTGGCAGCAGCGCCAGCGGGCGTCGCAGCTTCTGGATGTCGCGCGCAAGTACCCGAGCTTCCCCATCGTGCTCGAGGCGGTGCGCGAGGTACTCCAGGACGTCTACGACCTTCCGGCGCTCACCGAACTCGCCGGGCAGATCGAGAGCCGCCGCATCCGCATCGTCGAGACCGAGACGGAGCAGGCGTCGCCCTTCGCACGGTCGCTGCTGTTCGGATATGTTGCTGCGTTCATGTACGAGGGCGATTCGCCGCTCGCCGAACGCCGGGCCGCGGCACTGTCGCTCGATCCCACCCTCCTCGCCGAACTGCTCGGACGGGCGGAGCTTCGGGAGCTTCTCGATCCCACCGTGATCGAGCAGCTCGAGCTCGAGCTGCAACGCCTGGCCCCGGATCGGCGGGCCCGGGACTCCGAGGGCATCGTCGACCTGCTGCGCATGCTCGGGCCGCTCTCCGAGCCGGAGATCCTGCAGCGCCTCGATCCGGCCAGTGGGCTCGCTGGCGCGGTACTAGATACTGCGCTCGCGTCCCTCGCCCGCTCGAACCGCATCTGGCGCGCCGGAAGCGATCGCTGGGCGATCATCGAAGATGCCGCCCGCCTTCGCGACGCGCTCGGCACACCTCTGCCCATCGGCATCCCCTCTGCCTTCATCGAGCCGGTGGATGACCCGCTCGGCGACCTGGTGAGCCGGTTCGCGCGCACCCACGCCCCGTTCACCGTCGCCGCCGTCGCCGATCGCCTCGGCCTCGGAACCGCCGTGGTGCTCACCGCCCTGCGAGCTCTCGCGGGGCAACGGCGGGTAGTCGAGGGGGAGTTCCGTCCGGGCGCTACCGGCAGCGAGTGGTGCGACGTCGAGGTGCTCCGCCGGCTGCGCAGCCGCTCGCTCGCCGCCCTCCGCCACGAGGTCGAGCCGGTGGATGCCGCGACCCTCGGCCGCTTCCTGCCGTCCTGGCAGCACGTGGCAGAGCCGCTGCGGGGGGTCGATGGGCTTGCAGCGGTGATCGACCAGCTCGCCGGGGTCGCGCTGCCGGCATCCGCCTGGGAGTCGCTGGTGCTCCCGGCACGGGTCAAGGACTATTCGCCGGTGATGCTCGACGAACTGACCGCCGCGGGAGAGGTCATCTGGTCGGGTGGGGGCGCGCTGCCCGGCAACGACGGCTGGGTGAGCCTGCACCTCGCCGACACCGCCGGCCTGACCCTGCCGGAACCGACGGGCGCCGAGACCTCCGAGCTGCAGCGCTCGATCCTGGCGAGCCTCACCGGCGGCGGGGCCTACTTCTTCCGGCAGCTCTCCAACGCCGTCGGCAGCACCGACGACAAGGAGCTCCTCGCCGCGCTCTGGGATCTCGTCTGGTCGGGGCTCATCACCAATGACACCCTGTCCCCGCTGCGCTCCTACCTCGGCGCGACCACGACGAAGGCCCGGGTCGTGCCGCGTTCGCGGGCGTACCGCGGCCGCGCGCGGCCCACGATGCCGAGTGCAGGAGGTCCGCCGAGTGCGGCCGGCCGCTGGTCGCTTCTGCCCCTCGCCGAGCCGGATGCGACGGTGCGCGGTGTCGCGACTGCCGAACTGCTTCTCGAGCGCTACGGCGTCGTCACCCGCGGAGCAGTGGTGAGCGAGGGCATCCGGGGCGGATTCTCCCTCGCGTACCGGGTGCTCAGCGGATTCGAGGAGACCGGCCGCGCGCGTCGCGGCTACTTCGTCGAGGGCCTCGGGGCCGCCCAGTTCGCGACGGGGGCCACCGTCGACCGGCTTCGTTCCTTCTCTCGGGAGCCGGACTCCGAGCGTGACCCGGTCGCCCTCACTCTCGCCGCGACCGACCCGGCCAATCCGTACGGCGCCGCTCTCGCGTGGCCCGCGGCGCCCGTGACCGACGGGGTGGACGAGTCGAAACGAGGTCACCGTCCCGGCCGGAAGGCCGGCGCGCTGGTGGTGATCGTCGACGGTGCCCTCGCGCTCTACGTCGAGCGCGGAGGCAAGACGATGCTGACCTTCGCCGAAGACGAGCGCGCGGTGGTGGCGGCGGCGCACTCGCTCGCGACCGTCATCCGCCGTTCGGGGGGTCGGCTCAAGGTCGAGCGTGTCAACGGCGACTTCGTGATCGGCACCGCCCTCGGTGAGGCCCTGGTGGATGCCGGCTTCAGCACCACCCCGCAGGGATTGCGACTCCGGGGCTGATGTGTCCGTGACGATCATGACAGGACACTGACATGCCGGAGGGAGACACTGTCTACCGCACCGCAGTGAACCTCGATGCTGCATTGGCCGGCGGCGAGCTCATCCGCTGCGACATCCGCGTCCCGGCTTTCGCCACCGTCGATCTGACCGGCGACACCGTGGAGGGAGTGGTGAGCCGCGGCAAGCACCTCCTGATCCGTGTCGGCGAGCACAGTATCCACAGCCACCTCAAGATGGAGGGCTCCTGGCACGTCTATCGGCACGGCACGAAGTGGCGTCGGCCGCAGTGGCAGGCCCGCGCCATCCTCGCCACCGCCGAGTGGGTGGCGGTCGGCTTCCAACTCGGCACCCTCGATGTGGTGGACCGGGACGACGAAGAGAGTGTCGTCGGGTACCTCGGGCCCGACCTGCTCGGACCGGACTGGGACGCGGAGGAAGCGCTCCGTCGTCTCACCGCCGACCCGGACCGAGCGGTCGGCCTCGCCCTTCTCGACCAGCGCGTGCTCGCGGGACTCGGCAACGTCTACCGCAACGAACTCTGCTTCCTCAGCGGCGCGCTGCCCACCCGGCCGGTCGGGCAGATCGAGAATCCCGCGAAGCTCGTGGCCCTCGCCCACCGGCTGATCGATGCGAACAAGGACAGGGTGGACCGCACCACCACGGGTGCGCTGCGCGGCGAGACGGACTGGGTGTACCGCCGCGAAGGCAAGCCGTGTCTGCGCTGCGGCACCCCCATCGAGCACGGAGAACTGGGCGAGACACCGCTCCAATTGCGCGACACGTACTGGTGCCCGAATTGCCAGAGGTGACGTGAACTCAGGACAGCGCTAGGGTGTGGATCTGTCCAATTCATAGGGGGAACTATGTCGATTCCATTCACTCCGCAATCACCAGAGGGCGCGCCGACGCCGCTGCCTGAGAATGTCGTGCGCGGAGGGATCTTCGCGCTCGTGGCCGTGCCCGTCGGCATCGTGCTCTGGGTCGTCATCTGGAGCATCGGCATCGTCTCCGCGATCGTCGCGTTCGCCGTCGCCGCCTTCGCCGCCTGGCTGTACCGCAAGGGGTCGGGCGGACTGGTCTCCAAAGTAGGAGCACTGGTCATCGCGGCAATCGTGCTCGGCACCATCCTTCTGAGCTTCTACTTCGGGCTCGTCTCGGACTACGCGAAGTTCGCCGGGGAGCAGCTCGGGCTCAACCCCTTCGCCGCAGTGCTGGATCCACTGTTCTGGCCGAACTTCAACGCCGACTTCGGCCTGTTGCTGAACGGCAACCTGCTCAACCTGGTCTTCGCCCTCGCGCTCGGTACCCTCGGTGCTTTCAGCGTGATCCGCAAGGCCTACCGCAGCGGAAGTGCCCCCGCACCGGCAGCCGTGGCGCCACCGGTCCCGCCCGTCACCAACCCCGCGGAGCCCGCGAGCTGACGCGAGCCGAGGGCTCAGCGGCGACGTGCCGCCAACAGGAACAGCGTGCCCGTCGCGGTCGCCAGTCCAAGCACCACCAGAAGCGGTGCCGCGATCGTGTAGACGAGCACAAGGTTGTAGTCGAATGCACTTCCGGTGGCGCTGAGTCGATCCATCCGATCCGCGATGTAGCGCAGCACGAGCAGCCCGGCGGCGACGAAGACGACGCTGAGCGCCCAGAGGCTCGCGAGATAGGGATCGAACCGTCGGGGGGTCGCCGACTCGGCCGGATCACCCGCTACCCCTGCGGTCGGCGTGGCCGCCGGAATGGCCGGTGTCGATTCGGGGGAAAGCGGATGCTCGATCAGCTCCGGGGCGGGTGCCCGATCCGGAACAACCGGCGGCCGCGCGTGCACGCTCGGGTCGTAGCCGGGCTGGAAGGCCGGATTGAAACGCGGGTCGAATCCGCCGCCGGTGGAGGTGTCCGTCATGGTGACATCGATCCTAAGCTCCCGCCCTTCCGGCGGGCCCGGAATTCGGGACCAAAGACCCGTGACCGCGTCAGCCAGGATGTTAGGGTGGCCTAAGTTGGGCCTGTTGAAACGTGCCGGCTCTCTTATCGAAGGGGTTCATTTCCGATGAGCTACGTCAAGTCCTCGCTCCTGGACGAAAAGGGCTTCGTCATCCTCGACTCGTATGACCAGGCCGCCGATCCCCAGGAGTGGAAGGACCTCGAGTTCGTCGAGTGGAAGTCGTCCGGAGACACCCGCTTCGCCCCGCTTGCGAGCGCCTTCGGTGAGATCGAGGTCAACGGCTTCTGGAACCACACTCCGCCGCGCACCGACAAAGACGGCGTCTGGATCGAATCCCAGGTCGCGAAGGCCCCGCGCCTCACCGCCCGCGCCACCGAGCCCGGCGCCAATGTGGGCCGCTGCCGCGTGATCGAACTTCAGCCCAACGTGTATTCGGAGACCCTCTACAACCTGCACCAGGACGACAACAATCGCCTGAACCCCGACAGCTCCGGCTGGATCGTGCGGGGGTTCTTCAACCTCACCGACGATGCGGAATCCTTCCTCACCCTGCGCGAAGACCGCTTCGATCCGACCAACGAAGTGCGGATCGCGCTGCCGGCGGGCACACAGGTCATCGTCGACACCCAGCGTTTCTGGCACGCGGTGTGGCACGCGGGACCGGAGCCGCGCTACTGCCTCATCACCTCGTGGGAGTCGGGACCGCAGCTCGACGCCTACATCGAGAAGCACCACGGCACGAATCACCACGAGAACCCGTACCTCGCCCCCGACGTCATCGAGGCCGCGCAGGCGGATGTGCTTCGCCGCCTAGCCGAGCGCGCCGCGGCCCTCGCCGCCCGGCGCATGCCGGACGAGGGTCCTTTCGACCCCGAGGCCTGACCCATGCCGCTCCGGCGATCGACGAAGGACCGCGGATGATCCGCCTCGCCGCCCTCGACGGGCAGGTCACGAGCTGGCTCGACACCTTCGGCCCGGTGCTCTTCTACCTGATCGTGTGGGGACTCGTCTTCGCCGGCACCGGACTGTTCATCGGGGTCTTCATCCCCTTCATCACCGGCGACTCTCTGCTCTTCGCCGCCGGCATCCTCTCCGCCGGGCACGGGGGGATCAACATCTGGGTGCTCGCGATCGGGGTCGGGATCGCGGCGTTTCTCGGCGATCAGGTCGGCTTCCTGCTCGGGCGTCACTACGGGCGCCCGTACCTCGATCGTCGTACGGGACCCTGGGTGCAGCGCAGCATCCGTCGCGCCGAGAAGTTCTACACCGACCTCGGCTGGTGGGCGGTGGTCGTCGGCCGCTTCATCCCTTGGGGCCGCGTGCTCGTGCCGCCGGTCGCCGGCATCGCGCGCATGGACTACCTCAAATTCGTCGCGGCGAACTTCGTCGGTGCACTCGTCTGGGGCGTGCTGCTCACGGTGACCGGGTACTTCGCGGCGAGCATCCCGGCGGTGAAATCGGCGGCCTATGTGATCGGGGGCGCCTTCATCCTCGGGGCGATCATCGCCGGCATCCTGTCCTGGCGGCGCAACCGCGCAGTGGTCTGAGGTACCCGCCGATCAGGCGAGCCCGGCGGGATCGATCCGCTCGAGCGCGCCGCCCGGCAGCATCCCATACCAGCGGTCGATCGTGAGGGACCGCAGGAAGTCTCGGTCGTGGCTCACCACGAGCACTCCCCCGCGATAGCCGCTGAGCGCGCCGACGAGCTGGTCGACGCTCCGGGTGTCGAGGCTGTTGGTGGGTTCGTCCAGCACCAGCAGGCGCGGGGGCGGTTCCGCCAGGAGGAGTCGAGCGAGCGCCAGCCGAAACCGCTCTCCTCCGGAAAGGGCTCCGACCCGTCGGTCGACCGCCTCGCCGCGGAAGAGAAAGCGCGCGAGGCGATGGCGGAGCTCCGCGTCCGTGATGCCCGCGCTGCGAACGGTCTCGAGCACCGTGGAGCTGGCGTCGAGCCCGTCGAGGCGCTGGGGCAGGTAACCGACGCCCTCGCCTCGCGCCACCTCCTCGAGCAAGGTCGTCTTGCCTACCCCGTTGGGGCCGACGATGGCCACCCGTTCCGGACCCTGGATCACCACTCCGCGAAACTCCGCGAGCCGCAGCGACGCATGGACCTTCGGGTCGGGGAGGTCGATGTGAATGGAGGCATCGTCCCGCACCCGGTCGGACGCGCGATCGAGCGCGGCGCGGGCATCCGTCACCGAATCGTCGAGGGTGCGGCGCTGCTTACCGGCCGTGACCTGCGCGTCGGAACGCCGCTGGTTGCGAACCCCCCGGGTGAACTTCTTGTTATCGAAATCTGTGCGGCCCGAACGCGCGCTCCGGGCGATCTTCGTCTCGGCCTCGATACGCTGCCTCCGCTCGGTGCGCACGAGCTGCGCGGCAGAGCGCTCGTCGGCGCGCGCGGCGGCCTGCTCGGCGTCGATCTGGGCGAGGTAGGCACTGTACGGTCCGCCGAACATCCGCAGGGCACCGTCGTGGAGTTCTGCGGTGTCGTCCATGAGTTCGAGCATCCGGATGTCGTGGCTCACCATCACGAGTGTGCCGCGCCACCGGCTCACCAGGGTCGCGAGCCGGTCTCTTGCCTCGATGTCGAGGTTGTTGGTCGGCTCGTCGAGCAGCACGATGGGGGCATTCGCCAGGCGAAGGCCGGCGATCGCCACGAGCATCCCCTCCCCTCCGCTGAGGGTGGCGATCGTGCGATCGAGCCCGGCGTCGACGCCGACCTCCCGCAGCGCTTCGCCGGCCTCGGTCTCGACATCCCACCTCTCGGCGAGCTGCTCGAAGGCGGCGACGGAGACATCGCCGCTCTCGATCGCCCTCAGCGCGTCCACCTGTCGGCGCACGCCGAGAAGCTCGGCCACCGTGCGATCGGTCTCGAGAGGGATGGTCTGCGGGAGGTAGCCGACCTCACCGGACACCTGGATGCTGCCGCTCGACGGCCGCTGGAGCCCGGCGATCACCCGCAACAGCGTCGACTTGCCGGCTCCGTTGAGACCGACGAGACCGGTGCGACCCGATCCGAAACTCGCGGTGACGCCGGCAAGGAAGGACGACCCATCCGGCCAGGTGAGCCCGACGGTGTTGAGAACGATTGATGACGGCATGCGACTCCCGGTGGTCAGTGGATGCACTGACCCGGATGCCGCGCTGCGCTTATCGCAGTGGGGGGCGGTCGAGAAAGGTCAGCGCGTGGACGCGGGAGCTTTCTTCAACGGAATCGTCCTGACCTGAGGGAATGGGACCGTGACTAGTGTGCCTCAGTGGACGGCGCCTGTCGAGGGCCACCGGCCGAGACGCTCGTCACCGCAACGCCTGTGGAAGCAGCGCAACAGCCACGAACGCGGCCGAGAGGATTCCCGTGATCACCACGGCAATGCCCAGCCTGGTGAGGCTCGGATTGCGCCAGGCGATCAGTGCCCCCGCGAGGAGGGTGAGGGCGGCGACCAGAACGCTGGGATAGAACGTGAAGTAACTGAGCACGGCTCCGGCGTCGCCGATCAGGCCGATCCGCGGATTCAGCGTCGACAGGACCACGGCGAGCGCGGTGAACCCCAGATCGAGTGCGGCGAGCACGGCGAGCCCGAGCAGGACCCCGGTCGCGATTTTCGCGATCGGAATTCGGCGCCACGAGGGGATAGCTGTCACCCCGCCATGCTAGCCACCGGGAGCCTCATCGCCCGCGGGACTTGCGGGGGCGGCCGCGCTGGGGGGCACGGGCCTTCGGAGCGACGGCCTTACGCGGCTTCTCGGTTTTGGGGGTGGGAACCGCGCGCGAGCTGGCGGCGGTGCGGCCGCGCACGATGCCGACGAACTCCTCCACCTGCGGGGTGGTGCGATCCTCGAGCCAGGCGATCGCGATCGACGTGCCGGCGGCATCCGTCACCGGTCGTGCGACGACGTCCTTGCGGGTGTGCAGCCGGGCGATGGATTGTGGGAGGACCACGATGCCGCCTCCCGCCGCGACGAGCTCGACCGCCTCCTCCGCGGAGAGGGTGGGAGGCACCAGGTCCTCACCCGCGAGGTCGTCGAGAGTGACGGCGTCGAAAGCTGCGACCGGATGCTCCTTCGGCACGACGACGACGGCTACCTCGTCATAGAGCGGGATGATGCTGAGGCCGTTCCGATCAACGGGAAGGCGCACGAAACTGACGTCCGCGAGACCCTCGTGGAGCGCGGACACCTGGCTCTCGGCATCCGTTGGCAGGAAGGCGAGCGGGATGCGGCGCTGCCGCTCCTCCCACGCGCGGGTCCAGCGCGTGAGGGTGACCCCTGTCGCGAAGGCGATGGTGAAGGCAGCCGGCACTTCGTCCACGGGAATTCCCCTCGATCGCGGCGTCGATCACAGCAGAGCGCTGCAGGGGTCTCAGGCTACGCTGGGCGCATGACCCCGGCGAAATCCCCCCAGTCGTTAAAGCAAGCCCAGACCATGAAGCCCGCGACGGCGGCCCAGAAACTCGGGGTCTATCTCCCCGCCACCCCCGAATCGTTCCAGGCCGAGCCCGTTTCGCGCGACCAGCTGAACCAGATGATCGCCGACCCGCCCGAGTGGCTGGTGGAGCTCCGCAAGACCGGCCCGCATCCGCGTCCGGTCGTCGCGCACAAACTCGGCGTCTCCAATGCCGGACTCGCTCGCGGCGAAGTCACCGAGCCGCTGACGACGGATGAGATCTCCGCCCTGTTGCAGCAGCCGCCGGCCTGGCTCGTGCGCGAGCGTGCGACCCACGCCGAGGTGAATGAGGAGAACGCCCGGGTGAAGGCGCTCAAGGCGTACAAGCGCTCGCAGCGCGAAGAGGCAGCACGCGGCTGACCCGCGCGAGCCCCCCTGATCCGCCCCGCCGGCGCCCGCGAAAGGCACGAGTTGTCGCCCGCAGACCGATCGCTCAGACTGGGAGGGTGAGGCAACCGTGACCCGACCGGCGTGGCGCCTCATCGTGCGCTCGACGATCCACGGCTTCCTCACGCACGGCCTCGCGGACCTGGCCGGATCCCTCACCTACTTCGCCTTGCTGGCATCCGCTCCCGGGCTCGTCGCCCTCATCTCGGTCGCCAACCTGTTCGGCCAGGGACGCAAGGCCGTGGATGCCCTGCTCTCGACCGTCGACGATGTGACGCCCGGTTCGGCCGTTGCCCTCCTCACCGGACCTCTCCGCGCGCTTGGACAGTCACCGGCCATCGGCTGGACGCTCGTCGTGAGCGTGCTGCTGGCGACCTGGGCGGTCTCGTCGTACGTGGCGGCGTTCGGACGCTCGCTCAACCGCATCTACGAGGTGCGCGAGGGTCGCCCGATCTGGAAGCTGAAGCCGTTCCAGCTGTTGGTCGCAGTGGTGCTGATCGTGCTCGTGATCATCACCGTCGCGGCGTTGGTGCTCTCTGTGCCTGTCGCAGAGGGCATCGGGGACGCCTTCGGGCTAGGGTCCGCTCCGCTCGTGATCTGGTCGGTCGCCAAGTGGCCGGTGCTGGTGATCACGGTGGTGCTCATCGTGACGGTGCTGAACTATGCGACCCCCAATGTGCGGCAGCCGAAGATCCGGCTGCTGACCGCCGGGTCGGCCATCTCTGTCGTCGTGCTCGTCGGGGTGTCGCTGCTCTTCGCGTTCTATGTGAAGGACTTCGCTGATTTCGACCGCACTTACCGTTCGTTCGCCGGATTCGTCGTCGTGCTGCTCTGGCTCTGGATCTCGAACCTCACCCTTCTCTTCGGCGCAGAGTTCGATGCCCAGTTCGAGCGGGCGCGGGAGCTGCGAGCCGGCGTCGAGGCGGAGCGTCAGATCCAGCTGCCTCCGCGGGAGACCGAGGCGAGCGACCGTGCCGCGCGAAACCGGGAGGGCGACATCGAGCTCGGCCGGGAACTGCGCGAGGATTCGGCGCGGGATCATTACAATTCGAATCATGGTGAATGAATCGTCGAACCCGACGACGAGTGGTTCCCCCTCCGACGGTGACGGTTTCGATATCATCGTGGTCGGCGGCGGCATCATCGGGTTGGCAACGGCGTGGCAGCTTCTCACGCGTGGACCCGGCTCACGGGTGGTCGTCGTCGAGGCGGAGGCGGATGTCGCGGCTCACCAGACCAGCCATAATTCCGGGGTACTCCACGCGGGCATCTACTACGCGCCCGGGTCTCTCAAGGCGGTGCTCTGCGCGCGGGGTCGCGGCCTGATGGAGCAGTTCTGCCTCGACCACGACATCCCGATCGACTTCACCGGCAAACTCGTCGTCGCCATCTCCGATGCGGAGCTGCCCGGGCTCGCGCGTCTCTACGACCGGTCGATGCAGAACGGCGTGCCGGGACTCCGCCGGGTCGACCGGCAGGAGCTTCGTCAGATCGAACCGGCCGCCGAGGGCGTTGCCGCCATCCACTCGCCGCGCACCGGAGTCGTCGATTTCGCCGCGGTGGCCCGTCAGCTCGCCGTGGAGGTCGTGGCCCTCGGGGGCACGCTCCTCACCTCCTGGCCCGTCGAATCCGTCACGAGCACGGCCGACGGCTGCACCGTCACCGGTGTGGGAGGCGCTGTCCTCCGCGGTCACCAGGCGGTGGTGTGTGCGGGCTTGCAGG
This sequence comes from Lacisediminihabitans sp. FW035, assembly GCF_054880895.1. Taxonomy (NCBI): domain Bacteria; kingdom Bacillati; phylum Actinomycetota; class Actinomycetes; order Micrococcales; family Microbacteriaceae; genus Lacisediminihabitans; species Lacisediminihabitans sp. FW035. Next base: position 3,463,751 of record NZ_CM142187.1, read on the forward strand.
CGGACAGGCTCGCGGGCGAAGCGGCGAAGGATGTGCGCATCCTGCCGTTCCGCGGGAGCTGGTATCGCGTGGCTCAGCCCCTGGCCGACCGCATCCGCGGGAGCATCTACCCGGTGCCCGATCCCTCGCTCCCGTTCCTCGGGGTGCACCTCACCCGCCGCATCAACGGGGAGGTCTGGGCGGGCCCGAATGCGTTCCTCGCCTTCAGCCGTCGAACCTACAAGCCCTGGGCGATCACCCCGCGGGACTCTCTCTCCTCGCTCGGGTACCCCGGATTCTGGCGCTTCGCCGCCGGCAATCTGGGCACTGCGTGGACGGAGTTCTCGCATGATGTGTCGGCCGGTTCGTACGCGAAATCACTGCGGCAGTATGTGCCCGAGGTGCAGGCGAGCGACCTGCATCGCGGCCCGATGGGCATTCGCGCGCAGGCGATGGATGCTCGCGGCACCCTCATCGACGACTTCCTGATCCGCCGCGACCACAACGTGCTCCATGTGCTCAACGCGCCATCGCCCGCGGCGACCTCGTCGTTCGCGATCGGCGAGCACCTGGCCGACGCGATCGAGGAGGCGACGGCGTAGGCTCCGGGTTACCAGGGTTGCGGTTGGCTGAAAAGGCCACGGGGATCGTAGCGTCGGGCGATCTTCTGCAGTCGGGGCGCATTGGCGCCGAAGTAGGAGGCACCGGGGTCGGCGATATCGGCGTCGGCGTAGTTCACGTAGGCGGCATCGCCCCACTGCGGCACGAGCGCGGCGCGGAAGCCACGCACCCAGCGGGCGAGGGGATCGGGATCGGCCCCGTTCGTGAACGTCGCCGTGTACTGCACGGTCATCAACGCGTCCCGGTGCGGGAACGCTGTGGCGTCGGAGGCGACCGCCTGCACCGCGCCACCGAGGGCGTCCATCGAGATTCCGCCCTCGATCATTCCGGGCACGGCCTTGGCTGTCTTGACGGTGTCGAGCAGGGTCTGGATGCCCGTGGCATCCAACACGACGGTGGCGACATGCGAGGTCGCCGCGAAGGGCTCCCGCTTGAGAACGCCGCCGGCCCCGGTGGTGCACGCGGCGGCGGGTGAGGTGCCGCATCCCGCATAGAGCATCATCGCCTCCCGGTATTCGTGGGTCGACGAGCTTCTCGATTTGGGAGTGCCCGTGGCCGCGAGGAACGGCTGGAGCTCAGTGGTGAGCGCGGCGGGATCCCCGAGCCAGGTGCCCGAAACGAACACGCCAGGCTCGGTCGAGTAGCGCGCGCCGTTGAGGAGCTTGAGGGTGGACCACAGCTTCGCATCCGCGGTGGGTGCCCAGCCCTGCCAGGCCTGGATCACCGCGGCGGCATCGGCGAACTGCCAGCTCAGTGAGAACATCGTCACCTCCGGTGCGGGGCGTGTTGCGAAGGTGAGCGCCGTGACGACCCCGAGATGGCCACCACCCCCGCCCCGACTGGCCCATAAGAGGTCCCTGTCTGTCGTTTCGCTCGCCGAATGCACTGTGCCGTCCGCGGTGACGATCTCCACCCCGACGAGGGAGTCGCAGGTGAGCCCGTAAGCGCGGACCAGGACTCCGACCCCGCCCCCGAGCGTGAGCCCGGCGATCCCGACCGTGGCGCAGGACCCTCCCGCGATCGCCCGTCCCTTCGATCCGATCGCGTCGTAGACCGCGGCAAGGGACGCTCCGGCCCCGATTCGCACCGTGTTGTCGGGGGCGAGTTCGACCTGCGACATTCTTCGGGTGTCGATCACCAGCGACGGCTTCACTCCCGTACCGGGTGCTCCTCCCGCGGAATAGCCCGGGTAGCTGTGCCCGCCCGACCGAAGGGCGAGCGGGATGCGGAATTTGGCGGCGAAGGCGAACGCCACCGCGACATCCGACGCCGTCTCGGCCGAGAGCACGGCGAGCGGTCGGGCGGCATCCCAGCGGGGGTTCTCGGTGAGCCGGACGGTGTCGTAGGTGGCATCGCCCGGGCGGGAGAGGGTGCCTCCGACGCTCCCCGCAAGGGCCGCCCAGTCCGGCGGACCCGCCGTCGTCGCGCTCGGGGTGGGCTTCGGCGGGATCGGCGCACATCCGGCAGCGACCAGGCCGACTCCGGCGAGAGCGAGGAGGTGGCGTCGAGAGACTGTGCCCATCGGCCCATCGTAGGCACGGATCAGCGAGCGTGGCAGGATCGGTCTCCGTCGCGCAGGTGGGAGTTTCCTGCGCATCCCCGCACCCGAATGCACTTAGTGCAACGATGCACTTAGTGTTACATCGTGCTTACCGCCGCCTCCCCCAACCGACGCGATGCGTTGAAGGTGCGCCATCGGGCCGCGATCCTCGACGCGGCGCGCGAGCTGGTCGCCGAACGCGGCGGACCGGGCTTCACCGTCGACGAGCTGGCCCAGCGCGCGGATGTCGCTCGGCGAACGGTCTTCAACCACTTCCCCTCGGTGGATGACATCCTCATCACCCTGTGCGTCGATTCGCTCGATGTGCTGATCGAGGAATTCATGGCGACGGTGGCCGCGATCCCGGTCGGGGATGGCACTCGCGAGTCGATGTTCAACGAGCTGTCCGAATCGCTTCGCGCCAGCGATGTGCCGGCGGCGATCGCCAGGATCTCAGTCATCCTCGGCGAGCCGGGCGCCGATCCGTCCCGTGAGAAGATCCTCACCGACCAGGCGTTCGCCCGGGCGGCCGACAGGCTGCTGCACGAAGTAGAGCGCCGCCATCCGGATGCCGACTCCTTCGACGTTGAGCTTCTGGTCGGTTCCCTGATGAACGGTCTCATCGTCGCCGCCCGAAACTGGACGCTGCGCTGCGGCGTGCGCCTCGATTTCGAAGGTCGAAAAGAATGGCGGCGACTGCTCGACCGACTCATCGAGAGTATGCGCTCCGGCTACATGCTCTCACCCTGACTTCACCCTCGGGCCCGCCGGCGTGCCCCGCATCTCCACCTCCTACGCCTCTCAAGGCGCCGCTTCGTAATGCGTAACTACTCAGAATGGGCTCCAACATGGCCGGTCTCCTCTATCGACTCGGACGCTTCTCGGCACGTCGTCACTGGACGGTGATTCTGTCCTGGATCGTGATCATCGCCCTCGCCGGGGTTGGCTACGGGCTGTTCGCCGGCACGATCTCCTCCTCGATAACGATTCCGGGCACGGCGACGGCGAAGGTCGCCGACCAGCTGGCCACGAAGTTCCCCAAGGTCAGCGGGGGAAGTGGCAGCGTCGTCTTCGCGACCGACGACGGCACAGCATTCAGCAGCGCTGAGAAGGCGGGCGTGGAATCCCTCCTCGCCGACATCGGCGGCTTCGCCGGAGTCAAGGCGACCACCAACCCGTTCACCACCGAGGCCAAGCTCGCCGAGCAGCGCACCCAGGTGACTGATGGGCGGGCGCAGGTCGAGGCCGGAAAGCAGCAGCTCGCTGCGTCCCAGGCGCAATTGGATGCCGGCACCACCCAGCTCGCCGCAGCCCAGCAGCAACTCGATGCCGCGAAGGCGCAGGCTGCCGGCCGGGCTCCCGCGGCCGTGCTCGCCAGACTCGCGGCGCAACAGGCACAGATCGACACCCAGAAGGCGGCACTGGAGACCGGACAGCAGAAGATCACGGCCGGGGCGACCGAACTCACCGCGCAGGCATCGAAGCTCGAGCTCGGCTCCCAGCTCCTCGACCTGTCCAAGAACATCCGATTCGTCTCGAAGGACGGCAGCGCCGCCCTCGCGACGGTGCAGTTCGACAAGTCCAACTTCGCGGTGTCCCCTGCCCTGAAGGCGAAGGTCGTCAGCGCCACCGAAGACACCAAGATCGCCGGCGTCACGGTGAGCGTGTCGAGTGACATCTCCCAGGGGATCCCGAGTGTCGTCGGGCCGGGAGAGATCGTCGGCCTCGTCGTCGCGGCAGTCGTGCTTCTGGTGATGCTCGGCACCCTCCTCGGTGCGGCCCTGCCGCTGCTCAGCGCACTCGTCGGGATCGCGGCGGCGCTGCTCGGAGCACTCGCCTTCTCCGGCGCAGTGCAGTTCACCTCCGTGACCCCGGTGCTCGCCCTCATGCTCGGACTGGCCGTCGGAATCGACTACGCCCTCTTCATCATCAACCGGCACCGATCACAGCTGAAACAGGGCATGGCCGTGCGGGAGTCGATCGGGCTGGCCAATGGCACCTCCGGTAACGCTGTCGTGTTCGCCGGATCCACCGTGATCGTCGCCCTGCTTGCCCTCAACATCACCGGGATCCCCTTCCTCGGCCTGATGGGCACCGTCGGTGCCGTCGCTGTGGCGGTCGCAATCCTTGTGGCGATCACTCTCACCCCGGCGATGCTCTCGCTCGCGGGGATGAAGATCCTGAGCAAGAAGGAGCGCGCGGCGATCGGCACCGCTACCGCCCGTCCCCCCGTCACCCGCGCGATGCCGACCTGGCGGGCGATCGTCACGATCGTGGCCGGGATCGCCGTGCTCGGTGTGATCGCGCTCCCGGCGATGAGCATGCGACTCGGCCTGCCCGACGGCTCATCGGAGGCCACCTCCTCGAGCCAGTACGCCGCATTCACCACGGTCGCGGACAAGTTCGGTCCGGGCCAGAACGGGCCGCTGCTCGTCGTAGCGACCCTTCCGGAGAAGGCGACGGGCGATGCCCTCCTGCAGCAGGAGGTGACGATCGGCGAGAAGCTCGCCGCGCAGAAGCACGTGGACTCCGTCGCCCCCATCGGGGCTTCCTCCGACGGCACCGTGGTCGCCTTCCAGGTGATACCCACCGGAGGGCCGTCGAGTGTCAGCACGGAGACCCTTGTTCACGACCTGCGCGACCTCTCACCGGTCACCACCAGCGCGGGGAACGCATCGCTCGGGGTGGCCGGCAACGCCAGCGCCCAGATCGACGTCTCGGAGAAGCTCGCCGAGGTGCTCCCGATCTACCTCGCGGTCGTCGTCGGCCTGTCCCTGATCATCCTGATCATCGTCTTCCGATCCATCCTCGTGCCGCTCACCGCGACCGCCGGGTTCGTGCTCTCACTGCTCGCCACCTTCGGCGCCATCACCGCGATCTACCAGTTCGGCTGGCTCGGCGCGGTCTTCGGGGTGCACGACCCCGCACCCATCCTGAGCTTCCTGCCCGTTATCGAGATCGGCATCCTGTTCGGCCTGGCGATGGACTACCAGCTGTTCCTCGTCTCCGGCATGCGGGAGGCCTTCGCCCACGGGGCGCCGGCCCGCGTCGCCGTGCAACAGGGCCTGCGGATCGGGAGACCGGTCGTCACCGCGGCGGCGATCATCATGATCGCGGTCTTCTCCGGCTTCATCTTCTCCGAGTCGTCCACCATCCGCCCGATCGGATTCGGCCTCGCCTTCGGGGTGCTCGCCGACGCCTTCATCGTGCGGATGCTGCTCATCCCGGCCGCGATGCACCTGCTCGGGAAGTCCGCGTGGTGGCTCCCGAAGTGGCTCGACCGCATAATCCCGGATGTCGACGTCGAGGGTGCATCGCTCGAGCGCACCCACCCGCAGTCCCATGCGGCGCTTCCCGAGATCGAGGAACCGGCGCGGCGCGGCTGAGCCACCGACGGGTCGGTTCCCGGCTCCGGGCTCGTGGCGACCAGGATCACCGTGCCGCTGAAAATAGCAGGGTCGGGCGTCCGCGGCACCGCAGACGCTAGCCGGCGAACCGCATCAGGTCGCCGAGCGGGCGCGGGATCTTCGAGGGATCGAGAGCCCCCACCAGTAGTTTCGCGTAGCGCTCCTTCCGCCCGGCTGTAGTGCCGAGGAACCGTCGGAGTTGCCGATCGACCGGCCGACCGCGTTGCGCCGGCTGGTTCTGGAAGGTGTGGAAGAGTCCCCAATCGCCGTGCTCCTGCAGCACCCGCTGAACCAACTCCACGCCGAGGGCGCGGATCAGCTCGTCTTCCAGGTCTTCGACGCAGACGAAGAAGCCAGCGGCGGCCATGCGCGCCCGGCTATCGATCGTGCCGAATCCGACCCGAGCGAGGGCGCGTCGGAAGTACCGCTCCTCGCCGGCGTCGCAGAGGCCGGCGACCCGGACACCGAGGGCAGTGAGGGCGGTGAGGTACTTCGCGATATTGGTGGCGCCGCCCATCGGGATGATGCACGCCCGGGCGAGCTCCGGCTCGTCTCCGGTGATCCCGCCCAGCGCGACGATGGCGGCTTCGTCGCTCACACCTTCGACCAAGATGACCGATTCCACGGACACACTGAGACTGCTAGCGAGGGCGCGGGCCTCGTCGCCGCCGCTGGTCACCCATCCGATGACAGCGTGGCGAAAGCTGTCGAGATCCGTCATTCGGCAAGCATGGCAGCCCCCGGCGATCTTCGGACCATGGGGGCGACAGCGACTGCCAGGATTCAGCGGAACGGAAGGGGGATGTGCTGGGGGTAGTCCCATTCCAATTCGAGACGGTGTCCGCGCGATGTTTCGGGCACGGCTTCGCTGACTTCGAATGCGATCGCGTCCCGGATGAAGGCGAGGGTGGTCTCATCGGGTGCTACCACGTGCACCGTCAATGCACTGCCGGTGTCCGTGAGAAGGATCGCCCCGACACGTGGGATTATCACGATCGACTCCGTGTCGGAGAAGGGGACCCTTGTGAAGCGGTCGAACCTGTTCCGGACGACGTTGACCCACAGGGGAGTATCGACGGAGGCGATCGACAGTCGAAGAGCAATCATGGAAACAAGGCTGATCCGCGAAGGTTGCATCGCCCTAAACGGCAGGTGACAGTCGCCTGAATGCCGCGTCGGCCGAGCTACTTCTTCTTCGAGGAGGGTCGAGGGAACCGCTTCCAAGACCGGCGGAACCGCTTTTCGGCATCCGTCGCGGCCGCTTGTTCGATTGCGTGCAGGCGGCCATAGGTGAATCCGTCTTCGCCGCGAAGCTGCGCATCGGCACCCCATTGAAAGAGAACCTGTCGTGCGACGACGCTGTCGTGATGCTCGCCAAGGATCGTTTGGATCTCCTCGGCCGCAGCCGCCACGCGAGATGCACTCTTTCGGTGCACCGGTGCGGCCGCCTCGGCGGCGTACCGCAGCTGTTTCGCGCTCTTGCGCACGTCGTGCAGAGCGAGGTCACGTTCCGTTCCCTGGGCCGCCCGTTGCGAGGCCTGCACTCGTGAGCGGAGGCGTTTCCAGTCCTGTTCGATGAGATGGGGAACGATCCGGCGGGCGGGCTCGGATGCGGCGCCTCGCAGGAGCGGCGAGACGAGAAACGAATCGAGCGAGTCGAGCAGCCGAAAATACCGCGAGTCGTCGAGCGAGGCGAGACCGGTGAGACGTGCGTTGTGAAGGTCTGCGGCGGCGTGCTCGGCGATCCGGGAGCAGATCGGACCGATGATCAGTTCTGATGGTTCCGCTGCGACCAGTGAGCTGATCCGCTGGTGGAGCACTTGCAGGTCGCGCGCCGCCCCCAGGGTCCCGGCCATCCACTTCAGCTCGGCGCGCAGGCCTTTCGCCGCCTGGGGATCCACGAGCGGACCGAAGGTGCGCAATGCGGATCTCAGTCGGCGGAGGGCGATCCGGAACTGGTGGACCGCATCCGTCTGATCCTCCCGAACCCGCGGATCCTCCCGCTGCAGCATCCGCACAGAGGTCTCGAGATAAGCCAGGAGAACATGCCCGGCAGAACCCGTGCCACCGGGCCGCGGCGCGGTAGGGGAGACTTGCCGCAGCTCACCCAGGGCCCTGGCCAACTTGGAGGAGTGGGCGGACGGCTTCACTCCCACGCTCGCGAGCTTCGCTTCGGCTGCGTCCAACAGGTCACCGTGGCCGGCCACGAGCTCGACCTCCCATTCCCGCCACGTGCGGGTGGTCGACTCGGGCAGCAGCCTGTCGGCCCGCACATAGTCATCGCATACTTCCGCGAGGACTCCCCCGCCGGCATCGAGGAGTCGATGGACGACACGCCTGGTGCGCAGCCTCGCCACCGGAATCACCGCGCGGTCGCGCACGTACACACGCACCTGCCGTAACAGCCGCTCCGGAACGGCCAACGGATCTTTCCCCAACGGCTCATGCAATTCCTGGCGCGTGTCCGCATCGAGCACCGTCTTGAGGTGCCATCCCTGATCTTCCCCTCCGCTTCGTCGACGAAGGGCGATATGGGCGGCGGCCAGAGCGAGGTCTTCGGTATCGAAGTACACGGCGTCCAGTTCGAACTCGACGGCCTCGGCCACGCTTTCGACTCCCGGGAGCTCATCGAAGGTCGGCAACTGCGCCGAATCGTCGACGTCGAACTTTCTCTCGATCTCCACTGCATCCTGACCGGTCATGTCGCAAGCGTAATTGCGCTCCGCCTCGGCGCCTGAAGTGCTGCGCCCTGCCGACCAGACGATATATTCGGCTCATGCGACTGGGAGTCCTCGACATCGGGTCCAACACCGTCCATCTGCTCGTGATCGATGCCCACCCTGGCGCTCGGCCCATCCCGTTCACCTCACACAAGCGCCCGCTTCAACTCATCGAATTCCTGGATGATGACGGCTCGATCTCCGTCACCGGTCAGGACAAACTCATCGAGTTCGTGACCGATGCGACGAACCTCGCGAAAGAGCACGGTGCAGAAGACATGATGGCGTTCGCCACGTCCGCCATACGCGAAGCCACGAACGGACAGGCGGTACTCGCGCGCGTGTTCGCCGAGACCGGCACGCCGCTCATCGAACTGAGCGGACCGGAGGAGGCCGCAGCGACATTCCTCGCGGTGCGGCGCTGGTACGGCTGGGGATCCGGCACAATCCTGAACCTCGACATCGGCGGCGGCTCGTTCGAACTGGCGATGGGAGCCGATGAACAACCCGGACTCGCGCTCTCCGTGCCCCTCGGTGCCGGCAGGCTCACCCGCGACTTCCTCGACGCCGACCCGCCCACCGCCAAGAGCATCAAAGCGCTGCGCAGGCACATCCGGGCGATCCTCGACGATCCCATCGCCGACATCGAGCGTCGTGGCTCACCGACGATAGTCACCGCGACCTCGAAGTCCTTCCGCTCACTCGCCCGCCTCACCGGTTCCGCACCCCGCGCGAGCGGGCCGTACGTGCGACGCGAGCTGCGGGTTCACGACCTCGCGCTCTGGGCGGCGAGACTGTCGGCGATGTCCTCGGCAGACCGCGCCGAGCTCCCGGGAGTGTCAGCGATTCGATCGCGCCAGCTGCTCGCCGCTGCCATCGTGGCGCAGACGGCGATGGAGGGACTGGCCATCGAGTCGGTGCAGATCTGCCCGTGGGCATTGCGCGAGGGCCTGATCCTGCGCCGGTTCGACCACCTCATGACGATGTAGCGGCTCTCCGGCCGAGACGCTCACCTCGAGTACGCTCACCCGACGAGCAGTTTCTCCATATCGTCGAAGAACGCGGTGTAGCCCGCGGTGACGGCCGCCTTGGCCGCGTCGTCGAAGCCGGCGGCGGCCTGCACCATTGTCATCATCGCCCCGCTGTCGACGGCGACGATGTCGACGGTGACCGGCTCCCGGGCGGGCTCGTCGGGCTGGTCCGTGAGAGTGAGGGCCAGCCGCGTGGGACGATTCACCTCGGTGAACTCACCGACCCAGTGCTTGAGGCTTCCGTCGGGAAGGTGCATGGTCGCCTTCCACGCGCCACCGACGCGGACATCCATCTCGACGTCGTCGACGGGGATCGCGGCGGTGCCGAACCAGACCGCGAAACTCGCCGGCGTCGTCCAGGCATCGAAGACCTGCTCGGGAGTGGCGGGGAAGGTGCGGGTGATGCTGACCGGGTTGCTCATGGGATCTCTCCTCTGTTGTTGGCGTCATTCGTGGTGGTCGTGGTGTCGGCGAGAAGGTCGCCGAGGGCATCGAAGCTGGCGCCCCAGAACTTCGCGTAGTCGTCGATCCAGGCGCCGGCCTCCGCCAGCGGCCGAGCGTGAAGGGTCGCGGGGCGATATTGCGCCTCCCGACTCCGGCTGACGAGATCCGCGGCTTCGAGCACCCGGAGATGCTTCGAGACGGCCGCAAAGCTCATCGCGAACGGCTCCGCCAGCTGTCCCACCGTCGCCTCGCCCTGCGACAGGCGCGCGAGAATCGCGCGCCTGGTCGGATCTGCAAGGGCCGCGAAGACGCGGCTGAGAGTGTCGGTGGGCACGAGATCCGTCCGTTTATTAAACTACTCGGTTGAGAACTGCTGAGTTGAATATAGCAGGACACGCGTGCCTGTTAAGCCCGCGCCGGCGTCGAACTCTGCGAAGACGCATCGAGGTCGACCTCGCCGAATCGCTCTCCGATCCTCTGCTGAGCACCTGCTCGGCCATCACGCCACAGCCCGTGCTCGAATTCCACCTGCTCGCGACCCGAGTGGGCAGGTCGCCGGGCGGGACCGACTAAAAACTCGGGCGGTGGACACCTGGCATCAGAGTCAGGGGTTCGATCCTTCCGAGATCCATCGGAGCAGTATCCCCACCCGTGATTCCGGCCACGGGCCGTCGCAGGGCATCGAGCCGTCCGTCAGTCGTGCCGCGATCGCATCCTGGTTCGCCTTCACGTCGAGGTAGCTCCACAGGTCGAACGCCTTAGTCATGCTCGTACGATCGCTTTCCCGGAAGAGCGGCTTTATGTCTGCCGCGAAGCTCAAGGGGGATGTCATGGTCAGCTCCTTCGTGGTCGAGCCTCTGGGCAGTGGGGGCGCCCGACTCGCTCCGTCAATCCTGTTCGAGTTTCGAACGAGTAACGCGATCCGCTGAGGCCTCTTAGGTATCGCTCTGCCGCCGGTCCTGCCGAAGTCCCATGGTGCGCGGGACACCAGTCGTGCAAGAGTGAATCGATGCACCTATAACGAAGTTCGTCGCAAGAGAATCGAGACTCCATGATCAAGCGAGACGTCGGTGCCGAGGATTTCGACCTCCAGGGGCTGAATCCGGATGACACCGAGGAGGAGTTGCACCCCTCCCCACACAGGCCGTCGCCCCACGATGACGCCGATGACGACTTCGCGGAGGAGCCCGACTACCAGGTCAATGATGGATGACTCGCTCCAGCGTTCCGCCGCGGCATCGCCGGCGCTGGGGTAGGGCGATCCCGAGCCTGAATCTGTCGGGGTTCCCTCCCGCACGAGGAGACCACGAAGCTCGGAGCCATAGTGAGGGCAGTCCGGTCCATTCTGGCCGTCGTCCACGGCATGCATCGGTCTATTGCTTCTGACGAGGCCGGGAGGTCTTCGGCGTCTGCGACGGCCCGATCACTCTGCGAATGCCCAATCGGAATATGGCAAGATCGCAAGGATAATCCTGCTTGACCAGCATTTTAATGGCGGAACCGGTGGGATTTGAACCCACGGTGGGCTCTCACCCACACAACTTTTCGAGAGTTGCACCTTCGGCCGCTCGGACACGGTTCCGGGGACGATCTTAGTACACGACCGGGGCCGATCCCGTTCGACGACGGGGATGGCCGGGTAAAATCGACCCCGTGACCGCCCTGCCCTGGATCGTGACCGTCGTCGCGATCATCGCCCTGGTGGTGATCGTCATCGTCGCCCGCGCCCTCGTGCTGCGGCGCCAGCGCGGTGGGGCGGATCGGCTCGCACGCACACTGCACCTCAACGCCCGGTGGTGGAAGGAGCAGCGCTCGAGGCCCGGCGATCTGCTCTACGTGGCGATCGGCGACTCCGCGGCGCAGGGCGTCGGCGCGAGCCAGCCGGGTCGAAGCTACGTCGGCCTGATCGCGCGACACCTGCAGCAGAGCACGGGACGCTCGGTGCGGGTCGTGAACCTCAGCATCTCGGGGGCTCGCCTTCGGGAGGCGATCGCGCTCCAGCTTGCCCCGCTGCGCCGCCTCTCCCCCGACCTCGTCACCGTCGCCATCGGCGCCAACGACATGCCCGCTTTCGACCGGGAGCGTTTCACCCGCGAGCTCACCGAGGTCTATTCCTCCCTGCCGGCAGGGTCGATCGTGGCCGAGGTTCCGTCCTTCTACGTCGGGGCGGCGGAACGCAATGTGAAGGTCGCAAACACCATCGTGCACCGGCTCGCCGACGAGCACGGCTTCGAGGTCGCTCCCTTGTATGCGAAGACCCGGGGGCAGGGGGCGGCGCTCTACGCCCTCAACCGGGTCGCAGCCGATTTCTTCCACCCCAACGACCGCGGGTACCGGGTGTGGGCATCCGCGTTCCTTCCCCTCGTCGATCGAGCAGTTTTGTCCACAGCCGCAGGCGGCGCGGACAGCGGTGACGGCGGCCTCGCTTAGGCTGTCGAGCATGGCAAGAGTCCAGTCGAATTTCCGCTGCACGGAGTGCGGCTGGACCACCCCGAAATGGGCCGGCCGCTGCGCCGAATGCCAGGCCTGGGGCACCATCGCGGATGCCGCGGACTCGACCTCACCCCTCGGCCGGGGCCTGCGCGCCGTCACCCTCAGCGAGGACCGCACCGCGAAGTCGATAGTCGCGATCAGCGCCGACGAAGTGGCCCACTGGCCAAGTGGCATCGCCGAATTCGACCGGGTGCTTGGAGGCGGTATCGTGCCCGGCGCCACCATCCTGCTGAGCGGCGAGCCGGGCGTCGGCAAGTCGACGCTGTTGCTCGAGGTGGCGTCGAAAGCCGCAGCCAACGGCATGCGCGTGCTCTACGTGACCGCCGAGGAATCCGTGAGCCAGGTGCGTCTGCGCGCCCAGCGCACCGGCGCACTTCAGCCGCTGCTCTTCCTCGCAGCAGAAGTGGATCTCGCCACCGTGCTCGGCCAGATCGACCAGGTGAAGCCCGACCTGCTCATCGTCGACTCGGTGCAGACGGTGTCGTCGTCGCTGGTGGACGGGCTGGCCGGTGGTCCGTCGCAGGTGCGGGAGGTGGCATCCACCCTCATCCGCGTGTCGAAAGACCGCAACCTCCCGGTGCTGCTCGTCGGTCACGTGACCAAGGACGGCTCGATCGCCGGCCCACGACTGCTCGAGCACCTGGTGGATGTCGTGTGCCAGTTCGAGGGCGACCGGCAGACCTCACTGCGCTTCATCCGCGCCCACAAGAACCGCTTCGGACCGACGGATGAGGTGGGCTGCTTCGAGATGACCGGCGACGGCATCTCCGAGGTCGCCGACCCGAGCGGACTGTTCCTCTCACGCGGCAAAGTAGCCGTGAGCGGCACCTGCGTGACCGTGGCCGTCGAGGGGCGCCGCGCCCTACCGGTGGAGGTGCAGGCACTGATCGTGAAGACCAGCGCGCCCAACCCCCGCAGGGTCACCAACGGGGTCGACTCCTCGCGGGTGGCGATGCTGCTGGCTGTGCTCGAACGACGCGCCGGTCTCAAGCTCAGCGAATGCGACGTCTACGTATCGACGGTGGGCGGAATCAGACTCACCGAGCCGGGAGCGGATCTCGCGATCGCCCTGGCCATCGCAAGCGCGAACAGCGACATCGCGCTCCCCGCCTCGCTCGCCGCCGTCGGGGAGATCAGCCTCGCCGGCGAGATCCGCCCGGTGTCCCAGGCGAAACAGCGCGTGGCCGAGGCCCGTCGACTGGGGTACACCACGGTCATCGATGCCGAACACGGACTGCTGCGCGAAGCAATGCGCAAGGCCTTCGCACTGGCGGGCACGCAGCAGTCGGACGTTCCGGCGTTCTGAGGCTAGTCTGCCGCCCAGCCGGCGAGGGACGCGATCTGCTCCGGGCCGATGCGGCAGCATCCGCCGACACCAGCGACTCCGAGCGCGATCCACTCCTGTACCAGGGCGCCGGAGAGCCCGGGCTCGCCCACCCAGCGACGCCCGTCCGCGTCCCACGTCTCACCCGAGTTGGGATACACGATCACCGGGGCCGATGTCGCCTCCCGTGCCGCTTCGATCGCTGCAGCGATGTCGCGCGGGTGGGTGCAGTTGATGCCCACGGCGATCACCTCATCGATGTCGGAGGCGATCTCGAATGCACGCTCGAGGGACTCGCCGGAGCGAAGCAGGCCGTCCGCCGAGGTGACGGAGATCCACGCAGGCATCCCGGTGCCGTCGATCTCGCGAACGATCGCCTCGATCTCGGCGAGCGACGGGATGGTCTCGACCGCGAGCACGTCGGCTTCGGTATCGATCAGTATCTCCAACCGCCGGCGATGCCAGTCGCGCAACTCCGCCACGGTGAGCCCATAGTCGCCGCGATACTCGGACCCGTCCGCGCGGGCAGCGCCGAAGGGACCGACGGATGCCGCGATCCAGCCTCCCGGACGGTTCTCGTCGCGAGCCTCGGCCGCCAGCGACACGCTGAGGCGCAGCAGCGCGTCCACCGCACCGACGTCGAGTCCGGCTGCGGCGAGTGCCTCATAGCTCACCTGGTATGACGCCGAGATGGCGACATCCGCTCCCACTCGGAAATACTCGCGGTGCGCGTCGAGGATCGCCTCCGGACGCTCGAGCAGCAGCCGCGCAGACCACAGTTTTGACGAGAGGTCGTGCCCGCGCGCCTCGAGCAGAGTGCCGAGTCCGCCGTCGAGCAACACGCCCCCGAAAGCGAGGGCAGCAGCCAGGGACGTCATCCGTCCAGCCTAGGAGTCGCACGGTGCGCGCGCCTGCCGCAACCGACCGTGCGTGCGTCTGTCAGCCATGCGCCCGAAAGTTCGGCAGCATGGCTGACAAACGGACGCACGGTTGCCGAGGAGTCGGCCGGAACCGTAATCAGTTGAGCAGGAACTGCACCGTCGCCTTGGAGGTGAGCGCCCCGACCTTGACGCCGAGGTGATAGCTCGCACCGCCAGCAGTCACCGGCGGGCGGCTGGCGTCGCAGGTGGTCTTCGATGAGCGGGTACGGTCCCACGGGATGGCCGGTGTCGTCACCGCGACCCCGGGCTTCAAGGTGACAGGGGTGTCGACGGGTGCCGTCTGGCAGTCCTTGGAATCCCAGATCGTCTCGGAGCCGCTTGTGATGATGAGCTCCTGCTGCGTCGAGCCGAGGTTGATCGTGCAGTCGGCCGAACCGGTGTTCGTGATGGACATGCTGATCTGCGGCTGCTCCGTGGCGGCATAGGTCGTCTTGTCCGTCACGGCCACGAGCTTGATCCTGGCCGGCACGCAGGCCGCCCCTGCCGCGGGGGTGGATGCTGCGGCGCTCGGCGTCACGGACGGCGACGCGCCCGGCTTCGTCGTGTTCGCCGGACTGGGGCTGCCCGATCCCGGACGCACGATGATCAGGATGATGATCACGATCACTGCGAGCGCGCCGAGACCGAGAATCAAGCGGCGGCGCCAGTAGACCTTCGGTGGCTGCGGGCCGACAGGGGTTCGAAACGTCGACATGGCCTAAGGGTAGCCAGCGTGCAGTCGTTTGCCCGGCATTTGCGGGGGTGTGTGCCCGGCCCGCCGGAGGCGGCGCGCCGGGCATCCGTGGCGTCTCCGATTAGAAGGCGCGATGACCGCACCCACCGTGACCTCCGCCACCATGTCCCCCGCCGCTGTGTCCGCCGCCGCTGTGTCCGCCGCCGCCGCCATGGTGGCCGCCCTTGATCGGAAGGTCCAATCCGAGGATGACCGGATCGTGGTCGCTCGAACGGTAGGGGCTCACCTCGTACAGGTTCGTCACGTTGGCGTTGAACCGGCTGTATTCCAGGCCGACGGACTCGACGGAGTTGATGTTCCAGACATCCGCCCCCGCCACGCTGCGATCGGCTGCGGTAGAGGCGAAGACGTGGTCGAGAGAGCCGACCATGCCGTCGAAGGCATACGTCTGCTTCCCGGTCTTCGGCACCTGATCGACGTACCCGGCGGCCGCGATCGTGAGGATCGGATCCTCCTGCTCGTAGGAGTTGAAATCACCGACGAGCAGCACCTTGTCCGTCTTCGCTGCCACCTTCTGCTGGTCGGCGAAGGCGAGCAGAGCCTTGGCCTGCCGGGTGCGATCCCCGTTGTAGGCGCCCTGGCCCACATCCACGTTGTCCCCGGTTGTGGCGCCGGAGCTCTTCGACTTGAAGTGGTTGGCGATCACCAGGAAGGTAGACCCCTTCTTGCCCCGCACCGGCTGGAAGGCCTGCGCGAGCGGCTCACGCGCATTGGTGAACGCCGGCGACCCGATCAGGATGGTGGATGCGCCGACCGGCTTGGCCGTGGCCGTGCGGTAGATGAACGCGGTGCGAATGACGTCCTCATCGGCCGCCGCGGGCACCGTCGCGGGCGAGCGAACGTAGTCCCAGATCTTGCCCTTCGCGTTCAGCGCCGTCACAAGAGTCGCCACTGCGGCATCCCGGTCCTGGCCGAGCTTCGCCGAGTTCTCGATCTCCTCGAGCGAAACGACGTCGGCGCCGAGTGCGCCGATCGCGGTCACGATCTTGGCCTGCTGGCGCTGAAAGCTGGCCTCGTTGGCCGCGCCGCGCACGCCGCATCCCGGATCGTCGCTGTTGTTGACAGTGGTCGGCACGCCCTCACGGTCGGTGTAGTAAGTGCAGCCCGTGCGCTCCTCGCCCGTGGTCGGGAAGTAGTTGAGCACGTTGAATGTGGCGACCTTGACGGTGCCGCCCACCTTCTTCGGCGCGGTAGTGCGGGTGTTGCCGAAGGTCGCCGGCTGCACCGTCGCCGCATCGGCGGGGGTGAGCTCGGTGGTCGGCTGCAGCTTCCACAGGCTGTTGCGGAACTCGAGGATCACCGGGCGCGTGAAGCTGACCGGCGCCCCGATCCGCAGGGGGGTGGCCAAGCTCAGCCACGGCAGCGGCTTGCCGGTGTTCGCCGCCGAGAGGAAGTTGGTGCTCGCTCCGTCATCGAGAGTGACGCGGACGGCCGCATTCTTGGCGATCACGGCCTGGTAGCCGGGCGTGCCGACAGGCGCGACGGCGGTGGGCTGCAGCAGGGCGCTCGTGTCATGCGCCAGCTCGATCTCGCCGTACTGGTTCGTCGAGTAGTTGTCTGTCACGGTGTAGGCGCCCTGGGGCGCCACCAGCATCCCCTCGAGGGACTCACGCTGGGCATCGGTCGACGGGAAGCCGACAGTCGCCGGCGCGGGCGCAACGACACCGGTCTTGTCGAGTTCGGTGAGCCCGGCGGCGGATGCCACGGTGAGCTCGGTGAGGTGGCTGAACTCGCTGACCGCCCCGGTGACCTTCACGTGGTCACCGATCGCCACACTGGCGACCGTGCTCGGGGAATAGACGAAGATGCCGTCCGAGGCGGTGTGTGTGGCGAGGTCGAGTGCTCCCCCGGTTCCCGCGGTCTGCAGGTAGAACCCGTTGAACCCGCCTGTGGGGTAGGCGGCGGTGACGACACCGGTGGTCTCGACGGTCTTGCCGACCTGGGGGCTGACATCCGTCGAGCCCTGAATCTCGGCGATCGACAGCGCAACGGGCGGATCGACCGGGCCACCCGGGTCGGTCGGCCCGCCGGCCTTCGGGGTGATCGTCGAGCTGAGGGTGAAGTCGCCGGCGTTGCTGTCGGTGTCGGCGAATGCCGTGCGGGTGAGCGACTTCACGTCGGTGTTGCCGGCCGGAGCCGGGGCATCCGCGGCTTCGAAGGTGTTGGAGGTGCCGTAGCCGAGCAGGTCGACGACGGCCGGGTTGCCGGTGATCGACCCGGCGGGCAGCGTGAGGGCGGAGGCCGTGTTGGACAGGATGATCGTGCCAGCCGAGCCGCTCGGATTGAGCGTGCCCACCAGGTCCGGTGTCGGCAGCGGTGCGCCGTTCGCCCCGTTGCTGCCGCCCTGCACGAGGAAGTAGCCGGCCGGCGCGATCGATCCCGACAGCGCGACCAGACCGGATGCCCCACCAGTGCTGGTAGCGGGACGGTACTGCAACGACCATCCGGCCAGGCTCACGGCGGTGGGTCCGGGGTTGTAGAGCTCGATGAACTTGTTAGTGTATGCCGCCCCGGCGCTGCCGCCGCTGAGATAGACCTCGTTGATGACGACACCGGTGCCGGCGGTGTTCGCCTGGCTCGGAAGCGCCGAGAGCGGTGTGAACACGAGGGCGGTCACCGCCAGGAATCCGATACCGATCCGTCGAACGAATCCTGGTGTTGCGGTCATCATTGCCCTCCCCGAGTGAACACAGCTGCGTGATCAGCGCACGCGGATCCCAGCCAACGGTCCTCGGGTGACCGGAAGGGGGCGTGAAAGCGAACGCTCGGTAAAGACTAAGTGACGACCCTCGTTCGGGGGTAGACCTGTGTGGTCCGGAACGTACTGTCTGCGGCATGCGGAAACCGGGCTTCGGCTGCTCCGTCACGCGAAAGTCCCGCTGGGCGCCTTCTGCCGGCCTAACCCCGTTCGCGGATCAGGAGTTTCGGGATCGGGTCGGCGTGTCGCGCCGGGACACGCCGCAGATCCGTCGTGACTCCTGATCCGCGAACACGGCGGACCGGTCGCGAGAGCAGCAAGCCGAAAAACCGCCGGGGCTGGGTGCGGACCCTAGATCCGCTTGATCATCCGTGTATTGCCGAGCGTGTTCGGCTTCACCCGGGCGAGATCGAGGAATTCCGCGACACCCTCGTCGGGCGACCGCACCAGCTCGAGGTACACGGCCGGATCGATCGGCTCCTCCGTCATCGGCTCGAAGCCGTGGCGCGTGAAGAAGGGCACCTCGAACGTGAGGCAGAACAGGCGGCTGAGACCCAGGTCGCGGGCATCCGCCTCCAGCTGTTCCATGAGGGCGTGGCCGACACCGCGGTGCAGCCATTCGTCGATGACGGCCAGAGTGCGCACCTCGGCGAGGTCCTGCCAGATCACGTGCAGGGCGCCACAGCCGATGACGTTGCCCGCTTCGTCTTCAGCGATGCGGAACTCCTGGATCGCCTCGTAGAAGACGACGGAGTCCTTGCCGAGCAGGATGCGGCGCTGCACGAGCGGTTCGACGAGCGCCTGGATGAACGGCACGTCACTGGTGCGGGCTGCGCGCACGGAAAAGGTCATCCGACGAGTTTAAACGCCGAATGAGCCTGTCGAGATCTCGACAGGCTCATTCGTTCGTAGTGCTGAGGACTCCAGCGTGCTTACGCTGCCAACGTGCTTACGCTTCCAGCGCCGCGATCTCCGCTTCGAGCGACTCGCGACCCGGCTGGCGCCCGGTCGTGAAGACGAACTCGTCGTTGATGTAGTCGACGTGCACGTGGTCACCCGCGTTCAGGTCACCGGTGAGGATGCGCTCCGAGAGCTGGTCCTCGACCTCGTGCTGGATGGCACGGCGCAACGGCCGCGCTCCGAGCGAGGGATCGAACCCGACCTTGATCAGGTGCTCCTTGGCAGGGACGGAGATCGCTACGGTCATGTCGCGGTCCAGCAGGCGGTCGGAGAGACGCTTGATGAACAGGTCCACGATCTGCAGCAGCTCGTCCTTGCTGAGCTGCGGGAAGACGATCGTCTCGTCGACACGGTTGAGGAACTCCGGCTTGAAGTTCTTCTTCAGCTCCTCCACGACCTTTCCACGCATCCGGTCGTAACCGGTCGCGGTGTCTGTAGAGGAGGTGAATCCGAGCGGCGTGCCCGAGATGTCCTTCGTACCGAGGTTGGTGGTCATGATGATCACGGTGTTCTTGAAGTCGACGACGCGACCCTGGCCATCTGTCAGGCGTCCCTCTTCCAGGATCTGGAGGAGCGAGTTGAAGATGTCGGGGTGAGCCTTCTCGATCTCGTCGAACAGCACGACGGAGAACGGCTTGCGGCGCACCTTCTCGGTGAGCTGGCCGCCCTCTTCGAAGCCGACGAACCCGGGAGGGGCACCGAACAGCCGCGAAACAGTGTGCTTCTCGCCGTACTCGGACATGTCGAGGGAGATCAGAGCGTTCTCGTCGTCGAAGAGGAACTCGGCAAGAGCCTTCGCGAGCTCCGTCTTACCGACACCGGTCGGGCCGGCGAAGATGAACGAACCGCTCGGGCGCTTCGGGTCCTTGAGGCCTGCACGGGTGCGTCGGATGGTCTTGGACAGGGCCGAGATGGCCTCCTCCTGGCCGATGACGCGCTGGTGGAGAGCCTTCTCCATGAAGACGAGACGGCTGGTCTCCTCCTCCGTGAGCTTGAACACCGGGATGCCGGTGGCGGCGGCGAGCACTTCGGCGATCACGCCTTCGTCCACGGTGCCGGTCGAGCCGGCCTCTCCGCTCTTCCACTGCTTCTCGAGACGCAGGCGCTCTCCGAGCAGCTTCTTCTCTTCGTCACGAAGCGAAGCGGCCTTCTCGAAGTCCTGGTCCTCGATCGCGCCTTCCTTGAAGCCACGGACCTCGGCGATCTTGTCGTCGAACTCGCGCAGCTCCGGCGGAGCCGAGAGGATCGAGAGGCGCAGGCGTGCGCCGGCCTCGTCGATCAGGTCGATCGCCTTGTCGGGGAGGAAACGGTCGGCCACGTAGCGGTCGGCCAGGTTCGCGGCGGCGACGATTGCGCCATCCGTGATGGAGACCTTGTGGAACGACTCGTACTTGTCGCGGAGTCCCTTGAGGATGTTGATGGTGTGGGCCAAGGAAGGCTCGTGCACCTGCACGGGCTGGAAACGACGCTCGAGCGCGGCATCCTTCTCGAAGTGCTTGCGGTACTCGTCGATCGTGGTGGCCCCGATGGTCTGGAGCTCACCGCGCGCGAGCAACGGCTTGAGGATGGATGCGGCGTCGATCGCGCCTTCGGCTGCACCGGCCCCGACGAGCGTGTGGATCTCATCGATGAACGTGATGATGTCGCCGCGGGTGCGGATCTCCTTGGTGACCTTCTTCAGGCGCTCCTCGAAGTCACCGCGGTAGCGGCTTCCGGCAATGAGCGATCCGAGGTCGAGTGTGTAGAGCTGCTTGTCCTTCAGCGTCTCCGGCACGTCGCCGCGAACGATCGCCTGGGCGAGACCTTCGACGACGGCGGTCTTGCCGACGCCCGGCTCACCGATCAGCACGGGGTTGTTCTTGGAGCGACGGGACAGGATCTGCATGACCCGCTCCATCTCCTTCTCGCGCCCGATGACCGGGTCGAGCTTGCCGTCGCGCGCCGCCTGCGTGAGGTTGCGTCCGAACTGGTCGAGGATCTGGCTTCCACCCTGAGCCGCGGCCTGGGTCTCGCCGCCGACGGCGACCTGCTCCTTGCCCTGGTAACCGCTGAGCAGCTGGATGACCTGCTGGCGCACGCGGTTGAGGTCGGCGCCGAGCTTCACGAGCACCTGGGCTGCGACACCCTCACCCTCGCGGATGAGGCCGAGCAGGATGTGCTCGGTGCCGATGTAGTTGTGGCCGAGCTGCAGCGCCTCGCGCAGGCTCAGCTCGAGAACCTTCTTCGCACGGGGCGTGAAGGGGATGTGGCCGGTCGGCTGCTGCTGACCCTGGCCGATGATGTCCTGGACTTGCTCGCGCACGGCGTCCAGCGAGATGTTGAGCGACTCGAGCGCCTTGGCTGCGACGCCCTCACCCTCATGGATGAGACCAAGCAGGATGTGCTCGGTGCCGATGTAGTTGTGGTTGAGCATCTTGGCTTCTTCTTGCGCCAAGACGACCACCCGGCGGGCTCGGTCGGTAAATCGTTCGAACATGTTTGCTCCTCTGGCACCGATGCAGGTGTGGCGCCGTTATAGAGAGAGTAACCAGCAGACCCTGCGTTTACTGCCTGTGTTCGCCCAAGGCGTGACGGCATCCTGAGTGCCACTCCTGGCGGCCGTCGTAGCGCCTTCCGGCGGTGTTTCCCGCGGCGGTTCTGCGGGCGCTCCCCCGGGCGGCTCCCAAAACGCAGGACATCCGCCACGAACGTGCCCTCCTCGCGGCATTCCGTGGCGTTTGGTGGCGAATCTCCTGCGTTTTCGGAACCGCCGTCGCGTGACGCGCCCGAGGAGTTTCCGGGATCGCGGAGGAATATGCAAACTCCGCCCCCTCTCGAAAATAGCGACTCGACGGCTTGACGACAGATCCAATTCCCCTCTAAGTTAACGTTTATCGTTGTTATCGATTGTCGTTAGGAGAGCATCATGTCGCAGACCGACCAACTCGCCGGGAAGGGCGCACTCGTGGCCGCAAGCCGCGTCACCGTGTGGATCTTCCTCGCCCTCGCCGTCGCCGCGGGGCTGTTCACCCTCGTCTTCGGATTGGGCGCCGTCATCTCGTCGCTCGCCTCAGGCACGACGCCGCTGACCCTTGCGCTCGACCACACCCTGCCCGCAGCGGCGGATCGCGGATCCGCATCCATCGTGAGCGGCGGCTATGACTCGGCGTCGGTGGTGGTCTCCGGCCTCGACTCGGGCACCGTCGCGCTCGCCACGATTGCGCGCGTCGCCGGCGTGCTCACCCAGGCCGCGATCGCGGCATCCATCGCACTGCTCGCCTGGCGGCTGCTTCGCGGGCGAGCGTTCCGGCGGTCGCTGAGCCTCATCGTGGCGATCTCGGGTGCGATTCTGCTGATCGGCGGGCTGCTCTACGGAGGTCTCGGATTGCTCGCTGCCTGGATGGCCGCCGACCAGTTGAACGGGGTGCGCGGATTCTGGCCGATCATCGGCACCGTGGATGGCACGCCGCTCGGCATCGGCGTCTGCCTGCTGCTCGTCGGGCTCGCCTTCGGATACGGCGAGCGCTTGCAGCGCGACGTCGAGGGACTCGTCTGATGGCCCGGGACCCATTCGCTCCGCGCAAGCCATCGCTCCTTCGCGTCATCTACTGGATTGCGGTGATCGAGGCGGTAGTGGGCACCGTCTTCACCCTTCTTGCCGCAGGATTCGACCTCTTGGCCCCCACCGTCGAGACCGCCATGCCGGTGCAGGTGTTCTGGCCGGCGCTCACGCCCTCGGTGAAGCTGGACCCCGCGCCAGTGGTGCAGGTTGCCGGGGGCGGCTTCGAGGTAGCCGATGTCAGCCTCACCGGACTCGGCCTTGATGCGAGGATCTGGCTCGCCGCCGCCGAGCTGTTCCAGGGCACGATGGTCGTGGCGATCGGGGTCGCGGTCGCGGTGCTGGCCGCGCGCCTGCTTCGCGGCGATCCCTTCGGTCGAGTCCTGTCGAAGACCGCCTTCGGCACCGCCGCGGCGATCGGTGTCGGCGGCATTCTCTGGCAGGTCTGCAGCGGCATCGGTGGCCTCATAGTTTCTGCGACGGCGCTCACCGTCACCGGCTGGACGATCGACGACAAGTACGTTGTACCGGGCAGCGGGAATGAGATCGGCTGGCCGCTTCCCGCCCAGGGCCTCTCGATCGATTTCTGGCCGCTCGGCGCCGCCCTCGCGATCGTTGCCATCGGGATCGCGTTCCGCTACGGCGAGACCCTTCAGGCCGATGCCGCGCGGCTGCGTCAGCAGAAGCTTGCGCTGCAGCGCGACACAGAGGGGCTGATCTAGTGGAGGAGGAGACCGGGATCCACTGCCGTCTCGACGAACTCCTCGCGGAGCGGGGGATGACGCTCACAAGACTCAGCGAGCTGGTGGGCCTCAGCATCGTCAACCTGAGCGTGCTGAAGAACGACCGGGCGCGTGCCATCCGCTTCTCCACGCTCTCGGCCATCTGTGGCGCGCTGGAATGCGAGGTCGGGGAGTTGCTCGTCGTCGCCTAGCCGTTCCTCGCGCGCTCACGAAAACGCAGGAGATTCGCCACAATGTGATGTGTTTCGCGGCGTTGGGCCCCACCGGTGGTGAATCTCCTGCATTTTCGGACGCGCTCGCAGGCTGCACCCCCGCAATTTTGCAGTTTGCGCTGTTTTGCAGAGTGTGCAAGAATGCATTCATGAACGAAATTGTCGAGGTCGGGATCCGCGAGCGCAAGCGCGCCGCGACCTTCCGCACGATCTACGCGGCCGCAGCTGAGCTCGCTCTCGAAATCGGGCTCGAGCACGCCACGGTCGATGCCATCAGCGACCGTGCCAACGTGTCGTCCCGCACCTTCTTCAACTACTTCGCGTCGAAGGAGGATGCCGTGCTCGGCATCGATTCCGGCGAAGTCAGCGAAGAGGCGATCGAGCACCTGTCGAACCACCGCTCCGACGACGTGCTGCACGACGTGGCATCCCTCGTCTATTCGGTGGTGGCGGATTCGACCATCGACGACAGCCGCGACCTTCGCCGGATGGTGCTCGAGAAGTATCCGCAGCTTCTCACCCGCCAGATCATGCGGGTGAGCGCCATGGAAGACCGTCTCGGTCTTGTCGTCGGCGAGTGGCTCAGCACGGAACCGAACTTCGCGAGCTACACGCCAGAGGAACGGCAGGAGGCCGCGCAGATCCTGCTCAGCGTCTGCCTCTCGGCCATGCGGGTCGCGATGAAGAAATGGCCGCGCGGCACCTCGGGTGACCCGCGCGAGAACTACACCCGGGCAGTCGACCTGCTCCGCACAGTAATGGAGAGAGTTTCATGACAACCACCACGGTCACCCCGACCGCCAAACGCAACGTGCTGCTGGTATTCGCCGGCCTCATGGTCGCGATGCTTCTGGCATCGCTCGACCAGACCATCTTCTCCACCGCGCTTCCGACGATCGTCGGCCAGCTCGACGGCGTGAGCCACATGCTCTGGGTGACGACGGCCTACATCCTCGCCTCCACCATCGTGATGCCGGTCTACGGAAAGCTCGGCGACCTGATCGGGCGCAAGTCGCTCTTCATCATCGCGATCGGGCTCTTTCTCGTCGGATCGGTCGTCGGTGGCCTCGCCGACTCGATGACCGCCCTCATCGTGGGCCGCGCTATCCAGGGCCTCGGCGGCGGTGGCCTCATGATCCTCGCCCAGGCGATCATCGCCGATGTCGTACCGGCTCGCGAGCGCGGCAAGTACTCCGGCATCATGGGTGCGGTCTTCGCCGTCTCCTCGGTCGCCGGCCCCCTGCTCGGCGGATTCTTCACCGACGGACCCGGCTGGCGCTGGGCGTTCTGGATGAACATCCCGCTCGGCATCATCGCCATCGCTTCGGCCGTCTTCTTCCTCAAGCTGCCAAAGGGCACCACCCGCAACCCGAAGGTCGACTACGCCGGCATGACGGTACTCGCCCTCGCGGCCACCTGCCTCGTGCTTTTCACCACCTGGGGCGGCAACACCTACGACTGGAACTCGCCCATCATCATCGGCCTCATCGCCGGCACAGTGGTCGCGGCCGTGGCCTTCGTGCTGATCGAGCGCCGGGCCGCTGAGCCGGTGATCCCGCTGCACCTGTTCAAGAACCGCAACTTCAACCTGACCACCGCGGCCGGCCTTATCACCGGTGTCGCGATGTTCGGAGCCCTCGCCTACATGCCCACCTACCTGCAGATGGTGACCGGCGTCGGCGCCACGCAGGCCGGGTTCCTGATGATCCCGATGATGGGCGCGCTGCTCCTGTCATCCATCGTCTCGGGCCAGATCGTGTCGAAGACCGGTCGCTACAAGGCGATCCCGATCATCGGAACCGTGCTGGTCGCCGTGGGGCTCACGCTGCTCTCGACCCTGCTGGCCACCACCGCCGTCTGGATCATCTGCGTCTACCTCGCGATCATGGGACTCGGGCTCGGCATGAGCATGCAGATCCTGATCCTGGTAGTGCAGAACTCGTTCCCCGTCTCGCAGGTCGGCACCGCGACGGCGTCGAACAACTTCTTCCGCCAGATCGGATCGTCCCTCGGGTCGGCCGTCGTGGGGAGCCTGTTCGTCTCCCGCCTCACGGCGAGCCTTGCCGAGAATCTCCCGGCCGGGTCCACCGGCGGCGCGGGATCCAACTCGCTCACCCCCGCGGTGGTGAACGCACTGCCTCAGGGCATCCGCGACATCATCGTGGGCGCCTACAACGAGTCTCTCGCGCCGATCTTCCTCTACCTGGTGCCGCTCGTGCTGGTCGCGGCCGTGCTCCTGGCCTTCGTGCAGGAGAAACCGCTGGCCACGACGATCGACCGCGGCGCTCCGGATGCCTCAGACTCGACGATCCCGGAGGTCGCGTCAGACACCACTACGGTGCGCGTGCCGGTGCTGGCCAACACGGCGGCGTCAGTCGGCTCGGGGGCGTCAGTCGGCTCGGCGGCGACAGTCGGCTCGGCGGCGTTACCCGCGTAGCTCGACCTCGCGAGCGCCTCCCCCTCACCACCTCCCGTTTTTCTCACCACCACCCTGTTTCGACAGGGAGGTGGTCGGAAAAACGGGAGGTGGTTTGCGTGGGGCCCGGGAACTGACCCGCGTAGCATTTCGGCATGAGCAACCTCGAGAAGCACCCGGCGGAGCTGCTCGAGGATCCGGCACCCCTCTCATCCAGAGGCATCGAGATCCTCGAGCCGCGTGACGTTCCCCTCGGCGGCCCCCGCGCGATGATCGTGCGGCGCACGCTCCCCCAGCGGCGCAAGTCGCTCATCGGCGCCTGGTGTTTCGTCGACCACTATGGTCCGGATGTGGTGGCCCACCGAGGCGGGATGGTCGTGCCGCCGCATCCGCATACCGGCCTGCAGACCGTGAGCTGGCTGTTCGCTGGGGTGCCCGGCAACGGCGACATCGACCACCGCGACAGTGTGGGGAGCCACGCGCTCGTGCGCCCGGGTGAGCTCAATCTCATGACGGCGGGGCGGGGCATCGCGCACTCCGAGGTGTCCACGGCGTCCACCGCCCTCCTGCACGGAGCCCAACTGTGGATCGCCCTGCCCGACGCGTCGCGGCACCGCTCGCCGTTCTTCGAGCACTTCGTGCCCGTCGCCGCCGATTTCGGGGCCGCCACTGTGAGGGTCTTCATCGGCTCGCTCGTGGGGCAGCGCTCTTCCGCGGCTGTCTTCAGCGCGCTGGTCGGTGCGCAAGTGGACCTGCCGGCCGGGGCATCCATCGATCTGCCCGTCGATCCGCGGTTCGAGCACGGAGTGCTGGTGGATGCGGGCAGCCTCCTCCTCGACGGCGAGGTCGTGCCGCCGTCACATCTCGGTGTCGCGGGACTTGGCCGCGACATCCTGCGCCTCGAAGCCGGGGACGCACCGGTGCGCCTGCTGCTGATCGGCGGCGAGCCGTTGGGCGAGAGCATCGTGATGTGGTGGAACTTCATCGGGCGCAGCCACGAGGAGATCGTGGCCTTCCGTCAGGACTGGCAGGCGGATGTCGTGGGCGGCGCGACCGAAGCGGGTCGTTTCGGCACCGTGCGCGGCTATGACGGGCGGCCGCTGCCGGCGCCCGAGATGCCGAACGTGCGACTCAGGGCTCGCGAGTAGACGAACGAATGGCGGGACTGGCCGCGTCCGCGTTCTCCGCCTCGAAGCGGGCACGCTCCTCGGCCTCGATCTCGGCATAGACCGTGCGCTCGGTGCGGTCCGCCCGGAAGATCGAGCGCATGACGAGCCAGAAGATCAGCCCGAGCAGGATCGTCGGGATCAACGAGTACGCCGCGTTGGCCCAGAAGTTTTCGATCACGTCAACAGGATACGTCGTGAGGCTGGGGGAATGTCAGCCGTGCCTCATGATGCCGAGGACGCCCTGCACGATCGAATAGAGCCCCACGCCGGCGACGCCGATCCAGAGCCAGATGCGGGTGACCGAGGGCTTCCTCGGATCCTTGGGCTCGACCGGCGGGACGGTCATCATTTCACCAACGGGAAGAGGATGGTCTCGCGCACGCCGAGTCCGGAAAGGGCCATCAGCAGGCGATCGACACCCATGCCCATGCCCCCGGAGGGCGGCATCCCGTACTCGAGCGCCCGCAGGAACTCTTCGTCGAGACGCATTGCCTCTGGGTCGCCGGCCGCGGCGAGCTTCGCCTGCTCGACGAACCGCTCACGCTGGATCACCGGGTCGACGAGTTCGGAATACCCCGTGGCGAGCTCGAAGCCGCGCACATAGAGGTCCCACTTCTCGACCAGCCCGGGTTGCGTGCGGTGATCGCGCACGAGAGGGGACGTGTCTACCGGGAAGTCCATCACAAAGGTCGGGCGCGTGAGCCCGGGCTTCACGAAGTGCTCCCACAGTTCCTCGATGTACTTGCCGGGTGTCGGCTGTCCGACCTCGACGCCCACGGAGTCGGCATACCCCCGCAGCTCGTCGAGTGGAGTGTGCGCCGTGATCTGCCAGCCGGATGCCGCGTTCAGCGAGTCGAGCATCGAGATGCGGTCCCACTCCCCGCCGAAGTCGTAGTCCGTGCCATCCGCCAGCGTGACGACGAGGCTGTCGCCGATGGCGAGCGCGGCCTTCTGGATCATCTCCTGGGTGAGATCCGCCATCTGGTTGTAGTCGCCGTAGGCCTGGTAGGCCTCCACCATCGCAAATTCGGGCGAGTGGGTGGAGTCGGCGCCCTCGTTACGAAAGTTGCGGTTGATCTCGAATACCCGCTCGATACCGCCGACGACCGCCCTCTTGAGGAAAAGCTCCGGCGCGATGCGCAGGAACAGCTCGGTGTCGAAGGCGTTGCTGTGGGTCACGAACGGCCGAGCGGATGCCCCGCCGTGCATGGTCTGCAGCATCGGGGTCTCCACCTCGATGTAGCCGTGGTCGGCGAAGGTCTTGCGCAGAGAGGCGACGGATGCCGAGCGGTCGCGCACCATCTTGCGCGCACCCTCTCGAGCGATCAGGTCGAGGTACCGGGCTCGCACGCGGGTCTCCTCGTTGAGCTCCACGTGGAGGTTGGGCAGCGGACGAAGCGTCTTCGCGGCGATCTTCCACTCTTTCACGAGGACGCTCAGTTCGCCGCGGCGGCTGGAGATCACTTCACCGGAGACGAAGAGATGGTCGCCGAGATCGACGAGATCCTTCCACTCCGCGAGGGATTCCTCCCCCACCTCGGCGAGCGAGACCATGGCCTGGACGCGGGATCCGTCGCCGGACTGCAGCGACGCGAAGCAGAGCTTGCCCGTGTTGCGGAGGTGCACGACGCGGCCGGCGAGGCCCACGGTGACGCCGGTGGCCGCATCCGTCTCGAGGCCCTCATATTGGGCCCGTACCGCCGGGATCGTCGTGGTGATCGGCAGCCCGACGGGATAGGCCTCGGCACCGGAGGAGATCAGCCGCTCACGCTTGCCGAGGCGCACCACGGTCTGCTCGGAGAGCTCTTCTTCGGTCGGCTCTGGCGGCGGGGTCTGCTCGGTCATGCGTGTGGGCTCCTGAGGGTTGCGGCTCGACGAGTTTACCGGCGGCGTTCGGGCGACGGGGCGCCGGTGACGACAGGGTTGGTGCGGCGGCTCGACGCTTCCGGCGCTGGTGAGCACCGACCGCATCCGATTTCCGGGCGATTGCGGACACACCGGGTCGGCCCGCCGGCCCGCGCAGTCCGTGATGGCCCGGAAAGGGCCGTTCGCGAACGGAGGGCCGACGGGCGCCCCGTCAGGAGTGGATGCCTGCGAGGAAGATCGCCTCGTTGTCGATGAGGCGCGTGGTGCCCACGCGGGCGGCGACAAGCACGATCGCCCGCCCCTGGTGGTCGTCGTCGACCGGGAGGAAGGTCTCGGGGTCGACGATCACCAGGTAGTCCAACTCCACGAGGTGTTCCCCCATGAGCACGGACTGGGCCGCGGCGAGTACGGCGTCGATGCCCCGGTCGGCGGATGACTCGGCAGCCTCGAGAGCGATGGACAGCCCCCGCGCCGCCCGCCTCTCCTTCGCGTCGAGGAATCGGTTGCGGCTCGAGAGGGCGAGGCCGTCGTCCTCTCGGACTGTCGGCACGACCTCGACCGCGATCGGCAGGTCGAGGTCGACGATCATGCGCTTGACGAGGAAGACCTGCTGCGCATCCTTCTGGCCGAACAACACGACGTCGGGCTGGGCGATGTTGAGCAGTTTGGAGACGACGGTGAGCACTCCGTCGAAGTGGCCGGCCCGGGTTCGACCCTCGTACAGCGACCCGACCCGCCCCGCGGTGACCCTGGTGTCGCTGGCGCCGGTCGGGTACATCTCCAGCACCGTCGGCGCGAAGACGGCACTGACGCCGAGTGGCTCCAGCTGGGCGAGATCCTCGGGCAGGGTGCGGGGGTAGCGGTCGATGTCCTCGGTCGGACCGAACTGCAGGGGATTGACGAAGATCGAGACGATCACCACATCCGCCATCTCGGTGGCCCGGCGCACCAACGCGAGATGGCCAGCGTGGAGAGCGCCCATCGTGGGAACGAGTGCGACCCGCTTGCCCTCGGCCCGTGCCCGCCCGGTGATCGTGCGCAGCTCGGAAATGGTCTCGGCTACGGCGATGGGCATCCCTCGATGGTAGTGCCCCGCGTGCCGGTGGCCGGCGGACCCGTCAGTGCGAGCGGCGAAGCGCGTTCTCGACGGAGGAGCGCACGAGCGGACCGAGCACGGCTCCGGGAGCCTCGATGCCGATCGAGGCGAGCAGGGTGGTGGCCTGGTCGACGATGGCGCTCGAGAAGCTGGTGGCCGTGGCGATAGCCTCGGCGTAGGCCGGACGATCCTCCTCCGCGATGATGATCGGCTCCCCGCCCATCTCCACCACCAGTGCCTGCCCGATGGGCTGCACCGGTGCCGGCGCGGTCACCGCGAAGTAGGCGCCCACGAGCTGTGAGATATCGATGGTCGTGCCGGTGAAGGAGACGGCCGGATGGATGGCGAGCGGGATCACGCCGGCCGCGACGGCGGGAGCGAGCACCGCGGTGCCGTACTCGGCAGCGGTGTGCAGCACGAGCTGCCCCGGCTGCCAGGCCCCGGTGGACGCCAGGCCGGCCACGAGCGCGGGAAGTTCCGCGGCAGGCACGGCGAGGATCACCAGCTCGCTTCGTTCGATGATCGCCGGCACGTCGAGGATCGGCACCCCGTGCAGCATCGCCTCCGCGCGCTCCCGGCTGGACTCCGAGATCGCGGAGATGCCGACGACGGCATGGCCGGCTCCGGCGAGCGCGGCTCCGAGAACCGGGCCGACCCGGCCGGCTCCGACGATCCCGATCCCGAGCCGACCGGAACGGCGGCGAACATCCTCCTCGCGATCGGAGGCCGGCAGATCGGGATCGGACAGGCTGTCGAAGCTCATGCGGGAAGCTCCCCGGCCCGCCAGCGGTGAGAAGTGTCCGACTGACCGGCACGAACGGCCACGTCGGCGACCTCGGTGAAGAAGGCGAGCGCGGCGTCTCGATCCACGGCACCGATATCCGCGGTGATCGGTCCGTTCACCGTGTGGAGGTGGATCGACGCGAGACGCAGGCTCCGCAGCAAGGGCCCCTGGTGCAATCCGACACTCTGCAGCCGCGGCTGGGGCACGATGATGAGGCGCCGCCAGATCGCTCCCTTGCGGAGCAGTAACGAGCCGGGCACGATCGCGAATCCATTGCGACGCCACGAGAACGGGCGAAGCCAGGCCGCCCGCCGTGGTGAGTTCGTGAAGCCGTCGGAACCCCGGGATGTCATGCCGCTCTCGATGAAGGCACTGGTCTCCTCACCGATGAATTCCGGCAGCATGAGCTTCAGCACGGCGGTGACGTCCGCGAGGTTCCCCACTGGCAGGATCGTGGTGTTCGCCTGGTTCGCGGAACCCCGGCTCGAGGTGTGGCTGGCCCTGTTCACCCGGATCTGCCACCAGCCGGCCGGCCGCCAGAGCAGCGACTGGCTCACTTCGATCGAGTGGATGCGCCCCGGCGGCAGGGTCTCGTTGCTCGTGGAGAAGAGCCCGAAGCCGACGCGGACGCCATCCGGAGTGCCGGCGATCGTGTACCGCAGCGACTGCGAGAACCTGCGCGCGTAGTACCCCCCGAATCCGATGATGCCTGGAAGGGCGAAGAACAGCACATACAGGCGACCGGTCGCCGAGATCCAGATCGCGGCCCCGATCACGACGAGCACCGCGAACACGGTACCGGTGCCGAGCAGCATCGACCCGAAGAGCCGGCCGAGATGGATCTTCACCACGGACTCCGGCGGCGCGGCATCCGGGTCCAGTTCCGGCGCGAGCAGCTCGTTCACGCGGCGATCCAGCAGGGTACCGACCGGGGCGACTGCAGCCCGCTCGGCGGCGCGGGTGCCGGATGCCCGGCGCAGGATCTCCCGGCGCAGGTCGTCTGCCGCCGCCGATGAGAGGTACGAGAGGTGCACGTTCGCATCGTGGCCGGCCTGGCTGATCTCGAGTTTCGCGGCCCCGAACAGGCGCGCGATGAAGGGACGCACGATGTTGATGCCCTGGATGCGGTCGAGCCTGGCCTTGCGATTGGTGCGGAACAGGATGCCCGAACGCACCTCGACGACCTCGCTGGTGATGCGGAACGTGTGCATGCGCCAGGAGACGTAAAAGCCGGTGATCAACACGATGAGGAGCAGGGCGACGCCTCCGAGCACCTGAAGGATGATGCCATGGCTCAGCACGTAGTCGACCGGATCGCCGCCATCGTCGAACCGGGGGAGGAACAGGCCGAGCACGCGCTCGCGGAGGTTGCTCACGACATAACCGAGCACCACGATGAGCACGAAGCCGCCTTTCAGCAGCGGCGTCGCCGGGTGCAGGCGGTGCCATTCGCCATCGGTGAGCCGCGCGACGACCGTCGGCACGGAAACCGGAGCCGAGATCTCGGGTTCGCTCACAGCCCGGCCCGGCGGCTCTCCGCAACCGACACGAGGTGGTCACGCAGTTGCTCCGCCTCCGCCTCGGTGAGGCCGGGGATGGTCACGCCGGCCGCGGCCGCCGCGGTCACGAACTTCAGCTCGCTCAGTCCGAGTCCGCGGGCGATCGGACCCCGGTTGATGTCCACCAGTTGCATGCGTCCGTAGGGCACTGCGACGAAGCGCTGCCACATGATGCCACGGCGGAACAAGAGGTCGTCCTCGCGCAGCTGGTAGCCGATGGACCGCACACGACGAGGGGTGAGCGCGAGATTGACGATCGCGGTCACGGCGATGGCGGCGATCACGGCGACGACGATCCAGACCTGCAACAGGAACATCACGACGCCGGCGGCAAGCACGACCACCAAGAAGCCGGCGCCTCCAGCTATCTCGACCCAGACGAGCCGGGGGGAGACGCGTCTCCAGGTGACGCCGGGCAGTTCGAGTCGTTCCATGCTGCCCACCCTACGGCCGAACCCGCACGGCGCGGTCGCCCTGGTCGTCATCGTCGTCGCTCGGCGGGATCGTGCACATGTGCTCTGCTACGAGGCCCCCGGCCAGGAGACCGGCAGCGCCGACCAGCGTGGCAACGGCGAGCCCGACGGATCCCGCCCCCGGCACCACCGATCGCGACAGCAGGTAGACGAGCACCCCGGCTCCGAATCCGGTAACCAGCGACCCGCTCAGCGCACTGGCCTTGGCGAGCACGAGCACCCGCGTCGAATAGAACGGATCGATCGGCTGAGTCGCCTTGCCGCGGGTGAGCCTCCGGATGGGCAGGGCGAGCACGACCACCATGATCCCGATGGCCAGGAGGGCGAGCCCGAGAGTGAGCGGAGGGAGCACGATCGGGCGCCCCGCAGCGGCGAGGAGAGTCTCGACGAATCCGCCACCGATGCCGCCGATGAGCGCGAGCAGCACGAGGGTGGTGATGTTCGTCCGCTTCATGACGCGCCCCGCTTCATGACGCAATCCAAAGCGGCGGCGAGTCGTAGGACCACACCTCGGTCGACGTCGCGACCGGCAGCGAATCGATGCGACCGCGCCCGCGAATGACGGCATCCGGGTCGGCCTGCAACCAGGGCACGACCACGAAGGCGCGCTCCCAGGCCCTCGGATGCGGAAGCGTGAGGTCATCGGAGTCGCGTTCCAGCCCGGCGAAGTCGATGATGTCGAGGTCGAGGGTCCGATCGCCCCACCGCTCGACCCGCACCCGGCCGTGGTCTGCCTCGATGCGATTAAGCTCCACGAGCAGGGCCTCGGGGTGGAGGGCGCTCTGAACGAGCATCACGGCGTTGAGGTAGTCGGGGGCCGCGGCATCCGTTCCCGTCGGTTTGACGGCGTGGGACTGCACGATGCCGGAGACCGCGGTCACCGAGACGCCGTCGAGAGCGACGATGTCGCGCACGGCGGCCCGCAGGTTCTCTTCCCGATCGCCCAGGTTTGAGCCGAGCGCGATGACGACGGGCAGCACGATGCGGCGCCTCACGGGGTGGGGCCGATCGGGCGGCTGCGGGTGATGGTCACCGAGACGTCGCCGAAGGGCACGGTGATCGGCGCCGCAGGCTTGTGGATGGTGACGGTGACCCGCTTGGCCCGCTCGTAGCCGAGGACGATGGCGGCGACCCGTTCCGCCACAGTCTCGATGAGATCCACCGCGTCAGCCTGGACCGCCGCGTACACGGCCTCGGCCAACTCGCCGTAGTGGATGGTCTTGGTCACGTCGTCGGAGGCCGCTGCCGGTGCGAGATCGACCGCGATCTCGAGGTCGATGACGAACTCCTGGCCGTTCTCCCGCTCGAACTCGAGCACGCCGTGGTGGGCGAAGATGCGAAGACCCTCGAGTCGGATGCTGTCCATCGGCGAGTCCTGTTCGGTCGGATTGCGGTCGGTCACGGTTGCATCGCCTCCCACACGTCGAGGGCATCCTTCGTTGCGGCGACATTGTGCACGCGAACCCCCCACACTCCGGACTGGGCGGCCAGCGCACTGATGGTGGCCGTCGCGGTATCGCGGGCCGAGGTCGGGGCGTCCGGCTCGACGAGCGGGGCCAGGAATCTCTTGCGGGAAGCCCCGATCAGCACTGGGTATCCGATGGTGCTGAGGGCGGCGATGTTGGAGAGCAGCTGCCAGTTCTGCTCGGCGGTCTTGGCGAAGCCGATGCCGGGATCGAGGATGATGCGGTCCGGCCGCACCCCGTTGACGATGAGCTCCGCCACCCGGTTCTTCAGCTCAGTGCGCACATCCCTCAGCACGTTCCCATAGGTGGTGCTCGGGCGGCTCGTGTCGCCGGGGGCGTTCGGCCCCCGCCAGTGGCTCGCGATGAAGTGGAGCCCGGTCTCGGCTGCGACTCTCGCCATACCCGGGTCGGCGAGACCGGCCGACACGTCGTTGATGATGACCGCCCCCAGTTCGGCGGCGGCGAGCGCGGTCGACGCATTCATGGTGTCGACACTCACCGGGATGCCCCGGTCGACGAGCGCCTCGATCACGGGCAGAACCCGGCGTTGCTCTTCGACCGCGGAGACGCGCACGGCCCCTGGCCGGGTCGACTCCCCGCCGACGTCCACGAGCTGGGCCCCGGCGGTCACGAGCTGCTCGCCGTGGGCGATCGCGGCATCCTGCGAGAGGTAGAGGCCGCCGTCGCTGAAGGAGTCAGGGGTCACGTTGACGATTCCCATGATGCGGGGCCGGGAGAGACCGACCGGACGATACGGCCGGAGAGAGACCAGTTCGCCGCTCACGGTGTCGCCCCGATCAGTGCCATGATCTCGGCCCGCTCCGCCGGCTGGGAGAGGATGCCGCGACTCGCGAGGGTGACGGTCGTCGAGTGCACCTGGCGGCTCGCCCGCGCGGTGACGCATCCGTGGCTGGCATCGAGCACCACGAGCACTCCGCGCGCGTCGAGGCCGGCCTCGAGCGCATCCGCAATCTCCTCGGTAAGCCGCTCCTGCAGCTGCGGACGAGCGGCGAGGGTTTCGACGACCCGGACGAGGGAACCGAGGCCGACGATTCGGGCACCCGGAAGATAGGCGAGGTGGGCGACCCCGGTGAACGGCAGAAGGTGGTGTTCGCACATGGAACGGAATTCGATGTCGCGAAGGAGCACCAGTTCGCCGGCCTCAGGGGTGTCGGCGATGAAGTCCACACTGGGCGCGAGGTGGTCGAGCGGGTCGACGCCGAGCCCGGAGAAGAACTCGCCGTACGACTCGGCGATGCGTTTCGGAGTGCTCAGCAGTCCCGGCCGAGCCGGATCCTCGCCGATCGCGGCGAGGATCTCGAGAACGGCAGCCTCGATCCGTGCGGTATCGATACTCACGTCTACGAGCGTAGAGGGAGACAGCGCAGCGGGACTACGCGGTGGCGATGTCGGGGCGCTTGCGCGGGCGTGGCTCGCGCGCCTTCTTCGCCGGCTCCGACGTGACTCCGCCATCCACCACTCCGGCGTCGATCGGCGCCTTCTGCGGCACGAGCACGGGGGGAAGGGCCGACACCGGGCGCTTGGTGCTCGACAGCCACTGGGGCCGCTCGGGCATCTTCTTGACGTCCTTGAAGATCTCGGCGAGCTCGGTGTGGTCGAGGGTCTCCTTCTCGAGGAGGGCCGTCGCGAGCTTGTCAAGGATGTCGCGGTTCTCGTTGAGAACCTCCCAGGCCTCGTTGTGCGCGTTCTCGATGAGGGTGCGCACCTCGGCATCGACCTGCTCGGAGAGCCGCTCGGAGTAGTCGCGCTGGCTGCCCATGTCACGGCCGAGGAACATCTCGCCCGATCCGGAGCCCAGCTTGACCGATCCGATGTTCGACGACATGCCGAACTCGGTCACCATCTTGCGCGCGGTCGACGTGGCCTTCTCGATGTCGTTGGATGCCCCGGTTGTGGGGTCGTGGAACACGACCTCCTCTGCGACACGGCCACCCATCGCGTAGGCGAGCTGGTCGAGCAGCTCGTTTCGGCTGATGGAGTAGCGGTCTTCGAGCGGCAGCACCATCGTGTAGCCGAGCGCACGACCTCGGGGAAGGATGGTGACCTTGGTGACGGGGTCGGTATTGCGCATCGCCGTGGCGACGAGGGCGTGTCCGCCCTCGTGGTAGGCGGTGATGAGCTTCTCCTGGTCGCGCATCACGCGGGTGCGGCGCTGGGGTCCGGCCATCACGCGGTCGACGGCCTCATCCAGGGCCCGGTTGTCGATGAGCTGCGCGTTCGAGCGGGCGGTGAGGAGCGCGGCCTCGTTCAGCACGTTCGCCAGGTCGGCTCCGGTGAATCCCGGCGTCTTGCGCGCGAGCACCTCGAGGTCGACTCCGGCCGCGAGGGGCTTGCCCTTGCCGTGCACCTCGAGGATCTGCTTGCGGCCGAGGAGGTCGGGAGCATCCACTCCGATCTGGCGGTCGAAGCGACCGGGGCGCAGCAGCGCGGGGTCGAGGATGTCGGGACGGTTCGTCGCCGCGATGAGGATGACGTTCGTCTTGACGTCGAACCCGTCCATCTCGACGAGCAGCTGGTTGAGAGTCTGCTCGCGCTCGTCGTGGCCGCCACCCATGCCGGATCCGCGGTGGCGTCCGACGGCGTCGATCTCGTCGACGAAGATGATCGCCGGGGAGTTCTCCTTGGCCTGGGCGAAGAGGTCGCGCACGCGGCTCGCGCCGACTCCGACGAACATCTCGACGAAGTCCGATCCGCTGATCGAGTAGAACGGCACGTTCGCCTCACCGGCGACAGCGCGGGCCAAGAGCGTCTTGCCGGTGCCGGGAGGGCCGTAGAGCAGCACTCCCTTGGGGATGCGTGCGCCGACCGCGAGGAACTTGGCCGGATCCTTCAGGAAGTCTTTGATCTCCTCGAGTTCCTCGATCGCCTCGTCGGCACCCGCGACATCCGCGAACGTGACTTTGGGGCTCTCCTTGGAGACGAGCTTGGCCTTGGACTTGCCGAACTGCATGACCTTGGATCCGCCGCCCTGCATGCTGGAGAGAAGGAACCAGAAGATCAGGCCGATGATGATGAACGGGATGACGAGACCGAGAAGCGACGACAGCCAGTTGCCCTTGTCGACCTGGTCGTCGTACTTGGCGCCGGAGGAGTCCACGGCCTTGACGATGTCGGCGCCGCGGGCGGTGGCGTAGTAGAACTGCACCTGCTTGCCGTCGGCTCCGGCGGTGGCCAGAGTGAGGTCAACGCGCTGTTCGCTGTCGACGATCTTGGCCGAGGCGACCTTGTCGTCTTGGAGGAGGGCGAGGCCGTCCTTGGTCGTGATCTCTTTGAATCCGGAGCCGCTGAGGAGGCTGAATCCGACCGACACGACGATGACTGCCAGCAGGATGTAGATCAGCGGGCCGCGGAGAAATCGCTTGAAATCCATAGTGTTCCGGGGATCACGCCCGGCACCTTTCTGACGAAGAATGTGACGCCAAGGCTACCCGAGCGGTACTGGGTGGCTGCTGCATGTTTGCCGTGGGCGTAATCCCCGAACCCGCTGGACGAGCAGGGCGCCCAGCGCCCGTATCCGCGTTGGTCGAGCAGGGCACCCGGCGCCGGTATCCCCGTTGGTCGAGCAGGGCGCCCGACGACCGTATCCCCGTTGGTCGAGCAGGGCGCCCAGCGCCCCCGTCGAGACCCGGCCGGGGCTCGGCCGCCCCTGGCCGCACTCGTCGAAAATTTTCCCCTCGGGGTGTCCCGGCCCCGTCCCGTTCGCGGATCAGGAGATTCGCGCGACACGCCGTGCTTGGAGGGCCGACGCGCCACAAGGGTCTCGCGACTCCTGATCCGTGAACGGGGCGCGACCGCATCGCGACGCAGGCTCCCTCACGGCCCGCATCCCGCTGGCCGAGTAGTGCGCCCCTATCGAGACGAGGGGTTCTACGCGTAGACGTGCGGTGCGAGGATCCCGATGTCGCGGTAGTTGCGGTACTTCTCCGCGTAGTCGAGGCCGTACCCCACGACGAAGGCGTTGGGGATCTCGAAACCGACGTACCGCACGTCGACGGCGAGCTTGGCTGCCGCCGGCTTGCGCAGCAGCGCGCAGATCTCCACGGAGTCGGCGCCGCGCATCCCGAGGTTGGCGCGCAGCCACGAGAGGGTGAGCCCCGAGTCGATGATGTCCTCGACGATGAGCACCTTGCGGCCGTGCAGGTCGGTGTCGAGGTCCTTGAGGATACGTACGACCCCGGATGACTCGGTACCGGAGCCATACGACGAGACCGCCATCCAGTCCATCTCGATCGGCAGCGTGAGCTCCCGCGCGAGGTCGGCCATCACCATCACGGCGCCGCGAAGCACCCCCACGAGCAGCAGTCGCTCCCCCAGGTAGTCGGCCTCGATGCGACGGGCCAACTCGGCGATCTTGTCGCGGATCTCCTGCTCGGTGATGAGCACGCTCTCGAGGTCATCGGCGATGTCGCTGTATTCCATGACCCCATTCTTTCATCGGCTGGCCTAGGTGCGCGTCGAGCGGAAGTGCAGCAGCCCCCCGACCCTCTCGGCGCTGAGACCCGGGAGGTCGATGGTCGACTGCCCGTGCCAGTCGGTCACAAGCCGCGACACCTCGAGGGTCTGCGAACGGCTGAGACTCACCCCGAACTCGGCGAGGACTGTGGCCCGGATGATGCGCTGGCGCAGGGCCGGCGGGTCGTGCTCGAGCGCGCTGGCCGCGAGCGAGATGCCCGCTTCGGCGTGGTCGGCCAGCTCCTCGAGCTGGTCGGCGGCGAACTGGTCGAGCGCATCGGTGTCTTCGCGCGCGAGGTCGGCGGTGCGGGCGAGCGCCGCCGCGAAGCCCGGTCCGAGCTCACGTTCGAGCATCGGCAGCACGGTCTTCCGCACGCGCACCCGGGTGAATCTCTCGTCGTCATTCTGCGGGTCATTCCAGGGCTCGAGCCCGGAGTCGGCGCAGAACCGCTCGGTGGTCGCACGGGTGACTGCGAGCAGTGGGCGTCGATAAAGGCCGCTCACCGCCGCCATTCCGGTGATGCTCCCGGGCCCGCTTCCGCGTGCAAGCCCGAGCAGCACCGACTCAGCCTGGTCGTCGAGGGTGTGCCCGAGCAGCACCGCGGATGCCCCGGAATCCCGGGCGGCCTC
Source organism: Lacisediminihabitans sp. FW035 (assembly GCF_054880895.1). Taxonomy (NCBI): domain Bacteria; kingdom Bacillati; phylum Actinomycetota; class Actinomycetes; order Micrococcales; family Microbacteriaceae; genus Lacisediminihabitans; species Lacisediminihabitans sp. FW035. The sequence continues at coordinate 3,503,067 of NZ_CM142187.1, forward strand.
CGCCAGCGCCGCATACCGGGCATCGCGGGCGGCCGCCTCCGGTCCCCCGGCCGTGCCGACGGCGACTCGCGTGACGATCACCGGGTCGAGCCCGAGGTCACGGGCCTGGCGGGCGGCCCGAGCCGCGACATCCGCCGACCCGTCCTGCAGTCCATGATCGACGATCACCGCCCCGGCGCGGATGCCCACCCGGGGTGCTTCGAACGCGGTGGCGGCTGCCAGCGCGAGCGAGTCCGGACCCCCGCTGAGCGCGACGAGCACCGACGCGATCCCCGGCGCAGCCCGTCCTGGCCCTGCATTCCCCGCCGTACCCGTGCGAAATGCAGGACTCCCAGTGACAGAAGTCGCCCCGGACGCCTCTTCTGCCCCAGGAGTCACACCGGATCCTGCATTTCGAGCGGCCGGAGCGGCCGGAACGGCAGGAGCGGCAGGAGCGGCCGGAGCGGCAGGAACGGCCGGAGCGGCAGGAGCGGCAGGAGCGGCGGCGGCAGGGTAGTAGCGAAGGGATGCAGACGCGGTTTCAATGCCGCCGAGGCACGCACGCGCCGCGGAGCGCACGTCGGCGATAGCGGGAGTCAGGCGGGGGCGTGTGGTCATCCGATAACGTTATTGCGTCATCCACCGAACTTTAGGAGCGCCCCTCATGGCCAGCTACGACGCGATCATCGAGATCCCCAAGGGGAGCAAGAACAAGTACGAGGTCGATCACGTCACCGGCCGCGTCTTCCTCGACCGGGTGCTCTTCACCGGCTTCGTCTACCCGACCGACTACGGCTTCTTCGAGAACACCCTCGGCCTCGACGGCGACCCGGTGGACGTGCTCGTGCTTCTCGATTACCCGCTCTTCCCGGGAGTCGGTCTGAAGGTGCGCCCGGTCGGCGTCTTCAACATGACGGATGACGGCGGCTCAGACGCCAAGGTGATCGCCGTGCAGGCGAAGGATCCGCGCTGGTCGCACATCCAGGATGTCGACGACATTCCGGAGTTCCAGCGCAAGGAGATCGAGCACTTCTTCGAGCACTACAAAGACCTCGAGCCCGGCAAGTGGGTCAAGACCGAGGGTTGGGGCAACGCCGCCGAAGCCGAGGCGATCGTGCAGGCCGGCATCGAGAAGCTGGCGGCCGAGCGCGACCACTAGAACATCGGATGGTCGAGCCGGTGATTGCGCCGGGCTCGGCCGGTGAAGTCGGTTAGAAGGAAACCCCGCGTGCGGCCATGAACGGCGCGGCATCGATCGCCACACCGCCGGGGCGCACCTCGAAGTGCAGGTGGCACCCGGTGGAATTGCCGGTGCTGCCGACCTTCGCGATCTGCTGGCCCACCTGCACCTGCTGCCCGGCCCGCACCAGGATGCCGCCGTTGACGATGTGGCCGTAGCCGGTGGAAACTCCGTCACCGTTGTTCATGAGGATGAAGTTGCCATACCCGCCGTTCGGGCCGGCGAAGGTGATCGTGCCGGCGTGGGCGGCGAAGATCGGGGAGTTGCACCCGGGCGCGAGGTCCGTTCCGGCGTGCAATGCTTCCTTGCCCGAGTAGGGGTTGACGCGCCAGCCGAACGGGCTGCTGACGCGGCCACCGGAGGGGCGCACCCATCCACTCGGGCTCGCGCTCGAACCGCCCCCGCCGCTGCCCCCGGACGACGGCGGATGCGCGGCGACCCAGTCGGCTGCGGCTTTGGCGGCGGCGGCCTCCTGCGCTGCTTTGAGCTTCTTGGCTTCCTCGGCCCGGTATTCGACGCCGTCCTGGTAGCTGGCCTCCGTCGTCGCGGTGTTGCTCACGAGCATCGCCCGCTGGGCTTCGAGCCGCTCCTTGTTGGCCTTCTGCGCACTGAGGGCGGAGGTGGCCTTCTCTGACGCGGCGTTTGCCTCATCGAGCGCGGTCTGGGCAACAGCGGCGAGTACCTTGAGGGCGTCCGCGGCCACATTGGCCTGGTCGGTGAGGGACTGCGCAGAATTCTGGTCCTGGGTGGCCTTGTCGTAGAGGCCGGCCGACTGGTCCTTGACCATGCTGGCGAGGCCGAGCTGCGAGAGCAGGCTCTTCGACTCGCCGCCGTTGAAGAACAGTCGGGCGGAGAGGTCACTTCCGCCGGTGCGGGCGAGACGGGCGGCGAGCTGGCCGGCCTGCTGCTTGGACTTCGCGGCCTTCGCCTTGGCGACATCCGCCTGCTTCTGCAGCTCACCCGCACGGAACGACGACTCGTCGAACTTCTGCTGGGCGGCCTGCCACTCCGCGCCCTTCTGTTCGGCGGCGGCCTGGGTGGCGTCGACCTGGGACTGGAGTCCGGTGAGGAGGGCGTCGAGCTGGGCGATCTGCGCTTCTTTGGCCTTGACGCTGTTGCGCGCGGCTTGCACATCGGCCCAGGTGGGGTAGTCGGCGGCGTAGGCGGACTGGCCGGCCTGGCCGAGGATGGTTGCGGCCACCACGACGGCGATCGCCGCGGCGACCGCGGTTACGCGAGAGGCCCGAATGCCGATAGTGGATCGTGGAGCGCGCGCCTCTGCGGCCGTGCCGGAAGTCGCCTGGGCGGCCGAGCGGCCGAGCAATGTGGATTTCATCAGTCCCCGAGTCGTGCCGCAGATCCCCCCACGGTCACAGGTGCAGTCACATGAGTAACACTGTTAACATCTGTCACAGTAGCAAGCGGCCGGAAGACGCGCCAGTCCCACGAACGGGTGGGGACGATCCGCCGCTCGAACCGGTGGATTCAGTTGGCGAGTTCCACGCCCATCGAACGCATGAACGGCACCGGATCCTGGGTTCCGCCGTTGTGGTGGATCTCGAAATGCAAGTGGCATCCCGTCGACATCCCGGTGCTCCCGACCCTGGCGATGTTCTGACCCACCTGCACGCTCTGCCCGATGTGCACGAGGATGCCACCGTTGACGATGTGCCCATAGGCGGTCTCGTAGCTGCTGTCGCCGTCGTTGCGGATGCGGATGTAGTTGCCATAGCCGCCGTAGGGTCCGGCGAGCACGACCGTGCCACTGTGCGCGGCGTAGATGGGGCTGCCGCAGCCGGCCGCAAGGTCGGTGCCCTCATGCAGGGCGTACTTGCCGTTGTAGGGGTCGATGCGATAGCCGTACGGACTGGAGATGTGCCCTCCGGCTGGGCGCGCCCATCCCGCCGAGGAGATCTGTCCCGCCCGCGGTGCCGCTGCGAGCTGCGCGGCGAGTGCCGCCGCAGCAGCCTGGCGGGCCACCTCGACGCCGGTCGCATAGTCGGCTTCGGTCTGGTTCGTGTTGGACACCAGGATGGCGAGCTGGGCGTTCAGCTCGATCTGGTGGGCCTGCTGTTCGCTGAGCGCCGCGGCCGCGGCCTGTGCGGCATCTGCCGCCGCCTGCGCCGCTTTCTCGGCTTCACTCGCGAGCGCTTTCAACGCCTCCTTGGCGACATCCGCCTGGTCGGTGAGAGCGCGCGCGACGTTCTGGTTCTGGATCGCCTTGTCGTAGATCCCCACCGACTGGTCTTTCACCATGCTGGCGAGCCCGAGCTGGGTGAGCAGGCTCTTGGCCTCGCTGCTGTTGAAGAACAGGGTGCTGCTCAGGTCGGTGCCGCCGGAGCGTGCGAGTTGGGCGGCGAGCTGGCCCGCCTGCTGCTTCGAGCGGTCCGCCCGGGCCTGGGCATCATCCGCCTGGCCCTTCAGTTTTTGCGCCTTCGCCGCGGCATCGTCATAGTTCTGCTGGGCCTGCTGGGCTGCCGCGCCCTTCTGCACCGCGTCGGCTTGAGTGGAATCCACCGCGGCCTGCAGGGTCGCCAGCAGCTGGGTGAGAGTGTCGACCTCGGCTTTCTTGGCCGCCTCGCTTCGCCGGGCGTTCTGCACGTCGGCATAGCTCGGATAGGTGGTCGCGTAGGCCGCTGAGGTCGAGCCGATGATCGACCCGCTCGCCAGCACGGAGAGCACAGCGAGCGCGGAGATCCAACGCCGCACGCCGGCCGACCTGTGTCGTATGCGTTGCACGGTGCCGCCGTTGATGAGCGCCATCAGTCCCCGATTCCGTGACCTCGACGAGCCTGAGTCACTCCAGTAACACTGTTAACATCAGTCACACTAACAACCCGGTTGCGGGATGACCAGCGTTTGCCGACGGCGCGGCGCGGGGTGCGCCCTCAGCGGGCGATCCCGTCGTCGGCAGCACCGTCGCCGCCACTGTGCTGCCCTCAGTGCACTCTGCGGCGAATCGTTCGACCGCACAGTCGACTTTCGGGCGCACAGTTGTTTCGCCGGGCGACTTTCGGGCGCAGAGTCGACTGGGCGGCGCAGGGTCACTCGGGTCAGTTCGCCAACTCGATGCCGTTGTTGCGCATGAACGGCACGGCATCGATGGCGTTGCCGTTCTGCCGCACCTCGTAGTGGAGGTGGCAGCCGGTCGAGTGACCGGTGCTGCCGACGGCCGCGATCGGCTGGCCGGGGCCGACGGGCTGGCCGACACTCACGTGGATGCCGCCGTTGACGATGTGCCCGTAGCCGGTGGAGATTCCGTTGCCGTTGTCGATGAGCACGAAGTTGCCATAGCCGCCGTTCGGCCCTGCGTAGACGACGGTGCCGCCGTGGGCCGCGAAGATCGGCGAGTTGCAGCTTGCACCGAGGTCTGTGCCGGCGTGGAACGCGTAAGAGTGCGTGTACGGGTTGATGCGGAATCCGAAGGGGCTTGAAATGTGGCCGCCCGCCGGACGCACCCAGCCGGTCGTCGAGATCTTGCCCGCGCCGAGGCCCGCGAGTTCTCCCCAGAGTGCTTTGATCCCGTCGACGTACTCGCTCTCGAGGTGATCGACGTTCGTCGTGAGGGTGGCGAGCTGCGCCTGGAGGCGAGCCGAGTTGTCGCTCTGCTCGGTGTAGGCGGCCGCGGCGGCTTCCGCAGAGGTCGTTGCTTCGGCCAGCGCCTTCTGCGCGGTGTCCGCGAGGATCTTGAGGGCCGCCTTTGCGACATCCGCCTGGTCGGTCAGCGACTGCGCGGTGTTCTGGTCCTGGATGGCTTTCTCGTAGATGCCGGCGGACTGGTCCTTGACCATGCTCTCGAGGCCGAGCTGGGCGAGGTAGGCCTTGGAGTCTCCCCCGCTGAAGAACAGGCGGGTGGAGAGGTCGTTTCCGGCGGACCGGGAGAGCCGGGCAGCGAGCTGGCCGGCCTGCTGCTTGGACTTCGCGGCCTTCGCCTGAGCGGCATCCGCCTGCTTCTGGAGCTCGGCGGCCTTGTAGGCGGCCTCATCGTACTTCTGCTGTGCGGCCTGGTACTCGTCACCCTTCTGGATGGCGACGGCCTGTGTCGCATCGACGGCGGCTTGAAGCCCGGCCAACAGTCCCTGCACGCGGGTGACTTCTGCCGCGGTCGCGTCCTTGCTCTGGCGGGCGGCCTGCACGTCGTCCCAGCTGGGGTAGTCGGCGGCGAACGCGGGCGAGCCGGCCTGACCGAGGATCGACCCTGCAGTGAGCACCGCGAGCATGGCGACCGTTGCGATCGCCCGCCTGCCGCGGAGCATCCGTGCTGGGTGGGCCGCGTCGCCCTGGCCGTTCGTGTGTGTCATTTTTCCCCGAAGTCTCGACAACACGTTGAACCTACCTCCGAGGGGTGACGGGTCCCCGTATTTTAGCGGAGTGGCGGCGGAGTGGGGAGGGGATGCGTCGGCCGATCTCGGCGGCATCCGGTGGTGGTTTGGAAAAGGGGCTGGGCTCCCCTATGCTTGTCCCTCGGCAGCTATGAAGGATTTTTCTTCACGGCCCCATCGTTTAGTGGCCTAGGACGGCGCCCTTTCACGGCGTTAACACGGGTTCGAATCCCGTTGGGGTCACGAAACACATAGCTAGGCCCTGTAGCGCAGTTGGTTAGCGCGCCGCCCTGTCACGGCGGAGGTCGCCGGTTCAAGTCCGGTCAGGGTCGCAAGGCACGGTCATCTCTCGCCAGACGGCCGTGCCTTATTACGTCTATCGTTAGACGCTAAGGCTCTGTAGCTCAGTTGGTAGAGCGTTCGACTGAAAATCGAGAGGTCACGGGATCGACGCCCGTCGGAGCCACTGTCCCATTTCGCGGCTTCTACGCGGGGTGGGACTTTTTTGCGCCGTCGAGCCCGCGGCGACAGCCCGCAAACTCTTACCTGATCCATACACAGCGGTCACCCGTCCGTAATACCCGCGTGCGTAAAATCGACCATGACCGAGAGAGCGCTGCCTCACTTCTCCGCGGGGAGCGGCGCGCCGCTGGTCGTGTTGCCGGGACTCTCGGGCCGCACGGGCACTCCGACCCGGCTCAAAGCGTGGATGCAGCGCAAGGAGATCGCCGACTTCATCGGTGACCGCACCGTCGTCAGCATCGATCGGCGGTACGACCTGGAACCAGGGACCTCGATCGCCGACCTCGCCGCGGAATATGCGCACACGGTCACCTCGCTGTTCGACGAACCGGTCGACATCCTCGGAATTTCCACGGGTGGCACCATCGCCCTCCAGCTCGCGGCCGACTATCCAGAGCTCGTGAGGAGACTGGTGCTGGTGTCATCCGCTCACCGGCTCAGCGACCGGGGCCGCGCGACGCAGCGCACCGTCGCCGAGCTGCTGCGCGCCGGACGCGATCGCCGGGCCGCCGCCGTCTACTTCGGCAATACCGGCGCCACACCGTTCGAGCACGCCCTCAGGTCGATCGCCGGGCTGATCGCGCCGCGCGCCATCATCGGACGGGGCGACCGCGACCTGCTCGTGACCCTGGATGCCGAGGACGATTTCGACCTCGACCACCGTCTCGAGACCATCGAGGTGCGCACGTTGATCACCGGCGGCGAGCTCGACCGGTTCTACTCGTCCGCCCTGTTCACGCACACTTCGGAGCGCATGCCGAACGCGCAGGTGAGCGTCCACGCGGGCGCCGGCCACCTGGGCACCCAGGGCAATCCACGCCTCGCCCGCGAGATCCTGACGTTCCTCGAAGCGGCGTAACGACGGCACTTCCTGCGGTTGCCGTTTCGGCACAACGATTTGCCGCTCCCCGGTCGTGGCCCCACAGTTGCACCATGCCGATGAGCGCCGCCGACTTTTGGGAGAATCGCTACCGGGAGAACGGCAGGTCCTGGAGCGGAAATGTGAATGCGGCGCTCGAGCGCGAGATCGCGGGCGTCGAGCCGGGCTCGGCCCTCGACCTGGGAAGCGGGGAAGGGGGAGACGCGCTCTGGCTCGCCCACAACGGATGGTCGGTGACCGCGGTCGACATCTCCGCGACCGCCCTGGCGTTCGGCGCCGCAGCCGAGCAGCCCGGAGACGACATCACCTGGATAGCCGCTGACCTCGCCGAGTGGCATCCGCCGACCCGCTACGACCTGGTCACCTCGTGTTTCCTGCACTCCAAGGTCCACCTGCCGCGGGAGCGGATACTCCGGCGGGCGGCGGCCGCCGTCGCATCCGGAGGGATCTTCCTCGTCGTGGGGCACTCGGGCGCGCCGCACTGGGACCATCCGGATGGCGCTGCCCACGAGCATCCGCTGCTGGAGCTCCCGACGCCGGACGACGTGTTCGCTACCCTGTTCTCTGACGAGTCGGCTGACGGGCGGCTGGACTCGGACGACTGGACAGTGCTCACGAACGCGATCGTCGAACGGATCACGACGGGGCCGGACGGCATCTCGCGGGCAATCTCCGACAGCGTCCTGACCCTCCGGCGCAACCGCTAGTCAGCCGGCAGGCCGCAGCAGCGGCCCGGCCGCTCCCGCCCGCACCGCCCCCGACACGGCGTCGAGCAGCGGGGACGCCAGGTTCCACCGCTGCCAGTACAGCGGCACGTCCACCGGACGCGCGGGAGCCAGTTCCACCAGCACGCCCGCGGAGATCGGTGCGAGGCACTGCTGCTCGGGCAGCAGTCCCCAACCGAACTCGAGCATGATCGACCGGGCGAAGTCGGCGGATGTCGGCACGTAGTGAGCCGCCGGGCTCCCGCTGCCGCTCCCGCTGAACTCCCGCAGAAACCGCTCCTGCAGCCCATCGTTGCGATCGAAGGTGACGACCGGTGCATCCGCGAGCCGGGTCAGAACGGTTTCCCCCGGCATCCATCGATCGCGGAAAGCCGGGGTGGCGACCGCCCGGTAGCGCATGATGCCGAGCGGCTCGATCACGCAGCCCTGCACGGCCTCCCGCGTGGAGGTGACCGCGGCGATGACGGTCCCCGCGCGGAGGAGGGCGGTCGTGCGCTCCTGGTCTTCGCGGTGCAGGTCGAAGACAACGCCGAGCCGCTCGCCCAGCCCGGCGAGCGAATCGAGGAACCAGGTGGCGAGACTGTCCGCGTTCACTGCGAGCGACACCCGGAAGGGGCGGCCCGGCTCGGAGTCGACCCGGAGCGTGCGCAACGTGTCTGCCTCGAGCAGGTCGACCTGCCGCGCATACCGCAGCAGCACATTCCCGGCCTCGGTGAGTGCAACCGGGGAGGTGCGCTGCACGAGCACTCGGCCGGATGCCTGCTCCATCGCCTTCACGCGCTGCGACACGGCCGACGGGGTCACGTGGAGCCGAGCCGCCGCCGACTCGAACGATCCGGCGTCGATGACGGCCAGGAGCGTGTCCAGCTGGTCGAGTGAGAATCGATGCATTAGCCCAGCTTATGCAGCCTGAAAAACAGTAGCTGGATTTCAGATCAGGCGCGTCCTACGGTGGGTTCCATGACCCCCTCCACGACCCTGCTGCCGGCCATGCTCGGCCTCGTGACCGGTCTCTCCCTGATCATCGCGATCGGCGCCCAGAATGCGTTCGTGCTGCGCCTCGGCATCGAAGGACGCACCCGGATCATCGCCCCGGTGGTCGCCATCTGCGCGCTCTCGGATGCCGTGCTCATCCTCGCCGGGGTGCTCGGCCTTGGTGCGCTCATCACTGCCGCGCCGATCGCGCTCGTCGTCATCCGTGTGCTCGGCGCGGGGTTCCTCCTCGTCTACGGGGCACTCGCCGCGCGCCGGGCGATCCGTCCTGGGGCTCTCATAACCGAGTCGCCGTCGGGGAGCACCAGCCTGAGAGTCTCGGTCACGACGATTCTCGCCCTGACCTGGCTCAACCCGCACGTGTATCTCGACACCGTGCTCTTCCTCGGATCGGTGGCCTCGCAACAGGGCCCGTCCGAACGCTGGTGGTGGGTCGGAGGGGCCGTAGGCGCGAGCATCCTCTGGTTCGGTGGCCTCGGATTCGGCGCGCGTCTGCTTCGTCCGGTCTTCGCGCGGCCGGTGGCCTGGCGGGTGCTCGACGCGCTCATCGCCGTCGTGATGATCGGCCTCGGCATCCGTCTCGCCCTCGGACACTGAGCAGCGCTAGCCGAAGTCGGTGAACGCGATCTCCTTGATGACCGGTTCGCCCACCGTGCCGCCGACGGTGCAGATGCCCTGCGCCCCCGGCACCGCGTTGGTGGTCGATCCGCCCGGAGGCTGGAAGTTCACCTTCACGATGAACCCTCCGGATGCCCCGGCTGACACCATCGTGGCATCGTAGGGCGCCATCTCCGTGCCGGCGTTATCGAGCGCGTAGTTGCCCTGAACCGCAGACGAACATGCCAACCAGGCATCGAGGGCGGTGAGGGAGTCGGACGCAGAGCGGGACTCCGGCATGGGCGTCGTCGTCACGGTGACCGTGGGCGCGGGGGTCGGCGCCACTGGTTCAGGCGCGCAGCCGGAGAGGGCGAGCGCTCCGATGCCCAGAAGCACGGCGCAGCCGAGAAGGGCGGATGTCTTCATTGGCGCTCCCTGATAGCGGCGGATGCCGACAGCCTAGGGCGTGGCACGGCGGCCGCGACAGGGGGTTCCGCTCGCGCCTGTCGGTGCGGCACACCACAATGGAAGGCATGTGCGGACGTTTCGCGATGGACAAGAGCACGGACGACCTGATCGAGGAGTTCGTGGCCGTCGGCGGCGATTTCCGAGACTGGCGGCCGGGTTGGAACATCCGTCCCACCGACCCGGTCGCGGTCGTGATCGAGTCGATGAAGGACTCCCCCGAACCGACTCGCCGACTGGAACTGGCGCGCTGGTCGCTGACTCCGGGATGGTCGAAGACCCTCAAGATGAAGGTGCCTACCTTCAACGCCCGAAGCGAAGGCATCACCGAGAAGGCATCGTTCAAGGCGGCGATCCGTTCGAAGCGCGCGCTGATTCCCGCCTCCGGCTATTACGAATGGCAGACCGACCCGGTCACGAAGGAGAAGACACCCTTCTATCTGCGGGCGCCTGCCGGCGAGTCGATGGCGTTCGCCGGCATCTACTCCTGGTGGAAGGACCACTCCCTCACCGACGACGATCCGGGGGTCTGGACCCTCACCACCACGATCCTCACCGCGGACTCCGTGCACACCCTGGATCACATCCACGACCGCAACCCGGTGCCGCTTCCGCGCGACTTCTGGGATGTGTGGCTCGATCCGCGTGTCGAGGGAACCCAGGACCTCGTGGATGCCGCGGTCTCCGCCGCGATCCCGGTCGCGGAGTCGCTCGAGATCGTCGAGCTCGCGGCGGTCACCGATGACGAACCGGTTGCCCGGTCCTGACGGTCACAACCGGGCGGTGTTCGGCGCGAAGGTGTCGCAGGCCTCAGCGCCCGAGGTGCGACCGGTGGTGAACCAGCGCTGGCGCTGCTCGCTCGACCCATGGGTCCAGGATTCCGGGTTGACCTTGCCGGAGTCCGCCTGGATGCGGTCGTCACCCACTGCGGAGGCCGCGCTCAGGGCATCCGCTATCTCGGCTGCCGTCGGCGGCTTGAGGAACGGCACGCCATTCTCGTCGGGGACCGTCGAGGCGGCGCCGACCCAGGCGCCGGCATAGCAGTCCGCCTGGAGTTCGGTACGGATGCTCGTGGAGCCGGGACCCGTATCGCTGTGCGGCCGGTCGAGCACCCCGTCGAGCTTCTGGATGTGGTGGCCCCACTCGTGAGCGACGACATAGAGCTGCGCGAGAGGTCCGCCGCTCGAACCGAAGCGGTCACGCAAGTCGGCGAAGAAGGCGGTGTCGATGTAGAGGGTCTCGTCGGCGGGGCAATAGAACGGGCCGGTCGCGCTCGAGGCACCGCCGCATCCGGTGTTCGCCGATCCGCTGAACAATGCGATGGGTTGGGGAGACGAGTAGGTGCCGCCGAGCGCTGGATACTCTTTCGACCAGTAGCCCTCGAGCGAGGCCGCGGCGGCCTTCATGCGGCAGTCGATGTCGGCATTCGCCTGGGCGCCCGTCGTGCACTGGTCGAGGCTGTCGGCGCTCGATCCTCCCGAGGGCGATCCGCCACCGCCGGCCAACCCGGTCACATCGACGCCCGTGACCTGCGAGACGATGAAGAGCACGATGACGATCACGAGGCCGCCACCGCCGCCACCCACGATCAGTCCGGTGCGGCCCCGCCGCGATGCCTTGCCGGCGGAGATGTCGGCGTTGTCGTTGAACGTCATGCTCGAACGCTACCGGCGGCGAGCGCCCGGGACTACCGCTTGCTCTTGAGTGATTTCTCTGCCACCGGTTCGAGCCCCGCCTCACGGCGACCGCGGAAATAGGCCGCGGCCTCATCCTGCCGTTCGCGCTCTGCGCCGGACGCGATCGCCGCCCTCACGTGCTCCGGCTCGAAGCCGAAGGCGTTGACGAGGTCGAGCGCGTGCGGGCGCAGGCGCGGCAACAGCCGATCGTCGATGTAGTCGGTGATCGCTACGGCGCGCTGCGTCGAGAGACGGCCGTTGATGAGGTACCAGGCGAGGTTCTTCTCGATCAGTCCGAGACCGAAGAGATCACGCAACCAGGTGAGTACCTCGGCGGTCTTCGGGTCGGTGATGCCGTCCAATCCCTCCGTGAAGGCCTCCCATTGCAGCAGTTCGGCGTGGGCGGCAGCGGCCTCGATCAGCTCGTTCTGGTTGGCGTTGAAGAGGGCGGCCGCCTCGATCGGGGTCGCCTTCTGCGCCGCCCGAAGTCGCCCGGCGAGCGCGGCGACCATCGTCTCGACCCGGTCGGTGAGGAGCTGGCGCTGGGATGCGGCGTCGCGAACGAACCCGACCGATCGGGCCGTCGATCCGAAGTCCGCCACCGTTTGGGCGAGTTTGCGCAGTCCGGAGCGGTTCACGGCCGCATCGCTCACCTGCCCGGCGACGTACCCGGCCATCGCTCCGGCATCCGCATTCTTGAACTTGCGCGAGTAGTCGGTGAGCAGTCGCTTGGCGACGAGCTGGAGGAGCACATTGTTGTCCCCCTCGAAGGTCACGTAGATGTCGAGGTCTGCACGCAGCTGGGTGAGACGGTTCTCGGCGAGGAATCCGGCACCCCCACACGCCTCACGCGCCTCCTGGAGTATCTCGAGGGCGCTCCAGGTGCTGAGCGGCTTGAGGGCCGCGGCCAGGGTCTCGAGGTCTTCGCGGTCGGCGTCGCTCGCCCGCGCTCCGGAGAAGACCCCGTCGAACGCGGTGAGCAGCTTCTCGTGCGCGAACGACATCGCGAAAGTCGTGGCGAGCTTCGGCAGCAGACGGCGCTGGTGGCGCTGGTAGTCGAGGATCACCTCTTCTTTCGTGGGGTCTGCAGCGGTGAACTGGCGGCGCTGCGACCCGTAGGTGATGGCGATGAAGAGCGCGAGCTTCGAGGCGACGACGGATGCTCCGTCGAGCGAGACGCGCCCCTGCACGAGGGTGCCGATCATGGTGAAGAAGCGCCGACCGGGGCTCTGGATGTCGGAGCTGTAGCTGCCGTCGGCGGCCACGTCGCCATAGCGATTGAGCAGGTTCTCTCGCGGTACCCGCACGTCGTGGAAATGCAGCCGACCGTTGTCGATGCCGTTGAGGCCACCCTTGAGGCCGTCGTCCTCGCCCCCGACTCCGGGCAGGAAGCCGTGCGCGTCTCGGATCGGCACATAGAAGGCGTGCACCCCGTGGTTGACACCCTTCGTCACGAGCTGGGCGAAGACGACAGCGGCGGTGCCGTGAAGGGCGGCGTTGCCCAGGTAGTCCTTCCAGGCGGCGCGGAACGGGGTGTCGATCACGAACTCCTGGGTGTCTTCGTCGTAGGTGGCTGTCGTGCCGATGGCCGCGACATCCGAACCATGACCGGTCTCGGTCATCGCGAAGGCACCGGGCACCTCGAGGCTCATGATGCCCGGCAGGAACTTCTCGTGGTGCCGGCGCGTGCCGAGGTGGAGCACGGCCGCCCCGAAGAGGCCCCATTGCACGCCGGACTTGATCTGGAGGGACGGGTCGGCCGTGACGATCTCCTCGAACGAGGCGATGTTCGCTCCGTGGTCGTCCTGGCCGCCGAGGGAGGAGGGGAATGCCTTGAGGACGGATCCGGAGTCGACGAGGAGTCTGAGCTGGCTGAGGACGCGGGTGCGCTGGGCGTCGAGGCCGAGGCTGTCGTCACGGTGGAATGCGCTGTCTTTCATGAGCCGGCGGGATTCGCGGCGGGCATCCGCCCAGGTGCCGAGGAGGTAGTCGCCGAGCCAGGCGACGTCGATCCCCCCGGCAGGTGTGCCGGTCGAATCGGCGGCGGGCAGTGACTCGGCGGTGACGCGGTCAGCGAGGTTGGTCATGGAGGATCGTCTTTTCCTGGGCAATTGCGGCTTTTCGTGAGGTCTGCCTTCGACGTTACGAGCGTCGTCGCCGAGCACAAAAGGGGTGGTGCGGCCCGCACCAAAGGCGCCGCGACTCCGCCGGTTCCGTTGTAGCAATCCACAGTCGAGAGCGGTGCGGGAATGCGGACACCTACTAGGCCGTTGCACCCACCATGCCTACTCTCACTCTGACAACCGATGCTTTCGAAGAAACAGTCTCCTCGTCCGGGATCACCCTCGTCGACTTCTGGGCCGACTGGTGCGGCCCCTGCAAGATGTTCGGGCCGATCTATGAGGCCGCGAGCGAGAAGAACCCCGACATCACCTTCGGCAAAGTCGACACCGAGGCCGAACAGGCCCTGGCCAGCGCGGCGGGGATCACGTCGATCCCCACGCTGATGGCATTCCGCGACGGCATCCTGGTTTTCTCCCAGCCCGGGGCTCTTCCCGCTCCGGCACTCGACCAGGTCATCGAGGCCGTGAAGGGCCTCGACATGGACGAGGTGCACCGCAAGCTCGCCGAGCAGGACGCCGCCGCCAAGAACGGCCCGGCGGAGTAGCAGCGCTCCGATCACGCAGCACGCGCCGATCCGCCGCTCATCGCGTCCGGACGCGCACGGCTGCACTCGTGCCTGCACGGCTGCACGGTTGCACGCCTGCACGCCTGCACGGCTGCACGGCTGCACGGCTGCACGCCTGCACGGCTGCACGCCTGCACGGCTGCACGCCTGCACGCCTGCACGCCTGCACGCCTGCACGAAATGCAGGATCCGTCGTGACAGATGTCGCGGATGAGGCGCACCAGCCCCACGCGTCACACCCAGTCCTGCATTTCACACGGGGAGGGGGGCGGCATCCGCAGCACACGCCGATCCGCCGCTCCGCCGCTCCGCCGCTCATCGCGTCCGGATCTGCACGCCTGCACGCCTGCACGCCTGCACGCCTGCATGCCTGCACGAAATGCAGGATCCGTCGTGACAGATGTCGCGGATGAGGCGCACCAGCCCCACGCGTCACACCCAGTCCTGCATTTCACACGGGGACAGAGGGGGCGGGCCGAGAACCGGGCGGGGTCACTCGGCGTCCCAGCGATCCGCCGCAGTCGAGTGGATGATCTCGAGCAAGGCGGCGCGCATCCCCTCGTTGTCGGCGATGCTCGGAAACAGGTCCGCTTCGAGCGTACGGGCAGCACTCCAGGCGGCTTCCCCCGCCGGAGTCCGCGTGACGACATGGCGTCGGCCGTCGTCGGGGTGCTTCTGGCGCGCGATATAGCCCTCACGTTCGAGTCGCTCGAGTGTGCGGGACATCGTCTGCACCTCGACGCGCGCCGACTTCGCGAGCTCGGTCTGGCTGAGCGCTCCGGCGCCGAGCAAGTGCAGCACGATCAACCCGGCATGGGTGAGCCCGAGTCGCTCGAGCGCCTCTCCCCACGCGTGTTCGACGAGTCGCGCCGCTGTCGACAGCAGACGGCCGGTTGGCCAGCCCTGCATTCCGACCGGATCCGTCATCGCGTCGCCACTTCCCTATTTCCCGGTTAAGGCTATCGTGAAATAGTAAGCTGGCTGATGAAATAGGGAGCGCATCGTGAATGAGGCCCGGGACACCGTGCGACAGGCCGTCGTGCTGGTCAGCGCAATCGTCGCCGTGGTAGGCGCATTCATCGGGTCCGGGGCCGCGGGCGGCACCCCGATCCAGGATGCGGCCGGCGGAGCCCTCGCGGCGGATGCCACCCCCATCGCGCCCGGAGGACCGGCCTTCGCCATCTGGACGCCCATCTACGCCGGCCTCCTTGCTTACGCCGTCTGGCAGTCACTGCCGGCGCAGCGCTCCGATGAGCGCCAGAGACGACTCGGTTACCCGATCGCGGCGTCGCTCATCCTCAATGCCGCCTGGATCCTCAGCATCCAGTTCGGGTTCCTCGCCGCGAGCGTGCCCATCATCGCCGCCCTGCTGGTGGTGCTCGTGCTCGCCTTCCGCATCACGCTCGCCTCGCGCCCGAAGAACCTCGTGGAGACGATCGTCGCCGACGGCACCGTCGGCCTCTATCTCGGCTGGGTCTGCGTCGCTACCGCCGCCAACATCACCGCTCTTCTCGTCGCCTCGGGGTTCCGCGGATTCGGACTGGGAGCGGATGCCTGGGCCGTGGTGATCGTGGCCGTCGCCGGGCTCGTGGGAGTGCTCGTCGCCATCCGTGGCCAGGGTCGACTCGCACCCGCCGTATCCCTCTCCTGGGGTCTCGCCTGGGTCGCGGTCGCCCGACTGACCGGCGACCTGGTCTCGCCACCGGCGGCCATCGCCGCGATCGTGGCCGTCACCGCCGTCGTGGCCGTGACCCTCATCCTGCGAATCCGAAGCCGTCGCATCGCGCGCACGAGCACAGCGGGCCGGAAGGTGGCCGCGGCATGAGCGACACCGTGGCGGGATCCTCGCGCCGGCGGTGGGCCGGACTCGTCTTCATCAGCATCGCGGTCGCCCTGATCATCGTCGACTCGACGATCGTGAACGTGGCGATCCCGTCGATCATCAAGGATCTCGACATCACCTCCACGCAGGTGCAGTGGGTGCAGGAGAGCTACACGCTCGTCTTCGCCGCCCTGCTACTCGTGTTCGGTACGCTCGCCGACCGCTACGGTCGGCGCAAGATGCTGATCATCGGCGTGACGATCTTCGCCCTCGCCTCCATCCTCGCCGCGTTCGCCCAGACCGGGGACCTGCTCATCGGCTCGCGCGTGATCCAGGGCATCGGCGGGGCGATGGTGCTTCCCACGACGCTCTCGATCATCAATGCCACCTTCCGGGGCCGGGAACGCGGCATCGCTTTCGCCGTCTGGGGATCGACGATCGGCGGGATGGTCGCGGTCGGTCCGCTGCTCGGGGGCTGGCTCACCACCTACTTCTCCTGGCGCTGGGCGTTCGGCATCAACATCCCGTTCGGCATCCTGATCATCGTCGGCACGCTGCTCTTCGTGATCGAGTCGAAAGCGACCGACGTGCGACGAATCGACGTCGTCGGCGCGATCCTCTCCATCGCGACAAGCGCGACGCTGGTCTTCGGGCTCATCGAGGGTCGCACCTACGGCTGGTGGCTGGTGAACAAGCCGCTCACCATCGGCGACTGGACTTGGCCGTTCAACCTCTCGATCATCCCGCTCACCTTCGCCATGACTATCCTCGCCGGTGCAGCCTTCGTGCTCTGGGGCCTGCATCGCCAGCGGGTGGGCAAGACGACGCTCCTCGCCTTCAGCCTGTTCACCATCCCCTCCTTCCGCAACGGCAACATCGCCGCACTCATTGTCTCCCTCGGCGAATTCGGCATCATCCTGTCGTTGCCTCTGTGGCTCCAGAACGTGCTGGGCTACGACGCGCTCCAGACCGGGTTCGTGCTGCTCGCGCTCGCGATCGGCTCGTTCGTCGCGAGCGGTTTCGCGGGCGCCTTCGGCAACCGGGTCTCCCCCGTCACCATCGTGAGGGTCGGGCTCGTCGCCGAGATCATCGGTGTCGCCGGCCTCGGTTTCGTGATCTCGGCGAGCGCGACCTGGCTCGTCATCGTGCCGTTCCTCTTCGTCTACGGTTTCGGTGTCGGTCTCGCCACCGCTCAGCTGACCGGCGTCGTGCTCAAGGATGTTCCGGTCGAGGCGAGCGGTCAGGGTTCCGGCACCTCGAGCACTGCCCGCCAGATCGGGTCCGCCCTCGGCATCGCGATCCTCGGCACGATCCTCTTCACGTCGGCAGGCAATGCCCTCGACGCCCGCCTGTCCGACCTCCCGGCCGCCGAGCGCACCCAGGTCGTGAATGCCGTAGTCGACAGTGCCGGGGCTGCGATCCCCGGCCTCGAGAAGCAGAGCGCCGCGATCGCGCAGGATGCCCGCATCGCGTTCAGCGACGCCACGCGCTTCGCCGCGTTCTCCGCCGCCGGTTTCCTGGTGCTCGGGTTCCTCGCGACCCTGCGTCTCAGCGGAGTCTCGCGCAATCGCGAGGAGCAACTCGCGGCGACGACCCACCCCGGGAGCTCCACCGCATAGCTTCGCGCGGAATGCCCCCCGAAATCGGGGCATGATAATTCTCCGGATACCCGCTACGCTGTAAGCCGGGTCGTATCCCGCCCGCCGTTCATTTTCCGGTCCACCCTGGCCGCTCGAACTGCGACACACGACCCATTACCCGATTAATTACCTGTAACCCGAAACTGCAGGATTGGCCCGATGTACCCGACATTGTGCGCTTGGCGACCCCTCCAAGCCAAAAAAATATTCTCATTCCCTGTGATCGCCCGGTGGGTGTCACATGACCAGTGAGGTCAGCAGCGGCATGCCCGCGCTCGGCACGCACTCGGTCTCGCCTCGCGGCCGAGTGCGTCACACGAGCGCCGTCGACACGCACTCCCTGCCGGAGAGCAGTCGCGCGGTCGCCGCGGAGGCTCCGCACAACTCGAACTCCTGGGGGCGGCACTTTCGCCGCAACCTCGTCGCCACCGACACGGCGATCGTCGTGTTGGCGACCGCCGCGTGCCTGCTCGGCCGATTCGGGCTGAGCGCTGCGGAGGTGGATGTCGTCGGAGTTTCAGTGCAGTACGTGACGGTGGCGACGCTGGTCGGCATCCTCTGGCTCGTCATGCTCGCCGGATACCGCACCCGCAACGTGCGCGTACTGGGTATGGGCTTCGCCGAATACAAGGGCGTCGTGAATGCGAGTGTGCTCACCTTCGGCATCCTCGGCATCCTCTTCCTCGTCTTCCAGGTGCAGATCGCGCGCGGCTTCTTCATCGTCGCCCTGCCGGTCGGTCTCGGGGCGCTGCTTCTCAATCGCTGGCTGTGGCGCCGCTGGCTCAACCACAAGCGCCTCGCCGGCCACTATCTGTCCCGCGCGATCGTCGTCGGTGACGCGGATGACGTGAAGTACGTGGTGAGCCAGGTCGACAAGAAGTCCGGAGCGGCGTACCGCATCGTCGGTCTCTCGATACCGGAAGGCCAGCACCTCAACGCGACCTTCGCCAAGAGCGTCGTCCCAGTGATCTCCCGTCTCGAGGATGTCGCGGACGCGGTGCGCGCAATCGGCGCCGATGCCGTGATCGTCGCCGGAAAGCCGGGAGGGTCGAGCAACTACATCCGCGACCTCGGCTGGGAACTCGAGGGAACCGGCGCCGAGCTGGTCGTGGCCGCAAGCCTCACCAACGTCGCCGGCCCGCGAATCCACTTCCGCCCGGTCGAGGGACTCCCGCTCATGCACGTCGAACTCCCGCAGTTCGAGGGCGGCAAGCACCTCCTCAAGCGCGTCGTCGACGTCGCGCTGTCCGGTCTCGCGCTGCTGGTACTCACGCCGGTCTTTGCGATCGTCGCCGTCGCCATCCGTCGCGACAGCTCTGGCCCGGTGTTGTTCCGCCAGGAACGGGTCGGTCGCAACGGCCAGACCTTCCGCATGCTCAAGTTCCGGTCGATGGTTCAGACCGCCGAGACCGACCTCGCCGCCCTCAAAGAGAAGAATGAGGGATCCGGACTGCTGTTCAAGATGAAGAACGACCCCCGCGTCACCCGGGTCGGACAGGTACTGCGCAAGTTCTCGCTCGACGAACTCCCGCAGTTCTGGAATGTCTTCGTCGGCCACATGAGCCTCGTCGGCCCGCGCCCCCCGCTCGAGAGCGAGGTGCAGGGCTACGAGCGCCACGTGCACCGTCGCCTGTACATCAAGCCAGGACTCACCGGCATGTGGCAGGTCAACGGACGATCCGACCTCAGCTGGGAGGAGAGCGTGAGGCTCGACCTCTACTATGTGGAGAACTGGTCGCTCACAGGGGACCTCATCATCCTGTGGCGCACGTTCAGGGTGCTCACCCACCCGGTGGGAGCGTATTGATGAAATTCATGGCAGCACCGGCGTCCCCCTCGGCGCTCGCCGACGATCTCGCTGCCGGAGCGACATCCGACGTCGAACGGCAGGTCGAGGTCGCTGCCGAGATCCTCGCCCCGGCCCAGATCGCCGAGACTGCAGATATCGACCCGCGCGCCACCATCGGCGACGGAAGCCTCGTCTGGCATCTCGCGCAGGTGCGGGAGTACGCACGGGTCGGTGGCGGGTCGATCATCGGCCGCGGCGCTTACATCGGGCCAGGCGTCATCGTTGGCAAGAATTGCAAGGTTCAGAACTACGCGCTGGTCTACGAACCTGCTCTGCTCGAGGACGGCGTCTTCGTCGGGCCCGGCGTCGTGTTCACGAACGACCTGTTCCCCCGCGCGATCAACGTCGACGGGTCGCGCAAGACGAATGACGACTGGGATGCCGTCGGGGTCACCGTGCGCACCGGTGCGTCAGTCGGCGCCCGCGCGGTCTGCATCGCACCGATCACGATCGGGCGCTGGGCACTGGTGGCCGCCGGATCCGTCGTCACCAAGGATGTCGTGGACTTCGCCCTCGTCGCTGGGACTCCCGCCCGCCGCATCGGGTGGGTCGGCCGCAGCGGAGCCGTGCTCCGAGACGACGGCGACGGTGTTTTTGTCTGTCCGAAGACCGCCGAGGTCTATCGCGAGAGCGACGGAACCCTCCGACTCGTATGACTCCGGCAACTCCTCCCCGCTGGATCACTCCCCGCCGCGCCATCGTGGCCGGGCTCATCGCTGCTGCACTGATGCTCGCTGCCGCGATCAGCTTCTCCGTGCTGCCGGGCGCCGCCCTCGCCCCGGTGGCCGCGCCCACACCGTCGGTGACGACCGAACCGGTGCCGGTCTCGACGACCGGGCCGACGAACCCCGACTCCACCGTAGCCCCGGGAGCGCAATCCTCGGCGACACCACCGGGCACCACCACACGGACGTCGACCGAGGTGCAGGCGGGGGGAACTTCCGACTCCCTCGCCAACCCGGCCTCCGCCGCGATCGCGCCGCTTCTGAGCGGCGCCGCCCCGAAGACGGCGTCGAAGAACGGGGCGATTGTGACCGGGTTCCCCGCCACGATTCCGGTCGCCGCCGGATCGACGATCGGCAGTTCCGCCGTCGCCTCGAGCGGCAACAACGTGCAGGCCACCCTTGTCGCCAAGACCTCCCTCGCCGCCCCCGACCTCCTCGACTACTACCAGTCAGCCTTCGCGAAGATCGGCCTGTACAGCACTGAGGTCCCCGCGGTCGGCGGGTCGACCGCCTTCTCATTCGCGCACGGCAACGACACCGTCACACTCACGGTCACGCCGACAAAGACCGGTGCGGACTATTCGATTTACGCCGTCCTTCGCGCGACCCCCTAGTCGCCCTCTAAGGTCGATTTCATGTACATCTCGCTCAATGAGCGCGGCGACGCCGAGCAGCCATCGGACGGCAACGCGCAGGTGAAGCGCCGCGTCTCCTCTGTGGTGATCACGCTCGGCATCGTGAGCATGTTGACGGATGTCTCGTCCGAGTCCGTCGCGGCGATCCTGCCGCTGTACATCACGAGCGCAATGGGCCTCTCGACCATCGCCTACGGCTTCATCGACGGCCTCTACCAGGGCGTGAGCGCGGTGGTACGAATCGGCGGCGGCTGGGCATCCGATCGCGCCGACCAGCCCAAGTGGATCGCGTTCTTCGGGTACGGGATCTCCGCCCTTGCGAAGGTCTGGCTGTTGTTCGCCGGCGGATTCGCCATGATCATCGCCGTCGTCACCGTCGACCGGCTGGGCAAGGGGGTGCGCACCGCCCCGCGCGATGCGCTCATCACCGCTTCGTCGGATCCGTCCAATCTCGGGCGGTCATTCGGCGTCCATCGCATGCTGGACACCATCGGGGCGGCGGTGGGGCCGCTTCTCGCCTTCGTCATCCTCTACTTCATCCCGACCGGCTACACCACAGTGTTCGTGGTGTCGCTCGCGTTCGCGATAGTCGGCGTCATCCTCCTCGGTCTCCTCGTGCCCAACCGTCGGCCGCGGTCCGAGCGCGCTGCCGCCAGCTCCGAACCGCGCCGGCCGTTCCGCTGGCGCAACCTCAACGACCCGCGCCTTCGCCGGCTGATGCTCGCCGCCGGCGTGCTCGGGCTCCTCACCGTCGGCGACGGATTCATCTACCTGGTGCTTCAGGCACGGGGCTCGTTCGCCGCGCAGTGGTTCCCATTGCTCTATGTCGGCACCAACGTCGCCTTCTTCGTGTTCGCGGTACCCCTCGGCAGGCTCGCGGACCGGTTCGGCCGGGTACGGGTCTTCGTGATCGGCCACGGGGCGCTCCTCGCCGCGTACGCCCTTACCGCCCTGCCCATCGGCGGAGCGACGATCACTATCCTCTGCATGGTGCTTCTCGGCTTCTTCTACGCCGCGACGGATGGGGTGCTCGCCGCCCTCGCTGCCCAGTTCTCTCCCCCCGACAACACCGCGAGCGGCATCGCTGCGACGCAGACCGTCGTCGCGGTGGCACGGCTCATCGCCTCGACCAGTTTCGGAATCCTCTGGTTCGCCATCGGGCGGGTGGATGCGATGCTCATCGTCGCGGCGTTGCTCGCGCTCGCCATCCCGGCCGTCGTCGTGATCCTCCGCCCCCTGCTCACCGCGGCAAAGACCGCATGACCTCTCGGCTCAGGCTCGTCATCGCTGCGGTGTTGACGATCGTGCTGCTCGGTGGCGCGACGGCCTACGGGATCGTCGCATTCTCGAGTTACCAGGCTCGCCAAAACGCGCCGAGCGAGGTCGACACGACGAACGCGCCAGCCACCGACGGCGCCTCCCGGATCGTCTTCCGCAACACCGCCGTCGGCGCGGGCTACGGCCTCGAGTCGAGCGTGCCCCTTACGGCCCCGGGCGGAACCCGCGTCATCGGCACCGTCGCCTGCGACCGGGTCTACTCGACCGCTCGATACTCGATGTGCCTGCGCATCGACCGTGGCGTGCTCACCACCTTCAGCGCGACGCTCTACGACGCGAAGTGGCAGGCCAAGAAGGCCTGGGCCCTGCCGGGCATCCCGAGCCGCACCCGTATCTCCGCCGACTCGAAACTCGTCGCGTTCACCTCCTTCGTCACCGGTGAGTCCTATGGCACCGTGGGTTTCGCCACCGCGACCCAGATCTCCAGCACAGATGGCGTCGACTACGGCAACCTGGAAGCCTTCGCCCTGATGATCGACGGGCAGCGCAACACAGCGGCCGACCGCAATTTCTGGGGAGTCACCTTCACCTCGGACGACAACGTCTTCTATGCGACTGCCGCCACCGGTGGACATACCTGGCTGGTGAAGGGCGATCTCGCTGCCCGCACGCTGACCACGGTGAAACAGACCTCCGAGTGCCCGTCGATCTCCCCCGACGGGACCCGCATCGCCTACAAGAAGAACGTCTCCACGTCGGCCACGGCCTACTGGTCGATCGCCGTGCTCGATCTGGCCACCGGGGTCGAGAAACTGCTGCCCGAAAAACGCAGCGTCGACGACCAGGTCGATTGGCTCGACGACTCGACGCTGCTCTACGGGATGCCGAGAACCGACTCCCCCGGCGACAGCGACGTCTGGTCCATCGCCTCCAACGGATCCGCAGCGGGCACCCGGTTCATCCAGCATGCGTGGTCGCCGTCGGTGGTGCGGGGATGAGCGGGCCACGGGCATCCTTCGTCGCCGCGGACGAGCACGCAGAGATCGCTATCGTCGTCGTCACCTACAACAATGCGGATCATGTCGCCGGATTGCTCGAGAGCCTCCGGGTCGAGGCGTTGCAGCTGCGCGTCCGCCTCATCGCCGCCGACAATGACTCGGCCGACGAGACGGTCTCGCTGCTCTCTGCCGAGCCGAACGTGATCGTGGTCCCCACCGGCGGCAATCTCGGTTACGCCGGCGGTGTGAACGCTGCGTCCGCCCGACTGGGATCGGCGGATGCCGTGCTCGTGCTCAATCCGGATCTCTCGGTCGAGCCCGGCTGCCTGAGGGCGATGCTCGACAGGCTCGTGGCATCCGGAGCCGGAGTGGTCGTGCCAAGACTCATCGGAGCGGATGGCGCGACCTCCCTCTCCCTTCGCCGTGAGCCGACGATCGTCAACTCCCTCGGCGACGCCCTGTTCGGCGCACACCTCCCGGGCCGGCCGGCCCTCTTCTCCGAGACGGTGCTCTCGCCCGCGAGCTACGAGAGTGCCCATCCCGTCGAGTGGTCGACCGGAGCAGCCGTGCTTACACGGCGGGACATAGCCGACGCCATCGGCGACTGGGACGAACGGTTCTTCCTCTACTCCGAAGAGGTCGACTATCTCCGGCGAGCCCGCGAACTCGGTGCGTCCATCTGGTTCGAACCGGCGGCACGGATGCGGCACGACGAGGGCGGATCCGGTGCGTCGGTGCGCCTCGAGACCCTCATGGCCGTCAACCGGGTGCGGTACGTGCGCAAGTACCACTCGGCGGGCTATGCCGCGGCCTTTCATGCAACGGTGATCCTGCACGAGCTGATTCGAAGCTATAGCGCCGCTCACCGGCAGATCCTGAAGACACTCCTCGACCAGCGGTCGTGGCGCGAACTCCCGCGAGCCGAGCGCTAGCTGCTTGCGGCCGGGCGACCGCGGTCGCGGAGGAACGCGGAGTAGCGGGTGTCATCGTCGAGGTCGACGTATTCGCGATCCGGCGAGAGCACACCGGCTTCTGCGGTGAAGGGCCAGCTGGCCAGCCGGGCCTCGTCAACGCCGCGACCCAACACCTCGTCGAAGACGCCCACATAGGCCTTGGCCTGTTCCTGCCAGTCCAACTCCGTCTCGACGCGCTCGCGAGCGGCGCGGCCGAGCTTCTCCCGGGCATCCGGATGATCGAGGAGTCCTTCGATGGCGTCCGCGAATCCCTCGAAGTCTCCAGAGGGAACGTAGATCGCCGCGTCGCCACCCGAGACCCTGGTCTCGACCAGGTCGAAGGAGACGGACGGCAGCGCGTAGGCCATATATTCCATGGTCTTGTTCATGGTCGAGACGTTGTTGAGAGGGGTGTTCTGGTCGGGACCGAGCCCGATCGCGGCCGCACTCAGGTAGGTCGCGATCACGTCGAGTCCCACACGACCGGTGAAGTGGACATACTCGTCGAGGCCGAGCGACGTGCACTGCACCTTGAGGTCTTCGAGGCAGTCCCCGAAGCCCATCAGCACCGCGCGGAGGTCCGTGCGCCCGCGCCGGTGCACCAGCTCGTCCATCACGGTGAGCACCGTGTCTACGCCGTCTTGCGGGCCCATGATTCCCAGGTAGACGAGGATCGGGCCCGGGCCGATCCCTTCCGCCGGTTCGGCGTAGATGGGCCGCATCACCCGGGTGTCCGGTCCACTTCGCACGACAGTGACCGACGATGCGGGGCGCTTGCCCCGGCGGATCGCCACGGCCTTATACGACCCGTTGGTCGAGATCACGTGATCCGCGGCGCGATAGGTCTGGCGCTCGAGCCAGCGCAGGAAGCCGAACTGCAGGCGCGCGCCGGCCGACTTCGGCTCACCGAAGCGGGAGAGGAACAGCTCGGGATTGAGGTCGTGCTGGTCGAAGATGAAACGCACACCGCGGATGCGCCAGATCCGGGCGAGAAGCCAATAGGTGTCTGGCGGGTTGCAGGCCTGGATCACATCGAAGCCGTGTTCCCGCCAGACGCGCTGCGCGAGGGCGGCCGTGCGCAGCCACGAGTACGCGAATTCGACGGCGAAGCCGAGGACGCCCTTAGCTTCCGGCGCCGGTCGGTACTTGTAAATAGAGATTCCGTCGATAGTCTGGCGGGCCGGATCGCCGGGCCCCTTGGGGCAGATGACAGAGACTTCGTAGCCCTGGGCCTTCAGCGCCTGGCACTCGAGCCAGACTCGGCGATCCAGCGGAACGGGCAGATTCTGCACGATGACAAGCACACGGTTTCGGGCTCGCGAACCTTCTCGCATTGCTGGGTACTCCGATCGCAGTGCTCGAGAATCCGGGACGGCAGCGGTGGGCAAAACCGGCCTGTCGACAGCTCCGATGTTATCTGGATATGCTCATTTTATGTGCGGAATCGCGGGCATCCACCGGTTCGATGGCCGCGCCATCGACCGTGCTGCACTGGTCGCCATGGGCGAGAGTCTCGCCCATCGTGGACCGGATGCGTCGGGGTTCTGGCAGGGCGAAACAGTGGGTTTCGCCCACACCAGGCTGTCGATCATCGACCTGTCCGGCTCAGTGCAGCCGATGACGAGCGTCGATGGACGCTGGGTGCTGTGCTTCAACGGCGAGATCTTCAACTACCGCGAATTGCGTGCGACCCTCGACTACCCGTTCCACACCGACGGTGACACCGAAGTGATCCTCGCCGGAATCGTGCAGCACGGCATCGAATTCGTCGACCGGCTCGTCGGGCAGTTCGCCTTCGCCGCCCACGACACCCTGACCGGCGCGACTCATCTCGTACGGGACCGGCTCGGAATCCTCCCGCTCAACTACACGGTGTCCGCCGAGCGGCTGATCTTCGGCTCGGAGATCAAGGCGATCCTCGCCGCGATCCCGACGACCCCGAGCGTCGATCTGCAGAGTCTTGACTCCTACCTGTCCGGCCGGTCGGTGCCCTCGCCGAACACCCTCTTCGCCGGCATCTCGAAGCTCCGGCCGGCCCATCGTGCCGAGGTCTCCCGCGACGGCGCGATCACGATCACGCGCTACTGGAAGCCGCCAGAGGAAGACCCGAGCGGCACCTGGACCCCCGCCGCCGCGGTCGACGCGGTGGACTCTGCAATCACCACCGCCGTCGATTCGGCGCTCGTGGCGGATGTGCCGATCGGCGCCTACCTCAGTGGCGGGGTCGACAGCAGTCTCATCGTCGCGAAGATCGCTTCCCTGCGCCCCGACCGACGGGTCCAGACCTTCGCCGCCGGCTTCGGCGACCCTCGCACCGACGAGCTGCAGTGGGCGCGGAAGGTGAGCGAGCATGTGGGCACCGATCATCACGAGGTGATGGTCGACGCCTCCAATTTCGAGGCCCTCTGGCCCACGATGACCTGGCACCGGGATGCCCCGATCTCCGAACCGGCCGATATCGCCGTCTTCCGGCTCGCCCAGGCCGCCCGGGAGTCTGTGCGGGTGATCCTCTCCGGGGAGGGTGGCGACGAACTGTTCGCCGGGTACCCCAAGTACCGGGCGGCGCGCGCTGTCGCCGCGGCATCCGCAGCCCCCGGTTGGCTTCGCTCCTCGGCCGCGAACTTCTTCGAACCACGGATGTCCGGCCGTCTCGCCCGCGCGCGAATAGCGGTGCGCGCGACGGGCGCCGTCGATCGCGAGGAGCAGTTCCGCACCTGGTTCGCGCCCTTCACCAAGCGCGAGCGGGAGTCGCTCCTCGGGTCACTCCCCCGCCGAACGGGAGGCGTCTCGACCAAGCGGCAGGGCGACGTCATCCGGCAGATGCTCCTCTCCGACCTCGACAGCTGGCTTCCGGACAACCTGCTCGAACGCGGGGACCGGATGTCGATGGCCGCCTCGCTCGAGCTCCGCCCGCCCCTGCTCGATCACCGGCTCGTCGAGCTCGCCTTCCGCCTGCCGTCGAATGTGAAGGTGAGGGGAGGCACGACCAAGTGGGTGCTCAAGGAGGTCGCGCGGCGCTACATCCCGGCAGAGATCGTCGATCGCCGCAAGGTGGGCTTCCGGGTTCCACTCGAATCCTGGTTCCGTTCAGACCTCAGGGACTCGATGTGGGACCGCCTCACCGGCGCCGATTCGTTCGTCGCGCAGAACTTCGATCGCGCTGCAGTGCGCGAGCTGCTGACCAGGCACGAGTCCGGCCAGTTCAACGAGGAGAGCCGCATCTGGACCCTGATGAGCCTCGAGATCTGGCATGAGACATTCTTCGGGGCGGGGTCGCGCTCCCGGGTGGCATCGGGCGATATCCCCGCGTAGCGTGACCCAGGCACGTTGCGGAGCAGTAGCGCTACCCGCCGGGGGTGCTCGCCGATCTCCGCGCCGCGCGCGCGAGCATTCGCCGGTCGAACAGCAGCGTGACCGCGATACCGCTGATCGCGCCGACCAGGGCGACCGCTCCGAGGGCACGCACGCGGCTGCCGCCAATGTGGCTTACCGATGCGGGCGAAGGCGACTGCAACGTCGTGATCATCTGATTGCTCGGCACGGACGCATCGACTTGCCGACTCTGAACCAGAGTGTCAATGCGGTCGATCACCTCGCGAAGCCGGGTTTCGGCCCCGCCCTTGGTGGGGCTCACCACCTCGACGTCGAGCACGGGCTGGGTGAACGAATCACTCCACTGCCCGCCGTCGTTCTGAAGACTGACCTTGTAACCGTCACGCACGCCCGCGCCATACAGCGTTGCAGAGGAGAAGGAGAACCGCGGCTGGGCATGATTGCCGTTGACCTGCCGCTCGAGCACAGCAGCGAAGTCGATGAGGCTCTCAGTCGGCGAACGGAGCGTGTTCTGGTTGTCGAGCGATGCCGGGGCGAGGAGAACGACGGTGACGCGAGTCCAGTACACTCCCGACGCCTTGACCGCGAGGAAGCCACCGAGGGCCGTGAGCGCGGCGAACACTGCGAGGACATACCACCGGCGTCCCAGGGAGCGCAGGAATCCATTCAGAGTCACGCAATGGATTCTCCCACGGACTCCTTGAAGTACTCAGGGCCCCGTAAAGGGGGCAGGCATCCAGAAATTCGGCCGATAAGCTGGAAGACAGACTGATATCAGCAAAAGGACGCAAGCTATGTATCTGCGAGACCTCGCGGCGAGTCTTCTCAGGCGATGGCCCGTCGTGCTCGTGGGTCTTCTTGTGACTGCCGGAATGTGCGTCGGCCTTGCTTACGTCGTCCCCGCATCCTATGTCGCGCGCACCAGCATGGTGCTGCTTCCTCCTTCGACGGTTGTCGGTGCGGGGGGCAATCCCTATCTGTACCTCGGCGGGCTCGGCCAGGCCCTCGATGTGCTCACCCGAAAGCTGAATGCCGACGAGATCAGCCTGCCGATCAAGAAGTCGTATCCGGACACAGAGTTCACCGTGTCCGGAGACTCCTCCACCACCGGACCGATCATCATCGTCGAAGCGAGCGCGCCGACGGCGGCAACCGCTCGAGCGGTGATGAACGCGGTGGTGGATGCAGCAGAGCCGGCAATGGATTCCCTGCAGAGCGGCTTGGACGTGCCGGATAAAGCTCGGATCACGGTGTCGGCGTTCGCTGTCGACCAGGCACCGACCCCGGACCTGAAGACACGAATCCAGGTGGTGGGTGCCGTCGGGGCGCTCGGGCTGATCCTGACGCTTCTCACCGCAGCCTTTGTCGACGGTCGAATCCTCGCAAGACGGCAGAACGGCGGCACGGGGCCGAAGAGCCCGGATGTCGAAGCGGCACCGGCGGTGAGGCGCAAGCCAGGGGCTTCCCGATCGCCCGGTCAGAACTCGTCTCCGAAGGTGACCACCGGAGCACGGGACTGAGATGTCGACCGCCACTCGCGCCGGGACTCGCGCGGACCGCGCGCCCTATGACAGTGGTGCAAGCCAGGCGGATTCCACCACATTCCTGACGATCTATCTCGTCGTGCTGTACGCGATCCCGTCCAATCGCACAATCCACGCCCTGGGTTCAGCGGGGTCGGTCGCCGTGGTCTGGGGTCTCGCCGGGGTCATGCTGTGGTCGCTCTACCGGGTGCAGCGAAGCACTTCCCCGACGCGTCCCATCGTCCGGCCGGTGCGGATTGCACTCTTCCTCTTCCTCTTCGCTGCCCTCGTGAGCTATGTCGCAGCGATGACCCGTGCCCTTCCCGGTGATGAGGTGAGCACCGCGGATACGGGGATGATTCGGCTCGCGGGCTGGGCCGGCATTCTCCTCGTCGCCTCTGACGGCATCCCCAACATCCATCGTTTCCTGGTGTTGATTCGACGCTGTGTGACGGCCGGTGCGCTGGTGGCGAGCCTCGGATTGCTCCAGTTCGTCACAAAGCTCTCTCTCGTCGACTTGATTCCGTCTCCCGGACTCACTGTGGGTGACAGCTACGCGACTCTCGAGACCCGCGGGGGGATCCTCCGTCCGGCCGGTACCTCGAATCATCCGCTCGAGTACGGGCTCATCCTCGCGGTTATCTTCCCGGTGGCGATCACGCTCGCGCTGAGAGAAAAGAATCGGTCCTGGCTTGCGCGCTGGGCGCCTCCCCTGCTCATAGTGCTCGCCCTGCTGCTTTCCGGATCGCGCTCGGCGATCATCGGTCTCGTCGCCGGATCGATCGTGCTCATTCCCACCTGGTCGCGGTCCATTCGATGGGGCTTCGCCCTCGCCGCCGTCGCGATGGTCGGAGTCGCCTATGTCGCATCGCCCCGCTCGATCACGACGCTTCGGTATCTGTTCGTCTCCGTGGGCAATGACCCGAGCGCCGCATCCCGCAGCGACAGTCTCGGCATAGTGATCGAGTTCTTCACGCGCAGCCCGTTCTTCGGCCGAGGCTTCGGAACGTTCCTCCCGCAATATCGCATTCTCGACAACCAATACTTCCTGCTACTCATCGAGGTCGGGCTTCTCGGCGCAATTCTCTTCGTCGCTCTCATCACGACCGCTGCCCTGAGCGCGGGGATCGCCGCCCGTGGCGCCGACGATCCGTTGACCCAGCACGTCGGATTCGCTCTCGTCGGCTCGGTCGTTTCCGGCGGTATCCTGCTCGCTCTCTTCGACGGGCTCTCATTCCCCCAGGCAGCGGGAACGCTGTTTTTCTTCGTCGGATTGTGCGGCGCTTACTGGCGCCTCACTCGTCGCGAAGATGTTGTCAAGGACTCGGCCGATCGGCCGTTGTTCATCGCGGACCGACATTAGAGGTTTATTAGATGATCGAGATTCTTGCGGCTTCCTTCGGGGGCTCACATATGGTGAATAGATTCTTGCCTTTTTCGGACGCGGCTTCGGGTGCCGCACAATCCACAGGGCATGGCGCGTCGGCGACCAACTGTGTCTCCGGCGCATGGAGGAAATCACTGTGAAATTAGAAGGAAAGTTTTCCGGGCTGCGCTGGAAAGGAAAGGCGCTCATCGCAATAGGCGCCGCAGCATGTATCGCGGTTTCGGCAGTCTCGATCGCGTCGGCACACGGGCTGTCCCAGAACCGCACCACCAGCGCCCACACCACGAGTTCGCATCACGCCTGGGGTTCCCACAAGACCCGGCACGGCCAGGCCGCTCGCATCAAAGCAGCGAAGGCCAAGCCGGTGCCCGTCGTCGTGACACCTCCGGTCGCGGCGCCGCCGGTCACCACACCGCCGGTCACCACCCCGCCGGTGGCCGCTCCGCCGGTGTCCGCTCCGCCCGTCGCTCCGGGGCCGTCCACGCCGGTATTCATTCCGGGAGTCTGGCCGACCGCTGCCACCACTGGAGTTCCCGCGGGAACGCGGTTGACCGCATCCGGGAGCCTCACTATCAGGACCGCCGGAACCGTGATCGACGGTCTCGATATCACGGGCGATGTCTCGATCATGGCGCCGAAT
The DNA here is from genome assembly GCF_054880895.1 of Lacisediminihabitans sp. FW035. Lineage (NCBI taxonomy): Bacteria > Bacillati > Actinomycetota > Actinomycetes > Micrococcales > Microbacteriaceae > Lacisediminihabitans > Lacisediminihabitans sp. FW035. The sequence goes on from NZ_CM142187.1 coordinate 3,533,938, forward strand.
GTGACCATCAAGAACTCTCGGGTCACCGGACAGATCGACAACGAATCGACGGGCACGCTCATCCAGCGCGTCGAGATCGCTGGGCCAGGAGTCTCCGGCGCTTTCGACGCCGCGGTCGGGTGGAGCAACTTCACCTGCGACGGGTGCAACGTGCACGGGTGGGGCAAGGGCTTCTACATGGTCGACGGGAACGTGACGATCAAGAACTCCTGGGTCCACGATCTCAGCGTCAGCGGAGATCCGGGTAGCGGCGGCAGCCACAACGAGGCGATCTTCACGCAGGGTGGCACGAACTACGTGATCACCGGGAACCGGCTCGACTCGGGTACCGCTCCCAACTTCTCCGCCGCAGTGGCGCTGTACGGCCAGCAGAAGGCCGTGATGAACTCCCTAGTGCAGGGCAACCTCATGAACGGCGGAGGCTACTGCATCTACGCCGGATATGACGCCGGAATCAAGCCGAGCAATGTGAGGTTCCTCGACAACACATTCGGTAATTCCGCCTACTCCTCGTGTGGAAAATATGGACCCGCTGTGGCTTTCTACGCCGGCAACGGTAACCAATGGAGCAACAACGTGATGCTGGGCGGCGCCCTCGTCAGCACGCCGGGTGGTCTCTAGCCCGCGCCGGACACACCACGGGTGGGACGCAGCGACGCTCGGCGCCGATGCGTCCCTCCTTTCGTCTGCGGGTCGTTGGTACAGTGATGCCATGATCGTCCGGAGGCCTGTCGGTGCAATCGTCATCGCGGCCCATAACGAGGCGGCGGTCATCGGGCGATGCCTCGAATCGCTCTTGCCCGTGGGCCGGGTGGCGCCGTTCCAGGTGATCGTGGTCTGCAACGGCTGCACCGACGACACCTCGGAGATCGCGGCACAATTCGACGGGGTGACAGTTCTCGACCTCGAGACCGCCTCGAAGACCGGGGCGTTGCGCGCCGGCGACCTGGCGGCTGTTCCCGGACCCCGAATCTATCTGGATGCCGATGTGGAGATGTCCGAGCGTGCGGCGATCGCCGTGCTGAGCGCGCTCGAGTCGGGGTCCGTACTCGCCGCTCGCCCACCCCTTCGGTTCGACTACTCGTCAGCACGACGGCCCGTTCGGGATTGGTACCGGATTCGGGAGCAACTGCCGTCGATCTCCGAGGTGCTCTGGGGTGCGGGAACGTATGCGCTCTCGGTCGAGGGAAGGGCCCGGTTCGATATCTTCCCCGAAATAGTCTCAGATGACCTGTTCATCGACAATCTCTTCTCAGCCGGCGAGGTCGCGATAGTGCCTACCGATCCGGTCGTGGTTCACACGCCACGGTCGACCTCCGACCTGCTGAAGATCCTCGTACGCACCTATCGCACCCAAGCGGACGTGTCCCGACAGTCGAGCGCCGGTCCGATATCGACCACCCAACGGGGGCAACTGCACGACATCATGGGGCTCCTTCGCCGGCATCCGTCGCTCGGTCCTGCCGCGGTCGTCTACGTGGCGCTCATCACCTTTGCCCGGGCACGAGCGCGAGCGGGCGGCAGCACCGTGCGCTGGGAACGCGACGACAGTTCGCGGCGCTAGGAGCGCGCCCGAACAGCCGCGAGGATTTCGGCGGCGACTACATCCTGTGTCGGCCCCCACCCCTGGCGCACGGATGCGGCGACAGCGCTCAGCTCCGCTTCCGCCGGCCTGTGCTCTACCGCGGCCCCGAGGGCGTCGGCGAGAGCGCCGGGCGTCGCGAGGGACCACTGCACATGCGGATTGGGGAGCACGTCCTTCGCGTACGGCGCCTCGGTGACGATCGGGATGTTGCCGGCGGCGAGCATCTCCTCCGCGACGAGGGTGATGTTGGTGAACGAGATCGCCAATCCTGCCTTCGTGGCGTTGTAGAGCGTGTTCAGCTCGCTCGGATGAAGCCGATTGTGCTGCACCGTCGGGATCGTCCAGTCGTCCGATGCGTCCCCGTAGAGGTGCACGGGCTCCTCGGGATGCCTGCGATGGAATTCCTCGAGAGCGAGCCTCCCCAACAGGTAGCCCCGACGGTCGGACCCCGGTTTCGTGTAATAGACGACTCCCGCTCGCGGTCCGTCGACATTGCTCAGGGAGTAGACCGAGGTGTCGCACCCGAATGGCGCGAGAGCGTGGGGGATCCCCCGGTTCTCGAGTTCCTTCGCGACCAGTTCGCCGAGGGCGATGTTGCGGAACCCGAACCGATAGCTGTCTTCCGCGAGGGCGTACAGGGTGCCGCGTGCATGGAAGAACGGCTCGAAGTCCTGGATGAAGTACAGCCTCGCCGCCGGTCCGGACGACCTCGAAGCGAGCACGTGCGCGCTCTCCCAGGAGCTGGCAACGTAGGCGTCGGCGCCCATGATCCCCTCGGTGGCGTCGCGGATATCGGCAGTGAGTTCTGGCCAGTACTGGCGGATGATGGCAGCGTGACGCTGAAGGTCGCCACCGTGTCGGTCATAGAGGAAGAGCACGCAGCGATGCCCGCGATCCTCCATGCTCTTCACCATCCGGAAGAGGGTGGTGTGCCCGCCGGAGCCGGGCGAGGGCGGAGTGCAGACCCATCCGACGGTGACCGGCCGCGAGTCTCCCGCCGGGAGATCACTCGCGGTGAGGTCGAGTCGGGTCGAGTCCGCGACGTCCTCAGCCAGCAGCGGAAAGTCGAGTGCGCCGACATCGAGCCGGTTGTACAGCCGTCGAACGATGCGACGCCCGGCGTCCGCGGGGCCATTGCGCCGGACGCGTCCGAGGAGTTCGGACACACTGATCCTCGAGCTCATCGGGTTGCCGTCCGGTTCACAGCTGGAACCGATAGGCGGACGGCTGCCCGTCCGCACCGAGCTGTGGTTTGCGGCCCGTGAGGCGATAGCGGGCGGCCATCACCTCGAAATGGATGTCGTGAAGCCACGAGCGTGCGCCATACGTCGCCGAGGCCGTCGCGTAGCACTCGGCGAGCTTCGCCGCCATCTGCTCGAGCCCGAAGTTCTCTGAAGCGAACTCCCTCCCGAAGGCGCCGAGTGTCGTGCGGAGAGAGGCGTCGTCAGCGAGCTCGCGCAAACGGATGACGAGGTCGTCGACAGGAGCCTCGTCCGCGTCATCGCTCCAGAAGCTGTTTCGATACAGGGCAGCAGCACTCGCGCGGGTGAAGGTGCGCGTCCAGCCCTTCTCGCCCTGCACGATGAGCGGGGTTCCGAATGCGAGCGCCCGGGATGCGGATCCACCCATACCGAGCGAAATGTCGGCGGCCGCGTAGGCGGGCCGCGGATTGGAACGCGAGCCGGCGAAGATCACGGCGGTGCGTCCGAGCCGATCATTGACGCCGTCGCCGAGCCCTCGCAGGCGCTCTTCGGCGTCTCCCGTTCCCACCACGACCAGCACCACGCGGTCTCGATCGATCAGTTCCATCGCTTTCACAGCGATCTCGACACTCAGCGCCTTCATCGTGGTGTCGAGTCGTCCGATCAGCACCACAGCGACCTGGTCGGGAGAGATTCCGAGTTCGCGCCGGAACTCTCGTCCGTCCACCACCTCACGGCTGTCCCGCGAGAGGTCGACGGGCGGGCTGATCATCGTGGTCGGGCCGAACCGGTGCTCCTGCTCGTCGAGAAGATAGCCGGTGCCGATGATCAGTTGTGGCGCGGTGAAGGTGTCGGGGCTCAGCGCCATCTCGTAGTCGGTGAGAACCAGCGGACGACGACCGAACCGACTTGGTCCCCAGTAGGCCGGCCGCGCGGCCCATGGGCCGTACACGTGCACGATGTCCGCGCCGAGAGAGCGCGCGCGCGAGCTGAGCATCCGTGCTCCCTGCATCACCGTTGCGGGTCGGTCGAACGCCTCGAGCCGCACCCCTCGCTCTGCCGCTACATCGAAGAGCGACGGCCCGTCGGGAAGCGAATCACGCGGGCCCATCAGGATGGAGTCGTAGCCGTGGCGTTCGACGACGTGCGCGAAGTCCACGGCATTCAGCTCGGTACCGCGGATGCCGAGGCTGTTGAGCTGTACGAGAACGGTCTTGCGTGCCGTGGTCGCCATCAGGCTTTCGCCTCCGGCCCCGTTGATTCCCGCGGGGCGGGGGCATGCCTGGGCGCAGCGCGAAGGGCATCGACAATGCGACCGGCGACATGCGCCCAGCTCGCTGTCGAGGCCGCCGCCGACGCCCGTGTGCCCATGGCCCGGGCCGTTTCGGGGTCGGCCAGTCGCAGCATCGCGTCCGCCAGCGCTGTTTCGTCGGCGGGATGGACAGAGATCGCCGCGTCGCCGAGGACCTCCCCCGCGCCGCCCTCCGCGGAGGCGATGACGGGCAGCCCGGCCGATGCCGCTTCCATGTAGGCGATCGGTGAGAGATCGTATCGACTGGGGAGGACGAACGCGGTGGAGGTCGCGAACAGAGCGTCGAGGAGCGCTTGGGATGCAGTGTCTTCCCGGGCGAGGAAACCATGATCGCGAACACCCTCCTCCGTCACGAGCGGGTGTCTGCCGACCAGGTCGAGCGTCGCGGAAGGGAAGCTCTCCCGCACCGTGCGGAATGCCCGGAGCACAGCATCGCCGTTCTTGCGCTGCCAGTCGACGCCGACGAAGAGAAAGCGCGGAATCGACCAATCCCGTTCGCCTTCCGGCGGTGCAGAACGCGGCCGGTGCCCCATCCCCACGACGACGACTCGATCGGCGGGAACACCGTAGTCCTCGATGAACGATCCCGCCGCATAGTTGGTAGCCACGCAACACACCGTTGCCGCCCGAGCCGACTTGGCCTGGCGTTCGAACCAGAGTTTCACCTCGCGTTCCGGAAAGCCAGACTCGCGGATATCGGAATCCGGATTGCACCACATCTGTAGGAGAGTCCCATCATCGAAGGTGGCGACTGGGACACCGGGGGGCAGAACGGCTTCCAGATCGAACATCTCAAGGCCCATCGCGATGATCCCGTCAAGGTTCGCCGCATTTTCGGCGACGCGGCGGGAAAGCATGCGCGTTCGGGAATATTGACGCACCAGGGTGCGATCCGCCACTGCGCCGCGTTTGCCGCCGATCCTCGACAACACCGCAACAGCCTGATGGATGCCAATGGGGAGCTTTGTCCCGAGCGGAATCACCTCGATGCCGAGAGCGCGAAGTCCACCGGCAAGGCCGTGGGGCGAGCCAGACCAGTTGCCCGGCGAGAGGGGGTCTCGATTGGGATAGAGGAGTCCGATTTTCACGACATACTCATTTCGTTGACGTTCGGGCCAGTACCCAGGCGCTCGGACGCCCGACCTGATTCATGACAGCGCTGACGACCCTGTGCCGGGCGAGGCCACCCGGCATCACCGCCTGCACGAGGGGAGCAGTCAGCACCACGTACACGGCAACGGCGGCGAGTCCTCCGACGAGCAGTTTCAGGGGATCCCCGGGGAGCAACAACGCGACCGACCACGCTGCGACTCCGGCAGCAGCGGCCGCGAGCGCCGGCCAGAGCATCGCTCGAAGGATCAGCACTGGGCCGGTACCGATCGCCCGTCTGATCGCGAGCACGTAGAGCGGGAAGGTCGCGAGCAGAATGACGACGATATGGGCGACACCCACCCCGATAAGGCCCCCGAGAGTCACTCCGGCCCACATCGCCGGCACCAGGCATACGATCGCGAGCGCCTGCACGAGGAAGAGGATCCCGGTCCGTCCCGCCGAGATGATGACATTGGCGAGAAGGAGGCAGATGACCGAGATGACACCGTAGACCGCCAGCACCCCGAGCACCGGGGCCGCGCTCGCCCATTTGTGGCCGTAGATCGTGACGACAAGGGGCGTCGCGAGGGCGATGGTCACCGCGCCGATCGGGCAGGCGACAAAGGCGACCGTGCGGACCGCGCCACGCAGCGCATCCGGGACATCTCCACCCTTCGCGCGCACGTGTGAGAAAGCGGGAAGCACGATGCCGTTGAGGATGGTGCCGATAACCGCGGTGGACCACATCGAGATGTTGAACGCCAGGTTGTAGAGCCCGACATCGGAAAGCGTGAGAAATCGCCCGACGAACACGTAGTCGATGTTGAGCAACACATTACTGAGCACGTTCGCGAATGCGAGAGGGAGTCCGAAGCGCAGCAGGGGACGCAGCAGTTTCGCCGAGAACCCGGGGAGGTAGCGCTTGCTCACACCGAGAGTCATGATCGTGCCCATCACGATCTGGCCGATCACCCGCGACCAGGCGAACGCGACGGCCCCGTCGCCGAGAAGCGCGATGACGATGAGCACGATGCTGGAAGGCACGAACGAGATCGCGGTGGCCTTGAACACGACATCTTGGCGGAACTCCCGCTGGAGTTGCGCACCCGGCACAGCAAACGGCCCGATCATCGCGACACACAGGGCCATGATCCGGATCGGCACAGCGGCATCCGCAGAACCCAGTGCCGTGGCGATCGGCACGGCGAAGACCGCGACTGCGCTCGCGAGGAGAAGACTGGTCGCGATAGAGATCGTGGCGATCGTCGGCGCGATCTCGTCCGGGTCGAGGTCGGAGCGGGCGATCGCCGACGAGACCCCTAGCTCGGCCAAGCTCACGACGATCCCGTAGATAACCAGGGTCAGGGCGAATATGCCCAGTTCCTCGGGTGCCACGATTCGTGCAACCACCGCGGTGAGCGCGATGTTGGCGAACCGGAGAAAGATCGAGCTACCACCAGCCCAAAATGCGCCGCGACGCACCTTGTCTGTCAGGGACAGGTCGGGAAGCTGGGCGTCGGCGGGGTTCTCCTGCGCGTTCAGCGACATGACACGAGTACCTCGATCACCCGGTCCTGCTGTTCGGCGGTCAGTCCCGGGTAGATCGGCAACGAGAGGATGAGCGACGCGGTGGACTCCGCAGTCGGAAAGGATCCGCGCGGAAAGCGCTCGTTCGCGAATGCGGGCACAAGGTGCACCGGAAGGGGGTAGTGGATGCCGGCACCCACACCGGCAACGTTCATCTCGGCGACCACACGGTCCCGATCGGCGACCCGCACGATGTACTGGTGGAAGACGTGTTCGTTGCCGTCGAGCGTGACCGGAGTCTGCACCCCCGCGACATCCGAAAGCAATTGCGTATACCGGGTCGCGATCGCCCGGCGCTCGGCATTCCAGTCGTCGAGGTGCTTGAGCTTAGCCGACAGCACAACCGCCTGAAGCGTATCGAGCCGGGAGTTGGTGCCCACGACGATGTGCTCGTATTTGCGAAGTCCACCGTGGCTGCCGATGGTCCGTGCAAGGCGCGCGAACTCGGCCGAGTTCGTGAGCACAGCGCCTGCATCACCGTAGGCACCGAGATTCTTGCCGGGGTAGAAGCTCGTTCCGCCCACATCACCGAGCGATCCCGCCCGGCGTCCGTGATAGCGCGCCCCCTGCGCCTGGGCCGCATCTTCGACGACGACGACGTCCCGGTCGCCGATCACAGCCCTGATGCCGTCGACATCGGCGGTCTGGCCGTACAGGTGCACGGCGACGACAGCCCGGGTGCGCGGGGATAGTTGCTCGCGAAGGCTCTCGAGATCGAGAAGATACGTCTCGTCGCAGTCCCCGAACACAATGGTCGCTCCTGCGCGGACGACGGCCTCGGCCGTCGCGACGAAAGTGTTCGCGGGCACGATCACCTCATCCCCCGGTCCGATGCCGGCGGCACGAAGGGCGAGCTCGATGGCATCCGTTCCGTTTGCGACACCGACGACATGCTCGATGCCGCAGTATTCGGCGAACTGCGATTCGAAGGCAGCGACATCCGGTCCCTGGATGAAGCTCGTCGCGCTGATCACGCGGTCGAATCCCTCTCGGATCTCGTCGGCGACCTGCGCGTGCTGGAGAGAGAGATCGAGCATGGGGACGAGGGTCATGAGCCTTCTCCTGATACGGATTCATCGGCGAACTGCTGAAGAACTCGCGCGAGGGGGATGGCGGGAACCCCCGCCCACGTTTCATTATCGGGAAGATCCCGCAGCAATACAGCACCCATTCCGAGGGTGCTGTAGCTGCCGACCGTGACGTGCTGGCGGACCGACGAGTTCATTCCGAGGTAGGCGCCACGGCCCACTCTCGCGCCCCCGCCGAGTGCCACCCCGGCCGCGATCGTGGCGAAGTCTTCGATGACATCATCGTGGGTGAGGGTGACGCCGGGCATGATCACGACGTGACGGCCCACCGTCACGTCGGCGGTGAGGGTGACATTCGCAAGCAGGATCGACCCCGGCCCGATCGGGCTGCCACTCGGATTTCGCACGCTGGGATCGATCACCGTGGCAAAACTGGCGTCCCCGAAACCCTGGCCGCGGAGTCGCTCGGCGATCCGCTCCCGAGCCGCGCCGGAGCCTACACACAGCAGGGGCCGGACATCGGGGAAACGGAAGAGATCGTCGATCGCTCCCAGCACGGGGACGCCATCGAATTCCCGCCCGAGCCCGGCTGCATCGTCGTCGACGAGTGCGAAGGGGCCGCCGTTGCCGGTCTCCCTGAGCACGGTGAGAACCTCTCTCGCAAGCCCGCTTGCGCCCACTAGGACCACCTGTTCCATGTCAGGCCACTCCACCCGCCGACCGGATCGACATGATGACCCGCTCGCGATCGGACTCTTCGAACTGGTGATACAACGGGAGGATGAGGGTGTTGTCGGTAAGGCGTTCCGTGACGCTCAGGTCGGCCGTACCGGCGTCCGCGCCCGCGTAGGCCGGCTGGCGGTGCGCGGCCATGATTCCGCGGCGGGCGGAGATCTCGTCGCCGGCCAGGTGTTCGAGGAGTCCGTCACGGGTCAGCGGGAAGGCGGGGAGCACCTCGATCCAGAAGGACTGGAAGTTGCTTGTGCCCCATGAAGGATCGGTGAGGATGCGGAGTCCGGGCACGTCTGCGAGCCGGGCGCTGTACTCGGCAACGTTCGCACGACGCCGGGCGACCGCAAGCGGCAGCCGACCGAGCTGAACCAGTCCCATCGCGGCCTGGAGGTCCGTCATCCGGAAGTTGTAGCCCACCTCGTTGTACTGCTCGGGGGGCGAGAGGATGCTGGAGTGTCGATCGGCCGCCGAGACGCTCATCGCGTGTTCACGCAGGATGCGGGCTCGAGCCGCCCACTCCCCGTTCGAGCTCGTGAGCATCCCCCCCTCACCTGTCGTGAGGATCTTGCGAGGATGGAAGGACCACGCGGTCAGCTCAGCCCCGGCACCGACCGGGCGTCCGCGATAGGTCGATCCGGCGCCGCAGGCCGCATCCTCGATCACGACGATTCCCCGGGGATCGCAGAGAGCCCTGATGGGTTCGAGGTCGACCGGAACTCCGCCTTGGTCCACCACGATGACAGCGCGTGTCGCATCGGTCAGCGCGGCGGCAATGGTGATTGCCGTCACGTTGCCCGTGAGCGGATCGACATCGGCGAAGACGGGCCGCGCCCCCACGTAGACGGGAGCGTTCGACGTGGCGATGAAGGAGAACGACGGAACCACCACGTCGTCACCGGCGCCGATTCCCGCGACCACAAGAGCGAGATGGAGTGCGGTGGTGCAGTTGGACGTGGCAACGGCATGTTCGGCCTGCATCGCTTCTGCAAAAGCGGATTCGAACGCCGCGACCTTCGGTCCCTGGGCCACCCAGCCGGATTCGATCACCTCGGTCACCGCGGCGATCTCTTCCGCGCCCATCCACGGCTTCATCACGTTGATTCGCGTCACGCGGCTGCCTCCGGGCGTCCGGCCGCGATCTCGTCGCGAAGAGGAGTCCACCACTCGACGAGTTGGCGCAGACCCTCCTCGAGCTCAACACGGGTCTCGAATCCCAGGTCACGACGAGCGCTCGACGTGTCAGCAAGCCTTCGCTCGACCCCGTTCACCGCGCGCGCCGGGCCGTGCTCTACCGAGAGCTCAGAGTCCATCGCGCGCAGAAGCGACTCTGCGAGCCCAAGAAGGCTGGTCTCGGATCCGCTCGCCACGTTGTACACCCCTTCCCGGATGTCACTCGATGCCGCGAGGATGTTGGCGCGGGCGATGTCGGTGGTGAAGACGAAGTCCATGGTCTGGAGTCCGTCACCGAAAATGAGCGGCGGTTTTCCGTCGACGATCCGTTCCATCCACCGCACCAGCACCTCGGTGTACAGGCCGTGCACATCCATCCGCGGTCCATAGACGTTGAAGTATCGAAGCGCCACATAGTCGATATCGTTCATCGCACGGAAACTGCGGATCATGCCCTCGTTGAATGACTTGGCCGCTCCGTAAAAGGTGTCGTTGTTGTGGTGATGGTGGCGCTCCCCGGTGGGGAACTCCTCGGCCATTCCGTAGACGGATGCGCTGGACGCGGTGATGATCTTGTCGACCTTGTTGGCCACGGCGGCCTCGAAAACATTGAAGGTGCCGTCGACGAGAACCTCGAGGGCGAGTCTCGGGTCCTCGGCACACTGGGTGATTCGGATCGCAGCCTGATGAAAGACCAGATCCTTTCCGCGGGTGACGTCGTTCACCAGGTCACGGTCCCGGATGTCGCCGTCGACGATCGTGACCAGCCCGGAGGTCATCGCCGGCTCGAGGTTTCCGAGTCGACCCCGCACGAAGTTGTCGAGCACATCGACATGCGCGACACCGGCATCGAGAAGCTGGTCGACGAGCGTCGACCCGATGGTCCCCGCCCCTCCCGTCACGAGCACATTCGCGCCTGCGAGTTCGGTCATTTTGCTGCCTCCACCAGTACGGGCGCGCCGTCGAGACTTCCGGTCTCGACAGGCGCCATGTTTCCTGCGTCCGCCAGGCTGCGGCTCGCTGCTTCGAGAACCGAGAGGACACGGAGGCCCGCGTGGCCGTCCGTTCTCGCCGGTCGACCATCACGGATGCTCGAGGCGAACTCCGTTGCCATCGCTCCCAAAGCTTCGTGTTCGGGGAGAGCGGGCGACCAAGTGTCGCCGAGACGATACGAGACGGTCGACGCGCGTCGATCGGCATTGTCGCTCGACTGCTGGGCGAGGTCGACGCCGCGGTCGTAGATGCTGAGTCTCTGCTGGGGATTGAGGTCATCCCAGACGAGGGTCTGCTTCGTGCCACCGACGATCATGCTGCGGATCTTGGTGGGGCTCAGCCAATTCACGTGGACGTGGGCGATCGCCCCGTTCTGAAGGGGCACCGTGAGGTACCCGATGCAGGACTTGCCGGCTCCGAGAGGGTCCGCGCCCTGGGCGGACACCGCCTGCGGGCGCAATCCACCGGGCAGGATGAAGTCGATGATCGAAAGGTCGTGGGGGGCGAGGTCCCAGAAGACGTCCACATCAGGCTGCACGAGCCCCAGATTGATTCGTACGGAGTCGATGAAGAGGATCTCTCCCAGGGCACCGCTTGCCACGAGTTCGCGGATCTTGAGCACCGCCGGCGTGTAGCAATAGGTGTGGTCGGCCATGAGCGTGAGGCCACGTTCGGATGCTCCGGCCACCATTTCGGCGGCGTGCAGGCGGCTGTCGGCCAGCGGCTTCTCGACGAGCGCATGCTTGCCCGCGCGCAGGGCCGCCATCACCACGGGGTGGTGAGTGCGGGCGGGAGTGGCTACGGCTATCGCGTCCAGGTCGTCGCGGGCCAGCAATGCGGCGAGGTCGGTGTAGACGTCGACGTGTCCGACCCGCGCCGAGAGCTTCTCCGCGCGTTCCCGGTCGAGATCGCAGATGGCAAGCAGTTCCCAGTCCGCACTCGAACTGAAATTACGAGCGAGATTCGGACCCCAGTATCCGGCCCCGACCACTGCGACAGTGAATTTATCCGTCATTACTCCCCCATATCAAAAACTATTTCGAGGGCTCGGGCGGCATCAGCACACCCCCGCCTCACGATACTGCGGGAGTGAAGCTCACGTCCACGAAGTAGTTGGTCGCGCCATACGTTCCCGTCGGATAGCCCCCCGAGGCTCCGTAGAGATAAAGCCCATTCGTCGTAGCACCCGCGGTGAGCACGCCGGCGGTCTTCGCCGTGGAGAAGTAATTGGATGTGTATGAATAGCGGCCGAGAGGAGCCAGGTAGGAGACGACATACTTTTGGCCCGCAGTCAGGGCGACCGGTGTGGAGAGAGCGGCACTCTGCCAGCCTGTTGCCGTTTCTGCGGAGAAGGTCACCGTGGCCAGCAATGTGCCGGTCGGGGACCACAGGTGGCCAACGTGCATGCCGCCGTTTCCGGTGCCCTTGTAGAACTGGATCGCCGTCACCGAGCCCGGAGAGGACGGGGTGAACGACATCCCGAGCTCGACCGCCGCCGAGTCGTTCGCCGCCGCGACCGCCGGTGTCTCGGTCGAGAAGAACGAGACCGGCGCACCGGGAGTCGGTGTCGGGGTAGGCGTCGGTGTCGGGGTAGGTGTCGGTGTCGGAGTAGGCGTCGGAGTAGGAGTCGGAGTAGGCGTCACACTGCTCGAGAACACCAGATCCACGAAGTAGTTCGTCGCCTGGTAGCTGCCCGTCGGGAATCCGCCTGACGCTCCGTAGAGATAAAGGCCATTGGTAGTGGCGCCCGCCGTGAGCGCTCCGACGGTCTTGGCAGACGAGAAGTAGTTCGCGGTGTAGGAATAGTGGCCCTGGGGCGCCAGGTACGACACCACGTACTTCACACCCGCTGTCAACGCGAGGGGGGTCGACAGCGAGGCTGATTGCCACCCTGTCGCCGTCTCGCCAGTGAAAGTGACCGTGGCAAGTAGCGAACCCGTCGAGGACCACAGGTGACCCGTGTGGGTGCCGAGGTTGCCGGTGCCCTTGAAGAACCGGATCGCAGTGACGGTTCCAGCGACCGACGGAGTGAACGACATTCCGAGCTCAACCGGGGACGAGTCGTTGGTGGCCGCCAGCACTGTCGGGGTCTCAGCAGAGAAGAACGAGGTCTGCGTCGTCGTGCTCGTGGTGTCTGCGGTGGTGAACGCCCATGTCTGGGTCGCCAACGAGGCACCCCCGGTCGAAACTACGCCAGAGAGCACCATCTGTACCGAAGCATTGTTGGGCAGCGTCGAGGTCGGGGTGAAGGTGAGAGTCGTGCCATCCGTTGACTGTCTCGTCGTTCCGGCGATGGCGCCCCCGCTGCTGCTGGCGGCCAGAGAGTATCCCGCTGCCACAGGCGCCGAAAGCACCACCTTCACCGCGGTGCCGCGATCGACCGTCGTCGCCCCGGAGGCCGGGGTCTGGCTGACCACGGAGATCGCAGGCGGAGGGTTGTTGAACACGACGTCGACGAGATAGTTCGTCGTCGACTGGTTCGACGGGAACGACCCGGAGTACGAATATGCTCCGGCGGAACTCGCGGTCTGCAGCGGTCCCTTGGTCACCGCCGCGGCGAATCCGCCCGGCGTGAGCGAGTAGTTACCGCTCGTCGTGCTGTACGAGGCGACATAAAGTCCTCCGGCGGTGACCGCAACGGGGCTGGAGAACATGACGGTCTGCCAGCCAGACGTCGACTCATTGGCGAAGGTCGCCGTGGCGAGCAGGGTGCCGTCCCAGGTGTACAACGACCCCGTGTGCGTGCCGGTATTGCCGGCTCCCTTGTAGAACTCGACCCCGCTGATCACTCCGGCGGAGGTCGGGCTGAATCGCACGCCAAGGCTCAACGCGGCATTCGGGTCACCGGCCTGCAGCACCGTCGGCACCACAGAGTCATCGAACAGGCCGCAGGGGCAGACTCCGTTCACACTGGCGGGCTTCACCGTTGTGAAGCTCCAGGTTGCGCCGTTCGAGACGGGCATCCCGGTGGTGTCCTGCGCGCTGAGCTTCACGCTGTACTTCACGAAACCCTTGAGTGCTGCGGCGGGAGTGAACGTCGCGTTCTGGGTCGACGGGTCGTAGACGGTCGTACCGGAGACCGCAAGGCCGGTGGGGTCGAGCACCGAGAACGACACCGACGGAGCCGACACCACCTTCGAGAGGTGCGCGCTGATCGTGGTGCTCGCTGGAACGCTCGACGATCCGTCGAGAGGCCACTGGTTGGTGGCGACGAGAGCCGACGCATCCGAGGTCGCAAAGACCGCATCCACGAAGTAGTTGGTCGCCTGGTAGCTGGATGCGGGGAAGCCGCCGAGTGTGCCGTAAACCCCTGCTGAAGCAGCGCCGAAACCGCCCGCTGTTGTGAGCGGTCCGGCCGTGTTCCCTCGGTAGCCCCAGTAGTAGGCCTCGGCAGAATAGTGGCCCTTCGGTGACGAGTAGGACACCGTGTACGTGGTTCCCGCGGTGACGACCACCGGGGTGGCGAACTTGGCCGTCTGCCATCCGCTCGCCGACTCACCCGAGAACGCGACGGTGGCCAGACGAACGCCCGCGCCTGACCAGAGGGAGCCGGAATGGCTGCCGGTGTTGGCGGCGCTCTTGTAGAAGCGCACCCCGGACACATAGCCATCGGCAGCGGGAGTGAACTTCAGACCGAGCTCATTAGCACCGCCGTCACCGCTGTCAACCGTCTTCGGAACGACGTTGCCGAGTACGGAGAACGGTCCGGCGACAGTGACGGTGACGGATGTCGGCGTGCTCGAGTAGTTGGCACTGTCATCCACCGCGTGCACCTGAATTGCCTGGGCGCCGGCACCCTGCTGCAGGTACGTGTACGACCACGATGTCGTTCCGGTGGCGAGATGCCAGGACGCTCCGCGGTCCGTGGACACCTCGACGCCTGCGACGACACCCCCGACATCGGATGCCGTGCCCGTGACCGTGATACTGGCTCCGTTCACGACAGCCGCATTGGCGGCGGGACTCGTGATGGTCGCCGTGGGAGGGGTCACGTCCGAGCTTGCTGACGCGGGAACCAGCGTGGAGTCCAGCGAGCCCGGCTGCGCGCCCATGTCGGCAAGGAGGTTGACCTCGGCCTGGATCATGCGCTTGTCTGCGGGGGCGCCTGCACCGTCGTGGGTCTGGTCGAGACCCCAGGTCCACTGGATGGAGCCGGCCGAGAAGACCAGTGCGCCGCTGGCGGCACGGTAGAGCGTCAGGTTATGCGTTGTCGTACCCGGCAGGACGTTCTTGCCGAAATCCTGCAAGTACTGCGGAGTTGGGCCGACGGTGGTGGACAGATGCACGAGACCGGGCTGGCGGAACCCGTTGTCGACATCCTCATCAGACTCGTAGCCGATCGTGTGGGGCGCAAGAGCAGCCGTCGTTCCCGCCGCGAGGGATGTCAGCGTGGTGTTGCGCCAGAGCCGTGTCTTGCCTTCGGCCGCCGAGACGGTGACGGGCAGGTCGCTGAAGTTCGCCATGTACTGCGTGCCGGTGAGCGCGTTCTCCGGGAGTCCGGCGCCGTTCGCCTGGGAGGCGAACCTCGGATCGCGCCACGTTCCGGTCCAGGTCGGACTCGGATCGATCTTCCCGGCAGGATCAGCCCAGGTCTCCTTGTACGACGTGATGGTGCGGTAGGGCACACTCGTGCCACTGGTCGACGAGTTCTCGTACCGGGTGTGCCAGTACGCCTCGTTTCCGGAGAGGAACTGCATGTTGACGCCCGCATCGCGCGCGGCTTCGACATTGGCGCGCTGGCCCGTCGACCAGTACTCATCATGGCCGACCGACAGGAACACCTTGTGGTTTGTGAGCGCGGACCCGAATCGATCGGTGTCTACGCCGCTGAAATAGCTGACGTCGTACCCGTTCTTCTCGAGGAACCGCACCATGGGGTATTCGTTCGCGAAGTAGAAGTCGCGACCGTCACTTGCTCCACGCGTCACGACCGGACGGTTGTAGCTGATCTTGTAGGCGCGTCCCACGCCGGCACCCTGGTAGAAGTTGGCGCCACCGTAGGAGTTGTAGGCCTGCCAAGTGGGATCGGAAGTCTGGAACAGAACGGCCGCGTGACTGGAGATATCGCGCACGATGAAGGTGATCTGGCTCGTGCCGCCGGTATCGGCGCGCTTGAGAAGCGCGATGTAGACGCCGGAAACGGCATCGGAGGGCACATTCCATGTCGCCGAGAGACCCCAGTTGCCACAGTCGTAGAGCTGCGTCGTGTTGTCGGTTATGCACTGCGGCTGCGTCTGCGGCAGCGTCGCAGACGGCGTCACGGTGGCGATCTGGCGTGCCCCGAGCCCCTGGTAGTAACCGGTCCGGTAGATGGTGATCGAGTACGCGCGAGCCGGCGTGTCGATCTTGAAGCCGATGCTGGAGCCGACGTTGACGCTGATGTCGGTCGAGAAGCCCTGGATGCTCGAGTCGCCGGCGCCATCGATGTCCCAGACGGACGGATCCGTTCCCGGCTTGCTGTTCTCACAGACGATTGGGTTGACGCCGGGGGCGCAGGTGGAAGCTGCACTGACGCGGGTGACGTCGGTGAGCAGTAGAAGGGACAGCACCATTGTGAGGGTTGTGCCGAGAGCGGCCAGAATCCAAAGGACGCGGCGCTCGGGTACGCCGGAATGGTGCGAAATTCGGGTATATCGCACGCGCTAATAGTGACACAGTCAGAACCCCTACGCCAAGCAGGTGGGACAGAATAGTGCCCCTGCCCCCCGAATTGGGGGCGCGGTCGATCGAGGCCGCTCAGTCCTCCGCGAAGCGGTCCGTCGCGTCGATGAGCGCGGAGAGGATGCCCGGCTCGTCGTAGGCGTGGCCGGCATCCGGCACCATGACGAACTCGGCCTG
This sequence comes from Lacisediminihabitans sp. FW035, assembly GCF_054880895.1. Taxonomy (NCBI): domain Bacteria; kingdom Bacillati; phylum Actinomycetota; class Actinomycetes; order Micrococcales; family Microbacteriaceae; genus Lacisediminihabitans; species Lacisediminihabitans sp. FW035. Next base: position 3,550,477 of record NZ_CM142187.1, read on the forward strand.
CGGCCACGCGCGGTGCAGGTCCCAGGCGGTGACCGCCGGAGTGCAGATGTCGTAGCGCCCCTGCACGATCACGCCGGGAATGTCGGCGAGGACGCCGGCGTCACGGATGAGCTGACCCTCGTCGAAGAATCCGCGGTTCACGAAATAGTGGTTCTCGATGCGGGCGAAGGCGAGCGCGTAGTGCGGGTCGGCGAAGGTCGAGACGACGTCGGGTCGGGGCATCAGGGTGATGGTGGATGCCTCCCACACCGACCAGGCGACCGCGGCCGGACCATGGATGGCGGGGTCGGGATCGGCGAGGAGCCGGTGGTAGGACTGGATGAGGTTTTCGCGCTCGTCGAGTGGGACGGGGGCGAGGAATCCCTCCCAGGCATCCGGGAACACGGCTTCGGCACCGCCCTCGTAGAACCAGTCGAGCTCGGATTTGCGCAGGGTGAAGATGCCTCTGAGCACCAGCTCCGACACTCGACCGGGATGCGTCTCGGCGTAGGCGAGCGCAAGCGTGCTGCCCCAGGATCCGCCGAACACCAGCCAGCGATCGATCCGCAGGTACTGGCGGAGCAGTTCGAGGTCGTCGACCAGGTGCCAGGTCGTATTCGTGCTGAGGTCGATCCCGGCGTCGCTGGCGTGCGGAAGGCTGCGCCCGGAGCCTCGCTGGTCGAGGAGGATGATGCGGTATTTCGCCGGATCGAACAACCGTCGGTGGTTGGGCTGAGTCTCGCCGCCCGGTCCCCCGTGCAGGAAGACAGCGGGCTTGCCGTCGGGGTTTCCCGAGGTCTCCCAGTAGATGCTCTGGCCGTCACCCACATCCAGCAGCCCGGATTCGTAGGGTTCGATCTCGGGGTAGAAGCTGCGCATGCTTCGAGCCTACGGGGCGGTCGCGGTGCGGGCCGCGTACCCTGAAGGCATCCGCTGCGCTGGGCGGGAACCGAGGAGCTTTGCGTGAAGATCACCCACCTGCGGCATTTCGTCGCCGTCGCCGAGGAGTTGCATTTCGTGCGCGCCGCCGCTTCGCTGGGAATCTCTCGCGCGAAACTCGACTCGTCGATCCGCGCGCTTGAGGCCCAGGTCGGCTCCGACCTGTTCGATCGCCGCCAGGAGTCGACGACCCTCACAGGCGCCGGAACCGCCCTGCTCGATCATGCCCGGATCGAACTCGCGGAATTCGATGATCGTCCGCCCGCCCCCGCGGCGCCGCCCGGCGGCAAAGCCAAGGCATCGAAGGGCACGGGACGCGCACCGATCGTCAAAGGCGAGCCGCGGCCGTATAAGAACCGCCAGTCGCGGTAGTCGCTCGCCTGCAGGCCCGCGAGTTGCACCCTCTTGCGAGATGCCACGCCCGTGGACCCGCAAAAGAGTGCAACTCGCGGCCGAGGGCACGGCGCGACCGGCGGAGGGGGACGTCGACCGGATGATCGCGCCGAGAACGGCCTCCACACACCCCTCAGCCGGAACGCATCCTCCCCGGCGCGTGGGCCTCGACCTGCCGGGCGGGCGCTTGCCCGCCCGCGACTCAGTCGCGATTCAGCCCGAGAGCGCGCAGGGATGCGAGGTCCCGATCCCGCGAGTTGCACCCTTTTGCGGGACGCCACGCCCGTGGACCCGCAAAAGAATGCAACTCGCGGCCGAGGGCACGCGCGACCGGCAGCCAGCCCGACCCGGAACGCAGCCCGGAGTCGGGTGGCCCCGAATCTATACCGGGGCCAGCCGGGCCCAAAACGAGCCCGGGAGTCGGGCCAGCCCGGCCCGGCACGCAGCCCGGGAGTCAGATCAGCCCGGAAAGTAGCCCGGTAGCCGGCGCAGCCCTTGAAAAAAGACCGGCTCGCAACATCGCTCGCCCGCGCGCATCGCTCAGCCCGGAAGACACGCTCGCCCGCATCGCTCAGCCCGCCAGCACCTCGAGGATCGCCTCGCCGTACTTGGCCAGCTTGTTCTCTCCCACCCCGCTCATCGTGCCGAGCTCCGCGAGGGAGGTAGGAGTGCCGGTGGCGATCTCGCGAAGAGTCGCGTCGTGGAAGATGACGTACGCCGGCACGCCTTGCTCCTTCGACTCGGCCGCCCTCCACGCCCGGAGGCGCTCGAAGACGGGAGCCGCATCGGCGGGCAGGTCGACGGCGGGGGCGCTGCGACGGGACTTCGAGGGACGCGCGGGCCGCTCCGGCTCGCGGCGCAACATCACCGGCCGCTGGCCTCCGAGCACCGTAGTGCTCGCCTCGGTGACGACGAGAGTGCCGTACTCCCCCTGCACGGCGAGCAACCCCTGCGCGAGCAACTGGCGCACGACTCCACGCCACTCCTGCTCGGTGAGCTCCGTGCCGATGCCGAAGGTCGACAGCGAGGAGTGGTCGTTCTGGGTGATACGCGCGGTCGTGCGACCCAACAGGATGTCGACGATCTGGCCGGCGCCGAACTTCTGGTTGCGCTCGCGCTGCAGCCTCACGATCGTGGAGAGCAGCTTCTGGGCGGCCACAGTGCCGTCCCAGGACTCGGGCGGAGCGAGGCAGGTATCGCAGTTACCGCAGGCGGCGGATGTCTCACCGAAGTATCCGAGGAGCTGCACCCGTCGGCACTCGACGGTCTCGCACAGCGCGAGCATCGCGTCGAGATGCAGACCGAGGCGCCGGCGGTGCTCGGCATCTCCCTCCGACCCGTCGATCATGCGGCGCTGCTGCATGACGTCCTGCAGGCCATAGGCGAGCCAGGCCGTAGACGGCAGGCCATCGCGCCCCGCCCGGCCGGTCTCCTGGTAGTAGCCCTCTACCGACTTCGGGAGGTCGAGGTGGGCCACGAAACGCACGTCCGGCTTGTCGATGCCCATGCCGAAGGCGATGGTGGCGACCATCACGATGCCGTCCTCGCGCAGGAACCGGGACTGGTTCGCCGCCCGCACTCGCGAGTCGAGTCCCGCGTGGTACGGCAGGGCCGCGATGCCGTTCTGCACCAGGAACTCGGCGGTCTTCTCGACCGAGGCGCGCGAGAGGCAGTAGACGATGCCGGCGTCGCCGGGATGCTCGCTGCGCAGCAGCTCGAGCAACTGCTGCTGTGGCGCGTTCTTCGGCGCGATGCGGTACTGGATGTTCGGCCGGTCGAAGCTCGCGACGAAGTGCCGGGCATCCGTCAGTTGCAGCCGCTTCTGGATCTCGAGGTGGGTCTGCTCTGTGGCGGTGGCGGTGAGGGCGATGCGCGGCACACTGGGCCAGCGCTCGTGCAGCATCGAGAGTTGGAGGTAGTCCGGCCGGAAGTCGTGCCCCCACTGCGACACGCAGTGGGCCTCGTCGATGGCGAAGAGCGAGATCGCCGCGCGGTCGAGCAGGTCGGCAGTCGCCGGCACCCTCAGCCGTTCCGGGGCGAGATAGAGCAGGTCGAGTTCCCCGTTCAGGAGCGCATGCTCCACCCCGCGGCGCTCGGACTGGTCCTGGGTCGAGTTGAGGAACGCCGCACGCACGCCGACCGCGGAAAGGGCATCCACCTGGTCCTGCATGAGGGCGATGAGCGGTGAGATTACGACCCCGGTGCCCTCGCGCACGAGGGCAGGGATCTGGTAGCAGAGCGACTTGCCGCCGCCGGTGGGCATGAGAACCAGGGCATCCCCGCCGTCCACGACCTGCTGGATGATCTCAGCCTGGTCGCCGCGGAAGCTGTCGTAGCCGAATACGGTGTGCAGGGCATCGCTCGCGCTGGAGTACTTGGAGCTGGCGGGCCGGACCGGCTCGCGGGCGATGAACTCCCGCTCACGATCTTCGGCCCCCGGAGGCTCATAGGCGAAATCGTCCGGAGGCTCGAGGTCATCGGGATCCCAGGGGATTTCCGCACTCCAGCTCACCGCACAGATCCTTTTCTCGTGGGGTTCCGACCCACCGGGCGAGTCTAACCGCGGGGTGCGACAGCGCCCTCCGGGTCGGCGTCGCTGTGCACGATCGTCCCGGGGTCCGGCGGAGGAGGAGGCGCGACCACACGCACGCGCTGGAGCCCGAACCGCTTCGCCGCGCGCACCACGAGCCACGCGTAGAGAGCGAGTGTGGCCGCCGAGATCACGACTTCGAGGCCGCTTCCGGTCTTGGAGTTCACGTCGACGAGCCCGAAGGCGCCGATCACGAAGATCACCGTGTTGTTCACGACATGGGCGACGATGGATGCCTCGAGCCCGCCCGTGCGCCACACCAGCCATCCGGCGACCACGGCGAACACCGACACGTCGATGAGTCCCCAGACGTCGTACTGGTGGCCGATGGTGAAGAGCGGTACCGGCAACAGGATCGCGAACAGCGGATGCTTCAGCCAGCCGCCGATCGTCTGGGCAAGGTACCCACGGAAGAAGAATTCCTCTGCGGTGGCCTGCACCGGCACGAGGAGCACCGCGACGAGCACGACGATCCAGGTGCTCGACGACACGGTGGCGGGTGGGATCGACTCGCCGGTCAGGAGGGGCATCAGCACCACGGAGAACAGGGTCGAGGCGCCGTACGCGATCACGACGGGGAGGATGAGCCGGGCCATCCACCGCCAGCGCAACCGCCCGGCGATCGACGAGAGCAGGCCGACCGGGCGCGGCCCCATGATGAGGCGGGCGAGCCAGACCGAGGGGAGGATCACGGCGATCGAGGAGAGCGAGAACGCGAGAATCACGGGAAGGCTGTTGTCGATCTCGCCAGTGGTGATGAGCTTCGTGATCACCGGGCGCACTTCGGGAAACACCAGCGTAGACGCGAGCAACAGCACGACGAGCACGATGGTGAAGCCGATGAAGATGCCGAGCGCGATCAGTCCCGTGACAAGGGGCTTCCACCAGCGATAGCCGGGAGCACTACGGGCGAGGCGGTGATAGGCGAATTCCACGCGGCGAGCCTAACCACTGAAGCGGGGAGTCCGGCCAGAGCCGGACTCCCCAATTCGCGGGACATCTGCCGCCCTGCCGCAGTGTGGCCGGGCTGGCTAGGCTGGGAGGCCAGAAGCTCTGAGGTCAGTTCGAGGTCGGGAGAGTCAGATGGCGACAAACAGTCGAGGTCGCGGAATCGTGCGGGACGGGCAGTGGGGATTCGTCTTTCTCCTCGCCTACGTAGGGGCGGCCATCTATTTCATCTCCACGAGCGACGGCTCATTCCTGCAGGTCGTCTTCGGCCTCCTCAAGGCCATCGTCTGGCCGGCGTACGTGATGTTCCATGTGTTGCAGGGGCTCGGCGCCTGAGACTGATCGGTCAGGCCGTCGCTTCGCCGCGGTAGGGGCGGAAGAACTCGCGCAGTGTGGATGCGTTCACCTCGGGCTCGTCATCGGTGCGAAGTGGCGGCGGACGCACGTGTCGCGGGTGCGTTCACCGCTGCCGCGAGCGCGGCAGCCCGCGAGTTGCACCGTTTCGCGGGATGCAGCGTTCGGGAAGCCGCAAAGGGTGCAACTCGCTACCGAGACCGGCGAGGGCTACCTCCGCCGGTCATCGATCAGTACACGAACACCAGCGACGGGAACGACGCCGAATCCGCGAGTTGCGCGTCTCCCCCGTAGGTCGCGGTCAGCAGGTGGATGCCGCGGCTCAGCTTGGGCAGCATCACGGTCGCCCGCCCATTGTCGGCGGGGGTGAGCGTGACCGTCGCGATCACCGAGCGCCCGTCCCGCACGACCACGTCACCCGTGGGCACGAGGCCGCGGCCCGAGACCACGATGCGATAGGTGACCGGCGAGTTGTGACGCACCAGCACCCGGTCGACCGTCCCGCGGGTGGTCGAGGTCAGGCGGTCGACGGTGACGGCCGTCGAGGTCGTGACTCCGGCGGACGTGCCGGGTGCGGTGGCGGTGACCGTCACGGTGATCGCCGCGCCGGCGTCCGCCGGCACCAGGGTGTAAGTCGCCGCGGTCGCCCCGTCGATCGGCACCCCGGCGCGATTCCACTGGTACGCGAAGGTCGGTGAGGCGACGCTCCACGTTCCCGGGGAGGCCGTGAGTGTGCGACCGACCTTCGCGGTGCCACTGATCGTAGGGGCGGTGACGGAGGTAATGGCCGGCACCGTAATGGTGAGCGGCACCTCGATCGACGTTCCGGTCTGCGGTACGGCGACGGTCAGCACCAACGTGCCCGCCGGTGTGTTCGTGGGGATGGTGACCGGCACCGATGCCCGCCCCGTCTCGTCACCGAGGTCGACGACCGTCGGGTCGATGACCGACTGGGCGAGCACCACCCCGCCCGCGCTCACGGTGGCGGTGCCGGAGTTCGGCTCCCCGTTCGAGAACAGCAGCGACGACAGGCCGAGTGTCACGACGTCGCCTGGCTTCGCAGCTGTCGACGAGAGAGTGACTCCCACGGCCCGCTGGGCGTAGTCGGGAGACGCGACCGGGTTGGCGACGAAGTAGTCGACCATGCTCTGCAGGTCGATCTTGCCGGTGTCACCCGCGTTCGCGCCCTTCGCGAGTGTCAGGAAGTTGTCACCGCCGGAGGCAAGGAACGAATTCACGACGACAGTGATCGAATCGGTGGATGCCACGGGCGCGCCGTTCACGGTGATGCCGGTGATGTGGCTGCCCGCGACCGCCGTGGGATCGTAGCGGTATTCGAGGGACTTCGAGACGCCGAGCTTCAGGAAGGGGCGCGTCGAGGTGGCGGGCTGCCACTGTTCTTCGAGCACCTGCTTGAGCTGTGCGCCGGTGAGTGTCTCGGTGACGAGGGTGTTGGCGAAGGGCTGAACGCTCGCGGCCTCCTGGTAGGTCACGCGACCATCCACATCGTTCGGAGTGTTCGCGCTGGCCTTGTACTTGAGGTCGGTACGGAGGCCGCCCGGGTTCATGAGCGCGACCTGCGCTTTTCCGTTCGTGGCCCAGAGCTGAACGTCGGCCACGAAGTTGCCGAGGGGGGATTCCCCTCCCCGGTTCTCGGTGACGCCGTCCTTCTGGCTCGCCCGGTTGAAGTCGGCGGTGATCGTGCCGACGGGCACCGAACCCTTGTCTTTCGCCGCGGCCACCGCGGCGGCGACGATAGCGGCGACGGTGGGGTCGGGGGCGAAGGCTCCGAACAGCGGCTTCACCTCTGAGGTGATGCTGAGAAGGGCTTTCGTGGTGGGGTCGACCGAGAGGGAGAGGTGTCCATAACTCTCGCCGTACTTGCCGGCCTGGAGAACGGGGCGGGTGCGGTCGGTTCCCGGGATGGGGATCTGCCAGTTATAGGCCTGGTGCGTGTGACCGGAGACGATGGCATCGACGTTGGCGTCCACCGTGTTCACGATCTTGCCGAAAGCGGAGTCGCCGGTGGCACTCGCGAGCGTGGCATCCGCTGCTCCCTCATGGACTGTCAATACAATGACATCCGCCTCGCCGTTGGCCGCGTTACCGTCACTGAGCTGGTCTGCAACGCGGTTGACCTCGGTCGGGATATCCCGGAACTCGAGGTTCGCGACCCCTGCCGGGCTCACGAGCGAGGGTGTCTCATCCGTCGTCGCGCCGATGAAGCCGACCGTGACGCCGCCCACCTGCTTGAGGGCGTACTGGGCGAATTCGGGCTGGCCGGTCGTCTTGTTGTAGATGTTCGCGCTGAGCAGCGGGTAGTTGGTGGCCGGGATCACGCGACCCTCGAGGTCGGCCTGACCCTTATCGAGTTCGTGGTTGCCGATCGCGCTCGCGTCGACGCCGACCGCGTTGAGGGCGTCGATGGTGGGCTTGTCGTCCTGGATGAAACTCGTGAACGTCGAGGCACCGATCGAGTCGCCGCCCGACACCACGAGAGTGTTGGGATTCGCCGCCCGGAAGGACTTCACCAGCCCTCCGAGCACCGCGGCCCCCGCCGACGGCGAGGATGCCTCGAGCCGACCGTGGAAGTCGTTGAAACTCAGGATGTCGATGGCGACCGGGGCCTCGGCTGCCGAGGCGGCGGACCCGGCGAGGGTCGGGATGCCGAGAGCGACGGCCAGAGCGATCGCCGGAAGGATGTGTCGACGGGAACGGAAGGGTGCCATGGCTGCGTGAGACTCCTTGGAATGTGCACCGGGTGCAGACGATCAGGTCCACCCCCGATCGGGGGGTGATTTGCACCCTAGCCGGTGGAGTGCCGCCGATGGAAGGGACTTCATCGAATGGTCATCGGTGGTTACCGCTACCGTTGAGTTCTCCCACTGGAAAAGGTCACCCGTGCTCGCTGTGTTCATCGGCGTCACGGCAGCGCTCATTTTCGGATCAGCCGATTTCGCCGGAGGCATGGCCGCCAAGCGCATCAGTGCCGTTCGTGTGACCGCGATCGGAGGCCTCTCCGGCCTCGTCGTCCTCGTTATCGCCCTCCCGCTGTTTCCGAGCGTGTGGTCCTCTTCGGCGGTGCTGCTCGGCGGGATCACCGGCATCACCGGAGCCCTCGCCGTCGTGTTGCTTTACGCGTGCCTCGCGATCGGGCCTATGAGCATCCTCTCCCCGCTCACCGCCGTGATCTCGGCCGTGGTGCCGGTGGTCGCCGGGGTGATCCGGGGCGAGCGCCTGAACGTCCTCGGCTATGTCGCCATCGTCATCGCCCTCGTCGCCGTCGTGCTCGTGGGCTTCGTGCCCGAGAAGGGGGCGGTGCGGCCCTCGCTGCGGGCACTCGCCATGGCGGTCGGGTCCGGCACGCTGATCGGTGTGTTCCTGATCCTGATCGACCTGACTCCGGATGACTCGGGCCTTGTGCCGCTCGTCGTGAGCCGTGGTGTGAACGCGGTCGTGATGTTCACTGCGATCGGGATCGGTACGCTCTGGGTGCGTCGGCGCGGAGCCACTCCCGCCACGAGCGGCGGCTGGAAGCCGGGACTGGCGCTCGCCGTCATCGCTGGGGTGATCGATGCGACCGCGAACGCCCTTCTGCTGCTCGGCCTGCGCCTCGGCGAGCTCACCGTGCAGTCCGTGCTCACGGCCCTCTACCCCGCCGGCACGATCCTTCTCGCCGCAATCCTGCTGCGGGAGCGGATCGCACCCGTGCAGGTGGTCGGCCTCGTTCTCGCCCTCGCCGCCGCCGCCATGCTTGCACTGGCCTAGGGACCGCCGTGCTGAGCGTCGCCCTCGCCCTCGCCGGCTCCGTCATCTACGGAGCGAGCGATTTCTTCGGCGGTCTCGCCGCGCGTGGCACCGGCGCGGTGCGGGTGACGCTCATCAACTCGGTCGCCGGGTTCTCGGTGCTCGTGGTGGCGACCGTGCTGCTCCCCGGTCAGTGGGGAGCACCGGTACTGCTCTGGGGTGTGCTCGCCGGTGTCTGCGGTGCGGTCGCCCTCGTGCTGCTGTACGCCTGTCTCGCAATCGGGCCGATGAGCATCCTCTCCCCCATCCTCGCCCTCGTCGCCGCCGCGATCCCGATCGCGATCGGTTTCGCCCGCGGGGAGCGCCTGAGCGGGCTGGGCTACCTCGGCCTCCTGGTGGGGCTGGTCGCAATCATCCTGATCTGCCTCGTGCCGGGCGAGCGGGCCGTGCGGCCGAGCAGGCGCGGCATCCTCATGGCGGTGGGGGCGGGCGTCGCGATCGGCGGCTACCTGGTCTTCATAGACCTGACGCCGCCGGACAGTGGGCCGGCCCCACTCCTCATCACCTTCGTCGTCACCGGCATAGTGATGGCGGTCGTGCTCTTCAGCCAGCGGCTGGCGCGGCGTGGCATACCCCGACCCGCCATCAGCCGCAGCACCGTCGGGTTCGCCGTGCTCTGTGGGCTGACGGATGCCGCGGCCGCTTTCCTGTTCCTCCTCGCCCTCAGGGCGGGCGAGCTCTCGATCGTCTCGGTGCTGAACGCCCTGGCCCCGGCCGGCACCATCGTGCTCGCTGCGGTGGTGCTGCGCGAGAGGATAGCTCCGGTGCAGTGGGCAGGACTCGGAGTCGCGCTCGTGGCGGCCGCGCTGCTCGCGCTGGCCTGACGACCGGCGCCCGTGCGATCCGGGCTCTAGCCGATGCGCTGGAGGGCGGTGAACCTCATGTCGGTGAAGCCGTTGGCGCAGGTCTGGAAGAGCAGGTCGTAACCGCGCGGGATGTCCTCGGCGTGGTTGACCTCGCCGTTGAGGTGCGCGACGACACCGATCACGCGGTAGCGGCCGGCATCGAGGCCGGTGATCGTGACGATCGCACCGGAAGCGGTGGGGAACCGGTTGCCGCCGCAGTTGCTGTGTTCGGCGATCACCCTCACGTGATAGACGGCCGTGACATCGACCGCGCCGCGGCACTGGTTGATCTCGTTCTGGAATCCACTCGTCCACACCCGCTGTACGAAGCCCTGGGCTGCGCGGGCGGCTGCGTTTGCCGCCGCTTGCGCTGCGGCCTGGGCGGCCGCCTGCGCCGCAGCGACGGCGGCGGCCTGGGCTGCTGCGGCAGCGGCAGCGGCAGCCTCAGCCGCCGCCTTCTCGGCACGCGCCTTGGTGGCGGCCCGGGCGATGGCTTCGAGGCGCACATCCCGCTGGGAGAGGAAGTCTCCGAGCACCACGGTGGCCGGTCGCGGTGCGGAAGCCGGGGCGACCGCGGGGGTGGAAGCCGGGGCGACCGCCGCCTCGGCGATCACCGTCACGGGGAGGGCCGTCACGGGGGTGAGGAGGGAGATCCGTCGGGTCCACAGCGAGGCGGAGCTCGCTGCGGCCGCGTGCGCGGTGCCGCTGGTGACGATCTCGGAACGGACAGGCTGTGTCGTGCGGGCATCTGCCCGATCGGTGTCGCCAAGGGAGACGACCGCGACAGTGGCCGCGATGACACCGACGACAAGTGCCGCCAGTGCCCGGCGATAGGCCACTGCGGATGGTGCGAAGTCGCTGAAAGACATGGAATCCCCCGATTCAGTCACAGGTGTACGTGTGCTGTGTCGGGTGGTTAGTCGCAGCGTTTCCGTGAGTCGCCTAGGGAGCGCCTCACATCTGGAACGCTAACAGAATTGGCACGTCGCTCGGTGGCATTTTGTACCCCTTGCGGCCCCGCCAGCGCCGGCCGGAACGCGGTTTCGTTCACTGTGTAAGATTCCCTCCGATTGAGCTATCGCCAATGAAACATTCGTGATATCGATCTCAATTCGAGAAATGCCCGATGAAGGCGGAGTTGGGATAGCCGGGGTACAGCGGACAGACTGTACCCCTATCGTGACGGTAGAACCGACGCGCGGCTCGGACCCTCTCCCCCGAATTGGGGGGCCGTGGCCGCAAACAAAATCGTCAGCGCGACCTTTCCAGGGACGGATCAGCGAGAGGACCGCCCCGCCGCCCGTGACGCTTCGACAGGCCTCAGCCCTCGGTCGGCGAGCCGAACCAGGCGGTGAAGTCGACCCAGAAGTTGCGGTTGCCATACGACGAGCACGCGTCGCCCTTCCCTCGCGGATTGGCCAGCGCTGCGGAGTTCGGCTGATACGGGGTGTAGTTGTAGAGCGCGGCGGTCGCCTGGTTGCGGATGTCCACCACCGTCGCACCGCAGGTCGCCTGAGGATGGAACTTCACTGCGACCGGCCCCACCCGGTAGCGCCAGTGCGCGGGATCCAGCAGGTAGCTGCGCAGCTGCTTCGCCGCCCGGTACACCTGAGACGCGAACCCGTAGAACTCCGTGTTGCACGCGACGGAGTCCGGGCATCCGTATCCCATGGCCACGCGGTACGCGCGGTCCGTCGGGGACACCGCCGTGATGAGTCCCTGTTCCTTCTGCAGCATCACGAGCAGGACCTCCGGGTTGATGAGGCAGGCGCGGGCCACCTGCACGACGATCCGGCTGGCGAGCACCGCCGATTCCTCGTCGATGGCGGCACACTGGCCGCCGGGCGAGGCCGCACGGGCGGGCAGGTCTGACCGATAGGCCCGCAGGCAGGTTGTCTCGCTCGTGAAGGCGCACCCGGGAGCCTCTTCGGCGAGAAAGGACTGCACCTGCGCCTCAGAAAGCGATCGCGAATCGGACAGCACCCGGTCGGAGATGATGTACCCGGGGTCGAAGCTAGCAACGCCGGCGACGGCGAGATCGTGGTGCGGAGGCGATGCGGCGTCGGCGGGCTCGCGGCCGGAGGACAGCCCACCGACGGCCACGGCGATCAGGGCCACGGCCCCGACGGCGCGGAGCATCACTGCAGATCGCGGTGACGCAGCGCGAGGGGAGGACATCCCTCCATCTTCGTCGCCCCGCGTCGCCCCGCCTAGATTTCGCCGTTCGTTCGGGCCGGTGAACAGCGCGTAACGATGAACTGTGAAAGGCCTGATTGTCGCGACATTGTGCAATCCACTTCGGCGAGCTCCCCGAAGGAAGCTACATGTCCACAATAAATCCCCCCCGATCGGGTGCCACTCGGGTGAGGGGGAAACGCGCCACCCAGGCTCGTTCCCTCCAGGCTCGCTTCACCCAGCTCGTGACCTTCGGCGGCGTGGGACTGGTCGCGTTCGTCGTGGATTTCACCATCTACAACGTGCTCCTGCTCGGCCCGCTGCATCAGCACACCATCACCGCAAAAGTGGTCTCGGTCACCGTGGCGACCATCGTCGCCTGGCTCGGCAACCGGTACCTCACCTTCCGCGCACACCGCACGCGAGCGGTGTGGCGGGAGGGCGTCATGTTCGCGATCTCGAACGTCCTCGGGCTCGGGATCGCCGCATTCTGCCTGTTCGTCTCCCACTATGTTCTCGGCCTGGTCACCCCACTGGCCGACAACATCGCCGCGAATGGCGTCGGGCTGGTGCTCGGCACCACCTTTCGCTACTTCTCCTACCGATTCCTGGTCTTTCCCGCGACTAAAGAAGGTTCTCCCGCATGAATCTGCTCACCCCCCTCGTGCTGTTCGCCGCTTCCCCCGTACTTCCCCCCTCCCCCGATTCCACGGGTGGTTCGACGGGTCCTGTGCCCAACCGCGGAGGCGTCGGACTGATCTCTCCGACCGACTCCACCGGAGCGTTCGGCGGACTGGATCTGCCGACCATCCTCGCAATCTCGGCCCTTGTGCTGGTCGCGGCCGCGCTCACGGCGATCGCCGTGACCACTCTCTGGTGGATGCTCCATGCCTGGAAGTCCGACGGCAACTTCAAGCGCACCGGTTTCTCGGAGAAGACGGCGCCACCGGCTCACAGCTTCACGCTGCTCGTGCCCGGTCGACACGAAGAGGAGGTCATGGGGCGGACACTCGACGTGCTCGCCACCCAGACCCACCCGCATGTCCAGATCATCGCGATCGTCGGAAACGATGACCCCGGCACCGAGCGGGTCGCCAGAGAGGCTGCCGCTCGGCATCCCGACCTCATCTCCGTGGTCATAGACCACAGCGTCCCCAAGAACAAGCCGAAGGCGCTCAACACCGCCCTCGCGTTCGCCACCGGGGATATCGTCGGGGTATTCGACGCCGAGGACGAGGTGCATCCCGGTCTCCTGCGCCTGATCGACTCCAAGTTCACCGAAACCGGCGCCGCCGTGGTGCAGGGCGGTGTGCAGCTGATGAACTTCAGGACGAGCTGGTGGTCGCTGCGAAACGTCTTGGAGTACTACTTCTGGTTCCGTTCCCGCCTGCACTTCCACGCCGGCGCGCGCTTCATCCCCCTCGGCGGCAATACGGTCTTCGTCCGCCGCGAATGGCTCGAGTTCACGGACGGCTGGGATGCCGAATGCCTGGCCGAGGACTGCGAGCTCGGCGTTCGGCTCTCGAGCGCCGGAGCCGAGGTCGTCGTGGCCTACAGCCCGGAGGTCGTCACCCGCGAGGAGACCCCCGGCTCTCTCACCTCGCTGTTCAAGCAGCGCACACGCTGGAATCAGGGCTTCCTCCAGGTGCTGCGCAAGGGCGAATGGAAGAAGCTTCCGACCCGCACGCAGCGCCTGTTCGCGCGGTACATGCTCGCGATGCCATTCCTTCAGGCCATCTCGGGCATCATGATCCCGGTCTCGCTCGTGCTGATCTTCTTCGTGAAGGTACCGACTCCGATCGCGCTCATCACGTTCATCCCGATCGCTCCGACGCTCATCACCGTGGCGGTCGAGATAGCCGGTCTCGGCGACTTCGGGCGCGTCTACAACGAGAAGGTGCGAATCCGGGACTACGTGCGCCTCGTCCTCGGAACCTTCCCCTTTCAGGTGTTCCTCGCCGCCGCCGCGATCCGCGCCGTCTTCCGTCAGCTGAAGGGGGAGACCGGCTGGGAGAAGACAGAGCACACCGGAGCTCACCGCGAACCCGTCGTCGCCCAGAACTCGGCGATCGGTCTGCCCGCCGGCACCCCGGTGCTCACCACGACAGGACACAGCGAATTCGACTATTTCCAGACCGTGGACTCCGGCCCCTCTTTCGCCGAAAGCCGCGAGACAGAGAATGAAGGGGCGACCCGATGACCAGCGCTACTCTCTCCCACACCCCCATTCGCGAGTTCCTCGGGGAAAGCGGCCACCGCATCGGGCGTGTGGCCACCCGGTTCTACGTGCGCCACCGTCTCGCGCTTCCGTGGATCTCCCCGGTACTCGTCATCTCCGCCATCGTCTCCTTCCTCAACTTCAGCGGCTCGCCTCAGCGCATCGACGACGAGGGAACCTACACAGCACAGGCCTACGCGGTATCGGCCTTCGGCCAGCTGGCTCACTACACGTACAGCTACGATCATCCGCCGCTCGGCTGGATCCAGATCGCGGGATACGCCCAACTCACCGGCGCGTTCTCCCGCTACGACCTTGCCGTGCTCGCCGCACGCGAGGCGGTTATCGTCGCCACCCTTATCAGCGTCGTGCTCGTCTGGGCCCTCGCTCGGCGTCTCGGCATCGGCCGGGCGGCGAGTGCAGTTGCAGCTCTCGTTTTCGCGCTGTCCCCCCTCGCCCTGCAATTCCACCGAACGGTGTATCTAGACAACATCGCGCTGCCCTGGCTCCTCGGGGCCTTCATCCTGGCGCTCAACAAGCGGTCGCAGCTCGCGAGCTTCGCCGCATCCGCCGCGCTCTTCAGCATCGCTGTCCTGAGCAAGGAGACCTTTCTTCTCGCGCTCCCCTTCCTTGCCTGGATGATGGTGCGTTCCTCTCACAAGGCCACGCGACGCTACACCCTCTCGGTCGCCGGAACGGTGCTCGTTCTCGTGGGATCGAGCTACCTGCTTCTCGCGGCCATCAAGGGAGAGCTACTGCCCTCCCCCGGCAAGTCCAGCCTGACCGATGGCGTGCTCTTCCAGCTCGGGTCCCGAGCGGGTAGCGGATCCGTGATCGACCCGAACAGTCTCATCGTGCGCACCTTCTCAATGTGGTGGCAACTCGACCCGGTGATCATCGTGCTCGGAACGCTCGCCTCCGTCTCCGCCGTTTTCTTCACGCGACTGCGGCCGATCGCCGTGATGATGGTGTTCCTGATCGCCGCGATGTTCCGGCCGAACGGCTACCTCCCGGTGCCCTACGTGATCGTGCTCCTACCCTTCGCCGCGATCCTCATTGCGGCGATGGCGGAGAAGGCGGTGCGAGCGGTGCGCCACAGCCGGGGCGCTACGCGGATACGAGCCGGCGCTTGGGTGGCCGTCACCGCGGTCGCCGTGGTCGCCGCCGTTCCGCTCTGGACCGTGCAGCTTCGCGGATTCCTGCTTGCAGACCTGGATTCACCGCTGCGCTCTGCCGAGAGCTGGGCCATCGACAACATCCCGCACAGCAACCGCATGATCGTGGATGACGCGATGTGGGTCGATCTCGTGAAGGCCGGCTGGTCGCGCGACAACGTCCTCTGGTACTACAAGCTCGACACCGACCCCGCCGTCAAGGCCGGGTCGCCGCAGGGCTGGAAGGACTCCGACTATGTGATCACCACGGATTCGATGCGCAGCTTCCCCAACTCCCTCCCGCAGGTGAAGAAAGCGATCACCAACTCGGTCGTCGTCGCGTCCTTCGGGCGCGGGACGCAAGCGGTCGACATCCGTCGCATCGAGCCCGACGGGCTCAGCGCAGCGAAGAAGGCGGCTGCGACCCAGACGGCCCAGGCCTCCACCGCCGGTACGCAACTCGCCGGCAACCCGGGCCTATCGGTGTCGGCGGCCAATCGCGACCTCCTCACCGGTGGGCGCGTCGACATCCGCATCCCGCTCGCCCTCGGGAGCCAACTCGCCATCGGGTCGGTGACAGTCTCGGGATTCCCGATGCAGGCCGGCGAGGGAGACCAGCCTCGCAGAGTGGTGCGGATCTCTGCGCTCGACGGCGAACCCGCCGTGCGCGGAGGCTCATTGACTGCTGCTGCGAAGGCCTATGTCGCGGGACTCACCGGCCAATACTCCCCGGCCTCCGTCTCCGTCGTGGACGGATCCATGCAACTCGTCTACTCCCCGGCAGCGCCCTCCGGCGTCGTGTCGTAGCCCAACCACGAACATCCGCCTCACCCGAACAGGAGATCATCATGAAGAAAATCACCCTGCGTTCCCTCGTCAGCGCCGCCGCGCTGGTGGCGGTCGTCGCGATCGGAGCAACCGCCACCCCGGCACTCGCCGCGACCGGAGAGGCTCCCGCGGCCACCGGAGCGGTCGGCTGGCTGCGGATCGCCCACCTCTCCCCCGACACGAAATCGGTGGACGTGCGCGTCACCGCGCTCATGGGCGGAGCATCCGTCTACGACCTCGACAGCGTCAAGTACGGAGCGGTGTCCAGCTACCGGTCGATGCCCACGGGCGTCTACACGATCGCGATGGTGCCGGCGGGGTCGAAGTCGACGGCCAAGCCCATGTTGAGTGCCTCCGTCTCCGTCAAAGCAGGCAAGGCGTCGACAGTGGCCGCCTATGGACCCAACAAGAAACTCGCTCTGAAGGTCTTCACCGATGACCTCTCCACCCCGGCCGCGGGGCAGGCGCGCATCCGCCTCATCCAGGCGTCGACCAAGACCTCGTCGATCGACGTGAAGACGGCCACCGGCATCTCCATCGCCCAGAACGCCAAGTCGGGCACCGCAACGGGATACGCCGAGGTCGCGGCCGGCCCCTGGTCGCTCACCCTCACCGGTAAGAACGTCGAGTCGATCGAACCCGTCTCCCTCGCCAACGGCAGCGTCACGACCCTGCTCGTGCTCGACACGACCGGCGGAGGACTCGCTGTGCGCCCGATCATCGACAGTGCCGCGGTCGGCGCGGCTCCCATCGGTGGAGTCCAGACCGGTGGCGGTTACCTCGCCACCTCCGCGCACTCCCTCGACTCTTTGACCCCGGTGGGGTCCGAGAAGCGATGACGATGCGACGCCGGCTCCTTCTGGTGATCACGACGGTGGCGGCCCTGGCCGTCACCGCCGTGATAGCCGGGGCAGCGCTCGGGCTTCCACCGAGCCCCCGAGGGGCCGGCGCGCCCACCTCGTCCTCGTCGTCGACGCTTCCGGCGTCGACGAGCGACTCGGGCACGGACTCCGCGGCCCTCGGTCGGGCATTCCTCGCCGACTGGGTCGATCGTGGTCGGGTCGTCCGTCGCGACCAAGGGTCCGACACGGTGAGCGAGGGGCAGGCCTACGGCATGCTCATCGCTCTCTCGGTGAACGACGAAAAGAGCTTCGACGTCGTGTGGGACTGGACGGAGAAGCACCTGCAGAAGAGCAACGGGCTGCTCGCCTGGCGGTGGCAGAACGGCAGCGTCGTGGACTCCACCCCGGCGAGCGACGCCGACCTGGACGCCGCCCGCGCGCTCGTGCTCGCCGGAAAGCAGTTCGATCGCCCCGACCTGACGGCAGCGGGAAAGCGGCTCGCCACCTCCATCGCCGACATCCTCACGATGCAGACCTCGCTCGGGCGCATCCTGCTTCCGGGACCGTGGGCCGCCACCAATCCCCACTCGTACAACCCGAGCTACGCCTCCCCTGTGGCCTTCGCGCTGCTGGGGGATGCCACGGGCGACCCCCGCTGGGCCGAACTCGCCGTCGGGTCCCGCGCTGTCACGACCAAACTGCTCGATGTCGCGGCGCTGCCCTCCGACTGGGCCCAGGTGAGCGACGACGGCACCGTCGCGGTGATCCCCGGCCCGACCGGAACGTCCGGTGCGGTGACCTACGGGTACGACGCGGCTCGCACCGCCATCCGGTTCGCCGAATCCTGCTCCCCGGCCGACGTCGCCATCGCCGCGAGAATCGCGCCGACGCTCACTCGCTCGACTTCCCTGTCCGCGGTGCTCGACCTCGGCGGCGCGCCGCAGACCAGCGACAAGAGCCCGCTCGCCTACGCCGCCCGCGCCGCAGCTTCGGCGGCCGGCGGAGCCCACGCCCCGGCGAATGCCGACCTCCGTCGGGCCGCTCGCCTGTCGTCCTCTGTTCCCACCTACTACGGCCGAGCATGGACGACCCTCGCCCTCACGATGTTGCGGCAGGCCACCCTCGGCGGGTGCGCTCCGCTCGCTGAAAGGAATTGAGCACCATGCAGAGACTCTCCCGCCGCAACTGGGTCGCGATCGGTGTCGCCGCCGCTCTCGTGGCGATCACCGTGAGCGGATCCGCCCTGGCGATCTCCCGCTCGACCTCCGGCACACCGTCGAGCACCTCTTCCTCCGAGGGCGCGGCCGGTGGCATCCAGACCCCGGATGCCGGCCCCTCGACCGCCCCGCAGTCCGGGATCGTCGTCACCCACGTCTCGATCCCCGACATCGGGGTCTCGAGCGACGTCGAGCTTCTCACCCTCAACTCCACAGGGGCCCTGCTGCCCCCGGTCGACTTCAATAAGGCGGGCTGGTACTCCGGAGGGGTGGTTCCCGGGCAGGTCGGGCCAGCCATCATCGCCGGTCACATCGACTCGATCACTGCTCCTGCCGTCTTCGCGAATCTCCACACGGTGACGCCGGGGATGAAGATCCTTGTTTCGCTCTCCGACGGCCGCACTCTCACCTTCGAGGCCGACCGCTCGGAGGTCGCTCCGAAGACCCAGTTCCCGTCGAGCGCCGTGTACGGAACTGTGCCGACCCCGCAACTCCGCGTGATCACGTGCGACGGCACCTTCAATCCCGCCACCGGCCACTACGACGACAACCTCGTGGTCTTCGCGACGCTTGTCGCGAAGTGACCCCGCGGCATCCCCTCACCGACCCGCCCATCTCAGACCCGACAAACAAAGGAATCGAAGTGCTCGAAACCCTCGTGATCATGCCCACCTACAACGAACGCGACAACGTGGCGACAATGGTCGATCGCATCCTGGCCGCCTCGCCTCACACCGACGTGCTCATCGTCGACGACAACTCGCCCGACGGTACAGGGCAGGTGGCGGATGACCTCGCCGCCCTTCATCCCGAGGTGCACGTGATGCACCGCGCCGAGAAGACCGGCCTCGGCGGGGCGTATCTCGCGGGCTTCGAATGGGGTGTCGCCGCCGGATACTGGGCACTCGTGGAGATGGACGCCGACGGTTCGCACCACCCGGAAGATCTTCCCCGCATGATCGAGCTGCTCGCCGACCACGACCTCGTGCTCGGTTCTCGCTGGATTCCCGGGGGATCGGTTGAGAACTGGCCGTTGCGGCGCAAGCTGCTGAGCCTCGGCGGCAGCGCCTACACGCGCGCTGCCCTCGGGATCGATGTGCGCGACACGACAGGCGGATACCGCGTCTTCTCAGCCGACGCACTGCGCCGGCTCGAGCTCGGCGGGGTCGCGAGCCACGGGTACTGCTTCCAGGTGGATCTTCTGTGGCGTGCCCTCGAGCATGGACTCCGCGTGGTGGAGACTCCGATCACGTTCACCGAGCGCACCATCGGCGAGTCGAAGATGAGTGGCAACATCGTGGTGGAGTCTCTGCTGCGCGTCACGGCCTGGGGCATCCGCCGCCGTTCGCGGGCACTCGCCGGACTGCTGTCCCCCGGGCGGCGCCTTCCGTCGGTGCGGGCGAGCTACCACCGAGCTCTGCCGAACGCCAGCGGTCCCCGGGCTTAGCAATCCCGGCGCGACGACGAAGGGCGCCCACCCCACAGGGTGAACGCCCTTCGCTTCGACGGTGTTTCTTAGAGCGCGGCGAGTTCTTCGATCACTCGATCACCGGGAGCGGCGATCTGCATGGACGCCTTGATCTCGGCGCGGCCGAGGAGCTCGTCCATGCGGCGGCGGCGTGCCTTCGAGATGAGGGTCACTACCGTGCCGACCTTGCCCGCGCGGCCCGTGCGGCCGGAGCGGTGCAGGTAGGTCTTGTACTCGTCGGGGGCGTCGGCCTGGATCACCAGGCTGATGTCATCGACGTGGATGCCGCGGGCCGCGACATCCGTCGCCACGAGCACGTTGACCCGGCCGCTGGTGAGCAGCTGGAGGTTGCGCGTGCGGCGGGACTGGTTGAGGTCACCGTGCAGGGAGGTCGCCGGGATACCGGCATCCTCGAGCTGGTCGGCCAGTTGCTCGGCGAATGCGCGGGTACGGGCGAAGATCAGCGTCTTGCCCTCGCCGGCAGCGAGCTCCTCGATGATGCGAGTCTTGTCGCGCTGCTCGATGAGCAGCACGCGGTGGTCGATCGTGGAGGAGGCCTGGTCTTCACCGGCGACCTCGTGCACGGCCGGCTCCTTGAGGAACTGCTTGACGAGGGTGGCGACACCCTTGTCGAGAGTTGCCGAGAACAGCAGCTTCTGGCCGCCCTTCTTGGTGGACTCGAGGATGCGCTGCACCGGCTCGAGGAACCCGAGGTCGCACATGTGGTCGGCCTCGTCGAGCACGGTCACGAAGACCTCGCTGAGGTCGAGACGGCCCTGCTCGATGAGGTCTTCGACGCGACCGGGAGTCGCGATGACGATGTCGACGCCACGCTGGAGAGTAGAGACCTGCTTGTACTGCGGCACGCCGCCGACGATGGTGGTGGTGAAGAGGCCGACGCTGCGGGCGATGGGCTGCACCGTGCGGTCGATCTGCATGGCGAGCTCGCGGGTCGGAGCGAGGATGAGCGCGCGGGGCTTGCGGCCGGGCTTGCGTCCGGCACCGCCCATGTTCTCCATCAGGCGCTCGACGAGCGGCGCACCGAAGGCGATGGTCTTGCCGGATCCGGTCTTTCCGCGACCGAGCACGTCCTTGCCGGCCAGAACATCCGGGATGGTCGCGGCCTGGATCGGGAACGGGCTCTCGGCGCCCATCACGATGAGCTGGCGGGTCATGTTGTCGCCGATGCCGAGGTCCTTCCAGGTGACGCCGGCGGCGTCTCCCGCGGTGATGACCTTTGCCTCGAGTCGCTCGAGGACGACATCCTCGTGGGCGACGAACGCCGCGGTCTTGGCATCGTTCTTGGCGGGGTAGTAGTCGCTGTCGCGACGCGGCGCACGATCGTCATAGGAGCGCTGCGGGCGGTCGTTTCCGTACGAGGGACGCTCCGTGCGAGCCGGACGATCGTTATACGACGGACGCTCCGTGCGTGCGGGGCGGTCGTTTCCGTACGCGGGACGTTCGGTGCGAGCAGGACGGTCGTTGTACGCGGGACGTTCGGTGCGAGCAGGACGGTCGTTGTACGCGGGACGCTCGGTACGAGCAGGACGGTCGTTGTACGCGGGACGCTCGGTACGAGCAGGACGGTCGTTGTACGCGGGACGCTCGGTACGAGCAGGACGGTCGTTGTACGCCGGACGGTCGGTACGAGCAGGACGATCGTTGTACGCCGGACGGTCGGTACGAGCGGGACGATCGTTGTACGCCGGACGGTCGCCGTACGACGGACGCTCAGTGCGAGCCGGACGATCGCCGTAGGCCGGACGGGCAGGACGCTCGGTGTTGTTGTTGTACGAAGGACGAGCCGGACGGTCGCCGTACGACGGGCGGGCCGGCCGGTCGTTGTAAGACGGACGCTCGGTGCTGCCGTAGGACGGACGCTCGGTTCGCTGCGGGCGGTCGCCGTACGAAGGGCGGGCCGGACGCTCGTTGGTCGGGGTCCAGTTCGGACGGCGATCCGTGGATGCGGGGCGGTCGTTGCCGGCCGGGCGGTCGCCGGTGCGCGCGGCGCGCTCATCCGCGTTCCAGCGCTTCTTCACGGGGGCGTCGTTGTGGAATCCACGGTGGCCCTCGCTGCGGCTGCCGTTCTTGGCAGGTCCGGCGGAGTTGTACTTCTTAACGGGGCGGCCAGTAGCCGCCTTCTTGTCGAAAGGCATAGTCGTATTTCCGGGTTGTGTTTAGTTGCATGGCAGCGCGCTGCCAACAAGCAGCGCTTCTGCGGGAACCCGGGCAGTCTTTGGCCAGGACCGTTTCACATACGTGATTGTTCCCACGTATTCCAGGGAGTAGCTGGAGGTGTTCTCTATGGTGAGAACTGAGGGAAACCGGCCCGAAAGACTTACAAACCCATTCGCGATTACGTCGCGATGTCTAGAGCCGACTCGACTACGTTACAGGACACCCGCGGAAATCGCATTAGATTGGCTCGAATGCGTGTTCTGGGAGCGTCGGCCACTCGGCAGGGACCGGCGCGGGTGCTGACCGCGCTCGCGGCGCTCGTCGTTCTGCTCTCCCTCGCCGGCTGCGCACCCACCGGCACGCAGTCCGAGAAGGTCACGCCGTCGGCGCAGCCGCTCTATCCGCAGCTGAAGACCTACCCGCGCATCGTCGTGGTCGAGAATCTCGACTACGGCAGCGCCACCGGTGGACGGGTGGATGTTTGCCTCCCCCGTGATTCGGCGGTGGCCGCCCCCGCGCGCGCGGCGATCATCTCCATCCACGGCGGCAGCTGGCGGGCCGGGGACAAGTCCAACATCAACTGGCGCAGCGTCTGCCAATGGATCGCCTCCCAGGGCTTCGTCGGCTTCTCAGTGGGGTACGGGCTCGCCCCGCAGCATCCGTTCCCCGCCGGAATCGACGACGTGCGCGCCGCCGTGCGCTTCATGCGCTCGGACGCGATCGTGAAGAAGTACGACATCGACCCGCATCGCATCGGGGCGTTCGGCGGCTCGGCCGGCGGCAATCTCGCAGCGTTGCTCGGCGTCGAAGGCACCGGCAGTCTCACCTCGGGGTCTCGGGTGGCAGCGGTCGCGGAGCTGAGCGGCCCGACCAACCTCACCGACGACGGCAGCGAGCTCGCCGAATTCCGCCCACTCGAGCTCTCCTACCTCGGCTGCACCAGCTTCGAGTCCTGCCCGCAGGCGGTGCGCGCGTCGCCGCTGTTCCAGGTGGATGACTCTGATCCGCCGTTCTTCGTCGGGCACTCGCTTGACGAGCGCATCCCGCTCTCCCAGTCGTCGGAGTTCGTGCGGGCACTGCGCGAGCACGGCATCGACACCACCTTCGTGACAGTGAAGGGACACCTGCACTCGATCGCGATGCTCAGTGACGACATGCGGGAGCGGATCGCCACGTTCTTCCACGCCAAGCTCGACGGACCTGCCGGTGACTGATCCCCGGCGCTGGAGTAGTCATCGCTCGAAGCGGGCCGCCTCTGCCCCGACGACCGCAACGCGGATGCGCTCGCTCATGTCGGCCGACAGGGCGGGCAGCGCATCCAGTGGGAACCAGGTGGCCTCGGTGTTCTCACCATCGGCGGGGAACGGATCGCCGGACACCCAGCTGCACCGGAAGACCAGGTCGAGATACCGGGACCGGTCGCCGTTGGCGTAGGTCACCAGGTCGATCACCTTGACCCAGGACAGCGATTCGACGTGCGCGACCACATCCGCCTCCTCCAGCACTTCACGCTCGGCCGCGACGGCGGGCTCCTCGCCGGGGTCGACGATGCCGGTGACAGGAGTCCAGGCGCCCGTATCGGCGCGGCGCACCAGGAGCACCTCCGCGTCGCGCAGCACGACAGCCGTCACTCCGGGAAGCCACAACTCGTCGTGCCCGATCTTCTCGCGCAGCGCGAGCACGAAATCCGGGGTGGCCATCCGTCGAGCCTAGCTGCGCGGGTCGGGCACTGGATGTCGGGTGCGCGGGTCGAGGTGCGCAGGCCTGTGTGTGCAGGTCGGTCGATCGGGAATTTGCGGATCCGGCCGCGGATTCGTTCGCGGATTCGTTCGCGGATCAGGAGTCACTCACGACACGCCGGGCGGACGGCAGTGACACCCCGCGAACTCTTCATCGCTCCTGATCCGCGAACGGACGGGCGGGCGGGCAGGCGCGCGGGGAGGCAGGCGCGCGGGCGGGCCGGCGAACAGGCGCGCCGCCCGGGCGGGCCGTTCGGGGCAGCAGCGCAGTGAGGTGCGCGTGACCGCGGGCCAATGTTCGCGGATCAGGAGATCCGCGCGACACCCCGCGAACGACGACGCGACACGCCGGAAACGGGCCGTCACTCCTGATCCGCGAACGGAGACTGCACCGCGCCAGACACGATCGGGCCAGACACGATCGCGCCAGGCACGATCGCGCCGGCGAGGGAGCCTCTAGGGCATGGAGGCGGACGCGGCCTTCGCCGCGCGGCGATCCGTACGGCGTTCCTTAGCGCCCTCGACCAGGTAGTAGAGCACCGGCAGCACGATGAGCGTCAGCAGCGTGGATGACACCAGCCCACCGATCACGACGATGGCGAGCGGCTGGGAGATGAATCCGCCGTGGCCGGTGAGCCCGATTCCGAGGGGAAGCAGCGCGAAGATCGTCGCGAGGGCGGTCATGAGGATCGGCCGCAGTCGACGAGAAGCGCCGTTGACGATCGCGTCGGCCACCTTCATGCCCCGTGTGCGGTACTGGTTGATCAGGTCGACGAGCACGATAGCGTTCGTCACCACGATCCCGATGAGCATCAGCACCCCGATGAGCGATGCGACGCCGAGCGGCACGCCCGAGATCACTTGAAGCGCGATGGCGCCGGTCGCCGCGAACGGGATGGACACAAGGAGCAACAGGGGCTGCCGCAGGCTCTTGAACGTGGCCACCATCACCACATAGACGATGAGGATGGCGGCGAGCAGTGCGAGGCCGAGCTGGCCGAACGAGTCACTCTGCTGGGTAGTGACCCCGCCGAGGGTCGCGGTGGCACTCGCCGGCAGCTTCGCCTTCGCCACGGCGGCCGACACGATCGCCGAGGCGCTTCCGGTGTTGTCGGTGCCCGGCGTCACCGCAAGGGTCGCACTGCGGAGTCCCTTGATGGTGGTGACGCTCGAGGGCCCGTTCACCGTGGCGATGGTGGCGAGGTCGGAGAGCGGAACGACGCCTTTCGCCGTGGGGATCGAGAAGGCCTTCAGCGCGTCCGTGGTCGTCGGCGCGCTGGAGTTATCGACGTAGATCGACAGGGTCTTGCCGTTGATGACGACGTTGCCGGTGGCGCTCGGGTTCATTGCCTGGGTGACGATGCCCCCGACCTGCACCTCGCTCAGTCCGGCGGCAGCGGCCTTCGCCCGGTCTATCTGCACGGCGATGTATGGGAGGGACGCCGAGAGGTTGCTCGACGCTCGCGAGACCACGGGGAGATCCTTGACCTTGGCGAGGATCGCGTCGGAGGCCCGGCGCAGATCGGCGTCGCTGCCCGCGGTGATGTCGACCTCGATGTCGGTGGAGGCGAAGCCGCCCTGGGCGGTGGCGAGAGCGAGCTCGCCCTTGCCGGTGATCTTCTTCAGCTCGGACGTGACCTTGGCCTGCAGTGCGGCCTGATCGGCATTCGGGTCCGTGGTGACCGAGTAGGTACTCGACCCTCCCCCGGAGAATGCGGCGCGCAGCGAGCTTCCGCCCGACCCGATGGTGAGGAGCACTGTCTTGACTCCCGTGATGCCCCGCAGCGTCGTCTCGACCTCCTTTGATGCCGCGTTCTGAGCTTCGAGGCTGGTGCCGAGGGGAAGGGTCTGGGTGACCGTCAGCGTGTTCTGCCCGCTGTTGCCGATGAAGTTGGTCTTGAGGCTGGTGGCGAGGAACCCACTGCCGGCCAGCAGCACGAGCGCCGCGATCAAAACGACCGCGGGGAATTTGAGCGTCCAGCGGATGACCGGGAGGTAGACCTTCTGCAGTCGCGTGACCGTCTCGACCGGCTCCGCGACCGCGCCACCGGCGTGCTTGTGCGGCGCCTTCCGGCTGCCGAGGAACCAGTAGGCGAGCACCGGCACGATGGTGAGGGAGACGAACAGCGAGGCGAGCAACGCCATGGTGACAGTGAGCGCGAAGGGACGGAACAGCTCGCCCGTGAGGCCACCGACCAGCGCGATCGGCAGGAACACCGCGACGGTGGTGATCGTGGAGGCCGTGACCGCAGTGGCGACCTCGCGCACCGCCGCGAGGATGGCAGGCAGCTTCTCTTCGCCGAGCCCGATGTGCCGCTTGATGTTCTCGATCACGACGATCGAGTCGTCGACTACCCGTCCGATCGCGATGGTGAGCGCCGCGAGGGTGATGACGTTCAGCGTGTAGCCCGAGGCCTGCATGCCGATGAAGGTGATCAGCACCGAGACCGGGATGGAGATCGCGGTGACCAGGGTCGATCGCACGGAGAACAGGAAGACGAGGATGATGATGACGGCGAAGACGAGGCCCAGCAGACCCTCCTGCGCGAGGCTGTCGATCGACTGGGTGATCGACGGAGCCTGGTCGGAGACGACGGTGAACTTGGTGTTGGACCCGAGCTGCTTCTCGAGGGTGGGGATGTCATCCCGCACGGTGTGGGACACCGACACGGTGTTGCCGGCCGCCGACTTCGTGATGTTGAGCGTGACGGCCGGTTTGCCGTTGACGCTGGAATAGCCGCTGGTCGGGTCGTTCACGACGGCGACCGTCGCGACATCCGAGATGGCGAGCGCCGTCGCCGTGCGTCCGCCGAGCAGGGGAAGGGCGGCGATCTCGGCTGTGGTGGTGATGCGCGATCCGGACTGCACGGTGAGCGTCTTGTCGTTCTCCGTGATCGATCCGCTCGCCAGGAGCGTTCCGTTGGCCGTGAGGGCCGACTTGATCGACTGGATGCTGAGACCGTCGGCGGCGAGCTTGTCGGCATCCGGGGTGATGGTCACGCGCTGGGAGGCGGCGCCGAGCAGGCTCACGTCGCTCACGCCCTCGAGCTGCTTGAGGTTCGTAACCGTGAGGGAGGAGAGCTTCGCGGCGAGCGCGTTGGCATCCATGTCGCTGGTCACAGCGAGCTGAATCACCGGGAAGTCGCTCAGGCTGAAGGTGATCACCTGGGGAGTGACGCTGGAGGGCAGGCGCGTCTTGATGCGGTCGAGTGCCAGCTGCACCTTCTGCTCGGAGGTGGCGATATCGGTGCCGTAGGCGAAGGACGCTGTCACCGTCGACGCGGAGGTGTTGGACGTCGCGGTGGTCGAGTCGAGGTTCTCGATGCCCTGCAGAGCACTCTCGATCGGGGTGCTGACGTCGGTGTTGACGACGTCCGGTGAGGCGCCGGGGTAGGACGTGACGATGAAGACCGAGGGCAGCGAGAGGGAGGGGATCAGCTCCTGCTTGAAGGAGGTGAGTGCGATGCCGCCGAAGATGCCGATGACGATAGTGATCAGCGCGATGAGGGCGCGGTTGCGCAGGCTGAAAACCGAAAACAGATGCACTGTGGGACTCCTGGAGCAGCGGCGGGGAAAGGCGCACGACCATGTGCAATGGGGAAGGGGATTCCCCTCGAAAGTATCTCAGTGCTTACTGAGGGTCTGCATACTCTCTGGGGAGTAGGCGACGCGGTTAGACGACCTCGGCGAGGAAGCTCTGGTCGAGCAGCGGGCCCCGGGCGAGCGAGAGCCATGCTGCGCTGAGGGCCGACACCGCCCGATCCGTCTCTGCAGCCGAATAGCCGAAGGGAATTCGCAGGAAGCGCTCGAACGCTCCGTCGATGCCGAAGCGCGGGCCGGCCGCCAGCAGCAGCCCCTCCGCGCGAGCGGCGAGTGTGAGTTGGGAGCTCACTGGGGCGCCGAGGTTCACCCAGGTGGTGAGTCCGCCGTCGGGGGTGGGCACCCGCCAGTCGGGGAACGCGACCGCGAGCGCGCCGGCGAGGTGATCGCGACCCGCCCGCAACTGCGCGCGCCGGGTGTCCAGGATCGCGTCGTAGTCCTCGAGGAGGTTCCTCACGACGAGCTGTTCGAGCGCCGGCGTACCGAGGTCCCCTGCGCTCCGCGCTCGCGTGAGCTTCTGGATGAGCTGTCTCTCGGCCCGGATCCACCCGATGCGCACCCCTCCCCAGACGGTCTTCCCGACCGATCCGATGGTGACGGCAGCTCCATAGGCCGCGAGCGGCAATGGGGTGTCGGGCCGGTCGATGGAGAGCTCGGCCATGGTCTCGTCCGCGACGATAACGGTGCCCTGCCGCTCGGCGAGCGCAAGCATCCGCTCCCGCTGGGCGGGAGGCATGGTGCGCCCGGTGGGATTGTGGAAGTCGGGCATGAGGTAGCCCATCGCCGGACTGGTGCGCTGGAGCGCCTGTTCGAGCGCAGCTTCGTCCCAACCGTCATCGCTCGTCACGCTCACCGGAACCAGCCGCGCGCCCGTGAGCCTCAGCGCTTCGTAGGCGTGCGGATAACTCGGCGACTCGACGAGCGCGCTGTCGCCCCGGCCGAGAAGGGTGCGGGCGAGAAGGGCGATCGCGTGCTGGGCGCCGATCGTGATCATGATCTGCTCGGGCTCGGTCGGCAGGCCGCGGGCGGTGTAGCGGTCGGCGACGGCGGCGCGCAGCACTGGGAGCCCGATCGGATCGAAGCCGGAATCCCCGAGATAGGCCGGGAGTTCGGCGGCGGCCCGCTGCGCCGCCTCGACGATGGCGGGGATCGCGGGCAGGGTCGCCTTGCTGAAGTCGAGGTAACCGGCCTGAGGGCTGTCTACCATGAGGGGAGCTCGCGAGGGCAGCCGGGCGACGCTGCCGGAGCCGCGCACGCTGTCGAGGAATCCGGCGTCCCGCAGTTCGGCGTAGCTCGCGGTCACCGTCGTGCGGCTGACTCCCAACTGGGCGGCGAGGTCACGCTCCGCGGGCACCCGGGTGCCGAGTGGGATACGTCCGTCGAGGATGAGCAGCCGGACGCGGTCGGCGAGCGCCGCGTAGGCGGGAGCGGAGGTGGCCTCGCGCCACCCGCGGACCAGGGAGGCCAATGAGCGCGCGGAGACGGTATTCATGGAGCCACTATAGGTGAATTGGCCTCTTGCCAGAAGGCCAATTTGATAATTGGATTGGCCCATGATGTTTCGGCGTATCTCCCAACTGCTCGTCGGCCTCTTCCTGTACGGGTTCGCGATCGCGATGATGGTGCAGGCGGGAATCGGCGTCTCGCCGTGGGACGTGTTGACCCAGGGCATCGCGCGGCAGACCGGTCTCGCGTTCGGCCTCATCACCAATGTGGTCGGGTTACTCGTCCTGCTGCTCTGGATCCCGATCCGCCAGCGGCCGGGACTCGGCACGCTTCTCAACGTGCTGCTGATCGGTCCGAGCGCGCAGTTCGGCCTGTGGCTGCTGCCCGTCGCTCATCAGCTGTGGGAGCAGGTGGCCCTCTTCGCCGGCGGTCTCGCACTGCTCGCCCTGGCCACGGGCCTCTATATCGGCGCGCGATTCGGGCCGGGCCCGCGCGACGGCCTCATGACGGGCATCCATCGCCGCTGGGGCTGGCGGTTATGGATCGTGCGCACCTCGATCGAGGTGACCGTGCTGGCCATTGGCTGGCTGCTCGGGGGCAACGTCGGCATCGGTACCGTGCTCTTCGCGGTACTCATCGGCCCGATGGTGAATGTGACGATCCCGTTGCTGACCGTGCCGCTCGCGCCCGCCCGGGTCGTGGCCGCCCAGAAGGTGTCGACCTGACCACAGGCCGTCAGCGGAGGTAGCGGGCGGCGTACGCGGCCATCGCGTCGCGCACGAAGGTCGCCCCCTCCCGGCCGCCGTAGTTCCGGGCGAAGCGCTCGTCGGCGACGTACATCGCACCGAGACCCTCGTACTGCTCGGCCGTGGGGATCCTTCCCTGCCAGCCGGCGACGATCCAGTCGTAGTGTCGCCGGGTGATCGCGAGCACCTCGGGGCTGTCGACCGCCGCGCCGGAGACGGATGCCTCGGTGAAGTCCCGCTGCACCGCGGCCTGGTCCTCCTGGAATTTGGCCTTCTCGGGCGCGGTGAGCGTCCGCCACCACTTGTCGCCGGTCGCGTACGGCTCGCTGCCCCAGCGCTCCTCCACCTCTTCCTTATAGACGGTGTGGTCGAACCCGTCGAACATCTCTTCAGCCATGAGCCGTGCACCTTCCTTCCTCTTGCCTATGGTGAGCTCGACCGAGCGGATCTGCCGGTCGAGGCGCTGCTTCTCCTGCCGTAGCCAGCGCAGGTGGCCCGCGAGGGCATCCGTATCGTCCACGGTGCCGCGCAGCACCTCCGCGATCGCCGGCAGCGCGAGGCCGAGCTCGCGCAACATCAGGATGC
Source organism: Lacisediminihabitans sp. FW035 (assembly GCF_054880895.1). Lineage (NCBI taxonomy): Bacteria > Bacillati > Actinomycetota > Actinomycetes > Micrococcales > Microbacteriaceae > Lacisediminihabitans > Lacisediminihabitans sp. FW035. The sequence continues at coordinate 3,580,528 of NZ_CM142187.1, forward strand.
GCTGCAGCCGGGTGAGCGCATCCGCGTCGTAGTAGCGGTAGCCGTTCGCGCCAACGCGGCTGGGGGCGAGGAGGCCGATGTCGCCGTAGTGGCGCAGGGTGCGGGACGTGGTGCCCGACAGCCGTGCGATCTCCTGGATCGGCCAATCCCGCTCTGTGCTCATGACTTCCACGCTAGAGGTTGACGCTGCGTCAAGGTCAAGGGCTTCGGCGACCTCCAGTGGACGCCTCAGCCGCTCCCAATGGTTCGCGGATCAGGAGTAACGCGCGACACGCCGCGGCGGGCCGGGGCGGGAGGCGGCGTGTTGCGCGCTACTCCTGATCGGCGAACGGGGTCCGTCGCGAGCGATCGCCCCTTGCGCAAACCCAACTCGCGATATATCTTGAGTTTACGCAAACGCGATATAGCTCGATGATCGGGCGCCCGGCATCCGCCCGTCGCACAATCGAAGGAGAACACCATGGCCCAGGAGAAATGGCTCGTCGAGGGCGAGAAGATCATCGACATCGAGATGATCCGAAAGCTCAAGGTCAGCCTGATCGGCGGGCAGGTGAACATCGTCGGGCATGACGAACCCGGCGCCCGCGTCGAGGTGCACTCGGTGCGCGGGATGCCCCTCAAGGTGAGCATCGACGGCGACACCCTCGAGATCGACCATCCCCAGCTCGGCTGGGACAACTTCATCGAGGTCTTCAAGTCCTTCCGCGGCAGCGCCACGGCGGACGTGAGCATCATGGTGCCGCGCGATGTGGAACTGCGGTTCGGTGTCGTGACCGCCAGCGGGCTCGTCAGCGGGCTGACCGAGGATGCCCGCATCAGCACCGTGAGCGGCGACGTCGTGATCGACAACCACTATGGCGATCTCGAACTCAACGCCGTGAGCGGGGAGATCTCGGTGCGCAACCACTACGGCCGAATCGTGGCGCACACCGTCTCGGGAGACCTCACTGCGAGCGGCGAGATCATGTCGTTCAGCAGCGACGGTGTCTCCGGGGACGTATTCCTCGACATCCGCGGCATCCCCGACGTCGTGCGCATCAACACCCTCTCCGGGGATGTCACGACCCGACTCGACCCCGGGGTGCCGGTGCAGTACAAGATCAACACCGTGAGCGGCAAGCTGCAGCTCGACGACTCCGAGATCCGTGGGGTGCGCGGTGGCTACACCGGCAAGTTCGGCGTGCTGGAGAAGCAATGGCTCGAGTTCCGTGCCAACACGGTCAGCGGCGACGTCTCGGTGCTGCATGCGGTGAGCGCATGACTCCCCCGGTGTTCGCCCACGGTCACCTGCGGCTCTACCTGCTCAGCATTCTCGCGACTCAGCCGATGCACGGCTACGAGCTCATCCAGGCGCTCGGCGCGCGCTTCGGCGGCACCTACGTGCCGAGCGCCGGCACGATCTATCCCCGGCTCGCCAAACTCGAGGACGAGGGACTCGTCACCAAGTCGACCGACGGCCGCAAGACCGTCTACGAGATCACGGATGCCGGCCGCGCCGAACTCGACGCTCGCCAGGGCGACCTCGACGGCATCGAGAGCGATGTGACCGACTCCGTCCGCCGCCTCGCCGACGAGGTGCGCGCGTCGGTGAACGATGCGATGAAGACCCTCCGGGCCGATCTCGCGTCTGCGGCGCGCGACGCGAGGGCGGATGCCCGGGAGGCAGGCCGCACGATCCGGTCGGAGCAGCCGCGCGAGACCGCCGCGACCCAGTTGCGCGAAGCGGAGATGGTGATCAACGACTTCCGGCACCAGGTGCGTATCGACCTGCGCAGCCGGGTGGCCCGTGGCGATCTCGGCGAGGACGTGGTCTCTACCCTCCGCGAGCAGCTCGCGAAGGTGCGGCAGGCCCTGCAGGAGTAGTCTCCGCCCTCTCCCCTCCGCTCCCCTCCGCTCCCCTCCGCTCCCCTCGCCCGACCACCTCCCGTTTTTGCGACCTCCGCGCTGTTCAAACACGGGGGTGGTCGCAAAAACGGGAGGGGGTGTGCCCGTACCGAGCCGACGCCACCGATGTGGAACGGTGGTGCCGTGGGGTGAAGCTGCGGTTAAGCGCAGGTTTGCCGGGAGTATTCCCCATTCTGAGGACTGATTTCAACGGGCCCACAGTTGAGGTGTAGTGTCGCACCTCGTGACTAGCGAAGTTCGGTCGCCGAAGCGTTGGCTGATCGGCGAACCGCTGGCCTCCGAGAAACTGGAGGGCCAGCTCCTCCCGAAGCATCTCGCCCTGCCCATTTTCGCCAGCGACGCGCTCTCCTCGGTGGCCTATGCGCCGCAGGAACTGCTCCTCATCCTCACCCTCGGCGGGCTCGCCTTCCTGAGCTTCGCACCCTGGGTCGCGGCGGCCGTGGTGCTGCTGCTCATCGTGGTGGTCACCTCGTATCGGCAGCTGATCAAGGCCTATCCCTCGGGCGGAGGCGACTATGAGGTCGCCCACAAGAACCTCGGCGAGAAGGCCGGGCTCGTCGTGGCATCCGCCCTGCTGGTGGACTACATCCTCACCGTGACGGTGTCGGTGGCTTCCGGGGTGGACAACATCATCTCCGCCTTCCCGGTGCTCAACACCTACCGGGTGGAGATCGCGGTCGGCTTCGTGATCGTGCTCGCCGCCATCAACCTGCGCGGCGTGGCCGAGTCGAGCAAGGCCTTCGCTCTGCCCACCTACCTCTTTATCGCCTCGACCGGAGTGATGATCGTCACCGGGCTGGTGCGTGCCGCCCTCGGCGACACCCCGATTGCGGCATCCTCCGCCTTCACCGTCAAGGATCCGGCGAGCCTCACCCAGATCGCCTTCATCCTGCTGCTTCTCCGGGCATTCGCGAGCGGATGTTCCGCCCTCACCGGAGTCGAGGCGGTCGCGAACGGCGTGCAGGCGTTCCGCCGCCCGAAGATCAAGAACGCCCAGATGACCCTCGTGCTCATGGGCTCGATCGCCATCGTGCTCTTCGTCGGCATCATGGCGCTCGCGCTGATCAGCAAGGTGCACTACGCCGAGAATGCCTGCGACCTGCAGGGCTTCAAAGACTGCCTCACCGCACCGCAGACCAGCGTGATCTCGCAGATCGCCGCGGCCACCTTCCCCGGCGCCGGCTATTTCATGTTCTACGTGATCCAGGGAGCGACCGCGCTCGTGCTTCTGCTCGCGGCCAATACGGCGTTCAACGGGTTCCCGCTCCTCGGTTCGGTGCTGGCGCGGGATTCCTACGCGCCCAAGTCTCTCCAGACGCGCGGCGATCGCCTCGTCTACTCGAACGGGGTGCTCGTGCTCAGCGGAGCGGCCATCCTGCTCCTCGTCATCTACCGGGCCAACCTCACGCAGCTGATCCAGCTCTACATCATCGGCGTCTTCGTCTCCTTCACCCTAGGGCAGACCGGCATGGTCGTGCACTGGACGCGGATGCTGCGCGAGGGCCGCGAGAGCCTCACCAAGGCCCAACGCGGTCAGGTCTGGCGCAGCCGGGCGATCAACGCCACCGGCGCCACCTTCACGGGCATCGTGCTCGTCGTGGTGACCATCACCAAGTTCACACACGGCGCCTGGCTCGTCTTCGCGATCATGCCCGTGCTCTTCTACCTGATGCTGCGGATCAACCGCTACTACGGCCAGGTGGCCAAGGACATCGAAGTCGACCCCACCACCACCTTCGGAGCTACCGGAGACCACGCCGTCGTGCTGGTCGGCAAGATGCAGAAGCCCACTCTCAAAGCCCTCGACTACGCCATCGCTGCACGTCACGAGAGCATCGAGGCGGTGCACATCAACATCGACGACCGCGCCTCGGAGCAGCTCTCGAAGCAGTGGGACGAGATGAACATCCAGGTGCCGCTGCGTATCGTGCCGTCGCCGTACCGGGACATCAGCATGCCCCTCATCAAGTACATCAAGGCACGCCGGGCGGAGTACGGCTCCGAGGTCGTCACGGTCTACACGCCGCAGTACATCGTCGGCCATTGGTGGGAGAACCTGCTGCACAACCACAAGGCCCGCCGCATCCGCCAGAAGCTGATGCTCGTGCACGGTGTCACGATCGCGCTGGTGCCGTGGCTGCTCGACTCGTCCCGCAATCTCTACAGCCGGTCGTACCGCCCGTTGCCGGGTGAGTCCCGCCGCGGCGAGCCCCGCCGCCCGATCATGCGTAAGCCGCTTCCACCGGCAGCGCCCGCCGCCCGTAAGTCGAGCGTGCTCTCGGGCGAGGGGCGCAGCGAGAGCCAGGTCGACCGTGCCGCGCGACTCGCTCGCGAATCGGCCGCCAAGAAGTCCGCGGCCAGGAACTCCACAACGGTCAAGAAGTAGGGTTCGTGGCGGGCTGGCGTGAGGTGGCGGCGGTCGTCGTCGGCGGAGTGGTGGGCACCGGACTGAGGCTCACACTCGACACGGTGATCCCTCATTCCGACACCGGCTTCCCGCTCAGCACGCTGCTCATCAACGTGGTCGGATCCTTCGCCCTCGGCGCGCTCGTCGCCACCCTCTGGAGACGGGCGGGCACCGCCAATTGGCTCAAGGTCGGTCTCGGCACGGGCATGATCGGCTCGTTCACCACCTTCTCGGCGTTGATCGTCTCGCTTGTGTCCGAAGCACAGCACGGCCTGTGGATGCTGGCGCTGCTGTACCTCGTGCTCTCCCTCGTGCTCGGCTTCGGAGCAGCGCTGCTCGGCCTCAGCCTCGGGCGCCCATGGCAGAAGCCCCTCCAGATCGACATGGTGGACGAGTGAACCCCGCGATCGTCGCGGCGGTGCTCGGCGCCGGGGCCCTCGGCGCCCTCGCCCGGTACGCGATCTCCCTCGCTTTCATCCGCGCCACCCGCTTCCCCCGGGCGGTGCTCGTGGTCAACGTCGCCGGATCGCTGCTCGGCGGCGCCGTGCTCGCCCTCGCAGACCGGGGCGTCGTCGATAGCGGCCTGCATCTCATCCTCGTCACCGGCATCGCCGGGGGCCTCACGACCTTCAGCACCTGGTCGGTCGAGACCATCCAGTTCGCGCTCTCCGGGCGCTGGCGCACGGCCCTCGCCAACGTGGTCATCAACCTCGTGCTCGGGCTCGGCGCCGCGACGGCCGCCTACTTCGTCGTCTACTGGTTCTTCCTGCTGCACCAATACCGGCCCTAGTTAATACCGGCCCCAGTTCACCGCCCCGCGGCCTCGAGTGACACGTGCGCCCGGATTTTTGGGCGCACGTGTCACTCGAGGGAGCGTGGACACCCGCTAGGCTCACGGCGAGCTCAGGCCAGGCGCCCGATCGGCGAACGTTCCCGCACCACAAGGCGCGGGGTCACCAGACGGTGTCGCGCCTCGGCAGACGAGTTCTCCCAGCCGACGATGCCGTGCGAGCCGTCGCCGAGAAGCAGATCGAGGGCCCCGACGGCCACCTCGTCGAGCGGCTGCTCGACACTGGACAGCCCGATGGCTCCCGCCACGGGGGTGTTGTCGTAGCCGACCACCGGCACCTCGGCGCCGACGACGAGCAGCGCGCCGAGGGCGAGGGAGTCGCTCGCGCAGGCAACGGCATCCACCCGCACTCCCGAAGCGATCAGGGCGCGGATGGCCTGGCTCGCCTCGGCGACGTCGTCTTCCGAGTCGGCCTGGAGCGCGTCGAGCTGCGCGGCGTCCAGGCCGGACCGCGCCTCCATCGCCTCCCGCCAGCCCCGACGGCGGTCGTCACCGGTGCTGAACTTCGTCGGCCAGCCCAGGAACGCGACATGCGATGCACCGCCGTCGAGCAGGTGATCGGTGGCATCACGCACACCGCTCCGGCCGTCGACATCAACCCAGAGGTGCCGAGGGTCGTTCATGTCATCGATACCCCAGGGCCGTCCGAAGGTGACGAACGGCACGTTGTTCTCGATGAGCCATTCCGTGCGCGGGTCGTTGACGAAGGTCGCAGTGAGCACGAAGCCGTCGACATCCGCCCCGTCGTGCAGCCTGGCGAACTGGCGTATCTCGTCGTCCGGACCGGTCGCGGTGAACAGCATGACCCGCAGCCCCCGACGGTCCGCCTGCTCGGTGAGGGCGTGGAGGAACCGGTCGAGGAGGGATCCCGAGATGCCATTGGTCATGGGATCGAGGCGGATGCCGATGGTCGAACTCTTCCGCGTGCGAAGCCGCCGGGCTGAGGCGTGCGGCCGATAGCCGAGCTGGGCGATGGCTGCTTCGACCTTCTCCCTCGTCTCCGGTTTGACGATCTGCGGAGAGTTCAGCACGTTCGAGACGGTCTGGCGCGAAACACCCGCGACCCGACCGACGTCGAGCACGGTCGGCAACTGTGACATCGCAGCCTCCAAGGGTCAGTCCGTTCGTGCGGTACCGTCACGTTACCGCAGCGCCCGAGCGGATGGATGACGGTACACGGTTGACACTCCACCCGAACGGGCGTTACAGTCAGTCTACAATTTGATCGATCAAATCGACCACGATCCCCGCCCGATTTGAACGATCAAAGGATGAACTGGCCGGCCTGCGGATTTCCGCACGCCGCCGCGACGTCCCGACCGCACAAGCGAACCGACCTGCGACCCAAAGGAGGGCACCGTGGCTACCATCGAGTCCGCACGCGCTTCCGCGACGGAAGCATCCGGTTCCCCCGCGAAACCCCCGACTCCGCTGACGAATCACAGCGCCCATCACCGGGCACACCCATCCAAGGAGAAATAATGCAAAGACGCACCAATCGCTGGCTGGCTGCCGGCATCCTCGCCACCGTCGGAGTACTCGCGCTCAGCGCCTGCAGCTCGGGCTTCGGCGCAGGGAGCTCCGACAGTTCCGGCGGAAAACTCACCTCCTCGAAGAAGGCCCTCACCGTGCTGATCGGCTCGAGTGGTGACGCGGAGACGAAGGCCGTCAACAGTGCCGTCGCGGACTGGTCCAAGTCATCCGGAACCGACGCGAAGGTATCGGTGGCGAGCGACCTCAACCAGCAGCTCGCCCAGGGCTTCTCGGCCGGAAAGCCGGCGGATGTCTTCTACCTGAGCACCGACGCTCTGGCTGGCTACGCGTCTAACGGGTCGCTGCTCGCCTACGGCGACAACCTGAAGAACAAGGACGACTTCTACCCCAGCCTGGTCAAGTCCTTCACCTTCGACGGCAAGTTCTACTGCGCACCGAAGGACTTCTCGACCCTGGCGCTCGAGATCAACACCGACATGTGGAAGGCCGCCGGACTCACCGACGCGGACATCCCGACCACCTGGGACCAGCTCGAGACCGTGGCGAAGAAGCTCACAACCGATGGCCACGTCGGTCTGGGAATCGGAGGCGAATACGCTCGCCTCGGCGCCTTCATGACGGAGGCCGGCGGCAACCTCATGAACGCGGACAGCACCAAGGCGACCGCGAACAGCGCCGAGAACATCGCAGCGCTCGACTACGCCAAGAAGCTCATGGCCGATGGCAGCCTCAAGTACGCCAAGGACCTCGGGGCCGGATGGGGCGGTGAGGCCTTCGGTAAGGGCCTCGCGGCGATGACCATCGAGGGCAACTGGATCACCGGTGCGATGACGAGCGACTACCCGACCGTGAAGTACACGATCGCACCGCTGCCCGCCGGTCCGGCCGGTAAGGGAACGCTGCAGTTCACGAACTGCTGGGGAATCGCCGCGGACAGCCCGAACCAGGCCGCGGCCGTGAAGCTGGTCGAGAAGCTGACCAGCTCGAGCGACCAGCTCGCGTTCTCGACCGCATTCGGTCCGATGCCGTCGATCAAGTCGGCAGCCGATGCCTGGAAGAAGGACAACCCCAAGCTGGTGCCGTTCCTCGACGCGGCAGCCTACGCGAAGGGTGTTCCGGCAGCGAAGGGTGCGGCGGATGTCGTGACCGACCTCAACTCCAAGCTCGAGAGTCTCGCAACGGGAGATCCTAAGACGATCCTCGACGCCACCCAGAAGAACCTCGAAGCACTGGTCAAGTAGTCACCATGACGACTACCACGAGGCGGTCTTCCCGCTCCGGACTCCGGGGCGGGGAGGCCCTCTCGGGCTACCTCTTCACCGCACCGATGGTCATCCTGCTCGGGCTGTTCCTGGTCGTGCCGGTGCTCATGGCGCTCTGGGTGAGCTTCAGCGACTGGACCGGCCGCGGGAGCCCGCTCTCGGGCAACGTGCACTTCGTCGGCCTGGAGAACTACTCCGCCCTCCTCGGAGGTGGGGGTCTCGCCGAGCAGGACTTCGGCACCGCGCTCAAGAACAACGCCTGGTACGTCGTGCTCGTCGTTCCGCTGCAGACCGCGCTGGCCCTGTTCCTTGCTGTGCTGGTCAACCGGCAGATCCTCAAGGGTCGCGGCTTCTTCCGCACCGCCTTCTACTTTCCGTCCGTCACGAGTTCCGTGGCCATCACGGTCCTCTGGTTGTTCCTCTTCAACTCCACCGGCGCCGTCAACAAGCTCCTGTCCTACCTCGGCGTGAAGGGGCCCAACTGGTTCAACGATCCCGACGGAATCATCCACAATTTCCTCGGACTGTTCGGCGTGAAGTCCGGCCCGAGCGCGCTCACGAACTCCACGGCGCTCGGCGTCTCGTGGTGGGACTGGCTCGGCGGGCCATCCGTCGCGATGTTCGCGTTCGTGCTCCTCGCGGTCTTCACGACCAGCGGCACCTTCATGCTCCTCTTCATCGCCGGGCTGCAGAATCTCGGCGGGGACGTGACCGAAGCCGCGATGATGGATGGCGCGAACGGCTGGCAGCGCTTCTGGCGGGTCACCCTGCCCCAGCTGCGCCCCACCCTGTTCACCGTGCTCACACTCGGACTCATCGGCTGCTGGCAGGTCTTCGACCAGATCTACACGGGCACGAAAGGGGCACCAGGCAAGACGACGCTCACCCCGGCCTTCCTCTCGTACCAGTCGGCGTTCAACAACCAGCAGTGGGGCCAGGGCGCGGCGATCGCGTTCCTGCTCTTCATCATCATCGTGCTGTTCACGCTGCTGCAGCGCTGGATCCTCGCCGAGCGCAAGGTCTCCAAGCGCCGGATGCGCGGGTATGAGATCCCGCCGACGGACGGCGATTCAGGCGGCCCGAAAGACGACGGTCCCGACAAACCGGATGATGGCAACGGACCTCCGAAGATCGCCACAGGTATCGCCGCGAGCCAGATCATGAGCAAGGGAGGCTCGCTATGAGCACCATCACGAAAGCCCCCCGCTCGTTCACGCGCACGGCCCGGCCGAGCGGCGGCCTGCTCGCCGGCCGGTCGATCCTCTATGCGCTGCTCGTCGTGCTCGCGATCGTCTACATCTTTCCGTTCCTCATCCAGGTGGCGACCTCGTTCAAGACGGAGGCGGATGCCGCGAGCGACCCGCTCTCGTTGATCCCGGCGACCTTCTCGACGGCGGCCTACGAGCGGTTGTTCCTGCATTCGGACTTTCCGATCTGGTTCAAGAACTCGGCGATCGTCACGGTCTTCGTGACCGCGGGACGGGTGTTCTTCAACTCCCTCGCGGGATACGCGCTCGCGCGGCTCAACTTCCGGGGGCGCAACGTGATGTTCGCCGGCCTCATCGCAGTGATGTCGGTGCCCGGAGTGGTGCTCCTGATCCCGAAGTTCCTCGTGATCAACCAGATCGGCATCTACGATACCTACGCCGGCATGATCATCCCGCTGCTCACCGACGCCGCGGGGATCTTCATCATGAAGAACTTCTTCGAGTCCATCCCGGCGAGCGTCGAGGAGCAGGCCCGCATCGACGGTGCCGGCACCTTCCGTGTGTTCTGGTCGGTGGTGCTGCCGATGGCCCGGCCCGCACTCATCACCATCGTCATCCTCTCCTTCCAGGGATCGTGGAACGAGCTGAGTCACTTCATCGTGTCGACCCAGTCCCCCGATCTCGTGACTCTCACGAAGGGAGTCGCCTCCCTCGCATCCGGACAGCTCAGCCAGGGTACGCAGTACCCGATAAAGCTGGCAGCCGCAGCCATCATGACGGTTCCGGTGGCGATCATGTTCTTCATCTTCCAGAGGCAGATCATGAACGCGAGCGATGGGGCGGTGAAGGAGTAGACGAGTCGATCCGGCATCTCCACGCACGCCCTCCGCACCACCACTGAAAGTTCTTGATTCTCATGCTCCCCACGCTGCAGCCGCTGCTCCATGACACCACCGTCCTGCTTCGAGCGCCGTCCCAGGCCTGGTCGGCCGGTGACGGCACGATAGACGGACGCGGCATAACGGGCATCTACCACTCGGACATCCGGGTCGTGTCGCGCAGCGTGGTGACGGTGGGCGGGCAGTCGGCCGAACCGATCGCCACCGTTCCCTCGGGTGCGGCGAGCACCGTGTTCGTCGGCCTGCTGCGCGGCCTGGATGATCGAACCGCTGACCCACGCGTGCGACTGCTGCATCGCCGCACGGTCTCGACCACGGGGGTGTCCGAGTCCCTGACGATCCAGTCGGCGCTCGACACGCGCGTATCCACGACGGCCGCGGTGCAGATCGACAGCGATCTCGCCGAAATGGAGTCCGTGAAGGCGGGCATCGGCGGCGATGGCGTGTCCTTCGTCGTGTCCCCGCGCGCGGCGACCTGGGGCCGAGGCGCCGTGCGGGCGTCGTTGAACTCCCCGGATGCGGAGGTCACCGAGCACGCGGACGGCGGCATCCGATTGGCTTGGTCTCTCGACATCCCCGCGCACGGGTCGGTGACGGTCACCTGGACGATCGAGGCCGAGGATGCCGATGCGGTCGTGTGCGGCACCACGGATGCCGCCCGCTGGTCCGTCCCGATGCTGAACGCCGGTGATGATCGCCTCGAACGGTGGGTGACCCAGGCCCTCTCCGACCTCGATGCCCTGAGGCTCACGACGGTGTCGGATCCGGCATCCGAATTCCTGGCTGCCGGTGCGCCGTGGTTCTTCACGCTGTTCGGCCGGGATTCGTTGTGGTCGGCGCGCTTCATGCTGCCGCTCGGCACCACTCTCGCGGGGGACACACTGCGCGTGCTCGCGTCGCTGCAGGGCACCGGATCCGTCGCCGGAAGTGCCGAGCAGCCCGGCAAGATCATGCACGAGCTGCGCCGCAGCACGCTCTCGATCCCCGGCGAGGGAGTGGTGCTGCCGCCCCTGTACTTCGGCACCGTCGATGCCACACCGCTCTGGGTCTGCCTGCTGTATGACGCCTGGAAGTGGGGACTTCCCGAGACCGAGGTCGTCGTGCTGATCCCCCACCTCGTCGCCGCGCTCGAATGGATGCGGGACTACGGGGACGCCGACGGCGACGGCCTGCTCGAATATGTGGATGCCACCGGAACCGGCCTTGCGAACCAGGGCTGGAAGGATTCCGGCGATTCCGTGCAGTGGCGCGACGGCACCCTGGCCGAGGGCCCGATCGCCCTCTGCGAAGTGCAGGCCTATGCGTACGAGGCCGCGATGCACGGTGCGGAACTGCTCGATCACTTCGGTGTCGCCGGTGGCGCGGAATGGCGCGACTGGGCGGCCCGCCTTCGCACCCGTTTCCACGAGACGTTCTGGATCGACGACCCGGACGGGGCCTACCCGGCCATCGCGCTCGACTCCTCCAAGCGTCGGGTAGACACGGTCACCAGCAACATCGGCCACCTGCTCGGCACCGGGCTGCTCGACTCGCGCCAGGCCGCCCTCGTCGCTCGCCGGCTGGTCTCACCACAGCTGAATTCGGGCTACGGCCTGCGCACGATGTCCACCGATTCGCAGGGCTACTGGCCGCTCAGTTACCACGGTGGCAGCGTCTGGGCCCACGACACCGCCATCGCGATCGCGGGTCTCGCGCGCGACGGCTTCACTGCGGAGGCATCCTCGCTTGCCTCCGGACTCCTCGCAGCGGCATCCGGATTCGACTATCGGATGCCCGAGCTGCACTCCGGCGACCCCGCAAGCGACTTCGGCGCCCCGGTTCCCTACCCCGCGGCGTGCCGTCCGCAGGCCTGGTCGGCGGCCGCATCGGTCTCGGTGCTGGCATCGACCCTCGGACTGCGCCCGGATGCGCCATCCGCGACCCTCGGTGTTTCGCCGATGACGACGGTCGGGGCGCTCATGGTGAAGGGGCTGAGATTCGGCGGCGCGGATGTCTCGATCACGGTCAATGCGGATGGAGAGGTCACCGCGTCCTCCGGTGCGTCCGTGCAGGTGGAGTAGCCCCGCTGCCGCTGCCCTCGTGGCGGGGGACCCGCCCGCTCGCGGAGGGGCAATCCCCTCGCGGCTGGAGTTGTGACTCCCTCCGCGAGGTATTTTCCCCGCCGCGACGGCGATGACTCGCGCGACCTACGCGGCGTCGAGCCTCCGCTGGGACCGGGTGATCGCCAGGCTGACGATGCCGACGACTCCGATCACGACGAGGAAGATCGCCGTGACGAAGAGGAATCCGACGATCGCGGACCCCGGGAGCAGGATCACCACGAGGCCGAGTACGAACGACGCGAGGCCCGTGAGCACCAGGGTCGCCCGCGTGCCCCGACGGAACAGGGCGAACGCGGTGATGATGCAGATGAGGCCGTCGATCATCCAGCCGATGCCGATGATCAACTCGATGGCGATGAGGGTGCCGAACGGATTGTTGAGGCAGAGCACGCCGGCGACGATCACCACGACTCCCATCAGCCCGACGAACCAGCGCCAGCCGGCCCGCATCTCCCGGCCGGAGACTGCGGTGAAGACCCTGCTGATGCCGGCGACGATGAGGTAGACGCCGAAGAGCAGCGCGACGGAGCGCAGCGCCGCGCGGGGGAAGATCAGGCCGAACGCGCCGACCAGAACCGCTCCGATCGCGGCGATCCATGCTCCCCGCCGGAAGACGGCACGAACCTGCGAGTCGAGGGTGTCCTGGCTGGCCATGCCTTCGATCTTCGCCCCTCTCCCATCGATTGTCGACGGTCGCCCGGCTGGATCCCCTGCGCGCTTCCCCAAAACGCAGGAGATTCACCGCGAAACGGCCCTTTCGCCGCTGAACGCCCTTCCGGTGGCGAATCTCCTGCGTTTTTTACTGGAGCGGCGCGCCCATCACCGGCCAGCCGTTCGAGAATGTCACCGGACGGATGTTGAGAGTCTCCCTACCCGCATTGTTCGCATCGTAGAAGTGATACGCGAACCGCTTTGCGGTCCCATCGTCATACGCGTCTCCGCCGCCCGCCGCGACCTGCGGGCTGCTGCCCGTGAGCACCGTCGTGCCTCCGCCGCCGAGCATGTTGGTGCCGTTCTTGTCGAGGTAGGGCCCGGTGATGCTCGTCGATCTCCCGACGACCGTGTAATAGGTGCTGTTCACGCCGACGCAGCAGCTGCCCTTGGACCCGAAGAGGTAGTAGTAGCCGCCGTTCAGCATGATCGACGGGTTCTCGATCCCGGTCGCGAGTTTCCAGAGATTGTTGTCGGTGGTCGAGAGCTTTCCGGTTCCCGGCACGGTGACGTGGAGATAGGTGCCGTTCCATGAGCCCCAGGCTATGTATTGGGTGTTGTTCGGCCCCCATGCCACGTTCGGATCGATGGGGTAGTTGACATCGGTCACCATGCCCTGGTCGGTCCACGGCCCCTCGATGTTGGTCGCCGTGGCGAGTCCCATGACGGCAACGGTGTTCTGCCCCCAGATCGATGCGGCGTAGTAGAGATAGAACTTGCCGTTGTAGTAGTTGATGTCCGGCGCCCAGATGTTCGGCGGCGTCGACCCGAGCTTCGTCGTGATCCAGGCCGGCACCGAATTCCACACGGTGCCGAGGTAGGTCCACCCGCTCGCTCCTCCGGCGGCACAGGATTTGCGGATAGTCACCGAGCCATTGCCCGGGCCACCCTCGAACCCGGTGGAGAAGCCGTAGTAGCACGATCCGACCTTGATCACGCTGGGATCATGCATGTGAGTGTCGCCGGTGAGAGCGAATGCCGGGGGCGCGGCCGCCAGCCCGCCGAGCGTCAGGGCGACGCTGACGATGGCCGTGAGCATCCGTCGTCTGCGCCGCGGGCGCCCACTCTGTGCCACCTGGATGGGATTCTGCACTGATTCAGTCATGCGTCGAGACTCCTGTGTCTAGTTCGATTTCTGAAATGACGCAGGCGAAGCCCGCCGCGCCGGGGCCGATGTCGTGCCGGGCGCCGTCGGGCAACTGGACGATCGCGCGCGCGCCGGTGGGCACGACTACCTGCACAGACATCAGACCGTTTTCCACTCGCCAGTCGATGGCGGCGGGACCGTAGGGCGTCTCGAGCGACGCGTGGGCAGAGGTGATGCCGCCGCCCGGGTTCGGCCGGAACCCGATCGTGCGGTAGCCGGGATCGATCGGGCGGATGCCGGCGACCTCCCGGTGCATCCAGTCGGCGACCGCCCCGAAAGCGAAGTGGTTGAACGAGGTCATCTCCCCGGGGTTCACGGTGCCATCGGGCAGCAGGCTGTCCCAGCGCTCCCACACGGTGGTCGCGCCCATCGTGACCGGGTAGAGCCATCCGGGACAGCGGGTCTGCGTCAGCATTCCGTATGCCGTATCACGGTTGCCGGTCGAACTGAGGGCATCGAGCAGCACGGGCGTTCCGAGGAATCCGGTGGCGATCGTGGAGCCGCCGGCGATCACCAGTTCTGCCAGGCGGGCGCCGGCGGCGACCCGGTGAGCCTCGGTGGCGAACAGGCCGAACACGATCGCGAGTGCGTAGGCGGCCTGGGACTCGTCGAGCAGCCGGCCGTCAGATCCGATATACCGGTCGGCGAACGCCCGCGTCGCCTCGGCGGCCCGGGTACCGTAGAGATCGGCTTCGGCCTGCAGCCCGAGGAGGCTGGCCATGCGGGCCACGGCCTCCGTCGACCGCACGAGGTAGGCCGAGGCCACGAGGTAGCGGTCGGTGAGGCCGGCGGCCGGATCATCAGGCGGCGCGCTCGGATCGAGCCAGTCCCCGAGCTGGAACCCGCTGTCCCACACACCGTCACTGCCAACGAGCGACCCGATCAGGTCCACCCACCGGCGAGCGCTGTCGAACTGGTCTGCGAGGATCCGCTCGTCCCCGAAGTGCTCGTAGAGCACGACGGGTGTCAGGGCGACGACATCACCCCAGCCGGCACCGGGGCGGGCCGGTGTCCACATCTCCCCTCCCGGTATCGAGGGCACGAACCAGGGCACCGTGCCATCCGGGAGTTGCTCGGCAGCGACATCCGCCAGCCAGGAAACAAGCATCCCGGAGCAGTCGAAGAGGAAGGATGCGGTGGGCGCGAAGACCTGCAGGTCACCGGTCCAGCCCAGGCGCTCGTCGCGCTGGGGGCAGTCGGTGGGGATGTCGACGAAGTTGCCCCGCATGCTCCACACGACGTTCTCGTGTAGTCGGTTCAGCAGGCCGTCAGAGCACTCGAAGTATCCGGTGCGCTCGAGGTCGGAGTGATACACCCGCGCCACGACGTTGTCGGCGATCGGTCCTCCGGTCCACCCGGTGATCTCGGCGTAGCGGAAGCCGTGCAGGGTGAACCGCGGCTCCCACTCCTCGCCGTCGGTGTCGCCGCGGAGCACGTACTCATCGGTGGCCGTGGCCCCCCGGAGCGGCCGCGTCTCGAGCTCACCGTCCTGCAGGATCTCGGCATGGCGCAGCCGCAGTCGGGTTCCCGCCTCGCCTCGCACCCTGATGCGAAGCCGGCCGACCAGGTTCTGCCCGAAGTCCAGGATGCTCGCCCCGCGCGGCGACGTCGTCACCGTCAGCGGGGGAAGCTCCTGGGTGCAGCGAACCGGGGGGCCGGTCGGCGCGACGAGGGTCTGCGGATCGAGATCGAAGCCGACCGCGCCTTGCCAGGTCGAATCCGCGAATCCCGGCTCGGACCATCCGGGCACCTCGAGCCGTGCGTCATAGCGCTCCCCCTCGAGGAGGCTCGCCCGCCGGATCGGACCGCGAGCGACGCGCCAGCTCTCGTCCGTCGCGACGACGACGACCGAACCGTCATCGAGTGTGACCTCGAGTTGCGCGAGCAGCGCGACATCGTCGCCGTACAGGTCGGTGTGGCCGCCGTGGAACCCGAGACGACCGCGGTACCAGCCGTCGGCGAGATGAGCCCCGATGGCATTCGCGCCCGGACTGAGCAGGTCCGTCACGTCGTAGGTGCGGTAGCGGAGCCGGTGCGAATAGCTTGTCCAGCCGGGGGCGAGAGTCTCGTCGCCGACCCGTCGGCCGTTGATCTCCGCCTCGAAGTTGCCGTGCGCGGTGGCATAGAGCCTTGCTGACACAATCGGCCGATGCAGCGAGAATCCGGCGCGGATGAGCCAGGGTGCGGTCTCGCTGCGCGACTCGGGCACGAGCGCTGGCCCCACCGCGCTGGCCACCCAGTCGCCGGATGCCAGCAGTCCGGCTTCGACGGTAGCGGGCGCGCTCCACGCGCTCGGCTGGCCGTCTGCTCCCCAACAGCGAACGCGCACCTGCGCGCGCTGCCGGGACTCGAGTGACGCGAACGGCCAGTCGACCAACACCGATTCGGCGGAGTCCCGCAGTTCGGAACGGAGGCGCGTCTCGCCACGGACGAGCTCGAGCTGATATCGATCCTGCACCCAGCCCGCCGGCGCGGCCGTCTTCCAGCTCACGCGAGGGCGGGCCTCCCCGATGCCGAACGCCTCACGATGGTGCTCGAACGTCGGGGCCGCCACGATCACGTCGGTCACGCGGATGCCACGGCGGCAGTGCGATGACGCACAATGCGCACCGGCCCAAGGAGCCCGGCCCGCGTCTGCCCCTCGAACACCGCCGGGGTCGGCGAGGCGTGGTCGAGGTAGCCGGCGAGGGTGTTGCACACCGTTACCGCGATCTCGATCGGAGCATCCGCCGGCCGAGTAGAACGCGCGAGCACATCGGTGATGTCGAGTCGATAGGGGCTCCAGGCCAGCGCCCCGGCCGGAATCCCGTCGATCGCGACGGAGACGCTCCCTCGCACGGTGCCGAGATCGAGCGAGATGCGCTCGCCGGCGGCGGTCGACGGGCGTTCAGACGTCGCCCGATAGACCACCTCGCCGGCGAGGGCCGACAATCCGATCGCGGTCCAGTCGGCGAGCTCGGCGCACACCGCCACCGTCTCGACCTGCACGGCGCCTTCGAGAACCGCTCCGGCACGACGGCCGTCGCCGGGCACGAAGGTGAGTACCATCCGCTCGCCTGCCGTCGCGGGGTGGTCGAGTGCCACTCTGTCGGCCACCGGGTCGTATCGCCGCTCCCCCACCCGCGCCTCGAACGGCAGCTCGGTGGGAACCCGCACCGCGATCGCCCCGATCGGAAGCACGAAAGAGAGGTGTTGCGGCAGCCGATCCGCCACCGATCGTTCCGGCACGACATCGATGACGGTCCGGTCGTCATAGCGCGAGCTCTCGAGCCAGGCCGCGCGGGGAAGCGGATGGGGCTTGGCTTCGAGGCTGACGAAGCGGGGATCCTGCCACTGCTGCGTGCGCCGCCGGATCGCGGTGGGCACGCCGTTGCGGGAGGCGGTCCAGTGACCGGTGCCGGTCATCACACCGAGCCCGCCGAGGGACTCCGGCATCGAGTCGACGAGCACCGCGGGTCGACGGACGCCCTCGAGGGTACGAAGCACGACGGTGTTGTCACCGATGCGCAGAAGCCGCGCGAGATCGTACGGATGCAGGCGCCCGAATCGACGATCGGCATAGGGGTCGAAGTCGCTCTGCCGGCCGATCTCCTCCCCGTTGACGAAGACGGTGCAGGGCTGCTCTGAGCCGACCAGGATGCGCGAATCGGCCGGGATCGAGTCGATCGACCACTCCAGCGACACCTCCACAGTCGCCCGGTCGTCGGACTTCGTCACCGGCTCGAGCCACTCCGGACGGCGGAACGTCTCGACATCCCGCACGAGCGCGAAGGCGGCGCGCACCGTCTCGTCACGCTCGGCACGGAGCCAGATCTGGATGGCGTGCGGTCCCGGCGCGATCGGCGCCGTTCGGAGATACCCCTCGCCCTCGGTCTCGACGCGATCGCCGTCGATGAGCAGCACTGCGGCGGCGTTCGCGCCGACGGTGAGAGTGACGTCTGCCTCGGGAACAGTGAGCGTGGTGCGCACCGCGACCCACTGTCCGGCCACGACCTCCGGCCAGATCAGGAACTCCTCGGGCACGTAGCCCTTCGGGCCGAGGCTGTCGCCGTGCACCGGGTCCTGTTCGATGCCTCGGGAGAGCGACCAGCCGGTCTCCTTCCACTGGACGGCGCCGACAGCCCAGGGGGCGACATCCGCGGTGGTGAAGGGTCCCGTGCTGTCCGCGAACGGCCCGAAGGTGGCGGTGACCGGCTCGGACCGGTCGTCGTCACCGACCCGGTAGTCGAACTGCCACACCTCGATCGGGAGGATGCCGGTGCGGCTCGCTGCGGCGAAGTCACCGTGCGCGTTGTCGAGCAACGACCGCGCCTGGAGCGACCAGCCGGTGACCGGATGCTGCGCGCTCACCGCGCCGAGGGCGCTGCGGTCGGGCAGGGGGAGGTCCGCCCCGATCACGATTATGCTCACCGTGCCGTCCTCGAACGGTACGTCGAATGTCAGGGTGCTGCCATCGGTGCCAGGATACACCGCGCTGCGTCCGCCGGATCGCGGGTCCCACTGCTGCACCGACACCGGGGCGCTGCCTAGTCCGTGCACCCTGACCGACGCGACCCGGTCGGTCACCGGACGGAACTCGTAGCCGTGCTCGGTGATCTCCTGCCAGTAGGCGTCCCAGGTGGTCTCGATCCACTCGATCCCCGATCCGCCGCCCTTCACGATCGGCTGGGCGGTGCCGCTGATGTCATCGTGGGCGAACAGGGCGAGCACCCAACTGTCGCCGACCTTTCGAATCAGGTGGGGAACATCCGTCTCCACCCACACCTCGTGATGCCCGAGGAGCGGAACGACCTCCGCAGCCTCTGCGACAGTCGCGATGGTGCCGGCCGCGACCAACGCGCGGAATTCCTCCGCCTCCGCGGCACTGCCGCCGATGAACTGGTCGGGCACGGCGCCGACGAGGATGACCGTGCCGCCGGCTGCCGCGAAGCGGGCCAGAAGCACCCCGACCTCACCCCGCAGCATCCGGGCCGCCGGCACGATCACGTTGCGGAAGGTCTCGGTGCCTACGCGAAGCAGCGAGCCGTCGATGGTGGCGGAGGCGAGGGTGGCCTCGTCGTACACGTCGTAGTCGTGCCCGGAGACATCCAGGATCCCCGGCCGCTCGGCGTACCAGGCCGGTGTGCCATTGAGCTGCTGGTACAGGCGACCCACCTCGGTCGCATCCTCCAGGGCCCCGTCGATGGTGACATTCGCCTGCACCGTCGAGGTGGGGAAGACCAGCACCGTGTCGGCAACGTGCGTACCGGTGGTGAACAATTCGGACAGCCGCGACACCGCCCCGGAGAGGATGCCGTATTCCCTCCAGTACGGCTGGCGCCAGCAGGTCGAGGGCGGGGCCCACTCCCACCAGCCGCCCGCGGTGCTGTAGTAGACGGCGTGGGGGTTGTAGAGGGTCGCTCCCCGCCGCAGGAACGGGGCGAGCCAGTCGTAGGTCTCCTCGAGGGTTCCGCCCCAGCCGGAGGAGTGGAACGCCTCGAGCCAGGTGCGCGGCTTGCCCCCGGCGTGGGCGAGGGAACTGTGGATCTTCGAGTCGCCCCAGTGGTCGCTTCCCGGAGCGCCGTAGTCGGCGTGCAGCTGGAGGTAGTCCCCGTACAGGCGGGTGGCGCCCGCCGGATCACCCTCGCGAGCGGGACTCTGCTGGTCGAACCCGCAGATCAGCCCCTCGGAATCGAACCACTCGCCGAGCGGGGTGAAGGTTGCCCGGTCGGCGAGACGCGCCCGATGCTCGTTGAACTGGCGTCGCAGGGTCGACTCGGCGGGGCGCCCCCAGAGGTTGGGAAGCGGATCGTCCCAGAGCGCCCCGAGCCACTGCCGCGGGTCGTACCCGTACTCCGCGGTGAAGGTGGACCGGAACTGCGTCGACCAGGTCGGCATCGCCGGCAGTTCGTCCTGGAAGAATCCGACGATCACCGAGCGGAACCACTGGCCGGCCCGCCGGCGGAACTCGCCATGCACGGTGTCGATGAGGGCGGCGGATGCCTCGGGGTTGAAGTAGTCGAACCCCCGGGTCTGCGCGTAGACCAGCGTGAGGGTGCCCTCCGACGCATCCGTCGTCGCCGTGTCACCGACGATCGGGGCGACTGTCGCCGTCGCCCCATCCGGGCTGACGACATAGGCGACGATCGGCTCGGAGCCGAAGGGAGCGGCGAGGCTGCGGGCAGACCCCTCACCGAGGGCCGACTGCACCCGGCCGAGCGACTGGCCGGCCCACTCCGGATGCTCGGTGATGAGCTTGCCCTGCAGGTTTGCCCCCGAGAATCCGATCTGGTCGTACGGCCAGAACTTGAACCCGAGCTCGTCAGCGTCCTGACACAGGCCGAGGAAGAGCTCCCACCAGGCCTCACTCATGAACGGCGGGTCGTCGGCGAGCGAGCCGTACAGCGGACCGGTCGGGGCGAGGTTGAGGATCACCGCCTGCGACACCCCCTGCGAGACGAGCTGCTCCATCTGCCAGCGCAACCGCTCGCGCGTGAGCTTCGCGCCGCTCCACCACCAGATCGGCACCGGGCCGAAGCGCGAGGCATCCGGTTCGGCGAAGCGGGCTGCCAGCGTGGCTGCCTCCGCGGAGGGCGTTCCTGGTGCCGGGGTGACGTTGTGCATGAGAGCTTCCTGGTCGGTTGTGGCAGTACGAAGAGACGGTCGGCCCCTCCCTGGGGAGAGAGCCGCCGGGGGTGCGGCGGGGTGCGGCTGTCGTCAGCCCTTCACGGATCCCGCCGTCAGTCCCTTCATCACGCGCTGGTTGAGAAAGAGGTAGAGCACGAGGGTGCCGAACACGTTGATGCAGATCGCCGCGAACAGCGGCCCGTAGCTCACGTCGCCGAACTGGCCGGTGAAGTTGAGGAGTCCGAGCTGGATGGTGCTCAGCTGGTTGTCGGTCGTGAAGGTGAGAGAGATGAGCAGGTCGTTCCAGATGAAGAAGAACTGCACGAGCGCGACGGTGAAGACCGCATTGCGCACCATCGGGAAGCCGATGAACCAGAACGACCGGATCACGCTCGCCCCGTCGAGTGTCGATGCCTCGAACACCTCCCGCGGAACCGCACGGAAGTAGGTTGCCATCATGAACACCGTGAGCGGGAGTCCCGTCGCGGTGTAGGTGATGATCAGTGGCCAGAGAGTGCCGGAGAGGCCGAGCTTGAAATAGGCGGTGAAGAGCGGGAGCAGGATCATCTGGCCGGGCACCATGATGCCGAACAAGAAGATGAGGAGCACCCGGTTACGCCCCTTCCACACCAACACCTCGAGTGCGAAACCGGCGGCGACCCCGAGCACGATGATGAGGAACAGCGAGGGGATCGTCGCGAGCAGGCTGTTGCGCACGAAGGTGCCGACGTTGCCGGTCGTCCAGGCCTGCACGTAGTTGTCGAGATCCCAGGACTGGGGAAGCGACCAGGTCGGTTGAGTCAGGAATTCGGATTGCGTCTTGAACGATCCGAGCAGCAACCAGACCAGCGGATAGATCTCGACGACCAGCAGCACGGCGATCAGGATGCGCGCCGGCACGCTGCGAACGAATCGACGCACCGTGCGGCGGCGCGCTGTCGCACTCATTGGGGCGGCGCTCATCGGAATTCTCCCTGCGAGGAGTTGCGTCTGGTGCCCCGGAAGATGAAGAGGGTCACTCCGAGACAGAGGATTGTGAGGAGGAGCGCGATCGTGCTTCCGTAGCCGTACTGGCCGTAGGCGAAGGAGGTCTGGAACATGTAGAGGGTGAGTGGGGTGGTGGCATCCGCCGGTCCTCCATTGGTGAGCGCGACGATCGAATCGAAGACCTTGAGGGTGCCGTTGATGCTGAAGATCGCCGAGGAGATCAGCACCGGTGCCGAGAGGGGCAGCACGATATGGCGCACGAGACCCCAGCCCTTCGCCCCGTCCAGCCGGGCGGACTCGAGGATGTCGTCGGGGATGTCGACGAGACCCGCGTAGAGCAGCACGGCGTAGAAGCCCATAGACCGCCAGAGATCCATCAGCACGAGCACCCAGAACGCGTGGCCGGCATCGCCGAACCAGTCGATCGACGGGATGCCGAACACATTGAGGAACTCGTTGACCAGGCCGTTCTGCGGCGCGATCGCGAACATCTTCTGGAACAGCAGGGCCACGGCGACCGTGGGCAGCACCACGGGGAAGAACACGAGGGTGCGCACGATGCTCGAGGACTTCTTGAGCACGAATACATAGAGCAACGCGAGCAGGTAGCCGAGCACCACCTGGCCGACGGAGATCACGAGCGCGTACCGCACCGTGAACCAGAGAGCCTTGCCGATTCGGGGGTCCCCCCACAGCTCCACGAAGTTGCTCACCCCGGTGAAGGTGAACCCCGTGAGTGCATTGCCGCTGAAGAACGTGTAACCGAGCGACCACAGCATCGGCACCAGCATGACGAGCGTGTAGACCAGCAGTGCCGGGCCGAGCAGGATCGCGATGGACCGGCGATCCCCGAGAACTTGTTTCATAGCCTTCTTCGTATCCCCTCGTGTGCGCCCGTGGCCGGGCGGTGGAAGGCGGCGGTGCCATTGGCGCCGCCGCCTTCGACCTGGTGCCGGCCGGTGACGTCCGGCAGGTCAGTCATCGACTCGGTATGGACCGATCTACTGGCTCCCGAGGTCTGCCTGGACGGACGCCATGAAGTCCTTCGCCGACATGGCCCCGGTCACGAGCGGTGCGGCCCCGTGCTGGCTGGTCGTCGTGGCCTTGACGCTGAACAGCGCCTCGAACCACAGCGTGGAGACCGTCGTCTTGGCGATGGTGTCCTGCACGACCTTCGTGAGCGGTGGCACCGTTCCGGAATCACCGTTGACCTTGAAGCCGGTGATCGCTCCCTGGTCCTTGAGGGATGCAGCCCCGAAGTTGGCGCTGATGCACTTGAGCCAGGCACCGACCTTCGGGTTGTAGGACTTCGCCGAGACCGCGATCGGAAGGCCGACGTTGGCCGGGATCTGGTCTGCCGAACCCTTGCCACCGGCAACGGTGGGCAGCGGCATGAATCCGACATTGTCGGCACCGATGAGGTTCTGCTTCGGGTCGTTCATCGAGGGGAGTACCCAGCTGCCCATATAGAGCATCCCGGCCTTTCCGGTGAGGAACTGAGAGACCCCGGTGGCGTAGTCGATCGAGCCGACTCCCTCTCCGAAGTAGCCTGCCTTCCCGAGGTCGGCCACGGCCTGGGCGGCCTTGACGTACTCCGGATCGGTGAGCTTCGCTTTGCCGTCGGCGACATCCTTCAGGGCATCCGGTCCGAGTTCGCGATAGAGGTATCCGCTGATCAGACGCGTGATGGGCCAACCTTCGACCCCGGATGCCGAGAACGCCGTCACTCCGGAGGACTTCAGCTTGCCGGCCGCAGCGACCATCTCATCCCAGGTCTTCGGAACGGCGATGCCCTCGTCGGCGAACATCTTCTTGTTGTACCAGATGCCTTCGACGTTGAACTGGTACGGCAGCACGATGAACTTGCCGTACAGGTTGTTGATGGTCGAGACGGCGGCGGGCTCGATGTTGTCGTAAGCGCCGAGGTCTTTCAGCGTCTTCGTCAGGTCGAGGGTTTGGCCCGACTTGTCGAGGGACTTCGTCTGGGCCGGTGCCCCTCCGGCCGCGAACTGGGCGGGGAGCGCATTCTGCCCACCGAGGAGCTGCAGCTTCTGGTCGAGTCCCGCCTGCGGCACCGTCTGGGTGTCGTACGGAAGCGCGGTGTTCTCGGTCTTGCACTGGTTGGTGCTCAGGGCCTTGAGCTCCTGGGGCACCCCGGTGTTGTCGGCATTGATGAGCATGCTGAACTTCGTGGCTCCGGCCGTGGTGCCGCTCGGGGTGGCGTTGCCGCTGCATCCCGCGAGTAGGGCCGTCGTCGCGATGATCGCTGCGACCGTTGTGAGCGCCTGCCTGCTGTGGCGGCGCGCAAGTCGAGTGTGCAAATTTCCTCCTTGAAATTGTGACCTTGGCGCAAGAATGAAGCGCTTCAATGGACGAACATATTCGTGCCGCCGGAGGATGTCAAGCACAGCGGAACCTCCGCCTTACGCTCGCGAGATCGTCGGCACCGCGGTGCTTTCGCGAATCACCAGGGTCGGCTGCAGCACGAGAGTGCGATGGGAATGCTCCCCGGGCAGGGCCGCGATCTCTTCCAGGAGCAGTGATGTCGCCTGCTGCCCCATCTCGTGGCCGGGAGGCTGGACGGTGGAGAGCGGCACCGGTCCGCTCACGGCCGACCGGTTGTTCTCGCAGCCGATCACGGAGATGTCACCGGGCACGCTGAGCGCGCCGGACGCCATGATCCGCTGGATCAGGCCGTTGCCGATGGCATCGGTCACCGCGATGACGCCGTCGGGGATCTCGCCCGGCGAGCGCTCGAGGAGGGCGGCACCGATCCGTTGCCCGTCTTCGTGCTCGAGGCCTCCGGAGTCGATCTCCTCCACCGTCACCCGGCCGTCCGACTCCGCGACTGCGCGCTTCACGCCGAGCCGTCGGTCGTGCACGGGCTGGTAGCTGTCGTGTCCGGCGATGAAGGCCAGCCGGGTGCGACCCGACTCGATGAGGTGCTGCGCGGCGAGGTATCCGACCCTCTCGTTGTCGACGAGCACCGCGCAGCAGTCATCGTCCTTCGGCGAATATCCGAGGAGCACGATCTGGCGCCCGTGGGCCCGCATGCGCCGGATGCCGGCCGACGAATCCTCCATCGGGGCGAGGAGCACCCCCGCCACCCGCGCCTCGTCGAAGAGGTCGAGGTAGTCCTCCTGCTGCTGCAGATCGCACGCGGCATTACCGAGCAGGAGGCTGAGCCCCGCCGCCTTGGAGCCCTGCTGGGCGCCGTGCACCATGTCGATGAAGAGGGAGTTCTCGATGTCGGCGAGCACGAGGCCGAGACTCCGGCTGGAGCCGGCGGCCAGCGCCCGCGCGGCGTCGTTGCGCACGAAGCCGAGTTCGTCGATCGACGATCGCACGCGCACCGCCGTTGCGGGCATCACCTTCTCGGGATGATTGAGCACGTTCGACACCGTGCCGAGCGAGACGCCGGCGTGGTGGGCCACGTCCTGCATGCTCGGATTTGCCCGGCTGATGGGTCGGGGCGTCACCTGCGTCATCGGCTGGCTCCCTCCGGGCACAGGCGGCACGTTCGTTCTGGGGAAATGATACGACCTGCCCGGCATCGCCACCGAATACCGTTCCCCCACCGAAAACGCAGGACATTCGCCCTGAAAGGGGCCCTTCCGCGGCGAATCGCCCCATTTGGTGGCGAATCTCCTGCGTTTTCGGAGAGAGGCGGGGCCGCTAGAGGTTCGAGAGCAGGGCGACAACCTGCCGGGCGATCTGTCGCCCGGCCCGATTCGCCCCGATAGTGCTCGCCTGAGGTCCATACCCGGCGAAGAATATACGGCCATCCTTCCACGACGAGCCGGCACCGACGGTGATTCCACCCTCCTTCTCGCGCAGCTTGAGCGGAGCGAGATGGCGCAACTCCGGGCGGAATCCCGTGGACCAGACGATCGCATCCGCCGGCTGGAATGTGCCGTCCGCCCAGCGCACACCATCCGCTTCGATCGAGGAGAACATCGGTTTGGCCACCAGGGTGCCCCGCTCGATGCCGGCCTGAATGCGGCGAGTGCGTGGCACGCCGGTGCCGCTCACGATGCTCGGCAGAGCGCGCCCACTGCGAGCAGCCTCGTCCTGCGCCGCTACCGCCGCCGCCCCCGCCTCCATGTTCAACTCGCCCTCGTCGAGGAATTCGATCGGTCGACGCGACACCCAGGTGAGGCTCTCGGCGGTGCCTTCCAGCTCGAGCAGGAAGCCGATCGCCGAAGTGCCTCCGCCCACGACCACCACGTTCTGCCCTTCGAAGTCCGCGGCGGAGTCGTAGTCCGTCGTGTGCACGTGCCGCCCGGTGAAGTCATTGAGGCCGGGGTACCAGGGGATGAACGGGGATCCCCAGGTCCCCGTCGCGTTGACCACGACATCCGTCTCGAGTTCGCCGGAGTCCGTGCCGCTCTCGAACCCGACGACGAGGTCGGTGCCGCGGTTGAACACACGCCTCACATCGACCGGCCGCCGCACCTGCAACTCGAAGTGCTCTTCGTAACGGGCGTAGTACTCGGCGACGACATCCTTCGCCGGTCGGGTGCGATCGGCGGTGTCGAAACTCACGCCCAGTTCATCCATGCCCGGAAGGTCGTTGATGTGGTGAGCGGAACCGATGCGGAGCGCCTCCCAGCGGTGCTGCCAGGCACCTCCCGTGCCGGGGCCACGGTCGAGGACCACGAAGTCCGACCCCGGTTCGAGACCGAGTCGCTTGAGGTAGAACGAGACGGAGAGGCCAGCTTGTCCCGCGCCGATCACCACGACCGAGGGGGAGCCAGGCGAGGACGTCACGCGTCTACGTTAGCCGCCGTTGAGAGGCCGGATAGCGGACGCGGCCACCTCTCGCGTGCATGCTAAAGTTGGGCTTTAGTTTTTAGTTCCCTATTTGGTCAATCCCGGGCAGCTGTTCGCCAGTTGAGGCTCCGTTCGTCCGGGCAGGAATCGTGAGGGGGTCAAGCCATGGGGCGCGGCCGTCAAAAAGCAAAGCACACCAAGGTGGCTCGTGAGCTGAAATACTTCAGCCCGGACACCAACTACAACGCGCTCGAACGCGAACTCACGCATCCCGTCACCGGTGCCCCGATCGATCCGAAGCTCGAGGAAGACCTCGAGAAGTGGCCGGAGTTCAGCGCGACCGCCTATTCACCGGATGTCTCCGGTTTCTCCGAAGACGAGTACGAGTCGGATCAGAACAAGACCGCGTAGCACCTCCCTCGCTCGACCACCTCACGTTTTTCTCACCACCTCCGTGTTCACACACGACGGCGGTCGCAAAAACGGTAGGTGGTAGAGACGGTGGGTCGCAAAAACGGTAGGTGGTAGAGACGGTGGGTGGGCGCGGTCAGTCGCGGTAGCGGCCGACTAGGCGCACGGCTCCGCCGTCGACGCCTTTGGCGCCCTGCTCGAACCCGGTGATGTCGTGCGGGGTCGTCGAGACGACCCCGATGGTCCACGCCGGGATCCCCGCCGCCGAGAGGCTGGCGACGACCGCGTCCACAGCGGCTGCCGATACGACCGCGATCATGCCGACTCCGAGGTTCCAGGTGCCCTCGGTCTCCTCGAGAGTCATCGAGCCCCAGTCCGCGAGGACGCGGAACACGGCGGACGGCGACCACGTGCTGCGCTCGAGCTCGACCCAGCTGCCAACGGGCAGCACGCGCGCGAGGTTGGCGGCGATGCCCCCGCCCGTCACGTGGCTGAGTGCATGGACCGCGCCCGGGGCATCCGCCAGCAGCGAGAGCAGCGGGGAGGTGTACAGCCGGGTGGGCTCGAGCAGCATTTCGCCGACGAGGCCCCCGAGCTCCTGGGACCGATCGAGGTACGAGATATCGGCCTGGCGGATGACGCGGCGCACGAGCGAATACCCGTTGGAGTGCAGGCCGGATGATTCGAGCGCGACCACCACGTCGCCATCCGTCACCAGGTGGGCGCCGAGCTGCGCGCCGGCCTCGACAGCGCCCGTGGCAGCCCCCGCGACGTCGTAGTCGTCGGGCCCGAGAAGTCCCGGATGCTCGGCGGTCTCGCCCCCGACGAGGGCCGTTCCCGTCTCGCTGCAGCCGCGGGCGATGCCGGCCACGATGTCGGCGATGCGGCTCGGAACCACCTTGCCGCAGGCGATGTAGTCGGTCATGAACAGGGGTGTGGCGCCGACGACGACGATGTCGTCGACGACCATGCCGACGAGGTCGACGCCGATCGTGTCGTGCTTGTCGATGGCCTGCGCGATCGCGACCTTTGTGCCGACACCGTCGGTGGATGTCGCGAGCAGCGGCCGCTCGAAGGACGTGAGGAACGACACATCGAAGAGCCCGGCGAACCCTCCGACTCCGCCGACGACCCGGGGTCCGTGGGTAGCGGAGACCGCCGACTTCATGAGTTCGACGGCCAGGTCTCCAGCCGCCGTGTCGACGCCCGCTTCGGCGTACTTGTCGGCCATTCATTGTCCGTTCGTAAAGCGTGAAAGACTGGAGTAAATCACCCCCAACTCTACGGTCTGGAGTCTCACCGCGAATGTGCGGCATTGTCGGCATCGTTTCTTCGGAACCCGCCAACCAACAGGTCTACGACAGCCTCCTGCTCCTGCAGCACCGGGGCCAGGACTCCACCGGCATAGCCACCGCCGAGGGCCGAACCTTCCACATGGTGAAGGCGAAGGGCCAGGTGCGCGAGGCGTTCCGCACGCGTGACATGCGTGCCCTGCCAGGCAATATGGGCCTCGGGCACTGCCGTTATGCCACCAAGGGCAGCGCCGCCAATGAGGAAGAAGCCCAGCCGTTCTATGTGAACGCGCCCTACGGCATCGTGCTCGTGCACAACGGCAATCTCACCAACACGCGCGAACTCACCGAAGAGCTCTTCCACATCGACCGCCGTCACCTCAACACGAGCTCCGACACCGAACTTCTAGTGAATGTGCTCGCCCACGAGCTTCAGGAACAGGTCACCGGCCTCGACCTCGACCCCGACCAGATCTTCGCGGCCGTCGAGCGTGTACACGAGCGCGTCGAGGGCTCCTACGCCACGATCGCGATGATTCCGGGATACGGCCTGCTTGCGTTCCGCGACCCCTTCGGCATCCGCCCGCTCGTGCTCGGCAAGCGGGCACGCGGATTCGTCGGGGACGACTGGATCGTGGCATCCGAGTCCCTCGTGCTCGAGAGCGGCGGCTACGAGATCGTGCGCGACATCGCGCCGGGAGAGGCCGTGTTCATCGCCCTCGACGGCGAGATGACCTCCCGCCAGTGCGCCAAGAACCCGACGCTGGTGCCGTGTTCTTTCGAGTACGTCTACCTCGCCCGCCCCGACTCGATCATGAACGGCATCTCGGTCTACGACGCCCGCCTGCGTCTCGGTAACCGCCTGGCCGACACGATCGCGCAGTACACGCCGCGCGGCGACATCGACGTCGTCATGCCGATCCCGGATTCCTCCCGCCCGGCTGCGATGCAGGTGGCCCAGAAGCTCGGGATCGAGTACCGCGAGGGCTTCTATAAGAACCGTTATGTCGGCCGCACCTTCATCATGCCCGGGCAGGCCGAACGCAAGAAGTCGGTGAAGCAGAAGCTGAATGCGATGGGATCAGAGTTCCGCGGCAAGAACATCCTGATCGTTGACGACTCGATCGTGCGCGGCACCACCTCGAAGGAAATCGTGCAGATGGCCCGCGAGGCCGGAGCGAACAAGGTCACCTTCACCTCGGCCGCGCCACCCGTGCGTTTCCCGCACGTGTACGGCATCAATATGCCGTCGCGGCAGGAGTTGATCGCCCACAACCGCAAGATCCCGGACATCAACCGCGAGATGGGGAGCGACTACCTGATCTACCAGGAGGTCGCGGACATGCAGGCGGCTATCCTCGAGGGCTCGAATGTCGAGGCGCTGGAGATGAGCTGCTTCACCGGCGACTACGTCACGGGCACCGTCACCCCGGAGTATCTCGCGTGGGTGGAGCGCACGCAGCTGAGCTGAGGCGTGGCGCTCACACGGCGACCGGGTGGCCCGGTGCCCGGCGCCCACGGGCGACGATCGTCGCGATGACCACCGCGGCCGCGAGAAACAGGGCGAGCGAGACCGTCGTGATGGCGGCATTCGGATGCACGATCGATTCTCCCGAGAGCGCTTGCACGGTGAGCACTGCGAGCACCCCCAGGTAGAGCACCGCCAGCACGACGAGCACGCCAAGGCGCGTGCGCACGTCTCGCAGCGCGGGCAGGCGGTGGCCGAGCAGCTCGACGAGCACCGCCACGATCGGGATCACCTGCATCGCGTGCATCCCGACGAAGTGCGGGATGCGCAGATCTCCGGCCACGGTGCTCCAGCCGAGCAACGGGAGGCCCGGACCCCCGTCGGCGAGACCCACGGTGTGGGCGCCGGCGATGCCCTGGAAATTCGAGAGCTGGGCTGAGGTCGGGCTCGTCATGAGGAACGCGAGGCCCATGCCGATCACCGCGATGAGGAGGCCGGAGCGAATGGCGAAGCTGCGAGCCCGATCGCCGAGATCAGCACGGAACAGCAGAACGGCAACGAGGATGGTGGCGCTCCAGACGATCACGATCGACACCGCCATCGTGCCCCAGACGGCCGTCGAGAACGGGGTGGAGACGTTGAAATGGCTCGTCGTGTCGGCGAAGGCGGCGCCGTAGATCACGACCATCTCGACGGCGAGGAAGACGGCCGCGATGGTTCCGGCCCACCAGGCGAGCCGGCGCGCACGCTGTAGCTGGCCGAGAAGCCAGGAGAGGGTCACGCTGTAGATGAAGACGGAGAGTGCGAACTTGAGCGGCTTCGCCCAGAGTGGCATCCCCGTGATCGTGCGGTGGTCGACGACCAGCCCGACGAGGGCGATGACCGCGAGCGAGATCATGCCGAATGAGAGCAAGAGCAGCGGACGGTGCCAGCCGAAGCGGGCGATAACGGAGGCGGGTGGGGCGTCGATCGTGCGGGTCATGATGGTCATTCCTCCTTCAGGAATATCGTTGCGAGGTGGTGTGCTCCTGGGCAGCACGGCGCAGCCCCGAGATCAGTGCGTCGCCGAGTACGGTGCCGACGACGACGGTTTCGGCTTTCGCGGCCCGGTCGGGGCGCGCGTCGATCTCGTCGAGGTCGGCGGCAGCGATGAGCAGCGCGGCCTCGGCGTAGCGGGCGAACCAGCCCCGGTCATCCGTCTGCCCAACGGCGCGGAAGGCGGAGAGCACGCGGGCTGAGGCGAGTCGACCGGGGTTGCCGGGAGACACGTGCCAACCGTGTAACAGTTCGTCGATGCGGGCAAGGTCTGCCGGGTCGAGCTCGTCCGGAGCGATGGCAATCGACACGGAATGTTGCGCCACCTCGAAGGTCTCGGGCAGCGAGGCATCCGAATCGATCGCCTCGAGCACGCTTCGAGCGGATGCCACGCTGAGACCGCCGACGTCGATGAGGGCTCGGATGAGGCGGAGCCTGTCGAGGTGCGCGCTGCCATACCGAGCCTGGTTGGCCGTCTCGCTCTCGCCGGCCGGCATCAGCTTTTCGCGCAGGTAGTACTTGATCGTCGCAACGGGGACGCCACTTGTACTGCTGAGTTCGGCCATTCGCATACGGATAGTATAACTATCCGATAGTGCCACTATCTAGTGGCACTTTCCGCGGCGGTCACCGAAAACGCAGGAGATTCGCCACCAAAGAACTCTTTCCGCCGCGAGAGGGCGCCTTTCGTGGCGAATCTCCTGCGTTTTGGGAGGGGCGCGACGGAGAGGGGCACGACGGGGAGGGGCGCGACGGGGAGGGGACCGTCAGGAGGCGGGCTCGTCGGGGAGGGCGTCGACCGTGGTGCGCTCGGCCATCGCCGTGCGGGCGCGGCGCTTGAACGAGGCATCCAGCACGATGGCGACGACGGCGCCGATCACCACCCCCGTCGGAACACCGAAGATGAGGAAGTAGCCGAAAAGCGCACCGAAACCGACAGCCGGGTCTGAGGGGAACGACGCCGTGAGGATGAAGGTGGCGACAGCCCCGAGTCCCGCTCCGATGATGAGGAAGCGCGAATAGCGCGGGATCCGACGAACCGTGACCTCGGTCTCGACGATGGACCGCGCGGGCTCCGAAGCCACCCCATCGGGAGAGGGCGACGCGGATTCGGACCGGCCCGGTTCTGGCTCAGGATCGGGGGTCATGTGTCCATTGTCCCTGACGCTTCCGGGGTATCCGCCCCATCCCAGAGGAGTGGCAGGTACGCGGAGAGGTCGGCGCGGGATCCGGATGCCGCGATGCGGCCGTGCTCGAGCGCGTGTGCCCACTCGGTACCCCCGGTCGCGATCGCGAGCCAGGTGAGCGCGTCGGTCTCGACGACATTCGGCGGTGTTCCCCGGGTGTGACCGGGACCCTCGATGCACTGCACGGCGCCGAAGGGCGGCACGCGCACCTCCACGGAGTTGCCCGGAGCGCCGTCCGCCAGCACCTGAAGCAGATAGCGCACCGCGGTCGCCTCGGTGTCGCGGTCGGCGACCGTTGCGAGCGCGCGCTCCACGGCGTCGCGGCCGGCGTCATCCGGAATGCGTACTTTGGCCATGCTCCAACGGTAGTGGCGGCACTACGGCCCGTCAGCCCCACATCCCGTCGTGCACCTCGACGGCGCCCGCCACAGCGATGGGACCCAGCACTTCGATAGCCGAGCCGCCGCGGGCGAAGACCTCGCGGCTGGACAGATCGAGGGTGAGCACCCCGGATGCCTCGCTCACCAGCTCCACCAGGGCATGGCCCGACAGCGCGAACACCACGCGACCGATGCCCGCCCAGTAGATCGCACCGGCGCACATCGCGCAGGGCTCGGTGCTCGTATACACCGTGCTCGACGCGAGCACTTCGGTGCCGAGGGATGCCGAGAACCGCACGAGATTCGTCTCGGCATGCCCGGTGGGATCGTTGGTCGTCGTCACCGAGTTCATCGCCTCGACGACGGCGCCGTCGGCGGTCACGAGCACGGCCCCGAACGGATGATCGCCCCTGGCCCGCGCGTCACGCGCGAGCTCCACGGCGCGACCCAGATGGAGGAGGTCTGTCGGAGAAGCGTCCATCTGCCGAACCTAGTGGCTCGTCACTCGGTGACGAAGGTGGGCGCGCGCGGCCGGAAATTCACGACCGCCGCCGCGAGTCCACCGAGCATGATCGCTCCCCCGATGAGCTCGCTGCCGGTCGGCCTCTCGGCGAAGACCGCCCAGGCCGCGAGGATCCCGATCACCGGCACGAGCAGGGTGAAGGGCACGACGGCGCTGGTCGGGTAGCGGGCGAGCAGTGAATTCCAGATCGTGTAGGCCACGAGGGAAGCCGCGACGGCGGTGTACAGGGTGCTCAGGATCGCGGCGAGCGAGAGATGGGTGAGCGAATCGCCCACCGCCTGCGGGCCATCCACCAGCAGGGCGAGTGCCAGCGACGGAATCGGCACCACGAGCCCCGACCACACGACAAGCGAGAGTCCGGATGCCGCGCGGGCCCGCCGCGACAGCACGTTTCCGATCGCCCAGGAGAGAGCCGCGAGCAGGGTGATCACGAGTGGCAGCCAGGGTGCCGCATAGGTGTGGCCGATCACGACGACCGCCAGACCGATCATGCCGATCACGATCCCCACGAGTTGGCGCCGGGTGGGATGCTCGCGAAGAAGCAGCGACGAGACGATCACCGAGAAGACGATCTGGGTCTGCAGCAGCAGGGATGCGAGGCCAGGCGGCATGCCGAGCGAGAGAGCGAGGTACAGGAGCGTGAACTGGCCGAGGCTGAGAAAAACGCCGATCAGGAGGATGTTGCGCCACCCGATCGCGGGTGGCCGGATGAAGAAGACAGCGGGGATGGCCACCAGCACGAACCTCAGCGCGAGGAAGACGAGCGGGGGCACATCCACGAGGCCGAGGTCGATTGCCACGAAGTTGAAACCCCAGATCACCACGACCAGGAGGGCGAGCAGGGTGTGGCGGGGAGTCATCCGCCCAGCTTGGCAGGTGCGACCGACCCTTGCGTCACCTCAGGCGCGCCTCGATCGGGCCTTTCGCGGTGGAACCGTCGACGACCCTGCCGCCCTGCAGGATTTCGATCGACCCCGCGTCGACGAGTCGCCTCGCCGCGCGGCGGGCCGGCTCTGCGAGGTCCTCCCAGCGGCCGGCGGCGACTGCGCGGGCAGCGTCGGACACGAGGATCGAGGCTCCGGAGGGGCGTTCGGCAAGCAACGCGAGGATCGCGTCCGCGAGCATCCGGTCGGTCTCGGTCACTCCGCGGCTCCGGCAGGCACCGGAGCAATAACGCACGGTGTGCCAGTCGCGCGCCCACTTCGCCCGCCGCTGAATGCGACGTCCGCACGCGACGCAGACCTTGTCTGGCTGCACCGACGACCCCGCGATTCGCTGACGGTGGGCCATGCCTCCAGTCTGCCGGGCGATGCTGAGCATCGGGCGCATGCCGGCGGCGGCGGGTGGGTACGCTTGCCCAGTGAGAATCCTTGTCCTCGGTTCCGGTGCCCGCGAGCATGCCATCATCACCGCCCTCCTCCGGGAGGCCGTCGATCACGACATCATCGCGGCGCCCGGCAATGCCGGAATCGCTGCGGACGTGCAGGTCATCGCCCTCGACCCCACGAATCCCGCCGTCGTCACCGAGTTCGCGCTCGAGAACGACATCGAACTGGTGATCATCGGCCCAGAGGCGCCGCTCGTGGCCGGAGTCGCCGATCGGCTGCGGCAGCGCGGCATCGCGGTCTTCGGCCCGGGAAGGGCCGCCGCCCAGCTCGAGGGCAGCAAGACCTTCGCCAAGCGGATCATGGATGTCGCAGGGGTGCCGACCGGCCGCGCGACACGCGCCGGCAGCCTCGAAGAGGCGATCGACGCGATCGACGCGCTCGGGGCCCCCTACGTCGTGAAGGCGGACGGCCTCGCCGCCGGCAAGGGCGTGCTCGTGACCACCGACCGGGACGCGGCGGTCGCCCATGCCGAATACTGGATCGGGCAGGGCAGCGTGCTCGTCGAAGAGTTCCTCGACGGCCAGGAGGTCTCGCTCTTCCTGCTCAGCGACGGCCACAACGTGCTGCCACTCGACCCCGCCCAGGATTACAAGCGTCTGTCCGACAATGACGAGGGGCCCAACACGGGTGGGATGGGCGCGTACTCTCCCCTTCCCTGGCTCCCGGACGGATTCGTCGACGAGGTGATCGACACGATCGCGATCCCCACGGTGCGCACCCTGGCCGCCGAGCAGACCCCCTTCATCGGGCTGCTCTACTGCGGTCTCATCCTCACCGCCGACGGCATCCGGGTGATCGAATTCAACGCACGGTTCGGTGACCCCGAGACCCAGGTGGTGCTCCCCCGGCTGGTCACCCCGCTCAGCGGGCTGTTGTTCGCGGCGGCGAGCGGCGAACTCGGCGGGATGCCCCGCCCGGAGTTCTCGGAGGACGTCGCCGTCACCGTCGTGCTCGCGAGCGAGGGATATCCCGAGACCCCGATCACCGGCCGCACCATCACCGGCGTCGATACGGCGCTCGCGATCCACGGTGTGACGATCGCGCATGCCGCGACCGCGCTCTCCGGCGGGGCCCTCGTCGCGACGGGAGGGCGCGTGCTCAGTGTCGTCGCGACCGGCGCCGATTTCGCCGAGGCCCGATCCCGCGCCTATCTCGCGCTCGGCGCGATCGACCTCGAGGGCGGACAGTACCGCACCGACATCGCGCAGCGGGTCGCCGAATGAACGCAATCGACCTGACGGCGGATGGCTGGACCCACGCGTATTCGGGCAAGGTGCGCGACCTGTACATCGAGGCCGGCACCGCCGACCTCGCCACCGCCGACCGCGTGCTCATGGTCGCGAGCGATCGGGTGAGTGCGTTCGACCACGTGCTTGAACCCGGTATCCCGGGCAAGGGTGAGCTGCTCACGACCCTCAGCCTGTGGTGGTTCGACCAGCTCGTCGGCGTGCCGAATCACCTCGTCGCCGACCACGAGCTGCGCGGGGACACCGTGCGCGACCTGATCCCGACCGCCGTGGCCGGGCGCGCAATGCTGGCGCGCACTCTCGACATGTTCCCCATCGAATGCGTGGTGCGCGGATACCTGGTGGGATCCGGCTGGCTCGAATACCAGCAGACCCAGACGGTGTGCGGCATCGCCCTGCCCGCCGGCCTCGCGAACGGAGACCGGCTCCCCGAACCGATCTACACGCCGGCGTGGAAGGCCCCGATGGGCGAGCACGACGAGAACATCCCGTTCGACCGCACCGTGGAACTGGTGGGGCCAGACGTCGCCGAAGCACTCCGCGACCTCAGCCTGACGGTGTTCCGAACGGCATCCGCCATCGCCGAATCCCGAGGCGTGATCCTCGCCGACACCAAGTTCGAGTTCGGCGCCAATCGCGACTCGGGCGTGATCACCCTCGCCGACGAGGTGCTGACCAGCGACAGCTCCCGCTACTGGGATGCCGCAACCTTCTCCGCCGGTGGACCCGACAGGCTCGCGAGCTTCGACAAGCAGATCGTGCGCAACTGGTTGAGCGCCCACTGGGACCAGCACGGCACTCCGCCGTCGCTGCCCCCGCAGATCGTCGAGCAGACCGCCGCCCGTTACCGGGAGTTGATCCAGAGGCTCACCGGATCGTGATCGTGCGCCAGGTCCCGTGGGACGATCCGGACGGGACCGCCCTTCGCGAGGCGCAGCGGATCGAGATCGAAGCGCGCTACGGCACCCCCGATTCCGAGCCCGGTCCGGCGCCGACCGCAGCCGACATCACCGCCTTCTTCGTCGCGTACACCGAGCCGGACCAACCCGTCGGTTGCGGAGGGCTCCGCGAGTTGCCGGGCGGTGAAGCGGAAGTGAAGCGGATGTTCGTCACGGCGTCGAGTCGCGGCACGGGCGCCTCGACCGCCATCCTGCACGAGCTCGAGCGATTCGGACGCGAACGCGGATGGTCGCGCCTGGTGCTCGAGACCGGTGACCGGCAGCCGGACGCCGTGCGGTTCTACGAGCGCGAGGGCTTCACGCGCATCCCGAACTTCGCCTACTATGCCGACTCGGAGCACTCGCTCTGCTACGAGAAGCCGCTATACGCGGTCGATCCGGCCAGCGAGATCGACTGCGAAGGCTGCCAGTGATTCCGGCCGGGTGGGAGCAGCGGCGGCGCGCTGACGGCGAACTGGTCGGGTACCTCGTGAGCGACGGCGACGGTGTCGTTCCGACGAGCCTTGTGGGGCTTCCCCTCGCCGGGCCCGGGGCCCGTGAGGAGGCCGCCGCCCTGCTCGACCGTGCCGGACTGGCTGAGCTGGACCGCAAGTACTACGCCCTCCTGCCGAATCCGGTGCCGGTCGGGGGCGTCGATGTGAATGCGCCCGCCGAAGACTGGGACTGGCGCGTCGTCGTGATCGTGGAGAGCAGTCCGACGCGGGTGTCGATCCGCCCGGCCCTGGCCTACCCGGAAGAGCTGCGGTCGCTCGTGGTGATCGAGCCACCGGTGGGAACCCTGCTTCGACTGCGGCATCCGCAGGACTGAGTCACGGCGCGCATTCGGCGCGGTTCCCCGTGGGTGCCTACAGTCGGAGCCATGACAGTTCACGCGCCGAGTCGCCCCCACATCGTCCCCCGCCGCCTGCTCGCGGACGGCCAGAGTCACCATCCCTCGGTGATGGCGGAGGCGAGACGACGGGCCGGCAGCATCCAGCTGCGGGTCGCCGACGCGATCACCGCCTTCGCCGGCTCGATGCGTTTCGTCTACGTGCACGTTGCGCTGTTCGCCCTCTGGATGCTGTTCTTCGAAAAGAGCCCGTGGCCGACGCTCACGCTGGTGGTGTCGCTCGAGGCGATCTTCCTGTCGACCTTCGTGATGATCGGACAGAACCGGCAGGCCGCCTTCCAGCAGGTGAAGGCCGACCATGACTTCAGCTCCACTGAGCAGGAGCTGCACGACAACACCACGCTCACCCGCCAGATCGCCGACCTCACCGCGAAGATCGAGCAGCTGACCAGCGAGATCCACACGGAGGTGGTGGGGAAGCGCACTGCGCCCTCGGCCTGAACCGGCGCGGGGGGACGCGCATTACCGACCTCGCGGTTGCGACGACGTCCGCCGCCGTTCACGGATCAGGAGTTTCGCGCGACACGCCGTGTCCTCGCGAGGGGACACGCGGGTATTCGCCATGACTCCTGATCCGCGAACGCGGCACGGGGTGAATCGGCGTGGGCCCACGGTCGCCGGGTCTCGACACGGTCGCTGAGCGACCTACTCGACCAGCAGAACACTGTCGCTGAGCGACCTACTCGACCAGCAAAACACGGTCGCTGAGCGACCTACTCGACCAGCGGGACTGGCGAGGGCCCCACAGACCCATGGCACCATTGCGGAATAGTTGTCGCATCAACTAAGTTGTCACTGACATGACTACGACAGATCTCCTCGCCGCCGACACCTCGATGGGCGCTGTGACCCTTCTCGTCGCCGACCTCGACGGGATGACCGCCTACTACCGCGACGCCGTGGCGCTCAGCGTGATCGCCTCGACCACCGACACCATAACCCTCGGTCGCGGAACCACCCCGCTCATCATCCTGCGGGCGGCCCCCGAGCTCGTGCACGCGAACCCGCGCGATGCCGGGCTGTTCCACACGGCCATCCTGTTCGATTCGGAGGCCGCGCTCGCGGCATCCGTCTACTCTGTTGCGTCTAAGGCACCGGGCACCTTCACGGGCAGTTCCGATCACCTGGTGAGCAAGGCCTTCTACTTCACCGACCCGGAAGGTAACGGCGTGGAGCTCTATTGGGACCGGGATCGCGCCGAATGGGGCTGGGTGCACGGGCAGGTCGAGATGTCCACCCTCTTCCTCGACCCCAACGCCTTCCTGCAGGAGCACCTCACCGAGGATGCCGTCGCGGCGCCGAACTTCGGTGACGCCGTGGTCGGCCATGTGCACCTCGCGGTGGGCGACATCGCATCGGCACGCGAGTTCTACGTGAACCGGCTCGGCTTCGAACAGACCATCATGTACGGGGACTCCGCCCTCTTCGTGAGCGCTGGCGGCTATCACCACCACATGGCCATGAACATCTGGAACACCGCGGGGGCCGGCCGCCGTGGCCGCACCCTCGGGCTCGGGCAGGTCGACATCGTCGTGCCCGGCACGGACGACCTCGGATCCCTCGGCGAACGGATGTCGCACCACGGCATCGAGACCCGTGACGACGGGCAGACCCTCAGCTTCGACGACCCCTGGTCGAACCAGATCCGGGTGACGGCCGCCCGCCAATAGACGGCGAGAGCGGCTACAGCGTGCCGCGCACGATCGAATCGCCGGAGTGCGCCGGGTTGCCGTCGGGCTTCTCGCTCGACACATCCACGATCGGATAGTCAGCGAGATTCACGTCGCTCGGAATCGTGAACCTTCCTTCCGTGCCCGCGAGGACGCCGATGCTGATGAGCTTGGTGAGGTCGGTCGAGATGAGCCAGACCTCCCGGTAGCCCGGAGCGTTGCGCGCCTCCGACATTGTCACGACGACCTGCCGCTCGGAGCCCGTCTTCTCGATCACCGCCTCCCCGGAGGATCCGGTCCAGTCGGGCAGGGCCTTCAGACGCGCCTCGGCGAGGATGGTCGGTGTTGGCGCAACGGTCTTGGGCGTGAGCACCGTTGCTGCAACGAAGATCGCCCCGGCAGCGACGACGATCGCGAGCGCCCCCGAGAGGATCGGTACGGCCAGCCGACGGCGTCGGCGATGAGCTCGGCTGCCGCGCGCAGACGACCGCGACGCGACCGGGAGTGCGACGGATGCGATCTCGGGGTCTGCGGTCGACGCGGTCTCGAATGGTGCCGGCATGACATCGGTCGCGAGACCGAGGGTGCGGCTGATCGACCCCCAGACCGCGGGCCCGGGAGCATCGAGCGGATGCTCGAGAGGCGAGCCGGACCGGGCGAGTGTCGCCACCCGAACCAGGCTGTTGAGTTCGTCGAGGCATGCAGGGCACCCCTGCACATGGACCTCGTCGGCGAGCGGGATGTCCGGCTCCCCCATGGCCATCATGGCCAGGATGTCGGGGTCGCTGTGTCCGGCATCCGAACCGGTAGTTTCACTCATCGTCGCTCACCTCCAATCTGGTTCGTAGCCGATCGAGACTTCGGCGGATATGACTTTTCACAGTGCCGAGCGGAAGGCCGAGAAACTCCGCGATCTGCGTGTGCGTGAGCCGATCGTAGAACGCAAGCCTCATGATCTGCCGGGGGGTCTCGGGCAGGTCGGCGAGGGCGTCGGCGACGACGAGCCGCTCCGCAATGTCATCGGGCCAGTCCGTCACCTCCCGGTCGAGGCTCTGGATGAGGGCCTCACGATCCCGGCGATCGCGCGCCCGCCGCTCATGCGCATCCGCGATGGTGTTTTTCGTGATGCCTACCAGCCAGGCCGATAGCCGCGCGCGGTCGGGATCGAAGGTGGCCCGTCCGAGCCAGGCGGCGACGAACACCCGTTGGGTCACGTCTTCGGCGTCCGCGACGTTGCCGAGCGACCGCATCGACATTCCGTAGACCAACCGTGCCCAGCGCTCGTACACCGTGGCGAGGGCACGCTCATCACCGGCCTGGAAGCTCGCAACGAGAGAAGACTCGTCGTGATTCTGGAGCAGGTCAGACACGGGAATCCTGACGGCGATCGACGGGGAGCGGTCACCCGGGGAGGCGGCCGTCTTTTCGCTCACGTTAGTCGCACCTTCCCCGTTGGTGAAGCGTCAGTTGCCGGCGGTCGCCGCGGCGACCGGGGTCGCAGTGACAATGACGTTGTCCAGGTAGTGGCCGGTCTTCGCATTGAAGACTCCGCCGCAGGTCACGAGGGTCAGGCGTGGCGTACCGGTCGTCTCGAAAACGTCCGCCATCGGGGCGTCTATCTTGCCCACCTGACGAAGCTCGCTCACCGTGTAGGACACCGTCGATCCGTCCGCTCCGTAGAGGGTGATCGTGTCTCCGGCGGCCGCGTTCTTGAGCCGACTGAACGGGCCGATGCCGTCGTGCCAGGAGTCGATGTGGGCCGCGATCACGGTGGCGCCCTCCCGGGCACCGAGCCCGGGGCTGTAGCGGTACCAGCCGGCCTCGGCGGCATTGGCCGGAAGGGCCATCGCGCCCTTTGCGTCGAGCCCCTCTGCGGTCACCCTCATGTCGATGCCGAGGCGATCGAACCGGATGCGCACCGGGGCGACGACCGTCGCCACCGGGAGACTGCCGAGCGAGGCATCCACGGTCGGGATGTCTGGAGCCGTCGGTCGCGGCGTCGGTGTCGGTGTCGAAGACACAGTCGGCCGCGCCGCCGGTGGAGGAGCCGCCGTGCAGCCCGCGAGAACGGGAAGGACCAGGCTCAGCGCCAGTACGGCGCCGAGCCCGACCCTTCCCGTCATTCTCACTCCCGGTTCCCTGAGGTCGACGCGCCTAGGCGCGCGACCCGGCCTTCCGGCGAGCGGATACCAGCACAGCGGCGGCGGCGAGGAGCAACCCGAATGCTCCGAGGCCTACCGTCGACAGGGTCTGTGCCGATTCGGCGCGTGCTGCCGCGCCGGT
Organism: Lacisediminihabitans sp. FW035; assembly: GCF_054880895.1. Classification (NCBI taxonomy): domain Bacteria; kingdom Bacillati; phylum Actinomycetota; class Actinomycetes; order Micrococcales; family Microbacteriaceae; genus Lacisediminihabitans; species Lacisediminihabitans sp. FW035. The sequence continues at coordinate 3,621,611 of NZ_CM142187.1, forward strand.
CTGTCCGGCGGGAACTCCCGCCGGCGGGGTGTGCAGGCCGGTGATGGTCTGCACTGCGAGAGCCAGCGTGCTGTTCGCCGCGCTGCCGTAGGCGTAGACGATGGTGTTCACGCCCTCCTGGATGGCGACGTCCGCCGGTCCGATCAGCACCGGGGTGGTCGTGCCCGCCGCGACGACGGATGCCGAGACGGTGACCGGCGCGAGATTCAGGATCTGCTCGTTGGGGTTGGTGAGGCCGCTCACGACCGGGGCTCCGCCGGCGAGCACGTCGACCGCCGGGGCAGCGGCTACGTGCCTGACCGTCAAACGGCCCTGCCCGGCGGCGGTCTTCGAGATGTCATTGGTGAAGAGCGTCGCAGTGGGGGTGCCGGCCGGGGTGAGGTGGGCGACCGCCGTGTAGTTGCCACCGTCGGCGAGGGGGAGGTCGACCGGGCCGATCACCACGGAGTCGGTCGCGGAGGTGGCGGTCGACGAGGTGATGGCCACCGAGTAGGTGCCCGGAGCGAGGCTGAGCGGGCCGGCGAGCGTACCCGGCGTGAAGTCGTCCAGGGTGAGGGCGCCATTCACCCAGACATCCACAGTCACCCCCGGAACGCCATGCAAAACCGAGAGCTGGGCGTTGGTCGCCGCCGAAGCCGGCAGCGGCGCCGCGAGAGCGGCGAGAAGGAATGCACCGGCAACAGTGCCGGCCATGATTCGAGTTTTCACGGTTTACTCCAGTTCGGGAACATGCTGGTCATGCTCTTATGGGGTACTACCGGCCCAACAGTCCGATCGGATGCACCCGGGAGCGGTCTTTTTCTGGCAATCCGCCCCGCGCAAGCGGCCTAACATCGGTGGAGTGATGAATTTCCGCCCGAACCTCCTGAGCCGGGCCGCCGCCATCCCCCTCGCGCCCGTGCTGCTCGTGCAGGCGAGGAAGGCCCGCGCGAGCATCCCGAGACTCCCGGATGCCGCGCTTCCGTGGACCGGATCGCTGCCGGGCGCCGACCTGATCCGACTCCTCGTTCTCGGCGATTCGACGGCGGCCGGAGTCGGCGCCGACAGCCAGAACGAGGCCCTCCCGGGCAGTCTCGCCCACGAGTTCGGCGACCGGTTCGACCGCGGAACCAGCTGGACGGCCATCGGCGAGAACGGCGCGACCTCGCGGGACATTCTCGAGCGATTCATCGACGAAGCCACCGCGGAGCGGTATGACGTGGTCTTCCTCACCATCGGAGCCAACGACGCACTCGGGTTGAGGTCGCGCCGCGCTTTCGCCGCGGACGTCCGCGAGATCGTGCGGCGGCTTCGCGCGGTGAATCCGGATGCCCTGCTCCTGGTCTCGCTGATGCCCCGCTTCGACCGCTTCCGCAGCCTGCAGAGCCCCCTGCGCTGGAACCTCGCGCTGCATGCGGCCAGCCTGGATGACGCGGCGCGCGCCGCGGTCCGCGGACTCGACCGGGTGTTCGCGCTGCCGAAGCCCCCGCCGTACACCCCCACGTTCTGGGCGACGGATCTCTTCCACCCCGGCCCCTCCGGCTACCGGGAATGGGCGGAATTCGTGCTCGATTCCGTGCCGCTCAGCCTGCTCGCGCCGCTGCGGCGGAGTCACTCACGCCGACGCTGATCTTCGCTTCCCGGTGTCGACACCGGGCTCCGGCACGATCGGATCGTTCCAGCGCTTGATGATCGCCCACGCTACCGCGGCCGCGGGCACCGAGATCAGGGTGCCGAAGATTCCGCCGAGAATGGTGCCGGCGGTGAGCGCCAGCAGCACGACCAGGCCATGCAACTTGAGCGATTTTCCCATCACGAACGGGGAGAGGAAGTTGCCTTCGATCTGCTGCACCGCGATCACGACGATCGCGACCACGATAGCGGCGGTGAGACCGTTCGTCACGAGGGTGACGAGGGCGGCGATGATGCCCGTGGCCGTCGCACCGACAAGCGGGATGAACGCACCGATGAACACGAGGATCGCCAGCGGGATCGCCAATGGCACCCGCAGGATCAGCATGGCGACCCCGATGAACACAGAGTCGACGAGCGCGATGATCGCTGTTCCCCGCACATAGCCCCCGAGGGTCTCGACCGCGCTGTCCCCGGCCCGGCGCAGCTTGGCATGCATCACGGGCTGGAACGGCGTGATGAGGAAGGCCCAGATCATCGGCCCATCCTTCATGAAATAGAAGAGCACGATCACGGTGAGCACGGCGCCGGTGACGAGCTCGGCCGCGGTCGACACCCCCGCGAGCGCACCGGACCCGAACTGCGCACTCGTGACGAAATCGACCAGGGTCTTCTGCACATCGCTGATCTGCTTCGCGTCGATGTTGAGGGGTCCGTTCTGCACGAAATCGGCGACGGTGTTGATGCCGGAGCTCACCGACTTCTGCAGCGTGGAGAACTGCGACTGCACCTGGAAAACCGCGATCGTGATCACTCCACCGAACACGATCACGCCGGCAAGCAGCGAGATTATCGCCGCCAGCACCCGAGGCATGTGCTTCTCGAGAAGACGAACCACCGGACGGAACGCGGATGCCACGATCAGGGCGAGAAGCACCGGCACCACCACGAGCTGCAGCTGGGTCGCCGCGTAGACGATGACCACCACGATCGACAGCACGAGCAGCGCCTGGCCACAACGCTGGGCGACGCGCCCGAAGGTGTCGCTCCAGACCGCTGACGAGGTGCGCAGGTTGGGCACGGGCACGGTGAGGGGCTTCCTGGTGAACATGGATCGAGCGTACCGATGGCCTGCCGATCGGGCGTGGGGCTTGCGCGGAGGGTCCGATCCGTGCATCCCGTAGACTGACGGCATCCACCCACAGGCGAACTCTTGGAGTGATTCGTGCCCGTAATCGTCGTCGAGGTCATGCCGAAGCCCGAGCTTCTCGACCCCCAGGGCAAGGCCGTCGCCGGAGCCCTCCATCGCCTCGGCAAATCCGACATCACCGGCGTGCGCATCGGCAAGCGCTTCGAAGTGACGGTGGACGAGGTCACGGATGCCGTGCTCGCCGAGATCACCCAGCTCGCGGAAGACATGTTCTCCAACTCCGTGATCGAAGACGTGGTGTCGATCACTGTGCCCTCCCCCTCCGTCGCCTCATGACTTCCATCGGCGTCATCACCTTCCCCGGATCGCTCGACGACCGGGATGCCCAGCGTGCGGTTCGGTTGGCCGGCGCGACCCCGGTGGCGCTCTGGCACGGCTCGCACTCGCTCGAGGGCGTCGACGCGATCGTGCTTCCCGGCGGATTCAGCTACGGCGACTACCTGCGCTGCGGCGCCATCGCCTCCCTCTCCCCGATCATGGCCGAGGTCATCGATGCGGCCGAGAAGGGGATGCCGGTGCTCGGCATCTGCAACGGGTTCCAGATGCTCACCGAGGCGCACCTGCTCGAGGGCGGTCTCATCCGCAATGACCACGGGAGCTTCATCTGCCGTGACCAGAAGCTCCGAGTCGAGAACGACTCGACGGCGTGGACCAACGAGTTCACCGCCGGCACCGAGATCACGATCCCGCTGAAGAACGGGGAGGGGGGATTCATCGCGGACGCCGAGACGATCGCTCGCCTCGAGGGAGAGGGTCGCGTGGTCTTCCGCTACGTGGACGTGAACCCCAACGGCTCGATCAACGACATCGCCGGCATCTCGAATGCCCGCGGCAACGTCGTGGGCCTCATGCCACATCCGGAGCACGCCACCGAGGAAGGTTTCGGCCCGGACACCGCCCTTGCGATGCGCAACGGCACCGACGGCCTGACGGTCTTCACGAGCGCGATCGCGGCACTCATCTCCGCCTGAGGTCCGTCCGCCGTCACCTGGCCGGTCGCTTCACTCCCGCTCAGTGCGATCAGCGCCGACGATCGGCAGGGTGCCGGTGAACTGGCTGGCGCGCTCTTCGGCTTCCGGGGTCCCCGTGAAGAGACCGATCTGTCCGGTGGAGACCGGCACCGAAGCGGGGCGCGCCGCGGGGTCGACCGATTGGATCCGCGTGCGGGGCAGCGCCGCAGCATCCGTCTCGTACAACCACTGCACCAGCTGTTCGCGCACGTGGCAGCGGAGGTCGAACAGCGTTGGCGCATCGACCGCCGTCACGAGCACGCGGATGCGCACGAAACCGGCGACGGCATCCGTCACCTGGAGCACGCCGGTGCGGCCATCCCAGAGCGGGGTCTCGGCGAGGATCTCCTCGAGCCGCTCCCGCATCTGCGCGGGGCTCGCCTGCCAGTCGAGGTCGAACTCCACCGAGCCGAGGAGCTCGCTGGAGTGCCGGGTCCAGTTCTCGAACGGGGTGTTGGTGAAGTAGGTGGAGGGAAGCACAAGGCGCCGATCGTCCCAGATGTGCACGACGACATAGGTGAGCGTGATCTCCTCGATCCGGCCCCACTGGCCCTCGGCTATCACCACGTCGTCGACCCGGATGGCGTCGCTGAAGGCGAGCTGGATGCCCGCGAACACGTTGGCAAGCGTCGACTGCGCGGCGAGGCCGGCGACGATCGACACCACTCCCGCCGACGCGAGCACGCTCGCGCCCACCGCCTGTACTCCCGGAAAGGTGAGCAGGATCGATGCGACCCCCACGATCACCATCACCACGCTTGCGAGCCGGCGCACGATCGCGATCTGCGTCTGGGCGCGACGGGCGCGCTTGTTGTCCGCGACATCCGTGCGGTAGCGGCCGGTCGCGAGCCCCAGCCCGAAACTGACGAGTGCTGCGGCCAGCCAGGTGCCGGCGGCGATGGTGGCGATCAGGAATCCGTGGTCGACGGTGGTGAGGGGTGCCGCGGCCGGCAGGGTGAGGTGGACCGCGATCCAGGTGGCGACCACGAGGAGGAAGACGCGATAGGGCAGCCGTGCCCGCAGGATGAGCGCCCGAGCCCAACTCTCCCGGCGGGCGGTGAGCCGGGCGGCCACCGAGGTGATCACCACGACCACGAGCACTGCGGCGAGCGCGATGAGCACGGCGACGCCGAGCCCGATCCAGGATTTCCAGTCCGTCATGTCGCCTACGGTAGGCGGATTCCGGCGCGCTGCACAGGCGCCGCACCGCCCGGAATCACCCGCGTCAGTGTGCTGCCGGGCTGAGCGGTGCGCACCAATCTGTCGTCGAGATGCCACTTTCGGTAGTGAATCCCTGATTTTCTTACCGAAAGTGGCATCTCGGTGGGCGCTACTGCCGGGCCTCGGGGAATGGCGGGGAACGTCTGTGGATGGATCGAACGGGATCGGGCACGCTTCGGCCACCCTGGGCGGATGTCTCCCCGACGAGTCCCTCTGCCGCAGGCCCTTGCTCGTGCCCCGTTCTCGCTGACCCAAGCGCGGGAGCTTGGCATCGGGGCGGAGAGTCTTCGGGGAGCGGACCTCAGCCGCCCTCATGTGGGCGTGCGGGCGTCCCGAGACGTCGTTGGCGAGCCAGGCCAGGATGACATCGTTCGTCGATGCGCCGACTACGCGCCAGTGATGACGCGCCAGCAGTTCTTCAGCCACATCACCGCAGCGCGCCTGTGGGGATGCCCGTTGCCGGCCGATCCGAGCGAGCTGCTGCACGTCTCTGCGGTTCTGCCACAGCGTGCACCCCGACGCCCAGGAGTCACCGGGCATCATGCCGCCGCCGGAACTCGAGTGGCGCTACGGGCGGGATTCGCGACATCCGATCCCGTCGCGATCTGGCTCTCGCTCGGCGCTCTCCTCAGCCTCGACGAGCTCGTGGTCGCGGCCGACCACCTCGTGTTGGAGCCGTACCGGTTGGATCCGCTCGACATCCGGCCCTACACGTCGATCGGGGAGCTGCGCGCGGGCCTGCGCGACTTCCACGGGCGGGGCGCTCGGCGTGCCGGCCGTGCCCTCGACCTGGCACGCCCGGGCGCGGAGTCTCGCCCGGAGACGCTGCTGCGCCTGCTGCTTCAGCGCTCCGGACTTCCGGAGCCGGCCACCAATCTCGATGTCTGGGCTGATTCGAAGCGCTGGCTCGGTCGGGCCGATCTGGTCTATTCCGCGTTCCGCACTGTGGTGGAGTACGACGGGGACCAGCACCGCACGAGCAAGAGGCAGTACGAGAAGGACATCGTGCGCTGGGAGCGCTTCGTCGATGCCGGCTGGCGAGTCGTGAAGGTGCGGTCGGGCGGGCTGTTTCTGACTCCGGATGCCACGGTGCAGCGAGTGCGCAGCGCACTTGTCGCCGGTGGCTGGCGCCCCTGACACCCCGCCCGTACCTGTGCACACTCTCGGGCGAGCCCTCCCTGCCGCGCCCCTCGCCCTCCCTGCCGCGTCGCTCGCCCTCCCTGCCGCTCTCCTCGCCCTCCCTGCCGCGTCGAGATGCCACTTTCGGTATCGAAATCGCCCGGGAGCAACAGACAACGGCATTTCGAGAGACAGAAGCGGGCACAGGGAGCGTCCCGCGGCATGAGCCGAACCCGCACCCGCGCAGCCGGATAGAATTAGGACTTCCGGCACGCCCTCGATCCAGGAGTTCCAGCGCCCGTGAGCACCCCCACAGTTTCAGTCGCCGACACCGTCTCCAACGCCGCAGCTACCCCCGACCGGGAGCAGCCCTACGCGGCACTCGGGCTCAAGGCCGAGGAGTACGCGTCGATCCGCGAGATTCTCGGGAGGCGCCCCACGAGCGGCGAGCTCGCCATGTACTCGGTCATGTGGAGCGAGCACTGCTCCTACAAGTCCTCGAAGATGTACCTGCGCCAGTTCGGCGACAAGACGACACCGAAGATGCGCGAGAACCTCATGGTGGGCATGGGCGAGAACGCCGGCGTCGTGGATGTCGGGCAGGGCTGGGCCGTGACCTTCAAGATCGAGAGCCACAACCATCCCTCCTACATCGAGCCGTTCCAGGGCGCTGCCACCGGTGTCGGTGGAATCGTGCGCGACATCATCTCGATGGGCGCTCGCCCGGTCGCAGTGATGGATGCCCTGCGTTTCGGTGCGATCGACGACCCCGACACCGCGCGGGTGGTGCACGGCGTCGTCGCCGGGATCAGCTTCTACGGCAACTGCCTCGGACTACCGAACATCGGTGGGGAGACCTGGTTCGACTCCGTCTACCAGGCCAATCCGCTCGTGAACGCCCTGGCCGTGGGGGTTCTGCGCCACGAAGACCTTCACCTCGCGAATGCACGGGGCGTCGGCAACAAGGTCGTACTGTTCGGGGCCCGCACCGGCGGAGACGGCATCGGCGGGGCATCCATCCTCGCCTCCGACAGCTTCAGCGCCGGCGGCCCGACCAAGCGCCCGGCCGTGCAGGTGGGAGACCCCTTCGCCGAGAAGGTGCTCATCGAATGCTGCCTCGAGCTGTTCCAGCAGGATCTGGTGGAGGGCATCCAGGACCTCGGGGCGGCCGGCATCAGCTGCGCGACCAGCGAGCTCGCCTCGAACGGCGACGGCGGCATGTTCATCGAGCTCGAGAAGGTGCTGCTTCGCGACCCGACGCTCACGGCCGAGGAGATCCTCATGTCGGAGTCGCAGGAGCGCATGATGGCGATCGTGACGCCCGAGAAGTTGGAAGGATTTTTGGCAGTCACCGCGAAATGGGATGTCGAGACCTCTGTGCTCGGCGAGGTGACCGACACCGGCCGCCTCATCATCAACTGGCACGGCGAAGAGATCGTCAATGTGCTGCCACGCACGGTCGCGGTCGACGGTCCGGTGTACGAGCGCCCCGTCGCCTATCCCACCTGGATCGACGCCCTCCAGGCCGATTCCGCGTCGTCACTCCCCCGCGCGACCACGCCGGAGGAGCTGCGAGAGCAGGCCGTCGCACTTCTCGGCAGCGGCAACCTCGCCTCCAAGGACTGGATCACCAACCAGTACGACCGCTACGTCATGGGCAACACGGCCCTCTCGTTCCCGGACGACGGCGGCATGGTGCGGGTGGACGAGGAGTCCGGCCTCGGATTCGCCGTCGCGACGGACGCCAACGGGCGCTACGCCTACCTCGACCCCTACCAGGGCGCCCAGCTCGCTCTCGCCGAGGCCTTCCGCAACGTGGCTGTCACCGGCGCGACTCCCGTCGCCGTCTCGGACTGCCTCAACTTCGGTTCCCCAGAGAACCCCGAAGTCATGTGGCAGTTCTCGAAGGCCGTCGAGGGACTGGCCGACGGATGCCTCGAGCTCGAGATCCCCGTCACCGGCGGCAACGTTTCGTTCTACAACCAGACGGGCGACGTGCCGATCCACCCGACCCCGGTCGTCGCAGTGCTCGGCGTGATCGAAGACGTGGCCGATCGCATCCCGAGCGGCTGGCAGGACGAGGGCAACAACATCTACCTGCTCGGCACGACGCGCGACGAGCTCGACGGATCGGCCTGGGCGGGAGTCATCCACTCCCATCTCGGTGGTCACCCGCCGATCGTCGACTTCGCGGCAGAGCAGGCGCTTGCCGGGCTCATCAAATCGGGCTCGGAGCAGAACATCATCGCTTCCGCCCACGACCTCTCCGACGGGGGCCTCATCCAGGCCGTCTCGGAGTCCGTGCTGCGCTTCGGCGTCGGTGCGCGGCTGTGGATCACCGAGCTGATGGAACGGGACGGCGTGGACGCGACGGCGGCCTTCTTCAGCGAGTCGGGAGCGCGAGCGATCGTCTCCGTGCCCCGCGAGGACGACGTGCGCTTCATCGGCCTGTGCGAGGGACGCGGCGTGCCGGCCCTGCGCGTCGGAGTCACGGATGGCACGGCTCTCGAGGTACAAGACCAGTTCGCCCTCAGCCTCGAGGAGCTTCGCGCCACCCATCGCGGCACACTCGCCGAGCACTTCGGGCCGGTCGTCGGGTACTGACGGGGATCATCCCTGTCGACCACACCACGCCGAGCCGTCGCTAACCGCTGGCAGCCCTCGGCCATGCGACGGTTCGTGCCGGGTCGGTGCCTTCCGGGGAGCGCCCGTCGGCCCGGAGCTCCGCCGACCCGGAGCTCCGCCGACCCGGCACAAATCGTCGGGAGCCAATACCCTCGGGACCGTTTGCGACGGGTGGCCGCCCTTTGGGGAGCGCCGTCGACGCGGAGCTCGGCTGACCCGGCACATATCGTCGGGAGCCGATGCCTTCGGAACGGTTTGCGACGGCTGGCTGCGGGCGAGTCTCCTCCTCCACCGGTAGCCACTGGGACGGCTATCCCCCGAACTCCGCGACCCGAGCCCAGACGGGACCGGCATGGCGCACCGTGGTCGGATGCGCCGCAATCATCCGCTCCCCCCGACCCTGGCCGCTCGACCATTCACCGTCGGAGAGGCCGCGGAACTCGGTGTCGGGGCCGGACGGCTTCGAGGCGGCGACCTCCGCCGGCCATTCCATGGCGTCCGGATGCCCCACGGCCTCCCCGCGGACGTCGCTGATCTCGCCGCCGCGTACGCCACCCGGATGCCGCCTGACCACTACTTCAGCCACTGGACTGCCGCCGTCCTGCTCGGTTTGCGACTGCCCGAAGGCCGGGTGCCGTCATCGCTCGATGTCTCGGTCCCGTCGCCACATCGGGCGCCGCGGCTTCGCGGTGTGCATGGCCACGAACAGCTGCCTAGCGTGCGGACACGCACGCTTCCCAGCGGTCTCCGGGTGAGTGATCCGGTCGAGACTTGGTGTCACCTCGCTGCCGAGCTCTCCCTCGATGAGCTGATCATCATGGGCGACGGACTGGTGAGCCGGCAGGCCCCGTTGGCGACTCTCGCGGAGCTCACCGCCGCGGTTGCCGGATGGGGCGCCAGGCGCGGGGCTCACCTGCTTCGTCGAGCGTTGCCCGAGATCCGGTGCCGCACCGACTCGGCTCGCGAGACCACCCTGCGTCTCCTGATCGTGCGGGCTGGGCTTCCGGAGCCGGAGGTGAATGTCGTGATCCGCAACAGTTTCGGTGCGGTGATCGGGCTCGGCGACCTGGGCTATCCGAAATATCGGGTGCTACTCGAGTACGACGGCGGGCAGCATCGCGCGGACGAGCGTCAGTTCCACATCGACATCGCCCGGCTCGACGCGTTCATGGAGGAGAAGTGGCGGGTGATCCGAGTCAACAAGAGACTGATGCGGCAGCGCGCAACACTGCTCGACAAGGTGCGCACGGCGCTGGAGGCGGCGGGCTGGTCCGACTGAGGGAGGACGGCTGGCGAACCGTCAGGCTGGTCGGCTGATTGCGCACAGCTGGCGAACCGTCAGGCTGACTGGGGCTGGCCGCGCACAGCTGACGAACCGTCACTATCCGCTGGCATCGCCCAGCCAGGCGACAGTTCGTGACGGATCGCGCCGCGGGGGTGAGCGCCAGGCCGACCGAGCCGCCTACACCACGAACTTCTGGCCGACGAGCTTCTCGGAGGCGGACCAGAGTGCTGCCCCGAAAGCCGCGTTGCTGCTGGATGCGACGGGCTTCTGCCGCACCGGAGGGCCGCTGAAGTTGCCGCGCGGACCCCAGTACTGGCCGCCGACGGCATCCGGGTCGGTCGCCGCCCGAACGGCGGACCAGGCCGCCCGGTCCTTTCCGCCGCCGATGAAGGGGAGGACCCGGGCGAACAGGCGACCACCAGCGGAGGGGTTCGTCACGCCGGGCCGTTCCGGGCTGAGCCCGTCGATGCCGCTTCCCGGATGCGCGACGAGCGCCGTGACGGAGCCGCGGGCGGCACGCAGCCGGCGGTCGAGCTCGAAGCCGAAGGACTGCGTCGCGTGCTTGGACTGGCCATAGGCCGCGAACGACGCGAAGGAGTGAGAACTCTGCAGGTCGGTGAGGTGCGGCTTGGTCAGCCGGGTCGCGCCGCTCCCCATGGTGACCACCCGGGCACCCGGCGTCGCGGCGAGCGTGGGGAAGAGCAGCGCGGTGAGCAGGAAATGTCCGAGGTGGTTGGTGCCGAACATCACCTCGTTGCCGTCGATGGTGGTCTCCCGCTGCGCGCTCGGCATGATCGAACCGGCGTTCTCGATGATCGCGTCGATTCGCCGTCCCGAGAGAGCCGTTGCCGCTGCCTGCACCGAAGCATAAGAGGAGAGGTCGAGGGTCACATGCTCGAGCTGTGCCCCGGGAGTGCGCGCGCGGATCGCGGCGATCGCGGCATCCGCCTTTGCGGCGCTGCGGCAGGCGATGATGACCTGCCCGCCGGCTGCTGCGAGCTGTTCACTGATGAAGTAGCCGATTCCGGCGTTGCCACCGGTCACGACGAAGGTCTTGCCAGCCTGGGAGGGGATGGCGCGCGGATCCCAGCTCATTCGGAGTGGGTCGCGATGCTTCCGGTGCTGGCGATCTGTTCGTGCTGGTGGATGACCTCCGCGATGATGAAGTTGAGGAACTTCTCGCCGAACGCGGGATCGAGATGGGACTCGGAAGCCAGCGCCTTGAGCTTGGTGATCTGCTCCAGTTCGCGGCCGGGGTCGGCCGCGGGCAGGCCACTGGACGCCTTGAGGCGCCCCACCTGCTGGGTGAACTTGAATCGCTCGGCGAGAAGGTGCACGAGCGCGGCATCCACGTTATCGATGCTCTGGCGGAGACTCAGCAGCTGGGCGGCGGGATCGAGGGAGTCGGGCATGGTTCGAGGGTACTCGGCGCGGGTCTCGCTCCGCGCGGGGCAGGCTATGCCGGTCGAGTAGTGCACGACGACGGAGGACGCGTGTCGAGACCGCGGGTCTCGACACGTCGCTGGCGCTCCTACTCGACCAGCAGGAAGCGGGGCTCCTACTCGACCAGCAGGAGGCGGGGCTCCTACTCGATCAGCAGGAGGCGCCACGCGCGTCGAGAATGTGGTCTCGACACGTCGCTGGCGCTCCTACTCGACCAGCAGGAAGCTGGGCTCCTACTCGACCAGCAGGGGGCGCCACGCGTGTCGAGACCAGCAGGTCAGCCGACCAGCGTGAGGGTCACTTCGATGTTGCCGCGGGTGGCGTTGGAATACGGGCAGACGTGATGGGCGGCATCCGCGAGCTCCTGGCGACGGTCCTCCGGCACGTGGGGCGTGTAGATGTCGAGTTCGACCGCGAGGCCGAATCCGCCCTCGCCGTTGCTGCCGATGCCGACGCTCGCCGACACGGCGGAGTCCGTGGTGTCGAGCTTCAGAGAGCGTCCGACGGCGTGCAGGGCGCTGAGGAAGCAGGCGGAGTACCCGGCGGCGAAGAGCTGCTCCGGGTTGGTGCCCTCACCGTTTCCACCGAGCTCCTTCGGCGGACGAGTGTCGAAGTCGAGACGGTCGTCTTCCGAGCGGACGTGGCCGTCGCGGCCGCCTCCGGTGGCATGGGCGATTGCGGTGTATGAGATTTCCATAGGGCAAGCCGACCATCCCCGTCTGGGCGTTGGCCGAGTGTGGCCCCTACGCCGACGGCCGGCTGCGGAACAGCACCGGCCGGTCGCCGTGGCGCTCGAGGCGCTGTTCGAGACCGGCGCGGACTCGCGGCCAGTCATCCACGATGATGGAGAAGACCGCGCTGTCGCGCCAGCTGCCGTCGGCTCTCGGGAGGTCGCGGCGCACGATGCCCTCGAAGGTCGCCCCGATGCCACCGATGGCCGCGCGGGACCGCTCGTTGAGGGCATCGGCCTGGATCTTGACGCGGCCGAACCCGTGGTCGAAGGCCAGTGCGAGCAGCAGGAGTTTGGCCTCCGCATTCACTGCCGAGCCCCACACCCGCGGGTCGTAGGCGGTCCAGCCGATGTGCGTCGCCTCGCGCGCCGGCTCGAAGTCGGCAAGGGTCGAAGTGCCGACGAGCTCTCCGTCGTGCGGTCCGCCGACCAGGAACACCGCATAGGGATTGCAATCGTCCCAGCGGAAGTAGGTCTCCGCCCACTCGGTGAATCCCTCCTCGGTGTCGCGGTAGCCCGCGGCACCTCCGCCGTATCCTCCGGCGAAGACCACCGGATGACCGATCGCCAGGAACAGTGCCGGCAGGTGCTCTCGCCGCAACGGCTCCAATCGCACGAATCGGCCGGGGAGCGTTGTGGGTTCGGGGCGGAGGGCGGTCACCGCACCAGTCTGGCAGGGCGAGGCGCCGCGGTGAATCGTGAACCGGCGTCGTTGGTGAATAATGCAGGGGTGACCAACACCGCCCTGTTCCTCAGTTCGGCCACCGCCTATGTGCACCTGCTCGGCGGGATCCGCGACGAGCAGTGGTCATCCCCCGCCCTCGGATCGTGGAGCGTGCGCAGCCTCGCCGGGCACACCGCCCGCGCGATCCTCACCGTGGAGAACTATCTCGCCCAGGAGGAGCCCGGCGACGTGACCATCGCCACGGCGGAGGCCTACTACTCCACCGTCTATCTCAGCTTCACCGATGACGCGGCGGTCGCCGCCCGCGGCGTCGAAGCCGGCGAATGGCTGGGCGACGATCCCGTCGCCCAGGTGTCGGCAGCGCTCGCCCGCGCGACCGCGGCGATCGAATCCCAGCCGGCGAACCGCATCGTATCGATCGGCGGGATGGGCATCCGGCTCAGCGAGTACCTGCGCACCCGCGTCTTCGAGCTCGTTGTGCACACGATCGACCTCTCGATGGCCACGGGGCTTCCCCACACTCTGCCGCAGGCCGGCGTGGAAGACGCCGTCACGCTCGCCGCGGCGGTGGCCGCGCGCCGGGGATCCGGTGAAGACGTGCTGCTCGCCCTCACCGGTCGCGCGCCGCTCGCCGCTGGCTACAGCGTCGTCTGACTGTCGGCAGCGTCAACGGGCAGGGCGGTCCGAGCCGTCAACGGGCAGGGCGGTCCGAGCCGTCAGCCGGGCAGGGCAGCATCGATCCGCGCCCACAGCTCGGCAGGGATCGGCTCCTTGGCCTCGGCGACGGCACGGTCGAGAGCATCACGACTCGAGACCCCGACGATCGTGCTGTGGATGCGCGGATCCCGGAGACTGAACTGCAGGGCGGCCGCCGCAAGGGTCACGCCCGCGTCGGCACACAGGGCCGTGATGCGGTCGAGCGCCTCCTGCTCGGGCGGTCGGATCGGCCGATAGGCGTAGGTGCCGCGAAAGCGCGCCTGGCCGGTGAGGACCCCTCCGCCGTAGGGAGCGGCGTTGTTGATGCCCATCCCTCGGCGGGTGGCCGCATCGAAGAGCGCCGAAGCGCTGCGGTCCACCAGGGTGAAGCGATTGTGGGTGATGAGTGCCTCGAACACGTCGGTCTCGACGAACTGCTGAAGCATGTCGACCGGTCCTCCGGAGATGCCGATGTGGTCGGCGAACCCGCGCTCTTTCATTGCGATAAGGGCCTCCACCGGCCCGTCGGCGGCCATGGATGCCTCGAATCCGATGTTCTCGGGATCGTGGAGGTAGAGCACCGGGAAGCGATCGATGCCGAGTTTCTGCTGGGATTCTTCGAGGGACCGCCACATCCGGTCGCTGCTGAAGTCCCCGCTCGCGTCTCGATCGAGCTTGGTCTGGATCACGAAGCCCTCCGGGATGCCGCCGGAGCGTTCGATCGCCCGGCCGATGAGGGACTCGGAGCGCTTGCCGCCGTATTCGTTGGACGTGTCGAGGTAGGTGATCGGGGTCGATCCGGAGAAGAATGCGTCCGCGAGCGCGGCGATTCGGGACTCGGCATCCGCAGCCGTCTCCCGGGTGCGCGCCGGACCCCAGGATGAGGTGCCGAGACAGAGCGGGGAGACGCGGAGTCCGGTGGATCCGAACTCCACCACGTCGGTCGGGCTGCTGCTCAGACTCACGGTTCTTCTCCCATCGGGTACGCCACGAAGGCGAATCGGTCGCCCTCCGGCGACCAACTGGTGACATTCATTGTTCCCTGTCCGCCGAACAGTTCGTGGAGGGTCCGCTGGTGCGAGCCATCCGGGCGCATCGCGCACAGCCGCACCGGCACATTCGAGGCGTGCCCGATCGTGCCGGGAGCGAACTCGAGGTAGACGACCACGGCACCGTCCGGTGAGGGCTTCGGGAACCAATGGGCGCTGTCGCCACCGGTGAGTTGTTCACGGCCGGTGCCGTCGGGACGCATCCTCATCACGCGGGTGCGTCCCCGCTGAGCCGGGCCGGTCTCCGAACTGAAATAGAGCCACTCACCGTCCGGCGAGTAGGCGCAGCCGACCGAATCACCGTCGTCGTTGTCGTCGGGGAGCGGGGTGGCTGCACCCCCGGCGGCGGGCATGGTGAAGAGGGAACTGACGAAGGGGCGACCCTCCCGGGCCTCCGCCCCGGTCACAGCGAGGGTGCGCCCGTCCGGCGAGATCCCGAGCACGAAATAGGCGAACGGTCCGGAACGATCCACCGAGAGCCGGGTCGGTTCTCCCCCGGCGACGGGGGCCGAATACACGTGGCCATCCCCCTCCGACGAGACGTAGACGGTCGTGCCGTCCGGCGAGACGACATGGTCGTTGTTGATGTCGCTCAACGATCCGAGCGGAATGCGCTCGAGCGCGCTGCCGCCGTTCGCCGCCACGCGGTAGAGCGAACCGGCGGAGTTGACGACGAGCCAGCCGTCGGGAGTCCAGTTCGGGGCTTCGAGCACGGCCTCCGTCGACCGGTGGATGACGCGCACCTCCCCCGTCGTCATGTCGAAAGTGGAGAGCTCCGAGACCTGGCCGGGCAGGAGCACCCGCCACTTCACCTCCCGGATGATCGGAATCACACCGCGGCTCCCTCTTCATGCTCGAGGCGGAAGACCCGCACCGCCCCTCCCGGGAGCACTGTCGGGTCCCCGTCGATCCCGGCCGAGATCGGCACTCCGAGATGCTCAAGTCGCACGGCCGAACCGGTGTGGTTGATGACCGTCGTGAAGGTGGCTCCGGCGCCGTGGCGCACGACTCGCTCCACCCCGGCGAGCGATTCCGCTGCGACCTCTATCTGCGCCTCGGCGAGCGGCGCTGCCAGAACCCGACGAAGCTGTGCGACATCGAACTCCGTCGAGAGGTACCAGGCCGTGCCAGATCCGAAGGCATTGCGGGTGATGGCCGGCTTGCCTGCCATCGGTCCATCGAGGTAGCTCACCTCGCCGGTCGCGCCGGTGAGCTCGATGTCATCCGTCCACACGGTTCCGTAGAGCCCGCCGGTGAGCTCGACCCGCTGGTCGGCGCGCAGTGGACCGAACTCCTGGATGGTGACCCCGAGCAGATCGTGAAGGCCGCCCGGCATGTCTCCGGCGTAGACCGTATCGGTGCCGGTCACGATTCCGGAGAAATACGATGCAACGAACACGCCGCCCGCCGAGACATAGGCCTGTAGGTTCTGGCGGGCCTCGGGAGTGACGAGGTAGAGGCTCGGCGCGAGCACGAGGCTGTACCCCGAGAGATCCGCCTCCGGGTGCGCGAAATCACAGGTGATGCCATCGAGCCAGAGCCGCTCGTAGAAGGTCTCGATCTGCCGCCGGTGATCGAGATCGATCGACGGGCGCCACTCCAGATCCTGCGCCCAGAACGATTCCCAGTCCCAGAGGATCGCGACGCGCGCCTCCACAACCGACCCTCGTACCTCCGCGACAGCGGCCAGCTCGGCGCCGAGGGAGACGGTCTCCCGGAAGACACGTGTACCGGGGCCCCCGTGCGGCACCATCGCCGAGTGGAACTTCTCGGCGCCGCTTCGGGATGCCCGCCACTGGAAGAACATGATGCCGTCGGAGCCGCGGGCGAAGTGCTGCATGCTGTTGCGGGCGAGCTCCCCCGGCCCTTTGGCGAGATTGCGCGGCTGCCAGTTCACCGCCGAGGTGGAGTGCTCGAGCAACAACCACGGCCTGCCGCCGGCGAGCGAGCGCACCAGGTCGGCATCCATCGAGAGCAGGATGTGGCTGTCCTCCCGTTCGGCTTTCAGGTAGTGGTCGTTCGCGACGATGTCGACCTCGCCGGCCCAGGTCCAGTAGTCGACGGCGAGACAGTTCGTCGCCATGAAGTTGGTGGTCACCGGCACGCCAGGCGACAGGCGATGCAGGATGTCACGCTCACGCCGGAAGTTCTCGAGCAGGGCGAAGTTGGTGAAGCGGGCGAAGTCGAGACGCTGGGACGGATTCGACGTGGTCGCCGAGATCCGCGGCGCATCGATCTCGTTCCACTCGCCGTAGCGCTGACCCCAGAATGCCGTGCCCCAGGCCGAGTTGAGCGCGTCGAGGCCTCCGTACCGGTGCTGAAGCCACGCGCGGAACGCCCGAACGGAGTGATCCGAATAGCACTCCGAAACCGGAGCTCCGTATTCGTTGTGGACGTGCCAGAGCTTCACCGCGGGGTTGCGGCCGTAGCGCTCCCCGAGCGCTGTGACGATGCGGGTGGTCGCTGCGGCGTATTCCGGCGAACTCGGGCTCGCCATGCCACGGGAACCGACGCCGAGGGAGATCCCCTGGCGGGTCATCGGCCGGGCATCCGGATAGCGGGCCCAGAACCAGGGCGGGGGCGACGCGGTGGGGGTGCCGAGGTCGACCCCGATCCCCGCCTCGGCGAGCATCCCGATCACGTCGTCGAGCCAGCCGAAATCGAATTCGCCCTCCCGCGGCTCGATCAGGGCCCACGAGAAGATGCCGATACTCACGAGGTTCACACCGGCCTCGAGCATCAGTCCGATGTCCTCGGCCCACACCTCCCTCGGCCACTGCTCGGGGTTGTAGTCGCCGCCGAACGCGATGCCCGTCGTCGCTGGGATCCCCGAGGCGAAGCGGTCCCAGCGATCGTGTGCCGGGACGCCGGAGCCGACACCCGATCGGGCGCCGGCCAGGGACCGGGGCGAGAGCTCCGTGGTCATTTTTCTCCTCAGTGAGACTGATCCTGTTTACGGTTATAGGCACTATTGCAGCTCAAAGGCTATATTCCCTCGAAGAAGTTGCCGCTTGACAATGCGCGATCCGCGTGACCTACTATAACCGGTTACAGTCATCAAGAGCCGACTGATTTACGCATCAGAAATCGCCGCCGCGACACCGTGGCCGCGCTCAACGAGGAGGAAAAATGCGCATCACACTCCGTGGCGCCCTGATCGCGACAGTCGTCGCGTCAGCGCTGCTTGTCACCGGATGTTCGAGTGGGGGATCCACCACCGCGGACTCGGGCCCGGTCACGATCACCTACTGGGGCTGGGCCCCGGACATGGACAAGGTCGTCGCTACGTGGAACAGCAGCCACAAGGACATCACCGTGAAGTACGTGAAGGTCGATGCGGGCGACGCCGCCGTCACCAAGCTCCTCACCGCCATCAAGGCCGGAAGCGGGGCCCCCGACCTGATGCAGGCCGAGTACCAGGCCATCCCGACCATGGTCTCCGCCGATGCCCTCAAGGACATCTCCAAAGACGTCGATCCGAAGCTCAAAGACAAGTTCAGCGAGGGAGTCTGGTCGTCGGTCACCCTCGGTTCCGACGCCGTCTATGGGATCCCCCAGGACTCCGGACCCATGATGTTCTACTACCGCAAGGACGTCTTCGACTCGCTCGACCTCAAGGCGCCTGCCACCTGGGACGAGTACGCCGCCGACGCCAAGATCATCCATGACGCGAATCCCTCGCAGTACCTGGGAACCTTCTCCTCCGGTGATGCCGGGCAGTTCGCCGGTCTCACCCAGCAGGCCGGCGCCTCGTGGTGGTCGACCAAGGGCACGGCCTGGTCGGTGAACATCGACTCCGCCGCCGTCAAGAAGGTCGCCGGATTCTGGGGCGGACTTGTCGAGGCAGGAACAATCGCGAACATCAAACAGTTCACTCCCGAATGGAACGCCGCCCTCGCCGGTGGCACCCAGGTCGGCTGGGTGAGTGCCGTCTGGGCTCCCGGGGTACTGGCGGGCAACGCCGCAGACACGGCGGGCAAATGGGAGATGGCCCAGCTGCCGCAGTGGGATGCCAGCAAGCCGGCCAACGGCAACTGGGGCGGTTCGGCCGTCGCGGTCACCTCGCAGTCGAAGCACGTCGCGGCCGCGGTGAAGTTCAACACCTGGCTGGCGACCAACCCCACCGCCGTCAGCCAGCTTGTCAGTGTGTCGGCGATCTACCCGGCCGACACCGTCGATTCGAAGAGCGCGCTCTCCAAACCCAACACCTTCTTCGCGAACCAGCCGGGCTTCTACTCCCTCGCCGCGAAGCTGGCGGACACGGTGCAGCCGTTCACCTACGGGCCCAACGTCAACGTCGCCTACAGCGCGTTCAACGACGAGTTCGGCAAGGCAGCGGAAGCGAAGTCCAAAGCCGCCTTCCTCACCGCCGTCGACTCGATGCAGAAGATCACCACCGATGACCTGAAGAAGAACGGGTTCACGGTCAAGTAGCATCCGCCGACCCCCTCCGCCCCGGCGCCGACAGGCCGGGGCGGAGGGGGCGACCTCCCGGCCACGCGACGAAGGAGTCCGCCATGACCCAGACCGACATCCGCCCCGGCACCGCGATCACGCGTGCCCGCCGCCGCGGCTCGATAACCCCCTACATCATGCTGATTCCGGCCGTGGTGCTGTTCGCCGCCTTCATCGCCGCTCCGATCGTCTACACGATAATGCTGAGCTTCCAGAAGACGAAGGTGACGGGACTCGGACTCGGCTCGGGATCCCGCGAGACCGTCTTTGCCGGGGTACAGAACTACGCGAACGCGCTCGGCGACCCGGACTTCCTCGCGAGCGCCGCTCGCGTGGGGCTCTATGGCCTCATCCTGGTGCCGACGATGCTCGGGCTCTCCCTGCTCTTCGCCCTGTTGCTCGATTCCCGGCGCACACGCGCTCGTGGTTTCTCCCGCATCACGATCTTCCTGCCCTTCGCGGTTCCCGCCGTGATCTCATCGCTTCTCTGGGGCTTCCTCTACATCCCGAGCGTGAGCCCGTTCTACCGGCTGGCGAGCGCCATCGGCGTGCAACTGCCCGAACTGCTCTCCGGAAACCTCGTGATCGTGGCGATCGCGAACATCGCCCTCTGGGGCGGCGTCGGCTTCAACATGGTGGTGATGTACACCTCGCTCACGGCCATCCCGTCGGACATCTACGAAGCGGCCCGGCTGGACGGGGCATCCGAGACCCAGATCGCCCTGCGGGTGAAACTGCCCATCATTGTGCCCTCGCTCATCCTCACGACGATCTTCTCGATGATCGCCACGCTCCAGGTGTTCGCCGAGCCGACGGTGCTCCGACCACTCACCAACTCGATCTCAACCACCTTCACGCCGCTGATGAAGGTGTATCGCGACGCCTTCGTGCGCAATGACATCTACTCCGCTTCCGCGACGAGCGTCGTCATCGCCATCGCCATATTCGCTCTCTCATTCAGCTTCCTGCAACTGATCCAACGCCGAGCGTTCGCCGAGGAGAACTGATGGCCATCACATCCCGTCCCGAGGCACGGGTGCTGCCGCGCCTCGCCCGCAGCCGGCCGGGCAACATCGGGGTCAACGGTCGCGCGAGTGGCGTGTCGACCGCACTTCTGCTGATCGGTGCCCTGTACTGCCTGCTGCCGCTCGCCTGGGTGCTCGCGGCGTCGACAAAGGACGGCACCGAGCTGTTCACGACCAACACCTTCCTGCCGAGCGGTCACTTCCTCGACAACATCGTGGCCCTTGGCACCTACCGGGGAGGGATCTACTGGAAGTGGATGCTCAACACCGCCCTCTATGCCGGTGTCGGAGCGCTGCTCTCCACCGTCGTCTCCGCGCTGGCAGGCTACGCCCTCGCGAAGTACGACTTCCGCGGCAAGAAAGCCACCTTCACCGTGCTGCTGGCCGGAGTGCTCGTGCCCAATGTGATCCTGGCCGTCCCCCAGTATTTCTTGCTCTCCGCCGCCCACGTCACGAACACCTACTGGGCGGTGCTGCTCCCCCAGATCGTGAGCCCCTACGGCATCTACCTCGCGCGCATCTATGCGGCCGCCTCGGTACCGAACGACATCGTCGAGGCCGCCAGAACGGACGGAGCCGGCGACTTTTACATCTTCCGGCGGATCGCCATCCCCATGATGCTCCCCGGCCTCGTCACGGTGTTCCTGTTCCAGTTCGTGGGCATCTGGAACAACTTCATCCTGCCGTACATCATGCTCGGCGACGACAGCCTCTACCCGATCACTGTCGGGCTCAGCGGGCTCCTCAACCAGGGATCCACGGTTCCAGCGCTCTACACGCTGGTGATCACCGGGGCACTCGTGTCGATAGTGCCGCTCGTCGTGCTCTTCCTCGTACTTCAGCGCTACTGGAAGGTCGACCTCGGTGCCGGTGCGGTCAAGGCATGAATCCGCCGGAATAGACTGCTGACTGTGAAGCCCGACGACGCCAAGCGGCCGACCATCCGCGACGTGGCGACCGTGGCCGGGGTCTCGAGCGGTACCGTGTCCCGCGTTCTCAACTCGAAGAACTGGGTCAGCCCGGAGTCGAAGGCAGCGGTGGATGCCGCGATCAAGAAGACCGGCTACCGGGTGAACCCGCACGCCCGCAACCTGGCGACGAGCCGATCGAACACGGTGGCCTTTCTGCTCACCGAGCCTCAGCAGCTGCTCTTCGAAGACCCCAACTACTCGATGCTCGTGCGGGGCACGGCCAAGGCACTCGCCGCGAACAATGTGTCTCTCGTACTAATCATCGCGGGCGACCCCGCCGAGCGAGCGCGGGCGACGAGCTACATCACGGCCGGACACGTGGACGGTGTGCTTCTCGCCTTCTCCTCCCCCGATGGGGCCGGACTGATCGAGAGCCTTGTCGACGCGAACATCCCGCTGGTGGCCTGCGGGCAGCCCCTCGGTTTCGAAGGCCGGCTCGGCTGCGTCGCGGCCGATGACCTGAACGGAGCCAAGCGGATGGTCACCTACCTGCAGGGTAGGGGTCGCCGCCGAATCGTGACGATCGCCGGGCCCGCGGGATCCCCGGGTGGGATCGCGAGGTTGCAGGGCTATCGTGATGTGCTCGGCGAAGACTTCGAAGACCGTTTCGTCGTCGAGGGCGATTACAGCCGCACGAGCGGCCTCCACTCCATGCGGCAGCTCCTGGCCCAGGTTCCCGATCTCGATGCGGTGTTCGCGGCGAACGACGCCATGGCGGCGGGCGCGATCGAAGCCCTGAAGACGGCCGGCAAGCGAGTGCCGGAGGATGTCTCGGTGGGCGGTTTCGACGATTCCAGCTTCGCCGAGACCACAGAGCCCGCCCTCACGACGATGCAGCAGCCCTTCGATCGGATCAGCGTCGAGATGGTGCGGCTGCTGCTCGGCCAGATCGCCGGGGAGGAACCGGCGACGGTGACCCTCCCGACCGCGCTCATCGAGCGCGAGTCCGCCTGATCCGTCACGCTCGGTGTGTGAGGAGAGGGCGGCAGACGCGTCGGCCGGACTCAGACTGAGGACAGTCGAGCCATCACGAATTCGCTCAACCATGCGGCCCAACGCCGGTAGAGGGTGCTATAGCTGAACGCTCCCTCGATGAAGTCGGATGCCTCCGGTGCAGGCAGCGTCGCGCGCTGCACCCGAGGAAACGCTCGACAGGTATCGGCCAGGATGGCATTGAACTCCCGGCCGTCCAGCTCGAGGGTTCTGCTGACTAGCCGACCCACCTGAACATGCGGGGAGACATCGGGCACCTCGGCTACGGCCACGAGGGCAGACGGCGACACAGCGCCGTCGAGGAACGCCATCAGCGCCGCCAGTTCTGCACGCCACGCCCGGAACGAATTGAAGGCGAGCACATCTGCGCTACCGGGGCAAACGATGATCACGTCGAAGCTGGCAAGCCCGTTCATCGAGCGAAGGGCGGCGGCAGTGCTCGCGAGCGTCGGGTTCTCCGTCGACAGCGACTCCCAGTCCACCCCACGACCCGTCTCGCGGGCGAGGGAGCGAGCGAGGAGCGCAGCCACGCCGAGGCCGTAGCTCGGAACTCCGATGGCTGAGCCGCTGAGGCCCCCGACGACGAGGATGTGCAATCGAGACCGACCATCGACAGAGCCGTGTGGGGAGTCGGTCGGGCTTCCGGATGCGAGGCGCGTCGGCGCGCCGCTCACATAGTTGAGGGCGATGACGTTACGGAACAGGCCGAGGGTTGATCGGGTGATGGCTCTGGACAGCCGAGTTCGCACGGAGCCGGACTTCTCGGCAATCGAAGGGGGCATGCTTATTGCTTCCGATCAGCCGAGCAGGTCGTGGCGCACCACGATCGCCTCCCGGTCGGGGCCGACACCGATGGCTGAAATTCGTGCACCACTCATCTTCTCCAGAGCGAGCACATAGTCGCGCGCATTCTTCGGCAGGTCGTCGAACGTGCGCGCGCCAGTGATGTCTTCGCTCCAGCCGGGCAGCTCTTCATAGATCGGCACGGCGTGGTGGAAGTCCGACTGGGAGACGGGCACCTCGTCGATCCTCACGCCGTCCACGTCGTAGGCCACGCAGACCGGGATGCGGTCCAGCCCGGTGAGCACATCGAGTTTGGTGAGCACGAAGTCGGTGACCCCGTTGATGCGCGCGGCGAAGCGGGCGACCGGAGCGTCGTACCATCCGCAGCGGCGCGGGCGGCCCGTGGTGGTGCCCCATTCGAATCCGTGCGAGCGCAGGAACTCTCCGGATTCGTCGTGCAGCTCGGTGGGGAACGGTCCCGACCCGACACGCGTCGTGTACGCCTTGACCACCGCGATGACCCGCTCCATGCGGTTCGGGGCGACTCCGGAGCCCGTCGCGGCGCCACCGCTCGTGGCGTTCGATGAGGTGACGAACGGATACGTGCCGTGGTCGACATCGAGCATCGTGGCCTGGCCACCCTCGAACAGCACGGTCTTCCCGGCATCGAGTGCCTGGTTGAGAACCAGTCCCGTGTCGGCCACCATCGGGCGCAGTCGCTCCGCGTACGAGAGCAGGTCGGCCACGACCTCATCCGCCCCGATCGCGCGACGGTTGTAGATCTTCACGAGCAGGTGATTCTTCTGCTCGAGGGCGCCCTCCACCTTCTGGCGAAGAATGTTCTCGTCGAACAGGTCCTGGATGCGGATGCCCACCCGGTTGATCTTGTCGGCATAGGCCGGTCCGATGCCGCGGCCCGTGGTGCCGATCATGCGCTTTCCGAGAAAACGCTCGGTCACCTTGTCGAGGGTGCGGTGATACTGCGTGATGACGTGCGCGTTCGCGGAGACAAGGAGACGCGAGACATCCACTCCCCGTGCCGTGAGCGCCTCGAGCTCGTGGAACAGCACCTCGATGTCGACGACGACGCCGTTCGCGATCACCGGAACGACGCCCGGGCTCAGGATGCCGGAGGGCAGCAGGTGCAGCGCGTACTTCTCGTCGCCGACCACGACGGTGTGGCCGGCATTGTTGCCGCCGTTGAATTTGACGACGTAGTCGACACGGGGGCCGAGCAGGTCGGTGGCCTTGCCCTTGCCCTCATCGCCCCACTGGGCGCCGATCAAGACAATCGCGGGCATGGCGGATCCTTACGTCAAACGGGGATGAGACCCAAGTCTACCAATCCACGGTGTTTCGCGGCTCCGTGCCTCTCACGGCTCGGTGCGGTTGCGTCGGGCCACGATCACGATCATCGCGCCGAGCATGAGCAACAGGACGCCGATCCCGATCATCGACCACGGGTCCGCGCCGGTGAAGGCGAGGCCGGTGTAGGCAAGGCCGGTCTTGGTGCTGCCGGACTTGGTGCTGCCGGTGAAAGCGAGGCCGATGGAGCCGAGCGCCGTCACGGTGACGGTGGCGGTGGTCGTCGCGGTGCTGCCCTCGGCATCGGTGACGGTGTAGCTCAAGGTCTCGAGCCCGAACCAGCCGGGGTCGGGGGTGTAGGTCGCCGTGCCGTCGGACGCCATGGCGATCGTGCCGTGCGCGGGCTTCGTAGCGGAGGTGACGGTGAGACCCGTGCCCACATCGTTGCCGAGCACCGGGAAGGTCACGGCCGTGCCGGCCGGGGTCTTCGCGGCATCCGGAGCCGCCGTCGGGCGGATCGTGATCGTGGCCAGGTTGGTGGTGGTGAGTCCGGCCCAGTCGGTGGTCGTGTACTCCATCGTCGCGATTCCGGACCAGCCCGTCGGCGGCGTGAATGCGACCGTTCCAGAGAGCTGAATTCGCGCAGAGCCTCTGCTCGGGAGGCCGATATTCGTGACTCGCAGGCTCGACCCGATGTCGTTGCCATCGAGGTCGATGACCATCGGCGCGTTAGCCCACCCGCTGGCGGAGTCGGGCACGGAGACCGGAGAGACGAACACGGAGACGAGCGCGGTGCGCAGCACCCCCGCTTCGTCTTCGGCGGTGTAACTGAACGAGTCGGTGCCGGAGAAGCCCGCTGAGGGAACATAGCGGATGCGACCGGCGACGATGCTCGTCGTGCCGTGGGCGGGGGTGCCGGAGTCAGTGATCTGGAAGCCGGTACCGGTGTCGTTGGCGAGCACGTCGATGTCGACGGCCTGGTCGGCCACCGTCGTGCCGACGTCGCCGGCCGAAGTGGGCGAGACCGCGATGCGCACGGTCGCGCTCGAGCTGCCGCCGTCGCCGGTGATGACGTAGGTGAACACATCGGCTCCGGAGAAGCCGGGATTCGGCTGGTAGCTGATGCCCCCGGTGACGATCGAGACGGTGCCGTGGGACGAAGCTGAGACGGTGCTGACCGCGAGCGCGTTTCCGAGGTCGTTGTCCAACACCGGGATGACGACCGTGGTGCCCGTGACCGTGTCGGCGACGTCTCCCACGGCGACCGGGTTCACCGCGATCGAGACCGTGGTGGTGGCGGTGTTGCCCGCGCCATCCGTCACCGTGTAGTCGAAGGCGGCCTGGCCGGAGAAGCCCGCCGCGGGAACGAAGTGAACGATGCCGGAGACGAGACTCACGGTGCCGCCCACCGGGTTGCCGACCGTCGTCACGGCGAGAGCGGTGCCGAGGTCATTGGCGAGGAGCGCGGCGGTGGCGGTGACGACCTCGATACCGGCGGTGGTCGAGCGGGTGTCGGGTGCGGCGCTCGGGAGCACGGTGACCGCGACGGTCGCGGTCACGTTCTGGCCCGAGGCGTCCGTCGCCGTGTAGGAGAAGGTGGCGTTGCCCGAGAAGCCGGAGGCCGGGGTGAAGGTGACGACACCGGCGACCAGCGAAACGGTGCCGTGGGTGGCGGAGGTGACCGCGGTGACGGTGAGGCCGCTGCCCAGGTCGTTGCCGGTGAGGGTCGCGGCGTTCACCGTCGCGGGAACGCCGGCGGTGACGGTGAGCGCGTCGCCGGTGGCGGCCGGCCGCACGGCGATGGTGACGGTCGCGGTGACGGAGTTGCCCGAGGCATCCGTCGCCGTGTAGTCGAAGTTCGCCGGACCGGAGAAGCCGGCGGTCGGTGTGAAGACCGCCCCACCTACTCCGAGGGTGACCGTGCCGGAGACGGCGCTGCCGACCGCGGTGACGGTGAGGGAGGATCCGGAGTCGTTGCCGACCAGGGTGGTGCCCGAGAGGGCGACCGGGGTGCCGGTCGTCGTCGAAGCCGAGTCGGGCGCGGCGACCGGGAGCACGGTGACGGTCACGGTGGCGCGGCTGGTGTTACCCGAGGAATCGGTGGCCGTGTAGTCGAAGGACGCGGGGCCGGAGTAGCCGGAGGTCGGGGTGAAGACCGGGTCGCCGGACGCGGTGCGCGTGACCGTGCCGTGGGTCGGACTGCCCACCGAGGTGACGGCGAGGGCGGAACCGCTGTCGTTGCCGACCAGGGTGGCCGCGGGGAGGGTGATTGACGTGCCGGCAGTCGTTGTTGCGGAGTCGGCGACGGCGAGGGGAAGCACGGTGATCGTCACGGTCGCCGTCGAACTGTGGCCCGCGGCATCCGTGACCGTGTATTCGAAGGAAGCCTGACCTGAGAAGCCGGCGGACGGGGTGAACACCGGGTTGCCGGCGCCGTCGCGGGCGATCGTGCCGTTGACCGGGGTGCCGACCCCGGTGAGGGTGAGGCCGGTGCCGAGGTCGTCGCCGAGCAGGTCGGTGGTCGGCACGCTGAGGGCAGCTCCGCCCCGGGTGCTCGCGGTGTCGGGAGTGGCCACCGGCAGCACGGTGATGGTGACGGTGGATGCCACGGAGCTACCGTTGCCGTCGGTGGCGGTGTAGCCGAAGGAGGCCATTCCGGAGAACCCGGCAGCCGGAGTGAAGCGCGGGGTGCCCCCGTTCAGAGTGACCGTGCCGCCGACCGCACCGGCCACCGCGGTAACGGTGAGGAGGGTTCCGGAGTCATTTGTGGTGAGGCCCGCGATCGTGATCGGGGTGCCGGCGTTCGTGGAGGCAAGGTCGGGCGTCGCGGTCGGGAGCACGGCGACGGTGACGGTCGCGGTGACCTGCTGGCCGGCGGCATCCGTTGCGGTGTAGTCGAAGGTCGCCGTTCCGGAGAAGCCCACGGCCGGAGCGAACTGGGCCGAGAGGGGGCCCGCCAGCAGTGTGACGGTTCCGTGGGTCGGGTTGCCGACGTTGCTGAGCTGGAGCGCGGATCCGGTGTCGTTGCCGAGCAGGGCGGCCGCGTCGACCGTCACCGGAGTGCCGGCGTCGGTGGACACGGAGTCGGCCGTGGCGGTGGGCGTGACCGTGACGTGGACGATCGCGGTGGTCACATTTCCGGCGCCGTCGGTGACCGTGTAGGCGAAGGATGCCGCCCCGGAGAAGCCGGCTGCCGGGGTGAAGCGCGGGTTGCCCGAGTTGAGAGTGACCGTGCCGTTGACCGGGCTGGAGACGCCGGTGACGGTGAGGCCGGCGCCGGAGTCGTTGGCGAGTATGGTGGCGGCCGGGAAGGTGACCGGGGTCGAAGCGGGCGTGCTGCCGTTGTCATCGACGGCGCCCGGGGAGACCGTGACGGTGACCATGGAGGTGGTCGAGGCGCCGGAGGCATCCGTCGCGGTGTACTGGAACGAGGCGACACCGGAGAAGCCGGCGGCCGGGGTGAAGCGCGGGTTGCCGGAGTTGCGAGTGACCGTGCCGTTGACCGGGCTGGAGACGCCGGTGACGGTGAGGAGTGTTCCGGCGTCGTTGGCGACGAGAATGGCGCCGGGGATCACGAGCGGAACGTCGACGCCGGTGGCCGAGGAGTCGCCGAGCGAGGTCGGGGTCACGGTGATGGCGACGGTGGAGGTGGCGGTGCGTCCGGAGCTGTCGGCTGCGGTGTACGAGAAGGTGGCCGGGCCGGAGTAGTTGTTAGTCGGCGTGAACGCCGCGCTGCCGCCCGCCAGGCTGACGGTGCCGTGGGTCGCGCCGGAGACCGCGGTGACGGTGAGGGCGGATCCCGAGTCATTGGCGGTGAGGGTGGCTGTCGGGATGGCCACCGTGGTATTCGCCGTGGTGCTCGCGCTGTCGGAGGCGGCGGTGGGGGTGACCGTGACCGTGACCGTCGCGGTGGTGGTGGCGCCGCTTCCGTCGGTGGCCGTGTAGCCGAAGCTCGCGGTGCCGGAGAAGCCGGCTGCCGGAGAAAAGACCGGGCTCCCGCCCCCGAGCGCGACGGTGCCGTTCACCGGGCTGCCGACGGCGGTGACGGCGAGGCCGCTCCCTGCGTCATTGCCGGCGAGGTTCGACAGGGTGATCGGGGTGTTCGCGCTCGTAGTGGCGGCGTCCGCCGCCGCGGTCGGGGTAACCGTGACGGTGACGCTCGCGCTGGTCGTCGTGCCACTGGCGTCGGTGGCGGTGTAGCCGAAGGACGCCGGGCCCGAGAAGTTGTTGGCCGGGGTGAAGACCGGGTTGCCGTCGTTGAACGCGACCGTGCCGTGGATGGCGTTGCCGACCGCGGTGATGGCGAGGGCGGATCCGGCATCGTTGCCCAGGAGAGTTGCTCCGGACACGGTCACTGCGGTGTTGGCGCTCGTGGCGGCGGTGTCGGCCGCGGCGACCGGGCGCACGGTGATGGCGACGGTGCTGGAGGTGACTGCGCCGGCGGCATCGGTGGCCGAGTAGCGGAATGATGCCGGTCCCGAGAAGTTGTTCGCCGGGGTGAAGACCGGGGCGCCGGCGGTCAGCACGACGGTGCCGTTGACCGGGGTGCCGACGGTCGTGACGGTGAGACCGGAACCGGCGTCATTGGCCGTGAGTGCCGACAGCGTGACGGCGGTGTTGGCGTTCGTGCTGGCCACGTCGGGGGCGGCGATCGGGAGCACGGTGATCGTGACGATCGCCGAGGCGGTCGCGCCCGCGGCATCGGTCGCGGTGTAGCGGTAGGAGCCGGTGCCGGAGAAGCCGGTTGCCGGGGTGAACACGGGGCTGCCGCCGCCGAGCGTGACGGTGCCGTTGGTCGCGGATCCGACCGCCATGATGGTGAGGCCGGAGCCCGAGTCGTTGCCGACCAGCGCTGCGCTGGTGATGGCGGTGTTCGCATTCGTGGTCGCGCTGTCGTTCACGGCCACCGGTGTGACGGTGATCGCGACCGTCGCGGTGGCGGTGGAGCCGGACGAGTCGGTGGCGGTGTAGACGAAGCTCGCCGGGCCGGAGAAGCCGGTGGCCGGCGTGAAGGTGGCGGTGCCGGATGCGAGAGTGGCGGTGCCGTGGGCCGGGGCGGAGACCGCTGTGACGACAAGGCCGACCCCGAGATCGTTGGCGACAAGGTCGGTGGTCGGGATGGCGAGGGCGGTGTTCGCAGTCGTGCTTGCCGAGTCGTCGACGGCGACCGGTCGCACCGTGACCGTGACCGTGGCGCTGGAGGTCTTGCCCGCGGCATCCGTCACCGTGTACTGGTAGGTGGCCGGTCCGGAGTAGCCCGCGGTCGGGGTGAAGCGCGGGTTGCCGGCGGTGAAGGTGACGGTGCCGTTAGTGCCGTTCGCCACCGCGACCACCGTGATTCCGGTGCCGAGATCGTTGGCGGTGAGGTCCGCGGCGGGAGTGGTGACCGCGGTGTTCGCCGGCGTCGAGACGGCGTCGGCGACCGCGGTCGGGAGCACGGTGACCGTGACCGTCGCGGTGGAGGTTGCGCCCGCGGCATCCGTCAGCGCGTAGCCGAAGGAAGCCTGACCGGAATACCCGGTGGCCGGGGTGAAGACCGGGCTGCCCGCCACCAGGGCGATGCTGCCGTGCTTGGCGTTGGACACGGCGGTGACGGTGAGCCCGGTGCCGCGGTCGTTAGCGAGAAGGGCGGAGGCCGCGGACGTGACGGCCGTGTTGGCGGTGGTCGTAGTGGTGTCGGCGACGGCCTTCGGCAGCACGGTCACGGCGACGGTCGCGACCGTCGTGGTGCCGAGCGAGTCGGTGGCGGTGTAGCGGAAGGACGCCGGGCCGGAGAAGTTCGCGGTCGGCACGAACACGACGGCACCACTCGCGTCGAGCGAGACTGTGCCGTTCACCGGGGTGGAGACCGCGGTGACCGTGAGGCCGGTGCCGGAGTCGTTCGCGAGGAGGTCGGCGGCGGGGATGATGACGGTGACGTCGACCACGGTGGTGGCGCTGTCATTGCCGGCGCCCGGGGCAACCGTGACGGTGACGGTGGCCGAAGTGGTGGCCCCCGCAGCATCGGTCGCGGTGTACCCGAAGGTGGCGACGCCCGAGAAGCCGGCGACCGGGGTGAAGCGCGGGTTGCCCGCGTTCAGGGTGACAGAACCGTTGACCGCGGGGCCGACGCTGGTGACCGTGAGGCCGGTGCCGGCGTCATTGGCGACAAGGGCCGTCCCGGGGATCGTGACCGGGGTGTTCACGCCGGTCGACGCGGAGTCGCCGCTGGCGGTCGGCAGCACGGTGATAGTGACCGTGGCGCTGGTGGACTGGCCGGACGAGTCCTTGGCGGTGTACACGAAGGATGCCGCACCGGAGAACCCGACGGTCGGGGTGAAGATCGGGCTGCCGCCATTCAGGGCGACGGCACCGTTCACCGGAGAAGAGACCGCGGTGACCGTGAGGGCCGAACCGGCGTCGTTCGCGGTGAGGGTCGAGAGCCCGACGGCGGTGTTCGCGGTGGTGGTCTTCGCATCCGCGACCGCGACGGGGAGGACAGTGATGGTGACCGTGGCGGACGAGGTCTTGCCGTTGCCGTCGGTGGCGGTGTAGCCGTAGCTGGCCGTGCCGGAGAAGCCGGTCGCCGGGGTGAAGATCGGGCTGCCACCGTTCAGGGCGACGGTGCCGTTCACCGGGCCGGAGACGGCGGTGACCGTGAGGCCGGTGCCCGCATCGTTCACGGTGAGGTCGGAGCTGGTGATCGCGGTGTTCGCGTTCGTGGTGCGAGCATCGGCGGCCGCGATCGGCAGGACCGTGACGGTCACCGTGGCCGAAGTGGACTTGCCCGAGCCGTCGGTCGCCGTGTAGCCGTAGCCCGCGGTGCCGGAGAAGCCGGTGGCCGGGGTGAAGATCGGGCTGCCACCGTTGAGGGCGACGGTTCCGTTGGTGGCCGAACCGACGGCGGTGACGGTGAGGCCGGTGCCGGCGTCGTTCGCGGTGAGGGTCGAGTTGGTGATCGCCGTGTTCGCGTTCGTCGTGGCCGAGTCGCCGGCGGCGACCGGCAGAACCGTGACCGTGACCGTGGCGGCCGTGGTCTTGCCGCTGCCGTCGGTCGCGGTGTAGGCGTAGCTGGCCGTGCCGGAGAAGCCGGTCGCCGGGGTGAAGACCGGGCTGCCACCGTTCAGGGCGACGGTGCCGTTGGTGGCCGAACCGACGGCGGTGACGGTGAGGCCGGTGCCGGCGTCGTTCGCGGTGAGGGTCGAGTTGGTGATCGCCGTGTTCGCGTTCGTCGTGGCCGAGTCGCCGGCGGCGACCGGGAGCACCGTGACCGTGACGGTCGTGCTGCTGGAGGAACCGTTGCCATCGGTGATCGTGTAGCCGTAGGTGGCCTGGCCCGAGAAGTTCGCGGCCGCGGTGAAGACCGGGCTGCCGGAGACCAGGGAAACCGTGCCGTTCGTACCGTTCGCCACGGCGGTGATGCTGAGGCCGGTGCCGCGGTCGTTGGCGAGCAGGGCGGATGCCGCGGTACTGAGAGCGGTGTTCGCGGTGGCGGTCACGACATCCGGAAGCGCCTTCGGCACGACCGTGACCGTCACAGTGGCCGTCGTGGTGTGGCTGGCGGAATCGGTGGCCGAGTACTGGAAACTCGTGATCCCGGAGAAGTTCGGTGCAGGGACGAAGACGGGGTTGCCGCTCGCGTTCAGCGAAACGGTGCCATTGACCGGGGTGGAGACGCCGGTGATCGTGAGCCCGGAGCCGGAGTCGTTCGCCAGGAGGGTCGCGGCGGGGATGGTGAGGGTCAAGTCCACGACGGTGCTCGCGCTGTCGTTGACGGCGCCGGGGGTCACGGTGACGGTGACCGTCGCCGTGGTGGTCTTGCCGGCGGTGTCGGTGGCCGTGTAGCCGAACGAGGCGGTGCCGGAGAATCCGAGAGCCGGGGTGAAGATCGGGTTACCGCCGTTGAGGACGACGGTCCCGTTGACCGGGGTGCCGACCGCGGTGACGGTCAGGCCGGTGCCGGCATCGTTACCGACCAGGGTCATGCCGAGGATCGTGACCGGCACGTTCACCCCGGTCGCCGCACCATCCGCCGACGCGGTCGGGAGGACCGTGACCGTGACCGTCGCGGTGGTCGTCTTCCCGGACGTGTCGGTGGCCGTGTAACCGAACGATCCGGTGCCGGAGAAGTTGTTCGCCGGAGTGAACACCGGGCTGCCACCGTTCAGAGCGACAGTGCCATTCGTGGCCGAACCGACCGCCGTGACAGTGAGCGCCGACCCGGCATCGTTCGCCGGGAGGGTGGTGAAGGTCACCGGGGTGTTCGCGTTCGTGGTGCCGGCATCGCCGGACGCGACCGGAAGGACCGTGATCGTCACGGTCGCGGTGGCCGTCTTGCCCGCGGTGTCGGTGGCGGTGTAGCTGAAGGAACCGGTGCCGGAGAAGTTCGTGGTCGGGGTGAAGATCGGGGCCCCACCGTTGAGCACGACGGTGCCGTTCACCGAGGTGCTGACCGCCGTGACGGTCAAGCCGGAGCCGGCATCATTGCCCGTGAGGTTCGAAACAGTGACAGGGGTGTTCGCGTTCGTGCTGCGAACGTCCGCCGCCGCGACCGGAAGCACGGTGACCGTGACCGTGGCGGCCGTGGTCTTGCCGTTGCCATCGGTCGCCGAGTACGAGTAGGACCCGGTGCCGGAGAAGTTGCTCGCCGGGGTGAAGATCGGGCTGCCACCATTCAGGACGACTATGCCGTTCACCGGGGTAGCGACCGCGGTGACGGTGAGGCCACTGCCCGCGTCATTCGCGACCAGAGTCGACGAGGTGACCGGGGTGTTCGCGTTCGTCGTCGCCGAGTCGGCGGCGGCGGCCGGAAGCACCGTCACGATCACGGTGGCGGAGCTGGTCTTGCCGCTGCCGTCGGTGGCTGTGTAGCTGTAACCCGCGACGCCGGAGAAGTTGGTCGTCGGGGTGAAGATCGGGCTGCCACCGTTGAGGCTGACACTGCCATTCACCGCGCCGGAGACCGCGGTGACCGTGAGGCCGGTGCCCGCGTCATTCGCAACCAGGTCGGAGCTCGTGATCGCGGTGTTCGCGTTCGTCGTGCGAGCATCGGCGGCGACGACCGGGAGCACGGTGACCGTCACGGTCGTCGAGGAGGTCGCACCCGCAGCATCCGTCACCGTGTAGCCGTAGGTCGCCGCACCCGAGAAGTTCGCGGTCGGGGTGAAGAGCGGGTTGCCGGAGACGATCGCGACCGTTCCGTTGGTGCCGTTCGTCACCGACGTGATGCTGAGGCCGGTGCCCCGGTCGTTGGCGAGGAGAGCGGATGCCGCGGAGGTGACAGCGGTGTTCGCGTTCGTGGTCGCGTTGTCCGCGAAGGCCTTCGGCGCCACCGTCACCGCGACGGTCGCCGTCGAGAGGGTGCCGGCGGAGTCGGCCACCGTGTACTGGAAGCTCGCGGCGCCGGAGAAGTTCGGGGTCGGCACGAAGACCGGGTTGCCAGTCGCGTTGAGGGTGACGGTGCCGTTCACCGGGGTGGAGACGCCGGTGATGTGCAGGCCGGATCCGCTGTCGTTGGCCAGCAGGTCGGAGGCGAGGAGAGTGGTGGTGACGTCGACAGTGGTGGTCGCCGTGTCATTGCCGGCACCCGGGGTGACGGTGACCGTCACGGTGGCGGAGCTGGTGGCGCCGGCGGAGTCGGTCGCCGTGTAGACGAAGCTCGCGATGCCCGAGAATCCGAGGGCCGGGGTGAACCGGGGGCTGCCGCCGTTGAGCACGACGGTGCCGTTCACCGCGGAGGAGACGGCGGTGACGGCGAGGCTCGAGCCCGCATCGTTACCGAGCAGGGTGAGTGCCAGGATCGTGACCGGCACGTTCACACCCGTGGTCGCGGAGTCGGCGCCGGTGACGGGCAGCACGGTCACCGTGACCGTCGCGGAGGTGATCTTGCCAGCCGAATCGGTGGCCGTGTAACCGAAGGAGGCGGTGCCGGAGAAGTTGTTCGCCGGGCTGAAGATCGGGCTGCCCGCGTTCAGCGCGACGGTGCCGTTGACCGGAGCCGAAACGGCGGTGACGGTCAGGCCGGTGCCCGCATCGTTGCCCGTGAGGGTCGTGAAAGTGACCGGGGTGTTCGCGTTCGTCGTACCGGCATCCGCTGTAGCGATCGGAAGGACCGTGATCGTCACCGTCGCGGCGGTCGTCTTGCCAGAAGCATCGGTGGCGGTGTAGCCGAAGGATGCGGTACCGGAGAAATTCGCCGTCGGGGTGAAGATCGGGCTGCCACCGTTGAGGGAGACCGTGCCGTTCACCGGCGCGGAGACCGCGGTGACCGTAAGGCCGCTGCCTGCGTCGTTCGCCGTGAGAGTCGAGAGGGTGATGGCGGTGTTCGCGTTGGTCGTCTTCGCATCGGCGGCGGCGATCGGAAGCACCGTGATCGTGACGGTCGCCGAAGTCGCCTTACCCGAGCCGTCGGTGGCGGTGTACGAGTACGAACCGGTACCGGAGAAGTTCGTGGTCGGGGTGAAGATCGGGCTGCCACTGTTGAGCGCGGCGGCGCCGTTGACCGCGGAGCCGACCGCCGTGACCGTGAGGCCGGTACCGGCGTCGTTGGCGACCAGGTCGGAGGTGGTGATCGGGGTGTTCGCGTTCGTGGTGCGGGCGTCCCCGGCGGCGATCGGAAGCACGGTGATGGTGACGGTGGCCGAGGAAGCCTGGCCGGAGCCATCCGTCGCGGTGTACAGGTAGGTCGCGGTACCGGAGAAGTTCGCTGCCGGGCTGAAGATCGGGCTGCCTGAGTTCAGAGTGACCGAGCCGTTGACCGGGGCCGAAACCGCGGTGACGGCGAGGCCGGCTCCGAGATCGTTGGCGGTGAGGTCGGGGATGGTGATCGCAGTGTTCGCGTTCGTGGTGCGGGCATCCCCGACGGCGCCCGGACGCACGGTGACCGTGACGGTGGCCGAGCTCGTGCGGTTATTGCCGTCGGTGGCCGTGTATACGAAGGATGCCGTGCCGGAGAAGCCGGAGGTCGGAGTGAAGATCGGGCTGCCAGCGTTGAGGGTGACCGTGCCGTTGGTGGGGCTCGAGACCGCGGTCACGGTGAGGCCGGTGCCGGCATCGTTCGCCGTGAGGGTCGACAGCGTGACCGGGGTATTCGCGTTCGTCGACGCGGAGTCTGCGGCGGCGACGGGCAACACGGTGATCGTGACGGTGGCACTGGTGGACTTGCCCGCGGCGTCCGTCGCGGTGTACACGAAGCTCGCGATCCCGGAGAAGCCGGGGGTGGCGGTGAAGCTCGGGTTGCCTGCCGTGAGGGAGACCATTCCGTTGACCGGCGCCGAGACGCCGGAGACTGTGAGACCGGTGCCGGCGTCGTTCGCGGTGAGGTCCGATCCGGCGAGCGAGATCGTGGTGTTGGCGTTCATCGAGGTGGCATCGCCGGCGGAGACCGGGAGCACGGTGACGGTGACGGTGGAGGTCGCGGTCTGGCCCGCCGCATCCGTCGCCGTGTAGCCGAAGGAGGCGGCGCCCGAGAAGCCCGCGGCCGGGGTGAAGACCGCGTTGCCGCTCGTGAGCACGACGGTGCCGTTGACCGGGGTGCCGACCGCGGTCACGCTGAGGCCGGATCCGGAGTCGTTCGCGGTGAGGGTCGAGACGGTGACGGCCGTGTTCGCAGTGGTGGTGGCCGAATCCGGAGCGACGGTCGGCCGCACGATGACGGTCACCGTGGCGGAAGTGGTGCTGCCAGACGCATCGGTGGCCGTGTACGTGTAGGACGCCTGGCCCGAGAAGTTCGCGGCCGGGGTGAAGACCGCGTTGCCCGCGGTGAGGGCGACGGTGCCGCGGGTCGGCGACGATACCGCGGTGACGGTGAGGGAGGATCCGGCGTCATTGGCGACGAGAGCGGCGCCGGTGGTCGAGACGGCCGTGTTCGCGTTCGTGGCGACGGCATCCGCAGACGCGACCGGAAGAACCGTGATGCCGACGGCGGCGGAGCTGGTCTTGCCGGTGCCGTCGGTGATCGTGTAAGCGAAGCTTGCCGGGCCGGAGAAGCCGGGGGTCGGCGTGAAGATCGGGTTGCCACCGTTCAGGGTGACCGTTCCGTTGGTCGCTGCGCCGACCGCAGTGATGGTGAGGCCGGTGCCCGCGTCGTTCGCGGTGAGGGTCGAGAGGGTGACCGGGGTGTTGGCGGTGGTGGAGCGCGAGTCGCCGGCGGCGATCGGCAGAACCGTGATCGTGACGGTGGCGGTCGTCGTGGATCCGTTGGCGTCGGTCGCCGAGTACGGGAACGACCCGCTGCCGGAGAA
This sequence comes from Lacisediminihabitans sp. FW035, assembly GCF_054880895.1. Lineage (NCBI taxonomy): Bacteria > Bacillati > Actinomycetota > Actinomycetes > Micrococcales > Microbacteriaceae > Lacisediminihabitans > Lacisediminihabitans sp. FW035. The sequence continues at coordinate 3,658,048 of NZ_CM142187.1, forward strand.
GCCGGCGGTCGGCGTGAAGATGGGGTTGCCACCGTTGAGGGTAACCGTTCCGTTGGTCGCTGCGCCGACCGCGGTGACCGTGAGGCCCGTACCTGCGTCGTTGCCGGTGAGGGTCGAGAGTGTGATGGCCGTGTTCGCGTTCGTTGTCGCGGTGTCGGCGACCGCCGACGGCAGCACCGAGACGGTGACGCTGGATGTCGCGATCTGGCCGGACGCGTCGGTGACGGTGTAGGCGAACGATGCGGTGCCCGAGAAGCCGGTTGCCGGCGTGAAGACCGGGTTGCCACCAGCGTTCAGTGCGACGGTGCCGTTCACCGGGGCGCCCACCGCGGTGACGGAGAGGTTCGAACCGATGTCGTTCGTGGTGAGGGACGCCGCAGGAATGGTGACCGCGGTGTTCGCGGTCGTGGCCTTCGCATCCGCAGCGGCGGTCGGACGCACCGCGACGGTGACCGTCGACGAGACGATCGAGCCGCTGGTGTCGGTCGCGGAGTACGAGAACACCGCCGGTCCGGAGTAGCCCGTGGCCGGCGTGAAGATCGGGTTACCGGCGTTGAGGATGACGGTGCCGTTGCTCACGGAGCCGACCGCGGTGACCGTGAGGCCGGTGCCCGCGTCATTGGCGACGAGGGACGCTCCCGGGATTGTGACGGCGGTGTTCGCCGTCGTAGTCGCCGTGTCGGGAGACGCGGTGGGCGACACGGTGATGGTGACCGTGGCGCTGGCGGACTGCCCGGACGAGTCCCTGGCCGTGTAAGAGAAGGATGCCGTTCCGGAGAACCCGGCGGTCGGGGTGAAGATCGGGCTGCCCGAGTTCAGCACGACGGTGCCGTTGACCGGCGCGGAGACCGCGGTCACCGTCAGGCCAGATCCGGCGTCGTTCGTCGTGAGGGTCGACAGGGTGGTGGCGGTGTTCGCCGTGGTGGTCTTCGCGTCCGCGACGGCGACCGGGAGCACGGTGATCGTGACGGTGGCGGAGGTGGTCTTGCCGGCGCCGTCGGTGGCCGTGTAGGTGAACGATGCGGTGCCGGAGAAGCCGGCGGTCGGCGTGAAGACCGGGCTGCCGCCGTTGAGTGCGACGGTGCCGTTGACCGGGGTGGAGACTGCGGTGACGGTGAGGCCGGTGCCGGCGTCGTTCGCGGTGAGGGTAGAGAGGGTGATGGCGGTGTTCGCGTTCGTGGTGCGGGCATCGGCGGCCGCGACCGGCAGGACCGTGACAGTGACGGAGGCGGAGGTGGTCTTGCCGTTGCCGTCGGTGGCGGTGTAGCCGTAGCTCGCGGTGCCGGAGAAGTTCGCCGCCGGGGTGAAGACCGGGCTGCCAGCGTTGAGCACGACGGTGCCGTTCACCGGGGTGGAGACCGCGGTGACCGTGAGGCCGGTGCCCGCGTCATTCGCGGTGAGGGTCGAGCTCGTGACCGGGGTGTTCGCGTTCGTCGTCGCCGAGTCGGCGGCAGCAACCGGAAGCACGGCGACAGTGACGGTCGCCGAGGTGGTCTTGCCGCTGCCGTCGGTCGCCGTGTAGCCGTAGCTGGCGACTCCGGAGAAGTTGGTCGTCGGGGTGAAGATCGGGCTGCCCCCGTTGACGACGACAGTTCCGTTGACCGGTGCGGAGACCGCGGTGACCGTGAGGCCGGTGCCCGCGTCATTCGCAACCAGGTCGGAGCTCGTGATCGCGGTGTTCGCGTTGGTGGTGCGGGCATCCGCGGCAGCGACCGGAAGAACCGTCACCGTCACGGTCGTCGAGGAGGTCGCACCCGCGGCATCCGTCGCCGTGTAGCCATAGGTCGCCGCACCCGAGAAGTTCGCGGTCGGGGTGAAGACCGGGCTGCCGGAGACCAGGGAAACCGTTCCGTTCGTGCCGTTCGCCACTGCGGTGATGGTGAGGCCGGTGCCGCGGTCGTTGGCGAGCAGGGCGGAGGCCGCGGAGGTGACAGCGGTGTTCGCGTTCGTGGTCGCGACGTCGGCGACGGCCTTCGGCACCACCGTCACGGCGACGGTCGCGGTGCTGGTGCGGTTGGACGAGTCGGTCGCGGTGTATACGAAGGATGCCGCGCCAGAGAAGTTGGCGGTGGGGACGAAGACGGGGTTGCCGCTCGCGTTCAGCGAAACGGTGCCATTGACCGGGGTGGAGACGCCGGTGATCGTGAGCCCGGAGCCGGAGTCGTTCGCCAGGAGGGTCGCGGCCGGGATGGTGAGGGTCAAGTCCACGACGGTGCTCGCGCTGTCGTTGACCGCACCGGGGGTGACCGTGACGGTGACCGTCGCCGTGGTGGTCTTCCCGGCGGTGTCGGTGGCGGTGTAGCCGAACGAGGCGGTGCCGGAGAACCCGAGAGCCGGGGTGAAGATCGGGTTACCGCCATTGAAGGCGACACTGCCGTTCGTCGCAGCGCCGACCGCGGTGACGGTCAGGCCGGAGCCGGCATCGTTACTGACCAGGATCATGCCGAGGATCGTGACCGGCACGTTCACCCCGGTCGCCGCACCATCCGCCGACGCGGTCGGGAGGACCGTGACCGTGACCGTCGCGGTGGTCGTCTTCCCGGACGTGTCGGTGGCCGTGTAACCGAACGATCCGGTGCCGGAGAAGTTGTTCGCCGGAGTGAACACCGGGCTGCCACCGTTCAGAGCGACAGTGCCGTTCGTGGCCGAACCGACCGCCGTGACAGTGAGCGCCGACCCGGCATCGTTCGCCGGGAGGGTGGTGAAGGTGACCGGGGTGTTCGCGTTCGTGGTGCCGGCATCGCCGGACGCGACCGGAAGGACCGTGATCGTCACGGTCGCGGTGGCCGTCTTGCCCGCGGTGTCGGTGGCGGTGTAGCTGAAGGAACCGGTGCCGGAGAAGTTCGTGGTCGGGGTGAAGATCGGGGCCCCACCGTTGAGCACGACGGTGCCGTTCACCGGCGCGGAGACCGCGGTGACGGTCAAGCCGGAGCCGGCATCGTTCGCCGTGAGGTTCGAAACAGTGACAGGGGTGTTCGCGTTCGTGCTGCGAACGTCCGCCGCCGCGACCGGAAGCACGCTGACCGTGACCGTCGAGTTCGCCGACCGGCCGGCGGTGTCGGTGGCCGTGTACGCATACGAAGCGGTGCCAGAGAAGCCGGCCGTCGGGGTGAAGATCGGCGCACCCGAGTTCAGCACGACGGTGCCGTTCACCGGGGAAGAAACCGCCGTCACCGTAAGGCCGATACCCGCGTCATTCCCTGTGAGGGTGGCGCTGGTCACTGGGGTGTTCGCGGTGGTGGTGGCGGTGTCAGCAACCGTGGTCGGAAGCACGGTGACGGTCACTGTCGCGGAGCTGGTCTTTCCCGAAGCGTCCGTCGCGGTATAGCCATACGACGCTGTCCCCGAGAAGCCCGTCGTCGGGGTGAAGATCGGGCTGCCACCGTTCAGAGCGACAGTGCCGTTCACGCCAGAGGAGACCGCGGTGACCGTGAGGCCGGTGCCCGCATCGTTCCCGGTGAGGGTCGCGACTGTGACGGCGGTGTTCGCGTTGGTGGTGACCGCGTCGTTCGCCGCTACCGGCAGCACCGTGATGGTGACAGTTGCCGACGTCGTCTTGCCGGAGGCATCCGTGGCCGTGTACACGAACGACGCCGTGCCAGAGAAGTTGTTGGCCGGGGTGAAGATCGGGCTGCCACCGTTGACGACGACGGTGCCGTTCACCGCGCTGCCGACGGAGGTGACCGTGAGGCCGGTCCCGGCATCGTTCGCCGTGAGGTTCGAGAGCGTGAGGGCGGTGTTCGCGTTCGTGGTGCGGGCGTCCGCGGCCGCGATCGGCAGCACGGTGACCGTGACGGTCGCCGAGGTGGTCCTGCCCGCGGCATCCGTCGCCGTGTATGAATACGAACCGACGCCGGAGAAGCCGGTGGCGGGGGTGAAGATCGGGCTGCCCCCGTTCAGGATGACGGAACCGTTGACGGGGGTCGAGACCGCGGTGACCGTGAGGCCGGTGCCCGCATCGTTGGCGACGAGGGTCGACGAGGTGACCGCGGTGTTCGCGTTCGTCGTGATCGAGTCGGCGGCGGCGATCGGCAACACCGTGATGGTCACGATGGCAGCGGAGGTCTTGCCCGCCGAATCCGTGGCGTTGTACTGGTAGCTGGCCGTTCCCGAGAAACCGGTGGTCGGGGTGAAGGTGGGGTTGCCGCCGTTGAAGGCGATCGTGCCGTTGACCGCCGCGCTCACCGAGGTGATGGTGAGGCCGGATCCGCCGTCGTTCGCCACCAGGGTCGCGCCCGGGATGGTGATCGCGGTGTTCGCGTTCGTAGTGGCGCTGTCGTCGGTCGCCTTCGGCGTGACCGAGATGGTGAGGATGCTCGAGGAGCTGCCGCCCGCCGCGGTGAGGGTGTAGCTCACCGAGTCGGGGCCGGAGTAGCCGGCGGTCGGGGTATATGTGTACGCACCGGTCGAGGAGTTGAGCACGAACGATCCGTGGCTGGCTCCGGATGTCACGGCCGCAGACTTGCCCGTGCCGAGGTCGTTCGTGAGCAGGTTGCCCGTCGCCGCCGTGTTGACCGGGGTGCTGAGAGTGTCGGCGACGGCCACTGGGGAGACCGTAATCGTGACGGTGGCGACGGCGGATCCGCCGTCGCCGGTGAGCGTGTAGGTGAAGGAGTCGGTGCCGGAGAAGCCGGCGTTCGGGGTGTAGCTGCCCGTGCCATCCGCCGCAAGAACGAGGGTGCCGTTGGCCGGGTTGGTGAGCTTCGCTGCGGTCTTGTTGGTGCCCTTGTCGTTGGCTAGTACGGCGAGCGCCGCGGCGGTGCCGGCGGGCGTCGTGTACGCGTCGTCGACGGCGAGCGGTGTGACGGTGATGTTCACCGTCGCGGTCGAGGTGCCGCCGTCGGCGGTGAGCGTGTAGGTGAAGGAGTCGGTGCCGGTGAAGTTGGTGTTGGGAGTGTAGGTGTAGGCACCGGAGGCGGCGAGGGTCAGCGTGCCGTGGGCGACCGTGGTGCCGAGGGCCACGGACTTGTTCGAGCCGTTGTCGTTCGTCGCGATGTTGCCGGAGACGGCGACGTTGACGCCGGTCGTCACCGTGTCGTTGACCGCGGTGGGTGCGACCGCGATCGACACTGTCGCCGTGGCGGTGCCGCCATCGGCGGTGAGGGTGTAGGTGAAAACATCCGCGCCCGAGAAAGTGCCGGTGGGCGTGTAGGTATAGGCGCCGGTGGTGGGGTTGAGCGTGACGGTGCCGTGGGTGGGGGCGGTGGTGACCGCGACAGAGCGGTTCGTGCCGTGGTCGTTGGTGAGCACGTTGCCCGAGACGGCGACCGTGGAAGTGGTGCTGGCCGAGTCGTTCGCGGCCGTCGGGGTGACCACGATGGTGACCGTGGCCGTGGCGGATCCGCCGGTGCCACTGAGCGTGTAGGTGAAGGAGTCGGTGCCGGTGAACTCGGCGGCCGGCACGTAGGTTCCGGTGCCGTTGCTCGCGATCGTCACGGAGCCGTGGGCCGGATCCGTCAGCTTCGTGGCCGTGATGCTCGTGCCCTTGTCGTTGGCGAGCACACTGACCGGCACGCTCACGTTGACAGGCGTGGTGTACGAGTCGTTCACCGCGAGGGGCGTGACGGTGATGTTCACCGTGGCCGTCGAGGTGCCGCCGTTCGCGGTCTGCGTGTAGGTGAACGAGTCTGTGCCGGAGTATCCGGTGGTCGGCGTGTAAGTGACGGTGCCGTTGGCCGCGAAGCTGAGGGCGCCGTGGGTCGGTGCTGTACCGACGGCAGCGGTCTCGTTGGTACCGGGGTCGTTCGCCAGCACGTTGATCGTCGCGGGGGTGTTGGTGGAGGTCGCGATCGTGTCGTTGTAGGCCTTCGGGGTGACGACGACAGCGACGGTGGCCGTCTTGACCTGACCGTACTGGTCGGTGACCGTGTAGCTGAAGCTGTCGCTGCCCGAGAAGCCGGCAGCGGGAGTGTAGGTGACGGTGTTGCCGACGCCGCTGCCGGTGATGACGGCGGTTCCGTTCGCCGGAGCGGTCACGGCGCTGACCGTCTTGTTGGTACCGACGTCGTTCGCGAGCACGTTGATGGTGACAGCGGTCGCCTGGGTGGTCGCTGCTGCGGGATAGCCGGTCGAACCGGAGTCGTTCGCGGCGGTCAGCGGGGTCGGCGCGACGTTGGTGGTGACGGATGAGGTGTCGTTGGACGACACGGTATCGAGCTCGTAGCCGGTGACCGTGGCCGTATTGGTGAGTACGGCGGCGGCGTTCGGGGCCGTGCCGGTGACCGTGATGACCGCGTTGCCCCCATTGGCCAGGGCCCCGCCGCTACAGGTGATGACCCCGCCGGTGGCTGCCGTGCAGGTGGCCGCGGCACTGGTTGCCGTCGCGCCGACGATACCGGCGGGCAGGGTGTCTTTGACCGAGAAGCCCGACGAGGGGCCGGGTCCGTAGTTGTGCACGGTGATGGTCCAGCTGACGGCGGCGTTTACGAGCACCGCAGCGGGACCGGTCTTGACGACACCGAGGTTGGCGGGCTGGGCCTCGCAGTTCGTCGCGTCGCTTCGGCTGTTCGTGGGGGCCGACACGGTGTTCACCTGGGTGAAGGATGCCGCGGTGAGAGTGCCGGTCGGGTTTGAGATCGCGACCTGGAAGAATGCCGCCGCGGTCCCGTCCGCGGTCTTGATGAAGCCGAGGTTGCCGTTGTTGAGGGTGAGCGCCGACCCGTAAGAGGCCGCCGGGATCGCGGTGGACGTGACCGCGGTCACCGTGAGCGCGGTTCCGCTTGTCGGGAGGCCGATGCGGTAGAAGATCGATCCGCCGTAGGAGTGCGCCCACAGGAAGCCGTCCTTGAACGCGAGGTCGGCGTAGCTGATGGTGGTGCCCGCGGGGAAGGTGAGAGTCGTGAGCACCGGCGGAGTGGCGGCGGAGGCAGTGGCGAGACCGGACACCTTGTAGATCTTGAGCGCGTTGGCTCCGCCCGCGTTTCCGGATGCCACGTAGTAGTTGCCTGCGGTATCGAAGGTGCCGCTGTCCCAGAGGGTGCTGTAGCCGGAGGGCAGCGTCGCCGGCTGCGTGATCGGGATGATCGCCCCGGCGCTGTCGATGCGCACTATCGCCGCGGAGGTCGATCCGGAGGCGACGGTGCCGTAGAGGAAGTTGTCGATCGGGTTGAACCCCATCGCGTTGTAGACGTTTGCCCCGGTCTGGTTCGGGCCGAAGGCGGTGAACTGGGCGAGACCGGCGTTGTCGAAGGTGCCCTTGTAGAGCTGGGTCTGATTGCCGTCGCTTGTCAGCGAGAAGAAGGTCGGGGTGAGGCAGGCGAAGGGCTGGCCGGCGCCGTCGGCGACGGCGGCCTGCGGGGCAGCGACGACCTCGGAGACGATCGTGATCCCGAAGACGGCGACGCTCAGCGCAAGGGTCGCCGCAAGGATGCGAGTGAGGAGCGCAGAGCTTCGGGTCGCGATAGTCACGGGACTATGCCTTTCGGGTACCCCGACGCGGGTAAGGCGTCGAGCAGAATCCGCAGACCCTGGGTAGGGGTGCAGACAATTCGGGTGTGCTGGGCAGGGCGCGGCAGTGAGATCTCGACGTCGCCGCCGGATAGAGATCCCCCAACCACCCACGAGCCTATTGACGGCGCCGCGTGTCGACACTCCCCAATGCGGGTGTCGTGGATTAACTTGCACAATACTGTGCAAGTTATTAGGATGGAGTCATGTCCATCACCTCTTCATTGCGCGCTCCGCGCCGAGATGCTGCCGAGAACCGGGAGTCCCTCCTCTCCGCGGCCCGCGTCGTCTTCAACCGGGATCCCTCCGCATCGCTCGAAGCGGTTGCCGCGGAGGCCGGGCTCAGCCGGAGGTCCGTCTACGGGCACTTTGCCAGCCGCGACGACTTGCTTCTCGAACTCGTGACCACTGGCACGCGCCGGGTCGCGTCCGCGCTGGAATCGGTGACGCATCCCGATCCGCTTGTGCGCCTCGCCCTCATCGCGTCGAGTCTGTGGCGTGAGGTCGAGAGCGTGCGGGTGATGGCGGTGGTCGCCGTGCGCGGGCCCCTCGCCCACCACACCGCCGGCACCCTCGGTGCCATCCGCGCCAACGTGCGTTCGGCGATCAGCGAGGGACAGGCGGATGGCTCGATGCGCGGCGACCTGCCGGCCGAACGTCTCGCGCGGCTGGTGGAGGATACCGCGTTGGTGGTGCTCGAGGACTCTACGGAGCATCCGCTCTCCGCCCGCGAGGGGGATCGGCTCGTGATGCTGATGACGCTCGCGGTGGTGGGCCTCGGCTGGATCGAAGCCGGTGCCTTCGTCGACGGATGCCCGGAGCTGGCCTGGCCGGCAGATTCTGACGGGTCGGTCGACTGATGCGCGTCCAACTGCAGCAGACCGCCATCGGCACCGGCCTCGGCGCCGCCGTCCCTCCGCTCGACCTGATCGTGGATGGGTCGGCGCCGGTCGTCATCGCCGTGCAGACGGATGAGCGCCCCCTGTTGGTCTCGATGCTGCTTGCCGGACGGATCCGCAGCGATTCCGGGCGCGTACTCGTCGACGGCCGCGAGGATGCCGACGAACTGCGCCGCCGCACCGCCCTGGTCGACACGCCGATCGTCGCTGAGCCGACGGCCGGCATCGCGCTCAAGACCGTCGTCGCCGAGGAATTCTCCTTCGCCGGGCTGTCCACTTCGGGGCGCGCGGTGCGTGCATTCCTCGCCGACCACGGGCTCGCCGACTACGCCTCCCTCCCGATGCGCGCGCTGCTGCCGGCCGACCGCATCCGCCTGCTCTGTGAGCTCGCGGTGCTGCGGGAGGGCGTCGACGGCATCATCGTCACCTCACCGGAACGCCACGGAGGCGAGCCGGTCGACTGGTACGAACCCCTCGCGGCCCTCGCCGAACGCGGGGTCACCGTGGCCGTCGTCACCGACTACGCAACCGCCGGGATGCTCGTGGCCCTCGGCGCGCGCGACGGTTCGGAACGGGAACCAGAACCCGAACCCGAACCAGAAGCGCCCGCAGAACCCATTGCAGACACCCCCAAAGACACTCCTGAAGACACCCCTGAAGACCCCGCCGAAAGCGACCTGTCGTGAAAATCTCCCCCCTCGTCCGCGCCGAGTTCGCGCGTCTCACCGCGAGCCGAATCGGCATCGCCTCCCTCATCGCACTCATGACCGTGCCGCTCGTCTACGGAGGGCTGTACCTCTGGGGCAACCAGGATCCCTACTCCAGCCTCGACAAGGTGCCGGCGGCGCTCGTCGTGCAGGACACCGGAACCACCGTCGACGGCACCACCACCAACTACGGTGAGAAGGCCGCGAAGAACCTGCTGTCCGACGAGAAGTTCGGCTGGGTGGAGGTGACCGCGGCGCAGGCCTCGGCGGGCGTCAAGAACGGCACTTACGATTTCGGCATCACCTTCCCCGCCGATTTCTCCGCCCGGCTCGCCTCGGCCTCCGGCGACAGCCCCCGGTCCGCCACGCTGCAGCTCACCACCGACGACACCAACAGCTACCTCTCCACGACCATCGCGAAGCAGGCCTCCGAGGCTGTGCGGGTCGAGATCGCGAAGGAGGTGGGGGCGAAGGCATCCATCACCCTGCTCAACGCGGTCGGCGATCTGCGCGACGGCCTGGTGAAGGCCGACGATGGAGCATCGAAGCTCGCGGATGGTGCGACCACGGCCGCGACCGGTGCGGCGTCTCTCGACTCGGGCAGCGCTACTCTCGCCAGCGGCGCGGGCTCTCTCGCGAGCGGCCTCGCCCAGCTCGATGCGAAAGCCTCGGCCCTTCCCGCTTCGGCCGCGCAGCTCTCCAGCGGCGCCTCGAGCGTCTCGACCGGAGCGGCCAACGCCTCGACGGGCAGTGCGACTCTGGCCGGCAAGGCGGGCCAGGTCGCGACACTCGCCTCGGGCACCCGCTCCCAGGTGGCCGCCGAGCTTGCCGCCGCGGGGGTCGATCCCACCGTCGCCGCTACGGTCGATGCGCAGCTCGCTGGGGTCTCCGGGGCGACCGCCCAGGTCGGTACGGGCGCCTCCTCACTCTCGTCGAGCCTCGGCGCGCTCGCGAGTGGCGCCGCCCAGGTCTCGACCGGGGCCGCCACACTGAAATCTTCGGCCCCCGCGCTCGCCTCTGCCGTCCATTCGGCGTCGACCGGGGCGGCGAGCCTCGCCGGCGGTGCGGGCGAGCTCGCGTCCGGGGCATCCGCGCTCCAGAGCGGCACCGCCGAGATCGCGACCGGATCGGCGACGCTCACGTCCTCCCTGACGGATGCCGTCGCGAAAGTCCCGGTCACCACCGCGGCCGGCCGCCAGGCGACCGCGAACCTCATCGCCAACCCCCTCGCCGTGAAGCAGAGTGCGATCACCCAGGCCGCCAACTACGGCGCCGGGCTCGCCCCCTTCTTCCTCGCCCTCGCCTCGTGGATCGGCATCTACGCGCTGTTCCTGCTGGTGCGCCCGCTCTCCCGGCGCGCGCTCACGGCGGTGCGTCGCCCCATCCGCACCACGCTCGCCGGCTGGCTCACTCCCGCCATGCTCGGAGTGGTGCAGATGGTCGCGCTCTTCGCCCTCGTCACCCTCGCCCTTCATCTGCCGGTGGCGAATCCGGTGGGCCTCGTAGCGTTCATGGCCTTCGTGGCGATGACCTTCGCCGCCATAGTGCTGGCCCTCAACGTGCTCCTTGGCAGCGTTGGACAGTTCCTCGCGCTGGTCTTCATGGTGGTGCAGCTGGTGACGGCGGGCGGCACCTTCCCGTGGCAGACCCTCCCCGGACCCCTCGCCGTGCTGCACCAGGCCCTGCCGATGAGCCATGCCGTCGACGGCATCCGCCAGCTCATGTACGGCGGACTGAGTGCCAGCGTGTGGTCGTCCATCGTTCCGCTGCTGCTCTGGCTGGTCGGGGCGCTCGCGGTCTCGGTGCTCGGGGCGATGCGCCAGGGCAGATTCCGCATCCTGCGCGAGCTGCGGCCGTCGCCGATCGGGGCCTGAGGCCCTCCCTCTTTCGCTCAGAACGTTGCGTGCTGCATCACCCAGGCGTGCATCGCCACCGCTGCCGCGGCGGAGGCGTTGAGGCTGCGGGTCGAGCCGAACTGGCTGATCTCCACGACCACTTCGGCAGCGGCGAGCGCCTCGGCGCTGAGTCCTGGCCCCTCCTGCCCGAACAGCAGAATGCACGCCGCGGGGAAATCGTAGGTCTCGATGATCACCGAGCCGGGCACGTTATCGATCGCGATCACCGGCAGCGAAGCATCCGCGGCCCAGGAGGCGAAGCTCGCGACATCCGGGTGGTACATCACATGCTGGTAGCGGTCGGTCACCATGGCGCCACGCTTGTTCCAGCGCTTGCGGCCGATGATGTGCACGGTGTCGGCGGCGAAGGCGTTGGCGCTGCGCACGATCGACCCGATATTCATGTCGTGCTGCCAGTTCTCGATCGCCACATGGAACGGATGCCGCGACTCGTCGAGGTCCGCGACGATCGCCTCCATGCGCCAGTACCGATAGCGGTCGATGACGTTACGGGAATCGCCGTTGGCGAGCAGTTCGGGGTCGTAGCGCTCGTCCACGGGGGGCTCGCCGCGCCACGGGCCGACGCCGTTGGTGGTGAGCTCGACGCTGGGGTTGGGTTCTGGCGATGTCACAGTGTCGACGCTAGTCGTGATCTTCGGCGCTACCATCGCTTCATGCGCAGTACCGCGGTAGCAGGGCTCGACACCGTCGGCGGTGAACGTGTATTGATACTGTCCGCCGGGGTGGGATCGGGGCACAACACCGCAGCAGCGGCGGTGAAACAGGCGTGCGCCGCACGAACCGACATCGACGAGGTGTTGGTTATGGACGTGCTGCAGGAGAGCAGCGTGCTCTATCGGGACCTGCTCGGCAAGGGCTATTTCGTGCTGGTCGAGAACCTGCCCTGGCTGGTGGAGTGGGGCTACGACATCAGCGACCCGCCCTTCCGGCGTCGCGGCCCGATGGACCCCTGGACGCAGGCGAACGCCCTCCCGGTGGTGCGGGCGATCAAGCGATTCCGACCGACGGCGATCGTCTGCACACACTTCCTGCCGGCCCAGCTGCTGGCCTCCCTGCTGCTGCGCGGCGTTGTCGACGCGAAGACCGCCATCGTCACCACCGACTACGACTTCCAGGGCCTGTGGCTCACGGGCGCCTTCCACGATCTCTTCGTTGCGAGGGAGGAGGGGAGGGTGCAACTGACGGCGCTCGGCCTGCCGTCAGACCGTGTCGCGGTCACCGGCATTCCGATCGCCACGCAACCGGAGGCCGCGACCGCGGCCCGAGACGGTGGGCCGCCGATGCTGCTGATCTCGGCCGGTGCGTCCGGCGGCGACTATGCCGTCGCCGTCGTGCGGCAGACGCTGCACATGCGCTCCGAGTTCACGGCCACGATCGTCTGCGGACGCAACGATGCGTTGCGTCAGAGCATCGAACAACTGGTCGCGCCGGCCGGCGACCGCTACCGCGTGCTCGGCTTCACTGCGGAGATGCCGCAGTTGCTGCGCCGCGCCGACCTTTTCGTGGGCAAGCCGGGCGGGCTCACGGCGTCCGAGTGCATGGCGGCGGGGTTGCCGATGGTGCTGGTGAATCCCATTCCCGGCCAGGAGGTGCGCAACGGCGACTACCTGATGGAACAGGGTGCGGCCGTGCGCTGCAACTCCACAGCGACGATCGGCTGGAAGATCGACGAGGTGCTGCGCGAGCCTGGCCGGCTCGAACGGATGCGGGCAGCGGCTCAGCGGATCGGTCACCCCGACGCGGCCGCAGACGTGCTGAGCCGACTGCTCGGCGGGCCGTCCCGTCCTCTCGTGGTCACCCGCGCCGCCCAGAAGACGATCTTCGACGCGAGCGAGAAACGCCGGATCGCAAGCGATCTGACGGGTCCCACCTCTCTGGTGCGCCTGATCGACCGCGCCACCGACAGCACGGTGGCGCTGATGCAGGCCGAGGAGCTCGTCGACCTTCAGAAGCGATACGCCGACTCCGATGGAAAACTCGTGCTTCGGCACGACGAAGCTCGCGTGTCCTTCCGGTGGGAGGCCCGACGGATGCTCCGCAGCCTGCTGGGAGACGAGGCATCCCTTCCGGTGCGCGTGGAGGGGCTCGCGGCCGGTCAGCCGGCCTGAGACCCGTCCCGACCGGACTGACGTAGCGGGCGGGCGTCTGCCCAGCTGCTCGGGCTGTGCTGCGCGGCGAGTACGGCCCAGTCGCCGGTGCGAGGGGACCAGCGGTGGGTCGCAGGATCGCGCTGCAGCGTGGGCCCGGCATCCAGTAGGACTCGCACAATACCCTCCTCGCCGGGTCGCAACGTCACCTTCTGGAAACCGAGCAGCTGCGCCACCGGCCGCTCGAGCGACACGTCCGCGGCGTATACCTGCACGACGGTCGAGCCTTCGCGGTCGCCGGTGTTTCTCACGAACACGTCGGCGGTGGCCCCCGTATCGTCGAAGCTGTGGTCGAGGAGCCGCTGCCCGATCGTCGTGTACCCGAGGCCGAACCCGAACGGGAAGGCGGGCACGTGTCCCTCGCTGTCGAGCCGACGCTGACCCCACTCGTCGTCATAGACGACGGACTTCGCGGTGCTGTCGAACGGGGGTAGATGCGCGGCATCCGTCGGCAGCACGAAGGGCAGACGCCCTCCGGGCTCCGCACCGCCGGTGAGCACGCTCGCCAGCGCGTGGCCACCCTCCATCCCGCCGTACCAGGCGAGGAGCAGCGCCGGCACGCGGTCCCGCCACGCTTCCGTCAGGATCGCGCTGCCGCCGATCAGCACGACGATGGTGCGCGGATTGGCGGCAGCGACAGCCTGGATGAGTTCCACGTCGGAGGGGCGCAGATCGAGCGAGCTGCGGTCGCCGCCCCGCACGAAGCGCGACGCCAGGTGGGCGAGGCCGATCAGCGGCACCCGGAGCGGCCCCGCGCTGAACGCCCGGCCGAGCACCCCCACCTCGACACTGCCGGTTACGACCGACTCGCCCTCGTCGTGTTGGTCGAGACCGACGACAACGACCGCCGTGTCCGCCGCGGCCGCGGCAGCGGCGGCGGCTCGTGCGCTCGGTCCGGACGGGGTCGTGATCCGCACCCCGGGGAGCGCCTCGCGCAGCCCCTGCAGCGGGGAGACCGTCGAGGGGGGCCGAACACGGGAAGAGCCGTGGTCGCCGAGGTTCGGCAGTGCGGCCAGCCGCCCGACAACGGCGAGGTGCCGGATGCCGGGGTCCAGCGGCAGCAGGGGTGCCCCACCGATCGGCTCGTTCTTCAGCAGCACCATCGATTCCGTCGCGACCCGGCGGGCGAGCGCGCGATGGGCCGGGGACGCGATGAGGTCGGGGCTCGGATTCGCCGGCTCTCGGGTCGCCTCATGCAGCACGATGGTTCGCAGGACCCGGTGCGCCGACCGGAACACGGTCGCCCGTGCCAGTGCACCCGACCGCAGCGCCGCCGGCAGGGCGCGGGCGCGCAGCAGCCGGAGGGGCATCTCGACGTCCATTCCCGCTTGCAGGCTGGCGACCGCGTGGTGGGTGCCGAACACCCAGTCGCTCGTCACGAACCCGGAGAAACCCCACTCGTTCCGCAACACATCGGTGAGCAGTGCCCTATTGACGTCCATGTGCTCGCCGCGCACCCTGTTGTACGCGGTCATCACCGAGTCTGCGCCGGCATCCACCACCGCCTTGAAGTGGGGAAGGTACACCTCGTGCAGCGCATGGTCGTCGACCGACACATCGACCTCGAAGCGCTCGTTCTCCATCGAGTTGAGCGCGAAGTGCTTCACGCAGGCCATCACGTGCACGCGGATGCCGCGAGTCATGGCTGATCCCATGCGGCCGGTGAGCACCGGATCCTCCCCGTAGCACTCCTGCGCCCGGCCCCAGGCGGGGTGTCGAAGCAGGTTGACGCACACCGACGCGGAGTAATTCGCGCCCCGTGCCCGGGTCTCGACGCCGATGGCGAGGCCGACCTGCTGCTCGAGCGAGGGATCCCAGGTGGCCGCCCGCGCCATCGTCACGGGGAAGGCGGTGGAGGCACCGATCACGACACCGCGGGCGCCATCGCTGAACCGGATGCCGGGGATGCCGAGTCGCGGGACCGCGCCCGCCACGAACGGCCGCCGACCGAGCAGGAGCGGGATGAACGGCAGGAGCCGTCGGGGCGAGTCGCCGTCGAGCAGTCCGAGGACCTCCCTGACGGTCATGATGTCGATCAGCTGGTCCGCGGCCTCGTCTGCGCCCAGTTCCCCGGCTCGCACCGCCCGGACCGCTTCGTCGTAGGCGCCCTCGCGCCCTCCGACATTCCGTATCCAGCCCATCCTTCGATTCTTCACCCTCTTCATGTGGGAAAACGCCGCGCGCACGTCTCTCCCAACGAATATTCCCGTTGGTCAGGTCCGGGGCGCCGCGACCGGGCACTCTCCTGACCAGAGGGAACGATCGCGCCGCGTCAACCACTGCTGCTACCTCAAGGATCCCGGCGCAGCACCGAAGTTAGGCTGGCCGGATGATGCATCTGCGCGTGATCAGTGCTGCCGATCTCACCGAATCAGTCGTCGAGATGCTGCAGACGCATCCCGCGGTCGCCAACCTGATCGTGCATCCCGGTGCCGCCCGCAGCCCGGTCGGGGATGTGATAATCGGCGATATCGCCCGAGAGGCCGTCAGCGAGGTGATCGACCTCCTTCGCGCGACCGGAGTGGAGACGACCGGTGCGATCGCCCTCGACGAGGTCGCCGTGTCGCTCTCCCCTGATGCGGATCGCGCCGAGGCGGCGGCTCCCGGACTGGGTTCGGATGCCGTTGTCTGGCAGCAGATCGAGCAGACCACGGGAGAGGAATCTCGGCTCACCGCCACATTCCTCGTCTTCCTCGCAATCGCCACCATCATCGCGGGCATAGGCGTGTTGCTCGACCAGCCCATCCTCATCGTCGGCGCAATGGTGGTCGGGCCCGAATTCGGCCCGCTCGCCGCGCTCTGTGTCGGTCTCGTTCAGCGGCGCGGTGCACTGGTGCGTCGATCACTGGTGGCCCTCGGGGTCGGTTTCATCGTGGCGATCGGCATCACCATGGCGGCGACCGCACTGCTCGATGCGGCCGGGCTCGTCGACAAATCGATGCTGCTCGCCGAGCGACCCCTCACCTCGTTCATCTGGCGCCCGGACGCGCTGTCCTGGGTCGTCGGTTTCCTTGCCGGCGTCGCCGGGATGCTGTCGCTCACGACCGCGAAGTCGGGAGCGCTGATCGGCGTGCTCATCTCGGTGACGACGGTGCCAGCCGCCGCGAACGCTGCAGTGGCGTTCACCTACGGCGTCGCGGACGAGGCACTCGGGTCGCTATTGCAGCTGTCGATCAACCTCGCGTCGATCGTGGTGGCCGGGGTGTTGACGCTGCTGGCGCAGCGGCTGGTGGCGCGGATGCGCGGGCGGACGCGGCAGCGTCGCTCGAGCCCTTCCGCAGGCGGCCCCTCACGCAACTCCGCTCTGTGACACGCGCCAGCACTTGCCCGAGCGATTGCTCACAGAGGAAGCGACACGACAGTTCCGGCCGGGCTCCACCGCTCGTGTGACCCTGGCCACCTCTCCTCCCCAACGTGCAGTCGAAATCGGTTATCCACTGCCCATTTCTTTCCCGCCATCGGGCCAAGGGAATGTCGGTGGGGTGGTGTGAACTGTGGACATGGAAACCACCGCGACGCTAGCCTCCGGGCTCGATCGCGCGCCGGATTCCTTGGTAATGACGGAGTCCTTGACGGCGAGTTTCCTCGACACGATGGGGGAGCTGATCGACGACGTGGCGGAGGCCGATCGCACCGTCGCACGGGCCGCCGCGCGCAGGGCTGCACTGATCGACCAGGCTCGAAGTTGGAGTGAGGCTACTGAATCCCTCATGCCGCCGGACGACTCCGAAGTGCGTCGGTGGA
Organism: Lacisediminihabitans sp. FW035; assembly: GCF_054880895.1. Lineage (NCBI taxonomy): Bacteria > Bacillati > Actinomycetota > Actinomycetes > Micrococcales > Microbacteriaceae > Lacisediminihabitans > Lacisediminihabitans sp. FW035. The sequence continues at coordinate 3,674,907 of NZ_CM142187.1, forward strand.
CTGCCGTGCGGGTGGCCCGCCGTTCTCTGGTCAGCGAGTTGGCGGCGGCACTGCGGCTTCCGGAACGCAGCACTGAGAATCTGATCGAGGAGAGCCGCTCGCTGCTGCGCGAGCTGCCGGCCACCATGAATGCCCTCACCGAGGGAGACATCTCGTACCGGCATGCGCAGGTGCTCATCGACCACGCCAACTCCCTGCCGGTCGACGCCCGACGCGCTTTCGAAGCTACGGCGCTGCCGTTCGCGCGGAAACTCACGGTGAGCCGGTTCGACCACCGCGCCCGGGTCTTGCGGGAGCGACTGCATCCGGAGTCCATCCAGGAGCGACACACCGCCTCCCATGACCGCCGCGCGGTCACCCTCGAACCGACTCGCGATGGCATGGCCTGGCTCACCGCCTTCATTCCCGCAGCAACGGCCCAGGCGATCCACAACCGGCTGACTGATGTCGCAGCCGCACTTCAGGGCGCGGACGAGCGCCGCACCCTCACCCAGTTGCGGGCGGATGTATTCTGCGACCTGCTGATCGATGGTCAGACCGATGCGAACCATCCGTCCAGCCCGAATCTCGGGGCGGGAATTCGCGCGCGTGTGCTGATCACCGTTCCGGTGCTGACCCTCCTCGGTCACGCTACGGAGCCGGCGGTGTTGGAGGGGTACGGCCCGATCGACCTCGACACCGCCCGCGATCTCGCCGCCTCCGCGCCCGGTTTTGTGCGGATCCTCACGCACCCGGAAACGGGAGCGGTGCTGTCCCTCGGCCGCGACCGGTATGCGATACCACCGGATTTGCGAGCGTGGTTGCGAATGCGGGACGAAACGTGTCGAGCTCCGGGCTGTGGCGCACCGGCACGACACTGCGATCTCGACCACACCACAGACTGGCAATATCACGGGCTTTCCGACCACGACAATTTGGCGCACCTCTGCCCGAAACATCACGATCAGAAGCACCACACGAGATGGTCGGTGGAGCACATCGGCGATGGCGACCTTGAATGGATGTCCCCCACCGGGCACCGCTACGTCACCGAACCGGCGACGCGAATGACGTGAGGGCTCACCATCATGGTGCTCGGTCGTCACATCACATCACAACACGTCATCGGACCGTGACGCATGATGAGAGCGATGTTCATTCCCACTCGCGCCGCCGGACTCGAGGCGCTCACAGACTTCGTCCCTCGGGCGGGCCGGGACTATGCGCGCGATCGCAACCACGACACCGGACCGTCGCGGCTCAACGTCTCCGGGCTCTCCCCGTATCTCCGCCACAGAATCCTGACCGAGTGGGAGGTGATCGCGGCGGTGCTCGAACGGCATCCGCTCGCCGCGTGCGAGAAATTCGTGCAGGAGGTGTTCTGGCGCACCTATTGGAAGGGATGGCTCGAGCAGCGCCCCGAGGTGTGGCGCCGGTATCGCCGAGACCTCGCAGAACTCGAGCTCTCGGGCGATCATCCCTCCCACGACGTGGCGGAGGCCATGGCCGGGCGCACCGGAATCGACGCGATGGACGCCTGGGTTCGAGAGCTCGTTGACACGGGGTACCTGCACAACCACACCCGCATGTGGTTCGCGAGCATCTGGATCTTCACCCTCGGCCTTCCCTGGCAGCTCGGCGCAGACTTCTTCTATCAACACCTTCTCGACGGGGATGCCGCGTCCAACACCCTCTCGTGGCGATGGGTTGCCGGGCTCCAGACCGCGGGCAAGACCTATCTCGCGACTGCCTCGAACATCGCCCGCTTCACCGAGGGGCGATTCTCGCCCGCAGGTCTCGCGACCTCTGCCCGCCCACTGGTCGAGGAGCCGCTGCCCAGTCCCGAGAGGATTCCCCCTTCAGACTCTGCGGCGATCGGCGGCCGGGTCGGATTGCTGCTGCATGAGGAAGATCTCGACGCGGCCAGCTTGTACAGCGAGCATCCAACCCTCGATCGTCACCCGCCGGTATCCGTTGCCGGGTTCGCCGATCCGGATGCTCGGTCGCCGCTTGGGTCATCGGAGCGGGTCCGTCTTTTCACGGAGTCCGCTCTCTACGACGGCGTCACTCTGGCGTCGTCGGCCCTCGGATCGCCCGGACGGGTTCTGCCCGATGCCCTCCCGTCTTCCGTGCTCGACTGGGCGGCCGCCACACATCTCGATGCGGTGGTGACGCCGTATGCCCCGGTCGGGCCGGTGCAGGAAAGGATGCGCACACTCCGGGCCGCCCTGGCATCTGAGGGGGTCGAGCTCAGGACGGTTCGCCGCCGCTGGGACGACCTCGCGTGGCCGCATGCCGCGCGGGGCTTCTTCCCCTTTCGCGAGCAGATCCCGGCGCTGTTGCGCCAGCAGGGTCTGTAGCCTGCCCTGATCGAGTAGGTCGCTCCGCTCCCGCATCCGGATGCCGTTACCCGAGCAGCGCCGCCACCACCACCAGCACCGGGATCGACCCGATCGTCGTGATGAGCACTGTGTCGCGGGCGATGATCTCTCCCCGGCTGTAGCGCTGGGCGTAGTTGAAGACGTTCTGGGCGGCGGGCAGCGCGGCAAGGGCCACCACCACGAACAGCGGATGCCCGTGCAGGCCGAACACGAAGCGCCCGAGCAGCCAGGCCACCAGCGGCATCCCGACCAGCTTGATCGCGGATGCCACCAGCACATCCCTCCGGCCGCTCCCGGCCTGCAACAACTTCTGGCCACTGAGGCTCATGCCGAACGCCAGCAGCACCACCGGGACGGCGGCCTCGCCGAGCAGCTCGAACGGCTTGAGCACGGCGTCCGGCGGGTGCCAGCCGGTCACGGCGATCACCACCCCGAGGACGGATCCGATGATGAGCGGATTGCTGATCGGCTTGAGCAGCACGGCGCCGATCGAGGTGCGGCCCGTGGTGGTGACATCCAGGATCGTCAGCGCCACCGGCGCGAAGACGAGCAACTGCAGCAGAACGACCGGGGCGGAATAGGCGGCGCTGCCGAGCACGTAGACCGCCACCGGGATGCCGATGTTGTTCGCGTTCACATAGCCGGCGCCGAGAGCGCCCACCACGATCTCGGGCACTCCCCGCCGCCAGACGAACCGGGCGATCACCGTATAGCCGACGAAGGCGATGAGCGCGGCGACCAGCGACACCACCATGAGCGAGGAGAACAGCACCGAGACCTTCGCCGACTCCAGCACGGTGAAGAGGAGGCAGGGGGACAACACGAAGAACACGATCCGGTTGAGGACGAAGCCGGCATTGGGGCCGAGGATGCCGAGTCGCCCCACCAGGTACCCGACCGCGATGATGAAGCCGATGATCGCGAACCCGACGAGTACCCCGGTCATGCACCCCCGCTGTCCCCGGCCCGCCCGCGCACGGGGCCACTCACCTTCAGGATAGGCGTGCTCGGTACTATTGCCGTATGACCGATCGCGGCGAAATCGAGTGCTGGCTCACCGACATGGACGGTGTGCTCGTTCACGAGAACCATCCGGTGCCCGGGGCATCCGCTCTGCTGCAGCAGTGGCGCGACCAGGGCAAGCCCTACCTCGTGCTCACCAACAACTCGATCTTCACGCCCCGCGACCTCAGTGCGCGGCTGAAGGCATCCGGACTCGACGTGCCAGAGGACCGCATCTGGACCTCCGCACTCGCCACTGCCGACTTCCTCGCCTCCCAGGTGCCCGGCGGCTCGGCCTTTGTGATCGGCGAGGCCGGAATCACGACCGCACTGCACGAGGCCGGCTTCATCATGACCGAGACCGCCCCCGACTACGTGGTGATCGGCGAGACCCGCAATTACTCCTTCGAGGCGATCACCAAGGCCATCCGGCTCATCGTGGCCGGATCGCGATTCATCGTGACGAATCCGGATGCGACGGGGCCGAGCCCCGACGGGCCGCTTCCGGCCACCGGGGCCGTCGCAGCCCTCATCTCGAAAGCCACCGGCAAGGAGCCGTACGTTGTCGGCAAGCCGAACCCGATGATGTTCCGCTCCGCGATGAACAAGATCGGCGCCCACTCGGAGAACACCGGCATGATCGGCGACCGCATGGACACCGACATCATCGCCGGGATCGAGGCCGGGCTGCACACGATCCTCGTGCTCACCGGCATCAGCGACCAGGCCGAGATCGACCGCTATCCGTTCCGCCCGGATGAGATCCTGGACAGCGTCGCCGACCTGCTCGAACCCGAGCCGATCGAGTCAGACGAGATCTAGCCGGTGGCGTGCCCGCTCGCGCGAGAGCACCGTCCTCGACTCCGCTGGCGGCCCCGGCACCCACCAACGCACGAAATGCAGGAAGTCCTGTGACCAGAGTGACAGGTGAGCCTCAGGAGCCCCACCCGTCACAGCGAGTCCTGCATTTGCGACAGGGTGGGCGGCGGCGGAGTTCCGCGGCGCGTGCCGGCGGCGCTACTTGGCGGGGGTGCCCGCAACGCTTCCGGTGAGCGGCTCCCCGCCGGAGCGGTTCACGAAACAGAAGTAGTCGTGCTGGCCCTTCACCCACTCCTCCGCCGTCGCCGCGTAGGACGCATGGAACTGCACGTCGCTGTACACCCCGGCCGTTGCGAGGTCGATGACCCCGGGCGAGGAGCACAGCAGGTTGATCTGGGACTGCAGCGCCTCGAGTCCCGGGTAGGCCGCCGTCGCCTCACCGGGGAAGGTGCCCCGGAACACCATCTGGGCCGGATGCGGCGCCGCGCAGTCCACGACGGTGTACCGCAGCTCGAACGGGTTCGTGTAGGGATCGATGCATTCGCCACCGCGCAGGTCGCTCCACAGGTGTGATCCCGCCGCTGCCGGCCCGGTCGTGGCCAGGGTGGGCGTCGGCGAGGGAGAGACCTTCGGCGCGGCGCTCTTGGTGACGGCGACCGGCGTCGGAGCCCCCGGGATCTTCGTGCCGATCACGAAGAGCACGGCGAGCACCAGCAGCGCGATTACGCCTCCCGCCACCCAGAAGAGCAGCTTCTGGTTGCGGGAGAACGGCGCGCGCGGTGGGCGGGCGACGGTCGACGTCTCGTTCGGCTCCGTCATCAGCCCCGTCGGTGCACCGGCGGATGCGACGGGCGCGGCACTGGCGAACGGATTGAGCCTCGGCGGAATCGGGCCGACCAGCGGCTCGTCCTCGTAGTCCTTGAATTCCGTCTCGCCGAACAGCGAGTCGATCGGCGAATCGATCGGCGCGGCCCGGTCGCTGTACTCGTCGGAGTCGGAGGAGAAATACGACTCGGACCGGGCCGGTGCCGGAATCACCTCAGTAGGCGGCGGCTCGGCCGGAATCACCTCAGGAAAGACCGGCTCGGCGGGCACCGGCGTCGCCGCCGGCCCAGCCGGCACTGGCGGCGTTGCCGGCACCGGCGCACTGGCACTGCCGAGCCCCCAGTCGAACGGGGAGGTGATCGGGTGCGGTTCGGTGTTGTCCCCGGGGCCCTCCCCGGAGTCCGTGCCTGTCGCCATAGCGCGATTCGCTACTTCGACAGTCCGAGGTCGGCGAGGCCGATCGCCGCGAAATAGGGGTACCCCGCCGCCTCGATGACTTCGCGGGCTCCGGTGTCGCGGTCGACGACCACGGCCACTCCGGCGATCTCGGCGCCCACCTTCTTCAGCGCTTCGATCGCGGCGAGGGGGGATCCGCCGGTCGTCGAGGTGTCCTCGAGCACGATCACGCGCTTGCCCGCGAGATCCGGTCCTTCGACCTGGCGGCCACGACCGTGATCCTTCGGCTCCTTGCGCACCACGAAGGCGTCGTAAGAGAGCCCACGGGCCGCACCCTGATGAAGCACGGCGGCGGCGATCGGATCGGCGCCCATGGTCATGCCGCCGACGGCCGAGACGTCCGCGACCTGCGCGATCAGATCCAGCATCACCTGGCCGATGAGCGGAGCGACGCGGTGGTCGAGGCTCACCTTGCGCAGGTCGACGTAATAGGTGGCCTTTTTGCCACTAGTGAGGATGAAGTCGCCGTGGAAGACGGCCCCCTCGGAGATGTAGTCGATGAGCTGCTGCCTGGCGTCGGTCACGGCCCCGATTCTACTGGTCTCCTCCTCGCGGGCCACTCCGTCGCGGCGGCGTCGAGCGCGGGGCCCACCCGGCGCCGGCTGCACGCTCCGGTCGATTAAAGTGGGGTCATGCGTGTTGCCACCTGGAACGTGAACTCCATCCGCACCCGGGCCGCCCGCGTGGTCGACTGGCTCGGGCGGGAGGACATCGACGTGCTCGGCATGCAAGAGATCAAGTGCAAGGACAACCAGTTCCCCTACGAGATCTTCGAGGCGGCCGGTTACGAGGTGCGGTTGCACGGGCTCAACCAGTGGAACGGCGTGGCCTTCGCGAGCCGTCTGCCCATGGACGACGTGCAGATCGGATTCCCCTCCGCCCCGGGATTCAGCAAGACCGTCGTCGAGGGCGCGCCGCCGATCGAGGCCCGCGCGATGGCCGTCACCGTTGAGGGCGTCCGGCTGTGGAGCCTCTACGTGCCCAATGGGCGCAGCCTCGACGACCCGCACCTGGCCTACAAGCTCGACTGGTTGGCCCGACTCGCCTCCGACACGAAGACCTGGCTCGCCGAGCATCCGGGCACTCCGCTCGCCCTCATGGGCGACTGGAACATCGCGCCCCTCGACACCGACGTCTGGCCCACCTGGGACTTCGAGAACAGCACCCACACCTCTCCGGCCGAGCGCGCCGCCTTCACCGAGTTCGAGACCATCGGGCTCGCGGATGTCGTTCGCCCGCGCGTCCCGGAGGGCTTCACCTACTGGGACTACCAGCAGCTGCGTTTCCCGCGCAACGAAGGGATGCGCATCGACTTCATCATGGGCTCGCCGGCGTTCGCCGACCTCGTGACGGCGGCGAGCATCCACCGTAACGAACGCAAGGGCGACGGCCCGAGCGATCACGTGCCGGTCGTGGTCGACCTCGCCGTCGACGAGCCGGAAGATGACGATCGGCCGATGATCTTCTAGTCACCACCCGATGCTGCGCCGCGTGCGCGCAACGCTCGAGTCCTGACCGCTGACGCGGGACGCCCCGGGTAGGGTCGAAGGGTGAGCGACGCACCGACTACCGGCACCGGCACTGCCGATGCGCCGGCGGAGTCCTTCGCCACGAGCCCCGTCGTGAACCTGGTGTTCGACCGTGTGCTGTCTGCCGTTCACGAGGGACGCCTGCTGCCGGGGCAGCGGATCAGCGACTCGGAGCTCGCCCAACAGCTCGGGGTCTCGCGAACACCGGTGCGTGAGGCACTGCAGCGACTGCGGGAGATCGGCATCATCGAGGCATCCGCCAGCCGGTTCACCCGTGTCGCCCTCGTCAGCCCCAAGCAGACTGCGGATGCGATGGTGGTCTGGGTCGCGCTCTACAGTGCCCTGGTCAACGAGGTGATCCCTCTCGCGACGCCGCAACTGGTGGCCGACATGCGCTCCGACCACGAGCTGTTCCTCGAGCATGTGAGCTGGGCCCTCGACCCCCGCAAACTCGCGGCAGTGCGTGATGATCCGGCGCTCGCGAATGATCGCATCACCGAGTTGCTCCCCCAGAAGGTAGCGATGGCCAATGCTCGTTTCTTCAATCACCTGGTGACTCTCTCGCAGAATCCGTCACTGGTGCGCGGCATCAATTCGGTGGTGCACCTCATCCAGCTGGGAAGTCTCTACCTCCCCGACTACATCGACTTCCGCGCCCTCAGCGAGTCCCAGCAGTTACTGATCGCCGCCGCGCGTGACCACGACCGCGCGGCGGCCCAAGGTGCACTGCGCATGCTCGGACTGATCACTGTGCCGACGGCAGCCCTTGAAGCAGAGGCCGGAGAAGCGCTCTAAAAAAGAACCCCGAATGGGGGGTCGTGTCCTCCTTTAGGAGGACCAATATACTGCTAGCTTTGACCTGCGCATGAAAGTGCGAATTCGGTTTTTCCGCCTCGAATTCCCGCTCGATATTCCACCCGGATCGAGCGATGGCGGTGAACTGTGAGCCACGTCGCCCCTTACCCAGGCGATCCGGCGGACTGGTCGCCCGAACGACCAGTCCGCTGACGTGTCTTCGGCGCTGGCTCGGAGTGCGCACGCCTTCTGCGTGGAGACCGCCTCCCTGTGCAACTTTCCCGCGCCGATGACAACCAAACGGCGCGATCGTGCAGATACCCTCGAAGCAGACGCCTTTCGCGTCGTCTCGTCGTTTCTTGTGGGGATCGGAGGTCGAACCATGTCATACGCAGCATCAGCAGCCAGCAGCGCAATCGTCGGGGAGCCTGAGGTTCTCGAAGACGGTGCCCTCTCGTCCGCCTCCGGCGTCGAACATTCCGCAGCCTGGGTCACCCTCAAGGCCGCCGTCTCGGCACTCCGCCCGCTGCAGGTGCAGGACGGCAGCATTCCGGACAGCGCGCATCACGCGGATGCCCGTGACCTGGTCTCCACCATCGCCGAGCACCTTCGTGGCTTCGTGCCGGTGTTCCCGCACGACGAGGCCTACCTGCGTGCCGCCGCCGTGGACTTCGAGCACTGGAGCACCCGGGGATTCCCGGTGCCGGACTTCTTCGACTCCCTTGCCGCCTTCCAGCCCCAGCTCCATCGCATCGACGGCCTCCGGCACCTCGTCGTGTTCCCCATGTACACGCAGAACGGCAGCACCGATCGCCTCGTCGAAGCGGTGCTCGTCGAGGTGATCTGGCCGGAGTTCGTCGCCGCCCTCGAGGCCGGCGATTACTCGAACGCACTGTTCGTACCGATTCGGTTCGTGGACTTCACCGAGGGCTACGACACCAACTCCGCCGTGCTGTTCCCCGAGACGATCGCGATGCGCGCGGTGCCGACCTTCACCTGGGGAGCGATCTTCGCCGACCGGGAGGCCGCGCGGTTCCGCCGGGTCGTGCGCGAGGCATCCGCGATCACGAAGCTCGAGCTTCCGGAGGATGCGGCGCGACTTCTCGACGACCAGCACCTGGCGGAGGAGACCTTCGTGATGTGGGACCTCATCCACGATCGCACCCACATGCGCGGTGACCTGCCGTTCGATCCCTTCATGATCAAGCAGCGGATGCCGTACTTCCTCTACTCGCTCGAGGAACTGCGCTGCGACCTCACCGCGTATCGCGAGGCCGTGCGCCTCGAACGCGCAGAGGACACCGACGAGGTGACTCGCGACCACGCGAAGCTCGTGCAGTACGCCGTGCTCTTCGACCGGATCTTCCGGTTCGCGATCACCGGCACCCGTGTGCGCAACTACGACGGTGTCGGCGGGCAGCTGCTCTTCGCCTGGCTGCACCAGCACCACGTGCTGCACTGGACCGACACCCGCCTCACGATCGACTGGGCGGATGTTCCTGACCAGGTGATCGCGCTCGGTCGTGAGATCGAGGAGCTGTACTGGCGGTCGATCGACCGGCCGAAGACGGCGCACTGGCTCGCGGCCTACGACCTGGTGTCGACCACTCTCACCCCGCATCCGGCCTCCAATTGGGCTCAGCGTGATCTTCCGCTGGATGGCCCTCCGAAGGGTTTGACCGATGCGGTGCTGCCCGACGAGTTCCCCCTGTCGATGTTCTACGAGGCTCTCTCGAAGAAGATGACTGCCGTTATCGAGTCGACGGCGGGCCTGACCGGGCGCGACCGCCCAGTGGTCGAGTAGCGCCAGCGCTCTGCCGGTCGAGTAGGAGCGCCAGCGACGTGGGCCCACGCTCGCTAGCGCTCGCTACTCGACCAACAGGGTGCGGTCTCGACACGCTCGCTACTCGACCAACAGAGGAAGAAGTCAGCGCGACACCACCGCGAATCCGCCGGGTCGAAGCAGGATCGTCGCCACTCCCGAGATGACCCGCGACTGCAGCAGACGACCCGCCGAATCGTAGGTGCGCACGGTGGCGCGCTCCGCCGCCGAGCCCACCCGGGCGGGCAGCGGGAGAGCGGAGGTCGAGTGCACCAATTCGGTCGAGGCCGAAGCGCCGCGCAGCACGAGACGCGACACCAGCGGGCGCACGATAACGGCATCCAGCTGCACGGTTCCGGAGGTGGCACGAGCGGTAACGGTCGTCGCCCCGGCGCCGATCGGCAGCGTAAGCGTCTGCGGCAGCAGCGCGCCGGGCACGGCGGTGATCCCCGGCGCGCCGACGCCATCGCGGATGACGCCGAGCGGCAGTCGGCCCGCCGTCCACACCGAGGATGCCGAACCCGGGTTGGGCTGGAAGGTCACCGGCTCGAGATGCCGGGCACCCGATCCGGCCGGTATCGCGAGAGTCGCGGTCGAACCCGTCGGCAAGGACAGGTAGGCACCGCCCCCGAACTGCGACTCGCCGGTCCAGGCCGAGGCGGGAGTCACGACTGCGCCCGTTGTCGCCGGTGAGGACTCCGCCTGCACGACGGTGAGACCGTCGTGCGAGACGGAGACCGGCGTCGCGACGGCGCGCGCCGCGACATCCGGATTCGCATCGAGAGCGAGCATGGAAAGGAGCCCGTGGATCGTGCTCTCCGCCCCGGAGTTGTGGTTGACCGTGCCGTCCGGCTGCACGCCGTCGAAGGTGACCCCCGTGGTGGGATCGTAGGTCGGTTTCCCCGAGGGATTGGCGCCGAAGTACCAGGACCCGGCGATACCGGCGAGTTCGCGGATGCCGGGGCGGGCCCCCGCAGCGGCAACGGCGAGCAGCGACTGCAGCCGGGAATCCGCACCATAGGCGATCTGGGTGGTGTCGACCGGCGTGGGATACCACCCGTTGTCGGGCCCACCGGCCGCGAGGAGTTCGGTGGTGAACCCGACCGAGTCCGCGACCGCCGGCTCGAGCAGTGCCGGCTTCTTCAGCACCGTGGAGGCCGCGGCGAGCGCCGCCGGCATCTGCGACGCATAGGCATGCCACATCGACCGGGACTCCGCCCACGGCAGGATCGCGCCATAAGGCCACTGGGTGGATGATCCGGAGCCCATCTTCGAGATGCCCTCCGCGAGCTGCGAAAGCGCGGTGCGGGAGGTGGCATCCGCCGGGGCCTCGGCAGAGTAGGCGCTCAGGCCGAGGACGGCCTCTGCCGTGGCATCCGCACCATCGACGATGAGCCAGGCGGGCACGCGGGCGCCATCGGCGATGGCGTAGGTTCCGTATTTGTTCAGCACCTCGCGGTTGAGCGCGGCCACTCCGAGTTGGAGGCGCTGCTGCAGGAAGCCCGCGAAACTCGGATCGGCGTCCTTGAAGGCGGCGTACCCTTCGCCGAATGCCCACAGGCTGCGGGCGAGCCAATAGCTCGCGCCGCTGTCGGAGGGATCGGGCAGCTCCACCGGCACCGGCGACGGATTGAAGGTGCCATCGGCTTGCATCCAGAGCACGACGTTTCCGGCGTCCGGTCCAGTCACGGTCTGGAAATAGGCGACGGATCGCAGCAGCTCATACGCCTTCGTGCGGCTCGTCGCTGAGCCGGTCTGCTTCCAGTCCCGCAGGTAGACGACCGCGGCCCTGGTGATGTCATCAGCGTTGTACGCACCCTGGCCGTAGTGGCCGGTCGCTGCATCGAGCGGTCCACCGCCGACCCGGGCGAAGGTGCCACCCGGACGCGAGTCCGCGTAGGTCCACGGCATCGTGATCGCCGGTTCCTGCGTGAGGCGATAGGTGGTGTGGCCATCGATCGCGCCCGGGGACGCGGTGTCGAGCAGGAAGTCGAGATGCGCGAGATTGGTGAGGCGTGCCGGTGCACGTGTCGCGTCAGCGCCGTCTGCGCCGGCCGCGCCGGAGGCGAGCGACACCGATCCGATCACCGCCATGACGGCGAGCCCGGCGACGAAGCGACGCGAGATGGAGTTCTTCATTGAACTGTCCTTTCGTTGAGGATGTGTGCGAGTGTTCCCGCTTTTCAGGAATGGGCCCTGACGAACAGGAACAAGAGCGACGAACGGGAACGATCGCGGCGGCGAGGGCTTACACGCGGTCGATGCGGGCGACCCCGATCTTGGAGTCCGCCATGCCGTAGAAGACGAAGAGCTGGCCCTCGATGCGCTCGATCGCCGTGGGGAAGACCACGTTCGGCACGATTCCGCTGCGCTCATCCTCGGTCTCGGCGGCGAGCAGCGGCTCGGCGGTGCGGGCCAGGATCTTCGTCGGGTCCTCGGCATCCAGGATCATGCCGCCGGCGGAATAGTTCACCTTCTGCTGCTGCGTGAATGCCTCGTCGATCTCGCCGGTGACCCCGTGATACAGCACCAGCCAGCCCTCGTCGACCCGTACGGGAGGCGGGCCGCCCCCGATCTTCAGCTCCTCGAAGGGCGCTTCGGGGGCGGCGAGCATCCGGTGCCCGCGCCAGAGTACGATCGAGCGGATGTCGGCCACCACCTCGGCGACGGGCACGTAGCTGATCCAGATGCTCTGCCTCTCGTCGGTGATGCCGGCCGGGATAGTGCGCAGCTCTCCCGGCTTGATCTCGCCGAGATCCCACATCGGGCGGTGCAGCACCGCGAAGCTCTCCACCCCGTCCGGTGCGGTCACCGGCTCGGGGAAGAACACCGTGTCCTTGTTGTGGAACAGGTTGAGGTCGATATCGAGCGCGTCGTCGAATTCGAAGAGCGCCGGGCCGAGCCTCGTCCACTGCCTCAGGTCGGTGGATGTCGCGACCGCGGTTCGCGGACCGAGCGGGCCGAACGCCACGTACGTCATCACGTGGAGCCCGAGTCGGGGGATGAAGGTGACTCGCGGATCCTCGGTGCCGGAGTTCTTCGCGCCCCGCTCCCATGACCGTTCCGGTTGCAGCACTACGCCCTCGCGTTCCACTCCCACCGGCACGCCGCCCTCGATGACCACGCGGGCAAGCCCGACCCGGCTCACATTGCCGGTGGCCACCATGCGGGGAAGGAGGTAGAGCGTGCCGTCATCCGAATGCCCGGTGGCGGGATTGAGCACGCCCTCCGCCTCCAGGTCGTCGCCCGGCAGCGGAGTCATGATCACTCCGGTGCGGGTGAGGGAGTAGGGGAAGGGGAACATGGTCAACCTTTCACGCCCGAGCCGATATTGGTCGAGACGAAGTACCTCTGGAACACGATGAACAGCACGACGACCGGCGCAGCCAGCACGACCGCACCCGCGAGGGTGGCGCCGAACGGATTGGATGCCGAGGCCGCGATGTTGGAGATGTAGTTGGCGAGCGAGACGGCCAGCGGCTGCAGGCTCGCCTCCTTGGTCACCAGGAACGGCCAGAGGAACTCGTTCCAGGGGCCGATGAAGGTGAGCAGCACCACAGTGATGAGCCCGGGCCGCACCAGTGGGATCGCGATACGCCAGAGAAGCACGAGTTCACTCGCCCCGTCGATCCGTGCCGCCTCGAACAGCTCCTTGGGCAGCTGCAGGAAGTACTGCCGGAAGATCACGACCGCCGTGGAGTTGATGAAGAACGGCAGGATCATGCCGACGTAGTTGTCGGCGAGTCCGTAGTCACGGGCGATGAGCACGTACAGCGGGATCATCAGCAGCTGGAACGGGATCACCTGCACCAGCAGCGCGAGCGCGAAGGTCACTCCGCGACCCCGCCACTGCAGCACGGCGAGCGCATACCCGACGAGCAGTCCGAACACCATGGTGCCGAGCAGCACGCCGCCCGTGAAGATGCCCGAATTGAGCAACCCCTGGAACAGGTTGATCCGATCGTTGATCTGCACGTAGTTCTCCCCCGTGATATTGGCCGGGTTGGGGAAGGCGCCGGCGACCGAGGGGTCGGGCTTGGCCTGCAGCGATCCGATCACCATGTAGTAGAAGGGAAAGAGGAAGGCGAGGGCGCCGATGCCGAGCACCACTCCCCGGAGGATGCGCTGGGGGCGCGACATCCGGGTGTGCGAGAAGACGTCCGTGCTTTTCCTGGCGGCCATCAGTCGTTCCCTCCGGCGAAGCGGTTCTGCAAGAAAGCGATACCGAGTACCACGATCACCAGCACGACCCCGATGGCCGCGGCGGTATCCGGATGCCCCTGCTGCAGCCCGTCCTGGTACATGATCAACACCGGCGAGGCGGATGCCCCGTTGGGCCCGCCTCCTCCCGTGAGCAGGTAGGGCTCGGTGAACAGGTTCGCCCCGGTCACCGTCGAGACGAGCAGCACGAGCACGGTGGCCGGTCGCACTCCCGGCACCGTCACGGAGAAGAAGCTGCGCACGGCACCCGCCCCGTCGGTGGAGGCCGATTCGTAAAGCTCCTTTGGCACGGCCTGGAGGGCCGCGAGGTAGAGCAAAATGTAGAACCCGAGCTGCTTCCAGGTGACGAAGAGCGCGATCGACGGCATCGCCCAGTGCGGATTGACCAGCCAGGACGGGCTCGGCGCGAGCGGCCCGAGAACCTGGTTCACGATGCCGTTGCCATTGAAGAGGAAGAGCCAGACGGCGACGACCGCCACACTCGCCGTGAGGTAGGGCACGTAGAAGCTCACTCGCAGGAACGCCCGGAAGCGGGTGACCTTGTTGAGCGCACTCGCCAACAGCAGCGAGAGCACGACGGTGAGCGGCACGTTGATCAGCAGGAAGATACCGACATTGCCGAACGAGCGGATGACCGCCGGATCGCTGAACGCGGTGATGTAGTTCTGCAGGCCGACGAACGGACGCTCGACCTGGGCACCGGGCGCCGCGAAGAAGAAGTCGTGGAACGAGATCCACACGGAGTAGACCAGCGGATAGGCGAAGACCAGGACCACGAACACCAGGTACGGCGCGCTGAACAGCAGGCCGAGCGGATGCTTTCCCAGGACGCGTTCCCGAAGGGTGCCTTTCCGGGCGGGCTTTCGCCCCTCCGGCGGTCGGGCGACCGCCGGAGGGGTCAGCGTGGTGGACATCCCTACTTCTGCTTCGCGATCGTGTCGATCTTCGATGCTGCGTCCTTCAGGGCGCTCTTCACGTCGCCGTCGCCGGTGACGACAGTCTTCGTCCAGGCATCGCGGAACGCCTGGAGCATTTCGACGGTATTGGGCCCCGGCGGCACCTCGACGGTGCGCGAGGCCTGGTCGCCGAACGCCTTGTAGGCGGGGTTCTTGTCGAAATAGCCGGCGTAAGTCGTCTGCAGGTCGGAACGCAGCGGCATCTGCCCGGTGATCTCGAGCAGCTTCTGGTCCTGGGCCTTGCTCGTCGAGAACTTCAGCACGTCCCAGGCCGTGCCCTGGTTCTTGCAGGCGGAATAGAGCCCGATGTTCTTGGCGTCGCTGAAAGTCCAGGTCTTGTCGGCCGCGATGCCGTCCTTGGTCGGCACGGGCACCGATCCCCAGTTCACGTCCTTATAGACGGATACGGCCCACGGGCCGACGATCGCCATGGCCGAGTTGCCGGACGCGAAGGAGTCTCCGGTGTACTGCTCCGGGCTCGACAGCTTGTCCTTGTACATCGTCTGCCAGAAGTCGGCGACGTCGTAGCCGTCCTGGGTGGCGAACGTGGCCTTGTTGTCGGCCACGATCTGCTTCCCACCGGTAGCCGCGGCATACAGCGGGTAGAAGTCGAACTGCGTCTGGAAGAACTCGCTGGTGGGGGCCGGCTGGATGGCCACCTTGGCGACTCCCGCGGCGACCAGCTTCTTCGACGTGTCGATGAAGTCGGCGTAGGTGGAGAGCTTCGGGTTCTCGGGATCCAGTCCGGCCTTCGCGAACATGTCCTTGTTGTAGAAGATCACGACGGGGTTGGACTTCCACGGCATCTGGAAATACTCGCCGGCCGTGTTCTTGTACTGGTCGGCGACCTTTCCGCTGCGAGCCTCGATGTACGAGGCGCCATCCGAGATCTTGGAAATGTCGACGAGGCCACCCTGCTTCTCGAACTGGCCGACGGCGGATGGTGCGGTGTTGTAGATGAGGCAGGGGGTGTTTCCCGCGGCGATTGCTGCGCCGATCACTTCCTCGCTGCTCTTTCCGGCCGGGATCTCCTGGCCCTTCACCTTCTCGTCGGGGTGCGCGGCGTTCCAGGCGGTGACCATCTGCTTGCCCCAGGCCACTTCCTGCTCGTTGTTCGAGTACCAGATGGTGATCGGACCCTTGCCGGTCGTGGTGGTGGACCCACCGCCGCCACTGCAGGCGGTGAGGGCGAGCGCGCCGGCGAGCACTGTCGCGGCGATAACTGTTCTTCTTTGCACAGTCTTTCCTTCTCTTCGGTTTCTCTGGGGTTTCAGGGAATGGGGGTTCGGGGTGTCAGGGAATGGCAACGGATGGCGCGGCGCTGGACTCGCGGATCACGAGTCGCGCCGGGGGAAGTTCGATGTCGTCGACCTCGTCGCCGGCGATTACGCGCAGCAGGAGTCCGGCCGCCTGGCGGCCCCATTCCTGCACCTCCGTAGTGACCGTTGTAAGCGAGGGGAACAGGTGGGCGCCGATGTCGCTGCCGTCGAATCCGGTGATCGAGAGGTCGCCGGGCACCGAGAGCCCGGCGCGACCGGCGACCCCGAGGCCCGCGATCGCCATCACGTCGTTCGAATAGACGATCGCGGTCGGGCGGTGGGACAGCGCGAGGATTTCGGCGGTGGCCCGCGCCCCTCCGGCAGCGGTGAAGTCGGTCTCGACCACAATCCCGTCGAGACCGTGCGCGGACAGCGTGGCCAGGAAGGACTCGCTGCGTCGTACGCCGTGGAGCATGCGAGAGGGCCCGGCGACGTGGGCGATGCGGCGGTGACCGAGTGCCACGAGGTGCTCGACCGCTGAGTTGATGCCGGGGGTGTCGTCGACCGTCACCGACGGGAGGTCTGAGGCGACATCCGGATGCCCGATGGTGATCGCGCGCAGTCCGAGCCGCGAGACGAGCGCGATGCGCGGATCGTCGCGACGCAGGTCGGTGAGGATCACACCGTCGACCCGGTCGTGGTCGGCGAGCTGCCGATAGCTCGCCTCCTCCTCCGCCTCGCTACCAACGACGCTCAGCACGAGGGCCTGGCCGACCGGGGCGAGGGCGGTCTCGATTCCCGAGATGAAGGCGGGGAAGAAGGGGTCTCCTGACATGACCTCGGGGTCACGGGCGATGACCAGTCCGAGGGCGAAGGACCGGTCGGTGCTGAGCGAACGCGCCCGGACGCTTGGACGCCATCCGAGCTCATCGGCGACGAGCAGGATGCGGGCACGAGTCTCCGGCGATACTCCCGGACGATCGTTGAGGGCGAAGGACACCAAGCCCTTGCTCACGCCGGCGGTCCGGGCGACATCGGTGATCGTCGCGCGCTGTTTAGCCATGAACTACTCCACCCTGAGTGTCTGGATCACCGGCAGTGGTCTGAACCGGTGTCGTGTCGTGCCGGTCGATGCTGGTCGCGCCGTTCGTGCCGGTCGCGCCGTTCGTGCTGGTCGCGCATTGGCCGCCGGCAGTCGTCTGAACCGGTGGCACTTCGATCTGGGTCGTGCGTGTCGTGCTGGTCGTGTCGTGCTTTTTCGTGAGTTGTGCGGATCGAATCGCACCGTCCGGCAGCTTTCTGAACCGGTTTAGTCAACCTAAGCCGGATGTCCGCAGAATGCAACCCCTTCAATCAGATCGCTACTACCTTTGCCGCGAGCGCCCTGCAGCACGCTCTCCCGAAGCACTGACTGGCGACAAGTGCATGTTCGTCGCACTAATGAAGGTGTACTTCTCGCCAGTCACCTGCGTGGGCAGGTGCTGGCTCCCCCCCGGCACACGGCCGTCACGGGCCGCTCAGACGAGTGCGTCCGCTGGCGGACCGACGTCTCCGTCTCAGGGGGGATTCCCCGCACGACCGTGCGGACTAGCGTTGACGGCGTGACCGAACCGTCGAGCGCCCACCGTCGGCGCGAGATCCCCGGCGGCATCGACCGGGACTGGGTGCGACCCGAGCCCGAGCGCCGGGAGTACGTGCGGGATGCGGCGCTCGCGGCCGTGATGCTCGGGGCGACCGCGCTGAGCGTGCTGCTCTCCCAGAGCGCCGGCTACTCCGAGCATCCGTCCGCGATCTGGATCAGCGCGATCTACGTGGTCGTGTGCGCGGCTCCGCTGGCGTTGCGTCGTCGCTGGCCGGAGGCCGTCGCGATGGTGGTGGCCGTCGTCTTCGCTCTCGCTCAGATCCTCTCCGTGCCGGAGGCGCTCTTCGCCAACATCTCCCTGTTCATCGCCCTGTACTCGGTGGGCGCCTGGGGGCGCCATCGGGGCCGCGCCACGATCGTGCGGGTGGTGATCGTCATCGGGATGTTCGTGTGGCTCTTCATCGCGCTCGTCGCGCATGCCTCCGACCCCGGCTCCCTCGCGAACCTCCCCCGCAGCACCGCGATCTCCCCCATCGTCGCCTTCGGCCTGCTGCAGATCGTGACCAACCTGCTCTACTTCGGCGGGGCGTTCTACTTCGGCGATCGAGCCTGGGCTGCGGCCCGCGAGCGTTCGGCACTCGTCGCCCGAACTGCCGAGCTCGCCGCCGAACGGGAGATCAATGCTCAGCGGGCGGTGTCGCTCGAACGCGTGCGGATCGCCAGGGACCTGCACGACATCGTCGCCCACCACGTGTCCGTGATGGGCGTGCAGGCGGGCGCGGCTCGTCGAGTCGTCGATTCCGATCCGGCCGGAGCCGCGGCATCCCTCCGCTCCATCGAGTCGAGCGCCCGCACTGCTGTCGCGGAGCTCCACCGCATGCTCACCACCCTGCGTGACGACGAGCACCCGGCCGGCGACGCCCCGAGCACCCGCGGCATCGATCAGCTCTCGACCCTCGTCGCCGACACCCGGGGAGCGGGCGTCACGATCCTCTCGCGCACCGTCGGCACCGAGCGCCCGGTGCCGCCTACGATCGGAGCAACGCTGTACCGGATCGCGCAGGAGGCCATCACGAACACCCTCAAGCACGCCGGCCCGGGCGCCGAGATAGACCTGCGGTTGCGCTATCTCGACGATGCCGTCGAGCTCGAACTCGGGGACACCGGCACCGGCTCGGCCGTCGCCGCCTCCGGAACGGGCCACGGCCACCTCGGGATGCGTGAGCGGGTGGATGCCGTCGGCGGCACCATCCAGATCGGCCCGCGCGCCAGGGGCGGCTACCTCGTGCGCGCGCGCATCCCCACCGGGGAGGCGTAAGCGATGACCGACCTCCGCGTGCTCATCGTCGACGACCAGGACCTCGTGCGGGCGGGGTTCTCGGTGATCCTGCAGAGCGAACCGGGCATCACGGTCGTCGGCGAGGCCAGGAACGGCGAGGAGGCCCTTTCGAAGGTGCTCGACCTGCGCCCCGACGTGGTCTGCATGGATGTGCAGATGCCGGTCATGGACGGCCTCGAAGCCGCTCGCCGCATCGCTGTCCAGGCGCCGGGCACCGGCGTACTCATCCTCACCACCTTCGATCGCGACGACTACCTGTTCGATGCGCTCACGGCCGGGGCGAGCGGCTTCCTGCTGAAGAATTCGACGCCGGAGAAGCTCATCGAAGCGGTGCAGATCATCGGCCGCGGTGACGCCCTCCTCGCCCCGGATGTCACGCGGCGGGTGATCGAACGATGCGCGGGTCGGTCCGCGACCCCGCCGACGGTGAACCCGGCACTCGACGACCTGAGTGGGCGGGAGCGCGAGGTGCTCGGGCTGCTCGCGCGGGGCATGAGCAACTCCGAGATCGCCCACGCCCTCTACGTCGGCGAGGCCACTGTGAAGTCCCACGTCTCGAAAGTCCTGCAGAAGCTCGGCGTGCGCGATCGGGTGCATGCCGTGGTCTTCGCCTACGAGCACGGCATCGTGGCGCGCAGCTGAGACTCCCCCGTCGGAGGGAGCGGGAAAACCACCGCGTGGGGGATGCCCCGCTTCCCGCCGCGTCATACGGTTGACATCACAACGGACAGGAGCATGATGCTGCAGGTCGACAGGGTGACCAAGAAGTACGGCGGTCGGACCGCGCTCAACGACGTGAGTTTCGGCGTGGGGGACGGCCGAATCACCGGCTTCGTCGGCGGCAACGGTGCCGGAAAGACCACGACGATGCGCATCATCCTCGGGGTGCTTTCGGCCGATTCCGGGTCAGTGAGCCTCGGCGGTGCGCCCCTCACGGGCGACGACCGTCGCCTCTTCGGCTACATGCCGGAGGAGCGCGGCCTCTACCCGAAGATGAAGGTGGCCGAGCAGATCACCTACTTCGGCCGGCTCCACGGCATGACCGTCCGGGATGCCGCCGCCAGCACGACGAGCCTGCTCGAACGCCTCGACCTCGCCGCCCGCTCCAATGACACCGTCGACAGCCTCTCGCTCGGCAACCAGCAGCGCGCGCAGATCGCGGCGGCCCTCGTGCACAAGCCGGAGGTGCTCGTGCTCGACGAGCCGTTCTCCGGACTCGATCCGCTCGGAGTGGATTCGGTGCTCACCGTGCTGCGGGACGCCGCCTCTGCCGGGGCCCCGGTGCTGTTTTCAAGCCACCAGCTCGACCTGGTGGAGCGCCTCTGCGACGACCTGGTGATCATCGCGAACGGCGAGATCCGCGCGAGCGGCTCCCGCGCGCAACTTCAGCGCGAGCACGGCCACGACCGCTACGAGCTCGACGTCGACGGAGACCTCGGCTGGCTCCGGGAGGTACCCGGTGTCACCGTCGTCGACTTCGACGGGGGTCACGCCCTCTTCGAAGCGGCGGATGCCGCAGCGGCCCAGTCCGTGCTGAAGCGCGCGGTCGCCGACGGCGCCGTGCAGCGATTCGCCCCGCAACATCCATCCCTCGCCCAGATCTTCCGGGAGGTCATCCAATGAGCACCGTCGCCCCCACTTTCCTGCAGAGCACTCTTCTCGTCTCCAACCGCGAAATCATGATGCGGCTGCGAAGCAAGGCCTTCCTCGTCTCAACGGGCATCCTGTTGCTGGCGGTGCTCGCGTCGATCGTGATTGGCAGCATCGCGAGCGCGAACGCCCAGCCGACGAAGGTGGCCGTGCAGCGCTCGGTGATCAACGCCCTGCCCGATCTCCCGCAGTTCGCGGTGACGGATGTCGACACTCGCGCCGCGGCGGAGAAGCTGGTGCGCTCGGGAGCCGTGGAGGCGGCCATCGTGTCGAACTCGACGGTGTCGACGCTCGGCATCACCGTCATCGGGCTCGATGCGGCGCCATCCGAGGTGATCTCCGCGGTGAGCGTCGCTCCCGATGTGAAGATCCTCGACACCTCGAAGAAGAATCCGCTGCTCATCTACTTCGTCGCGCTCGGCTTCGGGCTGGTGTTCTTCATGTCGGCGGTGACCTTCGGCTCGACCATCGCGCAGAGCGTCGTCGAGGAGAAGGCCACACGGGTGGTGGAGATCCTCATGTCGACAATCCCGGTGCGCACCCTCCTTGCGGGCAAGGTGCTCGGCAACAGCATCCTCGCCTTCGGGCAAATCGCCCTCATCGCCATCCTCGCCGGGGTGGGGTTGCTCGTCACCGGGCAATCCACACTGCTCGGCACGCTCGGACCGTCGATCATCTGGTTCGTCGTGTTCTTCGCCTTCGGGTTCGTGTTGCTCGCGGCGCTCTTCGCCGCCGCGGCATCCCTCGTCTCCCGGCAGGAGGACATGGCCTCGGTCACCACCCCGGTCACGATGCTGGTGATGGTGCCCTACCTGCTCGTGATCATCTTCAACGACAATCCGATCGTGCTCGGCATCATGTCATATGTGCCGTTCTCGGCACCGGTGGGGATGCCGATGCGAATCTTCCTCGGCACAGCCGAGTGGTGGGAACCGCTGCTCTCCCTCGTGATCCTGCTGGTTTCGACGGCATTCGTGATCGTGATCGGCTCGCGCATCTACGAGAACTCCCTTCTGCGCATGGGGGGCCGGGTGAAGCTGCGCGAGGCGCTCGCCCGCTGACGGGCGTGCGTCGCGGTCGCGCGCACCGTAGTTTCGCTACCGTAGTTTCGCGACCGTAGTTTCGCTACCGAAGTTTCGCGACCGGAGTTTCGCGAATGCGGGCGTATGCGGACACTCCGGGCTGGCACGCCGGCCCCGAATGTCCGCCTACGCCCCGCTTCGCCGCGGCGCCCCCAGCACGGACGCGCAACCCGCGAATGGCAGACTGGTCCAATGACCACGCTCCACGACACGAACTACCGCGGCTTCGCCTCCGACAACTACGCCGGGGCCCACCCCGAGGTGCTCGCGGCGATCGCCGACGCCAATGGCGGCCACCAGATCGCCTACGGGGAGGATGTCTACACCGCCCGCCTCCAGGAGGTCATGAAGGAGCACTTCGGCGAGCGGGCCGAGGCATTCCCCGTGTTCAACGGCACCGGTGCCAATGTCACTGCGCTGACATCTGTTCTGCCCCGCTGGGGCGCGGTGGTCGCCACCTCGACCGCCCACATCCACACCGATGAGAACGGGGCTCCCGAGCGCATCAGCGGCCTGAAGCTGCTCACTGTGCCTGCACCGGACGGCAAGCTCACCCCCGAGCTGATCGACCGGGAGGCCTGGGGCTGGGGAGACGAGCACCGCGCGCAGCCGCTCGCGGTGAGCATCACGCAGACCACCGAGCTCGGCACGCTCTATTCGATCGAGGAAGTGCGGGCGATCGCCGAACATGTGCACTCCAAGGGCATGGTGCTGCACATGGATGGCGCGCGCATCTCCAACGCGGCGGCGGCGCTGCAGGTGCCATTCCGCGACTTCACGACGGATGCCGGCGTCGACATCCTGAGCTTCGGCGGCACCAAGAACGGCCTGCTCTACGGCGAGGCGATCGTGGTGCTGAACCCGGACGTCTCGGACGGCCTCATCTTCCTTCGCAAGCTCAACATGCAACTCGCCTC
Source organism: Lacisediminihabitans sp. FW035 (assembly GCF_054880895.1). NCBI lineage: Bacteria > Bacillati > Actinomycetota > Actinomycetes > Micrococcales > Microbacteriaceae > Lacisediminihabitans > Lacisediminihabitans sp. FW035. Next base: position 3,697,521 of record NZ_CM142187.1, read on the forward strand.
GAAGATGCGCTTCGTGTCGGCCCAGCTCATCGCGCTGCTCAGCAACGACCTCTACCGTCGTTCGGCCAACCACGCCAATGCGATGGCCGGGCACCTGCGTCGCTCACTCGAGGATGCGATCGGCGACGGGCGCGTCACGAATCTCGCGTTCAGCCAGGAGACCACGGCGAACGCGGTGTTCGCCGTTCTGCCCAACGAGTCGGCCGACCGACTGAAGGAGAAGTTCCGTTTCTACGACTGGGATCGCGCGGCGGGTGAGGTGCGCTGGATGACCGCGTTCGACACCACGGAGGCCGACGTGGATGCGTTCGTCGCCGCAATAGTGGAAGAACTCGGCGCGTAATCTCCCGCCCATCCATCTCCCGCCCATCCGTCCATCCCCCGTTTTTGCGACCACCTCGGTGTTCACACAGTGAGGTGGTCGCAAAAACGGGAGGTGGTCGGGAGAAGAGAGGCCACGGGCCACGGGCAGGTGCTACAGCGGCCTACGGGCGCAGGAGCACCTTCACCGCGCGACGGTCGTCCATGGCGTCGTAGGCCTCGGCGACCTCCGCGAGCGGCAGCTCGAGGTCGAAAACCCGGCCGGGCGTGATGGCCCCAGAGAGCACCTCCGGCAGCAGCTCCTCGATGTAGTTGCGCACAGGCGCGACTCCGCCGGCGACGCCGATGTTGGCGCCGAACAGTGAGCGGATCGGCAACTCCGATCCGCCGTTCGGCACGCCGACGTAACCGATGCGACCTCCCGGACGGGCGGTGCGTATGGCCTGGTCCATCGACTCCTTCGTGCCGACGCACTCGAGCACCCGGTCCGCCCCCACTCCACCGAGCAACTCCTTGACCCGGGCGACTCCCTCGTCGCCACGCTCCTCGACGATGTCGGTGGCCCCGAACTCGGTCGCGAGCGCCTGCCGGTCGGCATGGCGCGACATCGCGATGATGCGGGTCGCGCCGAGGCGCTTGGCCGCGATGATCGCACAGAGCCCGACCGCGCCGTCGCCGACGACCACGACGGAATCACCCGTGGTGACCCCCGCCGAGAATGCCGCGTGGTGTCCGGTGCCCATCACATCGGCGAGCGTGAGGAGGCCGGGGATCTGCTCCGGGCGTGGCTGCGCCGGGGTGGCGACGAGAGTGCCGTCGGCGTGCGGCACCCGCACGAATTCGCCCTGCGCACCGTCCACAAAATTGCCGTTGCGGTCATCCGTTCCCCACCAGCCACCGTCGAGGCAGGAGGTGCTGACCCCGTTGAGGCAGTTCACACAGGTCATGTCGCAGTGGTAGAACGGGGCGATCACGAAGTCGCCGACGCGGATCTTCGACACCTCGTCGCCGGTCTCCGTCACGATTCCGACGAACTCGTGCCCGATGCGGTGCGGATGCTTCGTGGGGGTGACTCCCCGGTAGGGCCAGAGGTCGGACCCACAGACGCAGGCAGCGACGACTCTGACGATGGCATCGGTGGCGGTGATGAGCTGGGGGTCGGCCACGTCTTCGAGGCGGATGTCCCGCTCGCCGTGGATCAGGGTTGCACGCATGTCTCCAGTTTATTTGCGTGTGGGGCTACGCCCGACCGCGGTCAGCGCCCGAGCGCCGCTGTGATCGCCGTGCCGATCTGGGTGGAGAGCGTGCGGGTCCAGGTGACGGTGAGGTGATCCTGGTCACGGTAGACGTTTGCACCACCGACCACGCTGAAACACGACTTCTCGTCGCAGTACTTGTCGGTGAAATCGAGGAGGGATGCCCCGCTCGCCGTCGCCGCGACCGCGATCGGATCCGTCGCTGCGAGCACGTCCTTTCGCGGCTCCGTGCAGTCCCGCGGCGAGCTGAGACGCAGGCACTTGTTGGGGTCGCTGAGGAAGTCGGGGTTGTCCACGAGGGCGACGATCGGCGCGCCCTTCGCCTGCTTCCAGGCCGAGGAGAAGCCCGCGGCGATCGCCGCCTCTCCCCCGGTTGTCACATAGGGGGTGTCGTGAAGCGCGGTCACGAAGATCGCGTCATAGGTGGGCTGTTTGGCAAGGGTCGCCTTCAGGTTGCCGAGCCACTGCTGGCACGAGTCCGTGAAGGCCGGGCTCGGCCCGCCGATCGGAGTCGTATTCCAGGGGCAGGCGCCCTTGAGGTAGGTGGTGAGGGCCCAGCCGTTCCTGTCGGCGAGCGAGATCATCGTCTCGATGTACTGGTAGGCGTGACTGTCGCCGATGAGGGCTACTCTCGGCGCGTCCGCCGCTTTCGAACCGAAGGTGCAGGCCGTGACCGCTGACTCGTTGAGCTGAACGAAGCATTCGTCGTGCCCCGGCTTGTCGGCGTTGCCGAAACCGGCGCTCGGGATCACAGCGGTCGCGAGCTTCGGATTCTGGCAGTCGGCGGATGCTTCTGCCCCGAAGCAGGCGGGCGGATCCGCACTGATCGAGGCGAGTTCTGCCGCCGCAGCCTGGTACTTCGGATTCTGCACCGCGAAGGTGCCGGCGACGAAGAGGGTCGAGACGAGCATGAGCACGCCCATGAAGGCGTAGGTCGCCCGCGGCGGACGACGGAGGAGCACGGTCCAGGTGCGCGCGGGATCCTCGATGTAGCGCTTGGTCAGCCAGCCGAGCACGAAGGAGGCGAGCAGGAGGGCGATGCGGTTGATGCCGTCGAGGCCCCACCCCGGGATGAAGGGGGCGATGACGATGAGCGGCCAGTGCCAGAGGTACACGGAGTATGAGATGTCGCCGATGAAGCGCTGCGGCCGTCCGCCGAGCACGGATCCGATGTCCCACCAGCGCTCGGCCCGGGACGACGCGATCACGGCGACTGCGCCGAGCACCGGCACGAGGGCCGCCGTTCCGGGGAACGGGGTGTTGGGTCCGTACCGGTAGCTGGCGATGAGGATCGCGACCAGCCCGGCGTAGCCGAGCACGTTGGGCCAGATCGCGCCCCGCGGTCGCCACTTCGGCAGCAGAGCGAGGATCGCCCCGGCGCCGAACTCCCACACGCGGGTGAAAGTGACGAAGAAGGCCTCGGCCGGATTCGTAGCCGTGTAGGCGAGAGAGACGATGAGCGAGAGCAGGCTCACCACCACCACGAGGCCGATCATCGGCAGCCAGCGACGATTGGCGAAGAATTTGACCCCGACCCAGGTTGCGAAGAGCAGCAAGAGCGGCCAGAACACGTAGAACTGCTCCTCGAGCGACAGTGACCAGTAGTGCTGCGCGGCCGTCGCGTCGTGGGAGGACAGGTAGTTCACCGAACCGATCGCGAGCGACCAGTTCTCGACGTAGAAGGTGCTGGCCAGGATCTCTTTGAGCGAGTCGAGGAGGCTCGACAGCGGCAGGATGAACAGCGTGGCGAGCGTTGCAAAGATGAGCACGGTGATGGATGCCGGCAACAGCCGGCGCACGCGCTTCGCCCAGAAGGCGGGCAGCGCGATCCGACCGGTGCGCTCGAGCTCCCGCGCGAGCTGGCCCGTGATCAGGAACCCGGAGATCACGAAGAAGATATCGACGCCGATGTAACCGCCCGAGAGGCGCCCGGGCCAGAAGTGGTAGAGCACGACGAGGATCACGGCCACCGCCCGCAGTCCCTGCACGTGCGGGAGGAAGTGCTTCGGTGCCGACTTCGGCTGCTGTAGGCGCTCGCGCGTCGAGGGAGATGACATCGCGAATCAGGCTAACAGGGCGAGGCCGAAGAGCTCCCGCGCCCGCGAGTGACACACGCGCCCGAATTTGCGGGCGCAGGTGTCACTCGCGGGCGCGGGGCTACTCGTCGGCGGGCACTTCCCCCTTGCGGATGCTGAGCGTGTCGTTGTCGGAGTCGAGGTCCACGATCACGATGTCCCCATCGCGGATCTCGCCACTGAGCAGAGCGGTGGCGAGCTTGTCGTCGATCTCGTGCTGCATCAGGCGACGAAGCGGTCGAGCACCGTAGATCGGGTCGTAGCCGCGCTCGGCGAGCCAGCTGCGGGCATCCGGGGTCACCGCGAGATCGAGCCGGCGGTCCTGGAGGCGCCGGGCGAGCCTGTCGATGTAGAGCTCCACGATCTGGGCGAGGTCGTCCTTGGACAGGGCGCTGAAGATCACGATGTCGTCGAGGCGGTTGAGGAACTCCGGCTTGAAGGCCTGGCGCACCATCGCGTTGACCGCGTCCTCCTTGGCATCCGCGCTCAGGGTGGCATCGACGAGGTACTGGCTGCCGAGGTTGGAGGTGAGGATGAGGATGACATTGCGGAAGTCGACGGTGCGGCCCTGGCCATCGGTGAGCCGGCCGTCGTCGAGCACCTGCAGTAGCACGTCGAAGACGCCACTGTGCGCCTTCTCCACCTCATCGAGAAGCACGACGGAGTACGGGCGTCGCCGCACGGCCTCGGTGAGCTGACCGCCCTGTTCGTAGCCGATGTAGCCGGGAGGGGCTCCGAGGAGGCGGGCGACCGAGTGGCGCTCGCTGTACTCGCTCATGTCGATGCGCACCATCGCCTTCTCGTCGTCGAAGAGGAATTCGGCGAGCGCCTTGGCGAGTTCGGTCTTGCCGACCCCGGTCGGGCCGAGGAACAGGAACGAACCGGTGGGTCGATCAGTGTCGGCGATTCCGGCGCGGGAGCGGCGCACGGCATCCGCCACCGCCCGTACCGCGGGCTTCTGGCCGACGAGGCGCTTGCCGAGTTCGTTCTCGAGGTTCAGCAGCTTGTCGGTCTCGCCCTGCATGAGACGACCGACCGGGATGCCGGTCCAGGCGGCGACGACCGCCGCGATGTCCTCTTCTGTCACCTGCTCGTTCACCATGCGCGGGCCGGTGGTCTCCATCGATTCCGCCGCGGCGATGTCGCGCTCGATCTTCTTGATCACCTCGTAGTCGAGTCGTGAGGCGTCTTCGTACCGACCCTCGCGCATGGCGCGATCGAGCTCGATGCGGGCATCGTTGAGGCGCATCCGCAGATCTCCGACGCCCTGGAGGGAGGCCTTCTCGGCAGTCCAGCGCGCGTTCAACCCGTCGAGCTTCTTCTGCATCTCGGCCATCTCATCGCGGAGCTTCTGCAGGCGCGCCTTAGAGGCCGCGTCCTTCTCCTTCTTGAGGGCGAGCTCTTCGAGCTTCATGCGGTCGATCGCGCGCTTCAGCTGGTCGATCTCCACCGGAGACGAGTCGATCTCCATCTTCAACCGGCTTGCCGCCTCGTCCACGAGGTCGATTGCCTTGTCAGGAAGCTGGCGCCCGCTGATGTAGCGGTTGCTGAGGGATGCAGCGGCCACGAGCGCGGTGTCGGCGATGGCCACCTTGTGGTGGGCTTCATAGCGCTCCTTCAGCCCGCGCAGGATGGCGATGGTGTCTTCAACCGACGGTTCGCCGACGAACACCTGCTGGAAGCGGCGTTCGAGCGCGGCATCCTTCTCGATGTATTCGCGATATTCATCGAGGGTGGTCGCGCCGATGAGCCGCAGCTCCCCGCGGGCCAACATCGGCTTCAGCATGTTGGAAGCCGCGACCGATCCCTCGCCGCCGCCCGCACCCATGAGGGTGTGCAGCTCGTCAACGAAGGTGATGATCTCGCCGTCGGCGTCGTTGATCTCCTTGAGCACGGCCTTGAGCCGCTCTTCGAACTCGCCACGATATTTGGCCCCGGCCACGAGGGCGGCCAGGTCGAGGGAGACGAGCCGCTTGCCCTTGAGGGAGTCGGCGACGTCGCCGGCGACGATGCGCTGCGCGAGGCCTTCGACCACGGCCGTCTTTCCGACGCCGGGCTCACCGATGAGCACCGGGTTGTTCTTGGTGCGCCGGGTGAGCACCTGGCTCACGCGGCGGATCTCGGCGTCGCGACCGATCACCGGATCGAGCTTTCCGGTGCGCGCGATCGCCGTGAGGTCGACGCCGTACTTCTCGAGAGCGCTCTGCTGCTCTTCGTCGGTGGCGGGAGCACCCTGGAGGTTGGCCATTCGCGTTACCTTTCCACGCGCGAACCGGACGGGCTCGCGTTGTCTTCTGCGGTGAGTGCGGTCACTCGTCGGCGGGACGAGGTGACCGTGAACTTGTTGTTGCGCACCACTTCGCGGGTGGAGCCGATCACCGATTGCAGTGTCGGCCGATACGCGAGGTGCGAGTTGTAGACGGTCCAGAGCTCGCCTCCGGGGCGCAGCACGCGGGCCGCATCCCGGAACAGGCGGTCGGCGAGGCCGGTGTGCACCGTTGCCCCGACATGAAAGGGCGGGTTGAGCACGATGAGGTCGGCGCTGGCGTCGGGCTGGCTCTTCAGGCCGTCATCCCGCATGACCGTCACCCGGTCGGCGAGGTCGTTGGCGTGCATGGTGGCGAGGGAGGATGCCACGGCCGCGGCCGACTGGTCGGTCGCGATCACCGAGATGCCGGGGCGCGAGCGAGCGAGCGTCGCCGCGAGGATTCCCGTGCCGCTGCCGAGATCGATGGCGGTGGTGGCAGTCGGCAGTGCTCCGTCGAGCACCGAGATCAGCAGTCGGGTGCCGAGATCGAGCTTCGCTCCGGCGAAGACGGCGCCGTGGGCGCACACCCAGAGCCCGAGCTCGTCGTTGTACTCGCGCACCGGGAACCCGCTGGCCGCGACGAACGGCTGGCGGGCGATCAGCACCCGCGACTTCTGGCGGGCGAGCGAGACATCCAACCGCCCGAAGTGCTTCGTGAGCACGGAGTTCATCGTGAGCGAGAGGTGCTTGATGCGTCCACCGGCGAAGACGACGACGTCCGGGTCGGCCCACCGGGCGATCTCGCCGGCGATCTCATCGAGTTCGGCGAGGGAGCGCGGCACCTGGAGCAGTACGACTCTCGCCCCCGAGAGCAGCTCCCGGCCGAGGGGAAGGCTCCGCACCTCCGAGGTGATCCCGCGGGCGTTCGCCGAGAGCGCGGCCTCCCCGACGAGAGCGTCCTGGAACACCCGCACCCCGGTTGCCCCGAGATTCGCCGCGGCGCCGATCGCGAGCGCACCATAGTGATCGTTGATCACGACGACGGTGCCGGGTGGTGCGGCCGAGACAGCGAGGGATGCCTCGTCGAGGATGAGCCGATCACTCGCGTCTACCGCGAACAGGTTGGGCGCCTCGACGTCGGGCCAGCGACGCAGGCGGTCGAGGTCGACGTCAGGCATGGGGGTCCGCCACAATCGGCTGTGGCGAGACAGCCGCCGGGCGCATGGCGTGCGCCATCCACCAGAAGGAGAGCCAGCCCACTACGGCGTTGGACACGAGGGCGATCAACGCCGAGATAACCACGACGAGCACGATCGTGGAGCCGGCGGAGGACGAGTCCCACCGCACCCCGCTGAAGCCCACATTCGTGAATACGCCGGTGATGCCGGAGACGACCCACGACCCGACGATCGCGATGCCGAAACCCGCCCAGGTGACGGCCCAGGGGCGCCGCACCTGATGGGCGGCGAGAATCCGGCCGCTCAGCACGATGGCAACGGCCATCACCACGACGCCGACGAGGGCGAGGATGACGAGCGCGGCGACCCAGGGCTCGAAGTCGAGGCCCGCGAGAAACTGTTCGAGGCCAGACGGCAACGGTCCCGATGATGAGCTGGCCGCGCGGATGATCAGCGCGAAGAATCCGACGAGCAGAGCGAGACCGATGGGCAGCGCGACCATGGCGTAGCCGAGTCCGAGCAACACGAATCCCACGGCTCCCGCGATCACCGTGCCCCGTTTCGCACGGGCGGTGAGCGGCGGGCGCACTGGGCGCGGGGCGTAGGGCTGCGCGATGTAACCAGACGCGGGCGCGGGATAGTCGGTCATCGGTTGTCCCTCAATCGTGGTCGAGCGGTCGCCAGACGACCAGTTGGGTGTTGCGCTGGGCGCGGGTCCCTGCCCGAAGGGAGACCACCTCGCCGGTTCCTCCGCCGGCGAAGACGCGGTTGCCCGGGCGGGAGAGCAGCTCATCGGCGAGCGCGTGTTCGAGCTCGCGCACGCGCTCGGACAGCGCCGTCACCTGGTTCTCGAGCTGGAGGATGCGCTTGATACCCTCGAGGCTCACGCCCTCGGTGCCGAGGCGTGCGATCTCGCGCAACTGCATGACATCCCGCATCGAGTATCGCCGGGACTGTCCGGAGGTGCGCTGCGGGATCACGAGCTCGAGTCGGTCGTACTGGCGCAGCGTCTGCGGATGCATCCCCGCGAGCTCGGCCGCGATCGCGATCGCGAAGACCGGATCGGTCGCTTCCATTGCTGTGCCTTTCCGCTCAGGCCCGCGACTTGGCGATCAGGTCGGCTCGGGGATTCTCGTCGGGTTGCAGGGAGGCGAACTTCTCGAGAGCTTCGCGGGCATCCGTCGTGAGATGCGACGGCACCGCCACCTGCACGGTCGCCAGCAGGTCGCCGACCCCCTTGTCGGTGGTGACGCCGCGGCCCTTGACCCGCAGCACACGCCCGGAGGGGGTACCCGCCGCGACCCGCAACTTCACCGGCTCGCCGCCGAGGGTCGGCACCTCGATGGTCGCGCCGAGGGTCGCCTCGGTGAAGGTGACCGGCACATCCACGCGCAGGTTGAGGCCGTCGCGCTCGAACACCGGATGGCGTCGCACGGTCACGGTGAGGGTGAGGTCGCCGGCGGGGCCACCGTCGAAACTCGGCTCGCCCTTGCCCTTGAGGCGGATCTTCTGCCCGTCGCTCACGCCGGCCGGGATCTTGACGCTGATCGGCTTGCCCTCGGCAGGCTGCAGCTTCACCGTGTCGCCGTTGATGGCAGTGAGGAAGTCGAGAGTGGTTCCCGCGGTCTGGTCGCGACCCTTGGTCGGGCCTCCGGCACCGCGGAATCCGCCACTGGGCTGCCCGAAGCCTCCCTGGCCGAACATGCCGCTGAAGATGTCATCGAAACCGCCGGAGCCGCCGGAGCGCTGTCCACCGCGCTGGCCGCCCTGGCCGAACATGCCGCCGAAGACATCCTCGAAGCCGGCACTCTGGCCGGGGGCACCCGAGGTGAAGCGCGCACGACCGGGGCCCATGGCCCGCATCTGGTCGTATTCCTTGCGCTGCTCGGCGTCCGCGAGCACGGAGTTCGCCTCGCTGATCTCCTTGAATTTCGCCTCCGCCGCCGCGTTGCCCGGGTTGGAGTCCGGGTGGTACTTGCGGGCGAGCTTGCGGTAGGCCTTCTTGAGGTCTGCCGCGGACACATCCTTGGAGACGCCGAGAACGGCGTAGAAGTCCTTGTCGAACCAATCCTGGCTGGCCACAGGCGCCTCCTTTCGTACGGGGTTGCTGGTTGAGTAGGCCGCCCGCGGCCGTGTCGAAACCCGATGGATCTCGACACGGTCGCGGGAGCTCCCTACTCGATCAGCAGGGGTTGTGGTTCTATTCTGCGGGAACCGCGACCGCGACCTTTGCGGGCCGCAGCAGGCGTTCGCCGAGTTTGTAGCCCGGGGCGATCACGTCGGCGACGGTGTTGACCGTCACTCCCGGTGTCGGCAGCTGCACGAGTGCCTCGTGCTGGTGGGGGTCGAACACGTCGCCCTTCTCCCCCACCACGGTGAGCCCGAATTTCTCGAGGCTCGCCCGCAGCTTCGCCACGATCACCACCATCGGTCCCTCGGCGAGGTCGCCATGCGCCTCGGCCAGCGACAGGTCGTCGAACACGGGGAGTAGCGATTTCACCACCTCGGCGATGTTCGCCTCCCGGTTCGCCTCCCGGTCGCGCTCGACGCGCTTGCGGTAGTTGGCGAACTCGGCCTGCACCCGCTTGAGGTCACCGAGGATCTCGGCGGCGGGATCCTTCGGCGAGGATGCCTTGCCGTCACTCGACCCGGCAGCGGCATCGCCGGCCAGGAAGGCGAGATCATCGTCGGTGAACGACGTCTCGACATCCGGACCTTCGAATCCCTCTGAGGATGCCCCGTTATCGGGCTCCTCCGGATCGCCTTTGCCCTTGCCGGGCTTCGGATTCTTGTTGGCTGCCATCAGCGCTACTTCTTGCCCTTGGGCTTCGCGGAATCGGGCTTGTCGCCGGCTTCCGGCTCGTCCTCGACGACTTCGGCATCCACGATGTCCTCGTCATCGGCGGCGGGAGCCTGCTCACCTTCGGCTGCACCCTCGGCGGAGGCCGCGGCCTGCTCCTGGGAGTAGATCGCCTCGCCGAGCTTCTGCTGGCTCTCGCTGAGCTTCTCGAAGGCGGTCTTCACGGCCGCCTCGTCTTCGCCGGCGAGGGCGCTCTTGAGCGCGTCGACATCCGCCTGCACGTCTGACTTCACGTCATCCGGAAGCTTGTCGGCATTGTCCTTGATGAGCTTGTCGGTGGAGTACGCGAGCTGCTCGGCGGTGTTGCGGGTCTCGGCGGTGGCGCGGCGTTCCTTGTCCTCCGCGGCGTGCTCCTCGGCCTCGCGCACCATGCGCTCGATGTCGTCCTTCGACAGCGACGAACCGCCGGTGATCGTCATCGACTGCTCCTTGCCGGTTCCCTTGTCCTTTGCAGACACGTGCACGATGCCGTTGGCGTCGATGTCGAAAGTCACCTCGACCTGCGGGATGCCCCGGGGAGCAGGAGCGATGCCCTGCAGCTCGAAGGTTCCGAGGTTCTTGTTGTCGCGGGTGAACTCACGCTCGCCCTGGAAGACCTGGATCGCCACGGACGGCTGGTTGTCGTCCGCTGTGGTGAAGGTCTCGCTTCGCTTGGTGGGGATGGCCGTGTTGCGCTCGATGAGCTTGGTCATGATGCCGCCCTTGGTCTCGATACCGAGGCTCAGGGGGGTGACGTCGATGAGCAGCACGTCCTTGCGCTCACCCTTCAGCACGCCGGCCTGGAGGGCGGCGCCGACGGCGACCACCTCGTCCGGGTTGACGCCCTTGTTCGGGTCCTTGCCACCGGTGAGCTTCTTGACCAGCTCGACGACGGCGGGCATGCGGGTCGATCCACCGACGAGCACGACGTGCGCGACATCCGCGACCTTGATCCCGGCCTCTTTGATGACGTCGGTGAAGGGCTTGCGGGTGCGCTCGAGCAGGTCGGCGGTGAGCTCTTCGAACTTGGCGCGGGTGAGCGTCTCGTCGAGGTTGGCCGGGCCGTTCTCGGTGAGCGACAGGTACGGCAGCTGGATGCTGGTGCTCATGGAGCTCGAGAGCTCCTTCTTCGCCTGCTCCGAGGCCTCCTTGAGCCGCTGCTTGGCGATCTTGTCGCCCGAGACATCGACACCGGTCGAGTCCTTGAAGCGCTTGATCAGGTAGTCGACGACGCGCTGGTCCCAGTCGTCTCCGCCGAGGCGGTTGTCACCGGAGGTGGAACGCACCTGGATGGTCGAGAAGTCGTCGTCCTTGCCCACTTCGAGCAGCGAGACGTCGAAAGTACCGCCACCGAGGTCGAAGACCAGGATGAGCTCGTCTTCCTTGCCCTTGTCGAGGCCATAGGCGAGAGCGGCCGCGGTGGGCTCGTTGATGATGCGCAGCACGTTGAGTCCGGCGATCTCGCCGGCCTCCTTCGTGGCCTGGCGCTCGGCGTCGTTGAAGTACGCGGGAACGGTGACGACGGCGTCGGTCACGGCCTCACCGAGGTACTGCTCGGCGTCGCGCTTGAGCTTGGCGAGGATGCGTGCCGAGATCTCCTGCGGGGTGTACTTCTTGCCGTCGATGTCGACGGTCCAGTCGGTGCCCATGTGGCGCTTGACCGACGAGATGGTGCGGTCGACGTTGGTGACGTTCTGACGCTTGGCGGTCTCACCGACGAGCACCTCGCCATCCTTCGTAAAGGCGACGACGGACGGCGTCGTGCGGAATCCTTCGGCGTTCGTGATGACGGTGGGTTCTCCACCCTCGAGGACCGAGACGACGGAGTTCGTGGTTCCGAGGTCGATACCTACTGCTCGAGCCATATGCTCTTTCTCCTTGCTTGTGCGGTGCTGCGTGGGGTCTGTTTCTTGAGATCCAGGGTGAGACTTGAGTCCCACGTACTCAAGTTTGAAACCTGTGAATAACTTTGTCAAGTCAGGATTCGAAAACTTGAGTCGATCTAGCTCAACTGTCAGTTTCGGGGGATCTGCGCCATGCTGTTCCCACTGCAACGCGAGAGGAGGAACTGCCATGACCACGGTCATCGTGCCCCGCCTTCTTCCCCTTTCCCTCGAGGTCACCGCCTAGCTCTTTCGCCGAGTGGCCTCCCTCTCGCTGGAGTTCTCTCGTGTCATTCGACATCCCCACTTTTTCTACACTCGAGCCGGGTGAGGGCCAACGCTGGTCCACCTGGTTCTCCACCATCCCGAGCCAGCGCGGTCCGCGCCCGTTCCCCGACTGGGTCGTCACCGACGCCGGCGCCTTCGACACCGAGCTCGGCATCGTCAAGAGCGGCAAGGAGGCGGATGTCTTCCTGATCGAGCGTGCCGTGCCGGGCTCGGCGCGCTCCAGCATCCTCGCCGCCAAGCGCTACCGCTCACCCGAGAACAGCGACTTTCACCGGTCCTCGCAGTATCGCGAGGGGCGCGAGATGCGACGCTCCCGCGACACCCGAGCGGTGGCCCGCGGCTCGGCCTACGGACGATCCGTGGCGGCAGGAGCGTGGGCGAACGCGGAGTTCGAGGCGCTCAGCACAATGTACGAGCGAGGCGTCGCCGTCCCCTACCCCGTGCAGGTGTTCGGCACCGAGCTGCTGATGGAGTTCGTGGGCGACGGCTCAAACGCGGCTCCGCGATTGGCGCAGGTGCGGGCATCCGCTGCCACGCTCGCGGACTATTTCGCGCAGGTGCGGCAGATCCTGCTCGGCTTCGCTCGTGCCGGCACCGCGCACGGCGACCTCTCGCCCTACAACCTGCTCGTACACGAGGACCGGGTGGTGGCTATCGACCTCCCACAGCTCGTGGAGGTGGTGAGCAACCCCAACGGCATGGCTCTGCTGCAGCGGGACTGCGTGAACGTGTGCGACTGGTTCGTGCGCCAGTGCCTGGACTGCGACGTCGACGAGCTCTTCGCGGAGGCCATCGCGGAGCTGTACTGACGCCACGCCTTCTCAAAACGCAGGAGATTCGCCACCGGATGCCGCCTCTCGCCGCACACCGCGGCGTTTCGTGGCGGATCTCCTGCGTTTTGGGGAGGTCGTCGGCGGTGACGCATCCCGTAACACTCGCCCGCCGCGGTCGAGCGCTGCCGCACACTGTCGGGATGCTTGACGCCTCTCCCGCGCTCGTCGGCATCTCGCACGGCACGTCGTCGCCGGCCGGGAGGTCCGCGGTCGCGCGGCTGATGGCGGCCGTCGCCGTGGCGCGCCCGGACATCACCACGGCAAGCGGGTTCGTCGACGTGCAGCAACCGGATGTCCCGCAGACCCTCGCCTCCCTCGACCCCGCAAGGGACACACCGGCGAGCGCCGTGGTCGTGCCGTTGCTGCTCTCCGCGGGTTACCACGTGCACGTCGACCTGCACGAGGCGGTGAGCGATCGGCCGGGATCCACGACGCTGGCGCGGGCCCTCGGGCCGGATCCGAGACTGGCGGAACTGCAGCACGCCCGGCTCGAGGAGGCCGGTCTCGCACCCGACGATGTCGTGGTCGTCGCCGCGGCGGGATCCAGCGATGCGCGCGCCGTCGCCGAATGCCATTCGGCCGCCGCCCTGCTCGCGACCCGTCTCGGCCGGCCGGTAACCGTCGGCTTCCTGTCGGCGGCCGCCCCGACCCTGGCCGAAGCGATCTCCGCCGCACGGTCGGCATCCCCCGGCTCGCGGATCGTGGCGAGCAGCTACCTGCTCGCGCCCGGTTACTTCCAGTCGATCGTCGAGAACTCGGGAGCGGATGTCGCGACAGCGCCGCTTCTCGCGGCCGAGCTCCCGGCACCGCGGCAGCTCGTCGACATCGTCTGCGACCGGTACTCAGCAGCCCTCTTGTATCGGGCAGCTGCGGTTCTGACCAGCGTGTGACGCCCCGTTACCCCGCGTGAACGGCTGTGACCCGCTCAGGGGACAGCGGACATGCCTCGCCGCTAGGTTCCTCAGCAGCAAGTCGACCAGCGAAGGGGACGCCGATGCCGCTGACGAACGTGACCACCGAGGCCAGATCCATTCCGGCGCGCTCCAACGGGCAATGGAAAGTCGACGGCACCGCGCCGCTCAACGCCAATGAGGCGTGGAAGCAGGCGGACGGCGGACTGAGCGTTCGCGAGCGCATCGAGAACGACTATTCCCAGAACGGTTTCGACTCGATCGACGGCACCGACCTGCACGGCCGCTTCCGCTGGTGGGGGCTCTACACGCAGCGCAAGCCCGGCATCGATGGTGGCAAGACCGCCACTCTCGAACCCCATGAACTCGAAGACAAGTACTTCATGCTGCGGGTGCGAATCGACGGAGGCCAGCTCAGCACCGAGCAACTGCGGGTGATCGGTGCGATCTCGACAGAGTTCGGGCGGGACACCGCCGACCTCACCGATCGCCAGAACATCCAGCTGCACTGGATCCGCGTCGAGGACGTTCCCGAGATCTGGCGCCGCCTCGAAGCGGTGGGGCTCGGAACGACAGAGGCCTGCGGTGACGTGCCCCGCGTCGTGCTCGGATCGCCCGTCGCCGGCATCGCGGCCGACGAGCTGATCGATCCGACTTCCGCGATCCAGGAGATCACCGAGCGGTACATCGGCGACCCGGAGCTCGCCAACCTGCCGCGCAAGTTCAAGACCGCGATCACCGGGCATCCCAGCCAGGACGTGGTGCACGAGATCAACGACATCGGCTTCGTCGCGGTGGAGCATCCGGTGCTCGGCGTCGGCTACGACCTCTGGGTGGGCGGCGGGCTGTCCACCGATCCGCGCCTCGCCCAGCGTCTCGGCGCCTTTGTGGCGCCCCACGAGGTCGCCGACGTTTGGTACGGCGTGACCGCGATCTTCCGTGACTACGGTTTCCGCCGGCTGCGCAACAAGGCCCGCCTCAAGCTTCTCGTCGCCGAGTGGGGACCGGAGAGGTTCCGCGAGATCCTGGAGACCGAATACCTCGGGCACGCCCTGCCCGACGGCCCGGCCGCCCCCACCCCCACGAGCGCGGGCGACCATGTCGGCGTGCATCCGCAGAAGGACGGCCGATTCTTCATCGGAGTCACGCCGATCGTCGGACGGGTCTCCGGTTCGATGCTCACGGCCCTCGCCGACCTCCTCACCGCCCACGGCTCCGCCCGGCTTCGCACCACACCGCACCAGAAGCTCGTGGTGCTCGACATCGCCGAAGAGCAGGTCGAGCCGCTGATCGCCGCCCTCGACGAGATCGGGCTCTCCGCCCGCCCCAGCCTGTTCCGCCGGTCCACCATCGCCTGCACCGGCCTCGAGTTCTGCAAGCTCGCGATCGTGGACACCAAGCAGACAGCGACGGATGCCGTGCTCGAGCTCGAGACCCGGCTGGCCGGTCTCGACCTGCCGCATCCGATCAGCCTGCATGTGAACGGATGCCCCAACTCCTGCGCCCGCATCCAGACCGCGGACATCGGGCTCAAGGGGCAGCTGCTGCCCGACGGCGACGGCGGCCAGACCCCGGGTTTCCAGGTGCACCTCGGCGGCGGACTGGTGTCCGACTCCCGGGACGAAGCCGGTCTCGGTCGCACCGTGCGCGGGCTCAAGGTGACCGCCGACGACCTGAGCGCGTATGTCGAGCGGCTGGTGCGGCGCTTCCTCGCGGACCGCACCGTCGACGAGACGTTCGCAACTTGGGCGCATCGAGCAGAGGAAGAGGCACTCCGATGACGACCGCCACCCTTCGCACACACGACGAGCTCCGCGCACTCGCGGAGGCGGGCGCCACAGCGCTGGTCGATGCCTCCGCCGAAGAGGTGGTGGCGTGGATCGCCGCGAACTTCGCGACGGATGCCGTGACCGTCGCCTGCTCCATGGCCGACGCCGTACTGCCCCACCTCGTCTCCCAGCAGCTCCCCGGCATCGACGTGCTGTTCCTCGACACCGGCTATCACTTCCCGGAGACCTACGCCACGCGCGACGAGGTCGCCCGCGCGCTCGAGGTGCGCGTCGTCGACGTGCTGCCCGAGAAGACGGTGCCGCAGCAGGACGCCGAGCACGGTGTCGAGCTGTTCTCGCGCGATCCGTCCCTCTGCTGCGCCCTGCGCAAGGTGGCCCCGCTGCAGAAATCACTGGCCGGCTACGAGGTGTGGTTTACCGGAGTGCGCCGCGAGGAGGCTCCCACGCGCAGCACCACGCCGCTCGTGACCTTCGACGAGCGCAACGGCCTCGTGAAGGTCAATCCGCTGGCGGCCTGGAGCTTCGACGAGCTCCTCGACTACGCCTCCGCCCACGAGGTGCCGGTGAACCTGCTGATGGCGAACGGCTACCCGTCGATCGGCTGCGCGCCCTGCACTCGTGCGGTCGCACCCGGCGAGGACCCCCGGGCGGGTCGCTGGGCCGGCATCACCAAGACCGAATGCGGGCTGCACGAATGAGCGCGCAGGCGCCGATGGCTGTCGTGACGGGACACGGACTCTCCACCCTCGACGTGCTCGAGAGCGAAGCCATCCACATCATCCGCGAGGTCGTCTCGGAGTTCGAACGTCCGGTGCTGATGTTCAGCGGCGGCAAGGATTCTGTCGTGGTGCTGCACCTGGCCGCCAAGGCGTTCTGGCCGGCGCGCGTACCGTTCTCGCTTCTCCACGTCGACACCGGGCACAATTTCGACGAGGTGCTTCGCTTTCGCGACGACACGGTGGCGAGACTCGGGTTGAGGCTCGAGGTCGCCTCCGTGCAGGACTATCTCGACGACGGCCGCCTCCAGGAGCGGTCGGATGGCACACGCAATGCTCTGCAGACCCTTCCGTTGCTTGACGCGATCACCGCCGGTCGCCACGACGCCGTCTTCGGTGGTGCGCGTCGCGACGAGGACAAGGCCCGCGCCAAGGAGCGCATCATCTCCCTTCGCGACGAATTCGGCCAGTGGGACCCGCGCAACCAGCGTCCAGAGCTCTGGAATCTCTACAACGGCCGTCACACCGTCGGCCAGCACCTGAGGGTATTCCCGATCAGCAACTGGACCGAACTCGACGTGTGGCGCTACATCGAGCGCGAGGGCATCGAGCTCCCCTCGCTCTACTACGCGCATCAGCGGGAGGTCTATGCCCGCGATGGAATGTGGCGAGCCGTCAGCCCGGTGTCCCGTCCCACCGCAAGCGAGCGCGTCGAGGTGCGCACCGTGCGCTACCGCACTGTCGGCGACCTGAGCTGCACCGGCGCCGTGGAATCGAATGCCGCCACGGTCGCCGCCGTCGTGCGGGAAGTCACCTCGAGCACCCTCACCGAACGCGGTGCCACCCGCGCCGACGACCGCATCTCCGAAGCCGCAATGGAAGACCGCAAGAGAGACGGGTATTTCTGATGGCAGCACTCGAGCACGCGCCATCCACGCTGTTCCGCTTCGCCACCGCCGGCTCGGTCGACGACGGCAAGTCCACCCTCGTCGGCCGCCTGCTGCACGACTCGAAGGCGATCCTGGCCGACCAGCTCGAGGCAGTGACGCGCACCTCGAGGGAGCGCGGATTCGGCGGGGCTTCCGGCGGCATCGACTTCGCGCTGCTCACGGACGGCCTGCGCGCCGAGCGTGAGCAGGGAATCACGATCGATGTGGCCTACCGCTACTTCGCCACGGACCGGCGCTCATTCATCCTCGCCGACTGCCCCGGGCACGTGCAGTACACCCGCAACATGGTCACCGGTGCGACGACGGCGGATGCCGTCGTGGTGCTCATCGACGCGCGCAAGGGCGTGCTCGAGCAAACCCGGCGCCATCTCTCGGCCGTGCACCTGCTGCGCGTGCCGCACGTGATCATCGCCGTGAACAAGATCGACCTCCAGGGCTACTCCGAGCAGGCGTTCGTCGCGGTGGAGGCCCAGGTGCGCGCCGTCACCGACGAACTCGGACTCGTGGGGGTGCACGTGATCCCCGTCTCGGCCCTGGCCGGAGACAACGTCGTCGACCGATCCGCGCTCACCCCCTGGTACACGGGACCGAGCCTGCTCGAACTGCTCGAGACACTGCCGGCCACCGATGCGCTGGAGGCCGGGCTCGAGGCGTTCCGCCTGCCCGTGCAACTGGTGATCAGGCCCCAGGGCGCGCTTGCGATCGGGGAGGATACCGGCGAATACCGCGACTATCGAGCGTACGCGGGCCAGATCGCCTCGGGAATCGTGCGCGTCGGGGACGCCGTGACAGTCCCCGGTGGGGCGTCGACCATCGTCACGGCCATCGATTTCGCCGGGAAGTCACTCGAGTCGGCGCTGGCACCACAGTCGGTCTCCCTCCGCCTCGGGCACAACTTCGACCTGGCGCGCGGAGCGGTCATCGCCGCGGCCGGAACCCTTCCGCCGCCGCGCACCGAACTCGCGGCGAGCCTGTTCTGGCTCGACCTGCGGCCGCTGCTCCCGGGTGCCCGGGTGCTCGTGAAATTCGGAACGGCCACTGTCCAGGCACTCGTCACCGCCATCACCGGTCGTCGCGACCTCGACACCCTGGCCCTCGAGCCGGCCTCGACACTCGAGGTCAACGACATCGGGCAGGCCACGGTTCGGCTCGCCGCAGCGCTGCCGCTCGAGCCCTACGCCGAGAATCGCCGTTCCGGCGCCTTTCTGGTGATCAACCCGCAGGATGGCGCGACCCTCGCGGCCGGCATCGTGCTCAGTGAAACGGAAGTCCGCGCATGAGGGCACTATCGACGCGAATCCTGATCGCCGCCGCCGTCGCGGCGACACTCACCCTTGCTCTCGGCGGGTGCTCTGCTGCGGCTCCCGCGGCCCGCGCCGACACGACGAAGCCCGCGACGGAGCTGCGTCTCGGATACTTCGCCAACGTGACGCACGGCCCGGCTCTGGTAGGCCTCGCCAAGGGCTTCTTCGCCAAAGAACTCGGTTCGACGAAACTCACCGCGCAGCTCTTCTCGGCTGGCCCCGCCACCATCGAGGCGCTGAGCGCCGGCGCGATCGATGCGGCCTATATCGGTCCGAGCCCGGCCATCAACAGCTACATCAAGAGCGGCGGCCAGTCCGCAGTGATCGTCGCGGGAGCCGCGACCGGTGGAGCGGCCCTCGTCGTTCGCGACGGGATCACCAGCGCGTCGGATCTGAAGGGCGCCACACTCGCGACCCCCCAGCTCGGCAATACGCAGGATGTCGCGCTGCGGTCGTGGCTCGCCGGCAAGGGCTATTCCACGAGCATCACCGGCGGCGGTGACGTGACGATCGCCCCCACCGAGAATGCCGACACGCTCACCCTCTTCACGTCGGGCAAGCTCGACGGCGCCTGGCTCCCCGAGCCGTGGGTCTCGCGGCTCGTCATCGACGGCGGGGCGCACGTGCTCGTCGACGAGGCATCGCTGTGGACGAAGGGCGCCTTCCCCACGACGGTGCTGCTCGTGAACAAGAGCTTCCTCGCCGACCATCCGCAGACGGTCAGGGACCTGCTGCGCGCCCACGTCGAGTCCGTCGACTGGCTGAACAAGAACCCCACCGAAGCCGCGGGCGTGATCAACGGCCAGATCGCCAAGGATTCGGGCAAGGGCCTTGAGGATGCCGTGATCGCGCGGGCGCTCAAATCCGTCACCTTCTCCGCCGACCCGCAGGCCGCGACCTATCCGACCCTGCTCAAACATGCCGTCGGCACCGGCACGGCCAAGAGCGGCAGTCTCGACGGGCTGTTCGATCTCGGCCTCGTCAACGGCATCCTCCGCACCGCGGGGGATGCGACGGTCTCCGCTCATGGGCTCGGCTCGCAATGACGACCGTGTCTCCCGCCATCCGAGTGGAATCGATGGGCAAGCGCTTCGGCGGGAGCGGGGCCCCCGTGCTCGACGACGTCACCCTGAGCATCGAGCCCGGCGAGTTCGTCTGCCTTCTCGGGGCATCCGGCTGCGGCAAGTCCACCCTTCTCAACATCATCGCGGGCCTCGAGCTGCCGACGACGGGATCCGTCACGGTGGCGAGCGGCAACGCGGCGGTGATGTTCCAGGATGCCGCGCTGTTCCCCTGGCTCTCCGCGCGTAAGAACGTCGAACTCGCTCTCTCGCTGCGCGGAGTCGCCCGCGACCAGCGACGTCGCCAGGCGCTCGAGCTGCTCGACGTCGTAAGCCTCGTGGATGCCGCGGACAAGCGCCCGCACGAACTCTCCGGCGGAATGCGACAGAGGGTCGCCCTCGCCCGTTCCCTCGCGCAGGACCGGGCGGTGCTACTCATGGACGAGCCCTTCGCCGCCCTCGACGCCATCACCCGGGATCTTTTGCAAGAACAGCTCGAACTCGTCTGGCGGCGCACCGGTCGCACGATCGTCTTTGTGACTCACAACGTGCGGGAAGCCGCGCGACTCGGCCAGCGGGTGCTGCTGATGTCGTCCCGCCCCGGGCGGATCACCCACGAATGGCGCATCGCCGACACGGGGCCGCGCCGCATCGAATCGCCTCAAGTGGCGGAGCTCGCCATCGAGATCACCGACCAGCTCCGGAAGGAGATCCGCCGCAATGCCCGCTCCCACGCTGTTGCCTGAGACCGATCGCTCCAACCAGCGAAACCGGCCGAACGACCTCCGTACTCTCGAGTCCGGCCTCGATGCGCTTCAGTCCGTCGCGGTCGCCGAGCGTCCGGCGTGGCGCCGATTCCTCTCCGGGGTGCTTCCTCCTGTCGTTCTGCTCGTCGCGCTGGTCGCGGCGTGGCAGCTCTACGTAGTGATCGCGCATCCGCGGCCCGACCTCTTCCCCGGCCCGATCGACGTCGTCAACGCGTTCGGCGACTCGTGGAGCACCGGCCGGGTGCAGGCTGCGGTGACCACGAGCCTCTCCCGCGGCGTCTTCGGATTCCTCATCGCCGTCGCCGTCGGTACCCCGCTCGGGATGTTGCTCTCCGAGGTGCGCCTCGTGCGGCGCGCCCTCGGCCCGCTCGTCTCCGGCCTGCAGGTGCTGCCCTCGGTCGCCTGGGTGCCTGCCGCCATCCTCTGGTTCGGGCTCTCCGATGCCACGGTCTACTTCGTCGTGCTGATGGGCGCCGTGCCGTCGATCGCCAACGGCCTCGTCTCCGGCGTCGACCAGGTGCCGCCCCAACTGCGCCGAGTGGGAACCGTGCTCGGGGCATCCCGGTTGCAGCAAGCGAGGCTCGTGGTGCTGCCCGCGGCCCTGCCCGGCTATCTCGGCGGGCTCAAGCAGGGCTGGGCGTTCTCCTGGCGATCGCTCATGGCTGCAGAGATCATCGCCACCGGCGGATCGATCGGGTTCGGCCTCGGCTCGCTGCTTCAGCAGAGCCGCGAGCTCGCCGACCTGTCGAGCGTGCTCGTGACGATCCTCATCATCCTGGCCATCGGCATACTGGTCGAACTGCTCGTTTTCGCTCCGATCGAGCGACGCCTCCTGCGCGGTCGCGGCCTTCTGGCCGCCGGCGGTCGCTAAACCCTTCTTCCCTCTCCCGCCCGAAAGGCAGCTCCATGTCCACTCCCCTGCGCGTCGCGATCATCGGTGCCGGCCCGGCGGGCATCTACGCCGGTAACATCCTCGACCGATCCGCCGCCGAGGCGGGCCACGAGGTCACGATCGATCTCTTCGACTCCCTGCCGGCGCCCTACGGGCTGATCCGGTACGGAGTCGCGCCGGACCATCCGCGCATCAAGGGCATCGTGGGATCGCTGCACGAGATGCTCGACGCCGGCACGATCCGCTTCCTCGGCAACGTGACCTACGGGGTCGATCTCGACCTCGACGACCTGTGCGCCCATTATCACGCGGTAATCTTCGCCACCGGTGCGATCCGGGATGCCCGGCTCGACATCCCCGGGATCGACCTGCCGGGATCCTACGGGGCGGCCGAGTTCGTGTCCTGGTATGACGGGCATCCCGACGTGCCGGCCACCTGGCCGCTGGACGCGACCGACATCGCGGTGATCGGCAACGGCAACGTCGCGCTCGACGTTGCGCGCGTTCTCGCGAAGCATCCGCTCAACCTGCTTACGACCGACATCCCCGCCAACGTGCAGGCCGGCCTCGAGGGCTCGCCCGTCACCGACGTGCACGTGTTCGGGCGACGTACGCCCACCCACGTGAAGTTCACGCCGATCGAGCTTCGCGAGCTCGGCGACATCCCCGATGTCGATATCGTCGTATACCCGGAAGACTTCGAGTCGCCCGAGGCGGAGGCCGCCAGAATCGTCGGCGGCAGCAACCAGCAGAAGATCATGACCCGCACCCTGCGCGGCTGGCTCGACCGCGAACCGACCGGGGCCTCCCGTCGGCTCCACCTGCACTTCCTGCACTCCCCGCTCGAGATCTACGGCGACGGACGGGTGGAGGGCATGCGGTTCGCGCGCACCGCGTTGGCGGACGACGGCTCGCTCCGCGAGACCGGTGAGATCGTGGACCACCCCGTCCAGGCCGTCTACCGCGCCGTCGGCTACCTCGGATCGGCACTGCCGGAGGTGCCGTTCGACGAGACCCGGGGCGTCATCCCCAACGTGGAGGGACTGGTGCTCGGCCCTGACACCGAGGGGCTCTACGCCACCGGCTGGATCAAGCGCGGACCGGTCGGGCTCATCGGCCACACCAAGAGCGACGCCGCCGAGACCGTCGCCCACCTGCTCGCCGACATCGACACGCTCCTCGAACGCGAGGTGGACGACGGTGACGTGATCGAGGTGCTGGATGCGCGCGGCATCCGCTTCACCAGTTGGGACGGGTGGCTGGCCCTCGACGCGCACGAGCGCGCCCTCGGCGACGCGGACGTCTCGGCCGTGGTGCGCGAGCGCGTCAAGGTCGTGCCCCGTCAGGAGCAGGTCGGCATCGCCCGGGAAGCGGCGCTCCCCGCCCGCTGATCCTGTCGACGTGGCACCGAAAACGCAGGACATTCGCCACGGAAGGGGCCCATCGGCGGCGAAACGTGCCGCGCGATGGCGAATGTCCTGCGTTTTGGGAGAGCGGGGTGGACCCCTACGCGGCGCGCCGACGACGCGCGACCAGCACGGATGCCAGTCCCGCCGAGAGCAGCAACAGCGCGATCAACCCGGTGACCCCGATCGCTCCGCCGGTGGAGGCGAGGGGGAGGGTCGTGAGCCCATCGACCGCCGACAACACACCGAACGGCGGCAGCGCGAGGGTAGTGAGGCCCGACGTCGTCGCCCGGAATCCGGTGGGCACCGTCGAGGGGTCGAGCGTCACCGTGTAGTCGCCCGCCGGGAGGGTCGGCAACTGCCAGTGCCCGTCGGCGTCCGTCACCACGTGGACCGCTGCATTCCCAGCCGGACCATGCCAGACCACGATCACGCCGATGCCGGGGATGCCCGGCTCGCCCGCGTCCCGCTGGCCACTGCCGTTGCGATCGTCGTAGATCGTGCCGTTGAGCGTGGCGCTGCCGACCACCACGAAGTCGACGTCGAGGCGCGTAGCCCCGGCGGTGAGCGTCGTGCTTGTCGTGACGGCGTCGGTGCCATCGAGGTCGGATGACGGCACCCGTCCGAGCGGCAGCTCGGTCGGGTCGTACGAGACGACGACCCCGCCGGCCGGGAGTCCCTCGACGAGGTACTTGCCGTCGGCATCCGTTCGCTGCTTCACCACGATGTCATCGGTGGTGCCGAACACGCCATCGGCGCCTGGCGTGCGAACGGTGATGAGAACGGTCGGGATGCCCGGCTCGCCGGCATCGCGGATGCCGTCATGGTTCACATCGAGCCACAGCAGGTCACCCACACCGGCATCGCCGACGTAGCCGAAGTCCTGCGTGAGGTTGGCCTCGGCCCCCGCGAGCGTGAGCTGCGACCTGTTGTCGGCCCCGCCATCGGGATCGACGGTGGAGGTGATGCCCGCCGGAAGGTTCGACAGCGTCACGGTGAAGACGCCGGCCGGCAGTCGCTCGAACAGGTAGGCACCCGCGGAGTCCGTGGTGGTGGTGGACGTCACGTCGTCGGCGGTGCCGAGCAGGTCGTCGAGTCCGGCCCAGCGCAGAGTGACGACGACGTCGGCGAGGCCGGGCTCACCGGCGGACTTCACGCCGTCGGCGTTCTGGTCGAGCCAGACGGTGTCGCCGATCGACCCGGATCCGATGTATCCGAAGTCCGCCGTCGCGAGCACCGTCGCCGCAGCGAGGGACACGTGAGTGGTGGAGGGCGTGGCGGTCCCGTCGAGATCGTAGGTGGGCACGAGCCCGGTGGAGGATGCCGAGGGCGCGACGGCCACGTCGTATTCGCCGGCCGGGAGCCCGGCGAATCCGTAGTGCCCGGCGGCGTCTGTGGTTGTCGTGAAGGTGACATCATCCGTGCCCCCCTTCACGGCATCCGGTCCGTACCAGACCAGGGTCGCGGTGAATCCGGAGAGTCCCGGTTCGCCGGTCCCCTGCACGCCGTCGCCGTCGAGATCGAGCCAGACGGTGTCGCCGAGGCCGCTGGTACCCGCATAGCCGAAGTCCTGCAGCAGGTTGCTTCCGCTGAAGGTGACCGTTGATTTCCCGTCGGGCGAGGCCGTGCCGCTGTCGGCGTCGTAGGTCGGCGAGAAGCCGGTGGGAACCCCTCCGGTCACCTGCACGACGAACTTCCCGTCCGGGATCTGGGTCACGCTCCAGGCGCCGGTCACGTCGGTCGTGGTGGTGAAGACGAGGTCGTCCCCGCCTCCCGCGACGCCGTCGGCGCCGAGGTAGGTGACGGAGATGCCGACCCCGGAGATGCCCGGCTCGCCGGCATCCTGCACGCCGTCACGGTTGCGATCCCACCACACGCGGTCTCCGATGATGGATGTCACGTGATAGCCGAAGTCGACGCCGAGGTTCGACTGCCCGGCGGCGAGGATCACCGGGGCGATCGAGTTGTTGTTGCCGTCGAGGTCGAAGGAGTTGGTCGCTCCGAGCGGAAGTCCGCCGGTCACCCGCACCGAGTATGTGCCCGGCAGCAGGCGATCGAAGAGGTACCCACCCGTGCTGTTGGTGGTGGTGCTGAAGGTGGCGTCATCCCCACCGCCGGCGACGCCGTCGACGCCCAGCCAGGTGAGCACGACGGTCGCTCCGACGATGCCGGGCTCCGTGGCATCCTGCACCCCGTCCCCGTCACGGTCGAGCCAGACGAAGTCTCCGATCGAGCCGGTGCCGTCGAGGCCGAAGTCCTGCACCAGGTTGTTCTGGCCCGCCGTGAGAGTCAGGGCGCTCGTGTTGGTGGTGCCACCGGCCGGGTCGGCATCCACGGTGTAACCGTTCGGCAGCGTGCCGAGCGTGACCATGTACGGCCCCGGGGGCAGCTTCGACACGAGATAGGCACCGTTCGCGCCGGTGGTCGTGGGGTAGCTCACGTTGTCGGCAGTCGTAGTCAGGAGGCCGTCCGGGCCGCCCCAGACCACGGTGACAGGGATGCCGGGAAGACCGGGCTCGCCGGCGTCCTGGGTCGTGTCGCCGTCCTGGTCGAACCAGACCCGGTCACCGATCGAGCCGGTGCCGGTGAAGCCGAAGTTCACGTCGACCTTCTTCGCGTTCTCTGCGAGCGCGCCCTGCCAAACGCCGTTCGGAGTGGTCGTGCCGCCGTCGAGGTCGTAGCTCGGCGACATGCCGGTCGGAGTCGCGGCGGTCACCCGGTAGAGGCCGCCGGGCAGCTGGTCAACCAGGTAGTCGCCGTTCGCGTCGGTGGTGGTGCTGTGCGACTCGTCATCGGCGTTGCCGAAGATGCCGTCGGCGCCGGCGTAGAGCACGGTGACCCCGACTCCGGGGAGAGAGGGCTCGCTGGCGTTCTGGACGCCATCACCGTTCGCGTCGAACCAGACGTGCTTGGCGACGGACGCGAGGTCGAGCTCGACGCCCACGACATCCGCCGTCACGTTGTTGTAGTCGAGGTAGGTGATCCCGGGCTGCTGGAGGGCCGGGTCCACCCCGGCGTAGGAGGGGATGTCCGCCGTGTTCACGATCTCGGGACCCGGTACGATCTCGTCGGCCGCGGTGAGCGCCGGCATCGTCACGGAATAGGCGATGGTCACCGTTGCATTGACGGCGATCGGGCCGGCGATGGTCCAGGAGAGCGTGCCGTCGGAGGGGTCGGTGTCGGTAGCGACCACGCCGGCGGGCGGGGTGGAGGTGAAGCCCGTGACCCGGTTGTCCGGGGTGTCGGTGACCTTCACGGCGTAGGCGGGCGATGTGCCGGTGTTGCGCACGGCGACGGTGTAGGTGAGAGTCTGACCCGGCTTCGCACGGCGGGTGTCGGTGTCGGCGACCTGGCCGACCACGTCCTTGTCGATGGTGAGTCGTGGTTCGACTACGGCGACGCTGGCCGTCGCGGGAGTTGCGGATGCATCGAAGGTGACGCCCGCCGGTACGGTTGTCGGCGTTCCGGTGATCTTGTCGGTGCGGTTGTAGAACGGCGCGATCGAGTTGACGAGGCTGTCACCGGAGGCCGCTCCCGGGGCCACGATGCCGGTGTAGGTGAGGTGCACGATCCGCGCCGTTGCGGCGGGAGAGTCGAGGTCACCGAGAAAGTAGCCGATGACGGTGTCGGCAGCAGTCGGGGTGCCGATGACGGTCGGCACGATGTCCGGTACACAGGATCCTGCACCCTGCGTACACGTGGCGGTGAGCAACTGGCCGAAGCGGGTGTTCGCCGGCAATGTGTCGCGGGCGGTGACGTCATAGGCGACGACCGACGCGGGCACCGTGACGTCGACCGTGTAGGTGACGACCTCACCGATCGTGCGCGCGCCGGGTGTCGCCGACTTCGTGACGCCGATCTCCGGAGCGGTGAGGGTGAGCGAACTCGTGGCCTGGTATCCGGTACGTCCACCAGTAGCGAGAGAGTCCGCAGTCACCTTCACCGTGTTGACGATCGAGGCGCCGCTGACCAGCGGGTTGTTCACCTGTGCCCGATAGGTCAAGTTCTCCAGGCTGGCCGGAGCGATAGACGTGCGGCTGAAGGTGATCGTGCGGGCAGTGAGATTCCACACACCGCCGTTCGGCGAGGTAGTACCGTCAGCGGCGGGCAGCACAGATCCGTCGACTGCCGCAACCCCTGCCGCATCGACCGGAGTCAGCGTGGAGGGCACCGTGTCGACGATGACGAGGTTGTGCGCGGTCGAGACATTGGCACCGCCGCCGTTGGTGAGCCCGAGCGTGAAGGAGACGATCTGGCCCGCCACGACGCTGCCGGCGACCGCGTTGCTCGACTTGGGAATGCTGATGTTCGGCTCCACGACGGTGGTCTGCGTCGCGGCGCTGGTGACGGTGCGCGCTGTGCCGACGGAGTTGGACCAGCCGAGGGTCGCCTGGTTGGGGATCACGTTGCCCCTCACCGTCCCGGCCACATCCTTCACCCGCGCGCTGAAGGAGAGTACGACCACGTCGTCACCGCTGTCCGCGAGGTTCGAATAGGTGGTGGGGATGGTCGCGGTGATGGTGTTGCCCGCGAGCGTCGCGCTCTGGGGCGCTCCCCCGGCGACGGTGAACGTGGGGGTGCCGACGATGACGAAGCGGCCGTCCACGGCATCCGTGATCGAGGCCGGGCCGTACAGGCTCGTACCCTGCGGGATAGTGGCTGTGGCGGTGTAGGTGACCAGTTCACCGATGGTCGCCTGGTCGACTGTCGGGCTCGTGTCGGCGTTGCCGCCCTCGGTCACCGAGGTGGCGGCGGTCTTCGTGATGGACGGCTGCCGCACGGTGGCCTGGGCGGTGTCCTTCGCCGGGGCGGAGTTCGCCTGCGTCTCGAGGGTCGGATCGATGTTGCTCGAGGGCACGTAGGTGAAAGGCGTGCCGGTGTTCGTGTCGCCCTGATACGTCGTGACCCCGGCGGTGTTGAGGTAGGTGTCCCGCGGTGAGGCGGTCGCCGGTGTGGTCACGACGTAGGTGAGCGTGGTGCTGGCACCGGCCGCGACGGCGACTCCCGACCACACGATGCGGTTGGTGCCCGAGTCGCAGGTGCCGCCGGCGCTGATGAGGGTGACGTCGGCGCAGTGGATGAGTGGAGGCAGGTTATCGCGCACGCCCGCGTTGGAGGCATCCTGCCCGCCGGTGTTGTTCACGGTGACCGCATAGGTGACCGCATCATCGCGCTGCACCGTGAGGGTGTCGACCGGCGCTCCCGGAACGGCGGTGCCGTTGAGCGCGGTTATGCCTTTGGCCAGCGCGAGCACCGGCTTGGTGACGAGGGTGTCGGCGAGATCGCGCAGCTGGAAGACGCTGCCGGCGGAGTTCTCATAGGTGAGCTTGAACAGGTTGGAGGTGATGTCCCCCGTCGCGATCGCATTGGCGTCGGTGATGCGCGTGGTGAGCAGCACCTCGAAGCGGGTGCCGATCGAGGCGTTCGAGATCTTCCAGGTGGGATTGGGCGCCGCGACGGTGCCGCCGCTGAAGGTGATGCCCGTCACTGTGTTGCCCGAGCCGAGCTGGTAGGACTCATAGCTGTAGCCGGCCGGCAGGAAGTCGGTGAAGCTGTTGTTGAGGGTGTTGAGTGCGCCGGGGAAGTCCGCAGTCAGCAGGTAACAGACCCGGTCTCCGGGATGGAACGGCCCCTGTTGGCTTTGGTGAAACGCCAATCCGCTCGCGGCACCGCAATCGACCGGGATCGCTGGGCCGGGCCCGGCCACCTGCTTGTCGAGCTGCACGCCGACGGCGCTCTGGCTAGCGGATGACGCGTCGACGATCGGCAGCACGTTCGTGGAGCCATCCGCGGCGGTGATCACGGTGGCGTTCGTCGCCAGCGTGGCGGAGTTCGTCCACGAGTCGTTCGCACTCACCGGGCCGCCACCGGAACGGTAGGTGGCTCGCGCGACGGTATTCAGGGTGATCGTGGCGGTGCTCGACGATGCCGTGAAACCCGCGAGGGTCCAGATGATCGTGATCGTGCCGTTCGCCGCCGGGGCCGAGATCGAGCTGGGAGCAGGAGTGCTGGAGACGAAGTCCAGGCCATCCGGAAGAGTGTCGACGACGGTGATCGGGCCGGTCGACAGCGCGAACTCCGAGGACTCGATGTTGAGAGTCCAGGCGCTCGCGCCGCCCTGGGTGATCGTGGCCTGGTTCACCGACTTCTGGAGCGCGACATCCTCGGCCGAGACGGTGAAGGTGTCGGACACCGGGTAGGTCGTACCGCCGGAGACCCCCGTGGCCACCGCGAGGTTGGTGAGCTGCTGCTCGTCGGTAGTGAGCGGGCCCGTGTTGTTGTCGAGGTTGGCGGTGGCAGTTCCGGCGAACGCGACATTCGCCCGCAGTGGGATGGCCGCAGCGTATTCGAGGATCAGGGTGCCATTCGGTGCCAGGTCACCGAGACCGGTCCAGTCGACCTTCGTGTACACGCCGCTCACCAGCGGGCCGGCGCCATCCGGGTCGGAGGTCACGGTGGTGACGGCGCTCGGGACAACGCAGGTGCTCATGGTGGGCAGCGCAGTGTCGGAGATGCGTCCGGATCCGGGGTACTCGACGTCACCGACGGTGGTGTTGTCGACGTTCGTGCAGCCGAGGAATTCGAGGCCGGCGGGCAGGTAGTCGGTGAGGGTGAATCCGGTAGTGGACTTGACGAGGTTGTTCGTGATCTTCACCGTGTAGACCGTCTTGTGGTCGTGCACTCCACGCAACAGCTCGCTCTCCGGGCTCGGCTCCGACTTCTCCACCAGGTAGGGCACGAGGGTCGTCGACGAGGTTGAGGTGTCCGAGCCGGTGAAGCTGCCGACGGTGGGTGCGCCGGTCGTGGCCGAGAACTTGGGCACGGTGCGGGCATCGCTGTTGACGTAGGCGCCGCCGGTTCCGGTGAACACGGCCCCGACGTCATAGGTGGCCGTCGGATACGAGTAGGAATAGGCCAGTGGCACGACGGTGCCGGTGGAGAGGTCGGCCACGTTCGACCAGATGACCTGCGTGGTGCCACCGGGCAGGGCGATGAGCTTCGTAACCGGGTAGGCGCTGGAGGTGATCACGGCACCGGCGGGCAGGATGTCGGTGAACGACAGGTTGTAGGCCTGGGGTCCTGTCGTCTGGGTCGCGCTCAGCGTGATCGCCACATTCCGGCCGTACAGGGTCGAGGAATCGACGGTGCGGCTGAGCTGCACGTTCGGCGAGCCGGCGGCCTGGGCGCCGGAGGTGACCGGAACGACGATGGAGAGGGCCACCAGCGCGGTGATCACAAGCGAACGCAGGAAGGTCTTCATCACAGCTCCGGGTTGAGGCGCGCAGCGGAGACTCCACTAGAAGGGCTCGCCCGGCGTGGGCGAACGAGAGCGGAGAGCTGCGATATATTGCGGTCGGGTTGGCTCCCTAAGCTATCGGCCACCACGGCCGTTCCCACAGGCGAAAGCGCAGTTTGCCCAGAACTGGGGGTGCGCGCGATCCGTTCACCCTCGCGTTCGCCCGCGAGCACTAGCCTGTGCACATGACGGACAGTGCTCCTCTTCCTCCCACCGTTCCGAAGCCCGCTCGCACCGGCGCGATCGCGGTCGCGGGCCTCGACCTGCAGGAGGGCAAGAAGATCCCGCGCGGATGGGTCGTGGCCTGGGCCTTCTGGGACTGGGGTGGTGCCGCCTTCAATGCGGTCATCACGACCTTCGTGTTCACGGTGTACCTCACCTCGAGCTACTTCGTGGATCCCGCGATCGTCGCCGCCCGCGATGCGGAGACCTCCCCCACCGGCGCCGCCCACCGGGCGTTCACCGCGGCCGAGGCATCCCTCACCGCGAGCCTCGGCTACGGCCTCGCCATCGCCGGAGTCATCGTCGCCCTGATCGCTCCGGTACTCGGGCAGCGTACGGATGCCTCGGGCCGCCGCAAGCTCTGGCTGGCCATCAACACCGGGGTGGTCGTCCTGATGACCGCCCTCATGTTCTTCGTCGAGGGAAAGCCCGCGTTCTTCCTTCTCGGGGTCGGCCTCGTCTCGGTGGGGACCATCTTCTACGAGATCGCCACCGTCAATTACAACGCCATGCTCATCCAGGTCTCGACGCCTCGCACCGTGGGCAAGGTGAGCGGTCTCGGCTGGGGGGCCGGCTACCTCGGCGGCATCGTGCTGCTGCTGTTCGTACTGCTCGGGCTCGTCGGCCTGACCGCCGACTCGGGTGGGTTCCTCGGAATCTCCCACGACGACGGCCTCAACATCCGCTTGATCGCCGTGATCGCGGCCCTCTGGACGCTCGCCTTCTCGCTGCCGATCCTGTTCACCGTGCCGGAGATCAGCCGCGAGAACCGCCGCGACCGGGTCGGGTTCTTCGAGTCGTACGTCGTGCTGTTCCGTGACATCGCGAACCTGTGGCGGGAGAGCCGCAACACTGTGCTCTTCCTCATCTCGAGCGCGCTGTTCCGCGACGGGCTCGTGGGCGTGTTCACCTTCGGCGGCATCCTCGCGCAGGGCACCTTCGGATTCTCGAGCAGCCAGGTGATCATCTTCGCCATCGCCGCGAACGTGGTCGCGGGAGTGAGCACGTTCATCTCGGGGCTCTTCGACGACCGCTTCGGGGCGAAGCCGGTGATCGTGGTCTCGCTCGTGGGGCTCATCCTCGCCGGTCTCGGTGTCTTCCTCGCGCACGATGGCGGGCAGAGCGCATTCTGGATCGGCGGTCTCCTCCTCTGTCTCTTCGTGGGACCGGCCCAGTCCGCCAGCCGAACCTTCCTCGCCCGAGTCACGCCGGCGGGACGCGAAGGAGAGGTCTTCGGGCTCTACGCCACCACCGGTCGCGCGGTCAGCTTTCTCGCGCCTCTGCTGTTCTCCACGTTCGTCGCCGTCGCGGGCGCCCAATACTGGGGCATCCTCGGCATCGTGATCGTGCTGCTCGTAGGGCTGATCCTGCTGATCCCGGTGAAGGCGCGCTCGAACTAGCTGTTCACCGCCGGATACCCTGAAGTCATGACCTCCACTGCCGACAAGGCCGCCCTGCTCACCTCGCTACACATCCCGGGCGAACCGCTGATCGTCACCAACATCTGGGATGCGGTCACCGCCCGCGTCGTGTCGCAGGCCAAGGGCGTCAAGGCCCTCGCGACCGCCAGTCACGCCGTCAGCTTCGCGCACGGGGTGCCGGACAACGAGGGACTCACGGTGGAGCAGGCACTCGAGGCCGCGCGGATCATCGCCGCTGCCGTGTCGATCCCGGTCTCGGTCGACTTCGAGAAGGGCTACGCAGCGGATGCCGCGGGCGTTCGCGACAACGTCGCGAGGTTGATCGAAGCCGGGGCCGCGGGCCTCAACATCGAAGACTCGCTGGAGTCGGCATCCGGCCCCCTCCGTGACCTGGAGAGCTCGGTGGCACGGGTCGCCGCCGCCCGGGCAGCCGCCGATGCGGCCGGTGTCCCGCTCGCGATCAACGCGCGAGTGGATTCGCTCGTAAGCAATCCCGCCGACTGGGCCGGCGCGATGGAACGGGCCAACCGCTACCTGGACGCCGGCGCGACCAGCATCTTCGTGTTGCGGCTGCCGACCGAGGGGCTCGTCGAGCGTGCGATCCGCGATGTCAACGGCCCGGTCTCGGTCATCTCCAACCCCACCTCGGTGTCGCTGAAGCGGCTCGCCGAAATCGGCGTCGCGCGGGTCAGCTTCGGTCCGGGCGTGCTCGGCCTCACGCTCGCGCACCTGCAGAAGGCCGCGACGACGCTCACCGCACTCGGCGATTATCCCGAGGAGCTCGGCTTCGAGTACTGAGACCCTCCGCCGGTCGAGCACGAGACCTGTGCCGGTCGAGTAGGAGCGCAGCGACGTGTCGAGACCCTATCGCCGGTCGAGTAGGGCGCTCGGCGCCCGCAGGAAAAGAAACTCTGCGGCAAAAAGTTGACTCCGCGCCACATCCTTCGGCAGCAGGGTCAACTATCGGGCGCAGTGTTCGCCGCCTGCTGACCATTAACCGCAGAGTGCACTTTCGGGCGCGCAGTACCCGAGCACACCGCGCGACTCCACACTCCAACTTCACCGAATGGGGGCGCAGTGCCCGCTACCCTGTGCTCATGACCGATCAGCGCCCCATCGGATTCTGGCTCAAGCTCGTCGATCGCCTGATCGACGAACGTTTCGCGGACACCCTCGAGGAGCACGGCGTGACCCGCCGCCAGTGGCAGCTCCTCAACGTGCTCTCGCGCGGGCCGGCCACCGGCGCACAGCTGGATGCCGCGCTCGCGCCGTTCCTGTCGGCCGTCGATGGCGAGACGGTGGCGGAGCATCTGGCCGAACTCGTGGAGAGCGGATGGGTCGCCCTCTCGCCGTCCGGATACTCCCTCGCCGACGCCGGCCGCACCGCCCTCGCGGCTCTCGCGGCGACCGTCGACAAGACCCGAGCGCTCACTGCCGACGGCATCTCCGAACAGCAGTATTCCGAGGCGCTCGACACCCTCGAGCGGATGGCGCGCAACCTCGGGTGGACGGATCCGGCTCCCACTCCCCCGGTACCACCGCCGGTCGAGTAGGTCGCCTGCTCGTACCGCGTCTGGCGCTGAGCGCGCTCGGCAACTTCGCCTCCGCGAGCCGATGGGAGAAACTGCTGCTGGGTCCGCTCTCGGTGCTGTGCGTGGTGGTCGCGCGGCAGCGGACCTCCCCGCGCCACGATTGACGAAGAGGAACAGTCAGACAGTCACACCCCGTTCGCTCGGGCCACCCCTCCGTACCACTCTGCGCTTGGCTTCGGCGTGCGGGCGAAGGTCTCGCGATCCCAGCCGATGAGCCCGAAGGTCGGTGCGAACCCCGACGCCCATTCGTAGTTGTCGAGGGCACTCCAGTGCTGGTAACCCAGCACGGTGATGCCGTCCTCGATCGTCGCGTGGATACCCTCGAGCGACCCCTGCGTGTAGGCGATGCGGCGCGAGTCATCCGCTGTCGCGATACCGTTCTCGGTGACCATCACGGGCACGCGGTCGCTGAGCTCCCAGGCGGCACGGATGCCCAGCTCCGCGGCCGGCGGGAAGAATTCCCAGCCGGTGAGGGTCGTCTCCACGCCGGCGGCGACCGGCACGGGGCCGTCCGGTCCGATGAAGGTGCGCGTGTAAGCCTGCACGCCGACGAAGTCGTCACCAGCGATGTTCTCGAGGTACCAGTCGTCTCGGGGATAGCCGTAGGCCGCGAGCGCCTCCGCGGCTCCGGGCTCGACCGAGCCGTCGGGCAGGGTGGTGGGTGCGAAGGCCTGTGTCGCCACCGTCCAGCCGGTCTTGAGGCCCGACACCGAGGAGAGCACCTCGCGCGAGCGCTGGTGCGAGGCGAGCAGGGCATCCGCCACCTGCAGGTCGGGGTTCGGCAGTCCGAAGGAGACCAGGTTCGACGCATCCTCGCCACCGGCGAGCATCGCCGCGATGTTCGGCTCGTTGATGGTGCAGACATAGTCCACGCCGCTCGACACGATCGGCAGGGCGAGCTCGGTGTAGCGGGCGAAGAGGTCCGCGGCATCCGGTGCCCGCCAGAATCCGTCCCGCTCGAACCACCGCGGCACGGTGAAGTGCATGAGGGTGACGATGGGCTTCAGCCCGAACTCGAGGCAGGTGTCGACCATGCGGCGGTAGTGGTCGATCTCGGCGCGCGAGACGAATCCGCGCTCCGGCTCGATGCGTGCCCACTCCACGCTGAAGCGGTAGGAGTTGAGCCCGAGCTCTGCGAGTAGCCGGATGTCCTCGCGGTAGCGGTGATAGCTGTCGGCCGCATCCCCGCTCGGCTCCACGATCGTGGTGTCGGCGGCATGTTCGTGCACCCACCAGTTGCTGTTGATGTTGTTGCCCTCGATCTGGTGGGCGGCCGTGGCGGCACCCCAGAGGAAGCCGGCGGGGAATTCGAGCATGGGGGTTCCTTAGACGGTGTCGCGACTGGGGTTCGGCACGGCATCGAGAAGCCGCACGGTGTATTCGTTGGTGGGATGCCGAAGCACGGTCGCCGTCTCGCCACGCTCGACGACCTTCCCGCCGTTGAGCACCAGGATGTTGTCAGTCACCACCCGGGCGCTGAGCAGGTCGTGCGTGATGTACAGCATGCTGACTCCGCGCTGCACCCGGAGATCGTCGAGCAGGGCGAGCACGCCGGCACGCAGGGAGACGTCGAGCATCGAGACCGGCTCGTCGGCGATTATCACCTGCGGGTCGCTTGCCAGCGCCCGGGCGATGACAACACGTTGACGTTGGCCTCCGGAGAGCTGGTGAGGCAGCTTCGCGGCGAACTGCTCAACCGGGGAGAGCCCGACCGTCTCGAGCAGTTCGAGCACCCGGCCGCGAGCCTCGCGGCCATGCAGCCCGGTGAAGTTGACCACCGGGCGCATGAGCGTGTATTCGACTGTGTGCAGCGGATTGAGCGCGGCATACGGGTCCTGGAACACCATCTGCACATCGCGGTGCAGGGCGCGGAAGGCGCCTCGGCGCAGGGTGTCGACCCGCAGGTCGCCGAAGGTCACGCTGCCCGAAGTGGGCTTCTCCACGGCGGTGATGAGCTTGGCGATGGTGGACTTGCCGCTTCCGGATGCGCCCACCAACGCCAGCGCCTCACCCGGTTCGAGCGTGAAAGAGACGTCGTCGACCGCCGTGACGGCCTTCTCGCCCCGGCGCGGCGGTGGATAGACCTTGGAGATGTGGTCGACCACCAGGGTCTTCGTGGCGGCCCGGTTCGCGCTCGGCCGGGATCCGGTCTCGGTCGTCGGCGCGGGCGCTCGGTTCTCGAAGCCCGGCAGCTGCACCACCTCGGCCCGGGGGTCGGCGTAGTGGCTCAGAAGCATCCGCGTGTAGTCGTCCTTCGGACGGTTCAGGATGTCGCGGGCCGAGCCGTCTTCGACGATGCGGCCCTCGTGCATCACGAGCACCCGTTCGGTGGCCTCGAGCACGACGCCGAGGTCGTGGCTGATGAGCAGCGCGGTGAAGTTCTCGGAGTGCTGGAGCTGCTTGATCGTGTCCATCACGGCGTGCTGCACCAGAACGTCGAGCGCGGTGGTCGGCTCGTCGAATACCAGAAGCTGCGGCTCGAGCGAGAGGGCCAGCGCGATGGAGACCCGCTGGCGCATGCCGCCCGAAAGCTCGCCGGGGTAGCGGTCGAGCACCTGTTTCGGCAACTCCACCTTCTCCACCAGTTCGGTCGAACGCGCCTCCCAGCGGTCCGGTGCCACGTGCCCGTGGGCCCGGTAGATGTCCACGAAGTGGTTGCGGATGCTGCGCACCGGGTTGAGAGCATTCATGCCGGACTGCAGCACCATCGCGAATCCGCCGTGCCGCTGCCGGCGCAGCTCCTCCCCCTCGACGGTTGCGATGTCGCGGCCGTCGAAGAGGATGCTCCCGCCGCTCAGGCGAGCCGGCGGCTTGGAGAGGCGGGTCAGCGCGAAGCCGAGGGTCGACTTGCCCGATCCGGACTCCCCGACCAGCCCGACGAACTCGCCCTGTTGCAGGGCGAACGACACCTCGGTCACGGCGCGCACGGTCTCGGTGCCGGATGTCTCGTAGACGACCGAGAGATCGCGCACGTCGAGGAGCGGGCGCGTTTCGACCACGGGAGCGGTGAGGGTTGCCGTGTCGGTCATCGTCCGGTTCCTTCCCGGAGACGCGGGTTGCTCAGCCCGTCGACGCCGAAGTTGATCAGGGTGAGAGAGGTGGCGAGCAGGGCGATGCAGAGGCCGGGGGCGAAGAGCAGCACCCACTGGCCGGTGAGCAGCGCATTGGAGTTCTGCGCCCAGAAGAGCATTGTGCCCCAGCTCACCGTTGACGAGTCGCCGAGCCCGAGGAACTCGAGCCCCGCTTCGGCGAGGATGGCGGAGGTCGCGGCGCCGAAGAAGCTTCCGACGATGAGCGAGGTCATGTTGGGAAGGATCTCGCGGAAGACGATGCGGAACGAACCCTCCCCGCTGAAGATCGCCGCCGTGATGAAGTCGCGTGAGCGCAGCGACTGCGTCTGGCTGCGCAGTACTCGAGCGCCCCAGGCCCAGCCGGTGATCACCACGACGAGGATGATCATGCCGATGCCACCGTTCTGCAGGTAGGCGGCGATCACGATCATGAGCGGCAGGGCGGGAACCACGAGGAACAGGTTGACGATGAAGTTGATCACGTCGGCGGCGAAGCCGCGAACATAGCCCCAGCTGAGACCGATGAGCACCGCGATGATCGTGGAGAACAGCCCGGCGACGAAGCCGACCAGCACGCTCACCCGGGCTCCGTAGATGAGCTGGCTCAGGACATCTTCGCCCGCGGCGGTCGTGCCGAACCAGTGCGCGGCGCTGCCGTTGGCGCTGCGGGCGAAGCCGTTGGCGCTGCCGTCGTAGGGGGCGAGCAGCGGTGCGAAGATCGCGGTGAGCAGGAAGATGCCCAGGATCACCACCCCGATACGTGCTTTGCGATTGCTCCAGATGGTGGCGGCGACTCGGCCGACGACACGCCAGGCCGAGGGCGCCGCTGCGACCTCCATCGGGGTGCCGCTGTTCTGCACGGGAGCGGGGTTGAGGGTTGCGGGAGACGTCATCGTCGTGTCCTACTTTCGGGTACGCGGGTCGAGTACGCCGTACAGGATGTCGACGAGGAAGTTGGCGACGAGCACGCTCACGGTGATCATCAGGAAGAGGGCCTGCATGAGCGGGTAGTCCTGGTTGGTGACCGCCTTGAGCAGCAGGTAGCCGATACCCGGATAGCCGAACACCGACTCGACGAGCAGCGAACCTCCCACAACGCCGCCGAGCGCGAGCCCGAAGGAGGTGAGGTTCGGCAGGATCGCGTTCCGGGCCGCGTAGCGAATGGCCACGGTATGGCTCTTCAGCCCGTTGGCCTCTGCGAACATCACGTAGTCGTCACCGAGGGTGTTGATCATGGTGTTGCGCATCCCGAGGATCCAGCCGCCGAGGGAGGTGATCAGGATCGTGAGGGCCGGAAGTGCCGCGTGATAGAGGATGTCGACGATATACGCCCCGGTGAACGCCGGCGTCGAGGTGACCCCCGCTGCCCCCGAGGTGGGGAAGAGGTGCGCAACGTAGCCGAGGAAGAAGAGCAGCAGCAGCGCCGTCCAGAAGTAGGGGAATGCGCTGCCGAAGCTGCCTCCGAGAGTGGGAAGGGCATCCAGCCAGGTGCCGCGCTTCCAGGCGGCGAGCACACCGAGAAGCGTGCCGCCGATGAAGGCGATGATCGTCACGGCACCCACCAGCACGATCGTGTAGGGCAGAGCCTCGGAGACGAGGGTCGAGACCGGCTGCGGGAAGAACGTGTAGCTCACCCCGAAGTCGAGCGTGACCACCTGGTGGAGGTACGACACGTACTGGTCCCAGAGATTGCCGGTGGGCACCCCGAGCTGGGCTTCGATCGCCTTCTTGGTGGCCGCCGAGACCGGGCCGCTCTGGGCGAGCTTCGCCAGCGCGGCGTCCGTCGGCGACCCGGGCATGAGGCGCGGAAGGATAAAGTTGAGGGTGACCGCGGCCCACAGGGTGAGCACGAACAGGCCGAGTTTTCGCAGTGCGAACATCACTTCGCCGCCTTCGATTGGTCCGCGAGCTTCAGGTGCGTGAACACGAGCAGCGGCGTCGACTGATAGTTCTTCGGGCTGGTGTACGGGTCATCCGCCGTGGGCCAGCCGGTGAACTTCTGGGTGTTGTAGAGGCCCCACGATCCGCCGTAGTACAAGGAGATCACGGGAAGTTTTTCGTACATCACCTTCTGCAGCTGGTATCCGAGCTGCAACTGCTTCGCCTTGTCGGTGGTCTCGCGGTACTGCGAGAGAAGTGAGTCCGTCGTCGCATCCGAGAACCGTTCGAAGTTGCTCGGAGCGGCCTTGCCGACGGGTGTGAGGAACGAGCTCGACAGTGCGGCGTTGAAGTCCTGGTAGACCGTTCCGGTGCCACCGAATCCTCCCATCGCCAGGTCGTAGTCGCCGTTCTGCAGTGCGAGCTGGTAGGCCGCGGGCTGCGGCTGCATGACCTTGACGGCGATGCCGACTGCTCCGAGTTGCTTCTGCACTTCCTGCACTCCGCGCAGCCAGTCGGTGTACCCGTTCGCCGTCGTGATCGAGATCGAGACCTGCTTTCCGGCGGCATCGACGAGCTTGTCGCCCTGCAGCGTGTAGCCGGCGGCGCTGAACGAGGCCATCGCCTTGGCGGTGTCCTGCGTGATCAGCCCGTCGTTCGGAAGGGCCGGGTTGAGCAGGGACTTCTGGGCCGGCAGCAGCATTCCACTCTGGCCCGCCTGGTCCATGTAGCCCTCAGCGGCCGAGTCTCCGACCGCCTTGCGATCGAGCGCCGCCGACAGCCCCTGGCGGAAGTCGAGATTGTCGAACGGGGCTTTCGTGAGGTTGGGGTACAGCACGATCGTGCCCCCCGGCGGGAACCAGTACTTGTTGTCCTTGTTCGCTGCGAGCCAGGTGCCCTTCACGTCGCTGATGAACGAGTAGGCCCAGTCGTAGCCCTTGGTCACCACGTCGAGCTGGGTGTTGGAACCCGGAAGCACGAGATGCTTCGCGGCCACCTTGTCGGCCTGCCAATACCTCTCGTTCTTATCGAGGCTGTACTGCTGGGGGAAGAAGTTGCCCAGCTTGTACGGCCCGGTGCCCACCGGGTTCGGATTGAGGAAGGTGTCGGGCTTCGCGACCTTGCTCCAGAGGTGCTGCGGCACGATCAGCACCTGGGCGATGATGATCGCGGCCGGCGAGTCGGCGCCCTTGAGGTGCACGGTGACCACGTCGCCCGCGACATCCACCGACTTGATGTACTGCCAGATTCCGCTCGTGTCGAGGGTGGGGTATTTCTTGAGCAACGCGTAGGTGAAGGCCACGTCGGCCGGCGTGAACTTCACTCCGTCCGACCAGGTCACGTTCTTACGGATGCTGAATTCCACGGTCTGCGCGTCGGGCTGCGTGTACGAACTCGCCAGCCACGGATGCTCGGCGCCGTCGAGGTTGTTCACCACGACGAGCGGCTCGTAGATGTACGGGGTCGCCGTTCGGGCATTGCTGAGATAGGGGTTGAAGTTGCGGGTAAGGGTCGGTGACCCGGTGTCCGCGGCGATGAGCATGGTGTCCGCGCCGATGGACGGGTCGGGCTTGCTCTGGATCTGGATGCTGCATCCGGTAACCGCGAGGGCCAGTACTGCGGCCACCGCGATCGTTCTGACCAGTGATCGTGCCTTCATGCTCAACGTCCCTTTCCGACCGATGTCGCGCCGAGCGACATCGTCTCGACACCGAGGTAGAGCTTCGCGGCCCAGGACGCCGGGTCGGCGGCGAAGTGGTTGCGAAGGGCGTTGTTCGCCAGGGCGTTGTCGAGCGAGAGCATGATCATCGACTGGTCGAGCACCAGCCGGCGATGGCCGACCGCCCCGGTCGTCGGGTTCACCGCATCGTAGAAGCCACCGTCGGTCGTGTAGACGTCCGGGTAGAGAGTGCGCAGCTTCTCGATGTTGGTGAAGGCCTCTTGCGGTGTCACACCGAGGGCGATGAACGACGCGTGCGGGGTCACCGTTGTCTCGGTCTCGGCGTTGGCACATCCCGCACCGCACTGGGAGAGCCCGTTGCCAGTGCCGAACTTCTGGCCGATCTCGCCGAAGATGCCGTAGCCGCCGGTGTCATCCGCGGTGCTCGAGGGAGACATCCCCCAGACCGGCAGTTTCAGCTGCTCGGTCGCATACTTCTGCTGCACCTGGGCGAGGCGGATGTCGGCGAGGCCGAGTCCCTTCGGTCCCCATTGGGTCTCTGGCACGATCTGGTTGGCCATGAGCCCCTCGAACATGCCGCCGCCCCAGGTGGGGAGGTGTGTGAGATCGGTGCCGGGGTAGGTGTAGTGACCCTCCCAGACGCGGAACGGCTTGCCCGACTGCGGGTCGTTGATGGTGGTCCAGTAGCCGGCCGGGGCCTGCCCCTGCCAGGAGAAGTCGGGATCGGTGTCGCACTGCTTCGGAGGCAGTGTGCGCCAGGTGCGCCACCAGACGTCGCCGGGCATCTGGTGAAGACCCATCCCCACGTACATCGCGATGCGCGGATCGCTGTACAGCGCCCCGTTGTGGTAGCCCGCGGGCCCCTGGCCGGAGTAGTACCCGCCGTACATCTGGCCGGTGGGCTGGTTGCCCTCGATGGCCGCATTGGTGTTGCACGCGCTCTGCGCGCGGTTGTCGTAGAAGATCGAGAAGTCCATCGGGGCGATCAGCGCGTTCACCGTCTTCTTCAGCTCGGGAAAGGCCGACCGAGTCACGAGCAGACCGGAGGCGTACCATCCGTTGTCCACCGCGGAAAGGAACGAGCAGTTGTCCTGCGCGGGCGCTGCGGCCGGGTCGCAGGCCGCCTGGCCCGGGTTGAGGATCGCCTGAGCCGTGCCGGTGTCATACCGCTGGTGAAGGAAACCGTGGTCTCGCTGCATCGCGCCGACAGTCTTCAGGGTCGCGGAGAGAAGCGAACGGGCTTCGGGGCGACTGATGATCTTCAGGTCGTTCGCGGCCACGACCGACTGCAGGTAGACACCGATGTTCGCGGCGGAGGTGTAGGCGCCTGTCGTGTCGCCCGGGCCGAGGTTGTCGAGCGGCAGGTGGGTCACCGGGTCGACGTCCTTCTCGAAGAACTTCCAGGTGTCCTTGGCGATCCCGAGCAGCGTCGCCCTCTGTGCTGCGCTCAGGGTGGTGGTGGGGTGGTGCGAGTCCGGAGTCGCGGTCGCGCTGGCGACCTGAGGCTGGGCCAGTCCTGCGGCGAGCATCGCCCCCGCGCCGAGCATCGCCCCGACGATCGTGCCGACTCGTCGCCGCCGACTGCGCACCGGAGCCGCCGCCTGTGTGTCGTTCTGCTGATGCTTCATTGCCCAGTACCTGCTTCGTGTCGTCGTCGACCGGATAAGAGTGTGGCACCCCCCGAAAGGGTGTCGCGGTTGCCTGAGTGAGTGTATGCGCATACATCGGGGATTGCAAGGGTCGGTGCGTTCTGCGGAGGCGCCCGGCGGCGGTTTGGCCCCCCCGCTGCGTCGGCTCGTTGGCGCGGATCCGCTGCCCGCCGGTGGGGCCCGCGGTGGCGGTTCGCTCCCCGCCGTGGGGGCCGCGGTGGCGGTGCCGTCCCCGCCGTGGGGCCTGCGGTGCGCGAGTGACACCGGTGGCGAAGCATCGACCGGTCCGGCCTTCGCGGCGGGTTTAAGGGATCGCGGCGGGAGGCGTTTCTCCGTCCGCGATGCGGTCCCGCCTCCACGAGCGGACGTATCCCCCGCCAAGAGGTTCACGACCGGCGGGCGGCCATTCGCAACGGGTTTTCGGGCGATTCTGCAGCGCGACTCGAGGCCCCGTCGAGCTACGCCCTGCTCGGTGGGGTGGCCGCGCCCTCCGAGCTCTCGCGCAGCAGCAGCTTCACCGGGAGGCGCACGGCGATCGGCGGCTGAGCCGGATCCTCGAGGCGACCACGCATCACCCGCATCGCCGCGCGGCCGAGCTTCACCATCGGCTGCTGCACAGTGGTGAGGCGAGGGCTCGACATCCGTCCGTCTTCGATGCCATCGAAACCGGTGACTATCGTGTCCGCGGGGATGCGGATGCCTCGCGCCTGCAGCACCTCCATGATGCCGAGCGCCATCTGGTCGTTCGAGCAGATGAGGGCTCGCGGCGGGCGCCCAGCGGCCAGGATCTCCGCCGCGATTTCCCGTCCCCTGTGTCGGGAGAAGTCCCCGTGGTAGACGGGAAGGATGTCGGCGTCGATGTTGCTCTCGGCGAGCGCCCGACGAAAACCGTCGTAGCGCTCGCGGTCGTCGGGCGTGCTCTGCGGACCGGAGACGTACACAGCATCCCGCAC
This sequence comes from Lacisediminihabitans sp. FW035, assembly GCF_054880895.1. Lineage (NCBI taxonomy): Bacteria > Bacillati > Actinomycetota > Actinomycetes > Micrococcales > Microbacteriaceae > Lacisediminihabitans > Lacisediminihabitans sp. FW035. The sequence goes on from NZ_CM142187.1 coordinate 3,740,003, forward strand.
ACCGAGATCGTCGATCACATGCCGGGTGAGCGCGTGCATCCCCTCGGCGTTCGCCACCGTCACATGGTCGTAGTCGTCGTCGCGGCGGGCGCCCGCGATGAGCACGATCGGTATTCGCCGCGACAGGTGCTGGAGCATCGCATCGGGAACGCTGCCGGCGAGCAGGGCGAGGCCGTCGACCCGACCGGCGATATCCGCCACGATGTCCACGGCGTTCGCGCCCCGGCCGACGCCAACCATCAGGGTGAATCCGTCGCGCCAGGCCTGTAGCTCGCTGCCGCTCAAGACCTCGTCGAAATAGAGGTTCGGCCGTCGCTCGGTGCCGGAGTCGGGCATATCCAGGACGATCTCGACCGGAGCGGGCCGGGAGCGAGCGGCGGCTGCGGCGGCGCTCGGGCCGGCGCTGGGGGTGTCGGCAACGGGCGTGTCGGCACTGGGGATGTCGCCTTCGGCATCGGGGCTGCCGGCACCGGGGACGTCCATGGTCGCGTCGTCGCGGCCGTGAGCGGCGTCGGCGAGGGGGTCGTCATCGGCATCCTCGACCGCATCGAAGTCAGGGAAGTAGAGGCCGAGCACCCCGGTGCGCCGCGCGGCCAGACCGCGGGCGCTGGCGTTCGGCACGTAGCCGAGCTCGCGCACTGACGCCAGCACGTGTTCCCTGGTGGATGCGCGTACATCATCGGGACGACGAAAGACCCGCGAGACCGTCGCGATCGACACTCCGGCATGGGCGGCGACGTCGTAGACCGTTGCGGTCTTATTCATCGGTCCCCCTCGAGTTGCTCGCACGGCACGACGGTCGGCTCGATTCGACCGGCGAGTGTTGCTCACAGGCGAGTGTATTCGCTGCGCCTCGGGGGTCGCCGCGTTACCCGCGACGCGCTCACGCTCGCACACCCGGACCGCGCGGCCTTTTGTTGACCGTGCGCCCGATTGTTCGGACGCACAGTCAACGAAAGGGCGCACAGTCGTTAGACGAACCCCCACTGGGCGACTTTCGGGCGCACTGTCGCCGAATCGCCGCATAGCTCAGCGACGCGCCCGACCGCGTCACCGGCAGGCGACGAAGTCCTGCGCCTGCCCCAGCTCGGACTTCACCAGCGTGAGCGGCACGTACGACCCCGAATAGCTCACCGTGGTGCCGGCACACCCCGCGGTCAGCAGCCCGTACCAGATGAGCAGCATCGTCACGAGGAATCCGACGACGAAATTGATAGCGAGGAACCGCCTCCAGCCCCGATTTGCGGTCTCGGCGTCGGCATCCGTGATGTTCCAGAAAGGCAGAACGGCGAACGCATAAGGCAGCACCAGGATCGCCGCAAAAGGCCCCGGGAAGCGGGTGAAGAGCAGCAGGATGCCGGCAAGCAGGTAAGCCGAGAACGCAAGCCGCACGGTGGCCCGGCCGCCGATCACGGTGGCGACGGATGAGATCCCACCCTCGCGGTCGGCCACGATGTCCTGCACCGCGCCGAACGCATGCGAGGCGATCCCCCAGAGGAAGAAGGCGGCGAGTAGCGCCCACAGCGACGGCGTGAACGCCACGCCCGCGAGCACGAATCCGTAGATCGCCGGCGACACGAAGTGGGTGCTCGAGGTGAGCGAGTCCACGAAGGGGCGCTCCTTGAAGCGCAGGCCCGGGGCGGAGTAGGCGATCACCGCGAAGACGCTCACGGCGAGCACGAACCACGACAGCGGGTTGCCCACCACTACCAGGAACACGAGGAATGGCACGTTGAGGACGACCGCGGCGCGCAGCGTGAGGCGGTGGACACTCGGATCCAGCAGCGCGCCCTCGACCCCACCCTTGCGTGGATTGCGCAGGTCGGACTCGTAGTCGAACACGTCATTGATGCCGTACATCGCGAGGTTGTACGGGATGAGGAAGTAGATCGTGCCCACGATGAACACGACGTCGATCTGGCGGGTCGACATGAAGTACGCCGCCGCGAACGGGAAGGCTGTGTTCACCCAGCTCAGCGGCCGCGACGAGACGAACAGGCTCTTAAGGTTCTTCACGGCGCCTCCCGGGCAACAGCAGCCAGAGCGACGGCAGCAACACCGCAGCCGCCACAGCGTAGGCGAAGTCCTCGAGCGGGGCGATGCCGATAAACGCTCCGCTGATCTTCGTGGCGTCGTAGCCCACCAGGCCGATCCCGATCATGACGTTGTCGAACACCGCGGTCACGAGCAGCAGGATGACGAGAGTGCCGACGATCGGCAGCCAGGGCAGCGCGCGCCGGGATTTGACGAGCGCGAGGCATCCGATCACGACGACCACCGCGAGGAAGATCGCGTTGAGCTGCCAGTAGTTCATCGGGGGTCTTCTCCGGCGCGGGGTCTCGCCACGGCCGCGGACGGCCCACTCGACCAGCGGGAGAGGAACCCGAACAGGTTCATCGTGAGGTAGCAGAGCAGGGTGAGGAAGAAGATCTCCTCCACCGGCAACTCCGGCGCCACCACGAGGCCGGTCATGAACGAGGTCTCACCGCGGAAGAATATGCCGAGGCCGATGCCGGAGACATCCCAGGCGAGGAAGAAGACGAGGCCGGCCGCCAGGACGATCGCCGCCCGGCGCCCATCCCTCCAGAAGAACAGCCGGAATCGACGGTCGAGCATCACCATCCCGGTGAGGGCGACGGCGAGGGCCGCGAGATACAGAATCGCCATCAGGGAAGAGTGCGCTGCAACGGCTCGGCGAGCGGTTCGGTCGAAACGTCGCCGCGGATGCGTTTGAGCACGACCTCGGCACTGATGAGACACATGGGAAGACCGATGCCGGGGATCGTGGATCCGCCCGCGTAGAACAGCCCCTCGACCTTTCGGCTCTTGTTGCCGGCGCGGAACATCGCACTCTGAGCGAGGGTGTGGGCCGGGCCGAGGGCCGTTCCGCGCCAGGAGTTGAGATCGCTCGCGAAGTCGCCGGGGCCGAGGGTGCGACGAAGCGTGATGCGCGAAGCGAGATCCGGGATGCCCGCCCAGACCGAGATCTGGGTGATCACCCGATCGGCCAGGGTCTCGATGCGCGCATCGCCGTCGCCGTCGACATCCCCCTTTCCGATACTGGGGTCGGCCGGGATCGGCACCAGTACGAAGAGGTTCTCGTAGCCTTCCGGAGCGGTGGAGCGGTCGATGCCGCTCGGCTTGCAGACGTAGATGGATGCCGGATCGGGAATAGACGGATTCTCGCCGAAGATCTTGTCGAAGCCGGCCTTCCAGTCCCGCGCGAAGAAGAGCGTGTGATGCTCGAGCTCCGGCAGCTCGCCTGACACCCCCAGGTAGATGAGGAGGGCGCTCGGTCCGGGCACCTTGCGATCCCAGTACTCCGACGGGAATGTCTGCAGCGCCGGCGGCAGCAGCTCTGTCTCGGTGTGGTGCAGGTCGGCGGCGGACACCACGATATCCGCCACGAGCGTGCGGGTGGTGCCCGAAGCATCCGTGTAGTCGACGCCGGTGACGACGCCGTCGCGCGAGTTGATCGCCGTGACAGGCGAGTCCGTGATGATGGTCACACCCTGCGCCTCGGTGAGCGCTTCGATGCGGGTGATGAGTTCGGTGAAGCCGCCCATTGGATACAGCACGCCGCCCTCGAGGTCGAGATGACTCATCAGGTGATACATGCTCGGAGCGATATATGGCGAGGAGCCGAGGAACACCGCGGGGTATCCGAGGATCTGCTGCAGCCGCGCGTCCTTGACGGTGCGGCGTACGAGCGTCGCGAGGGGAGTGAGCAACAGCGATACGAGGGTGCCGGTGCGTGTGAGCACATCCTTGCGAAACAGCGGACGGATGTCGGCGAAGCTCGTGTAGAGGAAGCGCCGCTTGGCGATCTCATAGACGTCCCGCGCGGAGTCGAGGTACTTCTCCATGCGGCGGCGAGATCCCGGTTCGATCCGATCGAAAAGCTCGAGGTTCTCCTCGCGGCTCGCGGTGATGTCGATCGGTTCCGAGACCCCTTCGAACAGCACGCGGTAACCGGGATCGAGGGTTATCAACTTCAGCTGCTCGTCGGCGGTCGTGCCGAGCAGGCGGAAGAAGTGGTCGAACACTTCCGGCATCAGGTACCAGCTCGGTCCGGTGTCGAATCGGAAGCCGTCCCGCTCCCAGGAGCCTGCACGGCCCCCGACGCTCGACCGGCCCTCGAGCAATGTGACCTCGTGCCCGTCCTTTGCGAGGAGGGCGGCGGAGGCGAGACCCGCGATTCCTCCGCCGATGACGACGATGTTGCTCATGATGCTGCTTTCGGTGTGGTGGTGCGGGGAAGTTCGCCTCGGGGCGTGCGGCCGGCCATCGCGCCCGCGGCGATGCGCAACTTCACCGGGTTGGGCACCCGCACGCGCGTGTTGACGAGTCGATCCGCCGGGGTCGCGCGCAGGCGCACCGCCAGCTCGGTGAAGAGACCCTGGGCAAGCGCGACGGCCCGTCTCGAGCCCGCCGGCAGCAGCGGTACGACGGCGGCCGAATCCCGCAGGTCCGCGTCGATGTCGTCGAGCAACCGGGTCTTGTCCGTCTCGCTGAACGATTCGACGCTGACCCCCGGGAAGTAGCTGCGGCCGAGGGTCTCGAAGTCCGCAGACAGGTCACGAAGGAAGTTGACCTTCTGGAACGCCGCCCCGAGCTTGCGCGCTCCGTGCTCGAACCGGGCGAGTTCCGCCGGCGAGACGGCAATCCCCTGCAGGAAGGTGCTGAGGCACATGAGGCCCACCACCTCCGCCGATCCGTAGACGTAGGTCTCGAAGCTCTGGGCGTCGTGTTCGGTCTGCACGAGGTCCATGCGCATCGATTCGAAGAACGGCTGCGTGAGTTCGCGTCCGAAGCCGGTGGCGCGGGCGGTGCGCGCGAAGGCGTGGATCACGAGGTTCGTGCTGTAGCCGGAGTCGAGGGCCGCCTCGGTGTCGCGCTCGAAATCATTCAGAACCCGGGCCGCGGCGAGCGGATCGAGCCCGGCATCCGCCGCTCCCCCATCCACCACCTCGTCGGCCACCCGCACGAGGGCGTAGATGTTCTCGACATGGCGGCGGATCGGTGGCGCGAGGAGGCGGGAGGCCAGCCCGAACGAGGTGGAATAGCGGTGGATGACGACGCTCGCCGTCTCTTCGGCTACGCGGTCGTACAGGCTGGGTGCGGCATCCGGTTGGTTGCTGTCGTTCGTCATGATGCGGTCCTGACCGGCGAAGCGGAGGTTAGGCTGGAGCGACGCTTCAGCACGGCTTCCACCCGAAATCCGCTCCCTCTCGAAGGAGCCCTCAGGTTGTGGCCGGTCACCTCCTCAGGGTAACGGACACACATGGAAACCAGCACAGGGCTTGTGCAGAGTGGTACAGAGCTTGTAGTACTTCTGGATGAGTCGGGCGCGCCCATCGGCGAGGCCGACAAGCTCTCCGTGCACGGCGTCTCCACTCCCCTGCACCTCGCGTTCTCCTGCCACGTCTACGACGGCGACGGGCGAGTGCTGGTCACCCGGCGTGCGCTCTCTAAACTCACCTGGCCCGGCGTCTGGACCAACTCTTTCTGCGGGCATCCGTTTCCCGGTGAGCCGCAGGAGGACGCCATCGCAAGGCGCGCCGCTTTCGAACTCGGCATCACCGTGACCGGGCTCGAGGTGGTGCTTCCCGACTTCCGGTATCGCGCCGTCGACGCCTCGGGCATCGTGGAGAACGAGGTCTGCCCGGTCTACCGAGCGGTGACGGCGGATGCGGTGAAGCCGAACCCCGCGGAGGTCTCGGAGTTCGCCTGGCTCGACCCGCACGCGCTCAGGCGGGCCGTGACCGCGGCACCGTTCGCCTTCAGCCCGTGGCTCGGATGGCAGCTGGAGCAGCTCGAAGTCCCGCCGGTCGAGTAGGGCGCTCAGCGCCCGTATCGAGACCCGGGTGGTCGAGACCCGGGCGTGAGCGGCAGGCGCACACGAACACTGGTCCCCTGCCCCTCCCGGGATCGCAAACTCGCCTGACCGCCGTGCCGAAGCACCACCGCGTTGACAAGTGACAGGCCGAGACCGGAGCCGGGGATGCCCCGGGAATTCTCGCCGCGCGCGAGTTCGTCCCAGACCAGATCCACCTCGTGTGCGGCAATTCCCGCGCCGGTATCCGCGACCTCGATGACCGCCCATCCGTCGTCCTCGCTTCCACGAACTTCGATACTCGATCCGGCCTCGGAGTACTTGGCCGCGTTCGACACGAGGTTGTAAAGGGCAAGGAAGAGCAGATCGACGTCTCCGATGACCCGGGCGATCGGCCACGGCGCCTGAGGGAAGACAATGTGAAACTGCCGGGTCCCGCCTCCGGTTGTTTCGAGATGCTCCGAGACCGCCGCGACGACGTCCGCCGTCAGCTCCTCGAGATCCACCGGCTCGCACTCGATCGGCTTGGTCTCGAGATCGGCGAGCTTGCGCAATTCGGAGACCAGGGACGTGAGACGGCGCGATTGGGAGTCGATGACGCGGAGTGGTGTGGAGCTCGGTTCATCCGCGGCGGCAACCGCCGCATTGATGGCCGTGATCGGATTCTTGAGCTCGTGATCGAGTCGTGCGAGGAAGCGACGATGGGCCTGCCGCTGTCGCTCCTCGCCCTCGACCCGCCCGAGGGCCAGCGATCGTTCGCGAGTGCGGCGTGAGATCGCGGCGATGGCCAAGCCAAGCGTCGCCACCGCCGAGAGACCGAGTCCGATCTCGAGCGCCACAACGGGAAGCGGCACGGTGACGCGCGCACTCACCCCCCGCGCACTGAGAGCGAGGACTATCGCGATCACGCCGCCGATCAGGAACGGCATCGCGGCGAGAACGAGCATCCATCGTCTGATCGACATCGTCACCCTCGCGTCACGGTGCCCGCAAAGCGGTAACCCAGGCTCTGGGCAGTCTCGATGAAACGGGGATCTGCCGCGTCATCATGGAGTTCCCTGCGGATCTCGGCCACCCGGTGGTCGATAGCCCGGGTGTTTGCCGCGAAGTCGAATCCCCACAGCGAGCGAAGAAGGCTCTCTCGCGCGTGGACCTCGCCTGGGCGTCCCATCAGGTATTCGAGAAGGAGGGCCGCGCGAGGGGTGAGCACCACTTCGGCCCCGCTGAGCCAGATTCGCCGAGCGGTGCGATCGAAGACGAGGTCGCCGCTCACCAGGCGGTCCGCCGTGGTCAGAGGAGGCTGATTCGCGACAACCCGACGCAGTACCGCGCGTACCCGGGAGACCAGTTCCTGCGGATCGAAGGGCTTGTTGAGGTAGTCGTCCGCGCCCTCGTCGAGCGCGGCCGAGCGCTCGACGGACTCTCCCACTTTGGTGAGGAGCACGATGGGAGTCCAGACTTCGCGGGTGCGCAATCGCCGCACGAGCTCTCGGCCGTCCATCCGAGGCATCATCACGTCCGAGACAACGATGTCGGGATTCCAGCTGTCGAATGTGTCGAGGGCGGTCGCGCCATCGCCCGCCACCCGAACGTCGAATCCCGAGCGCTCGAGAAACGGTGCCAGCCCATCGGTTATCGCGGGCTCATCATCGACGAGGAGTAGCCGGGTGCGGCGATCCGCCTCCCGCTGCTCATCCACCATTCGAATTGACGGCCGACATGAACCCGGCGAAACCCAGCCCAGAGACGATCAGGACGATGAGCAGAACGATGCCGATCAGCTCGATGTAGCCGAGCACGAGAGCGATGATCGCGAACGCGCTGCCGGCTTCATTTCGCGCACTGATCTGTCGCAGTGCCACATGACCCAGCACCACGGGAAGAATGCTGAAACCGAGAAGTGCCAGCACGAAGGATGCCACGGCGAGGCCATTGGTGCGGGCGGGAGCGACATATACATACGCCGGGTATCCGGGTCGTCCATAGTTGTCAGTCATCAAGTGCCTTTCACTGCTGTGTTTGCGATGCCGCTATCGCGCACCTCTGGTGTTCCTTCTCGCCAGTACACGGTGTTGCCCGTTCCGGTCAGCACCACTGTGGTGACCCCGCTCACGAAGACTGTGTTTGCGCTGCCGCTCACAGTCAATACCCCCACCGATTGCGCGAGCATCACTGCCCCGGTCGCCGACACCGTCAGCTTTGCACAGTCATCCGTCAGGGAGACTACTGTTCCGGTGGAAGATATCTCGAGCTCAGCGCCGCTGCAGGTCACGGTGGAGGAGACGCTGTTCTCGTAGTCCACTCGTTGGCGATGAGATGTGGGTGGATCGTTCCCCGGCAACGGAGGGGTGTCCCCCGCACCGGAATCGGTCGAAGCGACGGATCGTGACGGTGCGCGCACGATCTCTATCGTGCAGCCGCCGAGCACGAGCGCTGCCACGGTGAGCAGCCCGAGCATGGCACCCAACCGCAGACTTCGTTCCCTGATCATTGTTCTCACTGTCGGTTCCCGGGTAACCAGCTCATCGAAGTCGCGCCTCACACCGTCGGCACGAAGATCTCGACGCGACGATTGAGTTGGCGGCCGGCCGGATTGTCCACACCCGTGGCCGACACGTTGGGTGCGACTGGGCGCTCCTCGCCGTACCCTGTGGCGTCGAGTGCGGTCTTTACCCCTCGCGACTTCAGCGCGGCGACTACCGCGTCGGCTCGCTTTTCAGAAAGTGTCTGATTGTAAGAGGCGCTGCCAATGGAATCGGTGTGTCCTCCCACCTCTGCTCGAGGGGCAGCTGTGTCGGTGAGAGCCTTCGCGAGCGAGTCGAGCGTTGCCGCGGCCTCTGCCCGAATCGTGGCCTTGTCGAAGTCGAAGAGCACGCCGGCATCGAGAGTGATGGTGGAGCCACAGGAGGTGATGGGCGCAAGCACCGCAAGAGGCGGAAACTTGCCGAGCGTGGGCACCGGGATGAGCGGTTTCGGTGAGATCGGTTTGCCGTTGAGGGTGCCGGTGCCGTCCCCGTAGTTCTGAATGCTCAGCTTCGTATCGGTGTAGCTGCCGGATCCGTCTCCCCGGTTCTGGATGCTCACCGCCCCGCGCGTGTAACTTCCCGAACCGTCGCCATAGTTCTGGATGCTTGTGGTGCCGTCGACGAATGCTCCGGAGCCATCCCCGTAGATTTTGATCGATTTGGTGCCGTCCACGAATGATCCGGACCCGTCACCGTAGTTCTGGATGCTCACCTCTCCGTTGACGAAGCTTCCAGAGCCATCCCCGTAGACGTTCACGGTCACTCCCCCGATCACGTATGACCCGGAACCGTCGCCATAGTTCTGGATGCTGCCATCCGCGCCCGTATAGCTGCTGGATCCGTCGCCGTAGAGATAGACCGAGCCGGCACCGGCGCGCACCTGACCCGCGGTATCGCACGCCGCGGGAGCCACCATGATGCCGGGATAGGTGCCGACAGCGATCTTGAGTTTCACGGTGAAGCCAGACAGCGAGTCATTGAGCAACGAAAGATCTGGAAGCGTGAAGAGGGGCACCGGGGGAATCTCGCCGACGCGGAATCCCTCCACTGCATCAGCCGGAGGCGTGACTGTCGATTTTGGGGCACTGGAGGTCTTCTGCGGTGTGCCTCCGAGCGGCACGACGCTGCACCCGGCGAGCAGGAGCGTGGCAGCCAGTATTCCGGAGAGGCCGGAAATCAGGGACGTTGGGCGGGACATGCCCCAACGATATCGAGCGGATGTCGCTATCGCGTGGCCGCGGTGTCGCAATCCTGCGACACCCGCCGGTCGAGTAGGGCGCTCAGCGCCCGTATCGAGACCGACTCAGTCCAGCAGGCTTTCATCCCTCGAGATATCCGTGCGGTGGAAGTTCTGGAACGACCGCGAGGCCGTCGGCCCACGCTGCCCCTGGTATCGCGATGAGTACTCGGCCGACCCATAGGGCTTCTCGGCGGGAGACGTCAGCCGGATGAAGCAGAGCTGGCCGATCTTCATCCCGGGCCAGAGCTTGATCGGCAGCGTCGCGACGTTCGAGAGCTCCAGCGTGACGTGACCGCTGAATCCCGGGTCGACGAATCCCGCGGTGGAGTGGGTGAGAAGGCCGAGCCGGCCAAGCGAGCTCTTGCCTTCGAGGCGGGCTGCGACGTCATCCGGCAGCGTGACGAGCTCGTAGGTGGAGCCGAGCACGAACTCCCCCGGGTGCAGGATGAAGGGCTGGTCGGGCGCCGCCTCGACGAGCCTGGTGAGGTCGGGCTGGTCGACGGCCGGGTCGATGAACGGATACTTGTGGTTGTCGAACAGCCGGAAGAAGCGGTCGAGCCGCACATCGATGCTCGACGGCTGGATCATCGCCGGTTCGTAGGGCTCAAGGCCGATGCGTCCGGAGTCGAGTTCGAGTTTGATATCGCGATCCGAGAGCAGCATGCACAGAGCCTATCGAAAGGCGCAGACCCTTCCGAAACCGTCGTTGCTAGTATTCATAGGTGCCGCAGTGCAGTCTCGGATGCGGCCACGCGAGCGTAGTTCAATGGCAGAACTCCTGCTTCCCAAGCAGGTAGTGCGGGTTCGATTCCCGTCGCTCGCTCTCTGTGTGTATATCCCAGGTGTGGGCCCGTACCCCCTGCATGCCGCAGCGTGCCGCGACCGCCCGGTAGGTTCAACATCAGCCGATGCCGCTGATGGCCGAATTGCGGCTGTTGAGCAACCGGATGCCCGAAAAGCTGCTGTTGCACGCGCGGCGGGCACGCGCAGCGGGCACGGAAGCCCCGGCAGCCTCGCCTCTGCGGAGCTGCCGGGACCCGTTCGAGGGAGCCCCTACTTCACCGCCCCCGCGGTGAGGCCCCTCACGAAGAACCGCTGCAGCGCGAAGAATACGACGAGCGGAACGATGATCGTGATGAAGGATCCCGCCGCGACGAGGTTCCAGCCCTGCGCGTACTGCCCGAGAAGGTTGTACAGCGCCTGCGTGAGCACCGGATGCGCGTCGCCGATGAAGATGTACGCCGTCAGATAGTCGTTCCATACCCAGAGGAACTGGAAGATGGCGAACGACGCGAGCGCGGGTACCGACATCGGGACGATGAGTCGCCAGAAGATCTGGAAGTGACTCGCTCCGTCGACGCGTGCCGCCTCGATGAGGGCTACCGGCAGCGTCGCCATGTAGTTCCTCAGGATGAAGATGGCGAGAGGAAGCGCGAAGGCGGAGTGGTAGATCCAGGCCGCCGGGAAAGTGCCGACGATCTGGATGCCGGTGATCTTGGTGAAGGAGATGTAAGCCTGCAGCACCGGGATCAGCGCCACCTGGGTCGGCACCACGAGCAGGCCGACGATGGTGGCGAAGAAGGCCTCCTTGCCCCGGAAGTCGAGGAAGGTGAAGCCGTAGGCGGCGAACGCGGCGAACATGATCGGCAGGATCGTCGCGGGGATGGTGACGGCGATGCTGTTGAAGAAGTTGTTGCCGATGTCGAGATTGGTGAAGGCGCTGGTGAAGTTCGACACCGTCCAGTTCTGGCCGAAGAAGTTGCCGATGGTGGTCCACCATCCCGAGCTCTGGGCATCCGTGGTCGACCGGAAGGCCGTGAACGCCAGACCGATGACCGGAATCATCCAGAGCAGCGCGAACGCGCCGAGCACGATGTTCAGCGTGATGTGGCGTTTGCGACCGTGAGAGGTCGAGAACCGCGCGATGGGCTTGGCCTTGGTCGAGGTGCGACCGGTGACGATGGTGGGGACGATCTCAGTCATCGGAGTGCCTCCTGGCCTCGGTAGCTGCGAACCTGGTAGACGATCACCGGGATGACGGCGAGCATCAGGATGACGACCACCGCGGACGCCTTGCCCGGGTTGCCGAAGTTGAAGAACTGGTTGATGAACTCCACACCGAGCACGTTGGTGTTGTATGTGCCGCCGGTCATAGCGAACACGATGTCGAAGATCTTCATCACCCCGATGAGCACGGTGACGAACACCGCGACGATCGTGGTCTGGATCTGCGACGCGACGACCCGGAAGAAGATCTGCCGGTCCGTGGCGCCATCGATCCGCGCCGCCTCGAGCGTCTCTTCCGGCACACCCTTGATCGCTGCGGACAGCAGCACCATCGCGTACCCGGCATTGAGCCAGATGACGATGATCATGAGCAGGAAAGAGTTGAGTCTGCCAGCGTCGATCGTGATCCAGGCGATGGGGTCGGCGTGCGTGATCCCCGTCCAGATCGCGTTGAGGAGGCCGGTCTGTGGTTGGCCAGGAGCGTCGTAGGTGTAGATGAACCGCCACATCGTCGCAGCGGCGACGAAGCTGATGGCCATCGGAAAGAAGATGATCGATTTGAACGTCTTCTCACGCTTCGGGCCGAGGCGGTCGGCGAGTACCGCGACGCCGAGTCCGATGACCACGGTGAAGGCCGGCACGACGAGGATCCACAGGAAGTTGTTGAGCAACGTGCTGAGGAAGTCCCCGCTCTTGAAGAGCGAGACGTAGTCGCCGACCCCGTTGAAGCTGTTCGTCGTCGAATCGACGAAGCTGAGGATGATCGTGCGAACGGTGGGGTAGACGAGGAAACCGAGGAGCAGAAGCAAAACGGGGCCGATGAACACGTACGGCAGAAGCCGGCGGTTCCACTTCGTGTTCGTCTTGCCGACGATGAAGTTGAGACCCAGATAGACGAGGAAAGAGACGGCGAGGCCACCGGCGACGGAGGCCAATGCGCTGAGTATTTGCACAGGGAGCACCTAACGACGTTGTGAGGGATGAAGCGGGGTTCGAGGGAGGGTGGTGCCCGCCGCCGCAGAGGCGAGCACCACCCGGTCAGTGACCGACTCGGGTCAGGACTGGCTTACGGCCAGGACGAGTCGATGTCTTTCAGTACGTCGTTCAGCGACTTCTGGCCGGTGGTCCAGGCGGTGAGCCCGGTCCATTCCGTGCCCGAACCCACAGCACCGGGCATCTGGTCGGAGGCGTCGAAGCCGAATACCTTCGCCTCGGATACGGCCTTCTGGGCCGCCGCCTGGAACGGGCTGGAATAGAGCGAACTGTCGAAGGTGGTGTGCGGCGACAGGAAGATCGCCTGCGATGCGTAGCCGTTCGTGCCGAACTGCTTGCCCACCAGGTACTGCACGACCTTCTTGGTGGCGGCGTTCGTGTTGAACGCGCCCACCAGATCGCCACCGCCGAGTGTTCCCGTGGTCTTCGCATCCGCCGGCGTCGGCAGGGTGAAGACATTCACGTTCGTGGTGTCCTTCTTCGCGATCTCCGCCTTGATGTTGTCCGGGAAGAAGTCCGCGATGAAGGTGCCCTGGCGCATCATGAAACACTGGCCCTGGTCCTTGCCGGTGACGAAGAGCTGGTTGCCCGCCTTGCCGAAGTTGGTGGTCGCCATGGCCTTGCCGCCACCGTTGACCTGGCCGTCAGCGAGGATCTCCGACTGCACCTTCGCCGCGGCCTGCTTCACCAGGTCGGAGTTGAACAGCACTTTGTGGCTGATCCAGTCCTTGTACTTGTCGAGCCCGCCGTAGCGCAGCACGTATTCCTCGAGCCAGTCGGTCATCGCCCAGCCGGTCGCTGCACCGGATTCGATTCCCACGCACCAGGGATAGCCCGCGCCATCCGAGATGATCTTCTTCTCGAGCGTCGTCATCTCGGCGTCGGTGGTCGGCACCTCGTACCCGCGCGCCGTGAAGGCGGCCGGGTTGAACCAGACCAATGACTTGACGTTGATGCTGTAGGGGAGGCCGTAGGTCTTGCCGTTGAACTTGCCGATGTCGCCGAGGCCGTTCGGCTCATCCGAGGTGACGGCTTTGATGTCCACGCCGAGCTCGTTGAGCGGCTTCAGCGAGCTGATCTGCTGCTTGAGCACGCCGGGCTGTGGGTAGATCGCGATGTCGGGCGGGTTGCCCGCCGTGACCCGGGTCACGATCGACTGCTGGAAGTTGGTGCTTCCCGAGTACTTGACGGTGATGTTCTTGCCTTCAGACCACTTGTTGAGATCTGCCTGGAATGCGGTGGCCTGGGCTGCGGTGAAACCTCCGCTGATCTCGACCGTCGCCTTTGCGGTACCGGAACCGGATGACGAACAACCGGTGAGGGCAACAACCGTGCCCACGATGACTACAGCAGCGGTCGCTGCTTTGTTACGAAGCCTCATTACTTCGACCTTCCTTGGGGGGAGAAACGATTTACAAAATCGTTTTTGTAGATCACAACCCAGCGGCAGCGTCCGGAGCGCAAAAGTTCACATCGGTCACGAATTGGTAACGATGCGATCCGAGGTCCGTGTTGTGGGCGCGCTTGTGGTCCGCCGGTAACGGGCCGCAGCGGAAGACGCCCTGTCCACCGACGCGGCGCGACTGATTCTCAGGCGGGGAGTGCGGCCACCGCGGACAGCGCTTCGGCGAAGGGCATCGGATCCGTCAGCCTGCCGATGAAGCCGCCGTCCCGGAAGTTCTCGAAGGCCAGGAACTGCAGCACCCCGTCGCGATCCGGGATGACACGGCCGGAGTACAGGGAGTCGTCCGTGAGCAGGGTCGCCCCCTCGACGTCGAAGGGTCCGAGGGGCCCCTCGCCTTCTACCAGCCAGACGCCGCCGGGTCCCGCTGCCGCGTGCTTGCGTGGAGCGATCTCGTTGCGCAGGCAGCTGAAGAGCAGGTACCAGCGGCCGTCGAACTCGAATACCTGGGTCACTTCGAGCTGGCCGAAACCACTGCCGGTCGCAGACACCGGCGGCTGCACCGTCCAGTCGAGAAGGTCCGGGGATGTCGCGTGGCCGACAACGCCGGATTCCGTCGGCGACCCGGTGCGGGAGCGCGCCGTCGTGAACATGTGCCATCCGTCGTCGAGGCGGAAGACCCAGGGGTCTCGGAACGGCTCATCCGGGCCATCCGCGCCGGTCGCGTACCACAGGGGATCGGCGACGGCGAGCGGTGCCGACCGCTTGTCCCACGTGATCAGGTCGTGGGAGGTCGCCACCATCACCCGCTGGGCTGCGGGCACCGGATCGTCGTTGCACCCGGTGAAGAACAGGTACCACAGTCCGTCGTCGCCACGCACGGTAGATCCCGTCCAGGTTGCGACGTCGTCGCTCGCCGGCGCGTCCGAACGCACCAGCGCATCGGCCACGCGGGTCCAGTTGCGCAGGTCGGTCGAGACCGCATGGCCGACGGATGCCCGCCGGTGACGGGCCTCTTCCTCGTGCAGTGCGCGCGAGGCGAAGAGGAAGAAGAGATGGAATTCGTCACCGGTGTCGGCGAACCAGAAGTCCCACACCCAGGAGTCCGGTAGCTCGAGCATCTCAGGACCCCCTCGGGCGGGACACCGAGCCACGCTCGATGAGCGGGCAGGCCAGCTCGACCTGGGTGCGATTGCTCGCCCACTCCCGGTCGCCGATCATCCTGGAGAGTTGTTCGATGGCCCAACGCCCCATTTCGTAGTGCGGCAGGCCCACGGTGGTGAGGCCGGGTTGCAACTGGGCCGCGATCACCTCGAGGTTGTCTACGCCGACGAGCGAGAGGTCGACCGGGATGTTCATGCCCCGGGCGGCAGCGGTCTGATAGACGCCCATCGCCATCGGGTCGTTGAACGCGAAGACGGCCGTGAGTTGCGGGTGCCGCTCCAACGCGACTCCGAAGCTCTCGCGGCCCGCGCTCGCGTCCGCGCGCCCGGCGACCTGCACCATACGCGGTTCAAGCCCGGCTTCGAGCATCGCTCGGGAGTACCCGGCGATTCTCCCGTCCACACCGGGCCCGGGGTCGTCGACCGAAAGGTGCACGATCTCACGGTGACCGGCCGAGATCAGGCGCACGGTGGCGGTGTAGCCGATGCCCGCTTCGTCGGGTGCGACCCAGGGAGCGAGTCCCTCGGGATTCTCCGCGTCGACGATCACGGTGGGCACACCCCGGAGTCGCTGGGGAAGGTCGACGAGATCGTGGGACATGCGGGCATAGACGATCGCATCGACCTGCTGCTCGAGCAGCGTCTCGATCTGGCGCGACTCCACCGCCCTGTCGCGGTTCGAGTTCACGAGCATGAGCACCAGCCCGCGGGCCGTCGCCGCGTCCTGGGCTCCCAGGATGATCTTGCCCGCGAAGGGCGTCGTGGCGATCTCGTCGCTCACGAAGCCGATGATGCCGGTCCTCTGCAGGCGGAGCGCACTAGCGATGCGGTTGGGCGAGTACTTGAGCTCGGAGGCGATCCGTTGCACGCGCTCGCGAGTCTTCTCGCTGAGATTGCCCTGGCCGCTCAGCGCGTGCGATACCGTCGTCACCGAGACCCCGGCGGCCAGCGCGACGTCGGAGATACCGACACGTTTCGTCATTCTCGCCGATCTCCAACCGCAGTGTCTGAGTCTTAGGCTGAGGACGTCGCTGATCGCCCCTGTGCCGAATGGTCGTTAGAGGCTAGCACAAAATCGATTTTCCCCGCGGGCTCGATGCACCACTGCACGATGCACCAGTGCACGGTTCGCGATCAGGCAGTGAGCCTGTGGGAGGAGATCCTGCTGTCGAGCACCCGGGTGCCACAGAAACTGCGGTCGAACGCGCGGGTGCCGTTAACGCCGAACGGCGCGCCCCCTCACGGGAGGCGCGCCGTCGCCGGAGCCGGTGCAGGACCGGGCGGGAACCCGGACGCTACTTGCGGATAGCGGTCGCGTCGTCGTGGGAGATCTCCACGGTGGCGAATTCCGGATCGTCTTCGTACGACTTCGCCTTCGCGATGCCGAAGATGATCAAGGCATAGACGGCTTTCGCCAGGATGTCGGCCACCGAGTATCCGACCTGCTTGAACACCCAGGCGTCAGCGCCCGCGATGTTGAGCAGCGGAAGGAGGTAGGCGATCGGGTAGACGCCCCAGCTCAGCAGAAGCAGGAAGCGCAGTCGACCGAGAGTCTTGCGAACCGATGTCGGCTGGGTTGCAAGCGACTTGCTCAGCTGCACGAAGAGAACATAGAGGATGTATGCGAAAGGGATTGTGGACAGGAGGCCGAAGAGACCGCGGAGTCCGTTGTCGCCACTGATCTCGCCGGGGTAGCCGAGGGCGATCATGAGCGCCGCGGCGGGCACGAGGCGCATGAGCAGACCGGACTGCACCTTGCGCGCCAGCGCAAGCACCGCGACGAGCTCGACGAGCAGAAGCGGCACCGTCAGGAGCCAGTCCACGTAGCGGTAGCCCTCGTTGAACGAGGCGCCGACGGCCTGGCTGTAGTCACCGGTGCCACCGACGGACTTCGTGACGAAGGCCTCCTTGAACGAGTCGAAGATGCGGAAGTAGTGATACGCGGCGATTCCGCAGACGATGATCGCCACCGTGATCGCCTGCCGGTAACGCGGAAGGATCCGCGGCAGAGAGATGAGCAGGAACACCGCCGTGAACAACTGCGACGCGATGACGAGCGACAGGAAGTTGTAGACGGTGGCGTACTGCCCATGCGACAGGATGTCAGGAATCACTGGGTCCTCCTTGGACGAGTTGTTAAAGTGATTGAACTACCTAATTAAAGCGGTAAGTTATCAAGATAATCAAATGCTTGACCTCGGATCGCTGGATGAGTAGTGTTCGGCCCCGTAAACTGGTTATCCCTGAGAGGCTGGAGGTCTCGTGAGCACAGAGGCCGGCCAGTCACACACCCTCGACGGGTTTCCCGCCGCCGCGGTCGAATTCGTCAACGTCATGCAGCACAATCGCGAGAGGATCGGCAAGGATGCCGGCCTGTCGCCGAGCGAACTCCGAGCCCTGTTCCGCGTCGCCGCCGAGGTGAGCGTGACTCCCAAGCAACTCGCCGACTACCTCGATATGACCACGGCCGCGATTACCTTCATCTCACGACGCCTGGTAGAAGCCGGGCTGTTGCACCGGGTGGATCATCCGAACGATCGGCGCAGCCTCTACCTCGAGCTCACGCCGCTCGCTCACGAGATGATGCTCGACATCCATCATGATTTCGTGGCTCTCCTTGAGGCCGCCACGAACGACCTTGCCGCCGCCGAACTGAACAACTTCACGAGCACGCTTCAGTCGGTGGCGAGATCGATGAAAAGGCATCAGAATCTGGCGCCGGATCTCGGTGCAGGCGCCCCGTACCGCATGGGCGACCCGCCGGTTTCACCCGCGACGCACCTCTAGGTCACTCGGCAGCTGCGCCGTCGGTACCGTAGGAGCCGAGCGAGCGAGCGAGGTCTCCGAGCGCGGATTCCAGCACGACGGTCTGCGCCACATCCAGCGCTTCGGCGGAGACCGTGATCGCATTCTGGAAGCTGCGGTAGGTCGTCTCCATCACGTCGTGGCCGGCGGTGGTCAACTGCAGGAAGAGACTGCGCCGGTCACTCGGATGGGCGACGCGCACGATCAGTCCGCGATCGACCAGCCCGGTGGTGATGGCAGTCACGGCCGGGGTAGTCAGTTCCAGGTATTCGGAGAGTGCCTTCGGGGTGATGTCCTCGCCCTCTGCGATGCGGGCCATCGCCCGCAGCTCGCTCCCGGTGAGGTTCGCGGAGATCGCGATACCGCGACGAATCGATTCCAGCGCCCTCAGGAACTCCGCCGATGCCCCCGGGAGGCCTTTGAGGGAGTGGATATCTCCAATGAGCCGGTACATCGAACCCTCTTCGCTCTCGCGGTCTTCGCCCTCCGAAACAGGCGGAATTCCTACTTGATTCGGCGACAAGTTACCTTGATAATTAATCTGTTCACTCATCTAGCAATCACCTGACCGGTACCCGATCCGCTGAATCGCTGATCGATCCGTTCGACATGCTGCCCGTCGCTGGGCGCCGACGTCGACCCGCCCGAAATGGGAGGCCCCAGCGCCGGGCAGTAGTGCGTCCGGTGCCGATTCGCGAATCTCAGGATCGCATAGATCACCGCAGCCGCCCCCGCGACACTCGCGGGCTGCCGGGGCGGGCCAGAATGAGGTGTGACGGCATCCCTCCCCAATCCTCTCGAGCGGTTCGGCATCGATGAGCTTCGAGAGCGCACCAGCGCGAAATGGCGGACCTTCCCCGACGACGTGCTCCCCCTCTGGGTGGCCGAGATGGATGTCGCGCTGGCCGCGCCGGTCGCCGGTGCGGTGAGGGACGCCATCGCCCGCGGTGACACCGGGTATGCCGTCGGCGCGGACTACGCGGCGGCCCTCCGCGACTTCGCATCGGAGCGCTGGGGCTGGCACGACCTCGCGGTGGCGCGCACCGCCGTCGTCGCCGACGTGATGACGGGAGTCGTGGAGATGCTTCGCCTCGTGACAGAACGAGGGTCCGCCGTCGTGATCAACTCCCCTGTCTACCCACCTTTTTCCGCATTCGTGACCCACGCCGATCGGAGGGTGACCGAGGCGCGTCTCGGTGCCGACGGGCGCATCGACTTCGACGAGCTGGGCAGCGCCTTCGAGCGGGCATCCTCCACCGGCCTGCCCGCGGCATTTCTCCTCTGTAACCCGCACAACCCCACCGGCGTGGTGCATACGGCGTCGGAACTCTCCCGGGTGGCGCAACTCGCGGCCCGGTTCGGCGTGCGCGTCGTCTCCGACGAGATCCATGCCCCCCTGGTGCTCGAGGGCGCCGCGTTCGTGCCCTACCTCAGCATCCCTGGAGCCGAGAACGCCTTCGCGGTGATGTCCGCCTCCAAGGGGTGGAATCTCGCCGGCCTCAAAGCGGCGGTGGCAATTGCGGGGCCGGATGCCGCGACCGATCTCGCACGCATGCCCGAGACCGTCACCCACGGTCCGAGCCACCTCGGGGTGATCTCCCATGTGGCCGCGCTCCGGTCGGGCGGCGACTGGCTCGACGCCCTGCTGTCGGGACTCGACCAGAATCGCGCACTCCTAGGCAGGCTGATCGAGACGGCTCTTCCACAGGTCGGCTGGATGCCGCCGCAGGGCGGCTATCTCGCCTGGTTGGACTGCCGGGCGCTCGGGTGGGACGCCCCTGCGGAGGCATTCCTCGCCCGGTCGCGGGTTGCGCTCAGTGAGGGCGCCACCTTCGGCACCGGCGGAATGGGACACGTTCGGCTCAATTTCGCCACGTCGGCAGCGATCCTCGCCGAAGCGATCGACAGGCTCGCTGCCGGGCTCCCTGGGGGGCAGCCCGGATCGCCTGATTGCTAGACCGGGGCGGAGCCGATCGTCGACAGCAGCACGAAGGCCATCGCCGTCACGATCGCGAGCAGCGCGAGGATGACGATGATCGGCTCGGTCGCCGGGAAGCCATCGTCGAATGGGACGGGGAGGCGGATGATCGTCGGTCCGGGTTCGGGTGATGCGGCTGCAGAATCCATATCGTTCTCCCAGGGAAGCGTTCGCGTGAACTGCTGCCGACGATCTGGAGCAACACGCCCAAAGTAGTCCTCGGACCAGCGGAAAGAAAGCCCCGCTCCAGCCGGGCTGGAGGCCCTAGATCACCGGCCCGGGCTTCGCGCCGGACGTCGACTTCGCAATGAGGTCGAGCGAGCGGTTGGCGACGCCCTCGGCGACTGTCCGCAGGGTGAGGTTGTTGTTGCGAGCGTGGGCTCGAAGCAGCAGGAATGCCTCCTCCATCGAGAGACCCCCGGACTGGGAGAGCACCCCTTTTGCCTGCTCGATGAGCACGCGACTGTCCAGTGCCCGCTGCAACTGCTCGGTGACCACCTGGGATTGGGCCGCGATTCGCTCCTGGAGGATCGCGATGGTCGCGACATCGGCAAGCGCCTGGGCCACAGCGGCATCCCGCCGATTCAAGGTGCCGACCGATGTGCCGAAGAGGTTCATCGTGCCGATCACCTCGCCGCGGAGCCGCATCGGAGTGGCATGCACCGACAGGAAGCCCTGCTCGAGCGCGGCCACCCGGAAGGCCGGCCAGTCCTCGGTCGACTTCTGGATGTCGGGTACCGACACCGCGAGCCCGGTCGTGAAAGAGTCCACGCACGGCCCGGCCCCGGCGGCAAGCTGCATGACCTCGACGAGGTCCGCACGCTCGCTGGTGGATGCGACCACCTGCAGTCGCCCGGCGCTGTCCGCGAGCATGAGGCCACCGGCCTGCGCATCGAGTATCTCCGTGCACTCCGTCACGAGGGTGTGCAGCAGTTCGACCACGTCGTAGTCGGCAGTGAGCGTATCCGCGACGCTGACGAACGCCGCATTCAGCCGTGCTTCTCGAGACATTGTGCTCATCGGTCGCTCCTGTTTCCCAATCGTATCCCTCACTCAATTCGATAGCTGACGAAAGTCGAGCAGTCGAGCGACGACATCTTTCGCGACGTCCTCCACGGTGCGACCCGAGACGAACGCATGGGCGCGCAGAAGGGAGAACGCCTCCGTCGCAGTCGTCTCGAGTTGAATGAGGATCATGCCCGTCGCCTGGTGAACCTCGCGGCGCATCGTGGGAGAGCCCGCCACCTCTGCCACATCCTCCTGCTCGGCCGAGCGGATGGCAGCCTGGACTGCGGGACCAGCCACCCGTGTCGCCAATTCGCGCGCGAGCGCGACTGCACCGTCGTCGAGCGCACCGGGGCTCGAACGGTAGAGGTCGATGACCCCGACGGTGACGGCCGCCATCGTGATGGGGAAAGCGAAGAGAGCGGCGGCCCCGAGGCGGGCCGCGGCAGCCGCGAATACCGGCCATTCGGTGGTGTGGGCAGGCGAGAGGTCGGCGCTGAGTGAGGCGGTGCCAGTCTTCATGACGGACCACTGCGGCCCTTCGCCGAGGTCGAACTGCAGGCCCTCGAGCCGCGCGGCCACGCTGTCGCTCGAGCACACAGTCACCCGGCGCGAGCGCCTTCCGATCAACGAGATGGATGCACCGGTCACCGGTAGCAGCTCGACGAACGGCTGGCAGAGGTCGTCTCCCGGCCAAAGGGCGTGCTTGTCGCTCATGGCGGCCGAGTCCCCCGCGCTGTCGGTGCTGCTCATGAGACGCCCTCGAACATGGTTCGCGGAACATTCGGCACCGGGAGAACGCGTCGACTGCGTGCGAAGACGATGCTGCGCACTGCCCCCTACCGTACGCCCTTGCGGGCCGGGGGCTTTGACGCCTGTTCTGGGCGTGGCTAGAGTTGAGGGAGTCGCTCTGATCCCCGGCGGTTGATGGTTCCATCGACCTGGGAGAGAAATGTTCAGTGCTAAGACCCCGTCGAAGAGGGCGGACCAGCTGCTCCCGGGTTCCCGGTCAGAAGCGATGCGCGCCCGCAAGAGCCTGCTCTTCCCCGCGCAGTCGCGCGCGCGCCTCGACCTCTCCCTCGACGAGGTGGTCCTCGCTGCTCGTCGGGTAATGCTCACCCAGACCCGCCTGCGCGAACTCCTCGAGGCAAATCGGACGGTAGCCGACTACCGCGACCTCGGCTCGTTGCTCAACGGCATCCTGAACTCGGCGGTCGCCCTCGTCGGGGCAGGGTCCGGAGTCTTCGAGGTCTTCGCGACCAGGGAGCATCCGCGACGGGTACTTCGCTGCGGCACCCTGACGGATCGGCCGCCGGAGTCGCACCGGAGGGAACTGCGGCTGCGTCGCGACGACGAGACACACGGCGTGCTTTCCCTCGGACGTGACGGAAGGTACGACTTCACCACCGAAGACGAACAGCTCTTGGAGTCGTTCGCGGCCATGGCTTCGATCGCTATCGCGAACGCCCGGCTGCGCGAGAATTGGGAGGTCTTCGACGGCGCTGGCCGTGCGTCGCCGTAGGTGTCGAGGGTTCGATGCCCGTCGACCCGGGAAGGCGACTGCGAGCGGTTATCCGGCCAGCTCTGTTGCGAGCGCGGAGTCGGTCTCGGTGCGGGCGACCCGGCGACCGCTGGACTGCTTCGAGTTCTCTACGGCACCGAGGCCGAGGTCGAGAAGCTGGGCTTCGCTCCAGCCGGCCGCGATCGCGGCGTGACGGGCGGCATCCACCGCGGCGATGGTCGCCTCTAAGGCGCTGAGGCGAACTGCGAGCTGGTGCACGAGGTCCATACGGTGGTTCATCTCGGCGTCGACGATGGCACGCGCCTGCACTGTGGAGTCATCGGGATCGAAGGTTGCACGGGTCAGGTAGTGGACCTTCGCGTCGGGACTCATCGGGCTTCCGTTTCTCGTAACAGGATCGAGAAACCCCTTCGGCTGATATATCAGTGGTTCCCCTATAGACACGATGCTCCATCCCGTCGTGGAGTCACAGTCCCCAGTAGAGGGGACACGATTTGTACCCCAGATTGTCCCCCAGGGGAACCTGGGTCAGGAGGCCTGTTCCGGGGAGATACCGAGCGCAGACTTCAGCTGCTGCTCGACCGAATCGTCCGCGGCGGCGGCGGCGATGTTGGCCTCGGCGACGGCGAGCAACACCTCTTCGCGTTGGATCTTGATGCCGCGAGGGGCATCGATCCCGATGCGGATACCGTCGCCACGCACGTCAAGGATGGTGATGGTGATGTCGTCACCGATCACGATCTTCTCGCCCGCCTTGCGGGTCAATACCAGCATCGTCTCAGCCTACCGAACCACTCTCCAGCCAACCGACCTGGATGCCGAGTTGATGCACCGTCTCCGGGGTCTCGGTGGTCTCGCTGCCGGTGACGGCGATCGCATCGATGTGCACGTGTGACTGCACCGCCTTGACCCAGCGTGCGGTGTCTTCGGTCTTGCGACCGACATCCACCACCACCCAGACCTGGTCTGCCTTGAGATAGTCCAGCGCGGCGATAGCGTCGGCATCGAGACCGCCACGTGGGATGCCGAGAGCGATGAACACGCTGTGCTTCTCGCGCACTCCGGCCGCGCGAGCGGCCATGGCACTGATGCGATCCTTCACCCGGAAGTAGCCGTCCGCGGTGACCGCACCCGCGATGCTGAGCGCCCGGAGACCGGAGGCCTGCGACATGTCGCGCGCCACCTGGAGCGGGTCGTCGCCGAGTCCCACGACAACGACGAGATCGCCCGCAGCTTCGAGCGGCGTCTGCCGGAACACCGTCGGCCCATCGATGAGCGGCACGATCGCGGCGGTGTTATAGGTGAGATCCGCCATGATCGAGTCGAAGTCGACCGAGTGGGTGGAGAGCCGGGGAATCAGGTCGCCGTAGTGGGAGATCGCCTCGGCGGTGTCCGCATCGTCGAGCAGTCGGGCGATCCCCGCCCGTGTGGGCAGGTCGAAGGTGTGGGCGTCGCGCGCCGTGCCATCCGGCACGTCCACC
The DNA here is from genome assembly GCF_054880895.1 of Lacisediminihabitans sp. FW035. Lineage (NCBI taxonomy): Bacteria > Bacillati > Actinomycetota > Actinomycetes > Micrococcales > Microbacteriaceae > Lacisediminihabitans > Lacisediminihabitans sp. FW035. The sequence goes on from NZ_CM142187.1 coordinate 3,763,960, forward strand.
TCGATCTCGTAGCGGCGCGAAGCGAAGAATCCGGAGATGCCCCCGGAGGTCACGGCCTTGACCGCGATGACCTTCGCCAGCGGGCCGTGCTCCGCGAGCACCCGCGCATTCAGTTCGTCGAGCGACGCACCCTCAAGCTGATATCGACTCGGCACCGCGCACCACCCCCACTGTCTCGATGTTCACATTGGCAGACGTGACCTCCTGGTACGACAGCACCGGCAGCCCGCCCGACTGCGCGGAGACGAGTCGGCGGATGGCGGGACGCAGTGCCGGCGCGCAGACCAGCACCGCCGACATCCCGGTACCCTCCACGCGGGAGACGACATCGCGAACCGAGCCGAGCAGCGACTCGAGCGCGTGCTGGTCGATGAGGATCTGGGTGCCGAGTTCCGACGGGCGGAGCCCCTCGAGCATCGACTGCTCCAACAGCGGATCGATCATGATCACGTGGAGCGTCTGGCCGTCGAGGTGGCGGGCGCTGAGGGCCGGGCCGAGAGCGGCCCTGGCTGCTTCGATGAGGCCCTCCGGATCGGCGGAGACCTTCGCTCGCAGCGACAGCGCCTCGTAGATGCGGGGCAGGTCGTTGATCGGCACCTGCTCGAGCAGTAGCCCCTGGAGCACCCGCTGCACCTCGGCGAGGCTGAGGAGGGTGGGAACGAGCTCGTCGACCGCAGCCGGGTTGATCTCCTTCACGCCCTCGGTGAGCACCCGCACGTCTTCGCGGGTGAGCAGGCGCGCGGCATTGCCCATGATGATGGAAGAGAGGTGGGTGACGACCACCGAGACGCGGTCGATCACCGTGGCACCCGTCATCTCGGCGCTGTGGCGCATCTCGCTCGGCACCCATTTGCCGGCGAGTCCGAAGACCGGTTCGAGCGTCACGGCACCGGGCAGCGGATCGAGGGCCTCCCCGAGAGCGAGAACCTTGCCGGCGGGGGCGATCCCGCGCCCGGCCTCGACACCGGCGATGCGGATCACGTAGGTCGATGGCGGAAGTTCGATGCTGTCCCGGGTGCGCACAGGAGGCACGACCAGGCCCATGTCCATCGCGATCTTGCGGCGGAGCGACCGCACCCGGGCGAGCAGATCGTCCGAGGCATCCGAGACCAGGTCCACGAGGTCGGGGGCGAGCAGGATCTCGAGGGCGTGTACCCGCATCTGCTCGATCAGGTTCTCGGTGGTCGTGCCGCTGGCGGGATCGGCGACGGCCGCGGTCTCGATTTCGAGCTTCTTCACTGCCTCGCGGGCCTTGATGCGCTGGGCGATGATGATGAGCGAGGCGCCGACGATGATGAACAGGATGATCGGCATGCCGGGGATGAACGCCATCAGGATCGCCGCGACCCCGGCGATGATGAGGGCGTACCGGGACTGGCTGAGCTGGGCGCCAGCGGTGGACCCCATGTCGGACTCGGCGTTCGATCGCGTCACGATCATGCCGGTGGAGACGGCCATCAGCAGTGCCGGGATCTGGGTGACGAGGCCGTCTCCGATGGTGAGCAGGGTGTACTTGCTCACCGCGTCACCGATGGACAGTCCGCTCTGGATCACGCCGATCGCGATCCCGCCGACGACGTTGATGATGATGATGATGATGCCGGCGATCGCATCACCCTTGACGAACTTCGACGCACCATCCATCGCGCCGTAGAAGTCCGCCTCGGCGGAGACCTCGGCCCGACGTTCGCGAGCCTGAACGTCGGTGATCAGGCCGGCGTTGAGGTCGGCGTCGATGGCCATCTGCTTGCCGGGCATGGCGTCGAGGGTGAAGCGGGCACCCACCTCCGCGACGCGCTCCGCACCCTTGGTTACCACCACGAACTGGATGACGACGAGGATGAGGAAGATCACGGCGCCGATGATGATCGAGCCGCCGACCGCCACGTGACCGAACGCGCCGATCACCTCTCCCGCATACCCGTTGCCGAGCACGAGACGGGTGGAGGCCACGTTGAGGCCGAGGCGGAAGAGCGTCGCCACGAGCAGCAGCGAGGGGAAGACGGAGAAGTCGAGCGGCTTCTTCACGAACATCGTGGTGAGGAGCGTGACAAGCGCGAGCATGATGTTGACGATGATCAGCAGATCGAGCACGAAGGCCGGGATGGGCACGACGAGCAGAAGGATGATGCCGACCACTCCCAGCGGCACAGCGAGCTTCGCGAGGTTCTTGTTCATTGTCAGTGCCCTCCAGCGGCGACTAGTTGGTTCATCTCATGCACGCCCCGTGACGACCCGCGCTTGCGCAGCGCGAGCACGAACGCGAGGACGCGGGCGACCGCGTTGTACAGGTCGACCGGGATCTCGTCACCGAGATCGCAGGCCTTGTGAAGTGCGCGGGTGAGCGGGATGTCCTTGACGATCGGCACCCGGTCGGTCTCGGCCTGCTCCCGGATGCGCAGCGCGATCTCTCCGGCACCCTTCGCGACGACGCGAGGGGCTGACTTGCCCGGCTCATACTTGAGCGCGATGGCGAAGTGGGTGGGGTTCACCAGCACCACGTCGGCATCCACGATGGCGGCCATCATGCGGTTGCGGCTCATGGCGAGCTGGCGGGAACGGCGCTGCCCTTTGATCATGGGGTCGCCCTCGGAGGACTTGTTCTCGTCCTTCACTTCTTTCTTGGTCATCCGGGTGCGCTTGCGGTTGCGGCGCATGATCACGAAGACATCGGCGGCGGCGAGAATGAGACCGGCGATCACTGCGGAGCGCACGAGCGAGGCGGTGCCGTCGGTCGCCGCCTGGATGAGAGTGGAAGCGGGAAGACCTCCACCGCTCATGAGCACGGGCATGAGTCCCTGGATCACGGCAAGTAGCACGAGCCCGACCACGACGGTCTTCGACAGCGCTTTCACGCCCTGCCAGGCCGCCTGCATGCCGAAGGTGCGCTTGAGGCCCTCCACCGGGTTGAACTGGTCGAACTTGCCGGTGAACTTCTTGAAGTGGATGCCCCCCTGCGCGGCCGCGGTCACGAGCACCGCGATCGTCACCACCAGGAGCAGCGGCAGGATGATCCCGCCCACCGAGCCGAGTCCGTCGAAGAGTGCTCTCAGCGCGTGGGCGGAATCGGGGTGGTCCATCACCTCCTGCAATTGGTACAGGGGGGCGGATGTCGCGGCGGCGCCCGCCGAGACGGTCGCCGGGATCATCACCGCTGCCACACCGACGGCCACCCAGGCGGTCATGTCCTGCGACTTCGCGAGCTGGCCTTTTGCCCGCACCTCTTTCATGCGCTTCTCGGTGGCGAGTTCTGTCTTCTCGCCGGAGTCTGCTTCGGGCATGCCTATTTCACCCCCGTGAAGATGGAGACGGCCTGGCCCGTGATCGCCGCGACGATCTGGGGGAGGGCGGCGAAGACGAAGACGCCGAGGGCGAGGGTGATGAAGATCTTGAGCGGGAAGCCGAGGGCGAAGGCGTTGAGTGCCGGGGCGACCCTGGTGAGCAGGCCGAGCCCGGCATCCGCGAGGAAGAGCACCACGATCAGCGGGCCGGCGATCTGCACGGCCGAGAGCATCATCTGGCCGACCGCGAGAGTGATGGCATGGATGGGTGCCGCAAGGTCGAGCGTGCCGGCCACGGGAAGTGCGTCGAAGCTGCGCGCGAGTCCGCCGACGATCAGCTGGTAGCCACCGGAGGCGAAGAGCAGGGCGAGAGCGGTCATCTGGTAGAGGCGCGCGAACTGTGCGCCGTTGATCATCATCTGCGGGTCGAAGCCCTGCGCCAACTGGAAGCCGCCGAACAGGTCGACCAAGTTGCCCGCCGACTGCACTGCCGAGAACACGATCATCACGAGAAAGCCGAGCAGCGCACCGGTGACGAGCTCCACAAGCAAACCGACGACGAATCCTGCGGTGTCCGGGGAGACATAGCCGCTCGCGACCCGCGGCGAGACGGCGAGCGCGAGTCCGATCCCGAGCATCGCCTTGATGCGGAGGGGGAACGCGTTGGTGGAGAACGGCGGGGCTATCACCAGGAACGTCGTCATGCGCACGGAGGCGAGCATCACCGCCTCGATCCACGGGAAGTTGAGCGTGAACGCCATCTCACCCCCCGCTCAGCAGGTTCGGGATCTTCTCGAACAGCGAGTGGGTGAAGGCCACGAGCTCGGAGATCATCCACTGGCCCGACACGATGAGAGCAATGGAGACGGCGATCGCTTTCGGCACGAACGACAGCGTCACCTCCTGGATCTGGGTGATCGACTGCAGGAGCGAGATGGCGAAGCCGACGACGAGGGCGGTGACCAGGATCGGCGCGGAGAGCTTGGCAGCGATGAGCAGGCCCTGCAGCGCGACATCCATGACGGCGTTCTGGTTCATCAAGTCCCCCGATAACTGCTGATGAGCGTCGTGATGATGAGCCCCCAGCCGTCGACGAGCACGAACAGGAGGATCTTGAACGGCAGCGAGATCATCACCGGCGGCAGCATCATCATGCCCATCGACATCAGCGCTGCCGATACGACGAGGTCGATCACGAGGAACGGCACGAAGATGACGAACCCGATGATGAACGCGGCGCGGAGCTCGGAGATCATGAACGCCGGGATGAGGGTCGGCAGCGAGACCGACGACGGATCCTTCGGGTTGGGAAGGCCGGCGGCCCGCGTCATGAGGGCGAGATCCTCCTCCCGCGTGTGGGCGAGCATGAAGGTGCGAAGGGGCTTGGTGGCGAGGTCGATCGCCTGAGTGAAATCGATGTGGCCGTTGAGGTAAGGCTGCAGAGCGTGCGTGTTGATGTCGGTGATCACCGGCGCCATGATGAACAGGCTGAGGAAGAGGGCGAGGCCGGCGAGCACCTGGTTCGGCGGGATGGAGGGCAGCGCGAGGGCGTTGCGGGCCATCGCCAGGACCACGAAGATCTTGGTGAACGAGGTCATCATCAGCAGCAGCGCCGGGGCCACCGACAGCAGCGTGATGCCGACGAGGGTGACGATGGCGGAGGACGGGGTGCCGTCCGGGCCGTTGATGTCAACCGAAAGGCCGCCGGGGCTGGTCGGCGCGACCGGCGGGGTCGGGGCGTCCACCGTGGGGACCGAGGCGTGGCTCGCGGTACTCGTCATGAGGATCAGGGCCGCGGCGACCACGAGCACGAGCAATGCGATGACGACGATGCGGGCGGCCGGGCCGTTCCAGAAGCGGGCGCTGAGCGTTGTGCGCGCCGTCGTGGCGTGCCCGCTCACCGGGAGGACCGCAGTGCCACGGCCGCGCGCTTCCAGGTGGAGAGGGAGAGGATCGAACCGTCGAGCGCACCGGCGCGCCGCGGCATCCCGGTGCGAGGGTCGAACTGCTGCGGGAAGGGGATCGGCGTCGTTACCGCCTTGCGGGGAGCCGCCGTGGCGCTCGATTCCGCTTCGGTCAGCGCAGACTCGAAGGCAGCGGCAGTGTCTGGCACTGCGATCTCGGTCGCATCGAGCACGGTCACCGAGTGCTCGGTGACTCCAAGCAGGAACCTCTTGCCCTCCACGTCGATCACGACGACGGATGCCTTCTGCGCCAGGCCCTGGCGGGTCACGACGTTCACCAGCTTGGTCGCACGCGTCGAACGGGTGCCCTTCGTGATGCGTCGCTGCAGAAACCACAGCAGCCCCACCACAGCGGCGAGGGAGAGCAGTACGCGCAACGCGACGAAGAGCGTGTCCACGGTTAGTTGAGACCCTCGGCGACGTCGAGGATCTGGGTGATGCGCACGGCGTAGTCCTGGTCGACGACCACGATCTCGCCGTGGGCGATCAGACGACCGTTGAGCAGCACGTCGGCCGGAGCGCCGGCCGAGCGGTCGAGCTCGATGACCGCGCCGGGCTCGAGACCGAGCACATCGCGCACCGACATGCGGGTGCGACCGATCTCCACAGTGAGCGCCATCTCGACGTTGTTGATGCGACTGAGGTTGTTCACGAGCGACTCCTGGGAGATCGGGACGGCGCCGGCGAGGCTCTCCCGCATACGGATGGCGAACCAGCCGGCCGCACTGCCGCCGGTGGAGAGAGCGAAGACCTCGGTGGTCGGGTCGGAGAACAGTGCCGTGGCGTCATCCACCCTGGCGGCGCCGAGCACGCCGGAGCCGAGGACGGCGGCGGCGGCATCGAGAGCCGGGCGCAGCACATCGACGATCGAGACGAGCTGCGAGTCCGCGACCGCGGCATCCGCCGTCTCGATCGGGTCGAGGAAGACGATGGCAAGGTCGGCGGATGACTCCCCGACGAAAGAGGCGACAACAGCGCTGTCGAAGGGGCCGGCCGGCACTCCCTCGATCGCGATCGCCTCGAGGATGGACGTGCTCGGCAGCAGCCGCGCGAGTGCCTCCGCAGCGGCGGAGCGTGGATCGATGACGGTGGACTTCTTCACTGGTTCGGCCTTTCTCTTCTGGTCTGGTTAGTTGTCCGGGGTGGCGGAGACGACGACGCACGCGAGCCTGGCGCCGTTGGCTCCGACCGCAGCGCGGGCGAGCGTCTCGCCGTCGACGGTGAGGTTGAGGGGTCGGTGCTGCGGATGCGGGATGGTGAGCAGGTCGCCGACGGCGAGCCCGAGAACGCGGCTCGGCTTCACCAGCACCGGGTTGAGGCTGAGGGCCACCTCGACGGGCACCCACCCGAGCTGGGCGGCCACCTGTTCCCGGGTGTTGCCAGTGGCCGGTTCGACAGCCGGCTGGCCGAGCTGTGGCAGCAGCGCCTTGGCGGGGATCGCAAGCGTGGCGGTGGTAGAGCTGTCGCCGACACGGATCGAGAAGCTCGTGACGATCATCAGGTCGGCCGTCGCTGCCGCCTGGGCGAACTGCGAGTTGTACTGGATGGTGTCGATGGAGATGCCGGCTTCGAGAATCGGGCCGAGCGAGTACCGGAGGTCCTCGAGGGCATCGTCGAAGAGGCGACGCACCAGTGCCTGCTCCACCGGAGTGAACTTGCGCTCGGGGACGACCTGCGCGGTGTTGCTGCCGAGCATGTACGACACCCACGTGAGCGCGGCCGACGCCGGGAACTGGATGACCGCGCGGGCATCGATCCCGGCGATGGTGCAGAGGATCATTGCGGTGGTGGCGGGAAGCGAGGAGGCGTACTCGTCGTAGGTCTCCATGACGATCTGCTCGCAGGTCACCTGCGAGACCACCCGCACTTTGGCGGTGAGCTGGGTTCCCCACTGCCGGGCGAAAGTCTCGAGTGCGAGCTCGAGCACCCTGGTGTGTTCCCGGGCGAGAGTGGTGGGACGGCGGAAGTCATAGGGCTCCACCGCCGGGCCCGATCTTGCGGGCACGCCGATAGAAGTTTGTTCCTGGACCGTCACACAGGGCACTATCGGCCGGCGGCACCCGGAGGTAAGAGGATCAGCGGCTCGGAATTGGTGACGACGGGAATCCAGCTTGTCGCGGCCGGGGTGGCGGAGGGAACGGTCGCCGCGGTCGTCGTGGCTCCCGGGATCTTTCCGGAGACCACATCCGGGATGAGGGCCCGCACGGACTCGGAGGCATTCGACAGGGCGATGATGTCGACGCGCCGATTCTGCGCGAAGTCGGCCGTGGTCGTTCCGAGTGAGAGGGGTCGTGACGACCCGTAACCGACGGCTCCGATCTTGGCCGGTTGCACTCCGCCGCTCTCCACCATCCGTCGGAGCACTGAGACCGCCCGACCGGATGACAGCTCCCAGTTCGTAGGGAACGGAGGAAGCGTCGCTCGGCTGTCGGCATGACCCTCCACAGCGATGTCTTCACCGGTCGGACCGAGAACCCGGGCGATATCGTCGAGGACCAGCGGAGCAGAGCCCTGCAACACTGTGCTGTTCGGCGCGAAGAACGCCTGCTGGTCGACCAGCCGGATGGTGAGACCGCGCTGGTCGATCGTGTACTGCACAGTGCCCTGGAGCCCCTGCACGGCGAGACTGGAACTCACCTTCGCCTGCAGATCTTTGATCGCGTCGACCTCTTTGACGGCGGCCGCCTCCGCGATTTTTGCGGCTGCGGCTGCCGCCGCTGCCTTCTGCGTCTGAGGCCCGGCACCGAAGCTCTCCCCGCTCTTGCTCGCGTGCACCGGATCGACGATCGTGCCCTTCGCGGTGTCGAGCTTGCCGATGTCGGTCTGGCCGAATCCGGTCGCCAGCGAGTTACGCAGTAGATCGAACTTCTTCGCGTCGACCGTTGACATGGCGAACAGCACGATGAACATGCACATCAGCACGGTGACCATGTCCATATAGGAGGCCATCCAGCGTTCATCCGGCCCGTGTTCCTCGTGCTCTTCCGCGTGCTTCTTGCGACCCCTGCTCATGATCCGTTACGCCGCTTTCGCCTTCTCGGCGGACTTCTCGCTTGACGGCTTGCCCAGTTGCTCTGCCGGAACCATCGCGCGAAGGCGCTCCGCGAGCAGGCGGGGCTGGCTGCCTTCCTGCACGGCGAGCACGCCCTCCATGATCAGGGTCATCCGCTCCCCTTCGAGGTCGGCGAGGCGGCGGAGTCGGGTGCCGATCGGAAGCCAGATGAAGTTGGCCGAGAGGAGACCCCACAGGGTCGCGACGAAAGCCGCGGCGATGAGCGGACCGAGCTTGCCAGGCGTCGACAGGTTCTCCAGCACGTGAGTGAGCGAGACGACGGTGCCGATGATTCCGACGGTGGGGGCATAGCCCCCCAGGCTGAGGAAGAACTTGGAGGCGGTGCGATCGGAGCGCGTCTTCGTGGCGATCTCGTCTTCCAGTGACATGCGGAGGTCTTCACCGTCGGCGCCATCGGCGATGCTCTGCAGGGCACCGCGCAGGAACGGGTCGTCGACGGTCTCGGCCTCCTGCTCGAGTGAGAGCAGGCCTTCCTTCCGGGCTTTCTCCGCGATCTCGACCAGACGGTCGATCACCACCTGCGGCTTCTGGGTCTTGCCCGTGAACGCGCGGGGCAGCGCCTTCACCGAGAGGATGAGGTCCTTGATCGTGCCACCGGCGATGCCTACAGCGATCGTCGCGCCGAACACCAGCACCATCGGTGCCGGAAGCAGGATGGAGCTGAGGTGGGAACCCTCGAGCGTGAGCATCGCGAAGAGGGCGCCGAACGCCACCAGGATGCCGATGATTGTTGCGGGATCCATCAGATCTTCCTCGGTCGCAGGGGAACGGAGTTGTCGTCGTCGTCGTTCTCGACCAGCTCGAGTGCGCGTTGCTGGTGCCCGCTCATCGAGAGTTCATGGGTGAGGGCGATAACCGTCGCGCGATAGCGCGAGATGCGCTCGATGACCTCGGACATGGTCTCGGTGACGATGTACTTGGCGCCGTCCACCATGATCAGCGTCGTATCGGGATTGGCGGTGATGCGCTCGATGAGATCGGGGTTTATCGCAAAATGGCTGTCGTTGAGCCGCGTAACTACGATCATGAGCGCATCCCTGCTGGTGGTGAAACCGGTCCATCCTGGTCCGTTACTGAGCACTATCGGCCGCCGATGGCATCCGGTTAGTGGATGGCGCGGGGTCGGGCGTGTCGGCGGCGACCCTGTGCGCTCGACAGCAGATCTTCGACGGCTGGGTGCTTCGACAGCAGGGTCTCGGCTGTAAAGGGTGTTGCCTGCTGTCGAGCGCGTGGGGGGAATGCAGAACGCCCCCGACCGAACCGGCCGGGGGCGTTCTGCGATGTCGCCGCTAGCGCTTGAGGTTGGTGAGCTCCTGAAGCACCTCGTCGGAGGTGGTGATGATGCGGGCGTTTGCCTGGAAGCCGCGCTGGGCGACGATCAGGTTGGTGAACTCCTGCGAGAGGTCGACGTTGGACATCTCGAGCGCGCCGGCCTGCAGCGAGCCGAGGCTTCCGGATCCGGGGGTGCCGATCTCGGCGTTGCCGGAGTTGAAGGTGGCCTTGTACCCGGAGGATCCGGCCTTCTCGAGACCGCCGGGGTTGGAGAAGGTCGCGAGCACGATGCGGGCGATCGCCTGGGACGCGCCATTGCTGAAGGATCCGACGAGCGTGCCGTCCTTCGACATCGTGTAGGACTTCAGGGTGCCGGCGGCGCGGCCGTCCTGGTTCGAGACCGACACCGTGGTGAGGCCCGCGAATCCGGTGAGCTTCGACATGTCGACCGCGATGCCGCCGATCGTCATCGTGCCCGCGGAGGTCTGCACCCCGGCGGCGAAGGTGAGCGAGGCGGTGCCGGTGGCTCCGTTGGGGTCGGTGCCCGCGACATCCCAGCCGGCTGCGGTCTTGGTATAGCTGAGCGAGACCGTGCGGGCGGTGCCGGTGTTGTCGTAGACCTGGACGTCGCGCAGGAGAGCAGTGCCGACCGCGGCGTCGGAGGGCAGGTTGCCGCCGACGGTGGCGGAGGTCGTGGCCGCGGCCGGGGCGACGACTCCGAGCGGAAGCGTGATGTCGCTGGTCGGGCCGCCGTCGGAGACGACGCCGTTGACGGCGGAGTAGCCCTGCACGATGGATCCGTCCGGGGTCACCAGGCGACCGGCACCGTCGAAGTCGAAGGACCCGGCGCGGGTGTAAAGGGTCTGGGTGCCGGTCTTCGTGACGAAGAATCCGTCGCCGGAGATCATGATGTCGGTGGCGCGGCCGGTGGACTGCGCGGATCCCTGAGAGAAGTTGGTGGAGATGCCGGCGACGCGCACCCCGAGCCCGACCTGGGCCGGGTTGGTGCCACCGATCTGCTCCTGCGGTCCGCCCGCGCCCTGGGTGAGCTGGGAGAGGGTGTCCTGGAACTGGGTGGCCGACGACTTGAACGCCGTGGTGTTCACGTTGGCGATGTTGTTGCCGGTGACATCGAGCATGGTCTGGTGCGAGCGGAGTCCGGAGATCCCGGAATACAGTGAGCGGAGCATGAGGTGCTGCCTTTCGGTTGGATGTGGTGAATCAGGGGACTGCGGTGACTAGGGCGTGCTGGTGATGCCGGAGATGGTGTCGAGCGCAACGTCGACGCCGCCCACCTTCACCTGGGGAACGCTGCCGGCGAAGGAGACGCTCGACGCGGTGCCGGTGTGGCTGACGCCGGCGGCATCCGAATAGCTGACCTGTTTTCCCACGATCGCTGCGGCCGCGATGCGCATCTGCAGCGAGAAGTTCTCGGTGCTCGTGGTGCTGAGTTCCGTCATCTTCTCCATCATCGACAGCTGGGTGGTCTGGGAGATCATCTGGTTGGTGTCCATCGGCGCGCTCGGGTCCTGCGTGCGCAGCTGGGTGACGAGCAGCTTCATGAACACTTCCGAGTCCATGGTCTGCTTGGGCGCGCGGGTGGTCGATCCGCTGTAGATCCCGGATGCCGTGTCGGCGGCCGCCGTCGCTACCGTTCCGGTGATTCCGTCGATTGCCATGAGTGAGTCTTCCTATGCCAGTACGTCGATGGATGAAGAGCTGAGGATGCGGGTAGCCGCGGCGGCGACATCGTCGTCCGTGATGATCCCGACGGGAACGACATAGGCGCGCTCGTTGCGAGGTGCGGTGTCGCCACGGCGGTCGCCGGCGTCGCTCGGCTGGTTCTGGGACGAGAGGTCGAGGTTGGCGCCCACCCCCGCGCCCGCAAGGTCCTTGCGCAGGTCGGGGAGGATCGCGCGGATCGCGTCCCGCCCCAGGTCCGTCGGCGCGAACAGTTCGACACGGATGCCCTCCGGACTCACGTGCGCGCGCACCGTGACGGGGCCGAGGGTGTCGGGCGTGACGCTGATGGTCATGGTGTGGGATCCGGGACCGGCGGCGGCGAGAGTGAAGATCGGGCGGGCGAGCTGCCCGGCGAAGGGGGTGTTCTGGGCCGGAGTGGAGGCCGCGGCGGGAGTCGGCGCGGCGACCGGATCGAGCCGCGGGCCGGTCGTGATGGCGATCGACACCGGAATCGAAGCATCCGTCGTCGGTGCCGGCTTGGTGCGCGTCTCGGGGACAGCAGATGTCACCGGGGCCGGGGCCGTCGGGGCGAGAGAGGACGTGATCGGGGCCGGATTCACGACGGCGGAGGAGGGTGAAGATGCGGTCGATGGCGCGGACAGCGGCGCCGCGGCTACCCCGGTCGGTGCGGCGGAGGATGCCGGCGGCGCGTCGGTGGAGACATCCGCTGTTGGACTGGCCGGACGGGCGGCGAGAGCAGCGGCGGGCTGGCCGGCAGCGACGCCCGCTGCGCTGGACACTGTGGCAGTGGCAGTGGCAGTGGCAGTGGCAGTGGCAGTGGCACTGGAACTGCCACTAGCAGCGGCGGAAGCGGAGACAGGAGGAGCAGCAGGAGCAGGAGTAGCAGAAGCGGAGACAAGAGCAAGAGCCGGCCCTGTCGCTGAGAGCGCACTGGCGGCGACCGTTGTCGACGCGCCGACCGCTGTCGACGCGGCGACCGTTGTCGACGCCGTGGTGACGAAGGCATCCGTCACCGAAACCGCGGTGGGCAACGGAGCGAGAATCGGCACGGGAGTCGGCACCGCGTTCGGCACCGCTTGGTCGGCCCCGGGGGATGCCGGCTCCGCTGCGTCCTTCGCGGCGTCCTTCACCGGAGCGTCAGGGGAGGCAGGCGCGCTGGATGCGCCGAGTCCCGGGATCATCGCAGCGACGGCTGAGGGTAAGGCGGGCGAGGCCGGCGGAGTAGAGACCACAGGTGCGGCCGGAACAGCAGGAACGGACGGCGCCGCGGGGCCGGCGGGAGAGTCCGCGGAGCCATCGGCGGAGGCCTGCGCGGCCTTCGCGTCGGTCATTACCGCACCGAACCCGGCAGCCGAGTCGGGGGTCGAGTTGCTCGTCGGGCCCGCGGACGAAGTCGCGGTCGGTGCCGGGGAGAGGGCGACGAGAGTCATCCGGCGTCCACCTCTCGCGTGCGGTGCCAGCTGGTCGACGAGATCTCGTCGAGCACGGCCTGCTCGGCCATCAGCATGCCGTTCGCCACGGCGTCGTCGAACCGCACCTCGAGCTTCTCGAGCCCGATCGAGCGGGCTCGGGCTGCCGTGAAGGCGGTGTTCGCGGCGTCGAGCGAGACGCGGTGGTCGCAGTCGAGCGCCTGGAGTTCGGCGAGCATTCCGCGCGAGGCGGCCCGGGATGCCGCGACGGCATAGAGCACGGCGGCGCTTGTGGCCTCGGTCGAGCCGGCTCCGAGGGCGGATCGGGCGCGTCGCTGGCGCGCGGTGCCCTCCGCGACGCGGGCGTTGGCGGCCGAGAGGTCGATCGCAGCCTGGTCCTGTTGCACCTGGCGGAGCCGGAGAAGTCCGGCGAGCGGGAATGAGCGGGCCATCAGTTGCCTTCCAGTGTTCGGACGAGCGAGCTGAGCTGCGCCCACGCGTCGTCAGAAGTCGACTGCTGGCTGATCCTCTGCTGCAGGAACGCATTGATCGACGATTCGTGGTCGACGGCCGCGTCGACGAGTGGGTTGGCGCCGCGCTGGTAGGCGCCGACGTCGAGGAGATCTTGGGCGGCCCGCCGCGCGGCGAGCGTCTTGCGCAGCACCTGGGCGGTGTGCACCTGGTCGGGCGAGATCACCCGGGAGGCGACGCGGGAGATCGAGCCGAGCACGTCGATGGACGGGAAGTGGCCCGAGACAGCGAGCTTGCGGTCGAGCACGACATGGCCGTCGAGGAACGAGCGGGCCGCGTCCGCGATCGGCTCGTTGTGGTCGTCACCGTCGACGAGCACCGTGTAGATGCCGGTGACCGATCCGGTCTCGGCGGTCCCGGCACGCTCGAGCAGCTGCGCGAGGAGCGAGAAGGTCGACGGCGGATACCCGCGGGTGGCCGGGGGTTCGCCGACGGAGAGTCCGATCTCACGCTGCGCCATCGCGACGCGGGTGAGGGAATCCATCATGAGCATGACGTCTGCGCCCTGATCGCGGAACGACTCGGCGATGCGGGTGGCCATGAACGCGGCGCGCAGGCGCATCATCGCCGGCTCGTCGGAGGTGGACACGACGACGATCGAGCGGGCGAGGCCCTCCGCGCCGAGGTCGTCCTCGAGGAACTCGCGCACCTCGCGCCCCCGCTCGCCGACCAGCGCGATCACCGAGACCTGGGCGTCGGTTCCTCGCGCGATCATGGAGAGCAGCGATGACTTGCCGACCCCGGACCCGGCGAAGAGCCCAAGGCGCTGGCCCCTGCCGAGGGTGGTGAGGGTGTCGAGCACTCGCACGCCGGTCTGCAAGGGGGTGTCGATTCGCGCGCGGTGCATCGCGGAGGGGCTGTCGTTGTCGATCGACACGAGACGAGTGATGTCGAGCGGTCCTTTGCCGTCGATCGGGCGACCGAGCCCGTCGATCACGCGACCGAAGAGACCGTTTCCGGTCGGCACGAGCACCGGCAGACCGCGTGATCGGGCCGGGGCGCCGGCGTTGACGCCGGTGAGGCGGCTGAGCGGCATGCAGCGGATGCCCGAGGGCGTCGTGGCGATCACCTCGGCATCGAGGAAGCCGGTTCCACCGTCGTCGACACTGTCGCCGACGCGAACGAGGTCGCCGATGGCGCAGTCCAGCCCGCTGATCTCGAGTCCGAGTCCGACGATGGACGAGACCACTCCGACGCGCTCGGGCCGTGCCGCGGCGAGCGCGGTGCGGAAGCGGTCGGCGTGCGGGCGCCAGGTCGTGGTCATGAGATCTCCCCGAGGATCGCCGCACGGGCCCGCGCCACCGCTGTCGAGATGCGGGCATCGAGGTAGCCGAGCGGGAGGTCGGCGATCGCGTCGCCGCGGGCGATGGAGGCATCCGCCGTGAACGAGACGCCGGCGGCGGCCCGCACCGTCTCATTCAGAACGCCGAGATCGAGGGGATTGAGGCGGATGGTCGTGATCGTCGCGGGATCGACCACGGCGAGCGCGCGGCCGAGTGCCGCCTTCGCCGAGCGTTCGCCGTCGGAGAGTTCTGCACCGATGATCGTCTCGGCCAGGTCGAGAGCGGATGCCGCGATCGCGTCCTGTGCGTCGGTCACCACGGGAAGCAGGCGGTTGTCGAGCGCACGCGCGCTGGCCGAGAGCACCGCGATCGCCCGGTCGGTGCGCGCGCCGTCGTGCAGGAGCGCCGCACGGTGCTCGGCGTCGAGGGCTGCTTTCTGACCGGCGAGCTCCGCACCCGCGGCCCGGAGCCCGGCCGCGTAGCCCGCGGCGTGTCCGGCAGCGCGGCTGTCGGCATCCGCCTTCTCCTGCTGCGCCGTCGGCGGCAGGGAGGGGAAGCTCACGGGGAGGAAGTCAAGCGACATATTCTTCCTCGTCTCCGCGCTGCAGCGTGATGATGCCCTCGGCCTCGAGGTTGCGGATCGCCCGCACCACTTCGGCACGGGCTTCCTCGACCTGGGTCATCTTTACCGGGCCGAGGGAGGCGATCTCGTCTTCGAGGATCTCGCGGTTGCGCTCCGAGATATTGGCTCGGATGACCTCGACGAGTGCCTCGTCGGAGCCCTTCATCGCCACGGCGAGGATGCTCGAATCGATGCCTCGCAGCACCTGCTGTACGTCCTTGCGGTCGAATTTCACCAGGTCGGCGAAGGTGAGCATGCGCGATCTCACCTCTTCGGCGAGGGTCGGGTCGAGCCCGTCGAGCCCATCGAGCACGGCACGCTCGGTCGAGACATCCGCCCGGTTGATGAGGTCGACGACGGCCTGGACCCCGCCGACGATCTCGACGGTGTCGCGCGCGGTCACCACCGCACTCGCACGGATCTTGAGCGTCTCAGCGACCACGCGCACCGCTTCGGGGGTGGCCGTGCCCATGGTGGCGATGGCTTTCGCGACATCGGTGCGCAGGCTGCCGTCGAGCCCGGCGAAGACCGGGGACGCGTGGTCGGGGCGGAGGTGCGCGAGAACGAGCGCGATGGTCTGGGGCAGTTCGCCGTCGAGCAGCGTGAGAAGCTGGCCGGTCTCGGCAGTGTCGAGGAACTCGAAGGCCTTGCCGGCCATCGTGGAGGTGACGCGGTTCATGACTCCGGCGGCCTTCTCGGCCCCGAAGGATGCCTCCAGCAGGCCGACCGCGAACTCACGGCCGCCGTGGGACTTGCGACCACCCTTCGTCGCGAGTTCGTGGAACTCGAGGATGGTGCGCTCCGAGACGATGGTGTCGACCCGACGCAGCCTGATGATCTCGGCGGCGATCTCCTCGGCCTCGGTGTCGTTGAACTGCTTCATGACCGCGGCGGCGCGCACCTGGTCCATGTTCATGAGCACGACGGCCACCTTCTGGGTGCCCGACAGCGTCAGGGATGTTTCGTTCATGCGGGCTGCCGATCGTCCATGAGCCCGCGGAGGATCTCGGCGGTGCGCTCGGGGTCTTTGCCCGCCAGAGCGTCGATCTCGGCACGCTTACGCTCCGTATCGCCCGGCTCGATGAGGGGGACCTGCGTGTAGGTCAGAGCCGCCGGTGGCTCGGTCGCGGTGAGTGCGATCGGCCGGGTCTGGTCGCTCATCATGGCGCGGAGCTCGGCGAGCTCCGTCATCTCCTGTAGCTCCCGGTCTTCCTGGCTGCGGCTCTTGAACCGGCGGGAGATGAGGAACAGCGCGATGATGATCGGCAGTGCGATGGCGAGCGAGGTGACCGCGGTGCGGATGAGGCCGGCCGTGCGGTCGGCACTCGCGGCGGCGTCGGCGGCGGCGAGGGCCTTCGTCGCCGCGGCGGCACCCGCAGTGTTGAATGACACCAGTTCGATGGCCACCGAGTCACCCCGCGTCTTGTCGATGCCGGCGGCGGCGTTGACAAGGGAGATCAGGTTGGCCTTGTTGACCCCGGAGATCGCCTTGTTCACGGCGACCGAGACCGTCTGGCGGGTGATCGAACCGGCGGGGATGGTGGTCTGCTCCGTCACCTTGTTGATCGCGTTGTTCTTGGTGACCGAAGTGGCGCCGGTGGCGCCCGTGGTTGTTCCGGTCGTCGGGTTCGCGGTCGAGGTGCCGCTCGGCACGGCGATGTTGTCGGGGCCAAGGATGCCAGCGGCACCGTTGGAGCCGGCGGCGCTTCCCGAGCCGTCGCTCTGCGCGGACTCGCTGAGTGCCGGCGAGCCGTCTGGGGTGGTGAAGGTCTCGGCGGTGCGCTGGCCCGAATTCTGGCTCACATCGGCGGCCACGACGACTGTGGCGTTGCCCGGTCCGACCACCTTGTCGAGCATGGCCTGCACCGAGCTGCGCACGCGGTCCTCGTAGTCGGATGCCTGCTTCGAGCCGCTGCCCGCGGCATCCACTCCCGCTGCGGACAGCACGAGACCCTGGGCGTCGACGACGGAGACATCGCTCGTCTTCATGCCGTCGATGGAGGATGAGGTGAGGTGCACGATCGCCTGCACCTGCTCGTCGTTGAGGGTCACGCCGTTGTCGGTGGCGATGAAGACGGATGCCGTCGGGTCGGTCTTCTCCGAGACGAAGACGGTGTCCTTGGGGATCGCGAGCTGCACGGATGCCGTCTTGACCCCTTTCATGGCCGCGATGGTATTGGCGAGCTCGCCCTCGATCGCACGCTTGTACGTCACGTTCTGCTGGAACTCGGATGCCGTGACGCCCATCTTGTCGAGCAGCGAGTAGCCTCCCGTCGAAGAGGAGGGGAGACCGGCCGCCGCCGCCTTGAGGCGCTCGGAGTAGACGCTCTCCTCCGGCACCATGATCGTGCCGCCGCCGCCGGTGATCTCGTACTGAACGCCGTCGGTGCGCAGCTGCTCGACGATGGTGTTCGCGTCGGTGCCGCTGAGCCCCGAGAACAGCGGGCTGTACTGCGGGCGGGTGACCCAGAACGACAGGGCGACGATGCCGAGCGCGAGCACGGCGAAGCCGATGATCGCCATGGTGCGCTGCGCGATGGTGAACTCGCGGATGGTGTGGGTGAGTCGGCGGAGCACCGAACTGATCGGAGCGGGCATCAGGCTTGCATCCTCATGATCTCGTTGAACGCGTCGACGCCCTTGTTACGCACGGCGGCCACGAGTTCGAGGGTCACCTGGGCCCTGGTCGAGGCGATGGTGGCGTTGTGGATGTCGGAGAGGTTGCCCGTGACGGCCTGGATGGCGAGCGTGTTGGAGGTCGACTGCAGCTGCTGGAGGTTGTCTACCGCCCCGCCGAGCTCGTTCGCGAAGCTGGTGGCGCTCGTGGCGTTGGTGCCACCGGTGGGGGAGAGCGCGCTCGTGCCCGAGACACCCGAGACGCCGGAGACCGATCCGATCGATGAGATGTCCATCAGGCACGACCGATCTGCAGTGCCGCCTGGTAGGTCTCTTTCGCGCGGTCGACGACCGCAGCGTTGGCCTGGTACCCGCGCTGGGCCATGATGAGCTGGCCCATCTGCGAGGCGAGGTCGATGTCGGGGTACTTCACGTAGCCGTCCTTGTCAGCGAGGGGGTTGGCGGGCTCGTAGACGAGACGACCGTCGGCGTTGCCATAGGCGATTCCCTGAACATAGGCGCCGGTGTTGCCTGCGCCCTCCTGGGCGACGACGTAGCGGGCCTGGAAAGCCGGTCCGCTTGTGGGCTTCACCGTGTTGATGTTGGCGAGATTGTCGGAGACCGCATCGAGCCACTTGCGGTGCAGAGTGAGGCCGCTGCCGGCGATCCCGATAGCGTCGAAAGTCATCAGTTGCTCCGGAGCGCGGCGCGCATGGCCGAGAATTCGTTGCCGGCGGCCTGGGTGGCGAACTGGTAGCGCAGCACGGTATCGACGTTCGAAAGCGTCTCGGTGTCGAGATTGACGTTGTTGCCGTCGATCAGCGTCGGCTCGAGCGAGCGCTTGGTCTCGGCGACGACGTGCCCGTTACCGTTCGCCACGGACTTGGCGAGCGCCGCCTCGAACACCACGCGCTTGGCGTGGTAGCCGGGGGTATTGACGTTCGCGATGTTGTCCGCGATGGTGCGCTGGCGCAATGCCAGGCCATCGAGGGCGCTTCCCAGCGCCGCAGCGGTGACGGATTCGAGCACAGCGGTTCCGTTTCGTCGTCAATGTCCTGACGGCCGATCCGTGGCCTTGTGTCGAGCAATCCGTGCCCTTAGCCACACCTATCGGACAACAGATTCACGCCGTTAGGCCCTGCTCCCGAAAGGGGGGTCTCGAAGAAGAGGTCAGCCGGTGACGTCGAGATATGCGGCGGTTCCCGTGGAGGCGACACGGGGGATGCTGTCGAGGGCGGCGAGGTGACGGCCCGTCAGCAGCATCCGCTCCTCGAGCGCGTCGATCGCCCGCTGCTGGGAGTGAAGGAGACTCTCGGCCCGGGAACGGAGTTCGTCCGGCAGTGACCCGAGGTCCGCCGGGAGGCTCCACTCGGAGTGAGCTGCGTGTGCGAGCGCGCCGCGGGAGTCGTCGAGGTCGTGCTCCATCGTGGCGAGCACATCGGACCAGCCGTCGTGGCGCGCGCGGTGCGACGGCTCCATCGGCCGAGATCCGAGGTCAGGCAACGCCGAGGTCCCGGGACTCGCCACGCGACGCGGGCTCCGGCACCGAGAGCTGGCTCGCGGCCTCGTGCCAGGCCTCGCGCAGCGGGGAGAGCAGTTCGATGCTCTCTTGGATGGATGCCCCGTCCCGGCGCACATTCGCGAGCACCAGAAGGTTGCGGCAGTAGTTGTACAGGGCGAGGAGTCCCTCGCCGCCGTCCCACAGCTCCACCTTGAGCGAGGAGGTGAGTTCGGCGACGATCGCCTGCGCGTGGAGCAGGTTCGACGAGGCGACCGCCCAGTTCTGTTCGGCGTGCGCGATCGACGCGCGGTCGAGGTCGAGCAGCAGTCGGTCGTAGAGCATGGTGAGCAACCGCACCGGCGAGGCCGAGAGGATCGCGTCGTTCGTGTACTGCGAGCGCTGGGCGCTGAGCGTCATGGACATGATGGCTATCCCGTCGTGGTCGAGCTGGAGAGTGAGGAGAGCTGGGAAGTGAGGGCCGCCGACTGCGACTTGAGGTTGCTGAGCAGCACCTCCATCTGGGAGAAGGTGCGCTGAAGGGTCGACTTGCGGATCGCGAGGCGGGTGTCCCAGGCCGCGACCTGGTCGCCAAGACTGCGGATCTGGGTCTGGTCTCCGGTGATCCGATTGGTGATGGTGCCGTCGTACTTGTCGGATGCCGCGGTCGCCGTCGTGGCCAGTCGCGTCGCGATGGTCTGGATCGCCGCCATCACCGTCTTCGGATCGGCGGCGAGCGCTGCGGCGAACTTGTCGGCGTCGAACGTGACAGTTCCGGTGCGCGTCACCGAGATGCCGTATTCGGAGGGCGAGTGGCCGTCGATCGGGAGGCCGATCGCATCCAGTCCCTTCTGTCGAAGGTCCCGCACTGTCGCATCTCCGGCGAACACGCCGGCCTTGGTCGTCGTCACCCCGTTGGCGTCGGTGGAGGTCGAGACCGCGGTCTGCGCGGCGATCAGCACGAAGGCGCTGTTGAGGGAGTCGACGAGGCCGCTCGCGACCGCGCTGATCTTCTTGTCGTCGCGGCTCACGGTGATCGTCACCGGATCGGCGGAGACCGCCGTCGCGGTAATGCTGACTCCGGGGAGCAGGTTCGTGAAGGTGTTGCTTGAAGAAGTGACGACCTGTTCGGCCGAAGTGCCCTTCCACAGGGTGACGCTGGCGTCCTGCGCTACGCGGATGACGGCGCTGCCCGGCGCGGTGAGCACGTTCGTCGCCGTGCCGCCGGTGACGTCCGCTGAGGTGCCCTGATAGACGGAGAACGACGAGTTCGCACCGGTGGTCTTGCTCGAGAACTGCAGGCGGTACAGGGCGTTGCCCGATCCGTCGACACCGGAGGCGACCTTGGTGGCCGTCACCCCTGCGGTGGACGCGTTGATGGCGGTCGCGACGTCGTCGAGCGAGCTCGAGGCCGGGGTGATCTCGACGGGAGTGCCGGAGTGCCCAACGATGGTGATGGTTGAGGGGGTCGGCCAGGTCGCCATCGCGGCGGAGACTCCGACCTGCGACTGGGCGAGGGCACTGACCACGACCTGCAGTTCGCCGGCGCTCGCACCGGTCGCGATGGCGATCGAGAGCGCCGGGGCGGAGCTGGTTGCCGAGTAGAGGTCGAGGCCGCCGTTCTTCGCGGCGGCCGAGGCCGAATCGGCGAGGGTCGCCATGCGGGTGTTGAGCCCCTGGAAGGCGGTCATTTCGCTTGTGGTACTGGCCACCTGGGCCTTGAGGAGGGTCTGCGGCTGGGCCGCGACCGTCATGAGCTGGGTGATGAGGGAGGTGGTGTCGAGGCCGCTGGAGAGCCCGTCGAGGGAAATTCCCATGTCCATCCGTCCCTTCGTCTGGCGGTGGTCGATGATGCTTCTGGTGGTGCGGTAAACGCCCGGCGGCCATCACGGTGAGAGGTCCAGTTCCCCTCGCGACAGCCACCGGGCGTTGCTTGTTACACGCCTGCCGAGCTATCCGATCTAGCGGAGGAGCTGCAGCACGCCCTGGTTGCCCTGGTTGGCCTGCGCGAGCATCGCGGTGCCGGCCTGGGACAGGATGTTGGAGCGCGTGTACTTGACCATCTCGGACGCCATGTCGGTGTCGGTGATGCGCGACTTCGCCGCCGTCAGGTTCTCCGTGGAGACGCTGAGGTTGCGGATCACGCTCTCGAAACGGTTCTGCTGCGCACCGAGGCTGGCGCGAGCGGTCGAAACCGCGGTGATTTGCGTGTCAACCGCGGCGATCGAAGTCAGCGCGGTCGCGGCACTGGTGAACGTGAGCGCCCCGATCGCGGTGGCGATCGATCCCACGTTCGTAGTGCTGACCGCGATCTGGTCGTCGGCCGCAACCGAGCCGGCACCAACCTGGAAGGTCAGCGTGGCGACGGATCCGTCAGCGAGCTTGGTTCCGTTGAAGTTCGCCGACGTGCTGATTCGCGTGAGCTCGCTTGTCAGGGCCGTGACTTCGGTCTGGATCGCGGTACGTGAATCGGCGTTGTTCGAGTCGTTACCGGACTGAACGGCGAGGTCACGAACGCGCTGCAGGATGGTCTGAACCTCGGAGAGCGAACCTTCAGCGGTCTGGATGACGCTGATGCCGTCCTGCGCGTTGCGGCTGGCGACCGTGAGGCCTCCGACCTGCGACTGCAGACCCTGGGAGATTGCGAGGCCAGCTGCGTCATCCGCGGCGTGGTTGATGCGAAGGCCGCTGGAGAGCTTCTCGAGCGACTTTGCGAGATCGTTCTGCGTGTTGCTGAGGTTCCGGTACGAGTTGAGTGCCGAAATGTTGGTGTTGACCTGCATACCCATGATGTATTCCTCCGTGATGTTGGGTTATTCGAATCGGCCCATCCGTGGTCCGACACCTTCAGCTATCGGCAGTTCGCGCAATCGCGTTAGCAGCCGGGCTGAAATCTTTTGTTCTTCTTTACGACGCCGCGCTTGCGGTGCGCGGCTGGGAGATGTGGGAGAGCTCGGCCATCGCGTAGCTCGCGACGCGGGCAAGGTAGGCGCTGCGAGCCGCCGGAGCGATGCGCGACACCGGCTGGTAGCCGGCGTCACTGCCGGTGGGCAGCTCGTCGGAGTAGTAGGAGTCGGAGTAGTGCGTCTCGAGACCGTCGCGCAGGAGGCGGATGGCTTCGGCCCGCTGCTGCGAGACGGCGGAGTGGGTGATGCCCATCTCGTCCGCGATCTCCTTGACGGAGCGATCCTCGAAGTAGACCTGGCGCACGATAACGCGCATCTTCTCTGGCAGCGCTTCGACGGCAGCGGCCAGGTAGTCGAGCCGCTCAGCAGAGAGGAGCGATTCCTCGGGGAGGGCCGTGTCCGCGATGAGGAACTCGGAGGTGGTGTCATCGAGGGGAGAGACAGTGCGGGCGGCATCGGTGAGACCGGCGGTGACCTCGCTGCGATCGACACCGAGCGATGAGGCGATCTCGTCGACGGAGGGAGTGCGACCGAGGGCGGCGGTGAGGGTGTCCTTCACCGCGACGGTCTCTTTGATGCGACGACGGGCTCCGCGGCTGGCCCAGTCGCTCGATCGCATCTCGTCGGCGAACGCACCGACGATGCGGCGGCGGGCGAACGCACCGAAGGGGATGCCGAGGGTCGGGTCGAAGGCATCCGCGGAGGTGATCAGCGCGACAGCGCCGGCCGAGGCCAGGTCGTCACGGGACAGGTGCGTCGCCTTGGCCCAGACCTCGGAGACGAGGTAACCCACCAGCGGAAGATTCTGCACAACGAGCGCGTTGCGTTCTGTCCTGTTCACGTGCCTTGCCCCCGGATGCGATCCCAGTGATCGCGTTGCGGTCGGCGCCTCCTGCTCTAGATAAGAGGAGAGCGCCTGCTAAAAAACGGACTGTTTTTCGGGTAAGGGTCACACAGGTGGTGCAAATGCTTCGGGTGGTGTTTCGGGTGTCTCGGGTGGTTACTGAAGCGGGTGTAGAAGGAGTTCGAGGATCGGATTCCCCGTCGATCTGAGGCGACTCTATAGGCCGGAAGTACCCCACCCTGCCCCCCTTTTTAGTGGTATTTACTCGCATTCTGTCCCCATTACGGGGGCGAATGTACCCCGATCGGTCCCGCTTGTCCTCCTTCTAGTGGACACGTCGAATGCTCAGCTCTTCGACTTACCGGCTGTGCCGCTTACCTGCGGGATACCCTTGCCGATAGTTCATCTCGTCAAGCGAGGTGGAGAAAATGCAGTCGGTAGAACGAGCACGGGAATCGTCCACTGTGGTGGACGACCGAACGGGAGCCCGCATGAGCGCGAACGAACTCTCAGCCTGCCTGTGGCGGGAGCGGGAGCTCCTCGACCTGCTCGCGTTCAAGCTCGAGGAGGAGCAGTTCCTTCTCACCACGGGCAAGTCCCGTTGGCTCCAGTACGCCACCCGCGAGGTCGAACAGGTGATGGAACGCCTGCGTGCCGCCGGCCTGGCGCGATCGGTCGAAGCGGCCGTCGTGGCCGAGGAGTGGGGAGCGCCCCAGAATGCGACCCTCCGCGAACTCGTGGACACCGCTCCGGATGGTCCGTGGGCCGACATCTTCACCGCCCACCTCGCCGCCCTCACCGAGTACACGGAGCAGATCCGCGACCTCCGCGACCTCAACGAGCACTACCTTCGCACCGCCCTGCGCTTCATCCAGGAGGCGCAAGCCGACGGCAGCACCGAGAGCGGCACCTATGACGCGAATGGTGAATCCGGCGTCGCCACCCCCTCGGCCCAGATCTTCGACCTGAAGCTGTGATCCCATGAGTACCTTCAGCGGCCTGAACACGGCCTTCACCGGCCTCAATGCCGCTCGCCAGGGACTCGATGTCGTCGGTCAGAACATCGCCAATTCCGGCACCAAGGGCTACACCCGCCAACGGGTGAGTACTTCTGCCGCCGGATCCCTCACCCAGATCGGCCCGCTGGTACTCGCCCGTGCCCAGGTGGGCCAGGGGGTGACCGTCGACGGTATCGCCCGGCTCGGGGACGTGATCCTCGACGGCCGCGTGCGCAGCTCATCCGCGACATCCGGAAACCTCGCCGTGCGATCCAACGCCCTGAGCACCGTCGAAGCCTCACTCAACGAGCCGGGCAAGAACGGCATCTCGTCCCAGCTGCAGGCTTTCTGGTCGGCCTGGGGGGATGTCTCGAACCGCGCGGGGGACGAGGCAGCCTCCGGCGTTCTTCTGCAGAAAGCCGGCCAGATCGCCGGCCAGATCGCCACCGGCTACTCCGCCGTCGACTCCGCCTGGACCGATGTACGCACCAAGCTCGACGGCATGGCCGCGGAGCTCAACGATGCCGGCACCCGCGTCGCCGCGCTCAACGGGCAGATCCGGGACACGCTCGCCACCGGCGGATCCGTGAACGAGATGCTCGACCAGCGCTCGGCGCTGACCACCTCGATCGCCGCCCTCACTGGCGGCACGGTTCGCACGCTTCCCGACGGAACCGCCGAGGTTCTCGTTGGTGGAAACGCCCTGGTCTCTGGCGACGTGTTCCGCTCCGTCACCGTCACCGGCAGCAACTCCCTCGCCGGCGCCGCCGGCTCGCCCGTCACCCTCGAGTGGACCAACCGCCCCGGCCAGTCCGTCGCCGTAGAGTCCGGCGAGATCGCCGGCTCCATCTCGATGCTCGCGGCGGCCAACGGCACCGGCACCGGCGGTGCGATCGCCGAAGCGGCCGCGGGCTACAACAAGTTCGCCACATACCTCGCGACCACCGTCAACGCCGCGCACCAGGCCGGGGCGACCCCGTCCGGCACCACCGGCCTCGACTTCTTCGCCCTGTCGGCGACCGGGCCGGCCGCCCTCGGCCTGTCGGTCGTGCCGACCAGTGCCGCCCAGATCGCCGCCGGAACCCCCGGTGCGGGTGGCAACAATGGATCGAACGCCGACGCGATCTCTCAGCTCGGCTCGGGTGCCAACTCTCCCGACGCCGTCTGGTCGACCTTCGTCACGAAGATCGGCACCGCCTCGAAGTCTGCGCTGCAGCAGGCGACGCTCGCCGATTCGGTCACCGCCGCCGCCACCGCCGCCCAACTCGCCAACTCCTCGGTCGACCTCGACGAGGAGAACGTCAACATGCTGACCTTTCAGAAGGCATACCAGGGAGCCGCTCGCGTCATGACCGCCGTGGACGAGATGCTCGACACTCTCATCAACCGCACCGGAATCGTGGGGAGGTAGATCATGGTCGATCGCGTGACAAGCCAGACCAGGATGGCGAACTCGCAGTTGAACCTGCAGTCCGCTGCCGCACTTCTGGCCAAGCTGCAGGACACGGCGACGAGCCTCAAGAAGATCTCGACGCCGTCGGATGACCCGACCGGCACTGCCGACTCGATGCGCGTGCGCGCCGCCCAGAGCCAGACCGCCCAGTTCGGGCGCAATGTCGACGACGGCATCGGGTGGCTCTCCACCGTGGACTCCGCGCTCACCTCCTCCACCGACATCATGCGGCAGGTGCGCGATCTCACGGTGCAGGGAGCCAACGACGGTGCGCTGTCGCCCACCGCCAAGGAGGCGATCGCCACCGCTCTCGAGGGCCTGCGCACCGACCTCCTCGGCAAAGCCAACTCCACCTACCTCGGCCGCACGGTCTTCGCCGGCAGCTCCGACGCCGGTGTCGCCTTCCGTCCCGACCTGAGCTACACCGGCACCGGGGCATCCGTCACCCGTCGTATCGACACCAACGCCACCGTTCCCGTGGACGCCGACGGCGCCGCGGCCTACGGCACCGGACCCACCTCGGCCTTCGCCCTCATCGATTCCATCGTCGCCGACCTCCGCTCCGGAGTGAACGTGGGCCCGAGTCTCGCCGCGATCGACAGCCGGATGACCGCGATGCTCAACACCCAGACCGCCGCCGGCGCTCGCCAGAACCAGATCACCGCAGCGAAGGATGCCATCGTGTCGAAGACCGGAAACCTCGAGGCGCAGCGCGCGGGAATCGAAGACGTAGACGTGGGAGAGATCGTGATCAAGCTCAAGCAACAGGAGGTCACCTACCAGGCGGCCCTCGCCGTGACCGCGCGCACCTTGCAGCCCACCCTCATGGACTTCCTGCGATGAGCGCCGCCCTCGCCTTCGTCACGCCCCCCGCCGGGCTCGCGCCGCTCACCCGGTTCACCCTCAACGAGGTCTCGGGGGCCGACGGCCTCTATTCCCTGCGTGCGATCGACAACAGTGCCATCCGCCTCTTCGTGCTCGATGCCGCCATCTATCTTCCCGACTACTCTCCGGAGATCTCCGACGAACACTGCCGGGCCATCGACCTTCACACCGCGGACGACGCGATGGTGCTGGTGGTCGCGAATCCGGGCGAGAGTGGCACACGCATGAACCTCCTTGCCCCGATCGTGGTCAATGTGCACACCGGGGCCTGCGCCCAAGTGATCCTCGACGACCAGGACTGGCCGCTGCAGGCGGAGTTCGCCGTGCGCTCGGCCTGATCCGGCTCGCTTGAGTCCCCGGGGCACCCGCCTCGGCTAGAGTGACGTGCATCGAGACCACCCGTCGTTCTCACTAAGGGCCGGTATGTCACAGCTCGTCCCCATCCCCTCGCCGGGAATCCCGCTCAGTTTCGGAGAATCAGGCCGGCCGCTGGTGATCATCGTGCATGACTGGTACGGGCGCCTCCCCTGGCTCGAGAGCTATGCCACGGCGTTATCCAGCCAGGGCTATCGCGTGATCGTTCCCGACTTCTACAACGGTGTCGCGACCACCGAGACGGGAACGGCGGAAGTGCTGATGGCGCAGTTGGATGTCGCCGGCGCACTCGCGGAGCTCGATGACATCATCCAAGCGGCCCGCGCTGAGGGCTCGACGCGCGCCGGGGTCGTCGGGTTCTCTCTCGGCGGCTGGCTCGGCCTGCTCCACGCCCAGAGTGGGGCGGCGGATGCGGTAGTCGCGTACTACGCCACCCTCGGGCCCGCCCAGCACGGCGTCATTCCGGCGCCGGTGCTGTTGCACCTCGCCGAGATCGATGAGTGGGACGAAGGCGAGGATCCCGAGTCGTTCATCGACCGGCTGAAAGATCATGGCACTCCGATCACCGAGTGGACCTACCTTGCCACCGTGCATTCCTTCGCCAATGCGAGCATCCCGGATCGAGTGGATGTCAACGCCGCCGCACTCGCTTTCGCGCGCACCTCGTCATTTCTCGAAGACCACCTACTCGACTGAGGCGCAGTCACGCGACGATGTCGACCGGCGCCCCCGTCTGCAGCGATTCACGCGCGGCCAGTGCCACGGCGAGCGCGAGCACCGCGGCATCGACCGGACAGTACGCGGGGGCGGATGCCGCACGCACGCACTCGAGGAAGTACTCGGCCTGGTGACGGTAGGGGTTGTGCGCGGCGATCAGGTGCTCGGTCACTCCCGCTGCGGTCTGCAGTCGCACGGTATCCGGCACCGACGACAGCGTTCCGGAGTCGAGTGCGCCGGCATAGCCGTGGGTCGCGATGCCCGCCGCCCCGACCAGGTCGAGGGTGGAGGCGAAGGTGAAGCCCGGCGGCATGCCCATGAAGCCGATGACGTGCCCGAGTCCTCCGCCCTCATAGTCGACGGATGCCTCGACCGGGCCACCCGCTGAGGAGAGGCGCGCGGTCACTGACAGCGGCACCCCGAGGAACAGGTTGAGCTGGTCGAAGTCGTGGATGCTGAAGTCCACCACCGGACCGCCCGACATCGACTCGTCGTGCCACCAGGTCGACGGGCGCGGAGCGGGGCTGAACCGCCCGGCGCGCACGGACAGCACCTGTCCGAGCATCCCGGACTCCACCGACCGGCGCACCGATCGGTAGCCGTCGAAGAAGCGCACCACATGCGCCACCATCAGTGTGCCCGGGCTTCTGGCCGCCTCATCCCGCAGCGCCATGGCGTCACTCATCGTGAGGGCGATCGGCTTTTCGAGAAGCACGCTCTTGCCCGCGCGCAGGGCTCGGAGGGCGATCGGAGCGTGGGTCGGGGTCGGCGTGCAAACCGAGACGATCGTCACGCGCGGGTCCGCGAGCACCACATCGAGGTCCGCCTCGAAGTGGGCGAGCGGTGCGTGCGGAAGGGGTGCTTCGGCCGTAAGGGTGTTGACATACAGGATCTGGTCCCCGAGTCCCAGCTCACTCCAGGCCCGGGCGTGAGCATGGGCCATAGCTCCGCGCCCGACGATCGCGATGCCGGTCATTCGGGCTCCACAGTCATTCGGGCTCCACAGTCATTCGGGCTCCACAGTCATTTGGGGTCCGCGGCGCGTGCACGGTCGATTTCTGCCGTGAGGTGACGGTGGAGTTCGTCGTCGACGGCGATGCCGAGGTGACGGAAGGCGAGAACCGCAGCACCGACGATGCCGTCTTCCACCGGCACGAACTGTGCGTCGCCTGCTGCGGCACGCAGTCGCGGGGTGAAGATGGCCGGCGCGCGCGCGAGGCCCGCCGCCAAGACGCTGCCCCCCATCACGATCACTCCGGGCACCGTTACTCCGGGAAGTGCGGCAGCGTCGTCGTGGGCGACGGGCTCGAGCGCTGCGGCGAGGACCTGGGCGATTCCGACGGCCGCGGCGTCGAGGATGTCGTGCGCAACCGCATCCGGCGGCGCCTGATCGATCGCGGAGAAGGCGAAGGGAGCGAATCGGGCGAGCTCCACCGGCCGCAGAGCGTAGAGCTCGTGCACGAGCAGGGAGAGCTCCTCCGCCCTCCCGCGACTGCGCGCGCTCGTGCGTTCGACGCCGGTCGCTTCGAGCAGCAGCGGAGTGAGCGCCGTCGACGGCCCCAGCCCGTCGAGAGAGGCAACCACGGCTCGCGCGACCTGCTGGCCGATCCAGAATCCGGATCCGGTGTCCCCGAGGAGCCAGCCCGATCCGCCCTTGACCGTCTCGATCTGCCCGTCGACGACGCGCGCCGCGATGGCTCCGGTGCCGGCGATCACCGCGTATCCCCGGGTCTCCGCGGTGCCCGCGCAGAAGGTTCCGAGCAGATCCGGTTCGATGACGGTGCGCCCACCGAGGCCGAGTCCAGCCAGGCGCGCCTCGAGCATCGCGAGGAACGGCGGAGTCGCGGTGCCGGCGAGCGCGATGACCACCAGTGAGTCCTGGTCGGTCGAGGTCACGTCGCCCTCCCCTAGAGCGCCTCCCACGGCGGCCGCAAGGGCATCGACTGCTGCCACTATCCCGACGGCGGTGGGATTGCCCCCACCGGCGCGACCGAGACCGGAGCATGCGCCCGACTCATCGAGCAGCACCGCGCGCGACGAGGTGCCCCCGGCGTCGACGGCCAGAATTTTTCGCATCGTTACTTCTTCGAAATATTTGGGATCTGAGCACACTGTACTGTAAGAATAATTTTCGTGAACCTCTCCAAAAGGAGATTGTAATTACCACCATCGCTCCGCCACCCGTCGCCGGCAGCGCCGACCAGGGTGCAAGTGTGGCCAACCGCATACAGTTGCGGCGCCCGGAGATGTCCGGCGCCATGGCGAAGATCGCGGACTACCTTCTCGAGTACCCGCAGGCGCCGCTCAAGCTCTCGATCGGTCAGCTCGCGGCCCAGGCTGGGGCCTCCGCCGCCACTGTCACCCGCTTCTGCCGCCTGATCGGCTATGCCGGCTACGTTCCGTTCCGCGTGAGCATCGCCACCGACTTCGGCAGGAACACGGCGCGGGACTCGTGGAAGACCGACATCGGCCGGGCGTTCGGACCCCACGACTCGGCCGCGGATGTGCTGAGCACCCTCATCAACGCGCACTCCCGCACGCTGCGGGAGACCGCCGCCGCCATCGACCTCCCGTTGATGAAAATGATTGCCAACCGCCTCGCCACCAGCAGCCATGTCGACATCTACGGGGTGGGGGGAAGCGCCTTTCTCGCGGAAGAGATGCAGGCACGGCTCTATCGCATCGGCATCAACACCCACGTCTGGTCGGAGGTGCACGCCGGTCTCACGAGCGCTGCGATCCAGAACTCGGGATCCGTCGCAATCGGGATCTCGAACTCCGGGCGAACAGAGGAGACCATCCAGATGCTGCGGGAAGCCGGGCGGGCCGGTGCGCTCACCGTCGCGATCAGCAACAACCCGACGTCACCGCTCGCCGAGAACGCGAACCTCACGATCGTGACCTCGGTCTACGAGCAGTTCCTCCAGCCCGACGACCTCTCAGCCAAGCACGGCCAGCTACTCGTGCTCGACCTGCTCTACCTGCTGACCGCCCAGGAGAACTTCTCTCGGTCCACCGACAACCTCGCGGCGTCGGCCCTTGCGGTCGCCACGCACCGCCGTCCGCGGCGCGCCCCGAGTCCCCCGCGCCCCGCGCGCGAGACCTCACCATCGATCGACTGAAAACAGGAGTCACCGTGCCAGAAACCGTCACCCAGTCCGACCTGGACAGCCGCTTCACCCGCGAGGTGCAGTCCCGTATCGAGGAGCTGGCCGCGAGCGCGCAGGCGGGAGCGTTCGATACGGCAATCGAACTCTTCGCCTCGGCGATCGAGCGTGGTGGGGTGATCCAGGCCTTCGGCACCGGCCACTCGGAGGCCTTCGCCATGGAGATCGCCGGGCGTGCCGGCGGCCTCATCCCCACCAAGAAGATCGCGCTGCGCGACGTGGTGCTGCGCGGCAGCCTCGACATCAGCGCCCTCGGAGGATCGTCCCTCGAGCGCAACCCCGACATCGCCGCCGAGCTCTTCGCGATCGCGGATGCCGGCCCGAATGACGTCTTCGTGATCGCCTCCAACTCCGGCGTCAACGGCTCGATCGTCGGTCTCGCGCTCGAGGCGAAGCAGCACGGGCATCCGGTAGTGGCCGTCACCAGCCTCGACCACACCATGCGCGTCGAGCCGAAGCACTCCAGCGGCAAGCGGCTCCGCGATGTGGCCGATGTCGTGCTCGACAATCTCGCACCGTTCGGCGATGCGACCCTCGAGCTCGCCGGCGGCATCCCGGTCGGCGCCGTGTCGTCGATCACCGCCGCCTACATCGCCCAGATCCTCACCATCGGCACGGCCCAGCGCATCGCCGCGCGGGGCACGACGCCTCCCCTCTACATCTCGGCGAACATCCCGGGCGGCGACGAACACAACAAAGCCCTGGAACTGCAGTACAACATCACCCGCACCGCCTGATCACTCCACCACCTGCGACACCCCCGCCCCACCACGAATGGAAGGTAAGACAACAATGACGATCTCGGACTACACCTCCTCGGCAGTCAGCACCGCCGGCAAGCCGCTGCAGCGGCGCCAGTTCCTGCGCGGCGCACTCACCGCCGCCGTGTTCATCCCCGCCACGGGAATGCTCGCCTCCTGTGTCGGCGGCGGAGGCACCACCACCGCCCCCGGAGGCACCGTCTCGGCCAAGAACCCCTTCGGCATGGCCGACAAGTCGACGGTCGATGCGGTCATCTTCAAGGGCGGCTACGGCATCGCCTACGCCGAATTCGCCGGCAAGGTGGTGGAGAAGGCACAGGCCGGATCCACGGTGAAGGTCACCGCGGCCACCAACATCGCGCAGTCCCTCCAGCCGCGTTTCGTCGGCGGGAACCCGCCGGATGTGATCGACAACAGCGGCGCCAACCTCATCGGCATCAACACCATCCGCGGCCAGCTCGAGGACCTCACCTCGGTGATCGAGGCCAAGAACCTCGAGGGCAAGGTGATCAAGGACACCCTGTACGCCGGTGTGATCGAGCCCGGTACCTTCGACGGCAAGTTCGTGCAGCTCAACTACGTACTCACGGTCTACGCCATGTGGTACTCGGCAGCGCTCTTCGAGACCAACGGTTGGACGGTTCCCACAACCTACGAAGAGGCCCTCGCCCTCGGCGCCAAGGCAAAGGCGCAGGGCAAGTACCTGTTCGGCTGGGGCAAGGAAGCGGCCACTTACTACCAGACGATGGCCATCGCCTCGGCGATCAAAGAGGGCGGCGACGACGTGCGCCTCGCACTCGAGAACCTGAAGGACGGGTGCTGGTCGCTCCAGCCCATCCAGGACGTGTTCGCCGGGCTCAAGAAGATCATCGACGCCGGCTACATGCAGCCCGGTGGCGCCGGAACGCAGTTCACCGCGGCCCAGGCCCAGTGGAGCAACGAGGAGAAGTTCCTCCTCTACCCCTCGGGCGGCTGGATCGAGAACGAGATGAAGACGCAGACCAAGGAGGGCTTCAAGATGACCGGAGCTCCCGAGCTCACGGTGACCACTTCGTCGAAGTTCCCGCAGAAGGCGCTTCACTCCACCGCGGGCGAGGGCTACATCGTGCCGTCCCAGGCCAAGAACGCGGCAGGCGGCAAGGAGTTCCTGCGCGCGATGCTGTCGAACGAGGCTGCGGTCAACTTCGCCAAGACCACGTTCTCGTCCACCATCGTCAAAGGCACCATCCCCGCCGACGGCTTCGGCTCGACCGCGCTGGTTTCGCAGGTGAAGCTGCTCGAAGGCGCCGGCAGCGACGTCTTCTCCTGGAACTTCGTCGACCTCTACGGACTCAACACCGACCAGCTCGTGGTGTGGAACACCTTCCTGCAGGGCGGTTCCTCGGTCGCCCAGCTCACCGCGTCACTGCAGGAGATCACCGACAAGGTGCGCAACGACAGTTCAGTGAAGAAGGTCACGGTCAAATGACAGCTGTCGTCCCTCCGACGACAGCGCCGGGCGGTGGACGTGGGTCCACCGCTCGGCGGTTTGGCCGCCGTGACCTGACCTTCGACAAGATCAGCTTCATGCTGGTCTTCCTGGTGTTGCCAGTGGTCGGATACGTGCTCTTCGTCGTGTGGCCCTTCATCCAGGCGTTCTACTACTCCCTCACCGACTGGTCGGGATTCACCCCGGGCATGAACTTCATCGGCTTCGTCAATTACGGGAAGATCCTCAGCGACAACATCTTCCTCACGGCCATGCGCAACAGCGTCACACTGCTGTTCGTGCTGCCTGTCGTCACCCTTGTGATCAGCCTCGTCTTCGCGACCCTCGTCACCATCGGCGGACCGAGCCAGGGACCGATCCGCGGGCTGCGCAACTCGAGCCTCTACCGGGTGGTCTCCTTCTTCCCGTATGTGATCCCCGCGATCGTGATCGGCATCATCTGGAGCCAGGTCTACACTCCCGGCGGTCTGCTGAACGGCGTGCTGAACGGCGTCGGGCTCACCCAGTTCCAGTCCTTCGCCTGGCTCGGGGATCCCCGCACCGCGATGATCGCGACGATCTTCGTGATCGTGTGGGGTCTCGTTGGCTTCTACATGGTGTTGTTCATCGCGGCGATCAAGGGCATCCCCGCCGAGGTCTTCGAGGCCGCGCGGATCGACGGTGCCGGGCGGCTTCGCACGGCGGTCACCATCACGATCCCGCTGCTGCGAGACAACATCCAGACCGCCTACATCTACATGGGCATCCTCGCGCTTGATGCCTTCGTCTACATGTCGGCGCTCAACCCCGGTGGCGGCCCCAACAACACCACCCTCGTGATGTCCCAGCAGCTGTTCACCACGGCCTTCACGAAGGGGCAGTTCGGCGTCGCCTGTGCGATGGGCGTCGTGCTCGCCGTGATCACCCTGATCTTCGCGGCGATCGTCTTCCTCGTGAACCGGCTCACCGGCGGATCGAACGAGGTGGCCGAATGAGCACCGTGAAGCTTGCCGGCACGGCCGCATCCCGGCGCCGGTCGACCACGACGGGCGACCGGGTGGTCGGCGGTGTCTCGCACACTGTGCTCACGCTCTGGTCGATCGTCGTCGTCGTGCCGCTGCTCTGGACGGTCATGTCCTCTTTCAAGACCAGTAAGGAGATCTTCGCGTCGCCGTTCAGTCTGCCGACGCGATTCAGCTTCGACAACTACGTCAACGCGTGGACCACGGCCGGCATCGGCAGCTTCCTGCTCAACACGATCTTCGTGGTGTTCGGTGCGCTGATCGTGACGATGCTCTTCGGATCCATGTGCGCCTACGTGCTCGCGCGCTTCCAGTTTCCGGGAAGCCGGGCCATCTACTACCTGATGCTGGCCGGCCTCACCTTCCCGATCTTCCTCGCGATCGTGCCGCTGTTCTTCGTGTTGCGGAGCATCGGGCTGCTCAACACCCTGCCGGGGCTCATCCTCACCTACGCAGCCTTCGCGTTGCCGTTCACCGTGTTCTTCCTGTTCTCGTTCTTCAAGTCCCTGTCGAACTCGATCGCCGAGGCGGCGGCACTGGATGGCGCGGGCGAGTGGCGCACGTTCTTCCAGGTGATGCTTCCGATGGCTCGGCCCGGCCTCGCCACCGTCGCGATCCTCAACTTCGTCGGGCTGTGGAACCAGTTCCTGCTGCCGGTCGCCCTCAATTCGGATCCGAAGAACTACGTGCTCACCCAGGGCATGGCGACCTTCGCTTCACAGGCCGGATACTCGGTGGACTTCGGGGCGCTCTTCGCCGGGGTCGTCATCACGATCATCCCCGTGTTCATCGTGTACCTGATCTTCCAGCGCCAGTTGCAAGGCTCCGTCTCTCAGGGCACCAACAAGTAGGCCGCGCGCCCGCGGGTCTTCGCATCGTCGCGCTGCCGAGTGACACGCGCGCCTGTATTTTCAGGCGCGCGTGTCACTCAGGGGTGCGCGCACGTCCCAGAGGTGGTGCGTCGGGTCGTGGGCGAGATAGACCGCGAAGCTCGAGACGGTGAATGCGGCGCCGTCGCTGCGTCGGCCCGGCCGGCTCCACGCATCATCCGGCACCGCGTCGAAGGCGTCGGCGAGCGCCTCTCCCGCCTCGACGAGCTCGCGCGAGACCGTCCCGGGATCCTGATCGTTATAGCGCTCCGCCACCGCCGTCTCGTCCTGGTCCCAGTTGGCGTAGACCGGGTCGTCGGTGTCGAGCATCAAGGCGAGGCGGGTGCGGAAGATGCGGAACACGTCCCGTACGTGCGCGCCGTACTCGAGCGCGGACCAGGTGCTGTCATCGGGCGGCACCCGGACATCCGGTCTCTGCAGCACGGCCGGCCACGCCGCGGCGTTCGCGCGGACCATGCCGGCGACATCGCGCGCGGTGAAGGTCGAGGCGTCGAAGCCGCACTCCGGGCAGGGGCGCTCGCCCACCCAGGTCCAGTTCTTGGTGTCGGGGATGATCGGCATGATCCCATGGTGTCGCATCCCAGCCACCGGGTACCGTAGAAATCGTGCCAACCTCCCCCGTCTTCGAGCCCGCGACCACGTTCGACCCCGCCATCGTCGCCGCCGTGCTCGCCCACATGAACGGGGAGCACGCCGCCGACAACCTCCTCATCGCGCGGGCATTCGCCGACCCGGCAGCGACGAGCGCCGAGATGGTCGCGCTCGACGGCCATGCCGGGTATTGGAACTACTCCGTCGATGCAGTGGTCACCGGGTTGCGGATGCCGTGGGCAGCGCCCATCACGCAGCGCGCCGAGATCCGTCGCGAGGTAGTGGCCCTCTACGACAGGGCGCACGTCCAGCTCGGCACCACCCCGCGGGAGCATTGAGCAGCGGTCCCTGCACGCTCGCTGGATGCCCGGTGAACGTCTCCTACCAAACCCTGCAGCCCACCGTGTCGAATACCTAGTCAAGCGAGACGCCCGTCGAGCTGTAGAGGAGAAATATCATGTCCAAGTCCCCCAACCGCCTGCTGGCAACTGTCTTCGGCGCGGTCTACCTTCTCGTCGGCCTGTTGGGCTTCACGGCGACCTCGGGTGTCGGCTTCTTCGACGTCAAGGGTGGCCTCCTGCTCGGCATCTTCGAGGTGAACGTCTTCCACAACGTGGCTCACCTGCTCATCGGTGCCGCGCTGCTCATCGCCGGCCTGTCCAACGTGCGGGCGTCGAAGACCGTCAACACCGTCGTCGGCGCGGCCTACCTGCTGCTCGGAATCGTCGGCCTGTTCATCCTGAACTCGGCCGCCAACATCCTGGCCATCAACACCGCGGACAACGTGCTCCACTTCGGTAGCGCCATCATCCTGCTCGGTGTCGGCCTCGGCGCCGACAAGGTCGTCCGCGCCCACGCCACCGCATAGCAGCACCACCGATCGCAGGGGAGAGTGCCCATGTCTGTCATCACCCGCTCGTGGCTGTCCTTCGCCGCAATCGGTGCCGGAGTCATCCACCTGGCACTCGTGATCAGCTCTCCCCTCGCGATCGGTATCCCCCTTGCGGTGTTCGGCCTCGCCGAACTCGCCTGGGGCGTACTGCTCCTGGTGAAGGACCGCCTTGTTGCCCCCCGGCTCGCACAGGCCGGCGCGATCGCCCCGCTCCTGCTCTGGAGTCTCCTGACGGTGACAGCGACACTTCTCGCCGCGCCCCAGGTCGCGTCGTCGCTTCGCTTCGTTCCGATGGGCATTGCGGCAGTCTTCGAACTCTTCGTCGCCGGCGTCCTGAGCGTCATCCTGCGACGTCAGTCCGACAGTGACCGTCCTGTGAAATCGGCCAAGCCGGCCGGTGCCCTGAAATACCTCTCCGGCGTGATCCTGGCCGGCGTGCTGGTGGGAGCCCTGACCACACCGGCGCTCGCTGCGACCCAGGCCGGTTCCGTCGCCCGGGAGCACGGCGGCACCATGGGAGGCATGATGACCATGAACATGCCGGGAATGGATCACTAGGTCCTGCGCACCTGACTACACTTAGGGTCACCTAACCTGAGCGCAGGAGTCTCCATGACCGCCGTCATCCCCTTTTCCCAGGCCCTGCGCGAGCGCACCTGGTCCGGACACGGCGACAGCGAGGGGGCCGGCTTCATGTCGGACCTCATGACGGGCAAGGGCACGCGTGACGATTATGTCGCCCTCGTGGCCCAGCACTTCTTCATCTACGAGGCCCTCGAGGCCGCGGGGGAGCGGATGGCGACGGATCCCGTGGCCGCGCCGTTCCTCAGCCCGCAACTGACCCGCCTCCCCGCCATCCGCCTCGACCTCGCGTTCCTCCTCGGAGACCGCTGGCACCAGCAGATCGTCCCGCTGCCGACCACCGAGCGCTACGTCGAGCGGCTGAATACCGTCGCGGCCCACTGGGCCGGCGGTTTCGTCGCCCACCACTACACCCGCTACCTCGGCGATCTCTCGGGTGGGCAGGTCATCCGCACCCTCATGCAGCGCCAGTTCGGATTCGAGACCAACGGCGTCGGCTTCTACCTCTTCGACCAGATCGCCCGGCCGAAGCAGTTCAAGGAGACCTATCGCCACCAGCTGGATGCCGTGGGCTGGGATGCTTCCGAGCGCGAACGGGTGATCGACGAGGTGCTGATCGCCTACCGCTTCAACACCGAGCTGTTCGAAGACCTGTCGCGGGCGAAGGCCGCCGCGTAGCCTCCCGCGACTTCGGCAAACTCGCTCAACTCTGGGCGTCCGCGGACAATCCGGGCCGGCACGCTGGCCCCGGAAGTCCGCAACGCCCCGCTTTCCGGGGAGTCCGCCCTGGCGCGGTCAGGCCTCGATGCCCGGCAGCGCGGTCGCGCCGCTCATGAAGCGCTGCACATCAGGATCGACGCGGATGTCGCTCGGCCGGAGCGGGCGGGAGAGATACAGCCCCTCGAGCTCGGTGAGGCGGCTGAGGGCCACATAGGTCTGGCCCGCGCTGAACGTGCCCGAACCGAGGTCCACGATGGCTCGGTCGTAGGTCTTGCCCTGGGATTTGTGGATGGTGACCGCCCAGGCCAGCCGCAGCGGGAACTGGGTGAACTCCGCCACGATGTCTTTCTTGAGGGTCTTGGTCGAGGCGGAATAGGTGTACTTGAACTTCTCCCAGATGGCCGGCTGCACCTCGTGAACCTCGCCCTCGACCTCCACGAACACCGTCGACGAGATCTTCGTGACCGTGCCGACCGTGCCGTTCACCCAGCGCTGGCCGCCCTCTCCGGCGGAATCGTTGCGCAGGAACATCACTCGCGCCCCCACCTTGAGCTGCAGCGACTCGTCGGCGGGATAGGAACGCCCGCCGAACTCCCCGCTGACATCGGCCTTCGCCGTCTTCACAGCTCCCGGAAGCCGGGCGAGGGCGGCCGCATTGATGCGGTTGACGGTGTCGTTGCGGGTGGCGAGGGTGATCGTGCCATCCGTCGGCGCCGGGCGGGCGCCCGTCTCGTTGAGCCTGCCCGCGATTTCTGCGGTCACCATGCCGTGCCGCACGGCATTGAGCATGAACTTGAATTCGGCCTCGTGCTGGCGGTGGATGGTGGTCAGCTCGAAGATACGCAACTCGGTCTCCTGCCAGACTTTGGCGTCGAAGAACCACATCGAACGGTACTGGTCGGTGAAGTAGGCGCGCTCATCGGCATCCCCCGGCACCGGAGCGAGTTGGTACGGATCGCCGAACAGCACCACCTGCACCCCGCCGAACGCGGTGAAGGGCTTCTGGCGCGCCTGTCGAAGGCTGCGGTCGATGGCATCCACCAGGTCGGCGTTGACCATGGAGACCTCGTCGATCACCAGGGTGTCGATGGTGTTGAGCAGCTTGCGCAGCTCGGGCACCTGATCGATCGCATGGTCGGCGATCACCCCGATCGGAAGGCGGAAGAGCGAGTGGATGGTCTGCCCGCCCACATTGAGCGCGGCCACTCCGGTGGGGGCCGCGATGACCACCTGCTTGGAGGTATTCCACGACAAGTGGTTCAGCAGCGTCGACTTGCCCGTTCCCGCGCGACCCGTGACGAAGATGTTCTCGCGACTGTTCTCGATGAGCTCGAACACGGCGGCTTGCTCGGTGGAGAGTGTGAATTCGGCCACGACACTCCTTCTTCCTGGCATTCGGACAGCACTCCAATCTACCGCCGCCCGTAGCCCTGAGACCTCGCGCGGCACCCCCCTGTAGAGAAGCCCGGCTCGGGACGGCCACTTAGGATGTGGAGATGCCGCCCCGAATCCTTGCTCGCTGGCTCGTGCTGGCAGGGGCACTGTTGATCGCATTCCTCGGCACCGTCACCACCCTCAATCTCACCCTCTACAGCGCGTCGGGATTCGTGGCCTCCTACCTCGACGCCGTCGCCCGTCATGACGTCGACGGCGCCCGGCGCATGCCGGGCGTCACGACCAGCACGAACGGGACCGACGAGCTTCTCGCCCCCACAGCGCTCGCGCCCCTCACCGACATCCACCTGTTGAGGGACACGGATGACGGTGGAGGCCGCCACACCGTCTTATACGGTTACACGATCGGGGGCAGCACGGGAACGTCGTCCTTCGAGGTGGAGCACACGGGACCGCGTCTCGGCGTCTTCTCCTCCTGGGAATTCGTCGACTCCCCGCAGGGGTTGCTCAGCGTCACCGTCCAGAACGGCGATGGCGTGGTGGCGAACGGTGTACACCTTCCCCGAGTCGCCGACGGACGCGCCCATTCCTACCGGGTGCTGACTCCGAGCCGGGTCGTGCTCACCCACACCTCCACCTACCTCGCCTCCGCGCCGGTGACGGCCCGGGTCGATGAGCCGGCCAGCGTCACGGAGGCGACCGTCGACATCCAGGCCAACCGCGCATTCGTGCGCGAGGTGCAGAAGGAGCTCGACCGGTTCCTCGCCGCCTGCACGACCCAGAAGGTGCTGCTGCCCACCGGATGCCCGATGGGGACCCAGATCACCGACCGGCTTCAGGACGCGCCGGCCTGGTCGATCGTGAGCTACCCGATCGTCACGATAGTGCCCGGGGCGAAGCCGGGCCGTTGGCAGATCCCCGAGACCGGCGGCCTCGCCCACCTGAAGGTGAAGGTCAAGTCGATCTTCGACGGAAGCCTCTCGACCTTCGACGACGACGTGCCGTTCACCGTGCGCTACCTCATCACCTTCGCCGGCGACGGCAGCCCGGTGATCACCGCCCAGTACGACTGATCGCGCCAGGGCCGCGCAGGCCTACCGCCGGGCGGCCCGATCGGCCAGCATCCGGTTGTATTCGACCAGCTCAGCGTCGCCGTCGCGTTCCGCCTTGCGGTCGAGCCGTTTGGCGTCCTTCGCATCGCTCTTCGACCACATGATCGCCACGGTGATAGCGAGGATGATCGTCGGGATCTCGCCGACACTCCAGGCGATGCCACCACCGGTCTGCTGGTCGGCTATCGCGCTCACACCCCAGGCCCGCCCCATCGCGCCGTACCAGTTCGCGAGCAGGAGGCCTGTGCCGGTGATGAGCGACAGCCCGAAGAACGCATGGAACGCCATCGTGCCGAGCAGAACGAGCAGCCGCATGGGGTACGGCGCACGATAGGGAAGCGGATCGACCCCGATGAGCGCCTGCACGAACAGGTATCCCGTGATCAGGAAGTGCACGATCATCCAGGTGTGCCCGATGTGATCGGTCGTCGCCCAGCTGAACAGCGGGGTGTAGTAGAAGACCCACAGCGAGACCACGAAGAGCACCGCGGCCACGATCGGGTTGGAGAGCACCGCCGACACCCGGGAGTGGACGAAGAGCATGATCCACTCGCGGGGGCCGCGGCTGCCGTCCGACCGCTTCGCGATCGTACGAAGGGCGAGCGTGATAGGGGCCGCCGGCACCAACAGCACCGGGATCATCATGCCGAGCAGCATGTGCCCGAGCATGTGCACACTGAAGAGGTACTTCTCATACACGTTGATCCCGCCGTTGGTCACCCAGAACAGCAGGGCGAGCCCGGCAAGCCACAGCACCAGCCGATGCACGGGCCACTTGTCGCCCCGGCGGTGCAGCCGCACCACCCCGGCGATGTAGAAGAAAGCGAGGAACGCGATCAACAGCACCCAGAGGATGTCGAAGTTCCACGTGGTGAAGTAGCGCGAGAAGGTGAGCTCCGGCGGCAGGGGAGCCTGGGTGAGGATCCAGGCGGGGGTCGTGAGCGTCGCGTCCTGCGAAACCGGCGTCGCGGTCTTCGCGAGGGCGGCGGCCACCCCGGAGGCAAGCCCCATGAAGCCGAGCTCGGCCGCGATCAACCACCAGAAGAACCGGTTGCCGCTGTTGGCGGAGGACTGCATCTTCGCCACGAGGAATCGCCGCTGCCCGAGCCCGAACAGCCCGAGGGCCAGGAGGGCGAAGATCTTGACCAGCACGAGGATGCCATAGGGCGTCAGCAGTTGCGTGATGGTGCCGACTCGAAGCGCCGCATTCACGTAGCCGGACGCCGCGACGACGACGAAGCAGATGATCGCGAGGGTGGAGTAGCGGGAGATGATCGGCCCGATCCGTCCGCCCTCGAGGGTTTTGCGGATGATCACGATGGTGACGAGTCCCCCGAGCCAGATCGCCGCGAAGACCACGTGGAGACCGAGGGAGGTGACCGCGGCATCGTGCCCGGCGGCATCCGCCGAGTGTCCCTGAAGCGCCTGCGGCACCAGTCCGACCGCGGCGAAGAGCGTCACGAAGACGAGCATCGTGCGGTTGCGCACCGCGAAGCACAGCACGGTGACCACGGCCGCGATGAGGGTGCTCGCGAGCCAGGCCTGCCCGATCTCCTGGTTGGTGAGGAAGTCCCCCAGCACGCTTCCGAAGTCCGCATCGAGCGTGATCGGCTTCGTGTAGAAGTTCATGAAGGTGAGGAAACTGGTGGCGGCCGACGCGATCGCCCAGAAACCCGCCGCGCCGGCGGCGATGTCGAGAGTTCGGGAGAACTCGGGCTGGTCGGCGCTCATGGCGAAACACAGCAGCACGAGCGAACCGAGCGTGACGGCCACACCGAGATTGAAGAGCATTGTGGAGATCGGGAGGCCGTAGCGCACGAGCGCACCCGGATCGATCAGTCGGGGGGCGTCGGCGGCATGGCCGAACGCCAGCGCGGCGAACAGGGATGCGAAGGCAACGACCAGGAGCAGCGCTGGACCGGCGATTCTCACGATCCGTGGCACGGCATAAGCCTAGGCGAGCCGTCTGGGCGCCGGCTCCGGGTGGGCGCGCCCATTAACGACCGAAGGGGATGCCGACCGCGAGGTCGGCATCCCCTTCGAGACGCTAGAAAAAGACTACTTCGCAGCGGCCTTGAGCTTGCTGCCGGCGCTGACCTTCACGCCGTAGCCCGCCTTGATCTGGATGGCCTCACCCGTGGACGGGTTGCGACCGGCACGAGCGGCACGGTGGGTGCGCTCGACCGCGAGCCAGCCCGGGATCGTGACCTTGGTGCCTTCGCCGACCGAAGTGGCGAGGGTTCCGAACAGGGCGTCGAGGACGCCGTTCACTGCAGCCTGGCTCTGGCCAGACTCAGCGGCAACTGCCGCGACGAGCTCGGTACGGTTTAGTGACTTGTCAGCCATTGAAGTCCTCCTCGGACGTTGTGCTTTTCAGAACAATCAGTGCTGCTCAGGCGATCAGTTGTGTCGATTGGCAGTTCGGTTGCTTGGATCGAGATGCGGTCGCGGGG
Organism: Lacisediminihabitans sp. FW035; assembly: GCF_054880895.1. Classification (NCBI taxonomy): domain Bacteria; kingdom Bacillati; phylum Actinomycetota; class Actinomycetes; order Micrococcales; family Microbacteriaceae; genus Lacisediminihabitans; species Lacisediminihabitans sp. FW035. The sequence continues at coordinate 3,806,444 of NZ_CM142187.1, forward strand.
CGCAAACCCCGCAACCGCCTGTAATTTACCAGCTTGACTTGGTAATACCGGGCAATTCGCCCCGGTGAGCCATATCGCGGAAACGCACACGGGAAACCCCGAACTGGCTGAGGAAACCACGCGGACGGCCATCGATGGCGTCACGACCGCGAACGCGCACCGGAGAGGCGTCGCGCGGAAGCTTCTGCAAGCCGAGGCGAGCGGCTTCGCGCTCGGCGTCGGAGGATGCGGGGTCGACGAGAGCCTTCTTCAGCTCGAGTCGCTTGGTCGCATAGCGCGCGACCACGATCTTGCGCTGCTCGTTGGCAGCGATCTTGCTCTTCTTCGCCATGGTTAGCGCTCCTCGCGGAATTCGACGTGCTTGCGGACTACCGGGTCGTACTTCTTCAGCACGAGGCGGTCGGGGTCGTTGCGGCGGTTCTTCTTGGTCACGTAGGTGTAACCGGTGCCGGCGGTGGAACGGAGCTTGATGATCGGACGGACGTCCTGCTGCTTTGCCATTAGATCTTCACCCCACGGCCCAGGATGTCCTTGACCACTGATTCGATGCCGCGAGCATCAATGACCTTGATGCCCTTGGCGCTCAACGTCAGCGTGACGCTGCGCTTGAGCGACGGAACGTAGTACGTCTTCTTCTGCACGTTCGGGTCGAAGCGACGCTTCGTCCGGCGGTGCGAGTGCGAAATGTTGTGTCCGAAGCCGGGAACGGCTCCAGTCACCTGGCACACTGCGGCCATGGTTTTCCTCCGATTACCGTAGAGACGAGGTGTCTCTACCCAAGATTTCTTGTCGGCACACACCACCCACCGAATGAACGTGGAGGGTTTGTGTACAGGCCACAGCGCAGAGTGCGCGCAGCAGCGTCCAATACTACGGATGCCGCGGGCACTTCGCAAGGCGAGCGGCGGGTCAGGAACAGACCTTACCGATCGCGGTGAACTCGGTCTGCACGTTGGTGACGGCCGCCTTGAGCTTGGTGGTGTCGGCCGAGGGGTTGCCGATGACGGCCTTGACCTCCACGATCATCTCCTTGATCGAGTCATCCGCCGCCGTGCCCGCCTTCTTGACATCGGCGTTGGAGACCTTCTTCAGGCCGGCGTCGAACGCATCAGCAACCGACTGGAGTCCCGTGATGGCCTTGTCAGGATTGGTGGAGATCTCGCCGAAACTCGACGCCAGCTCTGTGGTCGAGGCGCTCACCGAGGTCTCGAGCGACTTGCAGGCCGCCGCCTTCGTCTGGGTGGCTGCCGCCGGCGACGATGCCCCGGGTGCGGAGCATCCGGTGAGCGCGAGAGCGAGTGCAGCGCCGGTGAGAATTGTGGCGAAAGCGGTACGGGACAGTGTGGACATGAGGTTCCCCCAGAAGTTGTGGTGTTTTGCCTGTCGAGCCTAGCCGGGGGGAACGGGGGGAACGGCGAAACGGTCAGACCTTCGCCGAACACGCGGCGCAGAGCCCGAAGACATCCACGACGTGGCTGGCATCGGTGAATCCGTTGTCGGTCGCGACGCTGTGCGCCCAGGCCTCGACGGGATCCGCTTCGATCTCCACGGTGAGCCCGCAATTGCGACAGATCAGATGGTGATGATGTTGCCCGGGAGTGCACCGGCGATACAGGCTCTCACCCTCGACCGACTGCAGGGAATCGGCCTCGCCTTCGACGGCGAGGTCGGAGAGAGCGCGGTAGACGGTAGCGAGCCCGATGGGGGAGCCGCCGTCCCGGAGGGAGGAATGGAGTCCCTGGGCGCTGACGAAACCCTCGCTCTGCCCGAGCGCCTCCCGAACGGCTTCGCGCTGCCAGGTGTTGCGTCGCACGGTCATGCCGTCGCCTTTCCCACGACCGGTCCGCTCGCCGAGACCCCCGCCGACCGCCGGCCATTGTCGCCCCGGCGAGCCTGTCGCGCACCGACGACGCGGCAGACGATGTAGATCAGGAACGAGATCGTCGTGACGTAGGGGCTGATCGGAAGGCCACCGCCCAGGGCGAGCAGGATGCCTCCCACCACCGAGACCACGGCGAAGATCACGCTCAGCAGGGGCGTGAGGAACGGAGACGCCGTCACCCGCATGGCCGCCGCCGCGGGGGTCACGAGCAGCGACAGCACGAGGAGCGCCCCGACGATCTGGATCGACACCGCCGTCGCGAGTCCAAGCAGGATCATGAAGATGATCGAGATCGCGGTGACCGGCAGTCCCTTGGCGCGCGCGACATCCGCATCGACACTCGCGAAGCTCAACGGTCTCCACACGACCACAAGGCCGGCGATCACGATTGCGGCGATGATGACGAGCATCAGCAGCTGCGGGTTGTCGACCGACACTATCTGCCCGGTGAGAAGGCCGAACTTGTTGGCGCTCCTGCCCTTGTAGAGGGCGAGGAAGAGGATGCCGAGCCCGAGCCCGAAGGGCATCAGCACGGCGATGATCGAGTTGCGTTCGCGAGCCCGAGCGCCGAGGATTCCGATCAGCAGGGCCGCGAGAAGGGATCCACCGATCGACCCGGCCACGACATTGATCCCGAACAGGAGCGCGGCGGATGCCCCGGCGAAACTCAGCTCGCTGATGCCGTGCACCGCGAAGGCGAGATCCCGCGTCATCACGAACGGACCGATCAGGCCGCCCACCACACCGAGGAGTGCCCCGGCGATGATCGAATTCTTGACGAGCACGAGGAGCTCGCCGTAGTTGTCGAATCCGAAGATCTGGTGCCAGAGGTCGCCGTTCAACTTGCCGCTCCGACATGGTGCTCCAGATGATCGTGCACGCCGTATCCCTCCGGCGCTCCGAGCACGACGATGCGGCCACGACTGCGGATCACCTCGACCGGGGTGTCGTACATGTAGGAGAGCACTTCGCTGCGCAGCACCTCGTCGGGCGTGCCGACCCGGAAGCGTCCGCCGGCCAGATACAGCACGCGATCAACCATTCCCAGGATCGGGTTCACGTCGTGGGTGACGAAGACGACCGCGGTGTTGAGCGCCTTGCGTTGCTCGTCGATCAATTCACTCACCTGGCGTTGGTGATGGAGGTCGAGCGAGATCAACGGTTCGTCGCACAGCAGCAGCCGAGGGTCACCCGCGATGGACTGGCCGACCCGCACGCGTTGCTGCTCGCCGCCGGAGAGCGTCGACACGGGCACGTTCGCGTAGTCGGATGCCCCGACAGCCTCGAGGATGCCATCGACCTTCGTCCGCACTGCCCTCGACGAGATCGGCAGGCCCCAGCGATGACCGTTGACCCCGAAGGTCACCAGATCCCGAGCCCGGAGCGGCGTGCCCTGCTCGAGGAGTTTCTGCTGGGGGATGTATCCGATCTGACGGCTGCCGCGGCCCACCGGCCGGCCGAGGAACTCGATCGAGCCCGAGCTGAGCTGCTGCTGTCCGAGGATCGTCTTCAGCAGACTCGTCTTGCCCGTGCCGTTGGGGCCGAGAACCGCGAGGAACTCTCCCGCCTGGATGTCGAGGTTCAGGTTGCGCCAGAGCTCGCGGTCGCCGAAAGAGAGCGTTGCGGCCCGCAGGCTCAGCACCGGTGGGACGGATGACATGGACGGCTTCTTCTCTCGAAATTCTGTGACCTTCGGGCGGCTCACCCCGGCGCGGACTATTCCAGGGCGGCTTTCACCGCGGCGAGGTTGTCGGTCATCCAGGTCAGGTAGTGCTTGCCCTCCGGCAGGCTCTCGGTGACCGGGACGACGGGCACTCCCGCCTTCTTCGCGGCAGCGAGAACCTGCTGGGTCTCGGGACCGCTGGTCTGCTCATTGTAGGCAAGCAGCTTCACGGCGTGCTCGCTGAACAGGGCGAGGGTGTCGCGGAGCACGACGGGCGAGACATCCGTTCCCCCTTCGATCGCCTCGCTGAACTTGGCCGGCGTCTTGTTGACAAGCCCGGCGGCGTCCAGGAGGTAGAGCGGCACCGGTTCGGTGATCGCCACGCCCTCCCCGGCGGAGGTGGCCTTGATAGCCGCCTCATCGCTCTCGAGCACCGCAAGAGCGGCCGTGAACTTCGCCGCATTGGCGGTGAATGTGCCCGCTGCGGCGGAATCCAGTTTCGTGAAGCTCGTGACGATGCGGCCGACGACCTTCTCTACAGTCGGGAAGTCGTACCAGAGATGCTCGTTGAATTCTCCGGTCGCGGGCGTCTGGTCGTAGCCGGAGATCGTCGCCGCGTTCAGCACGGTTGCGTCGGAGTTGTTTGCGCCCTTCAGCAGGGTGTCGACGAAATCGTCGTAGCCCCCACCGTTCTGGATCACGATGTCGGCTTTCGAGAGGGCGAGCTGCACCTGCGCATCCGCTTCGTACGAGTGCGGATCCTGTGACGGGTCCGAGATGATCGAATCGACCGTCACGAGGTCGCCACCGATCTGGGAGGCGATGTCACCGTAGACATTGGTGGATGCCACAACACGGATGACTCCGTCGTTGGCGTTGGCCGAGGACTCGGCCGCGGGGCCGGAGCCGGCCGCGCACCCGGAGAGGAGCAGTGCGGCCCCGAGTGCCACGGCGGAGATGACTGGTGCGGTTTTCGAGCGCATTGTGTGACTTTCTAAGTCGTGCTGGTAACAGTAATGAGATTCGTTATCAATAGTACACCCCAGATCGGGTGCGCTCGACGCATCCTCGACCCCTCTCGATATTCTTGATGAATGTTCATAGCGCTATTAGTCGTCGCCGCCGCAGCCGTGACTGTCGCGGGCATCACCATCGGCTGCGCGAGGGGGAGCATCCCGATCAATTCGGTCTTCGGAATCCGCATCCGTAGCGTGATGATGAGCGAGGCGGCCTGGCGAGCCGGTCACCGTGCAGCTCTTCCGGCAGAGCTGACCGGCGCCGGCATCGCACTCGGTGTCGCCCTTGCGGGGTTCCTTCCCCCGTTGGAACCCGCGGCGCGACTTCTCTCGATCGTCGCCGCGGTCGTCCTGCTCGGGGCGACCATCGTCGCCGGGCTCTTCGCGAACCGGGCCGCTCTGGCCGTGGTCGGCGCCGGGACGGACAGCTGAGCGCGCCGGCGAGCTGATTGCGCTGCCATCCGTTGACTCTGCGGCGAATCGTTTGCCCGCACGGTCGACTATCGGCAGCAGAGTCGGTGGGGGCGCGACTTTCGGCCGCGGAGTCGTGCGGGGGTGAGATATTCGGCAGCAGCGTCCACTGCGCCACGCAGAGTCGCCCGCGCCCTCCCGGGCCGACCTCAGTCGAGCAGGAGGGCCGGCTCTTCGATGACACTCGCGACGTCGGCGAGGAAGCGGCTCGCGACATCCCCGTCCACTATGCGGTGGTCGAAGCTCGCGCCCAGCGTGGTGACGAAACGTGGACGCACCTCGCCGTCGACCACCCACGGCTTCTGCTTGATGGTGCCCATCGCCACGATGGCGACCTCGCCGGGATTGAGGATCGGTGTGCCGGTATCCATGCCGAAGACGCCGATGTTGGTCACGGTGATGGTGCCGCCGGCCTGGTCGGCGGGGCTCGTCTTGCCGTCGCGGGCGGTGATCGTGAGCTGCTCGATCGCCGAGGCGAGTTCGCGCAGCGAGAGCTCCTGCGCCTCCTTGATGTTCGGCACGATGAGTCCGCGCGGGGTAGCGGCGGCGATACCGAAGTTCACGTAGTGCTTCACGATGATCTCGCTGTCGGTCCACTGCGCGTTGACCGTCGGGTTCCGGCGCACTGCCCAGATCATCGCCTTCGCCATGATCAGGAGCGGGGAGACCTTCACCCCGGCGAAGTCCGTGGACGTCTTGAGGCGTTTGACGAACTCCATGGTGCGGGTGGCGTCGACATCGACGAAGAGGCTCACATGCGGCGCCGAGAAGGCACTCGAGACCATCGCGGTCGCTATCGCCTTGCGCACCCCCTTCACCGGCATGCGCTCTTCGCGATCGCTGCCCCACGCGGGCGTCTCGATGTTGCGGAAGAGCGTGCCCTGCGAGGCCTGACGCACGACGTCCTCGCGCGTGATCTCGCCGGCGAGACCGGTGGGGGTCACCTCGGCGAGGTTCACCGCCAGGTCTTTGGCGAGCTTGCGGATCGGCGGCTTCGCAATGATGGCGGACGCGGATGCCGCGGGCACCGAGCTCGGGCGGGGCGCCGATTCGGGCGCTGAGGCTGCGATACCGGATGCTGCGCTGGTCGAGCCCTCCGCACCAGCGGCACCCGCTGCCGGGCGCGCACGGCGAGATGCCACGTGTCCCTTGATGCCGTACCCGACGAGCACGGCTCCGCCCCCGTCGCTCGATCCGGCGGTTTCACTCGAGATGCTGCCGGCCGTGTCGCTGACTGTCTCGGTGCCGGTGTCGGTGCCTTCCGGCGCGGGCGCCTCGTCATCCACTCCCGACGAGACGGAGATGATCGGAGTTCCGACATCCACAGTCTGGCCCTCCGCCACCAGGATCGCGGTCACCGTGCCGGCGAAGGGCGAGGGCAGCTCGACCAGTGACTTCGCGGTCTCGATCTCCACGAGCACCTGGTTCACGGTGATCTCGTCACCGGGCTTGACCCTCCACGCCACGATCTCGGCCTCGGTGAGTCCTTCCCCGACATCCGGGAGGGTGAATTCTGAGCTGGTCACGATGGTCCTTAGCTGGTAGGCCAGTGCGAGTTAGTACGCCAGGGCGCGGTCGACGGCCTCGAGGATGCGATCGGCGTCCGGAAGGTAGACGGTTTCGAGTTTTGCGGGCGGGAAGGGCGCGTCGAAGCTCGAGACCCGCAACACCGGGGCCTCGAGCGAATAGAACGCCCTCTCGGTGACGGTCGCGGCGATCTCGGAGGAGATGCTCACCGATCCCGGCGCTTCGGATGCCACGACCAGTCGACCGGTCTTCTGCACCGAGGCGATGATCGGGACGTAGTCGATCGGCGAGAGCGAGCGGAGGTCGATGACCTCGACGCTCGTCCCCTCCTGCTGCGCGAGCTCGGCGGCCTGCATCAGCACGTTGACCATCGCCCCGTGGCCGACGAGCGTCACCTCGCTTCCGGTGCGCACCACCCGGCTCGAGTGGAGCGGGGAGGGGCTGGCATCGAGGTCGACCGGCCCCTTGTTCCAGTAGCGGCTCTTCGGCTCGAAGAACAGCACCGGGTCGTTGCTGGCGATCGCTTCCTGGATCATCCAATACGCATCGTTCGGGGTGCTCGGGCTCACGACGCGCAGGCCGGGAGTGTGGGCGAAGTACGCCTCCGGGCTCTCCTGATGATGCTCCACGGCGCCGATGTGCCCGCCATACGGAACGCGGATGACCACGGGCATCGTGATGCGGCCCTCGTGGCGGCTCGTCATCTTGGCGAGCTGCGAGGTGATCTGGTCGAAGCCGGGAAAGATGAAACCGTCGAACTGGATCTCGCAGACCGGGCGGTAGCCGCGCATGGCAAGTCCGATCGCCGTTCCGATGATGCCGGACTCGGCGAGCGGGGTGTCGAACACGCGCCGTTCCCCGAACTCGGCCTGCAGGCCCTCGGTGACACGGAAGACGCCGCCGAGCGGGCCGATGTCCTCGCCCATCAGCAGGACCTTCGGGTCGTCGGCGAGCGCCTTTCGGAGCCCGGCGTTGAGCGCTTTGGCCAGGGGCAGTTCCTCGGTCATCAGGCGGTGCCCCCCAGGCTGGCCTCGTAGTAGGCAAGCCACTGCTTCTGGGCATCCATCACGGGATGCTGTTCGGAGTAGACGTGATCGAAGATGAGGTCCGTCGAGGGCACGGTGAGCTCGAGGGTGCGGTGGCGCAGGTCGGCGGAGAAGTCCTCGGCCTCCGTCGCGGCGGCCGCGAAGAAGTCGTCGCCCTCGCCGCGGCCGCGGAGATAGCTCGCGTACCGGGTGATCGGATCCTTCGCCACCCAGGATGCGGTCTCGGCATCCATCCGGTACTTCGTCGGATCGTCGCTCGTGGTGTGCGCGCCGATGCGGTAGGTGAGGGCCTCGATCAGGCGGGGACCCTGTCCCGACCGGGCCTCGTCGAGATTCTTGCGCGTGACCGCGTAACTCGCGAGCACGTCATTGCCATCGACCTGGATGCCGGGCATGCCGAACCCGCTTGCCCGCAAGTAAAGCGGCACCCGCGACTGCACGCGGACCGGCACGGAGATGGCCCACTGATTGTTCTGCAGGAAGAAGACTTCGGGAGCGTTGAAGCTCGCCGCGAAGACGAGTGCCTCGCTGACATCGCCCTGGCTCGTCGCCCCGTCTCCGAAGTAGACCATGACGGCCCGATCGGTCTCCGGGTCGCCGGTGCCGGTCTCGCCATCGAGGGTGATTCCCATGGCGTACCCGGTGGCGTGAAGGGCCTGCGATCCGAGGACGAGAGTGTAGAGGTGGAAATTGCCGCTCTCCTCCGGGCTCCAGCCGCCGTTCGTCACGCCGCGCATGAGACGCACGATGTCGACGACGTCGACGCCCCGGATCATGCCGATCGAGTGTTCGCGGTAGGAGGGGAACAGGTGGTCCTGGGCGCGCGCGGCCCGGGCGGACCCGACCTGTGCGGCCTCCTGCCCGTGGCTCGGTGGCCAGAGCGCGAGTTGGCCCTGGCGCTGCAGGTTGGTGGCCTCGAGGTCGAACCGCCGGGTGATCACCATGTCGCGATAGAACTGTCGCAGCGCGTCATCGGAGAGCGCGTCGATGTAGGGGAGGTACTCCGCCGCCGTGTCGTCCGTCTGGATGGTGCCCTCGGTCGAGAGAAGCTGCACCATCTGTGCGGTTCCTGCCACGGTGGCCTCACAGTCCTGTAGTCGATCGGGGTGGCGGGTGTTCTTCATCGGCGGGGACGGGCTGATTCCGCGCCGGCCGCCGGCGACGTTCTAATCTAACGCGGGCTCGGACCGGCGCGTTGGTAGGGTACGCACAACCTCCGCCGCGGCCTTTAGGAGTTTATCCACAGACTGGGATTCCCCGATCGAGACGCGGATGCCGTCGTCGCCGAGCGGACGCACCACGATTCCTGCGTCAGAGAACATCTGCGCCGCAGCCGCCGTCGCGCCGCTGGTGGCGAGCCAGACGAAGTTGCCGTGCGGGCGCGGCACCGGCCAGCCCTGGTCGACAAGCGCACGCCAGACCTCGTCCCGACGCACGGCGAGCGCTCGTACGCGGTCGAATAGCAGCTCCTCGTGGTCGAGCGACACGAGGGCCGCACGTTGCGCCGCCTCGGTCACGGAGAGGGGAATGGAGGTGGTGCGCGCGGCATCGAGGATGTACTCCGGCCCGACGGCGTATCCGATCCGCAGCCCCGCGAGGCCGTAGGCCTTCGAGAAGGTGCGAGCGACGACGAGGTTCGGGTACCTCCCGCTGAGCGTGCTGCCGTCGACCACCGACTCGTCGGTGACGAACTCGATGTACGCCTCGTCGAGGATGACGAGGATGTGCGCCGGGACCGCAGCCATGAAGTCCGTGAACTCTTGGGCGGTCACGATCGAGCCGGTGGGGTTGTTCGGGCTGCAGACGATCACCACGCGGGTGCGATCGGTGATAGCAGCCAGCATGGCCGGCAGGTCGTGGCGTTCATCGGCGGTATTCGGCACCGGCACAGAGGTCGCGCCGGCGACGGCGACGAGTCCGGGGTAGGCCTCGAACGAACGCCAGGAGTAGACGACCTCGTCTCCGGGTCCGGCGGCCGCGGAGATGAGTTGCGCGAGGATCGAGACGGAACCGGCGCCGAGGTGCACCTCCTCCATGCGAACTCCGAAGCGCTCCGCGAGACGCGTTCGGAGTGCCACCCCGGCGGCATCGGGGTAGCGGTTCACCCCGGAACTGGCGGCTATCGCCGCCAGGACTTCCGGGATCGGGTCGAAGGGATTCTCATTGGAGGAGAGCTTGAACGCGTCAGTGTCGGCGGGCTTGCCCTGTTTGTAGGCCGCAAGCGCCACGATCTCCGGGCGCAATCGCACAGCGGTGGGGGGCGGGTTCGTCACCCCGCAAGCCTACGGGCAGCCGGCCGTTCGAGGCCGTCGGCGGTCGAATGCACAGTGACCTCCGTGCCGCTGGAGCGCCGGGTCGATTGCGTGCTTCAGTGCCCGGGCGGCATAGTGGACGCATGAGATTCCTGGTGCGCCTCCTGGTCAACGCCGTCGCCCTGTGGTTGACGACACTCATCGTGGCCGGCGTGACCGTGGTGGCCTTCCCCCCACAGGACACGCTCGCGGTGGTGCTCACCTATCTGCTTGTGGCCCTCATCTTCGGCATCGTCAACGGTGTGATCGGCAATTTCATCCGCATCGTTGCCTTCCCGCTCTACATCCTCACGCTCGGGCTCCTCGCTCTGGTGGTCAACGGCCTTCTCCTGCTGCTCGTGAGCTGGATCTCCGGAATCCTCGGCTTCGGCCTCGTGGTCGACGGCTTCTGGTGGGGCGTGCTCGGGGCGCTCGTGCTCGCCCTGCTCAGCTGGCTCATCGGCATCCTCATCCGCCCGATTGTCGGGCGGGATCGGCGCTAGCTGTATCTCGCACTCCGCGGTACAGCGTGGAGTCGACGCTCGTGGTGCCGTCACCGAAGCTGTCGAAGGCGTCGAGCGTCGTGACGACGCGTTTCTCGTGGGACGCGTCGACGAGGGCCGCCGTCTCGCGATAGCCGGCCAGCTGGTGAGCGGGGAACAGCACGTCTGTCGGCACCGGGCGGCCATCGAACAGCTCCCGGCGAACCAGCACGGGATCTGCGGATGCCCAGCTGCCGCCGACCGCCGGCACGATGTCGTCGGTGTGTTCAAGGGCGACCCAGGGGATGCCGGCCGGCACCTCGACCTGCGCGGCCGGTGCACCCAGGGTGTACAGGCCGCGGGTGTCGAAGTCGCCGGATGCCGCCAGTTCCGCCGCGATGAGGCCACCCTGCGAGTAGCCCGTGAACAGCACGGGGGAGGATGCGGTCACCCCCGCCTCCGCCATCGCCTGCGTCACCGCCCGGTAGGAGCCGGCTTCCCGCCCCGCGACCGCGTTCATGTTGCTCGTCATGTCCCACGGCTCGGTGCCGGGCTCGAGGGAGAAGTCCCGGGTTCCACCGATGTAGACCTCGAAGCGGTCGGGCTCGCCCGGTTGTGAGTAGCGGTCGATGCGCACCTGCGCGGTTCCCTGCGGAATTCGGGCCGCCCGATCGCTGTAGCTCTCGGCTCTCGTCGCCGGAACTGTCTCCCCGGCCCGGGTCACCGACACCGCCGACTCGACGAGTGCCCCGCGCGCTCCGGCGACTCCCACCACGACGCTCGAAGAGGTCGCCAGTCCGACGATCCCGAGTCCCTCGTCACCGAGCGCGTGCACCAACTCCGGTGGAAGGTGAAGAAGGCCCCCGCCGAAATCGTCGGCGCTCATCACGGTGAGTCGCACCAGTTGCACCACCATCGGGTCGGTGAGCATCACGCTCTTGCCCCGCAGCCAGTCGGGAAGGGCACGCAACAGCGCCGCCCGCTTCTCCGGTGGCAGCAGCGCAATGCCGATGGCCGCTCCCACCCCGATGCCCAGCAGGGCCGGAAGCACCTCGAGCGCGATCACCGGAAGAAACAGCCCGAGTATCGCGCCGAAACGCGCGGCGGCCTCCTGCGCGAGCCGTTCCGCCAACCGCTCACCGAGTCCGTAGGCGTCCGCTGAGGCGTTCAGCGCGACCTGGAGTCGCTCTGCCGAGGGTGCCGCGCGGGCGAGGGCCGCAGCCGCGTCATCCATCGCCCGTTCCGCGGCGAGCGCGGCGGCGGGGGACGACAAGGAGTTGAGCTGCGGATACCCCACTAGGCGGTCGATGGTGATGAGTCGGCGATGGGATTCTGAGAGCACCGCACGCAGGTCGCCGAGGCGGCGCGCATCGTCGAAGAGCTCCGAGGTGGCCACCGCGATGGATCCTCCGCCTCCGATGACGAGGTCATCGGCCATGGGGCGCTCCGCCCGGCGATGCCAGCGTTGCCAGCGCGGCACGCGTATCCCGGATCGCATCATCGATGTGCGCACCGGCCGACAGCACCTGTGTCGAGAGTTGCTGAAGGGCAAGCACGTACATGCGCCGCGCGTCCCCGCTCCACACTCCACCACCTCCCGCCGGCGGAAGCAGCACCCGCGCGTGGGCGAGTCGATCGGCCACCCCGTCGAGCGCCGAGACCTGTTGGCGTAGCGCCCGTTCAGCCCCGTCACCGGCTATTCCACTAGTCATCCGTGCCCCTTTCCCGCACTCATGGTCCAGCGTGGAGGGCGTCCCTCGCCCCGCGACGACGGATGCTGCGCAGATCCCGCGCACGGCGCTGGCTGTGGAGGAGCATCGACGTGACCGCAGCCGGGATGTGCGGGAGAATGGGCGCATGAGTTTCGACCGCACCCTCGACGAGTCGGCACTCTTCCGCATCTGCTTCGTCTGCACCGGCAACATCTGCCGGTCCCCGATGGCCGAGACGGTGTTCCGGGAGCTCGTGAAGAAAGCCGGTTACGAAGGCGCAGTCACGGTGATCTCCGCCGGCACCGGCGATTGGCACGTCGGCGAACCATCGGACGCGCGCACGACCTCTGCGCTCAGTGCGCGCGGCTACGACGGATCCCGACACCGGGCGAAGCAGTTCGACCCGGAATGGTTCGACAACCTCGACCTGGTGGTGGTCTTCGACCGCAGCCAGGAGCGCATCCTGCGCGCGTGGGCCAACACCGAGCAGGATCGCGGCAAGGTGCAGATGCTGCTGAGCTTCGACAGCGAGCAGGCCGCCCAGGTCGACGTGCCAGACCCCTATTACTCCGATGCCGCAATGTTCGACGGCGTGCTCGGCATGATCGAAAAAGCCAGCGCGGCGCTGTTCCGCCAAATCGAACCAGGAATCCGACGGGTACCCTCATGAATCCCCTTCCCGAACAACCGCTCAGCCCGCTCGACGGCCGTTATCGTGCCGCGGTCACCGGACTCGGCGAGCACCTCTCCGAGGCGGGCCTCAACCGCGCGCGCATCCATGTCGAGGTCGAGTGGCTGCTGTACCTCACGGATCGCGAGCTGTTCGGATCCCACCGGCTCGACGCCGAACAGGCGAGGTCCCTCCGCGCCCTCGCCTCGGACTTCGGCCAGGTCGACATCGACGAGCTCGCCGCCCTCGAGGCCACGACCCGCCACGACGTGAAAGCCGTCGAGTACTACGTGCGCAAACGCTTGGTCGACCTTGGACTCACGGATGTCGCTGAGCTGACACACTTCGCCTGCACCAGCGAAGACATCAACAACCTCTCCTACGCCCTCACCATCAGCGCGGCGGTGCACGAGGTCTGGCTGCCGAAGGTCTCGGGAGTGATCGACGCCCTCTATTCACGTGCTGTCGACCACCGGGCGGATGCGATGCTCGCCCACACGCACGGCCAGCCCGCGACACCCACCACGGTCGGCAAGGAGTTCGCCGTCTTCGTCGGCCGGCTGCGTCGACTCGTCACCCAGGTCGAGGCGGTGGAATACCTCGGCAAGTTCAGCGGGGCCACCGGCACCTTCGCCGCCCACGTCGCCGCCGACCCGAGCCAGGACTGGCCCGCGATCTCCCGCGAGTTCGTCACCTCGCTCGGCCTGGACTGGAATCCGCTCACCACCCAGATCGAGCCACACGACTGGCAGGCGGAGCTCTACCAGCGCATCAGCCACACCAACCGCGTGCTGCACAACCTGTGCACCGACATCTGGACCTACATCTCGATGGGGTACTTCACCCAGATTCCGCAGGCCGGAACCACCGGGTCATCCACGATGCCCCACAAGATCAACCCCATCCGCTTCGAGAACGCCGAGGCCAACCTCGAGCTGTCGAGTGCGCTCCTCGACTCGCTCGCCGCGACTCTCGTCACCTCCCGCCTGCAGCGCGACCTCACCGACTCCACAACACAGCGCAACGTGGGCGTCGCGCTCGGCCATTCTGTGCTCGCTCTCGACAACATCCAGCGCGGGCTTGGAGAGATCGCCGTGAACACCGTGCGTCTCGCGGAGGACCTGGATGCCAACTGGGAGATCCTCGGCGAGGCGATCCAGACGGTTATCCGCGCCGAGGTCACCGCGGGTCGCAGCTCCATCGCGGACCCCTACGCCATGCTCAAGGAGCTCACCCGTGGGCGCCGGGTGGGGCAGACGGAGCTCATCGACTTCGTGCGAGCGCTGGACATCGGTGACGATGCCAAGGCGCGCCTCGTGGCGCTCACCCCCGCCGGATACGCCGGGCTCGCCAGCGACCTGGTGGACTACGCCGCGACGCAGTAGCGGTTCATCGCCGGTCGGCGCGTGTGCTTCCACATTCTCCGAGGCCGATAACGGGCGAATATCTGCTGTTGAGCGCACCCGTGTTCGAAATTCTGATGTCCGACGCGACATCCCTCCGCGCCAAGTCGAACGCGACATCTCGCCGCGCCGGCAGAACGCCACGGCACACCAGGGCGCCAGGCGGTTCTAGTGGCCGCTGTCTGACTGGTGATCCTGCTCGGTGAGGTCGATCTTCTCCGCGTCGTCGGGCTTCACGGCCAACGCGAGCATCGCGATCACGACGAGCGAGACGATGAAGGTGATGCCCGCGAACACGAGGGCGAGCGTCACCTCGCGGGTGCTGAACACGACGACGAATCCGATGAACAGCGCGACCACCGCCGAGATGACGACGTACTCGAAGGGCCGGAGGCGATCCCGGCGGCTCGGACGGTTGTTGTTCGGAGCGGTCACGCTCGGTTCTCGCTCTCTGCTTGATGCATCGTTTCGGGTTCGACTGAGGGCCCGGTGGATGCCACGGGCGCCTGGGTTCCCCACTTGGCCGAGAGCCCGGCGATCACCAGGAACACGGCGGAGATAGCGGCCAAGGCACCGAGCGCTCCGACCGCGACGACGGAGGCATCCAGCACCCGCTTCACGTGGTCGGGACCGGCGTAGACCTGCCGGTAGTCCGGGGGTATCAGCACGAAGGCTAGCGCGGCTGCGACGGTGATCGCTCCCACCGCGATCCAGTCTCCGGATGCCACGAAGCGACGCCTGCTGCGCACCCCGCTGTACAGCTCGAGGAAACCGGTGACCGCGGTGAACACGGTGAGCACGAGGAAGAGGTATCTCACCTCGGTGCTGTCGGTGCGTCCGCCGCTCACGAGCAGAGCGACGACTCCCGCGACGAGGGTGACCGCGGCCTGGGTCAGGAAGTACGGCCGCACGCGCGTGCCGCCGAGCCGGAGCCAGGCCACGGCGCCGAGCACCAGTGCCGCCACGACGCCGAAGACACCGAAGGCGAGCAGACCGAACTGTGCCGAGTGATCGGCGGAGAAAGTGATCACGAGGGCGAGCCCGGCCGCGGGCACGGCCCGGGCGATCGGCATCGGCCAGTAGGCGGCGCGCTGGGCGGCATCCTCGATGGCGGCCGACGAGCTGGACGGTGCGGGGGTGGTGAGTGACACGGCCAACCCTCTCCTGCCTGCCCTGTCGCCCGCGGGCGACGCCGCCGGGTGGGCGACCGAGCACAGTTTACGCTGCGCTACCCGTGAGCCTCCCCGATGCTCGTAGGCCCCGGAGCACGCGAGCGACAGCGACTCAAGATCAGGCCGGAGCCATGTCCTGGAAGCGGGAGAAGTGGCCCTGGAACGCCACGGTGATGGTCTTGGTCGGACCGTTTCGGTGCTTTGCAACGATGAGGTCGGCCTCACCCGGGCGGGTGCTCTCCTTCTCGTAGGCGCTGTCGCGGTGCAGGAGGATCACCATGTCAGCATCCTGCTCGAGGGATCCGGACTCGCGAAGGTCGGAGAGCGCCGGCATCTTGTCGGACCGCTGCTCAGGGCCACGGTTGAGCTGCGAGAGTGCGATGACCGGTACCTGCAGCTCCTTCGCCAGAAGCTTGAGCGCTCGCGAGAACTCGCTCACCTCCTGCTGGCGGGATTCGACCTTCTTGCCGGAGGTCATCAGCTGCAGGTAGTCGATGATCACCATCTTGAGACCGACCTTCTGTTTGAGGCGACGGCACTTGGCGCGGATCTCGACCAGGGTCATGTTGGGGCTGTCGTCGATGTAGAGGGGCGCGTCGTTGATCTGGCCGCGAGTCGACGCGATCTTGGTCCAGTCCTCGGTGTGCAGGGTGCCCTTGCGCATGCTCTGCAGCGGCACGGCCGCCTCGGCGGAGAGCAGGCGCATCGCGATCTCCGAGCGACCCATCTCGAGCGAGAAGAAGATCGACGGCATGTCGTGCTTGATGGATGCCGCGCGGGCGAAGTCGAGCGCGAGGGTCGACTTACCGAGCGCAGGCCGGGCCGCGACGATGATGAGCTGTCCACCATGCAGGCCGTTGGTGAGCTCGTCGAGCTCGGCGAAACCGGTGGGGACCCCGGTCATCGAGCCGTCGCGGCCGCGGGCCGCTTCGATCTCGTCGATCGCGGTGGTGACGGCGACGGTGAGGGGCACAAAGTCCTCCGCCTCGACCCCGCCCATGACGCCGTAGATCTCTGCCTGGGCGTTGTTGACGAGATCGACGACCTCGCCCTCGCTCGCGTAACCCATCTGCACGATGCGGGTTCCGGCCTCGACCAGTCGACGCAGCACCGCCTTCTCGGCGACGATGGTGGAGTAGAAGCCCGCGTTCGCGGCGGTCGGCACGATGCCGGTGAGCGTGTGCAGGTATTCCGCGCCGCCGGCCCGGATCAGCTCGCCGGTCTTGGTGAGCTCGTCGGTGACGGCGATAACGTCGGTGGGCTCTCCGTGCGCGTAGAGCGAGAGGATCGCGTCGAAGATGATCTCGTGCTTGGGGATGTAGAAGTCGACGGCCCGCACCGACTCGATGACGTCGGCCACCGCATCCTTGCTCAGCAGCATTCCGCCGATCGCGCTCTGCTCGGCGAGCAGATCGTACGGCGGAGTGCGCTCCGACGCGCGCTGGCTGGACTCCCGTTGTCCCGCGTCGCGGAGTTGTCCGTCGCCCTGGTTCGGCGCGAGGCCCAGGTGGGCTATCGACATCGTTCGCCCACTCTCTGTTGTCGCGTTCTGCGCGTGCAGTTTCACTGCTTCCAGTCTTACCGAAAGCAGCCGACATCCACCCCCGGGAGTCGTATGCGACCCGATCTCGCGGGAGGCACTGCCCCACACTAGGGATGCGTTGATTGGTCGGCAACCCCGCTTCGCTCTGTGCAACTTCGGCCTGTGGATAAAAGTGTTAGTAGATCGTGTGAAACGCGGCGCGTCGTGTGAACAACCTGTGGATTCAGCTGTGCATAACTATCGGTTTTCGACCAAAATAGTGGCTTTGATCTGCGTTTTCTCCGCTATGCGGCAATGTGTAGAAACATGTTTAGAGTGCGGGTTGAGGGTTGGGGGTCGCAGCTGAGGGGTTGTGTACAAAGGTGCCGGTCAGGGGCACAAACCCGTCAGCGGATTGACACGCGAAGAGGGGGTAGCAGGGGGCTTTCGCCTCCTGCTACCCCCTCTGGGACAGCGGTTATTCTCGAGCTGTGGTGCTGTTACTTTGCGGCGACCACGGTGAGAGTGATCGTGGCGACGAGATCGTCACGAAGACGCACGGTGGCCTCGTGCTGTCCCGTGGCCTTGATCGGCGACGAGATCTCGATCTTGCGCTTGTCGACGGCACCAAGGCCCGCTGCGGCGACAGCCTCGGCGACATCCGTCGTCTTGACCGAACCGAACAGGCGTCCACCTTCGCCGGCCTTGACGGTCAGCTTGACGGTGGTTGCCTCGAGCTTCGCCTTGAGGTCCTGTGCTTCCTCGATCGTGGCGTGCTCGCGTGCGACGCGGGCTGCTTTGATGGATTCGACCTGCTTCTCGCCTCCGCGGGTCCACGCGACAGCGAAGCCCTGGGGGATGAGGAAGTTGCGGCCGTAGCCGGTCTTGACGTCGACGACGTCGCCGGGGGCACCGAGACCGGTGACCTCGTGGGTGAGGATCAATTTAGACATATCCGTTGCTCCTAACGGCCTGAGCCGGCGTAGGGGAGCAGTGCCATCTCGCGCGCGTTCTTGACCGCGCGGGCGATGAGGCGCTGTTCCTGCACGGAGACACCGGTGATACGACGGGCGCGGATCTTTCCACGCTCCGAAATGAACTTGCGGAGAGTTGCGACGTCCTTGTAGTCGATAACACCGACGCGAATGGACTTCGCCGGGGCGGCGTTCTTGCCGCCCTTGAGAGTGCGGAGGGGCTTACGGCGATCGCCGCTGCTCTTTCCAGCCATGGTTTCCTGCTTTCAATAACTGTTGGTCGAGTAGGTCGCTCTTGCGACCGTGTCGAGACCGTGAATGGTGAGACCTAGAAGGGCGTCTCGTCGTTGTAGCTGCCGGGGGTGTTCCAGACGTCTCCGCCTGCGGCACTCGCCGATGACGCGGAGGCCGGAGCGGACGCCGCCCACGGCTCGTTGGCACCCTGGCCGCCGCGCGGTGCGCCGCCACCGTTCCCGCCGCCACCCTCGCGGGAGGTGCGGGTGACCTGCGCGGTCGCATAACGAAGGCTCGGACCGATTTCGTCGATCTCGAGCTCGATGCTGGTGCGCTTCTCGCCCTCTTTGGTCTCGTAGGAGCGCTGCTTGAGTCGACCGATCGCGATGACGCGGGAACCCTTGGTGAGGGATCCGGCCACCTGCTCGGCATACTCGCGCCAGACGCTCGCACGAAGGAAGAGTGCTTCGCCGTCTTTCCACTCGTTGCTGCCCCGATCAAGGGTGCGCGGGGTGGATGCGATGGTGAAGTTGGCAACCGCCAACCCGTTCTGCGTGTAGCGCAGCTCCGGGTCGCTCGTGAGGTTGCCCACCACGGTGATTACGGTTTCGCCGGCCATTTGCTACTCAGCGACCGGTGCGACGGGAGCTTCGGCTGCAGCCGGAGCGGCAGGAGTAGCGGTGACGGGAGCGGATGCGACATCCGCTGCCTTCGTCGCGGTGCCTGCGGCGGCGCCGGCCTTCGCGGGGGCGGCTGCCTTGCGGGCTGCCTTCTCTGCGGAGAGCTTTGCAGCCTCGGCGACCTGAGCGATTGCTTCCTCGGCGCGGAGCACCTTGGTGCGCATGACTGCTTCGCTGAGCTTCAGCTGGCGGTCGAGCTCGACGGTCGCGTCGGGGTTCGCGGTGAGGGCGACGACGGCATAGATGCCTTCGGTCTTCTTGTTGATCTCGTACGCCAGGCGACGACGTCCCCAGACGTCGACCTTGTCGATCGAACCACCATCGTTGCGGATGACGTTGAGGAACTTATCGAGGCTCGGAGCCACGGTGCGCTCATCGATCTCTGGATCGAGAATTACCATTAGTTCGTACTGATGCATAACTAACCCACCTCCTTTGGACTAGAACGGCCACAGACGATCTGTGACAGGAGGGTTTTGGCATCGTTGTCTGAATGCGAATTGCTCGCAGACAACCTGCCTAGTGTAGTCAGTCGCATCCCCATCAATCAAGGAGCTCTCCTCGCATGTCCCTGAAAGTTGCCATCGCCGGTGTCGGAAACTGCGCCAATTCCCTCATCCAGGGAGTCTCGTTCTACGCGGACGCCGACGAGACAGAGGTCGTTCCGGGTCTCATGCACACGCGTTTCGGCGGCTACGCGATCGGTGACATCTCCTTCGTCGCCGCCTTCGACGTGGATGCCGCGAAGGTGGGCCTCGACCTCGCCGAGGCGATGTGGGCGAGCCAGAACAACACGCTCCGGTTCGCCGAGGTCGCGACCTCCGGAGTGATCGTGCAGCGGGGACCGACCCTCGACGGACTCGGCGAGTATTACCGAGAGCTGGTAGAGGAGTCCACCCAGCCGGTCGTGGACGTCGCCAAGGCACTGCGCGACTCCGGCGCCGAGGTGCTCGTCTGCTACCTGCCGGTCGGGTCGGAGGAGGGTGCAAAGTTCTATGCCCAGGCCGCGCTCGATGCGGGTGTCGCCTTTGTCAATGCACTGCCGGTCTTCATCGCCAGCGACCCGGTATGGGCGCAGAAGTTCACCGACGCCGGCCTGCCGATCGTCGGGGACGACATCAAGAGCCAGCTCGGCGCCACCATCACTCACCGCGTGCTCGCCCGGCTGTTCGAAGAGCGTGGGCTCGTGCTCGACCGCACCTACCAGCTGAATGTCGGCGGCAACATGGACTTCAAGAACATGCTGGAGCGCCGTCGCCTCGAGTCGAAGAAGATCTCGAAGACGCAGTCGGTCACCAGCAACGTCGAGGCCCAGCTCAACTCGCGTGATGTGCACATCGGGCCGAGCGACCACATCCCGTGGCTGGATGACCGCAAGCTCGCGTTCGTTCGCCTCGAGGGGCACGGCTTCGGGAATGCCCCGACCTCCCTCGAATACAAGCTCGAGGTGTGGGACTCGCCCAACTCCGCCGGGGTCGTGATCGATGCCATCCGCGCCGCCAAGGTCGCACTGGATGCCGGGCTCGGCGGCCCGGTCGAGGCGGCATCCGCCTACTTCATGAAGAGCCCGGCGAAGCAGTATCCCGATCCCGTTGCGCGCGAGCTGCTCGAGCAGTTCATCCGCGACCACGGCTGACGACGCCGCCGGCGGAAGGTGTCGCGCCTTCGTTGCGCCGCAGGTCTCCCAGGTGTCGCAAATGCAGGATTCCCCGTGACGAAAGTCAACTAGCGAGCCTCACCCGCCACAGGAGTCACACCCAGTCCTGCATTTCGAACCTGGCGCCGCTGTTCTGGTCACGTGAGAGCTCGACGGAGCTTCCCGAGATCGGTTCGCTCACTCGACACTCTCCGGTGAAGCGCCCGTGCCGCCGAACGCGTCTGCGCGCTTGGCCATCCGTCGCAAATGCAGGATCACCTGTGACAGAAGTCAACTAGCGACCCTCACCCGTCACAGGAGTCACACCCAGTCCTGCATTTCGCACCGAACCGGCAGCAGAAAGGCTCAGAACAGTCACCGCACAGGCCCAGAACAGTCACCGCACAGGCACAGAACGAGGGCCGCTCGCGCGCGCAGCCAAGCAATGCAGCCAAGCACGCAGCCCGCGACGCAGCCTCGGGGCGAGCCGGGTCAGGGGCGGGCAACCCACCACGCGCGCAGGCGCTCGGTGGCGGCATCCGCTCCCAGGGAGCCCTCTTCGAGCCGGAGTTCGAGCAGGAAGCGGTAGGCCTCGCCCACCTCGCGCCCGGGCTTCAGGCCAAGGACTGCCATGATCTGCTCTCCGTCGAGGTCGGGGCGGATCGCGGCAAGCTCCTCTTCCTCGCCGAGCACCGCGATGCGCTGCTCGAGATCGTCGTAGGCGAAAGACAACTGATCGGCCTTGCGGCGGTTGCGGGTGGTGACATCGGCGCGGGTGAGGATGTGGAGGCGCTCGAGCAGCGGCCCGGCGTCCCGCACATAGCGGCGCACCGCCGAATCACTCCAGGCTCCCTCGGTGTAGCCGAAGAATCGCAGGTGCAGCTCGATGAGACGGGACACCGCCGCGATCGTGTCTTTGTCGTAGCGCAACTCTCTCAGTCGCTTTTTCGCGAGCTTCGCCCCGACCACGTCGTGGTGATGGAAGGTCACCACGCCGTCGCCTTCGGTGCGCTTGGTCGCGGGCTTGCCGATGTCGTGCAGGAGCGCCGCCAACCGAAGGATCAAGTCGGGCTCGGACCCCGGATGCCGCGAACGCTCCAGGTCGATCGCCTGGTCGAGCACGGTGAGGCTGTGTTCGTAGACGTCCTTGTGGTGGAAGTGCTCGTCGATCTGCAATTTGAGGGCCGGAAGCTCGGGAAGCACGATCGCCGCGATGCCGGAGTCGACCAGCAGCTGGAGTCCCGGTCGTGGATCGGCTGAACGCAACAGCTTGCCGAGCTCGTCGCTCACCCGTTCCACCGAGATCATCGAGATGCGATCGGCGAGGGCGTGCAGGGCGAGGGCGGTCGGCTCGGCCACGGTGAACCCGAGCTGCGAGGTGAACCGTGCGGCCCGCATCATCCGGAGCGGATCGTCGCCGAAGGAGTCCTCGGGAGCTCCCGGCGTGGTCAGTCGTTTCGCCACGAGGTCTTCGAGGCCACCGGAGGGATCGACCAACACACGTTCGGGCAGCCTGAGTGCCATCGCATTGACGGTGAAGTCGCGCCGCACGAGGTCGTGTTCGAGAGAATCCCCGAACTCGACGATCGGCTTGCGCGTCTCGCCGTCGTACGCGTCGGACCGGTAGGTGGTGATCTCCACGGTGTGGCCGTCGATGCGCGCGCCGATGGTGCCGAAGGCGCGGCCGATATCCCAGTGGGCGTCCGAGATCGGCTTCACCAGGGCGAGGATGTCATCCGGTCGCGCGTCGGTGGTGAAGTCGAGGTCGGTGAGCTCGCGATCGAGGAAGGCGTCGCGCACGGGGCCGCCGACGAGCGCCAGTTCGAATCCTGCCGCGGCGAATGCCGCCGAAAGGCGCGAGATGTGGGGGGTGGACGCGAGGTCCGACAGTCGCTGAATTGCCGAAGCGACACTCTCCATGCCCGCAAGACTACCGGCGACCGACCGCCGGCACCGCGGTCGCACCTCAGGCGCCGCCCGGGTGCGAGACCCTAGAATCACTGGAGGACGGCCGGGGCAGTGGCTCCGCCGGCCCCCTTCGCTATGAGACTCGTCACATCCCTGTTCGCGGTGGCCCTTGCCATCGGTGCCATCATCGCGCCCGGTCTCACGCCTGGCGGCGCGCTGGCTGTGGCACCGTCCGTAGTGCAGGCTGCGGATGACGCAAAGGCCGTCCTCACCTTCGCTCCCGCGTCCAACGGCGTGCTTTCGCCCGGGCAGGACCTCGTGATCTCCGGCACCGTGGCGAATCCCACCACGAAGTCGATCTCGGCAGGATCCGCGGCCGTCGTACTCAATCGAACGCCGGTGCGCACCCGCTCCGAACTCGCGAGCTGGCTCGCGCCGGCGGCGACCTCGAGCGACGATTCACTCGGCACGACTGTCTTGACGGCGGCGACTCCTGAGGTGCCGGCCGGGCGCACCGTTCCCATGCAGTTCACGGTGCCGGCGGCATCCATCGATTTCGGTTCCCAGGGTTCCGCCTGGGGCACCCGCACACTCGCGGTTCGGCTGACAGCGGCGGGCTCTGAGATCGGGCAGGCCCGCAGCAGCATCGTCTGGAATCCCGGCACCGGCGTTCAATCGACCCGGATCGCCCTCGTGATCCCCCTCACCGTTCCGCAGAGCACGGACGGACTCATCCCCAGCGACCTGCTCGCCGGCTACACCGCGGATGGCGGCCTCCTCTCCCGGCAGCTCGACGCCGTCTTCGACCAGCCGGGCATCGCGATTGCCGTCGACCCGCGGGTGCTCGCCTCGATCCGTATCCTCGGCGATTCGGTACCACCCTCGGCCTTCGCATGGCTTCGGCGTCTCGAGGCGGCGACGAACGACACCTTCGCCCTGAGCTACGCGGACTCCGACCTGTCGGCGGCGAGCCAGGCGAAGGCGCCGCGCCTACTCGCTCCCACCAGCTTCCCCATCGACCCGTCGCTGTTCCCCGACGCGCCGACGTCGGCGCCGACCGACCAGCCGTCGTCGAGTCCCACGCCCAGGCCGACCGGGGGGACGACGATCGCTCCCGTTCCGGATCTCACGTCGCTGCAGGCCTTCGATTACACGGTGCCCGCTGTCGCGTGGCCTGCTCGCGACAGCGTTGTCGAGGCCGACCTCGACAGTTTCGAGACCGGCGGACTCACGACGACGATCCTCGGTTCCGGCAATGTCGGTTACGGCGATCTCGACTACACGCCGAGCTCCGCAGCGCTGGTCGGAAAGCACAAGGCGCTGGTGTCGGACGATGCCCTCTCCGCCGATCTCAACGCGGCAGTCCAGGCATCCACTCCCGCCCAGTGGGAGAAGGCGATGTCGGAGCTGTCGAGCCTGATCGCCGTCATCTCGCTCGAACGACCCGCTGCTGCCCGCACGATGCTCGCCACCTTCGACCGTTCGCGTCCCGGTGCGGATTCCCGACTCGCCCAGACCCTCGCAGCGCTCGCTGCGCTGCCGTGGGCGGGTTCCGCTTCGCTGTCGGAGGCGGATGCCGCGTTCGGGAGCGGATCTGCCGTGCTCCCGGCGACCGCCACCCTCACCGCCAAACCAGAGTCGGCGGATCGCATCGCCACGGTGACCGCCCTCCTCGCAGCGGAGGCCACCGCCGGCAGCTTCTCCTCGGTTCTCACCGACCCCACCCAGATCACCGGGGAGCGCCGCCTGTCGCTGCTCGCGTTGCTCTCGAACTCGTGGACCGGCGACGACACCTGGGTGGCCGAGACCAAGAAATACCTGGCCAAATCGAATCGGTACGTCACGAAGTCCGTGACGATCGCCCGCAGCAGCGCCACCGTCTTCACCTCGCGCAATAGTCCGCTGCCGATCACCGTGACCAACGAACTGCCCTGGCCGGTCACGGTCTACGTGACTGTCCGGTCCCCCTCCAACATCATCACAATCGACAATGACCGGGTCGAACTCGTGGTCGAGGCCCAGTCGCAGGCGAAGACCACCGTTCCGGTCACGTCCAACGCCAACGGGCCGGTGACCCTCACGGTGTCGCTCTCGAGCGCGACCAACGTGCAGATCACGACCCCGGCGACCATCGATGTCGACGTACAGGCCCAGTGGGAGACCGCCTTCACCGCCGTCGTCGCCGTCCTCGTCTTCGGGGTGTTCGGCTTCGGAATCTATCGAACTGTGGCCAAGCGCCGAAAGGCCAAGCGCGCGGATGCCCGGGACTCCGGTGACCCGACCCCCGACGCCCCGTCCGCCCCATGACGACCGCCGAGCGCAGTGCCGCGAAACCTGGAGGAATGGGCCGTGCCAGCGCGATCCTCGCCGCGGGCACGGTGGTATCCCGGGTTCTCGGTTTCGTGCGCGCGGTCGTCCTCACCGCTGCAATCGGACAGGCTGCCGCCGGCGACGCCTTCGGAGTCGGCAACCAGCTGCCGAACAACATCTATGCGCTGGTAGCTGGCGGGGTGCTCAGCGCCGTGCTCGTGCCGCAGATCGTGCGGGCCGCGTCCCACGACGACGGCGGTCAGCGGTTCATCAACCGGGTGGTCACCCTCGGGATCGTTATCTTCGCGGTGGTCACCATCGCCGCAACCCTTGCGGCTCCCGTGCTGGTGAGCGTCTACGCCTCCGGCTCGGAGACCGGCCGCGGATTCACGCCGGAGGGCTTCGCGCTCGCCACCGCCTTCGCCTACTGGTGCCTGCCCCAGATCTTCTTCTACGCCCTTTACAGCCTGCTCAGCGAGGTGCTCAACGCCCGCAAGGTCTTCGGCCCGTTCACCTGGGCCCCCGTGCTCAACAACGTGGTGTCCGTCGCCGGGTTGATCGCGTTCATGGTGCTGTTCGGTGCGGCCGACAGCAACAACCAGGTGGCGAACTGGGATTCCTCGAGGATCGTGTTGCTCGGTGCCACCACCACGCTCGCGGTGGCGGCCCAGGCGCTGATCCTGTTCGCGTTCTGGAAGCGCGCAGGGCTCAAGTACCGTCCGGACTTCCACTGGCGCGGCGTCGGACTTGGCGCGACCGGCCGTGCCGCCGGCTGGCTGTTCGGCATGATCCTCGTCACTCAGCTCGCCGGAATCGTGCAGACCCGCGTCGTCTCGCTGGCGACCGACCACGGGCCATCCGTCCTCGCACTGCAGAATTCCTGGCTGATCTTCATGCTGCCGCACTCGGTGATCGCGGTGTCGATCGCCACCGTCTACTTCACCCGGATGAGCGCCAACGCCAGCGCGGGCAGCACCGAGGGAGTGCGCGAAGACCTGTCGGCCTCGCTCCGATCGATCGGACTCCTCATCGTCTTCGCCGCAGTCGCACTGTCGGTGGTCGCCTACCCGTTCGCCCGCGTGTTCAGTCTCGGTGCCGACTTCGCGGCCGTCGCCGGCATGGGGAACGTGCTGCTCGCGTTCCTACCCGGACTCATCCTCTTCAGCACGCTGTTCGTGCTGCAACGGGTGTTCTTCGCCCTCGGCGACACCCGCACTCCGTTCTTCATGCAGTGCGTGCAATCGGGGCTCTTCGTCATCGGCGCCCTCCTGTGCATGATGCTGCCGAGCGAACTCATCGGAGTGGGGGTCGCGGCTGTAACCTCCATAGCCGGTAGCGCCCAGGCCGTCGTTGCGATCGTGCTCGTGCGCCGGCGCCTCGGCGGTATCGACGGTCGGCTGATCCTTCGCCGCTTCGCCCAGTACCTCGGCCTGTCGCTCATCGCCGGGGCGATCGGCTACGGCTGTGTCCGGCTGCTCGGCGGGTTCACCGCCGATGGTTTCGGCCAGTCCGGGCTCGTCGGAGCCATCACCTGCATCGCGGTGGCCGGGGCCGCCATGGCCCTCGTCTATTTCGCGCTCCTCGCCCTGTTCCGCAACCCGGAGCTCGCCGCCGTAACGGGCAGCCTCTCGACCCGGTTCCGGCGCGGGCGGTAGGCGGATCCGTCCACCCCGCATTCGCGGAATATCGTGCGAATAGGATGTGTTGTATCCCCCAGTGGGACGGGCACAGACCGTGCCTTGCCGCAAGGCATCACCCACCCAAGGAGTTGTTTTCGTTGCGCCAGACCATCATCATCGGCTCCGGTCCTGCCGGCTACACCGCTGCGATCTACGCTGCTCGCGCCAACCTTCACCCCCTGCTCATCGCGAGCTCGGTCGAAGCCGGCGGCGAACTCATGAAGACCACAGAGGTGGAGAACTACCCGGGCTTTCCGGAGGGGATCATGGGACCGGATCTCATGGCCGCATTCCAGGCACAGGCCGAGCGATTCGGCACGGAGATCGTGCTCGACGACGTGACCTCCCTCGACCTCAGCGGTGACGTCAAGACCGTCACCCTCGGAAACGGCGACGTGCACGAAGCGCTCTCGGTGATCTTCGCCACGGGTTCCGCCTACCGCAGGCTCGGCCTCGAGGACGAGGAGCGGCTGAGCGGCCACGGCGTTTCCTGGTGCGCCACCTGCGACGGCTTCTTCTTCCGCAAGAAGACCATCGCGGTCGTCGGCGGCGGTGATTCGGCGATGGAGGAAGCCAACTTCCTCACGAAGTTCGCGGACAAGGTCTACGTGATCCACCGCAGCGACACGCTGCGCGCCTCGAAGACGATGCAGGACCGCTCCTTCGAGAATCCCAAGATCGAGTTCCTCTTCAACCAGACCGTCGAGCACATCTACGGCGATGGCGCGGTCGCCGGTGTCGGCCTCCGCAACACAGTGGATGGCTCGGAGACGACTCTCGACCTCGGTGGGCTGTTCATCGCGATCGGTGCCGACCCCCGCACCCACCTGGTGCACGGCCAGCTCGACTTCACCACCGAAGGCACCATCGCCGTCGACGGTCGCAGCTCCCGCACGAACCTCCCCGGCGTGTTCGCCGCGGGAGATGTCCTCGACCCCACCTACCGCCAGGCCGTCACGGCCGCCGGCTCCGGTACGGTCGCCGCCCTCGACGCCGAGCACTATCTGGCGTCGCTCCCCAAAGACCTGCTGGCGAAAGCGACCGCTGACGCCGAGCCCGCACCAGTACCGGCCTGACGGCCACCTTCCACGAAAGAGAGAACCCAATGTCAACTGCCAAAGATGTGACCGACGCCAGCTTCCAGGCCGATGTGCTCGATTCCGACAAGCTCGTGCTCGTGGACTTCTGGGCCGAATGGTGCGGGCCGTGTCGCGCCGTCAGCCCGATCCTCGACCAGATCGCGTCGGAGCACTCCGACAAGATCGAACTCGTCAAGGTGAACGTCGACGACAACATGGAGATCGCGGCCAAGTACCAGATCACCTCGATCCCGGCCATGAAGCTCTTCAAGGGTGGCGAGGTCGTCAAGAGCGTCATCGGCGCCAAGCCGAAGCCCGCCCTCGAGGCCGACTTCGCCGAGTGGCTCAAGTAACCCGTCAGCCGAGTTACCGGCCCGCTCACCCCTGGGTGAGCGGGCCTTTTGTCATCCCCCGACTATTCTTGAACCTTCACCCCACCGAGCGACGCGGAACCCCATGACACACGACGCCACCACCGACGGCACGAACCTCGATCCCTGGTACGACCGGTACGCCGACCGCACCGCCGGCCTCAGCGCCTCCGAGGTCCGCGCTCTCTTCGCCGTGGCATCCCGCCCAGAGGTCGTTTCTCTCGCCGGAGGCATGCCGTTCGTTGCCGGACTGCCGCCGGAGCTCATCGCCGGTGCGTTCGAGCGGATGATGTCGACCCAGGGGCCGCAGGCGCTGCAATACAGCTCCGGGCAGGGCATCCCCGCGCTCCGCGAGCAGATCCTCGAGGTAATGGCGCTGGAGGGCATCCGGGCGAGCGTGGACGACGTCGTCGTCACCACCGGATCCCAGCACGCCCTCGAGCTCGTCACGAAGCTGTTCATCAACCCAGGCGACGTCGTGCTCGCCGAAGGCCCGAGCTATGTCACCGCGATGGTCGTGTTCAATTCGTTCCAGGCCGACATCAACCACGTGCCGATGGACGAGCACGGACTGATCCCCGAGGCGTTGCGACAGGCGATCTCGCGCCTGAAGGCAGCGGGCAAGACGATCAAGTTCCTTTATACGATTCCCTCCTTCAGCAACCCGGCCGGCGTGACTCTCACGTGGGAGCGAAGACTCGAGATCCTCGAGATCTGCCGCGCCAACGACATCCTGGTGCTCGAAGACAACCCCTACGGGTTGTTGTATTTCGATTCCCCGCCCCCGCAGGCGATGCGCTCGGTCGATGAGGACGGCGTGGTGTACCTCGGCACGTTCTCGAAGACGCTCGCCCCCGGCTTCCGGGTGGGCTGGGCGCTCGCACCGCACGCGATTCGTGAGAAGTTGATCCTCGCCAACGAAGCGGCCGTGCTGTCGCCGAGCTCGTTCAGCCAGCTCATGATCTCCGAATACCTCGCGACGGCGGACTGGAAGGGCCAGATCAGCACCTTCCGGGACATCTATCGCGAACGACGCGATGCGATGCTCGCCGCCCTCGCGGAATACCTCCCCCAACTCTCCTGGACGGTGCCCAACGGCGGGTTCTATGTGTGGGTCACCCTGCCCGACCACATGGACTCCAAGGCGATGCTGCCGCGCGCGGTCAGGGAGCTGGTGGCCTACACGCCCGGCACTGCGTTCTATGCCGACGGCAACGGGCGCAACAACATCCGGCTCTCGTTCTGCTATCCGACTCCCGAGTTCATCCGGGAGGGCATCCGCCGACTGTCCGTGGTCATCAACGGAGAGCTCGACCTGCTCAACACCTTCTCGCAGACGTCACCGCTGGCGACGATCCCACTCAAACAGGGCATCGCGAGCCCGCCGTCGAACATCGGTTAGCCGATGACCCCCACTTCTCCGGTTCGATCGGTCGTGGTCCTCGCTGGTGGAATCTCGCACGAACGCGACGTCTCCCTCCGCTCCGGCCGGCAGGTGGCCGACCGCCTGCAGGAACACGGGATCAGGGTCACACTGAGGGACCCCGATGCCTCTCTCCTCTCCTTCCTCGCCGAGACGCGCCCGGACGTGGTCTGGCCGGCGCTGCACGGAGCGAGCGGCGAAGACGGGGCACTGCGCGGCCTGCTCGACTTCATCGGCATCCCCTATGTCGGGTCCACCTCCGACTCCGCGCGTCTCGCCTGGGACAAGCCGACCGCCAAGGTGCTGGTGTCCCGCGCCGGGGTGTCGACGCCTCTCTCGATCGCCCTGTCGCGCGATGCGTTCCGTGAGCTCGGCGCGAAGAGCGTGCTCGACAGCCTCGCCGAGGGCCTTCCCGTGCCCCTCGTGGTCAAGCCGGCACAGGGAGGGTCCGCCCAGGGTGTCACTCTCGTGGACGACCGCGACGACCTCCCCCGGGCGATGGTGGATGCCTACACCTACTGTGACGTCGCCATCGTCGAGCACCGCGTGGTCGGCACCGAGATCGCAATCAGCGTCATCGACACGGGCGACGGCCCCGTCGCCCTGCCTGCCGTGGAGATCCAGCCTCTCTCAGGTGTCTACAGTTTCGAAGCGAAATACAACGCGGGCGAGACCCGCTTCTATACCCCGGCACGACTGGGCGACGAAGTCTCGGAGAGGGCCGCTGAAGTGGCCCTTCTGGCCCATCGGGCTTTGGGGCTTCGCCACATCTCCCGCATCGACCTCATAGTGGATGCCGCGGGGGTACCCTGGTTCCTCGAGGCGAATGTGCTGCCCGGGCTCACGGAGACGTCGCTGCTCCCGCTCGCTCTCGAAGCCGCCGGGCACGACGTCGGTTGGGTGTATTCCGCCCTCGCCGAGGCGGCCATCCGCGACTCCCAGTCGAGGCTATAAATAGCCTCTGATCAGGTATTTATCCAAATCCCGGCTCGTTGAGTTCCGCGAGGATCCGGTTGAGGTCGGCCACCGTGGCGAAGTCGATCACGATGGTTCCCTTGCTCGACCCGAGGCTCACTTTGACGCGCGTGTTGAGTCGGTCACCCAGTCGTTCGGCGATCTCGTCGAGGTGTCCCTGGCGGCGCCCGGCAC
The DNA here is from genome assembly GCF_054880895.1 of Lacisediminihabitans sp. FW035. Taxonomy (NCBI): domain Bacteria; kingdom Bacillati; phylum Actinomycetota; class Actinomycetes; order Micrococcales; family Microbacteriaceae; genus Lacisediminihabitans; species Lacisediminihabitans sp. FW035. Next base: position 3,836,744 of record NZ_CM142187.1, read on the forward strand.
TCGGCTTGCTCGCCCGGGTCGGCTTAGTGGTCACCAGGCCCGCGGCCGCTTCGGCGGCGCGTACCGAGAGGTCCTCGTTCACGATCTTGTCGGCGAGACGCTCCATGGTGGCCTCGTCCCCGGCCGAGAGAATGGCACGGGCATGCCCGGCGCTCAGTACGCCTGCCGCGACCCGGTTCTGCACCCCGATCGGCAAGCGCAACAAGCGGATGGTGTTGGTGATCTGCGGGCGGGATCGGCCGATGCGCGTCGCCAGCTCGTCCTGGGTGATGCCGAAGTCGGCAAGGAGCTGCTGGTAGGCGGATGCCTCCTCCAGCGGGTTGAGGTTCGCGCGATGCAGGTTCTCGAGCAGCGCATCCCGCAGCATCGCGTCATCCGCGGTGTTCTTGACAACGGCCGGGATCGTCTCGAGACCGAGGAGCTTGCTCGCCCGCAAACGACGCTCACCCATGACCAGTTCGTACTGCGCCTGCCCCGCCGTGGCACCCGCGATCGGGCGCACCACGATCGGCTGAAGCACACCGACCTCCCGGATCGACGCGACAAGCTCGTCGAGGTCCTCCTGCACGAAGGTCGTGCGGGGCTGCGCGGCGTTCGGAACGATGTCATTCGGCGAGAGGTTGGCGAGTCGGGCGCCGGGAACGCTCACGAGCTGATCCGTCGCGCTCTCCGCGGCCTCGGCCGATGATGTCGGGAAGAACACGTCCACTGGGCGGGCGGGACTGCCGAGGTCGGTCGGGATGAGCGCTCCGATGCCGCGCCCCAGTCCAGTTCTTTTCGGTGCGGCCATCAGTTCGGGGCTCCTCTTCGGGCGATTTCTGCTGCGGCTTCGAGATACGACAACGAGCCGGGTGAATTCGTGTCGTAACTGATGACGGTCTGACCATAACTCGGAGCCTCGGAGATCCGTACCGACCTCGGGATGAGTGTCGCCAGAACCTGGTCGGGAAAGTGGTCGCGCACATCCTGGGCGACCTGGTTGGCCAGGTTGGTGCGGGAGTCGTACATGGTGAGCAGGATCGTGGAGACCGTGAGCACGGGGTTGAGATGCCGCTCGATGAGCTTGATGTTCGTGAGCAGCTGGCTCAGTCCCTCGAGCGCGTAATACTCGCACTGGATGGGGATCAACACCTCCTGCGCCGCCACGAAGGCATTGATCGTGAGCAGACCGAGGGACGGCGGGCAGTCGATGAAGACGTAGTGGAAGGGCTCTTCGCTCTCTTCCAGGAACCTCTCGAGGGCGGTGCGGAGGCGTTGCTCTCGCGCCACCATCGAAACTAGCTCGATCTCGGCGCCGGCGAGGTGGATGGTGGCGGGAACGCAGTAGAGCGTGTCGAAGTCGGGACTCTTCTGGATCACGTTCTCGACCGGCTCGTCGTTGATGATCACCTCATAGACGCTGATCGTCTCGGATCGATGCTCGATGCCGAGCGCCGTCGACGCATTCCCCTGCGGATCCAGGTCGATCACCAGCACACGAGAACCGCTCCGGGCCAGTGCGGCGGCGAGGTTCACTGTTGTCGTGGTCTTGCCGACCCCGCCCTTCTGGTTTGCAACGGTGAAAACCCTGGTCTTTGCCGGAAGCGGCAGAATCTCGGCCGCGAGGGCCTGGCGACGTCGGGTGATCTCCGACAGTTCACGGGCGAGGGGCGTGTCTCCGAGCGAGAATGGGATCGGAACGGGAGGGGTCGGAGTCGGCTCGTCCGCGGATTCTTCCGGAAAAGCTGTCGGTCCCTGGTCCGACGGTCTCGGGGCCAACGGACCGTCCACTGGGTCCGCGGCCGGACGCTCGGCGTGGCTGGAATCCCCCGCATCACTCACCACGGCGCTGCCGTCCGATGCGCCGGTATCGTTCAGCATCGCCGCATAGATCTCCGCGGCGTAGTCGATGCGAATTCCATCGTCATTCGGATGTTTCACGTGAAACCTTCTCGATCTGGTGGTTCGTCCTGCTCGGCGCTGCCGAGTGCGAGCCGTGCCGACGGTGGATGTCAGGTACCTGTCCGCGGGTGGCTTTCAAGGAATCCGGCGGCCCGGTGTGCCTGCGAAGAACGGTCAGTCAACTGTAGCCCGAAAGACGCGGGTGACTTCGGCGACGAGCCCGTCACCGAGCGTCAGCACCTCCACCCCCGTGAGCCGAGTGCGCCGAATCACCTTGGAGGCGGCCTCGATCTCCGCTTCGACGCTCGCTCCCTTGAGAAAGAGCAATTCACCGCCCGACCGCACGAGCGGCACGGTGAGCGGGATCAGCTTGGAAAGCGCACTCACGGCGCGGGCTGTGGCCTGGTCGAGCCACGGGGAGAGCTTCGCCTCTTCGGCGCGCGCGCGCACGACCTGGACATTGTCGAGCTCGAGCGCGTCGGATTCGCGACGCAGCCAGTCGACCCGGCGTTCCATCGGCTCGATGAGGATGAACTGTGCATCCGGCCGGGCGATGGCCAGCACGAGGCCCGGCAGGCCGGCTCCACTGCCGATGTCACCCACCCGTCCCGGCCTGATGAGAGGTGCGAGCAAGGCGCTGTTCAGGATATGACGGGTCCAGAGCCGTGGCATCTCCAGGGGCCCGATCAGTCCGAGTTCTTCGCCGCGCGCCGCCAGGTCCGCGGTGAACTGGCGTGCACGATCGACCCGGTCGCCGAACAGGGTCACCGCCGCCGCCGGCTCAGCTTCGAGAGCCACTTCTTCCGGGCGATCGACGCCGTCGACCTCAGCCACGATCGACCCTGAACTCGAATTGTTTCACGTGAAACTATGCGCGGGTGATGACGGTGTGGCGATCGGAGCCCTCGCCCTCGGACTGCGACACGAAGCCGCGCGCCGCCACCAGATCGTGCACGAGCTTGCGTTCGTAGGAGGACATCGGGGGCAAGGACGCGGACTGTGCGCCCCCCTCGATGCGATCCGCGGCACGTTCGACGAGCTGTGCGAGCTCTGCCTCGCGCGCTTGGCGCGATCCGCCCACATCGAGAATCAGCCGTGAGAACACGCCGGTCTTGGCTTGAACCGCTATCCGGGTGAGCTCCTGGAGCGCATTCACCGTCTCGGGCTTGGAGAGCAGGCGCAGGTTGCTGTCCTGGCTCGAGTTGACCGAGAGGTAGGCACGCCCATCACGCGCGTCGATGTCGATGTCCCCGTCGAGATCGGTGATGTCGAGAAGCTCCTCGATGTAATCGGCGGCGATCTCACCCTCCTCCTCGAGTTGAGTGACGGAACGTGCCGGCTCGCCCGAGCGGGACGCATCCGTCTCTGCACCCTCCTGTGACTCGGGGGACGAGGAGACGGTCTCGGTGCTGACGTCTTCGGCGACGACATCGGTGTCGGTCGTGAGCTGGGGAATGGTCTCTGACATGGCGGAGCTCTCTTTCTGGGAAGGCTGGGGTGAAGCGGGGGAGGGCTACTTCTTGTTGCCGGTCTTCTTAGCGCGGTTCTTGTTCACCGGCTGGATCCGCTGGGTGTTGATCTTCACGTCGTCGACGGTGAGCGGCTGGTCTTCGATGATCGAGAACCCGCGGCGCTGCGCCTTCTTGGCCATCCGCGATTCACGCTGAAGCGCGGCTTCGCTGCCGGGCGTCGGCATGTTGCGGATGACGAGGAACTGCTGTCCCATCGTCCAGAAATTCGAGACGAGCCAGTAGAACATGACGCCGAGGGGGAACGTATAGCCGGAGAACGCGAACACCAGAGGCAGCAGGTACAGCAGGATGCGCTGCTGCTTGAACATCGGGCTGGCTTTCATCTCAGCCGACTGGTTCTTCGACATGATCTGAAGCTGGGTAATGAACTGAGATCCGGTCATCAGGATAATCATGATGATTGCGATGACGATGACGGCGACGTTGCCGTCCGCTGTGCTGATCGCCAGGTGCAGGGGAGCGATGTCGAAGAGTGACGAGGAGCCGAAGGACTTCGAGAGGTCCTTGTTGAGCAGTCCGACCCCCACCAAGCCCGTCTGTGCGTTGTGAAGCACCGAGAACAGGCTGAAGAAGATGGGCATCTGCAGCAGCAGGGGGAGGCAGGAGCTGAGGGGATTGGTGCCGGTCTTCTTGTAGAGCTCCATCGTCTCGCGCGACATCGCCTCTCGCGAGAACTGGTCTTTCTTACCCTTGTACTTGTCCTGGATCTTCTTCAACTGGGGTGCGACCTCGAGCATGCGCCGCTGGCTCTTGATCTGGCGCACGAAGATCGGAATGAGGGCCGCGCGGATAACCAGGACGAGTCCCACGATAGACAAAACCCAGGTCAGACCCGCATTTGGGTCAAGACCGAGGAAGGTCCAGAACTCGTGGAAGCCCACGAGGATGAGTTCTACGACCCATTTGATGGGCCAAAGGACGGTGCCGATAATGTCCATGCGTTTAGGTCACCTTTCCGTGGCCATCGATACAACAAAACCAAAGCGAGTCACCGCGTACTTCTGCTCGACCCGTGGGGGAACGTCGTCTACACCGCCGGCGGCCCAGGGGTGGCATCGCGCGATCCGCCGGATTCCCATCCAACTGCCGCGAATGACGCCGTACTGCTGGAGTGCCTGGAGTGCGTAGGAAGAACAAGAGGGGTAGTAACGGCACACGTCGCCGTAGAGCGGTGAGATCACTGCACGATAGACCCGCAGGATCAGCACACTGAGATTGCGGGGGAGCAGGAGCACGAATGCCACGACGGAATTCACGCTCGTGTCACTCCTCCGCTCAAAACTCCCGAGATCTCAAGACGCAGGGTATCCCAGCCAGCCTGCGCTGCGCCTGGCAAAGCCCTGATCACGATCTCGGTGCCCGGAGCGAGTTGTGGGATCGCCGAGAAGGTGAGGGCCTTCAGCCGCCTCCGGACGAGGTTGCGGTCGACAGCCACGCCCACCGTCTTCGGCACGATGAAACCGAACCGTGGGGGATGGGATGCGTCGCCGCGATTGACGTAGACAAGGGCATGGCGGGTCGCCACTCGCCGACCACGGCGCACGAGGCGCCGATAGTCGTCAGCCCGGACGAGCCGGTTGGCTTTGGCCAACACGTGGGCTCGACTACGCGGAGAGTTCGGTGCGTCCCTTGCGACGACGCGCACCCAGGATGGCGCGGCCGGCACGGGTGCGCATTCTCAGGCGGAATCCGTGCACCTTGGCGCGGCGCCGGTTGTTCGGCTGGAAGGTTCTCTTGCTCATGATTTAGATCTCTCGCGTGTCAGAACTCCGCATGGCCAGCTCGGGAGGAGCCAGGAAGCCAGGGAAGTGAAGGTTAGCCGTCAGGCTGAAGTCAACTGATTAAAAATACGGTCTTAAAGTGCTGCGGTCAAACTCTGGGGCGATCCCGCGCATTATCCACACTCCCACAAAGTCGGCGTGGCAGCGACATGCGACCGGAACTAAGGTGGTGTGACTGCACAGACGGTGGATAACCCTGTGTATAACTACCCCTGATCACAGCGAGGAAAAA